>NZ_WJPK01000002.1:102201-1215792 GCF_009649685.1 Flavobacteriaceae bacterium EG-1
TTACATGCTGGCAACTAACGGCAGGGGTTGCGCTCGTTATAGGACTTAACCTGACACCTCACGGCACGAGCTGACGACAACCATGCAGCACCTTGCAAATTGCCCGAAGGAAAATCTATCTCTAGACCTGTCAAAATGCATTTAAGCCCTGGTAAGGTTCCTCGCGTATCATCGAATTAAACCACATGCTCCACCGCTTGTGCGGGCCCCCGTCAATTCCTTTGAGTTTCATTCTTGCGAACGTACTCCCCAGGTGGGATACTTATCACTTTCGCTTGGCCGCCCAGATCTCAAGGACCCGGACAGCTAGTATCCATCGTTTACGGCGTGGACTACCAGGGTATCTAATCCTGTTCGCTACCCACGCTTTCGTCCATCAGCGTCAATAAATGGTTAGTCACCTGCCTTCGCAATCGGTGTTCTATGTAATATCTATGCATTTCACCGCTACACTACATATTCCGGCAACTTCACCACTATTCAAGACCATCAGTATCAAGGGCAGTTCCACGGTTGAGCCGTAGTATTTCACCCCTGACTTAATGGCCCGCCTACGGACCCTTTAAACCCAATAATTCCGGATAACGCTCGGACCCTCCGTATTACCGCGGCTGCTGGCACGGAGTTAGCCGGTCCTTATTCTTACAGTACCGTCAGCTATTTACACGTAAATAGGTTTCTTCCTGTATAAAAGCGGTTTACGACCCATAGGGCCTTCTTCCCGCACGCGGCATGGCTGGATCAGGCTCTCGCCCATTGTCCAATATTCCTCACTGCTGCCTCCCGTAGGAGTCTGGTCCGTGTCTCAGTACCAGTGTGGGGGATCCCCCTCTCAGGGCCCCTACCCATCGTAGCCATGGTAAGCCGTTACCTTACCATCTAGCTAATGGGACGCATAGTCATCCTTTACCGTAACCTTTAATATTAATATGATGCCATAAAAATATACTATGAGGTATTAATCCAAATTTCTCTGGGCTATCCCTCAGTAAAGGGTAGATTCTATACGCGTTGCGCACCCGTGCGCCGGTCGCCGGCAAGTAGCAAGCTACTCCCGCTGCCCCTCGACTTGCATGTGTTAGGCCTGCCGCTAGCGTTCATCCTGAGCCAGGATCAAACTCTTCATTGTCGATTCTTAAATATGTTAAAGCTTCAACTTCTGAACAATTCTCCCAGCCCTGTTTCTCGATCTAATTCTTAAACTCTCTAAATGAAATTTAGAGCTGCTGTTTATCTTTTTAAATTAAACTTTATATCAAAATATAAAACCTAATCTGTCTCTACAATATGTATATGAACTTTATCTATTACCCCGAAACGTTTGCCTCAAAGCGGGTGCAAATATAAAACTGTTTTTTGATCTGCCAAACTTTATTTTGAAAAAAATTTATCCCAAAATCTTAAAGCAATTCAACAAGTTTTTTATGAACGTTTAATCCAACTTTTTAGCTAATCTAAATACCTAAATATCTCGCTAGCGGGGCGCAAATGTAACACTGTTTTTTAGTTATTAAACAACTATTTTAAAATAATTTTTAAAATAAAATTCAACCCCTTACATAACAGCTTGTTACACATCAATAAAAATTGAAATAAAATTTACACAACCTATTATTTGAATTTTAAAAATGCTTTCAACAAAGAATACAACTACACCGACATACACAACAATTACATTTAAAACTCAACTTATTTTCATATTAATGCAATCATATTTTACTTAGCACGAATTAAAATAATTCGTTTTAAAATTATTTGAAGATTAAAATAGCGATTACCTAAGAGATATTTTAAGAAAAGAAATTCCATACTAAACCAAAACGGATTACAAAATCTCGATAAGGATAGTTGGGAGCAGCATAAAAATTATTAGTCTTACCAAAGCTAGAATTAAAGTGTTCTGCTTTTAAGTAAATTCTTGTTTGTTGTACTCTAGCGTTTATAAAAAAGTCGAGCATCGGATAACTACCTAGCTCCTCATTATTTTGAATATAAAATTCACCTAACACTGCATTATATGCATCCATATTATATGCAGTAAAATACTTTAATGTTACACCTGTTTGTATAAACATTGCTTTTTTAAACACATCTGAAGAAAAATATAAGGTGTTTCTTGTAACTAATTGGGGTAAATTCAATACCTGATTAGTTTGCGAAACGTTCTGGTACATTACTGTATTGTTCAGCGCGAAACTACCTACTCTAAATTCCTTAGCATATTTAATTTTAGTATGGTTAATAACGCCATTCTCTTGAAAGGGTTTTATTGCAGACTGCTCATAACCTTCTACAATTGCATTTTGATCAACACCGAAATATGAATAATTATCTATTGTGGTATAATCCAATGAAAGATTTCCCCAAAATTTAGATTCTAAATCGAACTGAACACCATTAATTTTTTCATTTTGAAACACCTCGGTATTTTGCCAATTGTAGTTAGAATAATCACTTTGATATAATAAGAAATTATAATCTGGCATTCGTGCAGATGCATGTGCTGCAGCCCTTAAATTTAATTTTTCGTTTATTTGATATGCTGCCGTAACTTTCATCATATTACTCGTCAATTCTCCCGACAGCGTATACTTTACGTCCGCATTTAATTTAAAGCCCCCTATTTGATTTCTATATTTAGCACCCAATATAACCTCATCACCTTTTAATTGATTATCTATTACTTGATCTTCGGTAATTAACAGACTATTGAAATAATAGTTGTAATTATACATGGTTAAGTTACCTTCTAAAATACCGAGCTTTGCATTACTAAATTTTAGATTAAATTCATTGTTCATTGTTTTTAAACGTGCCCTATCACTAATTGCGTCTAAAAAAGCTGGACCATAGTATTCATTTTCAGCTCCATCTTCAAACCGAAAATACCTAGTTTCATAATTAAAAACATGCCCTATCGCCAAAGATGTTTTTTCTGTTCTGCTTGAATCTTTTATTTTACGTAAAAGCTTATACTGGTGGTCGATAAAATATCTCTTCCCTAGTATCTTGTTATTTACATCGGCAAATAAAACATCCACCCGATTTCGATCAGAAAACTCTGTATTTCCAGATTCAAATTGTTCTTCCTTACTATTAATACCACCATTCTCTTCGCCTTCTATATCTTGTGCAACGATATGCCCCCTAATATTATAACGTCTATTTTTAGTTTCATAATTAATAGTTGTTCTAAAATTACCTGACTCTGCCTGATTATACTGATACTTTCCTAACGATCGAAATCCTTTGTAAGCTATCGAAAAATTTAAACGGCGAGATGTATTAAATGTAAGCATTGCATCTAGCAATTGTCCTTGCTCTAAAGTTGTTTTAAAAAATAAATCAGTAACTGGTGTGGGCACATTATAATAATCCACGTCTTCAGTCTCGAAATAATTGTAGTGTTTTGCCTTCGCTCCAATTTTCGGAAACATATTCAGTCTTTCGAAATCTACACCTAACTTATTATAGGGTTGACCAATATTCGCAAAGGGCATTAATTCAAAATCATCTTTTCTAAGATAATTGTATTTATACTCTTTTTGAATGGTTAAAGACGTGTCTAGAAAAGTAGTATCGCGAGTATGAGAAATTATTTTATAATCTTTAATTGAAATTTCTACCTCTTCTTTCTCATTAGCATTAGACGGTAAACCAGTTCTATTGTGTTCTGATTTAGTTGAATCCTTTTCTTTTCTCGGCGGACGAGGACCTTCTTGTGCAAAAAGTGAAACTCCGAAAAAAAAAGGAATTAAGATTAAAAAATATCTCATTAATTTAAATGAATCCTCTTATTGAGGAAATTAGACTCAATCTGCATAATTAACAGATTTTAATTTGATAGCACAATTATATTCTAAACACAAATTTAGAAAAGCTCTCTAAAGAACAAAGTTAATTTTTTTGATGTTAATGCGATGTGAAAGTTTTACTAAGTAATACTAAACAAACTAATATCTTTATTGAAATTCATTAGTAAGACTAAAATTATATTTATTTATATTGAATTCTGTTTTGTTTCAAACTTATTTTGCGACTTGTCTCATAAACCCATAATTTAGACATTCTAAGATTTTGTCATAATCGGTAAAAGTGGACAGCGAATCTTTTATAAAATAAAAAGTACATGAAATATATTGTTTGCAAAGAGCCTGGTACATTTTTAATGGAAGAAAAGGAATCACCAATTCGTAAAGCAGGTGAAGCCTTACTTAAAATCACTAAAGTAGGAATTTGCGGAACTGACCTACATGCCTTCCAAGGCAACCAATCTTTTTTCACCTACCCTCGAATATTAGGTCACGAATTGGCAGCTGAAATTATAGAAATTGACACTAACGAACAAAATTTAAAAGTTGGAGACCATGTTATTATCATGCCTTATTTGAGTTGTGGAACTTGTGTAGCATGTAGAAACGACAAAACCAATTGTTGTACTGATATAGCTGTTTTAGGCGTACATACTGACGGTGGCATGCAAGAATTTGTTAGTTTACCTATAGACATTCTAATTCCAGCAGGGACTTTAAATGACAAAGAAATTGCTATTGTAGAACCATTGGCTATTGGAGCACATAGTTTAAGAAGGGCTGATATTAAAAAAGGAGAATCTGTTTTAGTAATTGGATGCGGCCCAATTGGTTTTGGCATTATTAAACTTGCACAAGTGGCTGGGGCAAATGTAATTGCAATGGATGTTAATAATGAAAGATTAAAATTTGCTAAAGAGGCATTTGGAGTTGAACATTTAGTAAATGCAATTGATAGTCCGTTAGAAAACTTATTAGCTTGTAATAACAATGAACTCCCAACAGTTGTAATTGATGCCACGGGGAATAAAAAAGCCCTAGAAACTGGCGTAAATTATATGGCGCATGGCGGCAAGTATGTTCTTGTTGGTCATCATAAAGGCGATTTAACCTTTAACCATCCTTTCATCCATAGTAAAGAAACTACAATAATGTGCAGTAGAAATGCTACCATGGAAGATATGCTAAGGGTAAAAGAAGTACTGGAAAGCGGGGTTTTTCCAACTGAGGCTTATATTACGCATGAGGTATCTTTTGATGAAATGATTGATAATTTCGAATCTTGGCTAAAACCAGAAACGGGAGTTGTAAAGGCCATGCTTAACTTATAAAAAACAAGTTATTACTCCAGTTTTAATTTCACTTTTGTGAGTTTACTTTTTATTAATTTGTATCTAATTTATTATGGCTCTTGTCACCTATTCTCAACTAATTAATGTTTTTAAACAGATTCTTTCTGATAGTGGATTTTCGCAATCGGAAGCTGAATTATGTGCTAAGATTTTTGCCGACTCTACAGCAGACGGATATCATTCTCATGGCATAAATCGGTTTCCTGTTTTTATTAAAACCATTACAGATGGCTATGTTAAATTAGGCGTACAACCGGAACGAGAATTAGCTTTAGGCAGTTTTGAACGGTGGAATGGCAAATTAGGCGCTGGGCCATTAAACGCGGATTTCAGTATTAAACGTGCTATAGAGTTAGCAAAAGAATTTGGCATGGGTTGTGTAGCATTACAAAATGGAAGTCATTGGATGCGTGGCGGAACTTACGGTTGGCAGGCAGCTGAAGCAGGCTGCATTGCATTATGTTTCACAAACACCTCGCCAAACATGCCAACATGGGGAGCAAAGGAAGCCAACACCGGCAACAACCCATTAATAGTGGCTGTACCAAAAGAAGAAGGACATATTGTACTTGATATGTCTTTATCTCAATTCTCTTATGGTAAAATGGAAAATTTAGCGATGAATGGAAAAGAACTTCCTTTTCCTGGTGGATACAATACTGATGGAGAATTATCTAGCAACCCTCAAGCTATACTAGATTCCAAAAGATTATTACCCACCGGTTATTGGAAAGGTTCTGGACTTTCAATTCTGGTTGACCTTCTTGTAACGCTTTTATCTTCAGGAAAATCAACAGCTAAAATTGGAGAGATGGAAGCTGAATATGGATTGTCTCAAGTATTTATTTGTTTTGACGCTAAACAGATGAACAGTGATAACAAACATAAAGAATTGGTTGACGAAATTATAAATCACGTTACTAGTGCCATGCCAGAAAAAGAAGGTGGCACTATTGAGTATCCTGGTAGTCAGACACGAAAAAGAAGAGCTCAGCATATGAAAGATGGAATTGTTGTTAATGATGATGTGTGGAACAAACTTTTAGCCAGAATCTAAATTTAAAATGATTAGTAAATTTTAATGCTAAAAAGATATTTTAAATTCTTTGATGAAGTGGGAACGGATGAAGCAGGTCGAGGCTGTCTTGCAGGCCCAGTTACTGCTGCGGCCATTAAACTTCCTAGAGGATTTAAAAATGACATTTTAAATGATTCTAAACAACTTTCAGAAAATAAAAGAAATTTATTACGCCCTTTAATAGAGGATTCAGCAATTGAATTTGGGGTAGCACATGTTTATCCAAAAGAAATAGACGAAATCAATATTTTAAATGCATCTATTTTAGCAATGCACAAATCAATAGCTCAATTTAAATCTGAAACAAAGTTCATTATTGTAGACGGCAATAGATTTAAACCTTATAAAGAAGTTCCTCACCAGTGTATTATTAAAGGTGATGCTAAATATTTAAACATTGCTGCCGCCTCAGTATTGGCAAAAACATATCGAGATGCCTACATGGAAAGAATTCATTTAGAATTTCCCATGTATAATTGGAAAAAAAATAAAGGCTATCCAACTAAAGAACATCGCGAAGCCATTAAAGAATTTGGGATAACAAAATATCATCGAAAAAGTTTTCGAATGCTTCCAGAGCAACTTCAGCTTAAGTTAACTAATTAACCCAGTATTCTTACATGTAAGAAAAAGTACTTTTTTACCATTCATACACATTCTGCTACCATTTAGACAATTTTCAAGTCCAAGAAATACAAGTTTTCATTATAAAAAGAATTCATCATTTAGTTTTGATGTTAACCTTTTGAAGGTTTTGTCATTAAATCATACAATCAGTTAAGCTTCTATTAGCTCAACATTAAATTATATTTTGACTAAACCCCGATTAAAATGAAAAAACGAAAACACTTATTCAAACAATTATTATTACTTATCGGCCTTTTATTTGTATGCCAAACTGGTGAAGCTCAATTTCTAAAAAAATTAGGTAAAGCTGCTGAAAGAGCAGCTGAAAGAACCGTAGAACGTAGAGTAGAACAAGAAACATCTAAAAAAACAGACCAAGCTTTAGATAGTATTTTTGAATCAGGTGAAGGTAATGGAAATCAAAAGCAACCAATACCGAAGGAACAAGAAACATCTAAACAAACTGATGACTCTGTATCAAATGAGCAAAACGAGTCAAACCCATCGGTAAATCAAAAAGAGAATACTCCGCAAACCATAAAAGTTTATAGTAAGTTCGACTTTGTACCTGGTGATACGCCGATTTTTGTCGATGATTTTTCTAATGATTTTATAGGAGACTTTCCAGCACAATGGAATACAAACGGAAGTGGTGAATTAGTTACTTTAGACGAGTACCCAAACAAATGGTTAAAACTTATTCCTGGTTTTAACACTGCTTACTTACCAAATGCAACTACCTTACCCGAAGAATTTACATTAGAATTTGATGTGATAACTACCGGTTTGGACAACCATACTTCTTCACAGTCATATTTAGGAATTGTAATAAGTGATAATAATACATTTAAAAAAGGAGCCAATTTTGGCAAAGTGGAATATTCTTTTTGCCAATATATTGGACGTGGTGTAATTGTTGAAAATAATATTGCGTCAAGACGAATTATTCGTAATGATATTAGTGCCGATATAAGAAGTATAGTTAAAGAGAAACATCATGTCTCCATTGCTGTAAACAAGGAGCGTTTTAGATTTTGGATTAATGAAAGTAAATATATAGATGTACCTAGATTACTACCGTCTAACGTTCAAATGCAAGGGATAAAATTCACCCTTCGAGGAATCGACACTAAAAAAGAGTCGGTTTTAATTGGAAATATCAAAATTGCCAAAGGCGGGGTAGATTTACGAAGAAAATTACTCGCAGATGGAAAAATTTCTACTAACGGTATTTTATTCGATAGTGGTTCCGCTACTATTCAGCCGCAATCTATGGGAGTAATTCGTCAAATTTTTCAAGTGCTACAACAAGATAATTCGTTGAACCTTAAAATTGTAGGTCACACGGATGCGGACGGTGATGACAATAAAAACATGCAGTTATCTCAGAAAAGAGCTGAGGCCGTAAAAAGTGCTTTAGTAACTGTATATGACATATCCTCCGAAAGATTATCAACTGATGGAAAAGGTGAAACCGAACCGGTAGGTGACAATTCATCTGAAGATGGGAAGGCGCAAAACCGACGTGTTGAATTTATTAAACTCTAAAAAAACAAAACCATGAAGAATATTGCATTTACTTTATTTCTAACCTTATTATGTATTGGAGGAACATTTGCTCAAGATGACTGCAGTAAGTTTTATCCACTAAAGGAAGGTAGCTCCTTTGAATATACTAATACTGATAAAAAAGGTAAAATTGACGGCACCATTAATTATATGATTAGCGATGTTAAAGCAAATGGTTCGGCTACAGTTGCAACTTTTAACCTTAGCTTAAAAGACAAAAAAGGTAAAGATCTTTTCGAAACCAATTATTCTTTTAGCTGTGAAAACGGATTAGTAAAAATTGATTATAAATCGCTTTTCCCTTCGCAAATGATGAAACAGTATACAGAAATGGGTCTAGAAATGGATATTTCAGGTACAGACATAGAAATACCTAACGATTTATCAGTTGGACAAGAATTACCAGATGCAAATGTTAAAATAGCAATGAACATGTCTGGTATTAACATGAATGTATCTGTTAGCCAAACCAATAGAAAAGTAGAGAAAAAAGAAAGCGTTACGACATCAGCTGGCACTTTTGATTGTTTTGTTCTTTCAGAAAATAGCACTTCAAAAGCAATGGGGGTAAATCTCGAATTTCAAACAAAGACATGGTTGGCTGATGGTGTAGGTATGATAAAAAGTGAAACCTATAAGAAAAATGGAAACTTAGAAAATAAAATGGAATTGACTAAGTATAGTAACTAAAACACTTAAGTCCTTCTTTTTCGTAATAACACAAAAATAGCTACCAAAAACAGCAAAGACAATATCACCCATTTTAAATTACCGTTTAAAAGACCCATATTTTGAATGGGTGAATTATCGCCAATAACAATTAGCGCTCCCCAATAGGCTGGCGAAATATTCGTACCTCTAAATTTATTTATATAAGCAACCTTAGCATTTCTAAGTGCAGCAGATTTTGTGAGGCCTTTATCCAATTCTTTATAGAAGGCAGTCATAATATCTTTACTAGCTTTATCGTTGGTTGTCCAAAGTGAAGAGACCACACTTTTCGCTCCAGAGTGAAAAAAACCCCTTGCAAGACTCATTACACCCTCTCCTTTTTTTAACTCACCTAGTGAAGTATTACAGGCACTTAAAACCACCATATCAGCCTGATTTCTATTCGCATATATTTCATTTAGAAATAATTTTTCATCATTTAACGCTATCCAATGGTTCTGTTTCTCACTAATATCAGCATGCGTTGAAAGATGAATAATCCGATAATCATTTAAATTTTCAAGCAACCTCTGTTTTGTTGCCTCTTCGCGTAGGAATGATTGTCCTTCGAAAATTTTTTGTACTTCAGTAACTTCTTCTCCACTAAATGCTAAATCCGGAAGAAGTAATGCCGCAAAATTTACCGGGGCTATTCCTAAAAGTTCCTTTTCAGGATTAATCGCAATTTGATTTTTAGCATCTAAATAAGACATGGAATAGGCATATCTTATATCTGTGTCTTCTATCAAATAATGACTTTTATCTGTATCCGTAACCAAAGTCTCAAAAGGGAGCTGCTGCAAAATATAATCACTGACTACGGTCAACTTTTTACCTTTTATTTTTTGATATACCTTCTCGGGAATTAACTCCTTAAAAACAAAATTAGAGTTTGTATTAAATTTTTTAATTTTCTCTCGACTAGAAACTAAATCGGTCAATTGCCCGTACAATTCTATTATGCTCTCATTTAGCACTTCGATATTTTCCAGCTCATAAAAAACAGTTTCTGCTTTAGATGTTAATAGTCCAAAACCTTGTTCGTCATTTAAAATAAATTGTAAGACCACCTCATCTTCAGAAATAAAAGAGTTTTTAAAAGTTTGATGTGATAGTATTTCTACATTCTTTTTAAGGTTAGCGTAATTTGGAAAATTCGCTGTCATCGAATCTGAAAACTGTTCGAAACGTCTTTTACTTTTATAAATTTCATCTTTCAGATCAGTTTTCTTTTCCTCAGCCAATTCACTATTTTGTAGTTCATTCTCAGCTAGAAAAATAGCGCGTTTCAATTCAAATTCTCGTTTAGCTATAGCATCTGGTAGGCTTGCAATTTCTTTAGCTTGTTCGTTAGTAACATTTTCTAATAATAGTAGCGCCTTATTACGTTCCATAAAATAATACGCGCGCTCTGGCTTTTTTAAATGATAGCAAGCTTCTACTGCCCTCACATATAGTGAAGATCCTTTTTCACGCCAAAACAATTTGGACTGTTCTTCCGAACTCTCCAAACGAATAATATCAACCAATTGATCCGCTAAATCAAAGGTCTTTAAAGCATAATCAAGATGACTTGAATTACCGTCGTGCTCATAAAATCGCATCCAACCATTGGCCTTGGTAACAATATGATTTAAAAGTGAGACTTTATTCGAGGCAAGTTCTAATTCACTTTCAGTGAGTAGTTCGTCATACACTATTTCCTTTTTCTTGCCAGAAGCTAATACAATTGCCTTTTGATAAAAATAGAGTCCTTTTTTATATTCACCATTAGCTAGATGCCAATCGCCGAGGTTTTCATAAGCATTTGAATAAGTAGGGTTTAATTTTATAGCCTTATTTAAATTCAAAAAAGCTTCATCAAACAACTCTAATTTTAGTTGTGAATAAGCAATGCTATTTAAAACACTAGCTTGATCATCTTTGAACAAATTTGCTGAGTCAACAAGAATTTTAGAATGATATTTAAGCGCCTGGGCATAATTCCCAATACTTAATAATCTATTTCCTTCTATTTGACTAGCCTGAATTTGTTGATAAAAATCAACATCCGCACCATACTTTTCGAAATAAGAATTAATCTTTTCTATATTTTGTTTTATTTCAAATGAATATTCTTCATAACCCATTTCTTCATAAGTGCCGGCTAATTCCAAATTCGCATCAATATACTTATAGAAATTTTGTGAATCATTTTTATAAAACTCGGATACCATTAGAAAATTCTCAATAGACTTATGAAAATCTCCAATTAAGCGATAGCTCCTTCCTAATTCTCGTCTCGCATTTTGTGTTCTTCGGTCATCATTCCCTAAATCAATCAAATCAGTATAAGCGTCAATAGCCTCAAAAATATTACCATTTACTGAATTAAAATACCCTAGATTATACAACGACTTCTTTAGGGAATCGTAGTCTATACTATCTAAGTTCTTTTTTAAAGCAGATGCCTTTTCAGTAACTTCAATAGCATTCTGAATATTCTCAATCTTCCCATTTTCGTGCCAAATTGAATAATACCATTTACTTCCTAAATCATGGTAGCAGTCTGCCAAAATACTTTTTGACAAACTTTTTTGATGTACTAAGAAAAACGAATCTATCTTTTTCTGTATCACTTCAATTTCCGCATCGGAATTTATTATGTTCAATAATTCATCATGTTGTCCATAACAAAAAGTAGATGTCAATAAAAAACACAGCATTAAGTTCTTCATATGTTAAATATAATAAACGTAAAAAGCCCATGCAATTTGCATAGGCTTAATACTTTATATAACCTTAATTAATTTACTATAATGGCTTTACTGTCTTTAATTTTACCATCTAAACCTGGTTCAATATCCGTGAAGTTATTATCATCTAATATATCGTTTTTTAATTCCACACCTTTAACACCTCGCATTATTTGATAATTCCCTGCAAAACCACTAATATACGCTGCTCCATACGAAGTACCTGTTAATGTCGCTTGTATTATTTCATTAGAAGCATTAACAAGTTCAATACTATACGCGCCGAAAGGTACTGCAACATCAATGCTTTTATTACCAAAGTTTG
The DNA here is from genome assembly GCF_009649685.1 of Flavobacteriaceae bacterium EG-1. GTDB lineage: Bacteria > Bacteroidota > Bacteroidia > Flavobacteriales > Flavobacteriaceae > Aurantibacter_A. The sequence continues at coordinate 114,411 of NZ_WJPK01000002.1, forward strand.
ATTCCGATGAGATTTCTATGCTTCCACTAGTATCATCATAGCCGCCTACTGCAAAAATATTTTCTGCTGAATTCCCAGAAATAAAATGTCCCATTGCTCCTGCGTCATTATCCACTCCTTTATTCCCAGCCGAAGCAACAACTAAAACATTTTTATTCTTCAAATCCTCTAGAATTTGATTCAGAACCACATGTTGCTCAATGTCTTCTTGTAACATGGCACCACCAAAACTAGCGTTTACAATATTAATTTCACCCCCTTTATCTTGTATGTCACGTACATACCCTAGGGCACAGATTACATTAAATAACGAGCCTTCTCCACTCCCATTAAAAGCCTTTAGTGGTAAAATATTATACCCGACCCCCGCGTCTTCCAAAACAGACATTGCTAACTTGGTAACATAAGTTCCATGCCCATGCTGATCTAAAATATTATCCGTTCCTTCAGTAAAATTCCATCCTGAAAAAGTGTCAAAACAAACTGAATTTGGCACTCCGTATAACAAATCAGTACCAAAATCATAGTTCAAATAATCGAGCCCCGTATCAATTACCGCAATATTCACATCATTTGCACTGGGCACAAAATTGACTATCCCCTCCTGTTCGTTTGGATCAAAGTCGTTTGCTGTAGCAAAACTCCCTAATACTCGCGGTAATACGATTTCAAAATCTTGATCACCTTCTACATCATTCCCCCCTGAACTTCCTCTTAATCTGTTAACAGCTCTTTCAATTTCCAATTCATTCGTATCTATCGTCCAACGTTCAATATTGGTATCGCCACAATTACAACTCTCTGTAACGGTTACATAAAACTCATCTCGAATTGCTTGACGCTCAAGCTCGCTTAATGAGGGATCAAAACTAATAACTACTTTATTCGGTGACATTATGATATTTGGACCTTCATCTTCTACTCCCTCATCAACAACAACTTTAATAATATCATCGTCGTCATGACCGTGACCGTGTCCATGATGTTTCCAAAAATCTTTGGTACAACTTTGTAGGCATATGGCCCCAATTGCTAACACTACTAAAACTCTTTTTTTCATAATTTAATTTTTAGGTTGACTTATAACAACAAACTTAAAATGACATATTTATCCAGCACAAAAAAATATGACCATAGTCATTACAGCGCTACAATGTAGGCTGCTATTTTGCAGTTTTATGTATAGTTAATTTTAAGAATGCTACTACTTAATGGGAGAATCTTTGTGGGGTTAACAAGTAGTGCATCGAAATATAAGAAATCTTAAGAAACTAGTAGTTTAGAAATCATTATTTTTCATTATTTGAAGGTATAATCCTTCAAAAGACACAGAAAATTAAATTTAAAAGGCGATAAATTGTTAAAAGGCTTCTTTTTAAGAAGCCTTTTTAAATACCAAAACTACTCAAAATCATTACTTTAATTATAATTCAATAATGTAAAAACTGTTTTAGACTATTCTAATTCTTGAATCAGCTCAAGAGCCTTATCTTTTTGAAAATCATAATTAGAAGTAAGCGCTTTTAAACTGTTCACAGCACTTTCTTTATCTTTTTCTTTGATAGCAATTAAGGCTGAATACCAAAGCGCCTCTGGCGTATATTCTGAATTTGATGAAATTAAATTATTGAAATTCATCCTGCTTTCCTGTAAATCACCCAGTCCTAAATAGGACAAGCCTAGATACAAAGTCAAATATTCTTCGCGATTAGCAGAAGGAATTTTATTAAACCCATCAATAGCTTTTTGATAATTTCCAGATTCATATGCCATGAAAGCATCTCGTTCAATCGACGCTACAGTTTCTCCTCTTGTAATAGCAAAAACGGTATTTGGATATTCTTGATAATTCTCATCGTACAGGGAATTATAATTAGGACCAGAAAAATTATTATACCCTAACCAACCGAGTGTTACGACTAACGCTATTGAAGCCGCCATAGCCCATTTTCGATAATTGGGCTTTAGTGTTCTTACCGGCACATCTTTTATGCGCTCATTTTCAAAACTTATTAATTTCGATTTTAATTCATTTGATTGTTTATCTCGTATAACAACTTGCAAATCTTTTTCAAAATTAAATTGTTGCTTGAATTCCAAATCAGTTGACAACAATTCATTGAATTGCTGCTCTTGTTCGGGGGTCAAGTTATTTGCGAAATATTCTAAAAGCAACTGTTCTTTATCCATCACTTACCTATTTTCTTTAATTCTTTCTTTTAAAGTTTTCATACAACGAGACTTCTGACTTTTTACAACATTCTCGCTATTGTATCCGCCGGCTTCCATAATTTCTTGTATGGTAAAACCACGGTAATAAAACAGGGTTAATAATTCTTGACATTTATTTCCGAGTGTATTAAAATACTTTCTTAATAGTTCCTGTTCTGTAGATAGACCAGGCTTTTCCATTTCAAAAGTACTTACCAACTCGTCGGACTCACCAACTCTAGATAAATCAAAATTTTCGCCAACTGTTTTCTTATTCTTTCTCATTTGATCAAAAATCAAATATTTTCCAACTCCGAATAAATAGGTGGAAATACTACTAGTAAGTGTTTCCAACTTTCCACTCATTATATTTTCATAAAAAATGACGTATGCATCTTGATAGACATCTATATTTTCTTCCTCTGTTAAATTATAACGTCTGGCAAAATTCAAAAACTTATCTCTGTTCTCTTCATATACTTTTTTAAGCACTGCATCTGAACCTTTTCTTAAGTCTTGTAGTGTTATCTCTGCTGTTTCATTTTCCATTTAATGTGTTTCAATTGAGAAGGTTAACAATGGACGAAGCTAATTTAACATTTTTTGTTGGCGTTAATCTTCTTAATATGTGATAATTGCAACGAACACCGACACTTGTAGTGTTTTTACTACAATATAGTTTTTAAATTTTTTTCTAAAAAAATTCAGATTCATGTTAACCTCATATTATATATGAGCATAAAAAAGTGAATTAAAAATATACTACAATGGAAAATTATGAAAAACTAGAAGTGTTAAAACATTTACTTTTTGCTGTCCTAGGAGCATTGGTCTTACTGTTGCTAATTATATTGAATTCATAAACACCAATCGAATACTAAATTATTAAACTATGAAAACCACACTTATACTAATATTAGTTTTCTTTTTATGTGTAATAACTAATAGCTATGCACAAACAACAAAAGCGATTTCTAATTCAGATTCGTTAAAACAAACAAATCTATTGGATGACCAGACTAAGATTTTAGGTCAGGTATTTGACCTTATGGGTGCGGGAGCTGACAACCCAGTAGGTAACGCGACCAACTACCTTGAATTTATTGACAACATGGATATATCAGATGAAATGAAACAGACCCTTCGTGATCAGCACGAGATTATTGATTTAGGTAACGACCCCACGAAGAAGGAAGAACTAAAAATAAAAATTTCTGAAATGCTTGATAAAGGGGTAATGGATGCTCAAATCGAATAATATAACATTTAAATTTTAAAAACCTCGGTTCTCACTGAGGTTTTTTTATACCTAAATGTTAACCTACCTACTTAATGCACATTAAGAGTAATATAAACTTAAAACATAATACCATGAAAACATTAAAAAATTTTCTATTAGTTGGCTTAATTCTAGTTATATCTTCATGTAATAAAGAGGAGCTTTTTGCACCAATCGAGGAACAAACACTTGAAGAAACCTCAAAAACGAATATTAAATACAACATAGATCCATTAACAATTTCATTAGAGAAAAAAGCTATTCCCTTTAGACCAGCTAGCCAAAATGGCACGGTTAATTTCAAAGGCCAACTTTGGTCTATAGCAAATTCACCTGATATATCCCATGACCCGACCGATGAAGCAATTATTGAAGCTCAGATCAGGTCGAGCAGTAACGGAAGAGATTGGACAATACGCGCCCGAAACCCTTTTGAGGCATCTATTAGGTATTCACTAGTTGTTTTTGACGGAAAAATGTGGAAAATTGGAGGATTTGCGATAGATTCTGATACCGATACCGCTTTAGGAGCAACTTATTATACAAGTGATGGAATTAATTGGCATTTTGCAAGTAATAGTAATCTGCCACACCTATATGTAGACCAAGCCATAGTTTTTAATAATAAGATTTATGTTTTTGGTGGGCTCTTTACACCATACACTACTTCAAGCGACGAACCAGTAATCTATTCTTCAAGTGATGGAATAAACTGGACATTGGAGGCAAGTGATGCGTTGGACACCAACCTAGCCTCCGCCATTGTATTTAACAATAACATATACCTAATGAATGCATTTGAACCTAATTCCTACAATCTCGGCGAAATTTGGCAAAGTGCGGATGGTAGAAATTGGAGCAAGGTTCGTAGAGGACTAACTAAATACCCATCAACAAGTACCGGTTTCCCAAATAGATGGGGAAGTGGAAAAGTAGTATACAATAATAAAGTCTGGCTGATTGGAGGATCAATTGATGGAACCAAAACTAATGACATATGGTTTACAAAAGACATGAAAAATTGGTTTCAATACACCGGGGATTCAAAATTCGCACCTGTAACTGGCCTCTCGGCACTAAATTTCAGAGATAAAATATGGCTTTTAGGAGGCTATGGTAGTATTTCTCAATTTAATCAGATATGGAGTGTGAAGGAAAAAAAATTACGGTTTTGGTAAAAGGAATAAAAATGCTAAAACTTTAAAACCTCGGCTCAAACCGAGGTTTTCTCATATACGATTTCAGCCTCAAAAAGCTCATTAAAATGCTTCAATAGCTTTTGCTTCACCTCATCCATATCAACGGTTGCCTTCCCCAACTCTACATTTAAAGAAGTTACAGCCTTGTCCTTTATGCCACAGGGAATCATTAAATCAAAATAACCTAAATCTGCATTTACGTTTAACGCAAACCCGTGCATGGTTACCCAGCGGCTGGCACGTACGCCCATGGCGCAGATTTTTCTAGCAAATGGGGTGCCAACATCCAACCAAACTCCAGTTTCTCCTTCGGAGCGTTCTGCTTTCAAACCATATTCGGCCAAGGTAAGAATGACCATTTCCTCTAAAAATCGCAGGTATTTGTGAATGTCCGTAAAGAAATTATCCAAATCTAAAATAGGATAGCCTACTATTTGCCCTGGGCCGTGATACGTAATATCTCCGCCCCTGTTGATCTTATAAAACTTTGCGTTTTTGGCGGCTAGTTCTTCCTCGCTAATCAAGAGGTTAGCAAAATCGCCACTCTTGCCCAACGTATAAACATGGGGGTGTTCTACGAACAAAAAGTGGTTGGGTGTGGGTACATTGGCCTGCTCTCTTCTGTTCTTTATTTTTAAATCTACGGTTTCCTTAAACAGAGCTTCTTGGTAATCCCAAGTTTCCTTATAGTCTTTCAACCCTAAATCTAGTACCAACACCTGCTTATTCATAAAAGCAAAGATACAGTGATCAATTCGGATTATTTAATATGATTAATGCTGCTATTACACCCGGAATCCATCCGCAGAATGTCAACAACAAAACAATTAAAAAAGAACCGCAACCTTTACCAATTACAGATAATGGCGGAAAAATTATAGCTAATAGTACTCTAAAAAAACTCATTTTAATTTTGATTTTAATCTCAATTTTTATCGAGACTGATAGATTGATGCACTTATAGGTCGCTAGAACACCGTATTTGTTACAATTTCAGTTATTTTAGGGGTTTAAAATTACTTCATGAAATTTAAATTTCTAATATTTTTCTTGATTTTTACCGCTATTGGAAGCGCTCAATATACTTTTAGCGGGCAAGTTGACGAGAAAAATCATGGTAAAACAGTTTTCCTTTCCGTAATTGAAGATTATCGAAAACTATCGCGTATTTCATTCGATCAAATCATAAAAAAAACTACGGTAGATTCATTGGGTTATTTTTCTTTCACTGGAAATAACCTACCTATAACTAATAGAATTTATCGTATAAACCTTGATGAATGTGATACAATAGCTTCCTATTCTAGTCACTTTTTTGGAAAATGCGAAAACAGTAAATCTTTGCTCTTTATTGCAAAAAATACTGACACCATAAATTTTCCTGCAAGTTTCGAAAATCAAATGCTTTGTGAAATTAATTCTACCAATAAAAAATCATCTGCTTTTCTCGAAATCGATATCTTGAAAGAAGAAATGGCTTTCGACTTTAATGACTTTCATAGCACGGCAAATAAAAAGCTAAACTCTAAAAAATGGTTTTCCAATTTTCAATCTTTTGGCCAATCACTAAATGAACCCTTGGCTGAACTCTATATCTTTGACTTCCTTTCTGACAAAAGAAATGAAACATACGCCTATTATTTAAACGACCTTATTGATAACCCATATTATTCTGAGCTATTGGAACGACTTCAAAAAAAGTATCCCAATGAGCTCTTCACCCAATTATACAAAACTGAAATTGCTTCAGACAAAATGTTACATTCGGTAAATAAACCAGAAAGCACTAGTTGGAAATGGTTGTTGGGAATACCTTTCGTGCTTTCTATTTTCTTGAATATCTTTCTAATATGGCAACGAAAATCAACTTTACAAAAATTAAAGAATAACGCTTTAGACAAACTTACATCACAAGAACAAAAAATCGTTGATGAAATTTTAAATGACAAAACCAATAAAGAAATAGCTGCAGCTTTATTTATCAGCCTTAGCACAGTAAAAACGCATATTAATAATCTCTACAAAAAACTAAACGTTAGCTCGCGTGAAGAAATTAAAAATCTTCTGGGTTAATGTTTTTTTTAGGAAATGTTTAAAATCAACCCTGGTACTAGTACCCAAATCCATCCCTTAAAGTAATTTTTTAAATCCCTTTTTCAGCAACTTTCGGCAATAATTTAAAACCGAAATTTATGAAAACTTGTATCCTATCATTATTCTCATTCTTCTTTTTCACAACCTTAACATCGCAAAAAATCAATCAAGAAATAGCAGTAGACAATCAACAACCCTTTTTAATAGGACCAATAAATGTTGAAGGACTCAATTCTAAAATGTATCAAAATTGGTATAAACCAAATTATATCAATTACGAAGTAGATGTTGCCAAAATAAACTCAATTAAAGACAAAATAAGTGAATACAAAATACTATTATTTCTAGGCACCTGGTGTGGTGATAGCAAACGTGAAGTTCCCCGTTTTATTAAAATTTTAGAAACTATTAATTTCCCACTATCCAATTTAAAGATGGTAGCTTTAGATAAACGAAAGGACTCCTATAAAAAAAGTCCGACAGGAGAAGAATGGGGTTTAAACATTACTCGTGTACCAACTTTTATATTTTATAAAAATGGTAAAGAGGTAAATAGAATTATTGAAAATCCTATTGAATCTTTAGAAGCCGACATAAAGAAAATTGTCACCCAAAAACCGTACACACCAAATTATTCTAAATCACTACATTTTGATTGATTTATTAGATAATTGATTCAAAAAATCATTTTTTAAAAGGTTTTTAGCTATTTTCTCTTAAATGAACTTTATAAATAAATCGTCGTAAATAGTAATATGATACTATTAAAAAAACGCATTGGATTATTGTACGTACTGCTTTTTAGCTTTTTAGCTATAGCATGTAGCAAAAAAGTTATTCCTTCTCAGGCGAATAACAATATAGCGTCTTATAACACTGAACTTCCAATGAATACTATTAATTATTTAGCATTGGGAGATAGCTATACCATAGGAACAAGTGTAGCTCCTGAATCAAATTACCCTACTCAACTTGCTTCTGAATTAAGCAAAAATTTAAACGCATCCGTAAATCATAAAATTATTGCAACTGCAGGCTGGCGCACGGATGAACTTTTAAACGCACTTGACAAAAACACCCTAGATTCTTCTTATGATTTAGTTACTTTATTAATTGGTGTAAATAATCAATATCAAGGTTTGGCTTTCTCCAAATACGAAAAGGAATTTACAGAACTCTTTGAGCGTTCATTAAAATTAGCTAACAATAATAAAAATCGGTTAGTAATCATATCCATTCCAGATTGGGGATTTACCCCTTTTGGTCAAGGTTTTGATCGCGATAAAATATCAAAGGAAATTGATCAATACAATTCTTTTGCGGAGCAAATAGCTATAAAAAATGGAGTCAGTTTTATTGATATTACAGATATTACCCGTAGAGGATTAGAAGAAAAAGAGCTTGTTGCATCAGATGATTTACATCCATCGAAAGTTGCTTACAAAAAATTCGTAGACCGCCTATTACCAATAATCATTTCTCAATTGAAAAATTAGCGCATTGTACCTATATTTGCAGCCTTAAAATACGGCAAATGCAATTATCCGAACAAGAGCTCATACGTAGAGAGAAACTAACCAAATTGAGAGAATTGGGCATCGACCCATATCCAGCAGCATTATATCCTGTGAATGCTACTTCAGAAAATATAAAACGGAATTATTCTGAAGGTAAAAAAGTGGTTATTTCTGGTCGTTTAATGTCACGTAGAATACAAGGCAAAGCTTCGTTCGCAGAATTACAAGATAGCGAAGGCCGTATTCAGGTATATTTCAATAGAGACGAAATATGCCCTGGTGAAGATAAAGTTCTCTACAATGATGTCTACAAAAAATTGTTAGATATAGGTGATATCATTGGAATAGAAGGCGAACTATTTACAACACAAGTTGGAGAAAAAACTGTATTGGTAAAGGTTTTTAAATTGTTGAGTAAGTCTCTACGTCCACTACCACTACCTAAAAAAGATGCTGAAGGAAATGTTTTTGATGAGTTTAATGATCCGGAAATGCGCTATCGCCAACGCTATGTTGACTTGGTTGTTAATCCGCATGTAAAAGAAACTTTTGTAAAGCGTACAAAAATCACAAATAGTATTCGTGAGTTTTATAACGAAAGAGGTTATCTTGAAGTTGAAACACCAATTTTACAACCAATACCGGGTGGTGCAGCTGCGAGACCTTTTTTAACCCATCATAATGCCTTAAACATTCCATTATATCTACGAATAGCCAATGAGCTTTATTTAAAAAGACTAATTGTTGGTGGGTTTGATGGTGTTTATGAATTTTCTAAAGACTTTAGAAATGAAGGTATGGACCGCACCCATAATCCTGAATTTACAGTAATGGAACTTTATGTTGCGTATAAAGACTACAATTGGATGATGGATACCACTGAGCAATTGCTAGAAAAAATAGCCATAGATTCTAATGGAACTTCAAAAGTAACAGTTGGTGAAAACGAAATAGAATTTAAGGCTCCTTATGCGCGCGTTCCTATTCTAGAAGCCATTAAAATACATACTGGTTTTGATGTTGCTGACATGAATGAAGTTGAACTTCGTGATACTGCCAGAAAATTAGGTTTAGAAGTTGATGACACAATGGGTGTCGGTAAACTTATAGATGAAATTTTCGGTGAAAAATGTGAACATTTCTATGTGCAACCTACATTTATTACGGATTACCCCAAAGAAATGAGTCCCCTAACTAAAGAGCATAGAGATAACCCAGCCCTAACTGAACGATTTGAATTGATGGTGAACGGAAAAGAATTAGCGAATTGCTATTCTGAGTTAAATGACCCTATTGATCAACGTGAGCGATTTGAAGAGCAATTACGACTATCGGAAAAAGGTGATGATGAAGCTATGTTTATTGATCAAGATTTTATCCGAGCATTAGAATATGGCATGCCACCAACATCTGGAATTGGAATTGGAATTGATAGACTAGTAATGTTGATGACAAATAATTCTTCAATTCAAGAAGTATTATTCTTTCCACAAATGAGACCTGAGAAAAAAGTCGTAGAGTTAACAGCCGAAGAAAAAACTATTATTGCCATTTTAAAGCCTGAAGGAACAATGGAGTTGAGCTCCCTTAAAACTAAAGCAGGACTTAGCGGAAAAAAATGGGATAAATCTATTAAAGGGCTTACAAAAAACAATATTGTAAAAGTCGACAAAACAGAAGACGGACTATTTGTAGCTTTAATTTAAGATTAGCTTAAATTTCATATATTTATAAAGGCTAGCCAAACCAGCTTAACTTTTATAAATGCTAAAGAATTCCTTATATAGCAATATCTATCTGCCATTTATTATTGTTGGTATATTTCTGGTTCAATCTTGTCAAACTTCTGAACCGGTTGATTTTAGCACGCAAATAAAACCCATACTCAACAACAAATGTATAACCTGCCACGGTGGAGTTAAGAAAAATGGAGGCTTTAGTCTTCTTTTTGAATCTGAAGCTTTTGCAGACACCAAGTCTGGTAAGCCCGCAATTATTCGTGGCGATGCATCAGGCAGTGAATTCATTAAACGTTTACATGAAGACGATCCCGAACTTCGTATGCCTTATGAAAAACCCAAATTATCGGACGAAGAAATAGATTTGTTAACCCGTTGGGTGAATCAGGGTGCAAAATGGGGTGAACATTGGGCATATTCTTTGCCAAACAAAGTTGAAATTCCTTCAATACCTTCTGAGGCTAGTTTTACTACTAATCTAGCTGCTGATTTTTTACAAAACAACATTGATAATTTCATTTTAGCAAAGCTTAATAGTGAAAACCTCACACCCAATGAGCCTGCCGAAAAAAATATTCTAGCTAGAAGAGCAGCGCTCGATATTACGGGGCTACCACCAAGTTTAGATTTAATGAAAGCATTTGAAAATGGAAATCTAAGCTTTGAATATTATATTGATAGCCTTTTTAACAAAAAATCGTATGGTGAAAAATGGGCCACTTGGTGGTTAGATTTGGCCCGTTATGCAGACTCCAAAGGCTATGAAAAAGATATGGAACGTTCAATTTGGCAGTATAGAGACTGGGTTATTAAGGCTTTTAATAAAGATATGCCTTATGACCAATTTACTATAGAACAATTGGCTGGCGATTTGTTACCTGACCCTTCAATTGACCAACTAATCGCAACAGCTTTTCACAGAAACACGATGAACAATGATGAAGGAGGAACAGATGATGAAGAATATCGTGTGGCAACGGTTATAGATCGCATAAACACAACTTTTGCCACTTGGCAAAGCACTACTATGGAATGCGTACAATGCCATAGTCACCCCTATGACCCTTTTACACATAAGGATTATTATAAACTTATGGCTTTTTTCAACAATACTAGAGATGAAGACACACCTAGTGAATCTCCAGTATTAAAATTTTATAACCCTGTTCAACAAAAAAAAGTTGAAAATGTTCTCAATTGGATTACGAAATACGGAACTAAAGAATCTCTCAAAACCTATAAAGACTTTATTCTATTTACAGAGCCTGTTTACAAATCACATTTTTTTAAAGAATTTAAAAACAGCGTTTATGATGATCATGCTTCGGTAGTTTTTTGGGACGATGGTAATTTAATAGCAGAAAACATATTTACGAATAAAGCAAATTATGTGTATTTGAATTATCGTTCACATTACAATGGCACAAAGATGACCATTCGTAAAAACAATGCTCAAGGTAAAATATTAGCTGAGTTCTATATTAACAAAAGCAAAGAAAATACTACGGCTCGATTTGCTCTAAATGAGATTAATGAAAAAACCGATTTATATATAGAAACTCAAAATAATTCCGTTGCGAAAGAAGTGAATATTCTAAATTTATACTGGATTGGATTTATTGAAGATATGCCAGGAAAAAATCAAACAGGTTGGTCTTCTATTAATAGTGATTTTATTGAATTACTAAATGCTCCTACAGAAACGGTGCCTATTTTAGCGGAGAACCCGAATTACATGAAGCGCACTACACAAATTTTTGACAGAGGAAGTTTTATGTCTAAAACAGACACCGTTGAACCCGGCACTCCTAAATCATTAAATGAATTTAAATCTGAATGGCCTCAAAATAGATTGGGATTATCTCAATGGATAGTTGATAAAAAAAATCCGCTTACTGCAAGAACATTAGTAAACCGTGTGTGGCACCAAATTTATGGTCGCGGATTAGTATCAACAATTGAAGATATTGGATCTCAATCTGATTCACCATCACACCCAGCACTTTTAGATTGGCTAGCCCTACGTTTTATGAATGAACACAAATGGAGCATTAAAGTCTTGATAAAAGAGATTCTTCTATCTGGCACTTATAAACAAAAATCAAAAAGCACTCCAGAAATGCATATACTAGATCCAGGAAATGAATTGTATGCACGGGGACCTAGAATTCGATTAGGAGCCGAAGCAATTCGTGATCAAGCACTTGCTGTATCTGGAATTTTAAGCGACAAAATGTATGGTCCCAGCGTAATGCCGCCACAACCAGATGGCGTATGGCAAACAGTTTATAATGGATCTCAATGGGAAGAAAGCAAAGGTGAAGACCGGTACAGAAGAGGTATCTACACCTATCTAAAACGAACTAGTCCCTACCCTTCATTCTTAACTTTTGATGCCGGTAGTAGAGAAGTGTGCACGATAAGACGAACAGTAACCAATACTCCATTACAAGCATTAGTCACTTTAAATGATCCCGTATTTTTAGAAGCGGCATATCAATTGGCGAAGAAAAATGAAGTAACCGGGGATATAAAAGAAAGTATATCGGCCGCCTACGAAAGGGCAACCTACTCGAAAATTGAAACTAGTTCTTTAGAAGCATTATATGAACTTTATCAAAATTCGCTATCAACTTTTAATGAAGACCCTAATGCCACAAATGAATTTTTACATTTTGATGAAAACCCAACTGCAGAATTGAGTGCTTTAACTATTGTTGCTAATGCAATTATGAACTTGGATGAATTTTTAACTAAAGGGTAAAATATTTAAAAAGTGAAAGACCTTATTGACAAACTAATACAAGAAAAACTAGCTCGAGAAGCTGAGGCTAAAACGCGCAGGCACTTTATTAAAAATTGCGCCCAAGGTATTGGTGGTCTTGCATTAAGTTCAATATTTGCAGGATGCGACCCGTTAAGCTCTTCACCTAAAAAAACACAAGCTGCATTTTCTGAACGCGATTTAAACCCCCTAGCTACTTTAGCACCACCATACAGCTCAAAAGTAAAGTCGGTGATTTACTTGCATATGGCCGGAGCACCTTCACAATTAGAAATGTTCGATTATAAACCCGAACTTCAAAAATTTGATGGTCAAGATTGCCCACAATCACTATTAGAAGGTAAAAAATTTGCTTTCATAAAAGGAACTCCTAAACTTATGGGTCCCCAAGCAAAATTTAAACAAGAAGGGGAGTCCGGAAATTGGGTTTCCGATTATATGCCTCATTTTAAAAAAGTAGTTGACGATGTTGCCTTCCTTAAAGCCGTACATACAGACCAATTTAATCATGGCCCAGCACAATTATTTATGCATACAGGTAGTGCTCGACTTGGAAGACCTAGTATAGGCTCGTGGGCTACATACGGCCTCGGTTCGGTGAATCAAAACTTGCCCGGTTTTGTGGTTTTAACATCAGGTGGCAATACACCAGATGCTGGCAAAAGTGTTTGGGGTAGTGGTTTTTTACCCTCTGTTTATCAGGGGGTTCAATGTCGTTCAAAAGGAGACCCAGTACTTTACATAAAAGATCCAGACGGTGTTACCCGTAATTTAAAAAAGAGCACTATTGAGGCTATTAATAAAATAAATAAACAAGAATATCTTAAATATGCTGATCCCGAAATATTAGCTCGTATTAACCAATATGAAATGGCCTATCGCATGCAAATTGCCGTACCGGAGGTAATGAACATCAATAATGAGTCAGATAACATTAAACAAATGTATGGGGTTGAACCTGGTAAAGAATCATTTGCAAACAATTGTTTGCTAGCGCGAAAATTAGTTGAAGATGGGGTGCGTTTTGTTCAACTTTTTGATTGGGGTTGGGATACACATGGTAATATAAGATCAGGCTCAATTGATATGGGACTTCGAAATAAATGTCGTGAAATTGATCGACCAATTACCGCATTATTACTCGATTTAAAACAAAGAGGTCTACTTGACGAGACTTTAGTGGTTTGGGGAGGTGAATTCGGAAGAACACCAATGCAAGAAAATCGAGGCAATAAAAAAATGGCTTATAAAGGTCGTGACCATCACGGTGATGCATTTACCATGTGGATGGCCGGAGGGGGCATTAAAAAAGGTGCATGTCATGGAAAAACAGATGATATAGGTTTCTCTGGAATAGAAGGTAAAGTTTCTGTGCATGATGTACATGCTACTATATTGCAACAATTAGGATTTGATCACGAACAATTTACCTATGAATTTCAAGGCAGAAATTTTAGATTAACAGATGTTGAAGGAGAAGTAATTAAAGAAATATTAGCCTAATTAATGGAAGTATTAAAACAGCTTTTAGGCAGACTACATCCGTTATTAGTACACTTACCAATCGGATTTATTGTATTCGGATTACTGTTACAATTCTTAGATCGAAAGAAAAAAGACTATGCCCAACTTATTCCCATTGCATATTTTTGGGGTGGAATAAGTGCAGTAGCCGCTTGTATTACGGGTTATCTCCAGTATTTAAGTGAAGGATACAGTTTCGAGTCTATTAAATGGCATTTATGGTCTGGCATTCTTACTGCTTTATTTTCCTTTTTGATGTATTTTAAATTAAACGGTGCAAAATCTTTTAACCTTTTAAACAAAATGCCCATTGTATTTCTATCAATTATTTTCTTAATACTAATTTCCTTTACTGGGCACCAAGGAGGCAATATTACTCATGGTAAAGATTATCTAGTTGAACCATTACCAAACAACATAAAGTCAGCCCTAGGAATTGAAACCTTTGAAGCAAAAGAAATACTTCTTACAGAAGACAACTGGGAAACTGCTCTAATTTATGAAGATGTAATTCACCCCATTTTAAATAACAAATGTGTTAGCTGTCATAATCCTAAAAAAGCTAAAGGTAACTTACTACTTCACGCTCCAGAAGAAATTTTAAATGGAGGAGAAAATGGTGTCGTAATAAGTGATAAAAATGCTGCTGAAAGTGATCTATATATCCGTATGAATCTACCAATGGATAACGATGACCATATGCCACCAGAAGGTAAAACCCAACCTACAAAAGAAGAAATTAAACTGGTTGGAGCATGGATTGATGCAGGTAATCCTTTTAAAGGGACCATAAAAGATTCTGGATTAGCAAAAGAATTATTTACATCTTTTCTACCTAAAAAAGAAAATAATGATTACCCGAATATAGAAATAAAACCTGTTGAGCATGACAGCATAATTGCAATAGAAAAAACTGGAATTCATATAGACCAAATAAATAAAACTTCGAATTTTCTGAGCGTTTCATGTATTAACAAACCAAGTTTTTCCGATGTTGATTTCGAAATATTATTACCTATTAAATCTAATATTGCAAGATTGGATTTGGGCAGTACAAAAGTTTCTGACAACATCTTTAAAAAGTTAGCGACACTTCCAAATCTAACAATATTAAAACTAGACAACACTTCTATTAGCGGAAAAAATATAGAACAATTATCAGTGCTGAATAACCTGAAAAGTATAAACCTTACAGCTACAAATTTTGAAAGTGAGCATATTTCAAAATTTGCAAATTTTTCAAGCTTACAAAAAATCTATCTCTACAAAACCAAAGTATTAACAACCGAAATAAAAACTTTAAATGAAGGTCAAATAAGTATAGATTATGGTGGTTATGAACTTCCTGCCTTACCGACCGACTCTATTGTATATTAAATTGATAATATTACACCCACTTGGAATTTAAACTTTCTAAAACCAAAGAAAAAACATAGTTTAGAGCATCATTATTTAACTTTATGGATTTCAGCAAAAAAGCAGGTCTTTTTATAGGGCCAATTCTTTTCCTTATCATTCTCAATTTACCCTTCGATTTAGTATCTGAAAAAGGAGATGCTGTTATTGCAGTTGCTACCTGGATGGTTATTTGGTGGATAACCGAGGCAGTCTCTATTTCGGTTACTGCTCTACTGCCACTGTTATTATTTCCTATTTTAAAAATTATGGATATCGGAGAAGTTGGTGCTAACTACGGTAGCCCTATTATTTTCCTTTTTTTTGGTGGGTTTGTTTTAGCACTAGCTTTAGAAAAAGTAAACCTTCATAAGCGAATTGCTTTAAATATAATCCGATTAACAGGTACCACGCCCAACAAAGTGGTACTTGGATTTATGATTGCCACAGCGTTTTTAAGTATGTGGATAAGCAATACGGCAACAACAGTAGTAATGCTCCCGATTGCAATGTCTGTAATTAGCTTATTAGTAAATGATGCAGACGGATTTACTAAAAGCGATAAAAATTTTGCACTTTGTGTTATGTTAGGCATTGCGTTTTCTGCCAATGCTGGCGGTATTGCCACTGTTATTGGCACACCACCAAATTCAGTTATGATTGGTCTTCTGGAAAATGAATATAATATTGAGATCTCATTCCTAAAATGGATGGTCATCGGGGTTCCTTTTGCTTCAGTCATGATTTGGATTAGCTACTTGGTTCTAGTAAAATTGATGTTTCCAAATAAACAACTAAAATTTAATGCTTCTAAGGATGTAATAAATAATGAATTACAGAATTTAGGCCCTATGAGCGGTAAAGAAAAAATGGTACTTGCAATTTTTGGAGTCACTGTCTTTTTCTGGATTTTCAGAACAGTTATTAATGATATTTTCCCGAGCTTAAAATTAAACGACAGTATAATTAGTATTGCCGCAGCTATAACTATGTTTTCATTCCCTTATAATCTAAAAAAAGGAGATTTTATTATTCATTGGAAAGACACCCAAAAATTAGCTTGGGGAATTCTAATACTTTTCGGAGGAGGTTTAGCGCTTGCTAAAGGTATGTCGGTAAGTGGTATTGTTGATTTAGTGTCTAGTGCTATAGCAACTAGTAATATTAGTGTTTTATTTACAGCCATATTATTAATCACATTAATGCTTTTTATGACTGAATTAATGAGTAATGTAGCTCTTACTGCTGTCTTAGCCCCTGTTGTTGCTGGTATTGCAATTGGACTAGAGATTCCAATACTTTATTTATTAATACCTGTAACAATGGCAAGTAGTTGTGCATTTATGTTGCCTATGGCAACACCTCCTAATGCTATAGTATTTGCTAGTGGTTATATAAAAGTAAATGAAATGGCACGAGTTGGCGTGGTGCTAAATTTCATAGCCATAGGCTTACTAATATTAATGTTTCAATTTGTAATTCCGTTTTTCTTCTAAAAAAAAGCCCCGACTAGTAGTCGAGGCCATTCTAAATTATATTATTAATTAAAATTATTATTTAAATGCATTAAATCCTTTTGGTAAATATTTATTCGTATTGATTTCTAAAACGATTTCATCATTTAAATCAATATAGTTAATACCCTCAATTCCTTTTGGATTTGCATAGGCATCGAAATCTTTTGGTAAGTTATTTTTTACCTCCAAAGTTTCAATTTCTGCATCTTCAACATACTCAACCCAACTAAGGTTAAAGTAATAGGCATATGGATCGAAGTTTTCAGGAAGGTAATCAGCAGTATCAAACCCTAATTCAAAAACTTCCTCATCTTCTATATATTGAACAGAATTTACATCAAACTCTTCAATTTCTTTTTCGATATTATTCGCGAAAGCACCTTGGATTAACAATCCAATAAATGCAAAACTTAATAGTATATTTCTTTTGTTCATAACACTTAAGGTTAATTTCTACTTCAGTATAACAATGCTTATGTCGTAATATTGCACATTCCTTAAAGCAGTTTAAACCTCAAAAACACCCAAATTACCAAATTCGTAATTTTAACAATAAATCAATGATTATTTGGCATTTTGGCATTTATATTCTTACATAGACAGTATTATTAAGGCCCAATTTTTATCACAAAAAATAATGCCTTTTATCGAGTAATTTTCCTGATTTTAAGCGCTTTATGTATTTCATCGATAATAGTGTATTTAATCGGAAATTATCACTATTCTTAAAACAACATCTCATAGATTGTTAATTATCAAAAACCTCTGAATTCTTGCGTTTTTGATTTTATTAGTAAATTTGAATTTATTGTTCATTCTACAATTTTGAAGGATTCATCTCTATAATGAATCCTTCGTAACATTATAGAATTATTAGATAGCAACTATAGATATGCTATGACCACTACATACAGTTTATTATTCTACTATACTCTTTTAAAGTAAAATTTCCACTATATAGATTTATTGTATTTCTGATGATCTTCTCTGCTTTAGTATTACTAAATCCCAAACCAACTGCATAATTTTTCAAAAATTTAAATTCAACTTCCTCTACCTTGCTTTTGGCATAAATCTTTTGAAAGACAAAATGTAAGTACTCCATACGCACCTCTTTTGAAGTTATATGTGGAATTGGATAAGTATCTAAATGCTCATAAATCCGATAAACCTTCTCTTCATTTACTCCAAGTTTTTTAGAAAAAGCATCTAATATTAGTTGATCTTTTAAATTTATATTACCATCAGCTTTGGCTAATTTAACTATGTTCGCAAAATGGAATGTACTTCTTGATTGGGTAGCAGATTCGAATAATTTTGAAAGTGACATAATTTGTGAATTTTTATTTATTAATTCCAACCTCCACCTATGGCACGATACACGCCAACTCTAGCAATTAGTTGATTTTTCTTAGTCTCTACTAACTCTATTTTAGCTTCAAGAGCATCTCGTTGTGTTAATAGCACTTCCATGTAGTCTGCTCGAGCAGACTGAAAAAGTTTATTTGAAATGTCAATAGAAGTATTAAGTGCATTTACCTGTTCAATTTTTAAATTATAATTCATTTTAAGGTTTTGAACATTTGATAGTTCATTAGCCACTTCCATATAAGCATTCAAAATGGCTTTTTCATACTCAAATACGACTTGCAATTGTCTGTCATTTGCACTATTGTATTCAGCTTTTATGGCATTTCTATTTATTAAGGGGCCTACCATATCACCAGCTAAACTATACAACAATGATTCTGGAGTTTCGGTCAAGAATTTTGGTTTAAATGCCTCTAAACCCACGCCGGCATTAATTCCGAATGAAGGATAGAAATTTGCTCTAGCCACTTTAACATCTAATTTGGCTGCAGCCAATTCGTATTCCACTTGTTTTATATCTGGTCTATATTGTATTAGTTGAGCAGGAATACCCGAAAATACTGTATCTACTTTCTTCTCGATAAAGACATCAGAATTACGATTTATTGTTTGTGGTTGTCTTCCAATTAAAAAATTAATCTTATTTTCAGTTTCTACAATTTGTTGCTTTATATCAAACCGCTCACTCCTATTTTTATAAACTTCCGCCTCAAATCGTTTTACAGCAAGTTCCGTAGTGCGTGCAGCTTGTTTTTGAAGTTTAACAATTTGTAATGCACTGTGTTGTATTTCTAGATTTTCATCAATAATTACCAACTGATTGTCAAGTGCAATAAGTTCGTAATAGGCTTCTGCAATTTCAGCTACCAGATTGGTTACCATAAAATTTTTACCTTCTTGTGTAGCAAGATATTCCATTACTGCTGCTTTCTTAGAATTTCGAAGTTTTTTCCAAACATCTAGCTCCCATGAAGCATATAAGCCTACTGAATAGTTAGACAAAGGATCAGGAAATGCCTTATGATCTATTTCTAAATGCTCTTCTACAGCTCCATTTCGAGTATACTCCCCAACTTTTTCTGTTTCAGTCCCTACTACAAAGTTTACGAAAGGTAAATACTCACCTTTCTGTACACGAATTTCATTTTTTGCAATTGCTATCTGCTGTAAAACTATATTAAGTTCCTGGTTTTTATCCAAGGCAACTTCGATTAACTCATTGAGCACTGGATCAGTAAAAAAGTCTTTCCATTTTACCACAGCACTTGTGAGCGTATCTGTAATTTGGTTAGTATAACTTTCGGGCGTCTCTAATTTAACGCCTCTCACCTGTCTTGTAGGTACGCATGCATACGTAATAACTACGATAAGACAACATAAGATGTAATTTTTATTATTTCTGAACATTTTATTCTTTTTTGTTTTTCTTACTCCTTGAAATAAATTTTTGAAGACGTTCTCTAAGTGCGCTTATCTCTTTTTTCATCGCAAATTGGTCTTCATAAGTCCGTACTATTTCTTCTGAGACTGGTTCAGCTGTTTCATTTTTAATTAGTCCTTTACCATCAGCCATTTTCGCAAAAAGATAATATAGACCAGGTATTGCAATTACCCCTAAGATGGTACCTAAAAACATACCCCCCATAGCTGAACCCCCTATTGTTCTATTACTAATTGCACCGGCTCCTGAAGCTAAAACAAGAGGAACTAGACCAGCAATGAATGCGAATGAAGTCATTAAAATTGGTCGAAACCGCATACGTGAACCCTCTATGGCCGCCTCTTTAATACTGGCACCTTCACGTCTTTTTTGTACTGCGAACTCTACAATTAGTACTGCATTTTTGCCTAATAAACCAACAAGCATTATAACCCCAATCTGGGCATAAACATCATTTGACAACCCCAATAATTTCAACAATAAAAATGACCCAAATACGCCAGCTGGCAATGAAAGAATAACTGCTAGGGGCAACAGAAAGCTTTCATATTGTGCAGCCAATACCAAATACACAAAAACCAAGACTATAATAAAAATGTAAATAGATTCATTACCTCTTCTGGATTCATCATACGACAGACCTTCCCATGCAATATCATATCCTCTCGGTAAATTTTCAGCGGCCACTTCTTGAATTGCTTTTATAGCATCCCCACTTGTAAATCCCGGAGCTGGCAGCCCTCTAATTGCTGCTGAATTGTACAAATTATATCTTGTAATCTCGTTGGGACCCAATGATTTTTCCATAGTCATAAAGGCTGAATATGGTACCATTTCTCCTTCCTCATTTTTAACAAATAGTTTTCTCAAATCTGAAGGCATTCCTCTATATTCTGGAGCAGCTTGGGTATATACTTTAAAAAATCTTCCAAATCGAATAAATCCTTGTTCGTATGTACTTCCAATTAAAATATTCAAATTTTCCATGGCTTTACCAATGGTTACCCCTTTTTGCATAGCCGCCTTATTGTTTATTTTCAATTTATATTGCGGATAATTAGCAGCAAAAAAAGTAAATAAGCCTGTTAGTTCTTCACGCTCTTTTAGGGCGGCCATAAAATTGTTATTTATGCGCTCAAACTCTTGATAGTCTGTATCGTTAGTTTTGTCTATCATTCTCATCGCAAAGCCCCCTGAAGAACCAAAACCTGGCACTGCAGGTGGCTCGAAATATTCGATGATTGCCCCTAAATCTTTGGTCTCTTCTTCTAATTCTTCCATAATTTCATGAACCGAATTATTTCTTTCAGACCATGGTTTTAGGTTAATTAAACAAGTACCGGCGTTAGAACCTCTGCCTTCGGTCATTATTTCATAACCAGCTAATGAGGATACAGATTCTATTCCTTCGGTTTCCTCACATATTTTTAATAATTTTTTTGCAACTTCATTTGTTCTTTCTAAAGTAGCTCCAGGTGGTGTCTGAATAATGGCGTAAATCATCCCCTGATCTTCATTAGGAATAAAACCTGCCGGCAGAACCTGATTGGTAAAGAAAATACCAGCACAAAAAGCAATTAACAAACCGAATGTAATAATACGTCGGGTTACTATTTTATCAAGTATCTTAATATACCTCCCTGTGATTTTTTCAAAACCTTTATTAAACCAATCTATAAATCGATTAATTGGCGTTTTCTTTCTTCCCTTACCATGATTATTTTTTAATAACATAGCACAAAGCACCGGTGTTAACGTTAATGCCACTATTGCAGAAATTACTATAGACCCCGCCATGGTAATACTAAATTGCCTATAAAAAACACCTACCGGACCTGTCATAAACGAAATAGGGATGAATACCGAAACCATAACCAAAGTAATGGCAATAATTGCACCACCAATCTCCTTTAAAACCTCAGCGGAGGCATTATAAGGGGAGAGATTCTCTTCCTCCATCTTCACATGAACTGCCTCCACTACCACTATTGCATTATCAACCACAATACCAATAGCAAGTACTAATGCAAAAAGGGTAATCAAGTTTATTGAAAGCCCAAAAAGTTGCATAACAAAAAAGGCTCCTATCAGCGATACAGGTACTGCTATTATTGGTATTAATGTTGAACGCCAATCACCCAAAAAGAGAAAAACTACAATGGCTACTAATATAAAAGCATCTCTTAATGTATGTACTACTTGGTCAATAGATGCGTCTAAAAAAGTAGAAACATCGTAACTAATTTTATAATCTATGCCAGGAGGCAAATCTATTTCTAGCTCATCTAACTTAGCTTTTACTAAATCGATAACATCGCTACCATTACTACCAAATGTTTGTTTTAGAACTATTGAAGCCGAAGGATTTCCATCGAGATTAGAATATATATCAAAAAATTCGCTACCGAGCTCGACATCTGCTAAATCACCTAAGGTTAATATTTCACCTTCTTCGTTCGCCTTTATTATTATATCCTTGTATTGTTGCGGCTCATTATATCGATCTTGATATACCAATACATATTCAAGCGACTGGGCTTGTTTACCAGAACTACGCCCTAATCGGCCTGGTCGTGCCAAAATACTTTGATCTTCCATTGCCTCAAGAATTTCTTCAGCAGAGACATTATAGGCCCGCATACGATCTGGCTTTAACCATACGCGCATTGCATATTTTCTACTACCTAAAATTTGAGCGCTCGCAATACCATCTATTCGCTGAATTTCAGGAATAATTTTAGTGTATGCATAATTGTAAAGAAATTTTTCATCACTACCCTTATTCTCACTAAATAAATTCACATACATCAGCATACTTGGCTGTACAGGTGTAATTATCACACCTTCTCGCTGTACTAATTCAGGGAGCAACGGCATTACCTGATCCACCCTAGTTTTTACACGAACTACGGCTTGATTAGGATCAGTACCAGGTTCAAAAATAATACGTAAGGTTCCTTCACCAGCACTCGTTGCATCTGAAGCTATATATCGCATTCCTTGCACTCCATTTATAGAAGTCTCTAGAGGAATAAGAGTTGATTTTACTAGTACATCCGAACTAGCTCCTGGATAAGCAATAAAAATATTTACAGTTGTTGGTGCTATTTGAGGAAATTGCGAAATCGGCAATTGTTTTATGGCCAACATTCCTACGAAAATAATCACCACAGAGATAACTATAGCCAATACTGGCCTTTTAATAAATTTTTTAAACATTTTGTTGAAGTTTGTAGGATTGAACTATTCTGCGTAAAGCGCTAAATGTGATATAACCGCCTGAGGTTTCTCAAATTTATAATCAATGTGCTCGCCACTCTTGACCATTCTTATACCTTCTAACAAAATTTTATCGTTTTCTGAAAGACCTTTTTCAACTACAAAAAGGTGTGGCAGCTCAGCACTAATTGTAATTTCTTTTTGCTGAACCTTATTGTTATCATCAATTACAAAAACAAACTTTTTATCTAAGACTTCAAAAGTGGCCTTTTGTGGTATTAACAATGCATCTTTCAAAGGAACTGTTAGTAAAATACTTCCAGTTTCTCCATGTCTTAAAATACGATCAGGATTAGGAAATGTAGCTCTAAATGCTATATTCCCTGTCTCATTATTAAACTCACCTTCTATCGTCTCAACTATTCCAATTTGATTAAATAGCTTATTGTTGGCCATTAATAATCTAACAGATTCTTTATTATCTTTAGCAGTACTCGTTATATAATCCAAATACTCAGATTCAGGCACATTAAAGTAGACCCACATTTTGCTATTATCGGATAAGCTAGTAAGCATTTCACCTTCATCTAAAAGACTACCCTCCCTTACATGTAAATGATTCATAAGTCCATCAAAAGAAGCTCTAATATTAGTAAAACCAAGGTGAGTTTTTGCCATTGTTACTTCAGCTTCAGCTTTTGCATATTCCGCCTTCGACATTGCTAATTCATTTTCAGACACAACATCATTGTCTGCCAAAAGTTTTGTGTTTTTATATTCAATTTCCGCTACATTAGCTTCTGCCTCTGCTTTAGATAATTCTGCCTGATACACGTTTGGCATAATTTGAAACATTAGCTGACCCCTTTTCACTAATTGGCCTTCATCCACCGATATTTTTTTTAAATATCCCTTTTCTAAGGCACGTACTTCAATATGCCGAATTGAATGAATTTGACAGACATAATCTTTTGTAATAACGGTATCTAATTTTAGAGGACTAGAAACTAAATGTTTTATTGATTTATGTTCCTCTTTTTTATGATGGTTGCAACTAATAAACAACAAATTTGCAACCAGAAATAATAATATTGGTTTCATTTGGACTGTAATTAAAATGTATTGAAATAATTAAAATTGAGCGCAAAAAATAAATGAATTTCATGCTTATCGCACCCTAAAGTTTAAATGCAGGAATCTATAAAATTATAGAATCCTCTCTCAATAAAATCACAATCTAAAAACCTGGAATTGAAGATATAACTGGTTTAATACTTTGTTTTTTGGAGTATCAAATCGTTTTTTTGAAGCGTATAAATCTAAAAGCGAAAAACTTAAAAATGATGAAAAATACGCATGAGATATTGCTCTATGAGCAAGAGTTTCTACTGTATTTTCTTCCTCTTCTTTATCAAACTCAGCCATTTCAGCTATAAGCTCTATTGCATGGCTACTATGTACTTTAGCTTTCGCCTTATAGTACACTATTGACAAATTCACTGTAGAAGATACTATCTCATTATTTGAAGTAGAAGCATAAACACCACTAGAACTTTTAGCAGTCTGTAATCCTAAAACCAACACAAAGAATGTTAGTAGTGTAAAATGTTTATGCAATTTTAACATATATAGCGCTAATTTATAGCGGTTACATTAACTATTACAAATAAACATGATAATTTTTTGTTAATGATATTTATCACACTTTTTATTTTAAAAAATAATAACTTTGTAAAAAATATTTCTTTTGAATCGAATAATTGCCATAATTCTTCTAATTAGCTTTCATGCTCAACCGGCAATGGTGATTTCTGTATGGGTGGATTATTGTACAAATAATGATTACATAAAAGAAGTACTATGTATTAATAAAGAAAAGCCGAAATTAGAATGTAATGGTAAATGCTACCTAGCTACAATGCTTAAAAAGGAAACACAAAAAAAGGAAACTAAGGATAAAGCAATATTTAGTGAAGCCAATATTACTCCTGTATTCTTTGTTTCGTATCCTGAAATAGTTTTTAATTCAATCGAATCTTCTACAACAACTAAGACAGTAATTTACACTAACCATTATAAATTACTGCGACTTACAAAAAGTGATAGACCACCTATCTTCGCATAACCACTATCTTGTTTCAGCAAATAGCTGAATATCAACGTAATACATTTTATAATTTATAACAACCACTATTGATTTATAGAGGCATTACAATATGCTCTAATTTCAATATACAATATACTTACAAATGAAAATTACAAATATTTTTGTAGCACTTTTGCTCTGTATCACAATGTTCTCTTGCTCAAATGACGACAATGATATTGAATCTTTAGACGGACAAACTGGCGATATAGTTATAAAATTCGATAATGGTGTTGGAGACCAAGATTTTATCTTTGATGTATCTTATGACAAATCTTCAAACGAATCGTATAAGGTTACTTCTCTTAAATATCTAATTAGTAATATCGAATTAACTGAAACTGATGGAACTACTTTTATGTACCCAGTTGACAATAATGCATTTATAATTGATGAGTCCGATGCTAATAATGCCGGTGAAATATGGGTTACTTTAACTGATGTGCCTGCAGCTGATTATACCAAAATATCATTTGGCGTGGGTATTGATCAGGAACGTTATGCAAAAGGAGCAGACGGTCAAGGAGATTTAATGGCAGTAGCACAAGAAAAAGAAATGTTATGGTCGTGGGCAACTGGCTTCCGCTTTATTCGTTTGGATGGTGTTTATTCTGATGGTACTTTAACAGATGAAGCACTTAATATCCATATGGGTAGTGTTGGCACGAGTCTAGACAACTATCGAGAGGTAAATCTCGATATGCCAAATACCGTATTGATAAGAGAGAATACTACACCTGAAGTGCATATTAAAGCTGATATTGCTCAAGTTTTTGATGGTTCAACTTCTGTTGTTTTATCTGAAGGGTACAGCCAAGTACATACCGATGAAGTCACCACTCCTATAATTGCAAATAATATGCAAGGGATGTTCATGATACATCATGTACATAATGAATAGTTTATAAATTAAGTGTCGCAATGTTAATTGTTGCGGCACTTATTATAATTGCGCTATGAATACTAAAATCTATTTGGTTTTAAGCGGTTTGGTTTTTTTATGGAGTTGTGATTCTAACACGCCAGAAATTAGCTACGCGCCAACTTATTTACAGGTTGAGCAACCAGAGAATTTTCCAGAGATAAAATATATACTGGATAATAACCCTGTTACGCAGGACGGATTTGACTTAGGAAAAAAATTGTTTTATGAAGGTAAACTTTCATCAAACAATGCAATTCCTTGTGCATTTTGCCATGAACAAGCTTTTGCCTTCACCCATCACGGCCATACGTTAAGTCATGGTGTAAATGGAGGAATCGGATTTCGGAATTCACCTCCTATTCAAAATTTAGCATACTTTTCTGATTTTATGTGGGATGGTGCCGCCTCGCATTTAGACCTTCAACCTATTATACCAATAACTAGTGAATTAGAAATGGACGAAACATTATCTAATATCGTAGTTAAACTCAAAGAAGACCCCTATTATCAATCACAATTTTCTCTAGCATTTGAAGATGGTGAAATTAGTAGTGAAAATATTTTAAAAGCATTGTCGCAGTTTATGCTAATGATGGTTTCTTCTAATTCTAAATATGATAAATATATTAGAAATGAAGAGGGTATTACATTATCAGAAACTGAACTTAAAGGACAAAGTATTTTTCAAGAAAAATGTATTACCTGCCATTCTACTGATTTATTTACAGATCAAAGTTATCGAAATACTGGATTACCGATAAATCCAAAATTAGATGATAAAGGACGCTACAATGTACTTGAAAACCCTAATGACTTATATAAATTTAAGGTACCCAGCCTGCGAAATATTGAAAAAACTTTTCCATACATGCACGATGGTAGATTTGCAACCTTAGAGGCTGTTTTAAACTTTTATGATAGTGGCATGGTAGACAATGGCAATGTTGATGAAAGTCTATTAAGAGCTGACGGTAGTTTTGGTATTTCTCTTTCCGAAAATGAAAAAGTACAGCTAATAGCATTTTTAAAAACATTTACTGACAACGAATTTTTAAACGACAACCGATTTGCAGAATATTAAAACACCTCTAGCTATATTTATACTTTCAATGGTATGCTTTATAAGTAATGCATTCGAACCCAAACCATGCAGTCATAATCATGACATGATGCTCATGAAACCTTTCTGTGATTTATGTGGATGTGCAACAAGTAGCGGGAGTTCTGGCTTTGGAACACTTTCCAATTCAAATTTTATTGGGCTACGATACACGAACCAAAGTTTTGATTCGAGAGATGGAATATTTACGAATTCACCCAGTAGTCATGAATATTTGAATACCTATCAACTCTGGGCACAAATACCATTAACTCAAAAATTCTATGCAACGGCGAGTATACCATTTCAAGATTTAAATCGAACCTTTGATAGTGGTTCAGCAGACGAAGCTCTTAATGGGATAGGAGATGCTAGTGTGGTCGGGTGGTTTAAATGGCAATTTTACAAGAAGAAAACTAACGATTCTATACCCTACCCCGTTACAAAACCACTCTCTAATCACTCCATACAAATAGGAATAGGTGCAAAATTACCAACTGGAGAATTTGAAGAACGACTAACAGATCGCGTTAATCCCGGATTCCAAGTAGGCACTGGAAGTTTAGATGGTATTTTTTCTTTAGGGTATAATTATGGTGGAGAAAAAATAGGCTTTAGTTCAATTTTTACGTACTACTTAAAAAGTGAAAACAAAAACGATTACCGTTATGGTAATCAGTTTAACTATTCTGGAAATGCATATTACAGAATACCATTTATGAAATCTGCATTAATGCCTTTTATAGGTCTCTCTGGAGATATTTATGAAGAAATAGAACAATATAATGAAGCACAAGCTGATACCGACGGTCGCATTTTAAATGGAACTTTTGGAGCAGAATATGCCGTTGGAAAATTCATTTTTGGTGCAAATGCTGCTATTCCTATTTCCCAAAATCTTTTTGGTGGAAATGTTCATGCAAATGAGCGCTTAAGTGTATATATGAATTTTGCGTTATAAATCTACTATTATTTAAGAGCTAACAGCATTTGATTGGAGTTCCATTTTTTGTTTCTTTCTAAAAACTTTAGGAGTTAAGCCCACTGCCTTTTTAAATGTTTTGGTAAAATAAGAATTGTCATAAAAACTGAAATAATGTGCTATCTCTTCACTACTCATTTCAGTATAAGTAAGATATCTTTTTACTTCAATAATAAGTTTTTCATTAATTAATTCGCTAACACTTTTTCCCGTATTCCTTTTGGTCAATCGGTTTAAATGCTGTGGCGACATAAACATTTGCGATGCATAATCGGCTACACTACGGTTACTCTTATATTGTTTGTTTATTAGCGTTTCTAAGGTAATTACATGTTGCGCATCCGCACTTATTTTATCTCCTTTAGATTTTTCAAAAAGTCTAGATAGTTTTACCAACATCAGTGTTAATAATGCTTCTAAAGCATCGTACTTTAAAATAGCATCGCTATAGTACTCTTCCTCCATTTCACGTAATATGGCATGAAAAAGTGATTTATCCTTTTCTTGCATTTCTACCACAGGACTACTTAAAAACCTACTAAAAATAGGTAATGACTGTATCCATTGTTGTGCACCTGGCTTTAACAAAAAATCTTTTTGAAAGATGACTCCAATGCCATTTGTAAAATTACCTTTTGCTGTAACCACTTGCCCGGGACAGCAGAAATGAACTGAGTTTTTACATGGTTTATATGAGTTAAAATCTATATTTATTTCACCGTCGCCTTCTATAAAAAAATTGAGACCATACATTACATTTCTAAATGGATTCCCACTTATCATGTAATCGGAAACATTTTCTGCCTTAAAAATTAAAAAACCAGGGTGATTCTTATTTTCCTTTATCCCGGTTTCTTTATGAAGTTCCGGCAAACCCATTTGTGGTATATCTTCCATAATTATGGTATAAATTCATCTAAATCTACCATTTTACGATAACAAAACCATAATTACATCCCAATATGTTCTAATAATACCATAAATGGATTTATTATTACCATTTTACAGCACAATAACCACCTTAATTTTGCACACTTAATTTTGAAAATCCCAAAATGATACTTAAATCGAAATTTAACATGAGCGATAAACATCTGTGGTTTGGACTAAAATATGTTTCAAGTGCTTTAATGTTACTTATGGCTATTAGCTGTGGCTCCGAAGAAAAAAAGGTTACTAATAAGATAATTAAGGTTAATGTTATGAATGTGGGATCTGGCCCAACTTCATCAACTGCCAAAATGGAGTACAACGGTATTATTGAATCTGATGTGGCAATCAATGCAAGTTTTCAAGTTTCAGGAACGGTTTTAAATGTTCCTGTGCAAATAGGGGAATTCGTAAAGAAGAATCAATTAATAGCTCAAATAAATGGCACTGTTTACTCCAGTCAATACGAACAGCAATTGGCTCAAGAAAGACTGGCGAAAGAAAATTATGAGCGAATAAACAATGTATTTCAAAAAGGTAGCATTGCAGAAATTAGAATGATAGAGGCACGTTCACAATATGAACAAGCACAGGCGGCGGTTAAAATGACTTATGAGAATGTACGTCATACTAAAATATACGCACCTATGGATGGCTATATCAGCGATAAGATGATGGAAGCCGGTGATTTGGCTCAACCAGGGCAGCCCGTAGTTGAATTGGTCAATATTAAGACAGTGAAAGCTGCATTACCAATTCCTGATAGTGAAATAAATAACATTACCAAAGGAGATACTGCTACTGTAGCAATCCCTTCATTAGATGATATAAATATTTCTGGAATAGTTGAAGAGATTTCTATTCAATCCAACCAAGGCTCTCCTGTTTATACAGCTTACGTAAAATTGAACAATAAAGATAAAAAGATAAAGCCAGGTATGACCTGCGCCGTAAGTTTTAACAATACAAATAATGAAAATGTAGAAGGAGCGCAAACTATTATTATTCCTTCTGAAAGTATTGCTGTTACCGCAGACAATAAGCGTTTTGTATATGTAGTAGATGGAAATAGTGCGGATAGACGGTATGTAGAAATCGGTAAGTTATATGACAGTGGTATAGCTATAACAAAAGGTTTGAACAAAGGTGATCAACTTATTGTTTCCGGTTACCACAAGCTTACACAGAGCACCCCGGTTGAAATCATTAATGACTCCAAATAAAATAGCAGAAGATGAAGAATAAAAGCGGAGCCATAGATTGGGCATTTAAACATGCTGCATTTCCTTTCGTACTCGTAATGTCTTTTGTACTGATGGGAATATACGGACTGTTAAATATGCCTCGGAACGAATTTCCAGACTTTACCATACGACAAGGATTGATTATTGGTTCTTATCCGGGAGCTTCTTCCGATAAGGTTGCTGAAGAACTGACCTCTAAGGTAGAAGAGTTCTTATTCGGCTATAACGAAATTGACAAAACAAAAACGTATTCGTATTCAAAAGATGGACTCATGTACATCTATGCTGAAGTATCGGATAAGATTGACCATAACGCCACAGAGCAATTCTGGAATAAGCTAAAAGCTGAAATTTTAATTTTTCAGCAGTTAGAATTACCTCGTGAGGTACAAGGTGTTATGGTGAACAGTGATTTTGGTAGTACTGCCGCGTTGATACTAGGTGTAGAGTCTGAAACAAGACCTTATAAAGACCTTCAGCGCCATGTAGAAAATATAGAAGATGAATTTAGACAGATTGATAATTTGGCAAAAATTTCTCATTCTGGCGGACTAACGGAGCAAATAGCGGTATACGTCAATCAAGATAAATTGGCGAGTTATGGCATAACCCCGCAAACGATTACGGCAAGCTTGCAAAACCAAGGTGCGTTATTAGGTTCCGGATCATTGGAAAGTGATACTAAAGAAAGACCCATATATCTTGAGACTACCATTAAAAACGAATCTGATATTGCACGACAGGTAATTAAAACCGAAGCGAATGGCAATGTTATTCGGGTTCGTGATGTTGCCCGTGTGGTACGCGAATATGATAATCCCGATTCGTATTTGACCATGAACGGTACCAAGGGTATGATTATTACCCTAGAAATGGCTAAAAAAGGAAACATTGTTCAGTTTGGTGATGAGATCGATGAACGACTTGATAAAATCATCAGTGAAATGCCAGAGGATATTAAAATTACCAAAATTGCCAATCAGCCTGAAGTGGTAGACCATTCAATCAGTCACTTTATGAAAGAATTTGGCTTTGCTTTGATCGGTGTAATCTTAGTAACCTTATTGTTGCTTCCGGTAAGAGTGGCATCTGTAGCAGCGGCTACAATACCGATTACCATTGCGGCTACTTTGTGCATTATGTACTTTTTAGGCATTGAATTGAATACGGTAACCTTGGCGGCATTAATTGTAGTCTTGGGTATCGTTGTAGATGATCCAATAGTAATTATTGATAATTATGTGGAGAAATTAGATGAAGGCATGTCAATTCCCGTAGCTGCAGTAAGCAGTGCAAAAGAATTATTTCCATCTGTATTTACGGCAACATTGGCTATTTCGGCTACGTTCTATCCGTTGTTGTTCTTTATGGATGGTGTAGCATCAGATTTCATTAGTGCCTTCCCATATGTTATCATCATAGCATTGACTTTATCATTATTGATATCGATTTTAATCGTTCCGATGATCAATTCCATTTTCATTAAAAAAGGACTTCATGATGACCCAGAAAATAAAAACAAGGGTGGTAAAAAATCCATGCTTGATCGCTTACAGACGTTCTTTGACTCCGCTGTAAATAAAGCCATGGCACATTATAAAATTACTGTCTTTTCAGGTATTGCAGCCATAGTTATCGGAGTCCTGCTTTTTGGTGGCATTAGTCAGCAGTTGTTCCCAAAGGTAGAACGAAACCAATTTTCAATAGAAATTAGTTTAGCACCCGGAAATAGTTTAGAAGAAACGGCTAAGGTAGTTACCGAATTAGAAAAGATATTAAGTGCAGATGAACGTATTACGGATTACACCAGTTTTATTGGGCAGAGTTCACCTCGTTTTCATACGCTTTATGCTCCCAATCTTCCTGCCAAAAATTATGCACAGATATTAGTGACTACAATCACTGATGAGGCTACTGTTGACGTCTTAAACGACTACGATGAAAGGTATGCAGACATGTATCCGCAGGCATATTTAAGAATGAAGCAGTTAGATATGGCCGGTGTAAATGCACCAATAGAGGTGCGTATGTATGGCGAGGATATAGATATGTTAAAAAAATATAGTGATACCATTATCAATATAGCACGTGCAACGCCAAAGACAATTTGGAGTAGAACCGATTACGGTGATATGAAAGAAGCTGTACAAGTGGACGTTAAATATAACGAAGCTGCTAGACTAGGCTTAAGCAATAGCGATATTGCCAATACCATTGCCGTAAATACTACGGGTTTAAAAGCCACCGAAGTATGGGATAAGGATTACCCCATTGACGTAACGATCAAAAGTGAAAATCAGCACCATCAAAATGTAA
This sequence comes from Flavobacteriaceae bacterium EG-1, assembly GCF_009649685.1. Classification (GTDB taxonomy): domain Bacteria; phylum Bacteroidota; class Bacteroidia; order Flavobacteriales; family Flavobacteriaceae; genus Aurantibacter_A. Next base: position 147,344 of record NZ_WJPK01000002.1, read on the forward strand.
CGGATTTAGAACAGTTATCAATTATTTCTCCGCAGAGAAAAGCTGCTATTCCATTACGTCAACTAGTGGATATATCTTCAGACTGGAATCAAGAAACCATCGTTAACAGAAACGGTATGCGCTGTTTAACAGTTCGCGTAGATATTACCAAAGATGCCGTTGCCAATGAGGTACTGGCCGAAATGATTCCTAATATCGATGCCATTGAGTTTCCAGAAGATATACGAATAGAATATGGGGGCGAGTATGAGCTTCAAATTGAAAACAACAAACCTATGGGGCTTTCCCTAATGTTAAGTGTTGTTCTAATATTCTTGATTCTATTGTGGCACTTTAAGAGCTTTATGCATGCTGTTTTAAGTTTCATTACCATGCCGTTAAGTATTTTCGGTGCGGCTGTCGGTCTGCTTTTAATGCAGTATCCCTTCGGATTTACTTCTTTCCTTGGGCTATTGGCGCTTTGCGGTATAGTTGTAAGAAACGGTATCATCTTAATTGATTATGCAGATGAGCTTAGACACGAACATAACTATAGCGCAAAAAAAGCAGCTATTCTTGCAGCAGAAAGACGTATGCGACCTATTTTCTTGACATCATCTGCGGCAGCAGTTGGGGTAATACCTATGATTGTTAGTCGCTCTAGTCTATGGGGGCCTTTAGGCACCGTAATTGCATTCGGACTCATGTTTTCTATGGTACTTACCCTTTTTGTACTACCAGTGTTGTATTGGTTGTTCTTTAGAAAAGAAGATGATGAGAATGTTGATGGAGAAATTGTTAGAGGTGAAGTTTAATAGTAGAATATTAGTAATAATGTATATAAAAACACACAATACAGTTATAAATAAAGTCCAGTTGCTTTCCCTAATTGCATGCATACTTTTAGGGCTTCACAACACTTTTGCTCAGCAAATAACTTTGGAGGAAAGTCAAAAAGCTGCCCTTAAACATAGTAATGCGATAAAAAACGGCTTATTAACCATTGAGAAGTCAGAAGCGTTTAAGCGCGAAATGGCAGCCAACTACTTTCCTAATGTTGAGGCAAGCGCATTAGGACTTTATGCCCCGAACAATCTTATCGGACCTATTGAAGGTTTTCTACCCAACGGAATAGATAATTTATATAGTGCCAGTGCCACGGCTACAGAGGTGATTTATGCAGGCGGAAGCATCAGAAATTCAAACGCATTGGCAGATATTCAATTAGAAACTTCTCAAATTAGGGCAGAACAGGCAGTAGATTCCGTTTTACTAGTAACAGAAAATAAGTTTTGGCAGTTGGTACAATTACAAGAACAGCAAAAGGTAATTGAGACCAACGAGAACTATTTAGATGAGCTTTTAAAACAACAACAAGATTTATTAGAGGCTGGTTTAATTGCTAAGAATCAATTGTTACAAGTAAAAGTAAACCGTAGCGAATTGTTGTTGACTAAAAGTCGAGTAGAAAATATGCGCAAATTGGCTTTGTTAGATTTTGCATTATATGTAGGTGTTGCCTATGCACCGGATATGGTAGCTGATGCTGATTTTGAAAATATTACTCCGCCAGAATTAAAATACAATGCTCCAGATTTGGACCTTAGCCGTAATAGCAACTACCAACTACTGGAAAAATCAATAACTGCAAGTAGCTTGCAAACAAAAATGGCAAAGGCAGATTTATTACCTTCTTTTGCAGTTGGTGTAAGCGCACAAGAGTTTGGCGCTGTTGATAGTTCTTTTGATAGTCAATTCACAGGGTTTGCTTTCGGTAGCTTAAGTATTCCTATCTCCAATTGGTGGGGTAGCGGTAAGCAAAGAGTAAAGCAAGAGAAAATACAGGAAGAGATTACCAAAAACAATAGAGAAGACGGTATTGATCAATTAAAAGTAGCTATTACACAAAGCTGGTACGATTTAGTCAATGCACATGAGCAGATAACCTATGCCATAGAAAACAAGCAACTGGCAGAAGAAAACTTAAAAGTAAACCGTGATAATTATGATAACGGGTTAAGCGGACTTACAGATCTGCTAGATGCTCAGGCAATGGCACAAAATGCACAATCTAATCTTATAAATGCCTATACAAATTTCGAGAACAAAGAAATTACATACTTGTTTAGAACAGACCAGTTAACCGCACCAACCTTAGATAGTTTAAAAGAATAAAAGCATTCTATAGAAACATTTTTATAATCTAATACTTATCAAAACACCACATTGGTAAACTCTCGCTGTGTCGTCGTATGAAGAAAAAACAGATCATTAGAATATTGACATTGGCGTTAATGTGGTTCATTGCCATCTTGGCGTTTGATATTGTACAAAATATAAAGGTGTTTGAAAGGGGAGATTGGCTTCCGTATTTTCAATACACCCTTACCATAGTATTGCCTATTATCATCGTATATTGTATTACTATAAGTATTAGTGAGGTCTTTTTTACACGAATGATGCTACGCGATTATCCGTTTGCAATAGTGGTAATCGTAAAAGCCGTTTTACAATTTGCTGTTATATATGTCATCCATTTTGTCGGAACTTATATAATAACAGAATTGATACCGCTAAGCCCTAACAGTGCCGTTAATGCCCATTATGCCTATTTAGGAGCATCTCTCAATATCTTTTATATTGTTTATTTTTTCATAGTTAGTATTCATTTTAGTCTTTATGCACAAGTTTCTAGAAAGTTCGGTTCAACAAACTTGTTCGATATTATAAAGGGAACCTACTTTAGACCAAAGGAAGACAAACGAATTTTCATGTTTCTAGACCTCAACCAGTCGACCACAATTGCTGAAGAAATAGGACATTTAAAATACAGTAGGCTTATTCAAAAATGCTTCACAAAGCTAACCCATCATATTGATAATTATGATGCTGAAGTATATCAATATGTTGGTGATGAAGCGGTATTGACTTGGCGTAATTCTGATACCAAAGCCGCACGAAAATGCATAGAATTATATGCAGATTTTAGGAACAATTTATTAAAGGCCACACCAGAATTCCATAAAGAATTTGGAATAGCCCCTAAATTTAAAGTCGGGGTTAGTTTTGGCACAGTAGCCATAGCGGAAGTTGGCGACTATAAACGGGATATTGCTTTTCATGGCACCGTTTTAAATACAGGTGCAAGATTATGCCAATTATGTAAAGAAATTAAAGAAGATATTCTCTTCTCCTCTGATTTTTATATGCTACTTAAAAACAATTCGAATAATCTTGATTACGTTGGAGATTTCATGCTTACTGGTAGACGAAGTCTTGAAAAAATTTATAGATATACTTTACAATACTAATTTTTTTGAGTTAAAGAACTTGCGAAAATTTATCGCACAAAACTTCAAACCATAGCTCTAGTTATTAGCTGTTTTTTTACTGTATGACGAATGTCATTTCATCTAAATATAGTACAAAATATATTTGAAAATTGTAAAGAACAAAAAATGTGTGTTTCATACTTTTTATTATTGTTTTTTATAGTCCAGAAATAAAATCTCTTTATCATGAAAAACATCCTATTACCTACCGACTTTTCTGAAAATGCATCAAATGCAATAGAATATGCAGTACGACTTTTTAAAAATGAAACTTGCACCTTTTACATACTTCACGCATATATATTTGCACCATCATCAGCTTATACTAAAATCTCTGCCGAAGAAGATTTAAATAAGATTGTTACAACGTTACGGGAGAAAAATGACAAAAATGAACACTGTTTTGAAACTATTATGGTGACAGAAACGCTACTCAGTACTTTCAGTAAAACAATAATCGATTATGAAATAGATTGTGTAGTAATGGGAACGAAAGGCACATCTGCAGTTCGAGAAATATTCTTGGGTAGTAATACTATGGATATTATTAGATATGTGCACAGTTGTCCTATTATCGCTATACCACCCAAATTTGCAAATAAAAAACTTAGGGAAATTCTTCTTGCAACGGATTTTAAACACACATTCAACAATTTTGAACTCATTCCTCTAAAAAGAATCACACAATTAAGCAATGCCACATTAAACATAGTACATATAAAAACTAAAGAGACATTAACCAACAATCAGAATTCGAATAAAGTACTATTACGAAAAGCATTAAAAAACATAAGACATCAGTTTTTTGAAGTTGAACCACAAGGTTCTATCACCACAACATTAAATAAACTTGAAAAGGAAAACAGCAATATTGGAATGGTTGCCTTATTAAAAACGACGCATGGTTTTTTTGAAAACCTTACAAGAGAAGCGGTATTAAAAAAAATGATTTATAAAACGGAGGTACCATTATTGGTGCTACCATTAATCGAATAATTTACTTTCGGATAAACTTAATTAACACAAAACCCGCTGTTAACTATATTTTACTGAATGGATGTAGCATTTAAAATAATATGACGAAAACAATATTTCAAAAGGGTGATTTAGGATATTTTATTCAGTTTTGTTAATGTATTTTATTACATAGTGATGAATATTAAACGCTTAACTACTTTGGATGCAAATATTGCCATTCAAATTTCGTAAAATCTCCATAGTGGAAATATTCAAACAAACGAGCACTTAAACTTGTATGCGGATTTTGTTTTGTAAATCCATTTAAGTTATTTAGGTAAAACAGTTACTATTACCCGTTTATATCTAGATAATGAAGGTGAACCCTTATCGGATACCTTTAAGATAAAATGAAGTGTCTCCTTTTTATCTACTTTAGGAGCTCCAAATTTTAATAGATGAATATTTTGTGCATCTAAAATTATTTCTTTTTCATAAGAACTTTCTTCAGCATAATAATACCACCAATAACTTAAATTATCACCATCTGGATCTGTTGAGTTTAATGCATCCAAGCTAATTAAGTCACCAGATTTTACCGTCAACTTATCTGAATGCGACAATACTGGCACAGGAGGGTGATTCGCTTCTTCATAAGACATAATACACCAGTCCATTCGTGCGGCAAAATCATTTTGAAAATCTTCTCGCCAGCGCCACAATGTAACTTTATTATCGTTAAAAGATATGGAGTCTTGAACTTTGGCTCTTCCATAATCTTTTGAAATGCTTGGCACATACAAATCATTAGTATTTGTCCATATAGCCCTGGTCTCTGGTGCAATTTCAACTATTGACTTCCCTTCTTTGGCTTTTGAAAAATCTGGTTTATACAAACTATATCTTCCACCCCAAGAACCCCAGTCTGGTCGCTCAGATTCATTTAAACCATTTGGAATTAATGCTAAAAAAGCTGGAGTATCTCCTTCAAAACCGTAGGCAACATCTGGGTATATTGCACCTAATGGACCATGGGATTGTTGAATATTTTCTGCCATCCAAGAATTACTTATGTGGCTATTATTAGCACCTTTTATATAAGTATTTATTCCTGTCCATGTTGCTTCTGCGTAAAAATCACCAGGACTAACAATATAAAACAAATCTGGAAAACTATTTCGAATCCAAATACCAGAATCATCCTGATCAGAAATAGCATAAACGCGTAATTTTGAAATTAGTCTTTTTGCTTCTTTTTTACTTTTCGTATTTTTAATTTTATTCAACGACTGCGCTAAGGTATTAGCTCCACCCCAAACAGAAATCCATAATGGACGTTCATCTTTTTCTTCTAAAATTTTAATAATCCAATCGGAGCCCTCAGAATCCATTCCATTACCCACACCTTTCATTCCATAAAGAGGGAGTCCTTTTTTTATTAAAGATTTAAGTTCTTCGGAAGTCGGATAATCTGACTCATGTAACATTAAGTTTTCTTGAACTTTATCATAGGCATTAATAACTCTTTCAATCGATTCTGGAGCAATATTACTTCGTTGCCAACAAGATGTTGTGGCTACTATACCTTTTATATCAATCTGATTAGAATATAAAAGTAGGCGTATTAAAGATTGCGTATCATCGGGATCGGCCTCAATATCAGTAAGAATTATTACTCTTTCTTTTTCAATTTCTTGCGCTGAACTCGCGAAACAAAAGAGCACTAACAAACTATAAACAAGTATTGTTTTAAAAAATCGTGACTCTAAATTGTACGTTTTTAATTTGACCATTAAATTGTGTGATTAAAAAAAGATGATTTTAAATTTACATTGTTTTTTTGAATTGTCCGTTACTCAATCTTTATTCACATAATTCTAAGGTTACGTACTAATTTTATTCCAAATGAAGACTGCCCTGTAAATCGGGCTTAGAATAGGGTATTTTAAACTTCTAACAAATAGACACTAGATTGAGATACTATTTATTTCCATTTAAATGCAAAATATGAACATGTTTCATCAGTCGCATTTCTAACTCCATGAAACAACTGAGAATCCATGAAATAAAAATCACCGGCTGAAGCTTTATATTCTTTACCATCAATAGTCATTTCTGTTTTACCCGAAAGCACCATTATTATTTCAGTTTCTTCATGCGCATGAGGCTTATGACTCGGCCCTTTTTCATCTAATTGTGTAATGTGCATTTCAAATCTTTCACACATTGCTGTTGGCCGATCAAAGTAGGCAATTCCCCCACCCCTTTTACTTCGTTTAAAGGTTAGAGAATCCTTATTAATTGTAAGCGAACCGCCAGCTACTACACCTCTCTCAATATTCATTTTCTTTTTAGATTTATACTTCATTACTGTATACGTTAGATTTGTATCTCCGACGTTAGCTAGGAAATGCATTTGTTGCGGCATTAATAATATTACACCACCAGCTTCTAATATGGTGCTTATACCTTCGATTGTAACTTCCATCTTTCCTTCTTTCACAATAATGCATTCTTCATATTCTGCATTAGCGTGCGCTGTACTGGGTTCTGCTCCAGGAAATTTAGTTGTAGCATGCATCTCTAAATATTCAAAATGTGGTGAAGTACCCTCCATGATACTCCTAGATTCACGGAGTTTTCCAAACTTTACTGGATAATCATCCCACTTATAAACACCTGACTTTACAGGCTCTAAATCTTTCATAGTTCTACTTTTTTCACTCACTACACCGTGCTTATTTATTGTTTTTTCTGATTGAAGATTCGAATTATTTAAAGCTAATGGCATTGTTTTTTCAATGCTATTCAAACTTTCGTCAAGATGATTTTTGGATAAATATTGAGCAAAGACCAAACTTGAAGACAAAGAAAAAAGTACTATCGATACTAAATTGATATTTTTCATATACTGTAGTGATTAGTGTTTAATTGCTATTGTAATGCTTAACTTTATTTAGTTTTAATTTTCAAAAAATACTAGACATAAAATCTAAATAAAAAATAGTTCTCATCTCATTATCAGAAAATTAAAACATTTTAAGATAAGCACTTTTCACTTTCTCACAAAACTTTATTTTTTACAACAATGGGATTTTTATCCAAAATAAAGGCTACATCAATTTTTCTCAACAATCACTTAAACTCACTTTAATTGCCAAGCCACCAGTAGATGTTTCTTTATACATATTCCTCATATCCTTTGCTGTTTCCCACATGGTTTCTATTACCTCATCTAAAGATATCTTAGCCTCTGAAGCATCACTTTCGAGTGCTATCTCTGCAGCGTTAATTGCTTTAATTGCTCTCATAGCATCACGTTAAATACAAGGTATTTGAACAAGACCCCAAGAGGGTCGCACGTAAGACCAAGGTGATGTTTCATTGCAATTTCAGCAGCCATAAGAACTTGTGCTGGCGATTCACCAAGCAATTCTGTTTTCTAACCCCTCATATTCTGAAGTACTCATAAGACGTTGATGTATTTCAAATGCACGTCGTTTTACATTTAAACCACCAGGCAGTGTACCTTCAGTATGACAACCAATATACATCGATTCAAGCATTGTATTCCATATTTGCATTAAAGAAGTATCGATTTGTGAGCTTGAGCGCAACGAAAGTTCATTTTCAAGAACTATCTCTGAAATCGATTTATTTTTAGAATTACAATACCCAAGTAAATCAGCAGCTTTTTCTATAGGAAAAGAAAATTTCTGAAAAATCTTCTTATTTTTCTTAGAATTTTTTCACTGTTTTTTCACCACAAATCATCCGCCGATAGAATAAAAAGTTCAACTCACTTTTTTATCATCTTCAAGTTTTGCATGGAATGTAATTCCGTTCGGATGAAACTCTAATGTTATTCTAATAAACAAAATATTATCATTAAAGGAGAATCCGATTTTCATTTCTTGATTGAGTAATAAAAGTCCTGAATTTTTCAAACCTCTAATTTCGCTGTCAATTATTCAAATATCCATCGTAACCGGATCATATCCTAAAAGACCTAACACAACTGCTATATCAGTAGTATGCCCTTTTCCAGTCAAACTTAAACAACCGAAAAGATTAACATGTATTTCACTATCGGTGTCGAAATGGTGTTTTTCTTTAAGCTTATTTATCCACCGTTAAGCTGCACGCCACGGACCAAGAGTGTGCGAACTTGATGGACCTACACCTATTTTAAGCATATCAAATACACTGATGCCTTCCATAAAAGATTTATTTTTTCCGAAGCTTCAAATATGCGCTAGTATGCAAGCAATTTGCTTTAATTATTCTTTTAAAACCCTCCGTATTTTCAAACTATCTTGAACGCGTTTTACTTTTGATAAATTTTGAAAATCTGAATCGTTTACCCAACCCCATGCCAATGTGGTATAAAATTGAACATAGCGCTCATAAAAATTTAGCCCGCCTGAATCAGCATACTTATAGTTTTCAAAGACATCTGCATTACCCAATATTCTAGGATCGCTTTGCACTTATAATTCAGCTACCAAAAAGCATCAAAATCTGCCGACAATCCCATATAAGCCTTGGAATCGGCCAAATTATTCATGCGCTCATGGTCAGTCTTTATATTATATAACTCTATAACTGGTCTTTTGAAAAAATTAAAGTACCAATATTTATAATCTTCTCTTGAGAAAAATGGTCTTCTTTAAAGTTTTTGATCAACTCAAACTTCATCTCCTAAACAAGATTCTGCATAAAGGGCAGCACCAACAATTCCAGCATCGTTTTCGAAATGTGCAACTCTTGTAGGTGTATCAATAGAAAGGTGCTTACTAAACTTATTAAATTTCTTACTTAAACCTCCACCAATTATAAAATAATCAGGAGACATTATTCTTTTTACATGCGTAAGAAAATAATCGAATCGACTTGCCCATTCTTTCATTTTCAAATTATTTTTTTTCCTTGTCAATCCAGAAGCAAAAAATTCAATGGGTAATCCATCCTTGTATAGAACACGACCCATTTCAATATTGGGGATTAAACTACCATTGTAGAAAACCCCTGTGCCCAAACCAGTACCTATAGTAACCATAATCACTTTACCTTTTAGACCATTCCCAACACCTAATCTCATTTCTGCTAATCCGGCCAAATCTGCATCATTACCTATATAAAAATTGGTATTCACACATTTCGTTTGAAAGAGTTTAGCTATTTCTATATCAACCCAATTATTCGTCATATTTCCTGCAGTTTTACAGGTATCATTAACAACTACCATTGGAAAACTACACCCAACAACACCTTGCCAATTTAATTGACGAACTAATTCCGCAACAGTTTTTGCTACTGCCCCGGGATGTGCTGGTTGTGGAGTATCAAACCGTAGCCTCTCAGATATTAATCTGCCATTCTCAGTATTTACAATGGCGCCTTTAATTCCGGAGCCACCTATATCTATTCCTAATATTTTCATTTTTACTTTCGTGAAATTCATTAAAAAAGCACGGGAAACAACACCCGTGCTTTCAAAAACTAACTCAACTAATTCAGAACACTGAATTTTCTTAATTTATTTAATACCCTGGGTTTTGCGCGTATACGCCACCAGTAAAATCAATTTCTCTTTGTGGTATTGGATAATACTCATCTCTACCAGCTGTGAATTGTGCACTTGCTAAGAAATCTCTTTTAGTCTTTTCCGTAGCTAAATAAGCATTTAGCACTTCAGCTGCTTCACCCCATCTAACCAAATCAAAGAATCTTGGCCCTTCCATTCCAAACTCTAGTCTTCTTTCAAACTTTAATGCCTTAAGCGCAAACTCTTTACTTGGAAAAGCATCATAAGTACTCACATTATATATATCGGTGGCTCCGGCAGCCAAAGGTCTAACGGTACTCGCAGCGGCACGAGTTCTAATCTGATTTATTATTGGCAATGCTTCATCCCATCTGTCTAACTGAATTAAGGCTTCGGCCTTAAATAAAAGCACATCGGCATAGCGTATAAAATCAACATTTTTAGATGTACCGACAAACGGGCCTTCCTTTACATAACAAGAACAATCTGGTGCTTGTTGTTCTTTCATATTACCAAAGTATCCATATACCCCAGGATCTCTAGCCCAACTAAAATTATACACCATATCACCCGTTTCGTTAACCGTATTTCTATATTTAAATGGTCTTCCAGGTAGTCCAACAGTATGGTCGAGCCTCGGATCAATAGTAAGACCTGCAGCAGGAACAGAAGTTCCATCATCTTCTACTGTATTAAAAATATCCTCGTCATTAAAAGTATCTAATAATGGAAGCCCGCTTGCGTCTGTTCTAAAGGCATTAACCATGTTCTGACTTGCCAAATGAAAACCACAACATCCGTATAAACCAGTTCCGTGCGGAGAATTTAGACCAGTTACAAAACTTACACGACTAACTATTGTACCATCGTTTATTGAGAATTGTGCTGCCCAAATTGATTCTGGGCCATTGTCAAAACCATCTAAATAATTATTTGCATAATCTGGTTCTAAGCTGGCAGTTACTGCATCAGCAAAAGTGATAACTTCTTCTAACCGAGCAGTATTGATATTTGTAACTTGGTGCGTTTCATTTTGCTCATAAGCTTGATACAAACGTAGTTTGGCTAAATATGCCGCAGCTGCATTCTTATCAGCTCTTCCAACTTGATCTTGCGATTGAGGCAAATTATCAAATGCGAATTGAAAATCTTGAGCTATGGTATTCCATAATTCATCATTTGAAAGATCATTAGAAACTGAGGCAATTTCATCTTGTGTTAGCTCTTCAGTTATATATGGAATTTTCTTGAACAACTGCTTCAAAATAAAATGCGAATGAGCCCTTAAAAAACGAAGCTCTGCTTGTCGAATGGTTTTATTTGGGTAATCACCATCAGGAATTTCGTTTATTACAGACAATGCAAAATTTGCTCTCGAAATTGCAGCATAATAGTTGGTCCAAGTCCTTGGTCCCATCCAATCTGTACCATTATCGGCTTCCGTTAGGTTGTATTGTTCGTATTTATCCACAATATCCACATCACCACGGCCACCTCCGCCTTTATATGCATCATCAGATCGAACACTACCGTACACCCACATTTGTGTAAGTGGCCCAATCATATCATCATTCGCGATTCCTGCATAAGCCGCCACCACTAACGCTTCTGCATTATCTGCTGTAGCCACATTTTCGTTAGACAGCACACCTTCTGGCTCATACTCTAAAAAGTCATCTTCACATGAGACAAAGAGTATTGAAACCAACATTACTATTAAATATATTTTTCTATTTTTCATGATTTCAATTTTTTAAAAATTCACGTTAAGTCCTAGTGACAATACAGTTGGTACTGGTATTCTATTTACATCAGTACGCTCTGGATCAGATCCGATATAATCGTTAGGAGTAAACCAAAAGAGATTCTCTCCTTGAAAATAGATTCTTAACTTACTCATACCTCCCCATTTGTTAATTAAATCTTCTGGTAAGGAATATCCGATTTGCATATTTCTAATTTTGAAATAAGAGTTATTTCTATATAAATAATCAGACACTCTTAAATCGTTAAACGCTAATGAAGTTGATGGAATATCAGTATTCGTGTTTGTCGGTGTCCAAGAATTTAAGACTCCAAGACCAGCATTCTCACGTCCTTGCACAAAATTGTTCCAAAGGATATAAGGATCTTGACCAATTCTTCCGGTTACCCCAGAACCAAAAACAGAGAAATCAAAGTTTTTGTAGCCTAAATCTATACGTACACCATATTCCAAATCTGGTAAAGTATTACCAATGAAATCTCTATCTTCAGTACCAATGCTTCCATTTCCACTTATGTCTTTGAATTTTAATCCACCTGGTCTAGCACCAACTTGTGTAGGGGAATTAGCAACATCTTCTGCGCTTTGGAAAAGACCGTCTGTTTGATATCCGAAGATTGAAAATTGCGATTGACCTACAATGGAGTTCTCAGCAGTTCCTGGAAAAGCAGGTCTAACTTCTTCTGGTAAGGCAGTTATCTTATCTTTAAATGCACCAAAATTTGTTGAAACTCCTAAAGAAAGGCCATTGTCGAAAGTTTTTGCATAATCTAACGATAGTTCCCATCCTTTTGTTTCTGTAGAAGCTCCATTCAACACTCGCTGTTGTCCTTCACCAATGGCAGAAGCTATAGGTGGAGTTGTTAAGATATCGTCAGTTTGTCTTGTAAAATAATCGAAAGATCCTACAATTCTATTTTGGAATAAACCAAAATCTAGTCCTACGTTAATTTCTTTTGTAGTCTCCCATTTTAAAGCCGGATTTGCTGCTTGAGTAGAAACAAAACCTGAAGGAAGTGTACCTCCATTATTTCCATTTAAATCATAGGCTGTACCTACATTGTAATAGATCTCAAAGAACCCAGGTGTAAATTGCACCTCGTTATCACCATACCTAGCTTCGTAAATTCCAAAACGTGCTAAATCACCAATATTTTGATTTCCCACCTCACCGTAACCTCCTCTTAATTTTAAATTGCTAATTAGCTCATTGTCTTTTAAAAAGTTTTCTTCGCTAATTCTCCAACCTAAAGAAACTGCTGGGAAAATACCATATCTATTATCTGATCCAAATCTTGACGAACCATCGCGACGTACCGTAACAGATGCAATATATTTATCGGCATATGAATAATTAAATTTACCGAATTGAGATAGTAGTCTACTTCCTGTTGAACTACCATTTGATGTTCTTGCTCCTGTAGCAGCACCGAGTACAAAATAATTTTCAGTTTCTACTGCAAATCCGTCAGCGGAAGCAAATACATTATCAGAATCATTTCTAACAGATTCAGTACCAACAAGCAAACCAAATCGATGATCTCCAAATTCCAGATTATAATTCAACGTGTTTGTAAAAACTAAACTTGTGAACTTATTAGAATCGATTATTAATCTATTATTACCTCTTGTTACAAATCCATTATTAACAGTGGTTTCAATGTCTTTACCTTTTATATCATTATAATCAAGGCCAACACTGGTTCTAAACGTTAGGTTCTTAGTTAAATCTAATTCAGCAAAAACATTACCAAAAATTGAAGTACGTTCGGTATTATCCCAACGGTTTAAGAACTGCATTAATACTGGGTTATTACGATCTGAATATCCAGCTCCAAGAGGGCCTCCATATTCACCATCTAAACCAAATAGCGGAATAGTTGGCGCACTTGTAATTGCTAAACCTGGTGTGGGTGCACTTCCAACATCAGGTGAAGCTAAGGTTTCATCTGAGGTTGAAAATTGTGTGTTTACACCAACACGCAACTTGTTATCAAAGAAATTGAAATTTGAGTTTAATTTAGCACTGTATCTATCATAATTGGTGTATTGTAGTATTCCAGTATTCTTTAAATATCCTATGTTCAATAAATGAAAAGAATTTTCTGTACCACCAGACACACTAACATCATTATTAAAAACATATCCAGTTTTATAGGTCTCATCTTGCCAATCTGTATCACCTGCAGGAAAATTCGGATCTCCACCAACAAATGGCTGTACACTAACACTGTTTAGTACAGGGTTATTAAAATCTCCGTTCCAATCAAAATTATATATTTCACCGTAGCCTCCATTAGGGTCAGCTCCGTCATTAACAGATGCCTGCCATAAAACCTCACCACGTTGTTGCGCATTTAGCATATCATAGCGCTGTTTCTTCTCAGATAAAACTGACATGTTTGAATTAATAGAAATACTTAATTTTTCGCCACCTGCTGCTCTCGCTTTGTTTTTGGTAGTTACAATAATAACACCATTACCTGCTCTTGCACCATATATAGAAGATGCTGATGCATCTTTTAATACTTGAACCGATTCTATTGCACTAGGATTTAAACTTGAAAATACCTCTTGACGTACCGTTGGTACACCGTCGATTACGTACAACGGATCGTTGTTACCTAATGTAGTAACACCTCTAATAAGAATACGATTACCATTACCTGTAGGGTCGCCAGATTTTTCTATAAAAAGCCCTGGCACTCTACCTTGTAATGATTGTACAGCACTACCAGAACTCATGCTCTGACCTTCAACCGGACCTAATTTTACTACAGTTACCGCGCCTGTTAAGTCCGCTTTTCTTTCCGTAGCATAACCTGTTAAAACTACTTCATCCAGTTGCTGCGCATCTGCTTGCATTGATAAATCTATAGTAGTTCGCCCATCAACGGCCACTTCTGTCGTTAAAAATCCGATATAACTGAATATCAAGATTGCATCTGATTCGTCAGTTTCGATGGTATAGTTTCCATCAAAATCTGTGGTTGTTCCTGTGGTTGTTCCCTTAACAATGACTGTCGCACCCGCCAAAGGCATTCCGTCATCGGCAGAAATCACCGAACCTGTTATTTGATCCTGAGCTAATAGCCCCAACGGAACAAATGATAGAAATAATAATAAGAGTTTTAATTTCATAATAATTGAGTTTTAGTTAAAGTTAAATTCATGAATTTCAAGTTTATCAAGTGTAAAGTTTTTAATATCCGACCCTATAGATAGGGTTTGAAAAGGTGCTTTCGGAAAGAAAATTTCTGTCATTACTGTTTCACCTTCATCAAAGAATATTTCAATTGAAGTTTTGTCTAGTATAATTCTACCGGTCAAAGTCGTGGAGTTTGCAGTTCTTGCTGCTTTGGAAATTCTATCAGAAAATTTTTCTGAAAAGCCATTTTCACCAGTTTTATTTCGATCTACGAAAAAGCTATTTTCAGTAGCTTGATAACCAAAGGAAAGTTCGTCTCCTTTATCATTTGACAATACAAAAGTGTATGTAGCATCAGCTAAATCAGGTATTTCGAAATTTATTTCGGTCTTTGTTAGATTTACCGTTTTGGAAGTAACCAAAACTGTATTGCCTTCAATAGCTATATCTTTATCTGCTACTTTTTTTCCGCGGTAGCCCTTTAATTCGTTTACTGGGTTTGATTTTAACCTGTAGGTGCCATTAGACTTAATCAAGCTAAGTTCTCGTGCTATGGTCATAGCACTTCTCCAATTATCAGTGGGTACATTATTTGCATAAAGCCAATTAGACATCCATCCAATAAAAAGTTTACCACCATTGGCTGTTGTTACATTCGACCATGTAACACCAGCATAATTATCTCGTCCATGATCTACCCAAAAAGTATGTGCATCTGCTTGCTGATTTTTAAAATTTTCATCTATAGTAAATACCTTACCATCAAAGTCACCAACAAAATATTGTGTAGCAGAACCACCATTTGGACCTCCGGGATTAATGCTAACCAATAAGACCCATTTGGTTTCTTCGGAATCTTTAACCGGTAGTTGAAAAAAATCGGGGCATTCCCAGACGCCACCATGGTTTCCAATTCCTTCACCAAATGTGGAAATTAGCTCCCATTCTTTAAGGTCTTGTGACACATAGAACATTATTTCTTGACCAGCGGCCAGAACCATGGTCCATTGCTTGCGTTCTTCGTCCCAATTAACCTTAGGGTCTCTAAAATCTCGAATATCAGGATTTTTTACTACTGGGTTTCCTTCATATTTTTTATAGGTTAACCCTTCATCCAAAGAATAAGCAATTGCCTGAGTTTCAACCTCTATTTTATCTGCTTTTTCTTTTTTCATGTCGTGATATGTAAACATGGCAACCACTGGAGTTTTACTTTTTTCAGAAAATCCCGATGTGTTATCTACATCCACAACTGCACTACCAGAAAAAATATATCCCTTATCATCTGGGTAAAGCGCTATAGGTTTTTCAACCCAACTTATTAGGTCTTTACTGATGGCATGACCCCAATGCATTGGACCCCAGATTGTACTATCTGGGTAGTGTTGGAAATAGAGATGATAATAACCATTATAATAGAACATACCATTGGGGTCGTTCATCCAACCTTTTTTTGGAGTAAAATGAAAATTAGGTCGATAAAGCTCTTCGTTTTCATCAAATACCTCTGGCTTCATTTCAACACTCATATTGGTGTTATTTTTTGAATCATTTTTACATGAGACAAGCATATTAAAGTAAGTAATAGAGCTGATTAGCACTAAGAAGACATTTTTCATTTTATAAATTTTTTAAATTTTACGACTTATTTCTGATAAGTTTTTCACTTAACTCTTCAAGGGCAACTCCTTTAGTTTCGGGCATAACAAAAGCCACAAAAATCAATTGTAGAATCATCATAAAGGCAAAGAATGCAAATACAGCGCCGGCACCTATCGAGGAAAATAACACTGGAACTAATGATGGTATAATTGCAGCCAAAACCCAATGAACAGAACTACCGAAGGACTGACCAGAACCCCGTAAATGATTTGGAAATATTTCTGAGATAAATACCCAAATCACCGTACCCTGTCCGATAGCATGGGCGGCTATAAAAAGGAACAAGAAAATTGGTACCGCCATGCCTCTCCAATTAAAGAAAAAGGCACAGGCAACTAATGACAGGGAAATTATATATCCAACCGAACCTATATACATCAGTTGTTTTCGGCCTAGTTTATCAATAAGAAAAACTCCTAATAATGTAAAAATCATATTGGTAACACCTATGCCTATACTACTTAAAAGTGCCGTACTTTCGCCTAGGCCCGCTTCTTCAAAAATTCTTGGAGCATAATAAAGAAATGCATTAATACCCGAAAATTGATTGAATAACGCCACTAAAAAAGCTAGCATTAATGGAAATCTATATTTTTTCATAAAAAGTGTTTCGCCAGCAATTGTGTTTTCACTTTCTGATTTTAATTCTAACATTAACACCTCTGGATTTTGTTCTGGATTGATGAGTTGTAGTACTTTTTTCGCCTCATCATTTCGCATTTTAGTCAACAACCATCTTGGGCTTTTTGGAACGCTAGCCACAAATAGCGTATATATTAGAGCAGGAATAGCCTCAACGCCGATCATCCATCTCCATGCATTTTCACCAATACCACTCAACAAGTAATTTGACAAGAAAGCTATTAGAATTCCAAATACTATATTAAATTGATAAAGCCCAACTAATTTTCCACGGTCTTTAGCAGGAGCAATTTCAGATATATAGGCAGGGGCAGCTATTGTGGAAGCACCTACACCAAGACCACCTATAAATCTAAATACCGCAAATGTTATGGGGTCATATGCAAATGCTGAACCAACAGCAGATACTGTATAAAATACCCCTATCCATAATAAAGTTCTCTTTCTGCCAATTTTGTTGGTAGGAATTCCGCCAAAAATTGCTCCAATTACAGTACCCCATAATGCCATTGCCATGACAACTGTGCCATGAAATACATCGGAAGACTCCCATAATGATTGAAGTTTTTTATCGGCTCCTGAGATTACAACCGTATCAAACCCAAATAGAAAACCTGCTAGTGCTGCAGTTATAGACCAAACCCATATTTTTTTCATAATCGTAATTCTCTAGTGTTGCAGCTAAAGTATTCGTAAAAAAATAGGGTGTATTTTGATGATGTATCAATATGTTATGATTTCGTTAAGAATTACGCCTAAAAATCATAAATATTTGAAATACAGTAGTTTATATAAAAAAATTAACATACTCAATAAAAACACAAGTATAATTATGTTACATGATGTTAAAAATTGTTACATGTAAATAAGTACATACAATACAAAAGAAACAGCGTGTGGTATTTTAAATGGATTTGCGAAAGGCAGCAGGAGAAGTTCCGTACTTGTTTTTAAAAGTTGTAGAGAAATAGTTTGGAGAAGAATAGCCGTTGGCATATGCAATTTCTGCTACAGTTAATGTACTTGTTTCAAGCATTAATTTGGCTTTCTCTAATCTAATATTACCAATATAATCACTTATACTAATACCCATCATAGCCTTAACTTTTCTGTATAATTGAACTCTAGAAATATTAAGGTTTTCGGCAAGATGTTCAACTGAATAGTCCGAATTACCCAAATTATCGTTTATAAGGGTGTTAAGTTTACTTACAAATTGCTGCTCTATATTACCAAAAGAACCAATCTCTTCAATTTTATGAATGTTGCTGGTATAATAATAGCGAAGCTTCTCTCTATTATAGAGTAAAGATTTAATTGACTGAACCAATATTGCGTAACTAAACGGCTTAGTTAAATATAAATCGGCACCCGATTGCAACCCTTTAAGATATGATTCTTTATTGCCTAAAGCAGTAAGTATTATTGTGGGAATATGCGATGTACGCAAATCTTTTTTAAGTAGCTCGCAGATTTCAAAACCATTTTTATCGGGTAAATTGATATCACAAAGTATAATATCTGGAATAACTTCAAATGCTTTTTCAATAACATCTGTTCCGTCTGACAAATGAATCTCATATTCAATTTGTAATTTGTTTTTAAGAAAAAGGGATAAATCTCTGTTATCTTCAATAATCAGCACCGAGTATTTTTCATTATCTGTACTTGGAGGTTGCAACAAATAATTATCATCCATTAAATGTTCTGATATAAAATCGATAATATTAATATCTACTAAATCTTGCTCGGTGACAATTTCCGTTTCGTTAAAATGTGCTTGTCCTTTATAGAGGCTAATAATAAATTCGGCACCATGTATAGAATTTACTTGTATTGCGCCTTTGTGCATTTCAACAAACTCCTTGCTTAAATGCAACCCAATGCCCGAACTGTTTTTATTATTATTAGAACCTTGAAAAAATGCTTGAAAAACGGCATCCATCTCTTTTGCCGGTATACCTATGCCAGAATCATTAAATCGTATATTTACTTTATTTCCGTTCACATCATCTTCAATATCAATTTCAATTTTACCATTATCCGGAGTGAATTTAAAGGCATTAGAGAGAAGGTTAAAGTAAACTTTGTCCATTAAGTTTCTATCAATAAAAACCTCTAAGTCTTCATTATTTGAAGACAAATTAAAATCTATATTTCTTTTCTTAGCTTCACGTTCAAAATCTTTAAATATTATTTTCGAAAAACCATACAAATTTGTTTTCGATGCCTTTAGATTGAATTTACGATCTTCAATTTTTCTAAAATCAAGTAATTGATTGATTAATCTTAATAATCGATTAGAGTTGTTATAAATTAATTCTACTTCATTTCTAACATTTGAACCCCTCTCTTTAACAAATTCGCTCATCGATTCAATCGAACTTAATATTAAGGTAATTGGGGTTTTGAATTCATGGGAAAGACCTGTAAAAAAGTTAAGCTTTGCTTCGTTACTAACCTTAACTTCTTCTGCAATTTTTTCTATTTGATTGCGCTGTACTGTTATCTTATCATTGGTTAATTCTAGCTGTCTGTTTTTCTTGCGAATGGCAAAAATGGAGTAGATACTATATATGGCTAAACTTAATACAACTGCTAATAGCGCCATTGTTAGTTTAAGTAAATTATTTTGCGAGTAGTAGAGTTCTTTCTGTTTTTTTATGGCTTCTAATTGGAGTTCCATTTCTGCTTGCTGATCTTTTATTTTTTCGAACTGATTATTCATTATATCAGCATTCAACTTATTTATAATGGTCGTTGATAGTAAATTGTTCTTCGGAACCGATTCTTTGTTTAAGATTTTCAAAGCCAGTTTTATTGCTTCATCGCCACCCGTAGGATATAATATAGTGGCTTGTAAAATTCCATTTTTAACTGCTTGTATGCCTCCTTGCACACCTGAAAGTCCATCTACGCCGATAATATTTATACTTTTTTCAATTCCTAAATCTCGAGCTACTTCCCAGGCTCCAATAGCCATTCTATCATTGTGTGCGAAAATATAATCAGGAATAGCCCCCTTGCTTAACAAGGCCTTTAATTTATTTTGAATGGATTCTTTCTCCCAATCGCCTTCAATTTCTGCTTTTACTTGAGCGTAGGCATATTGGTCTATTATTTGGTGAAAGCCTAACGTTCTTTCCTTTGCAGGTGACGAACCCTTTAATCCTCTTATTTCTATAATTGAAATGGAGTCTTTTGAATTGGATGCAATAATTTCTTTACCCGCATTTCGCCCTATTTCAATATTATCCGCACCCAAATAAGAAGTATAATTTTCATCCTCAGTTTTTCGATCTACTACGAGTACTGGTATGCCTAATTTAAGAGCTTTTTGTACAACTGGCGTTATTGGTTTCGATTGAATTGGAGAAACAATTATTATATCTAAGCTATCCGCAATTAGGTTTTCTAATTGTTCAATTTGTTTTTGAACATCATAATTAGCATCATAAATTGTAAGCGATATATTAGGATTTAATGAGGCTTGTAATTCCATAGAATTGTTCATTGAACGCCTCCAATCATCATTAGTCATTGCTTGAGCGAAACCAATTCTTATACTATTATCGGTCAATTTATTATGGCATGAGAAAACAATTGACTGAATAGCCAATAAAAAAAACAAATATGCTTTTACCTTAAATTTCATCAATAAATGTTGGTATTTGTAAACATAATAAAAAATGAATTAATTTTGAGAATGGCTTCTTTTCTGTTGTGTAGTAATACAAAATTATTGTATATCAAATTAGAGGACAATTGATTCTAATACTACCTTGTATAAAAGATTGATTTATACAATTCATGATTAAACAAATTACCTTTCTTAAAGGTAAATGATTTAAATAAAAAGTATGTGTTAAGTGGTGGTAATAAACTTGGGAAGAAACACTAATCAAGTTTGGCATTTTGTTTTTAGTATTACTTCAATTTTATCGCCTTACTATGCTTTTGAATTCTTGAAAGTAGTTGCTACAGCTAAAAAATGGGCATAAATGTAGCTTCTGACCCTAACTTTAGATACTTGCTTTTGTCCTAAAGATTTAATTAATTGCACTCAGCCTAAATTCACCAAAATGAGATAATATCAGTTACGCTGGTAAGTAAGTATACATAATTCAGTGATAATTATGTTTATTTAAAACAAAAAAAAGCCTCTCAATAATGAGAAGCTTTTACTCTGTACAGGCGGAGAGACTCGAACTCTCACACCTTGCGGCACTAGATCCTAAGTCTAGCGTGTCTACCAATTCCACCACGCCTGCATACTTTAATAACTATTCTTTTAGCAACAATTCTGCAAAAGGAGTGCAAATATATAGTAAAAATCTTATTCACTAAATATTAGTGAAGCAAAAAACATCTTTTTTGTAACTTTGATTCCAATTTAAAACATAATAAATGCAAGATATCTCAGCATATATTGATCAGAATAAAGATCGCTTTATAAATGAACTTATTGAACTTTTAAAAATTCCTTCCATTAGTGCAGATCCTGCGTACGCAAAAGATGTTGTTAAAACAGCTGAAGAAGTAAAAAATAGCTTAATTGCTGCAGGTTGTGATACTGTTGAAATTTGTGAAACAGCTGGATATCCGATTGTTTATGCTGATAAAATTATTGATCCAAATCTACCTACAATATTAGTTTATGGTCATTATGATGTTCAACCACCAGATCCTATTGAATTATGGGATTCTCCACCATTTCAGCCTGTCATAAAAAAAACAGATATTCACCCAAATGGTGCAATTTTTGCTCGTGGGGCATGTGATGACAAAGGGCAAATGTACATGCACGTAAAGGCATTTGAATTTATGGTACAGGCAAATCAATTGCCTTGTAATGTTAAATTTATGATAGAAGGCGAAGAGGAAGTTGGCAGTGATAACTTAGGACTTTTTGTTGCTGCTAATAGAGAAAAGTTAGCTAATGATATTATTCTTATTTCGGACACTAGCATGATTGCTAATGACGTACCGAGTATTAGCACCGGACTCCGTGGCCTAAGCTATGTTGAGGTGGAAGTTACTGGCCCCAATAAAGATTTGCATAGTGGAGTTTATGGCGGTGCGGTGGCTAACCCCATTAACATATTAGCTAAGATGATAGCATCTTTACAAGATGATCAGAACAGAATCACTATTCCTGGATTTTACGATAAAGTAGAAGATTTATCTGAAGCAGAACGAACAAAAATGGCAGAAGCTCCATTTTCATTGGAAGACTATAAAAAAGACCTAGGTATAGATGCAGTTTTTGGTGAAGAAGGCTATACCACAAATGAACGAAATTCTATTCGTCCAACATTAGACGTAAATGGTATTTGGGGCGGATATATTGGTGAAGGTGCAAAAACTGTTTTACCAAGCAAGGCTTTTGCTAAAATTTCTATGCGTTTGGTACCTAACCAAGATTGGAAAGAAATTACAGATTTATTCACAAAACATTTTCTTACGCTCGCACCAAAAGGTGTAAAAGTAAAAGTTACACCGCATCATGGTGGTCAAGGTTATGTTACCCCAATTGATAGTTTAGGATACGCTGCCGCTGAAAAAGCATATGAAAAAACCTTTGGCAAAAAGCCATTACCTCAACGTGGTGGAGGAAGTATTCCAATTGTTGCACTATTCGAAGAAGAACTACATAGTAAAACCATTTTAATGGGCTTTGGATTAGATAGTGATGTTATTCACTCACCCAATGAACATTACGGAATTTGGAACTACTTAAAAGGCATTGAGACCATACCTTATTTCTATAAATATTATACAGAAATGTCCAATGCATAAAATGTAAAATAGGAGTTTTAATTGAATGTTTACTCAATTAAAACTCCTAATATATCTTATATTTTCTTTACATATTTAGTAATAATTACTATTTGAGTTGGTCCTACCTTCCCTTCTATAAATTCAGCATTTTCGCGATCCAATGAAATTCTTCTAACAGCAGTACCTTGCTTTGCCACCATACTACTACCTTTTACTTTTAGGTCTTTAATCAATACTACGTTATCTCCATTTTCTAAAATAACACCATTTACATCACGGTGAATAATTTTTTCGCTTTCAGCTAAACCTTCACCTGTTTCTTTCGCCCAAGCTAGTGTTTCATCTTCAAGATATAGCATATCTAACAAATCTTTCGGCCAACCTTCTCCCTTTAATCGAGAAAGCATCCGCCAAGCAATAACTTTTACCGGTTCGTGCTCACTCCACATACTATCATTTAAACACCTCCAATGGTTAGCATCAGTAGCATCAGCATCTTCTATTTGGCCAATACATGTTGAACAGCCCAAAAGACTACCATCCAAACCTCCTGTAGTTTTAGGTTGTACCTCATAAACCTCTAAATTATCTGTAGCTGCGCAAAGCTCGCATACATTACCGCTTCTCTTTTGTAATTCCTCTAATAAGCTCATTAATTAATTTTTATACCGCATAAACTTATGGTTTTAATTGGAATCGCATATAATCTTAGGCTTATAATTTTTGCCGATCGCACTATAACCCTCATTTTTTCGTTATTCAAAAACCTACTTATGTAAACATTTTGGCAATGACTACTTCAGAACATAAATCTTCTTTATTTTTTAAGCTAAGCATATCAATTACTGTTATAGGAGCATTATTAAAATACGTTTCATGGCCGTTAATTCTTTTAGGATCATTAGGAATGGTCATTTTTCACGGTATACAATTTTTTCAAAAAAAACAAAGATTAGCTTTAGATTATTCACGGTACGTTCTTATTATTATATTTTTATCTAATTTTATTTTCAGCTTATTTAACTTACCGTTTACGCCTATTCTAAGTATGTTAACCAAGCTTGCTCTAGCCACCTTTCTCACCCTTTATATTAGAAGTATAGTATCTACTAACAAAGAAAATTCTCAAAACCTACAATTTCTGTCTAACTATAATACGGCAAATTTATCTTACTTATTGGCCGATTTAGCAACTGTTTATATTGTATTAGCTTCTTTGTTTAAAATATTTAATTGGGAATTCGGAATTATAAACACCAATTTCTTATTTGTAATTGGCCTATTGTCGGCCTTAATCTCGATTTTAACGAGCCCAAAAACCTTTAACAACTAAATAAATTTCATTTACACTTTTTCTTAGACAGCATGTAAAAACAAAATGTTTTATAATTCTACATTTGTAGAATTAAAATAATTATTCTATGTTTGTAGAACACACTCTAACAATGTAGAAATGCAACTGTCTAAATCAGAAGAAGAATTAATGAATGTTTTATGGAAGCAGAAAAAAGCTTTTATGAAAGATTTACTCGAGGCATACCCAGACCCCAAGCCAGCAAATACAACTATCGCCACATTATTAAAACGAATGCACGATAAAGGGTTTATTGCCTACAAAAGTTTTGGACGGTCTAGAGAGTATTACCCACTTGTTAAAAAAAAGGCCTACTTCTCGAAACACGTAAACGGACTTATTAAAAATTTCTTTGATGATAGTCCTACACAATTTGCATCCTTCTTTACACAAGAAACTAATCTTTCTAAAGAAGAATTAGAAGATTTAAAAAGGTTGATAGACCACGAAATTAAAAACAAATAGCCATGCTATTCTATTTACTAAAATCGGCCGCATGCCTCGTTATATTGCTTTTTTTCTATAAAATACTTTTGGAGAAGGAAAATATGCATGTTTTTAAACGCTTCTTTTTATTAGGAGCTTTAATTTTTGCTTTTGTTGTCCCTGTTGTTGTTTTTACTGAATACATTAAAGTTGCTCCAATAGCTAATGC
The DNA here is from genome assembly GCF_009649685.1 of Flavobacteriaceae bacterium EG-1. Lineage (GTDB taxonomy): Bacteria > Bacteroidota > Bacteroidia > Flavobacteriales > Flavobacteriaceae > Aurantibacter_A. Next base: position 172,167 of record NZ_WJPK01000002.1, read on the forward strand.
TACTGTTGAAACCTCGCCTATTTCACATGCCAATATGCAACAAGAAACGGTGACTGAATCATTCGATTTTAAAATAATGTTTTTGGGCATATATGCATTGGGTGTTCTTTTTTTCGGTATAATATTTCTAAAAAACCTATTCCAAATACTAACACGGATTCGTAGGAATCCAAAACAAATAAATTCAAAATTTATTCATGTTTTATTACTTGAAAAACTACCTCCACATACTTTTTTAAAATACGTTTTCTTAAATAAAACCAAGTTTGAAGAAAACAATATTCCGCAGGAAGTACTACTTCATGAAGAAACACATGCGCGACAAATGCACACTTTAGATGTTCTTTTAATTGAATTACTCCAAGTTATCTTTTGGTTTAATCCAATGTTCTACTTCTACAAAAAAGCTATTAAACTAAATCACGAATTTTTAGCGGATCAAGCTGTTCTAAATTCTAAAATTGATACTGTTACCTATCAGAAAACCCTATTATCGTTTTTATCATCAAGTAACGACAGCGAACAACAAACAGTGTTATCAAGTGCCATCAATTATTCATCAATCAAAAAACGATTTACAATCATGAAAACAAAAACATCAAAAAAAACAGTAGTACTACGAAGCTTATTACTATTACCGTTATTAGCAGCCATGCTTTATGGGTTTAGTGAATCTCGCATTGTAGAAACCTATGAAATGGAATCTGAGATTGACAAAACCAATAACGAGAACTCGTTCATACAGAAAGGACCTACTAAAAAAGACCTGTACTATGAAAAAGTGACTTTTAAATTTCGAGACTCTAATCTAAAAGTCATCGCGGTTAAAACATACCATGAACTTTCTGAAGAGCATAAATCCAGACTAGATGAACCTATTTCTTCTCCATCCAAAAATCATCCAACAAGAAGTCAACTGGACAATTGGACTACTAGCAACCAATTTGGCATCTGGCTAGATGATATTCAGGTAGAAAATAAAGTTTTAAATGATTATACTCCCGAAGACATTTATATTTACTATTTAAGCAAATTAGAAAAAAATGCAACAAACTATGGTAAACATTTCTTTCAAGTCAACTTATATACTAAAACCGGTTTTAGTAAGATTCTAAAGAATGCTTCACAACCACTAAGCAAAGACATAACTATCTACTTAAAAGCTGAAGACCTCAACTTTAATAAGAATAAAAATCAGGCTACCAAAGAAGAAATCCATGAATATAACTCGTTGGCTAAAAAATATAATGCTATGTTCGAAGGTGACCATTTTACCATTCGCATGCCTGATGTAGAACGAATAAAAGAACTCTATAACTTAATGACTGAAACCCAGCGTACTAATGCAGAGCCATTTCCTGATTTTCCAGAACCTCCTGCTATGCCTGCTCCTCCTACGCCTCCTAATACTGCAAAAGAGGTAGCCACAAATATTAAAAATGCACAAGATGCAATAGCAGTTCAAGAGCACTTCATATCTGAACAGTTCTTTCAAACTGATTTTCCAGCCGCTCCTAACCTAGCCTATAGAATAAGTGACAAACCATTATCAAATAAAGTTCAGAAAGCTATTAACACCTTTGTAAAACAGAAAAAAAAGTATCACCTATTAATTGACAAGCAACTGAAAAACAAAACAGTAGATCAAACTAAAATAGAAACTAGCTACAATAAACTTTTAGAAGCTTATGACGACTATAAAGTGCAAGCAATGGAAGAGGGTGTTTTTGCACAGGCATCACCAGCCTTTGGGAGAAAGATAAAACTACAGTCACCCAAAGCTCCTGCTAAATCTCCTAAACCACCAACTACTAAAAATTTAAGTGATAAAGCATTTGCCGAAAAACAAATTGAAGCGATTGTAGATACTCAAGATCCTTATGACAACGTTGGCATTCGGATCGACTCTAGAACCAATAAACTTAGTTATAATATTAATAGTTCTTATACTCCACCAAAACCGCAAACAACCCCCAAGGCCAAAAACTATGTAAATATTTCGGCAACACCTGAAGACACTACCAATAGATTACGTGAAGAACTGAAAAGCAATAGAACAAATGGTGATATCTTTGCAGTAGAAACTCTAAGTAATGAGTTTTATATCAATACACCTCCTCCTCCAACTTCTCCGAACCCTGTAGATTTAGCAATAAAACTCGCAAAACAGGAAGCTACTTTCTTTTACAAAAACAAAAAAGTTTCTTCAGAAAAGGCCATTCAAATTCTAAAGAAAAATAAAGATTTAAGTATGCAGGTATCCACATCTGAAGATGAAAAACCAATTGTGAAAATTGATACTCATTTCTAAGATTTATTCAGCTCAAAAATTTAAGCCTCGATTTTCGAGGCTTTTTTTGTAACATTTTGTTTCATCTTTAGTCTAACAAACAAAATGCTTTTGTTTTTAATCAGAACAGTTATAAAAAAGCATACCAAATAGGTAGTTCATTTTTAATATAATGAGGTAGTTGTTTGGATTTCATCATTCAAAAAATCAATATGTTACAGCAATTCTTCATTCGCTGCTCAGGTGCAGATTCTAAAATTTTAAAGACTTGTTCTGAAGGGGAACAAAACAAATATGCAGGCATTGGAGCTACTGTGTTTTTTACAGCAATAATGGCGTTTATAGCCAGTTCTTACGCATTATTCACTGTTTTCGACAATATGTATTATGCTTTATTTTTTGGAATGCTATGGGGCTTATTAATTTTTAATCTTGACCGATTTATAGTATCAACAATAAAAAAAAGAGATAGCTTTAAAAAAGAATTATTACAAGCAACACCAAGAATAATCTTAGCTATTATAATTGCTCTAGTCATTTCTAAACCACTAGAATTAAAGCTCTTTGAAAAGGAAATCAACCAAGTACTTTTAGAACAGAAAAATGAAATGTCTTTAGCAAACAAACAGCAATTGGCTTTACAATACTCACCTGAAATTGAAAAATTAAATCAAGATATTGCCGATTTAAAATCAGAAATTACTTTTAAAGTAAAAGAAACAAATGCACTATATGATATTTATATTAATGAAGCTGAAGGCACGGCAGGCACGAAACTTTTAGGCAAAGGTCCTGTATATGCTGAAAAACGCGAAAAACACGATGCAGCACTTACTGAATTAGACCAATTAAAGGCTTCTAATACGTTAAAAATATACAGACTTGAATCTCAAATTATCGATTTAAATAATGAATACGATACCGTAGTAAAAAATTCCCAACCAGTTATTGATGGCTTTGACGGATTAATGGCTCGTGTGAATGCTTTAACAGAACTTCCATGGATTCCTTCTTTTTTTATATTTCTTTTATTCTTAGCTATAGAAACCTCTCCAATTGTTGCAAAATTATTAGCCCCTATAGGCGAATATGATTTAAAATTAGAAGAGGAAGAAAGTATCCTACAAACATGGATAAGTCAAAAAGTAACACAGCGTCAGAAAATCCACGAAACCAATATTATACTAAGCGATAAAATACATTCAGAATTAACTGAAGAAGAAGCTTTATACACTTATAAAAAACAACGAACAATTGCTTTAATGCAAAAACAAGCAGATTCCTTTTATGATATTCAAGTAAAAAATTTGTAAAACTCTAAGAAAGCTATTCCTCTAGAGTTTTGAGAAATTCATTAACTTTTCGCAGACATTTCTTAAAATCTTCATCAAGTGCCATATTCCCTACATGTAACTGCTCTTCATAATACTCAGAAAATGTAAAGGCATGATTCATACCTAAGACGCTGAACTTAAATTTAATCTTATGTACTACTTCTGCAGCAGCTCTAGGTTCATCTTTTTTGATATGATATAAGTAATTACCTAATTGCCAAGTAAATTCTTTTTTGAGAATAGCGATAAACTTGCGTTCGAAATCGAAATCAGTACCGCCAAGATGGATTACATAATCCATATTGGGGAATTCTTCTATATATTTCACTGTATCCTCCATTAATATCAGCAGCTTCAATTGTGCATTTAAAAATTATTGCACACCAAAAATCTCAACTCACCAAAAGTAAGAATATTACTACTCAAAATAATATTTATGTTGTGAAATAACGAAAAACTAAGGTTAAAAGGCAAACTTTGTTGTTCAGTCTTTTTTCAATAAGTATATACGTACTACTCGATTATTAAAATTGCTTTTCTAGTTATTATTTTTTTGTATTAATGCTACCCACTCTTTTGAATTTATAGATTTTGGGGGCGTACCCATACTTTGCACAGACCCTGCTATTACTGACTTAATTGAGCCTTCTTGTAGTTTACCACCTCTTAACGTATCGTACCATTTCACAGAAAAAACACCCTCTACTCCAGTCAGGTTAATGGTATATTCCTGTGAATCAGGAATATAAACCGCATAAATTTCACCGGGCTTATTTAAACAATAAGCAGCCTTAGCGTTAATCAAAGCAGGTTCTGCAATCATTTCCCAATATGGAATATAATTATTAAAGAAATCAAGTGCATAATCTGTAATTTCCCACAATCGATTTCTCGTTCTCCAATCTTCAGTATTTAGATCGTGATACTTATTATGAGCTCCAAAATACCATTCTACACCGGCAGCGCCAGACAATAGGCTACCCCATAAAACATATCTTCGTAATGAATCGTGATTACCATCTAAAGAATCTGATCTAGCTCCTGTATGCCACATTCCAATTTCATCCATTGTAACCATCCATTCGTGACCAGCTTCGCGAGCTTTGTGTTTCCATTCTGCTACAACCTCACTCACTCCTTCACGTTTATCAACCTGTAACGAAATTCCATCTAACTCTTTAAATCCAACAATGGAATCTAAAACATCACCTCTAGCTGGTTCGTGCGAATGTGTATGTAATAATACGGGATGATTAAATGGATCTATCTTTTTAATAAAACTAGTCATTGACCTTCGCTGCTCATCATACTGTGAAATAGGGGTGAATTCTGCATACCCATTTTCCTCGCCTAAATTAAAATTCATTCCTAAATGATGTCCAAAACGTGCAACCAATTCGTGCAAATACAATTGTCGCATTGGCCCTGTATCACCACCATCGAGCATGGTTTCATTTTCTGTTTCTTGCAATACCATATGCATCAGTATGCCATTTGTCTGCATATATTCAAAAACTATTTCCCATTGGTCTAGCTTGCTAACATCAAATCTGGTAAAATCATCAGGGTTCACATAGGGCCATACATCTTTGCCATCACCATTAATATTGTTTGTTAAGAAGTACACAACATTCATGTTTTTTGAAGCTAAATAGTTTAATGCTCCTATTAAACCCTTTCCTTTCCCATTTTGCCATGTGGGGTCACCAGCCTTCCAATCTTGTAAATGAGGTACATAACGATGTATAGTATCGTTCGTTTTTGCTTCACCATCATCACTAGAACTCTGCATCCGATACGTACCATCAAAGTCTTCATAGCCCAATAAATTTTCAGGACTATCGGCACCACCTTTTATCCAATACTTGCCAGACTCCTTAAATCGGAAATAACCGTTATCATTTACCAATCTTCCATTCGCTCTAAAATCTTTTCCTTTTTTATCTGAAGCAACTACTTTAAAAGCTCCGGCTGCATTTGTGACTTCCATTGTTTCACCACTATTTTCAGCTTTTAACGCTATAGAATCACCTTTAAATAATTGCGCAGTGTATTGCCACTCCCCTTCTTCTTCAGGATTAAAACGCACTTGCCAAATTTTTCCACTGTTTGCACTGGTTTCAGCTGCGTTACCATCTGCTGCATAAAATCCACGAACAGAATATTCGCTGTTTTTATTTTTAAATTTTACGTTTAAACGATAGTCTAAAAAAGGATTCTCACTGGCAGTCTCCGAAGTTTCGGGACCTTCAAAAGACAAAGTAACGGTGTGGTATTTTTGATATTCAACTAATTCCTGGGTTTTGGTTTCTTCTTTACAAGAAGAAATTACAATCACAAGCATCAAACACAACAATCTATATTTAAACATAATTACTTTTTTGAATTTCGAAACATAAAAAAACTGATAAAAATCACCCACCCTAATATACTTGATTCAATTATTCTTTGGAACAAACCAATATATAAGCTAGAGGTATTATTAAATAAAAGTACCACAAAAACAAGAGACAGTATTCCGCTTAGCAACGAAAACCATGATAAAGAAATGGTCTTGGGGTTACTTTTAAAAAATAATCCGGACCCAATAATGCAAAAGGGCACTACCAAATAGGTGAACAAAGCTGAAGTGTTATGGATAAATTGAGAAATGCTTACCGTTTCAACATCAGTCGGGCAACCAAAATCACAAGGGAAAATTGAGACGACTATAGTACTAAGTCCATAGAAAATTCCAAATAGATAAAAACTTAATTTTACCCCTTTTATCTTTGGCAAAAACGAAGGAGCTAAAACACCAAAAAACAACAGCAAAAATCCGCTAGCTATATACATTACTCTCAAGTACCCAGTATTAGGTAAACCTCTAGAGAAACTCTCACTTATGTATTGACTAATAAAACTATAACCTTCTATTTGTAGCCCGCCTAAAATACTTGCGATTACAAATAGCAAGGCGCCCATAATCCCACTAAAAAACAACAGATATCTAATCATATTTCATATTTAAATAGGATTCAACTTAAAGCCTAATTGAATAGGGCAATCTAATTCCCAATAATACGATTTAAAAGCGCGGAAAAAAGTTTCTTAGCATCAGTTTTGTATTTGGGCATTTCAGTCACATCGACAGTATTATTAACTTCTGTAAGTTGGTATGTAAATGCAAATTTTTCTTCATCTTGATTGAGACTCATTAGACCGAATCTCAAATCATTAAAAAATAATACTCCTTTCTTTTCTGTAATTGTAAACCATCCTTCACTAATAGCAATTAGTCTATTTACTTGTTCATTCGATTTTAAACTGCCCAATAATTCGTGATTTTTAGGATATGCTTTAAATTTTATTTCCTTTGAATCGAAAAAAGAATAGTTACCAATTAAATAGGCATCACCAACATCAATATTGGCTGTCCACAGAATTGTATTAAAAGGTGTTGGTCGTGTGTCAATTGCAAGATATGAAATTCCTTGAGCATCAAGACTATTGGTAAATTTCTGATATGAAATTCCTTTTAAAATTAATGTGATTAGTAAATATGATGTGCTCAATAGCAATCCTAACTTATTATATTTTCTACGTTTTTCTGAAGTCTTTTTTTGACACATTGCTAAAACCAAACAAACCAAAAACGGTATTGTATATAGCGGATCAATAACAAATATATTCTGAAACGCCAGTCGGGTTTTAAATGGCCAAAAAAGTTGTGTACCCCAAGTTGTAAATGCATCAAGAATAGGGTGGGTAAACATTCCCCAAAAAAATAACCAAGACCACTCTTTAAAGGTTGCTGTTTGATTCCGATTTAATTTAAAAACCAACCAACCAAAAACCGGAGCGAATAACACTGAAAATAAAATGGAATGACTAAAACCTCTATGCCATTCAATTGCTGTTACTGTATCCGTAAATAAGCGAGTTAATACATCTAAATCTGGAATAGTGCCAGCTACAGCTCCCCATAGCATTGCTCGGTTACCAACCTTTTTACCCAGCACGGCTTCACCGACAGCTGCACCTAGTACAATTTGTGTTAACGAATCCATATGATGTAAGGCTGTATTATTCTACTATTTCCATCTTGCTTAATAAAAAAGAAGCGTTCATATTCTGACAAATTCCTTCTTTAAACTTATAATCGAAATGCAGTTCATTATCAATAATTTCAGCATCAAAATAATGATTCTCAATCTGTGGAAGTTCCTCTACCACGTCGCACAAACTTAAATCGTGCGTTGCAATAATTCCGGTAGATTTTGATTTCACTAAACGCTCCACAAACTTTCGAGACCCTTTAGCTTTATCTGTACTATTTGTTCCTTTTAAAATTTCATCTAAAATAATGAAGTATTTATCGCTCTGAATTTGATCAACAATATATTTTAGGCGTTTTAATTCAGAGAAAAAGTACGATTCGTCATCGGTTAATGAATCTGTAGTACGCATGCTCGTAATCAATTTTATTGGAGCATATTCTACCTCTTTAGCAAAAACTGGCAAACCCACATTGGCCATCATAATTTGTAATGATACCGTTCTTAAAAAGGTACTTTTACCTGCCATATTTGCACCAGTGATAATAAAAAATTGTTCATTGTTAATATGAAAATCATTCAACACACATTTCTTTGGGTCTAACAATGGGTGACCAGTTTGTTTTGAATGAAGAACAATATTTTCTTCAGATAATTTTGGAAATGTATAATTCGGATGATTGAATGAAAAATTGGCCAAACTATTATAAGCATCAAAAAAAGCAATAGTTTCAAACCAATCTTCAACAGCATTTCCGTTTGCGGCTATCCACTTTTCTACATGAAATACATGTGTAATCGATCGAAGAAAAAAACCATTAGCAGCTATGGCATACAACCAGTTATTGTTCTTATCTAAACTATTGAGTTGGTTCGAAAATTGCTTAATTACTGCCGAAGTTTTTTTACCGTCACCCAAGATTTGTTTTTTCTTAGCAACTAATAAAGCTGACTTAAAATCGTAGTCTTCAATTTGCAACAGCAATTCGTTATACTGCTGAAAAGTGCTCTGAATTTTAGATGCAAACGTCGACAAACTCATGATTTTTTTCATAAAAGCCGCAGATATTGCAATGCCAATAAACAACCAGATTAATAATGCGGATTCAGGTAAAAAATCAAAAAAATACAATACGAAAACAGCACCAGAACCTACTGAAAATAGCATTGGAAACCATTGCATCATTTTTGGAATAAAAGCTTTGTAACCATTTAACCAATCGACTATTTTTTTTGTTGATGTTTCTGTTTTGGTTAGGGATGCAGTAGCCGAAAAGTCTTGTCGCCATTCTGGCATTTTAGAAAGTTCAACAATTGCTTCTTGCTTTTCTAAAATTCCATCTATAACATTCGCTTTAAAAATATTGGAAAGGGTTATTGCACCTTGTTCCAATCCCGTTCTATTCACATATTGAAAAAAAGAACCTCTTCCGAAAAGATCTATATCTTGACTAAAATAATGTAACGGATCTTTAAATTTATTTCCATCTGGCAAATCAAGAAAATCGCGATTTAGAACTCTTATTTCAATTTCATTTATCGTTAACAATTCTTTTGTTTTATCTCTTTTTCGTTGTATATCTGTATGTCGGGATACCAAAAAAAGAAACGCAACAATTGTCACTAGAAGCACACCTACTATCCATTTGGTATTTGTGGCAAAAAAATATATTGCAAGAGCGGCAATACAAAATATTGCTAATCTAATCATACTCGAAGCAAATAAAAGTTGTTTAAACTTTTCTAGTGCTTCCGAATGTTTCTTGATTTGATTTGTGTAAAAAGAAATTAAATCCTGCATTCGTAACTTAATATATTAATAGAAATACCTTTACTTTAAATCCTCTAGTTCAGCTCGTAATTTCTTCGTCATTTTAGAGACTACTAAATCATAAGAATGATCAATTAATTCTACTATTAGTTGTGGCGATAGATTTTCAATAAGCAGTGTGTTCCAATGTTTTTTACTCATATGATAACCCGGAAAAATATTGCCATCATGCATTTCTCGTAGCTCAAGGGCACGATCTGGATCACATTTTAAATTTACTTGTGGCGGTAATCTAACTAATCCTGAAAGGGCAAACATTTTACCCATTACCTTAAAAACTAAGGTATGCTCATCGAACGGAAATTCTTCCGTGACTCCCTTCTTTTTTAAGCAGTATTGTCGAAATTCTTCAATGTTCATTTTAATTCTTTTCGAAAATCTTCAAATTAGACCAGTGATATCTTGTTTTCGTAATTTCACGGTCTCCTATATCAAAATCATTTATCGTCTCTACTGCATTACCACCTGCACGCTCATAAAATTTAATTGCTCGCTTATTTTGTGCGAGTACCCATAAATACATTTCTTGCTTTACTTGTTTCTGCATAATCTCGCAAGCTACAGCAACCAATAAGCTCTCACCTATTCTTTGGCCGGCATAATCCGAATGAACATGTAAATTATCTACCAAGGTTCCGTAGGTAGCATCTTTATTAAAATAGGCACATACAAAACCGACAACAACATCTTCATCCACTACTACATGTACGAACTGATTTTCTGCACTATTTTCAAAACGCAGTCTCCAAGCCGATAAGCGATCTTCAACAACTTCAACATCTAAAAAATTATCACTAAAAATACCACGATAATTCTGTTGCCAACTTAATGCATGAAGCCTAGCAATAGATTCGGCATCTTTAAAATTTGCTTTTCGATATGTATACATTCCTTAAATGCTCATAGAATCGTAGACAATAACCTTAGACCATAAGGCACTAGATTCTTCAATAAAAATCTTATGTGGCTCTTCATCTTGATATGCTTGTTGTGCTTCAGCAGATTCGAAAGTAACAATTAACGAGTATGTAAAAGATCCATCCACAACATCGCGACTAGCTTTTGGTGGTTTGCCAATAAAACTAGTTTTGGCATAAGCCGAATTATCTAAAAATTTCTGCAATGAAGCTTCAAAGTTTTTTTGGTCTTCAACACTATCAGGATTGTGAAACCAGAAATAAACAGTATGCGCGTAATTAGGGTCAAATTCTCTCATATCATCTTTTGTTTGACTGTAACCCGTAAAGGTCAATGTTAGTAATAGTAAAGTTGTTATCGTTTTCATATATTATTTTGTTTATTTTTCTAAAAGTTCTTTTTGCTTATCGGTTAACTCAATAGACGAATAATCCAATTTCCAACCTATTGTTTCTACTATTTTTTCAATTAACAATACGGTCTGCAAAGCTTCTTTCCTAGCCGTTTCCATAAGTCCACTCTCGGGTATTTTTTCGAATATATGTTTTTTCGCTTCCGCATTTAAACTTGTTAAATCGTTCGGAGTAAAGGAATTAAAAAGTCCGTTCTTAATATCATAGAAATCTAATTCTGGCTCTACGGACAACACTTCTGGTTGCGGAAAATTTGTTAATATTATTTTCTTCTTACCCTCATCAGCATGCATGAGTATCTTCTTTAAATCATAGCCAATTTGAGCTTTTGCTTTTATTACAATTAGCGCTTTCTTTTTGCTTACTACCAAGCTCATAAAATGCTCTTTGGTATTTTCGTATTTATAGATTTCTGCAAAATCACCTTCTACCGATATTAATTTACAAACACTTTTTATCCGCTCTAACAATACTGTAGATTGGTGAGTTGTTAATTCTTTGTTCTCCTTTTTTCTAAAAAATGAGTACACCCAGTAGGTAGCAATTGTACCTAAAATTAAACCTAGAAAAACTTCTAAAATACCATCCATTATTCTGCTAAATTAACCATTTCAAATTTCACCTAAATGGGTAAACTTAAAACCTTTGTCATACTTTAAACCATAGCCAAAAATACGATCCATAGCTGTATGAGAAAATAGTATTACTCCTATCAATTGTAGTATGGGCTCCGACAGGTATATCCCAATGAGATAAATAACTACTGCCACGGCTCTATGATGAAATAAATTATAGCTAATTGCTCCAATTTTATTATTTATAAGATAACCGAGCATGCCTATATCTGGCGTTAATAGCAAAACTAAAAACAACCACCATTGATAGTCTAACAGATTAAAAAGATATATACCGAATATAAAAAGTAATAATTCTTCTAACTTTAATAATGTTTGCATCATTCTTCAATTTTATAGAGCACAGGACGACTAGGACTAGCATCGTTTTCAAATGATGCCATTTGAATATTTAGAAAATAAGTACCATCTTTCACCATGTTGGGCACATAAATGAATTCTGTAATTGTTGCGTTTTTTCTAATCTTTCCTTTGGTATTCCAAAATGCATGGTGTGCCAAAAGTGCACCACTATCCTTTTCTTTATCTACTGAAGGTAAATCTATTAACAGATGTTCAATATTTTTATCAACCAATAGCTCCGCTGCTTGTTCCAACAGATAGGGTGGATTGGTATTTGAATATTGAACAGATTTCTTTTCTTTTAAATTTGGAAGTGTTCTAATAACAACAGCTTCTCTTTTTTTATTGCCAATGGCATATTGCAACTGCTTTCTAGATATAACAAAATCTTCTTGATATTTTTCTGGTGCAATTGTTACCACTTCAGCTAAAAAGAAATAATTCTTTAGATTTTTATTTACCGATTGAAATTCTTCAGTAATATGCCCTACACATTCGGTATGTGTACCATGCGCATGAGGATTAAAATAAATATCATTAAAATTAGTTGCTGAACCTTGGGAGACTTTGCCAGTAAACTCACCTTCTGTATGCGGCTTAATTTTAGCATGATCAATATACCAAGCATTTACATCTGAAGAATTTCCGCTAATAGGTATTGAAATATCTAACGGATTTGACAAATCTATTTTATAGTTTCTACTATTATATTTTATGGTGGCAATCATATTTTCAAATTTACCTCAATTATACCATAAATAAATCTGCTGCCAAGCCATCTGCAAGAAACTTACCCTTTTTAGTAACTTTTATGGTATTGTTTTCTATTATTAATAGATTTTGAGATCTAGATTTTGCCGATTGCTGAATTAAATAATCTGAATATTTCTCACCAAATTCTTTTGTGATTTTTACTATAGACACACCCCATATTGTTCGCAAACCCGTCATAATATACTCATTGTAGCGATCGGCCGTTGTTAGAATTTCTATTTCTATGGGTAGTTTATTCGCCTGAATCGACTTTATATACTTTATATTATTCTTAATATTCCAACCTCTTTCTTTCCCATCATAAGAATGCGCAGACGGACCAATACCGATATATTTTTTTCCTTGCCAATACGCCGTGTTGTTTTTAGAGAAATAACCCTCCTTTCCAAAATTTGAAATCTCATAATGCACAAATTCTTTCTCCTCTAGCTCATCAACCAACATATTAAATTGACGTTCAGCAGCCTCATCATCAACATTGGCAATTTTACCCTTTTCTACCATATGTGCCAATGCGGTATTCGGCTCTACTGTTAATGCATAACTAGAAATATGAGGAATATTAAATGACAATGCCTTTTTTATGTTTTGTAGCCATTGTGCATCAGTTGCACCAGGAATTCCATAAATCAAATCAATAGATATATTATCAAACTGGCTTGTTGCCATAATTAATGACTCCTCTGCCTCAATAGCTGAATGGGCCCGGTTCATTAATTTTAAATCATCCTCAAAAAAAGATTGTATGCCAATACTTAACCTGTTAATTTTACTTTGAGACATTTCATTAATTCGACTTTTAGACAAATCATCTGGGTTCGCCTCAAGAGTGATTTCTGGATTATCTGAAACCCTATAATGTTCGTATACAGAATAAATTAGATTATTAATTTCTTCTGATTTTAAAACAGAGGGAGTTCCACCACCAAAATAAATGGTTTCTACCAATTCATTTTTAAATTCGTCTTTTCTCAGCTTAAGTTCTTGTTGGAGAGCAGCGACCATTTCAACTCTTTTCGCCATAGAGGTAGAAAAGTGAAAATCGCAATAAAAACAAGCTTGCTTGCAAAAAGGTATGTGGATGTAGATTCCGCTCATTTACAAGTAATTACTTCTTAACTCGCGACTCATTTTGTTTTACAAACGCTCCCCAACCAGAATAGCTTTTACCAACCTCAACCCTACCTGAATTGTAGAAGTGGCAAACCGCAGCTGCAAGTCCATCGGTGCTATCGAGATTCTTTGGTAAAGATTTTAGACCAAGCGTACTTTGAAGCATTTTAGCTACTTGTTCTTTACTGGCATTACCGCTACCAGTTATCGCCATTTTTATTTTCTTAGGCAAATATTCAGTTATTGGAACTTCGCGCGACAGTCCTGCAGCCATGGCTACTCCTTGTGCACGCCCTAGTTTGAGCATCGATTGTACATTCTTTCCAAAAAAAGGTGCTTCAATTGCAATTTCATCGGGGTGATAGTTATCTATAAGTTCAATCGTACGCTCAAAAATAAGCTTGAGTTTAACGTACGGATCTTTGTATTTCGTTAAAAGCAACTCATTCATTTGAATAAATTCCATTTTCTTTCCGACCACTTTTATGATACCAAAACCCATTATTGTTGTACCAGGGTCAATGCCTAATATTATTCTTTCTGTTTTCAATTCTCTATTCGGCATTATTTAAAACTATTGGAATACGAAATTTAGTTTTTACAGGAATACCCCTTTTTAAAGCTGGAGCCAAAGGTGGTAATTCTTCTAAACCCTGCGTAATTAATTGATTAAATTCTGGCATTAAAACATCAATACTATTATCTTTTTGAATGCGTAATACCGAAACCTTCCCATTTTGATCGACTAAAAAATCAACCAAAACATTTTTATTGGTATTTGCTTTTAATACAAACCGATATTGATTTAAAATTCTAGCACAATTGGCTAAAACTTCTTGCTCAAAACATTGGCGTTGTCCATTTTTAGTTTGAGTTTCGTCACAATTCTCAAACAATGGATAAGTATCCACTTCATTAAAGTCGATTTCAAGCAATTCTTGCTGAACGAGTTCTTGCGTTTTTTTGTCAGTAGAAGTTAGCCAACGGCAAGAAGTCATCAAGCACAAAATAAATAAAATGAAAATCTTTCGCACTACCCTAATTTAATAGACTGTTTGGGAAAATTACGATTTTTTAAGGACATCAATCTGCATTCAAATGTATTTCCTCTTTTAGTTGGGAAATTCGCTTGGCAACCATAGTCGAATAATACGATGCATACCCCGTTTTTATTGCACCATATTTCTCAAGATACTTTTCATAATATTCCAATTTCACTTTAGAAACTTTAGAAGTACGATCCACCAAAGTGCAAATATTATGATATAATACAGGGTCGCTTGGATCTTCTTTATGAGCTTGTTTATATAAATTAAGAGCCGTTTTATAATCTTCGCGTTCTCGTGCTATACTAGCCAATCTGGCATAACCTTCTGCGAAAACAGGTTTTTGAATATTCATAGCTTCTTTAATATATACTTCGGCACTATCTAAAACCTTGTCTTTCCGATAGGCTTCCGCTAGTTTAAAATAAGTTTCAGAATTACCATCGTCTATTTCTAACATTTTTCTATAATTAGCCCGTGCTTTTTCAAACTCCCAATTTTTATAATAGCAATAGGCCAATTTATCATAAACGTATTCTTTTGTTTCACCCAACTCCAAAACCTTTTCGAAGAGTGGCATTGCCTTGTCATATGCATTATCATTAAAAAGTGTGAGTGCTTTTAGGTTGATTAATGCCACATCATCTGGATTGAAATTCAAGCCCATTGCTATATATTTTAAGGCTTCGTTTTTTTCTTGTTTTACCACAAAATACTTAGCCAACTTAAAGATGCTTCGCAAATGGGTACTATCATTTTCCACTGCTTTTTTATATGCCACCAAACTACTGGCTGGCTGTTCTAATTGGGCATATACTTCACCCAAATAATAATAGTATTCCGGATTATCCTTGGCTTTACTAACCAAATTTGCAAATAGTTTTCGCGCTTCGTCATAGGCTTTGGTTTTCACCAACAACTTACCCAATTCAAAACTTGCAATTTGCAAATCAGGATTTTGCCCAACCACACTTTGGTATTGCCCAATAGCCTTGTCAAAATTACCGATAGCATTATAAGCTCTAGCAATTTGCAATGAACCCGTTTTAGTATTATTGGCCGCATATTGGTTTATTGCCTTGGCATAATTACCTGTCGCATACAGGCTATCTGCAATTGCTGAATTCGACTGCGTTTGCGAATGCACTTTTACGAAAAGTAAAATAAATATGATTAATAAGCTTTTTCTCAATCTTTCTCTTTCAAAGTAATTTCTACTACCCCATTTCTAGCTCCTTCACCATAAACAGCTTTAGCCGACTCCCCTTTTAAGACGTTTATTGATGCTATATCAGTCGGTGAAATCAATTCTATTTCCTCTTTAGTCTTTTTTACACCATCCACGTAATAAAGAGGATCAACACCCGTATTAAAGTTAAGTGTTTGCCCATTGGAAGTCTTAACAATTTTATTTTCACCGAAAACAAACGAAATAGGAATTGCAAAAAAAACCTTTACCGCCGCCCCATTTTGCTTACCAGGAGTCATTTTTGGTAGTTTAGATATTATACGAGCTGCTTCTTCCTCTAACAATTTATCAGGTCCACGCATTTTTACATTTTGAATTGAACCATCTGTACTTACTGTAAACATTATACTCACTCTACCTTGAATACCTTTTTCCTGAGCTTCTTCAGGGTATTTAAAATTATCGCCAATGTGTTTTTGCATCATTTTTTGAAAGCACTCTCTCGTATTTTCTGCATTTTCACAACCTGGAAAAACAGGAACTTCTTCAACATCTGCAAAGGGCACTCCGTCTATATTTACTTTTTCAAATTCATTTTTTAAACTTTCATCAGTTCCATCAGAATCAAAAGATTGCAACCTAAATGAAATAGGAATTGAAAAAGGGACATTTACAATTTTACCATCTTGTTTACCAGGTGTCATTTTAGGAAGCAAGCTAATAATTCGAGCAGCTTCTTCTTCTAACAATTTATCAGGTCCACGCATTCTTACATTTTGAATTGAACCATCTGTACTTACTGTAAACATTATACTCACTCTTCCTTGAATGCCTTTTTCCTGAGCTTCTTCAGGGTATTTAAAATTATCAGCAATATGCTTTTGCATCATTTTTTGAAAGCACTCTCTCGTATTTTCTGCATTTTCACAACCTGGAAAAACAGGAACTTCATCCACTACAGCAAATGCAATTGCAATTCCTAAAGCATCGCTCCCTAAAAGACTTACACTGTCTGGCCCTTCTATAACCATAGTTGCCCAAATTTTCTCGTCGTGTCCATCAAATTTTATATATGACTTTTCTGCTGAACTTGTATATTTAATTGAAGAATCGTCATCTTTTAAAACAAATTCCCAATATTCACCACTATCCGAATAAGCTTTTAGAGTTGTAAATAATTGTTGATCCTCACTTTCGCTTAAATTACTAATATCTTCAACTACCATTTCTGTTTCAGCCGGTACCGATTCTTCAGGCTCCATCTCACATGAAGAATATAACAACATACTTATTACCAAAGGGAACAAGGCCAAATACTTGAGTTTAAATACTTTTTTAGATTTCGTTTTTTGTAACATGACGATTCGTTTTTTGATTAATGATGATTTAAAAAATTGATTGATGAATGATATATTTTGTGTTTGAAAAACTTGAGACAGTAAAAACTCGTACTGCTCTTTTTTATTGGTCTTCGCAACTTTTGCATCGGCGATGAACTCGTGCAATTCCGCTATTCTACTTTGATAGACATAAACTAAGGGGTTAAACCACGCCACTATACGCATGATTTCAAAAAAGAACAAATCGTACGAATGCCGTTCTTTAATGTGTACCAACTCATGCTCTAATATATTTTGATGTTCTTTTTCGAGCACTTGATCTCCTAAAAAAATCGACTTAAAAAAAGAAAAAGCTATAGCGCTATTTTTGATAATGACCTGCGTAAAATCTTTAAAATAGTGGACTTCACCCTGTTGACGAAGTTTGTACAACTGAAAAAGCTTATATCCGAAGAAAATCGTAGCCAAAAACATGCCGCCAAACAAAACCACATATTCCCATGAAATAGTAAAACTAGTTTCGATAACACTAGTAGCAGTAAAGGCCGCATCATTTACATTCCATAGAAACGCTGGATATTCTTGAAAGACTTCGGTGGCATTCGTTTTTAAGGCCTCTATTTTTATCCATGGCAATATCATAGACAACATATAAGTACCTATTAAATACACCCGATTCCATTGAAAAAAAGTTTCCTTTTTTAAGAACAAATCGTAAATAAGAAGAAATACGAGCTGAAAGGCGATGCACTCTAAAATATACTGTACCATGAGTATTCCGTTTAAATTCTACTTTGTTTTTTTGTTAGTCTTTGTTGAAGCATCTTCTTTTTTAATTTCATTTAAAACCGACTCTAGCTCTGTAAGACTCATATCATTCTTCTTCATAAAAAAGGAAACCATACTTTTAAAGGAACCTTGAAAATAACCGTCGACCAATTTATTGATGCTCTGATTGCTGTAATCAGACTTTTTAATCAACGGAAAATACAGGTAGCCACGACCTTCTTTCTCATGCCCTACAAAACCTTTATCTTCTAATATGCGCACAATTGTAGACACCGTATTGTATGCAGGTTTTGGGCTAGGAAACTTTTCAATAATGCTGGCAACATTACTTTTTTCTAAAGCCCATAATTGCTGCATTACCTCTTCTTCTGCTTTCGTTAACTGTTTCATATAAATGTATTAACTAATGTTTTAGTTCAATTTCACATACAAATATAACTAAATATTTAGTTTAAACTAATTTTTTAGTTGAAATTTACAATCAATTAAGCAAAATACTGATTGTAACAAATGATAACTATCTTCGTCAAATAGGAAAAATTTGAAATGGATATCGTTTTATTAGTAATGGGTTTTATTTTAATGCTTGTTGGCATTATTGGTAGTTTTCTACCAGTTTTACCAGGGCCTCCTGTAAGTTGGGTTGGCCTGCTTTTACTTCACTTAACAAATGCCGTACCAGACGATTGGTGGTTTTTAGGCATTACCGGTGTAATAGCACTCCTAATTTTTGCTTTAGATTATGTAATTCCCGCAATGGGCACCAAAAAATTTGGAGGAACGAAAGCAGGAATGATTGGTACTACTATCGGACTAATTATTGGTCTTTTAGCACCAATCCCTGGTGGAATTATTATTGGTCCTTTTGCAGGGGCATTTATTGGAGAACTTTCAGCAAAAGCAGACAACAAAACAGCATTAAAAGCTGCATTTGGTTCTTTCTTAGGGTTCTTAACCGGTGCGTTTATGAAGTTTGTAGTATCAATTATTTTTATAGGCCTATTTATAGGTAAGGCTTGGGATTACAAAAATGCCTTGTTTGCACTTTAACCCCAAACTACTTTATCTTCTATAGCTCCTCTGGTTGCTTCAGGAATATCACCCTCATAATAACCCATGTAAAAAAAAC
This sequence comes from Flavobacteriaceae bacterium EG-1, assembly GCF_009649685.1. Lineage (GTDB taxonomy): Bacteria > Bacteroidota > Bacteroidia > Flavobacteriales > Flavobacteriaceae > Aurantibacter_A. The sequence continues at coordinate 191,347 of NZ_WJPK01000002.1, forward strand.
CCAAGCATTTTTCGCCTGTCGCTAATTCGAAAAATTCATCCATATATTTTACAAGACCCGGTGAACTCCAATAACTACCTATTCCCATTTCGGTAGCACATAACCACATATTCTGTACAGCCATAGCTGTAGCGGCAATTTCTTCCCATTCTGGCACACTTTCATTTGGATCTCGTTGCATACAAATAGCAATTATAGCACCTGCCTTTTTAGGGTTTTCAATTAACTTTTTTACTTTTATTTCTTTTGGCTTGCTCTCTGTTTCCATATATTTTAATGATAGAAACAATCCTAATTTCTCCTGAGATTCCCCTTGTAGAACCTTAAAGCGCCACGGTTCTGTTTTTCTATGACTAGGTGCCCAATTTGCTGCCTCTAATATTCTTTCTATATCAGCTTTCGCTATTTCTTTATCAATATACTGCACAGGAAAAACCGAACGTCTCCTTTTAATTAAATCTTCTATCATAATCCAAATTTTGCAACTATAAAGTTAGCATATTCCCTTCGCTAATTTTCTTAGGAATCAATACTTTTATAAAATATTTTGGTTCTAAAATAAAATCGATGAAACTTATTGGTCCTTTTAAACAACTTTTACCGATGACAGGTTTACCCATGAATGGGCCAATTTTTGACGAGCAATTAGTTGTTTTAAAAGATGTAGGAATATTAATTGATAACGAAATTATTGCAGCTATAGGTAACTTCGAAGAGTTAAAAACACTATACCATACGGCAGACATACATATATTACAAGGGGATCACACTTGTTTACCCGGATTTATTGACACAAGTACGCAACTTTGCTTTGGCGGGTCTGGAGCTAATAAAAATGAATGCGAGATAGTTGAAGATACAAGAAATACTACTAAAGAAGCTTTAGCTAAGAAAACCGCTAAATTAGTAAACCGACATTTAAAAAATGGGACTACCACAATAGCTGTCAAAAGTGGATTTGGACATTCGGTTGATGAAGAACTAAAAATAATACGTGCAATAAATGATTCGCAACATCAAACACTAGTAGATATTTTAGCAATATGCAATATTGCTAAAAGAAACCCCAAAGATTTTACTGCTAAAGCAAGTTCATATGTAGAAACGATATGTGCAAAACTACTTCCAATAATAAAAGAGGAAAATTTAACTAATCGTATTTCGGTAAATGTAACTAATTTAGGATTTTCTATAACAGAACTTCAATCATGCTTGAAGAAGGCTGAAACAATGGGGTTTCAAATAAGTATTGTAGAAAATGTAGCTGCAAAAAGTGGAAACAATTTCTCTTTTCATAAAGATGAATATGGTTTTATATCTGCGTTAGCAGGAACCTCAATTGGTTTGGGAAAGGCCTTTGCACCGGCGCGGAAAATTTTAGATAATGGTGGTTCATTAGCAATAGCCAGTGATCATAATCCTATTACCGCGCCTATGGGTGATCTTTTAACGCAAGCATCAATCTTATGCACCTACGAAAATCTTACAAATGCAGAAATTTTAGCAGCAATAACTAAAAGAGCAGCAACAGCTTTAAATCTTAATAATTGCGGCGAATTAGTTGCCGGCAATTTGGCCGATTTTATTTTATTTCATACCAATAATTATAAGGACATTATATACAATCAAGGTTCTTTTAAACCATGTGTGGTTTTCAAAAAGGGTAAAGTTGCTTTTAACAAACACAAGTAAATTGGCTCTACTTATTTCTGAATAACTTTCGCTGCATATCTTCTCCCTAAAATTCGTAGGCTTTTAGAGTTAAAATGTAGATTATCTCCTTTATCTATTAAGTCTTTTGTTGAAACTACTTTCACAAGTGTATCTATTTCAGAATATTTATAAATTTCATTATTAATTCTTGTCCAACCTTCAGGGTTATTCGAATAGGAACCAAGTTCACCTATAACTATTGGTAAATTTGCAACTCCTACTTCTTTTCGGAATTTCGAGAATAAAACACCCAAATTATTTCTGTAATTATCAATATCTTCCTCCGAATTAGTATCACTTTCACCTTGATGCCACAGAATTCCTTTAACTACGCCATACTTTTTTCCTAATTTTATTTTTTCTTGGTAATTAGAGAAAAGCTGAACTCCTCTATGTTCTTTATTTTCTATCCATTGATTTATTGAACTTCCACCAACTGCTGTTGGTAACAATAGCACTGAAACAGAGTCGGGAATGTTTAATATCATCTCCCGTGCAAATGACATACCAACGTCTAAACCGGTCATTGTTGGCTCATAAAAATGTATCGGTTCTTTAGCAAATATTGCCTCACCACCCTTATTAATCGTCAAAATTCTATTATTAGAAACAGTATCTTTTGCTTCAACGAAACCTCTACCAGCCATGTTCGATTGACCAGCCATTATGTACACCCATACATTTTCTTTTTTTGGTAAGTCATCAATTACAATTCGTGATTTTGGAAAATTTTCCGTTCGTTTATCTTTTACCTCATTATTACAACCGATAACAACAATACCAAAAAAAAGTAGTGCGAATTTATTCATATAAAAGTTTGTGATTAAAACCTACAATTAAATTGCCAAAAAGTAAATCTCCCTTAAATTCTAAAAATCTTTGGACAATTACTAAAACTAAGAAAAAGATTGTGTATTTGGGCGTAAAACCTAGTCCAGTAGAAAAATATTATTTTCAAAACTAAAAACTAACAAATAAGTATTTATTAATTTTGTATTTTATTACAGTACTACATTTTTTTAACTCCTTGTAAGTAAATTACATAGTCGAAAAAAAATGTTAACAAAAGTTACCGTTCATCGGATGTTTTAACAACTTAGCGATGAAAATTCAGGGAACAAGTAATAGTTTATATTTTGCTCATAAGAAATATGAAGTTTGTTTTTGACCTAACCAATTTCACTTGATTATTAAGCCAAATAACACTTAGAAATGAAAATTCCTGATTACAAAAAAAGAGCGGCGGTTGCTGCTGAAAATTGGAAACGTCTACAAGCTCAAAAAAAACTAAATTCGAATGAATCTAGTGAAACTCCAAAAGCAGAAGACGAAAGTCACGAACCTACTTTAGAAGAACTTATTGATAATTTTGTTATCCCGAAAACAAGTGTCAAAGGTATCCGGGTTGTAAAAGAAGTTGAGAATAAAAAGACGCTCCGAGATATTGCCTAAATAAATTTTCTGAATTGCAAATAATACCACCTGTACACCTCAAATAGTAGGTGCAATTTAGTTTATTGAAAATTTAAATCTGTTGTTGTTTATGCAAATAAAAAAAGCCTTCCAACACGGAAAGCCTTTCATTGGCCCATACCTAAATTTTGGTAAGGGTTACAACACAACACCGCAAAGATAACAAAGCTTTTTCTAAATTATACACCTTTATGTTGTAAATAGATGTTTAAGTATTTTTAAATTATTATTTATATCAAAATGGATTCGTCATCATTTAAATAGAAATCAAAAATTCTGTACCTTTCTTTTCAAAATTTCAATTCTATCCAAATGAAATCCAATAAAAATAATAGTTCAAGGAGAAATTTTATAAAAAAAGCCGCATTGGGCACAACAGCATTATCCGCTACACCAACAATTCTTGCATCTACCTATAACCAAAACCTCACACTAAAACGAGTATATAACAATTCATTGTATACTTACAACGACCATATTAATCTAGCACTTATAGGAAGTGGAATTCAAGGTATTTATGACACACAAAGTGCGTTAGAAGTTTCTGGAATAAAATTAGTAGCTGTTTGTGATTTATATACTGGCCGACTAGATCGTGCCAAAGAACTTTGGGGCAATGATATTTTTGTAACTCGGGACTATAGACAAATTTTGGAACGTAAAGACGTAGATGCAGTAATAATAGCGACACCCGATCATTGGCATAAAAAGATTACCATTGAGGCACTAAAAGCAGGCAAGCATGTTTATTGTGAAAAACCGATGGTGCAAAAATGGGAAGATGGACAAGCAATAATTTCGGCGCAAAAATCTTCGGGTAAAATATGCCAAATTGGTAGTCAAGGTATGTCATCATTGGGTAATGAAAAAGCTAAACAACTGTATGCCGATGGTGCAATTGGTGATATAGTTATGCTCGATTTTTATAACGACCGCTATTCTGCTGAAGGAGCTTGGCAATACCCAATCCCACCTGATGCAAATGAAGATACTGTAGATTTTGATACTTTTCTGGGTACAGCACCCAAAACACCTTTCGAACTCAAGCGTTTTTTCAGATGGCGAAATTATCAAGATTATGGTACCGGTGTTGCAGGTGATTTATTTGTGCATGCATTTTCTACCTTAAACCATGTTATAAATTCACATGGCCCTAATAGGGCGCAAGCAACAGGCGGACTTCGTTTTTGGAACGATGGTCGTGATGTTCCAGATGTAAGTATTACATTATACGATTACCCTAAAACAGATACGCATGCCGCCTTTAATGCTGCCTTCAGAATCAATTTTATCGCAGGTAGTGGTGGGGGCGGTGGTTTCAAATTAATTGGAACCGAAGGTGAAATGGAAATAGGACAAAATTCTGTAAAGCTAAAACGATCAAAATTAAATTTAATACCCCAAGGCTACTCACTGATATCATTCACCGAAGAAACTCAAAAGAAAATTAATGCTAGTTACGAAGCTCAAAACTTGAATAGTAGAGCATCACAACTTAGTACTGGTGAGACCACTTGGCAAGCGCCAAATGACTACAAAGGTGGTCATTATGATCATTTCTATAATTTCTTTCAAGCAATAAGGGGAAAAGGAAAAATTATACAAGACCCTACATTTGGGTTAAGAGCAGCAGGGGCTGCATTATTAGCAAACCAGAGTTATTTTACAAAAAAAGCGGCTCATTGGGATCCAGATAACATGAAAACAATTTCAAAATAAACTAAACAGTCATTGAAAACAACCTTGTTTCCGGTTGTTTTTGATGTAAGTGAACATCAAAAGCCATACATATATTTCTAATAAATGGGTGCCCTTTATCATTAACTTTAATACCAGTATCGGATAGTTCTAGCAGCTCATCTTCTTCAAACTCTATTAACCGCCCTTTAACCGATTCAATATCGACAATTCTATTCCTTAAATCCTCCCAATTGGTTTCGAATTGACACATTAAATTTAAAATATGACGACGAACTTTTTGATCTTCTTCAGATAAAATATGACCTCTATAAATGGGAATAATATTGTTTTCAACTAAATGCTTATACTCTTCAATGCTCTTCACATTTTGTGCAAAACTGTACCAACTATCACTGATACTTGAAGCACCCAACCCAACCATAACTTGAGTTTTTGAAGCTGTATACCCCATAAAATTACGGTGCAAATTTCCAGAATCCATAGAGGAATAGAGTCCGTCACCTTTTAATGCAAAATGATCCATACCAATTTCATGATAGCCTACTTCTGCTAAAAGTTTTTTACCAGTTTCATATTGATTTCTTTTTTCATCACCACTAGGCAAATCAGCCTCATCATAACCTCGTTGACCATTACCTTTTAACCATGGCACATGTGCATAACTATAAAATGCCAAGCGATCAGGCATTAATTCCTTGGTTTTTAAAATGGTAGTTTTTACGTGATCAATATTTTGATACGGAAGACCAAAGATTAGATCATGACCAACCGATGTATAGCCAATTTCCCTTGCTATTTCGGTAACTGCTTTTACATTTTCAAAAGATTGAATTCTATGAATAGCTCTTTGAACAGTAGAATTATAGTCTTGTACACCATAACTCACACGTCTAAAACCAACATCGTATAGTGCCTGTAAATGTTCTCTTGTTGTATTGTTTGGATGCCCTTCAAAACTAAATTCATAATCTATAGCTTTTTCAGCTGATCTAAAAATTCCATTTATTAGAAATTTTAAATTATCTGCAGAAAAAAAAGTTGGCGTACCTCCACCTAAATGCAGCTCTTTAATAATCGGTTTTTCTCCAAAAAGTTCGCAATAAAGTTTCCATTCCTTTAAAACCGAGTTTATATAGGGTTGCTCAACATCATGCCTTTTAGTTATTCGTTTATGGCAACCACAAAAAGTACACATACTTTCACAATATGGCAAATGTATATAAAGGCTTATACCTTCAGCAGCATTACTTTCAATAAAACTTCGTTTTAAAGTAGCTTTCCATTTATTACCTGAAAAAGTCTCTTTATTCCAATATGGAACTGTAGGATAACTTGTATAACGAGGACCAGGAACATTATACTTTTGAATTAATGTACACATAGAATGCATTTTAATTGAATGCAAACTTAAGTGTAAGACAAAGTACAAAATATGATAAAAATCAGCTCCTTTCTGAACTAATCTTTTGGGATACTTGAAGGTTGCAATTCATTGCCATCACCGTCAATTATACTAGTTTCAAAATCACTATCATTCACCCAATCGGCATTTTGTTTGTTACCATTTATAAAATCTGAATAGAAGCCTCTACCTCTACCTTTGATAAAAGGTGCTTTTTCATATAAATGACCATAACCTGACATTCGTAAGTCACCTTGAGCTAAAAGTTTCATCTCCATTTCAGATTTAAGTGATTGTTTTAATTCTGAATATTCAACGTTGTTTGCTAGATTATTTATACAAAATGGATCTTTTGATATATCATATAATTCTTCTGCCACTCTCTTACCAAAATTCATTTTCCAGTATTTTTTTTTACCAGCTCTACGGAGATTTAAAATTTCAGTTTTCACGGGACTTCCATCTGTATTCAAATATCCTGTCTCCGGATTACCTTTTGGCCATCTATCTATTTCATAATTTTTCACATAAAGCATATTGTTTTTATGCATACCTCGGATTGGATAACCAACATCATTTGGCCTGCCCGTATCATGACGTTCTTTACCTACTAATACAAAATTACGTTCTGGCTCTATTTGACCAGATTTCTCAGAAGTAATAATATTCATTAGACTTTTACCTGCAGCCGGATGCATTCCTGAAGTCTGCCAATTAACACCAGCCGCTTCTAAGAAAGTAGGTGCCAAATCTACAAAACTAATATAGTCATCAACCGTTCTACCTTTAACCTTCATCTTATCTTTCCACAACATTGCCATAGGCACATGATTAGAATTTTCATATTGATCACCTTTAACTCTTGGAAAAGGCATACCATGATCAGAGGTAACAATAATAAGGGTGTTTTCCAACAATCCCTTTTCCTCCAAGGTCTTCATAATCTTTTGAATATGTCTATCAAAATCTTCAATTTCAAATGCGTAATCTAGTAAATCGTTGCGGGTAACATTATTATCTGGCCAGTACGGTGGAAAATTTGTTATCATATCTTCAGTTTTGCCACCTAACTTTTTACCTGACCCATATTCGTATGCTCGGTGAGGCTCTATACTCCCAACCCAAAAACTCCATGGTTTTCCTTTTGGCGCTTGTTCTAAAAAATCTTCAAAATTAGCACTATAGTCATTTGAAGAAATATACTTAGTAGCTGGTTCTAATGTCTTTTCATTATATGCTGGCCCTACTACTTGGCGTTGTGTACCATCTTCACGTAGGGTTACCGCAGGACCATATCCTTTCTGAGTATGACCTGTTGTATAGCCATTTTCTAACAACACTTCTTGATAGGTTTTAAATTTTGGCGGAAAATAGATAACATGACTTGCTGCCGCATCTAATTGCCAAGAATTTCTCCCTGTTATTAATGCAGCCCTCGACGGTGCGCATTTCGCATTTGGTGTATAGGCTTTATTAAATAACACTCCTTCACTTGCTATGGCATCAAAACCAGGCGTATTAACATAAGTACTTCCGTAAATACTCATATCTAAACCAGCATCGTCGAAAATAATCATCAAAATATTCGGCTTTTCTTGAGCCATTGAAATACTGCTGGATAAAAGTACTATCCAAAGAAAAAATCTGTTTATCATATCATTTATTGGTTGTCTCCCGAATTTATTTAAAAAAATCTGGACATTGTTAAGAAAAATTAGAAATTTTAAAATCAAACTGCCAATTAAACCTCACAAATTGTATTCAATATATTATTTTTACAATTCTTAAAAATCAAAGAGATGACCTTACTTTTAATGGCTGCGGGAAGTGGTAGCCGATATGGAAAACTAAAACAATTCGATGATCTTGGCCCTAATGGTGAATTCTTAATGGAATTTGGCATTTATGATGCTATAAAAAATGGTTTTGAACAAATAGTTGTAATTACAAAAAAAGAACATGTTGAGTTTTTAGAGGAGCACCTCAGTTCTCGACTACCTGAGAACATTGAACTTAATGTACTTGCACAAGAAGTAACAGACTTACCACATGGATGTGTTTTTGATGGTGAACGACCAAAACCATGGGGTACAGCTCATGCGGTTTGGACAGCTAGAAATGTAATTGATGGTCCTTTCGTTGTCTTAAATGCTGATGATTTTTATGGGCAACCTGCTTATGAAAATGCTGCTAACTTTATGAGAGACCATTACGATGATAATGTTTACGCCCTTGTGGGTTACACATTAAAAGATACACTTTCAGAACATGGTTCGGTTTCTAGAGGAGTTTGCCAAGTTGAGGGTGACAATCTAGTTTCTGTAGATGAACGTTTAAAATTAGTCCCTAAAGATGGTGGTGTTTTTGATGAGGATTCTGGAAACACATATACTGGAGAAGAGCATGTAAGCATGAACTTTTGGGTTTGTAAACCTTCGATTTTTGAAAAAATCGAAAGTGATTTTAGAACCTTTCTTGACGATGACAAACTTGCCAGAACTAGTGAATTATATATTCCTAAGACAATCCAAGAAATGTTGCAAGCTGGTGAAATAGACGTGAAAGTTGTGCCTTCTGGAGGAGAATGGTTTGGTGTAACGTATGCTAGTGATCGTGAGGTAGCTGTTAAAAGCCTTCAAAACAAAACTGATACAGGCAAATATATCGCCCCACTTTGGCCTCAATAATGAGTAAATTTACCGATGACATATTAACTAGCCTTTTGGCTAAATTTGCTATTGTACAAAAAGAGTATGTTTTTCAACCATTAACTGATGGTTATATAAACGATACTTTTTTGGTTTTAGAAAACGATAAGCCTTTATATATACTTCAAAGAGTAAATCATCTTGTTTTTAAAAACATCTATGGACTAATGAACAATGTTCATAAAGCCCTAGAAAAACTTGAAGACTATGATTACCATAAAATTACTTTGGTAAAAACTCACAACGGAAAGAGCTTTTATGAAACTCACAAAGGAGACAAGGCCTATTGGAGGTTAATGACCTACATAGACCAAAGTACTGCTCACAATACTACCGAAGACCCTGAAATAGCCTATGAGGCAGGAAGAATTATTGGCAAATTTCATTTACTTCTAAATGATGTGAAAGTTGATGACTACGTTGATACGATACCGAGGTTTCATGATTTAAATTTGCGCAAAGGCCAATTTGAAGATGCTTTACAAAACGCTGAGACTCATAAAAAAGAAATTGCTGCGAAGGATATAGACTTTGCTATTGAAACACTGGCGAAACTTACTGCCATGAATCAGTCACAATTGCCTATTCGAATATGCCATAACGATACCAAACTAAACAATATACTATTCTCAAAAAAAGCAAGCAAAGCGCTTTGTTTAATAGATTTAGACACCATTATGAAAGGGCATTTTCATTTTGATTTTGGTGATGCTGTACGTACAATTGTTAATACTGCTCCTGAAGACGAACAACAACATGAGAAAATCACTTTTAAAAAACCATTGTTCGAAGCTTTTGTAAGCGGCATTGCTTTAAATGGTAATTTTCTCTCTAATGATGAAATTGAAGCGTTACCTTTTGGTGCAATTTTGCTTCCTTTTTTACATGGTCTTAGAGCACTTACAGACTACCTTAACAATAACATTTATTACAAGGTTGCGTATGAAAATCAAAATTTAGATCGCGGAAGAAGTCTTTTCGATTTCACTCAAAAAGCTTTAACTAATTTTGATTTCATGAAAGAGATAACTGCAAATAAACTCAGAGCTTAATTATTTTACTACTCCAAACTTATATATACAGGTAGAATAATATTTTTCACCTGGCTCCAATACCGTACTTGGAAAATCTGAATTATTCGGTGAATCTGGGAAATGCTGTGTTTCTAAACAAAAACTTCCTCTTGATTTATACGCTTTTTTAGACTTCCCGATAAAAGTTCCATTTAAAAAGTTTCCAGAATAAAATTGTACTCCTGGTTCATTGGTATAAACTTCTAAAGTTCTACCACTTTCCGGCTCAATTACTTTAGCCGCCAAAACATTACCCTCCTTATCTACTGGCGCTGAATTTAAAACATAATTATGGTCGTATCCATTACCATAATTTAACTGTTCTGTATCTGTGTCAATTTCTAACCCAATAGGCTTCGGAGTTCTAAAATCAAAAGGAGTATTCTCTACCTTTCTTATTTCACCTGTAGGTATCAAACCTTCATCAACGGGGGTAAAAGCATCTGCATTTATCATCATAATATGCTCATTAACATTACCAGAAGATTCTCCAGCCAAATTAAAAAATGAGTGATGTGTAAGATTTACAATAGTCGTTTTATCAGTACTTGCATGATAACTTATTTTAAGTTCATTATCATCTGTTAACTCATAACTCACAATTACCTTAAGATTACCCGGATATCCCTCTTCCATATCTGGGGATGTTCTTGAAAATACTATTGAATTATCAGAATGTGTATCAACATCCCAAACAATAGCATTAAAACCCTTAGTACCACCATGTAAATGATTACCATTATTGTTGCCTACCAAAGAATACTTTTTGCCTTTCAATTCAAACTGTCCTTTAGCAATTCTATTTCCGTAACGACCAATAGTGGCACCAAAAAATGCACCACCGGGTTCCATAAAGCCTTCCAATTTATCAGGACCTAAAACAACATCAGTAAAGTTCCCATTCCTATCTGGCACGTACAATGTAATGAGTCGTTGACCATAATTAGTAAAAGTCACCTCAATCCCATTAGCATTGGTTAACGTATAAAATTTTGTCATTTTCCCATCTATTTTCTTCTCAAAATCAGAAGGGTTTAAAGTATGTAGAATTTTAGTTGTTTTAGACTGAATACTATCCTGCATTTTGGTTGTTTTTTTATCCTCTTTACATGAAGAAAGTAACACAATTATAAGTAAAGAAACAATTTTTTTCATTTTAATAAATTAAGTAATATTTAAAGATTGTATTAAATCAATCATGATTTTCAATTTTATTTAATCGATATTAGTAATGTAAGGAAATGCCAAGCCAATTAAAAATATTTCATTTCATATAGGATTTATTAAAAATAAGAACAATTTAAATACCAAATCGGAACAAATTTAAAATTGAAAATCATAATTGATTTATGATTAGTTTTTTTATAATTTGATACAATTCTTAAAAGCAATATACATGTCACAAAATATTAAAATATTACTTTCAACTACCGTTTGCTATTTAATAATGAATTTTAGTTTCGCGCAAGAGCCTGACGGTTGGATTTCTTTGTTTAATGGTAAAGATTTCGATGGATGGCAAGTAGGTGAAAATGCAGAAACTTTTTCTATAGTCGACGGAACTATCAAAGTAGCAGGACCTAAAGCACACTTATATTATGTTGGCGCTGTTGAGAACCACAATTTTAAAAACTTTGAATTTAAAGCTTCAGTTATGACCAAACCTGGTTCTAATTCTGGAATTTACGTTCACACTAAATATCAAGAAGCTAGTTGGCCTTTACATGGATATGAAGTACAGGTTAATAATTCACAAAGTGATTGGAAAAGAACTGGAAGCTTATACAACATTGTAGATATTAAAGAAAACTATGCAAAGGACAATGAATGGTATACCGAGTATATTAAGGTACAAGGAAATCGGATTATCGTAAAAATTAATGATATTGTCGTTGTTGATTATACTGAACCTGAAAATCCACTTAGAGAAGGGAATGGCATATATCGTGTATTAAGCAGTGGTACCTTTGCGTTACAGGGCCACGACCCTAATAGTATCATCTTCTATAAAGACATTATGGTGAAACCGCTAAATGACAAATAAAAAATATTTTAGCTTATTTTAAAGAAAATTGTTTGCGCAATTGAATAAGCACCGTATATTTGCACACGCTTTGCAAAAAGCATTTGAACAAGATTTGAATCTGACTGTTGTCAGAGTTAGCCTAAGGCAAATAAAATCATTGGTCTGGTAGTTCAGTTGGTTAGAATACCTGCCTGTCACGCAGGGGGTCGCGGGTTCGAGTCCCGTCCAGACCGCAGAAAGCTCTCAAGAAATTGGGAGCTTTTTTTCGTTTATACTATTACCTGAAAATTTAAATAAAACTGGTGCGGGTTCCCATGAAGCTTCGGTCGGTAAGACTGCAAAGAAGTCTACTATAATTTAATACATAGTCATACATTTAAAATTTAGCCACCAAAGGTAAAAGCAATCGCGTAATTATAGCTATTTAGTGTCAGTAAATCTTTTATAGGTATTTATGCAACAGGCACGCTTATAAATGAGTAGTCAGTCAGATTACTATTCCTAACTTCGCTTGAATTGTATTCTTAATTTCAAAATTGCTAGCAGACTTAAATTCAAAATTATTGGACTCAGAAACCACCTTGTAAGCCAATTGTGAGCTCAAGTTCTTTATGCAAGTTCTATTTAGATTTGTTGTTGCTTTTAATAATAATTCACGCTCAAATTTCTTTTTTAATCTTACATACTGAGCCTTCTTGTTCGGGTGAAAAGAACCAGTTTTGTCTAATTCTTCTATGATGTCATCCACTTCAAAACAGTCAATAGATCTATGAACTAAAACACAAAGCCCAACACCCCATGCAGGCCAAGCTTCGCATTCTAAACTTTTATTACATTTCGGACAATTAACCATATAATTTTCTTTTAGAGTATTTTGTTTGCAAATTAATCGATGGAATGTTCCAAACTTATTGATTAAGCATTAAAATAATCATTCCATTAAAAAATGATCTTTTAAAACACTACATAGAATTGAAATCTTACCTTAAAACCCATTTTGGACTTACATAAAAAACAACTTACAATAACCCCTTTAGAGACAAACCAATGAAAAACGAATCTTAAAAATATTTCTTAATAAAGTTCTTTTCATATATTTAACCATATTGCCTTAATCTAAAGCAGGAATCCACCTACATGGTTTTTCACATAATATACTAATTTCAAACCAAGTTCCATAGATATTTAAGTTATCATAAATACCGATACAAAACAATGTTTAATAAAATTTAGTTTAATTTTCTTGCGATATACAATTCTCTTTCTATTTGTGTAAGGTCTTTTTTGCAGTTTTCATATGCAAGTTGATACTCTGCAATTGTAGCTTCCGATTCTTTCAGTGTAACCAACTTAATTTTTGCATCTTGCAATTCAACATAAAGTTTCGTAATTGCCATGTGCATGTCATATACATGAGATGTGCTTTTTGGCGGAATACTTTTTTCAAGGTCAACTATTTTGGCACTAATACGTGAGTTTTCATAAGATGTATTCTGCCCTGGCGCTCCTAGCGTTTCTATCATTTCAGTCAACTCTATCATTTCAGTTAAAAAATTAATCTGATATTCATTCTCAATACTAATTGTTTTTATCTGATTCCGTAAAAGTTGATTTTCCTTTTCAGGAATTTTAAAATTAAAGTATACAGCTACTATAATCATTGCAACCGTTACAATAAATAGAGTCACAAACTTTAGAAAACTTGTAAGTCTTTCTTTGCTATTCTTAGCTTTCAAAATATATTTTCAATTAAGTTAATACCCATGTTTAATTCTTTTTAATCTAAAAGAAAATTTCTTCTGCCTTTTATTTCATTATTATTAATGGTTTCTTCTTTGACAAAAATTCCAGTTTCAGGTTTTTTCCCTATGTAATCAAGCTCATTTAGTTTTTTAAATAATATCAGCATTAGTTTCGTAAATTCTGACAAATCTTGAAAAGCTGCATTAATATCAGTATGAACGTAATTTATTTCAATTGTTTCTATTAATACGCTTTCTATGGCACCCTGTCTTAAATCACACCATTCAGCAAGATAGTTTACAAAATCTTCTTTTCCGGTACCTTCAAAAACATCTAAACTACTTTTTATTACTCGAGCAAGACCTGCTATTTTTGAAATTATTTTAATCGGCGCCTCATTTTTATCCACAATCCTATATTCAACTAAATATGCATTAAGGTATTGTATCATTTGCTGTGATAAATGAAGAGCTACATTTGCTAAGTCATTAGTCTGTTTCTTTTGATAAATTTTCTGAATAATCCGTATACAAAACAACTCCATTTGATTGAGAAACGTACCTAATTCATTATAAACAAATTTTAAATCAGGATGACTTTGCATGGATGTGCAAGGAGGAATAAAATTTAAATCAACAGCTAAATTATCCTCTTTATTTACGATTTTACCTATGCTTATGTGATATAGGCCTAATTCCTGTTTTGAAGTCTCACTTACTGGAATAACATCTAGTCTAAATTCTGGAAGAACATGCGGATGTCTTGGAGGGACCTCATCAGGATTTGCCTCTCCAAAAGCTACTTTCTTTAAAGGGTTTACAATTAGCACAATATACCATGCTAAATCTTTTTTATCAACTTTAATTTGTTGACTTAGTTTATGACCAGAATGTTCTAACATAGAAGAAACGGCCTTAGAAATATTTATGAGTACACCTCCAAGTGTAATTGCTCTACAACTATGAAGCGTAACTTCAATCGTTGATTGACCATCTATCGACGTTGTCAACTCCAGCGAACTCAAATGACCCGATGTCATCGGCAAGAGACCAAAATTAGATGGCGTTATATTTAAATGTTGAGAATCTCTAATTTTATCAAGAAGAGAATTCTCCATGTCAATGAAATGATTTTTATTAATCTTCATTCCATCTACCCAATTTACACTATAAAGTCCACTGTTTGCCATTTTCCTATTCTTAAACTATATTATCTAGTGTAATTTATTTCAAATGAATAAATACATTTTTTTTCATTACCCCAGACTATTCTTTTGATAATTATCTTTTTTCCCTTAATAAATTTACAAAATGATTTAAATGTATAACTCTTTCCATTTGCAAGAACTAACGGATTTACGTCTTCACAAAAATAATTAGTAAATTCCTGAACGCTCATTTGGTTATCAGAAACACTTTGCAAACCAATTCTTATTGTATTTTCATCAAGGGCTGGAGTATTTACAACTTCACTTTTTTCCTTAGGCTTTTCAGGAATTTCAACATTCTCTTTTACCTCTGCAACTATTTTTTCAGCTGGTTCTACTTCTATCTCCGGTTTACTTTGTTCAATTCTAACAGTTTCTTCTGAAGGTTTTGTCAACTGTTCTATGGGAGTTTCAGGAGCATCAGGTAAGTTTAAAAAATTCTGATTAGACTTTTTACTTATATTTATAACCCTCTCTTTTCTCTCTTTTACAGGCACAACTTGTATGGTTTTTTTAATTAAATAATCAATTTCCCCATTAATAATCAATGAAACGGTGTAAGCCCCTGGCTTTTTGTAGATATACTCCGCGGTTTTAGTAACCGCATTTACCTTTAAGCTCTCTCCGAACCTCCATTCCCAATTATGTGCTGTCTTTGAATTATCAGTTACCACTAATTTATCTCCAACTTTAATACTTTTGGGTAAATAAAATTCAGAGAAATTCATTGAATCAAGAACTTTCACTTTTGGCTCAATATAAATAGTCTTAATCTTTTGACAACTATTATTAACTTTTAGACTAACTTCATAATACCCTTCTTTTTCAAAAACGTGTAGTTCACTTTTTTTATTCTTAATAGCTGTACCGTCACCAAAATCCCATTCCCATTCTTTAGCTTCTTTAGTATTATCCCTAAATTGAATAACTGAACCTACTTTATTCTCAAAATTATCAAAAGAAAAATTCACTTCTACACATGGTTCATGATTCGCATATCTATATGAAAAAGAACTTGCTGCAAGAACGAAAACAAAAATAAAAAAGTAATACACTCTCTTATCTATAAAAGTAGTTGAACTCTTTTGCGTACTCATTATTCAAAATTAAATTTATATACTTCAAGAACAGGACTATAATGTTTCTGTTTCAATTTAATATTTTTAGTTCATAGGGAAATACGTTTAATGATTTTTTTTCAAGTATATGCATTAACTTATTATTCTCTCCCTTCCAAACGTCTTTATTTATTTTTTTATTAGGGGTTAATAATATTTGAATATTTGGCACCCATCCCTTATTCAATTCCAAGTCTTTTGTAAAACCTCTTTTAATTTCAACTTTTGCCAACTTATCACCGTAAATTTCATAACAAAGTACTCGTATGTCTTCTTTAGTTACTATTCTGTCTCGCGTAAGCAGTGCACGGCGATAGGAATTAAGACGATCAGCCATCTTTAAATCATCCTTACCCCCTGTACTTGTAGTAAGAAAATAATTATTCATTTGTTTCACACCAATACCCTTACTAAGAGACAATTCACTACCTGATTTTATATTATTAGCCAGAAAACCATTAGTCGTCCAAAATTCAACTAATAGTTGATCATCCTGTTTATATGGACTTAAGACTGCAAAATGAGTCTGAGTTTGATCAATAATACTATCGTCAACCTTTTTCTCCAAAACAGCAATTTGCTGATTTAAAGATTTTAAACTTTTCAATAGAAAATCATTGTTTAAAAACGCAAACGACGCACTCTCATCTTTCAACAATTCCAACAAATAAACAATGTATTCTTTTGCTTTTCTTTGCTCTAACTTACCAATACTATTACTGCGAACAATAAAAGTACCCTTATTAGAACTCAACTCATTATTTGTCCTTACACTATATTGTTTTCCATCTGTATTGACAATTGATTTTAAATCAAAAAATAAATTTTCTGTTATTAGTGGAATAATGTGAACATAATCTTTCAATTGATATGAAAAAGAAAACAACTCTCTATTAACTACAGGAAATGCATTTAACGAACAAATGACATTACTCAAAACGTTATTATTAATAACAGTAGGAAATTCAATTTTTATCCACTGAATTCCGCTTTCAGTTTTAATATTATTTTCCCTCAAAAAATTATTTACTTCATTGTTATTCTCAGAATTAGCGTTAAAATCATTTGATGATTTTATAGTAATGAAGTTTTTCTTATAAAAATTTAGTATTTCTTGGTGTGTTAAATCTGATTTGTGCGAGATTTCTTCAAAAATATTATTTACAATTATCTCTCCTTCATCAATAGAGTTGTAAAAACCATGGGTAGTCTCCAATGCTTTTCCATTTAATGACCATTTAGAGTTTTTAAGATGATTGTAAAAAAGTTCTTTGTTTTTATCCTCAGTTCCTAGTAGTTCAAAATAAAAGGACACATCATTAAGCAGCAAATTGCGTTGCGAGCTGTTAACCCCAACAAGAATTGTAGATTCAGGCAAAAAAGCACTTTTAGAAACTTTACTCTGCACTTCCCTATTCTTTTTTTCATCCAATCGAAAGTGGTTGGTTCCTATTATCATATGCTCAATTTTAGCATCTACTAAATTGAAATCTTGAATAGGTGTAAAAGAAATCTCTTTAAATTTTACCGATGTCTTTTGATGTGGGATTTTTTTTCGATAACTAAAATGGTATTCAGCATTTATCGATGTTATTGCATCAATAGGAGTTGCATATAAAATGGAATGTGCAGGGGTTGGTCCAACACTTCTTTCTGGGGTCATTAGCTCAATAAGCTTTTCGGTAATCCTAGTTTCAGACTCATTTAACTCTGAAGAAATTTTTTCAATTTCAGCAGAACAAGCCGAAAGAAGAAGCGAAATTATAGGATCAAAAGATGTTTCAATTTCATTAGCCTCGATCCCCCAAACTTCGGCCGCAGTCTTAATCATTCTATTTTTTATTTGCTCTTTAGTATTTTTCCCCATAGGTTATGAATATGATAATGGTCCAATATAAAAGTATTCAATATGAGAAAAAACCTCATTTGTCTTTTTTACACGTGCTTTTATAATAATATCTAATCTTTTTTTAATCCGTATAGAATTTATATCTCCAGCTAATTGCGTTTGCTTCATTTTCACCTTAACCTCTATGGCTTGCAACCTTTTCTCATGTTTAGATATAGACTCAAACAATGATTGTTGCATGAGACTTTTAAGATTATTAGCTGTTTTTAAATTATCAAAATCAATAGTCCATATAGCGCAACCAAAAGTCTCATCAAAAGCACATTCACCAAAATATGTGGTGCTAATTAAATGAATATGATGCGATATTGATTGCTCTAGACTACAAGTATCATGCGTCTCCCTATTAATCAATTTACCTACATTAAGGGGCAAAGTGTAATATTTTTTATTCATAGTCCCTATTAAAGACAAAAAAAGGAGTTGAAAAGTCATTTTAGCTCCTTATTTTAATCAAAATCTAAATTTATTAATTTAAAATCATAAATTTAATAGATAATCAATTAAGAATTAAAAACTTAAAAATGGCTACCGCATATGAATTAGCATTCCTCTCTAATTTTTCACACACTTCTCAAACTGGTCAATCTTCAAGAGTATTCGAAATCCCCTTATAAGTACAACTGAACATGCGGCGAAATTTATTGATTCGAGTCATATAAATTCTAGTAAACCAAAAAAATATGTTTGGACTATTATAAACGATGTTGGTCTTATGAATGATTTGTATTGTGCTACCTTTAGAATCCTTCCGATCAATAAAATTAATTTAACTTCAAGTTATTTTTTGAGCTATTCTATAATTTTTACATTACCCGCATTTATTCTTACCTTATAATTCGCATTTTTTTCATGTCGTTTCACATCAAGCAGACGATGATTCATCACGTTGGTAAGAATTCTCCCAAAATTATAAGTTTCCTGCCATTTTTTATTAGTGAACGCATCAATTCTTTTTCCATCCTGTCGAATAAACATTTCGAATTCACCTCCTAGGATGCCGTAGTCAGGGCATACAAACTTACGACTATATGGGTTCACATTTGAGAAAGGCATCAAAACACGCCCCACCAGTTGGCATCCGGCATGTGAAATTCATTCATCAAAGTAGGTAATTCGTTCCAGATATTTCCTAAATTATCCTTATAATTCCTTAAAATACTAGCACCCCTAGTTGGCAATTTATTTAGTTAATTCACTTCAGCACCTACATTAAATATATTTCGATTGAGATGATAATATTCAAATTGTTTTTCATCATATGGTTTAGACAATCGAATAGTATCCATGACATTGCGTACGATTTGTGGATTTAACGGATATGGTGCATATATAGGAGGCATATAAATATTTTCTAGTGATTAGATATTTAATCATCGATGGCTATTAACTTTTTGAGTGTGTTTTTTATATAATAGTCTGTTTAAGCTAATACTATTCAATCATATTATACAAATTTTACAATAAGTATTTTTAGTAATATTGTATAAGAAACCTTACCAAAGAAAATCAAAACTATATGCCAATCGAAATTAGTAAAATCAGCAACCAACCATCCTTTTCAACTTTATAAGACACATACCTGATTTAAAAACTAATACCATGAACACAAACAACTTAGTCACAAAGTAGCCAGATTATTCTTTGTAGCTCTTAAGATTAATGGATTCCAATAAAAGATATATCATTAAATTTATTAAGCTCTACCTCGAAGCGGCAAATTTAAAGCTAGGTGTTTATTGAAAAGCATTCTTAACGCCCAAAACGCATTACTTGCATTATCCAAGCAGCTCCCGCTGCAGTATCCCGGGCTCTAAATATCTTTTTAGCTTTTGCCATCTCAAGTCGGGACTTCTTTAGGTTTGCTTCTGATTTCACAACCATTATTTTCATTTGATTTTTTGTAAAATCTACAACTAATTGACAGCCGTTTGCCATCCCCATTTTACTAATCTCCTGCAAAGCTGGACTTGAATTGAGCACTACTGCAGCAGGTGTAACCGCAGAAATTCCCGAACAAACTGCTGGGGAAACCGCCGTGGTTAAAGGAAACGTTGCAGTTCCCGCGCAAATAAACGTGCCTGTTATTGGCACTGTCATGTATGCTTCGATAATTACCTCTGCAAAAATCTCACATCCTACTCCTTCCATATCCTAATTAAAGTTATTTGATTTTTCTAAATATACAAAAAAATTGGATGCTTTTATTGCTCGATTAAATTTATTCTAGAACCATTTTATTTCAAAATTTAACTGCAAACTTATAACACCATTATACGTAAGAGTCAGATTTTTAACTTTACACCATTATATCCTAAACTTTATATTCCTTTTTGAATTACAAATAAATTTTAAATCGAGATTAATCTATAATATCGAATAATTGTGTTCCAAATATTTGAGGAAGATAATATGCTATTATAGCATTTTTATTAAATTAGTAAGCTCCCTAGAACTAACATATATTTTTTTATATTTATAGGAAATAAAACCTCCCCAAAAATATCATTTTAAGAAATTTTTCTTACTATTTATGCAATCTTTAATATTGAGGATTAATAACAATACAGCTCATTTAAATGACCGACTACCAAACCACAGAAACTGTTAAAGAAGCCATCCATATCGCCCAAGCCGTAGCTCGCGAAAACGCTCACGAACACTATTCATCCGCCCACTTATTAAAGGCATTATTACATAAAGATATAGGCTTGCTCAGTTTTATAGAAGATATGGAGCAAGATGGCTATTATGCCGAAGAATGGGCTGAAGTTCGCCTAGAAGGCTTGCCAAAAACAGCAAAAGCACCTGAAAACCCAACAGGAGATGCTTCGGTTGAGGCGGTTTTCTACGAAGCCGACAATATTAAATTAAAGCTCGGGCTGGACGACGTTAATGAGTTTTGTTTGCTTATTGCACTATGCACCCCAGGAGTTGGATTTTCTTATGATCAGTTAAAAACATTACCACTTACTCCAAATGAAATAATAGACTTTTTGGAATCTGCAGATGCATCACCCAATCCTTCTGGAAATGGAAAAGCAATACTTGGAAATAAAAACAAAACAAACACTGGTTTAACCAACCTCAATAAATATTGCACGGACAAGACCGCTGAGGCCCAAAACGAAACCATTGTCAATATTTCTGGGCGTGATGTGGAACTAAAAATGATTACTGAAATTTTAGGCAGACATTCCAAACCTAACGTACTCATTCTTGGGAATCCCGGAGTGGGAAAAACAGTTATGTTCAATGCACTTTCGTATGCAACTATTAACGATAATATTCCAGAACATTTAAAAAACACTAGGGTTTTTGAATTGGATTTTATCCACTTAGTTTCTGGAGCAGGTTACAAAGGTGAGATTGAAGATCGATTTCAAAAGGTCTTTAATGAATTGAAACAATTTGAGAGACCCATTTTGTTAATTGACGAACTAAAGAATTTAACTGATAAGAACAGTGGCAACCAAGGTTTAGTCAACATTTTAAAATCGGAATTAGTAAAAGGAGAAGTCACTATTATTGCCACGGCAACGAATGACGCCTTTAGAAAACATATAGAAGTTGATGAAGCACTTGCTAGGCAATTTGAAAAAGTTAGCCTTTTTGAACCTAGCGAAGAAGAAGCATATCGAATGATTAAAAATTCAATGTCACATTTCTCAAATCATCATAAATTAGACCTTGACTCCCAAACAATATTAGAGGCCATTCGTTTATCTAAGCGCTATACAAAGGAACGTAGCTTACCAGATTCTGCATTAGATTTAATTGATAGGACAATGTCTGCAGCAAAGTTCATGATTGAAACCTCAGCTTCCGAAATTAGCAGCCTAGAAGAACGCTTAAAAACCATGAAAGAAGAAAAATGGGAGCCTCAAAAAAGCATAGCAGAACTCAACTGGTTGCACACTCAAATAAAAGATAAGCTCAGCTATCTTTTATTTACAGAATTGGGAGAAGAAGACAGTCATTTTGAGAATATAACTACTCCAAAAGAAGGCTTTTCCAAATTATCCGCGGTCTTAAAAAATCTAAAAACCATTGCAGACAAGGAAAAGAAAGCTATCGATAAAAATGATATTGCCTCTACAATGGCCAATAAAACCGGCATCCCTATAGGCAAATTGCAAGCCGATGAAAAAGAACGCTTGCTACATATGGAAGAACAATTACAAAAACGCGTAATTGGACAAGACCATGCTATAAAAATAATCACAGAAGCCGTTTTAGAATCTCGCTCCGGATTAAGCAAACCAGGACTACCTATTGGTTCATTTTTCTTTTCAGGACCCACAGGAACTGGTAAAACCGAGTTAGCAAAGGCCTTAGCCCTATTTTTATTCCAAAATGAGAATTCCATTATTCGTTTTGACATGTCCGAATTTAAGGAAGAACATTCCGCTGCGCTACTCTACGGGGCACCTCCTGGTTATGTAGGTTATGAAGAAGGAGGTGTTTTAGTAAATAAAATTCGACAAAAACCTTATTCCATAGTACTACTTGATGAAATTGAAAAAGCGCATCCGTCCGTATTTGATATCTTTTTGCAAATTCTTGATGAAGGCAAACTTCATGACCGATTAGGAAAGGAAGGCGATTTTTCTAATTCTGTAATTCTTTTCACTTCCAATATAGGCAGTCAACACATTGTCGACACCTTCGGCGAAGGTAAAATTCCTAAGTCTAGTGATTTATTGGAAATGATGGGCAATTATTTTAGACCAGAATTTTTAGGACGATTAACAGAAATCATACCCTTCTCTCCAATAACAGAAGAGAATATTGGCAAAATTTTTAAGATTCAACTAAAAGACCTGTACAAAGCATTAGAAAAGCAAGAAATTGACCTAGAAATAACCGAAGAAGCTATTGCAATGCTTGCTATGAAAGGATTTACCCCCAAATATGGCGCAAGACCGCTACGAGGTGTTATTAGAAGTGATTTAAGGTCTCCTTTATCAAAAATGATAATCTCTGGAAAAGTAAAAAAAGGAACGAAAATCAAACTAAAACTTGATGCAGATAACAAATTACAATGGATTATAGGTTAAATTTTAACAAAAATATTTATATTTAAGTTCAAAAAACATAATTATGGCCGATACATACGGAATTGGGGGTACAGAAGTTAAAGCAGATGCGAATGAGGCATTTGCTGAAATACCTCAAAATAGAACTTTGATGGTTGAAAAACTAACCAATGACCCACCAGTAAAACCAGAAATTTTAACTGGTTTAAAAACAATTGATGAAGTTTTTGAACATTTTAAACCGGATGTCGAAGTCGAGTTTGAAAATGCAGATGGTGTTGGCGTCAATGAGACCTTAAAATTTCAAAATTTAGGAGATTTTGGAGCAAAAGGAATTACAAGACAAAGTGATTTTTTAAAGAACTTAGATGCTGAAAAAGACCAATACATTAAGATTGCAAAACAGTTAAAAACCAACAAAATATTAAAATCAGCGATTGCAGACCCCGAAGCCAAACAATCTGTATTGGATGCAATTAGAGCATTACTAACCGAATTAGAGGAGAATAAATAAGAAAAATATGTCTGCAAAACAACAATTTTCCCGAGTTGACAACCCTACTGAAACCTTAAGAGATAGCAGTGACAAGCTTATTAAATTTGGAGGATTTGATCTTTTAGAGTCTTGTGTTGAAGGCGTTCAAAATTTGAACCCAGAACGCAAAGCAAGAAAGAAAATCTTCTTATCTGAAATGAGCAAAAAAGAAGAACGAGAAGTCCTTAAAAAAAGGTTAGAATTATGGTCTGATATACTTTCCAATTCTGATGAACTATCTGAAATGGTTGAAACATCAGAAACAAATGCTAAGGCGGCTGAAGAAAGTCTGACTAAAAATTTAGGAAAAGGCATTGAAGCAACTCGAGAATTAGAACGCTCTTACAGATCAGTTGGATTGTTTTATAAAAATACAGAAGCTGATAAGCTTAAAAATGTAAGTATCGTAAATGCGGAATTAGATCAATTAAAAGATTTAGATAACACCCGTTTTATCGACACTATTGCCGATGAGCTAAAATCTGGTTATGACCGTTTAGATTTACGTGATAATTATGGTTTACTGGTAATTCCTGGTTATTTAGGCTCTAATAAAGTTGTAGAAAAATGGGCAAAAATTGCGCATGAAAACAAAGTAATGCTAGTAACCGACTTTGAACATTTAGACGAACCAGACGATGTTATGGAAATGTTTGAATCTGCAAACCTAACTGGTGGCGACGCATACCGCTCTAATGTTATGATGTCTTGTAATTGGTTAGTTGGCAGAGGAAAGCACGATGAGGTGGGTGAAGAAGAAGACCTACATGTTCCTCCTGCAGGAGCACTGGCTGGCAAAATATACAATACGCTAATGTCGCAGGTTACTGCAGGTAAAAAATATGGGGGCATAAACGAAGTTGATGGTGTACGTTTTGACCTTAAGAAAAGTGACATTGCCCAATTGGAAAAATTAGGATTAGTTCCTATGGTTAATGAATATGGTAAAGTAATGGCATTCTCAGCTAAAACTTTATTCAATGGAGATAACTTAGGTCTACAAACCTATTCGGTAGTACGAGTTTTTGATTATGTTACCAAGGTTATGATGGACTTTTTAAACCGTAGAGCATTTGAGAATTTTAATGCTAGAACGCGAAAAGAGTTGATGAGCCAAATTGTAAAATTCTTGGATAGCATCTCGGGGCCAGGAAAATTGATTGAAGATTTCTCTATCAAACGATTTGAACAAGATGCCAAGCAAAAAGATAAAATTCATCTTGATATACATATGAAACCCTATTTCCCAGCTAAAAACTTTATGATTAAAATGGGTGGCCAAAAAGGGGATGATGGTACCGAATGGGATTCAGAGTACGCTCAGCAATAATGTTATTTCTTAAAAAAGATTATTAGGGTACCGAAAGAGTAAATTTTTCAGTGCCCTTATATTTTCAAATCCGTTATTTTGTAATAATTTATGCTACTGAATCATGAAATTCTCCACTTGGATTGACATTGGGAATGCAGCAAAAGACCTGTATGATTCTGCAGATACTGTAATAGCATACAAAAATGCAGCACAACGTGCACAATTGGGGAAGCAACCCTTCCCGCCACACAGAAAAGTGCAGGCTTTATTAGATGCCAACAAAAGATTACGTGAACAGTTTAAATTTGTAGCAATACATGGCTTACCCGCTCCATACGAGCCAAGAATAGGGCTAGATACCCTATTAAGTAAACCAGGAGGAACTGGCAACGGACTTCAAAAATTTAATAATACCTTACAGATTCGCGCTAAGCATGAGCAAACTCTTCACAAACAAATTAAAGAATTAGGGCAAGTAATTAGAGAAGCAGAGGCAAAATCTAAAGCCGCGCGTATTGTGCGTGATTTTTGGCGAGATGCTCTTAAAGCTCCTTTACCAGATATCGGTAGCGTAGGTAAAGTTGAATTCTTTACATACCACCAAGCCTTTCAAAAAATAGCAGGTTCGTTAAGCCAGACGGCTAAGGCAGCCGAAAAGGCAAAACTAAAATTGGAAACCGATTTAAAGGAATACAAGAGGAATACTGAGCTATTAGAATCGAATGTGCAAACTTTTTTTGGGCATTCTGCAATGTAACGACACTATCCCTTAAAGTTTACCCCCTCTAGGAGACAGTATCTTGCAAATAAAATACCTGAAAAGTAAAAGTTAAACAGGCAGAATTCTATTTTTCTCATCTACTTCTGGAAAAAAGTGATTGGTTTTAATATAAAGCCTACTTTGAATAGTTTGGTCTTTGGATTTGACAAAATTTCCTCCGAAAAAGACTTTTGATACTGTTAATTTGGACCAGCCTCCATAGTTATGTGCGTAACCAGCTAAACTTATATTAGTTCCCTGAGTACAAGTAATTATCCATTGTGAGTTGCCAACAATTCCCTTGTTCTGTCGAATTAAAGGACCGTCGGGTTTTGCTTCGAATTGCTCTCCTGGTTTTGGTATCATTTTAATTGTTTAAGTTAATTGATGATTTACCTAGTTTACCATATTTTTTAAACTTAATTTTCTTCTCCTGGCTGATCAAAACAATGGTGACCTTTTTTGTTCCATAATCAGGGTTCAGTCTTAGTACATAAGACGTATCAGAATAAGTTTGATACATCTCTCCAAAGACTTCAAAAATCTCTTGCTCTTTAAAATAGACCTCGCCAAAGTAGACAATACCATTCTTGTGCCACCTGAAGAATAGATGTTTGGGTAATGCTTTGGTCTTGAAGAAGTTGTTAGTGAGTCCACCTCCCCACATGGTATCCATCTCGCCGTTATAAAATTTAGCAATAATATGTATAGTGTCTTTATGGGCTACATCATCAATTGTAATAGTATATTCATATCGAGTTCTATAAATGGTTTTAAAAGGTTCTGGACTAATACCATGCTTCGTCAAATATGCCTTCCCACCTTCAATACCATCCATCACCTCTTTAATAAAAACTTCCTTTTCCATTAACATAGATGGGTACAACTTCTTCCAATCATAATCGGTTTCTTCTGCCTGAAAATGAGCGATTTCAACCGTTCTAACGCCTCCAATAGACATCCATAAGGCAATTCCACCTTGGGGATACATATTGGTGATAAGTGAATTGTAAAAAGCTTTATTGCCATTACTTCTGATAAAGGCTTCTTTAAAGAGCGTTTTCATTTTATCAGTAGGTAAAATGAATTGACCAAAAAAGTACTTGTTTTCTGCAAAAGAAAACCAACCTATATCCAATTTTTGAGGAACAAAATCACCTGTTGACATTTCAAGGCCAGAATTTCCCCAACCCCCATTTTCCGGACCTGAAATTGCTAAACTACAACTGTTATTGTCTTCATTTTTACCTGTACTAAAAGAACCAAAAAATGTACAGATAGGGTAATATTTTGGAGCGTCTATACCCGGTCGCCAATTTAATTGGATATCAACCATGATTAAAAGCTTTAATTGTAAAACAGTTTAACATATGAAGGTCTAAGAAGGCATTTATCTTGATTGCATAAGCTTTAACCTCTTATGATTTCTCGTGATGGTTTGTCATTGATACTAGGCTTAAAGGGATAGAAAAACATGGTGTCCCAATTAGGATGTAAACTATTCTTATGCATTTTTCGTAAATCATGTGAAGTATGGAAATATTTTTGTCTTAATTCTTTTAAGTAATAATGATCATCGAGCTTTTGTCTATATATAGGGTCTTTAGATACAGTCACTATATCATCTAAACCTAGTTCTTCTTCAGTATAGAATTTCATCGGACCTCCCTTATTTTCAATAACATATTCCTGCAATCTTTTATATGTATAATTTAGAACCTCTTCATTTTTTGGTATTTCATGAGCCTTTTCTGTTATATCTGTAAACATCCCTTTTCTAATTTCATCACCCTTCATTTTCATTAAGTGCAATGGAATAAAACTATATTTATTGCACACAACTTTTTTGACGACTTCTAGGTAGCCATATTCCAGGGATTCAAGACCCATTTCTTCTAATTTTTCGCGGTCATCTTTATTGTTTATAGGTTTTGTATGCCGTTTTAATTGTTCTTTATTTGCATACCACCCTTGCTCAATTACACTTTGTATTTCACGGCTAATTGCAGACTCAAATCCCTCATAAATAATTTTTCCTGCCTCAGGAACTTTAGGATTATAACCTCCGCCAATATCACTATGCACTCCGGGCAAAGCTTTTTCATACTTACTACCCTTACTTGAAATATCAACTAAGGCGAAATTCTTACGTCGCTCATCCATTGCTGTTAAGTGGAGTACATTCTTTGCCTTACTAATAGCATTTAAATTTAAATCTTCGGCACCCTTATCACCCCTATAATTTTTAATAGAAGTATAAAAAGAAGGTACTGTATCAAAAAGACCGGCAAATACTATCTCTAATTCTCCATCAAATTGTAGACCTTCTTTTTCAAGCGCCTCTCCTAAAGCCCCATGTTTATATTGTTTGGGATAATGCTTTACAGCGCCTTGGCTCAAAACTAAATTTACCTCGTCCTTTTCTTTCAGTGTGATTTCATGAATAAAATTTCGCGCCGCTGCGGCACCACGACTAAAACCAAAGACATCTATTTTTAATTCAAATACTGTTTTTACACTTGCTAATCTTTTAACTTCTTTTGCCAACATATCGCAAGCTTCATTTACCCTTGTAGTTATACCATATTTACCAGTACCTCGACCTTTACCATCAAAGGAATCATCACTTTCATACTTTTTAGTTCCAATCCCCTCAACATAAACCTTACCTATTGACTCATCATTAGTGGTTGGCGTATCATAATGTTTAAATAGTATAGCCACATTGCTATAATAATTGGAATAACTATCATCAACTAGTACTGGCTTATCAAGTTTTAAACCTAATTTATCCGATAAAGGTAAAGTACCCATTGTGCTCAATCCAGATTTCTCTTCGTTAAAACGTTGCTGGTATATGTAAGCTTCCCTATTTCTTAATGGTCCATGTTTTATGTTATCCTTTTCATATTCCAATCTCGCTTCAGTATTAAATTTATTATTTCCTGTGCCATCAAAAAATACCCCTACCCTTATATTGACTGAATCAGTTTCCCCAAAAACCATACACTTTGAGGTTCTAGCCTTTCTTTTGTCTTGATCACTAGGAAACGCGGAAACCAATAAATCTGCAAAACATTCGTTTCTTTTCATCATTTTTTACTCTTCCTTTTCATCATCAAAATCAGGTACGTCATATTTTGCAATGGCCACATCTCCTTTAACCGTACCGGTTAGGGTAATTAAGTCCTCATCCTCCATTCTTTTTCCGTTCTTGTCTTTTTTGTTAACACGTTTTATTTTAAAAGTAACCGTATCCCCGTCTGGCACATCTTTGGTATACGCCTTAACTTTTATGACCTCGACCATTTTTCCTTCTCGAATTCTTTTTTCGTTTTCTTCATCACAAAATTCTACGCTAAGAATCATGGGAGTGGGTTCTTGTTCTTCAGATTCCTTCTTAATTTGTTCTATTTTTTTTTCTACTTGCTTTAAGGCATCACCTTTTCCGGCCGCATACGCCTGTGCTTTCAATAAAAATGTAATTTCAGGAAAGGGTATTTGACTTAAAGGGGCGACTGCGGTAGCACCACTACCACCAGTACCAACTAAAACATTTGGCTGCCCAACGGTAATTGACCCGCCATGTGCGGTCATACTTCCCATAGTTGCAAGTGGTTTTCCTCCCACAATGACTGTGGCTTCACCTTGCACGATTGTGTCTGGAGGTCCTGCACAAGTACACATATCACCCATAACTGCGGCAGGCTTACCGCCAATCAATACCGTGGGTACGCCTGGCCCTGTGACTGGTCCGCCAACATGAGGCGGTGGGGGTACCCCTGGGTTGAACATGGGGCATACGTGCATGCTTCCTATGGTTGCTGCTGGTCCTGGCATGTAATTTTATTTATTCGTTGTTACTTAAAGACGAAGAGATTCTTGACTTCGTTTTACTGAACAGAAATTGTTCATTAACGAGGTATTACTCCTCAAACTTTTTCTTAATTTATCTTAACAATAGCACCTGACACCTCAGCAACTGCGGATCCAGATACTTTGGTCTGTGCCGAACTTACTTCTGCTGACGCCTTTCCACTAATTACCGTGTTGATTGCTTTTACCGTTGCTTCATTTATGGCTTCTATGGCCACATTACCTTTGCTCAATACCCCAGCATCCCCGTCCGATTGTAAATTCATCTCTCCCTTAGACAAAATGGTTAAATCTCCACCAGCACTCTGCGTAATATT
This sequence comes from Flavobacteriaceae bacterium EG-1, assembly GCF_009649685.1. Taxonomy (GTDB): domain Bacteria; phylum Bacteroidota; class Bacteroidia; order Flavobacteriales; family Flavobacteriaceae; genus Aurantibacter_A. Next base: position 221,259 of record NZ_WJPK01000002.1, read on the forward strand.
GCCTTTGGCCTGTATATCAATCTTCCCTTCTGATATCAGTTCAATATTTCCAGCCTCAACCCTAAAAGTTTCTGTCGCTTTTAAAGTTAGTGATCTTTCTTTCGTATCAAAAGTAATGATGCTGCCATCGTTGTCGTAAATCTTAATTTTTTCGCTATCCTTTGTATCATCCAATTCAATGGTATGTCCACTTCTAGTGCGAATAACTTTTGTATTGTTTTCTGACGATGACCAATTGTCATTTGGCATATGACCTTTGTGGTATAACGAACCAACCACATAAGGGCTTTCGGCATCACCACCTTCAAAATCGACTAAAACCTGATCTCCAATTTCTGGTATAAATTGTATACCTTGATTTTCTCCTGCATGTGCACTTAACACTCGAATCCATGGACTCATTTCACCGATAAGCTCTTGCCAAGCAAAGGTTACTTTTACCCTACCTAAATTATCGGGGTCACTGTTATCTTGAACCACTGCGATTTGACTTTGACTTGTAGTAAACGCATTGATATTGGTATGGGGATACCCCTCAATATTTGCACTTACTGCCTCAAAATTGTTTTCATAATCATCAACACCGCCAAGTGAATGAATGACCTCAACAACCCGATATTCTTGGTCTTTTATCACCACTTTATTCCCAAGGGCAACCCCAGAATTCCAACTGCGTCCCGAAACTTTTACCTGTTGTATCGCAAAACCAGCCTGTTGTAACTTAGCCTTAGCCTTAATAATTTTTTGAATTTTACGCTCATTATTAGCATTTACCCAAACATTGGTTTCGTTTTTATAAAGCGAATCGGATTTTGTGTATAATTTGGCGTTATCACCACCAACACCATCAGGCTTTTGGGTTTCGGTATATTCCCAATGTTTCCCTGATTTTTCTAAATAGCTTTGCGTAAAATATTTGAATTTTTGTGGGGTGGGGGTAAAACTAATTTCATATTCTGCTAAGTCATGGTTATACTTTAGCGATGTAGTATTAGTTTCTGGTTTTCCAAATACAAGTGCTTTGCCATTATAATACAACCATTGCCCGTACTTCTCAGCCAACCGTTTTACAAAGTTAAACGCACTTTCATGATTTTGCACCGTATAGTCAATCACTTCCTTAAAAGTGGGATTCACTTGTATATCAAAATTGTACTTTTCTAAGGTTTTCTTAACAATTTGATCAAGTTTACTCTCATGAAAACAATTATAATGAGGGCCATCATTGGCCAATATTTCTTTACTCGATCCGGTAATGGTCAATTCATCCCCCTGTACTCCGGAACCATTTAACACATTAACACCTACAACCACACCATTAAACTCCAATCTTCCAAGATTTTTCTTCTGAGCATTATTGGTGAGAATTTCAATGGAAAGCGATTTCCCTAATAAATCGTGATAGGCTTCATTTTTAAAAACTCGTAAAGGAATTCGCACCTCTAAAGTATGAGAAGCATGAATTTTTTGATGTAAACGTAATTCTTTAAAAATTGGAATCTCTTTACCATCTAAAAGCACTGTGGTTTTAAAGTTTAAGGTCATCCAATTTAAGATATTAGTATTTACAATTATTCATCATTCCATATCACTTTATAAGGCACTGAATCTCCAACCCTAATTTCTTCGCACCATATTGAAAAATGACAACGCATGGCATTACCTGTAGAAGATTCAAAAACTTCTCGATAATCAACACATTTACCATATGCAAATATTAATTTCTTGCTTGTCACCATGGAACCATCAGCACTATCAGTTTTAAAGATAATTGTTCCATCTTTTTGCTCTCCTCTAAGCAACCAATCTAGTAATGAAGCATTCTTAGTAGAATCTATTGTAATATGAATCAGCCCTGCTTGCACATTTGATAGTACGTGCCCAGTTTTTATATCAATCCTTCTCGAAAACTCAAATTCACAATAATGTACATGTATCCCATCATAGTCGGTATCCAAGTCATCAATTGTTAATAAAGCCTTATAAGCCATTTATATGGAATCAATCCAGACAGAATAAGCCATCCATCCGGGATTTAAATTTATACACACAAGTAACTTAGGGGATTTACCCTACTACCCATTCGTTGTCAAGTTCGCCATCTCCAATTTCAAGCTTTTCTGCAGAAATTACCACATTTGCTATCATTGCCATACCCCCATGGGCTTCAAAACTTTCCTGAAAATCCACAAGGTAAGCATTAGTGAATTTTAGTGTCTTTGCTGCAGCATCGGAATCTGTTTTGAAAAAAGTGATTTCGCCATCTTTGCGCTCAAAATCATTGAACATCCAATCCGACATAAATGTATCAGTAACAGATTCAATAGTAACATTAATGGTACCACCTTGAGTTTTTGTTTGTGGTTTACCATGTTGATCAATCGCCCTATGAAAACCATAAGAACAACTTTGAATCCTATAAGTTTGATCACTAATTTTCAATTCTGCTTTAAATGCCATAATGTTAAAAATTTGATTAATATTAAGAAAGCTCTTTGTTTTATGGGGAGATTGACAAAAATTAACTCAATGGTCTATGAACGAACTTTCACTGCTAAATGTATAAAACTTATTTTAATTATCAAAGTACAAGAATATCAATACCACAATTTATTGGAATATAATTACCTAATTAGGTACTCTTTGAAATACATTTATTAGTAGCACCTAAAAAAGAAGAAATTACCTTACGACATCATTAATATTAGTTAACCGAAATACTATAAATTCTTGGCTACGAGCTAGAAATTAATCATTCAACATTGATATTTGACAAGTTACTGACTCGTTTACAAATGACCTCTGTATTTTCCTTAATTTTATTGAGTGCTATTGTTTTATCAAAATCCACATACTTTATCCCACCCAAAAATTTAGGCTTTAAATAAAAAGACCATTCATACGGAATTTTACTTTTTGATTCCAAAAATTCGATTTTACTTTCAGGATGTCTTTCATTGTAATCTTCTATAAAAAAATAAAAAAGCGTGCTAAACTTCATGTTTTTAGGTGCCTTTACCCTAAAATTGGTAATTTCTAAATCATTTATATTTTTTCTGAATTCAAAACTTATAATAATTGGATTTTGCAATTCTTCTTCACTCGGATCTTTCACATCTTCACCTAAAGGATATTTCCATGTTTTAAATATCGCAACTGGAATCAACAAAGCAAATTCATACATCTTATAAACTAAGGTAGGTATCATAAAAAAAAATGCTCCAGCCGCAAAAACATAACTGAATGAAGGCCTAAATTTATTTAACACTTGAAAAAAAGCAAGCAACCCCAAGCAAGTATAAATTAGAGAAAAAAGAAATTCTGAAATAAAATCTGATTTTTTTTCGGATAAACTCGGAAAAAACCTCCTTAAAATCCACAGATGCAAAATACCCAAACCTAAAAAGAAAAATTGAATCACTATAAAACTAGTTAACGGCGTACCATTTAACACACTAGTTGAACTTAGTAGTCCTATTATGGCGAAACTTAACATTACGACCAAAGCATAGACAATTGCCTTAAGCTTATTTCGAGTAAAAAGCTGACGTAGTTTTTTAACCAACGTCATCATTATAGCACTTAATACTACCAGTACTGCGCTTAATTTAAAAAGATTTCCGTTTATCAAATAATTCATGCAACTCCTAAATAGGTATTATAAATTGGACGAAAGACCTAATATACTGCTATTAGAATCACCCAACAAAAATTCACAATCTTTAATAACCAATAATTTTGTTGTCACCTCCATTTCCATAGGAATAAAATAATCGTAAAATACTTCAAGAAACTCGTAAATTTTGAATTCATTTAAATACCAATCCAGTTTATTTGCTATAATTGGACCAATTTCAAACTCAAACGATGCTATATTAATACCGTATTCATTACTATTAAGCACTGTATCATGACCTAAAGTAAAACCAGTTTCATTATTATTTTCTTCATTCGAAAAACGCTTATTAACCCTTTTAATAGTTACCTTTTCATTTAAAATTTTTTCTAAACTTAGCTTCGTTAATTCTAGATTACCAACTATTTTATATTTATAAGGCAACAAGGTTATCAACCTAACGGCATAATCTTTTGGGATATTTCTATTTATCTTCCAAAAATCGAATAAAAATTCATTTTTTGAATTATTGAAATCATTAAGCAAATTTCTCTCGTTCCTCTCAATTTCTAATTTTTGATAGAAGAGTTCATTTTCAATTGGAGAAAAAAGTAATCTAGATTCTTCTTCCTCCTCTTTAATGGTTTTTCTTCTTTCAATGTAAGATTTGGTATCTTTACTAATCGCTTGCTCATGAAATAAACCTTCAGGCAAATTATCATAAAGTCCATTTCTTGAAAGTTTTAGTTTTACTCTGTTCTGATTATCATTTAAATTAGCACCTATAACATCACCCCCATATGGCCTTGAAAAAGCACTCCTATTCACTATCAAAAAATCTTCGTTATGCAAATCTGAATTGTTTTCTATTTCAGAAATGAGAACCTCTGCCTTAATATTTTTATAACGCCTTAATAAATAACCAAATACTTCTTCAAGCTTTTCCGGCTTCATAATTAATTAAATTATTTTAGAACAAACTATCTTCTACCATCTTCCCCATGCGCGAAAACGTCGCTGCCAATACACCTCTTTTAAATCGCTTATTTTGACGCCCGACTTACCTGTAGGCCCCCTTCTTGAAGTTGAATTAATAAATTTATTATTCGCCAAATAAACTCCAACATGAATAATATTATAATTTTCTTCACCAGGATATCCAAAAAAAACTAAATCTCCTTCTTCCAGATATTCAGGATTTCCAAATGCCCTATTTCGGTTCTTAGCCTCCAAAAGCTGCTGTTTCGCAGTCCTTCCAATATTATACTGGCCATAAACTTTACCAAATAAAGTTAGTGTAAATGAAGAACAATCTATACCATTTTTGTTATTCCCACCTAATTGATACGGAGTCTGCATCCATTCATCAATGAATTCATATAGTTTAAGATTGGTAATTCTTTCTGGTGGAACACCTATTAAATCAGCATATTTAAGCTGTAGAGGAGTATATATTATCTTTGGCGGCTTTGAAACAATCTCCTTTTCAACTACCGGTTTTGGAACCTCTTCATTAACAGCAGGTTTTGGAACTTCTTTATTAATAATCGGGTTTGGCACATCCTCATAGATAAACTCCACATCATTCGCTACTTCCTTTTTTTTAAACCAAGACTTAGCAATTGGCATTTCCCCATTACTTTTTCGCTCCGTATTTCTATTTTTTCTTTCCTTATTAGTTATTAGCAATCCGATATTTTCAAGTTTTAACCTTTTACCTTGAACAATATAAATATCCAACTCTCTTATTTCATAACCAGGTTTTGAAATCATTAATACATGATTACCTTTTACCTCTTCATTAAGCGCTATGGTAAAACTTCCTTCCATATCCGAAACTTGTTCAATACTAGTATTTTTGATAGCTATTCTAGCATTGGAAACCTTGTTGCTTTCCACTACATCTTCAATTATTCCCACAACAGATGTGTTTTGTGAAAATGAATTAACACAAATGCAATAAAACAAAAGAAATTTCAATATTATTTTCATAAAAATCTTTAAATCACAAGGCTAACACCTACCTTTTCGGGCTTTTAAAATTATTAAAAAAAAAGTGAATAGCTAAGATTCTCAACAATTAACACTTTACTTTAAAATCTTAGCCTTGGGGAATATTCTTTTCAATGTGTTTCATACGAAAATCCTTTCATAGAACTATCAATTTAACGACATATAAATCAATAATATTTCAAATAAGAATAAATTTTATTGATTTAGCACTTTTAGATATTCATTTTAAATAATTTTAGTTTTTTAAAAATCTCTTTTATCATTACTTTGTGCCAGTATAAAAGTAGCCAATTTTAACCTCTTGAATTCAACGAGTTACTATCCTTTTCGTTCAAAAACAGTATAACCTCGATTAAAGGACATAATAACTTAAATTGCGTATTGGTTTCTTTTTTCATAAGTTATATGTTTGTAAAAAAGGAGAATATTGTTTTAAATTAAAGCATAATTTGATTTTCATTATCTTGAATTTAGAATGGAAATGATACCTTTTTAAAAAAAATCAAGTTGAAAATCAATCAAGAATGAAAATTGTATTTTATTTCACGCTCTTTCTGTTTTGTTCTCAACTTTGTTTTAGTCAATCATTTGTAGGGTATGAAACTGATAACTTTAATGGGATTCATGGGATTCTAGTTAATCCTGGCAATACGGCATATCAGAAAAATAAAGCTGAAGTTAATTTGTTTTCCTTTGGAGGTACATCGACCAACGATTTTTTTCAACAAAGTGTTTTTGATATTTTTGATGGTAATTTTGATATTACTAAATTAAATTCTAGAGCTAGTAATGAAAACATTGTTTTTGAAAACTCAGAAGTTGTAGGGCCCTCATTTGTATTAGATTTAGACCCTAAAAAATTTAGTGTTGCATTATTTTCTAAACTTCGAAAAATAAGCAATTACAATAGTGTTAATGGAGATTTATTCTTAAGTATAGAAAATAATTTTCCTAATAATGACTTTGATATAAATCAAGAAAACTTTCATGGCACCACACATGCATGGGGTGAGTTGGGTGCATCTTTTGGACATATTCTTGTTGATCGTCTAATTAACGGCAACGAAAAACATCTATTAAAGGCAGGTGTAACCCTAAAATGGCTAAGAGGCATAGGTATAGGCATAGGTTATTCTAATAATATCACGGGCGAATATTCTACAGATGACACTCAATTGAATCTGAATGGCGACTTTTCATACCTTGAAAAAGGCATTCAAAATTCTGGATTAGAAGATTTTATTAAAGAAACAAGTGGCCAAGGTGTTGGAATGGATTTAGGCTTTTCTTATGAATGGCAAACTCGTAAATCGATAAAAGAAGATGATAGAAAGGAAGATTATCGAGCTCTAAATCAATATCGTTTAAAAGTCGGTGTTTCTGTATTAGATATTGGTAGAATTGACTACGGAAATGCTTTCCTAAAAAACTATGCTCTTAATGGCCCAATTACTAACAATGCATTTGAGAGTGCTGCTAATTTTACAGATATTTTAAATGATTATCTTGTAATTCCTTCTACAGAAGGCAAACTAAAAATTCAATTACCAACAAGGGTAAGAGCTGAGGTAGATTTTAAAATTAAACCCTTTATATATGCCAATATTGTTCACAATCAATCAATTGTAAAATCAAATACACTATACAACAACTACGTAACTAGCTCTACAACATTGACTGCACGATACGAAACTCGTAAATTAAGTGCTTATTTACCAATTACAATTAGCCAATATGGGACAATTGATTTAATTGAAAGCAATGGTTTAGATGTAGGTCTTGGTATAAATATTTTTGGATTTGTTCACATAGGTTCAGGCAGTGTAATTTCCAATCTTATAACAACAAAAAATGCACGTGCAAACACAGCTAATTTTTATTGTGGCCTCAAAATACCAATTAGCTATAATATTTTAGACAAATAAAAAAGATAATGCCTTATTAACGAATTCATTAAATACTGCAATTTGGAATAATATAAAACAAAACGCTAGTTAAATGTTCCTGTTTTAGTTTCTAAAAACATTGAAAATGAAAAAAATACTTTTATTATTTTGTTTGGCTTTTAGTTTGGCCGGTTATAGCCAGAGCTATGATATTGAAATCACTTTAGGACCTCAGCTTCAAGATGTGAATGGTTTTTATGTAATTGATAATGGAAATTTAGATCCCACTCTTTCTTTCGATGCTGTAAATTCAGGAGGTGGTCAAGTCACATCAGGTCAATTACCTAGCTATGATCTTATAATAAACACATTAGAGAGCACTATCCGTAACCCAGCTTCTGGAGGTAATCCTTTTGACGAAGATATACATGATTTTACCTTAATAACCAATGAGGCCATAACTGTTCCGGTAAATAATGGGATAGATGGCACTTTTGAAGTGATTATTGATGGAGATAGTGATTTTGAGGCTGACGAATACTTTACAATTGAGGTTTCCACTTCCAATCCCATCCTTAATTTGAAGAATGCTGATCCCGATGGAGTGGTACGGTTTAATATGCGTATTGAAGACTCATCGGATACGGCTACAGCCACTTTGACAAAAATACAAGACGGCGAGGAAGGAATTCAGGACATCGAATATCGAATAAAAATGAATAAAACAAACTATACAAATCAAGACTTAGTTTTTGACATCAATATTAATAATATTAGTACGAGCCCTGAAGATTACACTAACACAACCCAAGCTACAATTGCGAATGGTCTAGATGAAGTTGTTTTCTCAATACCTATAAACACAGACTTGGAGGTGGAACCATTGGAAAGTCTTGAAACGACTTTGGGATATTCAGGGGCATTTGCAAGTAGATTAACTGTTACCCAGCCTGGACCGATAGTGGCCACAATTACAGATAATACAAATTGCTCAACAGCTGTTAATTTTACTGATTCCAATTTAGAAGCATTCTTTTTAGATACTAACAATTATTCAAGTGGTCTTATAAGAGGGGCCTCGGGAAACCTCACAATAAATGATTTAGTGGTAAACGGCAAGGTTTGTGTTGAAAAGGCTAATTTGTTGACATATTTAGATCTATCCGATGGAATAGGTATAACCTCTTTAGAAGGAATTGAACATTTTGTTAATCTAGAGATTTTATATGCGCAGAGAAATCCTATAGTAAGTATTGATTTAAGGGCTAATGTTAATCTAATTGATTTCAGAGCTAATAGAGCCGGCGCCGTAAATGCAGGTCTAGTAGAATATGTTGATTTAAGAGGACTTTCAAATTTAGAAGTTGTCGCCCTGACCGGTAATATAATCACTGAATTACTGCTTGAGAATAATACCTCATTACAAGTGCTACATGTTCAAAATAATAATCTTACAGGCAATTTAGACATCTCGACTTTTGAAAATGGCTTGGCAAGGGGCAGTTATGGATATACCCCATTACTTTTAGATGGTAACCAGTTGAGCTGTATTAAGGTAAATGATTTAACCAATGCTCAAAATAGACTTGACAGTGGCGACTGGGTTGTCGATGACAATAATCTAGTTAAAACCAATTGTGATGAGCCTACTGCAAGCATAACCGCAAACGACCCTGATGCTTCGGAGGTGGGGCCGGACAATGGACAATTTACGGTAAACTTATCTTCGCCCGTCCCTTCTGGTTGTTGCCCAATGACAATTAGTTACACTGTTGCTGGAACTGCGCTCCCTGGAGTAGACTACACTGTTTTAACTGGCACAGTCCAAATTCCTATAGGAGAAACATCAGCCCCTATTGATATTGACGTTATAGATAATGATGATGCTATTGATAACGAAACTGTAGAACTGACCTTAGATCCAGGCAGCGGTTATACATTAGGCACACCAAACTCGGCTATAGTAACCATAACTAATAGTGCAACTATCCCAATGGCCACAATTTCTGCAAATGACCCCAATGCTTCTGAAGTGGGGCCCGACAATGGTCAATTTACCATAGCTTTATCTTCAGCAGTTCCTGCGGGTTGCTGCCCTTTGACTATTAATTATTCTGTAGATGGCACCGCCATACCAGCAGCCGACTACATTAATCTGACTGGTACTGTTGAAATTCCCATAGGAGCTACATCAGTCACCATTGATATTAATGTTCTAAATAATGATGATGCCGATGACATGGAATCTGTTGAAGTAACCTTAGATACAGGAATTGGTTACACCTTGGGAACACCAAACTCGGCCACAGTAACGATTACTAATAGTTTAGAAGCAAGCACTGATATAGATTTAGATATAGATGATATTATAGTTCTAGTGACCTCCGAAACTTGTGAAGGACAAAATAATGGAGAAATTGAGGTAAGTATTTTTAATGAAAATTATACGTTTAGTGTCTTATTAGATGGAGATATTGTTGGACAAGCCTCATTCAATTCTCCTTTCACTATTAATAATCGAAGCACAGGCGAGCATATAATTTGTTTAAGGACAACGGAATATCCTGATTTTGAACAATGCTTTGGAGTTAACATTAAAGCTTTTGAAGGCCTTAATGTCTCAGGGAGCACATTTGATATAAATAATTTAACTGCTTCATATTTTGTTGAAGGGAGTAAAAATTATGAGGTATTGGTGAACGAAATAACATATAGTTTCAAATTTAACACCACTTCATCAAAACCTATAGAGGTTCCATTAGATTCCAATACAAACGAAATAATAATTAAGGGCATCTCAGATTGTCAGGGAGTCTTTAAGGAATCTATAATTATAGCAGATGAAATTAGAGCTCACCCAAATCCAGTCGTCAATAATTTAGAAATTGATGGAATTCCTAATTCAGAAAATACAGAAATAGCATTATTTTCAGTATCGGGGGAGCTGATAAAACACTTAAAATTCAAAAACAAGAACTATAAAACCATAAGTGTCCCTATGTATGATATACCGGCTGGTGTTTATCTACTTAAAGTTCTACTCCCTAATGATAATAGTTTGGATAAGAAAATCATAAAAAAATAATTGACATGAAAAGTATAAATATATATGTTATTCTTATCGGAATTTTTTCATATTCCTTATGTTCGTGTGAAGGGTCCTTTGAACGCACAACTGAGATAGATCAAGTAGTTACTTTAACATTACCTGAGAATAATCAGGAGTGTTTTGGAGTAAATTTACCCAATGGAAAAATAGAAGTTAACTTTGATTGGGAAGATGTAAGCGACGCAAATACTTACACTTTAGAATATATAGAAATTGTAAGTGGTAATTCATTTACTGAAACAAGTTCCAGTTCAAATTTAAATTTAGAATTGGAACCAGGTACACAATTTTCTTGGACCGTAACAACAATTGATGCAACAGGAAACCCTATATCAAGTGATTCTTTCAATTTTTACACTGAAGGACTTGCCGATGAAAATCATGTGCCATTTCCAGCTGAAATTGATGAATTAAATAATAACAATAATACGTTAACAATTACCTGGAATGGTTCAGACTTAGATAATGACATTGAGTTTTATGATGTATTCTTTTCTGATCAAAATCCTCCAACTTTATTAACGCCTGAGACTACTTCTCAGACCCAAACTGTAAATATCGAAACGAGTAAAACTTATTATCTAAATATAAGAACGGTAGATAAAAATGGTAATTTTTCAGACTCAAAGAAAATAATTAATATTCCTTAAATTATTGTTTTTTCTTGATTCTTTTAGCGCCATTATATTGGCCAAATTAGAACTTAACACCCAGTAAACAACAGGGTTACAGCACACCTTTTGAATAACTCAAGTTTAATTCTTACCAAACTGATAATCATACAACAAAAGATATCTGGATATTATTGAGCAATTAAAATTCAATTACATGGCAAACACTACTTTACCAATAGCAATTAAACAAAGCTAAAATAACAGAGTTAGTGGCAGACAATTGAATAAAATAGAATGGTATGTAATTCTATTTGTTACCATCCAAAACATACACTAATAAAATGCATTTCTTAAATAGAAATACTCCAGTAGGCACCAAAAAAATTTACACATGAAAATCTATTACCTATCATTGCCCGAGCAATTAGTATTTACACTCAATCTAAAAGTTTTTGAAACATTTAGATTACAATATCAAATTAAAAACATTATACTAAGCTTGTAGTTATTGAAGTATTCACATATCACCCTATCGAACTTTGTAAATAAAATATAACTAGATCTCATGGGTTTTTTAGACCTCGAATTTTATCCTTATTCAAAAATATAAAATGCATTAAATCAACTAAAACAACAATAAAAACACCACAATATTTTTTCTTCGGTTCGAGTCCCGTCCAGACCGCAGAAAGCTCTCAAGAAATTGGGAGCTTTTTTTCTTTTATATATTTTACTTATCATAATCTATGTAACAACAACACCTTTACAACAATCTCTTTTAAGCACATGTTTTAATTCACAAATAAATTAGGTATTTTGTGTATTATTCGTTCGTGTCGAAATGACTATTCTTAAGAAATTGAAATAGCTCGTTAAAACCATGATTGCATATTAAAAAATATATATGACCCGCCTTATATTTCTCTTTATTCTGTTATTCACAAATTTAATTTCTATAGGTCAATCGGAGATAAACAACATAGTATATGAAAATATACAACCTAACAAAATAGTCGTTTATAAAACTATAGACACTACAAAACTAAAACTACATGTCTTTAACCCAAAAGGACATACCACAGCAAATAAAACACCTGCAATAGTATTTTTCTTTGGTGGTGGATGGACGAATGGTACTCCAAAACAGTTTTATGAGCAAGCAAATTACTTTGCATCGAAAGGAATCATGGCAATTTCGGCTGAATATCGTGTAAAAAGCAGAAATAATACTTCACCTTTTGAAAGTGTGAAAGATGCTAAATCTGCTATTCGTTGGATACGAAAACATGCCACCGAACTTGGTATAGACCCTAATAAAATTATAGCCTCTGGTGGATCGGCTGGGGGCCATATTGCTGCATGTACAGGTACGATAAATGGATATGAGGAAGCAGGCGAAGATTTATCCTTTAGCTCCATCCCGAATGCAATGATTTTATTCAATCCTGTATTAGATACTACAGTTAAAGGATACGGATTAGATAAAGTAGGTAAAGAAAAACAAACAGAAATTTCACCCAACCATCACATACAAAAAGGAATTGTACCTACTCTAATTTTTCACGGAACAGGAGATACAACTGTCCCATTTGAAAATGCAGAACGATTTACTAATCTTATGCTTGAAGCTGGTAATACTTGCGAATTAATTGCTTTTGAGGGTAGAACACATGGCTTCTTTAACGGGTCTTTTTTTCGACCGAAAGTTAAAAACACCTCTGATTATAAGAAGACTATTGAAAAAAGCACTTCATTTCTTACTGAATTAGGATTAGGCTATTTAAAAAAAGAAAAAAACATCAATGCTGTTCAAAAACCAAACATTATTATCATTTACACAGATGATCAAGGTTATGGAGATGTGAGCGCATTAAATAAGAATTCAAAATTTAAGACGCCTAACATAGACAAAATTGCCAATGAAGGTGTGATTTTTACTGACGGCCATAGCAGTGATGCTGTTTGCACTCCATCTAGATACTCCCTTTTAACTGGTCGCTATAGCTGGAGAACTTCATTAAAAAAAGGTGTGCTAAAAGCTGACGGACCTTGCTTGATTGAAAAAGACAGAATGACCATTGCTTCTTTACTTCAAGATAATGGTTATAAAACAGCAATAATAGGAAAATGGCATCTGCAAATGGAATTTCAAGGAACTTTCAATAAAAATCGAGACTGGTCCAAACCCTTCACTGACGGGCCTATTGATAAGGGATTTGATTATTTCTTTGGAATACCAGCTTCAATGAATTATGGTGTTTTAACCTATCTTGAAAATGACCGCGTTCTAGAACCTCCTATACTGTACACAAAAAAGAAAATAGATTCTAATCCCAGATCTTTTGGTAATAGAGTTAGACCTCATAGCTATCGAATGACACCTCCTTATAAAAATAGACCTATCGACGAAGGAGATTGGGTAGAAGCTGCAGCCTCCTTCGACGACCAACTTGTTTTAAAAACGCTAGCGAACCGAGCCGTTAATTACATTAATGAAGTTGCAACCGATTCTATAAATAGTAAACCCTTCTTTTTATACCTTCCGTTAACAAGTCCGCATTTGCCACATGCTACTCATCCAGATTTTCAAGGAAAAAGCAATTGCGGAAATTATGGAGATTTTATGGAGGAAACTGATTTTCGAGTGGGCCAAATACTTAATGCGCTTGATGCCAATGGCATTTCTAATAACACATTAGTCATTTTTTCATCGGATAACGGTGCCGAAACTAATTATACGTATCAGCGTGAGACCTATAATCATTATAGTAATTTAAATTTTAAAGGTGGTAAAAGAGATATTTATGAAGGCGGACATAGAGTTCCGTTTTTTATGCGCTGGCCAGATAAAATAAAAGCTGGAAAAACAATAACTACACCTGTTTGCCAAACAGATTATCTTGCTACCATAGCAGCTATTATAAGTGCAGACATTCCTGATAATGCTGGCGAAGATAGTTTTAGTTTGTACCCTTTGCTGAAAGATGATTCCCTTAAGAAATATAAAAGAGGCGCATTAATTCATCATTCAGTTACTGGTCACTTTGCAATACGTAATGGAAAATGGAAGTTAAACATGTTCCGTGGTTCTGGTGGCTCATTAAAACCAGCTTTTATAGAACCAGGTCCTAAAGAAGCTATTTATGAACTCTACAATATGGAAGATGACCCTTCAGAAACGAATAACCTCTATTTTAAGCATCCCGATATAGTAAAGAAACTTACCCAAGAATTAACTTCATTAATTACTAACGGTAGGTCGACATCTGGTAATCCTCAAGACTACATCAAAGACAACTGGCCACAACTTACTTGGATGGATTTGTCTGAATAATGAAACCCATAATTTATATTATGTTGAAATCTATCTTCAAAAAAACATTTTTAAAGCATATTTGCTTCTTTATTCTTTTCACTTTTATTAGTTGTGTTGAAAAACAAAAAAATACAACTGAAGCTAACGAGATAATAATTAAACCGCCAAACATCATCCTTTTAATGGCAGATGATCAAGGGTGGGGTGACGTAGGATACAATGAACATCCACATTTAAAAACTCCAAATTTAGATGCCATGGCTGCGAACGGAGCTGTATTCGAACGTTTTTATGCAGGATCCGCCGTTTGTTCTCCAACACGTGGGAGCGTAATGACAGGTAGACACCCAATGCGATATGGTATTTGTTATGCTAATTGTGGACACATTAAAAAAGAAGAAGTGACTTTAGCAGAAATGGTTAAAGAAAAGGGATACACCACAGGACATTTTGGCAAATGGCACTTGGGAACTTTAACTCGAGACACTTTGGATGCAAACAGAGGTGGCAACCCTAAATACGACAACGATTACGCGCCACCTTGGGAACATGGTTTTGATGTAAGTTTTGTTACAGAATCTAAAGTACCTACATATAATCCTATGATTACACCACCTTCAACGTCTGGTGACGTAAATGGAAAACTTAAAGAAGGTAAACCATTTAATACTTTTTATTGGACTGGTCCTAATCAAATTGAAACAGAAAATCTAGAGGGAGACGACTCAAAAGTAATAATGGATCGTGTGATTCCGTTTATAGAAGATGCCTCAAAATCAAAAAAACCTTTTCTTTCTGTAGTTTGGTTTCACACTCCTCACTTACCAGTAATTGCGGGTGAAAACCATAAAAATATATACAGTGAGCTATCAGAAGACCAACAACACTATTATGGTGTTTTAACTGCAATGGACGAACAAATAGGAAGACTACGAACTAAACTTAAAAAGTTAGGTATTGAAGACAATACTATTTTATTCTATACTAGTGATAATGGTCCTGAAGGTAAAATGGCTACTGGAAGAACTCAAGGTATTACCAAAGGATTAAAGGGCAGAAAACGAAGTTTATACGAAGGTGGTATTAGGGTTCCTGGAATTATCGAATGGGCTGGCACTATTAAACCAAACACAACGGTTAAGGCTCCCTGTTTTACATCAGATTATTTTCCAACGATTGCCAACCTTCTAAAAATTGACCTAGAAAAATACCAACGCCCTTACGATGGAGTTGATATTTTACCCTTTGCACTTCAAACTAAAAAGGAAAGATTTTCTCCACTTGCGTTTAGCATTGATAACTATGCTGCCTTAATAGAGAACAAATATAAAATTCATAGAAACGACCCAAAAAGTCAGTTTGAATTATATGACATAGAAAATGACCCGGCTGAAAAAAATAATCTATCCAAGGAAAATCCTGACAAATTACATGAAATGGTCACGCTTTGGAATGCATGGGACCAATCTAGAGCTGCTAGTGCTCAAGGAAAAGATTATTAAGAATTCTTCCTGTATCGGTTTTAAATAAATTTAGAACAAAACTTTTATTCTTAAAATAGTTTTGCTCCAACAACTATAAAAAGCAGCGAAATTAATGAACGTATACTCTTAAGCGTTGTAATTACATGTGTTTACAAACCAGTTTCAATTTATCAACTTCATCGTTTAATCCTTTATAAATTAACATATTGATAAAATTGTCCATGTTTTTGAATCAAATATCCATTCTATTGCCTAATTGTCAGATTATGTTTGATGAAACTTTTAATCAACATAACGAAAATGAAAAAACTCAAACTTTTAATGATGCTCCTTCTACTAGGTGTTACATCAGTTTCATTTGCTCAAACACAAATTAGCGGTGTTGTTCTAGATGATGCTAATGTACCTTTACCTGGAGCCAGTATAATTGAAAAAGGAACATCAAATGGTGTGGTGTCTGATTTCGATGGTAATTTCACCATTTCAATAACTGATGGTACAGCATTAGAAATATCTTATATAGGATATGAAACGAAAGAAATACTTTTAGACGGCTCTTCAAATTACAGCATTCAACTCGGAGAATCTTCAACTAGCCTTGATGAAGTAGTGGTTATTGGTTATGGTTCTGTAAAGAAAAGTGACCTAACCGGAGCTGTAGCTTCTATTGGTTCTGAACAATTAACTGAGCAACGTAAAACAGATCTTGGTCAAGCAGTAAGAGGTACCGTGGCCGGGGTTGATGTCAGAAGGTTAAATTCAAAACCAGGCTCTCCACTTTCTATTAGAATAAGAGGTAACACGGTTATAACTAATAATAACCAAGCTAATAAAGATGGTCAAAGCGATGATGTAACAGAAGATTTATCTAGACCACTTTATGTGGTAGATGGTATTTTTCTTGACAATATCAATCTCTTAAACCCTTCTGACATTAAGCAAATGGACATTTTAAAAGATGCATCAGCAACTGCCATCTATGGTTCTAGAGGTGCTAATGGTGTTGTAATCATTACCACCAAAAATGGAATAGAAGGTAAAACACAATTCTCTTATGACGCCTCATTTGGAATAAGTACAGCTAGCAATTTAGTAGATACAATGTCTGGAGATGATTATGTTTCATTTATAGATAGTAGTTTAAGAGCTGAGCAATGGAAAGCACAATGGCTAGATAGTTCAACTCCAAATCCTGTAGCCGCAGATTATAATAATTATTCGATTAACAGAGCTACAGAATTTTTCGATAATGGCGAAACAGATAATATAGCTAACGGCAGGTACTTTGATTGGGTAGATTATATCACAAGAACAGCTATTCAATCTAGTCACACCATATCCATGTCGGGTGGTCAAAATGGACTAATTTACAGTTCCTCAATAGGATACTTAAAAGATGAAGGTGTTGTTGGAAATGATCAGCAATATGAACGCTATACGGCGTCTACTTCCCTTTCAAAAAAGATAAACAGATTAACTATTGGTTTACGAGCATATCTTTCTTATTCAGAACAAGAATCGGGAAGTAGAGAACTCTTTAGAAGCGCCTACAGATTGCCTGTTACTACTGACCCATACGAAGATAACGGTGATTTAATATTATACCCTGATGATGAAGACCAGCGTTTTATAAATCCATATTATGAAGTAAATGGCGCATGGAAGGTAAACCAAAGAATACTTAATGTTATTTCTAATTTCTATATTCAGTATGAGGCTGCTGATTGGTTAAATTTAAAATCAACATTTTCTCCTAACCTTTCTTCCACTAGAAATGGAGAACACAGGGGACTACTCACGAAAGCGGCACGTAATGATCCTTCAAGAACTAGAGCATATTTTGGAACAGACTTGAGAAATTCATACACATGGGACAATACTGTAGATTTTAACTTCGATATTACCGAAAATCAAAAATTAAGCACAACATTGATTGCTTCTGTATATTACAACCAATTAGAGGGTAATAATATTGAAACTAGAAATGTTCCTGATTTCAATGGATTCTACAACACTGGTGCTGGAACCGATATTAGAGAATATAGTTCTTATTTTCAAAAAGAATCTACTGCTTCTGTCGCAGGTCGTTTAAACTATAATATCAACGACAAATATCTTTTCACTTTCACAGGCAGATATGATGGTGCCTCTAAATTAGCCGAAGGTAATAAATGGAACTTCTTTCCATCAGCAGCCTTTGCATGGCGCGCAAGTGAAGAACAATTTTTACAAAATGCCGATTGGTTGTCAAATTTAAAATTTAGATTAAGTTATGGGCAATCTGGAAACTATAATACAGTAGGACCATACCAATCATTTGCCTTCTTGAATGATGCAAATTATTTATTTGGAGATGCACTAAACAATGGCAATATTGTTAGCGGATTGTCTAACAACCAATTAACCTGGGAGGTTTCCGATGAAATAAACTTTGGTCTTGATTTTGGTTTATTCAACAACAGAATTAATCTATCACTTGAATTATACGACAAAACAACAAATGGAGCTATATTCTCGAGAGACCTGTTAAGTTTAACTGGTTTTGATAGTGCCATAGGAAACTTTGGTTCTATGAAAAATAGTGGTATTGAGGTTTCTTTAAACACGAAAAATATTCAAACGGATAACTTTAGCTGGAATACTAGTTTAAACTTCGCAAGAAATAAGAATGAAATTCTAAAACTTGAAGGAGACCTAGATTTACAAGTATTTGGCACTCATAGCGCATTAATCGTCGGACAACCATCCGATGCTATTTATTCTTACGAAAAATTAGGAATTTGGCAAATTGATGAAGCGGCAGAAGCAGCAATTTACAACGCAGTTCCGGGGGAATATAAATTTAAAGATCAAAACAATGACGGTGTATTAGATGCAGTAAATGATAAAGTTGTAATTGGCACTACAGCTCCAGATTGGACCGGTGGTATGACTAATACTTTTAAATATAAAAATGTTGATTTATCGGTAATGATGTATACTAGACAAGGCATCTTCGGCCATTCAGAATTTCATCAACATCATAATATTAATGCTAGTGAAACTAGATTCAACAAAATAAATACCTCATACTGGACTCCCGATAATCCAACAGCTGAAAATCCTTTACCTGGAGTCACCCCTACTGTTGGCGAATATTGGTTTGAAGATATGTCCTTTGTTAAAATTGGTAATATTGGAATGGGTTACAACTTTCCAAGTAGTTTGCTTGACAAATTTAAAATGTCCAGTGCAAGGTTATCAGTAGATGTCCAGAATCCGTTCACTTTTACTGATTATGAGGGTCCAGATCCTGAAACCGCACTTCAGAATTCATACAACATGAGCTTTCAAACAATGACAACATTGTTAGGTTTAAAATTAGCATTCTAAAAAAAACAAGAAAATGAATACATATAAAAAAAATATAGGGCGGGTGCTATTAGTTGCAATAGTAGCTTTTACCATCTATTCCTGCAATAAATATATTGAGGAAGAAAACTACACTAACTTAACTGGAGAAGATTTTATAACCGAAGATAATGCAGACAGACTAGTTGTTGGAGTTTATAATGCTCTGCGTCCTATTTACAAAAATTACGACGTTACCATGTTGGGAACTGATATATTTACAACTCAAGGAAATATTAATACAGATTTAAGCTCACTTAATGTTTATTTGAACATAAACAGCAGTACAGGAAGTTTTTCTTCTGAATGGAGTAATAATTACAATGTTATAAGTAAAGCTAATATTGTAGTAAACAGGTTTAACAATAATATTGATTGGACACCTTCAAACACTTCAACACGAGACAATGGCATAGCCCAGGCGAGAGCACTTAGAGCATTGGCCTATTTTAATTTAGTCCAACAATTTGGAGGCGTTGTAATAAGTTTAGATGAAATAAATGATATTAGCTCTGAATATAGTAGATCGTCTGAGCAAGAAACATATTTGCAAATCATTTCAGATTTAGAGCAGGCTATTCCAAATTTAGAAGCAAATCCAGAACCTGGAAGGTTTTCTCAAAGAGCTGCACAGCACCTATTAGCCAAAGTACATTTAACAAGAGCATACACATCTAATGCGGATAGTGATGATTTTGTTAAGGCAGCCGCACTAGCTGAAAGTGCCATTGGAAGTTATGATATTAAATCTCAAAGCTATGCTCAAGTCTTTGACTATGAAAATCAACTAAATGATGAAATATTATTTGCAATTCAATATGGTGCTGGTGGAGATTATGAGGACAGAAACAACAACAAACATTCATCACTTAAATTTAGTGTAGATCAATTACCTGGTTTAAACAGACAAAACCCATATGGATTTCGTGCAGGAAACGTTATGCCAACTGAATTTTTCTATTCACTATTTGAAGACAACGATACTAGAGAAGATGCTACTTTACATAGAGCTCTCTACGCTAACATAGTAGACACGGTAGGAACTGATGCTATAGCCGAAGGTGATACCGTTATATATTTTCCAAAAAATACTTTATCCCAAGACGAATTGGAGGATAGATTAAATAGGTATTACGTATATCAACCAGATCAATATTACTATAATGATTCACCAACAAATATCTCTGGAGTAAATTATCAATATACAGACAACACCATTAATGCCAATTTTCCAATATTCAAAAAATTTGATGATGTAGGCTTTGATGAAGCAGAAGGCGGATATAGAGATACTTTTATTTTTCGAGTAGCAGAATCACATTTGATTGCCGCTGAAGCACATTTAGGTGCCGGAAATTTAACCCAAGCTACAGCACATACAAATATAGTTAGAGAACGTGCCACGGGGGTAGTAAATCATTATACAACAGTTACTGTAGATGATATTCTAAATGAAAGAGCACTAGAATTAGCTGGAGAAACGAGCAGATGGAACGATTTAAAAAGGACAGGAAAATTACAAGAGCGTATAAACCTTTATAATCCACATATAATTGACCATGGTTCTTTTGATGCGACAGTTCATTTATTACGTCCAATTCCCGCTACGGAAATTATTTTATCGGATAACAATATAGAACAGAACCCAGGATACTAAAATAAAAAGGCCATTAACATTGAGGAGTTAATATGTTTCTAAAATGGGCAGATTTAAAAGTCTGTCCATTTTAATTTAACTCAAATGCAGTTTTGCAAAACCCTTGCTCATGTTTATATAAATAATATAAACATAATATAGATTACAAATATTTTTAAAGGCAAAAGTAATTTTGCCAAAAATTAAAAATATTCAAACAAAATAATTCAAAATCATAACAACTGTTAAACTTCAATACATGGAATTAATCAAAAAAATGATAAAAACGTTATAATAATATTTCTACAGATTATAGTTCAATTTCACCCTATACCAGAAAAATCTAATACATTATATTTATAGACAATAACGTAATCGAATTAAAAATAAAACAATAATACTTGAAGACGGCACCAAACCGATTAAACTGGTTAATTCCGTAAAAAAAGTTGAAAATTTGAATTAATTAAATGAAACCAACCTCATCCTATTCTATTTTAAAAATAGCAATGGCTATTTTATCGCTAACTTTTTTTATCTCATGTAAAATAGATTCAAAAAAGAAAGACAAAGAAGTTGTTGAAGTTAGCCCAGTAGACAAAGTATACCCTCATTTAGATTCTGAAAATTCGCGTTGGTTTTTCTTTTCCTCCGCAAGCCGACCTTTTGGCATGGTAAACCTTAGCCCAGATACTGAAGTTGACGGCGCTTGGGGAAGTGGATACCGGTACAAAGTAGATACCATACATGGGTTTAGTCATATTCATGCTTGGCAACTATCTGGACTTTCGGTACTGCCAGTAACTATTTCAGATAAAAATCAAACTTCTATATTCAAAGATTTTAAATCTAAATTTAATCATGAAACCGAAAAAGTGGCTCCCGGTTATCATTATGTTGAATTAGAACGTTATGGTATATCAGCAGAACTTACAAGCACCAAAAGAGTAGGACTTCATAAGTATGAATTTCCCAAGAATAAAACTGCAGCAATACTCTTCAATTTAAATGGTATGCTAGGCCCTAATGCAAATTTGGAAGGTCTTCTTACTAAAATAAGTGATAACAATTTAACAGGCGAACTAGTTTTAGAAAAAACACGAAGAAGACCAAAAGCAACCAAATTATATTTTAACATTGAATTAAATACCAATATTAATTCCATAGATAAAGATTCTGAAACTGGAAACTATTTGGCAACACTTGTAAAACCAAACAAACCTGTTTTAATGAAAGTAGGCATTTCATACACGTCCATTGAAAATGCAAAAAACAATATTTCATCGGAATTATCGCATTGGGAATTTGATGAAATAGTTTCCGATTCTAAAACCGAATGGAATACAATGTTGAGCAAAATAGAGGTTAAAGGCGGTACCGAAAAAGCTCAGCGTAGATTTTATACTGACTTATGGCATGCTTTACAAGGTCGTAGAATTATTAGTGATGTGAATGGAGCCTATCCTGACAACACTGGTGAACACTTTAGAATAGGCCAAATACCACTTGACGAAACAGGCAAGCCAATATTCAACCATTACAATTCCGATTCTTTTTGGGGTGCACAATGGACTATAAATACCCTATGGGGGTTAGTGTATCCTGAAATTATGGACGAATTTGTTCAGTCATTACTTCAATATTACAAAGATGGTGGACTTATTCCTCGTGGGCCATCTGGAGGCAATTACACCTATGTAATGACGGGGTCTTCCTCTACTCCTTTTGTTGTTAGTGCCATACAAAAAGGTATTATAAAAGATAATCACGAAGAACTTTATCAAGCCCTAAAAAAGAACCACATGCCCGGAGGCATTATGGAAAAATCTGGCTATGAACACAACACAGCATTAGGTGGTGGCTTAAAATACTATATTAAAGATGGATATGTACCCTACCCTATTCCTGAAGGACGCTTTGGCTTGCATCAATCAGGTGCAAGTCTAACTATGGAATATGCGTACCAAGATTGGACTTTAGCACAATTAGCAAAAAAACTTGGACATACTAGAGATTATGATTATTTCATCAAAAGATCTAATAATTATGCTAACATTTTTGACAAAGAAATTGGGTGGATGCATCCAAAAGATGTTAATGGTAAATGGTCAGATAATTTTAGTCCGTATGAACATGAACACGGTTTTATAGAATCAAATGGCGCACAATCTACATGGTTTGTTCCACATGATCTTAAGGGCTTAGCTGAATTAATGGGTGGTAAAGAAAAAGCTGTGGAAAAATTAAACTATCAATTTGAAACTGCAGAAAAACTAGGTTTCACAGCTGGCAATTCGCATTCTCAAGAGCTTCATCCTGAATATCGAGAAATTCCTATAAACTATGGCAATCAACCCTCTATGCAGACCGCTTTTATTTTTAACCACCTAGACCGCCCTGATTTAACTCAATATTGGTCTCGTAAAGTAATTGAAAAGGCATATAGTGGCTTAAGTACCTCTACAGGATATAATGGTGATGAAGATCAAGGTCTTATGGGTAGCTTAGCTGTATTATTAAAAACTGGACTTTTTCAAATGAATGGTGGCACCGAAGAAAACCCAAATTATGAGATAGGAAGCCCTATTTTTGATCAGGTTACAATCCATTTAAATAACGATTATTACCCTGGTGATAAAATTCAAATAAAAACAGTTAATAATAGTGATGAAAATATTTATATCAATAAAATAAAATGGCAAAACAACCCACATGAAATGTTTTACTTAAATCACAACCAACTTATTAATGGCGGAACATTAGAATTAGAAATGACTTCTAAAAATCCGAGAAAATAATATTTTAATAGTTGGTTTATTATTTAATTAAATTTTAATCGCCATTAAAAGACATTTACGAATAGATTAAAATTCAAAATTATTAAATGCAAATTAAGGGCATCATAAAAAGTATTTTTCTAGGTGTAATGCTACTCCTTGTTAGCATTCAACTTAAAGCCCAAAATATTAAGTTTCAGCACTACACAGATAATGATGGACTTACTCACAATGCAGTGCGGCACATTTTACAGGACGAAAACGGCTTCTTATGGCTAGGAACTTTTTCAGGACTTAACCGTTTTGATGGTTTTGAATTTAAAAGTTACACCACCTCATCAGAAACAACTAATGCTATCCAGAATGATGATATTACTGCATTAGAATTTGATACCGGATCAAATATTCTTTGGATAGGTACTCGTAATGGCCTTACTAGGTTCAATATGACAACAAATAATTTCAAAACCTTCTTACCCGACCAAAGCAATCCTAACACAATACAAGATCACGAAATACGAGCTGTTCATGTTGATCGATTTAAACGAGTATGGGTGGGCACAAGAGACAAAGGGGTATTTGTTTATTATCCTAAACTAAACTCATTTGAAAAAATTGAATTGCCGAATTTCTCTTATATCAAAGAAATATTTGAAGACTCTAAAGGTTATATTTGGATTGGCAGTTATAAGGATAACGGAATTGTAAAAATTACATTAGACGAACAAGGCAACATTGCATCCACAATTGAATTTAACTTAACAATACCCAATTCAACAGAGCTTAACCCTTACGTGAATTTTATTTATGAAAATGATAATTCCGATATATTTATTGGCACACGTGCAGGTCTATACAAACTCAACACACTAAGCAACAAATTCGAAAATCTGTACATTGATGATGTTTCAATGCGAGACAAACTAGGACCCCATTTTACCTCAATAGCACAAGCCCCTGATGGAAAATATTGGCTTGGAACATTAGGCGGAATATTGGTAACAGAAAAACTTGAAAACATTGCTATTCAAGAGTTTTCATTATTCTATTCTGAACTTTCCGATGATAATTCTTTAGTTGACGACCTAGTATCTTCATTATTTTTTGATGCATCTGGCGTACTATGGATAGGCACTGAAGATGGTTTAGATAAATTTGATCCGTTTGAGAATCAATTTAAAACTAACAAAGAAATTTCAAAATACATTCAAAATCAAATTCCAAGAATAAGAGGATTTGCTAAGACCTATGACGATAAGTTAATTGTAGCCACTAGGCATAACGGACTATTTATTTACGACAATGGGCATTATTCCCCACTTTATAACAAGCAAAAAGATATCGCTAGCATATATTCATTTGATGGAAAAAAGTTCTTTTGTGGGCTTTGGAATGGTGAAATATTGATTTACGATTACCTCAAAAATAAATCTAAAAAACACAATATCGGATTCCAAAAATCTCCTGTTTTGGCATTTGCAAAAATTGGTAAAAATAAATTACTGATTGGATCTCACGGCGAAGGGGTTTTAGCCGTTAATGCAAACTCTTTTAAACCCATAGAATTTGCTGGAACAAAAATCGTCGACAATGAAATTAATAAAATAGTTACGGACAATAATGGTAAAATTTGGTTTGCAACTCAAGCAGGTGTTTATTTATACGACCCTTTTTCGGAACAAGCCAAAACCTATAAAACTCACCTAGAAAAGAATAAGGGTTTATCACATAGCAATGTTAGCGATTTAACAATTGATGCAAATAAAAATATATGGGCTGCAACCAGAAATGGCTTAAATTATTATGACAAACAAAGTGATAATTTTACTGCATACAATGTACCTACAGAATTACAAAACAAATGGATTACAGATCTATTTGCCGATGGTAATGGAAGTTTGTGGTTAAATGTTAACAACAATCAAGTTGCACGTTACAACACCGCTACGAAAACCGCTAAAACGTACCATACCAATAGTGGAAACCGATTAGATGTATTTAGTTTAAGCGGATTTTATTATTCAGATGATGAAGTTTTTTTAGGAGGTAAAAATGGCGTAATTTCTTTTTCGCCACAAACTTTATTAGATAACAACTATGCACCCAAACCTATAATTACCAATATTAGAATTCAAAATAAAGAAATTGAAATTGGCAGCCAATTAAATGGCCAACAAATACTTAAAGAAGACATTAATGAAAGTCGAGCACTTGAATTGAATAATGATAATAAGAACTTTGCTCTTACATTCACTAGTCCATCATACATTAACGAACGATTTAATAAATACAGTTATATTCTTGAAGGTTTTGATGAATCTTGGAACACTGTAGATGTTAAACAACGAACCGTACAATACACTAATCTTTTTTTTGGAGATTATACTTTTAAAATAAAAGCAATGAATAGCAATGGGGTATGGAGCGACACCGCTTCCTACAACATAAAAATTCTACCTCCATTTTGGCTCACATACAAAGCATTAGCACTGCTATTAGTAGCATTATCGGTACTTTTCTATTTTGTTCGAAGACAAATTAAAATTAGAATTAAGTTGAAAGAACAACTGTTAATGGAAAAGGTAAAACGCGAACGAGATGAAAAATTAAGCAACGAAAAACTTAGATTCTTTACTAATATTTCACATGAATTAAGAACACCTCTAACGCTTATACTAGGACCAGTAAAACAATTAATTGAGGAAGGACGTGAAACTAACAATTCTTTTCAAAATGCAAAATTTGACCTCATCAATCGAAATGCTAACAGACTATTAAACCTTGTAAATCAAGTGCTAGATTTTAGAAAATCTCAAGCAGATGAATTAAATCTTAAGGTTTCGCAAACAGATATTTTAACACGAACCAAAGTAACTTTTGATTCCTTTCAAGAATTGGCGGAAAATAAAAAAATTCAGTTCAACTTTATTTCAGAAAACAAAGAATTAGAAGGCTATTTAGACCGTGATAAGTACGACAAAATACTATACAACTTATTGTCAAACGCGTTTAAATTCACCCACAAATATGGCAATGTAGATGTTTTTCTTTCCAAGCATAGTGCTAAAAATCGAACATTTTTAAAATTAGAAGTAAGCGATAGCGGTATAGGAATTCCTTTAGCTAGCCAAGAAAAAATATTTAACCGCTTCTATCAAGCTAAAAATAGTAAAGAGAACAATACAGGTTCGGGTATTGGCCTATCATTAGTTAACGCTTTGATAGAATTACATAAAGGTTCAATAACAGTAAAAAGCACACCAGGACAAGGGAGTATTTTCATTGTTAAAATTCCAATAGAACGAATTAATTATGATGATAATGAGGTTTTTGAATATGAAAAAAACCAAGAATTCGAGGAGTCACCGCAATTATTAACTGCCAAGAAAATAATTCAAAATACTGAAATAAAAGAGCGTATTTTAATTATAGAAGACAATACTGAATTACGGAATTACTTGGTTGATTATTTATCTGATTATTACAAAGTTTTTGAAGCAGAGAATGGTATAAAAGCGCTACGAATTTGCAGTCAAATAAAACCTATTGTTTGTGTTGCTGATGTAATGATGCCGATAATGAATGGGTTGGAATTTTGTAATAAATTAAAAAATGACGCCTCCATTAGTCATATCCCAGTTATCCTATTAACCGCATTAGCCGAAAGTGACGACAAAATTAAAGGTTATAATTCTGGAGCGGATGCATATCTTGTCAAACCTTTTAACCCCTCATTATTAAAAACACGCATCGACAATATTATAAAATCAAGAACAGCACTAAAACGAAAATTCTCAGCAGATATTGAAAGCAACATCAAAGTGCTAACACACTCTCCTATTGACGAAGAATTTATGGTGAAAGTAAATCAGGTTATTGAGCAGAACATGAGCAATTACGAACTTAATTCCGCTTTCTTATGTGAAGAACTAGGAGTGAGCTCATCAAAACTATATCGAAAAATAAAAGAATTAACCGACCTCTCTCCCAATGAATTTATACGAACAATTCGCCTTAAAAAGTCTGCTCAATTATTAAAAACCAAAAATTTCAATGTTTCAGAAGTAACTTATTGTGTTGGCTTTAATGACCCCCTTTATTTCAGCAGATGTTTTAAAAAGCAATTTGGTTACCCGCCAAGTCACTTAATTAAATAATTTAAACAAACAATTCTACGATTCTATTGTTTATAGATTAAATGACGTTCAGTAAGATCACCTATTTGCACTAAAGCTATATAATAACCTGAATTTAAATCATTTAAATCTATTTGATTATCCGAATTACTTACTTTTTTTCGCTTAACAAAATCACCATCCATTCCGAAAATATTTATCATTCCAATAGTACCCAAAGGCAATACATTAGCATCAACATTTAACACATCAATAACCGGATTTGGGTATATTCCAATTATACTATTCTCTGTAGCAGTGTCAGCCAAGTCAGTTTCTTCTTCCTTTTCTTCAACTATATCAAGTACGCCACCATCTGCCGCCCAAATGATTGCCTCTTTCATCATAGTTCTAAATTTAGCATCACTTTTATAATCTTTAGAATTATGTCCTAATGCTGTATAGAAAGAACGACCACCATCATATTCCTTATACCAAGTAACAGGTCTTGCAGCATCGTATGTATTTGCACCAGTAGTTCGCACTTGTAACAAATCTACATTACCATTATACAAATAACCACCATTACGTTCCCAGTAGTAATACTCATCGTTTTTATGCCATTCTGTAGCACCTAAATGAGCAACTGCTGAATGCTCACCTACCACATCAATTATTCCACTAAAATTACTAGAAGTATGATATGGAGAGACCTGTACGACGGCCCCAACCAAATCATTATACCAACTCCAACTTCCACTTCTATAAGTGTCCGTTGCCGAATGCACCCCAACAAAGCCACCACCATTTTGTATATAAGATTCGAAAGCCTTCTCTTCAGATGCCGTTAGAATTTTATCTCCGGTAGTATTCATCCAAATTACAACATCATAATTTGCTAAGTTTTCATTAGTAAAGACATCACTAGTTTGTGAATCAGCAACTACCCAATTAAGTTCTTTTCCAAATTCATTCACCATATCTATGCCCGCTTGAATTGAAGAATGTCTAAACTCACCCGTTTCATGATAGACCAATACATGTACTTTTTGTTCTTCTTCAATAACTTCCTCTGGTTCAATTGTTGTTGATATAGTACTCGTTCCGTTTACTACAATTATTTTATCCCCAAATACTTCCGCAATTGGCTCTATAACTTGTAACGGTAATTTGCAACGATCGGACCATGTATCTGTTGCGACATCATATTCAATAATATCCTTAAGTGTATTTCCCCCACTCTTTCCGCCAACTATTATTATTCTATTATTGTGAACTATTGTTCCAGATTGAAAATTTGAACGCACACTTGGTAGATTAGCTTTACTAATCCAGGTATTACTTTCAGGATTGTATTCATCTAAAAAACTCTGATTTGGAATACTATCAGCAAGTACACTTTCTCCTCCTATAGCATAAATTTTATCACCAACAGTTGCAGCACTAAGAGAACTTCTAGAATTTGGAAGATCTGCAGCCAATTGCCAACCAGCCGCCACATCATTTACATTTAAAACCAAATGCTCGCTTAAGCTAGTTTCACTATCCGACATTAGTCCTCCGAAATAATGCACCTCACTATTAAAAAATGCAGCCGCACCTGCAGAACGCGCACTAGGTAACTGCGGACCCATGGACCAAGTATTGGTACTCGTATTGTATACTTGAACGATGTTTGTAGCGGTAGCAAGGGAGTCATTTTTAATACCTGCGATAAGCCAAATTTCATCATTAACAGCTACAGTAGCCATTTCTGACACAGCAGTAGGCATTGAATTTACTTCTGACCAAATATCGTTCGTTGCATCGTACACTTCGGTAACTGACGAAATTATTGAATCTGACACGGCGCTTGTAAATACAAATAACTTATTCTCTATTTTTACACGTTGCGAATTATACTTTTCATTAGAAGAATTGGCAAGATTACTCCAAACACATTCTTCTGGAAAAACCACAATTTCTTCTCCAAAAATTTCAATGGCAGAAACCTTTGGTTGGTTTACAGTAGCACCGAAATCTATATTCAACACACTATCAACTACAGTTGTAGTATACGTTTTTATTAGTGCAGTCATCGGTGCCGCTTCTGCACTCAAATCGAAATCAACAATTATTTCTTCTCCTTCTATCGATGCATTAAAAACACGCTTACCTAATCCAGCCTCACCTCCATTGGTTGCACCCCAATAAATCTCAGCAAAATGTAAATTTATTTCATATTGCCCATTTGCAACTGGAATATTGTATCCAAAATTTTGCAAACTACCATTTGTAGTACGTTCAGTTTTATAAATGGAATCATTTGATGTTTCAAAAACATCTACAATATTATTATTTGCATAGGATTTACTACTGCCAACAAATAAAGTATCTGCAATAAATTGAATTGAATCATTAAACATTACGGCTGGACCAC
Source organism: Flavobacteriaceae bacterium EG-1 (assembly GCF_009649685.1). Taxonomy (GTDB): domain Bacteria; phylum Bacteroidota; class Bacteroidia; order Flavobacteriales; family Flavobacteriaceae; genus Aurantibacter_A. The sequence goes on from NZ_WJPK01000002.1 coordinate 251,634, forward strand.
CACTATTTATTCTTAACTCGAAAGCCGGAATTACTACTTGGGTTCTTTCTAGTATTTCAAAATTTACGGTCAACGAATCTCCTGATGTTCCCGTTCCATTATCTTGGTTAAAAGCTGTTGCAGTTAATGTATTTACTCCAAAATCGGGAGTCCATGGTCGGTAGTCATCATCATCATTTGCGCCAATTGCATATTCTGGAAGATTTTCGGTATGGTAATTTTTCACAGACTGATAGTCGAAAACAACACTTTGTGTTAACGAATCAACCTCCGCTCTTATATTTAGATTTGTAGTACCAATTTCTTCAAGTATAAATATTGAACCCTCTGTAATTTCTGCTATATCTTCATCAGTATCTGCATTAACAAGCACAAAAGATAACACGTTCGGTGCAACAATTTCTACTATACTATCTTGTTCTAAGGGAATTTCTTGTGAGATAACATTTTGACAGATACAAAATATTGCAAGTGCCATAGTATACTTTAAAAGTACGTTTTTCATACTAAAATAATTAAGTTCAATTCTTTGGGTGCACCAAAATTAGAACGAAATATTTTAATATGGAAATAAAAATTTCATAAAACCCTTTAAATTAATAATTTAAACCTGCTCACCTCTAGTGTTTATAGTATCACAAGGCCTATAAGTGCATAAAAAATAAATTTTTAATATTTTTTACTCCAATGAAAAATATAGCTTCGATTTTGAGAATATGAAACTAATTCAACCAAATTTCTGACGCTCAATCATAAATGTGTTAATCACTTTTGAAAAACCATCTGCAACATCTATACTGACATATTTTATTCGATATTGGGCACATTTTAGTTTTAAAGCTTCAAAATAAGATTGAACTTCTTTTTCATAAGACTCTTTTACTGTATCGGCATACAAATCGATTTTCTCACCTGTTTCTACATCAACAAATCGTTTGGGTGTATTCTCAAAATTGAAATGCAATTCTTTTTCACTATCTAATAAATGAAATAAGACCACCTCGTGCTTGTTATACTTTAAATGCTGTAACGCACTAAACATTTTATCATTTTCAACACTGGTTTGAAACATATCTGTGAACAAAAACACTAAACTTCTGCGCTTAATATTTTCCGCTATTAAATGAAGATTTTCGTATGTCGCTGTGTGTTTGTCGGGAGTTTTTTCCTTAACAATTTCGCTTAACTTAGCTAATAACATTTGATGGTGACGCTCACTACCCTTTTCAGGTGCATAATAACTATAGTTATCTGCATATACACTTAAACCTACAGCATCTCGTTGTCTTTTAAGAACATTCATTAAAGCCGCTATCGAAAGAACACCAAAACCTATTTTATTTAAATTAGCTATATCTAAATTAGCAACTTCAGGATAATGCATCGACGCCGAATTATCTAATATCATGTGACACCTTAGGTTAGTCTCCTCTTCATAACGTTTTGTATAAAGTTTATCCGTTTTTGCAAATAACTTCCAATCAATATGCTTCGTACTCTCTCCTGGGTTATAAATTTTATGTTCAGCAAATTCTGCTGAAAAGCCATGAAACGGACTCTTATGTATTCCACTAATAAAACCTTCAACCACTTGATTAGCTAAAAGCTCTAAATTTTGGAATAATACTGCTTTATTTAATTCTGATTGCAGATTCATATTTCGAAGATACTAAAGACCAGATTAAGGTATAAAATAAAAAAGGTTCAACCATGACTAGTCATAATTGAACCTTCTTGAATTAAAATTAAATTTTAATTCTTACAATGCAGCGTCGATTGCATCTGCATAAACTTGTTTCGGAGAAACACCTACTTGTCTAGTTACAATTTCACCATTTTTAAATACCAATACAGTAGGAATATTACGCACACCATATTTACCAGCAAATTCTTGATTTGCATCAACATCTACTTTACCAACTACGGCTTTTCCATCGTATTCCGTACTTAATTCTTCTATTACAGGACCTACCATTCTACAAGGTCCACACCACGCTGCCCAAAAATCAACAACTACAGGTTTATCACTTTTTAACACTACTTCCTCAAAAGTAGCATCTGTTATTTCTAATGCCATTTGATTTATTTTTTTAATTACACAAAGTTAGTCAATTATTATGCTTAAAACTTACTAACGTCACATTCCTAATATCTATTGCTATATTGAGCAAATCTATTATTATAATTTATAATTACTCCTTAATAAAATGCCAAACTTAGTTTAATTTATAATGAACATCGGCTTCTTCCAAAACTTCTAGTAGTTCCGCACTAATATGCACCTTCTGTTTTCTACTAATTAAGTTTACTTTTATTTCTTCGCTCATTTCATAAACTACAAAATTTAAGGCATGATCCCCTTTATGCGTAGTCATCGTATCTTTTAATGCTCTAATTCTATCTTCTTGTAAATTATCAATATTGAGTTTTATCGTTAATTTTCTTGCATAAGCATCCATAACATCTTGCAACAACATAAAACTGTTGAATTGTATTCGCGGATCACCCTTTTTACCCGTATCACGATTTACCCATCCATCTTTTACATAAACCTTAATATAAGCGAAAGAATTTATCATTAAGAAATGTCTAAATTTTAAATATTCTTCACCAAAAATTCGAAATTCAAAAGAATCTGTATAATCTTCTAATGTAAATGCGGCCCATCCTTTTCCGTTTTTTGAAATGCGATGTTGTACATCTGAAATTACCCCGGCAAATGAAAGCTCTCTACTCACATATTCAGGCAAATTGTGCATACACGAAACATTAGCATTACAAAAAGATTTAATTTCCTTCTTAAAATCATCTAATGGATGACCTGAAATATAAATTCCTACTACTTCCTTTTCTTTACGAAGTTTTTCCATAGTTGCCCATTCTTCGCAATGTGGAACTTCTGGCTCTGGAATTTGCACCTCACTAGCTTCACCAAACAAGCTAACTTGTGATGAGTTTGCGTTTTCTTGAAATTTAGCACCATATTTAACTACCTTTTCTAAAAATGTTATCCCATCACTTTCAGAAAGAAAATATTGCGCTCTGTTTACTCCAAAAGAATCGAATCCTCCAGCAACAGCAAGGTTTTCAAAAGCTTTTTTGTTTGCAGCCCGTAAATCAATTCGCTTGGTCATATCAAAAACCGATTTATAGGGCCCCTCTTTTTTCCTATTTTCTACAATGGTATCAACAGCGGACTTACCCACACCTTTAATAGCACCCATTCCAAAACGTACTGCACCTTCTTTATTAACCGCAAACTTGTAATACGATTCATTTACATCCGGCCCTAATACAGTTAACCCCATGCGCTTACATTCTTCCATAAAGAAAGTAACCTGCTTTATGTCATTCATATTATTTGAAAGCACTGCAGCCATATATTCCGCCGGATAGTGTGCTTTTAAATAGGCAGTCTGATATGCAATATATGCATAACAAGTTGAGTGACTTTTATTAAATGCATATGCTGCAAATGCCTCCCAATCTTTCCAAATTTTTTCGAGTACATCTCTTGGATGTCCATTACTTTCTCCACCATCTAGAAACTGCGGTTTTAATTTCTGGAGTAAAGCAAATATCTTTTTACCCATTGCTTTACGCAAGACATCTGCATCACCTTTGGAGAAACCTGCAAGTTTCTGTGAAAGCAGCATTACCTGCTCCTGGTATACGGTAATACCATAGGTCTCCTTTAAGTACTCTTCCATATCTGGCAAATCGTACTTAATTTCAGCTATTCCATTTTTACGTTGTATAAATGTTGGAATATACTCCATTGGCCCTGGCCGGTACAAGGCATTCATAGCTATTAGATCATCAAAAACAGAAGGTTTTAAATCCTTCATATGTTTTTGCATTCCTGGAGATTCATATTGAAAAATACCCACTGTGTCTCCTTTCTGAAAAAGCTCAAAAGTTTTTTCATCATCTAAAGGAAAATCATCTGGAACCAAATCAATTCCATGTTTTGCCTTTACAATCTTTACGGTGTCCTTTATTAATGTTAGGGTTTTTAATCCCAGGAAATCCATCTTTAACAATCCCGCACTTTCAACTACCGAGTTATCAAACTGGGTAACATATAAATCTGAATCTTTAGCCGTTGCAACTGGCACGAAGTTCGTAATATCATCAGGTGTAATAATAACTCCACAAGCATGAATTCCAGTATTACGTACTGACCCTTCTAACATACGGGCCATATTTACGGTTTGAGCCTCTAAATCACTTCCTTCAGAAATATTTAATAGCTCATTTACTTTTTCTAAGTCATCGGCTCGAAATTTCTTTTTTAAATCTGCTTCAGAAACACCAAAAATCTTACCTAGCTTAGACATGGTAGGAATTAATTTGGCAATTCTATCAGCATCACTTAATGGCAAATCTAGAACTCTGGCAGTATCTCTAATAGATGACTTTGCTGCCATTGTACCATATGTTATAATTTGAGCTACCTGATTGGCACCATATTTATTTATTACATAATCCATTACACGCCCTCTACCTTCATCATCAAAATCTATATCAATATCTGGCATTGATACACGATCAGGATTTAAAAATCGCTCAAAAAGTAAATCGTATTTTAAAGGATCTATATTGGTAATCGTTAAACAATAAGCCACTACCGACCCAGCTGCAGAACCTCTTCCAGGACCTACAGAAACATCCATATTACGTGCTTCACGAATAAAATCTTCTGTAATTAAAAAGTAACCAGGATACCCAGAATTTTTAATAGTATCTAACTCAAAATCAATTCGCTCTCTAATTTCAGGAGTAATTTCTCCATAACGTTTCTTAGCTCCTTCATAGGTAATATGTCTCAAATAGGCGTTTTCACCTCTATTTCCACCGTCCGCATCTTCCGCTACTTTAAAATCATCTGGTATATCAAACTTTGGAAGCAAAACATCTCTTGCCAACTCAAATGGCTCTACTTTATCTACTACTTCTTTAACATTAGAAATCGCTTCAGGCAGGTCTTTAAATAGAGCTTTCATTTCTTCTGAAGACTTGAAATAATACTCTTGATTTGGCAAACCATAACGATAACCTCTACCTCTCCCAATAGGTGTGGCTTGTTTTTCACCATCTTTTACACACAACAGAATATCATGAGCCTCTGCATCTTCTTTAGCACAATAATAGGTGTTATTAGTTGCAACTAATTTTACTTTATGTTTTTTTGCCAAGGGCACTAATACTTGATTCACCCGGTCCTCATCCTCTTGACCATGACGCATTATTTCTACGTACAAATCATCCCCAAATTCTTGCTTCCACCACAGTAGGGCTTCTTCTGCTTGATTTTCTCCAACGTTTAAAATTTTACCAGGCACCTCACCATACAAGTTACCGGTAAGTACAATAATATCTTCTTTGTATTGTTGAATTATTTTTCGATCTATACGAGGCACATAATAAAAGCCATCGGTATAAGCAATAGATGACATCTTGCACAAATTCTGATAACCATTCTTATTCTTAGCCATCATTACTATTTGATAGCCGTAATCCTTCACATTTTTATTCAAATGATTGTCACAAACAAAAAACTCGCAACCTATTATAGGTTTTATTGTTTTTCCATTTGCAGGTTCACCATGATTCTCAGCAATTTTGTTTTTCTCAGCTACAGTTTTATTATGTGCTTTTACTTCTTTTACGAAGTGAAAAGCACCCATCATATTTGCATGATCTGTTAAGGCTACAGCAGGCATTTCGTTTTCTGCAGCAGACTTTACCAAGCTCTTTATATTAATAGTACTCTGTAGAACTGAAAATTGAGAATGGTTATGCAAATGAGAAAAAGGTACCTCAGCTAAATTTTCTAGATTTTCTTCAATTTCTTGCGATGAAATACCTACAGTTGCTTCATTCCATAGTGCATCAGCTATTTTTTTTGATGCCTTTTTTAAATTAATGTGTTTTAATCCAATTAACTCTATTTCTTTGGGATTGGCCTCATTAAAATTTTTAAAATAATCAGACTGAACATCTAGTTGCTCTTTTGTAAATTGTTGTTTACGAATGAGCTCTAAAAAACAACGTGATGTTGCCTCAACATCTGCCGTGGCATTATGTGCTTCTGAAAATGGTTCTCCGAATAGAAATTCATGTAATTCAGTAAGTGTTGGTAATTTAAATTTACCTCCTCTACCACCTGGAATTTGACAGAGTTGAGCTGTATGTTCTGTACAAGTATCTAATACTGGCAGTTCTTGTAATGGATTATCAACACCTAAACGATGAAATTCAGCACCCATAATATTCAAATCAAAGCCTACATTTTGCCCTACAATAAATTTAGTTTGCGACATTGCAGCATTAAATTTTTCTAAAACTTCGGACAAAGAAATACCATCTTTCTGAGCCAATGCGGTCGATATACCATGAATTTGCTCGGCATCATAAGGAATATTGAAGCCAACTGGCTTTATTAAGTAATCTTGACTATCTACCAAATTCCCCATGTCATCGTGCAACTGCCAAGCAATCTGAATACAACGCGGCCAGTTATCAGTATCTGTAATAGGTGCATTCCATCGTTTTGGAAGCCCAGTTGTTTCAGTATCAAAAATTAGGTACATAAAGAATATCTATCTATTAGGAAGCCACCTGTCCAATGGACAAAAGTGCTAAAAAAAGTGCCTATAAAAATACGCAAAAGAGATAGTTATAAAAAAGGTAATTATGAGGAGTTATTAACTTCTTCGATAAATTTACTTTTCGCTCTTTACAAATAATTGGTATATTCATTTTTTTATAAAATCACTTTAATGAAAAACTTAATTTTTACGTTATTAATTACTTGCTTTTGTTCCAATTTAAAAAGCCAATCACCAAAACATGAACAACCAAATTTCATCATAATTTTCACCGACGACATGGGGTACGGTGACTTAGGGGTTTACGGACATCCTACTATAAAGACACCTAATCTTGATCAAATGGCTTTTGAAGGTCAAAAATGGACCAATTTTTACGTTGGAGCAAGTGTTTGCACCCCTAGCAGAGCAGCTATTTTAACAGGCAGATTACCTATTAGAAGTGGTATGACTAGCAAAAAACAACGGGTTCTTTTCCCAGACTCGAAAAACGGATTACCAGCAAGTGAAATAACACTAGCCGAGCAATTAAAGGGAGTAGGCTATAAAACTGCTGCTATAGGAAAGTGGCATTTAGGACACAAAAAACAATACTTACCAACAAATAACGGTTTTGACTACTACTTTGGAATTCCATATTCAAATGATATGGATTTATTACAAGGTGATGAATTCAAAAATTATTGGAACCGATCTTACGACTCTATAGAACCTGCTCATTTCAATGTACCTCTTATAAGAAACACAGCTATTATTGAACGACCTGCAAATCAACACACCATAATAAAACGCTATTCAGAAGAAACCATTAATTATATTAAAAAAAATAAAGACTCGCCATTTTTTGTTTATTTAGCACATAACCTTCCTCATGTTCCTTTATTTGTTTCAAAAGAATTTGAAGGCAAAAGCAAAAGAGGATTATATGGAGATGTTATTGAAGAAATTGATTATGGTGTTGGTGAGATTATAAAAACATTAAAAGAAGAAGGATTAGCAGAAAACACTATTGTAGTTTTCACATCTGATAACGGCCCGTGGCTACCATTTAAATTAAATGGTGGTAGCGCGGGCTTATTGAGAGCTGGCAAAGGCTCTACTTGGGAAGGTGGAATGCGTGAACCAGCAATATTCTGGGCTCCTGGAAGAATTAAACCAGCTGTTATCACTGAAATTGGATCAACTATGGATCTATTTTCAACTTTTAGCAATTTAGCCGGAGCCAAATTACCTCATGACCGGATTTTAGACAGCCATGATTTAGGTCCTGTTCTATTTCAACAAAAAGAAAGTACGCGAAATAGTATTATTTATTACCGTGGAAATGAAATTTATGCGGTTCGTTTAGGAGATTTCAAAGCACATTACATTACGCAGGGTGTTTACGGACAATTTGGAAAACGCGAAGAACACAATCCACCTATCTTATACAATTTAAGTCATGATCCAGGAGAACAATTCAATATCAACAATCAGCATCCGGATATTTTAAAAGAAATAAACAATCTAGTAGAAGCTCATAAATCTAAATTAGTAGTCGGCAAGGATCAATTAGCGGAACGAGAATAAAACAAACTAAAAATAATCAGACAATTCATTTAAATATAATTTATTAAACATGGTTAGGTTTTAAAGAAATAAAGTATATTTGCAGCCCTTTTACAAGGAAAACGAAAAATGAATTAATAATCTGGGTCGGGCACCCAACAATTTAATGTGATATGCCAGTAAAAATTAGACTTCAAAGACACGGTAAAAAAGGAAAACCATTTTATTGGATCGTAGCAGCAGATGCACGCTCTAAAAGAGATGGTAAATATCTTGAAAAATTAGGGACTTATAATCCTAATACAAACCCTGCTACAATAGACCTTAGTATTGATAATTCTGTAAAGTGGTTGCAAAATGGTGCTCAACCTACTGATACAGCTAAAGCTATTTTATCATACAAAGGCGTTATGATGAAAAAACACTTATTAGGAGGTGTTGCGAAAGGTGCTTTTTCAGAGGAGCAAGCTGAAGAAAAATTCAATGCTTGGTTAGAAGAGAAAAGCAAATTAGTAGGTGCTAAAGTAGATGGTTTAGAAAAAGCTAAAGACCAGGCCAAAGCTGAAGCTTTAAAAGCTGAAAAAGAAGTTAATGAAAAACGTGCAGCCGCCGCTGCCGCTGCTGAATTACCTGAAACTCCTGAAGGAGAAAGTGCAGAAGCAGAAGTTGAAGCAATTGCGGAAGCTCCAGAAGTTGCCGAAGAACCAGCAGCAGAAGCTCCTGCAACTGAAGAAACTCCTAAAGAAGATAAGTAATTTGCAAAACGATGCGCAAAGAAGATTGTTTCTATCTCGGCAAAATCGTTTCAAAATACAGTTTTAAGGGCGAGGTTCTTGTTAAATTAGATACCGACGAACCTGAAATATACGAAAACATGGAATCAGTATTTATCCGTCTAAAGACGGATAATATGGTTCCATTTTTTATTAAAAAATGTCGACTTCACAAATCGGCTTTACTTAGAATTGATTTTGAGGATATCAAAGACGAGCCGAGTGCAGACCGTATTATGGGGTCTAAACTTTACCTACCCTTGTCGCTTTTACCTAAATTAACAGGCAATAAATTTTATTTTCATGAAGTTGTCGGCTACACACTTCAAGACTCTGTTCACGGCGATATTGGCATTATTACTGGAGTAAATGACAACACATCACAAGCATTATTTGTTGCTATGAAAGGAAACAAAGAATTATTGATTCCTATTAGCGATGAAATCGTCACTAAGGTTGATCGCGAGAACAAGTCAATTCATGTAACAACACCGGAAGGTTTAGTTGCACTATATCTTGGTGACACCATATAATTTCATTTCTCGCATAGTCCAAGGGTATTTTTCTTGCGTTTCATCCTTTAAATCAGAAGTCTGAACAATTTTCAAATATTTTGCTTTTGTAGCATCAAAAGACATCACAATATTTGATTGACTGCAAACACCTTTATCTACGGAGATCCAATTTTCACCGTCCACAGAAATCAGCAACTCATACGCTCTAGGATAGGTGGGTAAGGGTGGTGGAGAACCTTCTCTCCAACCTTGAGAAATTCCAGCAGAAACATAACGCAATTCTGAAACTACCGATATTTCTGGTAATTCAATTTGAAACCACATCCCTTTTTTCTGATTCTCACCAGTTGACCAACCTTCAAAATTAAACGCTCCTGCTGCTGAAGCTGAACCACCTACTCTTGTTTGAACAGCATGACTAGCAGAAATTTTCCATGTATCATCTGGCACCATCAGTTCTGGAACAGAATTAATTAAATCGTCATATTGATAATAACCATCTTTTTTAGTTGTTTTAGAGCGTACTTTTGCTACTTCTGCCTCACTTACAACAGTTGCTTTGTTTGAAAGATTAGTCCTAATATAGGAAGCTATTGAGGCAATCCAATCATCGGATTGTTCTTTATTTCCAACCATTATTCCGGCAGGATAGGTTTTGCCAGCCAAGGGACCTTGCAGCCCATGAAGTAAAGTTTTAATTACATATTCAGGATGACCTTGAACACGATTTGAACCTGCCAATGGTGGTGCCATAATTAAGCCCTCACCTATTGGAGCTCCCAATCCGTCAATACCATGGCATTGCACACATAGTTCATTAAATATAACCTGACCTTTGTTTAATTGCCTCTTTTGATTATCAGTTACATTAGCCCTTGAATCGTCCCACCAGTTTTTAACTTCTTCTGGATTTATTATTTGACTTCCAATAGTTTGTACTCCTTTAGCTTTATTCGATTTTAATATTTTCTCAATTGCCATATTTAAACCAGAAACCTCCAAAACATTACCTGTTAACATTGCTTGAATAACAACATCAACATTTTCATCAGACAATAAATTAATATACATTTTTGCAAAAGATTTATCTCCAGCCTTATATAAAGTTTCACTAGCACGGATTGCCTGAATTCGCATACGCGGATTAGAATCTTGCAACAAATCAACCAACAAATCGGATTTCAATGAACCTAAACCTTCCAAACACCAAAGTGCATGAAAACGACCTAAAAGGTTATCACTTTGTTTAGCCATTTTTTCTAGTGCTGCAGCTATACTTTGATCCTTGGACAACACAATAAGTTGTTGGGCCTTATCTCGCCACCATCCATTCTTATGATTTAAATATTGCACAAGTTCGGCCGGTGTTTTTTCCAACATATTTGGTTTTGTATCATCACGATTAAAATCGTCATGCGTGATTCTCCAAATACGTCCAAGACCAATTACCTTATCTAATTGGTACTGCTTAATTTTAGCTCTTAAGTACGTTCCTTCTTGTGCCCAATTTCCTTCTTGAATAATACCGTGATACATATCGGTAACATATAATGTTCCATCGGGCGCCGTTGTTAAATCTACCGGACGAAAAAGTGGATCAGTAGATTTTAAAAATTCTGATTTTTCATCTTGATAGGCATTATGTAAAGTTGTAAGCCCTTCTTTTACAATAGGATTTACTTGTCTTACAATACGTGCAACGGGCTCACCATAAAAAAGCTGACCATACATTTCTTTTGGTAAGCGGTCGCCGCGATAAATATCATTACCTGCTGCACCGGTTACCCTAGTCGGACCACCGGTTCTTTCACTTACCCGATCCATACCCTCTTGAAGATCGGCAACTTTTACAGGTGCTCCCCAAGGCTCTTCAAAACCTTCCGCGTAGTTGTTTTCATACTTAAAATTACCATAATGTACTGGGAATTGAAACTGAGAAGGCAAGCCACTGGCGCCTCCTAAAAATGAAAGCTTACCATCATCATCATGTGTAACACCCCATTGTGCTCTATTGAATCCTGTGTTTTCACGAATTATTCCATTATCCGTTTCTCTAATTCTAAAAGCATTATAAGTACTGTACAACCAATTATCCATATTATAATACATAAAAGCTTGCTGATGCTCAACATTTCCCGATCTTCCATAGTTATCAGTAAAAAATTCCTTTTTATCAGCTTTTCCATCTCCTGTTGTATCCGTGTATTTCCAAACAATATCTGCATCTGATTCCATAGTTAAAACACAATCTTTACCATATGGTAATACAAAACGCGGAAAAATTAAACCATCTACAAATACAGTTCCTTTTTCATAAACTCCATCATTATCATTATCCTCCCAACGAGATATTCTACTTTTTGGCTCTAAGGTCTTATCCGAATCTACAGTTAACATGTACGTTCTTAATTCTAAAACAAACATTTTTCCATCACCATCAAATGCTATTGCTCCAGGCTGTTCAATTTCTGGCTCTGTAAGAATTGGCTCAATATGATACCCAACAGGTAGTATAAATTTTTTTGCTTCTTCTTCAGCTCGCAAAGGAAGAATTGGTGCTTTTGGCTCTAAATCAATTCCGGCCCAATCGTCAGAATTAACATCTACTCCTTCTGGCACAACAATTTCAGGTAAAGAATCCGACATTGTTTCTAGTACTTTATCCACAGGGTGAATTTGTCTTTCTTTTGAAATACAGCTACTAATCAACACAATAGCAATTAATAGACAAAAAAACTTAAGAGGAAATAACTTTTTAAGAACTTGAGGATACATATAAATTGGAGAAATTGTAATTAATCTTGTTTTTACAACGAATGAAATTAAGTATATTCATTGCAACTAACAAGCTTATAATTTTTAAATGGCCGTGCACTATTTCTTAAAAAAATACACTTTTTTCCAAATCGTAATCCTTCTACTAATTGCTTTCAATTTTTCTTGTAAGGACGTTAAAAACAAAATACCTGAAAAATCAGTACCACCTAATATTATTATTGTATTTACTGATGATCAAGGCTATCAAGACATTGGAACTTTTGGCTCACCAAACATTCTTACACCCAATGTAGATCAAATGGCCAAAGAAGGAATTAAATTAACAAGCTATTATTCTGCTCAACCCATTTGCTCTGCTTCAAGAGCTGGTATTCTAACTGGATGTTACCCAAACCGTATTGGAATTCACAATGCTTTAGGCCCAGGAAGCCCAGTTGGTATAAATTCTAAAGAAACAACCATAGCAGAAATGCTAAAAGATATTGGCTACAAAACTGGAATTTTTGGCAAATGGCATTTAGGTGATGATAAAAAATTCTTACCTACACGACATGGATTTGATGAATGGGTTGGCATTCCATATTCTAATGATATGTGGCCAAACCATCCATGGCAAGGCACTGTATTTGATTTTCCTGCACTTCCTTTATATCAAAATGAGACAGTAATTGACACTCTTGAAGATCAATCTCACCTTACAACATTACTTACCGAAAAAAGTGTTGATTTTATTAATCGAAATAAAGACAACCCATTCTTTTTATATGTACCGCATCCGCAACCTCACGTACCGTTATATGTTTCAAACAAGTTTAAAGGAAAATCGGAACGCGGATTGTATGGCGACGTTATTATGGAAATAGATTGGTCTGTGGGACAAATAATTGAAGCCTTAAAAAAGAATGGACTCGAAGAAAATTCGATGATTATTTTCACATCCGATAATGGTCCATGGTTAGCTTACGGAAATCATGCCGGGAGTGCTTTACCATTCAGAGAAGGAAAAGGCACAGCATGGGAAGGCGCTCAACGCGTGCCATTTGCTATAAAATACCCTGGTAAACTTACTGCTAACAGAACCCTCAATACCCCTATAATGGCCATTGACATACTGCCTACAATAGCAGAAGTTACAGGAGCTAAACTCCCTAAAAAAACTATAGATGGCATGAGTGTGTGGAAAGTTTTAACTGGCGAAAGTACTGAAAGTCCACAAGAAGCTTATTTCTTTTACTATCGGGTGAATGAATTAATGGGTGTACGTTATGGAAAATGGAAATTATATTTTCCGCATAGATATAGAACAATGAATGGGCAAGAACCAGGTAAAGATGGACTACCCGGAGACTACCGAATGATTGATATGGAAGAAATTGAATTATATGATGTGGTAAATGACTTAAGTGAAACGAAAAACATAGCAAAAGAAAATCCTGAAATTGTTGAAAAGATAAAACTTTTAGCCAACAATATGCGCTCTAGATTAGGTGACTCTTTATTAGAATTAGAAGGTAATGAAACAAGGGAACCAGGAAGATTAGAATCAAATCAAAAAAAGGCAAATGATTAAAAGAAGAACATTTATCGGTTCAGCTTTAAGTGCTTCCGTCGCACTTGCAATTCCCCAATCAACTTTTGGTGTCACAAAAACATCAGAATACAATAGTCTAATTTTACCCAAACAATTAAAAAAAGGAGATACTATTGGTCTAATAGCGCCCGGATATGCTATCACTTCTGAAATCTTAGTCAACACCAAACAAACTCTAAAAAGAATGGGGTTTAACACGTACAATACTAATCGTATTCTTGGCAATCATGGATATTTCAGCAATACAGACAAAGAGCGAGCTCAAGATGTAAACGAAATGTTTAGCAATCCAAATATTGATGGAATACTTTGTGCTAGAGGAGGATATGGCTGTACAAGAATATTGCATTTAATCAATTATGATTTAATTAAAACAAACCCTAAAGTTCTTATTGGATTTAGTGATATTACTGCGCTATTAAACGGCATTCACAAAAAAACTGGATTAGTTTGTTTTCATGGACCGGTCGGTAGTACGATAAATGATTCGTACAGCATTGAAAAATTTGAAAATGTATTAGTTAAACCTAAAGACAGATTCTTAATTAAAAATAAAGTACTTACAGATAAAAAATTAAAGAATAATAGCGAATATGAACGCTATATCATAAATAAAGGAACAACTACTGGAAGATTATTAGGAGGTAGTCTAACATTAATAAATGCTCTGATAGGTACACCGCATGAAATAGACTTTACAAATGCTATTGTGTGCATTGAAGATATTGAAGAAGCGCCGTACCGAATAGATCGGATGCTAACACAATTAATTCATGGTGAAACTTTTAAAAATGCTGCTGGAATTGTATTTGGTGTTTTTGCAGGATGCGACAAACCGAAAACATCAAAATCTTTTACCTTGAAAGAAGTAATAATGGATAGAATTAAACCACTAGAAATTCCCGCTGTATACGGAATGAGTTTTGGTCATATTCAAAACAATTTCACTTTCCCAATAGGAATTCAAGCTAAATTAAACACTGCCAAGATGAGTATTGAGTTATTAGAAAGAGCAGTTAAATAAAAAATAACATTTGAAACAGCCATTTAAATTCAAACAATTTACTGTAAAACAAGATAAATGTGCAATGAAAGTTGGTACAGATGCGGTTTTGTTAGGTGCTTGGGTCTCATTAAAAGAAGATTTATACTCTATTTTGGATATTGGTTCTGGCACAGGTATAATTGCCTTAATGTTAGCACAACGTAGTGATGTTGAAACAATAGATGCCATTGAGATAGACGAAAATGCTTATGAGCAATGCGTCGATAATTTTGAAGCCTCCAATTGGGCAGATCGTCTGTTTTGTTATCATGCTGCTTTCGACGAGTTACTTGAAGAAATAGAAGATAAATACGAATTAATAGTATGCAATCCGCCTTTTTATGAACCTCCTATTTCAAAAACCAATGGAAGTTTTCCAATAGATTCATCTCGAAAAAAAGCCAGGTTTTATGATGCACTTCCTTTTAACGACCTCATAAGTGGAGTTTCTCAATTATTAGATTCTAGTGGTACATTTGCCACAGTCATTCCTTATAACGAAGAAGAAAATTTTATCAAAATTGCAGCTAAAAATAAACTGTTTCCTAAGCGAGTCACTAGAGTAAAAGGGCGCGAAAATGCTAAAATCAAAAGAAGCCTTTTAGAATTTACATTCATTAAGCAAGAAATTGACAATAATCAATTAACTATAGAAACCGAAAGACACGTATACACATCAGCATATATTGACTTAACTAAAGATTTTTATTTAAAAATGTAACAATTTACGCAGGTAATGTTGCGTTTCATAATTATATTTGATAAAACACGCCGATATGAAACCTGACCTTTTTGAAGCACCGGACTATTATAATCTTGATGAGCTACTCTCTGAAGAACATAAACTTGTTAGAGATGCAGCAAGACAATGGGTTAAAAGAGACATTTCGCCAATAATAGAAGAATATGCGCAAAAGGCAGAGTTCCCCAATCAAATTATAAAAGGATTAGCTGAAATTGGAGCTTTCGGACCGTACATTCCGACCGAATATGGTGGAGCAGGATTAGACCAAATCAGTTATGGAATTATCATGCAAGAAATCGAACGCGGTGATAGTGGTGTTCGGTCAACTGCATCGGTACAATCATCCTTAGTAATGTATCCTATATTTCAATATGGCACTGAAGCTCAACGAAAGAAATACTTACCAAAACTAGCATCAGGCCAGCTTATGGGTTGTTTTGGCTTAACAGAACCAAATCATGGATCGAACCCAAATGGAATGGAAACGAAATTTAAGGATATGGGTGACCATTACCTTTTAAATGGTGCAAAACTTTGGATTTCCAATTCTCCTTTTGCTGATATCGCAGTAGTCTGGGCAAAAAACGAAGAAGGCAGAATTCACGGGCTTATTGTGGAAAGAGGCATGGAAGGGTTTTCAACTCCTGAAACACATAACAAATGGTCTTTAAGAGCCTCTGCCACAGGTGAGTTAATTTTTAATAACGTTTGCGTACCAAAGGAAAATCTTTTACCAGGAAAAAATGGTTTAGGAGCTCCACTAGGATGTTTAGATTCAGCTCGATATGGAATTTCTTGGGGTGCAATAGGAGCCGCTATGGATTGCTATAATACTGCACTAAGATATGCCAAAGAACGTGTACAATTTGGAAAACCCATAGCTGCTTTTCAGCTGCAACAAAAGAAATTAGCTGAGATGATTACAGAAATAACGAAAGCACAATTATTAGCTTTTAGATTAGGACAACTAAAAAATGAAGGCAAAGCAACCTCAGCTCAAATATCTATGGCGAAAAGAAACAATGTTGACATGGCTCTAAAAATTGCTAGAGAAGCCAGACAAATACTAGGAGGCATGGGCATTACTGGAGAATACTCAATTATGCGCCATATGATGAATCTAGAAAGTGTAATCACCTATGAGGGCACACATGACATTCATTTATTGATTACAGGGGCTGATATTACTGGTATTGCTGCTTTTCAATAAAATTAATTCGTTTAATACTTTTCGTAAGTTAGCACCAACTCATCGTCCGCGATTTGAGGATTATCTACAGCAGTAAGTTCTAGCTTGTCGCCATTTACTACATAAGAAAATTCAGCTCCCGAATCTAAAATAATTATATTTCCTTCAACAGAATATTCACCATTTGCATTAATCAAAAATTTAGGTTCTGCAGAATTTTCCACATTCAAACTACTACCTAAAAAAGTAATTTGGTGGGCGCTAAAATCAACATTATCTTCAAAATAACAGAAACAAGCAGCATTAGTTAAAATCCATTTTCCTTCCAATTCTGTATTAATCACGCCTACATTTTCTTTGGTACAAGAATACAATGTTAGGATTAATACTAAAATGGTGGAGATTCTCTTCATTCTGTCAAGATGGATGGCTATAAATACAACGTAAAAAATCTACTAGAAATTATACACGACCCTAACTTTTTATCGAAAAAAATGGACCTAAAAATCAAATTTGCCCTCTTTCACAACAAAAAAACACTGTTTCACATCATTTTTTTTATGCAATTAGATGCTGTTTGTATGTTTGACATGTAATTAAAAACGAATAAAATTTTTTCATTTTCATATAGTGTTCTCGTAAAAGAGCTCCGATCGTAAGACGGAGCTCTTTTTAGTTTAAAGCTACTCTATTAAGCTTGTAAAGAAAGCTCAATTCCTTAAGTAAAAAGATCTAATATAGGCTTACCATGTCCATCTGGAGTAGTATAAAAAGGCCTTCCTTCAATAGTATAGTTAGTTTGCGAATCGATGCCTAATGCATGATAAACTGATTGATGAATTTGATCTATCACTACTGGATTTTCTATAGACGAACAAGGACGTTCATCTGCTGTCTTGCCATACACCAATCCCTTTTTGATTCCTCCACCCCACATCAATACAGAACTACCATCTGTAAAATGACGATGCATACCATAGAATTTTTCATCTTCTATAACATCGGGTTGATTTACTTGGTCTTTCACCTTTAACCCAGGTCGTCCTTCCATAATAGCATCACGACTAAATTCACTTGCCAGAATAATTAGGGTATGATCTAAATGGCCAGATTCAGCTAAGTCTTTTATTAATTGGGCAATAGGTCGATCAATCAACTCCTTCATTTTTGCTGCACGCAGATGTCCATTTTCATGCGTATCCCAACCCAAGAAAGGTTCATATTCAGTTGACACACTAATAAAACGCCCTCCATTCATAGCTAGTCTTTTTGCCAAAAGACAACCCAAGCCAAATCTACCGGTATTGTAAGTGTCATAAGTTTCTTTTGACTCTTCAGAAAGATCAAAGACTTTTGCCTCCGGAGAATTAAGCAACCGATACGACTGCTCCATAGAACGCATTAAAGATTCGCGTTGGTAATCACTTCCGTTCTCCAAAACCCGACTATTGTTCGCCAGTTCTTTGTACAATTTATATCTCGCTTCAAACCTTTTCATTGTCATCCCTTTCGGCGGACGTACGCTGTCTAGTCCAGTTGATGGATCAGGAATTAAAAACGGGCCAAATTCAGTACCTAAAAATCCCGCCGAATGGAAAGCTTTTAATTCTTCTGCTTCTCCAACAGTAAATCGTTGCCCCATAGCTATAAAAGGAGGAATTACATCATTCAATGGACCCAACTCTTTGGCTATCCACGCTCCTATATGTGGTGCTTGTACTGATTGTGGTGGTTCGTAACAGGTATGCCAATGGTATTGATGTCGTGTATGTAAAATGTGACCTAAATCTGCGGATTTATATGATCGAATTATAGCACCTTTATCCATTACACTTCCTATACCTTCAAGACCTTCTGAAAAATGGAGCCCATCTACAATGGTAGGTGATTTAGGAAAAGTACTTAATACCCTTTTACTCTCCACTCCTTTTTCATATGGCACATAAGCTTTTGGGTCAAAAGTCTCCGTGTGTGCCATGCCACCCGCCATCCACAATAATATTACTGTATCAGCTTTTGAAGCAAGAGCTTCTGTCCTGCTACAAGAGCTTAAAAAATTGGCCGTAGGAATTGTTGTTGCTGCTGCACTAAGACTGGCTGCAGTCATTTTTTTTATAAACTCTCGACGTGATTTATTATCTACAGCGTTCATTTTAATAAATAAATTGAAATTCAGGTAATATCAAAACAGACCAAAATAAATCTTGTACTGTCTCCTTATCTGCAGTACTTCCAAATGCATCAATTATGATTTTCATTTCTTTTGGTGTTGGCTTTCTGCCCAATAATTTCAGATAAAGAGTTTCTGCAATTTCCTCACTTTTATTACCAATAGTATTTAGCCATTGTGTCGCCCCTTCATTTAATACAGTATTAAAATACTCTCCATTAGTGAGTTCTAGAGCTTGAAGCAGTGTTGCTTGTTCATCTCTAGTAGTTGTAACATTTTCTCTTGATGGCCTGCCTAGTGCTTTCATAAACGGATGTTGTTTTACCAAACTGGCTCTCGCTATCTGCTGCTCGCCATCATCAAAACTAAACTCAACTAATTTACCCCAGTTCGCCGAACCATAATTTTGAGTTTCCTTCCAATCAGAATCATCAAAATTTATTTGTACCCATTCAGTATCAGGCAACACATCTGTACTTTTCCAGTTTTTGTCCGAATCAATATCTATTTCTTTGCCATTTTCTAAATAAAGTCGCATCCCGAACAAAATACCTGCAGGATTCGCTATTGTTCCTTCATTATGACCAATAATTGCAATTGTATTATTTCCGGGAAATAAATATTTTGACACCTCAATTTTATCAACTTCACGCCAATTAGCACCTTTCGCAACTTCATTTCCATTAATAAATAATGTATACGCGTGATCAACTGAAATTAATACTTGTGCTTTTTTAATAGTATTTTGTGGGATTCGTATTTGTTGACGAAAATATCTTATACCGGGTTCTGGTAATACGGTTCTATCAAATTTAACCTCACGATGCCAAAACCTTTTATCCTTCATAATATTCCCCAAAGGATCATATTCCACTGTAGGATACATGGGAGCTATTGT
Source organism: Flavobacteriaceae bacterium EG-1 (assembly GCF_009649685.1). Lineage (GTDB taxonomy): Bacteria > Bacteroidota > Bacteroidia > Flavobacteriales > Flavobacteriaceae > Aurantibacter_A. The sequence goes on from NZ_WJPK01000002.1 coordinate 271,500, forward strand.
TTGACTTACTGCATCTGAAAACTGTTCTGCACTCAACCGCCTAACAATTGGCCCTTGAAAAACATAATCAGATTTTATTTCAACCTGATTTGAATATTTTACTGTGGACAATTGATATGTTTTAGAAGTTAGTATTTGCCGCATTAAGTGTTTTAAATTATAGCCAGAAGCTATGAAATCTGATGCCAACCAATCTAAAACATTTGCGTCCCAAGGTTGATTATCCATTTCATCTACAGGCTCCACAATTCCTCTACCCATAAATTTTTGCCAAATACGATTTACAAGTGTTCTGTACATTCTACCATTTTCGGGTTTTACAATCACCTCCGAAAGTAGGGCCAAACGCTCCATTACAGTTGCTGCATCTACATCACCCAATTCGGGATATAAAAAACTCACCTTAGCCATTTTTCCAATTGGTTTATCACAACGATTTAGCTCTAAAACAGAATCTGCAAAAATTGCCGCAAAACCATACGATTGATCTAAAGTTAAATTACTTACAAAACTATTGTGACAAGACGCACATTTAACATTTACCCCGAGTAACGACTGTCCAATATTCTGAGCAGCTTGCATTTCGGTACGTTGACTAGCATTTACAACACCACGCCATTGTATACCTTTTATAAAACCTTCAGATTCAACAGAAGGATTGATTAATTCCTTAACCATCTGGTCGTAAGGTTTATTCTGTTCTAGACTTTCGTACAACCAATTGGTAATTTGCTTTCTTCCACCCGTAATAAATCCCGGACCACTATAGTCATTTCGAAGTAAATCGTTCCAAAAGGTCAACCAATGTTGTGTATAATTTGTTGAATCATTAAGCAACTGATTAATAAGCTCATCCCTTTTATTCGGATTTCTATTTCCGACAAATTCGGATACCTCATCAGGATTCGGCAATAAACCCACTACATCTAAATAGACGCGACGAACAAATGCATGATCATCAACTGTGTCTGGCCAAGAAATTTCATTTTTCTTGAAATACACATCAATTAATTGATCTACTGGATGCTTTTCAGGAGTATTCTTAGGTAATTCTGGCTTTGTAAGGGCTAAATCAGCTTCAGGAAAAACCTTTAGTGCTTGATCTGACCAATGCGCACCGTTTTTAATCCAAAGTTTAACTAAGGCTATTTCATCAGGTTTTAAAACTTTACCTTTTTTAGGCATTACTTCATCATCATTGGGAGAAAGTGAAATTCTACGAAAAAGTTCACTTTTGTCAGGTTTGCCTTCCACTATTACCACTCCCGATTCACCTCCAGCATATACACCTTCCTTATTATCAAGAGTCAATTCTCCTTTGCGTTTGTTCTCACTATGGCATTGGTAACAATTATGAGCGAAGATTGCTCGCACTCCTAAATTTAACTCATCTTGTTGCACTATAGATAGTGAATCAACATCTTTAAACCTAGACAATAATAATGCTGTTTTTTCATTATCATAATCCGATTCTTCATTTAAAAATACACTCGTCAAAAAATCTTCTCCATGGGTAAGACTAGATCCTAAATGACCTGCTATTATTAACAATAGCACTGTAATAGCTAGACTAATACGATAAAGCAAAAAGTCTTTTAATTTTCCTTTAATACTTCTTTCTAATAAGAATAAAGAAAATATTGAGATAACAGCTGTGGCTATTCCAAAATTTTGATGATTCTGAACTAACAATCCACTATAGTCGTCTTGAGTTTTAAGAAACCATCCAAAAATAACCGAAAGAATAGCAAAAACAACTCCAGCATATAACATCCATTTGATACCTTCTCGCAACGAATTACGTTTACCCCCTATGGTAAGTGATTCAAAAAACAATGCAACTACCAAAAGACCTATCGGAAAATGTACAACCATTGGGTGTAATCGCCCTAATAATTGTAGTATCCACTGACCTTCTTCCATCCTTCTAATTTAAGAATATTCTTTAAGTCAACACTATTCTGTTTTATACAAAACCATATTATCACAATTTAAGGAAAAGCTTCAAAATCCTACTTCTCACTAGCATTTCAAACTTTTGTTACAGTTACTTTTATTGACTTGCTAATTGGAGTTTTGCTTCTATCAGCGAAATGGTTGTGTGGCACTAAAATATTTGTTTCAGGAAAATATGCGGCTAAATTCCCCTTGGGTATGTTATATGGAATTATTAGAAAGTTTGTTGCAGTTCTTATTTTACCGTCATATTTACTATTTATATCTACCACATCAAACTTCTTCAAATCTAAGCCTACAATATCATTAGCATTCATAAAAAGCACTCTTCGTTCATTATAAACTCCACGATATCTATCATCTAAACCATAGATAGTAGTATTAAATTGATCATGCGAACGAATTGTCATCAACATAAATTCATTTTGACCTAATTGATGCTTTGGTAAACTGTTAATAGTAATCTTAGCTTTTCCGTTAGGCAAATTGCTAAAATCTAGTTCTCGTACGTTATTAGGCAAATAATATCCAGCACCTTTAGATCGATCCTCTGTATTATTAAATCCTTTTATTACCTTATCAATAAAAGAGCGTGTTAACTCATAATTTTCTCCGAGTTCTTTCCAATTAACTGAATGATTACCTTGAAAATAAGCATTAGCCAGTTGTCCTATAATTTCTGGTTCGCTCATTAAATTACTAGAAGCTGGTTTTAATACTCCTTTTGATTGTGTAACACGACCCATACTATTTTCAACAGTAAAATAGCGCTGTTTTCCATTTTTTATATCTTTCTCAGATCGACCAATTGTTGGAAGAATAAATGCAGTTTTTCCCGTAACTAAATGCGAGCGATTTAATTTTGTACTTACCTGAATCGTTAATTCACAACTTTCAATTGCTTTAGCTGTATATGCAGTATCTGAGGCAGCCATTAAAAAATTACCTCCGAGACACATAAAAATTTTACTCTTGCCATCATGCATAGCTTTTATAGCATCTACGGTGTCGTAACCTTCCATTGTTGGTGCTTTAAAACCTAAGTGCTCTTCAATTCTTTCATTTAAACTTTCATCAACAAAATGCATTATACCAACACTTCGATCACCCTGCACATTACTATGTCCACGCACCGGACAAGTACCTGAATTAGGCTTGCCAATTGCTCCTTTAAGCAACAATAGGTTAATATATTCTCGTATGGTTTCTACTCCATTTTTATGCTGGGTTAAACCCATAGCCCAACAGACAACTATTTTAGATTTTTGAGCTAATAATTGCACTAGCTTATCAACTTGTTTATGGTTTACACCACATAATTTCAGCAATTCATCTTCTTTATAATCAGCTAAATCTTGAATTAAACAATCATACCCTTCAGTATATTCACGAATAAAAGCATGATCAAAAACTGATTGGTTTTTTACATCTCGTGCAGCCATTTTTTTTAAGACTAACTTCATTAAAGCTATATCTTGATTGATATTTACCGCTAAATGTAAATCTGCAATAGATACTGCGGAACCTAACCAACCCCTTACCTGTTGCGGATTTTTAAATTCTACTAAACCAGATTCTTCAAGTGGATTTATACTAACAACCTTACCGCCATTCTCTTTACACTTTGCCAACGCAGACAACATTCTTGGGTGATTGGTACCCGGATTTTGACCCGCCACAATTACTACCTCAGCCTCATATAAATCTTCAAGTTTAATTGAACCTTTACCTATACCCAGAGTTTCACCTAATGCCACACCACTAGACTCATGGCACATATTAGAACAATCGGGCATATTATTAGTACCTAAAGCGCGAGCGAACATTCCATATAAAAAAGCAGCTTCATTACTTGACCTTCCTGAGGTGTAAAAAATGGCTTCGTTCGGCGAATTAAGTTTATGCAATTCATTAGAAATTAGATTGAAGGCATCTTGCCACGAAATTGACTCATAATTTATACTTCCAGGACGTAAGATTAAGGGCTCAACAAGTCGACCAAACTTGTTTATTTGGAAATCTGTAAGTTGGGAAAGTTCTTCAACGGAATTCTTTTTAAAAAACTCAGCATCAATTTTTTTCGTAGTTGCTTCATCAGCTAATGCCTTAGCTCCATTTTCACAATACTCTGCTACTTTAGAGGGTTCTTCAGGATCTGGCCAGGCACAACTCGGACAATCAAAGCCGTCTTTTTGATTCATTTCAAGCAACGCATTCATTGACCTTAAAACACCCATTTCTTTGAACCCATGACGTAGCGCCTCTTTTACCCCAAGTGCTCCTGCTGCAGTACGAACAGGATTTCCTAATTTAATTCCGGTGAATTCTTTTGACCCACTAATTGACACATTTCGCTTAAATTCTCGCATGCTCTAAAGGTAATTATTTTAAAAAATTTGTGCCTTGTTATTCTAGTCATTAACAGCAGTATTTTATTTGCTAATTTTAGTACTTTTAGAACGATACAAATATTTAAGACCAACCTATGAATTTTATTACCAAACAACTCAATTCTTTCTCAACTTTATTAATTATTATGCTTTGCTCGGTATTTTCTATACAATCGTGCAAAGAAGAACCTAAAGAATACAAAGAGCCTGCGAATCCCGAACAAACTGAAGAGGCAGCAGCATTTAAAGCGATTTTCGACGGTAAAACTTTAAATGGTTGGGATGGAGACCCTACATATTGGAGTGTTGTTGATGGTACTATTGTCGGTGAAATAACTCCTGAAACCTTACTAAAAACAAATACATTTATTATTTATGAGAATGACCAGTTGGCTGATTTTGAGCTAAAATTAGAATTTAAAATTTCAGAAAATGGAAATAGTGGAATTAACTACCGTAGTGACCAATTAGACACCATCCCTTTTGCACTGCGTGGATATCAAGCAGATATTGATGGAAAAATCCGATATACAGGTCAAAACTACGAAGAACGCAAACGAGCAACCTTGGCCTATAGAGGTGAAAAAACAGAGATTATAGCACAGGAAAATGCTGACATAAAAGGTTCCTTACGAGGTAATGTTAAAAATAATTGCTGGCAAAGTCGTAAAGTATTAGAGCAACTAGGAGATATAGACAGCTTAAAAACAAAAATTAAAAGCAACGATTGGAATGAAGCTCATTTAATTATAAAAGACAATAAACTACAACATTATATCAATGGTGTTTTAATGAGCGAAGTGATTGACAACGACAGCATTAACAGTATGACTGCTGGTAAACTTGGCATGCAAGTACATGTTGGCCCACCCATGAAAGTGGCATACCGCAATATTATGCTAAAGGAGTTATAAAGTCTAAACTGTTGAATTTAAATGAAAAATCTATTATTGCTAATCGCGGTAATATCAATACTTGGCTGTAAACAGAAAGAAACTTCTTTAAACAATGAAGTCCCTCAGGATGAAATGGAAAAAATCTTTAATGAGATTAAAACCCCTTTTAAATACGGAATAGTTATTGAACAACCGGACGACAAAAAGATGGTCGATAGTCCAACTATCTTTCGAAAGAATGGTGTTTGGTATATGACTTACATTGTTTTTGATGGTCAAGGCTATGAAACTTGGTTGTCTGAAAGTGATGATTTACTTCATTGGAAATCAAAAGGAAAAATCTTATCATTTACGGAGAACACATGGGATGCCAATCAGAAAGCAGGCTACGTTTCACTGGTTAATACCGAATGGGGTGGAGACTATTCGGTAGAAAATTACAACAGTAATTATTGGATGACCTATTTGGGCGGAAATACTGTTGGTTACGAAGCTGGAACATTAAAAATAGGCTTGGCGAATTCAACCTCACTAACAAAACCTAATGAATGGAATACAAATCACTCTCCGCTTTTAACTCCGGAAGATGAAGATGCACGCTGGTTTGAAAACAAAACCATTTACAAAAGCCTAGTAATTAGAGATAGTAGTCTACATACCGGACACTCCTTTGTAATGTATTATAATGCAAAAGGGGTTAAAGACAACTTTGAAAGCATTGCTATGGCAGTATCTGACGATATGCTTTCATGGAAACGATATGGCGAAAATCCTGTTATTACTAAGGGAAAAGGCATTTGTGGTGATGCACAGATTGCAAAAATAGGAGACACTTATGTAATGTTCTATTTTGGGGCTTTCTGGAAACCTGGAGCTTTTGAGCGTTTTGCCTGCTCATATGATTTAATACATTGGACCGACTGGGAAGGAGAAGACCTAATAGCTCCTTCTGAAACATTTGATGCAAAATACGCGCATAAACCCTGGGTACTAAAATGGAATGGTGTTGTTTATCATTTTTATAATGCCGTTGGCGACAATGGTAGAGTTATAGCATTAGCAACTTCTAAGGATTTGAAGAAATAAGATTATAAAATAACTTTCAAATTATTTAACTCTTCTCTTGAAAAACGCGAACACTTGTTTTCATTTCTGCGTAGCGTGGATCTTGTATATAATCTTGTTTCAGCATTTTAATCACCTCTATACTTAGAAAACCGAACTCACTGACTACTTTACCATAAAAACGATAAATACCTCTTCCTGTAAAATAATACTGCGCAGCTACTGGAGGAAAATGCACTGAATCAAAAACTTTACCTTTTTGATCAATCATTGTTGCAAAATACATGCGTTTCCCATTATGAGTTTTTGTATTCTTAACGGTTACCAAATAACCATAAATATCGATATGATGCCCTAAAAATCGTTCTAAGTCTTCAACATTTCTATTGTTTTTTGGTGGCTCTGCTAACAACTCAAACGGACTACACAAACAAAAACCTAAAAGTTCTAATTGTGTAAAAGCCGTTTCAAGGTCAGTAGTATGCAATTGTGGTATTTCAAAATTCTGATGCTTTGGCGGAAACAATTTCGGGTGATCTATTTTCAAATTTTTATTAAGAAACAAATGCGCTTTCCATAATAATTTGTATTTGTTTACCCCAGTAAATCGAAAAGCATCAATACGAATGAGAATACTTGCTTGATCAATACTAATAAAAACACGGTCCAAAAAATCTTCTAAAGAACTAAAACTTCCGTTGGCTGTTCTTTCTTTTAGAATTCGCTCTACAACTCTATTTTCTAATTCATGTAAATAACCAAAACCAAGATAAATAGCCGTTCCATAAATCGTATTTTTATTAAAACTTCTATTAACACAAGGTGGATGAATGGTTGCACCCATCATTCTAGCTTCGTGAACGTAGAATTCTGAACGGTAAAAACCACCTCCATTGTTAAGTACAGCCACCATATATTCAAGGGGATAATAAGCACGCAAAAACAAGGTTTGATAACTTTCTACAGCATATGAAGCCGAATGACCTTTTGCAAAGGCATAACCTGCAAAACTGGCAATTTGCTCCCAAACCTCTGAAATAAGCTTTTCTTGGTATGCCTTCTTTCTACAGTTTTCAAAAAATTTTTCTTTTACTTTCCTAAATTCTTCACGCGAACGAAACTTACCACTCATACCTCGCCTCAAAACATCAGCTTCACCTAAATTTAGGTTCGCAAAATGATGAGCTACTTTTATCACATCTTCTTGATAGACCATTACCCCATAAGTATCTGGCATAATTTCCAACATAACAGGATGCGCTCTTTCTTTATCTCGTCCTGGATTTCGATGGCGAAGAATATACTCTCTCATCATACCGCTTTTTGCAACTCCGGGTCTAATTATTGAACTTGCCGCCACCAAACCAAGATAATTATCAACTTCTAACTTCTTCAAAAGCATGCGCATTGCAGGTGATTCTACATAAAAACAACCCATACACTGTGCACTCTTAATTAATGCGTTAACCGACTGATCGGTCTTAAACCGACGTACATCATGAATATCAAAAGTGTTAATTTTCTCAGGCTGATTATACTCAATAATATCAACAGCCTCGCGTATTTTAGAGAGTCCACGCTGCCCAAGAATATCAAATTTATAAAGACCAACATCTTCAGAAATAACCATATCAAACTGAACGGTCGGAAAACCTTTGGGTGGCAAGTGGGTTGCAGCAAACCAATGCAAGGGTTTTTCACTAATTAAAATGCCTCCTGCATGAATACTGAGGTAATTTGGCATACCTATAATTAGACCACCATATTTTACTACCAAACGCGAAACCTCATCAAGCTGCGATAGTTTATATTTTCCACCACAAAGCATATCAATCTCACTTTTTGGGAGACCAAATACTTTTCCTAACTCACGAATAACACCTCGTTCTTTAAATGTTACATAGGTACCTAAAAGCGCTACATTTTTAAAGCGCTTAAAAATGTATTGTGTAACGGTTGGCCTATCACGATGTGAAAAATCAATATCAAAATCAGGCGGATTGGCGCGATACAAATTCATGAAACGTTCAAAATATAAATCCAACTCCATTGGATCTACATCTGTAATACGTAATAGATATGCAACAATACTATTTGCACCACTACCCCTGCCTACATAAAAAAAACCTTGTTTTCGAGCAAAGCTGACAATATCCCAATTAATTAAAAAATAAGAAACAAAACCCATGCTTTTAATAAGCTCTAACTCTTTTGTCATACGCTTAAAAACGTCATCTCCCCCATCTGGGTACCGATACGGCAACCCTTCTTGACACAAGCGCTCAATCATTTCTTCATCTTCTTTCTTAGTAGCCGTATACGTTTTAAGATTTTGCGGTTTTCTTTTGCTAGAAAAATCAAAGTGTATTGTACAAGAATTTAATAATCGTTCTGTATTCTCTAAAATAAATGGGAATTCAGAAAAAACTGCCGCTAAATTCGCTACCGGAAACATTTTCTCATTCTCATTAGCCTCTTCACTTTGATCTAGCTTGCTCAACAGTATATTATTATCAACAGCACGCAATAATCTATGCGCATTAAAATCAGCTTTATTACGGAATGTAACAGGCTGCTGTACCACCAATTTATCTTTCAATTTTGCTAAGCGTGAAAAAGGAAGCTTTCGTAAATCGGCTATTGAAATACCGATATATTCATAGTCTGCAAATGTAACTTGCTCATTCTGCAGTACTTTCTCAAAAGGATATATAATATAAACATCTTCAAATTTAGGTGCAATTAGCGGCAAATCTTTTGCCTCATGCAAATGCTTTGATAGAAAATTATTCAGGTTTAAATACCCAACGTTATTTTTTGCAACACCCACAAAACACTGATTTACTCCGTTTCTAAAATCGACGCCAAGTATAGGCCTTACATTGTATTCAGGAGCTTTACGCACAAAATTTAAGGCAGCTGATGTATTATTTATATCTGTCAACACCAATTGTGTTACATGATTCTCTTGTGCTAACCTCAAGAGTTCTATTTCGGAAAAGGTACCGAAACGTAGACTATAGTATGTATGACAGTTTAGATACAAAATTGTTTGTTGTTTGTTGTTTGTTGATAGTATTTTGTACAACTAACAGCTATCAACAAACCACTAGATTATTGTTTTCGATGTGCTAAAACAATTGGCGGCTGCCCATTAAACGGATTATTCATTCTGCCAATAGTACGTGCACCCATTGCTGCAGCCCGAATCACACTTTTTTCACCATATTTTTTTCGAATATGATCCATGGCTTGATATAGATTTAAAGCCTCTTCAGTATCTTCAAATAAGTTTATTTGGTAATTACCACTCACCAAATGCGTAAACCGAACACCTATTAGCCGTACTAACAACCTTCTATTATAAAGTGATTTAAACAGTTCTAAAATTTTCGGAATTAGAATGTGATCCGCACTGGTATACGGTATTCGCATTTGCTTTGAATAGGTGTTAAAATCAGAATACCTAATACGCACTGCAATACAGGCGGTCAATTTTTCACCTCTTCTTAACTGATAGGCTAAATTTTCGGTCATCGCTATTAAAATGCCATTTAACTTTGTAACATCTATAGTGTCTTTATCAAAAGTGCGCTCTGTAGAGATTGATTTTCTCTCCCAAAACGGAATTACAGGTGTATGATCAATACCATTAGCACGATTCCAAATTACGGCTCCATTTTTACCCAATACGCGCCGCATAACATCTAAAGGCATTTCTTGTATTGTACCCACTTTTCGTAAACCTAAGTTTCTGAGCGTTTGATATGTTTTATCGCCCACCATGGGTATTTTTTTTATAGATAAGGGTGCTAAAAATGGTTTTTCTAAACCATAATCAATTTTTAGTTGATTATTGGGTTTCGCTTCTCCCGTTGCCACTTTAGATACTACTTTATTACCCGATAAACCAAAAGAAATAGGTAAACCTGTTTCTTTAATAATCTTTCTTCGCAACTCAGACGCATATTTATACGAACCAAAAAAGCGATCCATTCCGGTAAGGTCTGCATAAAATTCGTCGATACTCGATTTTTCAAAAAGCGGCACGTGCTCTTTAACAATTTCGGTAACAAGATTAGAATGCTTACTATATGTGCCTGCATTGCCTTTAATTCGTATCGCCTCAGGACATAATTCTTTTGCCATTTTCATGGGCATACCTGAATGAATACCATATCCACGGGTTTCATAACTACAAGCCGCCACTACGCCACGATCACTAAGACCACCTATAAGAATAGGCTTATTCTTTAAGCGGCTATCCAAAAGACGCTCAACAGACACAAAAAAAGTATCTAAATCGAGATGTAAAATAGTTTTATTCATTCATTACAAAAGTGAATGCTAATATATGGATTATTTCCATTTTTTTGGATTATTTCCAATTTAATAATAAAAAAACACCCTGCATAAAGCAAGGTGTTTCACAAATTCATTTTCAAAATCTACTTCTCATAAAAGAGCACGCTAGTCAAAGGCAAAGCCTGTTGATATTCTAAATATCAAAGCATAAAATCCTACTATTATCAAAAAGAAAGTAAACCATGATAATACTTTCAAATAGTTCTTAATAATATAACTGCTAAAATTTCTAAAAGCTTGTAAATAAATCTCTTTAATAAGTAATGTTGTCTTCATAATCACTTCATTTAATCGTTAAACATTAGTTAGCGATACAAAGGTCATGCTACATTAAGGATTTAATTGAAATACTAGTTTAAATGGAGGTGATACTAGGTAAAATACAAGTTATAAGGCTTTCAGCAAGATTACTTGCACTTTAAAGAAGTATGTTGTTTTTAGTTGATATAACACAAGAGTTTGAAAAAGAACACATTAAGATTTAACCACAGAAAAACCCTACACCCCTAGTAAGATGCAGGGTTCCGACCAAACCAACTCAAACATGAAATACTATTTACCTACTGAACTTTAAAATCGAACACCTCTGATTGCGAAGTATTACCCACATTATCTTTAGTTATCACTTGCCAAAAATATGTTTGCCCCGAAACTACATTAACAGACATTGAACTTTGAGAGGCAACTCCAATATTTGTTGAAGGGGTAGCAACTGTGCCAAAAAGCACTTCAAATTCAACTATATCATTATCCACATCACTCCCCTGCCATTCAAGGCTTACAGCTGTTGACGCAGCAATAGACTCTCCTCTTCTCGGACTAACAACCGAAGCTGGAAAAGGTGCGTAATTCGTTACCCCTTCACCAGCATTGTAAAACTTCCAAATTGCGCTTACTGGCGCAACATCAGAATTATTAGCTCTTGTAACAACAAACCATTCATATGGAGTATTACTTTTAAGTGTAATAGTAGATTCGTTGGTTGTTACTTCCGTTTTTTGAGTATCTCCATTTTCTAGATTTTTTAGGTTTACTTCGTAACTATCTGCATTTTGTGAAGCCTCCCATATGAAAGTTATTGCACTTTGCAAATTGTTTACTGCCTCACCCTCTGTACACTCAGAATTATTCTCTGGAAAAACCAGGGCTACACTTCCTGGGTCACCTATCGGATCCACATCCGGATTATCATTTTTACTTCCAGGACATGCCGTTAAAACTACTAGTAACAGTAACGTCATTATCAGTTTTATTACTCTCATTGTTTTATTATTTTAAATAATTTTGTTTCTCCATCTATCAAAACCGACAACACATAAACTCCTGCTGTTAAGCCATCGGCATTAAGTTTAATCACACTTGTATTCGGCTCAATATTCTTTTGGAGTACGGTTCTACCATCAAAAGTGTTCAATAGTATTGGTAACGAATAGCCATATGTTTTACCAAGTGCTACCGAAATCTCTCCGCTTTGTACAGGGTTAGGGTATACGACAACTGCATCATTCAAATCAAAATTTTCTTCATGTAAACCCTGACAAATCTTATCAGTTTTAATAGTTAATTTTGTTATGGATGTCTTTAAAGGAATTGTTATTTCAGACTTGTTGGTTACAATTACTTCATCGTTCAATGAGATTGTATATTCATTAGCACCAGACAAATTTAAACTAACCGATTTGGCACTTAAATTCACTTTTGAACTCACCGACAGTGCTTCAGGTTTTGCTACAACCACATCAAAACAACTCGAATAACCTGTTTGTCCTGCTATAGTAATACATACATTATAGGTACCCCCTTCTAAATCAGAAAAAGAAATAGCATTAGTAAAATCATTTGTTTTATTTACCCCATTTCCTGTAATCGTTGCTGTATAATTATGATTTTCAACAGCTAAAATAGTTATGCTTCCATTTGCACTATTAACACAAGATTCGCCTTTGGCAGATACACTAAAATTAGTATTGGGTAATGAGAAAATTTCACATCCAGTTACATCAACTGCTGTACCAAATGGTGTATTTGGGCATTGATCATCCGCATTAAGCACTCCATCATTATCATCATCATTAGGGTTGTCAGGAACACTATCTCCTATGCTTACTGTAAAGTTTTTTGTAGTTCCGTCTTCAGCAGTTACTGTATAGACAACTGGATTTGTAAAATCATTACTAGAAACGCCGCTTTGCTGGTTTACGCCCGAAACAGCAACAGTAGCACTTGCCGAAATAGCGAAAGTTGCAACTAAATTTTCTGGATTTATATTGCTTGGAAGATTTACCGAAATTACATTACCATTAATTGAAGCTACTGTTGGCGGCGCTGTGATATTAAATCTAAAATCAGTAATTTCTTTTTCATTACTTAATGTACTCCTAGAACCTACGGTATACCAAATACCCCATTTACCATCTGGAATTAATTCTGAGGCATTGCCGGATGGACTAATTCTATCTGCAGCCATATTAATGGCTAATATATTCTCATCACTACCACTGAAAGTATCAAATATTATTTTATCATCTGTTTTTGAATAATTTGGAAATCCTAATTTATTATTCTCATATACTGTTTTAACTTCTCCTGTTTCAATATTTGCTGAAATTACTTCGTAAACATTGTTTAAATTATCAAAATAATCGAAGGCGATAATGTTACCTGATGTTTTAGAAAATGATGGATTACCAATACTTACACCTTCTGGTAAATTGGTAAATATTTTCTGAATGCTACCATCACCATAAGTATTTGTCTGATTATCCCAAACCTTCATTGCGCCCACGTCCCAATATTCGATACTTTCACCTTCACCATTTCGCAACCTATTTAAGGCATCATAAATAAGATATTGCCCTGAATAATCCCATTCTAAGGCATCTGGATACAGAACTTCACCTGTAGTTACACCATCTGCCGAAGTTGGATTATACAATTCAAAAGACCTAGAATCGCCATTAACCAAATCTGAAATAAATATAACATTTGACTCATCATTTATAACTGCAGCCAGTTTGGTTCCATCTTTGGAAAGGGAAACCGCTGCCCAAATTGGCTCACTTGAAATTACTGTTTCTTCTACATTATTTAAATCTAAGTTTATTGCATTTACAGTATTATCATCTGTTACATAAATGGCTAAACTACCATCATCTGCAACACTAGGTTTTCTATAAATTCCGGTTGTTGTTAATGCAAAATATTCCGTTGCTGCAGTATCGGAAATGTATAAGGTGTTAGGGTTATCGGTATCAACATCTAGACTAAGAATAAAATCATCTCCATCGGCGGTAGGAATATCTCTGTCTGTATCGGTTCCCGATCCATCGGTAATACCTACTGTATCATAGGCATTTTTAACTGCTATTACTTCTGGAGTATTATCACCGTATAAATCAATTGCAGATTGAATTACTGCTAACCGAAGATCGATAAATTGTGATGATACCGTTAAATAGGATTCTAAGGCACGATAATATATTTGTTCTGCTTTGTTTTTACTTATATCTGTTGCAACTAGATAATAAGCTCTATTTAGAATACCACTATTTATATGTACCCCTCCATTATCGCGAGTTCCCGCATAATATTCGGTCATATCTTTTGGTTGCCATCCATTTTCATCAGAATTTACGCCGTTATTAGGATTCTGCATATCACGCATTGCACCTGAAGTAAAAACATCTGTATTTACAATATCTTCACCCAATTTCCAATCGTCTCTATCTATCATCGCACCGAAAATATCAGCAAAGGATTCATTAATCGCACCTGACTGATTTAAGTACTCTAAATTTGCAGTTGCTCTAATTACACCATGCGTCATTTCATGCCCACCTACATCCAAAGCACCAGCTAACGGTTTAAAGGCATCTCTTCCATTACCGTAATAAATGGATTTTCCATTCCAAAAAGCATTATCTAATCCGCCACCATCTTCGTCCCCTACATTAATAAAAGATATAATTGTACCCCCTTCGCCATTTATTGAATTTCTATTGAATGTATTTTTATAATAGTTATAAGAAACCTCAGCATTATAATGTGCAGAAACTGCAGTTGGGTTATCCCAATTATTAGTAGCGGATGTTACATGATAAATATCATTTTCTTCATAAGGCGACTCGTTTCTATAATCTAGGGTTATGATTGCACCAACAGGATTATCTGGCAATTCAGATTGCGCTTCATTAAACATTGCTTCAGAAGTGTTAATCAAATAATTTTGACCATTAACACTATAGGCATTTATTTGTCTATTTACCCCATTCAAATCAGTACCCGTACCATTTGTAGGAGGCACTAAAATAGCCGAATGTGAATGGTTAACTTCATTTAAATTATGATATAAAGTACAGGTATGGTAATATTTATTAATTATTTCACCTGTTTGAGCATCAACAAAATACTCCCATCTATCCATAGGATTTGGGAACACCGTTAAATGTCTTGCTAAAATATTCTTTCCTTCATGAGTATAAATTAGAAGCTCTTCTTCAAAATCAGAATTTGTTAATTGAGAAAGACCCATAACCAAATTCTTAATATTTATTTTAGTCCCTAAATCTTTTTCAACTTCTTGCAAAGCATCTGTGACAGACAATTTAGGTATGGTACTGTTAATTATAGGAGTAGGTTTATTTCTACCATTTAAAGCACTTACTTTATTGTCTTCATCCAAATGTAAAACCACTTCACTGCCGTAAACTTTGACCCCTTGAAACATTTGTTGCATTTTAATATGGGTCTGACCTAATTTATCAACTTCATATGAGATTTCTTTAAACTCCGCTGTTGGGTCATTTATTTGAAGTAAATTTTTTACATCTATTAAATAGTCATTTGCACTATTTTTTATTGATTGTTTCGCAGTTAGTGCCGCCGTTTCAGCGGTTGCTTTACTTTTAATAAACAATGGCAAACCATTCTCAGATTTATTGAGTACATGATGTTCATATTTATTACTTTCTGACCGTTCATTAAAAATTGAAGGCATTTGAAAATTTGTGTAACCAGTAGCCTTTAAATGTTTTCCACTTTTGTCTTTTGATATATTAAGGGTTTTAAAATTTTTTACAGTGCCGGCCTTAGCCGACATCCCTTTTTTATGCTTTTTATCATCAAAAGAATCTTGAGCCAATAGTATGGATGCGGAGAAAAAGCAACATATAAAAGCTAATATTTGTAGTTCTCGTTTCATAACTTATAATTCTATTAGTTTTTTTAGTTGCTTATAAAAATCCGAATACTCCTTGGAGATTTTATGATCTTCAGCCCCCCAAACAATCCTATGCTTTTTATCTAAACTTACTTCTTCTAAAAAATAATAGCGATTGCCTGGATGGTTAAAATCTAATTTTGAAATTGACAACTCTTCTAATTTTAAAAAAATCGCTTTAACCTCCTTTTTAGTTATAGCATCTAATTCAACAACTTCTTTTGTTAGTGAACTTGTGCGAAATAGTTGACCATTTTCAATAAGCACATACGTATTTATTGCACCGGTCATGCCACCACCATTACCAAAAACAAG
Source organism: Flavobacteriaceae bacterium EG-1 (assembly GCF_009649685.1). Lineage (GTDB taxonomy): Bacteria > Bacteroidota > Bacteroidia > Flavobacteriales > Flavobacteriaceae > Aurantibacter_A. The sequence continues at coordinate 287,705 of NZ_WJPK01000002.1, forward strand.
TTGTTTATCAGGGAGTTCATCAAAAGTATATTGTTGCGATTTACATCCTAAAAAAAATAGTGCTAGCATACAAGAAAACAAGAGTGTCAATTTCATCTTTATGTTTTATATGAGTAGATTATCCGCCAAATTGATAAGTCACCGTAAGCCTTACCACATTAAGTTTACTAACCAAACCATTGGTTTGATCACTAGATAGGTTTGCAATACCAATGGCACCAGAAAGATCTACGTTTAATGATTCAAATAATTTTACTCCAGCACCAATATTTAAACCGCCATCTAGTGTCTTATAAACATCAGAATCTTTATTACCAATATTTAACTTATTACCATTAGATTTTGCTGAAAGCATATAAGCTACATAGCCACCACCGAGAGCATACAATCGCGCTTCACTTCCAAGATCCACCACATAAATTTTAGCATTGAAAGGCATTTCAACAAATGATGTTTTTACTTTAGCATAGTTGGTCAAATTAGTAGATTCTATGCTAAAAGTCTTTTGCGTAAACATTAATGCAGGTTCCAATGAAGCATTATCACCTAACTCTATTTCATAACCAAAACCTGTATGAAAGGAAAATCCTGCGTTGAATAATTGTTGTCCAGCATTTGTATCTCTATCTTTAAGAGTCCAGCTAGAAACACCCAAACCAGCTTTCGCCCCAAATTGGGCATTTGCATTAAAACCCAATAATGTAATCACTATTACTAATAGTACTTTAACCTCTTTTTTCATAATTAAATGTTGTTTGTTATTTATTGATTAGAATTTGTCCTAATTTGATGTTAGCAAGGTATTTTGAAATGCTTGTTTCTGAAATACCATCTTGATTGTATTTTTTTCTACTGGTTTTCCAGTATATTGATTACAGGGTGTTTATAGTGACCTATAGATATAGTATATTGGCTCTAGATAAGTCAAAAATCAGAACCATAATGCGTTTTATTTTTTACATTTTTATTCTTTTAATATCATTTGCTAGTTCAGCTCAAACAGGTCGAGAACAGCGAATTGATAGTTTAGAAAATGCACTTAAGGTTGTGATACACGATACCACTCGAGTAAATATTCTGAGTGAATTAGCTAGAACTTATGGTGGTGTAGATTCTTTAAAATGTTTCGAATATGGCTTTAAGGCTATTGCCCTAAGCGAAAAGATTAACTATTTAAAAGGCATGGCCGATGCGAATATTAATGTAGCCGGAGGTTATCTTGACTACTTTGATGCTGAAAACGCCAAAAAATATTTTGTTATTGGTAATAAATTTGCAGACAAATTAATAGCAAAAGACTCTTCTGCCACTAACATGAAAATTTGGCTTCGTGGTATTTACAATTTAGGTGTGGCTTATGGTTATTCTGGTGATGTTGAAAAAGAAATTGAAACTATCGCCAAGACTATACCTATTGCTCAGAAAATGGGTGATAAAATTTTTGTTGCTAATGGCAATGCTAGCCTTGCTATTAAATATGGAAATATTTCACTTTTAGATAGATCTTATGAGATGTTTAAAATTAGCCAAAAACAATATGAAGAAGTAGGTTCACCAGAAGATATGATATATCACAGCTTAGCATTTACTAGTTGTTTAGTTGAAATGGATTCTCTTGAACGTATGAAATCAGTTCTCGATATTGCTAAAATTAATTTAGATAAAATTCCAAACTCATTCTACCAAGGCCCCTATTATGGCGAACTAGGTCTGTACTACGGGAAAATGGGTAATTATAAAGAAGCTCTAATTGCACTAAACAAGTCTTATGACTATTGCAAAGCAAATAAAACAAATTATTATATCAAATTATTATATCAACGATATGCCCTTATATACGAAAAAATGGGAGACCTTAATAAGGCAAAAGAATACACATTAAAATATGTAAACTTTAGTGATAATGAACATACTAGTGAGGAAATAATAGGTTCATATTACAGACTTGCAAAATTCGAAGCCGGATTAAAAAATTATGAATTTGCATACAATTATTTAAAAGAATATGTAAGAGCTAGAGATACTATTCGTCAAGAGAACTTGGATAATGCTATGCAGCAACTTGAAGTACAATACAAAACTGCCACGAAAGAAAAAGAGATTCTTGCACTTAAAAATGAAAAAAGTGAAGCAGCGTTAGCGTTAGAGAAGCGGAAATCGCAAAGCTATTTATTGGGGGCATTAGCGAGTATTCTGGCGCTACTTTTATTTATTGGATTTTATGGGTACAACTCTAAACTTAGAAAGGCTAGGAAAAAAGAAATTCAACAAGAGGCAGAAGTTGCTTTGTTAAAACAAGAGCAACAAAACAAAGTATTTTCGGCAATGATAGAAGGGCAAGAAAAAGAAAGAAAAAGACTTGCGATTGACTTGCATGATGGTTTGGGCGGAAGATTATCGGGCATAAGTCTTAATCTATCTAAATTAAATAAAGATGAACCTAAAGAATACCCTAAAGTTCAACTACAAAAAGTTATGAAAGATTTGGACGACTCTCTTACTGAACTACGTTCCATAGCTCGTAATATGATGCCCGAAACCCTCGTTAAATTTGGACTACAGGCGGCACTTAAAGATTATTGCAGTAGTATGACGGGTAGTGATACCAAAGTAACTTTGCAATTTTATGGCACTGAAAAAGATATAAACTTAAATCAACAAGTTACAATGTATCGTGTTATACAAGAACTTATCAATAATGCAATAAAACACGCAAAAGCAGATGAGGTTTTAGTACAGTATATGCGAGATAAAAATAAAGTTGATATTACAGTTGAGGATAATGGTATAGGTTTTAACAAAGAAGAACTTGTATCTAAAGAAGGTGGTATGGGAATAGATAATTTAAGAACTAGAGTAGCATATTTGAAAGGTGATTTAGAATTTCACTCAGAAGAAAATGAAGGAACCACAGTTAATGTCCAAATTACAATAGATGCAGCATAATCCAATACAAATTGTCATAGTAGATGATCATCCAATGGTTATTGAAGGACTAAAAACCTTGTTAAGTGACGATGTTCGAGTAACAGTAAAAACTCATTTTATAAATGGAACCGACACGCTAGCATTTCTAAAAAACAATACTGTTGATGTTATTCTTTTAGATGTAAACCTTCCTGATATTAGCGGTGTAGACATGGTAACTAAAATTTTAAACCTTAGAGCTAATGTTGGAATAATAGGACTAAGCACTTACAGCGAGCCAAGCATTATTAATCAAATGATTAAAAATGGAGTTAAAGGTTATTTACTTAAAAATGCCACTGCTGATGAATTAGTAAATGCAATTACTCAGGTACATCAAGGTAATTTCTATTTTGGTAGTGAAGTACAAAAAATACTGGCCGATTCGGTTACTCAGGAAAGTCGCGATTTGCCAAAACTAACAAGAAGAGAAAAACACGTTTTGAAACTTATTGCAGAAGGCAAAACCACAAACACAATTGCAGAAGAACTTTTTATTAGTCCTCTTACTGTGGAAACACATAGACGAAATCTCATGCAAAAACTTGAAGTTTCAAACGCAGCTTCATTAATAAAAATTGCAGTTGAGAAAAAGTTAATTTAATTCTCTATTAAATTTCATAAATAAACTTATCTTATTAAAATACCTTAATTCAAGTACTTTTTTCTACTGGTTTTCCAGTATTTTTTTATAGCTACTTCTTTATTGCAAAATATTTTTTCAACTTAACAAAAGAATTGTAATTGCAGACCAAACATAATTTATACATAAAATATCCAACAAGCACATTTAATCGATTATAATGTTGATCAAATTAAACATCGTCTTTAAAAACGGTGCGAGAATCACTTACTTATTTTCAATTTAATACTGTCTTATAGTTTATTTTTTTAAATACAGAACTATGTAAAATCATAAATACTGTCTAGCAATATCAACACTTTTTTTACATTACTTTTAATAATTTGGAAGAACAAATGTTAGATAATATTGAAAGACCACTTGTAGTAAAAATTATTTGTGCTCTTGGTTTAATTGAACTACTATTAATTTTATTTTCTATTTACACTATGCCTGACCACCTTATAGCAAGTTGGTACCCACCTTATAAAGTTCTTTCTGCGATAATTTTATTTTCTTGTTTATTAGCCTTTTGGAATTTGCTAAAATTCACAATATTCTTTTACATGGCGTTTTTCTTTACAAACCAAGTAATACTTTATCAATTTGGCGATAACGCCTTTTATCTTATGGTTATTCCTATAATGATAATTCTAATAAACTGGATGCCTTTAAAAAATAGATTTATTAGCAATTAGTTGAATTACAATAATGTAACTAAACACTATTTAATTAAGTTTAATTTCTTTAAGTTTAAATATCTTAGGAATATTGTTATTTTTAATAGGAAAATTTTTATTAAAAGTACATGCTGTATTCTAAAACAAAATTATTAAACGTCTTATTTTTCGCTTTAATTTTACTAACATCATCTTGTAAAGAAAAGCGACCACAAAAACCACAAACAGGAACAGAAGAATCAAAAAAAGAGTGGGTATCCATTTTTAATGGTAAAGATTTATCTGGATGGACTATGAAAATCAACGGCTATCCTTTAGCTGAAAATTTCGGTAATACTTTTAGAGTTGAAGATGGTTTATTAAGTATAAGATATGATCAATATGGTCCTAAACTTGGCGAGCGTTTCGGTGCACTATTCTACAACAAAGAACTTACTAATTATAGATTAAAAGTAGAATACCGTTTTGTAGGTGAGACTGCCGCAGGAGCTCCTGATTGGGGGTATCGAGACAGTGGAATTCAAATACATACACAACCGCCGAACACTGTTAAACTGAATCAACGATTCCCTATCTGTTTAGAGTATAATCTACATGGGGGCAATGGAATAGATGAGCGACCAATAGGTGCAATTTGCGGAATTGGCACCTTTGTAGAAATTGATGGAGTTAAAAGCACTTCATCATGCACACCCGCCATCAAGGCACGTACTTTTCATGGAGACCAATGGGTAATTGCCGAAATAGATGTAAATAATGGTAAAATGAAACATTTTGTTAATGCTGAAGAAATTATGAGTTATTCAAACCCTACTTATGATCCTAATAATGAATTTGCCAAGATTTTTATTGAGAATGGGAATGATTCCGTATCTAGCGGGTACATTTCGTTTCAATCGAACAGTCATCCAATTGATTTTAGAAAAATAGAATTGCTTGAATACTAAATTAGGTTCTAAGAATTTTGATCTACGCCATATTAAGATGCAGAATTAATGTTTTAAAATATATTTGACAACAATGAACAAAATTAGAATTGCTATTATAACTGGGGCAGGTTCTGGCATAGGAAGAAATGTAGCAATTGCTTTACATAAAGACAATTGGACAGTAGTATTAGCCGGAAGACGTAAAAATCTACTTGAAGAAACAGCAAGCTTGTGTGGAAATAAAAATACCTTAACTATAGCAACCGACATTACTGTTAAAAATAGTGTTGAACATCTTTTTCAAAAAACAAAAGAAGAATTCGGTCAGTTAGATCTACTTTTTAACAATGCTGGTATAAGTGCACCTGCAAAACCTTTTGAAGACCTTACTTTATTAGAATGGCAGAATGTAATCAACACTAATGTAACTGGAGCCTTCTTATGTACACAAGAGGCCTTTAAATTAATGAAAAATCAGAATATTCAAGGTGGTAGAATAATCAATAATGGTTCTATCTCTGCCCATGTTCCTCGACCACAATCAGCTCCGTACACAGCTAGTAAACATGCAATTACTGGTTTAACAAAATCTACATCTTTAGATGGTCGGAAATACAATATTGCTTGCGGACAAATAGATATAGGTAATGCAGCAAGTGCAATGACACAAACCATTGAAAAAGGAATTGTGCAAGCAGATGGTTCACTCAAGGCAGAAGCAACAATAGATATTAGTGAAGTTGGTCGTACTGTAGTTTATATAGCTAACCTTCCTTTAAACACCAACGTTCCTTTTGTTACTATAATGGCAAACCAAATGCCTTATATGGGCAGGGGATAAATATTATATTTTAATTTCTACCTTATTTCCAGTTTTTGCTGCTTCAAAAATAGCCTCAATAATCTTCATATCCTTCACACCTTCTTCACCATCTAGCGGTACAATTGGTTGCTTATTATTAAAAATTAATTCTGCCATACCATCCATCTGTAAAGTTTGATGGGTAACATGAGGCTGATTTAATTCTCCCTTGTGAGTACGTCCTTTTATTGGACCGTAACCCGTAGAAGGTTTCATTTCCAACCAACCATCAGAAGCGGACATAAAAAAGCGATCCAAATTACCTATATTATATGAAGAAAGACAATTTGCAACAGCGCCACTTTCAAATCCCAATTGAAATTGAATGGTTTCGTCGACTCCTTCTTTGAACTTAATAGGATCTGTTTTTGTTTCCTGAGCCGTAACCCATATGGGGTCTTCACCCAATATATATCGAGCACCATTAATAGAGTATATTCCAATATCCATCATAGCTCCTCCACCTGCTAGTTTCTTATTTAATCGCCATTGCGTAGGATCACCAATTACAAAACCTGATTGTCCTTGAAAAAACTTAGGCTTTCCAAATTCACCATTCATTCGCATTTGTATTAATGCCATTGTTTTAGGCTCATAATGCATGCGATAACCTATTAATAACTTAACATTAGCTTTTTTACAAGCATCAACCATTTTCTGACCTTCCGCCACACTAATTGCCATTGGCTTCTCACAAATAACATGTTTACCCGCTTTAGCTACTCGCAATGTTTGATTACAATGCAAGCCATTTGGTGTTATTATATAAACGGCATCAATATCATCATTATCTTTAATAGCATCAAAGTTATCGTAGTTATAACAATTTTTCTTTGGAATAGAATATTTAGCTTGCCAATCTTTAATTTTCGAAGGTGTGCCACTAATAACACCTACCAATTTTGCCTTTTTACATTCTAACATTGCTTTAGCAACTCTAGAACCATAACTACCTAAACCCATAATAGCGACCTTTAAAACAGGACCATCATAGGGTTCTTCTGAAGCCGCTAAAAGATTTGATGAATTAAATAATATTGGTACTCCTATTGCCGAAACGGTAACCTTTTCTATAAAATTTCTTCGAGAACTCATGAGTTTTTAAGATTTGTATTAAAAATAGTGTTTTAACTTCTAAGAAACAATCATTTACAATTCTCATGAAATTAATTTTATTCGTTCAGCTTATTTAATCTATTTTTAAAAGCAAATAGCCTTTCTTTTTCAAGAAAGGCTATTCCAACCAAGAGTTCCCCCTTAAGATCTTTTGCACAATAATCAACAGCTTTATTTATTAGGAAAATAAACTTTAAAGGTTGTACCCTCATTCAACATGCTTTCTACTTCAATTTTGCCTTTCATTAAATCTACCTGATACTTCGTAAGGTATAGACCCATTCCTCTTGCATCACCATTATTTCCCAAGGTTTTGTAAAGTCCAAATAGCTTATTGCTATTTTTCTTTAAATCAATACCTACACCATTATCTTCAACAGATAATATTGTATGTGTTTTATTCTTCTCTGCACTGATTACTACAACTGGTGTTTTATCCGATTTTCTAAACTTTATTGCATTTGATAATAAGTTTAATACAATATTTTCTAAGTATGCCGACAAAGCAACTATTTTAAAATCATCACTTATTTCATTAATTATTTTTGCATTCTCACTCTTAATAAGTCCCGTTATTCGTTGCTCCGCGCGGTATATAAAATCATTAACAACAATTGATTCTTTTTTAAGTTTATTATTATTACTAATTGATACAATCTCACGTAAACTCTTAATAGTTTCCGTAACATTTTCATTACCTGCTTTTAGAATTGATAATAATTTTTTGCGCTCAACTTCACAGTCCTCTTTTTCTAAAAAATTCAACAACAATGAATTATTCGTTGCATGCCCCTTTAGGTTATGAGAAATCATATGAGTGAAATTAACCAACTTATCTATATTCTCGTTTGCTTCATTTACCTGTTTAAGTAGATTTACGCTCCTTCTATTTGAAGCGGAAACATTAACGATTGAAGTGATTATTTTTTTACTTTCATTTGGATTAGAAATTAGTTTACCTGATAAGCTAATTTTACGCTTTTCTCCATTTTTAGCTGTGTAATTTAACCCAGACAAGTGAAACATACTGGTAATTGACAATTGTTTAAGCATGTTAGACTTATCTGAAGAATTACTTAATAATTTAAAACCTTTATAAGATTTACCTATTAAATCTTCTTTACTAAAACCAGTAACATTACAGAACTCTTCGTTGATCTCAAGGAATTTACCAGAGTCATAATCTGTAACCGCCATTCCTATTAGCGATTCTTTAAAGAACTGTTGATATACATTATTAGATGTTGTAGCTTCTGACTTTTCATTTTTTATGGCTACAAATTTAGATGTAACATCTTGGACTGTACCAATAATCCTGGCACATTTTCCATCCTTAAACTTTGGACGACCTATTGTGTTAACCCAAAGAGGACGCCCATTTTTAGAAATCATTTCCAAATTCTCATCCCAAGGAGCCCCACTATTAATAGCTTCATGAATTGCACGTTCCATTTTTATTTTAGCAGACTCCTTTTTATAAAAGTTTATTACACTTTTTAAAGTAAGCTGTGAATTTCGCGGAATATCAAATATTTCTTGAACTAAAGGAGATAAATAAACCTCTTCCTTTTCTACATTATATTCCCAACTTCCTATTTTAGCTATACTTCCCTTTTCCTTTAGGAGTTTATTCGTTCTGTTTAATTCCAATTGCAACCTTTTGGTTTCAGTTACATCCTTAACATTAACCACCACCCCAATACTTTTTCCATACCCATCTTTCCAAGGGTTTAGATACCAAATAAAATTACCCTCAACACCATCACCTACTTGAGCTTTATCTATTATTTGAATATCTTTTAAACCATCTAATGCATACTCTAGTTTTGTTTTCCAATTTTCTGACAATCTTGGAAAAAGTTCAAATATATTTTTTCCTTTTACATCTTTACGTGATAATGAAAACTTACTAAACCACTGTTCGGAAGCATCTATTAAACAAAAATCTGTATCGAGTAAAGCTATGGAAGAAGGTAATTGCTCAATCCATGCTAGGTCTAAATTAGAGATGGGATTATTATTAATCATATTGTAGGTTTGCTTAGTATTTTATAGTAATTTTCCTACAATATATAATTAACTGCCTACACTACTTATCTTATGTTGGGAAAACACCCAAATTTGTTGTAAAACATTTTACTTATGTAGTAAAGCGCTGCATTCAACTACTTAATTCAAAATATTTTTCGATTATAGCGCCAATTTTTTCCTCAGATAATGGCTTTAGCCAAATTCCATTTATTGTACTAATATTAGCTGCCTTTTCCTCATCTTTAGGACTTAAAGATGTTGTTAAAAGTATAATTACTGAATTATCTGTATCATCTCTATCCAATTCATTAAAATTAGTAAGAAACTCCCAAGCACTCATAATTGGCATATTGATGTCTACAAATATTAAATCTGGTATTTTATTTTTTACATCACTTAAATAGTCGAGAGCATCAATTCCACTCTGAAAATCTATTATCTGCTCTGTACAATTTGCATCAGAAATAAACTTTTTATGAATAAAATTTGTTGAATAATTATCATCTAACAATAAAATAGTATCTAGTTGTTTTGGCATACGTTTCTAATTAAATTGAAAACAGATATTTATACTGTATATATTTTGGGGGAGAATAAATAACACTTTTGTTAATATAAATATGTATTATATTACAATAAAAGTAAGAATATATTTATAAAAAATAAATATTCTATAAAAGCATTCGTAAACTTTCACGCTTTATAAAAAAAATTATAGAATAGCCTTTAAAAATTAATCATCGAGAAGTATTTCAAGAATTTCAATAGCTGTTTCACTAATTTTTGTCCCTGGACCAAAAATAGCTATAGCTCCGGCGTCGAAAAGATATTGATAATCTTGTTTCGGCACTACTCCACCAACAATTACCATTATATCATCGCGTTTATATTTTTTAAGCTCATTAATAACTCGTGGTACAAGAGTTTTGTGCCCTGCAGCTAGAGAAGAAACTCCTAATATATGTACATCATTCTCTACTGCTTGTTTAGCGGCTTCTTCTGGTGTTTGAAAAAGTGGTCCAATATCTACATCAAAACCTAAATCTGCATAACTAGTCGCAACTACTTTAGCGCCACGATCATGACCATCTTGCCCCATTTTAGCAATCATAATTCTAGGTCGCCTTCCATCCTGAATTGCAAAACGATCTGCCATTTCTTGCGCCTTTTTAAAACTACTATCGTCCTTTATTTCTTTAGAATACACTCCTGAAAATGAATTAATTACCGCTTTATGCCGACCAAAAACAGTCTCAAGTGCCATACTTATCTCCCCTAAGGTCGCTCTTACTCTAGCAGCATTTACTGCTAAAGCTAACAAATTGTTAGCTTCTTTTTGTGACGAAACAAGAGTTTCTTGCAACTCAATCATTTTAAATTTTGCAGCCGAAGTTAGTTTTTCAAGAGCAGTGTGCACCGCATTCTCATTACGATTTTCTCTTGTTTTGGCTAATCGTTCTAATTGCTTTCTTCGTACTTCCCTATTATCAACTTCTAAAATTTGAAGCTCATCTTCTTCTTCAAGTTTATATTTATTTACTCCTACTATAATATCTTGACCACTATCTATTCGTGCTTGTTTCTTAGCAGCGGCTTCTTCAATTTTCATTTTCGGTATTCCAGCCTCAATTGCCTTGGTCATTCCCCCTAAATCTTCAACCTCTTGTATTAAGCCCCATGCTTTTTCAGTGAGTTGATCCGTTAGATATTCAACATAATAACTACCTGCCCATGGATCTACAGTTTTGGTTATATGTGTTTCTTCTTGTAAATACAACTGCGTTTCTCTAGCAATCCGTGCCGAAAAATCTGTTGGTAATGCAATAGCCTCATCTAAAGCATTGGTATGTAAACTCTGGGTTCCACCAAATACAGCAGCTGCAGCTTCTATAGTTGTCCTCGCAACATTATTAAAAGGATCTTGCTCTGTTAAACTCCAACCACTTGTTTGGCAATGTGTTCTTAAGGCTAAAGATTTTTGATTTTGAGGATTAAATTGCTTCACAATTTTAGCCCATAACATTCTTGCGGCTCTAAGTTTTGCAATTTCCATAAAATGATTCATTCCAATTCCCCAGAAAAAAGACAATCGAGGTGCAAAATCATCAATATCTAATCCGGCTTTTATTCCTGTTCTAATATATTCCAATCCATCTGCTAAAGTGTAAGCTAACTCAATATCTGCCGTAGCTCCAGCCTCATGCATATGATATCCAGAAATACTTATACTATTAAATTTCGGCATAAACTTACTGGTATATTCAAAAATATCGGCCACTAATTGCATAGAGGGTTTTGGCGGGTAGATATACGTATTTCGCACCATAAATTCTTTAAGAATATCATTCTGAATAGTGCCTTTTAGTTCACAAGGAGAAACGCCTTGCTCTTCTGCAGCAACAATATAAAAAGCCATTATTGGCAAAACAGCACCATTCATAGTCATCGAAACAGACATTTCATTCAATGGTATTTCATTGAAGAGCACCTTCATGTCTTCAACAGAATCAATTGCCACTCCTGCTTTTCCGACATCCCCAATTACACGATCATGATCACTATCATACCCACGATGTGTAGGCAAATCGAAGGCAACCGAAAGTCCTTTTTGACCACCTTTTAAATTCCTTCTATAAAAGGCATTACTTTCTTCAGCAGTAGAAAAACCTGCATATTGTCGTATCGTCCATGGTCTTCTAACGTACATTGTAGCATAAGGTCCGCGTAAATATGGAGGAATTCCAGCAACAAAGTTTAAATGTTTGATAGCTGAAATATCTTTTTCAGAATATTCTCGCTTTACACTAATACTCTCAGCTGTTTGATAAAAATCTTTATTACTATCTACTAAACTTTCAACTACTTTTACTTTTATTGCTGATTTTTTAAGGACGATATGTTGTAACTTCTTTCTACTCATCGTCCAATCTTTTTTTCTCTACTGCTGTCGCCAAACGACTCTCAACTATAGGTTCAATTTGCGTTTTACCGAAATCTTTGACTGCAAAAGTATTAACATCCATAGCGGCTTTCATTTTATCTTTTGCAAATTGATATTTATTAACACCTATTAACACCTTATCATTATCGTCAAAGGATTTCTGCTCTTTCAATGCACTTTTTTCAATCTCAGCTTGTATAATACCTGTTTTCAATTGGGTTAAAAAACCATCTGAAGCCTCAATAGTCTTGAATAATTCCAGCGCTTTTTCAGCGATTTCTTGAGTTAAAGATTCGATATAATAGGCACCCTCAGCAGCATTATCAACTTTATCAAAATAGCTTTCATTCTTCAATATCAATAATTGATTTAATGCTATTCTATCTCCAAAATCATTGGGCTCGTGATACAAAACATCATATGGTAGATTGCAAACTAAATCGGCTCCACCTAAAACAGCCGACATACATTCGGTACTTGTGCGTAACATATTTACATTATAGTCATATAATGTTTTGTTTCTTTTTGATGGGATTACCATAATAAAGCATTCTTCAGACAACTCGTATTCCGAAGCAAGGGTAGCCCATAACAATCGAAGGGCGCGAATTTTAGCTATCTCAAAAAAGTAATTTGATCCTACAGCTACTTTAAACAACACTTTTGAAGCATTACTAAAATATTGATTTAAATATTCATTGGCATGTGCCATAGCATAGGCCAATTGTTGAACAATGGTTGCACCTGCATTTTGATACAAACCCATATCTACAGTTATATTATTATGGCGGGAATTCTCTAATAAATTAGTAAAAAACTTAAAATCAGCATTTTCATTTAAAAACCAATTTCCCGTTTTGGAAAGATTTCCAAGACAATCGAAATGACAATGAACATCTTTTGTATTCTGAATAAAATTTAAAATCGATAGCTGATTTTTAGCAGTTACCTTTTGAAAATGAATGTGAATATCAGTCGACTTTAATTCGATAGCCTTCAATAGAACTTTAAAATCAATATTTTCTGAAACGATATCGAACCATATACTTTCTGCACCATTATTTATCGAATCAAACGCCCTTAAATTAGCCTTGTCAGCAAAATCAACCTCAATAAATTGACCTACTTGCCAACCATTTTTACTTTTTTGTATACTGTTGGTAACACTATTCTCCTTATGATAAAAAGGTTGTACAGAAATTCCTTCTTGAGAATGCCAAATCAGAGTTTTTTCATAAGCTAACCCTTTTAGGTCAGCTTCGATTTTCTGCTTCCATTCATTTGCGGAAACTTCTGAAAAATCATCAAACAAGGATGAGTTCGACATGACTATTTTTTATATAAATTACGATTTATAAAGGAATATTACCATGTTTTTTCTTAGGCAACTTACTTACCTTATTCTCCAATAAAGTATATGCTTTAATCAGTTTTCTACGGGTGTTTTTTGGAAGAATAACTTCATCGATAAATCCGCGTTCCGCCGCACTATATGGGTTGGCAAATTTTTCGGCATATTCAGCTTCTTTTTCAGCTAGTTTAGCAATTGGGTCATCGGCTGATTTTATTTCTTTTCGGAAGATTATCTCACTAGCTCCTTTTGCCCCCATCACAGCAATCTCAGCCCCTGGCCACGCATAATTTAAATCTGCACCTATGTGTTTCGAATTCATAACATCATAAGCTCCACCGTACGCTTTTCTTGTAATTACTGTAACTTTCGGTACCGTTGCTTCGCTTAAAGCATATAGCAATTTTGCACCATTAGTAATAATACCATTCCATTCTTGGTCCGTACCGGGTAAAAATCCTGGCACATCTACTAAAACTAATAAAGGTATATTAAAACAATCACAGAATCTTGTAAATCGAGCTGCCTTTTTAGAACTATCCACATCTAACACTCCCGCTAAGCTCATTGGCTGATTGGCAACAATTCCAATACTTTTTCCACCAAGTCGAGCGAAACCAACAACAATATTATCGGCATAATCTTTATGAATCTCAAAAAAGGTATTTTCGTCAATTACACCATTAATCACCTTACGAATGTCATAAGGTTGATTGGGATTCTCAGGCACAATATGTTCTAATTCCTCACGAACTTCATCATTAAACTCAAAAGGAAAGTCAATGGGATAGTCTTCGCAATTTTGAGGCATGTAGCTAACTAATCTCTTTATCAGACCAATACATGCTATATCGTTCGCGGCAGTCATATGAGTTACTCCTGACTTTGTAGCATGCGTTTTGGCACCTCCTAATTCTTCCGAAGTTACTTCTTCATTGGTTACAGTCTTTACAACATTAGGCCCAGTTACAAACATATAACTAGAATTTTCAACCATTAAGGTGAAATCTGTCATCGCAGGTGAATAAACTGCACCACCAGCACACGGACCCATAATAGCAGAAATTTGAGGAATTACCCCCGATGCCATTACGTTTCTATGAAAAATATCGGCATAACCTCCAAGTGAACGAACACCTTCTTGAATACGAGCTCCACCACTATCATTTAATCCAATAATAGGGACACCTATTTTCATGGCTAAATCCATAATCTTGCAAATTTTTTCTGCATGTGTTTCAGATAATGCTCCTCCAAAAACAGTAAAATCTTGAGCATAAACACAAATTTTTCTGCCATCAATAGTGCCATAACCAGTTACTACACCATCGCCATAAAAAATTTGTTTTTCCATTCCAAAATCCTTAGTTCGGTGTGTAACCAAAGCTCCCATTTCCTCAAACGAATTTTCATCAAGCAAGAAATGAATACGTTCTCGAGCCGTTAATTTCTTTTTCGAATGCTGCTTATCAATACGTTCCTGTCCTCCTCCCAAATTAGATTTAGACAATTTATCTTTAAGTATCTGTTGTTTATCACTCATTATTAAAATTCACTCTAATTTGTATTACTACATCCTGTTTTTATGCCAATTAGAATCATTGGCTATAGGTAATTTTAGATTTTTACTATTTTCCAGCAAAAGTTTTAATCCAACCATAGCTGCAACTTTTTGCTCTTCAGCCTTATGTTCCTGCATTTTTTCTTGAGAAAAATGATGCTTTACAAAATGCGTGTCAAAATCTCCAGATTTAAATGCTTCGTGCTCACAAACAAACTTACCGAATGCCAAAGTTGTAGCAACACCCTCTACTTCGTATAATTCAATTGCTTCAATCATTAATTGTATGGCCTCTTCTCTATTTTTTCCATAGCTTATTAATTTAGACAGCATAGGGTCATAATAAATAGGAACTTCCATGTCCTCCTCAAATCCATCATCTACACGAATACCTGCTCCTACTGGCTTTTTATATGTAGACAAAACACCAATACTAGGCATAAAGTTTTCCATTGGATCTTCGGCATACACCCTAACTTCAAGTGCATGACCTGAAATAGCTAAATCTTGCTGCGAAAATTCTAATCTTTCTCCTCTAGCAACTTTAATCTGCTGCTCAACTAAATCGATTCCAGATATCATCTCGGTTACAGGATGTTCAACTTGGAGCCTTGTATTCATTTCGAGAAAATAGAAATTTTTATTCTCGTCTAAGAGAAACTCAACGGTACCCACACCCAAATAGTCGCAAGCTTTGGCAACCTTAATTGCTGCTTCTCCCATAGCATTTCTAATTGCCGGTGTTAATACTATAGAAGGTGCCTCTTCTACTACTTTTTGATGCCTTCTTTGTATGCTACATTCTCTCTCAAAAAGATGCACAATGTTACCATGCGAATCTGCCAGAACTTGTATTTCAATATGCCTAGGAGAGCCTACATATTTCTCAATAAAAACCGCTCCATCACCAAATGCTGATTCCGCTTCACTAATAGCACGATTCATTTGTTCTGGTAATTGTTCCAAAGTTTGTACCACTCGCATTCCCTTACCTCCACCTCCAGCCGCAGCTTTAATCAAAATAGGAAAACCAATTTTTTGTGCAATTTTCTTTGCCAATGTTACATCGGTAACCGCTTCATCTATACCGGGCACCATAGGTATATCATAAGACTTTACAGCCTCTTTCGCAGATAATTTATTACCCATTACTTCAATTGCATGTACTTTAGGCCCAATGAATACTAACCCGTTCTCAAGAACTTTTCTAGCAAATTCAGCATTCTCACTTAAAAAACCATATCCAGGATGGATTCCATCAGCAGCTGTAATTTTAGCAGCCTCAATTACTTTATCTATAACTAGATAAGATTCATTTGATGCTGAATTACCTAAGAAAACCGCTTCATCCGCAAACTTTACATGCGGAGAATTGCGGTCAGCTTCCGAATATACTGCTACACTTTTTATACCCATTTTTCGGATAGTCTTCATAACTCGAAGCGCTATTTCACCCCTATTGGCAACTAATATTTTCTTCATTAAAAATTTATTTTGGAATAAAACTTTACAATAAGTTATTCCATCTCAATTATAATCTGACCTTTCTCAACGGCATCATCCTTTTTTACTCTCACAGATTTCACAATTCCTTCGCCCTCAGAAAGCAGAACATTCTCCATTTTCATTGCCGAAAGCACAGCAAGTGGTGTTCCCTTCTCAACCGCTTGTCCTTCTGATATTAAAATATCAATTATTAAACCAGGCATAGGTGCAGTTATCTCATTAACCTTTTCTACTATTGTAGTTAACAAGCCCATTTCTTTGACCATTTGATCCAGCGAATCGGCAATATCGATTTCATACTTATTGCCATTGACGAATAATGTTAATTTTTTTTTCGAAAAATTAGCACGTTCTACATGGATTGAATATGATTGATTTTCGCATATTACATGAAAAGCATTAGAGCCATCTTCAATTAAATCGAGAATTTCTATTTCTTCTGGAGATAATTTTATATTGACATTATTTACTGAAACAGCATAAGCCATAGGCGATTTTATATTGAAATAAATTAGAACAGACTAAAGGTATCAAAATTCTAAGGTTTCTTTGACAACAGAACATTCGAACTTAAAATACGAATTGAAGAGTACTATTAAAAATCTTTCTTTTTTGATATAACAACAAGTCTCCATACCGGCAAAACAGTCCATAATATTAGCATTATTAATGAAACAGTCAGCCCTTGATTAGTTCCAAAAAATTGCTTAAAAACCGCACCAGTATATCCTAATAATGCTGATATATCTAACTTTAATAAAATTAATGTTCTAGATAAATCAATAGGATTAAACATAGTTGCTGTTAAAGAAAAAGAATCTAAAGGATATTCTTTAAAAACAATTAAAGACATTAAAAAGAGACCATCATAAATTACAGCCATAAAAAGCCAAAGTAAAACAGCATAGCCAAAACCCTTGATTTTATTTTCATTAGTAAGCGCAATATTAAAAGACAAAGCAGTAAATATCAATGTTAAGAAAGCACCAGTAACTAATAGCAAAGTAAAATCAAAAATAGCGTTACTTCTGAAAATTCCATATGCCACAAACGGTATACCCAAACCTAATACTAAACTTAAAGCTAAGGAACCAGCTACTCCTAAATATTGCCCTGAAAAAATAGAAGATCTTTTGATTGGTTGCGCTAAAAGAAGTTCAGTAAATTCTTTTGAGTTATAGAAGTACATCACTCCAAATATGGTGCCGATTAATGGGACTAAAACAATTATGATATTCATTAAGGTAATGACCGCCTTAGACACGTCGTTATTCAAAAACAGCAATACAAAACCTAAAATTAGATAGAACAGAAAATAGACGTAGCTCCATCGGCTACGAATAAGGTCGTAGAAACTATATTTTAATATCTTAAACATTAGTACTGGTGTTTGCTATTGCCGCTATGGCGTGTTCTAAATCAGATTGATCCGTCTTTATCTTTAATTCTTCTATACTGCCCTTAAAGTATATTTTACCTTCTAATAGATAAACAATCTCGTCTGCAATCTCTGCTACAAACTGCATTATATGAGACGTAATTAAAATGGTTTTCCCTTTTGCTTTCTCCTGTTTTATCAGTGTTTTTAAATGAATTAAAGACGCTGGATCTAACCCTGTAGTTGGTTCATCAAGAATAAGTAAGGGGCATTCGAACATAAAGGCTAAAACAATATTCACTTTTTGTTTGGTTCCTCCTGAAAGTGTTGACAATTTTTTATCTAAAAATGACTCTAGACCGAAACGCGAAATTAAGACCTCCTCATTACTAGGCATTTGGCGTAAGTCTTTAATCATGCGAATAAGTTCTTTCACTTTTAAGTTTCCAGGGAAATTAGCAATCTGTGGGAGGTAATCGATTTCTTTACGGTATTTCCAGTTTTTTTTAATAGTGGTACCCCCCACAGAAATAGTGCCTGAATTTGGTACAACCATACCTAAAACACTCTTAATTAGTGTTGTTTTACCGGACCCATTGGGGCCCAATACAGCGAAAATTCCACCCTTATCTATACTCAGATTAAGACCAAGCAACACTTCGTTCTTGCCAAACTTTTTATATAAATTCTCTACCTCTATCATAATGCTTTTTTCATTAAAGGATTAGCATCTAACAAATTGTCTGGTGTGAAAACTGGAGATACTTTCTCTGAAAAATCAATAATATCCATGAATAAACTTCTTAATAACACAATGGTCTCTGGAGTTTTATTCACGATATATGAAAATAGTTTTACAGGTCTATAGGGTACATCCCCTATACCGTTTTTATCTAAATCATAACCGGTGTACGCACTCCAATAATTTTGATTAAAAACATTGTCGTTAAGTTTACTATTATAAGAGATATCAAAAGAATTGTGCAAAAAATTATTTCTGCTAAAAGTATTAGCATAACAGGCCCCAAGAACTTTTATAGCCCATCCGTTTTTTATAAAATTATTTTTCTCATATACAATACGATTAGAGCCTTCGATGTTCACGCCAATAGTATTCTCTTCGAAAGTGTTTCCTACTATTTCAGCATCGTTAATTTCTTTTAATAGCATGCCAAAAGCAGCTGTACCCCAATTCTTTCTGAAGGTATTATTAACCATTTTTATCCGCTTAGAAAACATTACTGCCACTCCAGCACCATTATTTTCAAACAAGTTATTGGTGTATACATCATCATTAGAAAACATAAAATGGAGGCCGTAGCGTAAATTATCTGTACTAGTATTATCTTTTATGGTGATATTATCGGAGAATTCTAAATAAATGCCATCGCGTACATGTTGTACAATATTTTTTTCAACAACTACATTTTTTGAATACCAAAGTTGAATACCGTTACCTGAGTTATACTCATCTATTGCATCACCTATTATTTTGTTATGATAAACCCTACCGTTGTTGGATTTTTCTAGATAAATTCCAAAAAATAACTTTTCTAAAACCACATTTTTAATGGTAAAATTTTCACTTTTTACAACGCGAATAGCTGCATAATCAGAAGTATAACTCGTGCCTACATTAATAATAAAAAGTCCGTCTATAGTAACATTATCAGAAACGATGCGAATAATTTCTCCTTTCTCTTCTCCATCTACAATCGGATAACTATCGCCTTTTATGGTTAAAGGTTTATCAATAAGAATATTGTACTCTTTGTACGTGCCTTTTTTTATTAAGAGTGTATCAAATTCAACAGCTATATTTACACCCTCTGAAATGGTTTTAACCTCACAATTTGCGCACACTGTAATCGTATTTCCTCTTAGTAAATTGCTAAAGAAGAGAAATGTGAACAGATAGAACATTTGTGAGAACCTCATTATCTAACAATCAAAAATTTTGAATTCGTTGTTGCTTTCACCCAATGCTCTGTTCGTTTAGGAAAATTAAAGCTTTGTTGTTTAGCTAAATGATATGGCTCTCCATCAATATGAAAAACTATATCACCTTCTAAGACAATCAACACAGCATCAGTTGGTGAACTGTGTTCAGGAAATACAGCATCTTTCTCCAAACTAATATTCAAAATATTATATTTAGGTGTTTCTACTAAAATTTCCACATGTAACTTGTCAAATTTTTGATCCGCTATTTTATTATTTACTTCGTACATTTTATTATGTTTTAAGTGTTCTTATTTTACCCGTAATTCCATTGATTTTAATTCGATAAATAATCGGCATATCTCTTTTTTGCAACCTGCCAGAAAAATCACTTATAAACTTAGGCTTCTCCCCTTTAAGTTTTTCTATAGTATCTTGCACCCCTTGTGCAAATTTGTGTAGATATTTTTTAGCGGCACTACCTTCTATTTCTTCAAAAATCCCATGAATTAAAACTGAACTCCACTCTTGTATCGATTGAACATTTTCCACATGTAAAGTAACTCGATTGTTATTTCGCATAGCCATGATTTTATGACCTATGGCAGCATAACTTAGGATACTATTTTCTGATGCATCATAAAAAAGGGTAATCGTTGTAACAAAGGGATCTTTTCCTGAAATGTAGCCCAAATGCCCTAAATAATTCTTACTCAAAAATTCTTTGCATTCTTCAATTCCCAAATCAGTTATCATAGATTTTTATTTAAATGTTCTAATACCCTCTTTATTTCAAAATTTTACTTTTTCAATAGGTTTTACCTCAAAAAAACTATATGATTTACTTATATTTTAGTTGTAATTTTTGCCAATCCAATAACTCGCCTCCATTTTCCAGTTGTATCTTTTTTGCAACCTCTAAGCTTCCAAAGGCAGATAAGTAATCACCCATTGGACTAGGAATGTTTTTACTAATTAAATATGTAGCAGTTGTAGCATCTATCATTTCACCAGGCATGTTATAATCGTTCACTAAATATTGAGCAACTGCTGCTTTATCAATCTCTTTTAAATGATTGAGCATACACTCAGTAGCATCAAACGAATAGGTTCTGCCTTTTTTTGTCATAAACTGTGCGGCATGCTGTTTGTCTACTATAGTCATACTACAATAATGACATCCATCAGATCCATATGCAA
Organism: Flavobacteriaceae bacterium EG-1; assembly: GCF_009649685.1. Lineage (GTDB taxonomy): Bacteria > Bacteroidota > Bacteroidia > Flavobacteriales > Flavobacteriaceae > Aurantibacter_A. The sequence goes on from NZ_WJPK01000002.1 coordinate 308,790, forward strand.
TTGTTTTAGGATTAGAAGTACAGCCAAATAGTATAAAATAAGCTAAAGTTCCAATGATTGTATAATTTTTCATCACTCGTTTATTTAAGTTTAATCTTGAATCGCATTAAAATTGCGATTTTTCCAGCCTTTAAAAAATGCCACAAGGGTTAGTGTCATACCTACGAACATGAGCCAAGCTCCAATTGACGGTAATGAAGTAACTTGAAAATTTAACATATTAGCCCTGCCAAAAAGAGGTGGGCTATAAGTCATGGGAGTACCATCAGCGTTACTGAGTTTCATAATTGCATGTGGATCAAGATTGGTGCCATAATCTACCATCCAAGCATTAAAGTCGTACATACCTAAAACACCAAGAATGCTCATTAAAATGAACCATCCTAAAAACCATTTATAACTCACTTTTTTAAAGTAACCTAAAAGCCCAAATACAACTCCTAAGGCCACCATGCCACCGATAACTAGCGGAAACGTACTAAACTCCCACATATCTTCAGGTTTTGGCAATGTACGCATACCTATATAATGATTTAACCCGTCGATGTTTTTTAAATCGAACTCGTTAACATCGCGGATACCATCTATATGAATGTTCATTCCTAGGGGATCAGGATATTGAGGTGCACCTAACATAATATTCCATAGCGGAAAATAAAACAACCCCAATAAAAATAGCGGGCCTATCATCATGATAATACTTGCCTTTTTCATGTTCTTATTCTTTTATTGATCAAAAATTTTAGTAAAGATTGGTTGTTCAGATAAAAACATTGATTAAAAAAAGCGGGCGGTTTTTTCAGACGCCACCCGCATTTCTCCAACGAAATAATTACTTTGAAATTTTGTTACTCACCTAAAGTGAAGGTTAATGGCACATCTGAATTTGCTGGTGATACTCGAACATAACCCTGCATCTCTTGGTGTAGCGCAGAACAAAAATCGGTGCAATAGAATGGCCACACACCAGGTTGTTTTGGCTCCCATACTGATGTTTTAGTTTGCCCAGGCATAATTAGCAACTCTGAGGAATTCTGACCAATCATCGCAAAACCATGTGGTACATCAAAATCTTGTTCGTGATTTGTTATATGAAAATATACTTTATCGCCTACTTTAATACCTTCAATATTATCTGGAGTAAAGTGACTACGAATCATAGACATGTAAACATGCACCTCATTACCCTCACGCACAACTTTTGAACCATCAGGAGATGTCACAGCATAAGGGTGTTTGTTTTCATCTAAACGATAGATTTTCTTAGATTTAGGCGCTAAGAGTTCTGCTGGAATACCAGCCGCATAATGCGGTTCTCCATGCGTAGGAAAATCATAAATCAGTTCCATTTTATCGCCCGAAATATCATATAATTGAGCAGAGTGTTCTAATTCTGGTCCGGTTGGTAAATAACGATCTTTCGTAATCTTATTCATTGCAACTACATATTTACCAAAAGGCTTTCTTGAATTCCCACCAGGAATCATTAAGTGACCTACAGAATAAAAAGTTGGTTTACGGTCTATTACCTCCCAAGTACCCAGTTTCCATTTTACGACCTCTGATGAAATAAAGAATGTAGTATACGCATTTCCTTTACCATCAAACTCGGTATGTAATGGTCCTAAACCTCCACTTTTAACAGTGCCAGCTAAAACATCTTCGAATTTCAATATTGGAATTCCGTAAGCCTCACCATCAAATTTTTCACCTTCAATAGCCGCTATCATCTTATCAAAAGAATGCACGGTTAAATCTGCAGATAATTTACCGTTACCGATAATATACTGCCCAGTTGGATCTACATCACAACCATGCGGCGATTTCGGTGTTGGCAAAAAGTATACCGCACCTGGAACTTTTAAAGGGTCTACTGTTAACACCTCTTTTTTCATTGTTGATGTAGCCGTATGCGTAGCTTCATCATACACGTTATGCGCATAATTAGCAGGCATCATTGTACCCCCACCATTATTTACATATTCTTCTATTTTCTTCCAGTTTACAGCAGCAATAAAATCTTTATCGTTTTGCGATGCATTTACTTCTAAAAGAGAGTTTGCTTCCTCTGTATTATAAGTAGTAAAAAAGAACCATCCATGCGACTTATCACGCCCAGGATGTGATAAATCATAATTAAAACCTGGCATCATTAACTGGAATTTAATATCCATATGACCATGATCTGGATCTACACTAATAAAAGATAACGCGCCCTTAAAATTGCTTTTATACTCACTAATGGGCATATCACGCTGTGGTACCGGCACAGAAAACCGTGTTCCTGCAACTACATACTCTGTATTCTCAGTTATAAAAGAAGAACTATGATTACCCGCACTATTTGGTAATTCTATGATTTCTTCAGTCTCAAAAGTACTTAAACTTATACGCGCTATTCTGGGCGTGTTATTGCCATTGATGAAAATCCATCGTCCATCTAACTCTCCTTTCGATTGAGAAATATCGGGGTGGTGAGCATCATCCCAAGGCACAAAACCGAATGAGGTTTCTAACATTGGCTTGGTTTCTTCTGAATAGCCATAACCAGAAGTTGGAAATTGAGAAAAAACAGGAATCTCCTTAAACATACGCCCAGAAGGCAATCCATATACTGTTAGGTTACCACTATAACCACCAGACATAAATGCATAAAATTCATCTTGCTCACCAGGAGCTACATACACTTTCTCTGCATTACTAGAGCTTAAAGCTCCATTAGAAATGCCTTTTCCATTTTGGTTTCCACATCCGGAAAACAATAAAACAGAGCCAATAAGGGCAATTAATTGAAATTGATACTTTTTCATTCTTAATGTTTTAATTGATTAGTTTATATTATTCTGATGGTGGTAAAATCACCTTATCTACAACATGCACAATGCCATTACCTGCAGGAATACTTGCCAATATTTTAGCGCCTCCTACATATACATCTTCACCTTTAACTTCCACTATTGCATTCTGGTCATTGGCCTGCCCTAACTTCTTGAACTTTTTCAAAAAATCTTTTGAATAGTTTCCGGCCGTAACATGATGTTTAAGAATATTAGCTAGGGCTACTTTATTTTCAGGTTTCAACAAATCTTCTACTGTACCTGCTGGTAATGCATCAAAAGCTTCATTTGTAGGAGCAAACACCATTAATGGCCCTGCATTTACTAAAGCATTTTCAAGACTTGCTGCTTGCACAGCTGCAACCAAAGTGGTATGATCTGGTGAACCTATTGCAATTTGTAAAACATTAGGTGTTGACCCATCATCTTCTATAAAGGCTTGCCCCTTCTTTTGTGCATCAGAAGCTTCACTTTTTGCTGAAGGTGCATTGTTCGTTTCAGTTGTTTTAGCTTCGTTCTTGCAGCTATAAATCATTAATAGTAATAACAGCGAACCAAAAACTAATTTTAAATTGGTTGATTTCATATTGAGTTATTTATAAGGTTCTAAAATATTCTAAGATTGATCTAGTCTGTTCCACGGTTAAATTTTGGTTAGACATAGCGGCACCATTAAACTCAACTAACAAATCTTTCGCACAACGATCTTGCTCTGTCATCAACTTTGGATCAAGAATCATATTCATAATCCATTCAGGACTTCTTCTTTCCATAATTCCTTTTGGAGACGGACCTATAAATCGTTTGTCTATTTTATGACAAGCAGTACAATTAGTTTTAAAAAGTGCTTCACCAGCCGCTGCCATCTCAGAATTAATTTCAGCATCTAATGTTATCTCTTTTATTTGTCCAACACCTTTCTCATCGAGCGTAACACGTTGCGATGCAGGCACCTGATTAGCTTCTGACTCTGGTTCAGTTGTTTTTTCAGTAGTTTTTGCTCGATCTACGCTAAATCCGTCTTTTCGCTTTTCTTCCTTTGTGCCACAACTCATGACTACTAGGATTAGAAGCAATAATGCACTTTTAAAAATTATTTTCATCGCATGGTTATTTAAAGATTAACGCGACAAATTTATGTGCCCTATCTGGTAATAAATATGACAAAAATCATAATTAAAGATAAAAATGTCTTTTTATCTTTAATTTCTATTTTAGATAAAGGTGTTATTTTTATAAAAAAAAGTATGATTTCTAATTCTTCTAAGTATGCCTTAAATGGCGTACTTTACCTCGCAGCAAATTCTTCTAAAAAACAAAAGATATTAGCGAAAGAATTAAGTGAAAATACAGGTATACCTAAGGCATATCTTTCTAAATTGATGCAAGAATTAGCACGTCAAAACTTAATTTCTTCGGTACGCGGACCCAATGGAGGTTTTTACCTAACAAATGAGAATCTTAAAACGCATCTTATAGATATTATTCATGTTATTGATGGCCATTCTCGAATAAATTCGTGTATGTTGGGTTTGCACGAATGTAATGCAAACCACCCTTGCCCTCTTCATAATTTAATGAGTGAAGCACAAAGCGAATTATATAAAAAACTTGAACAAACCAAGATTCAAGATTTAGTTTCCGACATACAAGACGGTAAAAGCTTTTTATCTATTTAGTGCCTTTATACCTCCATGATATTTATCATATAAAAAAAGTTGCGATGCCCTTAGCTTTGATATAAAATTATACATGCTAAGTAGATATCTACCTATCTTTATAATCCTTTCGATTCTTGCTGAGGTTCTCGGTACGGTTGGTGGCTTTGGATCTTCGGTTTTTTTTGTGCCGATGGCAAGCTATTTTATGGATTTTCAGACTGTATTGGGTATAACGGCGCTATTTCATTTATCCAGTAATATTACCAAACTAGGTTTTTTTAGAAAAGGTTTTGATAAAACCTTAATGATATATTTAGGAATACCAGCAATTTTATTTGTATCAATTGGTGCTTTTTTAAGTAAATACGCCAACCCTGAAATACTTACTTTAATTCTAGGTATATTTCTTATCGTATTTGGTCTCTTATTTCTTATTAAAAGAAACCTAGAAGTAGCAGCCAGTAAAAAAAATGCGCTTTTAGGCGGATCATTATCTGGGCTTTTTGCTGGATTACTAGGAACCGGAGGTGCAATAAGAGGCGCAACAATGACCGCATTTAATCTAAATAAAGAAAAATTCATTGCCACTTCGGCCATTATTGACTTAGGTATAGATTTAAGTAGAAGTATAATTTATACATATAATGGCTATGTGCATCAAAAAGACCTATATCTAATTCCGATTCTTATTGGTGTAAGTATTGCTGGCACTTATTTGGGTAAAAAAGTTTTAGACAAATTGACACAAACACAATTTAAACGATTAGTGTTATTTTTATTGGTAGGTATTGGCGCATTAACAATTGTTTTTAATCTGAAATAAATTAAAAAAATATGGATTTTATCGATTACTATAAAGTTCTAGGATTAACGAAATCTGCATCTGAAAAAGATATAAAATCTGCTTATCGCAAAATGGCAAGAAAACATCATCCAGATTTAAATCCAAACAATGCTGAGGCTGAAAAAAAATTCAAACAAATTAATGAAGCGAATGAGGTATTGAGTGACCCAGAAAAAAGAAAAAAATACGATCAGTATGGTAAAGATTGGCAACACGCTGAAGAATTTGAAAAAGCAAAAGCGCAACAGCAATATAGGCGTACTTCTAACCAACAATCATATGCTAGCGGACAAGGAGGTGATTATTCAGACTTTTTTGAATCGATGTTCGGCGGATCTGGTTTTGGACATCAAGGTAGGGAGGTTAAATTTAGAGGTCAGGATTTTAATGCGGAGCTTCGCCTAAATCTTACAGATGTTATTACGCAGCATAAGCAAACATTAACTGTAAATGGCAAAAACATAAGAATAACAATACCTGCTGGAATTGAAGATGGTCAAACCATAAAAATTAAAGGACATGGCGGCAAAGGATCGCAGGGGGCACCTAAGGGAGATTTATATATTACCTTTTCAATACAGAATAACACCGCTTTCAAAAGAGAGGGTGCTAACTTGTACAAAACAGTAAATATTCCGTTAACAAAAGCAGTTTTGGGTGGCGAAATTACTGTTGAAACACTTACTGGAAAAGTAAAACTAAAGGTTAAGCCAGAAACCCAAAATGGCACTCAAGTAAAGTTAAAAGGGAAAGGTTTTCCTGTGTATAAAAAGGAAAGTCAGTTTGGAGATTTGTTTATCACTTATACTATTAAAATTCCAACAAATTTAACAGGTGATCAAAAAGAACTTTTTAAACAATTGGAGAAAACCAATTTAAATTAAAGATATGGAAACAAGAGAATTTATACGAATTACCGAATTTTGTCATAATTACGGAATAGAAGAATCTTTCGTTTTGGTTTTACAGGACTACGAGATTGTTTCAATAGAACTTATAGACAGTGAACCATACATTCATGAACAAGATTTACCTCTTTTAGAAAAAATGCTTCGACTACATCAAGAATTGGAAATTAACCCAGAAGGATTACAAGCTATTCATCATTTATTGAATAGAATTAACGGACTTCAAAAGGAAGTTTACAGTCTGAAAAGAAAATTGAAAAGATTTGAACTTTAGCAAGACATTATGAGCCAATTAGCGACGTTATTTTACTTATTCACCTAAGAGACAACTCATAAATATCTTCTAATTCATTGCCTTCTAAATCTTTTAATTGATATTTTATTTCAATAGGGGTTCCTATTGGCGCATTATAATAAATTATCCATGCGTCTGCTTCTTTTGTTCCTATACATCCGTTAGAATAGGGTTGACCTAAAGTAACAGGATTGGTTGTTGGATGAATCATCTGTCCGTTTCTAACGCCATTTATTTCAGTCTCTATCCAAGGAATCTGAGGCATAAAAGTCGTTTTACCATCATCTCGTTTAGTGTAATAAAATTGTTTTCCATTCACAGGATTGTAAAAATCTGGGTCTCTAACATGTTTTACAATGATTCCCTTACCTCGTTTTGTTCTTAAATCAGTCTCACGATTACCCATTGCCAAAAAACGTTTTCTATTTTTTCCCACCCGCACTAAAAATGAATTTAACAATACAGTATCTTTAAATATACGAAGTCTAAATTCAGGAATATTTATTTCAATTCTAGTTCTTTCAAAGTCTCTTAAAATATTACAAGTAGTTATAGAATCTGGAACCTTTAAGACCTCTCCTTTATGCAAGATAACAAGTTTTTTTTGGTCAAAAACAAAAGAATCTTTAGCCATCATTCGATAATAATCTGTGTCTGCAAAAGCATCTACTATCCAAGGATTATTACGTACCAATATATGTTCGGAAAAAGGATAATTTAAAACTGAATCACCTATTTTAACTAGAGCGTCCATAAAATTAAAGTAGTCCGAAACGGTAATATCATGCTCAATTTCAATTTGATTTGTAAAAGCTTCTAGTAATGTAGAATCATATCTAATTTTCTGTCCAATCATAACCGAACTAAAAATTAAACATATTATAGTAAATTGGATTCGCATATACCACCTCTTAAATCTATTCGTACTCTAAATTTTTAAAATATGTTGGTGAATTTTGATTTATGACTCAAGAATATGAGGTAATTTTTCACTGTCAATAATATACTCGGTAATTTTAAAGACTTCTTTTCTATTATTACGAAATGACTTAACAAAATCTGCAATTTCTTCCTCAAAAACTACATGTTCGTTTTGAAGCCTATCTACAGTACTATCAGTAGACTTATCAATAAAACGTCCGATTTCAATTTGATGGTTCGAAACACTTTTTAGAAGAACTTCACATTTTTCTGCAAGTTGCTTTAAATTGGTTTCCATAATACGTACCATATCCATGTTTACTTTGGTCGTAATCCACATCAAATATTTCTGTATAATATGATGTAAAAACCGCAAATCATCTCTATAAAATTCTAAGTCCGATTTCCAATGTCCACTTAAAACATACAGTTCATCCCATTGAATATTAGAGTTTTTATTTAGCTCTAAATGAATTTTATTTTTCATGTTGTATTATTTAAATTTCAATCAAAATTAAATCACACACCCATTATAAAAAATGACGATTATCATTAACAAGCACCTAGAGAAATCTCAATGTTATTGTAAGATTTTGCCATCTTCCATTGTTATTAACCTATCTGTTCTTTGCGCAAAATCTTCGTCATGGGTTACAACTAATAACGACAAACCTTCTTCCTCTTTAAGTCGCTTGAAAATACTAAATACATTTTCAGAATTGTGACTATCTAAGTTTCCCGTAGGCTCATCCCCCATTAAAATTGATGGGTTATTTATTAAAGCCCTTGCAATGGCCACACGCTGCTTTTCACCACCAGAAATACGAGAAGCTCGTTGCTTTGCTAAATGGCCAATATTTAGCATTTTCAATTTTTCAATAGCATCATTTTCAATTTCTTCATGTGTTTTCTCAGCTAACTTCTTCGCTGGCAACATTACATTTTCAATAACACTAAATTCTGATAACAAATAATGAAACTGAAATACAAAACCGATATTCTTATTGCGTATTCTAGATAGTTCTTGTGGTGTTTTACCAGTAATTAGCTCATTATTCAAATACAGTTCACCTGTATAGTCGGTATCCATGGTAGAAAGAATATATAACAACGTGGATTTACCAGAACCTGATTTTCCCATAATTGAAACAAATTCTCCTTTAGACACTTCTATTGAAATATCTTTTAGCACATGAAAATCTTTTGGCTTGTGAAAATGTTTATCGATATGTTTTGTAACTAAAATAGAATTCATATCATTTATTAAGTTCCTCGAATTATTCTAACTGGATCAATGTTTTTAGCTTTTTTTGACGGTAAGTATCCAGCAATAAAAGTTGAAATTAATGCGAAAGCTATACCTACTAAGTAGTAACTAATTTCAAAATTCACAGGGTAAGTAGTAATAGTTGGCAGAGCTTCTGTCTCAAAAGGTGCATTGTCAATCAAAACCGACAATCCTAAACCAAGCAAAAGACCTAAAACTCCGCCAATAACGCCAATGAGCATTGCCTGACTCATGAAAATTAATTGAACATCACGCCCAGAAAACCCCGTAGCTTTAAGTATAGCAATGTCTTTCATTTTCTCATAAATAAGCATATTTAAAATATTATATATTCCAAAACCAGCAACTATTAATAGTGTAATAGATACGGCATAAGTAATTAGGTTTCTTATACTGGTTCCTGTCTCAAATTGTGCATTGGCCTCATTAATATCGGTGGCCTTAAAAGCATATTGCTGTTCTAATATCTTGGTCATTGACACGGCCTTATCTATATCGAATAGCTTAACATTGATATCTGTGATGTAACTATTGGCCTCCCCAAGAATTCGTTGCACGGTTTTTAGATTCGCATAACTTTGAACATTATCAATTTCTGCTATTCCACTTTGATATATACCAACTATTTTTAATGGAAACATGTTGCCAGCAACCGTACTTATCTGAACTCTATCACCAATAGCCAACGACATTTTTTTTGCTAATCCTGAACCTAATAAAATTCCATTATCGTTATTTCTAAGGGCCTCTGCAGTACCAGATACTATATTATCCCTAAAATTAGATAGCCTAACCTCTTCCATAACATCTATCCCTATTAAACTACCACCTATTTCAATAGAACCAGAAATGTAAAATATTTGAGCACGAATTTGAGGGGTTGCACCTTTTACATTTTCATCCTTTTTAAGGTTATCTAGTATTGGCAAGGCATTATGTATTTTAAGTTGACTCTGTTTTGGTCGCACAGAATGCACAATATTTAATGCATCTTCAAACTCATTAAATAATGATATTGGTTGCTTTGTAGAAGGTTCTATTTCATTATAGATATGAATATGAGGCGTTTGATTTAACATTAAATCATCTAACATTGTATTTAAACCAGTCATAAAACTGACCATTGTTATATATGCTCCAATTCCGAATGTTACCCCTAAAGTTGCTGTTGCAGTTGATTTCAACTTCGTTAAAAGGTGTGTTTTTGCTATATTCAGAATTACTTTCCAATTCGTCATTCCTCTGGTTTTAGAATATAAGTATTGACGTTTATTCCTTCTGTGATTTCAATTTTATTTAGGTTTTGCAAACCTAGTTTAACAGGTATAAGTCCGTCTTCTGTTCGCACCATATTACCATCAACCAAATACCCTTTGGGTATTACAATTGCCTCTTCTCGTTGGGCAATTATAATATTTCCTTCACCAGAAAGCCCTGGATAAAGCACTTCTGGTTGTTTATCAAATAAAGCCTCAACTTTAAATGTTTGTGAACGACTATCCTTTTTAGGATAAATTTTACTTACTTCTGCCTCAAAAATCTGATTTTGATATGCATCTAAAGTAAGTATAACCTTTTGTCCTAGTTTTACTTTTACAATATCAACCTCATCTACCAACATCTCAATTAGAAAAACATCTGCACTACCTATTGAAGCTAGAGACTCCATAGTATTAACTAGTTCACCAGGATTTTTGTTTAAGGCATATACTTTTCCATTAATTTTACTGTTAACTGTAAAATCTTTTGTGGCTATCTCCGCAGTTCTAAAATTATTATTAGCCTGACGCACTTTTGTTCTTAGTTCATTTTCAGTTCGTTGATATTCACTTTTTAAAAGACTTAAATTATTTTTCGAAAGCTCGAATGCCAATTGCTTATTATCTAATTCAATTTTAGAACCTATTTTTTGCTCCCAAAGTCGTAACTGTCGATGATAGTTTACAGAATCGTTTTTATATTTAAGCAGTGCGGACCTAATTTCATTCTTTAAACCTTTTAAAAACCCAGAAGATTTATCATAATTTTCTAATGCTAATTCATAAGAAAGTTTCGCATTGTCAGTATTTATAGCTGGTGCTGTATTTATTACCTGTAGAATTGTATCTCCTTTAGAAACCTTATCTCCTTCCTCAACCAAATTCGACTCCAAAATTCCTGCTACAATAGTATAGACTTGATATATGCTGTCTGGTTGTATGGTAATAGAAGAATATACAGATTCAGTGATTGAAGTTCTTTTTGGTAATATTTTATCAGGCTTTGAACCACAAGAATAAATCAACAAAGACCCTAAAAAGCCCAAAACAAAAAGAGTGTGCTCTTTAAAAACCATAATTAAGAATATTTTTAAATTCTAAAAATAGCTATGTAGCTAAATACTAGCTATGACAATTATCATAAGAATTGATAAAAGTCACTCATACCTTTACTGTGATAATGAATAAATAATAGTATTATGACAATAAATATTCAATATGTTCACATGCCAACTAGTGAATCGTTAAGCAAAATAATTATAGAAAAATTAGAAAAACTACACCAAAAATTTAATTGGGTAATAAGAGCTGAAGTATTTCTAAAGCTTGAAAATGATTCTCTACTCGAAAGTCAAATTTGTGAAATAGAACTGAGTGCACCAGGGCCAAGGTTATTTGCAGCATCTAAAGGGCATAATTTTGAAAAGGCTGTAGCATCAACTATAAAAGAATTGGAACATCAATTAAAACGAAGAAAAAGCACATTTGCGAATCACTAAAAATCAATAACCTAAAAAAAATCAACTGACTTTAAAACCAGTTGATTTTTTTATTCCTTATTAAATAATAATTGAAGTTTTCCAAGTAATTGTAGTTCAGACTTGTTTTTTCCTGAAAAAGAATAGGCTATCGCGTTTGCTGTTTCTAAAATAAGTGATTTTACTTGTATTGAAAAAATAGCAGAATGCTTTTTATAAAAGGTTTCAAAATTCTTGAAACATTCGCTGCTTTTTCTCTCATTTTCGATATACCAATCAAAAACAATCTCAATCTGAAAAGCAGCATCGGTCCCAAATTCATCTTCAACATCATCAAGTAGCATCCATTTTTCACGTATGAGTCCTTTTAGTTTTTCTCTCTCCATTTTATGCACCTTACCATCGGCCATTGCTATTGCAAAAAAAAGTGCTCCAACTTTTTGATAAAATCTGTTGCCGACATTATTCTTTCCTAATTTTCGCATACATTTTATTTTAATTTTACTAAAAATACATTCTGTTTATAGTATAAAAAATGACAAAAATCAGTTAATAGCTTATCTTTAAGGCTATGGAAGTGTTTGAAAAAAACAGCAATATATTTCGACTTCTATCGGAGTCTGTTTCTGAAGGTATTTTAGTAGTAAATGATAAACAATTTATTGTAGCCGCAAACGGATCTGCGCATTCAATGTTTGGTTACGATAATGATGAACTTATTGGTAAACCGCTAAACATCTTAATACCTACTAATTATCACGCAGCACATTCAGGGCATTTTGAATCTTTTAAAGATGGCGCTGAAAAGCGACAGATGGGTCATGGACGCAATCTATTTGGCTGTAAAAAAAACGGCGAAGAATTTCCGGTAGAAGCGGGCCTTAATCCGTTAAAACTTTACGACAACACCTACATAATGGCTTTGGTGACCGATATTACCGAACGAAAAAAAGCCGAAGAAGAACTAAGTCATTGGTTTCAGATTTTTAACGAGTCATTAAATGAAATCTATGTATTTGATGCTTCAACCCTTAAATTCATTAATGTTAACTATGGTGCTCAAATAAACATAGGTTATAATTTAGAGGAACTTCAAAATCTCACCCCTGCAGATATCAAACCTGATTTTAGCAAAACTTCTTTTCAAGAATTGTTAGAAACACATTTTAAGGGTACTAATCCGAAAATGGAATTTGAAACTAGGCATCAACGTAAAGATGGCTCTACTTACCCGGTTGAAGTACACTTACAATTATCTAATATTGGCACTCGAAAAGTATATGTAGCTATAATTCTCGATATTACAGAGCGAAAATCCTATACCGAAAATTTAGAAAAAACAGTTGCTCAAAGAACTGCACAATTAGAAAAGGCTCTTTCTGCAGAAAAAGAACTTAACGAGTTAAAAACAAAATTCTTGTCGTTAGTTTCGCATGAATTTAAAACACCCTTAAGTAGCATTTTAACCTCAACTACGCTATTAACGAAGTATACTAAAACCGAACAACAAGCTAAAAGAGATAAACATCTTAACACTATTAAAAGTAAGGTTAAGTATTTAGATAATATTTTAAACGATTTTCTATCTGTAGAAAGACTTGAATCTGGCAAAGTTAAATACAACTATAGTACTTTTCCTTTAAGCAAAGTAATTAATGAAGTTATTTACGATTCTAATATGCTACTAAAGGAAGGTCAAAGAATATTATACCCCCAAGATATAGATGATATTATTTTAGAGTTTGATGAAAAAATATTAGAGCTAGCTTTATCAAATTTAGTCCATAATGCAATAAAATACTCGCCGGAAAATAAAATAATTGCTATTAAAGTAACTAAAGAAAAAGAGTTTATTTATATCAAAATTATCGATCAAGGAATAGGAATTCCTAAATCGGAGCAAAAATTTATTTTTGAACGCTATTTTAGAGCGGGCAATGCATTGCTAACCCAAGGAACAGGTATTGGGCTTAATATAGCCAAAAAACATTTAGAAGATTTAGGTGGAGATATCACCTTTACGAGTAATGAAAATGAAGGAACCAAATTTAAAATTAAAGTTCCATTGAAACCCCTTAATTCTGAATAATGAAAAAAGTACTGTTAATAGAAGACGATTTCTCTTTACGCGAAAATACTGCAGAAATATTGGAACTTTCGGGTTATGAAGTGTGCATGGCTCCTAATGGAAAAATTGGTGTAAATATTGCAAAAAAAGATTTGCCAAATATTATCGTTTGTGATATTATGATGCCAGAATTAGATGGATATGGGGTTCTCAAAGAACTTTCTAATGATGCAACCACTAATCATATTCCCTTCATATTTCTATCGGCAAAAACAGAACGTTCTGAGATACGAAAAGGAATGGATTTAGGAGCCGATGATTATTTAACAAAACCATTCGAAGAAGAAGAACTTTTAAGTGCTTTAGAAAGTAGATTAGCTAAAGCTGAGATTCTCTCAAATATGAAAACTTCTAAAACGGAAGAACTAGCTCATTCAGAAGAAAAAATTTATAGCATACATGATTTAAAAAATTTCTTTGATGATAACGGACGTTTAACCAGCTTTGAAAAAGGAGATGAATTATTTATAGAAGGCAACCGTTCAAATACCGTTTTCTTAATCTTAAAGGGGGTTGTAAAATGCCATAAAATGGACGAAGAAGGCAAAGAGTTAATAACAGGTTTATATAGAGCTGATGACTTTGTAGGTTTTACATCGTTATTAGATAATGTACTTTACCAAGAGACCGCAACAGCTGTAGAGAAAACTGAAGTAGCAGGCATTTCCAAATTAGAATTGAAGAATATTTTGGAAAAAAACCAAAATGTTTCGCTACAATTAATGGAACTTTTATCTGAGAATATAACAAATATCAAAGAACAATTGCTTCAAATGGCATATAGCTCGGTTCGTAAAAAAACCGCACAAACCCTTTTACAGTTCTCTGAAATACTAAACAAAAAACCCGATGAACCAATTCGAATTTCTAGGAGTGATTTAGCAAGTGTTGCCGGTATTGCAACCGAAAGTCTAATTCGAACATTATCAGGTTTTAAAAAAGAAGGATTAATTGAAATAGAAGGCAGAAATATTCGGATTCTTGAACTTGAAGCATTAGAACACGTCAGTTAATGATATTTATCATTTTTTACCACTATCTGACATTTTAAATTTGCTCAGATTGTGTAATTTATGACAAAGAATATATTAATTCCGACCGACTTTTCGGAAAATGCATGGAATGCCATAAAGTATGGTGTGCAACTCCATGAATCTGCCAAATGTAATTTTTACTTATTGCATGTGAGTGATTTTATAGATTCTCCGATGGGAACAGATTCGTTCGCAAACTTAAAAAACTCACAAACTACCGAACTTGTAGCACCTGCTAAAAAACAATTAACCAGTTTACAACATAAAATAGATAAAACTTTTACTAACGAAAATCACAACTTTTTTAATGTATATGAAAATGGTTTTTTCTTAGAGTCAATAAAAAAGAATATTGAAGAAAAGAAAATAGACCTAATTATAATGGGCACAAAAGGGGTTACTGGTCTTCGAAAACGAATTTTAGGAAGCAATTCTGGCGACGTAATTACAAAAGTTAAATGCAATACACTTATCATACCAAAAGGCGTTTTATTTTCAGTACCACAAGAAGTTGCTTTTCCAACCGACTTTAATATATTTTACACTCATAACATATTAGAAGCTGTTTCCGAAATGCTGAAACTGTGCGAAGGAAATATTCGTGTAATGAATGTTTCTAAAATAGAAAGAGAGCTCTCGGATACTCAAAAAAGAAATCGAGAGTATTTCTACGACTACTTAAATGAGACAAATTCTAAAAGTAGTAGCTTTCATACAATTACAAACAAAAGTGTTAATGCAGCAATACAATGTTTTGTAGAAAGCAGGGATATAGATATGATTATTATGGTAGCTAAAAACTTAAATTTTATTCAGCAAATACTTTTCGATTCACTTGTTGAAAAGATTAGTTTTCACACAACAGTTCCATTTTTTGTAATTCACGAATAAGCACCTTCATCCGTTCTTTTCAAACTGATTATTATCATTGTTTTCACCTTTAGTGAGCTCTATATTTGATAAAAACAGATGCAGATGAGAACTATATTAATCCCAACTGACTTTTCGGAAAATGCCTTGCATGCTATACGATACGCATTAAATCTTTTTAAATGTGAGCGCGCTAATTTTTACTTCCTTCATGCCTATGCCGATGAAGTATTCGGAACTTATAAATTAAACACTAAAGAGCAAATTGAGGTTAACAAAAAGAAAATAAAAGAACAAATAGAAAAAAAGCTAGCGAAATTAATTGTTGACATCACAGAAGTTCCTCCAAATCCAAAGCATAGTTATAAAGGAATAGCAGTATTTGATGCTTTAGTAGATGCCGTAAACGAACAAGTTAATGAAATAAATATCGACTTGGTTATTATGGGAACAAAAGGCAAGTCTAACGACAAGAAAATAATCTTTGGTAGTCACACTGTTCAATTATTCAAATATGTAAAATGTCCTGTATTGGCAGTACCATATGATGCTGAATTTCAGCAACCAAAAAAAATATTATTTCCTACAAATTATATGTTACCTTATAAAAGACGCGAATTAAAACTATTAAACTGTCTTAGTGGTGCATACAAATCAGAAATTTACTGCCTTTACATTTCTGATTTTGAAGACCTAAGCGCTAGACAAATTGATAACCAACGTTTTTTACGTGAAGGCCTTCCTAATTCTTATCTGTTTTTTGAACAAACAGCTGAGAAAAATAGAACACAGACAATTCAAGAATATATTAAAGAAAACAATATAGATTTTCTTGTTATGGTTAATTCTAGGCATTCTTTTTTAGAAGACCTACTTTACCGAAGTACTGTTGACGAAATTGGTTTAACCACTAAAACCCCGTTTTTAGTCTTACAAAATTTACATCGGTAATTAAATAAGAAAAGATGAAAAACATACTTTTTCCTACAGATTTTTCAGATAATGCATTTAACGCACTTCTTACGGCTATAAAACTGCAAAAAGGTTTGCCTTGCAATTTTACTATAATTCATGTTTATACACCTGACAAATTAAACATCGCAAGTTTACAAGGTGAAAAAAGAACAGGTTTAATTTTTAATGCATTGTATAAAGACGCCGTGAGCAGATTAGAAAAAACCCTTAAAACGTTAGAAGATGTAACTAACTTTTCAAAACATTCATTCTCAATTAATGCAATCTCAGGAGATTTAGCCAGTGTGATAAACGAACTCGTCACTAAAAAAGATTTAGATTTTATTGTAATGGGAACTAAAGGTGCAACAGGAGCCAAACAAATATTTTTAGGTAGCAATACCGTAAGAGTACTTAAAAAAATTCGTAATTGCCCTATTTTGGCAATCCCTAGCACATATAATTTTCAATCACTAAAACGCATAGTTTTTCCAACGGAATATGCACATTACTTTTCAAAAAATCAATTAAGCACGTTAATCAAATTAGCTGAAGCATGGTCTTCAGAGTTATTAGTACTTCATGTAGCTCAAGAGTTTAAGCTTACAGAAAAGCAAAACATGAATAAAAATTTATTACAAGAAAGAATAAGTTATTTAAAAAATTCTTTCCACAATATTGATATTCATAGTACCGTAACAGAAGCCATAACCGCTTTTGCCAAAAAGCAATCGGCAGATATGATTTGTTTGATACATTACAATCATACGTTCATGGAAAAATTAACTCAAGAACCTGTGGTGACTAAAGTAGGGTTTACAACTGATATTCCACTTTTAGTATTACCGGTATAAAACAACTCAATTATGACTAATATTTTAATACCCACAGACTTCTCAGCTAATGCTCTTCATGCCTTGAATTATGCAAACTTTTTATTTAAAAATGAAGAATGCACTTTTTATATATTAAACGCATTTCAAACAGGGGCCTCAAACCTTGAAAATTTAAGAAACATACAAAAAAACACAAAGCTATTTAAGGCAAATAAGGAAGCTTCCCAACGAAACTTAAAAGAATTATTGCATGTAATTCATGCAGAAAATAATAATCGGCAACACGCCTATAAAACCATTGCTAAAGCCGATTCTTTATTAAACGCCATTGGAAAGTCATCAATTGAACTTCAAATTTCCTACATATTTATGGGAACCAGAGGCGCAAGTGGCTTAAAAAGCGTATTTATGGGCAGCAACACAGCCGCAGTAATTAGTAAGATAGATTTTTGCCCTATTGTGGCAGTACCTTCGGATTATAATTTTAATATTCCCCGCACTATTCTATTTACAACAGGATTCGAACATGTTTATGACAAATATGAATTAAATCCAATGTTACTTTTAGCGAAACTTTGGGATTCTAAAATTCAAATACTTCACTTGTTAGATACAACTAAAATAATTGAGCATAAAGAAACTGCTAAAAAGGTGATTTCAAAAAGGCTTAAAAATGTAGATTATGAAATTATAGAAATTGAAAAAAAAGGAAAAATAGCCACTGAAATAAATAAACGAGCTGAACACAATGAAAACATAGGTATGGTTGCAATTATAGATTACTGGCACAGCTTTATAGAAAAAATAACACATGAACCTGTCGTAAAAACTATTGCCTTTAGCACCAAAATTCCTTTGCTAGTGATGCATTTGCCAAAATAACTCAAATACGCAATTCAACTATTAATTAATTGATTTTTTTTACTCACAAAAGATTTTTTGTTCTGATCTTGCAAATCACAAATAGGAAAACCCAAACATTTCAAATCACTTTTAACCCTTTCTAGAGCTGCTTTGTTGGCATGTAAAAAAGTAATCGTGCTATTTTCAACATCCATATCTAAAATAACAATATCCTTAATTCGTGGCAGGTTTCGTGAAATGATTTTCCTTCCTTCGGCAGTTTTAAAATTCTTTAGTGTTGCTAATTTTCTCATGATTCTAATTTTTACAAAAAATAAGCATCTAATAAAAAGTGTAAAATGATATATATCAGTTAAGTAAAGAAAAATCTTTCTGATTTTTGAATTAAACAAATTAATTGATGGATAAAAATCTTCAAAATTTAGTGTTTGCTATTGACATAGGAGGAACTTATACTAAAATAGGACTAGTAAATAAAAATGGTCTTGTTATTGAAAGTTACAGATTTAGTACGGATGCAAAACTTCCTTACAACATATTTTTAGAGAAACTATCGAAAGAAATACATAAACTTATTAAGCCTAATACACATTCAATTGAAGCAGTTGGTATTGGGGCCCCAAATGCAAGCTATATAACTGGCAAAATGATAAGTCCTCCTAATTTTGTATGGGGAGCAAATGTCGCTATTCGTCAAGACATAGAGCAATTACTCAAATTACCTACATATATTACTAATGACGCCAATGCTGCCGCTTTAGGTGAACTATACTTCGGCTCTGGTAAATCCATGGTAAATTTTGTTGTTCTTACCCTAGGAACAGGTCTTGGAAGTGGTATAATTAATGATGGAAAACTAATATATGGTCAATATGGAATGGCGGGTGAATTGGGGCACGTAAACGTGTTTCCTGATGGCAGACAATGTAATTGCGGTCTCAAAGGCTGCCTGGAAACCTACGCCTCTGTTACAGGTATTAAGCGAACGGTTTTCGAATTATTATCTAACAATAATTCAGAATCACTTTTACGTAGTTATAGTTATGATCAACTTGATGGCAAGATTATCTCAGATGCCGCACACCAAGGAGATATAATTGCTTTAAAGGCTTTTGAAGTAACAGCTAAAATATTAGGTCGTAAAATCGCCGATACCGTAGCACATCTAGAGCCGGAAGCGTTTATTCTGTCTGGCGGATTAAGTCACGCTGGTGATTTATTTATAAAACCACTTAAAAACTACATGGAAGACAACTTATTTAAAGCTTATAAAAATAAAATAAAGATTATATTATCAAATACAACAAGTTCTAATTCTATACTAGGTCCGGCTGCTCTTGCTTTGCAAGAGTTGCATAAGGACTAAAATTTTAATTAAAAAACTATGAATTCTGTTTTATAACTCCAACAATTTCTTGTTTTGGAAGTGCACCCGACTTGCGCCATAATTGTTTTCCATTTTTGAACAATAACATTGTAGGCACACCTCTAACTTGATATTTACTAGCAAGTGGTTGATTTTTATCAACATCAATTTTAACTATTCTCACTCCTTCTCCCAACTCCCGTTTTACATCTTTTAGAATTGGACCTAAAGTTTTACAAGGACCACACCATTCTGCAAAAAAATCTACTAAAACTGGCACTTCAGAATCAATTACTTTTTCAAAATTACCTTTCATAATATCACTATTTAATACTGCAAATTACAAAATACAAAAATCACCAAACTGATTTATATCATGGTTTACATTCATGCTTCATATTAGTTTTGAGAAAAGTATTCTAAAAAACTTATACCATGTTACGCATATTACTTCCAACAGATTTTTCAGAAAATTCGTATGGAGCTATTAAGTACACCCTACAACTATTCAAAAATATACCATGCGAGTTTTCTTTATTACACATATACATGCCTCCAATCTATCAAGCTCAATATTTAGCTGGTAGTTCAGGACAATTAGGATTAGGAGATACTATTCGTGAAAATGCAAATACTAATTTAAAAAAATTGGAAAAACGAATTGTAAAAGAGTTTACTAATAGCAAACATACCTTTTATTCTTATGCTTATTTGAATACTCTACCAAACCAGATAGATGAAATGGTAGATGAAAAAAATATTGATCTCATCGTAATGGGCACTAAAGGGGCTACAGGGGCAGAAGAAATACTTTTTGGCACGCATACCGTGCATGTAATAAAAAAAGCAAAATGTGCTGTTTTAGCTATACCCCCTAATTTTAAATATGAAAATCCGAAAGAAATTTTATTTCCTACGGATTATGAAATAGCGTTTAAAGCAGCCCCATTAAACCTTCTATTAAAAATTGCCAAGGAGCACATTTCAAGTATTGAGGTACTTCATGTGACTTATGGAAATATTCTATCAAAAAAACAAGAAGAAAACAAAGACAAATTAAATGACATTTTAAAAAATGTAGCTCATCTTTTTCATGAGCGGTCGCACCAAGAAGTAATACAAGCAATTAATAGTTTTCAACAAAAACATAAGATGAACTTATTGGTTATGGTTAAAAACAAACACACATTTGTTGAACGCCTTTTTATAGAGCCTGTAATTAAAAAAATTGGTTTACACATTACAATTCCATTTATGGTCATTCCACACTTTAAATAATAATTATGCGTAATATTCTAGTTACAACCGATTTCTCGTTCGACTCATATAACGCACTATTTTATGCCACTCAATTATATAAAAATCAGAAATGCACATTTCATATTTTACATGCGTATAATAACAAATCGCCACTAAAAGAAGAATACAATAGCATAAATAAAGTGGATAAGTTAGATGATTTTTTAAAGTTAAAAGCAGAAGAATATCTTAGAGAGACCTATCACAAAATAGTATCTGATAATGAAAATAATTCACTGCATAATTTCATCACAGTTTCAAAACATAATAACTTAGAAAATGCAATAAAAAATTATGTAGCCAAGAACCAAATATATTTAATTGTCATGGGTTCTAAAGGCGCAACGGGCGCACTAAATATTTTTATTGGTGGCAATACTATTAAAGTTGTAAAGAGTGGTATTCATTGCCCAATACTTTGTATCCCGAAACAAATAGACTATCATTCAATTTCAAAAATAGGATACATTACAAGTTTTAAACATTCTATTGAAAAACTGCCACTTTCCATTTTACATTCGTTAATTACAGAACATAATGCTTCTTTAAATATTATTCACATTTGTGATGATAAAAGCGTACAAGCTTTTCAGGAAGACAATAAAGAATTATTAATAGAATATTTTCAAGACTGCGTTCCAAGTTTTCATAATTTACCATGTGATAAAACCAAAGCACAAACTGTTTCTAACTTTGCAAAAAAAGAAGCATTAAGTCTTTTAACAATGTGCTATTATAAGCATAACATTTTAGATAGTTTATTTCGTGAACCTGTTATTTTAGACCTTAGTATTTATACCGAAATTCCTCTTCTTATTCTTCCCTCTTAAGCATGATATTTATCATTTCATAAAACCTTTTACTATTCTACTTTTAATTCATAACCTAATTCAATTGTTATGAACAAAAGAGTCTTACTACCAACAGATTTTTCTAAAAACGCGTTGAACGCAATTAGATATGCTCTTAATTTATATGAAGATGTGCATTGTGATTTTTATTTTCTAAATGCCTTTCACACCAAAGGATATTCTTTAGATAGCCTTTTCATTCCAGAACCTGGTGAGCCTAATTATGAAGAAGCAAAACAAGCATCTGAAAAAAACATGAACCGCTTACTAGAAGTTCTAAGATTTCATCCGCAAAATGATAAGCATGTTTATCATACAATTTGCACTTACAACTCATTGCTTATGGCAACCGAAAATCTTCTAAACACAAAAGATATCGACATTATTATTATGGGCACTAAAGGTGTTACCGATGAATCTAATGCAGTTTTAGGTACCAATTCTATTATAATTATGGAAAAAATTACGCAATGCCCTGTATTAGCTATTCCATCTGAATTCAATTTTACTTCACTAAAAGAAATTGTTTTTCCTACAGATTACAAAACTCCATTCAAAAGAAAAAAACTAGATTCTATGTTTGAGATAGCAAAATTACATAATACAAGTATTCGTGTTTTACATATTGAAAAGAGTGAAACATTCAATAATGACCAAGAAGACAATAAAGTATTACTTACCGAAATGTTGCATAACATAGACCATAGTTTTCACACCTTATCAAAAGTTGGTATAAATCAAGGAGTGGAGACTTTTATTGAAAGCCGCAATAGTGATATGATAGCATTTTTGAATAGAAAACATAGATTCTTCAGTAGCATATTGTCCAACCCCTTAATTAAAGAACTTGGATACTATAGTAAAATTCCCATATTAGTTTTAAAAGACAATTTTTAATAAAAAAAGATTGCAACTTAATGGACCTCGAATTAATTAAAAACAATCATTATGAAAAATATTGGAATATGGCTTGACAAAGAAAAAGCTCACTTAGTTACTTTAACTAAAGGAAAGGAGATTTTTAAAACTATCCCTTCAGGTCTCGATTTCTTTAATCCAAAAGGAGGTTCAGGAACGGCCTTAAAAGGAGGACCACAAGATGTTGTACAAGACAGTAAATATTTAGAACGCGAAAAACAACAACTTAAAAAATATTTTCAAGTTATTGCAAAACATATAGTTAATGCAGATAGCTTAGTACTATTTGGTCCTGCAGGTACCAATGAGAAACTTAAAGAAGAACTTAAAATTTCTTACCCAAAGATTGCAGCGAAAATAAAATCTACAAAAAAAGTTGATAGCATGACTGACAATCAAATAATAGCATTAGTTCGAGATTTTTATACTAGCTAAAACCAAATGCAAGAATTCTTTGATTTTTTTAAGCAACCTATGGCAATGAAAATTGCTACACTTGTCATTTGGATTGCAATAATCTTAATCTTGATTGGTCTTGTTCGAAAATTCTTTAAACGCAGAATAGATGATACAACCATTCGCTATAAAGCCCAAAAAGCTGTTGAAATAATTGGCTATATTTTGATATTCTTAGTGGTAATATTCTCTTTTACCATTGATGACGTTACTGATTACACTATAATCATAGGTCTCTTTACGGCAGGTCTTACCTTTACCCTCCAAGAGTTAATTTTAAGTATAGCTGGTTCGTTTTACATTTTCCTTGTAAGAGTTTACAAACCTGGAGACCGTATAGAAATAAACGGAATTAAAGGTGATGTCATAGATATTGATAGCATTTATACAACCATTATGGAAATGGGCGAATGGGTAAATAGCGATAACTACTCTGGTAGAATTGTAAAAATAAGTAACGCCTTCGTTTTTAAAGGACCCATTAAAAACTACTCTATGGACTTTCCTTTTGTATGGGATGAACTTAACGTAGTAATCACCTATGATTCTAATATTGAACTTGCTAAAAAAATTGTCTATGACATCGCCAATGAACAACTCTCTGAATACGCAAAAGATTCTACCACAAAATGGAGAGAAATGGTAGAACGATATTATATCGAAAATGCAGCAATAGAACCTACCATTGCTCTTCGCTTAACTGACAATTGGATAGAACTAAATTTAAGATATATTACCGATTATAAAAAGAGACGCGCAACTAAGCACCAGCTTTTCGAAAGCATAGCTCAAGCTATAACAAATACAAATAAAGATGTGCATTTTGCCTCTACTACGCTACAATTACTTAAAATTCCTGAAGTTGAAATAAGCCTAAAAAATCAATCATCTTGAAAAAAGAAACAATTGACATATTAAAATCTTCTGGTGAAAAGGCTAAATTTTCTATAGAGAAACTTCGAGGTTCATTAAAACATAGTGGCGCAGATAATGTTTTAATTGATCAGATAGTTAAAACCGTTAGAGATGAATTATATAAAGGTATTTCAACAAAAGAAATCTACAATCGTGCTTTTGCATTATTAAAGAAAAAGAAATCTGTCTTTGCCTCTAAATACAAACTAAAAAGAGCGATTTATGAATTAGGCCCAACAGGATTTCCTTTTGAAAAATTCATTGCAGCTATCTTCAATTACTCGGGTTATACCACCGAAGTTGGTAAAATTATGTCTGGTATTTGTGTAACTCATGAAATTGATGTTTTCATAGAAAAAAATAATAAAGTAAATATTATTGAATGCAAATTTCATGGGGAAGAAGGACTTAATTGTAATGTTAAAATACCCCTTTACATACATTCTCGCTATAGAGATGTAAAAGCACAATGGGATCGGGAAAATCATCAACAACAACTAGAAAGTGGCTGGGTAGCAACCAATACAAGGTTTACATCAGATGCTATTAAGTATGGTAAATGTGCAGGGTTATATTTATTAAGTTGGGATTACCCCGAAAACGATGGACTAAAAGAAAGAATTGATAGATTAGGGCTATATCCCGTTACGGTCTCCGCATTAATGAGTACTAAAGAAAAACATTATTTATTAGGTAAAGGTATTGTGCTTTGCAGACAATTATTAGAAGATAATTTTTATCTAAATCAAATGCATATTTCTGATGACCGAAAGAATAGAATACTAGAAGAAATAACCCAATTATGTAATCAATAATAGATGCAAAAAGTTAAAATAAATTTTTTAGGAGCTGCTGGTACTGTTACCGGATCCAAATTTTATTTGGAGACAGCAGAACTCAATATTATGGTTGATTGTGGTATGTTTCAAGGTGTTAAAGAACTTCGAGAGAATAATTGGCAACCCTTGACTATAGATGCATCTAAAATAGACCTAGTACTACTTACTCATGGTCATCTAGACCATACAGGTTATTTACCCAGATTAAAAAAAGAAGGGTTTCAAGGAAAAATAATTGGAACGTCTCCTACATTAGCAATTACCGAAATTATATTAAGAGACAGTGCAAAAATTCATGAAGAAGAAGCGGAAAAAGCAAATAAAGATGGTTTTTCTAAACACAGTCCAGCACAACCCTTCTATACGCTTAAAGATGTAGAAAAAACACTTGTTCATTTTGAATCACAAGAAGAAGAACAATGGGAACAAATTTCTGAAAATATTAAATTTAGATTCGTAGCCAATGGCCATATTATTGGGTCTTGTTTTATTGAGCTTGATATTTTTGGAAAACTTTTTGTTTTCTCAGGAGATATCGGCAGACAAAAAGATTACTTACTACCACCTCCAAAAAGTCCGAAATGGGCAGATTATCTTTTTATAGAAAGCACTTATGGTCACAAACTTCATCCCGAAGAAAATGTTGAGGGCATCCTAGTTAAATTAATTACAGATACTATCAACCAAAGAGGCAACCTAATTATACCTTCATTTGCGGTAGAGCGTCTTCAGTCATTAATGTTCGTTTTATGGAAATTGTACAAAAAAAATCAAATTCCAAATATTCCTATTTTTATTGATAGTCCCATGGGAAATAATGTACTATCTGTTTTTGAGAATTTTCCTAAATGGCACAAACTACCTATTTCAGAATACGAAGCTATGTGTAACCACATGACTATTATTAGTTCATATAGAGACACATGGAAAACTATTGACAACCCACGCCCTAAAATAGTTATCGCAGGAAGTGGAATGGTAACTGGTGGAAGAGTATTAACTTATTTGCAGCAGCTATTAGATGTTGCTACAACAATTGTATTACTCGTTGGCTATCAGGCGGAAGGAACACGAGGGCGATTACTTTTAGAAGGAACACATGAACTAAAAATCTATGGAAAATATTATCCTGTAAAATGCAAAATTCATCACTTTGAAAGCCTCTCTGCACATGCAGATCAAAAAGAACTCATTGATTGGATGAGCACAATTAAGAACATACCTGAACAGGTTTTTTTAATTCATGGAGAACCTACCTCATTAAATGGTTTTCGTGTAAAAATAGAAGACACCTATGGATGGAAAACTCATATTCCAAGTTTATACGAAGAAATAGAAATAATGATTCCTTAGACAAAACCTGATTTATATCATTTAATTAAAGCTAATTTACATTTAACTTCATCTCGCTTATACGATTAATCTTACCTGATTATACATTAGTTCTTTGCTCTAAAATTGACGTATTATGAAAAATTTGAATAAAACGGAGGAACATGAAAAAAAAGTAGAAGAATTATATTTCGAACTACAAAGTTGGAAGTCTAACTTAAACTTTATTAATGATGAAGTCATATTTATTGATCATCTCCTAAATTCCTATGTTTTTGAACCAGATACTCCTCACCTTTTTCAAAGTTTAGCTGATTATGAAAAACGTTTAAAAAAATCTAATGAGAACAAAATTTTATTGCTTAAATCAATTCAAAAACATGAGAATTCTTTAGGTGGAATTTTAGAATGTGATAGCACTATACGCCAACATGAACTCTATCAAAAACAAGATAAATTGAAAGCTGAAATGGTCGACTATACCAGCAAATACAGAGATTTAAAAGCAGAAATATTCAAATATGCTAGTGGAATTTTAAAAAAACATAAACCAACCAATCATGAATAAAAAGATAGTATTAATTGCTTTAATATCGTCTTTATTTTACAATTGTAGTTCTACTCAATTAGTTAGTAACTGGAAAGACCCGAATACTGTTTTATTTCACGCTTATAAAGTTCTTATAGTTGGCATGACCGAAAACAAGGATGTTCGCGTAGATTTCGAAACAAAACTCCAAGAAGAATTCGATAAACGTAAAATTGAATCAATGCGTAGTATAGATTTATTTGATGTTAAATTTACCTCTACGAAACAATCGGAAAAACAACTCTCAGAAGTAGAAGACCAACTTTTAGAAAAAGATTTTGACGCAATACTCTTTACGAAAGTCATTGGCTCAGAAGACAAAAAAACATTGCGAACAAAAATATCGAGAGCCGAAAATTATTTAAATTCTTTTAATGATGACTATATAAGCCATCAAGACATATACTATAAAGACGATTACTATGAAACATTTTCAATTTTTCACGTAGAAACTGCTTTGTATTGTATTTGTGAAGGGAAAGAAAGACAAACAATTTGGAGAGCTGGTATCGATATCACGGATCCAAAAAATTTTAATAAATCAATTGATGAGTACATCAAACTTGTTCTTTTAGCAATGGAAGATCAAAATTTAATTTTTCATGAAAAAGAAGAATCTTCCATAAATAAAAATAAATCAATCTAAAGTTATATTGTCACATATCGCTAACGTTTATAACAACGGACTAAATACTTTACCAAACCCTTCTTTTAGTTTTTGGCCAAATGGTCTATTTAAGTGCTCTTCGTACGATAGCAATCTACTTATATTGCTTTCTTTAAGAAAATCATCTTTTAAAAGCTTAGCAAAATTATCATCGTAAATGATAGCGTTTACTTCATAATTTTGTTCAAAACTACGGTCATCGAGATTGGCTGTGCCAATGGTTGTTATCTTATCGTCACTTACGATTATTTTACTATGTAAAAAACCATCAGGAAAAAGATAAATCTTTATTCCTGATTTTAAAAGCCCCTCAAAATATGACCGTACACACCATCCTACAATTATACTATCTACTTTTTCCGAAATCATAAGTCTAACATCTACGCCGCTCAATGCTGCCGTTTGTAAAGCTTGTAGAATAGCTGGCCCAGGTATTATATAAGGATTAGTTATAAAAAGGTAATCTTTTGCTTGATTAATAATTGTAAAATAAGCTTGTTCCAAAACGGGAAAATCATCATCTGGACCTCCGGAAACAATCTGAACTTTTTTATTTGAAAATTTAGCATCTGAAACAATTTGCACTTGAGACAGCATTGAAATTGATTTTTGACATACCAAATACCAATCGGATGCAAATACATCATCTAAATTTCTTGATGCAGATCCTTCAATTCTCAAATGCATATCGTGCCACTTACCCAAATCTGGATCACCTTTTAAATATTTATCAGATATATTAATACCACCAGTAAAAGCAACTTTTCCATCAACCACAATAATCTTTCGATGATTGCGATAATTTATAGACCTAATAAAACGACCAAATTTAAAAGGTAGAAAAGGGTAAACTTCAACACCTATAGCCAATAGTTTTTTTACATAAGTTTTTGTCAATGTAAAACTTCCGACCCCATCATAAATCATCCGAACTTTAACTCCCTGATTAATTTTCTTCTGAAACAGTTTGAAAAACCGATCAGCCAACTCTCCTTCTTCAAAAATATAATACTGTAAATGAATTTGATTTTCAGCATTATTTAAAGCTTCGAAAATAGCATCAAACGTTTTCTTCCCATTTTTTAAAAATTCAACTTGATTATCGTGAGTAATAGGAAAATAACAATTCTTGTGAATGAGCTTAATCAACTTACCATATTCACTTTTTAAAACTTCTGAATGTACTAACGGAACATCGAAAGAGTTTATGGAAAATCTCTTTTTTCGCTTTAGCAATTTATTCTTACGCCTATTTCTACCTAATAAAATATAAAGCAGCATACCACCAACGGGTATTGTAAAGATGGTTAATAACCAAGCTAAAGTTTTAGATGGCCTAACACCATGTAAGAGAATACTTAATACAATAATTAGGGCAACAAAAACGTACAATGAAAGAAAAATTGTTGACCACACAGAATAAGCTTGAAAATTACAACCGTTTTTAATATAGTAAATGCTTTATAACAATACCTCTTAATCTGCTAAAAATAATAGAAGGTGAAGATTTATTACATGATATTGGTCAGTTTCTAAAGTCTAGTAGTGATTGAGCGAATGGATATTAACACAAATTTGTTGCAAGTTTAGCGTAAATATATTGTACTCGAGGTGGTCCTGAGGCTTCGGGGAACCACACTCCTAAAGATATTCTCATAAAAAAAACCTTCCTTTTTTTTTAAAGGAAGGCCTTGTTGTACTCGAGGTGGGAATCGAACCCACACTCCAAAGGAACTGGATTTTGAATCCAGCGCGTCTACCAGTTCCGCCACTCGAGCATGTTTGCTTTGTGCAAAACATTTAAAAACAGGTCTGCAAAACTATAAAATATTTTCGTTTGCAACCTAAAATAAGCAACAAATATCCTTTTGCAACACAAATAATTGTCTAAATTTGCACCTCCTTAGAAAACAGGGACTTCAGAGTCTATTGTTTAACACTAAGGAGTATTATAATTTAGTTATGTCATATCAAGTTCCTGAACCTAAAATATTCGCCTGTTCCAATAGTCGTGCTTTGGCAGAAAAAATTGCTACATCGTATGGTATGAACCTTGGTAATGTTGATATATCAAGATACAGTGATGGCGAATTTCAACCTTCATTTGAGGAATCTGTTCGGGGAGCGAGAATATTTATTATAGGTTCTACACATCCAAGTTCAGAAAACTTAATGGAAATGTTGCTAATGTTAGATGCTGCCAAACGTGCATCTGCAAGACACATAACGGCTGTTATGCCTTATTTTGGATGGGCCAGACAAGATAGAAAAGACAAACCAAGGGTGCCTATTGCTGCCAAGTTAATTGCAAAAATGCTTGAAACCGCTGGTGCAACTCGTATTATTACTATGGACCTTCATGCAGATCAAATTCAAGGTTTTTTCGAAAAACCCGTTGATCACCTTTTTGGTTCAACCTTGTTTTTACCGTATCTAAAAAAATTAGGTCTTGAGGATTTAACCATTGCATCACCAGATATGGGAGGTTCAAAAAGAGCATATGCCTATTCTAAAGCACTAGGAAGCGATGTTGTTATTTGCTATAAACAACGAGCAAAAGCTAATGTTATTTCTCACATGGAGTTGATTGGTAATGTTGAAGGAAAAAATGTTGTACTTGTGGATGATATGGTAGATACAGCCGGTACATTAACTAAGGCAGCCGATTTAATGATGGACAGAGGAGCAATTAGCGTTAGAGCTATTACCTCACATGGTTTATTATCTGGCAAAGCAATTGAACGTATCGAAAATTCACAATTAAAGGAATTAATTGTCACTGATTCAATTCCGGTAAAAAGAAATAGTGATAAAATAAAAGTATTGACTTGTGCCGATTTATTTGCAGATGTAATGCATAGAGTACATAACAACACCTCTATTTCATCAAAATTTTTAATGTAGTAAGTAAGTTTAATTTAATATATATAATGAAATCAATTACAATTAAAGGATCAGAAAGAGAAAGCGTGGGCAAAAAGGCAACAAAAGCCCTACGTAATGCTGGAAAGGTTCCTTGCGTAGTTTACGGAGGGGAAAAACCATTACACTTTTCAGCAGATGAATTAGCATTCAGAAATTTAGTGTACACTCCTAATGCGCATACTGTAAAGATTGACTTAGGTGAAGGAAAATTAAGAGCAATTATGCAAGATATTCAGTTTCACCCAGTGACTGATCAAATTATGCATATTGACTTTTACCAATTATTCGACGATAAAGAGGTTACTATGAACATCCCTGTTCAACTAGAAGGAAATTCTCCTGGTGTTCGTAACGGTGGTCGTTTACTTTTTAGAAAGAGAAAATTAGCTATTAAAGCTTTACCTGACAAGTTACCTGATTTCTTCAATGTTGATTTATCTAAATTGAAAATTGGAGACAACATAACTGTTGAATCTCTTTTAAATGATGATTTTACAATTTTACATCCAAATAACACTGTTGTTGTGCAAGTTAAAACTGCTCGTGCAGCTGTTGTTGTTGATGATGATGATGAAGAAGGTGAAGGAGAAGAAGGAGAAACTGCTGAAGGAGCTGAAGCTCCAGCAGCTGAAGGTGCAGAAAACTAGAAATCTAACTTCTTATAAATATTACAAAAGCATCTACCTATTGGTAGATGCTTTTGTATTTTTATCGTCTTAGACATATGCTATGTATGCTTATATAAAATCATTATTTAGTAAAAGAAAGCTCGTTTCAGAAGAAGATACTATGAAAAAATACTTAATTGTAGGCCTCGGAAATATTGGTGACAAATACGTTGAAACACGCCATAATATCGGTTTTAAAATCTTAGACCACCTTGCCATTACCGAGGAATTTACTTTTGAATCACAAAAATTAGGATCAATAGGCAAATTCAAAACAAAAGGTCGTACTGTTATTTGTTTAAAGCCTTCTACTTTTATGAACCTAAGCGGAAAAGCTTTAAAATATTGGATGGAAAAAGAGAATATTCCGCAAGAAAACTTTTTAATAATTACTGATGACCTTAACCTTCCATTTGGCACCTTAAGACTGAAAACTAAGGGAAGTGATGGCGGTCATAACGGATTAAAAGACATTCAAAACGTTATGCAATCTGCAAATTACAATAGATTGCGTTTTGGTGTTGGTGCAGATTTTTCTAAAGGAAGACAAGTTGATTATGTTCTTGGTGAATGGAACGAAGAAGAAAAAAATAAGTTAAAAGAGCGTCTTGAACGCTCTTGCAATGCCATTAAATCTTTTGTGTTAGCAGGTGTAAAAATTACTATGAACGAATATAATGGAACTTAACATTAATATATTCTAAAGTCAGATATACCAGAATCAGATGAATGTCCATCACTATCTTTAGTCACGATCTTCCAATAATACACTGTATTAGCATCAACAGTGACCTTTTGTTCTGAAACATTTGCATCAACCGTAGTTAAAACCGCTATTGGTGGCGTAACAGTATCAAAATAAATATCATATTCAATAATATCATTGTCTAAATCTGATCCCGTCCAACTTAGTGTTACTTCATTATTAATATCCTTAAATAGTGATTCTCCAATTTCTGGAGACAAGATTTCAGCAGCAAAAGGAGGTCTAGAAGTCTCTGTTCCGGCATTATAAAACTGCCAAGTTGCACTTGAAACCTTTTGAGTTACCTGCAAATTTGAAGAAAGTACTACCCAAGAAAAAGAAGCTCCTTTTAACAAAGGCAACCTTGCAGATAAAGCTCCAGTACTAATAGTTTGAGTAGAATTAGCGTCAATATTAGTTACCCGTAACTCATAAGAATCTGTATTGTCTGCTTTTTGCCACTTAAAATCTACTTCGCGTGTAGTTGCACTTACATCGTTTCCAATAGTGCACTCTGAATTTTTGTTTGGAAAAACCAATAGCGCTGCTTCCGGAGGATTTACCGGATCTTTCTTTTTACAACTAACTACCACAATAAAGGCCAATAATATTAGCTTAAATATTCTCATAGTTTAATTAGTTTAGAAGTTCCATGAATGTTCTCCCCTTCAAAACGTAGATAATAAATACCTGATGGCAAACCACTTAATTCAATTTCAATTTCATCAGTTTCTATTGTAGAAATTGAACTTTTTATAAACCGACCATCTGCAGTAAAAATAGAAACAATTATATTTTTACTTAATCCACCCAAATAAATTCTAGTATAATCATCGGCGGGGTTGGGATATATAACGACGTCTTCAGAATTATAAAACACTTCTTCATGTATTCCTTGACACACTAATAATGTAGACACCTTTAACGTATTTACACCTTTTTTAAGTGGTAAAGACACCTCAGATTGCTCTGTAGTTATAGAACTTCCATTAAACTCAATTAAATAAGATTGAGAACCTTGTAAGTTTAACACTACAAATTCTCCGTCATTAGAGGATTTTGCCGAAACACTTAATGGATCAGGTTCGGTAACCACCACTTCAAAACATTGTTCTATATAATTGGCAGTTCCTTCTGTTGCGGTAATACACAAGGTATAAATGCCAGATGCCAAATTCTCAATACTGTAAGCATCTGTAAAACTCTCCGTTGTATTTACTCCTTTACCAATAACAGTAACCTCATAATCTAAGGTTGTGTTTGTGTTAATATTAATTTGACCATCATCATTAGACCTACATGATTCACTTTGCGATGTTATTGCAAAATTATCTTTTGCAAAAAGCAACACTGCACAACCATTAGCATCTACTGTTGCTCCCGCTTCAGTTCCTAAACAAATATCATCTCCATCATCAAAAACACCATCTTTATCAGCGTCTGGTCTAAATTCACCTTCTATACAAATATCTAGAGAAAATGAGTTTAGCACACCACCATCAGATGCTGCAGCATCACTTATTTGCAATATCCATTCTCCGAATATAGACTCCCCATTAAATGAGCTCAAACTACCAATTGGTCGCACAATCCCCGAGATAGCAGGATTCGTACCACAGTTAAAATCGGGCGCTTGATCATCGAAAGTCGCAGTAATATTATCTGAAGCGCCACATGTATTCGATACCAAATAAACCGTGGTACCTGCTGGTGAAGTTAAACTTACCGATATATCTGAAAGAAAAGAATGATCAATATCTAAATTAACATTAATATCTGACAAAGGTAAATCTTCAAAAAAGGCAATTTTTGAAGTAATAGTTGGAGTCCCGATTGCCGAAATTTCTATAGGTAAATCTGTAGCAGCTTTAGAATCGCAATTAAATTCAATTGTAGAAAAACTAAATGGCGCACTAAAATTACCCTCACCACAACTATTAATTGGTTTTACACGCCAATAATATGTTTCTTCATGCTCTAAATTTATCGGCTTATATGTATTTTCTTCTTGAATTACAGATTCTATAATGTTTGTAAAAAGTTCGTCTGTAGCAATCTCAACTTCATAAGCACTATAAGAATCATCAGCTATCCATAACAATTCTGAACTTACAGATGCATCTACAGTAGCATCTAATGGAGCGCTCAAAACAACTTCAGTAAATACATTATCACTAATATCTAAATCTAAAGTTACTTTTTTAGATAAAGTAGCCGAAGTTGCAATTATTACAATCTCATAATTATCTTCAAGTACATTTTCTGTATTTGCAATGACCACATCTACAGTAGCATCTACTGTAGTAGTAGGCGGTGTAAACGTTACTACTAAATTCTCAGGTGCCGAAAAAACACTAAAAGAAACCTCTTCATTAAAACCTAAATAAGTTTCATAATCAAATGAAGTGGTTACAGTATTTGGCTGACATACTTCATATTCAACTTCTGAAAAATGCAATACTATTTCTGAAGCCAAAATTTCGAAATTAGCAGCGTTTACTGCTAAGAAAATATTATCACTAGCTTTAACCATAATTCTGGCAGTAGTAGTTGGCGTTCCCGGCACTACAAACTTATGTGATCCGTTATTAGGAATACCCGTAGCCAAGGTTGTCGGATATGTTAAGCCACCATCTAAAGACAACAGCACATCAACAGTTTGTGCATTTACTGGTGCTTTATCGGTATTAGCCACATCCCAAGTAACCTGCATAATAGAACCCGCTACATGAGATTCAGAATCGGCTTGCGAAGTAACTAAAAAAGGACCTGCATTATTCACTACAGAAACGTGTACTAAATCGGCTTCAACCTGCCCACCACCTATAGCGTTATCTCGAACTGTAAGTGCAAAATTCAAATCACGTTCAATATCAGATACTGTCTCCCAAGCAGAGTTTATTGCTGGCATAGTTTGCGTTAAGTTGCCTGATAGAATACGTGTTAATTTTGGAAAATATCGAACCGAATCTACACTAGGCCGTTGTGATCTAAAGTTTGCTCCACTTGGATTGTTCGGACCAAAAGTAGCTTGTGTTATTATACCATCATCTATTTGTTCCCACGCATACGTTAAAATATCATCAGTATCAACATCCGAAGCTGACCCAGATAGCACAAATGCAGTTGATTTAGGTATTACAAAATTTCCCGTTGGCATTATCGTTGGCGGATTATTAACTAAAGGAATCTCTTCAGCACAACTTATTCCATCTAAATATTCTGATATTTGAACTATGCTATTGTAATGAAAATAATCATCACCACTTGAAGCGACATTATCAGCACCAGAAATCCCTGCATAACCCATAATAGTTGTTCCACTACCTGGTTCTGTTTGCACTGGCGTATCTTCATCATCAAAAGACCATGTGTGATTAGCCCCTAATTGGTGCCCCATCTCATGGGCAACATAATCTAAATCATAAGAATCTCCTACAGGATTAGGGTGTGATGCGAAAGCACTACCCTTTCTATTATCAATGCATACAGTCCCTACAAAACCAGCATTTCCGTTTGCTGCATCTTTATGAAACAAATGACCAATATCATAATTAGCTGCTCCAATTTCTGTAGTTAAGGTTGTTTGAGCCTGAGCCGTCAAATTCGCTCCGTACGGATCTGTTGCCGCATCTAAATATATTACCTCATCCGTATTAGCTACTAATTCTAAGGTTACAGCTAGGTCGGTTTCAAATATTTCATTAACACGTGTAACTGTAGCATTTATGGCTGCCAAGGCACTTGCAACGGTACCGCCATGATATTGAGTATATTCTCCTGTTGCCGAAACAGCTAATCGCAATTTTCTTAACACTTGCCCATCAACAGGTTTTGCTGCACTTGCAGCTCCACTTTTAAGAACTGTAGTTTTAGTCGAACAAATAAAGTCTATATCCTTTTTAGCATTCGAATCTCTTGCATAAACAACATAATTGTCTTCTGCTAACTTTTGCATGAATGTATTTTTCTTTCCATCGGCATGTACAATCATTGCCTGTACTCCGTCAGGAGATACACTAAACCGAAGCTTATCACCCTTTTTATCTATACTAAAACCAGTATACGATTTTATATTAGGATATTTCTCAGATAATTTAGAAGACAGCACTGGCGTTTCTATAACTTCGAAACCCACCAAAGAACCATCAATATCTGGAAAATAAACAATGTTAGATCTTTTATCAGTGTAAGAAACTTTACTCAAGGCTTTAGAAAACTCACCTACACTTAATGAAAAGCGTAACCCATCTTCAATAGCAAAAAGTGCCATACGTTTTTCTGCCGTGGCCTTTTGTTTAGACGTTGCTGACCAATAATTACTTTGAGCAGTTCCGTAAAAGGACAGAAATAATATGGTAATTGAAAAAACTAAACGTAATTTTACAACCATAATGGGGGCTTAGCCAACTTCAAAGATAAAACTTTTATCCTTTTCCTATTGTGAACATAGTTCAAAACATCTTAAAGTACGATAAACAGGAAGACACAGCCATTACAATAGGCACCTTTGATGGTGTTCACGTGGGCCATAGAATGATTCTAGATCGCCTAATTTCACAGACCCAAAACACCGAATTAAAATCTACTTTAATAACTTTTTTTCCGCATCCACGTATCGTACTTCAAAAAGATTCAGACATCAAACTTCTTACCACAATTGATGAAAAGACAAAAATTCTTAAAAATTTAGGCCTTGATCAACTCATCGTACATCCATTTACAAAAGAGTTTTCAAGACTTTCAGCAACAGAATTTGTACGCGATTTACTCGTAAATAAGTTAAAAGCTAAAAAAATAGTAATCGGTTATGACCATCGCTTTGGCCGAAACCGAAATGCAAATATTAATGACTTAATCTCTTTTGGAAGTACATTTGGGTTTGAGGTTGATGAAATTCCTGCTCAGGAAATAGATGAAATTTCAGTAAGCTCAACAAAAATTAGACGAGCGCTCGAAGATGGTGATATTGAAACTGCTAATGCTTACTTAGGCTATTCATACATGCTAACTGGCACTGTTATTAAAGGCAAAGGCTTGGGTAGACAATTAAATTTCCCTACTGCTAATATTTTTATTGAAGAGTCATATAAATTAATACCAAGAAATGGAGTTTATGTTGTAAACTCGGAAATTAATGGCACCACTATTTCAGGAATGATGAATATAGGCTACAACCCGACAGTTAATGGAACAGAAAATACATCAGGGAGACCACGTGCAAGCATTGAAGTTCATTTTTTTGATTTCGAACAAAACTTATACGATCAAACTATTCAAGTAAATATTTTACATCGAATTCGCGATGAACAAAAATTTGATTCTATTGAATCTCTTAAAATTCAAATAGAAAAAGACAGAGTAACATCTCGTTTATTTTTGTCAAGCTAAGAGACTATTTAAATGGTCAACAAAATACTTTTTACTAAAATTGATAATAGCCCATTAATTCTATTCAGAATTTTATTTGGCCTATTGATTGCCTTAGAATCTTATGGAGCCATTATTACAGGTTGGGTAAGAAATACATTAGTGGACCCTAAGTTTACCTTTAATTTTATAGGTTTTGATTGGCTTCAACCGCTTCCCGGCATTGGAATGTATCTCTATTTCTTTGTAATGGGCACTTTTGGTGTTCTGGTTATGTTAGGTTATAAATATAGATTTAGCATGATAAGCTTTACGCTTCTTTGGGCTGGAGTATATTTTATGCAAAAAACGTCATACAATAACCATTATTATTTATTGCTGTTGATTTCGCTAATAATGTGTTTCTTCCCAGCGAATAGAAGCCATTCTATTGATGTTAAAAACAATCCGGAGATAAAAAGTAATTCGATGTATTCGTACTTAAAATGGATTGTCATTTTACAACTTTTTATCGTCTATACTTATGCCTCGGTGGCTAAAATATATGCGGATTGGCTAGACTTCAGTTTTATTAAACTCTTAATGTCTGGAAAAGCTCATTATTATTTAATAGGCGATATCTTACAACAGCCCTTTATTCATAAAATAATCGGATTTACTGGTATTTTTTTCGACCTTTTAATTGTTCCTGCATTATTATTTAAACCCACTAGAAAGATTGCTTTTATTGTTTCAATCTTTTTTCACATGTTTAATTCTATTGTTTTTCAGATAGGCATTTTTCCATACTTATCGCTTGCCTTTATAGTCTTCTTTTATAATCCAGAGACTATAAGAAAAATATTTTTCAAAAAGAAAGCTCCTTTTATTTCTAATGAAATTAAAATTCCTACGTATAAAAATGTTCTATTAATATTAGCAGGAATTTATTTCTTCATTCAATTAGTACTCCCTATTCGTCATCATTTTATAAAAGATGATGTTTTATGGACCGAAGAAGGTCATCGATTAAGCTGGCGAATGATGTTACGTAGTAAAAGCGGAAGAATAACTTTTAAAGTTGTAGAGCATGAAACCAATAAAGTAACATTCATCAAACTAAATGAATACCTTTCCAAAAAACAACATCGAAGGATAGGGAGCAACCCCGATTTCATTTGGCAATTTGCACAACGCATAAAAAAAGAATACGCCGAAAAAGGCAAGGATATTTCAATCTATGCTACATCAAAAGTAAGTGTTAACGGAAAACCATTTCAAACTTTTATTGATCCCAATGCTGATTTAGCAAAGGCAGAATGGAACTATTTTTGGCATAATGAATGGATTCTTCCCTCCAAACCATAATAAATATTCTGATTAACTTAAATTTGCCCTTTTAAATACTACATACCAATGCTACAGTTACAGGTCATTCGCGACAATAAAGATGAAATCATCAAAGCTTTAAATAAGCGTAAAATAGATGCAGAATCATTGTTGAACAATGTATTGCAATTGGATGAAAAAAGACGCACTACCCAAACCAAATTAGACACTATTCTTGCTGAAAGCAATAAGCTTTCGAAAGAAATAGGCGGTTTATTTAAAAGTGGAAAAGCTGCTGAAGCGAATGTTTTAAAAGAAAAAACTGGTGTTTTAAAAGAAGAATCAAAACAATTAGGTGATGATTTAAATATAACTGCAGAAGAATTACAAAATATACTGTACCAAATACCGAATGTACCTCACGACTCAGTCCCTATAGGAACTACAGAAGATGACAATGAAGAAGTTTTCAAAGAGGGTAACATTCCTGTCTTAGAAACTGATGCTTTACCGCATTGGGAACTCGCTAAGAAATACGACATCATCGATTTTGAATTGGGAGTGAAAATTTCTGGTGCTGGTTTCCCTGTATACAAAGGAAAAGGTGCACGCTTACAACGTGCTTTAATTTCTTACTTTTTAGACAAAAATACCGCAGCGGGCTACACCGAAATTCAAGTACCACATTTGGTAAATGAAGCATCTGGATTAGGCACTGGGCAATTGCCTGACAAAGAAGGGCAAATGTACCATGTAACTGCCGATGATTTATACTTAATTCCAACTGCAGAAGTACCTGTAACCAACATTTTTAGAGACATTATTGTAAATAAAGAAGATTTCCCCATCCGGTATACTGCCTACACACCTTGCTTTAGACGTGAAGCTGGTAGTTACGGAGCGCATGTTAGAGGTTTAAATAGATTACATCAATTCGATAAAGTAGAGATAGTACGTGTTGAACATCCTGAAAATTCTTATACTGCATTAGAAGGAATGGTTGAACATGTAAAAGATATTTTACGCGAATTGAACTTACCATATCGTGTTTTAAGATTATGCAGTGGT
Organism: Flavobacteriaceae bacterium EG-1; assembly: GCF_009649685.1. Taxonomy (GTDB): domain Bacteria; phylum Bacteroidota; class Bacteroidia; order Flavobacteriales; family Flavobacteriaceae; genus Aurantibacter_A. Next base: position 348,283 of record NZ_WJPK01000002.1, read on the forward strand.
GATTTAGGCTTTACAGCTGCCCTTACCTATGATTTTGAAGTGTTTTCAACTGCACAGGATCGTTGGCTAGAAATTAGTTCAGTTTCTAATTTTGAAACCTATCAAGCAAACAGGTTGAAATTGAGATTTAAAGATGAAAATGGAAAAAGTCAATTAGCTCATACACTTAATGGGAGCTCACTAGCCTTACCACGTGTTCTTGCTGGTATTTTAGAAAACTGCCAAACAGCATCAGGAATTAAAATTCCTGAAGTTTTGATACCATATTGTGGTTTTGAGTATATTGATTAGCAAGTCCTTAAAACCCACATTACCTATTCTGCGTATCTTTACAAAAAACTTGCACTTGAGATTTTTTATCTTTCTTTTCGTTTTTTGTTCACTACAAACTATTGTGGCACAAGAAGATTTTCTTGCCAAGCAGTATTTTAATGATGGTGAATTTGAAAAAGCAGTTGTTTTCTACGAAAAACTTGTAAAAAAAAGCCCACGCAGAACCGACTATGCAGATGGCCTAGTGAAATGCTATCAGCAACTCGAACGCTATGAAGAAGCTGAGAATTTTCTTGTGGAACAATTAAAAGACAAAAATACATATCCGACATTTATCATTGAACTCGGTTACAACTATGCACTTCAAAAAAACGAGAACAAAGCTAATGAGTACTATCAAAAAGCAATTGATAAAATTAATGAAAATGCCAATTTCGGTTATGGCCTTGGACTACGATTTCAAAAATATGCGCTCTTAGATTATGCTGCCAAAGCTTTTACAAAAGCTATGGAATTAAATCCGCAATTAGATTACAATTTTCAATTGGCCAGAATTTATGGTGAAGAAGGTAAAATTGAGAAAATGTATACCTCATATCTAAAATTAATTAGTGAAGGCAAAGTTTCGCAATCTCGTGTACTTAGGAATATTGACGATTTTGTAAACGAAGATGCAGAGAATGAAAATAACATCCTTTTAAAAAAGGTGTTATTAACCAATGCTCAAAAGAATCCCGACCCACTTTGGAACGAACTATTGAGTTGGCTATTTGTTCGTCAAAAACAATATAGTAGTGCTTTTCGACAAGAAAAAGCAATTTATAAACGTACAGATGGTGCTACAATTGAACGACTTAACATGTTGGCGACTACCGCTACTGAAAATGAGGATGTAGAAACCGCTAAAGAGGTTTATCAATACATCATTGACAATGCCTTTGACGAAGTCATTAAATTACATGCCCAATTAGACCTCATTGCTTTAGAAACAGTTGAAGCAGATCAAAAATCTATTGAGCAAATACAAAAAAAGTACGACCATTTAATAACCCAATATGGTTATGAAAATCAGACTTTACAACTACAGGTAGACTATGCGAATTTTTTAACATTTAAGAAGAACGCCCCAGAAGCCGCCGTGGTTATTCTAAAAAAAAGTTTAGATTTACCATTAAACATCCGCGGTGCTGCTTTTGTTAAAATGACACTAGCAGACATATTGGTTTATGATAAAAAATTTAACGAAGCCTTAATTTATTATTCGCAAATTCAGAAGCGTTTAAAAAATGATGTTTTAGGACAAAATGCTCGCTTTAAAGTTGCACAAACTAGTTTTTATAAGGGCGATTTTGATTGGGCCTTAACTCAATTAAAAGTATTACGGAGTTCAACTTCTCAATTAATTGCTAATGACGCTATGCAATTAAGCTTATTAATAGCTGATAATTCATTAGAAGACTCCACACAAACAGCGCTAAAAAAATATGCTCGTGCAGACCTACTAGCCTATCAAAACAAAGACAAAGAAGCAATAGTTGTTTTGGAAGATATTCTTCAAAATCATAAAGGAGAAAAAATAGAAGATGAAGCCTTATTAAAGCAAGGGAAACTTCTGGAAAAACAACAGGATTACCAAGCAGCAATTTTTAATTACACAAAAATTATTGAATTTTATGCGAATGGCATTTTAGCCGATGATGCTTATTTTAATTTAGGTGAACTATATCGTTCAGAATTGGACCAACCGTTGAAAGCAATGGAATCATATGAGAAAATAATATACAACTATCAAGACAGTTATTTTTTTCCACAGGCCAGAAGATACTTTAGGCAGCTGAGAGGCGATAATATAAATTAGGTTCCAAACTATAAAAAATTAATCGCTCATCAATGGTGGGCTTAAAACACTTTTATGTACATCTACAACGTTACCACCAATATAGACGAATCTGCACACGCAGAATGGCTAAAATGGATGCAAGAAATTCACATTCCTGCGGTAATGGCAACAGGTAAATTTACTAGTGCTAAAATGAGCCGTGTTTTAATTGAAGAAGAAATGGGTGGTTTTACTTATTCGATTCAATATTCGATTGCCGACAAAACAACACTTGAAAAATACTATCTTGAAGATGCGCCTAGATTGCAAAATGAGGTAATGAAATTATTTTCAAACAAATTCGTATCATTTCGTACCGAAATGCAAATTGTAAGTGAACACTAAATGGCCAAACACCGTAAATCATTTAAAAAACCAAAGCACGATAGTCCTGTTAAAGCTAAAAAACATCTTGGTCAGCATTTCTTAAAAGACGAAGAAATTGCTGCTAAAATAGCTGACACACTTACCTATGACGATTACAAGAATGTTATTGAAATAGGACCAGGAACTGGTATGTTAACCAAGTACATTTTACAAAATGAAGTAGATTTAGTAGCGATGGATCTCGACCAAGAATCTATTGTCTATTTGAATTCGAATTTTATATTAGAAAATCCATTAAATAAAAAAGGAAAAATTACCGTTCTGGAAGCTGATTTTCTAAAGCATGACCTTCTATCCTTATTTAACTACGAGCAATTTGCGATTACTGGTAATTTTCCGTACAATATTTCTACGCAGATTGTTTTTAAAATGTTAGAATTAAAGGCTTATGTTCCTGAATTCACTGGAATGTTTCAAAAAGAAGTTGCTGCACGCATATGTTCTGCTAATGGCAGTAAAGCTTATGGTATTTTATCAGTTTATGCACAAGCATTTTATGACGCCGAATATCTATTTACGGTTCCACCAGATGTTTTTGACCCTCCACCAAAAGTAGACTCAGGTGTATTACGCTTAACACGAAAAAAGGATTTTAAGCTTTCTATTGATGAAAAATTATTTCTTCAAGTCATAAAAACAGCTTTTAATCAAAGAAGAAAAACACTACGCAATAGTTTAAAATCTTTTGCTCTTTCAGATAATTTAAAAGAAGACACTATCTTTACGCTTCGACCAGAACAATTAACAGTTGCCGATTTTGTTGGACTAACAGAGAAGATAGCAAATGACACCCTTTAAACTCACAGACGACTTATTAGAAGAGATTGAGCAACTCATCCGAGATCAACAAGACTCTCGCTTGGAGGCGTTAATGAGCGAATTGCATTATGCAGATATTGCTGAAATTGCTGATGAATTAGAAACTAATCAGGCCACCTATGTAATAAAACTTCTTGAAAGCGACAAAACTTCAGATGTTTTAACAGAACTTGATGAAGATGTGCGTGAAGCAATCTTAGCAAACCTGTCTTCAAAAGAGATTGCAGAAGAACTTGATGAATTAGACACCGATGATGCCGCGGACATTATTGCAGAATTACCCGATGATATTGTTCAAGAAGTAATCTCTGAAATAGAAGACAGAGAACATGCTAAAGATATTGTTGACCTATTACGTTATGATGAAAATTCTGCTGGTGGACTTATGGCTAAGGAGCTTGTTAAGGTCTATGAACATTGGAATGTTACTACATGCGTAACTGAAATGCGTGCACAAGCAGAGAACGTTACAAGAGTACATTCTATTTATGTAGTGGATAGTGAAGAAAAGCTTATGGGCCGATTATCCCTAAAAGACCTCTTAACCACCTCAGCAAGTTCACATATTCGTGATGTATACATTTCTAAAGTAGACTATGTAAATGTAAACGAGAAACCAGAAGAAGTTGCCAAAATAATGTCTAAATATGACCTTGAAGCCATTCCTGTTGTAGATGAAATAGGAAGACTAGTTGGCCGTATTACTATTGATGATATTGTAGATGTAATTAGAGAAGAAGCGGAAAAAGACTATCAAATGGCAGCAGGTATTTCTCAAGATGTAGAGGCCGATGATACCATTTGGGAACTTACTAGAGCAAGACTACCTTGGCTATTTTTAGGTTTAGTAGGTGGTGTTGGAGCCGCTGTTATTATGGGTGGTTTTGAAGAAATGATTAGCAAACATGCAGTTTTATTTTTCTTCACCCCACTAATTGCCGCAATGGCTGGTAACGTAGGTGTACAATCAAGTGCTATAATTGTTCAAGGTCTTGCAAATGACGATTTAAAAGGAAGTATTAGCAATAGACTTATAAAAGAAATGTTACTTGCGCTTTTAAACGGAATAATTTTAGCTGCCATACTTTTACTTTTCACCTGGGCTTATAAAGGTCATTTTTTAACAGCCTTAGCTATTTCTATTTCGCTAATAGTTGTTATTGTAGTGGCTGGATTTATTGGGACATTTACTCCACTATTTTTACACAAACGCGGTATTGACCCCGCTATTGCAACCGGCCCGTTTATTACTACTAGTAATGACATTTTTGGAATTCTAATTTATTTTTGGATTGCTAAAATTATCCTAGGAATATAAATTACGATTATTAGTACTCCATTAAAAAGAAAAATAACATCAATAAAATGACTGTTATTAGATTTCATTAAATTGTTTCTTACATTAAATTCGAATAAATATGAAGGTATTACATGTAGATGTTAACCATCCTCTAATAATAGAACAATTCAACACTTTAGGGTTCGAAAACTTTGAAGATTACGCTTCTTCTAAATTAGAAATTGAACAAAAAATTCATGAATATGATGGATTAATAATTCGCAGTCGATTCACTATTGATAAAACTTTTCTTGACAAGGCAGTAAATTTAAAATTTATTGGAAGACTTGGCGCGGGTTTAGAAAACATCGATACCAAATATGCGGCTTCATTGGGCATTTTTCTGGCAGCGGCTCCTGAAGGCAATAGAAATGCAGTAAGCGAACATGCCTTGGGTATGTTACTTTCATTATTCAATAAATTAAATAAAGCCGATAAAGAAGTACGCGAAGGTAAATGGGACCGCGAAGGAAATAGGGGCATTGAACTTGATGGTAAAACAGTTGGAATAATAGGATATGGAAATATGGGTAAAGCATTTGCAAAAAAACTTCGTGGCTTCGATATAGAAGTTATATGTTATGATATAAAAGGTGGCGTAGAAGATGAAAATGCTAGACAAGTTGGTATTATGGAACTGCAACAAAAAACAGACGTACTTAGCTTACATATTCCACAAACTGAACTCACTATTGGTTTGATTAATTCTGAATTTATAGAAAAATTTCACAAGCCAATTTGGTTACTGAATACTGCACGTGGCAAAAGTGTTGTTTCTAATGATTTAGTAGCAGCGCTAAAATCTGGTAAAGTTTTAGGCGCAGGACTAGATGTTCTTGAATACGAAAAAGCTTCTTTTGAAAATATGTTTTCGAATCAAAAGCTACCAAATGCCTTTCAGTATTTAATAAATGCTGAAAACGTAATTCTATCGCCACATGTTGCTGGATGGACCGTCGAAAGTCTAGAAAAATTAGCGCAAACAATAGTAGATAAAATCAAAGAAGAATTTTGCTAAATTTGATATAACATGAAATACACTGCGAATTCACCTGAAAACTACATCAATCAGTTGCCTGAAAATAGACAACCTGTAATTTCGAGAATTCGAGATATTATTAATAAAACCATTCCTTCAGGTTTTCAAGAACAAATGAGCTATGGCATGTTGGGTTGGGTTGTACCTCATACACGCTATCCCGATGGTTACCATTGCAACCCCGAACTACCGCTACCTTTTATTAACCTTGCCTCACAAAAGAATTTCATAGCACTTTACCATTCTGGCATATATGCCGATAAAAATTTATACGATTGGTTTGTTTCCGAATACCCCAAACATTGTAAAAGAAAATTAGATATGGGCAAAAGTTGTATTCGATTTAAATCTATGGATGACGTTCCTTACGATTTAATTGAAAAACTATTTTCTAAAATAACCGTAGATGATTGGATTTCTTTATATGAAAAAAACATAAAGAAGAAATAGATATAAAAAGACCTACTTAAGATTCAAATAATTGCACAAGTGAAACCAGAATTTTAAAACTACATATTATGACAAAAAGGGTAACAGGTTTAGGCGGCTTCTTTTTTAAATCCAAAGACCCAAATAAAATAAAAAAATGGTACAAAGAACGATTAGGTTTAAATACAGACCAATATGGTTGTACTTTTTGGTGGAAAGATAAAGAAGGTAATGATTGCTCTACACAATGGAGCCCTATGAAGGATAACACTACGTATTTTGCACCCAGCAAAAAGCAATTTATGATGAACTTTAGAGTTGAAAACTTAGTAGAACTTTTAGCCATACTTAAAGAAGAAGGCGTAACTATAGTTGGAGATATTGAAGAATATGAATATGGTAAATTTGGTTGGATTTTAGACCCAGAAGGCAACAAATTAGAACTCTGGGAGCCTATAGATAAAGCTTTTCAATAATCAACAAATAAATAGTACTTTTAACCTCATCAGTATTTAAGCAACTATTAAAACCAAATATAATGTCAGAAGAGAACAAAGACCTTGGAGACATGGCGGATGATGCCATGGATGACGCAAAAAAAGGAGCAGAAAATATAAGCAATAAAGCAGAAGATGCTATAGATAGCGCTAAAGAAAAAGCTAGTGAATTCGGTGAAAAAGCTAGTGAAAAATTTGACGATGCGAAAGAAGCAACTAAAGAATTCGCTGAAGATGCCAAAGAAGCTGCGAACGATTTTGCTGATGAAGCAAAGAAAACAGCTAATGAATTTACAGAGAATGCAAAAGAAGCCTTTAATGAGATTGGAGGAGAAAACAAAAAAATATTAGCAGGAATTATAGCTATAGTATTGGGGTCTTTAGGTATACATAAATTTATACTTGGCTACCAAAAAGAAGGTATAATAATGCTAGTTGTTACCTTGCTAGTAGGTGGAATCACTTGTGGTATTGGTGCCTCATTAATGGGTATTATCGGTTTAATTGAAGGAATTATTTACCTAACCAAGTCAGATGAAGAATTCTATCAGACCTACCAAGTAGGCAAGAAAACATGGTTTTAATTTATTCTTAAAAGCTAACTCATACAAAGTTGGCTTTTTTAATTCAATATAATATCGTAATATAGCAATATTTAAATATACCATGGGAGTTACTAAGTCGCAAATATTTACAACTAAACAAAATCAACTTGCTACAATCTTTAAGGTTCTTGCTCATCCAGGAAGAATAGCAATCTTACAATATATAAGTAGACAAGAAGCATGCATATGTAATGATATAGTTGAAGAAATTGGCCTGGCACAACCTACAATATCACAACATTTAAAAGAATTAAAAAGCATTGACCTTATTCATGGTGAAATTGAAGGTAAAAAAGTATGCTATTGCATTAATTTAGCCAAATGGAAAGAAGTACAAATAGCGATGAATTCGTTCTTTGACACCACCAAATTCAATTGTTGTTAATATGAAAACCAATCAGAATATTAAAATTCGGACCATGACCGAGAATGATTGGGCCTCAGTTTCTAAAATATATGCTGATGGGATTGCAACTGGGATTGCAACTTTCGAAAAAGTTGTTCCCACCTATGATGCGTGGAACTCTGCACATTTAAGCAGTTGTAGATTAATTGCCGAACAAGATAGTTTGATATTAGGTTGGGCTGCACTTTCCCCTGTTTCAAGCCGCTGTGTTTATGGTGGAGTTGCCGAAGTAAGCATCTATATTGAAGGTAATTCTCAAGGAAAGGGCGTAGGCAAACTGTTAATGCATGCATTGATAATTGCAAGTGAAGCAGCAGGACTTTGGACAATACAATCTGGAATTTTTCCTGAAAACATTGGTAGCTGCAAACTACATGAAAAATCAGGATTTAGGTACATAGGCAAGCGTGAACGCGTAGGAAAAATAGATGGTTTATGGAAAGACAATTTGCTCTACGAGAGGAGAAGTACTGTTGTTGGAATAAATTAACTAAAAATCTTCTATAATAGCTTACATTGTTAGGATTACACCTGATTAGCTTCAACAAACTTTCGTTCCAATTCGGCTTGAAATTCCTCCATTACTGGTTTAACCGTACTTTCTGGCAAATCGGAAATTTTGATATACATTAAACCGTCTACCGCATTATTAAATAATGGATCTACATTAAATGCTATTACTTTTGCATTTTGCTTAATATATTTTTTAATCAAAACTGGTAAGCGCAAACTACCTGGCTCTACCTCATCAATTAATCTATCAAACTTATTTAAATCCGCTGCAGTTTCATCAAAAACAAAATCTTTATCTGCATCAGTTAATTTAACCTTGAATTCTTTTTTGGGTCGTATGTATTGCGCTACATAAGGATCCCAATAATTAGATTTCATAAATTCAATCATCAAAGATTTTGAAAAATTCGAAAATTGATTACTTATACTCACACCACCAATAAGATATTTATGCTCTGGATGCCTTAGCGTAGTATGTACAATACCTTTCCACAATAAAAATAGCGGCATAGGCTTTTGCTGATACTCTTTAACGATATAAGCTCTTCCCATTTCAATGGATTGCTCCATCATACCAAACAACTCCGGTTCAAACCTAAAAAGAGCCTGTAAATAAAAACCATCAATGCCATATTTTTTAAAAATCTGAGCCCCTAACCCCATCCGATAAGCTCCCACAAGTGCCTTTTCGTTTCCATCCCACAGAAACAGATGATGATAATATGCATCAAAATCATCAATATCACTTGAATTATTTGTACCCTCGCCTATAGCTCTAAAAGTTACTTCACGTTGTCGTCCAATTTCCTTTAAAGTAAAAGGCATCTCATGTGCAGGAGCCAAAAAGACCTCATAATTCTTACTCTGCAATAGACGCCTATCCTTTTCGCGAAGATTTACTATCTCTTCTTCAATCACTTCAATAGGAACTGCTGTTGCAATCTTTCTAGGTAATTTTGGCAATTTCAAAGACGTAGGAATCTGATCTATTAAACGCTCTTTTTCATATGCATTGGAAAGTATGTAGGTTTTTTTCCGAAGTAATTCTGTAAATTCTTCTAAAGTTTCTTGCTCCTGTTGACTTTGCACCGATATGGGCTGGCCTATTCGTACTTTTATCGGCCTATTTCGCTGCGTATACACCTCAGATGGTATTTTAGCAGTTCTAAAAATATCGTTCCATTTAGCCATTCGATAAAACAATTTACTATTCCGGGCATGAAAATAAATCGGAACCACTGGGACTTCGGCTTTACGAATAAGTTTTAAAGCTGCCTCCTCCCATGCTTTATCAACAATTAATTTTCCTTCTTTCTTTGTAGAAACTTCTCCTGCTGGAAATATACCTAACGGATGACCATCTTTTAAATGTTGTATTGCCTTTTTAAAACCCGCTAAACTACTTTTTACATCTTTTCTATTTTCAAAAGGATTAACTGGTATGATATAAGGCTCAATTGGAGCCATACGTTGTAACAAAAAATTAGCCATTATTTTATAATCGGAACGCTGCCCCAAAAGAAGCTTAAATAACAAAATACCATCAATAGCACCCAAAGGATGATTGGAAATAGTTACGTAAGGTCCTTTTTTAGGCAAACGTCTAAAGTCTTCCTCAGGTATTTCATAATCAATTTCATAATGCTTCAGGATTGCCTCAGCATATTCGGAAGCTTCCAAATGTTTTACCGAATCATAAAACTTATTGATACTAGAAATCCTAGTAAGTTTCATTAGCAACCAACTTATAAAAGTGCCAAAAATCCCGTATTTATCGAGATTTACAGCCTTAGCCACTTCTTTTGCGGTCACTAAACCCATATTATTTAAAAGTTTTAGGTAATAGTAAATATAGGTAAATCAAAAGATTTGTTCTTCAATTTAACAAGAACATCAGCGAAAATAAGATATTATTTCACCACCAACTGAACTGTTTCAGTGCCTCGTTGTTCTAACAATACCTGATGTCCATTTTGTAATGAATCTATGGCCTTATCTGTAAAATGACGAATTGTAAAAAGTGAAACACCTTCGTAATGAACAACTTTAAATCTTCCTTTTAATAACGGTAATAGCTCATTTAATCTTCCAAACCGATTATCGAGACAAACCGAAAAACTAATAGCAGAATTCTGAATTAAATCTACCTTCATTTTGTATTCATGGAATAGTTTAAAAAGTTCACTAATACTATCTTCAACTATAAAAGAAAAATCTAATGATGAAAGTTTCATTAAAACTTGATCTTTTTTAACAATAAAACAAGGCACCTTTGGCTCAATACCAACACCCTTTCCAACAGTAGTACCCGGGTTTTTAGGGCTAATAAATGATTTCACATGCAACGGTATTTCTTTCTGTTGTAATGGTTGCAAAGTTTTAGGATGTATAACAGAAGCACCATAAAAAGCTAACTCAATAGCTTCTCGATACGAAATTTTATTTAACAATTGTGTTTCATCAAAATAACGTGGATCAGCATTTAATACTCCTGGTACATCTTTCCAAATTGTTACTGAATTTGCATTTAAACAATATGCTAAAATAGCAGCAGAGTAATCGGAGCCTTCTCTACCTAAAGTTGTGGTAAAATTATTATCGTCACTACCTAAAAAACCTTGAGTTATATTCAACTTTTTTTGATCGATACCATTGGTTATCTGTTGTTGGGTTTTCTCCCAATTTACAGAAACATCACGATAACTGCTATCTGTTTTAATAAAATCTCGAACATCGAGCCAATTATTTTGAATTCCAATTTCTTCTAAATAAGCGCTGATAATAGTAGTAGAAATTAATTCACCATATCCAACTATTTGGTCATAAACGAAATTATATTTAGGAGATTTATTCCAAGCAACAAAACCTAAAACCTCGTCAAATAATTCCTTTATTTTTTGAAAAATTGGGTGTTTAGCGTTTTCAAATAGTTCAATTAAAATAGAATTATGATAATCAATTGACTCTTGAACTTTACTTTTTAGCTGTTCTTTATCATTAAAATAAGCATTTACAATTGCCTCCATAGCATTGGTAGTCTTACCCATAGCAGATACAACTAACAATGTATTTTCGTGGCCTGTCTCTTTTAAGACGCTAACCAAATTCTTTACGGCCTCTGCATTTTTTACAGATGCACCACCAAATTTAAAAACCCTCATTAATGACTTCTTTATTGTAAACGTTTATATATTTTTTAAGTAATTTTCTATGCCAACTTCATCTAATTGAACAACATCCCAATCTCTAAGTACTTTAGCACCTTTTTTTTCGTAAAATTCTACAGCTGGTTCATTCCAATCAATCACCTCCCAATTAATGCGTTTGACTCCTAATTTTTTACCATATTTCACAACTTCGTTTAATAATGCTGTTCCTAAACCACTTCCTCTCATTTTTTCCGAAACAATTAAATCTTCTAAGTGTATTATTGGTCCTTTCCATGTAGAGTAACGCGGAAATATTAAAGCTATTCCTACTACTTTATTTTCATATTCGCCAACGAAACAATGAAATAACTTGTCACTTCCAAATCCATCTCTTTTGAGATCATCTGTTGTTACTTCAACTGCATCTCCTTCTTTTTCAAAAGTTGCCAACTCATGAATTAACTCTAAAATTTGTGCACAGTCTTCTTCTTGTGCTGGTCTTATATTAAAATCCATTCTTGTTATAAATAAAACACAAAGTTATAAATCTAAATAATCAAAATAAAATCATTATTAATGAGTTTAACAAAATAAGCGATATTTGTAAAAAACGAACAAAGCGTAAGATAATATGGTCAAAAGAAATCAAACATTAGGTGAGTTTATTATTGAAAATCAAGACTCTTTTCAATATTCATCTGGAGAACTTTCAAAACTAATAAATGCCATTAGGTTAGCAGCTAAAGTTGTTAATCATGAGGTTAATAAAGCTGGATTGGTAGATATATTAGGAAAGGCTGGAGACACAAATATTCAGGGTGAAGACCAACAAAAACTAGATGTTTTTGCAAATGAAAAATTTATAAATACGCTTACAAATCGCGAAATTGTTTGCGGCATTGCTTCTGAAGAAGAGGATGATTTTATTACCATTAATAGCAATGATGAAAATCATCAAAACAAATACATAGTACTGATAGACCCTTTAGATGGCTCTTCAAATGTTGATGTTAATGTTTCTGTAGGTACTATTTTTTCGATTTATAGAAGAATTACACCCGTAGGCACCCCTGTAACTTTAGAAGATTTTTTACAACCGGGGAGAGAACAAGTTGCTGCTGGCTATATTGTATACGGAACTTCTACCATGTTAGTTTATACAACCGGCGATGGTGTAAATGGGTTCACTTTAAATCCGGCCATTGGCACCTTTTATTTATCACACCCGAATATGCAGTTTCCTGAAACTGGCAAAATCTATTCAGTAAATGAAGGAAATTATATTCATTTCCATCAAGGTGTAAAAGACTATATTAAATATTGCCAGGAAGAAGAAGGAGACAGACCATATACATCTAGATATATTGGATCTCTTGTTTCCGACTTTCATAGAAATATGATTAAAGGTGGCATATATATGTACCCTAAAAGCAGTATAACAGAAAGTGGAAAACTACGACTTTTATATGAATGCAATCCTATGGCCTTTCTAGCAGAACAAGCAAATGGTTTAGCTATTGGAGGTAAAAGTAGAATTATGGATATTGAACCTACAGAATTACACCAAAGAGTACCTTTTTTCTGCGGAAGTAAAAACATGGTGAAAAAGCTACAAGAATTCTTAGATAAATATCATTGATTATTTCAAATAAAAACATAAAAAAGGAGGCATCAGCCTCCTTTTTTGTACAAACCAACCGAAATATTATCGGTTCATATTTTTAATTTCATCAATAAAATTATCTTCATCTACTCCAGCACTTACCAATTTCAGTGCCTTATCTACAACATATGAAACATTAATAGGATTAAAACCTAAGCCAACACCCATGCGCTCTAACATTGAAACTTGTTTTTCACCAAGTTCATGGTCCGCATACACCATACGTGTTAAGTCAAATAATCTTTCCAATCTACGATCGTAACTGGTTGGCGGATTTATAGGATGCGATGCATAATCCTTCAAAATTTTAGCATAATCATCTTCTGAAACATCTAGTTTACGAGCTAAGCGGTCTAAAAAAGCACGCTCATCAATCGTAATTATTCCATCACTCATAGCTACTCGTACTATTGCTGCAAAATGATCTTGATTTCTTCTTCTAAAACCACTATCAAATAAATCTGAAATTGACATGTATTCTATTTTTATTGAAGCAAATATAATTTTTTTGAAGGTCTTATTTTCTGTATCGTGAATTTATTTTTAGAGTCTATTTTGTAACTGACGATAACTATTAAAAAACCACTTTTAGAATTTACTAATAAAGGGATTTACCGTGATGTTGTCAAAGTATATCTCGACCCTTGGAAACCTGTAGAAAAAACAATTATTCCACACGGTCATGCAGGCCATAGTCGTTGGGGTCATAAAATGTAGCACCTTCACTACTGAATGCACATTTGAATTACCAACTTTTAACAGGACACAACAAAAGAAAGAGTTTTTGAAGATATTAACTAATGGCAGTATGAAAAAATGACAACTGTAACAACCATTGCTAATATTTCTGCTTTCTTAGCTAAATTAAATTGGAACGGAGCAATTCTTTCTGAAAATGGTTGGACAATTACAATGATTATAATTGCAACTTTTTTAAACCTCATGGTGTTGTACACTCGTAACATGTACGAATTTGCAATTTACATTCGTCATCAAAAGGAATATAAAAACATAGCAAACACAGCAATAATAATACAATTATTATTGCTGCTATAGTATGGCATGCCTTTACCAATAGAAAAAAAAATAAAATTCAAACATAATAAGCGCTTATTAAATTCAACATATACATTTTTATTTCATTTGGTTGGATTAAACTTATTTAACAAGTTATCTTTACATCTCAAACATTGAAGGTTGACCCAAATTAGCATTCAACATCTGTTTTCAGAGTCTCCGAAATCTCGGAAACTCAGAGAATCTATTGCCTTATTTGAAGCTAAAGATCTCTCAGGAATACATTTAAAAGGGCTCACTGGATCTGCATTATCATTTGTTTTAGCTAGTGCATTTAAAAATACCGACAAACCATTTCTTTTATTATTAGATGATAAAGAAGAAGCAGCTTATTTTCTTAATGACCTTGAACAGCTAATTGGCCACAAAGATGTTCTTTTTTACCCTGGCAGCTATCGCAGACCTTACCAAATTGAAGAAACTGATAATGCCAATGTTTTACTTCGGGCAGAAGTACTTAATCGTATAAATTCTCGCAAAAAACCAGCAATTATAGTTACCTATCCTGATGCACTATTTGAAAAAGTAGTCACCCGGAGTGAATTAGAAAAAAATACGTTAAAAATAAAGTTAGAAGATACACTTTCGCTAGATTTTCTAAATGAAGTGCTTTTCGAATATCAATTTAAAAGGGTCGATTTTGTAACTGAACCTGGCGAATTTTCTGTTCGTGGCGGAATTGTAGATGTTTTTTCATTTTCGCATGACCAACCCTATCGCATTGAGTTTTTTGGAGACGAAGTAGACAGTATTCGAACTTTTGATGTCGAAACTCAATTGTCTACCGAAAAAGTAAAGAAAATAAGCATTATTCCAAATGTGGCTAACAAATTAATGCATGAAAAAAGAGAAAGTTTTCTAAAATACATAGCATCAGACACCGTTATTTTTGTAAAAAATACAGCATATTTATACGCTCGCTTAGATGAATTTTTTAAGAAGGCGAACATTGCATTCGGCAAACTATCAGAGAACTTAAAACATGCCAAGCCAGAAGAATTATTCTTAAATGCTGCTAGTTTTAAAACGCAAATAGCAAAATTCTTTTTACTTGAAGCAAAAACACAACAAGCGCATTCAGCACAGAACACAATAGAATATAATACAAAACCACAACCATCTTTCAATAAAAAGTTTGACTTACTTATTGAGAACTTAAACAATTATAAATCTCAAGGCTACACTAATTATATTTTCTGTGCTAGCGAACAACAAGCAAATCGTTTTCATGCCATCTTCGAAGACAATAATGAAAACGTACACTATGAAACTATTGTTCTACCATTATATCAAGGATTTATTAATGACGATCTAAAATTAGTATGTTATACTGATCATCAAATTTTTGAGCGCTACCATAAATTTCAACTTAAAAATGGATACGCCAAAAAACAAGCAATTACCTTAAATGAACTTAATAAATTAGAAGTTGGTGACTTCGTAACGCATATTGACCATGGTATTGGCAAATTTGGAGGTCTTCAAAAAATAGACGTAGAAGGGAAAAAACAAGAGGCTATAAAATTAATGTATGGAGATCGAGACACCTTGTATGTAAGTATACATTCACTACATAAAATCTCAAAATTTAACGGTAAAGATGGTGCTGTTCCTAAAATTTATAAATTAGGTTCAACAGCTTGGAAAAAGCTTAAACAAAAAACAAAATCTCGCGTTAAGAAAATAGCTTTTAATCTTATAAAAGTATATGCTAAACGAAGATTGGAGAAAGGATTTCAATATGCCCCAGATAGTTATCTGCAAAATGAGTTAGAAGCTTCTTTTATATACGAGGACACACCTGACCAAAGTAAATCTACCGAAGATGTTAAAAGAGACATGGAAAGTGAGCGCCCAATGGATCGATTAATTTGCGGCGATGTAGGTTTTGGAAAAACAGAGATAGCTATACGTGCTGCTTTTAAAGCGGTAGACAATGGCAAACAGGTTGCAGTTTTAGTTCCTACAACAATTCTAGCCTTTCAACATCACAAAACATTTTCAGAAAGATTAAAAGAAATGCCTGTTACGGTAGACTATTTAAATCGATTTAGAAGCACTAGAGAAAGACGTGATACTTTGGAAAAACTGGAAACAGGAAAAGTAGATATTATTGTCGGCACGCACCAACTGGTCAATAAAAATGTAAAATTTAAAGACTTAGGGCTTTTAATTGTTGATGAGGAGCAAAAATTTGGTGTTTCGGTTAAAGACAAACTAAAATCGATTAAAGAAAATGTAGACGTTTTAACCCTTACGGCTACACCAATTCCACGTACGCTACAATTTAGTTTAATGGCTGCTCGTGATTTATCGGTAATTAACACACCCCCTGCCAATAGATACCCTATAGAAAGTAGAGTTGTACGCTTTCATGAAGAAGTAATTCGCGATGCAATAAGCTATGAAATTCAACGAGGAGGCCAAGTATTTTTTATACATAATAGAATAGAAAATATTAAAGAAGTTGCAGGCATGATTCAACGTCTGGTACCAGATGCTAAAGTAGGTATTGGACATGGTCAAATGGATGGTAAAAAGCTCGAAGCACTAATGCTAGGGTTTATGAATGCAGAATTTGACGTTTTGGTCTCTACAACTATTGTAGAAAGTGGTTTAGATGTAACAAATGCGAACACCATTTTTATTAATAATGCAAATAATTTTGGTCTTAGCGATTTACACCAAATGCGAGGACGTGTAGGTAGAAGCAACAAAAAAGCCTTTTGCTATTTTATTACACCCCCTTATGAAGTTATGACAGCTGACGCCCGAAAACGAATAGAAGCGCTTGAACAATTTACCGCCTTAGGTAGCGGCTTTAACATTGCAATGAAAGATTTAGAAATAAGAGGTGCTGGCGATTTACTTGGTGGTGAACAAAGCGGATTTATTAATGAAATAGGCTTCGAAACATATCAAAAAATATTGGCTGAAGCAATCGATGAACTTAAAGAAAATGAGTTTAAAGAATTATATGATGATGTTGATGGCCACCAAGAGAAGGTATATGTTAAGGAAACTCAAATAGATTCTGACTTTCAATTACAATTTCCTGACGACTATATTAACAATATAACAGAGCGACTAAATTTATATACCGAACTAAATAAAATTAGTAGCGAGGATGACCTTAAAAAATACGAAACACAATTAATAGATCGTTTTGGGGAACTGCCCTCCGAGGCAGAAGATTTATTGAATTCTGTGCGAATTAAATGGATCGCAAATAGCATTGGTTTAGAAAAGGTTGTATTAAAGAAGGGAAAGTTAATAGGTTACTTTATCAGTGACCAACAGTCCGATTTTTACCAATGCAGTACTTTTACCAAGGTACTTCAATTTGTACAGACAAATCCGCGAAAATGTAAAATGAAAGAAAAACAAACACGTAACGGGCTTCGATTATTATTGGTTTTTGAAGGCATAAGCTCTATTGAAAAAGCTCTTCATGCATTGGCCCCGTTTGAGGAATAACTTAACGATGTTTTAATGTCATAAAACAGATAATTTTGCGTTATTAAGTCATAATTATGTACCTTCGTGGCTTTCTAACCCCACAATTAGAAATATGAAAATCCCTAATCTAGGTTTTAGCTTAGTAGAAAAATTTGCAATAGTACAGGCCGTTGATGCAGTAATTGTAGCTGACGGAAAAATTCACAAAGGCGAAATTAATGCCCTTAGTCAATTAATGAGGCGCATTGATTTTGAAACTAACTTCATTTTACAAGCCAGAAATATGAGTCTTGATCAAGGTCGAGCTATTTTAAGTGAAATGTCATACCAAAAGAAAAAGGCTATTGTTAATATTTTAGAAGAAATAGCCATGTCAGACGGATTTATACATGAAAAGGAATCAACATTAATAACTTCTATTATAAATCATATTGGCATTCGCACTGAGGCTCGTGCAGCCAAATAAAAGTCTAAATTAGTATCTTTTTGATTTTTTCTTGAAGTCGTATTATTTTGTTCGCCTAAATTTATACTACAAGACGAAAGCCATTTTTTCCCTATATTAGTTTGATATTCCGCCAAAGTTGGAATCTAATCCAAACTAATACCTTATCAAAAAAATGAACCAAAAAAATTACTCGCTTGTAATAATAATTCTCCTATTCAGTTTTTACCTTAAAGCACAACCCAGTAAACAACTTGTAAATGTCATTATTAGTCCGAATCATTCGGATTGGACCTACAAAGTAGATGAGCAAGCTGTATTTTCAATTAGCGTAACACGCAATAATATTCCTTTAAAAGATATAAATGTAAATTATAAAATTGAACCTGATTCTGGCTATCGTCAAATCAAAACTTTAGATGAAGGTACTTTTAAATTAAATGCAAATTCAAAAATAAAAGCACCTAAAATAATAGAACCAGGTTTTCTTCGCTGTACTGCCACAGTTGTAGTAGATGGCAAGGAATATTCGTCTTACACCACCATAGGCTTCTCACCAGATAAAATTAAGCCAACAACTACACTTCCTCCTGATTTTGAAAATTTTTGGAACAAAGGAAAAGAAGAATTAGCAGCAGTAGCTATGCAGCCAGTACTTACTTTGATGCCAGAACGTTGCACAGATAAAGTAGATGTTTATCACGTAAAACTTAATAATGTTAAAGGTAAAATTTACGGCATATTAACAACTCCAAAAAAAGCAGGAAAATACCCGGCCATTTTACATGTTCCTGGGGCTGGAATCCGCCCATATTATGGAGAAGTTAATGAAGCAGCCGAAGGCTTCGTATCCTTCACTATTGGCATTCATGGAATCCCAGTTAATTTAGAAAAAAGTGTATATGACGACTTGAGAGCTGGTCCACTAAACAACTATCAGGTATTTAATTTAGATGATAAAGAAAACATGTATTATCGCCGTGTTTATTTGGGATGTATACGTGCAGTAGACTTTATAGAAAGCTTGGAACAATTTAATGGTGAAGATATTGGAGTTACAGGTGGTAGCCAGGGCGGTGCATTATCTATTATTGTTGCTGGATTAGACAAACGAATTGATTATTTAGCAGCATTTTACCCTGCTCTTTCAGACATGACGGGATTTTTGGATGGACGAGCTGGTGGTTGGCCTCAAATCTTTGTTGATGATTTCACTAATAAAAAAGAGAAAATTGAAGTATCTAAGTATTATGATGTAGTAAATTTTGCTCGTTTTGTTAAAGCAGAAGGATGGTACAGTTGGGGATATAATGACAATGTATGTTCGCCAGCATCCACTTTCTCAGCATACAACATAATTTCAGCAAAAAAAGAATTACATGTTTTTCATGAAACTCAACATTGGACATTTCCTGAACAGCGCGAGCAGCGAAATACTTGGCTTTATAATAAACTTCGGCAATAAGAAACCTATATAACTAAATATTGATGACACGTGTTTTTTATTGTTTAATAATTGCAATAGGCATTTTATCTTCTTGTAAAGATTCAAATGATAAATCGCTTACCACCGGAGCTAATTTTATTTCTAAAAATGTCTCCATACGAATTGATACTACCTTAGAAAAATTTGTGAAATCTGGAAATATAGCTGGAGTTTCTGCACTTATTTATGAAAATGGAGAAGAAGTATACTTTAATGCTTTTGGTTATGCCGATAAGGAGGCACAAAAAAAAATGGATAGAAATACCATTGTCCAAATTTATTCAATGACCAAACCAATTACTGGTACTGCTTTAATGACATTGTACGATCAAGGCAAATTTAAACTAGATGACTCTATAGAAAAATATGCTTCGGAGTTTGCAAATATGAAAGTGTATACAGGTGTAGACTCTTTGGGCAAAATTACATCTGAACCACTTGTTCGACCAATAACCATAAGAGATTTAACAAGACACACTGCAGGCTTTCCAAATAGAAATACAATACCAGGTTTAAGTGAAATTTTAACCAAGGCCAATATTTATAATCGTGAAACTTCATTAACCACTTTAGCCGAAAAATTAGGTGACATGCCTCTATGGTTTCAACCAGGAACGCAATGGGAATACGGCCCTTGCGTTGACGTACAGGCATTTTTAGTCGAAAGGATTTCTGGAATTCCATTTAAAGATTATGTACGTGAGAATGTTTTAGATAAACTAAAAATGAATGAAACTCGCTATTTTATTCCTAAGGAGGATAGAGCTAGGTTCGCTGCATTATATAGAAGAACCGGAGAAAGCACACTTGTACGTGATACAATAACTTATAGCAATTACATGCAAGAATGGCCACTAACCAGAGGCGGTTCGGGTCTAACATCAACCCTAGATGACTACATGAAATTTGCTCAAATGTTGATACACAAAGGTAGTTTGAATGGCGTGACAATTCTAAAGCCTGAAACAATTGATTTAATGGCAACAAATCAATTAGCAGATAGTATTACAGAACGTAATTGGTTACCAAGTAAAGGACAAGTAGGTTTTGGAATTGATTTTGCTGTAAGAATAGCCCCTCCTATCAATGATGAAGAAAATAATGGGGTTGTCGGAGAATTTTTTTGGGATGGTGCAGCAAGCACTTTATTTTGGGTTGACCCTGTTAATAAAATCACAGCAGTTCTTTTCGTACAGCTATTTCCTTACGATCAAATTGGACTACACAAAGAATTTCGTGAGGCTATTTACGGAAAGTTTCAAAGTAATTAATTTTGGTTTAATTATTGCCTTATATTAAATATGAAAAATATATTACTAGCATTTTGCTGCTTATTTGGTGTTTTTGCGCAATCGCAACGTACGATTTCTGGCATGTTTTCACCTGCTGATGACTACTCTTGGATTATTGCATATCGCTTAACTCCTGGCTCTCAAGTTTACGTTGCAGATACGAAAATAAAAAAAGGAGAATTTATTTTGGAAATGCCCAATAATGCGATACCTGGTACATACCGATTGGTTTATGCAGTACCACAAGATCAATTTTATATTGATGTACTATATAGCGGTAATGAAGATATTGAATTTAATTTTAAAAGTGGCAAAGAGGTAGCGTTTATTACTTCTGTAGAAAATATACTATTCAGTACATATTTCAATGAAATAATGAATTTTGAAAAAGAAATAGTAGCATATTTTTCATCTAATAATAAAAATACCAAAGAGTTTTTAAATCTAAATAATTTACTAATAAAAACTCAAAAAACATATGAATCTAAAGCACAAGGCAAACTAGTTAATAATTTTATCAAAGCGAACCACCCCTATATTGCCAACACCTATTTAACTCCAGAACAATATGTTCAAGCGAAAAAAGAAAACTATTTTAAATATTTAGATTTAAATAATTCCACACTTAAAAGCTCTGATTTTTTAAAAAATAAAATGGTGAATTATGTTTTTACAGCACTGCCATTAAAAACATTATCTGAACATGAAACAGAAAAAGAATATCAATTGAATATTGATACAGTAGCTCATGAAATTGAAAATTTAGAAGATGACTATCAATTTACCTTATTTCACGCTATTTGGCAATATGCAACTTCTTTAAAACTAAGTAATTCTCAAGATTATATTTTGTCTAAGTATTTAAGATTCAAAGCCAAATCTGAAGAAAACATAAAAGTTTTAAAACAAATAGAGGCTGAAAATAGACTCAAAATAGGAGTAATTGCTCCAGAAATTGAATGGCAAATAAAAGGGAAACCAAAATCTCTTAGTAATTTAGAAGATGCTACAAATTACATTATAGTCTTTTGGAGCAGTACATGCTCTCATTGTTTACATGAATTACCAGCGCTTCATAAAGAACTAAAGAAATTTCCAGAAATTAAAGTAATAGCTATTGGCCTAGAAGATGATGAAATCAGTTGGAAATTAGAATCTGAAAAACTAAACGATTTTGAACATACTATTGCTCTAGGTAAATGGGATAGTAAATATGCCGAATTATACGATATTCACCAAACACCAACTTATTACGTTTTAGACCAACAAAAAAAGATTGTTTTAAAACCAGAAAGCAATAAAGAATTGATAAAATTTCTAAATCGTTAAAGTGTTTTTAAATCTTTTATGGTTTTAAATGCAACATCTACTTGATCATCATCAACTAATATTGTAAATTCATTAGTTGTTGAAATTACTTCATATAACACAATACCTTCCCAAGCTAATCTCTGAAAAATAAAATAATAAATTCCTGGAACAGAAACATTCTCAGCTGGCAATTTTACCGTAATTGATGAAAGATTCTCGGCCTTTTGAGTACATTTTTCTGCCCGAAATAATTCTTCAACTACATCATCTAAAATATTGCTGACAACAATATTTATTTCATTTACCCCTCTAGAAGAAGTATAAAATACATCTTGATTTACATTTACTGCTTCTAGTAACTTTGCTTGTTGATGTAGCACTGTATCTGAAGCCAAAAAAGTATAATCTGTTAAAGAAGACCGCACTGTAATTTCACCAATATTCTTTAAAACTTTAACAATCTTATGGGTTGCTCTAAACTCAAGGTCATCTGAAAGCCTTTTTAAAGCCATTACTATAGCTCCATTTCTAATGTCTTTAGACAATTCCTCTTGAATTTCCGGTTTAATTATACGTGAAAGAGATGTAAGATTTATAATTCCTTGAGCTAAGGCACTTTGAAGAAATGGTTTTTTCTTGATGTATTCTTCAACTACTGATGAGATAGTTTTCATGGTATAAATTGGTTTTCGTGTAAAAATAACAATTTGTTACAAATAAAACAAAAGAAAAAATAAGAAGATTCATTAAAAATGGTAAAATGCACTTTCTAAGTGGTCAATTTTTAATATTTTCTTATTCTTTAATATAGTTATTACATCAAATCGAGCTTCTAAATCCAAATTATTATCAACTAGAAACTGATTAGCACCCGCAACCAATAATTTTATTTTTTTTGGTGTTATCGTTTCCGAAATTGATATAATTTGATCATTACTTCTTGCTCTCACTTCAACTATCGCTATTATTTCTCCCTTTTGAGCAATTATATCAATTTCAGATTTTAGATATCGATAATTTTTGCAAAGAATTTTATATCCGTTTTTTGCTAAAAAATCAGCAGCTATTTGTTCTCCTTCTTGCCCAAATTCGTTATGCTTTCCCACTCTAAAGTTTAATTATTTACTCAAAATAATGCATTTCATCGAAAATATATACTGTTAAACGTCTTAAAAGACTACATCTGCGTAAATCTTTATGCACGTTATCGAAATTAAGTAAAATCAAGTACTAGACCCAGCTTAACTTCGTTATTTAGTTGCCCCCAAGCACATGAACGTCACCTATTAACGCCCTACTTGACTATGGAATATTTCATTAATTGTAATACTTCAGGCCTAAATGCTTATGCCATTCCTTTGGATAAAAACAAAGCCGAACATCTGTATAGACGTCTTGGTTTTAGTGCTTCTGTAGATACCATCAATGCTGCAATTGGCCAAACAGCTACCGCAATTGTAGACAATTTAGTAAATGAAGCAGCAAACTCAAACCCCATTGCTCCCCCTGCTTGGGCTGATTGGAATAATAGTAATTACCCAGAAGATGATCAAGCTCGGAATGCACTAAAAAATTCCCAGGTAGAAGAGCTAAGTTTAGCCTATACAAAATCACTAATAACAAACAATTTGGCTGACAGAATGAGCTTTTTCTGGAGCAACCACTTTGTTACGCAACTCAGTGTATACAATTGCAATAGCTTTCTGTACCATTATGTAAACTGTCTACAACGTAATGCGCTTGGCAACTTTAAAACTTTTGTAAGTGAAATAGGCTTAACAAGTGCTATGCTTTATTATTTGGATGGAGTTTATAATAATGGCAACAACCCAAATGAAAATTACGGACGTGAACTTTATGAACTTTTTACACTAGGTGAAGGCAATAACTATACGGAGCAAGATATTATTGAAACGGCTAAAGCTTTAACAGGCTATGTTGAACGAGGAGAACTTGGTTGTGAAGCAGTCACTTTCGATCCAGAAAAACATGATGCAGGTTCTAAAACAATTTTTGGTCAAACCGGTAATTGGGATTACGATGATGTAATTGATATACTATTTGAACAACGACCAAATGAAATTGGGTGGTTTATCTGTAAAAAGCTGTACGAGTTTTTTGTGCACCCAGACTCGCAAGATGAAGCTGGCAATGCAGAAACCATAATACAAGGATTATCAGCAACTTTTATTGCAAACAATTTTGAAATTGCTCCAGTGCTAGCTCAACTTCTTAAAAGTGAACACTTTTTTGATGACGATGCTGTAGGTGTGATAATTAAGAGTCCGTATGATTTGTACTTAAACTTTATAAATGAAACAAATTTTAGCTACGACGACGACTCATTAAATAGTTTAATGAGTGCCTCTACCTTACTCAGTCAGGAACTATTTGACCCTTTTGATGTAGCCGGCTGGCAACGTAACCGCTCTTGGATCAATACTAACTTCATGATTGGTCGTTGGCTGACATTTGAAATGTTTATTCAAAATTTTTGGCAAAGTAATCAAGAACAATTTAGAACATTTGGCATTGCAGCCACTGGTCCAAATGGCGCAACAACTAACGACCCAGATGAAGTAGCACGAGCTATTATTGATAAAATTACTCCTAAAGGATTACTTACTGAAACTCCTGATTACAGTGCTG
Source organism: Flavobacteriaceae bacterium EG-1 (assembly GCF_009649685.1). GTDB lineage: Bacteria > Bacteroidota > Bacteroidia > Flavobacteriales > Flavobacteriaceae > Aurantibacter_A. The sequence continues at coordinate 373,000 of NZ_WJPK01000002.1, forward strand.
CATTTGATGTGTTTAGAGAACCTTACGAAAGTGATATGGTTTACCAGAATGGTTCCTGGAGCATGATGTTACAAAATGCAGATTCTCAAGTATACCTTTTACTATTACATATAGTTAGACAACCTGAATTCCAATTAAAATAAACCTACAATTATGTGCGATACCCACGATAATACACCTTACAAAGGTCTTCAACACGAAGGTCATGATTTAGAGCATAAAACTTGGAGCAGACGTTCATTCTTACAAGCATTAGGAATTGCAGGTTCTGGCTCTATGATGCTCGGCAGCAATATGCTTACAGCATCTGCACCTTCCCCACTTACACAAGCTATTGCCCAAGCGGAAACAGATAAAATATTAATTCTTATTCGGCTTTCTGGTGGCAATGATGGTTTAAGCACAGTTCTACCAATAGAACAATATGATGCCTATGCTAATGCACGACCTAACATTTATATTCCTGAAAGTAAAATTCTTAAATTAACAGATGAATTTGGTGTACCTACTTATATGAAATCTTTAGAACCCATGTGGGGCGAAGGTCAATTTAAAGCAGTACATGGAGTTGGTTATGAAAGCCAAAGTCTTTCACACTTTACAGGATCAGATATTTTTGCAAATACTGACTTAACTTCTACCGGATTCTCTGGTTTAAATACAGGATGGATGGGTAGACATTTTGAAAACATTTACCCAGATTACTTAATGAGCCCTCCTGTTGCACCAGCTGCAGTTCAGATTGGAAATTTCGGTAGTTTAGTTTTTCAAGGTGAAGAAACTAATTATGCTTTTGTAGCCTCTAACATTGATCAATTAGAAGAAATTGCTGAAACAGGTTTACAATACAATTTAGACCCTAGTCTCTTCGATGATTGTATGTATGGCGACCAACTCGAATTTTTAAGAGGTGTTGCAAATGTAACCTATGAATATTCTGGTAAAATTCATGAAGCCTACGAAAGAGGTCAAAACCAAGTAGAATATCAAGACAATTATTTCGCTCGCCAATTAGCTTTATTAGCTCGTTTAATTAAAGGAAATCTTGGAACAAAAGTGTATATGATTACTTTAGGAGGATTTGACACTCATGGAAATCAGCCTTTAGCTCATGAAAGATTAATGTCTTATTTATCAATAGCTATTGATAATTTTTATGACGATTTGGCTTTCACACAACAAGATGACAAAGTATTAAGCATGACTTTCTCAGAATTTGGAAGGCGTATTTTCGAAAACGGGTCAAATGGTACTGATCATGGTAAAGCTGCTCCTACCCTATTTTTTGGTTCCGGTCTAAACGGAAGTGCTTTCGTTGGAGAACACCCTACTCTAGATGACCCTGATGGACGCGGAAACCTAGAATATACCATGGACTTTAGAGATCTTTATGCCACGGTAATGGCAGAATGGCTATGTATACCTGTTCCTTTAGTTGAAGAACACTTACTAGACCATCCGTATGCACCAGTTAACTTAGGTTTTAATTGTAGTGGTGTTGATTTTCCTGAAATTGCATACAGTGATGGCGAACCGACAATTCCTACAGCAGAAGGTGAAAATGGAGAACCAGAAAATCCTACTCCGTACGACCCAAGCTTATTAGAAACTATCGTCCATAAACCATTTTACCCAACAAACAATGCTCCGCATATTTACCTAGAAATGCCTTTTAGCGCACATGTTGATATTCAATTATACAATATTTTAGGTCAAAACATGGGAACTGTATTTAATGAAATGGTGTTTGAAGGTTCTCGAGAAATTAATATTCGAGAAAATATGGTTGAGCAATTGGCTACAGGAAAATATATATACAGAATTCAAGTACAAAACCATAAAATGAGTAAATCAGTTATGGTAGCTTAGCTTTTCGTCCCCACAACGTGCAAAGACCTTCAATTACTTTTTAAAAGTTTTTTGAAGGCTTTGCTTATTTATACCCTATATATTCTTCAATTTATTATTTAAAAATTCGAACTAATCATAATTCAAACAAATCTGACAATTTCACCGAAGGCACTGAACATTAAAAATCTTATTTTTGCAGGCTAATTGAATTATGATGTCTGAATTTTCTAGGTATACAATTACGGCCGCACTACCATATACAAATGGCCCCATTCATATTGGTCATTTGGCCGGAGTCTATGTGCCAGCAGATATTTATGCTCGTTTTCTTAGATTAACAGGAAATGATGTTGCTTTTGTTTGCGGAAGTGATGAACATGGTGTCGCCATTTCAATGAAAGCAAAAAAAGAAGGCATTACTCCGCAAGAAGTTATTGACAAATATGACGGCATTATTCGTAAATCGTTTCAAGACTTCGGAATTACATTTGATAATTATTCGCGTACCTCCCGAGAAATTCATCATAAAACAGCTGGTGATTTTTTCAAGAAATTATATGAGCAAGATGACTTCATTGAGGAAACTACCGCTCAGTTATATGATGCTGAAGCCGAACAATTTTTAGCTGACCGTTTTGTAACGGGTACGTGTCCTAATTGCGGCTTTGAAGAGGCCTATGGTGATCAATGTGAAAACTGTGGCTCTACTTTAAATGCAACTGATTTAATCAATCCGAAATCAACTATAACAGGAGCTATACCTACCCTAAAAGAAACCAAACATTGGTTTTTACCTTTAGATCGATATGAAGATTTTTTAACAAAATGGATTTTAGAAGGACATAAAAACGATTGGAAACCCAATGTTTATGGCCAATGTAAATCATGGATAGATGGCGGATTGGCACCTAGAGCCGTTACCCGAGATTTAGATTGGGGAATTCCCGTACCTGTTGAAGGTGGTGAAGGCAAAGTATTGTACGTGTGGTTCGATGCTCCTATCGGGTATATTTCATCTACCAAAGAATGGGCAAAAAGAGAAGGTAAAAATTGGGAGCCCTATTGGAAAGCCGATGACACTAAGCTCGTACATTTCATAGGAAAAGACAATATTGTTTTTCACTGTATCATTTTCCCTGCTATATTAAAAGCTCATGGCGATTTTATTCTGCCGGAAAATGTACCTGCCAACGAATTCTTGAATTTAGAAGGAAATAAACTCTCAACTTCAAAAAACTGGGCAGTTTGGCTACATGAATACTTGCAGGAATTTCCTGATATGCAAGATGTATTGCGTTATACCTTAACTGCAAATGCACCTGAAACGAAAGACAACGATTTTACTTGGAAAGATTTTCAATCAAGAAATAATAGTGAACTAGTAGCCATCTTCGGAAACTTCGTGAACCGAGTGGTGGTATTGACTAATAAATACTACGAAGGTGTTGTACCAAGTCCTGCTAAATTTTCTCAAGTAGATTTAGAAACTTTAAAAGCACTGAAAGAATTTCCGGCAACCATTGAAAGCTCTATTGAACGCTACCGTTTTCGCGAAGCCGGTCAAGAGCTTATGAATTTAGCACGTTTAGGTAATAAATACCTAGCTGATGAAGAACCTTGGAAAGTCATTAAGCAAGACGAAGAACGTGTAAAAACAATCATGTATGTTGCGCTGCAAATTGCAAGCGGACTAGCCGTTTTAAGCGAGCCTTTTTTACCATTTACCTCAGCAAAATTAAAAAACATTCTTTCTATTACCGCTAGTAAGGAGGAGATTCAATGGCAAGATGTTTCCACTAAAGAAACGCTACTTTCTGCCGAGCATCAAATCAACAAAGGAGAATTACTTTTTAGAAAAATAGAGGATAAAGAAATACAAGCGCAGCTTGATAAATTAGAAGCAACCAAAAAGGCAAATGAAAATGCCAACAAAGAACTTATGCCACAAAAAGATACGATTACTTTTGATGATTTTACAAAATTAGACATGCGCGTAGGAACTATAGTTGAAGCCGAAAAAATGGCTAAAGCTAAAAAACTACTCGTTCTAAAAGTTGATACCGGTTTAGATACACGTACAATTGTTTCTGGCATTGCAGAAAGTTTTACCCCTGAAGAAATTGTGGGTAAAAAAGTGACTGTTTTAATTAATCTTGCTCCTCGGGCATTACGAGGTGTAGAAAGTGAAGGCATGATTTTGATGACAGAAAACGCAGAAGGAAAATTGGTTTTTGTAAACCCAGATGAAGAGGGTGTTGGTAATGGAGAAGGAATTAGTTAATAAATTCCGTAAAATTAACTATGAACCTAATTACTTATATTACCAAACATACCCAACTTTCAGAAAAGGGTATTAAAAACACCATTGAATTATTAAACCAAGACTGCACCTTACCATTTATATCTCGATATAGAAAAGAAGCAACTGGTGGTTTAGATGAAGTTCAAGTAGGTTCCATAATTCAATTTAAAACACAATTTGAAAGTTTAGAAAAACGAAAAATAGCGGTCTTAAAAGCCATTGAAGAGCAAGATACATTAACTAATGAACTTCGCTCTAAAATTGAACAAGTTGACGATCTGGTTACACTTGAAGACCTCTATTTACCTTACAAGAAAAAACGAAAAACCAAAGCTGAGACGGCAAGAAAAAACGGATTAGAACCACTTGCGAAAATCATCATGGCACAAAACAATGACAACATTGACTATACGGCCTCTGAATATTTAAATAATGATGTTAAAAATGAAGATGATGCGCTAGAAGGAGCACGCCATATTATTGCGGAATGGTTGAATGAACGCATATCGATTCGAAATCAAATTCGCAATCAACTAGAGCGTTCTGCTATGCTAACTACGAAAGTTATTGGAACGAAAAAAGATGATGAAAAAGCACAAAAATTTCGTGATTATTTCGACTGGAGTGAAGCGTTAAAACGATGTCCTTCACATCGACTTTTGGCTATTTTACGTGCAGAAAACGAAGGCTTTATTCGTGTTAAAATTGAAATTGATAAAGAATACATTCTTTCAAAAATTAGTGATCGCATAATAAAATCGAACAATTCTTGTACCCCGCAAGTACAATTAGCACTTGAAGATTCATACAAAAGACTACTATTTCCATCCTTATCGAATGAAATATTAAAACTAGCTAAAGAGAAAGCAGATGATGAAGCGATTAGCGTATTCTCAAAAAATTTAAAACAGCTGTTATTAGGGGCCCCATTAGGAGAAAAAAGAATTTTAGCCATAGACCCTGGTTTTAGAACTGGCTGTAAAGTAGTTTGTTTAGATGCCCAAGGCGGACTTAAACACAATGAAACTATTTATCCTCATGCACCACAAAATAAAAGCACTGAAGCTATCAAGAAAATTAGTTCTTTATGTGATGCTTATAAAATTGAAGCTATTGCAATTGGGAATGGAACGGCCTCTAGAGAAACGGAACAATTGGTGAAACGTATACACTTTAAAAACCCTCCAGAAGTTTATGTGGTTAGCGAAGCAGGAGCTTCGATATATTCCGCTTCAAAAATTGCACGTGACGAATTCCCAAATTATGATGTTACCGTAAGAGGTTCCGTTTCAATAGGCAGAAGATTGGCAGACCCGTTGGCTGAACTCGTAAAAATCGATGCGAAATCAATTGGTGTAGGTCAATACCAACACGATGTAGATCAAAGCAAATTGCAAACTTCGTTGGATGGTGTTGTAGAAAGTTGTGTAAATTCAGTGGGAGTGAATATCAACACTGCGAGTGTTCCTTTACTAAGTTATGTTTCTGGCATAGGCCCAAAACTAGCAGAAAATATTGTTGCGTATCGCAATGAAAATGGCGCATTCACTGATAGAGCTACTATAAAAAAAGTTCCTCGATTAGGAGGTAAAGCTTTTGAACAAGGGGCTGGTTTTCTCCGTATAAAAGATGGAAAAAATCCGTTGGACGATTCTTCGGTACACCCAGAAAGTTATAGTGTTGTAAAACAAATGGCCAAAGACAAAGGAGTAGCCATTTCTGATTTAATTGGTAACAAAAGTCAGCTAGAAAAAATCGACTTAAAAAAGTATTGTACAGACACTGTTGGCCTACCTACCCTACAAGACATTATTGACGAACTAGAAAAACCTGGTCTCGACCGTCGCGAAAAAGCCAAAGTATTCACCTTTAATCAAAATGTGCACAGCATCTCCGATTTAAGAGATGGACAATTACTACCGGGAATCGTCAATAACATTACCAATTTTGGATGCTTTGTTGATATCGGCATCAAAGAAAGTGGACTCATTCATGTTTCAAACCTTTCAGATAGTTTTGTAAAAGATGTAAACGAACATGTACATCTAAATCAGCAAATAATTGTAAAAGTATTGTCGATTGATATTCCTAGAAAACGTATTCAGTTGGCATTGCATAAAAGTAATTGACAACAAGTGATCACATGTGGTCTAAACCGCAACACCTATCTGTATGTTTACTATAAAACGACAAATAAAAAGCCCTCGAGAGAGGGCTTTTTTAAAACCTTAACATCTTCTTATTATTCAAAAGACCAAACGTCATTTTTAATATTATTAAATTCATCCACTCCACCAATTACCCAAGCCTTATTCTTAAATACAACAGCGGTATGTCTAGCTCGATTAGAAAAAGGAGCAGCACTAGTAGCTTCTGTCCAAGTTTTCCCGTCAGAACTAAACCAAGCATCGTTTTTTCGGTTTAGGCTTTCATCAGCACCCCCAATGATCCAAATTTTATTGTCAAAAACTACAGAAGAATGAGAAATTCTGCCTGTGAAAAGCGCATTTTCTGTAACTACTTCCCAAGTAATTCCATCAGTACTAGCAAATACATCGCTTTTTCTCTTTGCGTTTTCATCTTGACCACCAATTAGATACATTGCATTGTTATAAACTACAGTAGAATGTAATGCACGTGCATTAAATTTTGCATTATTTGTAATTTCTTTCCATGTTTCACCATCTTCGCTATACCAAACATCATTCATAAGTACGTTGTCAGTATTTAGCCCTCCGATTACCCAAATCTTATTGTCATAGACCACCGACGTATGCCCCATACGACCAGAAAATGGTGCTTCTCCAAGCACTTTTTGCCAACTTTCTCCATTATCACTCACCCATACATCACTCTTTTTTTGACCATTTTCATCTGCGCCACCTATTACCCAAATTTTGTCATTAAATACCACTGACGAATGCGCATACTTCTGCCCAAACTCAGCTGAACCGGTAGCTTCAACCCAATTGCTACCATCTTCACTATACCATACGTCTTTTAATTGCACAGTTGAAGCACGCTGACCACCAATAACCCACATTTTATTGTCAAATGCCACCGTACTATGAAATTCTCTTTCAGTAAATGCAGCGTTTGCAGTTTCTGGCGAATCATTAAAACGGATAGACCGTGTACTAAAACTACGTTCCAAACTACTGGCTGTGGCTCCTTCTGGGTCTTTTGCCACAACCTTCCAACTATAGTCTTCTGTCAAGGCCAATCGGTCAATTATTTCCAAACTATTCTCTGTTAAGTTACTAGCATATACTTGAGTAGCTGTGGTACCTTGATTTAAATAGAAATCATAAACTACGGCATCACCATCTGGATCTGCACTAGCGTTCCAGCTAAAAATGGGCAACGGTTCTACATCTTCAGCATTATCAGACACTACAGCTAATTCAAATGCGGCTGGAGCACTATTTTCTACTTCTAGAGTTTCTTCTTCTACAATTACTTCTGGTTCGACTATCGGTTCGTCATCATTTTTATTACAAGCTAAGGTTAGCAAGAAAAGAAACATACAGCTTAATTTTAATAAAGTTTTCATTTCGAATAAAGTTTAAAAGTTATACCCGCAAGGTATCTTTAGCTTGATTTGAAACCTTCAGGGTATTCCCTGAAATAAAAAACTCAGGGTTTTCCCTGATTTATATAGGTGTACATGATCCTTTTAAAGCTAAACCTTAAAAAAAGAAAACCTTCAAAGTATTGTGCTTTAAAGGTTTTAGTTAATAGGATTATCTAATTAATCTTCACAAATAGTGCTATCATCTTTGGTAATAAAAACATCAGTTCTGGCACAAAGTTCTTCTGGAAGAATTTCAATTGAGTTGCCTGCTATAAATAAATTCCTCAAGCTCTGAATTGAGACCAATTCGCTAGGGATGGATTTCAATAGATTATTGCTTATCGCAAACGTATTTAAGTTTGTAAGGGATTCAATTACGGGAGGAATCTCACTAATCACATTATCTTCCATGTAAAGTGTTACAAGTGAATTTAAAGTAAAGAGTACCTTAGGAATTTCTTCAAATTGATTTTTACCAAGATAAAATGTTTTCAACCCATCCATAAATTGGACTTCATCGGGTAAATTGGACAATAGATTGTTAATAAGACCTATAGTCTCAAGATCCTGAAGGTCAATTAATTCTAGAGGAATTTCTTCAAATTGATTTCCACTCAAATAAATTTCGTTCAAGCTGGTCAAAAATCTTATTTCATCAGGTAAATCGAACAACAAATTATTATTAAGAAATAATTCTTCTAAATTCTTTAGATTGCCTATCTCTTTGGGGAGTTCCTTTAACTGATTTTCCTGATATTGTAATCTAATTAAATTAGTCAATTGAAATATTTCCTCTGGAAATTCTTGAAATAAAGTCTCGTCTAAATAAAGCTCATTCAATGCCTCTAGTTGTGTGAATTCTCCAGGCAATTCTTTTAAATTGGTTTCTTCCAAATCTAATTCTATCAAATTACTGAGATTACCAATACTTTTAGGTAATTTTGTAAATGGATTTTCGCTTAAATCAAGCTCTTTAAGTTTTTTAAAAAATCCAATTTCATCAGGAAGTTCTGACAAATTTGCGAAGTTTAAATACAACTCTTCTACATAACCATTCTCATTGAGCTCTACATCCCAATTTTCAATATTGGCATCAGCCAAATGCCAATCCAGAGTGTGATTAGGATTTGCCTCTGCAATAGCAATCAAGAGATCTCTTTCTGTTTTAACATCTAAAGTGTATTCACTTTGGGTACCATCGGCAGCAGTAATAGTATAGATTACCGGTTCAGAGAAATTTTGAATACCTTGAGGTGCATAGCTTGCACCTTCCGAAACTTCAAGTTGAGGTACTAGTGAAGTCAAATCGGTATTTGTTGTGGTAACTAGTCTTACACTAGCATTTTCTGTATCAATAAAACCCTCAACCGTTTCAGGTATACCGTTATCGACTTCGCGAAAAATAAAGCGCACCAATTCACTTTCAGAGCTTTCTGAAACTTCAACTTTGACGACGTAGTTTGCCGTAGAGCCATCTTCTGCTGTAATCGTATAAACAATATCATTGCTAAAATCTTGAGCTCCTTTTGGGCTGTAAGTAGCCTTATCAGATATTTGAATTGTTGGTGTCAAGTTCGTTAATGATGTTCCAATGGGTAGTGTTAACAATGCCGATTTGTTATTTTTTTCTACTGAACCATTGATTTCTGAAGCTAAGTCTGGGTTCGTATCCAGCTTAAAAGCTATAACCAAAAGTTCTTTCGCATCACTTTTTTCAAGAATGGGGGTTTCAATAGTATTGTCGTCTTTACTGCATCCTATACTCATCACTAAGAATGCTAAAATCAATAGTTTATTTATGTTATACATTTTATTTTGTTTTTAATTTATAGCCGCACGGTATGAACACCATATCTTAATATTTATGGTATTTTGCCTGAACTACTTCAGGGCATTAATACTTAATACATCAAGCATCACTTTTACAAATTGTGGTTTCATCTTTTATTAAAAAGTAATCGAAATACGAAAATCTTTCACAGATTTCGTCTGGAAGAATAGCAATAGGATTACCTCTTATATATAGTCTATTTAGAGACATTTCGGTTCCTATTTCCTTTGGAATCGCGGTCAAAAGGTTATCATCTATATGCAATATTCTTAAACTAGGCGATTGGGCAATAGTATTCGGTATTTTAGTAATCCTATTATTGTTCAAATGCAAAGTTGTTAGTTTTTCCAAATAGAATAATACCTCGGGCATGTGTTCAAATTGATTGGCCTTCAGTTCTAGGGTTCTCAATCTATCTAGCGCATAGAGCTCATCTGGCAAATCTGACAGTAAATTATCATTTAGATATAGACGTTCTAGTTGATTTAAATTATCAATGCCTTGGGGTAATTCTTTCAATCCATTTCTACTATATCTTAATTGAACAAGATTGGGTAACCCGAATATTTCTTGAGGAAACTCAACAAACGGATTATCGTCTAAATTAAGTTCGTTCAATGCTGTTAGCTGATTAAAGCCTGAAGGCAGTTCTTTTAACTTGTTTTGAGACAAGTCTAATTCGATTAAATTGGTCAGTTGAAATATTTCTTCTGGAAATTCTTCAAATAGGTTCTCGCTTAACTGAAGCTCGTTGAGTGAGATCAACTGGGTAAATTCTACTGGCAAGAATTTCAACTTATTATCGTCTAATTCCAATTCAATTAAATTAGTCAACATACCAATGCTTTTGGGTAGTTCAGTTAACAAGTTGCCGTCCAAATCAAGTTCATGAAGTTTTCTTAAAAACCCTATCTCAGTTGGAATTACCGATAAACCATACCTACCCAACTCTAATTCATTGACATAACCTTCATCATCGGTACTAACACCAGACCAAAAGTCAATATCGGTTTCTGAATAATCCCACCCTAAGGTATTATTGGGGTTGGCATCTGCGATAGCAATCAGTAAATCTCTTTCTGTTCTAACACTAATTGTATATTCAGAGGTGCTACCATTGCCAGCAGTAACCGTATAAGTTACAGGTTCTGAGAAATCTTGTATGCCTTGTGGCGTATAGCTAGCACCTTCTGAAATTTCAAGTTTTGGTAAAAGCGCTACCAAATCTGTATTTGCTTTCATGATAAGGCGTACACTATTGTCTTCATTATCGATAGCACCAACAATATTAGCATCCGTTCCATTATCTAGTTTAAGAAAAGCAAAACTTACCAATGCACTCTCTGAACTTTGAGAAACCGTTGCACTTACCGTATAGGCTGCTGTTGTGCCATCTTCTGCAGTAACCGTGTAGGTTACGGGAGATGTAAAATCTTGCGCACCAGTTGGACTAACACTTGCCTTCGCTGAAACTATAACAGTTGGCGTTAATGCAGTAATATCAGTGCCATACACCAAATTTGTAGAAACAGTTTTATTCGCTTCTGTAACAATAGCCGCAACATTTTCTACCAGAGCAACATTATCGGTCGCATTAAAAGTAAAACTCGTCATTGCCTTAGCATCACTTTTTACCGGTACTACCACTTCTGGTGTGTTATCATCTTTGCTGCAAGCTAATGCCGCAAAAAGGAATAGCAGCGCTATAATTTTGATTTGAATTTTCATTTTTCAAAGTTTATTTGGTTACACCCGCAAGGTATCTTTAGCATGATTTGAAACCTTCAGGGTATTCCCTGAAATAAAAAACTCAGGGTTTTCCCTGAGAAAAAGTATTTAGGATTAGTAAATAAGAGTAGTCAGAAGTACTTTTAAATAATAATTTATTCAACAGACAGGTATTAACACCCCCTCAGAGAGTATTTGGGTAAAGAGTAATATCATATCGCAGCTATTACATTTTTCATTTTTGGGTTTTTTAAAAGTCCACCATCAAGCACATCCATCACGAAAAGGCTGGGGTTCTCATTTCCTTCAATAATTGTCGGTCCAGTTGGTGTTATAGCTACATCCCAACCTATAAAACCATTAGGAATATGTTCTGTGGCTTGTTTAACTAGCTCACAAGCTTCTTTAAAAAAAGGTATTTTAAAACCTTCAAATAGAAATGCGGTATCAGGATGTCGTTCTAGTTCCCCACCACCAAATTCCATATCTACGTATGATAGGCATTTTAGCGTACCTGACTCTTGTACTATACCAACTGAAAGTCCGCCAGAAGAACCATTATCAACAACACTACCACCAGCACCAAAACGAATAAAAGAAGTAACGACCTCAACCCCATCTTTATTGAGGTATGTAAGTATACGAAGTGTATTTATTGATTTAGCATAGATACGATTGATATCGGGGTGCTGTGCTATGACTTCGGTATGGGTATAATCTCCCTGTAATAGGTTTTTAAATTCAGCTTTCAACTTCTCGCTATAGTTCTTTTTGTCCAATTTGAAACATCCCTTACCCCCTAAGAGAGCCAAAGGCCTAAAAAATATAGCTTGTAGATTTTTAGTATCAAATATCAACCTATAGAATTGGATTAAATCGTCAAGAGTTCGTAAGTGACTTACCTTATTTTGATAAAAAAATGTTGTCTCAAAATTATGGCCTAAAAGTGTTGGTGTGGGAATAGAATTTTTTTCACAATACAGCGAAAAATTAAGTTTATTATTTAAGATAGAGGTATACTCTGGCTTGTGTAGTCGGGTACTGGCTTTTATTCTGCGTACCAACTTAGAGCCCATATATTCTCGATAATTTGTAATATCTTTTCTATACAAATGCTTAAAATAATACATTGGCACCTCCTTTTTTGTGGCCCAAAGCACTAACACCTCTTTACATATCTTAAAAAAATTTTTCTTATTAGAATCTTTTAAAAAAACCTTGATTCTACCAGGTTTGTTAAAATGCACAATCATTGTTTTATACCGTTTTCGGTTTTTTCTTCATATGGTTCAATACCTTCTTCCGTTTCCCCGACGATAATAGTGGTATCTCCTCAATGTAGGTTATTTTGATTATGGCGTCGCTGCCCAAACACGCTTTGAATTCATCTAAAAGTTCTTTCTCTCTTGAAAAATCTGCTAAAGGATTCAGTATAAACTCATACCGACGCCTATCCTTTTGTATAAACTGAAATTGATTCAGTTCATCATATTTCCACATGCTATTAGAAAGAAGAAGCGATGAAATCGGCATACCTTCCGTATCATAAATCGCATCCATACGTCGACCTTCTACTTTTTTTAGCACATACTGAACCACACCTTGCCTTTTTAATTTTCTCAGCACGCCCAAATCTCCTGTATCGTAGCGAATCATGGGCATGGCGCGATTAAAGAAATCTGTCACTATTATTCGGCCTGTTTCGCCTTGCTCGACCGGAGTATCTTCATTAAGTTTTAATATCTCGATGTGATAACTTGCCAGATTCAATAGAAAATAATTGCCACAAAATGCAGTCTGCTGGGCAAGTAATCCATTTTCTAAATTGGCATAACGCGATACTACGGGACAATCAAAATGGTGCTCTAAATATTCTTTTGTATTGGCATCGAGTGATTCAGACATAGCAACTATCGAAATTACACCCATTTTCGATAGGTCGGTTTGGTTTCGACTTAGGTACTTTACGATTTGATCGAGGGCAGAAGCATATGCCAATACACTTACAGGTGCTTTATTTGCTTTTATATCACTCAATAGCTGCCCTATCTTTAAGTCATCAAGTTTGAGTACATCTACTGGAACCATATTCTGTATTTTCTGAATTAGTCTTCCCTTTTTATTTCTATCGTTCCAAAGCTTTAAATAATAAATTTTCGTTCCCCAAGGATGAAAAATCGTATCCCAAAAAAACCGAACATCCGCTTTATGTCGTCTTCTTTTGCTATTATCTTGAAAAACAGTAAAAGGTGTACCGGTTGATCCACTAGTAGTAGTTTTGTATGTTTTGGCTACTACATATTGGGCAGCGCAAAAAGATTTAGAATGCTTTCGTATACTGTTCTTATTAATCACAGGAAAACAGTCCAAAGAAACAGTTTTTAACCCAAATGCCCTGTAATATGGAACAGTTTTCAACGTATGTTGCAGTATTGCAGAAAGATATTCTTTTCGCTTTTCTATTGCATATTCAGATTCGTGATTCTTATTTATCAAGCACACATCAGTATAGTGGTTACGAACCTTCGCCCCTTTTAACCAATCAAAAAACCAAAAAATAGTATTTCGAAATGTAGCGGTTTTTAGGACACTCTTAAGCTCGGTTGCTCTATTCATAATATAAGCTTGTTACTGTCTAAATTGATAATTTACAAATAGAAAGGTGGTTGTTGTCTCCGTTCAAATAGGGGTCACAAGGGTTTCTTTGCCTTACGAAACGTGCTGGAGAACCGTACACCACACTACTCGACAAAACATCTTCGATAACCAATGAACCTGCCCCGATAAGACTGTGCGCTCCAATTGTGATATTCTCTATAATATTCGCTCCCAGCGATATAGCTGAATATTTACCAAGGAAAAGATTGCCCCCAGTACAGACGCCTGATGAAATACTAGAAAAATCACTCATTTGGCCATCATGACCGAGTGATGAATTCGTATTAAGAATGCAGAAATCACCAATAATTGAATTCGAATTGACAAATGCACCTGGCATTACAACAGTTCCTTTACCTATTTTAACACCTAGTCCAATGGTTGCACTAGGATGAATAGATGTTATCATCTCTAATTTAGGCTCAATATTCAGGATTTTTTCAATCATAACTTTTCTTGACCAGTTATTGCCAATTGCCACAATGATGCCGGATATGTTGTATTTATTCATAAGATAAGGAAGGTCATTTTCAGTACCTAAAACTTCTAAGTCGTTTACGAGCTTTCCTTTTCTTTTATAAGAATCAATAAAACCAATTACTTTATACCTACCCTCCTTAATAAGACTATCTAAAACCATTGTCCCATGCCCTGATGCTCCTGCTATTAATACATTTTTCATAATTAGAATTACTTTGGTTACATACACTTGCTAAAGTATTCTGATACTAGTTGAAAACCTTCGGGGTATTCCCTGAAATAAAAAACTCAGGGAATACCCTGAGTTTTTATTATACTATTTGCATAAAAGACTATTTGAAATTACAAACCTGGCTGATTGTATTAGAAATAACAAAATAGCAGAAAAACCTATTCTTTCAACAACTCTTGTTCAATTGCAATTTTAACCAAGCCAACACTATTTCTAGCACCTAGCTTACTAATTAAATTCATACGATGGGTTTCCACGGTTTTGGGGCTTACAAAAAGTTGTTCGGCTATTTCTTGAGTGGTCATTTCTTCACAGATGGCAGCAAGTACCTCTTTTTCTCTTCTTGTTAATTTGGGCTTAAGAATATTACGCTTTTGAGTACCCAAAGATTGGTTCAATAATTTTTGCTGAATGGTTTTTTGTAAATATTGACCCCCAGAAAGCACGGTTTCAAAAGCCTCTATCAGCTCTTCTTTACTAGTATTTTTCAATACGTAACCGTTTGCACCATTTTTTAAAATACGCTTTACAAAGTTCGTGTCTTCATGAGAACTGAGCGCAATAATCTTTAATTCGGGGTACAAGATCTTCAATTGTTTACATAGATCAATCCCATTGGTATCGGGTAAATTAATATCTAACAATAAAACATCTGGTTGTTCTACGGATAGTGCTTCAAGTGTTTTTCCTGCGGATGGGTATTTACCCGTAATCTTTATGGAAGACTCGAACTGAAGCATAGATTCTATACCTTGCATAACCAACAAATGGTCGTCTGTAATAGCTACTTTAATCATGCGTTATCTAGTTTATCACTAATAGTTATCGTAATAGAAGTTCCCTTTCCGTCGGATTTAACATCCATTAATCCGTTGAGGTATTCAACTCTAGATTTTACGTTTTGCATGCCAATACCTTCACTTTTCATAGTAGCTACATCAAAGCCTTTACCATCATCTTCAACGGTCAGTTGCAAATTATTCTCAACATTGCTCAATTGCACATGAATTTCATTTGCTTCGGCATGTTTGATGCTATTGGTCACCAATTCTTGTACGATTCTGAAAAGATTTGCCTCTTGTTTCTTTTCTAATACAATTTCATTGCCCAAATGTTGAAAGCTGATTTCGGGTTCGTGAATCGAGTTCATATTTTCGCAATAGGTGCCAACCGCCTCCAAGAGGTTAAAATCTCTCAACGATGGCGGCACTAGATTATGCGAAATGGCACGTACCTGTTCGCTACTCGTATCAATCATGGCCACCGCTTCGTTGATGACCTGATTATTGGTTTCTAACAATGATGCCAATTTGAATTTAATGGCCGCCAGATCCCCGTTGACACCATCGTGTAATTCTTTAGCGATACGTAAACGTTCTTTTTCTTCGCCTTCCATCAACGATTCTAAAGTACGTACTTCTTGCTCTCTTTCTATGGTGACCAACTGCTGCTGCATGCGTTTTTGGCGCTGTCGAAAAGAGAACCACAATAAAATTGACCCTAGGAGGAGGGAAACGATCAAGATATTCATAGTACGGGTTTTTGATTTGCTTTCTGCTAGTGCCAGTTTTTGTTCGGCAATTTCTTTGTCTTTTTTTACAGTCTGGTATTTTGCTTCGGCATTTGCAATTGAAGTTTTGTTCTTTTCAGAATTTAAGGAATCATTAATCTTGATATACTTTTCTAAATATTTATTTGAGTTTTTAAAATTTCCTACCATGTTTTCAGCTTTTGCCCAATTATGATATGCTGTAACACCTATGCTTGGTATCGGGCTTTCATCTTGAATTTTTTCGAAGTTTTTAAAATACTCAATTGCTTTAGTGGGATTTTGTACCAAAACAAAATATTCTCCCAACGCGACATAAGCAAACATTATATTGTAAACATAATTTACTTTCTTGGCTTCATTCAGAGCCTTGAAATATGATGTCTCTGTTTTATCATAGTTTTTTTGTTTTTGATAGTAGAGACCTGCCCTCAAGTAATATGTACTCCAGACTCTTGGAGATTTTAACTTTTCACAAATCTCCAGACTCTTGTCAAGATACATTTTCGCTTCATCCAACTCATTATTCTCAATTGCATAATATGCCAAGTTTGGCAAGCTTTGAGAAAGAAGTAGGTAATGATTGCTTTTTTCTGCATTTATTGTCGCTAATTTTAAATATTTAATAGATATACTATCATATCCGGCATTTGAGTAATTTGCAGCAAGATTATATTGTGTAATTCCTAACTGATACTTATTATTTTTAGCCAACTCTATTACCTTAAGGTTAAGACGAACACTTTCATCAAATTCTGCCCGATCCATTAATGTCGCAGCATAATTTGAATATGCTTGCATCAGTATCGTAGTGTCTTTATTTATCTCACCTTTTTTTATTGCATTCTTAAAGTAATATCTAGCCGAATCAATTTGACCATTTTCCAAATAAAATAGTCCCACATTATTCAAAGCTCTTTCCAAAAGATAATTATTCAATACCTTGGACATTTTCATTCCTAGTTTAGAGTAATGTCCTAAACTGTCCATGTTATGAGGATAATAACTTTTACCTAAAGTCAAATACAACCTAATTTTTGTTGTATCGTGTAGTGATGGATTTAAAAGTTCTTGTTTCAAACTATCAATCTTTTTTGTTTGTCCAAAGCTTAAAGCAGAACAAAGCAAAAAGAAAAGAAGACAGAAGAGTTGGTTTTTCATATGTATTGGTTTTCAGATTCTTAAAGATACAATTGTTAGCACTAATGCTTTTAAATGTATTTTAATAATAGAATTGCTAAGACCTAGTTCAACTACATCGTTTCGAATTTTTTTTAGGTTTGATTACAAAAAGTTCAATATCACTTAAATCGATATTAGCTAATTCATTCAATCCTCTTAATTGGTTATTCAAATAAAAAAACAATAACAATACAACCTCAAGTACTACCAAAAACCATGGGTTTAAATCTTTAACTATAACCGCCAGAGGCTCTGACAATAATGCAGAAGTATTTAGAATGATAAGGAAAAGTAAAACAATTGAAGTTTTCATGGTTCTATATTTAGGATTGTAATTTGCTGCAAGTTGTTAAACCTCAACAATATAATTCTCAGGGTATACCCTGAATAATAAAATTCAGGGTATACCCTGAGAAAATCCAAATTAATTGAAGGTCTAGTCCCAATTAATAATTATAAAACAAAGAAATCGGTATATAACTACTAATTCTCTAAATCTATTTTTTGTATTTTTCACCCATACACTTATAAAATACATATGAAACCTAAATTCTTCTTTCCAATACTTATTTTACTACTTAGTATAATTTCCTGTAAAGAAATTAAAAAAGAAAACCCTGAAACTAGTACGGAACCTACCATAGAAAAAAAAGATTCCAGAATCAAAATAATATTTGACAGCGACGCCAATAACGAACTAGACGACCAATTTGCTATTGCCTATATGCTCCTTAATGGAGATTCGTTCGATGTTAAAGGAATAACTGTTAATGCTACAAGAAACGATGTTACTATTCAAGGCCATTTTGATGAAGCCGAACGCGTGATGCAATTGTGTAATTTAAAAGACTCCTTGCCCTTACTAAAAGGTGCCGAAGGCAATTTCGAAGAAATAACTACAAACTTTAACCCAAATGAATATGACGGACAAGATGGAGTTGATTTTATTTTAGAGGAGACCAAAAAAGACTCTGTTATTATTGTAGCTGTTGGAAAGTTAACAAATATCGCTTTAGCTATTAAGAAGGATTCAACTTTTGTTGATCGATCAAAAATTGTTTGGTTGGGCAGTAATTATCCGAAGCCTGGAGAATACAATCAAGACAACGATACTATAGCAATGAATTATGTATTAAACAGTAAAATTCCATTTGAAATGGTAACGGTACGTTATGGTCAACCTTCCGGAACCGATGCCGTAGCCGTTACAAAAGTAGAAGTTGATGAAAAAATGGCCGGACTGGGACCAAAAGCAATTGAACCCATCACCGGAAGACATGGTGGCACTTTTGATAATTTTGGCGATTATGCTGCAAACCTTTTTGAACATATCTTTGAACATTTTGGAACAGATAAAGTCACCCCATCACGGCCACTGTTTGATATGGTTGCGCTTTCTGTTTTAAAAAATGCTTCCTGGGGAGAAACCAAAAGCATTCCATGTCCTATTTTAATAAACAACCAATGGGTTGAACGACCTAATAATAACCGAAAAATTACCATTTGGGAAAATTTCGATCGCGATGCGATAATTGCTGATTTTTACGAAACAATGAATAATCCTAAGTATGTTTCCGTGAAATAAATAAAAGGATTAGTCTTTAATTCTTTTTGAAATTTTATTTTAGCTCTTTTTATGAAAAGACTTGTACCTATATTAATGATGTTTTTCTTTTTAAATATCATTGCTCAAGATTCAATTATTAACACCGATGAATCGCGTTGGCAACTATTTAAATACGATGCTGGTAATATGTTTAAGAGTGTTGGATACTCGTATATTCAACCACTTAAATGGAAAGGAAAACAATGGGCACAATTTGGCGGTGTATTAGCGGGCACTGGCGCCATATATTTAGCCGATGAAGAAACATCAAGTTTTATAAAGTCAAATAGAGAGAGCGTACCTTCATTTATAAGAGAATACGGTGAATTTTACGGAAGTCCCGAAAATAATTACATGGTTACTTCGGGTGTCTATTTAGTAGGGTTAATTACTAAGAATGAAAAACTTAGAAGAACTGGCGTTTTACTAATTGCTTCTGCTTCGTCTACTGGCTTACTACAACAAATATTGAAATCGGTTGTTGGTAGAGCACGACCTGTTGCTGGTGTCGGCAAAGACACCTTTGATCCTTTCGAACGAGATAGAAATTACCATTCTTTTCCTTCAGGGCACGCACTTTTAGCCTTTACCAATGCATATGCTATTGGTAAACAATTTAAAAGTCCGTGGGTAAAGGCAGGCATATATACTGTTGGCGCCATTCCTGGCATATCGCGACTTTGGGACAACCAACATTGGTTGAGCGATGTTGTTTTCGCATGGGCCATTAGTATTGCCACAGTTGAATGTATCGATCGTTATCTTGATAGAAAATATAATCAAAAGTATAATTCTAATTCGAAAAAGACGAGTTGGAATTTGAATTTTGGACCAGGAACTTTAGGAATTTCAATGAGTTTTTAATTATCAATTTTCTTAAGAACCTTACATGGATTTCCTACCGCAACAACATTTTCAGGAATATCCTTAATTACCACACTGCCAGACCCTATTACTGAATTATTACCAATAGTAACACCTGGATTTATTATTACACCTCCACCTATCCAAACATTATCCCCAATACAAATTGGTTCTGCTGTCTCTATTCCAGAATTTCTCGCTTTAAACTCTAAAGGATGCGTAGAAGTTAAAAGTTTTACTCCAGGTGCCATCATTACATTTTCACCTATATGAACTGGCGCCGCATCTAAAATAATACAACCAAAGTTAGCGTACGCATTTTCGCCCCAATGAATATTAAATCCATAATCACAAATGAAAGGGTTTTCTATATAAAACCGTCTACCAGTACTACCTAAAAGCTCCTTAAAAATATGTCTTCGTTGCTTTTCTTTATCCATAGGAATCTCGGCAATTCTTCGTACCAATCGACGCGCATTAAGTCGGCCTGCCATAAGCTCTTTATCTAGTGGATCATAAGGCAAGCCTTGAACCATTTTTTCTCTTTCCGTCATAAATTTTATTATTATTCTATATAAATCACAAAACTATAAGCACCATTTCTTTTACTAATCAATCAAAATTATAAAAATTAAATACCCTACTAAACTAGAATTGTAAATGCTTATCTGCATTTAAACTTTTAAAAACTATCATTATTTAGCTCAAATTGAATAACTTCAAGAAGTTTAATGTACACATATAAAATCAAACAAATCATGGGGAATATATTCTTGGTTTTTCTTTTATTTTTTACAACATATTTTTACGCACAAGAAAATACAGTTCTTGTTGAAGGCAAAGCAACAGAAGCCAACATTTCGCAAGAACGAGTTAACCGTATCGATGCCATGCTACAAGCCGCAGTTGCAAATAATGAAGTGCCAGGTGTGGTTGCTTTAATTGCCCGAAATGGTAAAATAGTGTATCATAAGGCATACGGTACAGCAAATGAAAAAGGTGATAAGCTGGAAAAAAATACTATTTTCAGAATTGCATCTCAGACAAAAGCGATTACTTCAACTGCGGTAATGATGTTGTGGGAAGAAGGTAAATTTAAACTAGACGACCCAATTTCAAAATATATTCCTGAATTTGGTGAAGCTCAAATATTAGACACCTACAATGACGCTGATGGCTCATACACAACCAAACCAGCCAAAAATCAAATTTCCATTAGACATTTACTTACGCACACCTCTGGAATAGGTTATGGTGTAATCGACGGCGATAGACGTTTTAAAGAAATATTTAAAAAAGCAGGAATTATAGATCTAGCTACGACTGAAAAAATCATCATAGCAGAAAATGTAAAAAAATTAGCAAAATTACCATTGCATCATGATCCTGGAACCGCATATGTTTATAGTGAAGGACTAGATGTTCTTGGCTATTTTATAGAAGTAGTTTCTGGGCTCCCATTTGATGAATTTTTACGTACAAGAATCTTTGACCCTTTAGGCATGGATGACACTTGGTTTTATTTACCAAAAGAAAAACACAATAGACTGGTAAACATTCAATACAAAAAAGATGGAAAGTGGAAAAATTATCCTGTCACCTTCTACGACCCCGACTACCCAAAAAAGGGAGCTAAAAGCTTTTTCTCAGGTGGTGCTGGACTTTCAAGTACCGCTAAAGATTATGCAATCTTTTTGCAGATGTATTTAAATAACGGCGAATATAACGGCACTAGAATTTTAAGCAGAACAACCATACAAAGTATTATGAGTAATCAATCTGGCGATTTATTTCGTGGAGAAGCCGAAGATTATGGTCTAGCTTTTGGCCTGGTTACCAAACGTGGTCAGGATTTAGGCGGCCAAGGTAGCGAAGGCACTTTTGATTGGGGTGGTTATTTTAATACCCAATATTTTGCAGACCCAAAAGAAAATATAATAGGAATATTAATGAAACAAATGCGCGATACCCCAGGAGACGAAACGGGTTGGAAATTTCGTCAAATGACATTTACAACAATAAATGATTAACCCTTTTGTTAACTTCTTCCTTGTAGTTTCATTAATTTTGAAGAACTATAAATTGGTAAATTCAAACATTATGAAAAACTTAGCAACACTAACCTTGCTTGTATTCTGTACGTTCACTACTGTTGGACAAAAATTAAAAGTTGAAGAAGGTGACCTTAAAAACTTAAAAGACATAAATGTCTATACAATGGAATTCGACTACACAGATGTTCAAATTCCAAAATTCGATAATGAAGAAGCATTTTTAAAAGATAAAATGGATAAACGTGAAAAGAAAAAGGCAGGAGATGGCGAGCGTTTTAAAAAATCTTGGTTTGATGATCGTCCAAACCGTTACCACCCAAAATTTATCGAATCATTCAATAAACGTTTCGATGATTCGGTTGTAAAGGCTCAAGAAGACGAAGCAGATTACACAATGTTGGTACATACCACAAAATTATACCCCGGTTACAACGTTGGTATCGTTCGACATAATGCCGAGATTGATGCAACCATTACTATTTACGAAACAACTAACCCCTCCAACATACTATTTTCAGGAAGTTATAAAGATGCACAAGGTGCAGGGGCAATGGGTAATGATTATGATTCTGGATATCGAATTTCTGAATGTTATGCCAAATTGGCTAAGACTTTTGCAAAAGATTTAAAGAAAAAAGCATTGTAATTTTCGCAGCTAATTTTCTAAAATAAATTTTATAAAATCTCAATTTCCAAATTACCGGATTTTGGGGTTTTTCTATTTGGGAGTGTTTTAAAAATGAATTAGATTGCAACCCCACTAATTTATAAGCAAAATGACCAAACAACTCATTTTTATTGTTGCATTTATAATTTCATTTTCAGCTTACAGCCAAAAATTTGAAACAGAAAAAGGCACTTTAGAAAACCTTGCTAAAATAAATCAGTACAAAATCATATTTGAATATCCGGAAAACTTAGGAGTACACAAATATGATTCTGAAGAAGACTTTTTAAGAGCACAAGTTGCCAAAAGAGAGCAAAAAAAGCCTGGCACTGGAGAAGAATATAGAAAACTATGGTTTGAAAATAGGGTTAATAGGTACGAACCTACTTTTATTACGGAATTCAATAACTTTATGTTAGAAGACCGCCATGTAACTGTATCTAAACATTACAGCGAGGCAAAACACCTAATGATTGTCAAGGTGCATTTTATTCATCCTGGCGTGGATATCGTGTTATGGCATCAAAAAGCTGAATTGGAAGTTACTTTTGAAATTTACGATGTTAGCAATTTGGAAAATCCAATCTATGCTACAAAACCTCTACAAATTCATGGCATAGCCGATGGTGATGAATTTGAAAAAATAACAACGGCATATGGCGAACTCGGAAGATGGTCTGCGAAGTTCTTTTGTAGAAAAACCTAATTCTTTAGCTTTTATTCTCTTTTTCTAAATCTGTTATATGCGCCACGGTTTTAACCAATCGCGCATGATTCTTTACAAATGGATTGCTCTTATCCCAAACATAGCCAGCTAAAACAGCACAAATTTGACTTTTTATTATTGGATTTTCAGATTCGCTAAAAAATATTTTTTGCAGATTACCTGTATACCATTCTTTTACATAAGTGCCAAAAACATTTACACCTTCCAAAATATATGCAGTATAATCTACTTCCCAATCAACAAATTCCCCTCTTAATTCTTTAGCTATTAACTTTGCTCCTAAATGAGCAGATTCCGTTGCAAAAGTTACTCCTGATGAAAAAACAGGGTCTAAAAATTCAGCACTATTTCCGGTTAACACATAACCCTTACCGTATAGTTGTTTCACCGATTTAGCTACATTCTTAATCATTCTTGGCTCAAATTCGTATGGCAAACCATCAAAACGATCCACGTAATAATTTGATAGCTTCATCATTTCTCGAAGCTTTTCTTCATTAGAACCTTCAAAAGAGTCTAAATATTCGGTTGGTCCTACATAGCCAATGCTAGTTATTCCGTTTGAAAATGGAATGACCCATAACCAAGTAGACTGGCTTACAATATCAAAAGTTATTCGATGGCCATCCCAACCTTCTGGTCTATTAACGTCTTTTACATGAGTGAAAATTGAAGAATGCTTACCTATATCAGAGGGCTTGTCTAAATCTAACAATCTAGGCAGAACCCTACCAAATCCACTTGAATCTATAATATATTTCGCTGTAATTATGCTCTCCTCTCCTTCAATATCTTTAATTGTAGTATGTGAGACATCATCAATAAATTCAACGTCTACAACTTCTTTTTCAAAATCAATATCAACACCTCTATTTTGTAATTCGTCCGTTAATGCCTTATCAAATTCCGCTCGTGGTACTTGATAGGTCCAATTCCAACCTTTGGTGTGTTTTTTACTAAAATCAAATTCACAAACAATTGGGCCTTGCATAAAACGAGCACCCTTTTTAATTTCAAAATTCTTCTCCTTAATACAATCCAACAACCCTACTGCTTCAAAATGATCCATACAACGTGGAATTAAACTTTCCCCGATTACAAATCTTGGAAACTTATTTTTTTCCACTACTTTTATTGAAAATCCCTCATTATGTAAGTAGGCCGCCGCAACAACACCAGAAGGGCCTGCACCAATAATTAAAACGTCGATGTTTTCTGACATATTATATTTAGAGTATTAGCTTCTTCAATCCGTCAAAAATCTTAAATTTGCCGACTGATTTGCTATATTTTTTCATGACTAAGGTATTGCATATACCGGATAGAATCAACCATAGATGCCAAAAATTAAAGGAAAGTTAGAAATTACAGATTTTTACAGTATTATTTTTGAAGAGGAAGAAATTTCCGTTGATGACAAAGTAATACAAACAGTTCAAGATAGTTTTGATTTCTTGAAAGAATTTTCAAAAAACAAAATTATTTACGGTGTCAACACTGGTTTCGGCCCAATGGCACAATACAAAATAAAAGATTCGCAAACAATTCAATTGCAATATAATCTTATTCGTAGCCATGCGTCAGGGACCGGAAATCCTATCCCTCCGAAATATGTAAAAGCTGCAATGTTAGCTCGACTGAACACTCTCAGTCTAGGCAACTCAGGTGTTCACCCTTCAGTAATTGAAGTAATGACATCGCTTATTAACAAAAACATCACACCTCTTATTTATGAACACGGTGGTGTTGGTGCAAGTGGAGATTTAGTACAATTAGCTCATCTAGCTCTTGTTCTTATTGGTGAAGGTGAAGTTTTTTACAAAGATGATAGAAGACCTACAAAAGAAGTTTTTGAACTAGAAGGCATCACTCCAATAGAAGTAAAATTACGCGAAGGATTGGGTCTAATAAATGGAACTTCAGTAATGACAGGGGTAGGAATTGTAAATGCAATTTATACACGTAGATTACTAGAATGGGTTATTAGTTGCTCTTCAGCAATTAACGAAATTGTTCAGGCATACGACGACCATCTTTCATCTGACTTAAATGAAACTAAAAGACATTACGGACAACGAGAAATAGCACGCTCAATGCGAAGTCATTTAAAAGACAGTTCACTAACTAGAAAACGTGAACATCATTTATACACTGACACTAACGGGAATGTTTCTGTTTTTGAAGAAAAAGTTCAAGAATATTATTCGCTACGTTGCGTTCCTCAAATCTTAGGTCCTGTATTAGATACGCTTAATTCAGTTGAAGAAGTTTTGATAGAAGAAGTGAATTCTGCTAATGACAATCCTATTGTTAACGTCGAAAAGAAAAACGTATATCACGGCGGTAATTTTCATGGTGATTATATTTCATTGGAAATGGATAAGCTTAAAATTGTGGTTGCCAAGATGAGCATGTTAGCAGAAAGACAGCTCAACTATTTGTTAAATTCAAAATTAAATGACATACTACCTCCATTTGTAAATCTTGGAACACTAGGTTTAAACTTTGGAATGCAAGGCGTACAATTCACTGCTACCTCAACTACTGCAGAAAATCAAATGCTATCAAATCCAATGTATGTACATAGCATTCCAAACAATAATGACAATCAAGATATTGTTAGCATGGGTACAAATGCCGCGTTAATAACCAAAAAAGTAATTGAAAACGCTTTTGAAGTTGTCGCTATTGAAATGATAACAGTTGTGCAAGCAATAGAATATTTACAAGTACAAGATGTGGTTTCTACTAAGACTAAGAATATGTACGATGCTGTTCGAAAAATTGTACCTGCCTTTAAAGAGGACACAATTATGTACCCTTATGTTAACTTAGTGAAAGATTACATCATTAATCATAAGAACAATTAAAAAATAATATTATGAAAACTAAATTTATTTCGATTCTATGTTTATTGATAGGATTTAGCATTTCTAACGCACAAGAAATTTCATTAGTCTTTAATGACGGAAAAGTTGGATACATTGACACCTCTGGCAATTCTGTTTTACAAACTGAATTTAAAAAAGCCGGTAGTTTTTCAAATGGATTAGCTGCTGCCTTAGAAGGTAAAAAATGGGGGTTTATTGATTTAACTGGAAAGTGGGTTATTCAACCTGAATACGATAGAGTAAAGGCATTTAATTCAGGTTTGGCATTAGTACAAAAAGAAGATAACTGGCATTACATCAACACTAATGGTGAAGTTTTAAATGTAGAAACATCAGAAAAATATTTCGATTTTAACGATGGTGTTGCAATTTTTAAAAAAGGAGAGCAAGTAGGATTAATAGGAACTGATGGTAAGTTGATTGTAGAACCAAAGTTTGCCTCAATTAAAAAATTCTGGTACGGTCACGCAAAATTCAAAAAAGGAGAACTTTGGGGGCTTATCGACACTAAAGGAAAAATTGTAGTACCTGCGGAATATGATGCCATTGGAACTTTTAGTGAAAATGGAATTTGGGCTAAAAAAGGAACCGATATTGGCGTTTTAGTCAATGGTAAATTCACTGTAATTCCTGGAGCAATTAAAATTTGGGATTTCAATTCAGAATCAAAATTAACATACGCCAAAAAGGGTGAAAAAATAGGATTTGTTAATAGCAAAGGAGAATGGGTTATAGAGCCTAATTTTGATAAGGTAAGAGCATTCTCAAACGGATTAGCCCCTGCAATGCAAAATAAAAAATGGGGTTATATAAATGAAAAAGGTGACGTTGTAATTGACTATCAATACAAAGATGCAGAAACCTTTTCGGCAGACGGTCTGGCACCCGTAAAAGAAAAATTATGGGGCTTTATTGATAAATCTGGAAAATTAGTTATACCAATGGAGTATGATATTTCTGCAGGGTTTTCTTTTCTTCAAAAAAATGCCTTAAAAGGATTTAATAATGGTATCGCTAGGGTGAAAACAAAAAAAGGTTGGGGCTTTATAAACACTAAGGGCGAATTGCTTGGTGGCAAATGGTACAAAAACGCTGAAAATTTCGCACCAGCCAAATAGCCTTTTTATGTATGAAAGATAAGAAAAC
Organism: Flavobacteriaceae bacterium EG-1; assembly: GCF_009649685.1. Classification (GTDB taxonomy): domain Bacteria; phylum Bacteroidota; class Bacteroidia; order Flavobacteriales; family Flavobacteriaceae; genus Aurantibacter_A. The sequence continues at coordinate 400,342 of NZ_WJPK01000002.1, forward strand.
TGAAAAACAAAAATACGCCTTAATCACAGGTGGTTCACGAGGTATTGGTCGTGCTGTTTGCATTCAATTAGCCAAAGATTTAGATTATAAACTATTAATAAACTATAATAGTAATAAGGCTGCTGCTGAGGAAACTTTAAAGCTTGTAGAAGAAGCAGGTGGTTCTGGTGAATTAATGCAATTTAACGTAGTGGATTCAAAAGCCGTAAATACCACTATTGAATCTTGGCTAGAAGACAATAATAATGCCATTATTGAAGTACTTGTAAATAATGCTGGCATTACAAAAGATGGTCTTTTTATGTGGATGCCTAAAGAAGATTGGACCCAAGTTATAGATACCAGTCTCAATGGTTTTTACAACGTAACCAATGCAATAATTCAAAAATTACTGGTTAACAAATATGGTCGTATTATTAATATGGTTTCTGTTTCAGGTCTCAAAGGTACTCCAGGACAGACCAATTATTCGGCTGCTAAAGGTGCAGTTATCGGTGCCACTAAAGCACTTGCACAAGAAGTAGCCAAAAGAAACGTTACTGTAAATGCAGTAGCACCAGGCTTCATTAAAAGTGATATGACAGCAGAACTTGACGAGAAAGAACTAAAAAAAATGATTCCAGCAAATAGATTTGGAAATCCAGAAGAAGTAGCTCATACAGTATCTTTTCTAGCATCCAATAAATCTAGTTATATTACTGGTGAAGTAATAAACATAAATGGCGGCATTTATTCTTAATTTCTTTTCTTTAATTTAGTTTCGGTTCTACAATCTTTAAAAAATAATGAAGCGAGTTGTTATAACAGGCATGGGCATTTATTCTTGCATCGGTCAAAATCTCGATGAAGTAAAAGATTCTTTATACGCCGGAAAATCAGGTATTGTTTTTGATCAGGAGAGAGCTAACTTCGGTTATAGGTCACCATTAACTGGAATGGTACCAGAACCAAATTTAAAGTCACTGCTTTCTAGACGACAAAGAATTAGCATGGGGCAAGAAGCACAATATGCCTTTATGGCTACCCATGAAGCTTTACAAAACGCCCAAATTGACCAAGAATATTTAGATGCAAACGAGGTAGGCATACTTTACGGAAATGATAGCACCGCTAAATCAACAGTGGAAGCTATTGACATTATCAAAGAGAAAGGCGATACCACCTTAGTTGGTTCCGGCTCAATATTCAAAGGCATGAATTCTACAGTGACCATGAACCTTGCCACTATTTTCAAATTAAAAGGAGTCAATTTTACAATAAGTGCTGCATGTGCCAGTGGGTCTCATGCCATAGGTATGGCATATCATTTAATAAAAGGTGGCATGCAAGATTGTATAATTGCTGGTGGCGCCCAAGAAATAAATCATTTTGCAATGGCTAGCTTTGATGGTTTAGGAGTCTTTGCTATCAATACAGACCACCCTGAGAAAGCTTCAAGGCCTTTTGATAGGGATAGAAATGGATTAATACCAAGTGGTGGAGGTGCTACTGTAATTTTAGAAAGTTACGAATCGGCCATTAAAAGAGGTGCGCCAATATTAGGCGAAATTGTAGGATATGGTTTTTCTTCAAATGGCGAACATATATCAACACCCAATGTAGAAGGCCCTTCTAAAGCGATGAAAAAGGCTTTATTAGATGCAAACTTAGACGCCTCAAAAATTGATTATGTTAATGCACACGCTACATCTACCCCGGTTGGCGATGCAAATGAAGCTAAAGCAATTTTTGAAGTGTTTGGAAAAAGTAATCCTCCCGTTAGTTCAACAAAGTCAATGACTGGTCATGAATGTTGGATGGCTGGTGCTAGTGAAGTGATATATTCTATGTTAATGATGCAACATTCATTTGTTGCTCCAAATATCAATCTAGAAAATCTTGATGAAGATTCAGCTAAATTAAACCTTGTTCGTGAAACGGTAGAAAAAAAAATTGATGTATTTTTGTCCAATTCGTTTGGGTTTGGAGGGACAAACTCAGCACTTATCATAAAAAAATGCTAGCCAAAAATGACCAAAGAAGTTATTGTTGAAAAAATAAACAACTTTCTTGTAGACGAATTTGAAGTTGACGAAGAAGAAATGGCACCTGAGGCAGATCTAAAAGACACCTTAGAATTAGACAGTTTGGACTTTGTTGACTTAGTTGTTGCAGTAGAAAGTAATTTTGGAGTAAAACTAGTTGGTGAAGATTTCGTCACGGTTAAAACACTTCAAGACTTCTATGACTTGATAGAACGCAAACTTGCTTAATTACCAATACTTTGTGTAAATGGCTAATGAATGGGAAGGAAAATCAAGAGGAAATCTTTTAGGGTATAAAATATATATTTTCGTTCTTAAAAATTTTGGTGTAAATGGCGCTTACACTTTACTCCACTTCATTGTTTTATATTATTTTTTATTTTCATGGAGAGGCTCTAAAGCTATTTATCAATACTTTCGAAAAAGACTAGGGTATTCTTGGCTTAAGAGTATCGGGAGTATTTACAAAAATTACTACAAATTAGGTCAAACACTTTCTGATCGTGTAACGGTTTCCACAGGCTTTAAGGATGTATTTAAATACACCCATGATGGTATTGAAAAAATAGACAACTTATTACAAAAAAAGCAAGGAGGAATTTTAATTAGTGGTCATGTTGGTAATTTTGAAATATCACATTACTTTTTAGAAAACAGATACACTATAAACAAAATCAGTATGGTAACTACTGAAGCTGAGCAAAAAAATATTCAAGAATATTTAGCCAAAATGAGTATGGATACAGCTTTAGAACTAATTTTGGTTAAAGAAGACATGTCTCATATATTTGAAATTCATGCAGCATTAGACAAAGGAGGTTTAGTAGTTATAACAGGTGATCGGTTTTTACCAGGCGCTAAATATTTAACTGAAAATTTTATGGGTGCTCCTGCTAAATTCCCATTAGGTCCTTTTCGCCTAGCCTCACGTTTAAAAGTACCTGTTCTTTTTGTTTATGTAATGAAAGGAAAAAAAAGAAACTACCAACTTTATGCTAGGCAGGCTCAAGCTAAAGGAAGAGATGCGCAAGCACTATTAAAAGAATATACTGAAAGTATGGAATGGGTACTTGAAAAATATCCTATTCAATGGTTTAATTATTTCGATTTCTGGGAAGATTACAGCTAATTATGAAAAAAGAAGTACTAGTAATTTACTATACCCAATCAGGGCAATTGTTAGATATTATAGAAAATATTACGGAATCGTTGAAAAATGACAATACCAACATTACATTTTACAAAATAGAAACCAACCCTGAATTTGAATTCCCATGGAAACAACGAAATTTCTATGACGTATTTCCCGAATCATTTTTACAAATACCTTGTGAAATTCATCCCCCTGATAAAGAAATTTTATCTAAGAAATATGACTTAATTATTTTTGGATACCAGGTTTGGTTTTTAACACCATCTATACCCGTAAATTCATTTTTAAAGTCGGAATACGCAGAAAAATTGTTAAAAAACACTCCAGTTATAACTGTAGTGGCATGTAGAAACATGTGGTTACAAGCACAAGAAAAAGTAAAAAGACTTTTTAAAAGTGTCAGTGCCAATTTGGTTGGCCATATTGCTTTAGTTGACCGAAACATTAACCATATAAGTGTTATTACTATTGCGCATTGGATGTTCTCAGGAAAAAAAGATCGCTATTTAGGAATTTTTCCAAAACCTGGTGTTTCTGCAAAAGATATTAAAGATGCTAAAAGATTTGGCCCTCCTATAAGCGACTCCTTAGCGACAGGTAACTTTTCTACGTTACAAAACAAGCTTATAGCCTTAAAAAGTGTCTATATAAGCCCGTTTTTAATTCAAACCGATGAACGGGGTAATATCATTTTTTCAAAATGGGCGAATTTGCTTATTAAAAAAGGTAATGCCAAACAACCCGAACGTATTAAATGGACTCGTATTTTTGAATTTTATTTGCAATTTGCAGTATGGGTAATAACACCAATAGTTTTTATTGTATTTTTGCTGACTTATTTACCCATGAGCGCCAAAAGAAATAGGGATATAACCTACTATTCTTCGGTAGAATTAAAGGAAAATTAATGAAGGAAGTATATATAACGAGAATAGCCAAATTTCTACCCAACGAACCTGTTGGAAATGACGAAATGGAAGAGAAACTCGGTGCTATTAACGGTAAAACATCAAAAGCTAGACGCATCGTATTGCGTAATAATCAAATAGCAACTCGCTATTATGCTATTGATAAAAATGGTGAAGTTACCCACAATAACGCGCAACTTACAAAGGAAGCAGTTGAACTCTTATGTGATGAAGATTTTAAAACATCGGACATTGAATTATTATCTTGTGGTACATCTAGTCCGGATCAAATTCTTCCCTCACATGCTGCAATGGTTCATGGATTTTTACAAAATGGAAACATGGAAATCAACTCCCCCTCTGGTGCATGTTGTTCTGGTATGAATGCATTAAAATTCGGCTTTCTTTCAGTGGCCTCTGGTCAAAAAAATAATGCCGTTTGTACAGGATCTGAACGCACTTCTTCTTGGATGCGCTCAGAAGTATTTGAAGATGAAGTAGACCATTTAAAACAACTAGAAGAAAATCCAATTTTAGCTTTCGAAAAAGAATTTTTAAGATGGATGCTTTCTGATGGATCGGGTGCTGTATTATTACAAAATGAACCTAAAGGCAATACACCATTAAAAATAGAATGGATGGAAGGTTATTCGTATGCTTTTGAAATGGAAACTTGTATGTATGCAGGTGGTGATAAATTAGAAAACGGCCACTTAAAACCATGGAGTGAGTATCCTTCTGATCAATGGGGCAAAAAATCACTATTTGCCATGAAACAAGATGTGAAATTACTTTCAGGGAATATTCTGGTCAAAGGTGTTCACAGCCTCATAGATGCAATGAAAAAGAACAATATTACAACTGAGGATATTGACTACTATTTACCGCATATATCATCAAATTATTTTAAAGAACGATTATATATAGAATTAAAAGAGCAAGGCGTAGAAATCCCTTGGGAAAAATGGTTTTTAAATCTGGAAAGAGTAGGTAATATTGGTGCGGCATCTATTTATGTTATGATTGAAGATTTGATTGCATCAGGCAAACTTAAAAAGGGACAGAAAATACTTTGTCATGTTCCCGAAAGTGCACGTTTCTCATATACTTATGCATATTTAACCGTATGCTAAATGAATTTAATTAAATCAACTATTACGGACGTAGCTTTTATCGGTAATTTAATACCTCAAAAAGAGCCTTTTGTTATGGTAGATTCATTATTTTACTTCTCAGAAAATAAAATTATTTCAGGTTTTACGATAACACCAAATAATTTGTTTGCTAAAAACAACTACTTTCATGAAGCAGGCCTTATTGAGAATATGGCACAAACAATCGCTTTACATAAAGGCTTTACCAATTTCCAAAAAAAACTATCGACCCCTGTAGGATATATTGGTGCAATAAAAAAAACTGAGATTTTTAAACTCCCCCAAATAAACAAAACATTAATTACTACCGTTACCATTATGCACGAAATAATGGATGTAACATTAGTCTCTGCTACCGTAGAATGTGATGGAGATTTGATTGCAAATGCAGAAATTAAAACAGCATTAGCCAAGTAAAATGGAAAGACCACAAGGCAAAATTGACATAAAAAAATTCTTACCCCATAGACCTCCAATTCTTTTGGTGACTAATATGCCATACATTGATAAAGATTCGGTTATTACTGAATTTGTTATTCCAGACGATTGTTTATTTGTTAAAGACAACTATTTTTCTGAAACAGGAATTATAGAAAATGCGGCACAAACATCTTCTGCAATTGTTGGCCAAAGTTATTATGCTACTGATGACTACGAAGGTATTAGCAACAATTTAATAGGCTACATTAGTGCTATTAAGAAGGCTACAATTTATTTATTACCCAAAGTTGGCGATGTACTTACAAGTAAAGCAAAACTTGTTTCGAGATATGACAGCGACGATTTAAGTATTTGCACGATTAGCTGCTCCTCTTTTAGAAATGATGATTTAATTGTAGATTGTACTTTAAATTTTTTGATTCACGAAGTCAAATGAAAAAAGACGAAGTACCTCAAGACGAAAGTAATTTAGCTTCAGCTAACATAAAAGACATGGTATATGCCGTTGATGAAAATGGTGATTATACCACTGAACTAAGTACAGGATGGACTCCAAAAACCATTGCCTTAGACAATGCGATTCAAATAATTGAAGAACGAATTGCGGATGCAAAAAAACGTGTTCTTGAAAATAAAACTAGCCCAATAGAATATTATATGGAAGTTCATAAAATGGACCTACAAATATTAGCAAGCTATGTCGGCTTTTGGAAATGGCGTGTTAAAAGACATTTTAAACCATTTGTTTTTAAAAAACTGAACAAAAAAAAGCTTCAGAAATATGCAGATGTTTTTGAAATAACTATTGATCAACTAAAAAATATAGATGGCTGATAATTTAAAGATCGATTTTTCACATAAACAAGCTGCTCACTGTGAAAACGGGGTAGTCTCTAATTTAATGCGACACAATGGTTTTGAAATTAGCGAACCAATGGTTTTTGGTATTGGATCCGGATTATTATTTAGCTACCTACCTTTTATAAAAGTTAATTTTGCTCCTGTTTTCACGTACAGAGTTATGCCAGGTTTGATTTTTAATCGTTTTGCTAAACGTGTGGGAATGAAAATTAAAAGAGAAAAATTCTCTAACCCTAAGACGGCTAAAGAACGATTGGACAGGAATTTAAAAAATAACAACCCAGTAGGTTTACAAGTTGGTGTATATCAACTCACGTATTTTCCCGAAGAATACCGTTTTCATTTTAACGCTCATAATATGGTAGTTTATGGCAAAGAGAATGGCAAATATCTTATCAGCGACCCTGTAATGTCAGATGTTACGACACTAACAGAAAAAGAACTTGAAAAAGTACGCTTTGCAAAAGGTGCTTTTGCTCCTAAAGGACACATATATTATCCCACAAAATTTCCAGAAAAATTAGAACTCGAAACAGCAATAGTTAAAGGTATAAAGCAAACGTGTAAAGACATGACTGCACCGGTGCCTATAGTTGGTGTTAGAGCAATTAAATTGGTGGCAAAAAACATTCGCAAATGGCCAAAGAAAATTGGAACGAAAAAAGCTAATCACTATTTAGGGCAAATTGTTCGTATGCAAGAAGAGATTGGCACAGGTGGTGGAGGGTTTAGATATATATATGGAGCCTTTCTACAAGAAGCCGCTAAAGTCCTAAACAACCCTGCACTTTTTGAACTCTCAAAAGAAATGACACTTATTGGAGATCAATGGCGTGATTTTGCAGTTGATGCATCAAGAATATACAAGAACAGAAGTGGGCAAGCCGACGGTTACAATAAAATAGCTGATCAACTCGAGGCTATTGCCAACAAAGAGGAAGCATTTTACAAAAAATTAAAGAAAGCTGTTTAAAAGCTTCTTGAATATTAATAGCAAAAGGCAATGATTCAAATCAACAACCTTTCTAAAAAATATAAAGGCACTGATTTTTTTTCAGTAAAAGATTTGAATCTCAATATTGCTGAAGGTGAAATATTTGGTTTGTTAGGTCCTAATGGTGCTGGTAAGACCACATTAATTTCTATGTTAAGTTCACTATTAAAACCAACATCTGGTTCCTTTAAAATTAACAACCTAAACTATGTAGAAAATCAAAAAGAACTTAAACAACTTATCGGTACAGTACCACAAGAATATGCACTATACCCTTCACTAACAGCTTATGAAAATTTAAGCTACTTCGGAAGCATGTATGGTATTAAGAAGCCCTTATTAAAAGAAGAAATAAATAAGCATCTTACAATTTTAGGGCTTTCTAAATTTTCGCATCAGAAAATAAAAACATTTTCAGGTGGAATGAAAAGGCGTATAAATTTAATAGCAGGCATTTTACACAACCCTAAAGTTTTATTCTTAGACGAGCCAACTGTTGGTGTAGATGTACAATCGAGAAAGGCAATAATTAATCACTTAAAAAAACTAAACAAAAAAGGCACTACAATAATATACACTTCGCATCATATGAATGAAGCAGAAGAATTTTGCACTCGTGTCGCCATTATTGATCATGGAAGTATCGTAATTAAAGGTGATCCAAAAAAATTGATTAATGAACAACCAGAAGTAAAACATCTAGAAGATGTATTTCTATCAATAACAGGCAAAGCACTTAGAGATTATGCATAAACTTTTAGCTAGTGCATCTAAAGAATTATTATTGCTAACCCGAGACCTTGGTGGTTTAGCTGTATTGTTTATTATGCCACTTTTGTTAGTTATTGTCATTACTACTGTACAAGACGGTACTTTTAAAACTATTAAACAAAATAAAATCGACATTATTTTAGTCGACAAAGACCATGGAGAAGTTTCACAAACTATTCTAAAAAACCTTAAGTCATCTAACATGTTCAATATTATTGAACATGTCAATGAAAATGAAGCCCAAAAACAAATACAAAATGGCAAATATCAATTAGCCATTATTATTCCTGAAAACCTTACCTCAGATTTGAATCTAAAAATTTCTGAAAATGTTGCGGGCATATTAGCAAAGTTTGGAGTAGATGAAGAAGAAGTTCCCCAAGAAAAATCGGAAATAAATTCCAAAGAAGTAAAACTTTACTTTGACCCAGCAACGCAATTTTCTTTTAGAAACTCTATAAAAAGCGGAATTAACCAAATGGTTTCAAAAATAGAAACCAAGACAATCTACAAAGCTTTTCAAGAAGAAATTTCAGATGACCCATTAGAAGAAATATTCGATACGGAGAGCTTTATTAGTTTTAAAGAAATAATACCAAATTCTGGCAAAGAAGCAATGATACCCAATTCTACGCAACACAATATTCCGGCCTGGTCGTTATTTGCAATATTTTTCATCATTCTTCCACTTTCAATTAATATGGTTAAAGAAAAAAACCAAGGCACATTTGTTCGTTTACGTACGCATCCTGTTTCATATGCCACCGTATTAGGTGGCAAGGCCGTAGTATTTTTAGTTGTTTCATTAATACAGTTCGCCCTAATGTTATTGGTCGGCATTTACTTGTTTCCATTAATTGGATTACCTCAACTTGATGTTTCAGGCCGACTACCTTTGCTATTTGTGGTTGCCTTTTTTGCAGGATTAGCAGCTGTTGGACTTGGCTTACTTTTAGGCACAATAGCCAAAAGCCAAGAACAAAGTGCACCATTTGGAGCCACTTTTGTGGTTATATTAGCTGCCATTGGCGGGGTCTGGGTTCCCGTTTTTGCAATGCCTAAGTTAATGCAAACCCTATCGAATCTATCTCCTATGAATTGGGGGCTAAGTGCCTTTTATGATGTATTTTTGAGAAATGTAGAATTTATCGAAATTGTACCAGAAATAGGATTATTAACATTATTCTTTTTAGTTACTACATCTACTGCAATAATTTATTACAAAAGAAAAAATGCCGTCTAAAATAAAAAATGAAATTAGCTTTATAAGTGATGTTCGCGTTCGTTTTACTGAATGTGATCCACTTGGCATCGTTTGGCATGGAAACTATATTCAATATTTTGAAGATGGAAGAGAGGCTTTTGGCCGGCATCATGGCATCTCATATCTAGATCAGAAAACCCATAATTTTAGCACTCCTATCGTAAAATCTTCATGTGAACATAAATTACCTTTACGATATGGTGATGTAGCCAAAATAAAAACAACATACATTGATTCTGCAGCAGCCAAAATGATTTTTAAATATGAAATAATGAATCCGGAAGGTCAAGTAGTTTGTACTGGTGAAACAGTACAAGTATTTGTAGAATTGGACGGAGATCTATCACTAATTATTCCTGCTTTTTTTATGGAATGGAAACAAAAAGTTGGACTAATAGATGCCTGAAGTTTATCTTTCATATAACACTATTGTTTCTGCATATGGATTTGACAGTCATGCCGCTATTTCTCAAATAAGCAATGCAATATCAAGTCTAAAATTGATTAATGATAAAAGTATACTTCCCGACCCTTTTTATTCTTCTCAAATAGATAGAAAAAGTCTAGACGATAATTTTAAAAGGTTAAATGCAAAGGAGAAATACACAACACTTGAAAAAACACTTATCACTTCGCTTTCAATTACCATTAAAAATGCCAACATTCAACTAAACGACCGTGTAGGCTTAATTATCTCAACAACAAAAGGTAATATTGACGTTCTTGAAAAGTATAGTGAATTTCCGGAAAACAGGGCTTACCTATCAGTTTTAGGAAAAAAAATAATGAACTTCTTTGGCTTTAAAAATGAAGCTATTATTCTCTCAAATGCCTGTGTATCTGGCGTGTTAGCCACCGCAATGGCAAAAAGATTTATTAATCAAGGTACCTATGATCATGTTTTTATTGCTGCCGGTGATTTGGTATCTGAGTTTATTTTAACTGGTTTTCAATCTTTTCAAGCTCTAAGTAAAGAACCTTGTCGACCTTATTGTAAAACACGATCAGGAATTAATATCGGAGAAGTTGGTGCAAGTATTTTAGTAACTAAAGAAAAAAAACATCTTAATAAAGAAGCTGTTAAAATAGTTAGTGAAGCTTCGTGTAATGACGCAAATCATATTTCTGGCCCATCTAGAACTGGAGAAGGATTATACAGGAGCATAAATTCTGCTTTAAATCAAGCAAATTTTACTGCTGACAAGATTGACTATATTTCTGCTCATGGCACGGCCACTAATTTTAATGATGAAATGGAATCTATTGCATTTAATCGTGCTGGCTTACAAAATACCCCTTTAAATAGTTTTAAGGGATATTTTGGACACACTTTGGGAGCATCTGGTTTGTTGGAAACCATTATTGGCATGCATTCTTTACAACAAAACACTTTGTTTAGCTCACTAGGTTTTAAAGAACTAGGAGTGTCAAAACCATTGAATATCATAACCAAAACAAAATCACAAAAACTAAATACATTCTTAAAAACAGCATCTGGTTTCGGTGGATGTAATACGGCCGTAATTTTTGAAAAAATTAATCATTAAAGCTATATAAAAATTGTAATTATTGAATTCGTTAAATTTGCGATTTCAGTTCGGTATAACCTAAACAACATATGTCAAAAAAAACCATAAGGGCGGTAGATGCCTTGCAAGAAGCACAAAAGATAGCATTTGCTCCTTTCGTTTTCCAAACTTCGGTTACACTTAAAAATTTAGGCGTTTTCGACTATATTTTCGAAGCTAAACGAGCTGTTTCGCAAAGTGAAATTTGTGAAGCTCTACCCATTAGTGAGTACGGGTTAAGCGTACTTTTAGAAATAGCAGAAAGTTCAGATATTGTAATAAAGAATCATGAAAATAAGTACGAACTTTCTAAAATTGGCTACTTCTTAAATTACCACAAAATGACTGAAGTCAATCTTAACTTCACTCAAGATGTTTGTTATCAGGGGCTTTTTCATCTTGAAGATACAATTACTTCAGGCAAACCAAAGGGTTTAAAAGAATTAGGTAATTGGAATACGATTTATGAGGGCTTATCACAATTGCCTCCACATGTACAAAAATCTTGGTTCGATTTTGACCACTTCTACTCCGATGAAATTTTTGTAGATGCACTAAATATTATTTTTAAAAGTAATCCTAAAACCATTTTTGATATTGGTGGTAATACCGGAAAATTTGCAATTCAATGTTGCGAGTTCAATGCTGATATTCAGGTAAAAATATATGATCTACCGGGACAATTAAAAAAAGCTTTAGCTAATGCTGATGCCAACGGATTCGGAAATAGAGTTTCTGGTCAAGAAATTGATTGGCTTTCTGAAAATCCAAAAATTCAAGAAGGTGCAGATATAATTTGGATGAGTCAATTTTTAGATTGTTTCTCAAAAGAAGAAATTCTAAAAATATTGAGCACTAGTGTTAAAGCTATGAATTCTGAAACGGAATTAATAATTATTGAAACATATACGGATCGTCAGAAATTTGATAATGCAAAATTTATATTAGAAGCTACCTCATTATATTTTACAGCATTAGCCAACGGCAATAGTAAAATGTATAAAGCAACTGAGCTTATAAATTTAGCCGTCCAGGCTGGTTTATTAATTAAAGAAGATATTAGCTTAGGCGAATATCACACCATGTTTATTTGTAAAAAAAAATAAGCCTGAATCAAAATCTAAACATACAAGCCTATTGTCACATCAGAAATGGTGAAATTGTACTAAACGGGAAATCTATTTTCAAGCAAAATTCTGAAGCTTTTAAAGACTTCATAAAAGCCGCATATAAATATTTAGAAATTGACCATTCTAAATTTTTTAAAATGGACAACCTAAGCAAATTGGCTTTTATAGCAGCCGAGGTATTGTTGAAAAATGAGTCCGAAAAAAATATCGCCTTAATATTATCAAACAAAGCTTCTAGCATAGATACTGATCGTAAACATCAAAACGCCATTGAAAATGGTTTTGCTAGCCCAGCTATATTTGTATACACATTGCCCAACATTTGCCTAGGAGAAATTAGCATTCGTCATCAATTATATTCTGAAAATGCATTTTTTGTTTTTGACGAAATAAAACCTGATATACTATTTGATTATAGCGAAAACCTCATTAAGGAAGGAAAAGCTAAAAAATCGTTATGTGGTTGGGTAGACTTTGATAATGGAAAATATGATGCATTCTTGTACATTGTTGCCAATAGCGGTACTTTTGTTCATTCGATTAGCGAAATAACCAGATTATACTAGACCCAATGAGCGCATTGAAAATAGAATTGAAAGAAAAAATAATAGAACAATTAAACCTTGAAGACCTTTCTGTTGCAGAAATTTCAGACAGCGAACCGCTTTTTGGAGAAGGCTTAGGGCTTGACTCAATTGATGCTTTAGAACTTATCGTTATGCTCGATAAAGATTATGGCATTAAATTGGCGGATCCGAAAGAAGGTCGTAAAATTTTTGAGTCGATTGACACAATGGCTGCCTATATTGAAGCCAATAGAAGCTAAATACACCAATAATTACATTTAATCGTAATTAAAATATCTCAACTTTAAATTGGGATATTTGTATTTTTACAAAGAACTCGTTTCACTTACCACAAACAGACAATGAGTCAAGGAGTAGCTATCACGGGAATTGGTATTATTTCAGCAATTGGTAACAATGTAGCTGAAAATTTCGCATCTCTGATTTCTGAGAAAATAGGTATTTCGAAAATTTCTCAGATTGACACTATTCATAAGAATGACATTATGGTTGGTGAAATAGCTATGCAAAACAAAGAACTTGAGGCTTTATTAAACCTTAATTCTGACGCCTATTCGCGCACTCCAATGATTGGCATAATTGCAGCTCAAGAAGCCATTACAAATGCAGGAATATCAGATATTAATGATTGCGCAACAGGCTTAATTTCAGGAACTACGGTTGGTGGAATGGATAAAACAGAACAGTATTTCTACGATTATTTCGAAGGAAATTCGCATTGGAATCACATAACCGGACTAAGTGCAGGTGACTCATCAAAAAAAATAGCTGATTATTTAGGTCTCAAAGAAAGTTTTGTTACAACGATTAGTACCGCATGTTCTTCTGCTGCCAATGCAATTATGCAAGGAGCAAAAATGATTAAATCTGGTGAATTAGACAGGGTAATAGTAGGTGGCACAGATGCAATGTCAAAATTTACAATTAATGGTTTTAAAACTTTAATGATTCAATCAGACACCTTTAATGCACCCTTCGACAACAACAGAAAAGGTTTAAACCTCGGAGAGGCTGCTGGTTATTTGGTTTTGGAATCTGATAAAATTATCGCTAGAGATAACAAAAAGGTCTTAGCTTATATAAAAGGATATGGTAATGCCAATGATGCCTATCATCAAACCGCATCTTCAGAACAAGGTGATGGTGCTGTTCTCGCTATGGAGAAAGCTTTAAAAGTCGCAGAACTTTCGCCCGAATCTATCGACTATGTAAACGCCCATGGCACTGCCACTCCTAATAACGACCTTTCTGAAGGCAGAGCACTACTCCGTATTTTTGGAGATAAAGTGCCAGAATTTAGTTCTACCAAAGCCTTTACCGGCCATACATTAGCTGCTGCAGGTGGCATAGAAGCTGTTTTTTCTGTACTTGCCCTTCAAAACAACATAATTTATCCAAATCTGAATTTCAAGACCCCAATGATTGAATTCAATTTGCAACCTGAAATAAAACTAAAGCAGAAAGAATTGAAAACTGTACTTTCTAACTCCTTTGGGTTTGGAGGAAATTGTTCGACCTTAATATTTTCGAAAGAAGCATGAAAAAATCGGTGTACATAAACAGCGTTGGTTCTATTTCTCCTCAGCATACTTTAGACAATACATTATTTCTTGAAGAAGTTGTGAATTATAATTCTTCAACACTGAATGTTATAGCACCAAACTATAAAGAATTTATACCACCAGCCGCTGCACGAAGAATGGCAAAAGGGATAAAAATGAGCACAGTAAGTGCAAAAACGGTTCTTAATGAAGCTCAAATTGAAGAAAGTGAAGTAGATGCAATTATAGTTGGTACTGGTTTAGGTTGTATCGGTGATTCAGAAAAATTTATAAAAGATATTATTGATAATGACGAGCAGTACTTAACTCCAACTAGGTTCATTCAATCCTCACACAATACTGTTGCTGGCCAGATAGCGTTGGGTATGGGGTGTAAAGGATATAATTTTACCTATGTACATTCTACAATTTCATTTGAATCTTCTTTATTGGATGCTAAAATGCAACTTGAAGAAAATGAAGCACAACATATTTTAGTTGGTGGCGTAGACGAACTTGTAGACCATCATGAAAACACACATCGTTTAATTGGTCATATTAAAGACACACCAACAAACTCGAACTCCTTATTAAATTCGAACACCTCCGGAGCTGTTTTTGCAGAAGGAGCAAATTTCTTCCTATTATCAAATAGTAAAACTAGTTCTGTTTATTCTGAATTAGTTGCACTCAAAACTTTCAATGAAATTGCTAAGGAACGAGTTGCTACACTTGCCCTTAAATTTCTTGCTGGTAATAATTTGGAAATTGAAGATATAGACCTATTAATAATGGGTAATAATGGCGATGTAAATTTTGATGATTATTACAGTCAATTAACTGAAAGTATTTTTAAACACACACCACAAGCATACTATAAACATTTATCGGGTGAATTCGACACGGCTTCGGCATTCGGGTTTTGGCTTGGAAACAAAATTTTAAAACATCAGAATGTGCCAAACGCCGTACAATTGAATGCCCTAAAACCTAAAAAATTAGAAATCGTTTTACTCTATAATCAATATAGAGGTGAAAATCAAAGTTTTGTATTATTAAAAAGATGCTAAAAAGAAAATACGTCAACTTTTTTGTTATTTCGCTTTTAGTCGCTTTAATTTCATTGAATTTTGTGATTGATATTCCTTGGTTTATTTACCTAATCATTCTATTTCTTTGGCTATTAATCACACTTTTTGGTTCTTTTTTTATACGATGGAATTACCATTTAACATCATTAAGTTCCAATAAAAATATTCAAGAAAATAATGTTTCATTAACCTTCGATGATGGTCCGAACGCAGAATTTACCCCCCAAATTTTAGACTTATTAGAAAAACACAATGCTAAGGCAACCTTTTTCCTTATTGGAAAATATGCAGAAAAACACCCAACAATAGTACAAGATATTTTAAAAAAAGGTCATAGCATTGGCAATCACACCTATTCTCACACTAACGATTTCGGATTTTTTGGTACTAACAAAGTCATTTCAGAATTAAATACCACAAAAGGAATAGTTGAAAAAATCACAGGTTTTAAAATGCTTTTATATCGTCCTGCTTTCGGTGTTACCAACCCAAGCATACAAGAAGCTGTAGCTAATCTCAAGGTAAATTCCATTGGATGGTCGGTGCGCTCATTAGATACTACCAGTCGATCAGAAGATGCTATATTAAAACGTATTACTGCAAAAGTTTCTAAAGGAGACATTATTCTTTTACACGACACCTCAAAAAAAACCATAGTGGTGTTGGAACGGTTATTGTTATTTTTACAAGCAAACAATCTTAAGTCAGTTCCTGCGGAACAACTTTTGAATATCAAAGCATATGAATAAATGGCTTTTACATACAAATAAGTCGCGAATTACTCGGCTATTCATAATGAGTTTACTATTGCTTGTTTTAACAATTAATAATACACTTGCTCAAACAAAAATGAGTATCTCAGAAGCCGCTGCGTTACAAGTAAAAGTTAAATCATTAGCTAAAACTACAAGCACCATAACAGCAGATTTTGTACAAAAAAAGCATCTAGATTTTTTATCCAACGATATCGAATCAAACGGCAAATTGTCTTTTAAAAGTCCTAATATGGTCAAATGGGCTTATATGAAGCCATTTCAATATTCCGTTTTGTTTAAAGATGACATGCTATATATTAATAATGAAGGTGAAAAAAACAACATAGATATTGGTTCGAACAAACTATTTAAACAACTAAATAAACTAATAAGTGCTAGTATTACTGGGGATATGTTTACCACGGAAGAATTTAACATCAGCTACTTTAATACAAAAAAGGGTAGTGTTGTATATTTTTCTCCTCTAAATGAAAAATTCGCCAAATACATTAAGGAGTTTCACATTAGTTTTAACAACAAATCTGAAGTGAGTGCCGTTAAAATGATAGAACCCTCAAACGACTATACACTTATACAGTTTTCTAATAGAATTACCAATCAAAATATACCTGATGCGGTTTTTGCTCATTAGTCTTGTTTTATTAGTCGTTAGCTGTGCATCTTATCCAAAGAAGAAAAAATTTAAGCAAGCTAGTAAAGCTAAATTTGAAATAGAGAACCCATACTTCGCAAATGCCAGTTTAGACTATGTATACAAAGCTGATATTAAAGTTCTAAAAAAATCGTTCAGCGGAATTTTTATTGTAAAAAAATTAAATAATCAACATCATCGAATTGTTTTTACAACGGAAATGGGTAACAAACTATTTGATTTTGAATTTTTAAATGAAACTTTCAAAATCAATCATATTTTACCCGAAATGGACAAAAAAATACTAATTAACATACTAAAACACGATTTTTTTGCCTTAATTAAGCAAAATCCATTTTCAGAAAAACAATTTTTCAAAGGAAATTCAAAAATGTTTCAATCTGAACTTTTGAAGAAAAACTATTATTATTTTTTTGAAAATGAAAAACTAAACAAAATAGTTCGGACTTATAATGGAAAAGAAAAAGTTACATTTTTATTTTCGGGAAATAGTGATAACATTGTAAGCCGTATTAATATTCAACATTCGAATATTAAACTGAACATTTATCTGAAAAAATTATGAGCGTACTCATCGAAAATTTATACGAAGTAAAATCATTTGAAAACAATGATAACATTGTTAAGGCAACAGTCTCATTGAATAAGAATCATGAAATTTTTGACGGTCACTTTCCTGATAAATCAGTGATGCCAGGCGTATGCATGATTCAAATGATAAAAGAACTTACGGAAAGTGCAACGAATAAAAAACTCTTCTTATCCAGTTGTTCTAACATTAAGTTTATGGCTATCATTAACCCAGACGAGAACAAAATATTACATTTAACCATCTCTTATAATGAAATAGATGGAGCTATTAAAATAAAAAACACGGTAGCTTTTGAGAAAACGCTGGCATTAAAATTGAATGCTACGTTTAAAATAATGTAGAGCACATGAAACTTCTGACTTATATCATCTTAATTATAACATTATTAGTTAATTCAATCGGTTTAAGCGATTTACGCAAAAATTATCCTTTAGCTAATGATAACAGTGAAATAACACAGAACATGTACAATGCGCTTTCTTCTATTTCCTCGAATGACAAAGCAATACTTATTGCCTATAAAGGTGCATTTTCTACTATATTGGCAAAACACAGCAAACAAGTTAAAGACAAGAAAACATATTTTAAAGAAGGAATAACTTCACTTGAACTAGCTGTAGAGAAAGACCCAAACAACATAGAAATAAGGTGTCTTCGTTTGGGGGTTCAAGAAAATTCTCCAAAATTTTTAAAATATAAGTCTGCCATTCCCGCTGACAAGCAGTTTATAATTGAGCACTATGCTTCCGAAAGCTCTCAAGAAATTAAAAAATTTATAAAGGGTTACATTAAACTATCAAAGAGCTTTAACGAGTCGGAAAAGCAATTGTTTTAGGCTATTGAATATGTATCTTTGCCTAATATTTTGGGGAAAGATTGATACAACCAATAACTTCTGATACAGCTACCTCTAGGGAACAAATGATACAGCTCAAATGCTGTGTTATTATTCCAACATATAATAATGCCAAGACCCTAAGAAGAGTTGTAGACGGTGTATTATTGCAAACTTCAAATATAATTATTGTTAATGATGGAGCTACAGATAACACCAAAGAATTACTTAAAGAATATACACATGTAGTTCAAATAAATTTAAGTGAGAACAAAGGTAAAGGCAATGCACTTAGATTAGGATTTAAAAAAGCACTTGAATTAGGTTTTAATTTTGCAATAACAATTGATTCTGACGGGCAGCATTATCCTGAAGACATTGCTGTTTTTTTGAATGAATTAAAGGCCAATGATGACAATAAATTACTGCTCATAGGAAGCAGGAATATGGAACACGAAAGCGTACCTAAAAAAAGTAGTTTTGGTAATAAGTTCTCGAATTTTTGGTTGTGGGTTACCACTGGAACAACCTTAACCGACACACAATCTGGATTTCGCTTATATCCCATAAAAGCAATGCAAAACATAAAACTTAAAACGAATAAGTTTGAGTTTGAGATTGAGGCCATGGTTAGATCTTCATGGAATGGAATTCAATTAAAAAATGTGCCGATTCGCGTACTTTACGATGAAAAAGAACGCGTTTCTCATTATCGTCCAACCAAGGACTTTTTACGCATTTTTGCTCTAAATACTATTCTTGTATTTATCGCCTTATTATATATAAAACCACGAGATTTATACCGAAAATTTAGAAGAAAAGGATTTAAACGTTTTTTCTATGAAGACTTTTTACAAAGTAATGATCCTCCCTTAAAAAAAGCATTGTCCATTGCATTAGGCACTTTTATTGGATTATCACCACTGTGGGGGTTTCATACTGTTTTAGTAATTACTCTTGCCGTTCTTTTAAAACTGAATAAAGTAATTGCATTTGCATTTTCAAATGTTAGTATGGCTCCATTAATTCCGTTTGTTGTATTTCTAGGTTTGCAAACTGGATCTATAGTTACAGGACAAGAAGTAAATTTTGCCCTGAGCGATTTTACAGAAGATTTTGGGGCGTTAAAACAATTTAAAACCTACATTATTGGCAGTATAATTTTCGCCATATTTGGTGCAGTACTTTTTGGAATAATTGGATACTTCATATTGCTTTTTTTTAAACGAAATAATACGTCTGTAAGCAATGGGTAATTTCTTTCTTAACAGTCACGAATGGATTAGCGCCAACAAACGGCAAAGTATTTTGCTACTTTTTATTTTGTTTAGTACACTTGCCTTTTTAGTCTCTAAAATTGAATTTGAAGAAGATATTTCAAAATTAATTCCGGTTAATGAAGATGCCAAGCAACTTCAAAAGGTATTAAAATCGGTCAACTTTGCTGATAAAATTATTGTCAATATACAATTGCAAGACAATGGTAAATTAAGTGACCTCACCCAGTTTGCAAATCAATTCTTAGACAGTTTAAATAAATCATCAACCTATATAAAAGAAATACAGGGTAAAATTGAAGATGAAGCGGTTCTTAATTCAATTGAATTTGTTTATAAAAATTTACCTCTATTTTTAGACGAAACCGACTATAGCAACATTTCTAAAAAACTAGAAAAAGATAGTATTGCAGCAATCACCAAAGAAAACTATAAAACCCTGATTTCTCCATCTGGAATAATTGCCAAAGAAACCATATTAAAGGACCCTCTCGGACTTTCATTTATAGCATTAAAAAAATTACAACAGCTAAGCTTTGGTGATGAATTCACTGTAAAAAACAGTTTTCTACTTAGCAAAGATGAAAGGAACATTTTGCTTTTTATTAATCCCGCTTTTGAATCTAGTGACACCGCTAACAACGAAACTTTTGTTGACACCCTTTATCATCTTCAAAAACAGCTCAATAATTCGTATACCAGCAAAGTTAAACTAGATTATTTCGGAGGTGCATTAATAGCAGTTGCTAATGCAAGACAAATAAAAAAAGATATACAGTTTACTGTAGGTATAGCACTTTCGCTATTGCTATTAATTTTAATACTTTTTTATAAGAAACTTACTCTTCCATTAATTTTATTTACACCAACCGCATTTGGTGGCCTATTAGCGATTGCTGTTTTATATTTAATTAGAATTAGGGTTTCGGCGATATCTTTAGGAATTGGTTCTATATTACTTGGTGTTACTTTAGACTATGCCTTACATATACTCACCCACATTCGAAATAAAAAGTCTATTAAACACTTATATGAAAAAGTTGGCCCAGCAATTATGATAAGCAGTTTAACCACTGCATCTGCCTTTTTATGTTTATTATTTATTAAATCACAAGCTTTACAAGACCTAGGAATATTTGCCGCAATTAGTGTTCTAGGTTCTGCCGTTTTTGCACTACTTTTCATTCCGCAGGTTTACAAATCGTCCATAGATAAAATTAGTAGAAACACCTTATTAGATCGAATTGCAGCCTTCAATTTTCATAAAAATAAATGGGCAATTACTATTGTTTTCTTAGCTTTTATTCTTAGCACTTTCACCTATTCTAAAGTGCTTTTCAATAAAGATATAAGCCAACTAAACTACGAACCTCAAGATATAATAAACGCACGTAAACAACTAGACGTACTCACGAATTTAGAATCGAAGTCGATTTACGTTGTAGCTCATGCTCCTAATATTGAAGACGCCCTGCTAACTAACGACATGTTAAACCTAAAGCTAGCTGACCTAAAAAAAAGAGGTGAAATTATTGACTATAGCGGAATTGGTGGAGTCGTATCTTCGCAAGCCACACAAAAGAAAAAAATAGCCCTCTGGAAACAATTTTGGGATGCAGAAAAAAGTAACGCATTACAACAGAACTTAATTACTAGCGGAAATGAATTAAATTTTAAACCTGACACCTTTAAAGCTTTTTACCAATTATTAAATGCCGATTTTAAAACTTTAGAGATTAATGAATTTAAAACTCTCAATGCTATCCCAATTCAAGACTACGTAAATACTGAAGCAAATTATAGCACTGTAAATTCATTGGTTAAAATAGATTCATCCCAAATAGAAATAATTAACAAAGCATTTGAAAATTCGGCAAATACAGTTGTCATTGACCGACAAGGGGTTAATGAATCTTTTTTAGGTAATTTAAATAATGATTTTAATCGTCTTATTAGTTACTCAATTTTAGTAGTACTCTTAATTCTTGGTTTTTACTTTCGTAGTTTTTCATTAACCTTAGTAACCGCTTTACCCATATTCCTTACTTGGTTCGTAACCGTTGGTATTATGGGGCTAGTCGCTATTCAATTCAATATATTTAATATCATTATTTGCACTTTTATATTTGGACTTGGTGTAGACTATAGCATTTTTATTACTAATGGCTTACTAGAAGAACTTAAAACTGGTGAGCGAATATTACCTACCCATCGCACTTCAATTATTCTTTCAGTTATCACCACTGTTTTAGGTGTTGGTGCATTGATTTTTGCAAAACATCCAGCATTGTATTCAATTTCAGCGGTTTCTCTAATCGGAATTTTTTCCGCAGTTGCAATTGCCTTTACTATACAACCTTTGCTTTTTAACTTATTCATTGGTAGCTCTAAGAAAAGACCTATTTCTTTACGTGTACTTCTTCATTCCAGTATTTCTACGACGTATTACGCATTGGGAGGTATGTTATTTTCATTCTTAAGTACAATTCTTGTGAAAATTGTACCGATTAGCAAAAAACTAAAAATGAAATGGTATCATAAAGGCATGTCATCGCTTTTAAAATCGGTCTTATATAGCAATCCTTTTGTTAAGAAAAAAGTAATTAATACAACGGGTGAGACTTTTAAAAAACCGGCAATGATTATTGCTAACCACGCTTCAGCTTTAGACTCTTTAACTATTGGCATGCTACACCCAAAAATTATATTTTTGGTAAACGATTGGGTGTACAACTCTCCTGTATTCCGATTTGCAGCACGTCTGGCAGAATTTTATCCAGTTTCTGAAGGCATCGAAAAAAGCGTACCACATTTACAAAAGAAAATTGACCAAGGATATTCTTTAATGGCCTTTCCTGAAGGAACTCGTTCTGACACGAACAAAATACGACGTTGGCATAAAGGTGCTTTTTATCTTGCAGAACAATTAAACCTAGACATTGTTCCGATTCTTATTCATGGTAATTCTGAAGTACAGCCCAAAGGAAGCATTGTAATACGAGATGGTAGCATAAGCGTTAAAATCTTACAAAGAATTCTTTCTTCTGACGCTTCTTTTGGCGAAAATGACCGCCAACGCACCAAACAAATAGGTAACTATTTTAGAAATGAATTTCAAAATTTTAGAAATGAAATTGAAGATGAATCGTATTTTAAAAAAGACTTATTGTCGGAATATCAATATAAAGGAAATGCTATTTATAAAGCGGTAAAAGAAGATTTTAATGCGCATAAAACGAACTATAAAAGGATTATCGATTTTATCCCTAAAAAAACAACGATAGCTAACCTTTCCAATGATTATGGACAATTATCCATACTACTATCTATGGATTCCGCTGACAGAAAAATAAACTGCTTTTTCGATTCAGTCGAAATCCAAAAATTAGTTCAAAATTCATTTACAAGCCAACTTAGGAATAGAATATCAACTTTTGAAACTCCAGAAGAGGTACTAGCTCAAAATGCCCAAACACTAATTTTAAATACAAAAACTTGTGATTTAGAATTAATCACACCTAAAATAAGTATTGAAATTGCTAACTTCATTTTAATAAATGAAACCAATGATAATCAAGAAAAAATTATTTTTGATTTAGGTTTTACACCTATACATAAACAAAAAGCATTGTCCATTTGGCAAAGATAAAATCACATTACGATATTGTAATCATTGGCAGTGGCATGGGCGGCCTAGTAGCTGCAAACATTATGGCTCGTGAAGGCAAAACAGTTTGTGTATTAGAAAAAAACAATCAATTTGGTGGTAACCTTCAAACCTTTGTAAGGGATCGGACTATTTTTGACACAGGTGTTCATTATGTAGGTGGGTTATCAAAAGGCCAAAACCTATATCGATATTTCGACTATTTGGATATTCTTGATGGATTGGAGTTAAAAAAATTAGATGAAAATGCATATGACGTTATTACCTTTGATAATGATGACATTGAGTATCCACATGGACAAGGTTATGAAAACTTCAAAAAACAATTAGTTAAATATTTTCCTGAAGAAGAAAAAGCAATAGAAGCATACTGCATCAAACTACAAGAGATTTGCAGAAAATTTCCACTGTACAATTTAGAGGCTGGAAAACCTTATGGTAACGACCCTGAACTTTTTGAACAATCAGCTAAAGATTATATCGATTCTATTACAAATAACAAAAAGCTGAGAGCTGTTTTAGCAGGTTCAAATTTACTTTATGCAGGAATTGCAGATAAAACACCGATTTACGTACATGCGCTTTCAATAAATTCATACATACAAAGTTCTTTTAGATGTGCCAATGGCGGAAGTCAGATTACAAAACTATTGGTCAAAAGATTAAAAGAAAAAGGCGGAGAAGCTTACAATCATCAAGAAGTTGTTAAAATAAATTGCATTGACAAAAAAATAACTTCAGTTATTACTTCACACGGACAAGAAATTACCGGTGATAAATACATTTCAAATATTGAACCCAAAGTTACCCTTAAAATGGTTGGGGCTGAACATTTTAGAAAGTCGTATAATTCTCGTATTCAAAATTTGGAAAGCACGGTTTCGGCATTTAGTATTCATATTGTACTAAAACCAAAATCATTTAAATACATCAATAAAAATTATTACCATTTTACTAATTGCGAAAAGGTATGGACTGGGCATGAATACACTCAAAAAACTTGGCCAGAAACTTACATGGTGTCAATGGGTGTAAGGAAAAACCAAGATGAATGGGGTGATCAGCTTACGGCTATTACCTATATGCGTTATGATGAAGTAGAGCAATGGGAAGACACTTTTAATACTGTAGCACAAAAAAGTGATCGCGGTGAAGCCTATGAAAAATTTAAAAATGATAAAGCTGAAGCTTTCTTAACCGCTCTTGAAAAAAAGTTTCCAAATATTCGTGAATGTGTGCAATCGCTACATACTTCAACCCCCTTATCTTATCGCGATTACATAGGTTGTACTAGAGGATCTATGTATGGTTATGTAAAAGATATTAAAGACCCACTATTATCTTTTATTTCTCCTCGAACAAAAATTGAAAACTTATATTTTACAGGACAAAGTTTAAATATGCATGGCATTCTAGGAGTAACAATAAGTGGTGTAGTTACTTGTTCCGAAATTTTAGGTGGTGAATACCTTATTGAGAAAATTATACAGCGAACTAAAAAATGAATGTATACATCTAAATGAATTTAGTTTTAAAAAGAATATTATTTTTTTGTGGTATTGCACTGCTTATAATTTCATGTGGGGTGAAAAAATCACTACATGAAATACCAGAGGTATCTGAGTATGAAACACCTATTGATCAGCGTAAAAAAATTAATGATTCTACTTATATTTTAGGCTCCAATTTTCTAACAAAAAATAAGCAAGGCCAATGGGAGCTATTAGTTGATGGCAATCCCTACCAGCTTGGCTTAAAAACAGGTATACTTACCAAAGAACTTTTTAATTACCAAGAAGAAATATTTGTCAATAAAATAGATGAATTAGTGCCAT
The DNA here is from genome assembly GCF_009649685.1 of Flavobacteriaceae bacterium EG-1. Taxonomy (GTDB): domain Bacteria; phylum Bacteroidota; class Bacteroidia; order Flavobacteriales; family Flavobacteriaceae; genus Aurantibacter_A. Next base: position 425,463 of record NZ_WJPK01000002.1, read on the forward strand.
CTGAAGGAAAACAAAATTTTCTTCGAAAATTCTTAGCTTGGTTTAATCGAAAAATGTATTTGAATATAGATGAGAAATTTAAAGCAGAAATTTATGGTATTTCAAAAAGTGCAAAACAAGACTTAGACTATATTGCAAAACCTTACCAACGTGTAATGTATTTTCATGGAGCCCACGATATTGGCCATGCCTTGCAAGATTTAGCTTTGGTTGGTTGTTCCTCTTTTGCTGCTTGGGGTGAACACACCCAAGATGGTAAAATGATTGTTGGTCGCAATTTTGACTTTTATGTAGGAGAAGAGTTTTCGAAAAATAAAATAATTGCCTTTGTAAAACCCGATGAGGGCCATAACTTTATGTCGGTTACTTGGGGAGGATTTATTGGTGTACTTTCTGGAATGAATGACCAAGGTTTATCTGTAACTATTAATGCAGGAAAATCTGACTTTCCATTAATTGCTAAAACACCAATTTCATTAGTAACTCGTGAAATATTACAATATGCATCAACTATTGAAGAAGCAATTGCAATCGCTAAAACTCGAGAAGTATTTGTATCAGAATCTATCTTTATAGCTAGTGCAAAAGATAAAAAAGCAGCTATCATTGAAGTATCTCCTAAGAATTTTGGGGTGTATGAAGTTGAAAATACCAATCAGTTAATTTGTTCGAATCATTTTCAGAGTGCTGCTTATGCTAATGACAAGAAAAATAAAGAACATATTTTGGAAAGTCATTCACAATATCGGTATGAAAGAATGGAAGAGTTATTAGCCATGCAACCTAAAATTACACCCGAAATTGCCGTTGATATACTAAGAGATAAAAAAGGACTTGATGAAAAAGAGATTGGCTACGGAAACGAAAAAGCTTTAAACCAATTATTAGCACATCATGGAATCGTTTTTAAACCAGAAGATTTATTGGTATGGGTATCTTCAAACCCATATCAATTAGGAGAATTTGTTGCATATGATTTGAAAGAAATCTTTACAAAAAAGGAATTTATCACCTCTAATTTAGCTCTGTCCAATTCAAATTTAAATATTTCAACAGATCCGTTTTTATATTCTGAAGCCTATGCTAATTACATTAAATATCGTGGTTTATATACAGTGGTAAAAAAAGCCATAACTACTGAATCTCACTTAGAGCAATCAATTTTACAAGAATTTGAGACAAGTAATCCACAGTTTTGGGAAGTGCATTATTTAATAGGTCTATATTATTACAACCTTGGTTATGACACCCTGGCCTTGCAAGCATTTACTACAGCTCGCACAAAAGAAATTACTACTATACCTGATAAAGAAGAATTGGAAAGCTATATTCGTAAACTAAAGAGAAGATTGAATTGATGATGGAAATTCCTGAAATTGAAAAAGCATCAACTAAAGAAATAAAACGTTTTCAAGAAGAAAAACTGAAAGCGTTATTATTGTATTTGAATGAAAATTCTAAATACTACCAAAAATTATTCAGTGCTAACAATATCGACATTTCTGATATTCAAACTTTAGAAGATTTAACTAAAATACCAATTACCACCAAAGAACATTTACAAGAATTTAATGACGATTTCTTTTGTGTACCTAAAAATGAAATTGTTGATTTTGTTACCACTTCAGGCACTTTAGGCGAACCGGTAACTGTTGGTTTAACCGATAAAGATTTAGACCGATTAGCATACAACGAGGCTATTTCATTTGCTTGTGCAGGTGTTGGTAAAGACGATATTTTACAACTTACAACAACCATTGATCGCAGATTTATGGCTGGTTTAGCATATTTTTTAGGAGCTAGAAAACTTAACGCTGGTATAATTAGGGTTGGTGCTGGGATACCTGAATTACAATGGGACACAATTAAAAAATTTAAGCCTACTTATTTAATTGTTGTTCCTTCCTTTTTATTAAAATTAATAGAATATGCTGAAAAAAATAAAATAGACATTAATACTTCTGGAATTAAAGGTGCCATTTGTATTGGTGAAGCGCTACGCGAACAAGATTTCTCTTTAAATACACTTGGCAAAAAAATAAAAGCAGCTTGGAATATTGAATTATATTCCACCTATGCATCTACAGAAATGAGTACTGCATTTACTGAATGTAGTGAACAACAAGGTGGGCATCAACACCCAGAACTAATTATCTCAGAAATACTGGATGATGCAGGTGAAAAGGTTCCGAATGGTAAAGAAGGTGAGTTGGTAATTACAACATTGGGTGTTGAAGCCATGCCATTACTTCGCTTTAGAACTGGTGATATTGTTATTGCTCATACCGAAAAATGTAATTGCGGCAGAAATACAACTCGCTTAGGGCCTTTAGTAGGTCGAAAGAAACAAATGATTAAATACAAAGGAACTACCATTTACCCACCGGCAATGGATAATTTATTGAATGATTTTTCCGAAGTAGCGAGCCACGTAATCGAAATTTACAAGAACACAATTGGGACAGATGAAATCTTAATTAAAATTGCAGTCAAAACTTCATCAGACGAATTGCTAATACAAATAAAAGATCGTTTTAGATCTAAACTAAGAGTTTCACCAAAAATTGAAGTTTGCAACTTTAAGGAAATACAGCAATTAAGCATGGGTAAATTAGGAAGAAAACCGGTAAGTGTAATTGATAGAAGAAATCAGTAAAATTCCCTTTGAATGAACCAACCTATTATTGCTGATAAAACTTTTAAAAATCAAGATTTTTCTCAATTAATATTAGCCAAAGGTGAATATGAAAATTGCGTTTTTGAAGGTTGTAATTTTGAAAGCTCATTTCTTGACAACCAAAATTTTATGGAGTGCGAGTTTATTGATTGCAATTTAAGTAATGCCAATATTATACATACAACTTTTAATGAAGTAAGTTTTTCACATTGTAAATTGATGGGACTCAAATTTGAACACTGTAATGACTTTTTAATGACATTTTCGTTTTTAAACTGTAACTTAAATTTTTCTTCATTTTATGGATTAACATTATATAGACAACAATTCATTGATTGTAAAATGAATCAAGTTGATTTCACAGGAGCTAAACTTTCTGAAGCAAATTTCGAGAATAGTAATTTAGAAGGTGCAATTTTTCAACAAACAAATCTTGAAAAAGCGAATTTATATTCCGCATTTAATTTCAAAATAGATCCAGAAATTAATCGCATTAATAAAGCAGTTTTTGATAAAGAAAATTTAATGGGGTTATTGCATAAATATAAAATTATAGTAAAATGAATAGGTTTGCACGCAATAATTTTCATCTCTGTTTTTAAGAATTTCTTCCAACTAATAAATAAAAATAACTTAAAATTCTAATATCTATAAATACCAAATAAACGGTTATAACCTTAATAGTGGAGATGGGCTTTAAAAAACCTATCTCCACTATTATGAACATTTATACCCTAATTAAGATATTGTATTGAAGCTACCCAACGAATTTTTTTGTTATCTTTTAATTGTTTGTAAAAAGTAAACTCTTTTGAATCTACTGGCGATTGATTGATGAAAAATTTCATGATGATTTATTTAAAATGATTGATGTGTAATTAAATACCGTGATTAGCGGTTAAAGTTTCGATAAGAAGCCCATTGAACTCTTCTACTATTACTAAAAGTAGAGAAGTATTGTCCACTTTTAGATTCTGTTGCCGTTTTTATGATTGATGCTTTCATGTTTTTTAATTTTTAAAATTGATCCTTGATATAGTGTAATCGTGATTAGCGATTGAAATTTCTATATTGCGCCCATTGCGCTCTTTTGCTGTTTCCAAAAGAAGAAAAATACTGTCCTGTTTTTGATTCTGTTGCTGTTCTACTACTTGTTGCTTTCATAATTTCTTGTTTTTAAAATTGATATTTTGTTTTGTTTATACTTGATAGACGAGAAACATTTCAATTTGTTACAGTACTATGTATAAAAAGGTACTATTTTATATAATATTTAACATTTTACACACTTAAACACTTCTACTTCAACACTTAACACCTATACATCAATACTATTAACTATTAATAATTCTTTGAAAAGGTGATTAAGAAAATAGATTAAAGTGAAAACAGCATTTCTAAATGAACAGGTAAAGACCTAATTTACTGGGCTATTCAGTAGCATTTTATAGACGAATCTGACAATCCGTTTGAAATCTGATATTTCGTACCTTGTTATTCATATTAATAATTTTATGAAAATAATCTTAACACTATTAATTCTTTTTAGCATATCACTAAATGCTCAAAATACCTTATCGTTTAAAAAAGGCAACAATTCACCGAAAGCTAGTATTTCAGAAATTTCATGGATGGAAGGACATTGGAAAGGAGAAGCATTCGGAGGAATAATAGAAGAAATTTGGAGCCCTCCCTTGGGTGGTTCTATGATGTTTTCTTTTAAATTGGTTTCTGAAGGCAAAGTTCAATTTTATGAATTAGGACATATTCGTGAAATTGAACAGACCCTAGTATTTGAATTGAAGCATTTTCATGGCGATTTAAAAGGGTGGGAAGAAAAAGATGAAGTACAACAATTTAAGTTAATTCGTATTGCAGATAACAGACTCTATTTTGACAGTTTTACATTTGAAAAAGTAAATTCAAAAGAAATTAACATCTATGGTCTAATACATCAAGACGAAGGAACGGCGGAGGAAGTAATCTTTAATTATAAAAGAGTTGAATTTTGAAAAAAAAATGTTTAGAATGCGACACTGAACTTTTTGGACGGGTCGACAAAAAATTTTGTTCAGATGGATGCAGAAATGCATATCACAATAAATTTAATACAGATAGTAAAAACCTAATTCGTAATATTAATAATAGACTAAGACGCAATTATAAAATTCTTGATAGCTATATCCTAAAAGACGGCAAAACTAGAACAACGAAAAATAGTTTATTGGATAAGAATTTTGATTTTGACTACATTACTAATCTTTATACTACTAAAAAGGGAACGACATACTATTTCATTTACAATCTTGGATATCTTCCGCTAGACAATGACTATTATATGATTGTCAAAAGAGAATAAAAAAAGCTCTCAAAATAGGAGAGCTTTTTTTTATAGAAATCTTTTTATTATTTATAGTTATGACCATTAAGCTTTAGTGCAGCAATAACAATATCTTTTCTTGAAATTTGACCAATTAACAAACCATCTTTCATTACTGGTAATCTTCTTCGGTTGTGTTTTACAAAAACATTTGCAGCATCAAATATGCTCATTTCATGAGGAATAGTCTCCACATTTTTAGTCATATAATTTTCAACACTTTTATCTAAAATCGGCATATTAAAATATCGACTTTCAGAAATTTGTTTCATGCAGTCGGCTTCTGAAATAATACCTACCAAAAATCCATTATCATCTAGTACTGGTCCACCAGAGATATTATATTTAGTAAATAATTCCATAACTTCAAGAATAGACTGTTTGGGACTAAAAGACACTAGCTTTTTTGTCATATAATCTGTAACTAAAATAGGGGCATCAAACTCCTTTTTAGTCTCCTTTCGGGCTCCTCTAAAACTCTTTATTCCCATAATTATAATCTTTTTAAATAAATATTGGTCGGTTAGGGTTAATCTTAAATATACTATTTACTGATGATTTTGCCAAAAAAATCGGTTGAAACAATCAAAACTTTAAGAATTTCATACTTTTATCGAATATCTATCAAACAAATGAAACCATTTCAAAGCTTTTTATCACTGTTATTAATAATATTAGCTGTGTTCTGGTGTTTCAATGCCGAAATGCCGAAATACAATAAAAACGAGGATGTTAACCTTTCTGAATTCTCAACTAATAGGGCACTACAACATGTGAAAAATATTTCTCAAAAACCACACGGAGTTGGTTTGGGCAGTCATAAAGAAGTGCGAGAGTATATTGTAAAAGAACTTGAGAAATTAGGTCTTGAAACTCAATTACAAGTAGGACATACAGCAGGTGACTGGGCCAATTACAGTAAGGCAACAAATATATTAGCACGAATTAAAGGAACTGAAAATGAGAAAGCCTTACTACTTATGTCTCATTATGATAGTAGTCCGCATTCTTCTCTAGGCGCTAGTGATGCAGGTAGTGGAGTTGCAACTATTTTAGAAAGTGTTCGTGCCTTTCTACACCAGGGTAATACTCCAAAAAATGACATCATTATATTAATTACCGATGCGGAAGAACTAGGACTAAATGGTGCAGATTTATTCGTTAACAATCACGACTGGGCTAAAGAAACAGGATTGGTCTTAAATTTTGAAGCTCGTGGAAGTGGTGGAGCCAGTTATATGCTTTTAGAAACCAATACAGGAAATGCTACCTTGATTAAAGAGTTTACTCGGGCAAATCCAGATTTTCCTGTTGCTAATTCGTTAATGTACAGTATTTATAAAATGCTCCCAAACGATACAGATTTAACGGTTTTTCGTGAAGATGGGGATATTGATGGATTTAATTTCGCATTTATTGATGACCATTTTGACTACCATACCGTTAGGGACAATTATGATCGTTTAGACCGTAATACTTTAGCGCACCAAGGAGCTTATTTAATGCCTCTATTGAAATATTTTTCGAATACAAATCTAAATGAATTAAAAGATTCTGACGATTTAGTTTATTTTAATGTTCCTATTTTTAAAATGGTAACGTATCCTTTTTCTTGGATATGGCCAATGTTTGGATTTGCATTATGTACGTTTATAAGTCTTCTTATTTACGGATTAAAAAACAATCAATTAAACATAAAATTAATTGCCTTAGGATTCACTCCGATGCTTATTTCATTAATAAGCACAGGAATTATAGGGTATTTTTCTTGGACGTTCTTAATATGGTTATACCCCGAATACCAAGATATACTTCATGGCTTTACCTATAATGGTAAAGCATATATTAATGCATTCATATTTTTATCCATTGGCATTTGCTTTTATACATATCATCGATTCAAAAAAATAGATACCAAAAATCTATTAGTGGCACCCTTGTTTGTTTGGATATGTATATGTGGTGCTTTATCCTATTATCTTAAGGGGGGTGTATATTTTATTATCCCTGTAATTGCAGCTATTGCCGCGTTTATGGTACTAATTAATCAAAAAAAACCAAACCCTCTTTTATTGGTCTTCTTAAGTATTCCTGCTTTATGGATATTTTCACCTTTTATTGCTTTACTACCAATTGGTTTAGGATTAAAATTGATGGCTGGAACAACTATACTTACCACACTAACTTTTTTGCTCCTTTTACCACTTTTTGGCTTTTATAAGAAAAAATATAGGCTTGCTATCTTTAGTTTTATCTTATGCTTCTTTTTTTTAATTAAGGCACATTTGAACTCTGAATTTTCCGAAGAAAATGCAAAACCTACAAGTTTAGCTTATATTTTAAATGTTGATACTAACAAAGCAAATTGGGTAACATACGAAAGAGTTTTAAGCGAGTGGACCAGTAATTACATTAGTAAAAATAATACTGTTACCCCTTCTACTAACGTTCTAAGCAGCAAATACAGTACTGGTTTCAGCTATATTGCTGAAGCTCCTTTAAAAAATATAAAATCACCTTTAGTTGAAACTTCTCTTGATACCATTGTTGGAAACGACCGTATACTGCACATATGTATAACACCGCAACGAATAGTTAATAGGTTAGAAATTTTCACAAACAAAACAGTTCTTAACGATGTTAAAATCAATGGAATAAACTTAAAAAAATCGCTTTTAGGCATTAAAGAGGAAGGTAGATTATTAACGCATTATATAAGCAATAATGAGTATACAGAGCTACAAATAACAATTCCAAAAAACCAAAAATTAATATTAACTCTTTATGAGGCCTCAAACGACTTATTAACTCACCCAGATTTTACAGTGCCCTCTCGCCCTATTGATAATATTCCAATGCCCTTTGTTTTAAATGACGCCGTATTAACTATTAAAAAAGTAACTTTTGAGTAAAAAAATTGCATTAATTGGTTGTGGTTGGCTTGGACTTCCATTAGCTAAAAGCCTTATTGAAAAAAAATATATCATAAACGGAAGCACCACTTCACCAGATAAACTAAATCTATTGATGACCGCTGAAATTAATGCCTATTTATTGGAACTAACAGAAGAAAAAATAAAAGGAAATATAAATGATTTTTTAACAGATGTTGAAATTGTAATTATTAATGTACCGCCTAAATTAAGAGGAAATAAGAAAGAAAATTATGTAAAAAAAATGCAGTTATTACATCAAGCCATTGCTACACACTCCGTTCAAAAAGTTATTTTTATAAGTAGTACTGCTGTTTATGGCACAATTGAAGGTGATGTAACAGAAGAAACCGAACCAAATCCTTCAACTGAATCTGGAATTCAAATTTTAAGCGCCGAAAATCTTTTTAAAAACAATAAGCAAATTCAAACTACTATTCTGCGCTTTGGTGGATTAATTGGAGGTGATAGACACCCAATAAATATGCTTTCAGGCCGGTCAGATTTATCAAATGGCAATCACCCGATTAACCTCATTCACAGAAAAGATTGCATCCGCATTATTGAAGCGATTATAGAAAAGAATTGGTGGAATGAACTCTTTAATGGGGTTTATCCAAAGCATCCTAAAAAAAAGGACTATTATATTTCTCAAGCCATTAAAAATAACCTGCAACCTCCTGATTATAAAGAAGATAATAAAAATAAAGGCAAAATAGTTCACTCAAATAGACTGATTTTTGTTAAAAAACACCTCTTTACAACCACGATATAACGAGTTTTCACAACACAAGGTGTATATTTCACAACAAAAGTAGGATTCAGACTGTTAATATATAATGTATTACATCGATTAACCGCTACCTTTATTATATAATTTAAAATATATTGCCATGAGAAAATCAAGTTTAAGGACAAAGATTCTCAAAGAAATTGAAAATCTTGTCACAGGTAGTACCAGTACCCAAGCCAGCCATAAATATGAAAACCTCCATGTTGCAATTTTGAAAAATCATTATAATGCAGCTTCGGTTTCAATTGACTACCATCGCAAAAGAGTAGAAATGGATATTGTGGTAGATGATGATGCGTATGACCCCAAAAAGTTAAACACGCAATTACCGACTTTGTATGCTAATATTTTGTTTCAAAACTTAAGCGAATTTTTAAAATCTTGTTTAGATAGCGACTCTAAAAGTGTAGCCATCTACACTCGTTTATTAAAGTCATTTAAAAGTAAAGAGGCTAAATACACAATTGCTTAGAATTCAATAAATAACCAACTTAATTTGTATAAGGGGTGTCATATTTTGGCACCCCTTTTTAGTTGTTAATTTTAAATGTTTTATAACAGGTTTACCCAGATAATTTTAATAGTTTAGCGCACCAAAAATTTACAAAATGAAAAATTTATTAGTTACCCTTGTATTTCTAGTTGGTTTTGCAAGCTCAGCACAAACAAATTCTGAACTACAAAAACATTATGAAGCGTTTTATAGAGAAATGCGATTACAAGGGGATATGAATGGCGTAATTAATGCGCTTACCCACCTTAATATTTTATCTCCTTCACCAGCGCGCAAAGACACATTGGCATATATCTATGCGAACGACAACCAACATTTGCAAGCCTTAAATACTATTGGAATTGAAAAAGAAGAATCCGATTCTGATTTAGCAGTGCAGGTTAAAGCGATTTCATTAAAAGCTCTTGGACAACCGAAAAGAGCATTAGAACAATTCGAAGTTCTTTTCAAAAGAGTACCAAACGCATATTTAGCCTACGAATTGGCTGATTTAAAAATTCAAACAGGTGACGGAGCGGGTGCTTCTAAAAACATAGAATATGGACTTTTAAACGTTAAAGAAGACCAGAAATATGCATTTTATGAAAGACAACAACCCTATGAAGTTTCTCTAAAAGCTGCTTTTACGCATTTAAAAGCATTGGCTCAATTTAACCAAGATAAAAATATTGACACAGCAATAGCTACTATTGATGAAGCTTTAAAAATTGATCCTAATTTTAATTTAGCCAGTTTAAGTAAACAAGCTCTAGAGTCAAGAAAAAATGAATCTGAAGAAGCACCAACAGAAGAATAATTTTTATGTTTTTAGAACTAAGAAAAAGCGTCAAATTAGATTGACGCTTTTTTAATATCACTATTATTCAAGTTTTGAAAAAAATCTTCAATTATTACTTCCTTCAATTAACTCTTCATCTATTTTACTATTCAGAATCACATTAAACTGATTACGTAAAGCATTAAATGCATCTATCATTTCTATCACTGATGGTTCAAAATCTAAACGATATTCTAAGCTACTCTTTGTTTTTAAAATATAAGTTTTAAGCATTACCTGCCTACTTTTTATATGGGGCTTATCAAACTCTAATGGATAAGTAGATTCTGCCATTGCTTTTTGTTTCTCAATTAAATCTTCAATAATCAAAGACAAATCTTCAGCATTATCTATGTTATAAATACTCTCAAAGCTTCTCTCAAGCTCCTGATATTCTACCCAACTACTTAAAATTTCGGCTGCTTCCGAATTAACATTTAACTTTTTAGGCCATTCTTCAACATGAAATATAATATTACTCGTTTGATCCAATGATTGGCCTTTTTTATCCTTTTTACAAGAGGCAAGAAAAATAAATACAACCGTTATTATTAAAATTCTAAGCATGAAGCGAAGTTACAAATTTTAGTTTTCGGTAATTATTGAAGTGTATATCATATATTTCGATTTAGACTATTACAAAAACGAACTTATTTAAATTGAACTACAACTACTATATTGTAAATTTCAACTTCTTTTCAATAGCCATGATCATTGTATTAGCAATATCTTTTCCAGTGGCATTTTCTATACCTTCTAAACCTGGAGACGAATTCACTTCTAACAAAAGTGGCCCTTTATTTGAACGAATAATATCAACTCCGGCTACAGCTAAATTTAGAACTTTAGCTGCTTTCAAAGCTAATTTCTTCTCCTCTGCTGTAATTTTTATCATAGATGCTTTACCACCTTGATGGATATTTGCACGAAACTCTCCTTTTTCGGCTTGACGCTGCATAGAAGCAACCACTTTATTATTAACCACAAAACAACGGATGTCTTGACCATTAGCTTCCTTAATAAATTCTTGAACCAAAATATTTGTATTCACACTTTTAAAAGCATTAATAACACTTTCAGCGGCTTTATTAGTTTCGGCAAGAACCACACCTTTTCCTTGTGTACTTTCTAATAATTTAATTATTAAAGGAGCACCATTAACCATTTTTATTAGGTCTTTGGTATCCATTGGTGATTTTGCAAAACCAGTTATTGGTATATGAATATCGTTTTTAGAAAACAATTGAGAGGCAAAGAGTTTATCTCTAGACTGCGTGATAGCCTCAGCCGAATTCTGGCAATAGGCCCCAAGATTATCAAATTGTCGTATTAAAGCGCAACCGTAAAATGTAACTGAAGGTTTAATACGAGGAATAATTGCATCAAATTCCGTTAAAATATTTCCTCCGCGGTATCGTATTTCAGGAGCTCTAGCATCTAATTTCATATATGCCAACTCTACATTTAAAAACACAATTTCATGACCCCGTGCTTCGGCAGCCTCTATTATTCTTTTATTACTATACAAATTGGGATTACTAGCCAATAATGCGATTTTAAGCCCTGTTTTTTCCTTAAAATAGGATTTGTACTTTTGATTTATCTCTTCATCTGAAAAATATTGTACTTGATAATTTAAGGCTGGATTAACTACAAATCGGGTATTAATTGCTTCTCTACCTAATAGCATTCGAAACTCCATTGTATCTCGATTTGCCAAAGTTAACTCAACATTAAAGGTTTCATCTCCCATAGTTAATGGTGTTTGAACAACTAATCGTTCTTCAGAAATACCTGAAGAACTTTTTACCATTCTCCGGTCTACCAAACGCGCCTCACATTCAATAGCTATACTTCTATTTTCTTGTAAAGGACTAACTTCAAACTTTACCCATTCTTCTACGCCTTTACTATAAACTTTAATATTTGTTGCCTGAATTGACGATGTTTTTGCTCCAGAATCTACCCGAGCTTTAATTGCCGGCACACCTAAATCTTCAAAAACACACCACTCTTCTCCCCCAATTATCTTTAAATCTTTCACTATTTTTTGTTTTACTGCCCTTTATGAAACAATTCTATTTCTTTCTTAATTCAAATATATCTTTCCTTCTATCTTTTAAATTTCTTACTGCACCAAACTGGTTTAATTCACGTAATAAATCAATATCAACATCTGCAATTAATATCATTTCGGTGTTTGGTGTTGCCTCTGCCTTTATTCCATTTGTTGGAAACGAAAAATCGCAGGGCGTAAAAACCATACTTTGCGCAAACTGAATATCCATGTTTTGGACATTTGGTAAATTCCCTACACTGCCAGCAATTGCAACATAACATTCATTTTCAATAGCCCTTGCTTGTGCACAATGTCTAACTCGAGAATAACCATTTTGAGTATCTGTTAAAAAAGGTACAAATAGGATATCCATACCTTCATCCGCCAACAAACGACTCAATTCTGGAAATTCAGAGTCGTAACATATTAAAATACCTATTTTACCACAATCAGTATCAAATGCTTTTAATTGCGTTCCTCCCTGCATACCCCAAACTTTCGCCTCATCTGGTGTAACATGTAACTTTTCATAACGCTCCATGCTTCCATCTCTTCGACAAAGATAACCGACATTATACAATCTACCATTTATCATTTCGGGCATACTACCAGTTATAATATTAATATTATATGATATAGAAAATTCCGAAAACTTTTGTACTATATCTTGCGTATGTTTTGCTAATTCTCGTATGGCGTCTGGTGTAGATAAATGGTTATCTTTTGCCATCAATGGTGCATTAAAGAACTCAGGAAACAATGCAAAATCGGAACGATAACCAGAAACAGCATCGATAAAATACTCTGCTTGTTGTAATAATTCTTCCAAATCTTTATAAGGTCTCATTTGCCATTGAATAAGCCCCAAGCGAATAATAGTTTTTTTTGTTGCTGCCTTTTTAGATGGCTTTTGATAATAAATATTATCCCACTCCATTAAAATGGCGAAATCATTAGAAGCTACATCACCTTCCAAATAACCTTTCATAACTTTAGCAGGGTGAAAATCGTTACTTATCTGGAAGTTCAAAACCGGATCTTGTATCTCTTTCCGTCGTACTTGAGCTATATATTCCTTGGGTGTTAGCTCTTTTGAGTATTTATGAAAATTCGGCATTCGACCACCGAAAACTATACTTTTTAGGTTTTGTTTTTCACACAATTCCTTTCTATAATCATACAACCTACGGCCTAATCGCAAACCTCTAAATTGGGGTTTTATAAACACTTCTATTCCATAAAGCACATCACCATTATCGTTATGCGTATTAAAGGAATAATTGCCGGTTATTTGCTCGTATGTATGACTGTCGTCAAAATCATCATAATCAACAATAATAGACAAGGCAACACCAGCCAATTGTCCATTAATTTTAATAACAACTTGACCTTCAGGAAACTTGTCGATTAACGATTTTATGTGTTCTTCCTTCCAATATGCCCCTGGCATATTGGCATAGGCCGATATCATTGCTGTTTTTAATTCTTGATAATCACTAAGATTCAAAAACTTTAATTCAATATTTTCAATCTCTTCTATTTTCATGAGTTGTAACATAAAAAAATGGGATTTTCAAAAATGAAAATCCCGGTTAAATTTTTGTGCTTTTTAATTGTAATATTAATCGTTATCCTCATCATCGACCATATCTTCAGGGTCTGGAGCTACAACTGCCTCGGGATCGTCATCATCAAAATCTTCATAATCACTCTCTCTATAGTTTTCCATAGTATACTCAAGTTTTTCACTAATTTTCACTAAATATTTAGTGTCTTCTGTTAAAACCTCCACAGCCTCTATGCGTTCGCCATGTGCATTTCTAAATGAAATTATATCTCTATCATCATACCCATCAGGATATTTTTCAACCGTAAGTCTTAATACTTCTGGGGTTAACTTTTTAAAATCAACAATTACTTTTTTTAGGTGTGCATGTTTGTCCATAATACTATCTAATTACATTTCTAAAAGGTAAGCAAAAATTAAAGGCGCAACTATAGTAGCATCACTCTCAATTATAAATTTTGGGGTATCAATATCTAATTTCCCCCAGGTAATTTTCTCATTAGGCACAGCCCCAGAATATGAACCATAACTAGTGGTACTATCACTTATTTGGCAAAAATAGCTCCAAAAAGATGTATCAATTCGTTCCATATCTTGATACAACATAGGTACTACGCATATAGGAAAATCACCTGCTATACCACCACCTATTTGAAAGAATCCTATTCCATTTTTTGAATTATTTGTATACCAGTCGGCTAAAAAAGTCATGTATTCTATACCAGACTTCATGGTACTTGCTTTTAATTCTCCTTTTAGTACATAAGATGCGAAAATATTACCCATGGTGCTATCTTCCCATCCTGGGCATACGATTGGCAAGTTTTTTTCGGCAGCAGCATACATCCAAGAATCTTTTATATCAATTTCATAATGCTCCTCCAATACGCCTGAAAGAAGTAATTTATACATATACTCATGCGGTAAATATCGCTCACCCTTAGCCTCTGCATCTATCCATATTTTTACGATATGCTCTTGAATTCTTCTAAAAGCTTCTTCTTCAGGTATGCAAGTATCCGTTACCCTGTTTAAACCTTTTTCTAGTAAATCCCATTCATCTTTTGGTGTTAAATCGCGATAATTCGGAACTCGTTTGTAATGTGAATGCGCCACCAAATTCATAATATCTTCTTCCAAATTAGCGCCAGTACAAGAAACTATTTGCACTTTATCTTGGCGTATCATTTCAGCAAATATTTTACCCAACTCTGCTGTAGACATGGCACCCGCTAATGAAACCAACATTTTAGCGCCATTATTTAATTGGTTTTCATAGCCTTTTGCAGCATCAACTAAGGCAGCCGAATTAAAATGCAGATAATATTTTTCTATAAAATTCGAAATGGGTCCTTTAGATGTCATCATCATCAAATTTTAAAGGGTTATTATTGCTTTTAAATTCTGTATCGTAGGTGTTATCATAATCATCATCGATAGCTTCATCCATAAACTTATAGCTCAACATTTTGTAATATAATTTGGCTGCTAAAAAATCGGATGGTTTACTTGTTTGATTTGGGCATAATTCTACAATATCGAAACCCACAACATTTTTCTCTTTAAATAATTGTTTTAAAAAATCTAGTGTTTCATACCAAAATAAACCTCCCGGTTCAGGAGTACCAGTTGCTGGTAAAATTGACGGGTCTAATGCATCTAAATCAAATGTTATGAAAACATTTTCTGTACACATTTCTATGACTTTATCAAACCAGAACTCATCATTAACCATATCATGAGCGAAAAAAGTTTTTTCCTCATCCATGATAGTTTTTTCTATAGCATCCATAGAGCGAATTCCAACTTGAATTAAATTAGTTGTCTGACTTGCTTCGTGTACAGCACATGCATGATTGTATTTTGACCCTTCGTACGTTTCACGTAAATCGGCATGCGCATCAAGATGAAGCACAGTTAAATTGTCAAAACATTCATTAAAAGCACGAATTGATCCTATTGAAATTGAATGTTCTCCGCCAAATAATGTTACAAATTTATTTCGTTTTATATATTCTTTGGTAGCCTTATGAACCTTATTTACCATGGCCTCTACTGAACTATTTTCTTCAATAGGAGCGACTAAGTGTATGCCTTGTTTGTAAACCTCTGTTGCTGTTTCAATATCATAAAGCTCCATGTTTTCAGATGCTTCTAAAAATGCCTCAGGGCCTTTATCAGCTCCTTTTCCCCATGTACTTGTGCCGTCATATGGCACAGGGATTAATATTACTTTTGCAGTTTCTAACTGCGCGAATTCGTCAGCGATACCTGCGTAATTCTTCGTTGTTTTCATTTTTGTAAATTGTTATTTAAAATATTTCGTTTGTTACTCGATATTGAATTTAAGGACAGTATCGATAACTCTATTTTATAGATTAGTTTTCAATTAATAAGGCCTTTGTCTCACTTTTTATAGTAGCTACACATTGAGAGTTATATCCAAGAATTTTCAATAGGTCTTCCGATTTTTGTTGTGGGCTAAAAAGTGTAGTCACTATATTTCCATCTGTATCTCTATCAATTAAAATATGCTTTGGCTGAGGTATTAGACAATGTTGTAACCCTCCATAACCTCCTATAGTTTCTTGATAAGCACCTGTATTAAAAAAACCAATATACAATGGTTTTTCACGCTTGTATTTAGGTAAATATATTGCATTCATATTTTGCTCACTATTGTAATAATCATCACTATCACATGTAAGTCCACCGAGTAATACACGTTCGTATTCATCATTCCATCTATTAATTGGAAGCATAATAAAGCGCTTGTTAATAGCCCAAGTATCTGGTAAAGTTGTGATAAATGAAGAGTCAATCATATTCCATTTCTCGCGATCATTCTGTTGCTTTTGATACAATATTTCATAAATAGCACCACCACTTTCACCAACAGTAAAGCTTCCAAACTCAGTAAAAATATTTGGAACAGGTACATCAGCTTCGGCACAAGTAAGATTTATTTGATTTATGATTTCGTCAATCATATATTCATAATCATATTCGAAAGCCAAAGAATTTTTTATTGGAAAACCTCCTCCTATATTCAAACTATCTAACGTAGGGCAAATCTTTTTTAGTCGAACATAAACTTTAAGACATTTGGCCAATTCATTCCAATAGTAGGCATTATCTCTAATTCCAGTATTTATAAAAAAGTGCAGCATTTTTAGCGTTACTTTATCATTTCCTTGAATTTGATTTTCATAAAAAGGCACTATATTCTTATACCCAATACCCAATCTTGAAGTATAAAATTCGAATTTAGGTTCTTCTTCAGATGCTATTCTTATTCCGACTTGAAAATCATCATCAATGACATCCGATAGCAAATCAATCTCTTCATAATTATCAATTATTGGAATGCAATTACGATGACCATCATTTATTAGTCGACCAATATTTTCTACGTATTGTGCTCTCTTAAATCCATTACATATTACGAAAGTGTCGTTTTTAATTTTCCCAACCTCTTTTAATTGCTCAATAATATTTATGTCAAATGCTGAAGATGTTTCAATATGAATATCATTTTTTAAGGCCTCATATAATACATGTTGAAAATGAGAGCTTTTTGTACAATAACAATATTTATAATCACCTTTATATTTATGTTTTGCAATAGCATTTGCAAACCAACTTTTGGCTTTATTAATATTATCAGAAATTTTAGGCAAATAGGTGAATTTTAAAGGACTACCATATTCAGCAACCAATTCATTTAATTCAATTCCGTGAAAACGTAAGTGTTCTCCCTCTAGCGTAAATTCTTCCTGAGGAAACTCATAGGTTTGATCAATTAGATCAATATATTTTGTGTTCATTACTGATACTTAATTAAAATAGAAAATTCGACAATAGTTATAGCAATGATGTTTGCTAAGTATTAAAAAATTGCAATGAAATTCTATCTCAGATTAATATCTGTCTTTGAGTAGTAGGAAGAAAAAAATAATCGTGCTGACTGCCGACTATTTCAAATACTACAGAAGTTAGCTTTAAAATTCGGTTACCCATCTGATGGGCTGTTATGAGGTTTGACTTCTTAATTCCCCATAACCCGAACATAGAAACATGGTTCATAATGTTCAGCTATCGCTAAAAAAGAAAAATCGTTTTTGTTTCGATTTGACACCGCAAAACAAAACAAAAAAAATTAAAAAACAAGTATTTTATAACAAATTACGAAAACATATGCTAAAAAGATTTTTTAAATTAAAAACAATCATTTAATTTACTCTAAATCAACTCATTAATAAAATATTACATTAGTAAAACATTTTTGAATTTCTAAAAATAAATTTGAAAAAGCTGTTTTTAGAGTCATTTATTACTTAATAATTCTATTTTCAATTTAAAAAAATTCAAATTTTAACTAAGGACTTATTATTATGTATTTATTATTCTTAGAAACTACTCTTAGATAGATATATAAGCTATAATCAATTCTTTATATTTGAATCAATCTATTTTAACAACTATTGCAATGAAATCTCACCATATTTTAAAATTTATACTTTTTTTATACTGCTTAACATTGGGGTTAAACGCTCATGCACAGATTAAATCGGGAGTATACACTTCTGATCTCGATAATATTATTCATGAACTTAAAATAACTAACAATTATATGGTTCATAGTATTTACGAAAAATCTCCTGCCAGATTTATTAAAACTGAAGGTGGTTTTTATTCAGTTAAAGATTCTGAGTTACATGTGAAACTAGAATTTAATTCGAATTTTGAGGGTGATAATATTAAAACTTTACACATACCCTTTACCGTTAAAAACCATCAATTAATTTTGGGTACTAATCCAAGATTAATCTTCGACAAATCTGAGTCCAATTCTCAAGAATTAGATGGCCAATGGCTTTTTGCTACGCGCGGACCAGATACAGGACAAGAACGTAGAGGAGAAAAAAGTGCTAGAAAAACATTAAAGTTTTTAATTGATGGTAAATTTCAATGGATAGCGTACAATACCGATACTTTTAAATTTCATGGTACTGGAGGTGGTACATTTTCATCTAAAAATGGCATTTATTCCGAAAACATCGAATACTTCTCAAAAGACAATTCTAGAGTTGGGGCTACTTTGAATTTTCAGTATGAACTAAAAAATAATGATTGGCACCATACAGGAAACAACAGCAAAGGTGAACCAATGTATGAAATTTGGTCTAAGCGGTAAAATAACATTACTATTTAACTAAACAGCATGACTTTAATGGCACTGGAATGCTCTTTTTATTCTTATATTTAAAGAGAAGATTAAACTCATTCTACGAAGTGCATTATAATCCATTTAAATTCTTGGCTACATTAGCAATATTTTTGCTTACCCTATACTCATGTGGAGATAGCAAGGATTTTGCGGAACCATTACCCGATGTTGTTGATTTTAATTTTCATGTTCGTCCAATATTAGTGCAAAACTGTTATTTATGCCATGGTCCGGATGCAACCAGTCGAAAGGCAGGTCTGCGATTGGATACTTACGAAGGTGCAATTGCGGCTTTAAAAGAAGAAGGACATGCCATTGTACCAGGTAACGCGTCGAAAAGTAAATTAATTTATCGCATTAATCATTCGGCACCTGATCAAATAATGCCACCGCCGGAATCAAATTACAAACTCACAGATCGCGAAAAATCTTTATTAGAAAAGTGGATTGACCAAGGAGCAGAATGGAAAGACCATTGGGCATTTATTAAACCTGAAACCAACGAGAGTAGTTTTGAAGCAAAAACTATAGACATATTAATTGACCAGAAATTGCAACAAAAAGGGTTGCTAAAAATGCCAGAAGCCAACAAAAATTCACTTATTCGAAGAGTTTCCTATCTCTTAACAGGATTACCCCCATTACCAAATGATGTAGAAAAATTTGTTGCTGATAATTCGCCGAATGCCTATAATCAAATGGTAAATAAGTATCTCGAATCTCCCGCTTTCGGCGAACGTTGGGCCAGACATTGGATGGACCTTGTTCGTTATGCAGAAACCAAAGGACACGAATTTGATTATCAAATAACTGGTGCTTATAAATACAGGGATTATCTAATCAGAGCTTTCAATAACGATGTTCCATACAATCAATTCTTAAAAGAGCATTTGGCAGGTGATTTAATTGATCAACGCGTAGACAAAGAAACCGGAGTCTTAGAATCTCAATTAGGAACCACCTTCTATGCTATGGGTGAAGGCAAACACAGTCCTGTAGACATCAAACAAGAAGAAGCAACATACATCGACAATTTAATTGATGTAACAAGTAAAACTTTTCAAGGCCTAACTGTATCATGTGCAAAGTGTCATGATCATAAATTCGACCCAATATCTGCTGCCGATTATTATGCTTTTTACGGTATTATGGAAAGTTCACGATTAGGTCCTATTGCAGACATTACTAAAGAAACTAAACAGACCGCCAAAGAAATTAACGATCTAAAGCGCTATATGAAAAAAATGATAGGGGGCAAATGGTCTAAGCTACCTATTAAAACTTTAGCTGAAAAACCTGAAGAAAAATTAGCAGCCATAAACACAACAAATTATAAGAGCATTGGCGATTTTAGAGGTTTAGATTTTGATGGTTGGCTAACAAAAGGGTTGGCTTTTGGAAATCAAACAACACTTGGCGACCCCATTATGGACAGAACTTCAAAAAATCTAGAAAGACTAGACAAAGGAAGAGCATCAAGTAAGACCTATAGAAAAGGTCTTTTTGGAGTTTTACAATCTCCAAATTTCATTTTAGAAAAAGATTTTATTGGGGTCAAAGCAAGAGGAGAACATAGTAGTATTCGTATCATTATTGATAATTTTCAGATGATTCAAAATCCTATTTATGGAGAACTAGAACATAAAATTAAGGACCAAAATTGGAAAAATTATGTTTTTGACATTAGTCCATGGAAGGGCCATAAAGCTTATATCGAAATTTTACCTGGAGAATTTAAAGGACATAATTACGAGCTTTCCAATCAAGCTTTTATTGAGTCTGAATATGCAATTGCATTTGATTCTGTTTGGCCATCAGAAATAGAACATACCACTCCTATCTTACAGCAACAAAAAATAAACTTCGCCAATTTAAAAATTTCCCCGAAATCAGTAAATCAACTTAATACTGCATTAAAAAACAGCCATTTGCATACAAGATTTCCTGAAATTAAAGCCGTTAAGGACAGCATTAAAAATTTAACTCAAAATTTAAAAGCAAATGGGTTCTTTTATGGTTTTTCGGAAGGCATCGCAATCAATAGTCCAATTTTTAATAGAGGGAATCATAACGATTTATCAGAAGATGAAATTCCACGTAGCTTCTTATCAGCACTTCCTTTAGGTGAAATTCCTTTCCAATCAAAAGGTAGCGGACGCTTGGAATTAGCCGAAGCAATGTTGAACAAAGAAAATCCATTGACTGCAAGAGTTATGGCCAATCGTATTTGGCACCATCTTTTTGGAAAGGGTATTGTAGAAACCGTAGATAATTTTGGACTTCAAGGCAATCTTCCCTCTAACCCAGAATTACTAGATTATTTAGCAGTTAACTTTCAAAAAAATGGCTGGTCAATTAAAAAACTTATAAGAGAAATAGTTTCTTCCGATACTTTTAAAAGAAGTACAATCCGTAGTGAAGAACTATCCAAAAAAGATCCTAACAACGACTATTTAGCTTCGTTTCCTGTCCGACGAATTGAAGCAGAAGCTATTCGTGATGGAATTTTAGTGGCTACCGAAAACCTTGATTCAACCATGTATGGTCCACCAGTGAAAACTTATTTAACCGAATTTATGCAGGGCAGAGGTAGACCTTATGAATCCGGGCCTTTAGATGGGGCTAGACGTCGGAGTATTTATCAAGAAGTACGTCGAAATTTTCTTGACCCAATGATGGTTACTTTCGACCGGCCTATTCCATTTAGCACTTTTGGCAAACGAAATATAACGAATGTTCCTGCACAATCGCTAACCTTAATGAACGATCCTTTTATTAGTGAACAAGCCGCATCAATGGCAACTAAACTACAAGCCCAAATAAATTTAAGTTTTGAAGATAAAGTTGAATGGATTTATGCACGAACTTTTTCTAGAAAACCGACTTTAGAAGAATTACAAAAAGCACGGCAATTTTTTTCTCAACTTAAAAAACTGCAATCAAAAAATGAAAACGAAAAATCAATAGAAATTGCAATTTGGAAAGATTTCTGCCATAGCATATTTAACTTAAAAGAATTTATATATCTTATTTAATGGGCAAGTATAATAATTTTATGAAACGCTCCCTTTCGCGTCGCGAGATGCTAAGTATTTGTAAAGGAGGTTTTGGAGCGCTTGCTTTCACAAGCTTGTTCGGTGGCTTGCCCTTTGGTTGCGAACGACCTAAAAACATAATAAAAACACCAAATCTCTACCTTGGACCACACTATTTACCGAAAGCAAAAAATGTTATTTTTTTGTATATGGATGGCGGTGTTTCACAAGTAGATTCTTTTGATCCAAAACCGCGGCTGGCTAAAGAAAATGGTGAAGACCCTAGAAAGAAATTTAAAGTAGATGCCACACAATTTGATAATGTTGGTAAAATATTAAAGAGCCCATGGCAATTTAAACAATATGGTGAAAGCGGGATACCAGTAAGTGAACTTTTTCCACATATAGCCACTTGTGTTGACGACCTTGCTCTTATTCGATCAATGACATCAAACTTTCCGGAACACACGAATGCCAATTATTTTTTACATACCGGAAGTGGCATTCAAGGAAGACCAAGTATGGGTTCGTGGATGACATATGGATTAGGAAGTGAAAACAAGAATATTCCAGGTTATGTCGTGCTAGATGGAGGATTAATCCCACCTGGTGGATTAGATAATTTCAAAAATGGGTTTTTACCTGCTTCCTATCAAGCGTCGGTACTTAGAGCTGGTGCTGCACCTGTAGCGAATATTACTCCACATGAAACCATCAGAAACCTTCAAGAAGAAAAACTCAATTATATCAAAGAATTAGATAATAGCTTAATTGGTAAAATGGGTGAAGTTGATGCAGTTGAATCTGCAATTTCAAATTATGAGCTTGCTTATAAAATGCAATCTTCCATTCCCGAACTCACACAGTTTTCATCAGAAACCAAAGCAACAAAAAAACTATACGGTATGGATTCTGACGACCCACATACCAGAGGATATGCCGCACAATGTTTGTTAGCAAGAAGATTAGTTGAACGTGGGGTACGTTTTATAGAATTAACTTGTCCAAAAGTAGCTGCTGATCGCTGGGATCAACATAGTAATTTAAGAGACGGTCACGAACGTAATGCTCATGCTGTTGACCAACCTATCGCAGGATTGCTCAAAGACCTAAAATCTCTTGGCTTATTAGAAGAAACACTTGTAGTTTGGACGGGAGAGTTTGGACGTACTCCTTTTGCCCAAGGCACAGATGGTCGAGACCATAATCCTTCAGCATTCAGCATGTGGATGGCTGGTGCTGGTATAAAAGGAGGTACGATTTTCGGTAGGACTGATGAATATGGTTATCGTGTTATTGAGAATGAAGTAACCATACATGATTTACATGCTACTATCATGCATTTATTAGGCATTAATCATGAACAATTGACCTTTCGCTTTGGTGGAAGAGATATGAGACTTACCGATGTTCACGGCCATGTTATGAAAGATATTTTGGCATAAAATCGACAATTACAGTATGAAATTAATAGTAAAGTTATCATTTGTAGTATTCTTACTATCTCCTTGGTTTTTATTAAGCCAGAAAAATTCAAAAATCAAACATTCTTTCTTTATTGCTGGTCCTCAATTTACAGGAATTATAGGAGAGTCTGGTGAAGTTAAATGGGATGCAGAAAAACCTAAAGCTAGAGATGGATATGTACTTAAAAATGGTAACATTTTGATCTGTTGGGCAGATGCCGTTATGGAGTTTGACAAAAATAAAAACGTTGTTTTTAACTATAAACGACAAGAAGAATCAATGGAATTAGGAACAGCTGTTCGACTTAAAAATGGCAATACTATGATTACTGAATCTGGTAATAATCCAAGGATTATTGAAGTCAACAAAAAAGGTGTCGTTGTTAAGAGTACTCCCTTACAACCTGAAACGAACAATGTTCATATGCAAACACGAATGGCTCGCAAATTAGATAATGGCAACTATCTTGTTCCTCATTTACTTGCCTTTTCAATAAAAGAATATCAACCCGATGGCACTGTAGTAAAGACTTTTAAAACTGATAAAATAGAATTGGGTGGAAGAGAAGCTGAAAATTGGCCATTTACTGCAATTCGACTTAAAAACGGAAATACAATTGCAACATTAACTCATGGGAACAAAATTGTTGAGTTCGATATAGAAGGTAATGTTGTTTGGAAAGTTTCAAACGAAAACTTTAAAGAAAATCCTTTTGCTGATCCATGTGGTGCCCAAAGACTATTAAACGGAAATACTGTTATAGCAAGTTATGGTGCAAAAGATGGAATTAAATTATTTGAAATTGATGAAAACAAAAATCTAGTTTGGACTTATTCAAATTATAAAGTACATCATTTTCAAATCTTAACCACTAACGGAAAAAAACTTACTAACAACCCGTTAAAATAGGAGTCATGGAATTGGAAGTAATGCTGATAACTGGCTTTTTTGAAAATCCTCCTGACTTTCTAAAGTTTTTAGGTAGATTTCATCCATTAGTAGTACACCTACCTATTGGTTTTTTATTGCTAACGATTATAGCACAGTTCGCTGCGCGATGGCCAAAATTCAATGCTATTAAACCGTTCATAATTTACTTATGGGGATTAGGTGCGATTGGAGCATTCATTTCTGTACTTTTTGGCTATCTTCTTTCACTATCTGGGGATTATGATAGCGACACTTTATTTTGGCATAAATGGAGTGGAATTGGGGTTTTTATTTTATCAATAGCAATGTTCTATGTTTATAAAACCACTTTAAAAATTAATGAACTTGCTAAATGGTTTTTATCAATTCTTGTAGTAATAGCAATAGCATTTACTGGTCACCAAGGAGGCAATTTAACCCATGGCAAAACGTATTTATTGGAATACGCTCCTAATGCTGTTAGGAGTATTGCAGGCCTTCAACCAAAAGCAATGCCAAGAAAAAAAGTGACTGTATTAGACTCCGCTGATATTTATTTAGATCTTATACAACCAATGATGGATAGCAAATGTACCAGCTGCCATAACAATGGAAAAAAGAAAGGAAACTTACTCTTAACATCATACAATGATATGATGTTGGGAAGTGAAAATGGAGAAGTTATTATTCCTGGGAATTCTGAAGCAAGTGAATTATTTAGAAGAATTACTTTGCCTGAAAATCATGATGATTTTATGCCATCCGAAGGTAAAAGACCACTTTCTGAGGCGGAAGTTGAAATTATAAATTTTTGGATTGCGAATGGTGCTCCATCTAACGGATTACTAACTGAAATAGATACTGATAAAAAAATTATTCAGATTGCAAAAAACTACTTCGGTTTAGATAAAAACAACATTCTAAATAAAATAGTTCCTGTACCGAATAAAACAGTGGTAGATTCTTTACAAAGTAGAGGGTTTATTATTAATCGTTTAATGAATAGCAATAACTTTATTGATGCTAATTTTAGTTTAAGTGAACGACAATTAGATTTTAAAGACCTCGATTTTCTATTACAACTAAAAGAACAATTAATTTGGTTAAATCTAGCTAATGCGACAACTAAAGATGACCATCTCGAAAAAATAGGTCAATTAGAAAATTTGGTCAAATTAAACCTACACAACAATAATATCACTGACAATGGTATAAAACATCTCCATAATCTTAAAAATATTGAATCAATTAATTTATCGAAAACAGAAGTATCTGAGGGAGTATTAGAATTCAGTACAAAATTAATGCATCTTAAAACGTTATACCTATGGCAATCCAGTGTAAATGACTCGCTTATTAAACGTCTTCAAAATGACAACAAAAACCTTAACATTATTTACAAGAGAGCATCTGAGCTTTAATTAACAAAACTAATCGAACCAAACAGTTTCAAAATCAGTACGAAGATTTGCCAATATTTTTTTATGGTCATCACTAGCCGTAAAGTGTTTTGTTTCGAAAGGATCAAGATTTAAATCTAATAATTGCTCTTCCTCATCTTCACCAAAATAACGTATAAACTTATACCCATCTTCATGTACCACCATTCTACCCACCTCTGTTTCAACCCCTAACGTTTTTCTCCAATCGCCTTTATTTTCAATTAATGACTTAATACTCATACCCCTAGGATCCGAAGTTCCTTTTAATCCAGCATAATCGGTAATAGTAGGAAGCAAATCGAGTCCGTTCGAAATCATATGTTTATCATCTACCACTCCTGCAGGAATTTTCCCTTTCCACATCATTAAAAAAGGAACATTGGCAGACTCCTCGTAAGGTGTAGATTTATGTTCCATTCGATGTGAACCATCCATATCTCCATGGTCTGAGGAGAACACAATTAAAGTATTTTCTTCTTGACCCGATAAACGAACTGCATCGAGCACCGTTTGAATTTGTTGATCCACCGTTTCGGTTAACCGACAGTAGGCCCATCGGTGCAAACGCCAATTTTCATCTGTATATTCTTCCCTAGCCTTTTTTCTAAAATTACGTTGATTTAAGAGTGCCTGAATTGCCTTTGGCTCTCCTTCTTGTGGTTCATAGTTTGGTGGTAAGGGTGGTGCATACGATTTATAAAATTCTTCATCGGTTACTCCTTTTGGTTTTACTAGTGCTTTATCTAAAGTTGATACTTCTTGCACCCCATTTGAAATAAGCCTTTTCTCATGATCAGTCTCGGCAAAATCACGAATTGCCATATAGCAAATGTCGTGTGGATTTATTAAGGAAACCACCATAAAATAAGGATTATTTGGTTTACTATTAATGATTTTTGCAGCATCTTTAGCTAGCTCCGACCTTTCATCTTCACTAAAAATAGTAAAACCATGTGCTTCAGGTAAAAGTGGTTTTGGCAAATGTTGTTTTCCACCAAAATATAATTCATAACCTGCCTTTTTTAACCAAGATGCAATTGTTGTATTCTTTACTTCATCTGATATTTCAGATACCCGAATTGCTCCCCAATTTTCATAAACTTTATTTCCTTTATCATCTTTAAAAGCTCCTGGAAAACGACCAGTCATCAAACTCATACGAGATGGGGTACAAACCGGATTAGTAACATAGGCGCGCGTAAATCGCACTCCACTTTCAGCAATATAATCCATGGCAGGTGTCTTGAGCCATTCATTTCCAGCACAGCTCATCATCCTTGCATGTTGTTGATCAGTAAATATGTAAATGATATTTGGCTTATTAGAAGACTGGGCATACGAAAAACTAACAATGAGAATTCCAAAAAATAAGAATATCGATTTCAATTTAATCATACCGCTTAATTTTAAAACTATTTAGTTTTGAAAATAGTTAAAATGAATGACTCCAATCAACAAAAAACAAAATAAATCTTAAAGCCTTAATACAACGAATGCTCTTTTTAGGCAAAGTATATCAATTTTTAAATTCCTTGTGATATTATAGTTTACACCTTTCAATTTACTTGTACCTTTTAGTATCTTGTACTTCATTATAAAAAGACCTATTCAAACCATTCATCATGCAAAAAAAACAAACAAAACTATCGTCCAGCAATATGGATTCTAGAAGAAAATTTATTAAAAAAAGCTCTATGGCTTTTTTAGCAGGCAGTATACTACCACAATTTAGCGCTAAAAGTTACAGTCAAATTATTGGCGCTAACGAACGAATTAAAGCCTCAGTAATGGGAGTTAATAGTCGTGGTAATGCATTAGCTCAAAATTTCGCTAGTCAAAACAATTGCGATGTTATTCATGTTTCAGATGTAGATAATAGGGCAATTACGAAATGCTTAACAGGTCTTAAAGAGCGTCAAAATATAAAAGTAAAAACATATACCGATTTCCGTAAATCTTTAGAAAGTAAAGATGTTGATGTATTGGTAATTGCTGCCCCTGATCATTGGCATGCACCAGCGTCACTACTAGGAATGCAGGCGGGCAAGCATATATATGTAGAAAAGCCTTGCAGTCATAATCCTAAGGAAGGTGAAATTCTTGTTGAAGCCGCTATTAAATACAATAAGATTGTTCAAATGGGTAACCAACGACGATCTTGGCCAAATGTAGTTGCTGGAATTAATGCTATTAAAAATGGAGAAATAGGCAACGTATATTTTGGCAAAGGATGGTACACCAACAACAGGGCATCTATTGGTGTAGGCCAAGAAACAGCAGTGCCAGATTGGCTTGATTGGGAACTTTGGCAAGGCCCTGCACCGCGCAAAAATTTCAAAGACAATATTGTTCATTATAATTGGCATTGGCTTTGGCATTGGGGTACTGGCGAAGCATTAAATAATGGCACTCACATGGTTGATCTTTTAAGATGGGGTATGGATGCTGAATATCCAACTAAGGTTAGTTCGAATGGAGGACGATACCGTTATTCAGATGACTGGGAAACACCGGACACCCAAGTAATAAATCTTGATTTTGAAGGAGGCAAGACCATGTCGTGGGAAGGCAGAAGTTGTAATGGAAAACCAATAGAAGGTAGTGCCGTCGGGGTCATGTTTTATGGAGATAATGGAAGCCTACTAATCCCATCAGGTAATAGTTATACTCAATTTGATTTAAAAGGTAACATTGTAAAAGAAGTAAAACCAACCGAAATTATAGACCCAAGAAATAAAAGTAATCCAGCAGAAAAACTGGATGCCTTACACATACAAAATATGTTTGAAGGAATTCGCAATGGTGGAACCTTAAACGCAGATGTAGATTCAGGTCACAAGAGTACTTTATTAGTTCAGTTAGGTAATATTGCGCAGCGTGTTGGACAAACATTAGACATTGATGATTCTAACGGCCATATAAAGGATAACGCTGACGCCCAAAAACTATGGAGTCGTCAGTATGAGAACGGATGGGAAATGAAATTATAAAATTATACTATGCAGAACAGAAGATCATTCATCAGCAAATTAAGTAAAGGCTCAGCATTATCTGCGCTTGCAATTGCAAGTCCGGTTTCACTCTTTCCTCAATTTAATGTAAAAAATAATAACACCGCCAAACCATTTAAAATAGGAATTATAGGTGCTGAAAATTCACATACAGCTGGATTTGGAAAACTCTTTAATATTGAAAAGGCTTTTCCCAATATGGAAGTTAAGTATGTCTGGGGTGAAACTGAAGAGTTTGCTAAAATTGCCATGGAAAAAGGTAGTATTCCTAATATGGTAAAGAACCCCAACGATATGTTGGGTAAAATAGACGGACTAATCGTTGACCATAGACATGGAAAGTTTCATTTAGAACCCGCTATTCCATTCATAAAAGCCGGCATTCCTACATTTATAGATAAACCTTTTTGCTATCGTGCAAAGGAAGGAAAAGCATTCTTAGCCCTTGCTAAAAAACACGGGACGCCTGTAACTTCATTTAGCTCTATTGCCCATAGTTATGAGACTTTTGACATAAAAGAACAACTTAAAAATTATAAAGAAATTAATCAGGTGGTGCGGTATGGTCCTATTAAATTGGATTCAAAATATGGTGGTATTTTCTTTTATGGTGCTCATATTGTACAACCCATTTTATACCTTTTCGGGAATAATGTAAAAAAAGTTCAAGTACACGAAAATGGTCAAAATAGCAGCGCTAGTTTAGTATTTGAAAATGGCATGCTCGTAACTCTTGTATCTACAACTAAAAAATATGGTTGGGAAACTCATATTGAAACGGAAGAAGGAATTATTCCTTTACAAGCAAAGTCACAAGAAAAATCACCGGGCAAAAACTATGTAGATATGGTAGAAATGTTTAAAACCGGTAAAGAACCACGAAGTCATGAAAGTATTTTGTATTGTGTGACTGTCCTTGAAGCTCTAGAAAAATCAATTAGTAGTGGACAATGGGAAAATGTGACCCCACTTGAACAAATTTAATTGGCGTTGTAAATAAATATATTACATAATTGTTTTAACATTCGCCTTATCACTAGTTTAATAAACTCCAGATATTAGATGTTCCTATCGAAAAAGACATTTTTTAACTAGTAATAAGGTGAATTACATTTAAAATCGAATTAGCCTATTTTAACTTGTAATTAAAGCAAAATTGATTTATTAAGTTTTCTAAGAAATGTAGAATTAATCAAATAAACTTGGAAGCCATAGTGATATTTCAGGGATTAAAGTCACCAATATCAATACCATAAAACTAACAATTAAAAACGGGAAACCAGATTTAGCAACTTCACCTATTGAAATTTTTCCAATACTTGAAGCAACAAAAAGACAAACTCCAACCGGTGGTGTCGTTAAACCTATGATGAGATTTAAAACAGCAATTACAGCAAAATGAATAGGGTCAACTTCAACAGCAATAGCTACTTTTAATAATATAGGAAAAAGTATTAAAAGCGCTGCTATAGTCTCCATAAATGTTCCAACTACAATCAACAAAAGATTAATAAGCAAAAGGACTACATATTTATTAGTTGTAAAGCCTAGAATCTCGCTTGATATAGTCTGCGGAATTTGCTCAGTAATCAAAATATACCCAAACAAATTTGCAAAACCAACCAGCACCATTAAAGACGCTGATGTTTTCATGCTATCTAAAATAACAACCTGAATATTTTTAAAATTTAATTTTTTATACACAAAAAATCCAATAATTAATGCATACAACACTGCTATAATAGAGGCTTCTGTAGGAGTGAATATCCCTCCAATTATTCCATATAGAATAATGAAAGTCATTAATAGCGACCAAAAGGTATCTACAAAACCTCGTGCAACTTGACCCAAACTACTACGTTCATGTTTTGGATAATTTTTCTTCTTTGAAATAAAGTATGCTGTAAATAGCAATCCAACTCCTAAGAGTAAACCAGGTAGAGCACCTGCCAAAAATAATTTTCCAACAGACAATCCACTTAGTGTTGCTGCAATAATCATTGGTACACTTGGAGGAATAATTGGACCTACTGTTGAAGATGCTGCCGTAACAGCACAAGAAAATCCAGCATCATAACCTTCTTTCTTCATAGCAGGTATCATTATAGATCCCATACTTGCCGTATCTGATATAGCGGTGCCAGAAATTCCTGCAAAAAGCATAGAAGCTCCAATATTTACCAAAGAAAGCCCTCCTCTAATATGCCCCAATAAATGATTACAAAATGAAATTATCTTTTCTGTTAAACCACCATGGTTCATTAAATTACCTGCCATTATAAACCCTGGAACACTTAACAATACAAAAACATCAATGCCCGAATACATTTTCATAGGCACAATAATTAAAGGGATACCATTAATGAGTAAATAGCTTAAACAAGCCAAACCCAAAGAAAAAGCAATAGGGAAACGGAGTACTAAACATATAGCAAAAACAAGTACTAAGACCCAAATCATACCTTCTATTTTGTAAAATTCTTAATAATCTTAAATATTAAATAATAACAAATTGAAACTGACATAATAAACATGCTAAAGAATGCCACTCCCATATTAAAACCCATACTAGGTGATTTCTCAGCCAAACCTTGTATTACAAAATGTATAGAATAGAATGCCATAATTAAAAAAAGAATTAAAGACATCACAGGTATCACAGCTAATAAAAAGCGTTGAAAGTTTTTCGAAAACCGACTATAAAACATCTCTAAATGAACATAATAATCACTTTTCATCGCCAAACCAGCAGCAAAAGCCATAGCATAAATAAAAAAGATACGAGATGCTTCTTCGGTCCAAGAAGGTGTTGAAATCGGCGTAAAACGACATGTAATTTGTATTACCACAGTTAAAATCAACCCCCATGTGCTAATTAACACGCCGTATTTTAATAAACGACCAACGGTTTTACGCAGCATCTTTTTCAGCTTTTAATTGATGGTAAATCTCCTGCATTTCTGGGGACAAACTTTCGAAAATAGCTTTTTCGCTTTTCTTTTGAAAAGCATCTTTATCAACTTCAATAAACTCCATCCCTTTAGACTTTAATTCTTCTTGGACACTTTTTTCATTTTCCAAAAAAAGTCGGTGTTCATAGGCTTGCATATCTCTTCCTGCTTGCAAAAAAATTTCCTGAAGATCTGGTGGTAATTTTTGAAATTGCTTTTCTCCAACAACTGGATATACCCAACTCAATACATGACCTGTAAGATTTAAATATTTCTGAACCTCAGCAAATCCGGCATTATTTATCATGGCAAAAGGATTTTCCTGGGCCTCAATAGTTCCTTGTTGTAAAGAAGTGAATACCTCAGAAAATGCCATCGGAGTAGGCTTGGCTCCTAACGCTTTCCAAGTATCAACAAAAGAAGGCACATTTGGCACACGTATTATTAACCCTTTTAAATCATCAGGATGTCGAATAGGTCTATTGGAAGTAAGATGTCTTTCACCTCGCTGAAAATGCCCCAATGCCCGAAGACCTGATTTTTCAATCATTTCAGTTTCCATTAATTTTCCTATTGGACCTTTAATATAACGCTGCATATCAATAGAATCCTGCATTAAAAACGGAAGTTCACAAAAAGTAGCAACTTCAAACCAATTGGTTAGGGTAGAACCTGTTGTGGTCATATCTATAACCTCGGCTTGTATAAGTCTAATTGCTTCAATTTCCTTCGCTAATTGTTCGGAAGGATACACCTGTACTTGTATTCTTCCTTTAGAACGCTCTTCAATAATTTCACTGAAATATTCGAAGGCCTTATACCACGTGTGATTTTCATTTACCAATAGCGCGGTTCGAAATAAAAACTCTGGTTCAGGTTCTTTAGTTTTACAACTCAACAATAAAAGCATAGTGAATATAAGCAACAATGCTTTTGCCGTTAATTTCACAAATTGCTCTTTATTCTCCATTATCTTATTCGTACACTTCCACTATCATTTCTATTTCTACAGCAATATTACCAGGCAAAGAACCCATCCCAACTGCTGCTCTGGCATGTTTACCATTCTCTCCAAATACCGATACCATTAAATCGGAATAACCATTAATTACTTTTGGATGATCACCAAAATTTGGTGATGAATTTACCATCCCTTTTACTTTTACTATTCTTTTTACTTTATTTAAATTACCCAGCTCACTTTTTAAAACTGAAAGTTGGTTAATTCCAGTAATTCTAGCAGCTTCGTATCCTTGCTCAATGGTTAAATCTTCTCCAACTTTACCTATAATATCTTCGCCATTCGCCTTTTTAGGGCCTTTACCGGCTAAAAAAATTAGATTGCCAGTACGCACTGCGTTCACATAATTTGCTACGGGAGATGATGGCGGTGACAAAGCTATTCCTAGTTCTTTTATTTTTGCTTCCGGATTATAATCTGGATCAATCAATTCTTTTGCTTCAATTGAATTTTCTACCTCCTGTTTTTGCTCTATAACCTGATTACATGAAACAAACAAAATTAAGGATAGCAGAAAAAATATAGTTCTTTTCATTTTAACTATTTAAACATTAAGCATTTTCTAATATTTCTTTTACTCTACTGGCTACAATTCTTTCTTGGCCAGGCTCCATCATCCATGTAGTTATGCCTACTTCTTTTTTATTACCAACAGTTTCTATTGAAGGATGACCATCTCTCAACTGCTTCCGCATCTCATCTTTGGATATTTTTACAACACTTTCATCCCAATGAATTTTTAAACTTGGCACATGATTCGCATAAGGTGGCACATGAATTTTGGTTTCTACACCTTTTACAGATTTGGCACTATCACTAATCAATTTAATTTGATTTTCCCATAATTCCCATTCTTTATCATGATCCCTTCCTAAATATAACTCTAAAGCAACTAACATTCCTAAAACTTCTTCTTTATTTACTTTCATACCTCTAGCAATGGTTGTACCCCTAGGCGGCGTATGAAGTCTGGCTGCTTCAATATACTTTCTTTTACCTAATAATAATCCTGCACTTTGTGGCCCTCGAATACCTTTTCCGCCAGAAAACGCAACCAAGTCAAAGCCCATTTTGGTAAATTTAAATAGGTTATCTACAGGCGGCACATCGGCAGCACAATCAATAAATGTTGGAATATTATGTTTCTTACCCAAAGCCACAAATTCTTCCCATTTAATATCACCAGCATCCGTATTAGCATTCAAATACCAGAGCATGGCTGTATTTTTAGTAATTGCCTTCTCTAAATCTTTTGCTGTTTTAACTGAAACTATTTTAGCACCAGTATTAATTAGGGCATGAGTATACCCAATTGCATGTGCTTCTTGCACAATAACTTCATCTTTTATTCCAGTAGTGTCTGGTAATTGCGCTACCTTTTTAGTATCTGTGCCACACATAACACCTGCAAGACCTATTGTCATAGCACCAAAACATCCTGAGGAAACAGTTGCATATTCACAATCTAGAAGCTCGGCAATTCTATCTCCAACCTTATCATGTAATTCATCTAAATTAACATATTCTGTAGCTCCATAATTAATTGCTTCTGTTACTTCTTTATGCATTAAAGAGCCAGTCATAGAAGTGTATGTTCCAGCCGCATTTATAAAAGTACGTATGCCTAATTCTTTAAAAAAATCTCGTTTTAAAGGTTCGGTTATCGGGCAAGCTAATTTTGATGCTACTTTACTACTTGTTGCTCCTAAAATACTTGGTCCTAACATTCCACCCACTAAAGGTAATGCCGATATTGTTTTTAATGCTTTTCTTCTACTGCTCATAATTTTTAAATTTACTTTTTCACTAATCAACCGCTGCTATACAATCCATTTCAACTAAAGATTTTCCTGGCACACCACCATAAGTTGCTACCGTAGTTCTAACCGGTGGGTTTTTTCCGAAACGTCCACGAAAAACCTCATTCATACCTTTATAATCTGCTAAATCGGCGAGGTATACATTTACCTTTAAAACCTTATCCATAGAAGAACCATTTCGCTCAAGTTCTTTTTGTAGTTCTTGCAAAACTATTTCTGTGTGCGCTTTTATTTCAAAAGGCTCAACATGTGCTCCTTTTCCAGCAATATATAAAGTATTACCATGTTTTACTGCACCTGAAAAAAGTGGAATATCTTGATCAGTTACAATATCACCAACGACCTCTTTTTTTGTACTCTTTTGTTTTTTGGTCATTGCACTTACAGAGCCCACACCTAAAATTGTTGCCAGACCCATTCCAATTTTTTTAAACGATGCTCTTCTTGTTGTTTTTTGTTCCATTTTTATTTTTTTAGTGTTATTTTTTATTCATTTACTTTACTTCATTTTTAATTTTTTCTGGGTCTTTATCTCGCCAATACAATGCAAGTGATGAACCTGAAATATTCATCCAAGGACCGAAAACTGCTGGTGCTAATCCTACCGTAGCAACTTTACCCATCTCAAGAGCAATACCCGATGCCAATCCTCCATTTTGCATTCCTACTTCTAAAGCAATTGTACGACAATCTCTTTCATCCATCTTAAAAAGACGACATCCCCAATATCCAAGAAAATATCCTGCTGCATTATGAACTATTGCGGCTACAATTAAAAACAACCCAATGGATAGCAAACTATCTCTCCCAGCTGCAGTAATTACCATAATTATTAATGCTATCCCAGCCATAGAAAGAATAGGCATGGCTTTGTCTAGCCAAGGAGTCTTTCCATGAAAAAAGTGATTAAATACAAGTCCTCCTATAATTGGTAAAATGACCATTTTAACAATACTCCACATCATTCCCCAAAAATCAATCGGTACAAATTCACCTGCAAAGAATTCCATTAAAG
Source organism: Flavobacteriaceae bacterium EG-1 (assembly GCF_009649685.1). GTDB lineage: Bacteria > Bacteroidota > Bacteroidia > Flavobacteriales > Flavobacteriaceae > Aurantibacter_A. The sequence goes on from NZ_WJPK01000002.1 coordinate 461,104, forward strand.
TAGGTGTCATTAATGGAGCTAACATAGTAGCCACCGCAGTTAATGTAACCGATAGTGCTACATTTGCCCTTGCCAAATAAGCCATTACATTTGAAGCTAATCCACTTGGCGAAGAACCAATTAAGACTACCCCTGCTGCAATTTCTGCTGAAAACCCAAAAATACTAGCAATAGTAAATCCTAATATTGGCATAATTGTAAATTGGCATACCAAACCAACCAAAACCCCTTTGGGCATTTTTATTACTCCAACGAAATCGTTAAAGCTCATAGCTGTACCCATACCAAACATAATTATTTGAAGTAAGGGAACAATTAATCTTTTCATTTGAAAATCACCAATCTGTACAAACGGCTGTGGATAAAACATTGATAAAGAAACTGCACCGAATATTAATATAGCAAAAGAAAAACCTTTGAAAGTCCTATGTTGTTTTGCGGTTAATGCCAAAAACAAAAAGAATAACACCAAAAATGGACCCGAAGAATCAACCTTTCCCAGAACCAACATTATTATAAAAATAATGAGACATATTGCTGATACTCCTAAAAGTAATTTGTTGTTTTTCATTTCTATACTAAGTTAGTCATTGATTTTGGCGTTATAAGATAATATTATTCATCCCAAGGAACCGCAGCAAGACCATTTAAATCATAAACAACCTTACCATCCCTAATTGTTAATTCACATTCCAATTTTTTATTCCCATCCATTCGCTTCCCTTTGGTATCAATAAAACCAAAATCACCTTCGCGTATATTTAAAATAGTAACATCAGCTACAGCCCCTTTTGAAAGATGACCTAATTCTTCTCTCTTAATTGCTTTAGCTGAATTCCAGGTAGTAGCTGCAATAATATCTGCAACTGGCATGTCCATATTTAAAAATTTAGACATGATGTTAACAATGTCTTTCATACCACCGTTCATACTTCCAGTATGCAAATCGGTACTAATTGTATTTGGAATAAAACCTTGTTTCATAGCAGGCACTGCTTGTTCAAAAAGAAAACTTCCACCGCCATGTCCTACATCGAAAATGATGCCTCTTTTTTGTGCAGCCCATGCAAATTCTTCTACCTTTCCATTTTCATTAACAATTGGGGTACGACCATTTACATGAGCATAAGCATGTGTAAATATATCTCCCGGGCGAAGTTTCTCCATAAATAAAGTCTCTAGTGAAAGCTCTGGTTGACTACCTCCAAAGTCAATTACAACAGGTTTGTCGGCAAGTCTTCCAGCCTCAGCAGCACGTTCAGTTGGAGTCCAGTCGAAACCAGAATAATGCGCTAATTTTACGCCGACAATTTCATTTGGAAACTGCTTTGCCACAATAGCCGTAAGCTTCGAATCCATATCTGCTATATTTTGTTCTATGGCACCTCCTTTCATACCAGATCCAACAATATTCAAAAACGACAAGACTCTAGTCTTTGATTGATCGATTACATTTTCTTTAAATTGTCTAAAATTGCGCCAACCAGCTCCGCCACAATCAACTAAAGTTGTCACTCCACTTCTAAACGAAAAACCATCTGGAGGTAAGGCAGTAAAACTATTACTGAGATAAGCATTATGCTCTGTTCCATGAAAATTATGACTATGAATATCTATAAGACCAGGAGACACTAATAACCCTTTAGCATCAATTATTTTTTTTGCCTTCTTTTCTGAAATAGATTTAGCTACCTCAGCTATTTTTCCTTCTTTAATAGCAAGGTCTGAAACTTTATCAATTCCATTTTTGACATCTATCAAACGACCGTTCTTTATTAGGATGTCATATTCTTGTGCATTAAAAACTAGACTACTGAATAAGAATAATAACGTCATTAGTCGTGTAAGGCATATCATATTTTTCATAATCTTTAAATTCAAATTATTTTGTGGATACTTTTATTGGTCCGTTATTCTCTTTATTTTCTTCAATCTTTTTTCTTGATTCAGAGACCTGCTCTGCGCTTATTTCTGAAGCTGAATTACCAAAGTTTGATCTTATATAGGTAAGTATTTGAGCTATCTCTTGATCTTTTAAAAATGAATGTTGCGGCATTACTCCATTATAAACTTCACCATTAACCTCAAGGCTTCCTTCCATACCTTTCAGTAAAACTTGTATTAATCGGTTACTATCCCCTGTAACCCAATCTGTATTTACTAATGGCGGAAATCTTCCTGAAGCACCTTTACCATTAGTTTGATGACATGCACTACAATACTGATAGTATAGTTTTTCACCACCTACAGCATCATTCTTCATTAAATTATCTTTTATTATATCTGGAGTACGAACATTTGAAGCTTTTTTACGCTTTTCCATGGCAATGAGCTGATTTTCATTAAAATCTTCTTTTTTACCATCATAGCTAACTTTCCAAATTTTGCCTCTTACAGAATCAGAAATATAGAGTGCACCATCTGGCCCTACAGCTAGCCCCATTGGTCTGTGTGCAGCATCTTTGGTATTTATTATAGGATCAACTTCAGCAAATCCATCTGCAAAAATTTCGTATTCTTCACTAAACTTACCATCTATAAACGGCACAAATCCAACCACGTAACCTGATTGCGGATAAGGTGCTCGATTTGTTGAACCATGAAACGCAATAAAGGCCCCATTTTTATATCGCTCTGGAAACTGGTCTCCTTGATAAAATAATAAATCATTAGGTGCCCAATGACCAGGAAAACCAATAATAGGATCATCAAATTCAGCACATCGACCTATAACATCTCCATCACCACCATATTCAGGTGCCAGTACTTTTTTACCTTTTACTTGATCATAATAACAATAAGGCCATCCAAAATTAGAACCTTCTGTTACTTTAATAAATTCTTCAGAAGGCAACAAAGCACTTTCTTGAGGTGTATACAAATTTGGCCAAAGACGCAACAAATCGTCTCTTCCATGTACTACGGCATAAAGTTCTTCATCAACAGGATTCCAATTCATTGCTACCAAACTTCTAATACCTGTAGCGTATTTATAACCATCCTTTTGTGTTTGACCCAATTTATTTGCATCAAACCGCCATACACCACCATGATTATCTAATTGTGGACAAGGATCCAATCCAGGGGCACCTGGGGTTCTCTTTGGACTTTGACATGCATTTGAAGGTGCTCCAAATGGCACATATATATGTCCTTTATTATCAAATGCAATTGGCTTTCCAATGTGTTCGTGCTTACCATGTTCATGATCATCAGTTACCACAACTTCAACTTCACCCTCTGGAAGCAAGGAACCGGAGATTAACTTTTGACGATATACAACAAGATCTGAACTATAATATAAATAACCATTGTATATACGCATAGCAGTTGCATAACTCCATCTGGATTTCTGACCTTTTCCAAAACGTTCTATTTCATCTGCTTTAACATCACCATTGGTATCTTTTAGGGCTATTGCCACCCCTTTCTCTGTAGAATTTCTAAGTTTAGCGTAAATGACATGATCATCATTAACAGCCATATGTCTCACCGTTTCACTAATACTATCTACAACTACTGCCGAGCTAAATCCATCAGGTAATAACAATTTGCCATCAACAGGATTTTTTTTGCAAGTAGAAAAAAACAATATCAATAATGAAAAAAAGACAAAGCCCCTTAATTTGAAAAGTAACTTCATTGAGTAATTAGTTTGGTTGTTACTGGAATAACCCTATCAATATAATATTCTTTCACATTAAAACCAAGCAACTTTAGACAAAAGTGTGCACGAACACACTTTTTAGTAAAAAAGAAGAATTCTTAACTATAAACAGCAGCAGCACTACATATTAATTATTCAAATATAATTGAACCGAAAAATTCTGGTCGATGAAAATCAGGGCGTTCAGTAGTAATTGAATTCCAGCTTAAATAATGTTCCTCTGCACTTTTGTCTCCACACTTATAAAAATTAGCACTACTATTTAAGCCTTTTAATTGAAGAGCCTTGTTGTATGTTAAACTAGAAGCAGGTATTACTATTGTCATTTCCCAAGAATGAGCACCTGTAATTTCGTTAAATGGCTCGTCCCCTAAAGTAGAACTAATTTGAATTTCATTCTGAATGATTTCGGGTGCTATAAAATTTCGATTACCCCTGCCAGGCCCATAGGCTAAATGAGTAGTGCCTATACAATTAAACTCAAAATTATAATAACTGCCATTTCCCAATGGATCAAAGAAAAATTCAACACAACTATCGGTATGCACAGCACCATTAGTTTCTGCTATAACCGCTCGAATACTTTTCTCCTTCACATAATATTTAAGCCAAATTTGATTATTGTTATGCGCAATTCTAAATTTAACATCAGGCGAGTATTGATATGTATCCCAATTAAGAACACTAATAGAATGCAATTCAGAATTTAATTCCAATAATTCGGATACTTTCTTAAGATCTGCACTTCCTGCATACTCTATTTCTTTAACTTTTAACACCTTCTTAGATTTTGAATTTTGCGCAATTACTGAACCAAATAAGCAAATACACAAGAACGTAATTAATTTTCTTTTCATTTTCATTTTCATTTTCATTTTCCTTAAAACAAGATACATATTAAAAATGAACTTAATTGAATATTACTTGTCTTCATGAAGATTAAAGCATTAGAATTAAAATATAAGCTTTAAAATTTAATAACGAATTATTAACATTTTATTTACAAACCCATGAAAATCAATATCTTTGTCTGTTATGAAAAAAATAATCAAGCCAGTTATTGAAAACAAGAAATACTTGTTATTGAGCATTTTAATTTGCGTATTAACAATGCTGCCACAATACATCTATTTTATATCCTTCAATAGAACAATTTTTATTACCGCTGTATTAATTCTTTTATTTTTATTTTCAATTTTTAGCAAGTTTCTTTTTACAGTTTTCACGATATATCTCAACATTATAAACATGCTAGTTATTCATATGAACTCCACTTGGGGTCGTATAACTATTTTAGAACCAATTGTTGAATTAATTTATTTCTCATCAAAAAGAGAGTCCTTTGAGTATCTTCAGAAATACATTTCTTTTATTGACGTATTCATTATTCTCCACACAGCCTTTGTTGGCTTTATTTTATACAAATTAGTTAGATATCATTCATTGAAATTTAAACCACTTCGAATAACATCTTTAGTTCTTATCGTTGTACTCCTCGGTGGATTAATTCAAGTAAAAGGGAATATTTTAAAGCTTATGCCCCTTTCATTAATTCATGATTATAACATGGTAGTTCGTAGAGGCACAGCTTTTAAAGACCGTAATGAATTTCTAAAAAAAAGAACCTTTGAAAAAGCAAAAAACGAAATGATTTATGATAAGGTAGTTTTAATTATGGGAGAATCTGTAAACAAAAATTTCATGGGACTCTATAACGACAAATACAACACTACTCCGTTTTTCTCTAAAATTAAAAATGACATTTATACTTTTAATGCTATCGCTCCCGCAACACAGACCCACCTTGCCATTCCTCTTACTTTAACGGAAACAACACATCAAGACTTCAATGCCTTTTTTAAGTCGAAGTCAATAATAAGTGATTTTAAAGAAAACGATTATAAAACCTATTGGATTTCTAATCAAGAAGGTGCAGGGGGAAAACATGAGTCTTCAACAACAACAATTGCTAGAGAATCGGATTTTGTAAGTTTTCAAAATTATGATGTAGCACTTACAAATCCAGATGAAGTTTTATTTGATGTTTTAGATGAGATTGAAATTAACAATAGTGATAAACAAATGTTTGTTTTTCATTTGATGGGTTCACATGCGGACTATGACCAAAGATGTACTGATGAAGTTATTCTCCACAAAAATCCTAAAAATTTACTTGAAGAATACCAAAACACTATTTACTATTCAGATTTTTTTATTGAAGAACTTTTTAAAAAATTTAATAATACCAATAAAAATGTACTAATTATCTACACATCGGATCACGGAGAAACACTTGATGAAAATGAAGGAGGTCATGGCTTTTACGATTCTCATAAAGAAAGCGTAGAAATCCCATTAGTTATGTACTCAAATATAAAGAATGAAAGAATAGAAGATTTACTTTCTGATAACAGTAATGGTTTTTTTAATAATGAAAGTCTGTATAGTATAATTAAATATATAAGCTCAATCTCTGACGAAAAATTCGTTTCAAAATCTCCATATTTTATTTCTCAAAGTCTTGAAAATATTATCGACTATACCGAATTAGACTACTATTACGAACATGAATAAATGTTGACTCTTTCTTATTATATTATTATACTTTAATATTTAAAAAAACTCTGTCTTTATTGTTTAAACCCACTTAGTGATTTATTCCTTCTTCAAAATCGTTAGAATTGTAATCGACATATAAATCCCAAATTTTGTATTTGAATCGAAACTTAAGTGCTTAAATGTTTTGTACATTTAAGGAAACGTCATCAAACTATTTTGCATAACTGTGCTTACGAGCAAGAAGTTGAAACCTGCCTATTTAAAAAATGAGAAACATAAAAAAGCTAGTTGTTCTTTTTATTTTCACTGTTTTATTTAGTTGCGGTGTGGATAAACCGGCAGATGTAGTGCTGGCATATGACAAACTGCCTGAAGAAATTGATTTCAATTTTCATGTTAGACCCATTTTATCCGACCGTTGCTTTAATTGTCATGGACCAGATGAAAACACCAGAAAGGCCAATTTAAGATTAGACACCGAAGATGCTGTTTTCTCAGTCATTCCTGGCAAAGAGACCTTCCCAATAGTAGCAGGTAAGCCAGAAAAAAGTGAACTAATAAATAGAATTCTTACTGATGATCTTAATTTGATAATGCCCACACCAGAATCCAATTTAATTTTAACCGCTGAAGAAAAAGCTATTCTAATAAAATGGATAGAACAAGGAGCAAAGTGGAAAACACATTGGGCATATAATCCACCGGTAAAGTCAGATTTACCCGAGGTTGAAAATAATTCATGGCCTAAAAATGAAATCGATTACTTTGTATTAAATAAGTTGGAATCAATGGAATTGCAACCTTCTAATGAAGCTGATAAGGAAACTTTAATTCGAAGGCTATCATTTGATTTAAATGGTTTACCCCCTACTCCTGAAGAAATTCGAATTTTCATAAACGATAAGGCTAATAACGCATATGAAAAACTTGTAGACCGCTTACTTGAATCCAATAGGTATGGCGAGCGTTGGGCTTGGGAATGGTTAGACGTTGCCAGATATGCCGACACAAATGGATTTCAAGGAGATTTTACACGTGATATGTGGCCGTGGCGCGATTGGGTAATACGTGCTTTTAATGAAAATATGCCCTATGACCAGTTTACTATTAAACAAATAGCCGGCGACCTATTACCTGATGCTTCACGTGAAGATATTATGGCTACAGCCTTTAACAGAAATCATCCATACAATACAGAAGGCGGAACAATACCCGAAGAAACTAGAGTTGTTAATGTTTTTGATCGTGTTGAAACCACCGGTACTACCTGGTTGGGATTAACCATGAATTGTGCCCGATGCCATGATCATAAATATGATGCAATTTCTCAAAAAGAATATTATCAACTGTTTGATTATTTTAATCAAACTTCAGAAGAAGGCGGTAATTGGGGTGGACAAATTAAGCCTGTACTAAATTTAAGTTCTAAAGAAAAAAGAGATGAAATGGCTGCCATACAGAAATATGCAGACAAATTAGTAGCAAAGGTTGACCATTACGAGGATGAGAAATTTCCGAGAGCTTCTGGTTTACCCGTATCGGAATCAAAAGTTGCAAAAAAATTAAAAGGTCTAGATCCAAGAATCTTACTAAAACCACCTAATAAAAGAGGGTCTGGTAATTTAAAAACCTTGGCGAACTACTTTGCTAACAAAGACAAAACTTATGCGAATCTTTTAAAAGATGCATACATAGAACAAGAAAAACACAACAAATTAGCAGCTACTTCTACGATGGTTATGGTTATGGATGAACGCGAAGAACCTCGAACCACTTTTATACTTAATAGAGGTGGTTATAATAATCCGCAAGTAGAGGATACTATAGTTAGAAATGTACCTGCCGTATTACCTCCTTTACCAAAGGAAATTGAAAACAATCGTTTGACTTTAGCTAAATGGTTAGTTTCTAAAGAACAACCTTTAACCGCTCGTGTAACTGTAAATCGATATTGGCAGCAATTTTTTGGGAATGGAATTGTAAAAACAATAGAAGACTTTGGTGTACAAGGTGCTTTACCTAGTCATCCTAAATTATTAGATTGGTTAGCGGTTGATTTCCAAGAAAACAACTGGAATTTAAAGCGCCTTTTAAAAAAAATAGTAATGAGTTCCACCTACAGACAGTCGTCTAAAGTTTCGGGTAAACTCTTACAAAAAGACACTGAAAACAAATATTTGGCAAGGGCAACACGTATGCGATTACCCTCTTGGATGCTCCGAGATCAAGCACTTTATATTAGTGGTTTGATGGTAGATTCTATAGGTGGCAAACCCGTAAAACCCTATCAACCAGAAGGAATTTGGGCCGAAGCAACTTTCGGACTACGCTCTTATGAACAAGACAAAGGCAATGCTTTATATAGACGCTCTTTATATACTTTTTGGCGAAGAATAGTTGGACCAACTTTTCTATTTGACAATGCATCTAGACAGTTATGCTCAGTAAAATCATTTAACACAAATACACCCCTACACGCCTTAACTACATTAAATGATATTACTTATTCGGAAGCTGCAAGGGTAATGGCCGAAAATATAATTACTCACGTAGAGGATGACTCTGAAAGGCTTAAATATGCGTTTAAAAAAAGTACAGGACGCTTAATTAAAGCGGAGGAGTTTAAAATTTTAAACGATAGATTAACTTCATTAAGAAAAGATTTTTACGAGAACAAAAAAGAAGCATTGGCTTTAACAACAATAGGCGAATACAAAAGTAATAAGGAAATTGATTTAATAGATCATGCTGCATATACGGCTATATGCTCTTTACTTTTAAATTTAGATGAAACTATAAATCGGCAGTGATGAAGAAAAAAATCTTACATCCATTTGAAGAATATCAAGCCCAAATAACACGTAGAAATTTTTTCGGAAAAATGGCTATGGGTATTGGAGGCTTGGCACTAGGGTCTATGGTAAACCCATTATCATTATCTGCTGCTGCTACGAACCCAAAAGTTTTAAATTCCACTATTGGAGGTATACCTCACTTTACACCTAAGGCTAAAAGAATTATTTATCTTTTTCAAAATGGTGCTCCTTCACATGTAGATTTATTTGATTATAAACCCTTACTTAAAAAGTGGCATGGAAAACAAATTCCAGATTCACTTACTGCAGGAAAACGCTTTTCTACCATGACCGGTGAACAAGCGGCAAGACCAATAATTGGAGAAATCAGCAACTTTGCACAACATGGAAATAGCGGAGCATGGGTTTCCGATTTTATGCCAGAAACTGCAAAAATTGTTGACGACCTTTGTTTTATAAAATCAATGTATACAGAATCTGTTAATCACGCTCCGGCAATTACATTTTTTCTTACTGGTTCCGAACAACCGGGAAGACCAAGTTTGGGCTCATGGTTAACATACGGATTAGGTAGTACTGCAAAAGACCTACCTGATTTTGTTGCAATGACTTCAAGAGATAAAGAAGCTAGTTGCGGCCAAATTTTCTATGATTATTATTGGGGAAGTGGTTTCTTGCCAACCAAATTTCAAGGTGTAAAATTCCGAGGAGGTGGCGACCCTGTTTTATATTTAAAAAATCCTGATGGGATGAGTCGTAAAATGCGTCGCAAAATACTGGATGACATGCAGGCTCTAAATGAAATTAACCATGCAAATTATGGCGACCCCGAGATACAAACACGTATTGCGCAATACGAAATGGCTTATAAAATGCAAATGAGCGTACCTGAACTTACTGATTTTTCAGATGAACCACAACACATCTTAGATATGTATGGCCCAGATGTGCATCGAAAAGGAAGCTATGCATACAACTGTCTAATGGCTCGAAGATTAGCAGAACGTGATGTACGTTTTATACAATGCATGCACGCCGGGTGGGACCAACATACCAATTTAAATTATCAACTAATAACCCAATGCAACGACACTGATAGAGCAAGTGCTGCTTTAATAAAAGATTTAAAACAACGTGGAATGCTCGAAGATACTCTCGTTATTTGGGGAGGAGAATTTGGGCGCACACCCTTTCTGCAAGGCAATATTAAAGACGTACGCAATTGGGGTAGAGACCATCACCCATATGTCTTTACATTATGGATGGCTGGTGCTGGTGTAAAACCTGGATTTACCTATGGTGCCTCTGATGAGTTTGGTTTTAACCCCATTGAAACACCTGTTCATGTTCACGATTTTCAAGCTACTATAATGCACTTAATGGGCATTAACCATGAACAGTTTACTTTTAAACACCAAGGTAGACGCTATCGACTAACAGATGTTCACGGGCATGTTGTTAAAGATTTATTGAGTTAATACTCCTTACGATGTTCAAGCATTTTCTCATTAAAAAAACCGCTTTACGATACGCGTTGAATAACCTGATATAAATCATATTTTAACTACAACGGAAATCGCAATTTTGATAGCTTAAACTTTAGACTAACCGGCAAAATGGGTTTAAGACTTTAAAAAATTAGCTTCTTATGGCATACGCACATTCTTTTCACATTCCTGTAATGGGCATTGGTTTTACAATTGACTCTCCTTTAAAAGTCTCGCAATACGGAATTGACTCTGTTATTTCATTGGTTGATGATATTCTTCTCGAGAAGCTCCGAAAAATGTACTGTAATAAATACAATCTTCCTTACGATGAGATTACTGACAAATTAGAGGACTTTAGAGCAAAACGAATAACATCATACTTAAATACCATACAGAATCTTGCTCAAAAGAAATTTGAAGAATTCAAAAATACGACTACCGAAACTGTTTCTGATATTAAGGAGTATTTTAGTGCTTTACCAGACTCATCTACCTTTAAACAAGAATTTTATCAGCTTTCTAAGAATCATAATACCATAGAAGATATTAAAGAATGGGTTAAAGAACGCATGCCATTGGGTAGTATAGATGTTAATATAATGACGAAGGTTGATAAAGATAATTATGTCAAAAAAGAAAAACTAGCTTCTGAGTTTAACGATGCCCATGCAGCTCTTAGAGGCTACGCCAATAGCAATTTACATTCTTCAGTAATTCTTTCTGCAGGTATGAACCCAAGACTCTATAGCTATTTAGAACAATTTGATGATTTCTACCCCGATGTTAATGGATACATTAAAAAGAAAATTGTACTCAAAGTTAGCGACTATCGTTCAGCGCTTATACAAGGTAAATTTTTAGCTAAAAAAGGAATATGGGTTTCCGAATATAGAATTGAATCTGGACTTAATTGTGGCGGCCATGCATTTGCTACAGACGGCTTTTTAATGGGCCCTATTTTACAACAATTCAAGGACAATAAGCAAGAATTAATAGATACGGTTTACGAACTATTTGTCGGAGCCCTAGAACAAAAAGAACGTGTTATTCCAGATAACATAATCGCCTTAAAAATTTCGGCACAGGGTGGTGTAGGAACTAACGAAGAGCACGAATTTCTTCTTAACGAATACGAAGTAGACTCGGTAGGTTGGGGTTCTGCTTTTCTATTAGTACCAGAAGCTACCACCGTAGATACAGAAACCTTAAGCAAACTAGCAACTGCAAAAGAAGATGATTTATATTTAAGTAATATATCTCCTCTAGGCATTCCTTTTCATAGTTTAAAAGGAAATACTAAAGATGAGGAAAAAGCTACTCGAATTATAAATGGTAAACCAGGTAGTCCATGTCCTAAAAAGTTCGTGGCACTCAATAAAGATTTTAACGAAAAAGGACTTTGCACTGCTTCACGACAATACCAAAATCATAAATTAAAAGAATTAGAGAACCAAGATTTATCACCATCGGAGTACGATTATCACTATAATAAAATAACCGAGAAATCTTGTACCTGTGTAGGTCTTGGAACTTCTGCATTACTAGCTTATAATCTAGACACTAAAATAGAAGGTAAAGGTGTGTCTATATGCCCTGGTCCAAATATGGCCTATTTTTCGAAAATCACGTCTTTATCTGATATGATACAACATATTTACGGTGCTAAAAATATAATCTCACGAAAAGATCGCCCAAATATGTTTGTCAAAGAACTTTATATTTATCTTGAATATTATAAAGAACAAATTGCTGAAAATAAAATATCCCCTACCGAAAAACGAAGAAAACAACTAATATCCTTTGGCAACAATCTCAACGATGGGATTAAGTATTATTTTAATCTGTTTAAAGAACAAAATACATTTGACAATGTTTCTCCAAATACCTTAACCCAACAATTGGAAGAGTGTCAATTTATATTAAAAGAATTGACTAGTGATATTGAGGTTATGATTTTTTAATTAATAGTATAAAGTTTATTTACTTATTAAATCGAATATATTTATTTGACGATTTTTTATTAGTTTAAATTTAACTTAAGATTATATTTAATTTTTAATCAAAATCTAATGAAGAATAAGCTAATTCTCCTATTGGTGACAACGTGTTTTTCTTTTGGGTTCTGCCAAACAAAAAGCCCAAAATTAATAGTAAGAGGTGATGATATGGGATATTCTCATTCTGGCAATCTTGCCTTAATTCAAAGTTATAAAGAAGGTATAGAAACTTCAATTGAAGTAATTGTTCCTGCTCCTTGGTTTCCTGAGGCTATAAAAATGCTTAAAGAAAATCCAAATATAGATGTTGGTATTCATCTTGCAATAACAAGTGAATGGGACAATGTTAAATGGAGACCTATCTCCGACTGTCCTAGTCTAAAAAATGAAGACGGATACTTTCACCCTATGGTGTTTACCAATCCAAATTATCCAAAAGAATCTATTTCCGAAAATGAATGGAAAATTGAAGATGTAGAAAAAGAATTTAGAGCACAAATTGAACTTGGGCTAAAACACATTCCACAAGTTAGTCATATTTCTGGTCACATGGGTTGTTCAAATTTGAGTGAAGCAGTACATGATATGACCAAAAAATTAGCTAAAGAATATGGTCTTCTGTATGACCTGAGTAAATTTAATGTTGAAAGACCAAAATACGATGCTACTCCAAAAACTTACGAGGGTAGATTAAAAAGCTTTCTTGATATGCTAGACACTTTACAGCCTAACAAAACATATATTTATGTTGAACATCCAGGAATAGACAATCAAGAATTGCAAGCAATCTCACATATAGGATACGAAGATGTTGCCAAACATAGACAAGATGTAACTTCAATTTTCACTAGCAAAATAGTAAAAGACAAAATATTAGAAAAAGGCATTAAACTTATTAGTTATAAAGATATTATTAAATAATTCTGTACTCATAAAATATAAAAGCCAGTCAATAAACTAGCTTTTATATTAGTTGAAGACATTTATACCGCTATATTTCCTTAAACAAATCAGTATAATGTTGCGATGGAAGTAGTATTCCTCCACTTTCATCATAAAATGATTGCCCCGTATTATACACACCATTTTTTGTTTGCGTCCATTCTGCACCTGCTTTAGGGTGGTAAGACACCATTCTATCCCAATCATTATAAAATTGATGACCATTTGTTTCTAATAATCCTATATCCATCATAGGCAATGGTGCCAAACGAGCTGCAATCGATTTGTTCCAATCTACTAGAATCGGATTAACAGTTAAATCTGCACTAAAACAAGGCACTTTGCGCTCATGACAAGCCTGTACAATTTTCATTGTCATACTTAAGGTCTTCGCAATGGCCTTTACGACAATTGTACCATAGCCTTGTTCCATTCTAACAACAGCATCTTCAACTGCATGTGCACTTTCATCAGCTGCAATTGTAACCCCTAAATCGCCCACAAAAGATTCATCAGTTAAAGCCAGCGGTTCTTCGATTACTGCTATTTGATCGAACGCACCTATTTTTTTTGCATGATCTAAAAACCGTAAAAGTGTTTCTTTAGATTCGTACCGTCCGTTAGGATCAACATAATATGGAATTTTACCATCTCTAGTATGGGGTGTTTCGTAATGCCCAATGTTTTTGTGAACATTGGTTAAGAATTCCATATCCTTAGCCAACATTTCTTTTTGAGTACCCTTAGCACCCATTTTTAATTTCATAATAAAATAACCTTCATCGGCAGCAGTTTTTATTTTTTCAATTTCTGTACCTACTGGAAATGAAGGAATACTTGCCACTTTCTCATGTTTATGTGATAATCCAGGGCGATACTTCTCTGGTATCATTTCATCGAAATTTCTCATTTTATTTTCATGAGCATATAACAACCAAGCTGCATTATCCACAGCCACTAAAGAATTAAGTGCAAAGGTTTTTCTTAGATCTGCTTCTCCAGTTATTTTCTTACCATATTCATGTACTTCTGGTAAAATTTCATCGAGCAATTTAATTGGATCCGTAAAAGAACGGCCTTTAATTATTTGCAATGCCCGTTCACTTAATGCGAACATTAAAGCATTAGCTCCGTTCTCGGAGTGCGCACGTGCAACCCTACCATCAGACCACAAAGGACTTTGTGTTCCAAGACCAACTTTTGAGATACCAGAATCACTTTGCAACCAAGCAGCAGATTGCCAGAGTTGCGTAACCGCTCCGCCTCCAAAACGATAAGGCGTAAGTGACTCCCTTTCAAAATTTGAGTTCGTATTATTTATCGTAATTTTTGTTTGCATATTTCTTGCTTTAATTGATGCCTTCATAGTCATAGGTAGTCCCATCGAACTTAGTACCGTAGCTGCGGAAGTCTTATTAATAAATTCTCTACGCTTCATAAATCTTTTGTTTTCATAGGATCATCAATACTTATAAATTTTTTATTTTGGAATGGCATTTAAAGTGTACCAGGCCTCTGTCGACCATAGCTTTTGATTTTCTACACTTTGTAAATCGACGGGAGTCCTTAAATATACAACATGTTCTTTTTTTAGTCCCGGAAGTTCTAAATATAGTTTTGTTCTATTTTCGGAGAGCTTCATTTTAGTAACTTTCAATCGCTCCAAATCCATTTTGGGCCCACCATAGTTTTTTGTTGGCTTATACCACCATTGTGATATAAAAAAAGTAGAAGGGTCAATTTCCGAATTATTCTTTAAAGGCTGCGTAAACTCAATCTCAAAACCTTTTGGCTTAGCCCTTACTGCTAACATTTCAAATGTTGATTTACCGTTGTACTTTATACTTTGCAGACCATATTTAGTTTCTTTCCATGTCCATCCACCAACCATTCCTACTTCTCCAATATATAGCGCACCATCTGGCCCCCAACACAATCGGTTTACACCTGCCGCTAAACCTTGAGTAAAACGAAAGACGGCTCCTTGATAATTACCATTTATTTTTTCAATGAAATCACGTTTTATACCTCCATGACAAACATCTCCATGAAGCATTTGCCCTTTATAAGGCCCATCTTTCATTAAAATTGGCTCAGATGGTGAATTAGCAATTTCTGTTCCTGGTAACCAAAGCGTTGGAGAAACCATTTTTGGGGTACCTTTTAAAGTATCTAAAAGTCCCCAAGCCATGCCATTATACTGTCCCTTTTTAACATGAATGAGTTTATTACCCGGCAACCATTGCCCTTGATTATCTGTGACAAAAAGTTCACCATCAACACCCAAACCTATTCCATTGGGCGTTCGCAATCCATAATCAAGAGACTCATAACTACCATCCATTCCTATTTTTATCGTTCTACCTCGATCAAGTTTTTGTTTTTCACTCTTTAATAGCCTCATTGCCATTGATAGTGTAGCATAAAAATATCCTTTCTCATAAACTAGGCCGAATGCAAATTCATGAAAATCTTCAGTAACTTGCCATGTATTACAAATTGCTTTGTATTCATCAATTACTTCATCACCATCATGATCTATCAACTGAGTAAGTTCATGTTTTTGTAAAACGAATATATTTCCATCAACAACCTCAATACCAAGCGGTTCATGTAAACCTTTAGCTATTCTTTTAGTTGTAATTTCCGAGCTATCGCCATTTTGAAATCCATCGAGAATGTAGACACCGCCTTCGGTATCCCATGTCGTATACAACAATCTACCATCCGGTAAAAAAGCTAAACCACCTACTTTTGGTTGTAATGTAGGTCCGTGCAAAGTAGCTAAATTATAACTTGGATGAACCGATTCTAAGGGTGCTCCATTCCCAGGAGAAACACGATATTTTTCAGCCGAAATTGTAAAATCTCGAACAAAAGGTTTATTTGCTGTTGAATCTTCTTTCGTTTTCAGTTGAAAAATATATTCCAACATTTCGCCTATTTCTGAATCTTCAAACTGTGGATGTGGATTCATTACATTATCACCCCAAGCACCCGAACCACCCTGTTGTACTTTTTTTATTAGTTGCTGAATAGTGTTCTGATTATTAGGATAACGTTGTGCAATTTGCATAAATGAAGGTCCAACATCTGCTTTTTCAATTTGGTGGCACGTAAAACAATCACTTTCTTCCATCCATAGCCTCCCTAAATGATCATAAGAAGACTTTAAATCTGGTGCAACCGGCTCCGGAACATCACCAAAATAATTTGTTTTTACGGTAATTTCGTTGGAAGCCAACTCAAAAGAATCATTTCCTTGCACTAAAATAATGGACACCCCATTGGGTACTTGTTCTGTTTTAAACCATCTTTCGAGCCCAGATCTTCCTTGAGAATCTTTAATATACTCCGGACGTTCTTTTACCAATAAAGAATCTCCACTCAATAAGATTAGGCTATATTCTAGATAAATCTGATTATCTCGAAAAGAATAACCTCTATTAATAATTTTTAAACTTTCCTTTTTACCGTTTCGCAAAACCGCCCAATGCTGTTGCAACAAACTATCAGAAATAAAAGCAGTACCCCATGATGTAGGCTGGATATTTTTTTTTGAAGTATAAGGTGCTCCTTCCATAGAAATACCACCCTTCCATGCCTTGTGGAGAATGGATTTTGAAAGGTCATACGCAATAAAAAGTTGAGAATCTAATGCGATGGTCAGCATTCTAGGCTTTTTATCTAATACAGAGCGAAATGCCCACACATCCATTGGCCTTTGAATATTATGCTTTACTCGTTGTTCACAAGCCGAGTTTACACATAATATTAAAATACTTATTAAAAGAATTTTGGTGCTAAATTTCATACCTTCTTTGAAAGAAGGTATAAGTTATTCAATAATAATTAAACTAACTCTATTGGGCTATTTTTATCACTTAGTATTTATAAATTTCGAAATTTTAAACAAATCACAAGATACTTTAGAGACAGGAATATGTACAGAAGTAAATTATATCGCTGGTTAGCAATAACGTTTAAAACAAAAAAAGCCAGTCTTTAGACTGGCTTATTTGCTCCTCCTCTTGGGCTCGAACCAAGGACCCTCTGATTAACAGTCAGATGCTCTAATTATCTAATTTTCAATCAGTCGCAACCTGCAATAACTTCCAATGGCACCTTTACAATAAGTATGTACTCCTTTTTCTACACCTTTTCAATCCTTTTTATATAAAAAAAGCTTTCAAAACTATACACTATAATCGTTATGAACCTTTACCCGAATTCTATATGTTTATCCAAAATTCGCTGCAAACCTATATATAGAAAAACAACCTAAATCGGATAAGCTGAAATCTTAAACTGTTATACTACCTCCGAGAATGAAACTTACACCAAAGACCAATATACCTCCTTAAACTTCGAAAGGTGTTTAATTTCCTCTTTTGGTAGAACAACCTCCATAGTAACATACGGCTCTTTACGGGTGGCTATCTTAATGCTCTCCTCCAACGATAATATACCCTCTCCTAAATTACGGTGATTATAGAACCATTGTTTAAGCAGACCTTTATCTCCTTTCCTATTTTCATACTCCAAAAGCGCATTAACAAGCTTATCTTTTTGTTCTAACAACTGACCTACCTGCCAAACTCTATAATACATTTCTGCAAAGATGCAGTCGTCATTTCTAGTCTGGCAAACACAAGGGAACATATGTGTGCTCTGGTCTTTATTCCATCTACTCCATTTATAACACTCTGTCTCTTTTATGGAAGAACTAAACTTATAGTAGTTAGCCTTTAACCAATCTTGAATACTACTAATCTCTGTAATCATAGCTTTGGGTAACTTTTCTTTCTAGCTCTACTTGTTGTTTTTTAATCTTCCATAAGCAATATCGATAAAAAACAATAATATCCCCAACCCGAGAGGAATAAACTGCAACCACGAAATAGTAATCTTTGCACCTGTATCCTCATCAACACAGCGGAGACCAAGGATAGCACAGAAAAACATTTGGACTAGAGGGACTACTATTAATAACAATCCAAAAAACGCAAGCAACATACCTAACTGCATTAAACATCCTCCGCTCCCTATGGACTCTTTAGTTGTTAGCCTACGCCTAATTTCCTTGAACTTCATATTCGCAAGAATTTAATTCACAGTATAACTATCCGATGAAATTTCATAAATGAAAGTTTCACCGATGCCTATAGAGAAATCACCCTTTGTAAAGATGATATTACCACTACTATCTTTAATTTCTATGAGTTCAACACTTGCCTGACTCTCCGTATTCGTTTCATACTTGAAGCCTACCTTATCAAATGCAGTTAACGTATAGTACTCCCCACTAAACAAATTAGAGGTTACAACTTCAGAATTCAATTCTCCATCAGCATCATCGGTATAGTAAGTCGTTTCTAAAGAGTATTCTCCATAAGGTCCTTGGTATCCACCACTAAAATAAATTTCAAACTCTTCTGCTCTTGCAGGGCATGGTTCGCATTCCTTATACATTATAGTAACTCGTGTATTATCATCGTAATCCGTTCTTTGGATTTTAAAATCATCTTCAAATTCTATAATATGCTTTAAATCAGGGTTCTCCTGCCAACCATCATAAGTTTCATCAGGGTCTGGATAAAACTCGATTAATACATTATTATCTATGACCTCCCAAACTCCATCATAATCCTTTTCGCTGTTATGATATACTGATGTACCATCTTCATTGTACGTAAACCATTTATCCTCATAATCCGTTGTGGGGTACCACACCCCTACTAACCTTTGTTCCGTTTCATTTAAGTTAGAAGATGAACTCTCTTCTTTACTGCACCCGACTAATGTGAAAACAGCTATTAATGCTAAAAAAATATGTTTCATAAATAAAATTTTGATTGGTTGTTTTTTAGACTTGTCATATATGGCATAAAGAACGTCGCCATAAATAAGAATATTGCCATAAATGGCAGGTAAATTTGAAATAGAATTAAAGCAAAAAAGAGATAATCTACTTCTTTCCTTAGGTAGTCATATACAAACCATAAGAGAAAGTAAGGGCTTATCACAGGTTGACTTAGCTGCTCGAATGCTTGGTAAGTTTGATACCACCAACATCTCTAGAATAGAATCTGGAAGAACAAACCCCACCATTTTCACGCTATATCGTATTGCAACAGCACTAGAAGTGCCATTAGAAAAACTGATGGAAGTGAATACAGACGATTAAGTTTCGCTATTAATACCTATCTGTAAAATAGTTCAGGTAGAAATTTACCCTTAAATAGTAATGTTAATTGCAACACTACGCTTACGTAAAACATTAAAGCTGACAATTATCTGCAAAACTATAGTAGTCATCTTTGGTGACAATTAAATGGTCTAGTAGTACCATATCTACTTGCTTTGATGCTTTCTTTACCTTCTCGGTCAATGCAATGTCTGCTTTGCTTGGTTTTAAATTTCCACTAGGGTGGTTATGTACAAGCACAATATTAGATGCTACGCACTTTAACGCCACACTCAATAGCAACTTCACATCTACAAATGCACCTGAAACTCCACCTTTGGCTAGCTCATAAACACCTAACAGTTGGTTGTTTCTATTTAACAGAATAACCTTAACTTCTTCTTGCAGTTCAATAGTATCCGCATTCCAATTGGCACGTACCATTTCATACAACATACTGCTATTATTATAACTAACTACACTTACTTTTTGGGGTTTGTAAGAAACCTTTATCTCCGATATATTCATAATATAAAAAATATAAAAGCCACCACCATTTAGATATGGCAGTGGCTTTGCAGTTAAACTAATTCGTGTACTCCATTAGTACTAAAGGTACTTACCTCTGCCTGCAATTGGGCTGTAGCAGACTTTTCTATCTTCTTTGGTTCTGGTGCATCTTCTGGTAAGTATGCCCATCTATGTGCCAATGTAATTTCCTCTCCAGTTTCTTTAATAACATACTGGTATGGCTCACATTCTTCTTTTACAATTCTGCCCGCCATTTCCGTTCCTGTTAGTGCGATACAGGTAGCTTCATCAAATGTAGATGAAATAAATGCTCTCTTTGCGGTAGCATAATACCTGTTGGTAGTTTGGCTTAATACCATTTCTATACCTCCTTGCAGTTCTAACAAAAAGAAAGGTGTTCCCTCCTCGTTCACTCTTTCCTTGTAACCAATAATTCTAACCATTGTTTTTAATTTTTTGAATTGAATACTTCCTTACAAAACCAATAGTTTCATGCAGCAGAACAACCTCAGCTATCACCTTGAGTTTTTTATTCTGTCCGTCAAAAAAGCTATTAATCTTATAAGGGGGCGGGGTGTTTCCCAACCTTAACTTGGGTGGGGGTCTTGCGAGAGGGTAGTTTGCTCAAAAACAATTGAGGGGTAAAAAAATTTTATAAAATTTTGAAAGAAAGCACTGATAATTTTTTATAAAAACATAATGTAATACATTATATTAATAGTTAATTATCTATATTTAAAGCGTCCCCCAGAACATTAGAGAAGATGAATCGTATAAAAGAGGTCTTAGAAGAAAAAGGTATAAAGCAAGTATGGCTAGCAGATAAGCTAGGCAAGAGCTTTAATACTGTAAATGGCTATGTGCAAAATCGTAACCAACCTAGCTTAGAGGTACTTTACGAAGTAGCTCAAATTTTAAATGTTGATGCAAAAGAACTTTTAGTCTCGAACAAAGAAGAATAAATTTTAAAAACATAATGAACAAACAACAACTAGCTGCCAAAATATGGGAATCTGCAAACCAAATGCGCTCCAAAATTGAGGCAAATGAATACAAAGATTACATCCTTGGCTTCATCTTTTATAAATACCTATCGGAAAAGCAAATACAGTTCGCTAAAAATCAAGATTTCACCCAAGAGGATATTGAAGCTTTGAATGAAGAAGATACCGAAACGGTAGAGTTCATTAAAAAGAGTATAGGGTATTTTATCGCCTATGATGATTTGTTTAGTACTTGGATTAGTGCAGGCAAAGATTTTGACGTCTCCAACGTACGTGAAGCCCTTTCTGCTTTCAGCCGACTAATTAGCCCTAAGCACAAAAAGCTTTTTGATGGTATTTTTAATACGCTAGAAACAGGTTTAAGTAAACTTGGTGATACCGCTGCTAAACAAACCAAAGCCATTGCAGATTTGCTGCATCTAATTAAAGGCATTCCTATGGACGGTAAGCAAGACTATGATGTTCTTGGTTTTATCTATGAGTACCTTATTGAAAAGTTTGCAGCCAATGCTGGTAAAAAAGCAGGAGAGTTTTATACGCCACACGAAGTATCTGTATTAATCTCAGAAATCATATCTGACCATTTAAAAGACCGTAAGCAAATAGAGATTTACGATTCATGTAGTGGTTCTGCTTCGTTGCTTATTAATATTGGTAATAGTATTGCTAAGTATATGGATGATGAAAATAACATCAAATACTATGCACAAGAGCTAAAGCAGAACACCTATAACCTTACCAGAATGAACTTGGTAATGCGTGGTATTTTACCAACAAACATTCAGACCCGTAACGGAGATACGTTGGAAGACGATTGGCCATTCTTTGATGAAAACGACCCAATAGGTAGCTACAATACTTTGTATTTAGATGCAGTAGTATCTAACCCACCCTACTCACAAAAATGGACATCTGCCAATAAAGAAGCAGACCCGCGTTATGCTCGTTTTGGTCTAGCTCCTAAGACCAAGGCAGATTTTGCCTTTCTATTACACGACTTGTACCACTTAAAACCTGATGGTATAATGAATATTGTTCTCCCACACGGTGTGCTGTTCCGTGGTGGTGAAGAAGGTAAAATACGTAAACAACTTATTGAGAAAAACCACATTGATTCCATAATTGGGTTGCCATCAGGTATATTTTTTGGTACGGGCATACCAACAATAATTATTGTATTGAAACAGAAGCGGGATAATACAGATACCTTAATCATTGATGCATCAAAAGGTTTTAAAAAAGATGGCAAAAACAACAAGCTACGTGCTAGTGATATTAGGCGTATTGCAGATGCGGTGCGTGACAGAGCTACGATACCTAAATTTTCTAGAACCGTTGAGCGTGATGAAATACGTAACAACGAGTACAACCTAAACATACCTCGTTATGTAGACTCTTCAGAGCCTACCGAAAAATGGGATATATACGCCTCTATGTTTGGCGGTATTCCCGTAAATGAGATAGATGAATTACACCAATATTGGGATGCCTTTCCAAACTTACGTGAAGCTTTATTTGAAAGAACTACAGAAGTTAACGCTAAGCTTAGAGTAACAGCTTTAAAAGAAAGTATCGTAAATCATGCTAATGTTACCACTTTTACAAAAGCATATACACAAGCATTTAAGGACTTTGATAAATACCTTACCCAGCGCTTAGTAAGCGACACAGCAGTAGTTAAGGTTAATAAAGAGAAAACCATTTTAAGCAATGATATTTTTAAGCGATTAGAAACCATACCGCTTATAGACAAATATGAAGCTTACCAACTGTTAGATGATAACTGGGAAACTATAAAGGTAGACCTAGAAATTATACAGACCGAAGGCTTTGAGGCTACCAGAGTTGTAGACCCCAATATGGTCATAAAAAAGAAAAATGGTAAGGATACCGAAGTGCAAGATGGTTGGAAGGGACGTATTATGCCCTTTGATTTAGTTCAAGAACGATATTTAAGCAAAGAGCTTAAGTCGCTTTCTACAAAAGAAAATCGACTTACAGCTATTACCTCAGAGATTGACGAAATTATTGAAGCCTTACCAGAAGAGGAAAAAGATAGTAGCCTTCTCAATGATAAAAGTGATGCCTTTGTAGCCAAGGAGTTAAACGAGGTGGTAAAAGAAGCCTATGCAGAGGTTGAAACCCCTGAGATAAATGCACTTAAAGCTTACCAAAAGTTACTAGACAATAAAGCACGTAAACCAGAGAAAGAAGCTTTTATAAAAGCCAACCAAGTAATACAATGGAACGCTATGGATGCTAATAAAGATGGTACCTATAGTAAAACTACCGTAAATAAATACCTGTCTCAATTGCAGAGTGTTTTTACATTTAAAGAAGACACTTTTGAGTACCAAGTAGTAAAAGCAAGCCAATTACTGATAGAGCAAAAGGACCTAAAAGCAAAAATTAAAAAAGAAGCTGCTGCACTCCACATGCTCACTAAAGAAACTATCGAAAATTTAAGCGATGCACAGGTAAATGACCTTCTTGAACATAAATGGGTACAACCACTAGTTAAAGCATTAGAAAATATGCCTGATGCCATTATAGATACGCTTTCTCGAAAGTTAAAGCAACTAGCAGATAAATATGCCACTACCTATAGTGATGTAGCCAAAGATATTAAGCAAGCTGAAAACGAACTTGCAGGACTGTTGGACGACCTTACAGGAAACGAAGACGATTTAAAAGCTTTATGCGAGTTTAAGAACCTTCTAAAAACCGATGCTTAAAATGGCAAAATTAAAGAAAAGCCCAGAAGTGCGGTTTGATGGTTATACTGAAGATTGGCAAGTTGAAGTTCTTGAGGATATTGCAGATATTGGAGATGGTTTACACGGAACACCAAATTATACAGAAAGTGGAAGTATATATTTTATCAACGGGAACAATTTGATTAATGGAAAAATTCATGTCAATAATGAAACTAAAAAGGTTGTACTAGAAGAACAGTCAATTGCCGATAAGGAGCTAAATCAGAATACAATATTACTTTCTATAAATGGTACTATAGGTAATTTAGCCTTTTATCAAGGGGAAAGTGTAATGTTAGGTAAAAGTGTAGCCCACATTAAATTAAAAGTACCTTCAAAATTTTTTATTTATCATTATTTGAAAAGCCCATTTATTCAAAATTACTTTTTAGCTAATTTGACAGGTTCGACTATTAAAAATCTTGGATTAAAAACAATTAGAGAAACAGAAATATGGTCACCAAGTGAAGAAGAACAAATTTTATTAGGAACCTTCTTCGAAAATTTAGATAGTCTTATACAAAACCATAAAACCCAACTCACAAAACTCAAAAACCTTAAAAAAGCAATGTTAGTTAAAATGTTTCCTCAAGAGGACGCTACCGTCCCAGAGATACGTTTTAAGGGCTTTGATGGGGATTGGGAGTTTAGTTCTTTTGAAGATGTTTTCAATTACCACAGACCTGACCCTTATATAGTTACTTCAACGGAATATTCGAATGATTATAAAACTCCAGTTTTAACAGCGAACAAGGCCTTTGTTTTAGGTTATACTTTAGAAAAGAATACCTTCAATCAAGAAAGTATAATCTTTGATGATTTCACTCTAGATTCTAAATACGTTGATTTCCCTTTTATGGTTAAATCTTCAGCCCTTAAAATACTAACGATTAAAGAAGTCAAAAAATTCGATTTATATTTTTCTTTTGAATTATTAAGAAATACAAAAATTGAAGTTATGGGTCACGCGAGGCATTACATTGCTGTTGTTCAGCCTACCAAAGTTCTTGCACCAAAACTTGATGAGCAAATGAGGATTTCAAAATATCTCAAAAACCTTGATGATTTAATAGAAAACCACAACAAGCAACTCAAAAAACTCAACAACATTAAAAAAGCTTGCCTTAGCAAAATGTTTGTCGCATAAAACCAACCCAACTAGTACCGTTTATAATTATGATTTTTAATAAAGAAAGTGATTTTGAAGAAGCTGTTATAGAAGCCTTATCGCATAAAGGTTGGGAAAGTGAGGTCATTAAAAACCCTACAGAAAAAGATTTACTAGATAACTGGGCAAGCATTCTCTTTGAGAACAACCGCGATATAGACCGCCTTAACGACCACCCACTTACAGAGGGTGAGATGCAACAAATATTAGAACAGGTAAACACCTTACGTACACCACTTAAGCTTAATGGTTTTATAAATGGTAAAACGGTAGCCATTACAAGAGATAATGAAAAGGACACTTTGCATTTTGGTAAAGAGGTAAGTCTTAAAATTTATGACCGCCACGAAATTGCTGCTGGGCAAAGTAGGTATCAAATAGCACAGCAACCACAATATAAAAGCAAGTCTAACATACTAGGCGATCGCCGTGGAGATTTGATATTGCTTATAAACGGTATGCCGCTTATACACATAGAGCTTAAAAAAAGTAATGTACCAGTAAGTCAGGCATACCATCAGATAGAAAAATACGCACGTGCTGGTGTCTTTACAGGCTTGTTTTCTTTAGTACAAGTTTTTGTAGCCATGGAGCCTAACGAAACAAGGTACTTTGCAAACCCTGGTCCAGATGGCAAATTCAATAAAGACTATTATTTTCAATGGGCAGATTTTAATAACGAGCCCATAAATTTATGGAGTGATGTAGTTACTTATTTACTCTCTATACCTATGGCGCATCAGCTTATAGGGTTTTACACCGTACCAGATACCAGTGATGGCGTACTTAAAGTAATGCGTAGTTACCAATATTACGCAGCAAGTGCCATAAGTGATAAAGTAGCAAAAACGGACTGGAAGAGTCGGCAAGCACTAGGCGGGTATGTATGGCACACTACAGGCTCTGGAAAAACAATGACCAGTTTTAAAAGTGCACAGCTTATAGCCAACTCAAAAGATGCGGACAAGGTAATTTTCTTAATGGACAGAATAGAGCTTGGCACTCAATCTTTAAAAGAATACCGTGGCTTTAGTGATGACAATGAAGATGTACAAGCAACGGAGAACACTGGCGTTTTGGTAACGAAACTTAAAAGTGACGACCCAGCTAATACATTGATTGTTACGTCTATTCAAAAAATGAGCCTTATTACCGAGGAGGAAGGAACTAAAGGTGCAGACATAGCCATAATGAATAGTAAGCGTATTGTCTTTATTGTAGATGAAGCACACCGTAGCACCTTTGGCGATATGCTTATTACTATAAAAAAGACCTTTCCTTGGGCTATATTTTTCGGCTTTACAGGTACACCCATACAAGATGAAAACCAAAAGAAACTTAATACCACCGCTACTGTTTTTGGTGACGAGCTACACCGTTACAGCATAGCAGACGGTATACGAGATGGTAACGTATTGGGTTTTGACCCATACAAGGTTCTTACCTATAAAGATAAAGACCTGCGCAGAGCGGTGGCCTTAGAGAAATCTAAAGCATCTAATGTAGAAGATGCTTTGGGCGATACAAAAAAGAAGAAAATATTTCTAAAGTATATGAACGATGTGCCTATGGCAGGTTCATATAATGATGCAGGTACCTATGAAACAGGCATAGAAGACCATTTGTCCAATGCCCAATATGACCGTGAACAGCACATTTCAAAGGTAGTAGAAGACATTTTGGACAATTGGCTGATCTTGAGTCAGAATGGAAAATTCCACGCCATATTTGCTACTAGCAGTATTCCTATGGCAGTACGCTATTATAGAACGTTAAAGCGTGTTAAACCAGACTTAAAGACCACAGCACTATTTGACCCTACTATTGATAATAATGGCAATTCTGAATACAAGGAAGATGCCTTAATTGAGGTTATTGAAGATTATAACGAGCAGTACGACCAAGATTTCAAATTAGCGAACTATGCTAAAATGAAAAAGGACATTGCTTCAAGAATGTCACATAAAGCACCATACCTAAGAATAGAGAAAGAACCCGAGAAGCAATTGGACATTTTAATTGTAGTAGACCAAATGCTTACAGGTTTTGATAGCAAGTGGGTAAACACTTTATATATGGACAAGAAAATGGAGTATGAAAACATCATACAAGCATTTTCACGTACCAACCGTCTCTTTAAACGTGATGAAAAACCACACGGTACCATACGCTATTACCGCAAGCCCCACACGATGGAGCGCAATATTAACGCAGCCATTAAATTATATTCTGGTGATAAAGTAACCGGCTTGTTTGTGGAGCGTTTACCTCATAATTTAAAAGCAATGAATGCGGTGTATGAGGAAATTGTACAACTATTTGAACTAGCAGGAGTTTCCAATTTTGAAAAGTTACCTGATGACCTTACGGAACGTGGTCGTTTTGCCAAGTTGTTTAATGCTTTTAATATGTATTTAGAGGCAGCCAAAGTACAACGTTTTACGTGGGATAAATTGGAACACACTTTTGGAGAAGGAAAAAAGAAAGAAACTATTACATTAGCTTTAGACAAACATACCTATGACATTTTAGTTTTGCGTTATAAGGAACTTTCAGGCTCTGGTGAAGGAGCAATGGGTTCTGGTGTTCCTTATGAGATTGAAGGACATATAACAGAAATAGATACGGGTAAAATTGATGCCGATTATATGAACTCTCGATTTGCAAAGTATCTAAAAAAGCTACAAGATGAAGCTATAAGTAAAGAAGAGGTACAACAAACACTTAACGAGTTACATAAGTCTTTTGCTAGCCTTACCCAAGAGCAACAGAAGTATGCTAATTTATTCCTGCATGATGTACAGCGTGGTAATGTAAAGCTAGAAGCAGGCAAAACACTTAAAGACTACATTACACTTTACCAGTACAACGCTAAAAATGACCAAATACGGAAAATAGCTACAGTATTAGGTTTAGATGAAGCTCGTCTACGTGGTATGATGGATGCAGGTCTTACAGCAAAAAATATCAATGAATATGGTAGGTTCTCAGACCTAAAGGATACTGTAGACAAGGAAAAAGCTAAGGATTATTTTGAAAAATTGGAAGGCAAAAAGCTGCCTCAGTTTAAAGTTAATATCCGTGTAGATAGTTTATTGCAGAGATTTATTTTGGAAAGTGGTTTTGATTTACCTAAAAAACATGAAAAACTTATGGAAAATGCAGGATTAGTTGTCTCCCTAATAAGAGGGGCAATGCAAGCCATTACATTTTGGCAATCGCAAAAAGATAGGAAAAAAGCAAAGCAAGCTTTGGTTGAAGCAAAGGACACGACAACAGAATCTAGCACTGTTGATGAAGGTGTAAAATTGCAAAGTCTCATCCCACAATCAACTTTAGACTTAATGACCAATAGAGTGTACCAATGTTTTACTAATTATGAAGAGGTTTTGGATGATGAAAAATATTTACCAAAGCAAATTGACAATGCTACTTTAGCAATTATTGAATGTATTTGCTCTGAGTTAAGAAGAATTTATATGTTAAATGGTAGTATGCCAACAACTACACTACAAAAGTATTGGGAACAGTATGGATGCGATAATAAACAATAAGATAAAATGAAGTTTAACCTAGGAACAAAAGTATTTGAATACTTAAAGGAAAATTCCGAAAAAAAATTCACTGCAAGAGAAGTTGCTACATGGATTCATGAGACTTTTCCAGAATACATTGAGAGAAAGAAAAACAGCTCTAAAGCTGCGGTAATACCTTTAAATGATGATGATGCTGTTATACAGCAAGTAGTCGCAGAAATAAGCTCTCAACGACCTAGATTACAAAAAAAGCATCCAGAACTTAAAACTACTGAAGGTCGCCCTAGAAAATACTATTATACAGACTCCTCAGATAGTGCAGAAGTAGAAAAAGCAGAGAACAACAGTTTACTTCAAAACAATTCCGCTTCTTTAAAAGAACATGACTTATACCCAATGCTGAGTGAATTTCTTGTTTCACAATTAGAGGTATATAGTAAAAGAATAGATGAAAAACGTTCAAAAAACTCTCATGGTCCACGAGGTAATAAATGGCTTTACCCTGATGTGGTGGGGCTTGAAGATTTAAGTGAAGGCTGGAATAGAGAGATAAAAGATTGTGTTAAAGAATATTCGGACAAAAAAACCAAACTATGGTCATTTGAAGTTAAAATTCTGGTCAACCGCTCAAATATAAGAGAAGTATTTTTTCAAGCTGTTAGCAATTCATCTTGGGCAAATTTCGGTTATCTAGTTGCAAGCGAATTGGAAGGCACTGATACCCTAAAAGAACTACGTATATTATCAAGTTTACACGGTATTGGCTTTATACTTTTAAATTCTGAAAACCCTTCAGAAAGTGAAATTACAATACCAGCTAAAGAAAAGTTAGATGTAGATTGGAATACCGCTAATAGATTAGCAATGGAAAATAAAGACTTTATAGAGTACATCAAGAATGTGAGACAGTTTTACCAAACTGGAGAAATAAGAATACGAGACTGGGATATAGCGACCATTTAAATATAAAAGCATGAGAAAATTTAGAGACTTTTCACCTACCCTTACAGATTTAAAGGAATTTATGTTCGTTCAGAAAAAAGGAAATGAATTGGATTGTTATGAAGTAAAGATTTCAGATTACGACAACTTGGAAACACAAACCATCAATGGTCTAGTGTTAGAAGCTACTGAAATTAACGACAAAGTTATCTTTACAAAAACAACACCTAATGAGTATGTTAAGCTTAACCGAAAAGAAATAGAAGGCATTCCACTTTTACCATAGTAGATTAAAAAAGTGAATAGACCACCCTTTTATGGGTGGCCTATTCTTCAACTCAAAAACCAACGGTAGTTAGAATCTCCATTGATTGCCTTTGAGAGGCCTTCAGTAAAGTTGAAGGCATTCACACTTCTATCTAAAAAAGTGTTTATATAACTGCTCTTATTAGCCCCTGTCAAAAGATTGTATACCTTCCAAAGGTTTATACTACCATCTTCGTTTTTACAGAAGCTTTTATCTCCAAAATAGTCTTTAGCTATTGCATTAAAGTGATTGTCGTTTAGTAGAAGCTCAGGCAACGCTATTTTCTCTTCTCTTGGTAAATAGTTATAGAGCCTTGCCTTACCAATCAACTGGGCAAACTGCTTTTCATTTAATCGATAGTTAGACAGGTTTTTCATTTCTTCCAAATGCTTAGAAGCAGAATACCCTTGAATTAGTTCCATCATCTTCTCTTGCAATTCAAGTACTGATGAAACTTTCATTTCCGACTGAAAACCGTCTGTAGAGATACACATATTACAGCATACCATATTTTGAAATCCTATAAAGAACTTAAACTTTTCAAATCCCTTTTTTGAATACAGGTTTTCGTGATTATATGCTCGTACCCCTCCAACTATTAACGATAGCTTGTTACCGTTAATGGTTTCTACTATGGATGGTATACGTATTATAAAAGCCATACGTTCAAAATACTGTGTACGTTCGTGATCCAACAAGTCTTTTGCTGACTTATGAATTGCATCGGGAGTTCTCCCTTTTATTTGATGGCTAACACGTATTTCTGGTGCATTTATAACTTGACCAGAATAAACCGATTCAACACTATTATAGGCTACATCAATAAACTCTTGATGTGCTATTGTCTTTTCATTGTCTTTTGAAAACACAGGTATGATACAGTTATGTTGCAGTTCTTCCAATGACACTTCTTGCGTGTTAGCTTCTATGAAAGGTTGCTGTTTAAACTGCAAGCCAACGTCAGGTACCTTTACCTCTTCTAATACCAATGCTTGATTAGCATTGTTAAAGGTTAGTTGTGAATTATTATTGCGTATTGACACTAGTTCCATTTTTACTAAAATTATTTGGGTTAGACAATTTCTCTAGCTCCACTTTCTTTTGCTGAAATTGAGCTTTATGTGATTGTTGAAAGTTGGGATATTGTTTATACAATTCCATTAACTTCGTTACAGAGAGGCACTCTTGAATTCTAGACTCTATGCTTTTTAGGGATAAAGGTTCGATGTTACACCATTGCAGTAACTTTTTACCCGTTGCAGAATTAATTATAAATTCGGGTTTTCCAGTAAACAGTCCAGTACGATCTTTAGATACTTTTGCAAGGTGTTGGTCATTTACAATTTCAAAGTTGACGGTTAACTCGTACTCAAACCCTTCTCTAGTAATCTCCTTTGTACCGTGTTTTACAACTTTTGCTCTACCATTACTACCCATATCTAAAGAGTAATCTACTTTTCGTCTTGTAGTCGTGATGATATGACAATTAGCAGAAAGGATTTTATCTATAAAAGCTTGATGTCTTGGTGTTACCTTAGCCCAATCTTGAAATCTACCACCAAGCTGTTCTTGAATTTGCAAACAACCACCCGCACCACTCCACTCGTGCGTTATGGAATCGATAATAACAACTTCCATTTTAGCTCGCTCACAAATCTCTATTGCTTCAATGTAACGCTCTGGGCTATAAGGAGAATAAAGGTCTAGGACGTTAAATGTACCGAGGTTTGAATATAGAGAAACCGAAGAGTTTTCGGTGTCAATGACGGCTATCTTAGTCCAGTCTCCTGTTAAGCCGTACGCTAATTGTAATGCACTGTACGTTTTTCCAAAACCGCTAGCACCAGAGATGCCTAAACGTAGTTTTACATTCTGTCTTTTGCTTTGTTTTAATTGCATAATAAAAAATTTAATTGATTAATATTTTTGTGATAAGATTCATTCTAAAATGAAAAAAGGTTAATTCATTTCTGAATTAACCTTTGCATCTGATCCTATCCGCTAACGGATATTATCCAAATTCTTCTATTATACTATATATAGTTCTACATCGAAATTTGGATAAAAATTAAAATAGCTTATCTCTTTTTATATTGTCTTTTGTTGCTTCATAGTAGTCAAATACAAACATATCTGGGTCAATGTCTATTAAGCTAACGTCTTCTAGCACATCACCTGTTTCTTCCGTTGTACTTTTCTCTGGATTCACAGGCATGTCTAAAAATGGGTCATACACATTATGCACAAGGTTTAATGGGTATTCCGAGCTATTGATATCTCTAATTCTATTGACCTTCCAACATTTCACTACCTTCCCATCAATAGTTTTGGTCGTTTGAGAGTTTTCATAGAACATTTCCCTCAACAACTTATAGATACCCTTGTCTTCGGATAAATTATTTACATTAAAAGCAACCATACCAACATCGTGCTCCTTGATATTTGTGAAAATTGCTTTAAGTTTTATGGAGTGCAATTTCTCAAGAATAACATTACTATCTAACGGCAAAAAATAGGTGCCATCATCTTGTAAAATTGAATAACTATTTAATAAAATCTCTTGAAATTCCAGCAAACCATTATATGCAGTTATCAACAACTCTTCACTTTCCGTTAAGGCATCATAAACATCTGTATAGCTTACCGAGTGACCTATCGAACTTCTAAAGTATGTTGATTTACTTACAGATGCATCTACAGGCTTTTCTCCTAGTATAGCACTATATACACAACCATAACTTGGTTCAAATAAGTATGGGGTTTTTCTACGTTGAATAAAATGAATAATTTGTTGTTCAAAAACTAAAGTTCTTTTAGGTTCAATTTTGTTATAGTCTACTTCTCCATTCTTCCTATAGTAAAGGTTATTTGAGAAAAGCGTGTTTCTAAGCTGTAGATATAAATGCTTGTCATGGTAATCAGCAAAAGTGTTTTCATTGAAGATAGAAAGAGGAAAGTATACATCTAATTCTGATTGTATATTACCCTCATTGAATTTCAAGGTTCTAATTTTAATAACACTAGTAAGCCTACAATTTACAAATTGGTTGTTCCAAGCCGCCCAGTAGAGGTAATTGGTTAGGTTTTTTCCATAGGCATCAAATTGGGTGTGTAGATACCTATCCCCGTCTTTCAATCTAAACCAATCAAATGAAGAATAAATAGTTTTTATGTCATCAGACAAACCTTCCATTTCATTTATTTGCGTCTCAATAGTATTTCTAACTTCACCATAATGTCTTTTTAAAAACATCTCTTGTTGCCTAAGGCTATAATATCTGCTTTGATAATCTTCGTCTTGAAATCCTAGATACCCTAGCGATAGGCGATCAATGTAATCACGTTTATCAGTTACCCTAGTTATTAATTTTGTTGGAGAAGGTGTTATTACAAAGATTTTAGACTTTTTCCTAGGTCTAGCCAATCCCTGAACTAAGGAATTAATTCGGTCGGTAAAAATCCCCAAATGTTCTGTGTTTTGACCTGTGTAAGCAAATCTTAAGGGTAACACCACGAAATATGCGCTGTTTTCCTTTTCAATACTAACTCCAGTCTTAAATCGAGTACCTATATTACAGCTTTCATGGTCAAAAGTATTCTCTTCTTCACCAGTACATAAGGTTACTGAACCGTATTGCTCCCTTAGCATTGTACCAATTGACCCGTTATAAAGTTCATTCGCAATGTTCTTTGAATAACATAAAATATTAACTGTCGAAGCTGTTTCCAATTGCAATTGCACTAAATTTTTTAAAAACTGGTGCTCAGGATTTAGAGTGTGTTGATTATAAAAACAAAGGTGAAGCTCGCTTAAATTATGGGTACTTTGAACCCTTTCACTTTCAATTATCTTAAGCTTTCTTTCTGTTAATTCTGCAATAAACTTTATAGGCACTTTAGAAGATTCTGTAAAAGTTGCACTAGCTATAATTGCCTTATAAACAACTCCTTTCCACTTCAAAAGATTAGGCATAAGATCCGGTGTAAAGCTTTCCAAAGATTCATGTAACTCATCAAAAATCAAAATAACTTTTTCTTTATTTAGCGTACACTTTTCAATTAAGTACTCATAATACTTTCTTTTAATATTGCTTTGTTTGAATGCAACTGTACCCGGATCTCCTAGAATACTCATCACAGAAATGAGCTGCACTGGTTTAGAGTAAAATTCTGGATAATCCAGTTCTTCATCGACTTTGGCATTTAATTCTTGGTAATCAAAGCACAAATCATCTACCCCCACTGCTTTATGAATCTTATCCCTATATTCTTTATTCAAGGATTTAAAAGGAGTAACAACTATAACTTTAAACTTGTCTTCATTATTTTTAGTTGTTTCATAATACCATTTTATAAAATCTATTACCGCTTTGGTTTTACCTTGACCAACACCTGCGTTAATAACGGTTGTATTGTTGGTCTCAAGGTTTACTTTTTCTTTTAGTACATCAGATATATAACCTTGCTCATTAGGCTCTATAATAGTCTTGCCTACGTCTTCAAATTCGTATCCTTCAAAATCATCGTGATTTATTTCTTTGAACTCTATAGGGTTATCAAACGGAAATACATTGGTTCTTCTCATAAAAACAACTGTGTTAGTAATTAAACAACACAGTTGATTCATGTTTATTGCATATTCTTAATTTTTAAGTTTGGTCTTCAACATAATCATCTCTTCACTTATCTTACGCTGAACGACTTTTGCATAATGTTCTTGTGTAATTGATAACTTTGAGTGCCCTAATAACTCTGAAACCACTTCCATCGGAACATCGTTATATAGAAGAATAGTTGTAGCAAAAGTTTTCCTCGCGATATGATGAGTTAGCTTTATTTGCAAACCAACAATAGCAGCTATCTCTTTTAGGTATGAATTGAACCTTTGATTTGAAATTACAGGTAACTCGTACTCGTATTTTTGAAGAACCTCCTCTGCCTTAGGCAATAGAGGAACCGAAATGACGATACCAGTTTTCTTCCTCGTGATTTTGATCCATATATAGCCATCAAAAGCTTCTACGAGATTCTCCTTTTTCAGTGTAGCCATCTCCTGATATCCTAACCCAGTATAGCAACAAAACACAAACATATCTCTAACCTGAGCTAATCTTGCTTGATCAAATGCGTGTTTTTCTATTTTAAGAAGCTCTCCACGGCTCAAATACAGAACTTGGGTTTTCACCTTTCTTAACCTATGGAACGAATATGGGTAAACCTCAAGCACATTTTCGGATACCGCAGACTTGACTACTGACTTAAATCTCTGCAAGTTTTTGTTGACCGTTATTTGCTTTTTATTTTTTCTCGTTTTAAGATAAAACTCAAAGTCATTAATAAACTTCGTATCAAGCTTGGAAATCATGATATCTGATTTTTTATAATTTGTCCTTATGAATTGCATAAGGTCTTTTTTTACATAGAAAAATTTATTCCATGTAGCATGTACTATATCTATACCTATAAGCTCTCTACGACGCTCTAAATAAGAAGAAAAATACTCCAACACCCCAATTTCATTTTTATTTTTGGAACCTTTATAAGAACTAAATAGCTCTTGGATTGTAAAGTTGACCTCCGAAAGTTCAAGCATTAAAAAAGCCTTATCAAGTTTTTGCTTAATAAGGCTTAGCTGAGTGTTGATGTTTTCTGCTCCAATGTCACCCTCTAAACAAAGTTGCTGCTTTCTGTTCCAATAATCTGGATTTACAAATAAACCCGTAGAAAACTCTTTTCTCCTACCGTCTAACGTAATCCTTCCCCTAATAGGGCATTTACCTTTCTTGTTTATACGTGACTTCTGCAATACAAACAGAAGTGAATATTTCAAATTTGACATATTTTCTAAGATTTTTAAAATGGTACACCTGAATTTTTTTATGTACACCGAATTGTACACCTTTTAATACTTTTTTTTACGAGATATAGGAGGTCGCGCGTGTATAGATTAAGGATAAAGGTACTTGACAAGTAAGCCAACAGTCGCAGGGATTCAAGATGTAAATTGCTGAGTTTAAAGCATAAAAAAACCGTTCATTTATAGAACGGTTTTTACTTATCTGCTCCCCCTCTTGGGCTCGAACCAAGGACCCTCTGATTAACAGTCAGATGCTCTAACCAACTGAGCTAAGGAGGAATTTAATTCACTAAATAATTATTTAGCGGCTGCAAATATATAAGTTTTTTTTATTGTCCCCAACAAAAAAAACATCCTATTTAAATAGATATTTATAAAGGTCGTTTCCATTGGCGTATAACAACAATGCAATTAAGATGAAAAAGCCTGTCATTTGGGCATATTCAAGAAATTTATCACTTGGTTTTCTGCCAGAAACCATCTCGTATAACAAGAACATTACATGCCCACCATCTAAGGCAGGAATGGGTAAAATATTCATAAATGCTAAAATTATTGATATAAATGCTGTTGTTCCCCAAAATACTGGCCAGTCCCATGTCTTTGGAAACATTCCACCAATAGCAGCGAAACCACCTACTTCTTTATAAGCCCCAGTATCAGGATTAAAGATTTTCTTCATTCCTTTAATGTAATCTGTCAGGGTCTTAACACCTTTATTCCAACCTGCAGGAATAGATTCTAAAAGAGTGTAATGTTTAGTTTCAACTTCAAAAGAACCTAATGCTGCCAATTCTGCAATACTATTTCCGGCTAACGCTACACCTAATTTTGCCTCATTGGAAACATCTGCCTTCAATGTATCTATAGCACCACTTTCACGTTGTACCGCTATATTTACCTGTTGTCCTTTATAATTTTCTAAAATAGATGCTGCCTGATCCAAGTACGTCGCAGTTTCACCGTTAATAGAAAGCACCTTGTCATTCTCTTTAAAATCTACATTAATGTTAGGTGAATCTTCAGATACTTCTGCAACAACAAAAGGTCTTCTAAAACTGATTAGATTTTTGGCATTATCTCTATTATCAGAAAGAGTTTCTATAAAATCGACCGGAATAGGTTGATCGAAAATTTTACCATCTCGTTTTATAGTCATGGTTTCACCATACACAATCTCAGGTAGCGTATATTGTAGTGATTCTATCGGATTTCCATCAACCGCTAATATATTGTCTCCTGTTTGTATACCTAATTTATCACCTAAGGTTTTATCATTTACTAAAATTCCATCTTTAAGACTATCTGCCGGAATAAACTCTTCTCCATAAGCAAATACTAGACCTATAAAAATTAGCACGGCTAGCACAAAATTTACCGTTACACCACCTAACATAATAATTAAACGTTGCCAAGCCGGTTTAGAACGAAACTCCCATTCCTTGGGCTCTTCTTTCATAGCTTCGGTATCCATGCTTTCATCGATCATACCCGATATCTTTACATAGCCTCCTAAAGGCAACCAACCAATACCATATTCGGTTTCACCAATTTTCTTTTTAAACAATGAAAACTTTACATCAAAAAACAAATAGAATTTCTCAACTCTTGTTTTAAATAATTTAGCGGGAATGAAATGCCCTAATTCATGAAGAACTATTAAAATTGAAAGGCTAAGAAAAAACTGTAAAGTTTTGACAAGTATCGGACTCATCTCCATAGATCAAATTTTGAAGGCACAAAAGTACTCTTTTAACATGGCTTAAAAAAAGAATCTACTCTGACACCGTATATTTTTAGCAAAGTTTTAGCAGCTAACACATCTTTTTACTTGAAAACCATATGCTTCTAACGTATCTTTACTAAAAAATTATGCGCGAATTTTTTGCTAAATTTAAGTTATTCGGTATTGTCTTTTTTTTTATTTCAGTTGTAATCATCTTCCTATTTTACAAGACTCTTAAACCCAAAAAAAACCTAACCATTTATCAACCATCTATGGTTAACACAGAATTAGTTGATAGTACGATACAGAATATTAGAAAATACCACACCATTGCAGATTTCCAATTAATCAACCAAAACGGCGATACTATTACCCAAAAAGATTATGAAGACAAAATTTATATTGCTGATTTTTTCTTTACCACTTGCCCTACTATCTGCCCTATTATGACCAAGAACATGGTCTCTATACAACGTAAGATTCAAAATGATTCAACTGTAAAATTATTGTCGCACACAGTTACTCCTGAGATTGACTCAGTTGCGCAACTCAAAAAATACGCATTGGAAAAAGGTGTTAATGATAGCGTATGGAATTTAGTTACTGGCAATAAAAAACAAATTTATGAACTTGCCCGTAAGTCTTATCTCGCGGTACAAACTGTAGGCAATGGTGGTCCTTTTGATATGATTCACACCGAAAATTTTATCTTAGTTGATAAAGAAAAAAGAATTCGTGGTTTTTATGATGGTACAAAATCTGAAGAAATAGATAAACTAATGAATGATTTAGAAGTATTAAAAGCGTCGTATTCAAAATAAAACTATTGATTAGATTATCAACTTTACTGTTTATTTATTCCCAATATATTCTGATAACCTACCAAATTTTTAGCTAAAATTAGGCGCACTTTTATTCCGGTTTATATGATAAATTACCCTACTTTTGCCCTTACTTATAATCAATCTAAATAAAAATTGATAACTACGGTCGCAAATCTTAAAAGAGGACAGAAGGGAATCATAAAAGATTTCAATATTGACATATTACCAATTAAACTTTTAGAAATGGGTTGCTTACCTGGTAACGAGGTTGAAATTTTACACATAGCTCCTTTTAAAGACCCTATTTATATTAATGTAAACGGTTCTCATATTGCAATTCGAAAATCTGTTGCTGCACAAATAGAATTAATTACAGTAGATACTTTTACTAATGAGTAAGCAAATAAATGTTGCCCTTATTGGAAATCCGAATACCGGAAAGACATCTGTATTCAATACACTAACTGGATTAAAACAAAAAGTTGGCAATTACCCTGGTATTACTGTAGAAAAAAAAGAAGGTATTTGCAAATTGCCAAGAGGTGTAAAAGCGCATATTTTAGATTTACCAGGCACTTATAGCTTAAACACTACATCTTTAGATGAAAGTGTAGTCGTTGAATTACTGCTTAACAAAAATGATAAAGACTATCCAGATGTTGCAATTGTAGTTAGTGATATTGAAAACTTAAAAAGGAATTTACTCCTCTTTACGCAAATTCAAGATTTAAAAATACCCACCATATTAGTAATTAATATGGCCGACCGTATGGTTAAAAAAGGAATTACACTAGACGTTCCTGCTCTTGAAGCTAAATTAAATACAAAAATTGCTCTTGTTAGTACTAGAAAAGGTACTGGTGTATCTAAAATAAAAGAGCTCATTGCAGATTACAAAAATCTACCTATAACCTCTAATATAGATACTGTAAAAATTGCACCCGACTATTTTGAGCGGCTAAAAAAAATCTTCCCCAATGAAGATGTATACAAGCTTTGGTTGGTTATTACCCAAGATGTTAACTTTATGCCTATCGTTAAAAAAACAATACATGACGATGCCCTTTTTAACACAAAAACGAAAACCGAGCTTAAAAAAATGCAACATCGTGAAACGGTATTGCGGTATAAATTTATTAATGATTCACTAAAAGAAACACTTACAATAGATAGCTCTGCCGCCAAAGGTTTGCGAGCTAGTCTCGATAAAATTTTAACTCATAAAGTATTTGGCTACCTTATATTCTTTGTCATTTTACTTACAATATTTCAAGCAATATACGATTGGAGTAGCTACCCAATGGACTTTATTGATGAACTCTTTGCAAGTGGAAGCGAATGGGTTAAAAACACATTACCAGCTGGTGCTCTAACTAATTTATTGGCAGAAGGCATTTTAGCAGGAATAGGTGGTATCGTAATTTTCATTCCACAAATTGCATTTCTTTTCTTTTTTATAGCCATGTTAGAAGAGTCTGGCTATATGAGTCGTGTGGTATTTCTTATGGATCGACTTATGCGCCCATTCGGATTGAGCGGAAAGAGCGTTGTTCCTTTAATTTCAGGTACAGCTTGCGCAATTCCTGCGGTTATGGCTACCCGTAATATTGATAATTGGAAAGAACGTTTAATTACTATCTTAGTGGTACCTTTTACTACTTGCTCTGCTCGATTACCCGTTTACTTAATTATCATTGCACTAGTAATACCTGAAGGTACATTATTAGGGTTTAGTTATCAGGCATTAACTTTAATGCTTCTTTACCTTCTAGGATTTGGTATGGCTATTATTTCCGCCATGGTACTTAACAAAGTTCTCAAAATTAGAAGTGGATCATTTTTTGTAATGGAAATGCCGAATTACAAATTGCCACTACCTAAAAATGTCTTTTATACGGTATGGGAAAAAACTAAAAGTTTTGTTCTTGGTGCTGGTAAAAT
Organism: Flavobacteriaceae bacterium EG-1; assembly: GCF_009649685.1. Taxonomy (GTDB): domain Bacteria; phylum Bacteroidota; class Bacteroidia; order Flavobacteriales; family Flavobacteriaceae; genus Aurantibacter_A. Next base: position 501,354 of record NZ_WJPK01000002.1, read on the forward strand.
AATATTAGCCATCTCTATTGTATTATGGTTCTTAGGATCAAATGGTATTTCGGATAACTATAAAAATGCTGATACTATTGTTAAAGAACATATTAATGAAAACGGTTTACCCAAATTACATCAATCAAGTATTGATGCACATTTAATAGATTATACAACTACACTTGGAACAAATATTTCACCACTGGCTCTTAGTGATTCTATTGAAATTCGCAAAAAAGAACTTTACAATAAAGCCATTGAACAAGAAATTTCTAGTTATAAATTAGAGCATTCATACATAGGCTATATGGGTAAAGCCATTGAACCTATTGTAAAACCATTGGGTTACGATTGGAAAATAGGTATAGCAGTAATCACATCTTTTGCTGCAAGAGAAGTTTTTGTGGGCACCCTTGCAACCATATATAGTGTAGGTAGTGACGAAGAAGAGACTATTAAAAATCGTATGGCCGCAGAAATTAATCAAGACAATAATAAACCATTATTCAATTTAGCATCGGGAATTTCTCTTCTACTTTTCTACGCTTTCGCTATGCAATGTATGAGTACCCTAGCCATAGTTAAAAGAGAAACAAATACCTGGAAATGGCCAATGGTGCAACTAGTATTCATGAGTATTTTTGCTTATTTTGTTGCGCTAATCGCTTATCAATTAATTAAATAAAACAACTATGCAGATTTTACAAACCATCTTAGTTTATATTATTCTCGCTATGGCTATTGGTTATCTGCTTAAGAAGTTTTTTCTTCCAAAAAGACTTTTTAACACAAAAAAAGAAACACCTAAAAATTGTAATGATGGTGACTGTGGTTGTAATTAACGCATACTTAATATTTGTAGAATTACTTTTTATCACAGCAAAGAAAAACCATTTTATCTTTTCGAAGTAACATATTACGCACTTAATCGTCTAGTATAAAAATTAGTTCAACTATTTTAAAATAGTTAAATAAACAATAAATACATCCCAAGGAAATCTAAAAAAGTTGGCTACTTTAAAATGCTATACTTTGTTTTGTTCAAAACTAACACTAACCTATGCGATTTATTACTTCTTTGTTGATTGTTATTTTCATTAGTTCTTCTATTTATCAAACACATGCGCAAACAATAAGTTCTAAAATTATTGATTCAATTACACAAGCACCAATTCCGTATGCCACCGTACAATGGAAAAATAAAAAAGGAGCAATTACTAATGAAGAAGGCAGATTTAGCATTTTATTAGAAGAAAACTCAAAAGAGTCTGACACATTATTTATTTCATGTATGGGCTATGAATCTATTGCCAGACCCTTAAGCACCTTCACTTCAACAACAATAATTTTGTCTCCTAGTGCAATTGAACTTAAGGAAGTATTGGTTAGCAATAAAAATTACTCTGCAGACGAAATTATAGCTTTTGTAAATGATAATATCGAAAGAAATTACAACTTTGATTTAACTAAAAAAAGGCTGTTTTTTAGAAGGTCTTCTTTTCAACGAATGCTTAAATCTGACTTTTCACTTAAAAAATCTACTATTAAAGAGCTGAATAAAAAATTTCTTGATAGTATTATTAATACTATTCCTGAAAATAATAGTTACTATACCGAAATCTTGGGAGACCTCTATGGTAATTATGACGAAGATTATCACAAGCTTAATTTAATTAAGGCTTCCGAATTGTACGACAAAAGCATGGAGCTTGACTTTGCTAAAATTGAGGAAAAATTCAATGATATACTAAAAAAGAATATTAAAACTGATTCTTATTTTAAGATAAAATCTGGACTTTTTGGCACCAAATTAGATAGTGAAGAAATTTTTGAAGAAGAGGTTGACTCAACTGACGTAGAAGCAGTAAACAAACAATTGGCTGAAACAAAAAAAATTGAAGAAGAACGCAAAAAGAACTTTGCAAACTATAGGAGAAAAACATTAGGAAAAATCTTTAATAATTTACCCATTACCGATGATACCGACCTTAACTTTTTACGCAACTCTGGGCGCTATGAATTTACCCTTCAAGAATTCACATATTTAGGTGATGATGCGGTTTACGTTATAGATTTTAAACCAAAGCGTTCTGAGGATTATAGAGGACGGATATATATTAATGCAGATGATTTTGCCCTTATTCAAGTAGATTACAACAATGTAAAATCTATTAAAACCTTTAACTTATTAGGCTTGTCTTCAGATCAATACTTATCTAAAGGAAAGATCATTTTTTCTAAAGGAAATGATGATAAATATAGTTTACGCTATTTTGAATCTGAATATGGAACCAAAATGGGTGTAGACCGTCCCTTAAAAATTATTGAATTAAATAAAGTTGTAAAAGGAAAAAATAAACAAAACGAACTTTCGGGCAATATTGATTTCGCATTTAGAAACATAGACAAAAATGAAGTGGTCATTTTTGAATCTGAAAATATTAGCGAAGCTGTTTTTGACTCGTTTAAGGAAAATAAAGATATTTTACCAACCTATTTACCTACTTACAACCCTGAATTCTGGAGTGGCTATAACATTATTGAACCCAACCAAGCCATCAAAGAATTTACTGCCACTGACGAAAATTAAAGCATTAAAAATATCTTTTCTTAAGCATATTTAACTAAAGCCCTACTTAATTCATTTAAATCAATTGGCTTAGCTATAACATCTTTTATACTATATTCTTTGCATTTATGTAAGACCACATCTTTACTTAAAGAAGTAATTGCAATAATTGGTAAAGCCTTATTATAATTTCGCAACTCTCTGGTACCCCTAAAACAATCTACCTCTTTTTCATCAACATCTATTAAAATAAGGTCGTATCTTTTTTTCGCCACCTTATCTATAGCGCTCTCTGAGTTTACGGTATCGCAAGCATAATCTAATGAGCCAATTATCTTATTAAAAGTGTACAAATTAAACTGATTGTTATCAACATAAAGAATACTTCGCTTTCTAGTTTTGTTTATTTTCGACACTAATTTGGCCTTATTTGATGCAACCAATTTCATATCGAAAGACACCAAGTTATTAAACTCATCCCCTGAAAATTTCAATTTAGAATTATATAACGCCAATAATTGATTGCTTAAAATTAAGCCTAGTTTAATCCCCTTTGTGATATTTTCATCTTCTATTACAAAATCTCCTTTTTCAATATATTCAGTGATTTCTTTTTTAATTAATTCGGCATTATCCCAAACACAAAACGTTAATACTGATTCTATTTGATTTATAGGTCTTTCTACAACCCTTAATTCAACTTCTGACACATCATCTTTTTCAATAGCATTTTTAAGTAGGTTATTTAGAACTAAAGCCAGTTTTGAACGTTCTACATTAAAAATATTGTTATCCGCATTATATATAATCCTTAAGTCTACATTATTTGCTATTAATAATGATCTGTAATTCATTTGTAACTCTTCCAATAAATCTTTCAAATTAACGGGTCGGTTATTTAACTCATTATCGTTTTTATTGAAATAATTTAACTGAGAATACTGTAATGAGTTATCAATAGAGTGCCTTAAATTTAATAACGAGTAATTCGCCAAAACCAATTCATCTTCAATTTCAGAATCATTTGTAGGCACTGTTTCAATTAATTGCTCTAATGTATACAAAGGTGTCCTAATTTCATTACTTACCAGAGCTAAGAAATGATCTCGATTTAAGTACATTCTCTTTAGATTTATGTTAGCTTCATCTAAAGACGCGTTAACTTTCTTGATTACAGAGTTTACACGCTTAAAATAAACTACAAAAGCAAGTGCAAATAAGACTAAAAATGCTAACAAATAAATTAATCTACCATTGAATTCTGCCTCTCTCTTTCTGCCCTCAGCAGTTAATTTAAGTTGTTCTGCTTTATTCTCACTAACTATAGCTTGTGTTAGGTAATCGGTTTTTATTTTTGAAGTTTTATTCAAATAATCTATAGTTGCAAAATAATACTTTTTCTCCTGTGCTTTATAATACTTTATTGAATCGAGTTGTTGAATTGGCAGACTTAAAAAGTATTGTGCTTTATATTCATTTATTCGATAATAATTTTCATACACCCTTACGCTGGCATATAGAATATCCTCTAATTTTTTATCCTTGTGTTTATTTAAAAGTTCATTAGCGACCTCTAAATCTTTATTTAATTCCATAAGTCCGTATGCGACATATAACTCAAAAGTGATTTGCAAACGAACATTCATAAGCTCAATCCAATCATTTGATTCAAAATTTGGATCAGACAAATTTATTTTCATTCGTGATTCTAACTCATGTAATCCTGCATGAGCTGTTTTAACAAGAGAATCGTACATGCCTTGCTTGTACAAAGACATAACTTTAGTTTCATAAATATATAACCTAGTGTTGTATTTATTTTCACTATCAATCTCTTGGGCAATCTTTAAGCTCTCATTACTTTTTTCAAAACTGTCTGCCAACATATAAGCATGCGCAAGATTTGAGTAGCCCAAGGCAAGAAGGTTTGAATCTTTTAGTATTTCGCTATGTTCTATTGATTTTAATTGATAATATTCCGCTTTAGTATACTCGTACAAATCGGTATAAGCCCCAGCAATTATATCTTCTGCACGCGCCAAATAATATGTTTCATTTGACTCAAGTGCTAATTTTTTAACTTGTTCAGCTAATTTTAAAGATTTAAAATAATTTTGAGTATTTGCTCCATCAGTAGCCACAGCTATCATAGAGTCTAACTTTTTGTTTAAAACAATACCTTTTTGAGCATTCAACCAAAAAAAGTTGATCAATGTCAAAAACAATATTAATCTATGGTATTTGTTGAGTTGCATCATAAATCCAAAACTTAAACCTCTTAAACAACTAAATAAAACAGAAATATTATTGTACTAGTTTAATAAAATTTTAAAAATACACGTCAATATTTGAACCCCTACGTAACAGTGTAGCTCTGTTGTCATTCTTAAATTAAACAAAAATGTTTAAAATAAATACAATCATACTACATAAATCACGAATTTTCTAATTAACTCGTAAGACTTTTCAACAATTATATTAAATTTTTGATTATTACATATAATAGCATTCCCCATCCAACAACTAAAAGCAGACCACCCACTGGCGTAATAGGACCTAAAAACTTCATCTTTATACCCTTGGCAGCACTTAAAGTTAAGCCATAAATACTAAATGAAAACAAGAAAGTACCCACAACTATAGCGTAAACCATATTTCTTTCTATTGCGGAATCTAAATTGAAATTAAAACTTAAAATCAATAACAAAAGAGAATGATACATTTGATATTTTATGCCTGTCTGAAAATTTTTAAGCTGTTCTTCTGAAAGAATATTTTTTAAAGCGTGAGCCCCAAATGCTCCAAATATTACTGCCAAAAAGCCATATAGTGCTCCAAAAAATTGTGCTAATAATACCATGAAAAGAAATTAAATAAATATTTATTGGTGCTAAATGTAATTAAAAAGCACTTTTAACATCATTGTTGTAAATTATTTTATTGTAGTTTTTTTCCTAAACCGAACTAGTAGTTTGTTATACCAATTTTTTTAATATAACTAATTGATATTCAGTTTTAAACTTAAAAAAACCGACCACAGGGTCGGTTTAATTTATTATTTATTGCGATATATAATCTATTAATTTATCCTTTTTCGTCATAAAAAAATTGCTCTTTTACGATTTTGCCTTCCTTTACTTGATAAACGGCTATTTCTGAAGTTGTAGAACGCATACCCGATGGTTTATGCGTAGTATCCATTTCAAATTTCACAGAAAACCAATTTTCTGCTACAATTGGTTCCGAAACTGTTGTACTGTGTACTTCAAAATTATCTTTCCACCATTCACCTTTTTGTTGAATTCCTTCAAAACCTTCAACTAGGCCACCTTCACTCTTTCCATCATTCTCAATACTTACTATATCTTGACTGTAAAGTTCTTGGTAAGGTTTTTCAAAATCTCCTTGTTTACACCAGGCAACTAATTTATTTGCAACATCTTTTGTATCCATTGTATCGCTTAAAGATTATTTTTAACTTTTGCAAAAAATACAATTTATTACACAAATAGACAAGATAAATTACATGCACATCAATTAAGAACTATTTATTGAGCATAATACACTTAAAAGTATTTTAATGAAGTTTATTCTAAGGAAACATTACCCTCTAATTTAGTTTTAAACATTAAATAGAGTTCATCGGTTTCAACAGAATCTTTCAAATTGATAAATACTTGAGAAGCATCCTTTTTTACCAATCTAATTTTTCTTCCATTAAAATTATCTATAAAAACATGCACCTTTTTGTCCGTTAAAGAGTCTTTAAATTCTTGATAAACCCCTTTGCCCTTATCAAAGGCAGAAAAACCGTTTAAACGTTCCATAGGAGGAATTCTAGGAACAAACGCTACACTATCTAATTCTGAATAGTTGAATTTTTCATAATAAATACCTGAAAGCACACGAAAACTATTTGACTCCTTCGCAATCCAATTTTTAAAATGTGCCACAAAAGCAAGAATACTAATAATGACGGTGATAACAATCAAAATATTCCATAACCAATTATTTTTCCTTGCTGCCATTTAAAATAAAATTATCGAGCTTAATTTTTAAACGATAAAATTTTTAATTTGTTCTATGCGAAGCTCAAATTAATCGAATTAAAAAAACTTAAATTAACCTAGGCCTACATCTAAGGTCATCATAACAATAAAACCACCTATAAAACCCATAACTGCAATATCTGAATGTTTGTCTTGTTGGGTTTCTGGAATTACTTCCTCTACGACAACAAATATCATTGCACCTGCTGCAAAAGATAAGGCATAAGGTAATATGGGTTGAAAAGTTAAGACTGCCCATGCACCGATTACCGCCGCAATAGGCTCTACTAATGCTGAAGCTTGACCGTATTGAAAACTTTTCCATCTACTTAATCCTTGCCTTCTTAATGGCATAGCCACTGCAAAACCTTCAGGAAAATTCTGAAGTCCAATACCTATTGCAAGCGCAACTGCACCTCCTATTGAAGCTCCTTCAAAACCAGCCGCTACCCCTCCAAAAAGTACACCTACAGCTAAACCTTCAGGTATATTATGCAAGGTAATTGCCAATGTTAACAATGTTGTTTTATGCCATGGTGTTTTCACACCTTCAGCGTCAGCTTCTTTAAAATTTAAATGTAAATGCGGTAATACTTTATCTAACCCAAAAAGAAAAAGTGCTCCGAGAAAAAAACCAACTGCGGCAGGAATTACCTTTACGAATCCCGCTCCCGGACTCATTTCTATACCTGGTGCTAACAAGCTCCAAAAGCTTGCTGCAACCATAACTCCTCCAGTAAAACCAAGCATGCCATCCATAACCGCACGATTAGGACTTTTAAACAAAAAAACAAGCGCGGCACCTGAAGCTGTTAAACCCCAGGTAAATAGAGTGGCATAAAATGCAGCTAATATGGGGTTTATTGATTCAAAATATTGAATTATCTCTTGCATAACTATTCCGTTATTTTTAAATATAAATTACTAGCTATCTGATTTGATATATGAATTATTCTTTCGCCAATTTTAATATTATAAGAGCCATCAAATTCTTCCCGATCTATAACTAAAATTGTATCGCCCAATGCAATCTTATTCTTATCTAAAAACTTTAGAAAAGGTGGCGAAGAGTCTTTTACCCCAACACAAACTCCAACTGAACCAATTGGTATATTGTTCAACAATTTCTTTATAGCTTTCTTAAATTCACCACTTTTCGAAGGAATAGGATCTCCATGAGGATCAACTTCTGGGTAGCCCAAATGCTTATCTAATTGATCTATTAATTTTTCACTTTTTATATGTTCAAGCTGTTCAGCAACCTCGTGCACCTCATCCCACGAAAAATTAAGTTTCTCCACTAAAAAAACCTCCCACAACCGATGTTTTCTCACTAAAGAAAGCGCAATACGTTGCCCATACTCACTTAAATTAACACCCTTATATGGTTTGTAATTTGCAACTCCTTTTTCTGAAAGTTTCTTAACCATATCGGTGACTGACGAAGGTTTAGTATCAACCATTTCGGCCAATGCATTAGTAGATACTATGGTATTATCTCCTTTACCTAAATGATAAATTGCCTTTATATAATCTTCCTCTGAAAGAGTCATGAACATAAAATTTTTATTTAACAGCTCATAATTACTTGTACAACTAAGTATTCCTGCTAAATACTATTTATACAAAAATACATTTTTATATGTAAAAACATATTTTTAGATTTGTCTAAATATTTATTTTTACCATTCGAAATACTAATCATGTTATGAAACAAAAAAACACTTTAATTATTATGTGTATGTTTTGTTTAATTATAAATACAATTTACGCGCAAGACACTGATATTGCAGGCACTATATCGGATAATGCAACAACAATTCCTTTTGCAAACGTTTATCTTGAAAACACGCCATATGGTGCTTCTTCTGATAATGAAGGTAATTTTATATTGAAAAATATTCCTCTAGGAGATTATATTTTGAAAGTCAAATTTCTTGGATACCTAAATTACACTAAGAAAATTAGTTTAAAGGAAGACAAGGTGAAAACAGTATTAATAAAATTAATTCCCTCCTCCGAACAATTAGAAGAAACAGTTGTTACAGGTACTTTAAAGGCTGTTCGGCGATCAGAAAGTCCGGTTCCAGTTGAAGTATATAGTCCTACCTTCTTAAAGAAGAATCCGACGGCAAATATCTTTGAAGCATTACAAAATGTAAACGGCGTACGACCTCAAATTAATTGTAATGTGTGTAATACTGGAGATATACATATTAATGGGTTGGAAGGACCTTATACTCTTGTGCTAATTGACGGAATGCCTATAGTAAGTGGTTTAAGTACGGTATATGGCCTTTCTGGTATTCCGAACTCCCTAATTGAACAAATAGAAATTGTTAAAGGCCCCGCATCAAGTTTATATGGGAGTGAAGCTGTTGGGGGCTTAATAAACATTATTACCAAAAATGCATTGAATGCTCCCAGCATAGCAGCAGATGCATTCATGTCCGATTGGGGAGAATACAATTTAGATATAGGTGCTAAAATTGATGTTGGACAAAAAACTAGTTTACTTCTAGGTATGAATTACTTCAATTTTGAAAATCCAATTGATAATAATAGTGATAATTTTACAGATTTAACATTACAAGATCGTATTTCAATTTTTCAAAAATGGAATTTTAAAAGAGACCAAGGCCGTATTTTTTCTTTGGCTGGTCGATTTTTTTACGAAGACCGATGGGGTGGAGAATTACAATGGACACCAGCATATAGAGGGGGTAATGAAATATACGGTGAAAGTATCTATACTACTCGTTGGGAAATATTAGGTAAATATCAATTACCGCTAAAAGAAAAACTCTTGTTATCCTTCTCCTATAACGACCATGCGCAAAACTCCGTTTACGGAGATGTTGCATACATCGCTGATCAACGCATAGGATTTACCCAATTAACATGGGATAAAAAATTAGGAATTAATGATTTACTAGTAGGAGCAGCAATGCGCTATAATTATTACAATGATAATACAACCGCAACTACTGTAGCCGATGAAGTGGTAATACCAAGTTTATTTATGCAAAATGAAATAAACATCTCAAAAAAACATTCACTGTTACTTGGTATGCGATATGATTATGATAAAAGACATGGCAATATTTGGACACCAAGAGCGGCCTATCGTTTTAAGATAAGTGACAATGATATTTTAAGAATTAATGCTGGTACAGGTTTTAGAGTGGTAAATTTGTTTACAGAAGAGCATGCTGCACTCACAGGTGCACGTGATGTAATCGTTACTGAAAAACTAGAACCGGAACAGTCTTTTAACATCAACTTAAATTACCTTAAAAAAATATATTCGAGTAATGGTGTTTTTGCTAACATAGATGCTTCATTATTCTATACAAATTTTAGCAACGCAATCTTACCAGACTATGACTCAAACCCAAATCAGATAATTTATAACAATTTAGATGACAATTCTATTTCGCAAGGTATTAGCTTAAATATTGATGTTAATTTTCCTATTGGACTTAAAATATTACTTGGAGGAACCTTACAAGATGTAAGCCAAACAGAAAATGGAATTACAAGTCAGCAAATATTAACAGAATCGTATACAGGAACCTGGAGTTTAGGTTACGATTTTAAAAAAATTGATTTAAGTATTGATTATACTGGTAACATCTATGGTCCAATGCGGCTCCCAACTCTAGGTACTAATGATCCAAGAAAAGATTATTCACCAACTTGGAGTATTCAAAACATACAATTTACCTATAAAGCCATTAAAAATTTTGAGCTATACGGTGGCGTAAAAAATCTTCTTGACTGGACCCCAAATAAAAATAATCCATTTATAATAGCAAGGGCTCATGATCCTTTTGACAAAAACGTAACTTTTGATAGCAATGGTGATGCAGTTGCAACTGCAAATAACCCTAATGCATTAACATTTGACCCATCATATGTATACGGACCAAACCAAGGGATACGTACATTTTTTGGTATCCGATATAACTTAAATTAGACCTTACGACGCATTAAATTACTACCAAATTCTTTTAGCAAAGCCTTTTTTTCTTGTGATATTGACAAAAGAGAAAGCACATCAAAAGCCTTTTGCGTATACCATTCTATTTCTTTTTGAATGGCAGGTACGGCACCCGTTTCTATAAAAATACTTTTCGTTAAATCAATTTTATCTTTAGAATCTTCGGTACGAATTGAGAACAAATCTTGAAGTTCTTTTTGCACTTTAATTGATCCCAACTCAAGTGATTTTAAATACAAAAAGGTTTTTTTATTTTCAATAATATCCCCACCAACCTGTTTTCCGAAGGTAACTGGATTACCAAAAGCGTCTAAATAATCATCTTGTAATTGGAAAGCAATACCAAGATTTCGACCAAACTCATAAATACTTTCTTGCGATTCTTTTGAAGCGTGCGCTATTATTCCTCCCATTTTTAAAGCTGCGGCAACCAATACGGCAGTTTTATATTCAATCATTTTAAGATATTCTGGAATGGTTACATGGTCTCGTGTTTCAAAATCAATATCATATTGTTGCCCTTCACAAACCTCTAGCGCGGTTTTACTAAATAACTGTGCCAGTTGTCTAAAAATATTACCCTCATAATTTTCGAATAACTGATACGCAGTAATAAGCATTGCATCTCCGGAAAGAATTCCAGTATTAATATCCCATTTTTCGTGTACAGTAGTTTTGCCTCTACGTATAGGGGCATCATCCATAATATCATCGTGTACAAGCGAAAAATTATGAAAGACTTCAATGGCTAAGGCTGCATCTAATGCCTTATTATAATCTGTATCAAATACTTCAGCAGCCATTAGTGTTAAAACTGGGCGTAACCTTTTACCTCCTAAACCTAAAATGTACGTAATCGGCTCATATAAGTTTACTGGCTCTTTGGTTTTAACCTCAGACTCTAAATAATGTATAAATGCTGAACGATAAGAATCAATAGACTGCATGCTAAAATTTTGGATAAAAATACATTCATTTTAATAAAGAATTGCCTCAAAAACACTATCCACACAGTTATTTGTAAAAAAATTCACTTAAAAATGCAATAGATTTGAAAAGTATCGTCTTTAGTATTGAAGCCACAGCAAACTATTTTTGAATGCCAACGAATTCAGAAAATAAAAAAAACCTAAGATCATTTTTCGATGCGGAATATCATGCGCTTAAATCGTATGCTAAATCGCGAATAGATGATACTGCAGACCGTGATGCTGGAGACATAGTACAAGAAGTAGCTTTAAAACTTTTTTCACGAGCAGACAGTTTATCTCCGATTGATAATATAGCCTCTTTCGTCTATAACTCAATCAGAAATAAAGTTATTGATATCATGAGAAAAAAGAAAAATGAAACCAGTCTTGAACAAGATATGGAGATTCGCCTTCATGAATTCACAGAACTTTTTTATAAAAATTCTGCGAATGACTATTCAGAAGAAATGATTACTGAATTGAAAAATGCAATTGGTAATCTAAAACCGCTTTATAGAAATATAATACTAGCAATAGATTTTGAAGGATATACATACAATCAATTGTCAATAAGGACGAATATTCCACCAGGAACATTAATGTCTAGACGACATCGCGCACTATCAATATTATTGCAAGAATTAGAACCTAAAAAACAAACTATTAATTAAAATGATAAAGTTATGGATGAGTATATAGAACATAAGGTTAAAGGCAAAGCTGAAAAATTTTTTCGTAGCTTCTTTAAAGTGATTTTCATGATTATAGCAGCAATTATTTTTCTCCTATTATTTGGCTACGGATTTATGCTCTTATGGAATTGGTTAATGCCGGAAGTTTTCGGCCTACCTATTTTATCTTATTGGAAGGCAGTAGGAATCTTGGTAATGGCAAAATTACTATTTGGCAACTTTGAAAGCAAAGGACATAAAAAAAGCAAATCCAAATCTCGTAAAAAAACAAAAGGTCATAATTGGGACAAATGTAAAAGTGATTTTTCAAAATGGGAATTCTATGATGCCTTTTGGAAAGAAGAAGGAGAAATTGCATTTGACGATTACGTAAAACGAAATCAGAAAGATAAACAATGATAAAAATCATAAAACAGTGTTAAAAAAACGTAAAACTTTGGAAACTTTTAATGTTTTTAAAGTTTCCTAACGTATTTTTGCCACCTCTTATGAAAGAAAAAATTTTAAATAAAGCTACTGACATGTTTTTGACTCTCGGGTTCAAAAGTGTTACTATGGATGATCTTGCCAATGAAATGGGCATCTCAAAAAAAACAATTTATTCTCATTTTGATAACAAGACCAATTTAATAGCTGAAAGTACATCTTGCCTTTTTTGTAACATTTCACAAGGTATAGACGACATATGTTCAAATAATAAAAATCCAATTGAAGAACTATACGAAATAAAGAAATTTGTAATGATGCATTTAAAAAATGAGAAATCATCACCTCAGTATCAATTACAAAAGTACTACCCTAAAATATATGAATCACTAAAACTTAGGCAGTACGACGTAATGAAAGAATGTGTTGTTCACAATATTAAAAAAGGAATAGAACAAAAAATTTATCGTGAAAACCTAAATATTGAGTTTGTAGCAAAAATTTATTTTACGGGTGTTATCGGTATTAAAGACCAAAAAATGTTTCCATCAGACAAGTTTCCAATAACAGAGTTAATGGACAATTATTTGGAATATCACTTAAGAGGGATTGTTACTCCTAAGGGCAGAAAAATATTAAACACAATCATCAATTCAAATCAAGAATAATGAGAAATCATTTTATACTATTAATTATAATTTTATTTACAACAATAGGTTATTCACAAAATGTGACTGAAACTTCAAATTTTACATTAGAAGAAGCTATAGCCTTTGCACTAGAAAATAATTATAGCGCAATAAATGCCAATAGAGATATTGAAGATGCTCAAAAACAAAAATGGGAAACAATAGCGTCAGGCTTACCACAAGTAAGTGCAGGTATTAGCTATCAAAACCAACTTAAACAACCAGTATCAGTTATTCCAGCTGAAATATTTGGTGGTGAACCAGGCACTTATGCAGAAGTTGTATTTTCTCAACCACAAAGTGCAACGGCAACCGCTACTTTAACCCAACAAATTTTTGATGGCTCATACATAGTTGGTGTTCAAGCCACAAAATCTTTTCTAAGTTATAGTCAAAACAACAAAGAGAAAACGGATCAAGATGTACGTAAAGCGGTAACCGAAGCTTATGGCAATGTTCTTCTTGCCAAAGAAAGCGTGGCCATTTTGGAAAAAAATAAAGAAGCGTTGGAGAAAAACTTATATGAAACACAAAAACTCTATGAAAACGGTTTAGGTGAAGAAGAAAGTGTTGAACAATTACAAATTACATTATCATCTGTAGACAACCAACTAAAAAATGCAATTCGTTTAAAAAACATAACACTACAAATGTTAAATGTAGTAATGGGAATTGCAATTGAAGCACCAACTAAATTATCGGAAAATTTAGATGATTTAGCACAAAAACAAATTGTTCCTGAATTAACTGAAGAAGATTTTAATATCGAAAATAATGTAGACTATAAAATGGCCCTCAATTTAAATGAGCAACGTTTTTATGAGCTAAAACTCGCCAAAAGTAGAGCACTGCCTACTCTAAACGCCTTCGTTAATTATGGTACAGCTGCATATGCCGACAACTTCGACTTTTTTAAAAGTGAACAACAATGGTTTAATTCTTCAATTTTAGGATTGGATTTAAGTATACCTATCTTTAGTTCTTTTAAAAGATCCGCAAGTACCGCTAGAGCTAAAATTGCTTTAGAAAAAGCAAAAACACAACTTTCTGAGGCTGAAGAACAAATACGTTTACAATTAGAAAGCTCAAAGAGTGACTACATTCTCGCAATAGAAGAATATGATACAGCAAAAAACAACCTCGATTTAGCGGAACGTATTGAGAATAAAAATCAAATAAAATATACCGAAGGTTTAGCCAGTAGTTTTGAGCTAAGACAAGCACAAATTCAATTATATGATGCACAACAAGGTTATCTACAATCAATGGTAGAAGTCATCAACAAGAAAACTAACCTAGAAACTATTATCAACAACTAATAATTTTTACAAAAAAACATCAATCTATAAACAACCATAAAATGAGAAACATTGTATATTTTCTTATCATCACAACCCTATTAATTTCCTGTGGAGGTAGCCAAGAAACATCAATTGACGATGTTATTACCAATGGAAATTTAGAAACGTTAAGAGCTAAAAAATCTGAGTTTTCAATTCAACATCAAAAACTAGAGGATCAAATTAAATTGTTAGATTCCGTTATAGCAACTAAATCTGGACAAGATAAATTACCATTAGTCACTACTATTAAGGTTGAAGCACAAGATTTTAAGCATTTTCTTGAATTACAAGGAAACGTAAAAACAAAACAAAATGTTTTAATATACCCAGAGATGTCTGGCACATTAAAACGTGTTTATGTTAAGGAGGGGCAACGAGTAAGTAAAGGACAAATACTTGCAACAATAGACGATGGCGGAATGAGCAGTCAACTATCGCAACTTAAAACTCAAACCGAATTAGCAAAAACTACCTTTGAAAGACAGAAAAGTTTATGGGAACAAAATATAGGTTCTGAAATTCAATACCTACAAGCTAAAGCTCAATATGAAGCAAATGAAAGTGCTGTTAAACAGGCTGAAAGTCAATTAGGAAAATCAACTATTAGAGCACCATTTTCTGGAATTATTGATGACGTAATTAAAGACCAAGGTACAGTTGTTTCACCAGGGCCAGGCTCAGAAGTTTTTAGAATAGTTAACCTCTCTGATATGTTTATCGAAGTTGATGTGCCGGAAACGTACTTAGGCGGAATTACTAAAGGTAAAGATGCCTTGGTTTACTTTCCAGTATTGGGTGATACTCTTGAAACCAAAATTAGACAGACTGGAAATTTTATCAACCCAAGCAACCGAGCATTTAAAGTTGAAATTCCCGTATTAAATAAAAAAGGAAATATTAAACCTAATCTAACGGCTAAAGTTAGTTTAAACGACTATTCAAAAGAAAATGCGATTATAATTCCACAGAGTATTATCTCTGAAAACGCTGAAGGCGAACAGTACGTTTATGTAGCTACTCAACCAGACGAAAATAATAAAAGTAATGTTGCACGAAAAATTATTGAAACTGGTAAAACCCAAGGTAACTTGGTTGAAGTGCTATCTGGAGTTAATGATGGGGATCAACTGGTTAAAGAAGGTGCTCGTACTGTAAAGGACGGTCAAAATGTTGAAATTTTAAAAACCAGCTCTGATGGACAGTAAACAGAAAAAAAATGCCAATAAAGAATTTGGCATGTCGTCTTGGGCGATAGACAATCCTTCCGTTATTTATGTTATGATTGCCATCTTTCTATGGTTAGGCTTTCAATCGTATCAGGCCATGCCTCGTGAAGATTTTCCAGAAATAATTGAGACTAAAGTTTATGTAAGTACGCCTTACCCTGGTAACACAGCAGAAGACGTTGAAAGACTTATTACAGACCCCTTAGAAGATAAGTTAAAGAATATTAGTAATGTAGTTAAAATTACCTCTACATCTCAAGAAGATTATTCTATTATTACTATAGAGTTTGATGAAAAACTTACTATTGATCAAGCAAAACAAAAAGTAAAAGACGAAGTCGATAGTGAAAAAGCAAGTGAAGATTGGCCTACATTCAACAATGCTAAATTAGAGCCGAAAGTTTTCGATTTAAATCTTTCTGAATCATTCCCAATAATGAATGTGAATTTTACCGGAGATTATCCTGTAGAAAAACTGAAAGAATTTGCAGAATATATGCAAGATGAAATTGAAGACCTGCAAGAAATTAAAGAGGTTGGTATTCGCGGTGCACAAGACAAAGAAGTAGAAATTGCAGTAGATGTCTATAAAATGATGGCTGCTAAAGTAAGTTTTCAAGATATTATTGGTGCTGTATCTAATGGTAACACCACCATGTCTGCCGGAAACCTTAAATCTGGTGATCAACGTAGAACTATTCGAATATTAGGTGAAGTTGAAGACCCTAAAGAATTGGAAAACTTTGTTGTAAAATCGGAAAATGGTGCGGTATACTTGAAAGACCTTGCGAAGGTTACATTTAGTGAACAAGAGAAAACAACATTTGCTCGTGAATACGGTGAAAGTGTGGTTATGCTAGATATTAAAAAACGTTCTGGTAGCAACATGATTGAGGCCACTACAAAAATTAGAGCACTAGTAAAACAAGCGCAGGAAAATTATTTTCCAAAAGATTTAAATATTACCATAGCTAATGATTCTTCAGGCAGAACCTTAAACCAAGTTGATGACCTTGTAAACAATATCATTTTTGGTATTATTCTAGTGGTTACCGTTTTGATGTTCTTTTTAGGATTTAGAAATGCCCTTTTTGTCGGTTTTGCTATTCCAATGTCTATGTTTATGTCATTTATGGTACTTTCCTTATTGGGATACACCCTAAACACAATGATACTTTTTGGAATGATCATGGGGTTAGGTATGCTAGTAGACAATGGTATTGTTGTTGTTGAAAATGTTTACCGTTTAATGAGTGAAGGTATGTCTCGCACAGAAGCAGCCAAAAAAGGAATTGGTGAGATTGCTTTTCCTATTATCATTTCAACATTAACCACGGTAGCGGCTTTCGTACCCCTTGGATTATGGCCTGGTATTTTTGGCCAATTTATGAAGTATTTCCCAATCACACTATCGGTTGTTTTAGGTTCATCACTTTTTGTAGCCATTTTCATGAACTCGATGTTGGTATCTCAGTTTATGGATATCAATGAAAAAGATTTGACTAAAAAACAACTTATTCGCATCAGTATAATCTTGGGTGGTTTTGGTTTATTTATCTTCTTTGTAGGAGGAACCATGAGAGGTTTGGGTACCGTAATGATAGTTACTGCCACACAATTCTGGGTATACAAATACTTCATTAAAAAATGGGCTACTAGATTTCAAAATCGTACAATGGTTCGTTTTGAAAATTGGTATGAAAGAAGAATTAAACATGCGTTAAGAGGAAGAAATGTTTACTGGTATTTTGGAATTACCTTTATGATGTTAATTGCTGTATTCATGCTTTTTGGAATGTCTCTTGGAAGTGGTCGAACAAAAGTTGAATTCTTCCCTGATAACAAGCCAAATGAGATTTACGCTTATATAGAATATCCACAAGGAACGTCTATTGAGAAAACTAACGAATTAACCAAAGCAATTGAAAAACGTGTTTATGCCGTTGCTAATAATCCTAAATATACCGATGGCGACCACAATTATCTAGTAGAATCTGCAGTATCTCAAGTAGGTGAAGGTGCTGGCAACCCACAAACAGATGGGGGTTCTTCGGCCGAAATGCCACATCGTGGAAAAGTAACGGTATCTATGCGAGAATATAAATATCGTAATGGCCGAGATACTGAACAATTACGTGGTGAAATTCAAGAAGCTTTAACAGGTATTTACCCCGGAGTTGGAATTTCAGTTGAGAAAGAAGCCAATGGACCACCTGCAGGCTATCCCATCAATATCGAATTACAAGGTAAAGACTATACCGAACTTATTAGTACTGCCGAAGATATCCGTAACTTTATTAACACCAAAAACATAGCAGGGATTGAAGAATTAAAGATTGATGTTAATAAAGGCAAGCCTTCTATGCAAGTTGTTGTAGATCGAGAAAAAGCCGGAGAATTAGGAGTAACTGTAGGCCAAGTAGGACAACAATTAAGACGCTCTTTATTTGGTGAAAAGGCTGGAATTTATAAAGTGGACGGCGAAGATTATGATATTAATGTTCGTTTTGACGAAAATATAAGATATGATAAAAGTGCGCTTTTTAATCAGAACATTATTTTTAGAGATCCCGCAAATGGACAAATTAAAGAAGTGCCTGTAGCCGCCGTTGCATCGCAAAAAAATTCTTCTGGTTTTAGTGCCATCAAACATAAAAACAAAAAAAGAGTTGTTACTGTTTATTCGCAATTAAAACCAGGCTTTAGTGATGCTGGTGCAATCGTTGCTGAAATTCAGAAAGAGATGGAAGATTATAAGAACCTTCCTTCTGACATTAAACTCGATTTTACAGGACAAATTGAAGAGCAGAATAAACAAATGGTTTTCTTAGTAGGAGCCTTTTTTGGTGGCTTAGCCCTAATTATGCTCATTTTAATTTTCCAATTTGGAGGTATTTCTAAACCATTAATTATTATGATTGCTATTTTCTTGAGTTTTATTGGAGTTTTTGGCGGATTAATGATTACAGGATGGTCATTCGTAATTATGATGACTATGATGGGGATTATTTCGCTTGCAGGTATTGTAGTAAACAATGGTGTTGTACTACTAGATTACACACAAATTTTAATAGACCGTAAAAAAGTAAATTTAGATTTAGATGATAAAGATTTGCTTACCAAAAGTCAAGTTACAGAAATTATAGTAAAAAGTGGAAAGGCAAGGTTACGACCAGTTATTCTAACTGCCATTACTACTGTTTTAGGCCTAATTCCATTAGCTATTGGTTTAAATATAGATTTCTTTTCGCTGTTTTCAGAATTTAACCCCAAAATATACATGGGTGGAGACAACGTTATTTTCTGGGGACCTCTTGCGTGGACAGTAATTTTCGGATTAATTGTTGCTACGTTCTTAACATTAATTATAGTACCAGTATTATTTAATATTACATACAGAATTAAAATTTGGTTAAGAAGCAAAAGAAAAAAGACTTCAGAAAAATTAGAAGTTTATGAGCATGTAGCTTAATTAAAAATTTAAATAAAGCCTTGAATTAATTTTCAGGGCTTTTTTATTTCCTAGTTCTTAGTCGCTACTACTGAATTTTTTGGTCCTAGAAAATTAAAAACAAATGAACTTAAAATAAGACCTACTAAAAACCCCGCACAAAGTATAACTATACGCTCACCAAAATCGCTATAGTCCTCAAAAAGATATCTTAAAAAATACACAACAACAGTAGTTACAAGCACCAATAGCCAATAACTCATCATATTCTTAACCGCTATTTTTTTAGATACTTTTACTATTGGCATTTTCACTATAAAGTTCCAAATAGCAATTGCACCAAGTAAACTAAAACCATATTGTAAAATATTATATACAGGTACTTGATAAAACTCTTCATTAAAAAAAGCTATTCTCGAAACAAAGAAACCATCGAAATGCGTAAACGAGTCCCAAAATAAATGACTTATGTTTCCAATTAAAATGGAAAGAATTACTTTAAAATAGTTCGATTTTAAGTACGAAATCCAATTAAATTCTATAAAACCTTCAAATTTTTTCCTAAAAATCGGAGGTAAGTTCAATAACATTTGATTGCGAACTACTAGATGATATATGGTGATGAATACCAGTGCAATCGGAATATTTAACCAAAACATTCCCCATACCGAGTGCCCATGAGGTCCGTTAGCTTCAAATCTTAGAAAAAATTCGAAATCTGGCACCATACTACCCATAATTAACCCTGAAGCTGAAAAATATCTGTGCTTTAAAAATGGTAATATAATAGCAGGATGCGAGGCTGTAAATGGCATAAATGGAAATTAGTTTTAAATACGAATTAAGTTTAAAACTATTTTTAACTCAATAAATGGGTTGAAAATCTTACTAAATGAACGACTTATATTAAAAATTATTTTAAGAATTATCCTACTTCTAACAATAAGAAGACCTAAATACCTTCGATGCCACCTATTCAACCCTTTGTATTTTGAATTAGCTCTCTAAGGTAACGTGTATCGGCAATTATTAAGTAAAATCAATAGTACAGTAATAAATACTTCTTAAATTTGCGTCTTTAAATTTATCAAATGTATAGAAGTCATACTTGCGGCGAATTACGAGATTCACATATTAACAATGAAGTAACCTTATCTGGATGGGTTCATAAAACTAGAGATAAAGGATTTGTAACATGGGTTGATTTACGAGATCGTTATGGCATAACACAATTGGTATTCGATGAAGACCGAACTTCAAGCGAATTAATTGCAAAAGCTCGTGAGTTAGGACGTGAATTTGTTGTACAAGTAACAGGAAAAGTTATTGAAAGAGCATCTAAAAACCCTAATATTCCAACTGGAAATATTGAGGTTCTCGTAGAAGAACTTATCATTTTAAACGAATCTAAAACACCACCTTTCACGATAGAAAATGAAACTGATGGCGGTGAAGATCTTCGTATGAAATATCGCTATTTAGATATTCGAAGAAACCCTGTAAAAAATAACCTCATTTTTCGCAGTAAAGTTTCTATGGCCGTTAGAAAATATCTTTCCGAAGAAGGCTTTATTGAAATTGAAACTCCATACTTAATTAAATCTACACCCGAAGGCGCTCGAGATTTCGTTGTTCCAAGTCGTATGAATGAAGGTCAGTTTTACGCCTTACCTCAGTCACCTCAAACTTTTAAACAACTATTAATGGTTGGTGGATTAGACAAATATTTTCAAATTGTAAAATGTTTTAGAGATGAAGATTTACGTGCAGATAGACAACCTGAATTCACCCAGATTGATTGTGAAATGGCTTACGTTGAACAAGAAGATATTTTGAACGCATTTGAAGGTCTAACAAAATACTTACTTAAAGAAGTTAAAGGTGTTGAGATAAACTCATTTCCAAGAATGACCTTCGATGATGCTATGAAAAAGTATGGCAACGATAAACCTGATATTCGTTTTGGAATGGAGTTTGGAGAGCTAAATGAGGTTTCCCAACACAAAGATTTTAATGTTTTCAATTCGGCAGAATTAGTTGTCGGAATTGCCGTTCCTGGTGGAAACAGCTATACTAGAAAAGAAATTGATAAATTAACTGACTGGGTTAAAAGGCCACAAGTTGGTGCCTTAGGTATGGTTTATTGTCGTTGTAATGAAGATGGAAGTTTTAAATCTTCTGTTGACAAATTCTACGACCAAAATGATTTGGCTAAATGGGCTGAGGCAACAGGAGCTAAGGCTGGAGATTTAATCTGCGTACTCTCAGGTGCCAAAAACAAAGTAAGAACACAATTAAGCGCATTGCGAATGGAACTTGCTGAAAGATTGAGCTTAAGAGACCCAAAAGTTTTTGCACCATTATGGGTTGTTGATTTCCCATTACTCGAACTTGATGAGGAAACCGGACATTACCACGCAATGCACCATCCTTTTACTTCGCCTAAACCAGGACAACTGGAATTACTTAATACCGACCCAGCTGCCGTTCGTGCAAATGCCTATGATTTGGTATTGAATGGTAATGAAATTGGTGGTGGATCTATTCGAATTCACGATAAAGAAACTCAGGCCACTATGTTTAAACACCTTGGATTCAGCCCTGAAGAAGCAAAAGCACAATTTGGATTTTTAATGGATGCTTTTCAATATGGTGCTCCTCCACATGGAGGGATTGCTTTTGGACTAGATAGATTGGTCGCAATTTTAGGAGGACAAGAAACTATACGTGATTTTATTGCTTTTCCTAAAAACAACAGTGGTAGAGATGTTATGATTGATGCGCCTGCAACTATAGATGAAACACAATTAAAAGAGTTGCATTTAAAAGTAGAATTGTAGTTAAATTCGAATTGCTAGTCTTTCATATATTTTGTAATTAATTCTTTAATAGAATTAAATACCTTTGGTATAGAATAATCGG
Source organism: Flavobacteriaceae bacterium EG-1 (assembly GCF_009649685.1). GTDB lineage: Bacteria > Bacteroidota > Bacteroidia > Flavobacteriales > Flavobacteriaceae > Aurantibacter_A. The sequence goes on from NZ_WJPK01000002.1 coordinate 523,677, forward strand.
CCTATATCAATGTCAACCAAGATAAACTCTTTAATTAAACGTGCCTTAAAATGGAGGTATAAAAACATCTCGCACAAGTCTTTTGTGTACATTATGAGTGTTTTTGTAGGTCTATTAGCAGGTTTAGCCTCAGTAACACTTAAAAATATTACTTTTTTTATAGAATCTTTACTTGAAAAAGGCATTCTTATTTCTAACAATTTTTATTTTATTCTTCCCATTTTAGGTCTATTTTTAGTCTTTCTCTATATCAAATTTGTACATAAAGAAAAACTACAAAGTGCTATATCTTCTATCTTATTCTCGCTATCGAAAAAGAAAGGCATTATTGCTCCAAAACAAATATACACTCAGCTTTTAGCTGCGCCACTTACTGTTGGTTTCGGAGGTTCAGTTGGTTTATTAGGACCTGCCGTTGCTTCGGGTGCAGCTATCAGTTCTAATTTAGGTCGTGCTTTCCGTATCAATGCTAAAACAAGGTCTTTATTAATTGCATGCGCCTCAGCAGGAGCTATTTCATCTATTTTTCAATCGCCCATTGCGGCAATTATTTTTGCTGTTGAAGTCTTTAGTTTAGATTTAACTATGCTTTCTGTGCTTCCACTTTTATTAGCTTCTATATCTGGAGTACTAACCTCGTACTTTTTTATGGGTAATGAAGTACTTTTTAAGTTTTCGCTAATTCAAAGTTTTGAAATAAAAGACACCCTCTTTTACATTTTATTAGGTTTAGGCACAGCGATAGCTTCGGTGTACTTTACGCGAATGTATTTTGGTATTATTAAATTATTTGAACCATTAAAGAGTCCTAAATACAAATTATTAGTTGGAGGAATTGCTATAGGAATCATGCTATATTTTATTCCCCCACTCTATGGGGAAGGTTTCGGCTTTATCAACAACTTATTAGAAGGAAACCATTCTGCAGCATTAGGAAAAACTCCATTTGACAATTATATGAACAACATTTGGGTAGTTATTGCCCTTTTGTTTGGAATAACTATTTTTAAAGCTGTAGCAATGACAACAACACTAGCGGCAGGAGGTGTTGGTGGTATTTTTATTCCAACTTTAGTTATGGGTAGCGCCCTTGGAAATGTAATGGCTAAAGTTATAAATAACTCAGGATTGGGTTTCGCGGTTTCTGAAAGTAATTTCACACTTATAGGCATGGCCGGCCTTATTGCTGGAGTATTGCATGCTCCTTTAACCTCCATTTTCTTAATTGCAGAAATTACTGGTGGTTATGAACTATTTGTACCCTTAATGATTACCGCCTCAATTTCTTATCTAGGTAAAAAGCAAGTAATGGAACACACCATTTACACGCGAGAATTGGCTGAGCAAGGCGCATTATTAACACATGACAAAGATGAAAATGTGCTTAACATAATGCAGCTTGATGATGTTATTGAACAAAATTTTAAAGCAGTGACACCAAATATGTTGCTTGAAGAAATGCTACACGAATCGGTCTCAAAATCAACTCGTAATATTTTTCCTGTAGTTGATGAATACAAAAGACTTGTTGGAATAGTATTGCTAGATGACATTCGCGAATTTATGTTCGACTTATCTTTATACAAAACCACAATAGTAGCTGCTTTTATGCATGACCCTCCTGCTGTTATTGAGTATGAAAAACATTCAATGCATAAAATAATGCAATTGTTTCAAGAAAGTGGTGCTTGGAATCTTCCAGTAATTAAAGGCGGCATGTACTATGGTTTTATATCAAAATCAAAACTATTAACAGCTTACCGAAAAGAACTTCTTAATTTTACGAAGTAAATTTGATATCTAGCATTAAATTTAAACTATGAAATACTTCATTATTTTATTGGTCGTGGTTTCATTCGGATTAATCATTTATGGATTCTCGTTAGACTCGTCTTTAGAAAATTTAGCTAATAAATATATTGGTTCGGGAACGCTGTTAATATTTTTGGTAGCTATGCCCTTATTTCTATACAAAGAGAGTAAAAAAAGAAACTTTAAAGATTATATGTTAACTGATGAAAGCGTAAGACGTATGCAAGGCAAAGAACCTAAAAAGGCTAAGGATTCTTAGTTTCGATTTCTTTTTCGAATAAAAAACTCTTTTAGTAATGCGGATGCTTCTTCTTCTAAAATACCGCCTATTATTTTTGTTTTTGGATGCAATTTAGCACCCATACTTTCAAACCCTCGTTCTGCATCTTTTGTCCCATAAACAATCTTAGAAATTTGACTCCAATACAGTGCCCCAGCGCACATTTGACAAGGCTCAAGGGTTACATATAATGTACAATCATGCAAATATTTTCCGCCTAAAAAATTAGCTGCAGCCGTTATTGCTTGCATTTCTGCATGCGCTGTTACGTCATTTAATTGCTCTGTTAGATTATGTGCTCTTGCTATTATTCGATCTTTTACTACAATAACTGCCCCTACTGGTACTTCATCTTTTTCAAATGCAGCCTCAGCTTCCTGTAAAGCCTTCTTCATAAAATAAGCATCATTGTACGGAAGAATCATAAACGCTAAAATACAACTCTACTTCAAATCAATTAAAAAATTAAAAGTAAAAACCCCGCTTTTAACGGGGTCGTATATTTATTTTTTTAAATGTTCGTATGTTAACTAGTTATTTTAATCATTAATTGGAAACAATTTTTTTATACAATGGAATTTTTAGTCCAACATAAAAGTCTGCATTTTTACTATTTTCAGAAATTAAATTTGTCAATACAGACCCCGATCCAACGGTTAATGGTCCTAGCCTAAAACCAAGTCCCCATGCCAAATCACCATATTGACGTAATCCTAATGGAGAATATACACTAATCCATTTTGATTCCCATCTTGGCGCTAAAGTTGCTGTGTTGATAATATTATTATTGATTCCGCTAGTAGATTTACGCATTGAAAGCGATGTATGCATTCCTAAATACCACTTATGTCCTAAATAGTAATCTGCCATAATTTGCATTGCAGTAGGTAGTAATATTTTCTGATCACCTGTAGTTGTAGTTCCAGTATAATTATCTTCTAAAACCTCATCTAAATCTTTAGTTTCAAATTCTAATGCATTTACTGTTCCAGTAGCATCATATTCCGTTCGTTCACTATCTGCATAATTAATACTACCAATATCAGTAACGGCTACAGCAAATTTTAATTTGTATTGTTGTTGTCTTTTCCCCTGTACAGTATCATCAATCATTCTTTTTCTAAATTCGTAAACGAATCCTAAATCTACTCCAAAACCACTTTGTAAATCACTAAACTCAATAGAGTCACTATCAAAATCTGATATATTACCATAAGCTATTGAACCCTGAGTTGTTAAAAAATTAGTCGTACCATTATAATTTCCACTTAACTCGGGAGAATCAACAAAAAGACCACCGGCACCCATTAAATATTTTAATGTAATTCCACCTTTAATAAATTGGTCTTTTGTTTTTAAAATCTCTCTACCGTAAGTAAGTCCAATTTCTGAAAAAACATGAATTGTGGTATTAAGGTTACTAGAATCAAAATTAAAATCGTTTCCTATTTCAAACCCATCTGATATTCTCTCATATAAATTACCATCAATATTGTTTAAATTAAAAAGTCCTCTAACCCTTGTGGTTAAAGCAATACTTTGTTTTTCACCTATATTTAGCATAAAAGAAGGACCCAAAACATCAATATTACCAAAAAAGTGATTATTGGCTAACGGATATCGTTCGGCATCTGAATCAAAATCAAAATCACCATTAGAAAGTAAATCTGAGATAGATATTCCTATAAAATCACTACCAACAAAACCACTCGCTGATACCAAATTAATATCACTACTAAAAGGAGTGTCAAAAACATTTGCTGGATTGACTATTACACCATGAACACCGGAATAATTATCCATAACATTACCTACATAGCTTTGAGCGTTTAGTTGGGTAAGCGTAAATGCTCCAAATAAAAGCGCACTAAAAAGGCAAAAAACATCTTTAACCTTATAATTTCTCTGTTTCATATTCACACATTAATTAGCACTAAATCTTTATTTCATTAGGCTTTTAACGTATGATTTTAATATAAATTATAAATATTATGTAGGATTTACACTACATAATGAATTGTATAACTTGAAGCATTTTTTAAAACAAATGATTCTCGTTGCAGTAGTTAACAATTTCAGAAGAAGAGTTAAACTGTAATTTTGACAAGATATTCTTTCGATGTGTAGCTGTCGTATGAATACTAATATTCAATTTAGTAGAAATTTCTTTGGTAGAATTACCTTTGGCCAATAGACGAACAATGTCTAATTCGCGATTGCTTAAATTATCAATCAATAGTGCCTCAGAATAGTTCTTATAAAACAGTGTTTCATATTCGTTATTGGAATTTAGAATTTTACAAACCCCAATCATTGGTTGCTTTTTAGTGTTACCAAGTATTGTATTTTGTGAATACCCTAAAATAGGTTTACCTTTTTTATCAAAATACAACGGTGTTTGGTGTACCTGAATATTAACATAACGCCCCTTACTATTCTTTAATCTGTAATTCCAATAATAAACACATTTACTGCGGTCTTTTTGAGCAACATTGTTCATTGTGAATATCATTAAATCATCCAAAATCTTCAACCAATTCGGCACATCTTTAGAATGAATCTTTGAAAAATGAAACGTCATTCCTTTATTAATTACGTCTTCTTTTCTATACCCTAGTAAAGGCTCATAATTATCGCAAACATATTCGTATTTCTGACTGACCGTATTTTGAACCAAGATAAACGATTGTAATTTTGGCAAATATTGATCTAATTCTTCCAGCTTTTGAATATGCTGTTTTACGGCAGTATGATCAATTTTATCATTCGTGCTAAACGTTTTCTCGTATGATTCTAAATTCATAGTTCTTACTAATAAATTTTCATTATTATGCTAAATTCAAATAAATTAAAATATTCTTTAAAATTTAAAAAAGGAAAGTTCAAAGCCGGGGTTTTATTTATTTGACAAAATATATAATATAATAGTGTTATAGTATACCCTCATCAGGGTATATTTAAAGTATTCCATTTTTTTTACAGAATAAAATAAGATCCTTAACATGGCTTACACCAACTTTTTTGAATATTTTCTTTCGATGCGTGGCAACTGTATGTCTACTAATAAATAATTGCTCTGCTATCTCCTTAGTTGTAAATCCGTCATTAATTAGTGTAATTATTTCTTTTTCGCGATTGGTAAAATAATCTTGATATACTGAATAAACAATGTTCTTAAAAGACTGAATATCTAGTTCATTTGCCTCAAAACTCCATTCAACACAATCATTACTATCTATAAATGAAATATCAGTTAGTAAAGAAAAATTGCTAACCATTTTACCTTCTTTATTTAATTCGTAGGATGAAGATTCTCGCAAAACTTTTATATATGTTCCATCTTTCTTTCGCAGTCTAAAAGTTAAAAACAAATGAGCTGGCCCGTCACTTAAATCAACAGTTATTGCATGTTTAATTACTTCTTGCACAATATTCATTACTAAATCTCTATCATCAGGATGTATATACCCGATTAAATCTTCAGTATTAAATTCATCTAAATCATAGCCTGTTAAATTTTTAAGTCCTTTTTCAAATACATTACCCCCTTCAAACCAACAAGCAACATAAATACATTGTTTACTATTAATTGGAAAATTAGATAAATGATCATAAGACATCCTATCACATTCATAATTTGAAACAATATTTCTAATTGCCGATTTAAAAAGTTGCATTTCTTTTCTATGATCTTGCTTCATTACAAGTCTTTGTTCTGTTTATGAGGTATTTTAAATTTGAAGAGGGAAAATAAACTTTAACTATTAATTGTATAAAATTGACTTTCTATTTGTCAACTTCAATAAAGGCATTATTATTGATAGGAAAGGTTTATGAATTTTAATTTTTGAAGAAAAGATTCTAAAATAACAAGGTAGTATTGTAGTGTGTTTTGAGGGAATATCATAATTACTAGTTTGGTTTGGACTTTCAATTTAACTAAAAGTACTCAAAACCAAAAACATACAAATACTTTTGAGTTGAAATACATAATTAACATGTTATTTAACAGTACAATTAATATTACCCCATTAAATTTGTAGTTCACAGATGGCTTTACTTTCGCATATAGGTTCTCCAATAGACCTTCGTAAATTAGCAATTAACGAACTAGCTCAACTTGCTCAAGAACTACGAGAATTTATAATTGATATTGTTGCAACAAAAGAAGGACATTTAGGTGCTAGTTTAGGAGTAGTAGAATTAACAATCGCCTTGCATTATGCTTATAACACTCCATCTGACAACCTAATTTGGGATGTTGGACACCAGGCATATGGTCACAAAATATTAACGGGTAGAAAAGAAATTTTCGAGACAAACCGTCAATTAAATGGAATTAGTGGATTTCCAAAGCCTAGTGAAAGTGAGTATGATGCTTTTGGAACTGGACATAGTTCAACTTCAATTTCTGCTATTTTAGGCATGGCTATCGCCTCAAAATTAAATGGAGATTCCAATAGAAACCATATCGCAGTAATTGGTGACGCATCTATTGCCAGTGGAATGGCATTTGAAGGTTTAAACCATGCGGGTGTATCAGGTGCTAATATACTTATTGTCTTAAATGACAATGCTATTGGAATAGACCCAAGTGTTGGAGCATTAAAGAAATATCTCACCAATGTAAAAAAAGGAACTGCTAAGGATGAAAATATTTTTGAATGCTTAAATTTTAATTATTCGGGTCCTATTGACGGTCATGATTTAGACACTTTGATTAAAGAATTTATGCGACTAAAATCTATCCCAGGCCCTAAACTATTACATGTAATAACCACAAAAGGAAAAGGACTAAAAAAAGCAGAGGAAAATCAGGTAATTTATCATGCCCCTGGTAAATTTAATCGGGAAACCGGAGAATTAGCTCCAATAACAACTACAAACCTACCACCAAAATATCAAGATGTTTTTGGACACACCCTACTTGAACTTGCTAAAAAAAATAAAAAAATTATAGGAATAACCCCAGCTATGCCTACTGGGAGTTCTATGAAATATATGATGCATGCAATCCCAAACCGAGCATTCGACGTAGGTATTGCCGAACAACATGCTGTTACATTAGCAGCAGGAATGGCTAAAGAGAACCTTATACCCTTTTGCAATATTTATTCTACCTTTTTACAACGAGCTTATGATCAAGTAATACATGATGTAGCATTACAAAATATTCCAGTTATATTTTGTTTAGATAGAGCCGGATTTGTAGGGGAAGATGGAGCTACACATCACGGAATTTATGATATTGCTTATTTGCGATGTATACCGAACCTTATTATTTTTACACCAATTAATGAAGAGGAGCTACGGAATATGATGTATACAGCTCAAAAAGGCTTAAAAAATCCAATTGTTATTCGATACCCTAGAGGTCGCGGTACTAAACAAGAGTGGAAAACACCTTTTAAAGAAATAAAAATTGGCAAGTCTTTAGAATTAAAAAAAGGCTCGGATATCGCTATCCTTACTTTCGGACCTATAGGAAACAGTGTAACTGATATAATTGCAGAAATTTATAAAAGTGAAACCATTGGTCACTACAATATGCGTTTTGCAAAACCTTTAGATTCATCTTTACTTCATAAAGTATTCAAGAATTACAGCTCCATAATCACAATTGAAGATGGTTGTAAAATTGGTGGTTTTGGCTCTGCCATTCTTGAATTCGCCAATAATAACAGTTACAAAAATAAAGTGAAAATTTTTGGAATTGAAGATTCCTTCTTTGAACATGGCACTATACAAGAGTTGTATCATCTTGCAAAATTAGACAAGACAACAATAAAAAAATATTTACAAAATTTAATTGAGACTATATAATATGTTGAAAAAAATTGCCTTCCTTTTTATTTTTACACTAAGTTTTTCGAGCCTAGTTGCACAAGACGAATTGCCAACTGATCAAAAGTCAGATTCAATAAAAACTGCTTCTTATGTAATGGACACTACATTAATTGACACCATTGTAATTAGAAGAATGCAATCTAGAATTAAACAAAGAACTGAAAGTGTAAACCTTCAAAACACCACCATATCGTTCAAAAAAACGAAACCTTTAAATGAAAAATATAAGAAATTTCAAGTTCCAACATTTTGGCAAAGTGTAAACTTAGTGGGTTTAAATTTTAGCCAAGCTGCTTTTGTAAATTGGAATGCTGGTGGAAATAATTCTATTTCCGCGCAGACTAATGCTCGATTTGAACGCAATTATAAGTTTAGATATTTTCAATGGGAAAATATTTTAGAAACACGCTATGGTGTTAACCTACAAGAAGGTCAAAAAATAAGAAAAACCGATGATGCTATTCGTGTAAGCTCTACAGTAGGTTATCGTAGAGATACTATTAGTAATTGGTATTATTCAATGAAAGCCAATTTTAATACCCAATATACCGATGGTTACAAATATCCTGATAGAGAAACTCCTATTTCTAGAGTTATGAGTCCTGGATATTTTTTCTTAGGTGCAGGAACCTCTTATATTTCTGAGGATAGAAAATTTAACTTTTACGGTTCACCACTTACAGTAAAGTCAACTTTTGTTCTTGATCAAGATTTGGCCGACAAAGGATCTTTCGGTGTAGAAAAAGCCATTCTCGACACTGATGGAAACATTATTGAAGAAGGAAAAAATATATTTCTAGAAGTCGGTTTACTAGTTACTAACAATTGGGAAACCCAACTCATGGAAAATATTGGGGTCAAACATAGATTGAATTTATATACTGATTATTTACAAAGTTTTGGAAATATTGATGTTGACTGGGAGTTAAACTTTACTTTAAAAGTGAATAAATATATTGTAACCAATTTAGGCACCCATGTAATTTATGATGATGACATTCTTTTTGACCCTGTTACAAACGACGCTGGTCTCGTTATTGATGAAGGTAGACCTAAATTGCAATTTAAACAATTACTTGGAGTAGGTGTCGCCTATAATTTTTAAAAGCTAACTTAAAACTTAATAAATTTCTAAACCTGATATTTTTCTGTGTATATGCACCGCAGCACTATCAGACAAACTAGCTACATAACAACAACAATTTAAAAGAATTTTATACTTAGACGCTCCTTTAATATGGTATAATTTTGGAAACGTTTGCAACACTAATTTATCATAATTAGATGCTTTATTTTTTTGTTCTCGAATAAGTGCTCCTGTATAAACATCAAGTATATCAGAAATTATTTTATATCCAGCAATTTCTTTTTCTAGCACCTCTGATGATTGATAAATTTTCTTTACACTTAAAGAAATGATATCGCTTATTTGCGCTTCATACTTACTCTTATCAAGCAAAGAAATATCAAAATCACCTTTTAAAATATCATCTTCATTTGCTATGAAAATTTCTACTGCATCATTTATTAATGTACTTATAGCTAAAGCCCTTAAATAACTTAAACGATCTGCCTTAAATTTAAGTGAGTGATATTTTTTCGTATTTATATTGTCTTTTACTAACTTAATTAAATACTCTAAGGCATATTCTTCAGAAATTAAACCGAGATTAATTCCATCTTCAAAATCAATTATCGTATAACAAATATCATCGGCAGCTTCAACCAAATAAGTTAATGGATGCCTTGCAAAAGAAATATCTTCTCCATTTCTCGTTTGTAATAAACCAAGCTCATTCGCAACATCTTGGAATGCTTTTTTTTCAGATTGAAAAAAGCCAAATTTTTTGTCCGCAATATGTTTGGTAGGTTTCTTTGGCAGCGATTCTTTTGGGTATTTCATGAAAGCCCCTAATGTGGCGTAGCTTAATCGCAAGCCACCCGCCACACCCTCTCGCGATTCGGTAAGCAATTTAAATCCATTAGCATTACCCTCAAAATCAATTAAATCTTGATATTCCTTTTCTGAGATTTCAGATCGATATTTTTGTCCATTTCCATTTTTAAAATACTCCCCAATTGCCTGTTCTCCACTATGGCCAAAAGGTGGATTTCCAATATCATGTGCTAAAGCAGCAGCGGCTACTATGGCTCCAAAATCATTAAATTGATATCCATGAACTTCTCGTAAGTGAGGATGTTTCTCTAAAATTTTCTTTCCAGCTATTCTTCCCAAACTTCTACCCACCACAGAAACTTCAAGACTATGTGTTAATCTGGTGTGCACAAAATCAGTCTTTGAAAGCGGAATTACCTGTGTTTTGTCTTGAAGACTTCGAAAGGAAGACGAAAAAATAATGCGATCATAATCTACTTCAAAACCTAGGCGAGTAACATCTTGTTCCTTTCGTAATCTTTTATTAGTGTCGCCTTGCCTTTTTAATGAGAGTAACTCTTCCCAATTCATTAATAGTGATTTCTCTGCAAGATACATCATTTTACACGCTCAGAAAGTAATCAACCCAATCCACTTAACATTCTCTTAACGATCTAACAATTCTCTAACATAAAAGCAATACACATTTAACTTCATCATCATGCCACTTTTACAAGTGACCACTTTATTTGCAACGTATTAAAATGAGCAGGTGCTCAAATCAAAACTATAACAATACGTAAATTAAAACGAGACAAATGAAAAAGTTATTTTTATCCTTATTAGCTACTACAGCTTTAGTTGTTTCATCATGTAGTGATGATGATGAACCAGAGATTATAGAAGCTCAGGCAACTTGTAACGATGGTATTCAAAACCAAGGTGAAACAGGTATCGATTGTGGCGGTCCAAATTGCCAAGCTTGTGTTACTGATGTTGACCCAACAGCTACTTGTAGCGATGGTATTCAAAACCAAGACGAAACAGGAGTAGATGAAGGTGGAGTATGTTCTGAAATAATAACTGTTTCTGGTGAAATTGCAGAAGACACAACTTGGGAAGCTTCTAAAATGTACCTATTAGCAGGTAAAGTTGTTGTAGGAACAGGTGTTACTTTAACTATTGAACCGGGTACTATTATTAAAGGCAAGCCAGGTTCGGGTTCTTTAGCTTCTGCTTTAATTGTACAAAGAGATTCAAAAATAATGGCAGAAGGTACTGCTGAAGCACCAATCATTTTTACCGCTGAAGAAGATAACATTGCTATTGGTTCAACTGCAGGCACAAACTTAGATCAAAACCAAAGAGGAAAATGGGGTGGTCTTATAATCTTAGGTAGAGCAAACGGCTCGTTTAAAGGTGATGTTACTGAAGTACAAATAGAAGGAATACCTGCTGATGATACTTTTGGTTTATATGGCCCTGGCGATGCTCAGAATGATGCAGACAATTCAGGTATATTAAATTATGTTTCTATCCGCCATGGTGGTGCCTTAATTGGAGAAGGAAATGAAATTAATGGACTTACTCTAGGCTCTGTAGGAAGTGGCACAGTAATATCAAATATTGAAGTTGTTGGAAATGTAGATGATGGTGTTGAATTTTTTGGTGGAACCGTAGATGCATCTAACATTATGGTTTGGGCACAAGGTGATGATGCTATTGATGTAGACCAAGGTTATTCTGGCACTATTAGCAATGCAGTTGTTGTTGCAGGTGATGTTTCTGATCACGCTTTCGAAATTGATGGTCCTGAAGGTACTGCAGATCCAGAAACTGATTCTTTCATAATTGAAAACGTTACCATATTTGGAAGTTCAGTTGCACCTAACGGAGAGTATGCTGATTACAGAAGTAATGCTATGGGTATTACAAAAAACATATATGCTTCTGGATTTCAAGAAGGAAAAGATGTTGAATTAGATGCAAATGATGTAGCACAAAATTACATTGATGATATTTTGAACTTCGAATTTTGGGAAGTTACCGGAGCTGACTACACCATTTTTTCAGAAAAGGTTGCTAAAGATGAAAATGATGTTGAGATTGAATCTACAATCATTGCAGATCCAACTTTCACTGAAGCTGCAGAAGATTGGACTACCACTGTAGAACAAGATGCTAATACAGTTGGAGCTACTTTAACTGACTTTAGCTGGACATATTCTAACACCAAAGGAAGTTTAGGATTCTAATACATTATCAACAATAAATATATCCTTTTGCTCGCCTTGATTAAGGCGGGCATTTGGTTTATAAAGAGTTAACCTTTATTTCGATGAAAATAAGTTTTAAATTAGTAGTACTCGCCTTTTTAATTATACAATCCGTTTTTTCTCAAGAAGGAGAAGTTACTGGAAAAATTATCGATGCGGATTTTCAAGATCCGGTTGCATTCGCCAATGTTATAGTAAAAGGTACCACAACAGGTACAACCACCGATTTCGATGGTGTTTACACCCTCTCTTTAGAGCCTGGCACTTACACCTTAGAATTTTCTTTCTTAGGTTATAAAAGTGTAGAAATTACAGATGTTGTCATTAAAGATGGTGAAGTTTCAAATGTAAACTTAACCATGGAAGTACTAGCTGAAGGTTTGGATGAGGTAGTAGTATCGGTCTCTGTTAAGAAAAATACGGAAACTGCCGTTCTAGGTATACAAAAAAAAGCCGTTAACGTACTTGACGGATTATCTGCAGAAACTTTTAAAAAAACGGGATCTAGTAATGTTGCCAGTGCAATTAAGGCAGTACCTGGAGTTTCGGTACAAGGAGGCAAATATGTATACGTAAGAGGTTTGGGAGACCGGTATACTAAATCTATTTTAAACGGTGTGGATATCCCTGGCCTAGACCCTGATAGAAATACTATACAATTAGATATTTTCCCTACAAATATTATTGATAATGTTTTGGTTCTTAAATCAGCTTCTGCAGAATTACCGGCAGATTTCACAGGTGGTATCGTAAATATCATTACTAAAGACTATCCTTCTAAAAAAGAACATACCATTTCTATAAGTGGCACTTACAACCCTAATATGCACTTTAATAGTGATTTTTTAAACTATGAAGGCAGTAAAACAGATTTTCTAGGTTTTGATAGTGGTCGAAGAGATGTTCCTATCAATGTAAACCAAGACATACCAAGTACATCTGCTTTCGATTCTAGGTTAACGACTATTACAAATAGTTTTAGCCCAACATTAGCTGCAATGAAAAGTAGTAATGGCATGGACTATAGTGTTGGGTTTACCACTGGAAACCAATATATAGTTGGTAAGGAAGAGACAAACCGTCTTGGATTCTTGGCGTCGGTATCTTACAAGAATAGTACAACGTATTATGATGATGCTCAAAACAATTTTTATAGAAGAAATTCTGACACTTCAATAAATGAGCTTGAAACTTTTAGAACGCAAAGAGGTAATATTGGAACAAACAACGTATTGGTTAGTGGCTTGATAGGTACTTCTTTTAAAACAGAACGTTCTAAATACAAACTAAACCTTTTACATTTACAAAATGGAGAGTCTACAGCAGGTATATTTAGCCAAACGCTAAACTTTACCGATTTTGTAAATTTCTCTAAAGACAACCTAGAGTACACCCAACGTTCCATAACAAACGCATTATTATCTGGTACGCATACCAATGAGGATGCTACTTGGACAACAGAGTGGGCACTTTCACCAACACTTTCCAGAATTGAAGACAAAGATATACGTACGACTTCATTTCAGGTAGAAGACGGTGTTTCTTCTATCCCTCAAAACAACCAGCCCAAAAGAATTTGGAGAGATTTAGAGGAGGTTAATGGTGTAGCAAAATTAGATTTAACGAAAAGATATCAAATCAACGAAAAAGATGCTAAGTTAAAATTTGGCGCTTATGGGTCTTACAAAGCTAGAGATTTTGGTATTATCAATTTTGAAATAGAAAGTAATGCCTCTACTCTAATATATGATGGAATGGCAGACAATATTTTAAAAGACGAAAACCTATGGACTACTGCTAATCCAGTTGGTTCGTTTATCGATCCAGACATCTCAATAAGTGAACCGGCCAACTCATATGAAGCGGTTCAGCAGAATATTGCAGGTTATGTTTCCAATGAATTTAAACTAGGAACTAAATTAAGAACGGTACTAGGACTAAGAATGGAAAAGTTTGAAACTAAATATACAGGAGAAGATAACCGCGATGCTAGTGATCCACAAAAGGTAATTTATGATAATGAATCAATTATAGACGAGTTTGATTTCTTTCCTACCGCTAATTTAATTTATGAATTAACGGAACAAGTTAACCTAAGAGGCTCTTTTGCTAGAACTACTGCTAGGCCTTCGTTTAAAGAGGCCTCTATAGCTAAGATTTTTGACCCCTTATCCAACAATACTTTTATAGGTAATATCGACTTACTACCAACATACATCAATAATTTTGATGTGCGTGCAGAATGGTTTGGGGAAAATGCGGAAATGATAGCTATTAGTGGTTTTTACAAAAAATTCAAGGATCCAATTGAACTTACTTATTTTGAATCTTCAACGGATAATTTCCAGCCGCAAAATCTTGGAGATGCCGATGTACTTGGTGTAGAAATTGAAGTTCGTAAAAATTTAGGGTTTGTAGCTGCTGCTCTTAACAATTTTAGTTTTAATGTAAATACTTCAATTATAAAATCTACCCAAATATATAGTGAGCAAGAACGCAACCTAAGAACATTAGGTTTAAGGGATGGTGAAACTTTAGGTGAAGATCGAGAACTACAAGGGCAATCACCGTTTTTAATTAATGCTGGTTTAAGTTATGAAGGTGAAGAAAACAACCTTCAAATTCGCCTATCCTATAATGTACAGGGCAAAACACTGCAGGTTGTAGGAAACGGTTTTGCACCAGATGTATATACCATGCCATATAACAATCTTAATTTTAACCTATCTAAAGCTTTCGGAGAAAACAATAACCAAAGTATAAATTTCAAGGTTACTAATTTATTAGGTGATGATGTATTAAGTGAGTATGAGTCGTTTGGTGCAACTAACAAAATATTTTCTTTAAGAAGCCCGGGAACGGCATTTTCTTTAGGATATAGTATTAAGTTTTAAAAAGAGTACTCATGTTATTTAAAACACCCTTACACATTAGTAAGGGTGTTTTTATTTGTAAGCAAGTACACTCCTTAACCTTTTTACAACTTACTAGTAACTTATACCTAACATTAACTTTACATTCAAGAACTTTCTTTGTCTTCCAATATTTTTATCTCATGAAAAGAATTTTAGCATTAGTGGTTTTTCTTGTTTCTTCGAGCGTATTTGCGCAAGAAGGAGCTATTAGGGGTACTATTCTAGATCAAGAAATGAATAACGAACCATTTTTGTTTGCTAACATTTCGCTAAAGGGAGACAATCTCAGTAAGCAAACAAATCTTTTTGGAAATTTTGAAATCAATAATGTTAAACCAGGAGACTATATTGTTCAGATTAGCTTTGCAGGCTATAATACCAAAGAGGTTCCTGTACAGGTTACAGCAGATAATATTACCGAAATACAAGAAACATTATCAGCTATCACTTTTGAATTTGATGAGACTTTACTCAACTCAAAAGAAAGTAAAAAGATAGCAGTGAATACAATTAGTTCGAAGTGATAATTAAAATATATAAATAAAAAAATCCGACAGCTAAAAACTGTCGGATTTTTTTATCTCGTGCGTTCTAATTTCAATTCTTAGTTACACGGACTGAATTTTCTTTATTAACAACACTAGCAATTGCATTGTTACTAAATTCAACTTCTTTTAAGGTACCGTCGTTCCAAAAATTCCATTTACCAGTTTTCATTCCATTAACATATGCACCTTCCGAAACTTTTTCACCATTTTCATCATAGCTTATCCAATCACCATGTAATTTTTTATCCAAATTAAAAGTGCCTTGTTGACTAATTTCACCATTTTCATGATAATATGTTGCTTCTATTAAGTTTGTTTCATTATTCAGTTTCATCTCCTTCTCTTTCTGAGCAAATGCAGTTGTAGAAACCAAAATTGCGGCAAGAATTATGTATATATTTTTCATTTCTATCATCTTAAATTATAAATTATAAAATAAAGTTACGAATTAGATAACCTTTATACAACTTTTTCGTAACATTAAATTTACATTACAAACGTTTAATATTGATTTTTAGTGTGTTACAAAATAATAATTTAAAAGATATTATGTATTTAATCGGTATTAATAACAAATATTATTACACAACTAACTTATCAATATAACACTAAATCAATCATTTAGGCTTTTAATTAGACTAAAACCCAAGCTCCATACATTTCTTTAAGTAAATCAATTAATATTTTAATTTTCAACTTTCGATGTAGTTACTTAATAATTATCTAACATTAAATTAACTTTGAAAAAATCTCTATTGATATCATTCGTACAATACCTCAAATGAAACTCAAGTATAATATTCTTGGATTACTTCTATTATTCCTTCTTAATTCTCTAGCTCAAGAAACGAAAACTCCAACTTTTGGGAATGGGGTATTTAATCTCGTGGGAAAAGATAGCACTTGGACTATGAAGGTAGGTGCCAGAATGCAATTTCTTACTAAAGTCAATTGGGATCAAAATGAAGATAGTGGTTTCGAAAATCTACAGCAAGATTTTTCAATCCGCAGGGCACGTGTGAAATTTGATGGATTTGCTTATTCACCTAAACTCAAATATAAAATAGAGCTAGGAGTATCAAACAGGGATATTTCTGGTGCTTCTGAATTTACAAGCAATTCTCCTAGATATATACTAGACGGAGTACTTATGTGGAATTTCTACGGGAATTTTGAATTTTGGATGGGACAAACCAAACTCCCCGGGAATATTGAAAGGGTAATTTCATCTGGCAACTTACAACAGGTAAATCGCTCTTTGTTAAACAGCAATTTTACCATAGACAGAGACCAAGGCATTCAAATTAGACATCTCTTTAATCTCACAGAAAATTTCATAATTAAAGAGAAATTGGCAATCTCACAAGGAGAAGGAAGAAACATCACTAGTGGTAATCTTGGAGGTTTACAGCATACCGCCCGCTTAGAGTTTTTTCCATTCGGTGACTTTAGGGCATATATTGCCAGTGACCTAAAACGAATTATAAGTCCAAAATTAATGCTAGCCGTTACTTTAGACCATAATAAAGATGCCGTAAAAACGCGAAGCAATCAAGGCACATATATGATAAACGATATTGGTTTTTTCGAAACCGATATTAATACCATATTCGTAGATGTTATGTTTAAATATTTAGGCTACGCTTTTATGGCAGAATTTGCCCACCGAGATGCTACTGATCCATTAGCTAAAAATTCTGATGGCTCGCTTACGGGAGATATTGTACAAATAGGTAATGGACTAAACCTACAAACTGGATATTTATTACGTAACAATTGGGAAGTTTCTGGTAGGTTCACAAATATTGATTTCGACAAAACTATTACGGGTTTAAGCACGCAAAACCAGTACACATTAGGACTTTCTAAGTATATTGTAGGTCATAAATTAAAAATACAAACGGATTTTAGTTATTTAGCTGAAGAGATTAATAAAGACGAATTAATGTGGAGATTACAAGTTGATATTCACTTTTAAAATATAACCTTTAGATAACATTGTAACAAGAACTGTTATGGATATTTGCCAACTATTTCTTGAGTTCACTTATGGATAATTTTTACTTATTAATGATTGTTGCTCTTGTGGCTCTTGCAATTGCAGATTTAGTTGTTGGGGTTAGTAACGACGCGGTAAATTTTTTAAACTCTGCAATTGGCTCAAAAGCTATTTCCTTTAAAACAATAATGATTGTTGCCAGCTTAGGCATTGGTTTTGGAGCAATTTTTTCAAGTGGCATGATGGAAGTAGCTCGTAAGGGAATTTTTAACCCAGGCGAATTCTATTTTGATGAAATCATGTTCATTTTTATGGCAGTAATGATAACCGATATCTTACTGCTCGATTTCTTCAATACCTTAGGAATGCCCACCTCTACTACAGTATCTATTGTATTTGAACTTTTGGGCGCTGCAGTGGCCATGGCACTAATTAAAATTGGTGCTGATAGTGGAAATTTTTCAGATGTTGTAAATTATATAAACACCAACAAAGCCACTGAAATTATAATAGGAATACTACTCTCGGTTGTAGTTGCCTTTTCGATAGGTGCAATTGTACAATGGTTATCGCGGTTATTATTGACATTTAATTACGGAAAAAAACCCAAATGGGTCGGTGCACTTTTTGGAGGTCTGGCTCTAGCTGCGATTACCTACTTTATTTTAATGAAGGGCATTAAAGGAACTGCATTTGCTAATGAGAATCTTGCCTCCTTAGATGGACAAACAATAAAAGACTTTTTAGAATCATATTGGTTCGTGATTTCAGGCACCAGTTTTGTGTTTTGGTCAATACTATCTTATGTTTTAGTTGAATTTTTTAAAACCAATATTTATAAACTAATTATTGGAGTTGGAACTTTTGCACTTGCACTAGCTTTTGCTGGTAACGACTTGGTCAATTTTATTGGTGTACCTATTGCCGCATGGCAATCATACGAGGCATGGTTAATTTCAGGAGTAGACCCATCTGAATTCAGTATGGAAATACTCGCTTCAAAAGTACCTACTCCTACTTTAATGCTTTTATTCGCAGGAATCATAATGATTGCAACACTTTGGTTTTCTAACAAAGCAAAAGGTGTTGTAAAAACATCTATAGATTTATCTAGCCAAAGTGAAACTAAAGAGCGTTTTCAACCTAATTTTCTTTCTCGAGGATTGGTTCGTGCTTCTATTGCAATAGCTCAATATACTGGCACAATAATTCCTAAACCATGGAAGGCTTCTATTGATAAACAATTTGAAAAACCGGTTATTGCTTTATCAAAAGACAAGGTACATGAATTACCTGCCTTTGATCTTGTTAGAGCAGCAGTTAATTTAATGGTTGCCGGAATCTTAATTTCAATAGCTACATCATACAAACTTCCACTTTCTACAACCTATGTAACTTTTATGGTTGCTATGGGTTCATCTCTTGCCGATAGAGCATGGGGTGCAGAAAGCGCCGTATACCGTGTTGCTGGTGTGTTAAATGTAATTGGCGGTTGGTTTATGACTGCAATTATTGCCTTTATTGCTTCAGGAGCAATTCTGTCTTTAATTAGTTTCGGTAAAGGTGCTGCAATTGCAATCCTATTATTTGTTGCTATATTATTATTAGCAAGAAATTATATTAATTATAACAAAAAATCAAAAGAAATAAAAGAAGAGGACCAACTGCAACGAGCTGAAAGCAGCTCAATTCAAGGTGTTATTGAAGAAAGTGCAACGAATATCTCAACAGTTATTAAGCGCACTAATAAAATATATACCAATGCTATTAATGGTCTTGCAACACAAGATTTAAATCTTCTTAAAAAGAACAAAAAACAAGGTGCAAAACTCTCAGATGAAATAGACGGTCTTCGTGATCATATTTTCTATTTTATTAAAAATTTAGATGAAGCCAGTGTTGGTGCAAGTAACTTCTATATTAATGCTTTAGCGCATTTAACAGATATATCTCAATCTTTAGAATACATTGGTAAGGTTAGTCACAAACATGTGTACAATAACCATAAAAAATTAAAATACAATCAAATTAAAGAGTTAAAGGAAATCGATCATAAACTAGATGAGATTTTTACTAAAACTCAGAAGGCATTTGATGCACATTCCTTTGAGCAAATTGGTGAAATCTTAGGAGGTAAACAAGAATTATTTGATCTTGTTTCACAGAAAATAGCTAAGCAAATTGCTCGAACTAGGACAGAAGAATCTAGCCCAAAAAATACCACGCTATATTTTTCAATTTTGCTAGAAACTAAAGACCTTCTTACCTCAACTACAAATCTGTTAGAGCAGTATTATCAAGAACATGATAGTAGCATTCCGCCTGCAAAACTAACAATTCCTGAAGAGTAACATTCTTTTAATTTTGTAAAATTCTAAATGCCAAAAGGTTGTAAATTCTTATTATTGGATGATTAGCACTTCGTTTCAGCGAAAAAATATCACTTTTTAAAGAATTGTGCGTTAACATAGCAAACCCAAATCGCTATGCTTTTTTTACTTAAACGTCCAATTTCTATTTCATCTTTGCTATTTTGTATAATACTAACCTCATGTAGTAAGGATAATGAAACAGTAATTGCCCCTGAAATTGAAACAGATAATATTGCAAGGGCAACTGCCAAAAAGTTATATGAAGATTATTATTTAGCTTCAAAAACAATTGCCTCGGACCAACAATGGAACGGAGATACTGGTAATTGTAATGCTGGCTCATTAGCCGAAGGGACAAAATCAAAAATTTTTCAACGCGTGCATTATTTTAGGTTAGCAGTTGGATTAAATAACACACTAACTGAAAATACGGATCAAAGTTCTAAAGCACAAGAAGCAGCGTTAATGATGAAAAGTAATCAAGAACTTAATCATTTTCCACCCTCTAGCTGGTCTTGCTACACTGAAGACGGGAGCGAAGCAGCTGGAAAATCAAATTTGGCTATGTCTAAAAACGCTGAAGCTGTTGACCTTTATATTAGCGAACCTGGAAGTGCAAATGGCCCTGTAGGACATAGAAGATGGTTATTATGGCCTAGACTTAAATCAATAGGGGTAGGGAATACAGATAATTCTAACGTCATATGGGTAGTAGGCAATTCTGGCTCAGCACCTGCAGATGAACCCGGTTTTATTGCATGGCCCCCAGCCGAATATGTTCCGAACAATTTAGTTTACCCTAGATGGTCATTTTCTATTAAAGGTGCCGACTTTAGTCAGACTACTATTGCTATGGTTGATGAAGTGGGAAATTCTATAGCAATAAGTATGGAAGATTTAAATACAGTATATGGTGACCCAACAATAGTTTGGGTTCCTCAAGGAATTAACACTAATGCAACTGAAGATCAAGCTTATAAGGTTAATTTAACTAATGTAGAAATAAACGGAGAACTTGAAGATTTTGAATATAATGTAATTCTTTTTAACCCAAATCTCTAATTCTACAGACAATACACATTGTAATTAATCATGAAGAAATCAAATTAAACTGCTGCCATTTAGTTACTGTAAATAGGAATATTGTATATTTCACGAGGCATTTATTACATCATGGAGATTATACCAAGTAAAACTCAAAAACTTATTGCCGAGCACAAACTAGAAATAGGTAAATTCCTTTTTTACAACAATGTTGTAGTAGCTGAATTTCATGAGGGCGTTCATGTAACTAAAGAAAATGCAGTTGAACCAATTTATCTTTCCCAGAAAATTTACGGTGAGTATAAACCGATTATATATATTTCTCACCGCTTGAATTCTTATTCTTCGGACACTATGGGATACAAAGATGTAATTGCAATGTTTCCTAATTTTAAAGGCTTCGCAATTGTTTCTAAAAACAAGTATCGACGAATGTTGGTTAACTTAGAAAAGTTATTTATAAAAAAGCCAATTGGCGTATTTGACAATATAGAAAATGCATTTTCTTGGGCGGAAAAGGTTTTAGAAAATGGCTCTTAAAATTGCATAATTAGCCAAGCTTTTAATATCTTCATTTGGTTCAAGACAACTTAATATTCAAACCAAGAAGAATATGAAAAAGCATTGCAAGTTCTTTTTAATTATCTTATTCTCTGCAAGTACCGCATATTCCTGTTTTTCTCAAACAACAAATACTCTTTTTGATACCGAAGTTTCAAAAGATTCTTCTTTAACTTCTACTCCTTTTTATGCTGGCATGAATGGATACTATGCATTTAGAATTCCAACAATTATTAAAACAAAAAACACTTTAATTGCTTTTGCCGAAGGACGTAAAAACTCCACCAGTGATTTTGGGGATATAGACATTGTTTACAGGAGATCTACTAATAAAGGTAAAACCTGGCAAGCAATGCAAGTACTCTATGATTTAGACACGATGGCTGTTCAAAATCCGGTTCCTATATACGTGAAAAAACAAAACAAAATTGTGTTCTTATTTAACACTACCTCAATGAGTGAACATGATATTTTAAATAAGGATTATGAACTCAAAGATGAACGAATGGCCTTTATGACTTCTACCTTGGATGAAGGCCTTACATGGGCTCCCATAAAGAATATAACACGCTCAGTAAAAAAAGAATATTGGCGGTGGCATGCTTTTGGTCCTGTTCATGGAATAGAACTAAACTACGGCAAACACAAAGGTAGACTAGTAGTTCCTATTGCAAATAGCATAGAAAAAGGTAAAAAAGCATATTGCATGGCATTAATCTATTCCGACAATTCTGGTAAAACATGGCAAATTGGGGCAGAAGACAATAATTTAAGTGATGACATTCAGGCCAATGAAACAACAATTGCAGAACTACCTGATGGAAGAATTTATGTTAACACACGAGACCAACATGGAGGCTCACCAGAAAAAAACAGAGGAGAAGTTTTCAGTTCAGATGGTGGTGAGAGTTTTGATACTACTATTACGGAAACCGATAAATTCCCGAGTCCAGTTGTGCAGTCTGCACTATTGAGTTGGCATGGTGAAAAAGAATTGTTGTTATTTTCAACACCATCTACGTTTAACAAGCGAGAAAACTTAATTATCATGTCTAGTAAAGACAATTCTAAAACATGGCAAACACTTTTTAAAGTTCATAAAGGATCTGCTGCATATTCAGATTTAGTGCAATTGGACCAAAACTTACTAGGTGTTATTTATGAAACTGATGATTACAAGAAAATAAGATTTTCAAGAATACCAATAGAATAATTTAAATTTATGACTGAACTTTTTCTCTATATCCTATAGAAATTCATTTCATCTAAATAATTCCATACAGGTTCTGGTAATAAAGGCCTTATATTCTTTCCTGCTTTATGGTTTTTTCGAATAAAGGTTGAAGACACTTCCATTATAGGAGCATCAACTTTAAAGATTTTAGTATTATTTTTAAATCGATGTGCCACTTGCCCTTCCGAAATTCTAGGATAAACATACAATTCATGGTTATCTAAAATAACTTCATAGTTTTTCCATTTATGCAAACCTTTTAAATTGTCTTCTCCCATAATAAGGCAAAACTCATAAGAGTTGCCATATTTCTCTGTTAAATGCGCTAAGGTATGTACTGTATAATTCGGCTGGGGCAAACCAAATTCAATTTTAGAGGGTTTTAATTTTGGAAAATCCTTCACCGCTTCAAAAACCATTTGATAACGATGATTATCTTCTAAAAGCGATTGCTTTACCTTAAAAGGGCTTTGAGGTGTTATTACAAACCAAACTTCATCCAAATTAGAAAATTCAACCATATGATTTGCTATTACCATATGACCAATATGTATTGGATTAAAGGTTCCAAAATAAAGCCCAACCTTTCTCACCTTTACTCCTTTTTATCTAAAGTGGGTTCTTGAATAAAATCTAAAACCAACTGCTTTGCCTCTTCTAAAGCTATATCAAGATCATAATTTTTTATAATCTTATCAAATTGAGGTGCAGTGGCTAATTCTACTGAGGCTTTTGCAATGCGCATATTAATTTTATCCTCACTTTCGGTACTACGTTTTTTTAAACGAATTTTTAATTCATCAACGCTAGGAGGTTTTACAAAAACCGCCAATGTTTGTTCTGGAAATTTCTTTTTAATTCGTAACCCACCTACAACATCAATATCAAAAATAACGTTTTTACCTTCAGCCCAAAGTCGTTCGACTTCTGTTTTTAAGGTGCCATAAAAATTATCTCGATACACCTCTTCCCATTCTAAAAAATCATCATTCTTTATATGATTCTTAAATTCTGAAATAGAAATAAAATAATAATGCTCACCGTGCTTTTCTTTTACTCTTCGAGGCCTAGAAGTTGCAGAAACTGAAAATGCTAAATTAAGTTCCGGTTGACTTAATAAGTGCCTTACTATGGTAGTTTTACCACTACCTGAAGGAGCCGAAAATACTAAAAGCTTACCCCCTTTCATCAAAGTACGTTTAGCATTTGTTCTTTAATTTTTTCAAGCTCATCTTTCATTTGCACTACTATTTGTTGCAAGGGAGCATAATTAGCTTTTGATCCAATTGTATTTATTTCTCTGCCTATTTCTTGACTAATAAATCCGAGTTTTTTACCATTGGAATCCGCAGAGTTTAAAGTTGTAGAAAAGTACTCCAAATGATTGGCAAGACGCACCTTTTCTTCTGTTATATCATACTTTTCGAGGTAATAAATTAGCTCTTGCTCAAATCTATTTGCGTCAACTTCAACCGTTAAATCGGATATCGCCTTTTCTAAACGCTCACGAATTGTATCAATACGATCAACATCAATTTTAATTACGTCTTGCAAAAGACTTTCAATATTATTTATTCGATTTATAAAATCTAACTCTAAAACTTTGCCTTCTTCCGATCTAAATTTATTAATCTCTAAAAGTGCTTCTTTTAAAACATCTTGAATAACCACAAACTCCTCTTCATCAAGATCCTCTCGTTCCGTCTTCATAGCATCTGGTAAGCGTAATGCCATCTCTAACAGGTTAATATCATCGCCATCTGCTATTGATTTTAATTGCCGCATATATTGCTTTACCACTTCTTCATTTACAATTGCAGAAGTTTCGGCACCTGTCAATTCTACATATAAACTAAAATCTATTTTACCACGTATTAAAGAACTAGCAATTACCTTACGCAACTCTAATTCCTTCGCACGGTATGCCTGAGGCATCCGCGCATTTAAATCAAGATTTTTACTGTTTAATGATTTAAGTTCAACAGTAATTTTTTTTGAAGGCAGTTGGGTAACATGTTTCCCAAAACCGGTCATTGATTGAATCATAAACAGTTATTAATTTTCAACAAAGATAGCCAAAATAAGCCTCTTGTACTTGACATCTGTTATCAGTTGAAACTATCTAACTTTGGTAAACGAATGTTAGAGTTCCTTTATTTTAATATTTTTAAAAGACACTAAATCTCCATGATCTTGCAAACCAATTTTGCCAGTTTTTGCTTTTGCAAAACCTTCCCAACCATCAAATTTAGACCCCTTTAATAATGCATCTAATTCTTCGCCATGTACAGGAAAAGTTGCAACAACTACTCCGTTTAACATCGAAGTTCCGGTATTTGTATTATGATCTATTGTTATAACAGCTGTATTCCACTCGCCCACTGGTTTTGTTGCCTCTTCTGAAGGTGAAACTAAATCGTATAAAGCACCAGCTTGGTGCGAAGTCCCATTTTTACCATCTGGGTGCTTATCATTATCCAAAATTTGCACCTCTAAAGCGGAATGATAAGGCTGACTAAATTTAGCATCTTCAACAATTCCCCAAAATATACCTCCGTTACCAGCTTCAGAAATTTTCCAATCTAAAGACAATTCAAAACTTGTAAATGCTTGTTTCGTAACTAAATTAAAACTTTGTTTTTTACCATTCTCATCTTTGCGTTCTTCATCAGTTGGTGGAATAAAAACCATTGCTCCATCTTCAATTTTCCAACTAGAAGGCACGTCACCTCCCATATAAGCTTGCCAAGCATCAAGCGAAGTACCATCAAAAAGAGTAATCCATTCAGATTCAGACTTCTCTATTTTTACTTCATCAATTGCCTTTTCAGCCGTTTTTTCTGCTTTATCTTTACAAGAAATACTTGCGAAGATTAAAAAGGCCATTATCATTATATTTTTCATGTATTCTATTAATTTATGTTCCTAATATTTTCTTTAACATCTCTTTATCTATTGCAGCTCCAGCAAAATCGTCAAAAGTCTTTTCGGTAGCTTCAATAATATGATCCTGAATAAAAATTGCACCCTCACGCGCTCCTTGCTCAGGGCTTTTAATACAACACTCCCATTCCATAACGGCCCAAACATCACAACCATATTGGGTTAATTTTGAAAATATGGTTTTAAAATCAATCTGGCCATCTCCTAATGAACGGTATCTACCTGCACGATCACCCCAATCATTGTATCCACCAAAAGCTCCCTTTTTACCTGTTGGGTTAAACTCAGAATCTTTAACATGAAATGACTTAATAAACTCATGATAATGATCTATATATTCAATATAATCCAGTTGTTGTAACACAAAATGACTAGGATCATACAAAATATTAACACGCTTATGATTTCCTGTAGCTTCTAAAAATCGCTCAAATGTATCACCATCATGCAAGTCTTCTCCGGGGTGAATCTCATAACATACATCTACACCTTCTTGATCAAAATGATTTAAAATAGGCATCCACCTTTTTGCTAACTCTTCAAAACCCATCTCTACTAAACCAGCAGGTCTTTGTGGCCAAGGGTGCCACGTATGCCACAGTAAAGCTCCAGAAAAAGTAGCGTGTGCTTTAAGACCAAGCCTACGACTTGCCGTGGCTGCTTTTTTTACTACATCTACTGCCCATTCAGTTCTCGCCTTTGGATTATTTTTTACGCTATCTGGTGCAAAATTGTCAAACATTAAATCGTATGCTGGATGAACAGCTACTAATTGACCTTGTAAATGTGTTGATAGCTCTGTAATTTCTAAGCCATAAGAATTCACTTTACCTTTTAATTCATCACAGTAATCCTGACTCTCTGCAGCCTTGTCTAAATCTATTAAAAAGTCGACCCAGGTTGGTATTTGAATGCCTTTATATCCTAACCCCGATGCCCATTTACACATTCCATCCAACGAATTGAATGGTGCTTTATCATCTACAAATTGTGCCAAAAACACAGCAGGACCTTTAATTGTCTTCATATTCTATTAGTTCTATTAGATTAGTTGAAAATGGTTTTATTGTGTTGTTTTTAGGAATAAACCCTATATTTAGATTTGAAAAATATCCGAACTTCTTTTTCTTTGAGAAGATATAAATATAGGAAAACCATCAGAATTAATACAATAAATTTATGAATGTAAAAGAGCAGTATGATGCTATTGTGGTAGGAACTGGGATAAGCGGCGGATGGGCAGCCAAGGAACTTTGCGAAAAAGGGCTTAAAACATTAGTATTAGAAAGGGGTAGAATGGTAGAGCACATTAAAGATTACCCTACTATGAATGATGACCCTTGGGATGACCCACTTAAAACACGACTTTCTAAAGAAGATGAGAAAAACTATCACATTCAACATCGCTTAAATTGGGCACCAGATAATACGGATAAGCACTTTTTTGTAAACGACCTAGAACACCCTTATGTTCAGACTAAACGTTTTGATTGGATACGTGGTTATCATGTAGGTGGGCGATCAATTACTTGGGGAAGACAAAGTTATAGATGGAGTGATATTGATTTTGAGGCAAATAAAAAAGAAGGAGTTAGTATCGATTGGCCAGTTCGTTATAAAGACATTTCACCTTGGTATGATAAGGTGGAGGAATATATAGGTGTAAGTGGCCAAAATTTAGGATTGAAACAATTACCAGATGGTAAATTTCAACCTCCAATGAAACTCAATTGCGTAGAAGAAGATTTTAAAAAATCTGTTTCAGAAAAATTTGAAGATGGACGCTTGGTAACAATTGGCAGAACAGCTCATATTACTGATCCAAACGCAAAAATTGAAGGTAGAACACAGTGTCAAAACAGAGACCGCTGTAGAAGAGGTTGTCCATTTGGCGGTTACTTTAGTAGTAATTCTTCAACTTTACCCGCAGCGGAAAGAACAGGAAATATGACATTGAGGCCAAATTCAATTGTTCATGAAGTTATTTATGATGACAACACTAAATTGGCGACCGGAGTTCGAGTAATTGATACAGAAACTAATGAAAAGCTTGAATTTAAAGCTAAAATTATTTTTTTATGTGCGTCCGCAATGGCTTCTGTTGGTATTTTATTGCAATCGAAATCTGAACGTTTTCCTAACGGATTAGGTAACGACTCTGATGCTTTAGGACGTGGTCTAATGGATCATCATTACAAATTAGGAGCATATGCCAAAGTAGACGGTTACTTAGACAAATATTATAAAGGTAGAAGAGCGAATGGATTTTACATTCCACGGTTTGTAAACTTAGATGAGAAAACAAAAAGAAAAGGTTATTTACGTGGCTTTGGTTATCAAGGATCCGCTAGTAGAAATTCATGGTCTGAATCTGTAGCTGAATTGGGATATGGTAAAGATTTGAAAGAAGAAATATTAAAACCAGGTAAATGGACTATAGGTGTTACAGGATTTGGTGAGTTTTTACCTCATGATGACAATAGGGTAACCTTAAGTAAGACTGAAAAAGACAAATGGGGCTTACCTCAACTAGATTTTGATGTCGAATTTAAAGAGAATGAGCATAACATGCGAAAAGATATGGTAACCGATATTGTTGATATGTTTAAAGCTGCAGGTTTTAAAGATGTACAACCTTACGAAGAATCTTCTTATCCTGGATTGGGTATTCATGAAATGGGCGGTGCTAGAATGGGTCATAGCGCAAAAACTTCTATTGTAAATAAACACAATCAAGTTCACTTAGTACCTAATGTTTATGTTACCGATGGTGCTTTTATGACCTCCTCTAGTTGTGTAAATCCATCCTTAACTTATATGGCCTTTACAGCCAGAGCTGCAGAACATGCTGCCCAACAATTAAAAGCCGGTAAATTCGCTTAATTTCATAGAAAATAAAGTCATGAGAAGCATCACTAACAATATAAAACAAAAACAACACGTTTAGATTTCATGGAAAACACATCAGCTAATAACATGTGGGGAGATTATTTAAAAAATCACCTTGAGGATGTCTTTCACGAAGCACCTAAAACAATACACTTTTGTGATAATGAACACGACGCTAATCAATGTGCTCAATTGGTGAAAGATGGAATAAAAAAGGCTACAACTGACTCTTTGTTAGGTTTACAATATAGAAATGAAAGTTTACCCAAAATAGGCGATTTCACAGTTGTTACAAATTGGGCTGGCGAGGCACAATGTATTATTGAAACCACTAAAGTTGTGCTTAAACCATTCTTTAGTATAGACGAAGAATATGCTGAAATTGAAGGCGAAGGAGATAAATCTCTAGCTTATTGGAAAAAAACCCATTGGGATTATTACACAAGAGAATTGGCAAAATTTGAACGTGTACCTAGAGAAAGCATGATTGTGGTTTGTCAATATTTCACTAAGGTTTTTGAACGTAAAAAATAACTTGGAAATAAGTAACAATTAAAAGGCCTGTTAATCATCAGATTAGCAGGCCTTTTTTTACGAATAAATGATGGAATTATTTTATCAATTTCACCCACGTATTATTATTCTTATTAGATTCAACTGTAGCTTCAATAAAACTCATTCCTCGAACACCATCTTCCATAGTTGGAAATTCACCATCGTTAAACTTTTTACCTCGTATAGCTTTCGCTGCCCCTAAATAAATATTCGCCATAGAATCGAAAATACCCTCAGGGTGACCAGCTGGTAATTTCGTACCTTCTAATGAAAGCTTGGAATTGTAGGCATGTCCTGGTTTATATACTTGCATTGGCTGTGTATCACTCTTAACATATAAGAAATTTGGATCTTCTTGCTCCCAATGTAATGACGCTTTTTCACCATAGATTGAAATGGCTAATCCATTTTCATCTCCTGTTGCAACTTGACTACTTCTAATCACACCTTTTACATGGTCGTCCATACGAATTAAAACCGTACCATCTATATCCATTTTATTATCCTTATACAAATAGTTAAAATCGCAAAGTATAGACTTTACTTTTAATCCTGTAGTATATTCAACAAGGTTAAATGCATGAACGCCTATATCACCCATACAAGAACTAATACCTGCCTTTTTAGGATCTAGCCTCCATACAGAAGAACGTTTTTTCTTATCATGTATAATCGTATTAATCCAACCTTGATAGTACTTAGCATCAACTTTATGAATTTTACCTAAAGCCCCAGACTTAATCATTTCACGCATTTGACGAACCATAGGATATCCGGTATAGGTATGTGTTAAAGCAAAAACTTTACCCGACTTTGCATGTGCTTTTTGTAAAATTTTCGCTTCCGCTAATGAAGTAGTCATTGGCTTTTCACAAATAACGCTAAAACCATTTTCAAGTAATTTCTTTGCCATTGGAAAGTGCAAGAAATTAGGTGTAAGTACAGAACAAACTTGTATACGCTCGTCCTCAGGCAGTTTTAACTCCTCTTCTACTAACGTATCAAAATCTTCATAAATTCTGTTTAACGGAACGTCTATTTCACGAGCAAATGCCTTATTAGCTTTAAAATCTGGATTGAAGCAAGCCCCTACTATTTCATAATTATCATTTATCTGAGAAGCTACTCTATGTAAAACTCCTATTAGAGAATCTCCGCCTCCTCCTAATACTCCTAATCTTATTTTCTTTGGCATAATACTAAAATATTAATGTTATAAATAATGTCTTCTTAAATTAAAATTTATCAATTGTATTCTATCTCTTCATTTTTAAAGAAAAACAAAAATATTGCAAAAACTACTCCTGCAAAAATCGCAGGAAAAATCCATATTTCTTTCCAGCTATGTACATTTTCCGAAATTAAAAATTCATCAGATATGATACCAGCAACCCAATATCCAATTAACATACCAACACCATAGGTTGCCAAGGTTATTAAACCTTGTGCTGCACTTTTTACTTTTTCACCAGCTTTAGAATCTGTATAAATCTGACCTGATACAAAGAAAAAATCATAGCAAATACCATGTAAACCAATACCCAATATTAACATAAAAAACAAATCTCCTGCATTACCAAAGGCAAACAAAACGTATCGCACACCCCAGGCGAACATTCCAAAAAGTATCGTTTTCTTAAATCCATATTGTTTGAAGAAAAAAGGTAATAACAACATAAACATCACTTCCGATATTTGCCCTAAAGTTGCCCATGTTGTAGAATTTTCAACCTTATATTCTGTTAGAAACAAACTTAGATTTTGATAATAAAAGGCCAAAGGAATACATATTAGCACTGATGAAAGAAAAAATATTAGAAAATTTCGATCTCGCAGCAACTTTAATGCATCTAGCCCTAAAATATCAGAAATACTCACATTTCCATATTGCTTTGCAGTAGGAGGCGTTTTTGGCAAACTAAAACTAAACAAACCAAGAACTGCTGATGCTACTGCTACCATTAAAAAAGTATTCGACAATGCTCCTTGACTAATTTTCTCTATTGCATCCCAATGAAAACCAAAACTAATAACCCATCCAGCAATAATCCATCCGGCTGTACCAAAAACTCGAACAAATGGAAATTCCTTACTCGGATTCTTTAGTTGCCTAAATGAAATTGAATTTACTAGTGCTAACGTCGGCATATACAAAATCATATAACACAAAACATAAGGATAAAAATAGCTAAACTCAATTGCTTGCGACATTTGATACATTAAAATAGCCCCAACAATATGCAGAATTCCCAGAATTTTCTCAGCGTTAAAATAACGATCTGCAATTAACCCCACAATAAAGGGCGCAATAATTGCACCCCAAGATTGCGTTGAAAACGCCATCCCAGTTTCAACTCCTGTTGCATTTAAATTATTACTTAAATAAGACCCAAGAGTTACAAACCAACCTCCCCAAATAAAAAATTCAAGGAACATCATTATAGAAAGTTGCACCCTAATTTTTGGGTTCATATTTGCTTGTTTATCGTTTGTAAAAAACATAATCTAAGGACATGGGCTCAATATTGTTTTGCCTTAAATTCATCGTAATTTGCCCTCTATGATGCGTAGAATGATTAAGAATATGAAATAATATGTCTTTTATATTATTCGAATATAAACGGCCCTGAGAATTTTCATAATCTATTCTTTTTTCGAAATTATCTGCATTTGATGTAATTTCAAAAGAAGACCTCTGATTTTCATAATGAACATCATTCCAAGTTGGTATAGCATGAATTTGCCATACATCAAAATCGGGCTTCCTACCTATTATTCTCGAATTCCAAATATTATGTGCATTCAAAATATGCGAAAACAACTCAACCGTTTTTTCGGACACTTCTGATTCATCCACACACAATTCAATTATTTTTTTATTACAATAAAAATTATAATCAAAAAGTTGATTAAAAAAGACTTTCATCTACCGATTACATTTTAACTTCAGTAGTTCCTTATCAGGGGGAAATAAGTGATATATACCTATATGATTTCGCTACCTCAGTAAATTTAATAAAGATAAACCTTCATTACATTATACAATTGTTCATTTATTTTAATTCTTTAGCTACTTTCAACATCAAATCTTTAGTTGCAATAATACCTTCTGCTTCACTCAATTCTTTACCCTCATACTCAACACCAATAAAACCGGTATAGCCTGCATCTTTAACAATTTGTAGCATCTTTTTATAATCAATATTGACTTCATTTCCATTTTCATCAAAATCATTAGACTTTGCACTAACGGCCATCGCATGAGGCATTAACTCCGTTACACCTTTGTAGATATCATACATCTCTGCACATTCCCAACTATCTTTTTTTCTTGTAATACAAAAATTACCAAAATCTGGTAAGCTTCCACAATTATCCATATTTACTTCTTCCATTACTGCAGCGTGCATTGCTCCATTCGAAGAAAGACCTCCATGATTTTCAACAAGAATTTCAATATTCTTGGTTTTGGCGTATGTTGCAAGTTTAGTTAATCCATCAACAGAATTAGCATGCCATTTAACAGGATCCGATTCACCATTTAAATTAACACGAATTGCATGACATCCCATAGCTGCGGCAGCATCAACCCATTTATAATGCCGTTCTACAGCAGCATCACGTTCAGCTTTATCACTTACCGCCAGATTACCCTGTCCATCAATCATAATTAATACATTCTGCATGCCATGCTTTTTGGCTTCAGCGTTTGATTTTTCAACAAAAGCAGCCATTGCCTCAGGTGAATATTCATTGTTTTCTAAATCAGCAGGATATAATTGACTTACATATTCTAGACCAGTAAAACCCCATTCCTTTGCTTTTTCCGCAAATGTATAAGGGTCCACTTTATCCTTTTTAATCATATTATGAATGGACCATTGCGCCAATGAAAGCTGAAAAAAAGGTACTGCTACTTCTTTACTTTCTACTTCTAAAGCCTGAGTTTCTACATTTTTCTTTTTCTCTTTACATGAAAATGTAATTGTAGACAATAAAAAAATAGCGACAATTGAATTTATTCTTAAAACGTTTTTTACTTTCATAATTATTTACAATGTGAATTAAATTTATACTTAGGGATACTATTTAATTTATTAATTCTCCTCGAATTATTTAACAAAACTATCTGCCAATTGCTATATATTCAAAAGAGTTAAGGTTTAAATGTAGAAATTTAATTTAATATTTAATAAATTTAGACGATAAACAATTTATACATGAATAATTTCTATAATAATGAGGTACAGGAGTCGTATGATGCAATTGTAGTTGGCTCAGGCATTAGTGGTGGATGGGCAGCCAAGGAACTGTGTGAAAACGGCTTAAAAACACTTGTTCTTGAGCGTGGAAGAATGGTTAAACATATTGAAGATTATGTTACCGCTAATATGGATCCATGGGATTTTCCAAATGCTGGCAAACCAACACAAGAAGACATTGCAAAACAAGAAAAACAAAACAGAACTGGTTACACAACCAATGCGGCTAGTAAAATGTGGTTTGTAAATGACCTTGAACATCCCTACAATGAAATTAGACGATTTGACTGGATGCGTGGATACCACGTTGGTGGAAGATCATTACAATGGGGCAGACAAAGTTACCGCTGGAGTGATATTGATTTTAGCGCAAATAAAAATGAAGGTATTGCGGTTGATTGGCCAGTACGATATAAAGATATTGCACCTTGGTATGCAAAAGTAGAAGATTACATTGGTGTTAGTGGAGAGGCGCTAAATCTTCCACAATTACCGGACAGCAACTTTTTACCTCAAATGGAATTAAATTGTGTAGAAGAACATTTTAAAGAAAAAGTAAAAGCAGGATTTGAGAATAGACCTGTAACAATAGGACGTGTTGCTCATATTACAGGAACTAAGAATTTTGATGGCCGAACTAAATGTCAATTCAGAAATCGTTGTATTCGCGGGTGTCCTTTTGGAGGTTATTTTAGTAGTCTATCATCTACCTTGCCCGCTGCAGAGGCGACAGGTAATTTAACGCTTCGACCAAATTCTATAGTTCATGAAATTATATATGATGCAGATACTAAAAAAGCGGTCGGAGTTAAAGTGATAGATAGAGTATCCAAAGAAACTTATGAATTTAAAGCAAAGGTTATATTCCTTTGTGCTTCTGCCATTGCTTCCGCATCAATATTAATGCAATCTAAATCGGATCGTTTCCCTAATGGTATGGGTAACGACTCAGATCAATTAGGGCGCAATATTATGGACCATCATTTGGGTGTAGGGGCTTCTGGAAAATTTGACGGATTCGAAGATAAATATTATAAAGGAAGAAGACCAAATGGCGTTTATATTCCACGTTTTAGAAACTTAGGTGGTAAATCTAACAGAACCGATTACAAAAGAGGTTTTGGTTATCAAGGTGGTGCAAGTAGAGGCAACTGGGAAGATTTAGTTGCGGAATTAGCTTATGGTAAAGATTTAAAAAATGCTGTTGAAAAGCCAGGCGGATGGAGAATGGGAATTGGAGGTTTCGGTGAAGTACTACCTTATGAAGATAACAGAATGACATTAGATTATGAAAAAAAGGATGCTTGGGGGTTACCAACTGTTACATTTGATGCCGACCTACAAGAAAATGAATTTAACATGCGTAAAGACATGCAAGAATCTGCCGTTGAAATGTTAGAAAAAGCGGGTTTTAAAGACGTAAAAGGTCATGACGGACCAACAGGCTTAGGGCTAGGAATTCATGAAATGGGTACAGCGCGTATGGGTAGAAATAGAAAAACTTCAGTATTAAATGGAAACAATCAATTACATGATGTTCCTAATGTTTACGTAACAGATGGTGCCTTTATGACCTCTGCTGCTTGTGTAAACCCCTCGTTAACTTATATGGCATTTACAGCCAGAGCTGCTAATCATGCAGTTTCACAACTTAAAAAAGGAAATATATAATGGATAGAAGAAAAGCACTCAAAAATATGGGAGTGGCACTAGGTTACACCATTGCTACCCCAACATTATTAAGCATTGTTCAGAGCTGTAAAAGTGAAAACGCAGTAACGTGGGTTCCAGACTTTTTAACAGCCGAACAAGGTGCAGCTATTACCAAATTAGTAGATATTATATTACCAGCGACAGACACACCTTCAGCATCAGAACTTCAAGTTCATTTATTTATAGATAAGTTTGCTAATGAAGTTATGGACAAAGAAAAGCAAGACTTCTTTAAAATGTCGATGGATAAATTTTTAAGCAATGCGCTAAAAACAGCTGGTAAAGAAAAAACGCTTGACTTAAGTGCTGAAGATTTAGAAAAAACTTTAGCAAGTACCTTAAAAATCTCAAAAGAGCAACAAATAAAAAATTCTGAAGCCATAGCGGATTACAACAAAGCACTTAAAGCAAATGAAAGCGCTAGCCTAGATGACGATGCAGCTGCATATGCTTTTGCGAGTGAATTACGAGGCACAACAATATGGGGATACAAAACGTCTGAATACGTAGGCGAGAAAGTTCTTGCCTATTTACCAATACCAGGCGAGTACGTAGGTTGCGGTGATCTCACAGAATTAACTGATGGCAAGGCCTGGTCATTGTAAACTATAATTAACATGAAAAGAAGAAGTTTTATTCAAAAAACTGCACTAACAACCGGAGCACTTTCTATGACAGGTGTATTATCACATGCTAATTCGGCAGAGCTATCTGTAGCACATAATTTCAACTTAAAATATGCGCCACATTTAGGGATGTTTAAAAATTTAGCTGGTGATGATCCAATTGATCAAATAAATTTTATGGCGGATCAAGGGTTTACTGCTTTTGAAGATAATGGCATGATGAAACGTGACATTGCCCTACAAACTAAAATGGGTGAGACCTTAGCAAAACGTGGTATGACCATGGGGGTTTTTGTAATTGACAAAGGCGGCAATATGGCTAACACACTTGCTGCTGGCAAACAAGAATATATTGATATCTTTTTAGATGGATGTAAAAAAGCTGTTGAAGTTGCAAAGCGTGTTAATGCCAAATGGATGACTGTTGTGCCTGGCGGATTTGAAAGAAAACTACCTATTGGTGTACAAGACGGCAACGTAATTGAAGCTTTAAAAAGAGGTGCAGAAATATTAGAACCGCACGGTTTAGTAATGGTTCTTGAACCATTATCAGATTCACCTGATTTGTATTTGCAAAA
Organism: Flavobacteriaceae bacterium EG-1; assembly: GCF_009649685.1. Classification (GTDB taxonomy): domain Bacteria; phylum Bacteroidota; class Bacteroidia; order Flavobacteriales; family Flavobacteriaceae; genus Aurantibacter_A. The sequence goes on from NZ_WJPK01000002.1 coordinate 560,007, forward strand.
TTCTGATCAAACCTATATGATTTGTAAAGGAGTAGACAGCCCTGCGTGTAAAATTCTTTTTGATATTTATCATATGCAAAAAACCGAGGGGCATTTAATTCATAATATGGGTTTAACTTGGGATGAAGTTGCATACATACAAATTGGCGATAACCCTGGTAGAAAAGAACCTACTACTGGTGAAATAAATTATAAGAACGTTTTTAAATGGATTCATGAAAAAGGTTTCGATGGTGTTTTAGGAATGGAACATGGAAATTCTAAAGACGGAAAAGCTGGTGAACAAGCGGTAATTGATGCGTACAAGCATGAAGATGCTTTTATGTAGAATGAATAAATTTAATTAAAAAAGGGTTTCCAAATTGGAAACCCTTTTTTAATAATTATTTTTGCTAAATGCTAATTCGGAATTTCTGGCGTATTTAATCGCGAAATAGATGCGTTTATTTCTTCTTGTGACAATTCGTGTTTCACAATTTTACCATCAAAATAATCGTCATATGCTTTCATATCAAAATTACCATGACCGCATAAATTGAAAAGTATTGTTTTAGAAACACCTTCTTCTTTACACTTTTTAGCTTCTGCAATAACTGTAGCAATACCGTGAGTTGCTTCTGGTGCTGGAATTATTCCTTCTGTTTTCGCAAAAAGAACACCAGCCTCAAAAACTTCTACATTATCATGCGCTACGGCTTCAATTAGTTTGTCTTTTAAAAGCTGACTAACAATAACTCCGGCTCCATGATAACGCAATCCGCCTGCATGTATTGGTGCAGGAACAAAATCATGGCCTAAAGTATACATCGGCAGTAAAGGAGTCATTCCGCCCGTATCACCAAAGTCATATCGAAATACACCTCTTGTTAACTTAGGGCATGAGGTGGGCTCACTTGCGATGCAGCGAATGTTTTTACCTTCTTCTAAATTTAATCTTAAAAAAGGAAAAGCCAATCCAGCAAAATTTGAACCACCACCAAAAGGAGCCACTACTATATCGGGCATATCTCCAGCCTTTTCCATTTGTTTAATGGCCTCTTGACCAATAATAGTCTGATGCAATTTTACATGATTTAATACACTCCCTAAGGCGTACTTGGTGTCCTCACGTTGAGCTGCCATTTCAACTGCTTCTGAAATTGCAATACCTAAAGAACCAGGGCTGTCTGGATTCTCAGCTAATATCTTTCTACCGGCCTCAGTTAAATTTGTTGGTGATGCATAAACATTGGCACCCCAAGCATTCATCATAGATTTTCTATAAGGTTTATGATGATATGATAGTTTCACCATATAAACATCACATTCTATTCCGAAATGTTGACAAGCAAAACTTAAAGCACTACCCCACTGACCTGCTCCTGTTTCGGTTGTAATTCTTTTAACACCTTCTTGTTTACTATAATAAGCCTGAGGCACAGCTGTATTTGGCTTGTGAGAACCAGAAGGACTAACTCCTTCATACTTATAATATATTTTTGCAGGAGTATCTAAAGCTTTTTCTAAGCCATAAGCCCTATACAGTGGCGTAGGTCTCCAAAGTGAATAAAGATTACGAACTTCATCAGGAATTGGAATCCACTTTTCTGCACTCACCTCTTGTTCAATAAGTGCCATTGGAAATAGAGGCGCCAATGCTTCCGGACCTATGGGCTCTAAAGTCCCGGGGTTTAAAGGAGGTAATGGCTTATTAGGCATGTCCGCAACAATGTTATACCAATTCTCTGGAATCTCATTTTCATCAAGGATAATCTTTCTTTTTTTCATTATTCAATTATTAATATAAAATTTAAACAAGGCTTATTACTGCGTTTTAGGCTGTTTACGGATATAATTGTGCATTTTATCGATTACTATTTGCATGAAAATACCTTTCAACGAATTTTTTAACCGTTTTCGACATACAACATACTATAAAAATAAGATAAATCTCAAAACGCCCGTTGTACTATTATAACCTATTTAAAACTTATGCTATGGTCCCTTATCTTTTAATTGCTGCTTACGTTTTATTACTTTTTGTTGGAAGAATATACTACCGCAAATTTTCAAATTCTAATTTGAAGAATAATGGTAATTTCAGCGAAGCATAATCCTACTAAAATTCGTTAAAAAGCATCTTTTTTCCGATTTAGTGTAATTTTGGTAAACTATTTGCGTTACTTATGCGTATATAGTTTATCAAAATTTACCTAAACATGGACAATTACCTTATTATTTTAATGATTTACATCGCTGCTTACATGTTTTCAGTAGCGTTGCGTCCGTATATTAAAAAATAATATACACTCTGTATAATCATTTTTCTTTTCTCTACTAGTGCACAATTTTTCGTGCAATTTTTTCGTTGTCCTTTTTTTAAAAAAAACTTTTAGTATTTAAATAAAATGAACTTTAAATTAATTTAAAGTATATAAATCAATCATTCTAAAACTAATACATTTTTACAAGAAAAAACCCCTGTAAAAACAAGGGTTTTGTTAAATATGTGAAATTTTTATTTGTTTTTATTCACTATTAATTCTCCAATTAAGACCCACACATTAAACAGTCATCGTCTGCTTGGCCTGCTTTGGATTGCTCAATTAAGGCTTTCATCTCCTCTGCACTCATTGGCTCAACATTTAATTCTTCGGCTGAAACGGGAGTTGTTTTAACAGCGAGATCTTTAGCATCTTCAACAACCGGTTTTGCAGCTTCAACCTCTGCTTCTGCCGCTACACTTACGGGTACTTCTTTTTTCTTAGTATTATCTAATGTAAACTTAATAGCATCTACAGCTGCTTTAGTTCTCAAATAGTACATTCCTGTTTTAAGTCCACTTTTCCATGCATAAAAATGCATTGAGGTTAGCTTACCATAATTCGCGTTTTCCATAAACAAATTAAGTGACTGACTTTGATCAATAAAGTATCCACGCTGGCGACTCATATCGATAATGTCTTTCATACTTAGCTCCCAAACGGTTTTGTATAAATCTTTTATTTCTTTCGGAATTACATCTATATGCTGTACAGATCCATTTGCACGCATTAATTCTTGTTTTAAACTCTCGTTCCAAAGGCCTAGATTTACTAAGTCTTCTAACAAATGTTTATTTACTACAATAAACTCTCCGGATAATACTCTACGTGTATAGATATTTGAAGTATATGGTTCAAAACATTCATTATTACCTAATATCTGAGAAGTAGAGGCGGTAGGCATTGGAGCCACCAAGAGTGAATTTCGAACGCCATGCTTTTCTACTTGCGTACGCAATTTACCCCAATCCCATCTACCTGATAAATCTTCATCATTTATATTCCATAAGTTGTGTTGAAACAGACCTTGAGATATTGGCGATCCTTCATATGTTGAATATGGACCCTCTACTTTTGAAGCCTCCATAGAAGCGGTAACTGCAGCATAATAAAGGGTTTCAAATATTTCTTGATTTAACTTCTTAGCCTCATCACTTGTAAAAGGTAAGCGAAGCATTATAAAAACATCTGCCAATCCTTGCACTCCTAAGCCAACAGGCCTGTGACGCATATTAGAATTTTCAGCTTCTTTTACAGGGTAGTAATTTCTATCAATTACTCTATTTAAATTTTTGGTTACTCGCTTAGTAACTCTATATAATTCTTTATGGTCAAATTCACCATTTTTAACAAACATCGGCAAGGCTATTGATGCCAAATTACATACTGCTACTTCATCTGGTGATGTATATTCTAATATCTCCGTACATAAATTTGATGAACGTATAGTACCTAAATTTTTCTGATTACTTTTGCGGTTGGCTGCATCTTTATAAAGCATATAAGGGGTACCTGTCTCAATTTGAGACTCTAATATTTTTTCCCATAACTCTCTTGCTTTAATTGTTTTTCTACCTTTATTTTCAGCCTCATATTTAAGGTATAATTCTTCAAACGCTTCACTATGGTTATTGAAAAGTCCGGGGCATTCATTAGGACACATCAACGTCCATTCAGCATCGGCCTCAACCCTTTTCATAAAAAGATCCGGAATCCACATGGCATAAAATAAATCACGCGCACGCATTTCTTCTTTACCATGATTCTTTTTTAAATCAAGAAAATCAAAAATATCAGCATGCCATGGCTCTACATAGATTGCAAAGCTACCTTTACGCTTACCTCCTCCTTGATCAACATAACGCGCTGTATCGTTAAATACACGTAACATTGGCACAACTCCGTTAGAGGTTCCGTTTGTTCCTGCAATATATGACCCTGTAGCTCTTACATTATGAATAGAAAGACCAATACCACCTGCACTTTGCGAAATTTTGGCTGTCTGCTTTAATGTATCATAAATGCCATCTATACTATCGTCTTGCATTGCCAAAAGAAAACAAGAAGACATTTGAGGTTTTGGGGTACCCGAATTAAATAAGGTTGGTGTGGCATGTGTAAAATACTTTTTTGACATCAACTCGTAAGTCTCTATAGCTGCATCCAGATCATTTAAATGTATTCCCACAGAAACCCGCATAAGCATGTGTTGTGGTCGTTCTGCAATTTTACCATTCAGTTTTAAAAGATAGGAGCGTTCTAATGTTTTAAAACCAAAATAATCATAGCCAAAATCACGATTATAAATGATGGTAGAGTCAAGTCGTTCTGCATTTTCAGAAATAACTTTAAAAACCTCATCAGATAGTAATGGTGCTTTTTTACCTGTTCTTGGGTTTACATATTTATACAAATCTTCCATAGTTTCAGAGAAGGACTTCTTTGTATTTTTATGTAGATTAGATACCGAAATACGTGCAGCTAATTTTGCAAAATCTGGATGTGTTGTCGTCATTGTTGCTGCAATTTCAGCAGCCAGATTATCTAACTCTGAAGTGGTTACACCATCATACAAACCTTCTATTACACGCATAGATACCTTTATTGGATCTACACGCTCATTAAGACCATAGCACAGCTTTCGTACCCGCGCAGTAATCTTATCAAACATCATCGGCTCTCTTTTACCGTCTCTTTTTAGTACGAACATAACGACTCAATTTTATATTATTAATAGGTTTTAAACTCGATTAAAAATCAGCATCGAAACTAATTTTTTGAGAATCAACATCTTTATCTTTATTTAATACTCCCGCCTTTTGATATTCCGATACGCGCTTCTCAAAGAAATTGGTCTTTCCTTGTAAGGAAATCATATCCATAAAATCAAAAGGGTTTGTAGCATTATACACTTTCTCACATTCTAATTCAACCAACAATCTATCTGTTACAAATTCAAGATATTGTGTCATCAACTTAGAATTCATACCAATTAAACTAGCTGGCAAAGATTCTGTAATAAACTCTCTTTCAATATCTAATGCATTAGTTAAAATCTGAGTTATGCGTTCTTTTGGTACTTTATTTATTAAGTGCTTATTATGCAAATGCACCGCATAATCGCAATGCATACCCTCATCTCTAGAGATTAACTCATTTGAAAACGTAAGCCCAGGCATAAGACCTCTTTTTTTCAGCCAAAATATTGAGCAAAATGCACCTGAAAAGAAAATTCCCTCAACCGCAGCGAATGCAATAAGTCTTTCTGCAAAACTTGGAGAATCTATCCAACGTAGAGCCCAATCTGCTTTTTTCTTAATTGCTGGAAAGTTTTCAATTGCTTTAAATAGAATATTTTTTTCCTTTTCATCTTTTACATACGTATCAATTAAAAGTGAATAGGTTTCCGAGTGAATATTTTCCATCATAATTTGAAAACCATAGAAAAATTTAGCTTCAGAATACTGAACTTCACTTACAAAATTCTCAGCAAGATTCTCGTTTACAATACCATCGGATGCAGCAAAAAATGCTAATATGTGCTTGATAAAATATCTTTCGTCATCACTTAATTTGTTATTCCAGTCGTGTACATCTTCACTTAAATCTATTTCTTCAGCGGTCCAGAAACATGCCTCACATTTTTTGTACCATTCCCATAAATCATGATGTTGAATTGGGAAAATAACAAATCGGTCTTCATTTTTATCTAAAATTGGTTCTACTACTGTTGACATAATTCTCTATTATTATTAACTACTAAATTTTTCACCTCAACCAATTATTAAGCACTTTAAAATACTCGCACATTTTACTAATTAGCCTTGTAACTTTTTCTCAAAATAATGAGAAAAAAGGCCGATGAACGTAAAATCAAATTCAAACTTTAGTTAAGAAAGGGTGCTTGGCTGAGCCGTTGTATACACAAATATGGAGAATAAAGTAGCTGAATGAAAGACAGATAGCACAAAACAGTTACAAAGTTTTTAACACTACTTGTTGAAATGTATGCTGGCTTCTGATATTTACTGGCTTGAAGAATAGTTAAGTTTTGAATGAAAATTAAGCTAACAAAAACAAACCAAAAAGTATATTTAAAACATACTTTTTGGTTTGAAAATTTGATGACTATTTATTACATTTTTAATGAGGCCCACTAGTTTTTATAAACGACAAACATAAACATGGCGTCAGTATTAACTCCTGTTATATCTTTTGTATTAACAAGTAAATCTGTTCCGAGAGCATTTATTCCTATAAATCCCACCGTACTCGTATTACGTGTTGCTATTGTAGTATAGCCTATATTATAATTGTATATTTCTCCTGCAATTTTAATTCGATATCTTCCTGCTCCATTTTTAATTACTGTGAAATTTCCAGTACCTGAATAAATACTTCCATCATCATCTATATTGCCATAGGCGATGGGTACCATATTGGCATTGCCAGTAGCGGCAGTATGAAGTTCACCTGAAGTTTTTATATTCCCCGCTACTTCTAATTTTTCTGAGGGATTTACATCCCCAATACCTACGTTGCCTGACCCACTAATAGTCATTCGATTAGCAGCACCTTGATCATTCTGAATATAAAAATTTAACCTACTATTCGCTGCTCCACTCACACCATCCATCGCAATACCAGCAATTTGCCAAAAACCTGTGTTCTCTGTATTTCTAAATTCAAGTCTTGAAAAATCATCTCCTTCCTCTTCCAATTTAAGTAAAGGTCTTTCAATTGCTGAATTATTCTTTATATGCAAATGGGAATTTGGGTTTGAAGTTCCTATTCCTACATTACCACTATCAAAATAAATATCACTTCCGTTAGTTTCCCACTGCGAACTACCTCCTCCTCCAATTTCATCGGTACCAGCAACCCATTTATTTGTTCCCCCATCCCATTTGACTACTTGACCATCTACCGTACCTTCAAGTCCGCTTATATTCGTGCCATCACCTAAAAGCAATCCGCTTTCCCCTGTAACATCCACATAATCACTTAAATCAACCGAACCCGTACCATCTTCAATGCTTAACACATCTCCGGTCATTATAAGTCCTTGATCATCCGTATCTACCAACCCACCAGCTGCCAATTCTTCTATTGCCGCTTGGGTATCAGCAGCTGCAAGCCCCGTTCCCGTATTATCAAAAGGAACTTCGGAGGCGTTCTGGTCATCCGTTCCTCCTGGTGGGATAATCGTAGAAAGATCAACACCCGTTCCATCTTCTATCTGTAGCATGGTTCCTGAAAGTGATAAATCTTGATCATCTGTATCTACCAATCCACCCGCAGCTAATTCCTCAATTGCCGCTTGGGTATCGGCAGCTGCAAGTCCCGTTCCCGCATTATCAAAAGGAACTTCGGAGGCGTTTTGGTCATCTGTTCCTCCCGGTGGAACTATAGGAGCTAAATCAATTGTCGACCCATTACTTATAGTTAATTCTGTTCCTGAAAGTGAAATATCTTGAATCTCATTATTTGGGTCTGCATCTGCATCCGCACCTCCATTAGGTATTGTTACCGTTCCACCATCCGAAAGACTTAAAACATTTGTAACAGCATCAAAACTTAAGGTTTGAATTTCATTAGTTGGATCCGCATCAGCATCTATTGCTCCCCCAGTAAGTTTGCCATCGATATATGTTTTTATTGCTTTCTGAGTGGGCACCTTTTCATCACTGTTACCAGCCAATGTACCATCTGTTGAAAATTCACTAATTGCAGCTCCTTCTGCTAAAGAAAGATCTTTTGATGCATAAAGCGAACCTGTTACAAAAACATTACCCCCATTTTTATTTTCGATATCATCTCCTATGGTATGCCATTTATTATCTGCTGAACTTAAAGCATATGGAACGGCCATCATTTCCGTTGTTCCAACCTCATTGCCGTTCATTGTAATTGTAGCTAATGCCGCTCCGGCACCCCAAGGCAAACTATTAAAATCACCACTCACCAAATTACCATTACCAATTTTAAGACTAAAAACACCATTTGCATCTGTGGTTATATCATGATTTTCTTCATACAGAACGATGGCATCTGCAGGACCAACTTTTAGCGTAACACCTATTGTCATAGTTTCACTTATCAATAATTGCTGATCTGCATTTCGTGCTACACCTTGGTAATTTATAAAATTCTTTTGCCCATCTTGAGCAAGCGCCATCGCACTTAAAAACAGCGTGATTACTAAAATGATTGGAGTGTAAATTTCTTTCATAATTTCTAAGTTTTGCCCCATAAAAAACCACAGTAATGCAGCTTTTACATGTGATGTTATCTTTTAATGACTTTAAATAGTTTTTCTTCTTTTTCATTTTCTATTGCCAAACGAAGCACATATACACCGCTCGCCAAATGACTAACATCTATTTGATGCTCTAGATTCTCTGCCTCAACTTTTTCTTTGAGAGCCATAATTCCATTTACAGTAAATAGTGTTACACCATAAATAGGATTGTTGTTTGTTTGGATATTTAATTGACTATCCATAGGACTCGGATAAACCACAATACCTCCTAACTCTTTGTCTGCAGTAATAGCTTCTACAAAAAGTGATCCTGCCCAAAAACCTTGATCAATTGATTCTTCTGTGGATATTAATCCTACAATGGGTTCGCCAATTGTAAAACTGATGCTGTTAGAATTGTTTGAAATTATAATTCCAGCCGAGCTAATAGTATTCTTAGCCATAGTTTGACCAACTGTAGAGAGTGTGATAGCTAAGAAAATTAAAGTGAGTAAAGTTTTCATCATATTGCTCTTTAGTTTTTAATTGATGATTTAAAAAACTAAAGGTTAACATTCTTCGATGAAAAGTATTTTAATATCATAATAGCCTATACAAAAAAACCGAAACGAAGCAGGCGGCCGCGTTTCGGTAATACTATTTTGATAGATGAAGTCTAATACGGTTATTAAACTTTAATATGTAAAAACAAACAAACATTTAATGCTTCGCGGTCAATTCTAATTTGATTATTTAAAAAACCTGCTTTTTTAGCTAAATACAAAAGTTGTTTACCAGTTCTATGTATTAAATGCCAATCGCCCATTATTTCAAGATAATTTCTACTAGGATTATTCTCTTTATTAAAATTTCCTAAAATAATTTCCCCTCCAGGCGCTAATTTGCTTTTAAAGTATTGCAACAACAAAATTAAGGCATTATCATTCAAATAATTACATAAACCAGCCGACCATATAACATCATGCTTTTTAAAAGAACTATAGTTAAATATATTACTATGTACATATTCTATTTGCGGGTTAAATTCAGTATTCAAACCCTTTGAATATGCGATAGCATAATCGTCTAATTCTACACATGTTGTTGTTATGTTGCACCCAATTGAATTATTTGAATACATTTCAAATAATTCTCTGCCCGAACCACTGACTACATTTAATATTTTTAAGTCATTAGTTACTTTGCTTTTGTTCGCTATTAATTTCTTAAAATACTCTTTGCGATTTCGAATAGCTCTTGGCACTGTTTGCTGATGAAAATATTCGTCCCATATCCTAAATGCTGTATTCAAAGTTTTAAATTCTGTGTAAATTTTATCAATTAATAAAAAATCACCTGGATAACCATAGGGCTTCCTTAATACATGACCCTGAAGAGTTTCGGCCAAAAATTCTTTTTTAAAACATGTGCTAATTTCTAAAAGATCTGACTTTAATAATGTAGCATTTTCCATCTCACACCTAACTTCAAATAACAATTCGTTTAATTTCTCAAAACGTTCGTTACTCCAGTTTTCTTTTTTTACAAAACATTTTAGTTTATCTAAAAGAGTAGTGCGACTATCTTTTTTATGAAGAATTGCGAACATAGCTTAGTATTTTGTTATTATTAAAAACTTAAAAACCGCAAATTATTTTGTATCGAAAGCTTTCTTTAAACCACAGAACCTTAAATTTAGCAACGTAACTTTTAAGTATAATTAGTATAAAAAAATGCCATGTATTACATGTTTATTCTTTAGGTAAATTCAGCGAAAGGCTATAAAAAACAACATCAAATTAATAATGATGATTATTCTTAATTGAAGTCTTCACAACTAAATTTTGCTCGTTAATTTTTGAAATTATACTCTAATAAATAATTAACATTAAGCAGGTTAAAAAACTTAATAATGCTACAGTTGATAATGTGGCATAAACAAAAAACGCTTTCATAGTCATATCGATTTATTAATTAATGTTCTTAATCTTAAAAGGTTAACAAGTTTATAACTTGATAATTAAAAGCCAATAAAATTCGGGGAAGAAACTACTTGTATTAACTGAGTACAATATAAAAACAAGATTGCGCAAAAACATTAAAATTGTATAAATGGTATAGAACTATGTAAGATTGGTTATGCTCTATAAATTCTAATACGATTGCACAAATTACAAAAGTGTTAAACTACTACACCCTTAAGTGTATATTACAGCTTCTAGTTCAATTAAAATTTTGATTTATTTCTTTTCGATTAGGGAATTTTAAAATAACATCAGTGAAATACTCACTTAAAAACAATGCTTTAAAGTAAAAAAAAGTCTATTGTATATGTTTAAACAATAGACTTAAACATTTAATATATTTTTAATTTAACGCTTGCAACTAAGATGTTCGATTAATTAAAAGTGTATCTGCCCGAATAGATTATTTGTTCACCTGAGGAAATACTAGGAGAACCCGCAATTATATTGAAACTAAAGTTATCAGTACTTAATACAATATTAGTAAACCTATTTGTTTCACAAATACCATCGAAACATATTTCATCATTACCATCAAAAAACCATGTCCAGGTATGCGGTTCGTCATTAGAATCTTGCATTACAGTTTGCCCTGTTCCGTCAGAATTGAATGAAAACATTAATCCTTTATAACTTTCAATAACATCTAATTCTATTTCTTCATCGGTAATGGTGTCTTTTTCAGTTTTTTTGGACCAATCCAATTTAAAGTTGCTAAATCTCCAAGGTGAGTTTTCCGTTAGAATATCTGAATTATTTGATTGAGATTCCTCCTTCAAAGTGTCTTCTGCCGAGCAAGCTATTAAAAACAATAGTACTAGTGATAGTATAGAAATTTTTGATATAATTTTCATTATTTCATTTTTAACTATTAGACATTCTTAAACCACTCTTCATATTTCACACCTAAAATAGGAGCAGGCTTCTCTTTCTCATTAACTGCATTCATTAGCGCCATAACCCACATGTATAGCAAAACAAAAATGCCAACTATATTAATTAACCAACCTATTATTGGAATTATACCTATTACTCCTAATACCAAGCCTGTAATACATAGCCCTAACGACTGTCTTACATGATAAGTGGCGAAATCAAGTTTTTTTTCATTATTCATTACAAATGCTATAACCAATCCAACAATGGTGATATAACTTATTATCGCTATGTTTTTTGATTCCTGGTTAATTGCGACTGCTTTTACTGTATTCAATTCTGTCTTTGTTGTTTCCATTTTTAACTATTTTTATATGTTCATTTACAACTTTGTCCAAAGTTGTAAAGCTCGAGACATCATAACATGCCAAGTCTCATTTGCGATCATATTTACATTATTCATTTGTTTTTCAACTTTGAAGTATTTAAAAATTCTAATTGATTATTCGCAATTTTCGCTATCTATTTCAGCCTTGGCTTCTTTTATCGCTTGGTCAATTTCGGCCTTACTAGCTGTTGGTACGCATTCATAAATTTTATTAATAGCATCATAGTAAGCCTTTGCAGCTGTTTTATAGTTTGCACAATTCTCTGCAGTCGGATTTTCGGAATACGCAGTTGCAGCATTGGACCATTCTTGAAGTTCATTCGCATAACCTTGCGCCCAATTTCCTCCGAAGCAGTTTCCGACCGGATTTAATGGATTGTCTTTACTACAACTGTAAGTTATCATAATTGCCAAAAACCAAACAGTTAAAAGAATGTGTTTTTTGAAATTTTTCATCGTCATAATTTTTATTGATTACTAAATATTTTTGGTAGAGTCTTTATCGTAAAAACATTCTACAATCATTCATGTTTTTATAAAGACAAGGTTAACATCTGATAAAAAATATTCTAGAGGATTACGTTAAAACAAAAATGAATGTCAAGTATATCTTTTTATAAGGAAGAAATTTAATCCTGTTTTCAGGTCAATATGACAAACTCAACAATTACTATGATTGAATGAACTTTTGTTCTATGTTAATAAAATACCAAAATAAGGTTGGAAATATTTAATCAAAAAAAACTAAATAAGTGCGAAGCAATTTGAAAAACTTATTCATTGGAAGTTAACGATGATACCGCCAAGCCGTACGGTCGAACTGATGAATCTTATTCGATTAACCACAAATGATGCTGATTTAGGTAGTTCCCCCGAAACCTATAATCGAGCAAACACCAAACCAACGAATTGGTTTAGCGCTCATACTGCGGCTTTCATCAGTGAGTCAAATTAATGTTCTTATTCATAACACAATTCTAGACCGTACCTTAGTTGGATTGGCAGTTCCATAATATTGTAGCACAATTCCCCAGAATGTTATAAATGGGGAACTAGGCATAATTTATTAAAATCTACGGGGGAAATATCAAAAATACACAAAAAACGATGCAAAACACTAGTATTAAATAAACTTAATAAATGAATGTACGTATTTTAATTCTCTACAAATCGAAGTCAAAAACCTACGATAATGTCCGACTATTCATTACCATTCAACCTTTCGTTAGTATCATTTACTACTATAACATCTTCAGCAACTAAAATTATCTTTTTCTCCGAAAAAATAGAAATAATTAATACCAACAAAAACACGAACAACATAAAAACACATTTTTTCATAACATCATTATTTAGCGCCTTAAACTTCGTAATCAAGTAAATTAAAAGGGACTAAAATCAATATATAATAAGAACTAAGTTAAAAGAACCTTTTTCAAGTGTCAATTAATATGTATATATGGAGATTTTTACTGTATAATTGGTAGAAACTAAATTCATTGTATCCAAAGCAATATTAATGAATAATGAAAATCACAATATTTTGTAGGCTTTTTACTACACTTTACCTGATTAATAGTATTTTACTACCAACTATACTTGTATTTCTTCAATTTGTACATCTTTTAAAAAAATGACAAATCTTAGATTTATTTTTGTTTATCTTTCTATAAAGTTATTGTAAATGATAAACGCTGTTATCGTAGATGATGAAATAAAGGCACTACAAAGCCTCTCATGGGAACTTACTAACTTTAGTGATGAGATTAATGTGAATGCTTCTTTTACAGACCCTTACGAAGCAATTCATTATTTAGAGAATAATCCACCTGACTGTCTTTTCCTAGATATTGAAATGCCAAAAATGGATGGCTTTCAATTTATACAAAAGCTCAAGAACAAAAATTTTCCTGTTGTAATAACTACCGCATATAACCAATATGCTATTAAAGCATTAAAAAACGAAGCTATAGACTATCTTTTAAAACCTATAGATACTGATGATTTAAAAGATACTATTGTAAAAATTAAAAAATTTAATAAAAGAAATTATACTGCAGAAAAATTAGAAGACATTTTGGTGAATTTTAATGCGAACACAAGTCCTAAAAAAATCACTTTTAATACTGATGGCAAATTATTATTTCTAGATAGTGAAGAGATTCTTTATGCGGAATCTGATGGAAATTACAGTACAATTTATTTATCAGATGGACAAAAACTCGTTCTAACTAAAAAACTAAAAGAAGTAAATGATTTGCTACCCAAAGATTCCTTTTTTAGAATCCACAATTCTTATATTATTAACTTACAAAAAATTAAAGAGTTTCTTAAAACCGACGGATATGTCGTTTTAACTTCGAATCATAAAATTCCCGTTTCAAGACAAAAGAAATCTGATTTTCTTGATATGATTTAAACGCTATTGGCTTTTATATTAAACACCTTATGGCCGTTAAAACAAAATTGTATCGAATGCCAATACTAAGAAAAATACCCCTGCTCCTATTCATATTTATATTATTCTCCGGGAATGCGCAGGATATTACAAAAGAATTTCAAAAAGCCTTAGATAGTGTATTAGCAACCCAGCCAACTACTTATTTAAGTTTAGAAGACATTATTGGTGCTTATCAAAAAGACACCGTACTTATGCGTTATTTGGCTGAAAAAGCTGCCGATGAAAATTACTTAATTGGTGAAGCATATGCATTAAACCATATTGGAAGAAGATATCGCAATTTATCAGAATACTCCAAAGCTTTAACATTACATCAAAAAGCATTAGAAATCGCAACCGAGGCTAATAGTTTAGAATTTAAAGTGTTTAGCCTAAATATGCAAAGCGTTGTATTTCGTAGAACAGATGCAATTAAATCTGCCCTAGACTATAGTCAAGAAGCACTTGAGTTGGCCGAATCTGTAAAAAACCCTTCAATTGGTATTAAACGGAGCATTAATGTCTCACTAAATAATATAGGAAACATATACAGGAAACTAGATCAATATGATATTGCTATAAAAAATTTCCAAAGATCTCTGATTTTGGATAAAGAATTGAACAATAAACTGGGCTTAGCCATAAATCACCAAAACATTGGAGAATGCTATGAGGCTCAAGGTAATTTAGAAAAAGCACTTGAAAATCATCTCATATCACTAGCCTATAATGAAGAAATAGATTCGGATAGAGGTAGAATTATTTGCAAATATAGTATCGCCCATGTCTACGTGCATCAAGGTTACACTCAAAAAGGATTAGACCTTTTAAATTCACTTGTAAGTGCTGCTGAAAAATTAGGTGACATTGAAATTTTAACCGCACTGCAAATTAATATCGGCTGGACATTAATTGAGTTAAAGCGATTTGATGAAGCAAATAAAATTTTATTAAAAAGTTTGGAATTAGCGCAAAAACACAATATACCAGCAGCTATGTCTCAAGCATATGTTTATCTATCTAATTTGTGGATGCATAAGGGCGATTTTGAAAAAGCATTGGAATACTTTAGGAATCATAAAAAATATGATGAAGAGATTTCCAGTGATCGAAATTTGCGATATGTTACCGACGTAATTACAAGATATGATTCTGAGAAAAAGAATACACAAATACAACTACTAGCACAAGAAAACGAACTTGTTAAGCTCGAACTTAAAAAAAATAAAACCGTACTTCTTATTAGTGGAATTGCTTTAGCACTCCTTGCTGGAATTTTTTATATACTTTATAGACAGTACCAACTTAACAACGAAAAAAAGGTTCTTACTTTGGAACAAAGCATGTTACGAAGTCAAATGAATCCACACTTTTTGTTCAATTCTTTAAACTCTATTAAATTATACATTATTAACAACGAACAGAAAAATGCTGTATACTACCTTAACAAGTTTTCCAAATTAGTTCGCAAAATTTTAGAGTCATCATCGGTAAAAGAAATTCCATTAGCAGAAGAATTAGAAACCGTAGAATTATATATGAATATTGAAAATATTAGATTCTCTAATGAAATAAATTTTGTAGTTACCATAGATGATGATGTTGACCCACATCTGGTTAAAATACCTTCATTAATTTTACAACCCTTTTTAGAAAATGCACTTTGGCACGGATTATCACCAAAAGAAGGTGAAAAGAATATTTCACTAGATATCAGTAGAGAAGAATCATATATTAATATTGCTATTACCGATAATGGTATTGGTCGTGAAGCAGCAGAAAAAATAAAGCAAAACAAAGTATTAAAACGAAAATCTGTTGGAATTGATATTACAAAAGAAAGACTTGCTAATTTTTCAAGAGATTACCAAAATACATTTAATGTGGAAATCATTGATTTATTTGATGATAATGGAATACCATCTGGCACAAAAGTTATTTTGCACATTCCTACAGTATAGTTAGATCTTAATTACTTTTAATTATGCATTTAATTCTTCAGCAACTTTTTCAAGTTCCTCGTACCAAACTGTTCCAAACTTCCTGATTAAAGCCTCTTTAACAAACTTATAAATAGGCACTTTCAATTCTGCACCTAATGCACATGCCGGGTCACAAATTTCCCATTTGTGATAGTTTACTGCGGTAAGTTCTGTATACTCACGAACACGAACAGGATACATATGACATGATACTGGTTTTTTCCAAGGTACCGCTCCTTTATTATAAGCTTCTTCTATACCGCATTTGGTAATATTAGATTCATCAAATATCACATACGCACATTCGCTTTCATTTACTAAAGGAGTTTCCCATTCACCATCTTCTCCCTTTATAAAGGCACCTTGCTCATCTATTGCCGCAATTCCTTCGGGTCTTAAAAAAGGTTTTACCTTGGCATAGATATCTACAAGTATTTCAGTTTCATTATCATCTAAAGGTGCTCCTGCATTACCATCAACACAACAAGCTCCTTTACATGCGCTTAAATTACATACAAAATCTTGTTCTATTATTTCTTCAGAGACTATGGTTTTCCCAATTTGAAACATACAATAAATTTATAACAGCAAAGATACTTTTTAATGTGAATTTGAGATGCAAATAAATTATATATGTATACTTTCTGTAGGGTTAATAAAATGTACTTTTGCAAAAATTTTAGACATGAATATTCAATTCAATTTTCGAGAAATAGCGACAGCTACAATGGTCCTTTTTGCTGTAATTGATATTTTAGGAAGTATTCCGATTATTATTGGTTTACGTAAAAAAGTTGGCCATATACAATCTGAAAAAGCCTCAATAGTTTCATTAATTATTATGATTGCTTTTCTTTTTGTTGGAGAGAAAATATTGAGACTAATAGGCATTGATGTTTATTCTTTTGCCGTTGCAGGGGCTTTCATTATATTTTTTCTTGCATTAGAAATGATTTTAGGCATAACTCTTTATAAAGAAGATGAACCAGAAAGTGCTTCTATTGTGCCCATCGCTTTTCCATTAATTGCAGGAGCGGGCACACTTACTGCATTACTTTCATTACGTGCAGAATATAGAGTTGAGAATATTATTGTAGCAATTACTGTAAATACTATTTTTGTATATATTGTTTTGAAATCTTCAAAAAAAATAGAACGCGTATTAGGCAAGAATGGTTTAAATATTATTAGAAAAGTATTTGGTGTTATATTATTAGCCATTGCTGTAAAGCTATTTGCCGCAAATATTAACGAGTTATTTTAAACTCAAAACCCTTTGAAATGAATAAATTTTTATCAATTATTTTAATTGTTTCAGCACTTGCATTAATTATTTATAATGTAACATTAGTCAATTTTGAAAACCCATTAGAAGGCAATAGTATTATAGCTATTATTGGTATTGTTGCATCGCTTTGTGCTATAATATTAATATTGATTTACAACACTTCAAAAAAAATTGAAAAGAAAATTCACGAAGACTAATTAATTGCCTCAATAGCCTCGGCCTCACTTTGTTTTATAGCCGGATTATCGAGTTCTATTACTTTTCTCAACATGGGGTCTTCTACACTTTTTATCTTTGCATGAAGATTTTCATCAAACAACTGTTCAGCAAGCCCTGCTTTTAAATATAGCTTTATACTCTCTTCATTATCGTAGAAATTCATATTTAAATTCTTTGAAATCGAATACTGTACAAATTCGCTAAACAACGTATCATCTACCTTAAAATCTCTAACAAATTCTAATTTAGAATATGCACTATAATCTAAACGATGACTGTCTAGATGTTCAAAAATAAATAAGGACAAATAACCTAAACTATCCATACTTTCAACAGCTTCTTCTTCATTTGTGCCAATTGATACAAATACATCAGGTATTATACCTCCTCCTCCATAAACTGTTTTGCCCTTTGGAGTTTTAAACTTTAATGAGTCAGCCACTTTAATACTATCAGCAGATACCATTTCACCATTATGATAGCGCTCATTAAATGATTGATAATAATCTCTATTTCCTTTTGTATAATCTCTTTGAATACTTCTACCTGTTGGAGTATAATATCTTGATACTGTAAGTCTTACCGCAGAACCGTCACCTAAATCCATTTCTCTTTGTACTAAGCCTTTACCAAAAGAACGTCTTCCTACAATAGTTCCAATATCATTATCTTGAAGTGCACCTGCAATTATTTCACTTGCTGAGGCGGACCGCTCATTAATTAAAACATAAACCGGTTTATCTTCAAAACTACCTTTATCTGTGGCGTAAATATTATTTATATTACCTTTTTTATTTTTAGTAAAAAGTATTAATTTTCCATCATCCAGAAATTCATCTGCCATTTGTTCTGCAATCCCTAAATAACCACCAGGATTATCTCTTAAATCTAATGTTAATTTCTTAGCCCCTAATTTTTTCAACTTGTTAAGTGCAAATTTAAACTCTTTATAAGTAGATTCGGCAAATCGATTTATTTTCATATAGCCCATATCATCTGTGAGCATAAAATAAGAATCTACACTTTTTATTGGAACAATGTCTCTTTCAACATTAACATTAAAATACCTATCTTCATCTTTTCGATACACTTTTAAACGCACTTTAGTACCTCGTTTACCTTTTAAGCGTTGTATAATTATTTCATTAGGTAACCGCTTACCATATAAAGTATCTGCATCGGCCATTAATATTCTATCTCCAGCTTTTATTCCTTTATTAAAACTAGGACCATTAGGAATTGTTCTTATTACAGAAATGGTGTCTTTATAGGTATAAAAATTAACTCCAATACCAACAAAATCACCCTTCATATTCTCTGATACTTTCGTCATATCCTTTTCCGAAATATAAACTGAATGAGGATCTAGCTTTTCAAGAATTTGGTTAACTGCAACATCAACAATACTATCTGTATTAATATTATCGACATATTCGTAATCGATATAATCAATTAACCTATTTAATTTATCTTTCTTTGAATTTGTAGTAAATAGTTTCTCCGGCGTGTCTGTAAAATGCAATTTTCCTCCAACAAAAATACCAACAGCGAGTGCTGCAGCAATAATTGTTGGCCATATAAAATTGTTCTTACTATTCATTTTTTTCAACACTATCTATTATCGGAATAAAATCTAATTGGACACCGGCCTTTTCTAAAAATTTTAACCCTGAATCATCTTTATAGGCTTTTTGATATACTACACGTTTAATGCCAGATTGATGTATTAATTTACTGCATTCTCTACATGGTGACAATGTAATATATAATGTAGCACCTTCACAACTTTGTGTAGAGGCTGCTACTTTACTAATTGCATTAGCCTCGGCATGCAATACATACCACTTGGTATATCCTTCTTCATCTTCGCAATGATTTTCAAAACCTGTTGGTGTACCATTATAACCATCAGAGATAATCATACGATCCCGAACTATTATAGCACCTACTTGTTTTCTTTTACAAAAGGATAGCTTTCCCCACTCATTTGCCATTCGCAAATAGGCCCTATCATATTTAACTTGCTTGTCAATTCTCATGGGTAATCGCTAAAATGTATACGACTAAGATACCGGCTTTGAATTAGCCTTACAACCAAATAAGGTTATTATTCAACTATTGCTACCATGGAAACGTTTCAAACAGCATTGGTATTGTGACTAGAAACAATAAAACAGAAGTTCCAATGATATAAAAATTTCGTTCTACATGGAAAATATTCTGAACTAGGTGAGCGACCCATAAAACAGCTAGTATAATAACAATTTGAGAAAACTCTATTCCTGTGGCAAAACCCAACAACGAAGTTAGCTTATCCGTCTCTTCGGCCATTAGCATTCTAAAATAATTCGAAAATCCAAAACCATGTATTAATCCGAAGAAACCCGCAGCCAAATAATGAAGTAAAAATGAGCCTTCACCATCTTTTAGCTTTGAATAGATGATATTAAATATAGTTGTTAAACAAATTGTCACAGGTATTAAAAACTCTATTAATGTAGTATCCATAGCAACTACGCCATATACCGAAAGCGCTAACGATGTACAATGCGCTATTGTGAAAAGAGTAGCCATTAGCAAAACAGATTTCCAACTTTTAAATAAAAATGGCACTGTTAAAGCGGCTAAAAATAAAATATGGTCATATGCCGAAAAATCGAGCACATGCCAAAACCCTAATTTTATATAAAACCAAAAATTTTCCATCTTTCATTTCTTTAGCGAGCAAAACAACTAAAATAATAATGTTTAATTAAGCACAAAAATTATTACTGCGTAATACACTTTCACTACCATAAACTACCTACAATCCACGTTCAGCTTGTATAGTTTCATAGGCCTTTTGAACTTCTTTGAACTTTTCTTCCGCCCCTTTTTTTATTGCCTCATCTTGCGTATTTACTCTGTCTGGATGATACTTTTTTGCCATTGTACGATATGCCTTTTTTACATCAGCATCTGAAGCCGATTTTTGTATATCTAAAATTTTATAAGCATTGTTAGCCGATTTTATAAACATGGCTTTTATACTTTCAAAATCGCGTAGTGTTACACGTAAATAACCTGCAATTTCGCGTATTTTGTTCACTTCAGAATTGCTGACACTTCCATCAGCTTGCGCTATACCAAATAAAAAATGCAATAATTGTAAACGCACCTCATAACGAGTTCGTTGTGTCATGAAAGCACAGATTCGTTGCGCAGATATTTCTCGTTTTTTATTTACTTCATTAAAAGTTCTAAAAATTGCATTAGCCTTTTCTTTGCCATAAGTACTAACAAAATATTGTCGTACATAATCCATTTCGCTCTGACTTACTTTACCATCTGCCTTAATTACAATTGAACACAACGAAAGTAAATTCAACTCAAAATCGGCTGGTGAAACACTTTGGCGTGTCATATCTTTAAAAACAGATTGAGCTCCACCACCACTAGAAGTCATATTATCTAGAAAACTGCCTAATAAAAATCCAATTATTGCTCCAGGAAAACGAAATAATGAATACCCTATTAGTGCTGCAAAATACTTTATCATCTACTACATAAATTTAACCAAAGATAAGCCCCCATTCGCTGCCTCACAAGGTTCAAATATATTATAACAATCATTTGTTAAGGTTCACTATTGAAATACGACAAATTAAGTATCTTTGAAATTGCTTATATAAAATATAAAAATATGTATCCTGCAGAATTAGTAAAACCAATGAGAGAAGATCTAGCTTCAGCTGGATTTGAAGAATTATATACGGCCGATGCGGTCAAAAGTGCAATTAATAATGACGGTACTGTTTTGGTCGTTGTAAACTCTGTTTGTGGATGTGCAGCTGCCAACGCAAGACCAGGAGCTAAAATAAGTCTACAAAACAACAAGAAACCTGACAACTTGGTTACCGTATTCGCCGGAGTAGATACCGAAGCCGTTGATATGGCAAGAAGCATGATGCTACCATTTCCTCCTTCTTCACCAAGCATGGCATTGTTTAAAAATGGAGAATTAGTTCATATGATTGAACGCCATCATATTGAAGGTAGACCGGCGGAGATGATTGCTGAAAACTTAATGGAAGCTTATAATGAATTCTGTTAAATTTAGCTTTCACTTAAAAAGAGTATAGAAAGATTACTTAAAAACCGTTTCTCTCGAAGCGGTTTTTTATTTTTGGGCATGCAAAAAGTATTGGCTTACATCTTAACGCCTATTTTCTTCTTTTTCTTTGGGTTAACCTTGTTGGTCTTTCACCCGATACAGGTTTTTTGTTATAGATTATTGGGATATACTGCCCATGGGTTTTCAGTGGCTGTAATGAACCGTACACTAATGCTTTGTACCAACCTTTTAGGAACTCGCTATACATTTATTAATAAAAATAATATAGCTAATAATCGTCCAAAAATTTTCGTTGCTAATCACCAAAGCATGTTCGACATACCTCCTATAATATGGTACATGCGTAAATTTCATCCAAAATTTGTCAGCAAGAAAGAACTAGGTAAAGGAATTCCAAGTGTTTCGTACAATTTACGTCATGCAGGCTCTGTCCTTATTGACAGAAATAACAATAAACAAGCGTTAACAGAAATTGCAAAACTTGGTCGCTATATAGAAGAACATAAACGTAGTGCCGTAATATTTCCGGAAGGCACTAGAAGTCGTGATGGCCAACCTAAACATTTTAGAACCACAGGACTTAAAATATTAATGAAAACAGCTCCATCTGCTATTATTATTCCTATAAGCATTAACAATTCTTGGAAATTACTGCGATATGGCAAATTTCCTATGGGTGTTGGCAGTCACTTAAAATTCTACGTGCATCCACCAATGGAAAGAACTGAAAACCTCGATGATTTTATATCACTTATTGAGGACAAAGTAAAATCTCTTATTCAATAAAAGCATGCATTAATGAGTGATTCTGAAATTATAGAACAAACTATTCTATTTGTAAAAAAAACACTAAAAAACGCCGAGGGAGGTCATGATTGGTTTCATATTCAACGCGTTTACAATAATTCACTTCTTATTGCTAAAGATGAAAACGCAGATATTTTAGTTGTCGGTTTAGGAGCACTTTTGCATGACATTGCTGATGCTAAATTCAATAATGGAGATGAAACAATTGCACCAAAATTAGCAAAAGAATTTTTGAATTCTATAAATGTACCACGTAAAACAATTAAACATGTAGTACAAATAATTGCAAATTGTTCATATAAAAACAGTTTAGATAAAACCGACAAACCATTTAACTCTATAGAACTTTCAATAATTAAAGATGCTGATCGTCTTGATGCGATAGGAGCAATTGGCATCGCCAGAGCCTTTAATTATGGAGGATTCAAAAACAGAAAACTATATGACCCCGAAATTGCTCCTAATCTTAATATGACCAAAGATGAGTACAAAAAATCTACTGCCCCTACCATAAATCATTTCTACGAAAAATTGCTATTACTTAAAAACACTTTAGAAACAAAAACTGGCAAAAAACTCGCCGAAAAACGACATCAATTTATGATGGATTATTTGGAACAGTTTTATGGCGAATGGAATGGCAAACCAGGCTTTTAGATTACCTAAAAAGCATATCCTGCAAAAATTTGAAAAACATTATTTTGACTATTTCCATTAATGTTTGCATCATTGTTAATATTCATTATACCTTTATTATAACGTAAACCGGCAAATAGATTATCGCTTATTTTATAGGATGCCCCAATGCCAAACGCTAAATCTATGCTTTTAAAATCTTCTTTATCTGCATTGGTAGATAATAAAAATCCTGCTAAAGGCCCTGCTTCAGCGCTTAAACCTTTAATTATATAATACTTTACCATTACAGGTAAATTAACATAGTCTAACTTTAAGTTATCGCTAGCGCCATAAAACGCCCAACTACTACCTTGTGAAGAATATAATAATTCTGGTTGTACCGCTATTTTTTCTGAAATTGGTATTTCAACAACTCCACCTACATGGAAACTTACCTTTGATGATAATCCCCCTAATCCGGTTCCGGTATAAGCATTCCCTCCAATAGAGGCTAAATTTAAACCTCCTTTTACTCCAAATGCAAAGTCTTGAGCGTTAGTAATCGTAAAAGTCATGAAAATAAGTACTGCTAAAATCGATTGTTTTCTCATAATTCTAAATATATTTTAATATTTAGTGTTAAAACCTATAAAAGGTTAACATCCACTAAAATCAAATTTTTAGAATTATTTAAGTCTCTTCAAATTATAATTGAAAACTATTTAGAATCTGCAGATACTGAATTTTTAAATTCTACTTTAACCAGTTGTTTTTTTGTGCCCCGTTTTGCGTAAAAAAGCATTTCATCTTTTTCTTTGTTAATTAAAGGAATATTAACCATTAAAGGCAATCGTGCTTCTTTATCATCAATAAACTTTTCAAAACTAATTTTTCCATTGGCATCTAATTGAATACTAAATACATTTCTATTCCTACTCAACCCTTGTTTAAACAATAAGCGATCACCAGACAATAATTGTGGGTTTTCAGCTGATGTAGCTATAAAAAAATATGTCTTTCCATCTTTAACATACGTGCTATACGATGCATATGCACCATCGCCTTGGGTAACTTCTGCTTTATTGATATTGCGTACCCAAACCATTTCACCTGCACGATTTAATTTGGCCGATACAATGTCGTTATAATGATAACGCTCTACTTTTACACGACCACCACTTGTATTAGACTGTACACTATTGGTAACGAAATATTCTTCTGCATTAAATAGAATGGCCCCATCGGGCTCTATATGTAAACTTTTAAATACCAAATTCTTGATTTCAGCATCTACATCACGACCAAACTTATCTATCATAAATTGATCAGAAAACGGATTGTATTTTTTACCTGTTAACTCTAAGGTTAATGGATTGACTTCGAAATAAGAAAGTCCATTATACCTATTGTCTTTTCTATCTGCATAAAAACCAACACAAAACAATTTACCATTATGCATAATTGGTTTAAGCCCCTCCGAAAACTTACTAAAATCGTCAAATGATTGTGTTTTAGCTCCCAGTCTTGATATTTGTATCATCTCATATTGAAACTTTCGTTCTTTTGCACTAAAACGTCTCTTTTTAAAATACGCTTTACCAACAATGTAAACACTTTCTAAATCTTCAGAAAAAACCACATTTTCAAAAGAGTAATTCTTTTCTTCAACAGTTTCCGAAAAATCATAAGTCATTAACTTTTTTAAACCAGCACTGTATAGATGTATTAAATGTTGATCTATTTTACCTTTTTTATAATGGGTACTTATTACAAAGGCCGACTTTTCATCATCAAACAATACTGTAGAGGTAAAGCCAGAAGAAAACTTACGATTGTAGTAATTTTTACCAAGTGGTTGCCGAACAGGGTCAGATTTTATTGATAGAATGGTTTCTTCGGTAAAATTAAATTCATCCATAGGACTCCTATGAACCACATAATCATAAGATTCAGTGTCGTAATTATAATTTAAAAAGAGCAAATAAATCTGGCCATTTCGAACATAGCCATCAACGAAATTGGCGTTCTTCAGCTTATAATTATATTCAGAAATTAGGTTTAGATCTTTATCGTAGTTTTCTATAAAATAACCCTTAGGACGTAAAACCATCCCTGTATAATAGGCGCGCACTAAAAGTGAGCCTCCCTGCTCATCATTACCTATGGTTAATAGATTTGAGTATTTATACCTGTCGTTATATTTTTCTCCAAACGAATAATTTAATGGAATTTCTTGCGCATTTGATGTAACATAAAGGGCAAGGAAAAGTATTAAAGCAATGCCTTTTCGTAGTCTCATAAGTAGGTAATTTGGTTGAAGCTATTCTCCTGGGAATTCGGCCTTACGCTTTTCTAAAAATGCTGTTGTACCTTCTTCAAAATCTGCAGTACCAAAACATTCTCCAAAAGCCTCTATCTCAGAATTATAACCATTTACATTAGTTTTAAAACCAGCATTTACCACTTTTATTGCATGAGCAATAGCAACAGGAGAGTTATTTGCTATTTTTTTAGCAATTTCTAAACTAAAATCAAGTAATTCTTCTTGAGAAACTACATGATTTATCAAGCCATAGTCTAACGCTTTTTCCGCATTTATCATACTTGCAGTCATAATCATTTCCATAGCGCGACCCTTACCAATCAATTGTGGCAATCGTTGCGTGCCACCATAACCTGGAATTAGCCCAAGAGACACTTCAGGTAGCCCCATTTTTGCATTATCACTAGCAACTCTAAAATGACAAGCCATTGCCAACTCAAGTCCTCCTCCTAATGCAAAACCATTTATTGCAGCTATTACAGGCGTAGATAGGTTTTCGATAAAATCAAATAATATCTTATGCCCTTTTACAGCTAATTGTACTCCTTCATCCACAGTATAATCTGAGAATTCAGAAATATCTGCTCCTGCTACAAAAGCTTTTTCACCACTACCAGTTAATACAATAACTAAAGTTTCTTTTTCACTATCTAATTCTTCAAAAGCTTCATGCAACTCTTGAATAGTTTCACTGTTTAATGCATTTAATTTCTTAGGACGATTGATGGTGATAATTGCAAAGCTATCATCATAATCAATTCTTAAGTTTTTATAACTCATATGACATTTATTTTATAGTTTTTGGAAAACGAACTGTAAAAACAGTTTCAATTCCTTCTTTTGAACTCACGGTTATATCACCTTTATAGGTCTCAACTATATTTTTAACCATACCTAATCCGAGACCCATTCCACTTGACTTTGTTGTAAATTTAGGTTCGAATATTTTATCTTTAAATTCTTCAGCAATTCCTATTCCATTATCTGCGACCGTAATTTTTACCATTTCATTTTCTGAAGAAACGGTTACTGTTATGTTTGGATTTTCAACTTCTGGCATAGCCTGAATAGCATTTTTCACCAAATTAGTGACCACTCTAATTAACTGTGTACGGTCTAATTTGGCAATAATTTGTTCTTCATTAGAGTGAAAGTTAATATAATTCTCATTAAAAATATCCAATGCAAGTCTCACTATTTCAACAACATTTAAAGTCTCGTTTTGCTGTGCAGGCATCTCAGCAAAATTTGAAAACGCAGAGGCTATGTTACTCATAGTATCTATTTGCTGAATAAGCGTTTTAGAATATTCTGCTACTTTAGTTTCAACATCTGGATCATCGGCATTAAACTTACGTTCAAAACTCTGAACACTTAAACGCATTGGTGTTAAAGGATTTTTTATTTCATGAGCCACCTGTTTAGCCATTTCTCTCCAAGCTTGTTCTCGTTCGCTTCGCGCTAATTTTGCTGCACTATTTTCTAACTCATCAATCATAGCATTATATGAGGTAATTAAATTACCTATTTCTTCACTGGGCTCTTCAACAAATATTCTCTGATTTTTACCCGATAACTCTGTTTTTGACAACATGTCTGAAACCGTTTGTAAAGACCTCGTAATATATTTTGATATAAAATAAGCTAACCCTATGGCAATTATCATCATTAAAAGATATACCCAAGCTAGACGAACTAAAAACTCTTTAAGCTCATTATCATTAAAAGAATTATCCTCATAATAAGGCAGATTTAAAATACCAATTGGTTTAAATTTTAAATCGTTGATATACATATATGAAGCCTGATAACGATCACCTGCTGCTGAATTATGTTCCACATATCTTTTTGTAACACTCGCGGAAAGATTGTTTAAAACATTGGGTGATAAACAAGAGGAAATAGAATCATTTTCAAATTGTGTTTTTGAACTTTTTAAAAGCTGACCTTCTAAATCGTAAATATTAAAATTTACATTTTGTACATCGGCTATTCTATATATTTCATCCCTAAAAATATGAACAAGATTTTCAGTAGTAACCGGATAAGTAGTTTGTTGTAATGTGTTTTTTACACTCTGATTAATTTGCTCTTCTTTCTTCGCTAAACGAACTTTATGATAATCTATATTAATCTCTCGAAACTGATAAATGGTTATCCCTAAGATTAATACCGAAGCAATAACCACCAATAAAATCATGGTAACGAAAATGCGCGATCTAAGAGAAAGTTCTTTAAACAAGCTTAAATATATTTGTACTCAAAGGTAGCAAATATCAAACCGTTTATTAATTATTATCGCCTAGTTGAAATCTAAAATAATACAGTACTCAGCTTTTACACTTCTGGGTTTTTCTCTCTAATGCGTTTATAAAGCTTTATACCTAGCATTAAAAGTATTCCAAAAACAATAATACCAATAACACCATAAATCCAATTCAATGCATTTCGTAGCATTACTAAAAATATAATTGCAAAAAGTAGTAACGTTGCACCTTCATTCCAAATACGCATATAATTCGACGTATACTTTATAATATTATTTTGCAATTGAATAAAAATTTGATGTGTTTTTAAATGGTACACGATTAAGAGCACAACAAATGCTAGTTTTACATGCATCCATGGTTGCTGCAAAAGTGAAGGCATTAAAATCAATAATATTATAGCAAATAACACTGCTAAAATTGCAGAAGGCCAAGTAATAATATACCACAACCTTTTTGTCATTAATTGTAATTGATTGGAGAGTATTTCTTTTTCGGGTGAAGATTTTTCAGAAGCTTCAATATGATATATAAACAATCTAGGAATATAAAATAAACCCGCAAACCATGTAATTACAAATATAAGATGCAGAGCTTTTATGTAGTTGTAGTATTCCATCGATGCACTTGGTTTTAACAGTTTATTAAAACTGAAAGACAAAGGTAATAAATGATTTGGGGTAGAATCTACACTTTTCAGGCACTAAATATTTCGTTAGACACACCATTAATCTTCTAATGTTGTAATAATTAGTAATTTGAAGCATCAATTAAAAATGAAAAAAAAATGGCGAAACAAGAAGTTTGGCTTAGTGGGCCGATACCTGACATACCAGCATTATTACAGCCAACCGCACATGCCTTATTACAATCAGTTCGTGAAATTAAAAAATATCTTATTGGCTTTCCAGAAGAAAAACTTTGGATTAAACCATTTGAAAGAGCTTCAGTTGGTTTTCATCTACAACATTTAACTGGAGTTTTAGACCGCATGTTAACCTATGCTCAAGAAAAACCTTTAACCACAATTCAATTTGAGTTTCTAAAAAATGAGGGAAACTCGATTACAGAAAAATCTTCTGAAGAAATGATTGCAAATTTTGAATCAAAAGTAAATGAAGCTTTAGACTTCTTTAAAACTTTGTCGCATTCTACACTATCAGAAATAAGAACAGTTGGGCGTAAAAGACTACCATCAACTGTAATTGGATTACTTTTTCATGCAGCAGAACATAGCCAAAGACATGTTGGGCAATTGCTAGTTACCATTAGTGCCTTAAAAGCATAACTATTGTAAGTTCTCATCTAAAATCTGTCGTATTTTATTGCTGTTCCAATTTGCAGCCCCTATTTCTTTAATTATTATTTTGCCCGTTTTATCAATTATATAATTTGTAGGAATACTTCTTAATTGCAATTCCTTTGGACTATTCATCGCTGGTCTGTAAATAGGCAAAGAGTAACCCTTTTTACTTAAAAACGATTTTACCTTTTCTGGTTTTTCATTGGTTAACAATAGAAAATTCACCCTTGTTCCATAATCTTCGTGTAGTTGAACAATACTAGGCATCTCTGCAATACATGGCGGACACCAAGTGGCCCAATAACTAATAAAAGTAACCTTATCATCTCCTACATTAATGTTTATTGCAGTACCATCTAAAGTAGTTAATTGATATTGAAAAGGTTGTAATTGCAATTGGTCTTCTTCACTTAATTCAGATGGCGACATCACAAATACCTTTACCTTGTTTAGTGCAACTTGTAATGCAATTCTCGTTTGTGGAATTATTAAAGCAACAATAAAAACAGCAAAAATAATATTACTTAAAGTCAGATGTTTCTTCATTATTCTAATAAGTTGAATTTTCTATTTGGGCGTTATTTCATATCACATAAAACACCCTTAAACCAACCCTTAATCTTGTTTCGATTTACAAAACTACTCCTTAAACTACATATAAATAATAATGTTAACACAAGATTATGGCAGGAGGAAATGGTTTTGCATTAGATAATCTAAAAATTATTAGTGCACTCCAATCTTTTAGATAAAGACTAAAATTTAAAGATATTAAAGAATTAGTATTAGAAATTTTGGGTAAAACCAAGTTAGAATTCAAAAAAATATCTCCCCATGAAATGACCAAAATCAAAGTAAAAATTCATTAACAGCATCACGAAATTGTCTATCACGGAATTCTCATCTATGTCATCTCAGCCATATTAACATTAAGTATTTTCTATGCATTATATAAATGGATGAGTGATTAATTAAAAAAGACTAATTTAAAGTCGTTCAATAGAAACTCGTAAAAATGCATTATTCTAGAAGAGAAATCTTAGAACTTTATGGCCTTTCAGGGTTAGGTTTAGCAATAACACCTGCATTGTTATCCTTTAACCAAAATGAGAAAATGGGGCAGCGTCCCATTCATAGTTCTGGAGACTATCTACCTATGGTTGGCATTGGCACCTGGCTCACATTCGATATCGGTAATTCACAATCTGAACTTGAAATTCGAAAACAGGTTTTGTCAAAAATGTTTGAATTAGGTGGCAAAACAATAGATTCTTCCCCAATGTATGGTAGTTCAGAGTCAGTAGTAGGTAAAGCCTCCTCTCAGCTCGATAATCAGGAAAAATTTTTTTATGCTACTAAAGTTTGGATTTCTGGTAAACAAGCTGGCATAGACCAGATGAACTCTTCCTTTAAAAAAATGAAGCGCAAAACCATGGATCTTATGCAGATTCATAATTTGGTTGATTGGGAAACACATGTTAAAACCTTAAAATCATATAAAGAATCTGGAAAAATAAAATATTGGGGACTAACTCATTACGTTGATTCTGCGCACCCAACTTTAGAAAAAATTATAAAAACTGAAAAACCAGATTTCGTACAATTTAATTATTCCATTAATTCAATAAACGCTGAAAAATCACTATTCGAAACCTGTCAAAAAAATGGTACTTCTGTAATCATAAACCAACCTTTTGATAGTGGTCATCTTTTTCAAAAAATTAAAGGAAAAAAATTACCCGATTGGATTTCTGATTATGATATTAATAGTTGGGGTCAATATTTTTTGAAATTCATTCTTTCAAACAAAAATGTAACCTGTGTAATTCCAGGCACTTCAAAACTTAAGCATGTTATTGATAATATGGGTGCTGGCTACGGTAAACTCCCAGATGAATATGGACGAGATAAAATGTTGCGTTTCTTAAAATCATTATAATTTAATGAACATCTAAACTCCTTTTATATTTCCGTATCTTAAGTGACTAACTCAAAAAACACTACAATGAAACGCTCACTATTTAATACCTCTATACTCGTATTTATTTTTTCCGTAGTATTCATAAACACCCCCCTTTATACGCAAGAATTCTTATACGGAGATCAATTACCCGATGCACCAGAACTCTCTAAACGAGGTGATTATACCATTGGTGTACGTACGATGCATCTAACAAATAAAAATCAAATTGATATTATAAATTCTAAAGAAGGTAAAGACCCTATATATGATAGACCTTTAACGGTGGAAATATGGTACCCCGCAAACAGCTCCGACAAGAACGAGATTGTAACCTATAACGAAGTAATGGGTACCCGAGGCGACACACTTCGCCCAATAATTCCATTTACCTTTAAAGGACGAGCAATAAGAGATGCAAAGCCTAATTCCTCTGCAGGTAAATACCCATTAATTGTAGTAGCTCACGGATATGTTGGATCGCGATACTTAATGACCTATTTAACTGAAAACCTTGCTTCTAAAGGATATGTTGTGGTATCAATAGATCACACCGATTCAACTTTTAAAGATGCAAATGTATTTCAGAGCACCCTATTAAATAGAGCAAAAGATATTCGATTTGTGGTAGATCAAATCGCAAATTTAGGTTTAGCAGATAGCAAAGATTCATTATCTGGACTTATTGACTCTGAAAATATAGGAATTATTGGTTATTCAATGGGTGGTTATGGTGTGCTAAATGTTGGTGGTGCTGGTTATAGTGATGGACTTGGTCAATTTTTTGGAGGTATGACAGGTGGTAGTTCTGCAATTTCAACATTACTAGCAAGCAATGAAGAATACCAAAAACAAAATGACCCGCGCATAAAAGCCGTTGTAGCTTTTGCTCCATGGGGTATGGAACGAGGGGTTTGGGATGCCCAAGGGTTAAAAGGATTAACCAAACCAACCCTGTTTATTGCAGGAAGCCAAGATGACATTTCAGGTTATGAAAAAGGCATAAAAGCCATTTATGATGGTGCAACAAACGCAGATAGATATTTACTTACCTACAAAAACGCAAGACATAATGTTGCAGCCAACCCACCACCAACAGAATCTCTTGCTCCCGGATTGCATATTGATGAATATTATCGTTATGCTGACAGTTCTTGGGATCAACGTAAAATTAATAATGTAAATCAACATTTTGTTACCGCTTTTTTAGGGTCGCTTTTGAAAAATGAAGACCATTCCAAATTTTTAAATATCCCTGAAAATTCAAATGACAAAGACTGGCCCGGTTTTAAACCAAGATCCTCAACAGGGATGGAATTGCTACATCAAAAAACAACTAATTAAATAAAGTTGAAAAAGATTATGCTATAAATTAATTGCGCTTAAACATCTGTTATAAAGGGTAAATTTGTTTATTTAACCCCTTAGAATGAAGCTAGATTCAATAATTCTTGTTTTAAGCTGTCTTGGACTTGTTCAAGCTGTTTTCTTGTGCACCTACCTTTTCACTTTTAAAAACGGCAACAAAAAAACTAATTTATTTTTAGCTTTTTTCCTTCTAGGGTTAACCATTAGAATTGGCAAATCGGTTTTAAACGTTTACCTCTCTCTTGAACCTTGGCAAAGAAACCTTGGAATTTCTGGCCTATTATTGTCTGGCCCAATGTTGTGGTTTTATGGTCGACTGCTTTTAAAAAAAGAGGGCGTTATTAGCACTAAAGATTATGCACATCTACTCCCCTTTTTCGGATTCTTTACCTTTTGTTACTTTATTCCAAATGACGGCACTAAATTCTCATATATTATTTATATATCTGTCTTTATTCATCTTCTAGTATATCTTATATTATCCACATTAATTTATATCAGTCACAAAACTAAAACGGATGCAACAATTACTGTTATTTATCGAAATCTGCTTGTAGGAACTGGTTTAATATGGACCTTTTATATGGGTAATTTAGCAGGCTTATTTCCATTTTACATAGGCGGTGCTATTTTTTTCTCTCTTTTAGTTTATATTTTTTCATTCCTTCTTTTAAAGAAACCGCTTTTTGTAGTCGAAAAATATGCGAACTCTTCAATGGATAAAGAGACGTCAAAAAAACATTTAAATCAATTAAAATCACTTTTTAAGAACGAACAACTGTATTTGGACAACATGATTAATTTGGATCAAATTGCTGAAAAGATGAAGATTTCACCTCGAAATCTCTCACAAGTGATTAATGAAAATGAACAAAAAAATTTCTCTGAATTTGTAAACGAATATCGAATTGAAAAAGCTAAATTATTATTAATTGATTCAAAATACTTACAAGAAAAGATTGCCACAATAGCCTATGAATGTGGTTTTGGAAATGTAACCTCTTTTAACATTGCGTTTAAATCGGCAACAAAACTCACACCATCCCAATACCGCAAGCAAAATAAAAACTAAATAATTTTTAATTTTTCGTTTTAAGAATCATGATTTTTAAAGGATTCTGTTCTAATTGTTCTGATTTTTGAATCATCCAATTATCAAAAATGAAAACGATTTCCTTATTCATTATACTTATCTTTTTTTCTTGCACTCAGTCAAAAAAAGAACAACATACTCCAATTGAAATTATTCCTAAAAAAGAAATGATTATTGATGGCCTATCTCGCCCGTGGAGTATGGCATTTTTATCTGAAGATGAAGTGTTGCTTTCTGAAAAAGATGGAGACTTATTGCGGATTAACTTAACCACAAAAAAAAGAAAACGAATCAAAGGGTTTCCCGAAGATCGAATAGATAGTTTATTGTACCAAAAAAGTGATTTTGAACCAGGAGTATTTCCGAGTCGGATGCCCAATGGAACTAAAGAAACTTTTAATGCCGGGATTTTAGATGTTCAACTTGACCCTAATTATACTAAGAATAATAATATATACATCTCTTACGTCAGCAAAGGTTTGGGTGGCTCAACAACCAAAGTAATTAGAGCTCAACTAGAGAATGATTCTTTAAAAAATATAAAATCTATATTCTTGGCTTTACCTTATTCTCATGGAATGTACCATTATGGAGGCGGAATGACTTTTGGTAAGGACAACAAGTTATATGTTACTATTGGTGAGCGTTTATTCAATGAAGATAATCAACCCGAAATACCAATCGCTCAAAACATTGAAGATCGTAGAGGTAAAATTTATCGCCTTAATTCTGATGGATCTATTCCGGCTGATAATCCCGATTTTGGTGAGAATGCAATACCTGGATTGTTTGCCATAGGAATTAGGGCAGCTCAAGGTATAACAGTTGAGCCCAAAACAGGAAATATTTGGTTTAGCGAGCATGGTACAACTCAAGGTGACGAAATAAACATGTTGTCTAAAGGTGCAAACTACGGCTGGCCAGTTATTACTACTGGAAAATATAGAGGAAACAATTTCATTCCAAAAAAAATAAAAGGAGTAGTATACACAAACCCTAAATGGTTTTGGCTACAGACTGTCGCTCCAACCGGACTTACATTTTACACAGGAGATGAATTTCCGCTTTGGAAAAATAATTTAATAATTCCCGGTTTATCTAGAGGTAGTCTTTGGAGGGTTCGTATTGAAGGAGAAACGGTAAAAAGCATGGAAGAGCTATTTATTGATGACCGCGAACGCTCGAGAAAGGCAATTCAAAGTCCTAATGGCAAACTATACATTTTAACTGAAGACCTCTCCAATCGGACAAACGGAAAGATAATTCGAATTAAACCCGAATAATAATTAAAAAAATAAATTATGCAAAAGCTTATAATTTTTATCGCTTTATTGATGGTTGGAACACTAAAAGCGCAATCAGACGAAACCGAAATTCGCCAAGCACTTCAGTTATATATAGATGGAAGTTCTTATAATGATCCTAAAAAAATAACTGAACCATTTTATGAAGATGTTCAAATGTTTTTATCTAAAAAAGACCAACCTATCTTCATTCTTTCTATTTCGGAATATGCAGCCTTGTTTGAAAATAGAGAAAAAGGGAAATTCAATGGAAGAGTTGGAAAAATACTAACAATTGACCAACAAAATGATATAGCTCTAGCAAAGGCCGAAATTCTTATTCCAAAAGAGAATCTACGTTTTATTGATATGTTTATCCTTAAAAAACTCGAAAGCGGATGGAAGATAATTAGCAAAGCAGCAACACTAATGCCAGAAGAAGAATAACGTTATCTTATTTACTCCGGCAAAACGCCTTCTTTTTCCCAATTATTAACCCAATCAGACATAACTGATACCCAAGCATCACCATCATTTAAACAAGCAATATGGCGATAATCTCCACCACCAGCTTCCTGAAATTGGTGCTTACCTTCCATCGCAATTTCCTCTAGCGTTTCAAGGCAATCTGAAACAAAAGCAGGGGTAATAACTGCTAAGTTCTTTTTCCCTTCTTCGGCAAGTCGCACAAACTCAAAATCTGTATATGGTTTTAACCATGGGTCATTTGGTAATCTAGACTGAAAAGAATTACTGATTTTATCATCTGGTAAATTCAAGTACGCTTTAACCTTTTTAGTAGTTTCAAAGCATTGATGACGATAACATGTATTGTGAGCAACTGAATTTGTATTACAGCAATTTCCATCTATTTTACAATGAAATCGTGTTGGGTCACTTTTTCGAATATGCCTTTCTGGAATGCCATGATAAGAAAATAATACATGGTCGTAATCAAAACCATCTAAACCTTCTTTAATACGCTCAGATAATACCCTAATAAAATCTTCATTCTTATAAAATGCAGGTAGCGTGGTTATTTTAACATTAGCAAAAAATTCTTCTTGAACTTCCATGGTTTTCACCACTACGGTTTCAAAACTAGACATGGCATAATGCGGATATAAAGGAACTAACAAAACCTCATCTACACCCTTATTTACAAGTTCTTGTAATGCATTTTTAATAGTCATTTTGCCATATCGCATCCCTAGAGCAACGGGCATTTTAGTTTGATTTTGAACTTTTTCTGTAAAACGTTCCGAAATTACTACTAAAGGCGAACCTTCGTCCCACCAAATTTTTGCGTACGCCTCTGCAGATTTTTTAGGACGTGTTCTTAATATAATACCTCGTACAATTATATTCCTTAGCCAATTAGGCACATCAATTACCCTTTCATCCATTAGAAACTCATCTAAATAGGGTTTTACATCTTTCGCTGTTGGACTTTCGGGTGATCCTAAATTAACAAGTAGTACTCCTTTCATCTGTAATTTCTAATGTTTTTCAAAAGTCAGAAGTAAATCACAAATATACCTCCTAAATGAGATTCTCATGATAGCGGGTCATTTCACGATTATAACTTCTTTTTAAAGCGCAAAAATACTACATGTAACCAAATTCCGTTAAAATAATTCGTGGCATTATTGATAGCACAATAAGAATTGGTTATAATAGACCGTTCTTAGTTTGGTTTTATTGTTTTAAACGATTAATATATTCGTGTTTTAGGCATCTAATTTATCTCAAAATTCCCGGAAGAATATATATGCAAAAGAAGTTTACTTTAGTTTTGTTATTAATTGTTGCTGGTCTCTCTGCTCAGTCAAGTGACGACACGCTAAATAAAAACACGAATAGTTTGCTTTGGGAAATTTCCGGAAATGGATTATCTCAATCATCATATCTCTACGGCACAATGCATGTGAGCAAGAGAATTGCATTTCGTTTGGACGATGTCTTTTATGAAGCCTTAGATAAAAGCGAAGTTGTTGCTCTTGAATCTGACCCCGATACATGGCTCGAGAATTCTGATAATTTTGGAGGTATGGGTACTGGTTTGAACCCTAGCGGATTCTACTCAACTCCTTTCGTTCTAAAAAATCCAAAAAAAGAAGAAATTGGCGCTTACCTTTCTTTTGAAGACCGACGTGTCAACAATATCCTTTATCGCACAAACGAATACTCCCAAAACTTTGAAGAAGAGACTTACCTAGATATGTTTATCTATCAAGCTGGTAAAAAATTCGAAAAACCAGTTATTGCTTTGGAAGACCTTGAAGAATCGGCAGCGCTTGTAGGACGAGCAAGTCTTAATGCAATGAAGCAAAAACCAGATGAATGGTTGCAAAAAAAAATGCAAGAACAAGATCCTATGAGCATTTTACAAGATGCTTATAGAAATAGAAATATCAATTTGCTAGACTCTATAGATAATGCAATGTATACAAAGCATTATTTAAAAAATATGTTGTATACACGTAATCAAAACATGGCCGACCGACTCGATTCGGTTATGCAAACTTCCAAAGTTTTTACCGGAATAGGTGCTGCGCATCTTCCAGGAAAAAATGGTGTGATTGCCATGCTCAAAAAGAAAGGTTATATTGTAAAACCTTTAACTTCTAAAGCAACCCATAAAGGAAAGCGTTTAAAGGAAATGTTTGAAACTAAAATCAGACAGAATGGTTACAAAACTGCTCAACCCGATGATAGTTTCTTTTCAATTAATTTACCCAATAAATTATACCCGGTTGCCGAATATTTAAACACCACATACATTTCTCCAGATCTTGCTAATGGTAGTTATGTTATGGTCAATAGAATTCCAACTTTTAAATACCTCAAACAAGATGATGTTTTTTCGCTTGATGATATTGACAAACTATTATTCGAAAACATCCCAGGCAAAATTGAAGAAAAAACAAGAATCAAGCGAAATGGTTTCGAAGGTCTAGACATAAAAAATAAACTTAAAAATGGAGACCATCAACGTTATCATATTTATTTAACTCCACTTGAAATTGTCATTTTTAAAATGGGTGGTGAAAGTGATTTTGTATTAAAACACTCCGACACTATTTTCAATAGCATACAATTTAGAAAACCTATTAAAAAACAGGTTTCCATAGCTTCTGCTTTTAAAGATTTTGAAGTTACAATGCCATCTTTGTACAATTTTAAAAACCAATTGCGTAATGGAGATCGCTTTGTAGAGGCATATGATTCTATCTCAGATTCGTATTACTTTCTACGAAAAACTACCTTAAATGATTTTAACTTTATAGAAGTAGATTCTTTTGAACTAAA
This sequence comes from Flavobacteriaceae bacterium EG-1, assembly GCF_009649685.1. GTDB lineage: Bacteria > Bacteroidota > Bacteroidia > Flavobacteriales > Flavobacteriaceae > Aurantibacter_A. The sequence continues at coordinate 598,216 of NZ_WJPK01000002.1, forward strand.
CCAAATTCAGAAAAGATTTTATCAAGATTTAAAGCTAAAACCTACATATGATAAAGTTCAATTGAATAGCCTTACCTCTAAAGCAACTATTGATGCAGGGCAGCAAAAAAACATCTATCTAAAAACTGCTTTTAAACGAGGCGACTATTACCTTTTAGGAATAGTTACTAGTAATAAAGAAAGGGTTGCTCCTTTTTTTAATTCTTTCAAAATAAAAGAAGCTACTTACAAAAATAAATTTGTAAAAATACGAGATACTGCAATGCTTTTTAGCACTGTTTCAAATGTAAAGCCCCCAAAATTTGTTGAAAATTCTAACAACTATTATACGGGCGCCGAAAAACCAAAAGCATATAATTCTTTCAATAAAAAGTCTATTTATAAAAACAAGAACAATGAAGCTATTACAGTAGAATTAAATAAGGCACACGATTTTATGATGCTGCCTTCAATAGATTCATTATGGTCTATTCGCAAAAAAAATCATGCCTATAAAGAATTCATCATTTACAAAGAAAAAGATACCACCTATGGCGACGGCACACATGAACTACAATTAACATTAACCGATACGGCTAGCACTAGAGGCATCCTAATAAAAAATGTAATTAAAAACGGACTTGCATATGAGTTAAAGGCACAGGTAGACACCCTTGAAAAACCAAGTAAATTCGTTGGTGAGTTTTTCGATAATTTTAAACCTATTGATACCGTAATTGGCAAATCTATTTTTGAAGATAAAACTTCGGCCTTCTTTAAAGCACTAAGAGAAAATGATAGTATTCTTATAGATGGTTACAACTTAATATCATTTAAGAATACAGCAGTAGATTCGTTAAAGTATTATATTGAAAAGTTCGATTTTAAGGACGACCAAAAATATATTCAGTCTTTCCTTATTCAAAAACTAGGCAAACTAAATGACCCTAAAGGCATTGATTTCTTTAAAAGGTTCTATGCCAAATCTTATAATAATTCAGATGCACAGACTAAAATTTTAAAGTCAGTAACTAAAAATGCTGATGCAAAATCGGTAAAATTATTGTTGGAATTATTGGCTCAAGACTTGCCTCTGACGTCTAACAGACACGAGATAACTCAAATCTTTAGGCCCTACATGGATAGTTTACCAATGGCTAAAAAATTATACCCAGAATTATTAGACTATAGTGGCATTGAAGAATATAAATCGCCTATTTTCTCTTTACTAGCGCGTTTGGTAGAAAAAGAAATTGTTAAACCCAAGAGTTATAAGAAATATCGAAAGCAAATATTAAATGACGCCAAAATCCAACTAAAACGGCAATTGAGCAGGTCTAGCAGTTACGGAAGTCCTACAGCAGCGTTTATTGAACCTAACAATACAAATAATGGCATATTAGAAGCTTATGCTGTTTTACTCTACCCGTTTATCAATGAAAAAGATATTACACAGTTTTACAACCGATTACTTTTAGTTAAGAATAATCGCATTAAAACAACTTATTTATCGCTCTTAGCTAAAGATGAAGCACTATTTCCTGCTGGTATGTTGCAAGAAATTGCCGAAGATATCAACGGACGTTTATTCTTGTTCAATAAATTGAAAAAAATAAACAAATTGAAGCTTTTTCCATCGACCTTCAAAACAGAACAGGCTCTAGCAGAAGCTAGTGTTTATGAGTTTTCTCATTACAATAAAAAACAAGATTCTATAGTATTTGTTGACAAAAAACCATTGAGTTATAACGGCAAATCGTATACAGGTTATTTCTTTAAAACAAGAGATAACCAAGAATATGATAAAAACTTTACTATGAATCTGGTCGTCTTTGAAAATGGAAAACCGCTATCTACTAATCCATATTACAAGAATGCTGGAATGCGGATAGAAGACACTGAAACTGACCAGGATGTAATTGATTTTGTTATTGAAGAATTTCAATTAAAAGACCGAAATAGAGCAGAAGTTTACAAGCCAAACGGATATGGTATTTACGGCCATTATGGGTATTAATTGTTATTTTTGAATAACATATTTCCATTATGAATTATAAAATATTATTATTCTTATTATACACTTTTCCGGTGTTAGCTTACACCCAGCAAATAACGTGCACTCCAGCAGACAAACAGGCTTTTGAAAATAAAACTATTGAGATTGACGGTTTGTTAGAAAACAATTTCGGTAAAACTTTAGTTGCGATTGGAAAGACTTTTAAAGGTATACCATATGTGGCTAAAACCTTAGAAGTTGGTGAGACCGAATCGCTAGTTGTAAACTTACACGGACTCGATTGTACCACTTTTGTTGAAAATGTACTTGCCTTTGGTTTGCTTTTAAAAGAAGGAAAATCTGATTTTAATTCATTCACCAAACACCTTGAAACCATTCGGTATAAAAATGGAAATCTTAATGGTTACGGCTCTCGATTGCATTATTTTTCAGAATGGATAGCCAACAACGAAGAAAAAGATTTGGTTAAAAATGTTACCAATGAATTAGGTGGTGTTCCAATAGAAAAGGAAATTAATTTTATGGGCACCCATCGTGAACTTTATCCATTTCTAAAAGATGAATCTAACTACGAGAAGATTTTAATAACCGAAAAAGAGTTAGCAAAAGAAACCTTTTGTTATTTACCACAAGACCAAATTGAAACCAATGAACATTTGATTAAATCGGGAGATATTATAGCGTTGGCAACTTCCATTAACGGATTAGATGTTACGCATACTGGTATCGCCACTCTAGAAAAAGATGGGCGAATTCATTTATTACATGCCTCTACTGGTTCAATGGAAGTTGAAGTTTCTAAACTTCCGTTAGCAGATTATTTAAAAGGTATTAAAAAGAATATTGGAATCTTGGTTGCGCGACCGAATTAATACTTAACGCCCTAAACAGTATTCTATCCCACCCAATAAATGCGCTTTAAAATCCGACAAGTCGTAAACTTCTTCGTTATGACCAATACCTGTATAAAACGAACGACCACCATCAAATTCTTGATACCAAGAAATGGGGTGATTTTCACCATTAGCTCCTCCAGAATAGGTAGCTTCATCTAAGTTCAACAACACATTTATATTTGGATTAATATCTTTAAAATCATACCATTCGTCAGTTAATTGCCATGTAGCACTTAAATGATTTGTTGCTTTATGCGTATTATTAACTACATCTATAGTTGCCTGTTGTACTGCCGGATGACTTAAAAAATACCCCCCTACCAATTTACCATACCAAGACCAATTGTACTCAGTATCACACGCCGAATGAACGCCCATAAAGTTGCCACCCGATTGAATAAAATTTTCAAAAACTACTTGTTGCGCATCGTTTAAGATATCTCCAGAGGTGTTTAAAAAAATAACAAGGTTATACTTTAATAAATTTTCAGAAGTAAATAATGCACTGTCATCTGTAAATTCCAATAAAAAATTATTAGATAAGGCTAATGTTCTAAGTGTTTCTATTCCTTTTTCTATAGAAGTGTGTTTATAACCTTCTGTTTTATAAAAAACTAAAACAGAATCTTCAGAAAGCTCATCTGAATTTATTCTTTCGAGAACAGCCTTCTCCTGGTTGGCTTCAACACCATCTATTAATTCATTGTCTTTTTGACAACTAATTACATTTAATAATACACTAAGAAATATCAATAACAATTTACGGGGGAACATAATTTTACTTTTACTGTTGCAAAAATATACCTTACAGATCAATAAAGCCTATTTAATGCGTGTCAAGTTTATGTTAGTTAGAAGACATAACATACTTTTTGGGTGTAGTCCCATATTTCTTCTTGAATGCAGAAATAAAATGACTAGCAGTACTATATCCAACTCGCAGACCCACCTCATTTACATTGTGCTGACCAGTTTCAAGCATTTTACGAGCAAATTCCATTTTGTAATCGAATAGAAAACTATAAACAGAATCGCCATAAATCTGTTTAAACCCTTCTTTTAATTTTTTAAGACTTAGCCCTATTTCTTCTGATAGTTCAGCCAGTGTAGGAGGCTCAGCCATTCTAGAAATCATAATTTCTTTTGCCTGCCGGATGCGACGTACATTATCTTCATCCACCAAAAAAGGACATTGCTCAATATCTGCATCATCACTTTTATTAAAATACAAAGCTATAAGCTCATACACCTTGCCCTTTATATATAACTTCTTTATAGATGGATGTAAATTGTAGTTAATTAATTGGCTTAGTATAACAGCAATTGCAGGTGAAACTTGTTCTTGAGAATAATATTTTTTCTCTTTATTATCTGCACTCAAAAATGGAATATAATTGGCTTCAGATGAAAATAAAGAATGAAATTTTCGAATCGTCATAACAATTGATACCAACCAAGAATTTGCATTTAATTCCAAATTTAATGGTAAATCTACCTGAGTATTATACAATAAAAGTGAATTTTCCTCTGATACTTCTAATGCGTATCTACCATCATTGAAAATAAACTTAGCACTACCTTTTAAACAAAAATGAAATTGAATGAAAGAGCTATCTATATCACGTGTAACCTTCTGAATACTAGACTCGTCGTTCTGTAATTTTAAAACAAAAAAGCCATCATCAATTAATACTTCTTGAAAAGAACCTTGAGCGATGTTTTTTACCTCGAGCAGACCTTTATTCTTCATCTTATTTATTTAGAAACGTTCTAAATAGGTGTATCCTAAAACGTAGTATTTACTACGAAAATACTGGATTTCAACGTATTTACATTCAATTATATCTAAAAATACTCATTTCGACACTTATTGTTCCTCTAGCGTTACTTTTAATAGATGAATGCCATTATTTTTGCTTCCGTTTCACACTCACATGAAAGGTTACCACTTATCAAAACATAGCTCATTCTACACCATTGGTCTAAACTACAAAAAGGCCGATGCAGTAATTCGTGGTAAATTTAGTTTAAATGATGCTGCAACTAATAATCTGTTAATACAGGCAAAAGAGATTGGATTAGATGGCATCTTGGCCACCTCAACCTGTAACCGCACCGAATTACATGGTTTTGCGCAACATCCTTTTCAATTAATAAAATTGCTTTGTGATAACACCAAAGGTTCTGTTGAAGAATTTCAAGAAGTTGCCTATGTTTATAAAAACAATGAAGCTATTAGCCATCTTTTTAAAGTTGGCACTGGTCTTGACAGTCAAATTTTAGGTGATTTTGAAATTATTAGTCAATTGCGATCTAGCTTTAATAGATCAAAAAAACACGGACTAGCCAATCCGTTTATAGAACGTCTTTGTAATTCTGTCATCCAAGCAAGCAAACGCATTAAGAATGAAACCGAAATATCATCGGGCGCTACCTCTGTTGCATTTGCATCTGTACAATATATTCTTAAAAATATTCCTGATATTTCGAAGAAAAACATTTTGTTATTTGGTACTGGAAAAATTGGAAGAAATACCTGTGAAAACTTAATAAAACATACGAGGAATAATCATATTACGCTAATCAACAGAACCAAAGATAAGGCAGAAAAAATTGCTGGTAAATTTAATTTGGTAGTAAGAGATTATGGAGACCTTCAAACTGAAATACGTAATTCCGATGTTTTAATAGTTGCTACTGGCGCACAATTACCAACCATCTCAAAAGAATTAATATACAACAAAAAACCACTTCTAATATTAGATCTTTCTATTCCAAAAAACGTCTCCGATGATGTATCCGAATTAGAAAACATAACCCTTATACACTTAGATCATCTTTCGCAAATGACAGATGAGACATTAGAACGAAGAAAGCTTTTTGTACCGCATGCCGAGTCAATTATAAGTGAAGTTAAAGGTGAATTCAGCCAATGGTTAGAAACCCGCAAGTTTGCACCGGTAATTAAAGCCTTAAAACAAAAGCTTAATACGATGAAAGATGAGGAGCTTGATTATCAATCTAAAAAAAGAATTGATTTTGACGCCCAACAAGCTGATGTTATTTCAGGTCGTATTATTCAAAAAATCACCAAACAATTTGCAAACCATCTTAAGGGTGATGATGTTGATTCCGACACTAGCTTAGAACTTATTCAAAAAGTATTTCAACTAGAACTAGATTCTGTTACTACAGCAAATGAGTAAAACCATACGCATTGGCACTCGCGATAGCGAACTAGCCTTATGGCAAGCAAACACCGTAAAAAATAAATTAAACAAACTTGGATACGAAACCGAAATAATTCCGGTAAAATCTACAGGCGATTTAATTCTCGACAAACCACTTCACGAATTAGGTATTACAGGTGTTTTCACCAAAACCTTAGATGTTGCTATGCTTAATGGTGATATAGATATTGCGGTACATTCCATGAAAGATGTTCCCACTGTTTTACCAGAAGGAATAGTACAGGCTGCGGTTCTAGAAAGAGGAAATCATTTTGATATCCTTGTTTTTAAAAACAACGAAGAATTTTTAGGACATCGAGATGCAGTTATAGCCACCGGAAGTCTGCGCAGAAGAGCACAATGGCTTAATAGATATCCAACGCATTCGCTAGTAGACTTGCGCGGCAACGTAAATTCTCGTATGCAAAAACTAACTGACAACGATTGGAACGGTGCAATTTTTGCAGCAGCAGGGTTAGAACGTATAGGATTAGAACCAGAGAATACCATTGGACTTAGTTGGATGCTACCTGCACCCGCACAAGGGACGGTTATGGTTGTTGCTATGCACGATGATGAATATGTACTTACTGCTTGTGCTGCATTAAATCATGAGCCCACTGAAATTTGCACAAAATTAGAGCGCGACTTTTTAAATAAATTAGAAGGAGGCTGTACCGCACCTATTGGTGCTTTAGCAAAAATATCCGAAACTGATGAAATTACCTTAAAAGGTGTATTGTTGAGTATTGATGGCGGTAAAAAACTTGAAGCAGAACTGAGTGCGCCATTAGGTAAGCATGAAAACCTTGGTGTAGATTGTGCGAACAGTATTTTAAGCAGAGGCGGAAAACGCATAATGAGTGAAATGCAAAAGGCTGGCCTAAAAAATGATGGGCAAAAAGCAAGCATTTTTTCAACAAAAAAATTAACGCACGACCAGTTGAGTAGGGTTAATGACCGTTTACAAATAGATTCTGAAGATTTTATAAAAATTAGCCCGAATCGTATTTCTGCGGCTACCCTAAAACAAGAATATAAAAATGTGGTCATCACCAGTCAAAACGCGGTTGATGCCTTATTAAAAAACATTTCCGCTGATGAATTACAATTTAAAAACATCTATTGTGTAGGGCGAAAAACAAAGCGGTTAATAGAAAAACGTGTTGGCCCCGTAAAGCACAGCGAAAGGAATGCAAGAAAATTAGCGGCATATTTAGTAGATTTTATTGATGGTATTGAAGTAACCTATTTCTGTAGTAACATTAGAAGGGATGAGTTATCGGAAGTATTAACCGAAAATAATATTCAAGTAAATGAGCTCATAATTTATGATACTAAATATGTTGCCCAAGTACTCAACGAAAATATTAAAGCCGTTTTATTCTGTAGTCCTTCAGCCGTTGTAAGTTATTTAACTATGAATGAAGTTAACAAAATAGCTTATTGTATTGGAGAAACAACTGCAACCGAGGCTCGAAAAAGCTTTAAAGACGTTAGGGTAGCTAAAATACCAACTGTCGAAAGTTTAATAGACCTTGTAAATGAAGATTCCATTGGCTAACAGCTAAAAGCACCGTAAACGATATGATAAAAAACGATTTATTTCTTAGAGCATTAAAAGGAGAATCAGTTGTAAGACCTCCAGTTTGGATGATGCGACAAGCGGGCCGTTATCTTCCAGAGTTTATGGAAATCAAAGCGAAATACGATTTCTTTACAAGATGCCAAACTCCAGAATTAGCATCAGAAATTACAGTACAACCTATTCGTAGATACGGTATGGATGCTGCTATATTATTTTCTGATATTTTGGTTATTCCGCAAGCGATGGATATTGAGGTAGAAATGAAACCTAATTTCGGACCATACCTACCCAACCCTATTCGAACTCAAAAAGACGTCGAAAATACTATAGTACCAGACGTAAATGATTCGTTAGATTATGTAATGCAAGCGATAAAGGCTACCAAAGAAAAATTGAACAATGAAGTACCGCTTATTGGTTTTGCAGGCTCTCCATGGACTATTCTTTGTTATTGCGTACAAGGACAAGGCAGTAAGACTTTTGACAAGGCTAAGGAATTTTGTTTTACACAACCTAATGCTGCACACCAGTTACTACAGAAAATTACCGATACTACTATTGCTTACTTAAAAGCTAAAGTGAAAGCCGGAGTTAACGCTGTACAAATTTTTGATTCATGGGGTGGAATGCTTTCTCCAATTGATTATCAAGAGTTTTCTTGGCAATATATTCAACAAATTATTAATGCTCTTAAAGATGAAGCTCCAGTAATCGTTTTTGGTAAAGGATGTTGGTTTGCGTTAGGTGATATGGCAAAATCGGGTGCTTCAGCATTAGGGGTTGATTGGACATGCTCCGCAAGAAATGCCAGATATCTTACAGGAGGAAACATCACCCTACAAGGAAATTTTGACCCCGCTAGATTACTTTCTCCACCAGCGGATATTAAAAAAATGGTTACCCAAATGATTCATGAATTTGGAAAAGACAAGTACATTGTTAATTTAGGACATGGTATTTTACCTAACATTCCGGTTGAAAACGCGAAAGCATTTATAGATGCTGTAAAAGAGTATAAGCCCTTAACATAATTATAAAAATACTGTTTGGTATAAAATAAAATAAAGTGATTGTTCAATTTCAAGAGTACGGAATAGATAGCATACACGAAAAATACGCCTGGCGTATTTGTGATTTGATGGTAACAAACGCTGAACGTTTCAAACGGTACTTTCCGAATACTTTAGAACAAAATCGTACACCAGATTTATCGAAATATTTTGTTCAGAAAAAGCTTAAACAGTTCAACAAAAAAGAGGAATTTCTCTTTGTGTTGAAAGAAAAAAAAGATCGTAAAATCATTGGTTTAGTCTATATCAAAAAAATTGATTGGACCACTAAACAAGCAGAAATCGCGTATTGTATCGACTATCAATACCAAGGCAAAGGCATCACCTCTGAAGCAGTGAAATATCTTTCTAATTTTGCTTTAAATAATCTTGGACTCTTATCGCTTCAAATAATCGTGCATGAATCCAATTTAGCCAGTATAAAAGTGGCTGAAAAATGTGGGTATATTTGGTCTAAAAAATTACCTGAAGAACATACGCCACCCAATGAAAAACCATTGGATATGGAACTTTATGAATTATATAAATGAAAGATAAATTCTACGCATACATACAACAATTGCAAAATCAAATTACTTCAAAACTTGAAGCAATTGACGGAGCAGCAAATTTTAAAGAAGATAAATGGACCCGTGTCGAAGGCGGTGGTGGCCATTCTCGTGTAATTGAAAACGGTGCTGTTTTTGAAAAAGGAGGTGTAAATATTTCTGCAGTTCATGGTGCTTTACCAGAAAGTATGCAGAACTATTTCGGATTTAAAGATGCAGATTTTTTTGCTTGTGGTTTGAGTTTAGTCATCCACCCTAAAAATCCAATGGTACCGACTGTTCACGCTAATTGGCGCTATTTTGAAATGTATGACAAACAAGGAAACATTGTAGATCAATGGTTTGGTGGCGGACAAGATTTAACTCCCTATTACCTTTTTGATGAAGACGCTACGCATTTTCATTCGGTTTGTAAAAAAGCATGCGATGCACATAATCCCGATTTCTACCCTACTTATAAAAAGAAATGCGACGACTATTTTTATAATGCGCACAGAAATGAAGGCCGAGGCATAGGTGGACTATTTTTTGACTATTGTAAAGCTACCAATGAAATGTCGATGCAAAACTGGTTCGATTTTGTCACCGAAGTTGGCGATAGTTTTTTAGAAGCTTATGCACCTATCGTTGAAAAAAGAAAAGCAATAGCTTACACTCCTACACAGCGCGATTGGCAAGAGATTAGACGTGGACGTTATGTTGAATTCAACCTTGTACACGACAAAGGCACCTTATTCGGACTTAAAACCAATGGGCGCATCGAAAGTATTTTAATGAGCCTTCCGTCGCATGTGCAATGGCGTTATAATTATCACCCTGAAAAAGATAGTGAAGAAGCTCGATTGGTTGAAGTTCTTCAAAATCCGAGAGATTGGATTTTATAAATTGATAGGAGACGGATAATAATAGGTAATATGGCTAAAAAGGGAAAAGCAAAAAATACCGTCAATAAAGCGAAGCATACAAAGCTGCTAAATAGAAAAAAAGCTAAGCTAAAAAAGGAGCAAGATACTCGTAAAGAACGGCTCAAAGAGATTGCTAAAATGAAGCAGTCTAAAAACGAAGAACAATAGACATGAATAAATGTTACTGTGGCTTACCGGATGAGTATTCTAAATGCTGTGGAAAGGTTCATTCAAATATTAATAATGCGAAGACAGCAGAACAATTAATGCGTTCTAGATATTCAGCATTTGTAATGGCAGATGGGGACTATTTAATGAGGAGTCATCATTCATCTACAAGACCACTAAAAGATAAAAATGCTATTGCAAACTGGGCGAAATCGGTAACTTGGGTTAAACTTGAAGTTATAGGAAAATTCGAAGGTAATGAACAAGATGATGAAGGCACTGTTACGTTTGACGCGTATTACTATGAAAATGGTAAATTAGAGGTCATTCATGAAAAATCAGCTTTTAAAAAAGAAAGCAAATGTTGGACTTATTTAGGATTGGCAACATGAAATTTTTTAAACAAATTTTAGCCTTTGCAATCATTGGCCTAATTGTAATTGGATGTCAATCAAAACATGGTAAAAGTGAAATAGAAGTTATCTTCACTCCAGATACTCTTAATGTTGGTTACACCTATTGGTGGCCAGAATCCGGACCTTTCGTTGGCAATTGCGGCGAAGAGCTCTCACTAGTTTTTACAGGTATCATAAATCAAATAGAAAATACCACAGAAGATGCTGGTCCACTATATACTTCTCAAAACGGAATAATAGCGATTGATAAAGTTTTCAAAATCAAGGAAATTGGTCCAAAAACCTATGCCAACCAAAAGTTCTTCAAATCAGATTGTTTTTATGAATCAGGTTTACGTACCGGGGATCGCGTTTTAGTCTTTTGTTACGATTATGAAGATGATTATAGTATTCCTGGAGGCCAATCAATATTAAAAATTGAATCACTCGAAGACCCACTTATAACTTCCATTAGAAAATATATTGATAACGATCAAAGCGCACACAAACTAACAAAAGATACGGGACTATGGGCTACAAAAAACCTTGGGCGAGCTCTTGAAAAAATTATCGAATGCCAAGATGAGAATGAAAATAATACTGGCACTGATAACAGCATTCAATAAATCTATCTATTTCCAAGTAATCGCTTTTTTCGAAACTTCTTTAAATTGATAAAGAATATGTGAAAGTCTTGCTTTTAATAATGACTTTCTACCTTCCACAGATCGTGTGTATAATAGCTTAGAAGCGTCTACATGTTTTTTCCAACACTCACGAAATAGCTGCGCATCTTCCTTTCTTCTTCCGTATAACTGAGGAACTACATAATAAGTTCGTACATTCCAATGGCGTTTTAACCAATGTTTATAAACCAATAAATACCTGGGGTTCTCAACAGGAGCTAATATTTCAGCCAATAAATTTACGAACAAACTACTTTCAGCATTTGATGCACCTTTTAAATAACAAACAAAAGTTCCATTCGACTGCTGCTCAGTTACTACACTTACCCTATCAATTGAAGAACGTATTGCTTTAGTTTTAACCATTGCATCAAGTAATGCTGCTCCTATTTTTTTAGTCTTTTTATACGTATTCCCAAATAAAAGATATAGTTTAAGTGCTTTATACGTTTTTGGAGCAAATCCAATAAAAATTGCCGCTAAAAAAGCATATAAAAATTTGAAAACACCCTGACTTATTAAAGTCCCAAGATTATTTGCTAAAAATTCGGGAAAGAAAAGTGTAGCACCAACGACAACTTCCAAAAACATAAATCGAGAAGCATTACCCCATCTTAATTTACGAACCTCTTGAAAAGGTTTTTTATCTAAATAAGGCACTTTTACTTCTCTAACTAAAACATCACCTTTAGAAATGGCTTCAATCCAACGTGCTTTTAAAGAATTTCTACTAGAAGCTAATTGAATAGATTGGGTATTTAAGTCATCCAAATTCAATTCATTCGAAAATCTATCTGGTAGCTTAAGTCGCTCTAAACCGTTTTCTATATAAGAATCACCTGAAACCGAAACTCCAGAGAAAGCCTCAAATCTTCTTTGTAATTTTTCTAAATCTTTCCCGCCATTTTCAGCTGTTGGATCCAAGCAAGCTAAATGCCATATATTGCCTGTTTTAAATAAATTATTCGAATCAATTCTAATGGCACGCCCCCTCATCTGGTTCGATGAAACAAACGAACCAACATATGATGCGAGAATCAAAGTGTTTATTGCCGGCGCATCCCAACCTTCACCTAAAAGAGATTTTGTACCAATTAGTATTTTAATTATTCCTTTTTGAAACAGCTCCGTCACCCGCCCAACTATGGCACTTTTTGCCTTCCCAAATGAATTGACAACCACAAATTCATTATTAGTAGTCATTGGTGTTATACTAAATTGTGCATCGCTAAATTTACTTTTTAACTCGGTGGCGGCATCGCTATGTAATATCACCAAAGACCCTGTTAATACAGCAATATCCTTCCCTTGAGAATACATTGTTCTTAAGTATTGAAATATAGAAACAACACCCAATTTGTTCAATTTACGAGTATCACTTCCTTCGAAATCCAAATACTCTTTTCGAATAAAATCTGTTAGCACAACAGCCTTTATATCCGAACCAAGGCTGTCTCTTTCAGCATTAAGAATAACAGAAATACTTTTTAACTTAGACGGACTATTTGCCAACGTTCGATACAATTGTTCATCCCCTATAAAATTGACTTTCTTCTTCTTAAAAACACCAATTTTTGAAAGCTCCTTTTCAATTGTATGAAGCAACTCTTCATATACTAGTAAAGATTCTCGTTGCGTAACAAGAAGATCTTGTAATAAAACCTCCAACCACTCGTATGTAAGGTTGGGAAATTCCACTTCTTTACTTTTGAATCCGAGAAACTCTAACTTTTTATTCTCTATTTGTCGCCCTGATGCATGTAAGAAAATTAATATCGCCGAAAAAAACTTCGGATTGTCATAAATGGCTTCGAGTTGGCTTTCCGATTCCGCATAAATTGGCAACGTTAATAACATTTCGTTAAAAGCCTTATTTAAAAGCAACTTACTATTAAAATCAATTATTTGCTCTCGATAAGAAACAATATATTTTATCTGAGCTTCATCCGGTTTGGAAAAATATACAAAATCTTGGTGCGGACATAAATCTTCATTTTTAATTAAATCGGGCACCGCAATTTCATCATCTAAAGGCCCACATAGTTCAAAATATTTGTTTAATTCATGGTTTGTACTATCGTAAGGTGGAGTAGCAGTTAATGAAATTATAGTAAGGCCTTCAATTTGTTTTAAGGCAATTAAACATTTCCACCACTCGTTTTTTAAATGATGTGCCTCATCCAATACAATAGTATTAATTTCATTTTTTTGAATAAAATCAATAAGTGATTCGTCATTTTCTATCAATGATTTATCTAAAGCATGTAAAGATTGATAGGTTGAAAAAGTAAGTAATAAAGGATTTTTTATATCCAACGTATACTGGTCAAAATCCTCATCCTTTATAAAAAATGACTCAAGCCTACTTTTCCATTGGTTTCTAATGGTAAGATTCGGCGCTAACACCAAACACTTTTTATTTACCCTACGCACCATTTCTAAACCTAAAATAGTCTTTCCTGACCCAGGTGGAGCTACTAAATGCAAGTGATTATCTTGCAAGTGGTCTTCAAAATTCTTCAAAAAACGTTCTTGATAGCTACGCCAAGTGAATTTAAATTCTAATTTTTTAGAAAGTTCAATCAAGAGTTAAAGGTTTTCGCAAATTAAAAGGATAATAAGTACCTTAGGGCTTCTAAAAACAGGCCTATTAATGTATCCATTAAGAAGAAACCGCAGACTAAGAAGTAACGAAGCTATCCGCAATCTAGTACGTGAAACTGTAATAACTCCAGATGATTTTTTAGTGCCACTTTTTGTGGTGGAAGGTAAAGGTGTTCGCGAAGAAATTGCCTCCATGCCCGACTATTATCGTTTGAGTCTTGATAATTTAGAAAAAGAAGTCAAAGAACTATGGAATATGGGACTTTGTGCTGTTCTACTTTTTGTAAAAGTACCCGAAAAACTAAAGGATAATTTTGGAAAAGAAGCTTTAAATGCCAACGGATTAATGCAATTGGCCATTAAAACGGTTAAAAATGCTTGTCCGGATATGTTGGTAATGACAGATGTGGCCTTAGATCCATATTCAATATATGGTCATGACGGGATTATTGAAAATGGGAAAGTACTGAACGACGAATCCGCAGAATTTTTAGCAAAAATGAGTGTTTCTCATGCTCTTGCTGGCGCCGATGTTGTTGCTCCAAGTGATATGATGGATGGTCGTATTCAAATAATTAGAGAGTCCTTAGAAAATGAAGGACTGATCGACACGGGAATTATGAGTTATAGCGCAAAATATGCAAGTGCTTTTTATGGTCCTTTTCGAGATGCTTTAGATTCAGCCCCGGTTGATTTAGTTGATATTCCGAAAGACAAAAAAACTTATCAGATGGATTTTGCCAATCGTGAAGAAGCTATTCGCGAAACTAGAATGGATATTGAAGAAGGTGCCGATATCGTTATGGTTAAACCGGGACTTTGTTATTTAGATATTGTGCGTGATATAAAGAACACCTTTAATGTGCCTGTAGCCGTTTATCAAGTTTCAGGAGAGTATGCTATGCTAAAAGCGGCAGCTGAAAAAGGATGGCTGGATCATGATGCTGTTATGATGGAACAACTATTTGCAATTAAAAGGGCAGGGGCTAGTATTATTGCTAGTTATTTTGCTAAAGATGTTGTGAAATTGATAGGGTAGCCTCATTAAACTTTATAATCAACTTTCACTGAAATGCTATTAAAATGAATAAAATACTTTTTATACTAATTGGTCTATTTTCAATTACAATATACGCACAAGAAGACACATCTACCGCATTAAATATTGGGGTTTCGGACGAACTCACACAAGGATTTCCATCTGAAGTAGGTTTAGATTCAACCTATATTTATCAAAAGGTTGATTCAATAATGACCCATGGCATTGAAAAAGAAGCTTTCCCAGGTGCCCAATTATTGGTGGCTAAAAACAGTAAGATTATTTTTCATGAAGCTTATGGATTTCACACCTACGACAGCATACAACCGGTTGCACTCAACGACATTTATGACTTAGCATCCGTAACAAAAGTAACTGCTGCATTACCAGCTTTAATGAAATTACACGGTGAAGGCAAATTGGACTTGGACAAACCTTTTAGCACCTATTGGAAGCCTTGGCAAAAAAAAGCTGATAAAAAAGAATTAACCGTTCGCGAAGTACTAGCACATCAAGCAGGTTTGACACCCTATATTATCTTCTTAAATGAAATCATTAAAAAAAATGGTAAGCTTAAAAAACGCTGGGTTAGTATTCAACCAAGTTCGAAATATAACGGCCATGCCTACGAAAACTTGTATATCAGCAATCGTTTTAAAAAGAAAATTTACCGTGAAATAAATAAATCTACTGTTTCAGAAGAAAAAAAGTACAAATATTCGGGACTCACATTTTTATTGTATCCACAGATAGTAGAGAATTTAACAGGAATGGAATATTCTAAATATTTGCGCACTAATTTCTACGACCCTTTAGGAAATTCTACAATGGGCTTTAATCCTAAAGAAAAAGGGTTTCCCAACAAAATTGTACCAACAGAAGCCGATACTATTTTTAGGCATACCTTAACTAGAGACTGGGTTCACGATGAAAATGCAGCACTTATGGGAGGAATTTCTGGTAACGCAGGACTATTTGCTACTGCTGAAGATTTAGCACGATTGATGCAAATGTATCTGAACTATGGAGTTTACAAAGGCAAACGATATCTTGAAGAAGCTACCATAAAAGAATTTATACGCGTACAATACCCTGAAAATGAAAACAGAAGAGGGCTTGGTTTCGACAAACCACTATTGGATAATGCAGACCAAGAACTAAAAGATGCCTACCCTGCGCCACAGGCCAGTGCCGAAAGTTTTGGACATTCTGGTTTTACAGGCACTTTTATTTGGGCAGACCCAAAGAATGGAATGGTTTTTATATTTCTTTCCAATCGTGTAAACCCCACAAGAGATCATCGAAATATTTATCGCTTAAACATCAGAACTGCTTTGAATTCTGTATTTTATGAAGCGGAACACACTAAATTATATTAGTATTTTCTTAGTAAATTTGTACCTTAAAACCACCATATGGGTCTGCTGATTTTTTTCGCAATTGTTTCTATATTTTTCTCTTTTCTCTGTTCTATTTTAGAAGCAGTGTTACTAACCATCAATCCTACTTTCGTCAATATCAAGAAAAAAGAAGGGAAAGCCTATGCAGTAACCCTAGAAGAACTTAAAAAGGATGTTGACAAACCATTAATCGCCATTTTAACTCTAAATACCATTGCGCATACTGTTGGTGCAATATTAGTAGGGGTTCAAGCAAAGGTTGCTTATGCCGAACTTTATGGAAATTCTACGCGCACTTTTTTGGGTATTGAATTTACCGAAGACCTAATGGTTGGTGTAGTTTCAACAATTATGACCATTTTAATACTGGTAGCTTCTGAGATAATTCCAAAAACTATAGGTGCTACCTATTGGAGACAATTAGCCAATTTTACGGCTAAAACCTTAAAAATAATGGTGCTAATTTTAAAATGGACTGGTTTACTTTGGCTTTTACAATTATTCACTAAACTAGTTGGTGGCAAAGGGCATCATGGCAGCGTTCTCAGTAGAGATGATTTTAGCGCTATGGCAGATATCGCTCATGAAGAAGGTGTTTTTGAACAATCCGAATCAACTATAATTAAAAACCTTCTGCGCTTTGATGAGGTTATGGTAAAAGATGTTATGACACCTAGAACTGTTATGAAAATAGCTTCAGAAAATCAAAGCATTCGAGATTACTTTGATGAAAACCCAAAAATGCGTTTTTCTAGAATACCAGTATATACAGAAAAAGTTGATAATATTACTGGGTATGTTTTAAAAGATAATATCCTTGAAGAATTAGTGCATGATAACGGTGAAATTCCATTAGGTGAAATTCGACGTGACCTTTTAATAACCGATAGAAACACTCCTATTCCAGAATTATTTGATATTCTTATTGCTAAAAGAGAACATGTTGCTCTAGTTGTTGATGAATTTGGCTCAGTAAGCGGACTAGTAACAACCGAAGATGTTATTGAAACCCTTTTAGGACTCGAAATTATGGATGAAAGTGATAATGTTGCAGATTTACAACAATTGGCTCGTAAAAACTGGGAAATTAGGGCAGAGAAAGCTGTAAACGCTGAAAAAGACACCAAAAAATAAGAATGGAGACTGCATTTATAAAAACTCCACTAGGTATTGCAAAACTTATAGGTGATACTGATGGTCTTATATCCTTTACAGTTTTAAATAAAGAAGAAGTTATTACCGATATAATACCAGAAATTTTAGAAGATGCTGTTTACCAATTAAACGAATATTTTGAAGGAAAAAGAGAATACTTCGATTTAGAATTGAATCTGCAAGGAACAGATTTTCAGAAAAAAGTATGGCAAGCACTTTCTGATATACCCTTTGGAAAAACAAAATCTTATTTAGAATTGTCTAAAACCTTGGGCGATGTAAAAGCAATTAGAGCTGTTGCAGCTGCAAACGGCAAAAATCCACTTTGGATTATTGTACCTTGTCATAGAGTTATTGGAAGCGATGGTTCTTTAACAGGTTATGCTGGCGGGTTATATCGTAAAAAGTGGCTTCTAGAGCATGAAAGTCCAATAAAACAACAGTCTCTATTTTAGTTTTTACCAACTGATGGGTTTGTACATAATTTTATTCTCTAAAAAAATCAACCATATTCATCCGTTCATCGACAAAATACTGTTTTACATTCCGCTAACCTTGGTTTATTCTAAGAATTTTATACCCATTACCGACTAATAAGTCGGTGTAGCCAAATGACCTATTATTCAAAATTTAATCTAAAACTTACTTCGTTTCAAGGACACTTAATTAAAACTGAGCTATAGATTTTAACTAATCGCAGTACAATTTTCGTATCTTGTTTTGTGCCATTTCTTAAAATAGAGTAATAAAATTACAAATGTTACAAAAACTAAATTTAGAACATATTCTATTTCTTGACATTGAAACCGTACCACAAAAAGAAGGTTTTAATGAGCTTGACGATGACTATAAATTGCTTTGGGAACATAAAACGCAATACCAACGCAAGGAAGAATTCACAGCAGAAGAATTTTACGATAGAGCTGGAATATGGGCTGAGTTTGGTAAGATAATCTGTATTTCAGTTGGGTATTTTAAATATGAAGGTAGCACTAGAAATTTTAGAGTTACAACCTTTTATGGTTCAGAATTAAAACTTTTGAAAGACTTCAAAAACTTAATAATTACACATTTTAGTGCTGCAAAGCATTTACTTTGCGCACACAACGGTAAAGAATTTGACTTTCCGTACATCGCAAGACGAATGATTATAAATAGTATTGAATTACCTTACAAGCTTGATTTATTCGGTAAAAAACCCTGGGAAGTAGCACATTTAGACACTATGGATTTATGGAAATTTGGTGATTATAAAAACTATACTTCCTTAAAGTTAATGACAAAGGTTCTCGGTATTCCTTCACCTAAAGATGATATAGATGGCAGTCAAGTACGTGATGTATTTTATGAAGAAAATGGTATTGAACGCATTATAAACTATTGTGAAAAAGATACTATTGCGGTTGCACAAGTACTCCTTCGCTTAAGAAATGAACCCATTTTAACTGCAGACGAAATAAGGCACGTGTAATTTATTATAGTATTTAAAAGCCCTTTATTTATTTCTAGAAAGCATTGCTTTTCTATATTTGTCATCAAAAAATAATTCCGGCTATGAAATACGTTGTTTCGACTTTATTTATTCTTATTTGTTTCTCTTGTGCTAATGATAAGAAATCTGAACAGATTGACTATACAATACAAAATGAACAAGATATTACTGCTTACATCGCAGAAAACAATTTAACCGCCCAAAAGAGTACTACTGGTCTATATTATGTAATAAACAATCCTGGAGCAGGTGAACAGCCTTCAGCTAGTTCTAATGTTACTGTAGCATATAAAGGGTATTATCTAGATGGAACTGTATTTGATCAAAGTGACGCACAAGGCATTTCATTTAGCCTGCAAAATGTAATTAAAGGTTGGACAGAAGGAATAACATACTTTAAAGAAGGTGGCAATGGAATTTTACTAGTTCCTTCTCATCTGGGATATGGTAGTACAGATACACGAAGTATTCCTGGGGGTTCAGTACTAATTTTTGATGTAAGCCTGATATCGGTTAACTAAGAAAAAACTATTTATTATACTTAAGTTGAATATATACAGGAAAGTGGTCACTATATCCTCCAATATATTTACGCCCAGCATATGTGCGATAAGGAGAACCTGAGTACTTACCTTTTAATTCTTTCAGAAATTTTTCATCAAAAATATTAGCATGAGCAAAACTATGTGTCCCCTTTTCATAGTTGAAAAAATTGTGTGAGAAGAGAATCTGATCAAATAATGACCATGACCTCTTGTAATTTGCGCTACCCCTTTCTTCAGTTATGAGCTTCTCCATTGGATTATACAAGGTAGTGTCTTCTTTTAAAGTTGCAATGCTTTTTTCAAATGGACCATCATTAAAATCACCCATCACTATATAATTGGGTTCTAAAGTATCTTTTTCTATTCGAGACATAAATTCTTTAAGAGTCTCGGCAGCTCTAACTCTTTTATAACCAGTTTCTTGATCGCCATCGCGCCGAGAGGGCCAATGATTTACAAAAACATGCAACTCCTCACCATTTAACTCCCCTTTTACATAAAGAATATCACGTGTAGTATCTCGAATTCCGTTTTCTTCAATTAATAGTAATGTTATAGGTTCTGAATGTAAAACTTTAAAGCTAGGTTTATGATAAATTAATGCCGTATCAATCCCTCGTTCATCTGGCGAATCATAATGTACAAATCCATAATCAATGTCTTGTAAAGGTTGGGCATTAATTAAATCTTGAATAACACTGTCATTCTCAACCTCTGCAACTCCCACTAAAACTGGTGGTCTGTCGGAAGAAACTTTGCCAATTTCTGCAATAGTCTTAGCCAGCTTAATCAATTTTCTATTGTATCGTTTCTTTGACCATTTTTTAAAACCTCTTGGAGTAAAATCATCATCTAATGTGTCTACATCATCTTTTGTATCGAATAAATTCTCAAGGTTATAAAAGGCAATTGTATAAAGCGAATTACTTTTCTTCCGCTTTAGAAAGGATAAAAACATTTATGTATACGTATTTGATAGTCATCAAAAGTACGAAATCATAGGTATTGATTAGATTTGCACTAGATAATAAAATATGTTAGAACAGAAAACAATAGAATATGAAAAGGCCGTATTGATAGGAATTATCAATAGAGAGCAAAGTGAAGAAAAAGTAAGTGAATACCTGGACGAACTTGAATTCTTAACCTACACAGCAGGGGGTGAAGTAACTAAGAGGTTTGTACAGCGTATGGAGGTACCCAATCCTAAAACACTAATCGGAAGTGGTAAAATGTTAGAAGTTGAATCTTATGTTAAAGGAAATGATATTGGCTCTGTTATCTTCGATGATGAACTTACACCTGCTCAACAAAAAAACATAGAGAAAATATTGAAATGTAAGATTCTTGATCGTACAACTTTAATCTTAGATATTTTTGCTCAACGTGCGCAAACAAGTTATGCACGTACACAAGTAGAACTTGCCCAATACGAATACCTATTGCCCCGACTAACTGGACTTTGGACTCACTTGGAAAGGCAAAAAGGGGGTATTGGAATGCGCGGTCCTGGTGAAACTGAAATTGAAACAGATAGACGAATCGTTCGTGACCGAATTTCATTGCTAAAGAAAAAGTTAGAAAAGATTGATCGCCAAATGGAAACGCAGCGAGGCAATCGAGGAGCTTTGGTTAGAGTTGCATTAGTTGGTTACACAAACGTTGGCAAATCTACACTAATGAATGTGATAAGCAAAAGTGAAGTATTTGCCGAAAACAAACTTTTTGCCACCTTAGATACAACCGTTCGAAAAGTAGTTATTGGTAATCTACCTTTTTTACTTAGTGATACAGTAGGATTTATTCGAAAACTACCTACACAACTAGTTGAAAGCTTTAAAAGTACATTGGATGAAGTTCGTGAAGCAGATTTATTACTTCATGTTGTTGATATTTCGCACCCTCAATTCGAAGAACATATAGCTTCAGTAAATAAGATTTTGGGAGAAATAAAAAGTGCTGATAAAAAGACCATAATGGTTTTTAACAAAATAGATCAATATAAGCACGAAATAATTGAAGATGATGATTTAATTACTACAAAGAGCAACATTCATTTTACCATTGATGAATGGAAAAAGACTTGGATGGAAAAAATTGGTGATCGGGCTCTTTTTATCTCTGCTTTAAACAAAGAAAATTTAGATGAGTTTAGAACTCGTGTGTATCGTGAAGTTAGAGATATTCATGTTACTCGTTTTCCGTATAATAATTTTCTTTATCCCGAAAATTTAGATGAATATCAATAATAATTTAAGGTAAAATAGTGTACTTCATCGAAGAAATTTACCGTTCATATTTTTCACAACAATAGGTGCCTAGTTCACAACAATAATTTAGCAACGTTTTAATTCTGTTATATATTTACAGTGTAATTAAGTGATAGTGTTCACCCCAAATCGAAACTTGAACTTAACCAAAAAAAATGATGGTTTCCCTAAAGCCTGACTTTTAACCTACTTGAAGTAAGACCCAATCTTACGAAACCCTACTTATCAAAGAAAAAACGCCCCATATAGGGGCTTTTTTTATATTCAAAGTTGAATTATACATGATTAAACACAGCTCATAATTACAACACAAACAGCTATTTACATGTGTTTTATCGAAGAATTTTACCGTTCATATCTTTCACAACAAAATAGACTACGTTCACAACAATAATTTAGCGAAGTTTATATTAGACCATACATTTACATCGTAATTAAGTATTAGTCTTAACCCCAAATTAAGCAAATACAAACACGAAATTAAAAGCGCCTTTTTCCCCAAATTGGAACTTAAAAAAATATAGAAAGCTACTATTTCAAAATCTACTTAACTTAAAAAAAGTCCCAATTTGATTGGGACTTTTTTATTTGCAGCGCTTCCTATTTTCGAATGTATATTAACTTCTTAAAAAATATATTTTCAAACAATAACGTAGTTCATCGAAGAAAAACAATACTTCATATTTTTCACAACATTATAGCCTATCTACACAACAATATTTTATCATAATTTAAAAAGCATCATACCTTTACAATGTAATTAATTGATAGGTTATAATTCCAATCAAAAATTACTACGAAATTAAAAGCGCCTTTTTCCCCAAATCGGAACTTAACCAAGAAACAAACCAATATTTAACAAAACCTACTTTAAAAAAGCTCGACAGTTGTGTCGAGTTTTTTTATGCTCAATATTTCCTATTTTATGTATTTCGTCGGAAAAATCGTGCATTTTAACTTGATTCACAACAACTATATAATTGTTGACAACAAAAATTACTTTAAAAGTGATGCTAAATTTATTTTCGAAAAGTATTTGAGATGTAGTGTTGTTCCAATTCTTATTACTTAATCAATTTTATACTATATAATCAAGCCTAGATTTGGCAAAAATTAAATTCTAGGCCACTGTGCAACCAAATTTAATGTATACTTAAACAAAAACGTCCCGCATATGCGGGACGTTTTATTATTATGTTGTATAGCTTATCTTCTATTAAAAAGCATAATTTAAACCAAACAACCAATAAGATTGAAGATCATTATCAATGCTATCAAATGTGGCACTTGGATCTAATTCTGCAGCAGGAGCTTTATTAATTACATAATCAAGTGCTTCTTGCTTATTGTTTCTTAAACCAAATTCAAAACCAAGTCCAATACCATTCCATATTGTGTAACCGAATGAGTTAATCCAAGTCCAGTTAGACAAGTCACTACTTTTATAACTTTGAAAGGTTGAAAAGTTCGTCTTAAAGTTAACCGCACCTATTTGTCTCGTATAATCTGCTACTATTTTAGCACCTAAAGAAGATTCATAAACAGCATCGTTTTTAGCGAATACAAAGTTGTAGTTTAACGGATGTATCACAACCACTAAATCTGTTATTGGTGTCCATGTAGCACCAAAACCTAAATCTAAATAACCAGGATCATTAAAATTGTCCAAAATGGTAGTTCTATACTCCCCAAGACCGGAAATAGCAAACTTATCGCTTAATTTTCTACCATATAATGAGGTTATTGTAAAAACATCAGTAGTACCACTAAAACCATCATCATCAGTATCAATGTCTTTATTATCTAGTTTCACCCATTGCAAATTAATATTACCTGAGTTTCTCCAGAAAAATTTATCACGGTCTAAATTTGCAAAACCGTTAATTGTAATCCCAATATTCCCAGAAGAGTTATTTGGTTTTCCTTGTGAGTACCAGTTACTAAAACCAGATAGATTAGCTCCAATTGTTCCAAAGGCACCTTTTTTCCATCCTGGAAAGGCATCAATTTGACCTTGTAAGGCATCTACACGACCTTGAATAGCCGCAACCGAATCCTTTTTCGCAGCTTGTTCAGTTTTCAGCTCTTCTAATGTTTGACCTGAGACCGCAATAAAAGTTAAAGTGGCAACGAGGGTAAATACTACTTTTTTCATTTTAAAATGTTTAGTTTATCGTTTATAGTTATGACACACAAAAATACAAATAGTCACATATTTAAGTATAAATAATAGTTACTTTCTTTTGAAAAGTGGTACGGCTGAACAGGCTTCACCATACATTAATGATTTGGCAACTGGCCTAAGATAAGAAGTGGCTTGTATGTAAGCATTTGCAGGTACAGGTTTACTACTACAACCTTTAATAATGACCATTTTATCTTTATAATCTGAAAAATCAAGACTTTGTAATATTTCTTGGTATAATAAATTTTCTAATGCCTCTAAATTACCTTTTACGACTCTTTTCGCAAAGGGCTGAATATGGGCAGCTATCAACATAAAGGCCCATCCTGGCACTATCGCATCAGTTGAGCAAAATAGAGCAACATAAGCATCTTGATATTGATTCCAATTATGATTGGCTATATATTCTCTAAATTCTTTTTCCCTAACAACTATACCCTCATATAACCAGTCTTTAATATCAATAGTCTTTCTTACACCTTCGAGATAATAATCTTCTAGGTCAAAAGTAATAAGCTTACTCTGTGCAACACGATTTACAATCTCATCGGCCATACTACTAAAATTTAAAGCTATTTACAGAAAACCTAGTTCTAACTTAGCCTCTTCACTCATTAATTCTTGAGTCCATGGTGGATCAAAAGTTATTTCTACTTGAGCATCATTAACCAAATCTAAAGATTTTACCTTTTCTTCTACCTCTGCTGGTAGCGATTCGGCAACCGGACAGTTTGGAGAGGTTAATGTCATAAGTATCTTTACTTCATTATCTTCATTAACTAAAACATCATAAATTAAGCCTAATTCATAAATGTCTACAGGTATCTCTGGGTCATATATGGTTTTGAGCACCCGTACTATTTTCTCACCTAACTCTTCAGTATCTACGGTAGTTATTTCTTCGCTCATCTTACTTTATTTTATTTACTTTTAGTTAAATGTGTCTGTCAAATAAAAAGTCAAAAACATTTACTACTTGTCTATTTAATTCAATTGTGTTTGATAAGCAATTGCATATAATTTTATTTGCTTAACCATACTTACCAAACCATTAGCTCTTGTAGGAGACAAATGTTCTTTTAAACCAATTTCATCAATAAATGCGGTATCTGCATCAATAATATCTTGTGGTGTTTGATTACTGAAAGCACGAATTAAAACAGCAATTATACCTTTTGTTATTATTGCATCACTGTCTGCCGTAAATATCAACTTATTGCCATCTAATTTTGCATGTACCCACACTTTACTTTGACAACCTTTAATAATATAGTCGTCAGTTTTAAACTGCTCATCAATTAAAGGTAACGATTTGCCCAATTCTATCATATACTCATAACGTTGCATCCAATCTTCAAACATTGCAAACTCATCAATAATCTCTTCTTGAATTTCTTTAATCTTCATGCACTAATTTTCTACAAAAATACAATAAGAATAAGTGGCAATCAATTCTTTAAGGGAATGATAACAATTGGCTATTGTAGCATGTTTTTTGCTCGTATTACACCTTGAACTAGAATATCAATTTCTTCTTTAGTATTGTAAAAACTGAAACTAGCTCGTACGGTTCCTGGTATCTTATAAAAATCCATTATGGGCTGCGCACAATGATGACCGGTACGAACTGCAATTCCAAGTTTATCTAAAATTGACCCAATATCATAAGGATGTAAACCTTCAATATTAAATGATATAACACCCGTCTTATGTTTCGCTGTACCATAAATTTTGAGTCCATCAATCTCCAACAACTTCTTGGTAGCATAACGCAATAACTCATTTTCATACAAAGCAATTGCATCAAAACCGATTGCATTCATATAATCTAATGCTGTACCGAAGGCAATTCCTCCACAAATATTAGGTGTACCTGCTTCAAATTTATGTGGAAGCTCTGCATAGGTGGTTTTTTCGAAAGTTACCTCAGCTATCATTTCACCTCCACCTTGATATGGTGGTAGTTTATTTAACCAATCTTCCTTTCCGTATAGCACTCCTACTCCTGTTGGCCCACAAACTTTGTGCGCAGAAACCGTATAAAAATCAACATCTAATTCTTCTACATTTGCAACTATATGTGGTGCCGCTTGGGCACCATCTATTAGTACAGCCGCACCCACTTGATGAGCTTCAGAAATAATCTTTTCTATTGGATTTATTGTTCCCAATGCATTTGAAACATGGTTGCAAAAGACCAATTTCGTTTTTTCAGAAAGCAAATCTTGATATATATCAATTAATAATTCACCTTCTTGATTTATTGGTATTACCTTTAAAATGGCTCCTGTACGTTCACAAAGCATCTGCCAAGGCACTATATTGGAATGATGTTCCATAGCGGAAACGACTACCTCGTCTCCCTTATTTAATAGTGATGAAAATCCATTCGCCACCAAGTTTATTGCATGAGTTGTGCCCGATGTAAAAATGATTTCATGAGCTTTAGCTGCGTTAAAATGCTTTTGAATTTTAATTCGCGCTTGTTCATATTTATCGGTTGCTTCTTGAGATAGCGCATGTACTCCTCTATGAATATTCGCATTGTAATTTGAGTAATAATCAACAATACTATTAATAACCACTAAGGGAGTTTGAGAAGTAGCTGCATTATCAAAATAGACCAAAGGATTTCCATTAACCTTTCGGTTAAGTATTGGAAAATCTTTTCGAATTTTTTCAACATTAAACATAGCACATTTTTTGAAAGGTAAAGATACTGACAAAGCAATAAATTATTGGTGAAATACCCGTATTATACCTTTTAATACTTCAAGCGCGTTAAGTTATTATCGAAACAAATAATTAACCGAAAGTTGTATTGAGGCATTATAATTTTGAATATTATCGCCTAATCCATTTAGCCGATTACGAAGTCCAATATAAAACCTTGGAGCAACGGAAAGTTGTTCAGTTAATACGAAACCAACGCCTACTGCAGCACCATAATCTAATTGGAAATCACCAGAAATTTTGCTTTTAGAAGTTGCATTAGCACCATCTAACTCGTCGAGATTCTTGTTTTTAGTTACCTGATTTAATAGAAATCCGAATTGTGGTCCAAATTCTAACCAATAATTCTCATTCATTTCAAATTTTCCTAATATTGGAATTGTCAAAAAATTTAACTGTACATTAGATCTATAATCATTTTGATCTCCACCACTACTTTGATTTTCAATTGCATTTAAATCAGTACTATATTGAAAACCCTGTGAAGAATAAAGCAATTCTGGCCTTAATGAGAACTTATTTGAAAAATCTACCTCAAGAAAAATACCACCATGACCAGATAACCTAAACTTCATTCCATTAGTTAAATCACCAACTATGGAAGAATAATTTAAACCCCCTTTTAAACCAAAATGAGCTTCTTGAGCGGCAATTTCTTTGGGAGCAAGAACAAATAAAGTAACTGCCAAAAAAGCATTTAATAATATTTTTTTACAGCTGTTCTTTTTAAATATCAAACCCAAGATTTACACCTAATTTTTTAGCAATCAATTTATTAATTCTTGCTTTCAATTCAGGAATACCCACACTTTCAAGCACATTATTAGCAAAAGCATACATTAAAAGTGCTCTAGCTTCTTTTGCCGGAATACCTCTCGATTGCAAATAGAAAAGGGCATCTTCATCTAATTGACCAATGGTACAACCATGAGAACACTTAACATCATCTGCAAAAATTTCTAATTGAGGTTTGGTATTTATAGTGGCCTTATCACTTATTAGGATATTATTATTTTGTTGAAATGCATTTGTCTTCTGAGCTATCTTATCAACGATTATTTTGCCGTTAAATACTCCTGTTGATTGCTCACCATAAATTCCTTTATAGTCTTGATGGCTTTCACAATTTGGCTCTATATGATGTACCAATGTATGATGGTCTACATGTTGTTTTTCTCCTAGTATTGTAACACCTTTCATGGTAGAGTCTATATACTCACCATTTTGATAAAAATTTAAATTATTACGTGTTAATTTTCCTCCGAAAGAAAAAGTATGCACTTTTACCACACTTTTATCCTTTTGATCAATATATGTATTATCAATCATTGAAGCGGTACTCACATTGTTCTGCACCTTGTAATAATCAATAATAGCATTCTTTGCTGCAAAAATTTCGGTAACGGAATTGGTTAAAACTTCATTTGAGGTAAGACTTTGATGTCTTTCTATTACCTGTAATTCTGCATTTTCTTCTACGATAATTAAATTTCGTGGCTGCAGCATTAAAGAAGCTTCATTTCCCGTGGCAAAGTGTACAATTTCAACAGGTTTCTTAGGCATTTTATTTTTAGGAATATAAATAAAAGCACCCTCTTTACTAAAAGCTGTATTTAATGAGGTTAAAGATTCATCTTTAGCGGCCACCTTATTAAAATACACATCAATAACTGGCTTGTACATCGGCTTTGTTAAGGCCGAACTCATTAAGCAAATATCTACACCATCATGAGTAGTTTCTGATAAATAAGAACTATAAATTCCATCAATAAACACAATTTTATAGGTATCTATTTCATGAATAAAGTACTTTTTAACATCATTGTATTCTATTTTGTTCTCCTCCTTCGGAAAAATACTAAAATCTACTTTTTGCAAACTGTTCAACGAAGTATACTTCCAAGCTTCATTCTTTTTTGATGGGAACCCCTTTTCCTCAAAATTCTTTATCGCATTAGAACGTATGTCATGTACCGGATGTTCTACATCAACATTATTCTCAAATGCCATAAAGGATGATATCAACTTCTCTTTTAAATCCATTTTTTTTAAGTATTAAGTAATTCGTTTCAAGTATAAAGCAATCTTTGCTTTGCACTATTTCACTTCTTACTTTTTAGACTGTAGCTTCTTGTTTCAACCAGTCGTATCCTTTTTCCTCAAGTTCATGTGCTAACTCTTTACCACCAGACTTTACAATTTTTCCGTTATGTAATACATGCACAAAATCTGGAACGATGTATTCAAGTAAACGTTGATAGTGTGTAATTACAATTA
Source organism: Flavobacteriaceae bacterium EG-1 (assembly GCF_009649685.1). Taxonomy (GTDB): domain Bacteria; phylum Bacteroidota; class Bacteroidia; order Flavobacteriales; family Flavobacteriaceae; genus Aurantibacter_A. The sequence goes on from NZ_WJPK01000002.1 coordinate 627,398, forward strand.
CTGCGTTGTCTTTACTTTTTAACTTATTTACTCCATTAGCTACAATTCGCAAGGCATCTATATCTAAACCAGAATCGGTTTCATCCAAAATAGCTAGCTTTGGCTCTAACATGGCCATCTGAAAAATTTCATTTCGTTTTTTCTCACCGCCAGAAAAACCTTCATTTAAAGAACGTGATAAAAATTTACGGTCTATTTCTAATAATTCTGATTTCTCTCGGATGAGCTTCAACATTTCATTAGCTGGCATGTCTTCTAAACCTCTAGCTTTACGAGATTCGTTTATTGCCGTTTTCATGAAATTTGTAACAGATACTCCAGGTATTTCTACAGGGTATTGAAACGAAAGGAAAATTCCTTTATGTGCTCTTTCTTCTGGAGATTCTTCTTCAAGATCTTCACCATCAAGAATTACTGAACCTTTGGTTACATCAAATTCTTCTTTACCTGCTATTACAGAGGCTAAAGTACTTTTACCCGAACCATTCGGTCCCATAATTGCATGAACCTCACCGGCATTTACCGTTAAATTTATACCCTTTAATATTTCTTTATCGTCAACACTTGCATGCAAGTCATTAATTTTTAACATCTTACTTTAGTTTAAATATTTTGGCGCTACTGGCATTTTAATAAAATCTTCTTTTTGGTGTTGCAAGTACACTTTTGCATTTTTATCTTTTGCAAAAGCTTCAAATGCATCCATGCTCTTTAATGTAAGTTCTACATCAAAATTGAAACTTGGTACTCTTTTGTGAATTCTATTTTCATATAAATGAAATAAATCACCAGACAATAATGTTGGTCCGTTTTCAGCTAAATCAAGAAATAGAACCTGATGCCCTGGTGTATGACCAGGCATTGATTTTATCACTACCGTACCATCACCAAAAACATCATAATCACCATTCAACTTTTTTATAGTGGTCAATTCTTTAATTGCGTTGTAATTATCTGTATTGGTTTTTTGAGATTCTTCACTGGTAATAAAATCATATTCAGTTTCTTGAACCAACCAAGTTGCGCTTTTTAATTTATTTGCGTGCCCACTATGATCAAAATGTGTATGTGATAATGCTATGTAATCGATATCCTCAATTTCTAAACCGATAGACTTAAGTTGATTCACTACGGAATCTCTTCTAGAAACTGTAAAAGCACCACTTGGGTCGGTAAAAGGTTCAGGCAAACCTATTAAACCTTCTGGTAGTCCGGCATCCCACATCAAATTTCCTTTGGGGTGACTTATCACATAAAAAGCATCCGCAAACTCTTTAGTTTGACCTTGATAGGTTGTGTCTTGCGAAAACAATTCTAGTTTATTTACGAAAACTGTTCCACCATCGAAAGCATATAATTTAACTTCAGGTTTTTCTATATCAGTAACCGTTTCCTTTTCTGTTTTTTTTTCTTCTTTGCACGCAAAAAATGAAAAGGTAATGACAAATACAAGTATGAGTTTTTTCATTTCTTAATCTTTCTTGTTTAGTCGTTCGCTATCCCACAGAACCTTCAAGGCTAATTTCTAGTAATTTTTGAGCTTCAACAGCAAATTCCATCGGCAATTTATTTAATACCTCTTTACTAAAACCATTGACAATGAGTGCAATTGCTTTTTCAGTATCGATACCTCTTTGATTGCAATAAAATATTTGATCTTCACCAATCTTACTGGTCGTTGCCTCATGTTCTATTTGAGCGGTTTTATTTTTAGCCTCTATATACGGAAAAGTATGCGCTCCACATTCATTACCCATTAATAAAGAATCGCATTGCGAAAAATTCCTAGCATTTTCCGCTCTACTATTTACCTGTACTAAACCTCTATAACTATTTTGTGATTTCCCAGCTGAGATACCTTTAGAAATAATTGTGCTTTTGGTATTTTTACCCAAATGCACCATTTTTGTTCCGGTATCTGCCTGTTGGAAATTATTTGTTACCGCTATAGAATAAAACTCACCAACAGAATTATCACCTTTTAAAATACATGAAGGGTATTTCCAAGTTACTGCTGAACCTGTTTCAACCTGAGTCCAAGAAATTTTTGCGTTTTTCTCGCAAATTCCACGTTTCGTAACAAAATTATATACTCCACCCTTGCCTTCTTTATCACCAGGGAACCAATTTTGTACCGTAGAGTATTTAATCTCCGCATCATCAAGCGCAATAAGCTCAACGACTGCAGCGTGCAATTGATTTTCATCTCTAGAGGGCGCTGTACACCCTTCCAAATAACTTACATAACTACTTTCATCGGCAATTACTAAAGTACGCTCAAATTGACCTGTTCCACCTTCATTAATTCGGAAATATGTTGACAATTCCATCGGACATTTAACTCCTTTTGGAATATAACAAAATGAACCATCTGTAAATACAGCTGAATTTAATGCTGCATAAAAATTATCTGTTTTGGGGACTACCGTTCCCATATATTTTTTAACCAATTCAGGATGCTCTTTAATTGCTTCTGAAATAGGCATAAAGATTATTCCCTTTTCCGCTAAGGTTTTTTTAAACGTAGTTGCTACCGAAACTGAATCAACCACAATATCAACAGCTACATTTTGCAATCGCTTTTGTTCATCAACAGAAATCCCTAGTTTGCGATACATCTCCAATAAATCTGGATCTACATCATCTAAAGACTTATTAGGGTCTGCTGATTTGGGAGCTGAATAATAACTGATAGCCTGAAAATCTGGCTTCTCATAATTTACATTTGCCCAATCTGGCTCTTCCATTTTCTTCCATATTCTATAAGCTTCGAGTCGCCATTCTGTCATCCATTCAGGCTCTTCTTTCTTTTTAGAAATGGCAATTACGATATCTTCATTAAGTCCTTTTGGTAATGTATCGGACTCAATAGCCGTATAAAAACCATATTCGTATTCCTTGGTTTCTAATTCCTTCTTTAATTCCTCTTCTGTATATGCCATAAATTTTCAATAAGTTGATTACAGTAATTAATCAACAATTTATAATGAAAAACTCTCTCCACATCCACAAGTTCGTTGTGCATTCGGATTGTTAAATACAAAGCCTTTACCATTAAGTCCTCCCGAATATTCTAAGGTAGTACCCACTAAATAAAGAAAGCTCTTTTTATCTACTACTATACGCACGTCGTTGTCTTCAAAAACTTTATCAGTCTCACTCATTTCTCTGTCAAAATCTAATTCATATGACAAACCACTGCAACCCCCACTTTTTACACCAACACGCACATAGTCTTTTGAAGCATCATAACCGCTTTCGGCCATAAGACTTACCACTCTGTTTTTTGCTGTTTCTGAAACTTGTATCATTATCTGTTATGATTCTAAATAGCTTACAAATATAGTTTATTAGTAGGGTTTTACCGCATTTACTTACATTATTATATTGTATGCCATTATAAACTTTCTCTATATGTATTTCTTATCAAAAAAATGTTCATTTAGCCTTATTTATCAGCAAATCGAACAGGCCTTGCAAACACCAATACACTTTTAAGTAGGCTTAAGCACTTATTATTTTAAAAATTAGGATAAAAAAACAATTAAAAAAACTGGATTTTGAATTAATAAAAATCCCATTTTACCAATAATTGATTAAGGAAGTACAAGAATTAATTCAATCTAAGATGAAACAAATTGAACGTTACAAAGAATAACACTTCTATTGTATTTTTATGAGCACTGCGTCTGTTGCACCTTTATTGATTATACCTGGAAAATCTTGACTTAAAATTTCACCAACAACCATAATACTTCCATCTTTATTTTCAATAATGTCGTAGCCATAATCTAAATCCGAACCACCGAAAGTCTTTTGCCATTCTAATTGACCTTTAGAATCTGTTCGAATAACCCAAATATCATTCTCACCATGATTTTTCACTAAGTCTCCATCAACACTTTTAGAATTTCCAATTATCATTAGTCCTCCATCATTGGTTTCGCAAAGTTCTTCTGCTAATTCAAATCCAGATCCTCCGAAAGAATTTTCCCAGAGTAATTGACCATTACCATCAATTTTAATCAACCAAATATCTGACTCTCCATTATTCTTGGTTACATCTAAATCGTCACTCAAGGTATGGCCCGTAATTGCGTAACCTCCATCTGAGGTATTTATAATATCATAAGCTCGATCAATACCTGTACCTCCAAATGCTCTCTCCCATACAAAATTACCATCTCGGTCTACCTTAACTACCCAAAAATCGTAACTACCTCTGTTTATTGACACATCGTAGTCGGTGCTTTCCGTAAATCCGGCCATCACGAAGCCGCCGTCAAGTGAATTTACTACTCCATATGCCCTATCATTGTTAGTGCCTCCAAAATATTTTCTCCATTCTACATTTCCATCAATATCCAGTTTCGTACCCCAAAATTCACCGACACCATGCCTTGTTAAAAATTCTCCTTTTTCAGCAAAACCATCTTCACGAGCAGCAGTTATGTCTAAAAAACCAGCAAAAAACAAACCACCATCTTCCGTCTCAATAATATCATAGGAATGATCATGGCCAGAAAAACCAAAACTTTTTTCCCATAAAATTGCTCCTTGATTATCTAAACGGATTATCCAATTATCGTGATACCCTTCATTATTACTTCCATCGCCGTCAGCACTTTGAGCATAGCCCGTTAATGCATAGCCTCCATCGCTTGTTTGTAGAATACTTTGACCAATATCTTCCCCACTTCCACCATAAGTTTTACTCCACTGTATCTTACCTTGTTCATTCAATTTTAATAACCAATAATCTACGGCCGAATTTGTCTTGTCGGTTATTTCACCATCAACACTATTGGTGGAACCTAAAATAGCATAACCACCATCATTTGTTTTTATAATAGACCTTATAGTGTCTGCACCTGAACCACCGAAACTATTAGTCCATTCTACTTCGCCATAAAAAACTGCTAAATCATCCTCAAGTTTAACAAACTTAGAATCATCTGAACAAGACAAGAACAGAAGAAGTAAAAAACAATAAATATAATTTTTCATCAATTAGATTTCTTGACCACAAATAATCCTCTATTAATATCGCTAATTAAAATTTTACCACTTGAAAAGAAAGGGTAAACACTCCAAACTCCGTTAAAATCTGCTTTATCGGTTGAAGGATGGGTGTCAAAAAAGCCAATTTCTGAAATATTTTTATTTTCAATATCCAATATATCAAGAACACGCATTCCTGCTGTATAATTGGCAAGAAAAAACTGATTACCTATAACATAACCGTTATGATCTATGGCAGCAGTTGGTCCCAAATAGGTATCATGCAAAACGGGATTATCTAAATCAGCAAAATCAAAAATCAAAGTTCTAGAGTTAAAACCAAAATTTGTTTCATCTGTTTCGTCTCCAAGAATAAAGTACTGCTGATTTTCTGTAAACCAACCTTGATGAGTATAACTGAAATTATCATAGGTAATAGTACTTATTTCTTGTGGATTGGCTTTATCTGTAACATCAACAATTGCCACTCTATCTTCATTAGCACCAATATAAATTTCTCTTCCAGTATAATCAGAATCTGGTCCATTATAGCTTATTACCTGTGCATCGTGTGTATAACCATTTGCCACATGACCCCCAGAAGCAATAGGACTTTGTGGGTTTTGAATATTTATAAAATGACCCCCACCACTAAAAGTTGTTGTTCCAACAGCATATGCGAAACCCGTTTCTTCATTAATAACAATATTATGTGCATTACCAAATTCGTCATAAAGAAAATCTGCATCAAAAATCTGCGGAGGATTGTTTACGTCTCTCAATCGTGTTAAATCAAACACTTGCATTCCATGGGCTTGCGCCTCCGATACTACATAGGCATGATTGCTATATACTTTAATATCACGCCAAGAGCTTGCTACAGTAGCTGTAGGTAATTTTCCTAAATAAATTAAATTTTGATCATCAGAAATATCAACAAAACCGGTGCCATTATCCAACCCCATTAATGCATACTCTTTGCCTGTTTCTGGATCAGTCCATCCCCAACAATCGTTACCTGAATTAGCGCTAAAATCTGCTAGAGTAATATTCCCAATTTGATCAAACCCGTCACACGGATATACACCAGCAAGACCATCTTCACATGGCACAATGCCAGTTTGCACTTCAAGAGTATCATCTATCTCGTTTTCTGAATCTAAAACAGCATCATCATTACTCGAACAAGCGGTAATAATTACAATAGTTAAGGCAAACAGCAGAAATTTTTTCATAGCAAGAATATTTCTTTTGATATATAAAGATACCATTTAATCTCATCTATTTTTTTAAACATTGTCAAGATACTATCACTATAATAGTAAATAACACAAAAAACTGTCACCCTTTTAATTTATTTTAGCCATTGGGAGAATTCGAAATATTAATTTACCTTGATCTCTATTGATTTAACCAAACTAATTATATCGACAAATGAGTAAAAAAATTAACAAGTTGAAAAATGATTCGCGCCGAAAATTTCTTAAAAATACTGGACTGGCATCTGCAGGGTTTATGATTGTTCCAAGACATGTTTTAGGTGGACCTGGATTTGTTGCTCCTAGCGACACTTTAAATATTGCTGGTATTGGTGCCGGTGGCAAGGGTAGAAGCGATATGACTTCTTTTACTGAAAGTCCAAATGCTCGTATTGTAGCTATGTGTGATGTTGATGACAGACAAGCTATAGAATCAAGAAAAAATTTCCCAAAAGCTAGTTATTACAAGGACTTTAGAACAATGCTAGATAAGGAAAAGGATAATATTGATGCTGTTTCAGTTTCAACCCCAGATCATAATCACGCCGTGGCAACGTATAAGGCAATGGAAATGGGCAAGCATGTATATGTTCAAAAACCTTTAACTCATGATATATGGGAGGCAAGAATGCTCACCGAAGCTGCATCAAAATTTAAGGTAGTTACCCAAATGGGAAATCAGGGTGGATCAGGAGACGGTGTTCGTAAAATGCAAGAAATATATGAAACAGGAATTATTGGTGAGGTACATACTGTAAAATGTTGGACGAACCGTGCTATATGGCCACAAGCACTTGAAACACCAACAAAAAAGAATAAAATACCGAAAGGTCTTGATTGGGATTTATGGCTTGGCACAGCTGAATACCGTGATTATAATGATGCATATTTACCTTTCGATTGGAGAGGATGGTCCGATTTTGGCACGGGTGCTTTAGGTGATATGGCTTGCCATATTATGGACCCCGCTTTTAGAATATTACCTATTTTATATCCAAATTCTGTAGAGTGTAGTGTTTCAGATGCATTTAAAGGTAAGTTTGAAACTGCTAATTACCCTAAGAGTTTCCCCAATTCAAGTAAAATACATATTAACTATCCTAGAACAGATGGCATGGGTAATATTAAATTTACCTGGATGGACGGAGGACTTATCGCTGAAAGACCTGAAGAAATGGGCGATGATGAGCCAATGGGTAACTGGGATGGAGGCATTCTCTTTATAGGTGATAAAGGAAAATTACTAGCTGATTGTTATGGAGCTAATCCAAGATTACTTCCTTTAACCCTTAATGAGCAATTTGAAGTTGAACAAACCATAAAGCGTGTGCCTGAAGGACATTATGTGCAATGGGTTAATGCTTGTATGGCAGGATATGGAAATGCAGAAACAAGTTCTTCTTTCGATTATTCTGGTCCATTCACGGAGAGTGTGCTTATTGGAAACATTGCATTGAAATCATATTTCGAAATAGATCCTAAAGCTGAAAATAAAGGATTCTGGAGTGGCGGATCAATGTATCATGGTAGAAAACGTTTACAATGGGATGCTCAGAATATGAAAGTTACAAACTTTGATCCCGCAAATAAATATGTAAAACGAGAGTACAGGAAAGGTTATTCTGTTGGATAATCTTCTACTTTATATTTAACATAAAACAACCAGAGTCTCTAAGCTCTGGTTTTTTTATGCCTATATTTTTACATATACTCCTTACTTTTGCTAAATGCTAGAAGATAAAAATCAAGAACGTACATCGTTGGAGCAATTAGGGGAATTTGGACTAATTGAACATCTGACACAACATTTTAAAATTGAACATAAATCAACCTTAAAGGGTATTGGAGATGATGCTGCAGTGCTTGATTTTGGAGAGAAGAAAGTTATAATTACCACAGACTTTTTGGTTGAGGGCATTCATTTTGACCTTAGCTATATGCCCTTAAAGCATCTTGGTTATAAATCGGTAATAGTAAACCTTTCTGATGTTTATGCAATGAATGCTAGTGCAACTCAAATCACAGTATCAATTGCCGCTTCTAATAGATTTCCAGTTGAGGCTTTAGAGGAATTGTACGCTGGAATTCATCAAGCATGTAAAACCTTTGGAGTTGATTTAATTGGTGGAGATACCACCTCATCACTAACTGGGTTGCTTATTAGCATAACTGCAATTGGCGTAGCTGATGAAACAAAAATAACCTATAGAGACAAAGCTAAACCAAATGACTTATTGGTGGTTACTGGCGATCTTGGTGGGGCATATATGGGATTACAAGTTCTAGAACGAGAAAAGGAAGTATTTAAAGTAAACCCTAACAACCAACCTGATTTAGAACCATATTCTTATATTGTTGAAAGACAATTAAAGCCTGAGGCCAGAAAAGATATTGTTAAACTCCTTAAAGAACTGAACGTTTTACCAACGGCAATGATTGATATTAGTGATGGTTTATCTTCAGAAATTCTTCACATCTGTAAAAACAGTGCTGTTGGATGTAATTTATTCGAAGATAAAATTCCGTTGGATCCTACGGTTATCGCTGCTTGTGAAGAGTTTAAAGTAGATAGCACCATGATTGCTCTTAGTGGCGGAGAAGATTATGAATTGTTATTTACAATAAATCAGAATGATTTCGACAAGATAAAAGGCAATCCTAACTTTACGGTAATCGGACATATGACAGAACCAGCAGAAGGATCACACTTAATAACTAGAGCAAATACTAAAATTCCGTTGTCCGCGCAGGGTTGGAATTCTTATAAAAAATCTTAAACGCGTAAAATATGGCGGTTGAAAAAAAATATATAGCCTTATTTTATTTTTTGGCCGCATCCTATATTTTATCAAGTTGTGCTTCAATTCCTAAGCTTTCTAAAACAGATAGGAGTACAATAAGAAAAGTTCTAAATACTTCTACTCCTAAAATTATTTCTGGCGAAACAGGTTTTGCCAAAAACAACACGCATTCCATTTGGTACGAAAAAATTAGTCCCCCTAAACAAATTATAGGAACCGTTCTTTTAATTATGGGTAACGGGCAAGACGCCTTAAGCTGGCCTCCAAATTTTATTACGAATCTTACAAATGCTGGTTACCAAGTAATTCGTTATGACCATAGAGGTACAGGTTTTTCATCGAGTACCGTAAAATGGAAAAAGAAAAAAGCCTACTCCCTTTCTGATATGGCGACAGATGCAATTGCGATATTAGACACTTTGGCGATTGAAAAATCTCATATTATAGGCGTTTCAATGGGCGGAATGATTGCACAATTAATAGCAATAGAATATCCTGAAAGAACTTCAACATTAACTTCAATAATGTCTTCGGGTAATGTTTTAGACCCTGAATTAGCGCCAATGTCTAATGAGGTTATACCAAAAATGATAAGCGCAATCCTTAAACACGGATTTTTTGGAAGTAAAAAGGGGCAAATTAAAAGACAAATTATTCAAAAAAGAATATTAATGGGGGAAGCTACTGGCGATATAGATGTTAAAACAATGGCAGAAATTTCAGCCTATAATCTAAAGGAAAGAACGGGTTATAACCTAATTGCTGCTAAACATCATTTTCGAGCTATTATAATATCAGATTCAAGAAATGTAGACCTTCCTAATTTAACTATTCCTACGCTTATTATACATGGTAAAAAAGACCCTGTTATGCCATTTAGCCATGGTGAAAAAATGAAAAGACTTATTCCAAATGCAAAAAGTTTATGGATTGAAAATATGGGTCATGATTTGCCTGATGCTAAAATTAAAGAAATATCGGAAACCATATTATTATCGTTTAAATCTACTATTAATTAAAAAGCCTCAACCATTCTTGGCCAAGGCTTTTCTGCATTTGAGCAGTTGTAAATAACTAGATAGATTTAAAATTAAGTAACTGTAATTTCAATGAATACAGTTAAAAGATATTCCCGAAAATAAAAGGCATTTCCCATATATGACGGTTGTGGGGCGAACGACGGTCAAGAAGAAGGGCGCTTACTTAAATTTCCAGGAATAAAACTTATATCTTTTCCTATATGGTTAAGATTGTTATTGCCATAACATAATTAGGCTACTTGCTGCGAAGCCTGATGTCTTTTTCTATAAATACTTTCTAAAGTATGGTTAATGTCTTGAAGCTCCGGTGTTAGAGTTGATAAATTACCGCTAACATCCGTTGTAACTTCTCTACCACAATGAACGCATTTGTACTCTTTGATGTGCAGTGTAACTTTTTTGGAAACTGAGTAATGATGTCCAAAAATGCTGCAAAATAACTTTTTCATGCTAAGTAGGTTTTGGTTTCTAAATCAGCATTTAGGGATACTGAATTAGCTGCTTAATTTGTATTTAGATATTCGGTTTCGAAATACCTTCTTAGAACGCAGTTACTGTTTATTTTATTGGCTTACATTTCTGAATATTGCCGCTTTTTCGATAAACGACATTTTATTCGATAAACTGTTCAAATAATAGGATGTAATGAAACGGTAAATTGTATGGAGTTACTTCAACTGGAATTATATCCCGTTAAACCGTGTCTTTGGTCGGTTAAAATTTTGACCTTCGTTCAATCAACGGTATTATTTTTTAAACATTTTTTAAATCCGATTAAAAAATCTCATTTAAAAATATATTATGTATATCAATTTCAGTAACGCAAAAAAACTAAAACACCTACTGTTTCTAATTTAATATAATTATAGTATTCTTTTAATATAATCGTTCATATTTTAAGTGAACCGAAATTATGAGAAGAAGGAAAAACTTTGTAATATTATTTGAATATCAATAGGTGAAGATTTAAAATATGAATAAACTAGTAATAGTAGGAAATGGCTTTGATTTAGCTCATGGATTAGAAACCTCATATATACATTTTATCAATTCATTTTGGAGTTCACTTAATCAAGAAGATAATTTAGAATTAATAAATAGTGTTATTACTATTAACGAAAAGTACTTAAGTAATTTCCCTTTTAATAGTATACTTAATTTCAGAGATTTCGATTTTAAACTTAGAAAATATGTTGAAGATAGCGGATATGATTTCATTGAAAATCAATATAAATGTATAAATAATAGAACATCAGGTTTTGAAATTGTTTTTGAATTTAAAAACAATTTTTTCAAACAAATAAATCTGAAATCTCTTGAAAATTGGGTAGATATAGAAAATGAATATTACTCCTTACTAAAATCAATTGCGAAAAGAAAAAGTTCATCTTACTCGGGTGGAAAAGAAAAAGCCGAAAAGGAACAGGTCAAAAATAACAAGCTGGCCGCAATAAGATTGAATAAAGAATTTAATGAGGTTAAAGAATTACTTAAATCCTATTTAATAAATAAAGTACATTCAAAATATGACTTTGTGAATGGTCGAATTAAAAAATTCGAAAAATTTCTAAGCTTTTTTGAGATAAAACCTTTGAACTTAAAAGACAGTAACATAAATGAAAAATACTTAAACGAATTTCCAAGAGAGGATTATGAAGATCTTCTTGATTTTGACAATTCAATAATAACCGCCAAAGGAAAAAACAAATTAAAGAACTTCCTTAAAAATTCTATTTATCAAACACTTTTTCTAAATTTTAATTATACTGATTCTTTAAATTCTTATTTAAAAATTATAAAATCCAAATCCTATGGAGACTATTTAAACACAGAAATTATTCCTATTCATGGTTCACTCTTGGCTTCTGGAAATTATGAAATAAACTTTGGTTTCGGAGATGAAATGGACGAAGATTATAAAGCTATTGAAAACTTAAATGAAAATGAATATTTAAAAAATTTCAAATCATTTAAATATTCAACAAACCATAATTATAAACGACTACTGGATTTTACAGATTCAACTAAATTTCAAGTTTATATAATTGGCCACTCATGTGGACTTTCTGACCGTATTTTATTGAACACTATTTTTGAGCATCCTCATTGTCGATCAATAAAAGTGTTCTACCATAAAAAAAAAGATAGTTCAGACAACTTTACAGAAATTGTCCAAAATATTTCAAGACACTTTAATGACAAAAAACTAATGAGAGCTAAAATTGTGAACAAATCACTTTGCGAACCTATGCCACAAGACATTCGATTTACAGCAAAATAAAACATCTTAAAACTCATTTACTCATTAAACTCTCAATCTCATCAATCTCAATAGGTATATTATTCATTAAATTAAAAGGAGCACCATTATTTTGAATAACAACATCATCTTCAAGCCGAATCCCCATATTTTCATCAGGAATATAAATACCGGGTTCTACAGTAAAAACCATATTGGCCTTCATTGGAGTTTTTAACTCGCCATAATCATGGGTGTTGAGGCCTATATGATGACTTGTACCATGCATAAAATACTTTTTATATGCCGGCCAATCTTTATTTTCGTTTTGAATATCGGCCTTATCAAGTAAACCCAAGCCTAACAATTCTGAAGTCATAATTTTACCGCATTCTTTATGATAGTCGGCCCAAATAGTACCGGGAATCAACATTTTTGTTGCCTCATTTTTTACGCGAAGCACAGCTTTATAAACCTCTTTTTGTCGTTGTGTAAACTTGCCATTAACGGGAACAGTTCTAGTTAAATCACTAGAATAGTTTGCATATTCTGCGGCAACATCCATTAAAATAAGTTCGCCATCTTTACATTGTTGATTGTTTTCGAGATAGTGCAAAACATTGGCATTGTTTCCAGAAGCAATTATTGGCGAATATGCAAAACCTTTAGATCTGTTACGAATAAATTCATGTAATAATTCTGCCTCTATTTCATATTCCCACACACCAGGTTTTATAAAGCCTAACAATCTTCTAAAACCTTTTTCAGTTATATCGCATGCTGTTTGCATTAAGGCTATTTCTTCTGGTTCTTTTACACCTCGTATATTTTGCAAAATAGAATTGCTCTTAGCATACTGATGTGCTGGAAACTGTAATTTGCACTTTTGAATAAAACGATCTTCACGAGTTTGTGTTTCTACAGATTGGCGGTAATGTTCATTAGTATTAAAATAGATTGTATCTGATTCGGTCATTAAATCAAAGAATACTTTCTCAAAATCGGTGAGCCAATAAATGGTTTCAATTCCAGATATTTCTTTAGCCCTCTCTTTTGTTAGTTTAGCTCCTTCCCAAATAGCAATATGCTCATTGGTCTCTCTAACAAACAACACTTCTTTATGCTTACTATTTAATGCATCTGGAAATAAAAGTAGTATAGTTTCTTCTTGATCAGCACCACTTAAATAAAAAATATCTCGGTGTTGTTCAAACGGTAAAGTGCTGTCCGCACTTATAGGATAGATATCGTTTGAGTTAAAAACAGCAATGCTTTTTGGCTTCATTTGAGCCATGAACTTTTTACGGTTTTTAATAAAAAGAGTATTCTTAATTAATTCGTATTTCATAATATATTTATTCGAATCGATAAAATTAAGAAAAGAATACAGAATACTTATTTCTTATAGTCTGGATATAGCTTTTTAAGTTCATTTCTTTTCATAGATATAATATTAACATCTAATGTAACGGGTGTAAAAGGTTCGTCTAATGAATCTCTTTTTACATTTACAATAGCATCTACAATATCCATCCCTTTAATTACCATACCGAAAACCGTATAATCACCATCCAATCTATGCTCGCCATTTTTATTTTGCACAATATAAAACTGACACCGTGCAGATAGTTTTTGAGCATTATCATCTCTACCGGCTCCTACAGCTCCATAATTATGTACTAAGCTATCATTAAACTCAGGAGCTAATAAATATTCTGGATTCTTAAATCCTGCCGGAGTATCCGGACATCCACCTTGTGCTACAAAATCGGGAATAACTCGATTAAAGGTTAAAGAATCCCAATAACCATCATTTGCTAATTGAATAAAACTTGCTTTATGTTTTGGAGTTTCATTATGCAGCCAGACTAAAATCTCACCTTTAGGGGTTAAAATTTGTCCAATTTCAATAGTTTTTTGTGCTGAACATATAGCTCCAAAGAGAACAACAAAAAAAATTGCGTATTTATATTTCATAGATTGTGCATTAAGCATTTCAAATATAGGTGATCTACAAAAATGTATTAAATACCCCAACATTTCTGTTGGGGTCTGGTATTTTATGAGTCATTTACTTGGACATTGCATTCTTTATGGCACCAACTATAGCCATAATAACACCACCACCTACGCCACCTCCTGCAACACTTCCAATTAAACTAGCAATATCTAGTCCACCTTCAGCTCCGGCAGCTGCAGCACCCCCAAGTCCGAGCATTCCTAATAATGAACCTCCAAGTCCACCACCTAAAATACCCGCAATTGAATTGCCTACAGTACCTAATGACAAATTATTTAATAATTTTCCTGCTACGTTTCCACCTAATGCCCCGGAAACTAGTTGAATTATTAATGGTAAATACTCTTCCATTTTAAAATATTTAATTGGTTAATATTCAGTAATTTAACATTAAATATTAATATTTACGAATAAAATGAGATTCTGATTGCTATATTGAAATTATTGGCTGCAATAGGCTGTTAATTTTTTCCTATGCCATTTACTATTTAGCCTAAAGTTTTTATTATGATCTTGCTCTTAATAACCTCTTTAACTTCATAAATCTATCATAGTTGTCCTACCAAAAATGACCAAATTTTAATTTCTATTTTAACAAGTCAGTAATTTTTCTACTAAATTGAACACTAAAGAATAAACAACCAATAATATCAATTAAATTGGACATAAGAATAGAACAACTTCAGAAAAAACTACTTATCGGAAAATCAAAAACAATGTCCTTGACTGAAAATAAAACACATCAATTATGGAATAGTTTTATGCTAGAAAAGGATCAAATTACTAATACAATAGGTACTGATTATTATTCAATTCAAGTATATGATTCGTTAGATTATTTTAAAAAATTCAACCCTCATACAAATTTTACCAAATGGGCGGCAATTGAAGTAAATTCAACATTAAATATACCTAAAGGTTTTAAAAAATTAACTTTAAACAAAGGGCTATATGCTGTTTTTATTCACAAAGGTTTGGCCAAAGAATTCCCTAAGACAGCTCAGTATATTTATCAAGAATGGCTCCCAAATTCAGAATACGTTTTAGAACACAGACCACATTTTGAGGTGCTAGGAGAAAAATACAAAAACAATGATATTACTTCTGAAGAAGAAGTTTGGATTCCAATAAAGAAAAAACCATAGTTGGTAATCCACGTTAAAAATTCTACTTTTAAAAATCAATATTCGAAAATGAAAAACAAAGGAATTCTTTTATTGTTGAGTTTATTTATTTTGTCTTCTACAGTTTTGTGTGCACAAGAAAATAATCCATTAATTAAAACGCTAATAGTAGACGGACAAAACAATCACGACCAATGGCCAAAGATTACTTTTTTGCTCAAAGAACAGATGGAAGCTACTGGTTTATTTACTGTAGACGTCTTTCGCTCTGCTTATACTTGGAAGGGTGAAAAATATATTTCTGAATTTCCAATTGATGGATTATCGACAACTATTGCATTAGAAAAGCCTAAAACAGATCAAGATTTTAATCCAGATTTTTCTAAGTACGACCTAGTTGTTACAAATTTTGGTTGGAATGCTGCTCCTTGGCCTGAGACGACTCAGAAAAATTTTGAAAAATTTATTTCCGAAGGTGGTGGCTTAGTTGTATTTCATGCTGCGGACAACTCTTTTCCGAAATGGGAAGCCTATAATAAAATGATAGGCCTTGGAGGCTGGGGTGAACGTACCGAAAAAGATGGACCTTATGTTTATTATAATGATAATGATGAATTAATAAGAGATAATTCTCCCGGAAAAGGTGGTGCTCATGGCCCACAAAGTGAATACCAAATTAAAATAAGAAATTCAATGCACCCTATTACAAAAGACATGCCGCAAGTTTGGATGCATACTAAAGATGAATTATACAATAGTCTACGAGGTCCTGCAGAAAACATGGAAATTATTGCTACTGCCTATTCAGACCCAAATAATAAGGGTACTGGACGTCATGAACCTGCACTTATGGTCTTAAATTATGGCAAAGGACGTATTTTTCACAATATTATGGGTCATATAGATTATTCTGTGGCTTGTGTTGGGTTTTTAACATCTATGCTGCGTGGAGCAGAATGGGCCGCAACTGGATCTGTAACCCAAGAAATTCCAGAAGACTTTCCATCAGCTAAAAAATCTAGTTCTAGAGAATTTTAAAACCAAATATGGAACTAACTCTTAGCATACCTGCATTATTATTTCCTGCTATCTCTTTAACAATGTTAGCCTATAATGCTCGTTATTTAGCAATAGCTGCACTTATTCGACAATTACACCAAAAATATCAAGAAACAGAATCGGAATCTGCTGTATTACAAGTTAAAAAACTGAATAGAAGATTAACCATTATTAAGAATATGCAAGCTTCTGCAATAGCAAGTTTTTTACTTGCAGTAATAACCATGGCATTAATATATTTTCAATACGCAAATCTGGCAAATTTAGTCTTTGGTGTTAGCTTATTGACTTTAATGATTTCTTTAGTTCTTAGTTTAATTGAAGTACAAATGTCAACTAAAGCTCTTGCCATTCAATTAAAAGATATAGAGTAATTTTATTAATTAACCGTTATTAAGGTATTGTTCCTAAGTGAAAAAGCGCATCACCTTGGTTTACCACTGCCTGGTTATTAATACAAAATACATAACCCTCGAGCGGTGCTTTTAGTTCTTTATATCTATGAGCAAAAGCATCAGCTATCACACCGATAATTTGACCTTTTTTTACTTTTGTACCGTTTAGTATTTTTGGCACAAACATCCCAGCAGTAGGTGCACGAAGCCATTTTCTGTTCTCTAAATAGATTGTTTCACTGTTATCGGAAGTCAATTTTTCTAACATACCAAAATGCTCCAATATATTTAAAATGCCTTGTACCCCTTTTTGTATAGAAAAATCATCAAATCGCATACTTTCACCAGACTCGTAAACAATAGTTGGTATTCCTTTTTTATAAGCTTCTTTACGAAAAGATTTACTAATTAAATCTGAACCAAAACTAAATGGAGCCCTAAATATAGCTGCAAGAATTTCACTGTTTTTATCACCCTTCGTAAATCTAATCTGTGGATAATTATGTCTTCTACCACCACCAGTATGTAGGTCTACTCCTAAATCGATTTGCGGTAATATCGATTTCGAATAATGATAAGCAATTCTGCTAGCCATTGAACCTAATTTTGACCCAGGAAAACTCCTATTTACATCTTTTCCATCGGGCATATCTCTTGAAAAGTGAATAAACCCAAATACATTTAGAATTGGAACCGCTATTATCGCACCTCTATTAACTTTAAAATACTTCTCATGAATCATGCGGCGAACTATTTCAATGCCGTTAATTTCATCGCCATGCAAGCCAGCTTGAATTAGGATTATAGGGCCTGGATTAGTTGAATTAAATACGTAAATAGGAATATCAATTAACATCCCGGTAGGTAATCGGTCAATACCAATATGAACTAATTTATCTTGGCCTGGAACAATTTTGTCGCCACCAATTGTAATTGTTCTATTTTCTTCTTTTACGACCATTTCTTTCAACAAAATGAATTATTTCTTCAGCAATATTTACACCAGTTGCTGCCTCTATGCCTTGTAAACCAGGAGAAGCATTTACTTCAATGAGTAATGGTCCATTGTTAGACCGTATTATATCTACACCTGCTACTCCCAAACCTAAATGTTTAACCGCATTAACAGCGATTAATTGCTCTTCCCTTGTTGGTTTAATTTTTTCAGTAGCACCTCCCCTATGAACATTTGATCTAAATTCGTCTACCGCACTTAACCGCTTCATACTAGCAACAACTTTATCACCAACAACCAAAATTCGAATATCCTCACCGTTACTTTCAACTATAAATTTTTGAATCAATATGCTTGTATCCATTTTATAAAATGTATCGATAATCGACTTTGCCGACTTCTTAGTTTCAGCTAAAATAACACCTAAGCCATGAGTGCCTTCTTGTAGCTTAATTATCACTGGTGCACCCCCTAATATTTCTAATTGCTCTTCAATATTAAATGGGTTTATAGAAAATAAAGTCTCTGGAATAGGAATACCTTTTTTAGACATTAATTGTAAAGTTCGCACTTTATTTCTAGCGCTATTTATTCCAACAGCACTTGCTGAACTAAAAACTCCATTCATTTCAAACTGTTCCACTATCGCGGCGCCATGTCTTGTTACTTTAGCACCAATTCTAGGAATAATTACGTCGAATTCATCTGAAACATTTACCTCATTCAAATAAATCTGAGGTATTCCATTGCCCAATTTAACAGAGCATTTCGTATGATCTACTTGCTCTACATAATGACCACGATTCTCAGCTTCTTCAGCTATTCTCATAGTAGAATACACATTTATGCTTGCAGAAAGTAGCCCTATATCCATTGTAAATATTAGTTAGTAGATAGTTACTTATTTAAAATATGAAGATCGCTTAAAAAAGAGTGTGGCACTAATCTTATTTTAATAAATTTCATAAAATATCAAGATTGCCACAAAAATGAATTTCATGCTTTTATGTTAACCAATAGCCTTGAAATAACATAAAATAATAGATGAAAACAAAATATTAGCATGAAAAACAACTTGATATTAATATTAATAGGTCTGGCAATCATTTTAAATAGTTGCCATAAAATTGAATTAGAAACCGCAGCAGAATCTCAACATAATGTTGAGAAGAACGAACTAAAATTTGACCTGGGAATTAAAACTAAAAATCTTGAAGCCACACTAGTTAATAATGGCAAACGTCTTGACCCAAGAAGTTCACATACTTCCTTAGTTTTTGATAATAAAATGTGGATAATTGCAGGCACTTCAAATGGCATACTTCGCAATGATGTACTTTGGAGTACGGATGGAATTTCATGGAATTCTTCCGATCCTCGAAGAAAGAGATTTTCTGAACGTCGAGATCATGCCTCGGTTATATTCAATGGTAAAATGTGGGTCATTGGAGGCAGAAACGATAGCGACAATTATGCTTTAAATGATATTTGGTCATCACAAGATGGTAATAATTGGGTTTTGGAAACTGATTCTGCAGATTTTCCTCCAAGATGGAGTCATACTGTTACAGAATTTAATAATGCATTATGGTTAATAGGAGGTTCTACTGTCGAGCCTTTTCAATCAAATGCTGTATGCTGTGGATTTAATGATGTTTGGAGAAGCACAGATGGCATAAACTGGACTCAAATTTTTGATAAAAGTTATGGGCCAAATGCAATAATACAACATGCTGCAACAGTAATTAGCAACAATTTGGTAGTAGTGGGTGGTAACTTATGGGGCGGAGGCAAATCTTTAAATTATAGTAATAATGGTTACGACTGGAATACTAATAAAGTATCACCAGAATTCTTGGGTCATCAAATTATTACCGAAGAAAACTTACTCTGGGTTACAGCAGGTAAAAGAATTACCGGTTCTTACCCACATCTAACTACTAACGAAATATGGTATTCTTCTAATGCAATTAATTGGCTTAAAGCTAACTTAAGCTCTGAGTTTCCCGCTAGAAAAGAACACTCTTCTGTTTTTTTCAACAACAAACTTTGGATAATTTGCGGTAATGATTCGGAAAATAATGACCTAGCAGATGTATGGTCATTCTCGTCCTCAGAGTTCTCCAATAAAATAGATAATATTACCATAGGTCAATAGATTATCAGAAGTAAACTTGCCTTTTAAATCTAATTTGTTCTAAAAAGAATTAATATCCTTCCTTAAAATCCTTCTAAATAACGCTCCAACTACTTTAAAACTTGGTAATGATTCGTCTGTGCAGTAAATTTGTTATTCAAATAACCAAGTAATGAGTGGATTTTTAAAGTCTTCAATAGGTAGAAAAGTGGCTATGGCACTTTCTGCTTTTTTTCTGATGTTTTTTCTTCTTCAACATTTCGCTATCAACATATTGTCAGTTTTTAGCCCAGATAACTTCAATGAAGTTTCTCATTTTATGGGTACTAATTGGTTAATTCAATACGTAATGCAGCCCGTTTTAATTTTCGGAGTTGTTTTTCACTTTGTAATGGGTTTTGTATTAGAACTTAAAAATAGAAGTGCAAGAAATGTAAAATATATTCAAAATAAAGGGGCAGCCAACTCTTCTTGGATGAGCCGTAATATGATATGGAGCGGAATTGCAATTTTAGCATTTATAATATTACATTTTATTGATTTCTGGTTTCCGGAAATCAATACAAAATATATTGTTGGAGATACGTCGGGTCTTTTACCTAATGGAGAAGGATTTCGTTATTACGAAGAATTACAACACAAGTTCGTGAACCCACTACGAGTTGGTGCATATGTACTTGCTTTTGTTTTCTTAGCCCTGCATTTAATGCATGGTTTTACCTCAGCTTTCCAGTCAATGGGTGCAACCGCTGGCAGAAAGAAAGTAATGAAAAATATAGGAACAGCATATTCGATAATTATTCCATTAGGGTTTATTTTTATCGCACTTTACCATCATTTTAATCATTAATAATACCGCTACTTATGTCTGTATTGGACTCAAAAGTACCTAAAGGACCATTAAAGGATAAATGGACCAGCTATAAGGATCACATAGACCTTGTGAACCCAGCCAACAAACGAAATATAGATGTTATCGTTGTCGGTACTGGTCTCGCAGGAGGTTCTGCAGCTGCTACTTTAGCTGAATTAGGTTATAATGTAAAAGCATTTTGTTATCAAGATTCTCCACGGCGTGCACATTCAATTGCAGCACAAGGTGGAATTAATGCTGCCAAAAACTATCAAGGAGATGGAGATTCTATTTATCGCCTATTTTATGATACTGTAAAGGGTGGTGACTATCGTTCTCGAGAAGCTAACGTACATCGCTTAGCTGAAGTTTCAGCTAATATCATTGATCAATGTGTTGCCCAAGGAGTTCCATTCGCAAGAGATTATGGTGGACTTTTAGACAACCGTTCTTTTGGTGGTGTTTTAGTTTCAAGAACATTTTATGCTAAAGGACAAACTGGTCAGCAACTATTACTAGGTGCATATTCAGCCATGAATCGTCAAATAGCAAGAGGCAAAATCCAGATGTTCAACCGACATGAAATGTTAGACGTTGTTAAAGTTGATGGTAAAGCTCGTGGCATTATAGCACGTGATTTGATAACTGGAAAGTTAGAAAGGCATTCTGCTCATGCTGTAGTAATTGCTTCTGGCGGATATGGAAATGTATATTTTCTATCTACTAATGCAATGGGATCCAACGCTACAGCTGCTTGGAAAATACATAAGAAGGGAGCTTTCTTTGCTAATCCTTGTTATACTCAAATACACCCTACGTGTATTCCACGTTCTGGTGATTATCAGTCAAAGTTGACATTAATGTCGGAATCACTTCGTAATGATGGTAGAATTTGGGTACCTAAACGAATGGAAGATGTTTTAGCTATTCGTGAAGGCAAATTAAAACCTACACAATTAGGTGAAGAAGAACGCGATTATTATTTAGAAAGACGTTATCCTGCTTTTGGCAACCTAGTTCCTAGAGATGTTGCTTCTAGAGCAGCGAAAGAAAGATGTGATGCTGGTTACGGAGTTAATAAAACAGGAGAAGCTGTTTATTTAGATTTTAAATCCGCTATAGAACGTTATGGTAACGAACAAGCTAAAATACATGGTATTGACAACCCTTCTAAAGAAAAAATTCTTGAACTTGGCGAAGCAGTAGTAGAAGCCAAATACGGCAACCTATTTCAAATGTACGAGAAGATTGTAGATGAAAATCCTTATAAAACACCAATGATGATTTACCCAGCCACACACTATACTATGGGTGGAGTTTGGGTCGACTACAATTTAATGACTACTGTTCCAGGTCTCTACTGTATAGGAGAGGCCAATTTCTCAGATCACGGAGCAAACAGACTAGGAGCTTCTGCACTAATGCAAGGCTTGGCAGATGGCTATTTTGTTTTACCATATACCATAGGCGATTATCTTTCAGATGATATACGTACGGGCACTATTGCAACCGACACTGCTGAATTTGATGAGGCGGAAAAGGAGGTTAAAGAACGCATTGATTTCTTTTTAAATAATAATGGTGAGCACTCTGTAGACTATTACCATAAACGTTTAGGTAAGATTATGTGGGATAAAGTTGGTATGTCTCGTAATGCCACAGGATTAAAAGAGGCTATCAGTGAAATTAAAGAACTACGAGAAGAATTCTGGAAAAATGTAAAAGTTACAGGAAAAGCAAACGAGTTGAACCCTGAGCTTGAAAAAGCTGGACGTGTTGCAGATTTCTTAGAGTTGGGAGAGCTTTTTGCAAAAGACGCTTTAAATAGGGAAGAATCATGTGGAGGTCATTTCCGAGAAGAATCCGTTGAATTGGATGGAGAACAGAAAGGAGAAGCAAAAAGAAATGACAAAGATTATGCCTACGTAGCTGCTTGGGAATACAAAGGAGAACCAGCAGATGCCATTTTGCATAAAGAGCAATTAGAATTCAACGATATTGAGTTGAAACAAAGAAGTTATAAATAGAAAAAGTGAATTTATTTAAAGTTGAAAGCCTTAAAATAAACACTTACACAAACCAAAAAGCATGAATTTAACGCTTAAAATTTGGAGACAAAATGGACCAAACTCAAAAGGTGGCGTGGTCAATTATAAAGTAACTGAAATTTCAGAGCACATGTCATTCTTAGAAATGATGGATGTACTTAATGAACAATTAGTAGCAAAGGGAGAAGATCCCGTAGCGTTTGATCATGATTGTCGTGAAGGTATTTGCGGAATGTGTTCTATGTATATTAATGGAGAAGCTCATGGCCCAGATCGTGGAGTAACTACTTGCCAATTACACATGCGAATGTTCAATGATGGCGACACCATAACAATTGAACCTTTTAGAGCACAAGCTTTTCCTGTTATTAAAGATTTAATAGTTGATCGAACTTCTTTTGATCGTATTCAACAGGCTGGGGCTTATATTTCCGTAAATACTTCTGGAAATACACAAGATGCAAACTCATTACCTATTTCAAAACATAATGCTGATGAAGCTATGGATGCAGCCACATGTATTGGTTGTGGAGCTTGTGTCGCAAGTTGTAAAAACTCATCTGCTATGCTCTTTGTTGGAGCAAAAGTATCTCAATATGCTTTATTGCCACAAGGACAAGTTGAAGCCGCAGATCGCGTTAAAAATATGGTAGCCCAAATGGATTTAGAAGGTTTTGGTAACTGTACTAACACGGGTGCTTGCGAAGTGGAATGTCCTAAAGGAATATCACTGGATAATATTGCTCGTATGAATCGTGAATTAATGAAAGCTAACTTAAAAAGCTAGAATTAATTTTAACACGTAAAATACTAGTCCCAAACGCTTGTAGTGTTTGGGATTTTTTCGTTTTTATCTATAATTTATTGGTGTAATTAATTATTAGAAAATTCGACTTACAAATAAGGTCTTATCTTAGATAAAGTCAGAATACAATTATAAATTGCTATACCCTCCATTAAACAATTAATTAGAACATAATTTGAAACTACACATACAAGATATATTTACGAAAGAACTTCCGGCAGATTCTAATCTTGAGAACAAAAGACGTCAAGTAAGTAATGCATGTTTTTCTTATGTAAAACCTAAGAAAACAAAACAGCCATTTCTCATTCATTATTCACCAGAAATGCTGAAGGAATTAGGCATCTCAGAAAAGGACGCCAAGAGCGAAGCATTTTTAAATGTTATTACTGGAAATAAAATTTTACCAAAAACTAACCCTTATGCAATGTGTTACGGTGGACATCAATTTGGTAATTGGGCGGGTCAATTAGGTGATGGCCGTGCTATAAACTTGGCCGAAATAGAACACAACAACAAGCATTGGACGCTACAATTAAAAGGAGCAGGCCCAACCCCTTACTCAAGAAATGCAGATGGCCTAGCAGTTTTACGTTCATCTATAAGAGAATATTTATGTAGTGAAGCCATGTTCCATCTTGGAATTCCTACCACTAGAGCCCTATCACTTGCACTTTCAGGAGATCAAGTATTACGAGATGTTTTGTACAATGGAAATCCAGCATTTGAAAAAGGCGCCATCGTTTCCAGAATAGCTCCTTCTTTTATTCGTTTTGGAAATTTTGAAATCTTAACGGCGCGAAAAGACTTAGTTAATTTAAAATTACTTTTAAATTTCACTATAAAACATCATTTTATAGAATTAGGAAAACCTTCAAAGGAAACATATATTAGATTTTTTAAAGAGGTCGCCGACAAAAGTTTAGAAATGGTGATTCATTGGCAACGTGTAGGTTTTGTTCACGGCGTTATGAATACAGATAATATGTCTATTCTTGGCCTTACAATAGATTATGGACCTTATGGATGGTTAGAAGACTATAATCATGGTTGGACTCCCAACACCACCGACAACACTCATAAACGTTACCGTTACGGCACACAACCTCAAATTGTTTTATGGAATTTACTTCAATTAGCGAATGCCATTTACCCACTTATTGAAGATACTGAACCCCTTCAGGATATTCTAAACGAGTATCAAGACGAACTATCTGTGGCATATGTAGAAATGATGAAATCCAAACTTGGTTTGTTTGAAAAAAACACAGAAGACAATTCTTTAATTCATGAAATTGAAGACATATTGCAACTATCTGAAACAGATATGACTATCTTCTTTAGAAATCTGGCAAATTTTAATAAAGAAGATGCTCAAGAAGATTTGAATGTGATTGCTAATGCTTTTTACAACCCTGAAGAAATCCAAGGAGAAATTAAAACTAAATGGCAAACTTGGTTTTCAAAATATGCAGCTCGCCTTAAAACTGAAAGCAAGTCTGATTCGCAACGTAAGTTGCTTATGAATTCTGTAAATCCTAAATATGTATTACGAAATTACATGGCGCAATTAGCAATAGAGGATGCAGATAAAGGAAACTACAAATTAATAAATGAACTTTTTCAATTATTAAAAAAACCATACAATGAACAACCGGAAAACGACAAATGGTTTGCTAAGCGACCCGATTGGGCAAGAAATAAAATTGGTTCTTCTATGTTATCGTGTAGTTCTTAGGTCTTAAATTATATTCTAAAACCGAGTAAAATTCAAAATAAATAAATCATGAATAATTATACTAAAGCATATATAGCCGGAGGATGCTTCTGGGGAATGGAGGAGTTATTTAGATCGAGACCAGGTATTATTGATACCGAAGTTGGGTATTTAGGAGGCGAGAATGACAATCCTACTTACAGAAATCATCCTGGTCATGCAGAAGGAATAGAACTGACTTTTAATCCAATCAAAACCTCCTTTAAGGAGATTCTTGATTACTTCTTTAGAATTCACAATCCAACAACTATAAACCAACAAGGAAATGATATGGGCTCTAGTTACCGATCCGCTATATTTTATCAGAATGATAAAGAAAAAGCAATTGCCCAAGAGGTCATACAAATAGTGGAAGATTCCAATAAGTGGGAAAATAAAATTGTAACAACGCTAGAGCCATTTACCACCTTCTGGCCCGCAGAACCAGAACACCAAGATTATTTAGTCCGAAACCCCAATGGATATACCTGCCATTTTGAACGATTTAAAGAATCTTTTTTATAGGAAATAATGAATTAACTAGCGCAAAAAAAATAAAGATTCAGCATGCTATCATAAGAACCCATCTAAGCATGCTAAATTAATTAAAAATCATATTACCTTATGGAAAGTAGTACCGATAACTGAATGAGAAAATGAATTCAATAAAAAACACTACTACATCGAAACTACCAAATGTAAAAACTACAATTTTTACAACCGTTGGTAATTTAGCTCGCAAGAACAATGCCATTGATTTATCTCAGGGTTTTCCAAACTTTTCTGCAGACCCAAAATTATTACAACTTGCTTCGAATGCAATTAAAGATAATCACAACCAGTATGCACCAATGGAAGGCTATTACCCGCTTCGTGAAATAATAGCATCTAAAATTGAAAAATTACATAATAAGAATTATGATCCAGTTAATGAAGTAACTGTTACCGTTGGTGCCACACAAGCAATTTATACCGCCATTACTGCCTTTGTACATAAAGGAGATGAAGTTATTGTATTAAAACCCGCTTACGATTGTTACGAGCCTGCTATTGAAATTAATGGTGGCATTCCGGTTTATGTACAATTAGAAGGGCCTGATTATAAAATTGATTGGAGTATTCTTAAGAGCAAAATAAGCTCTAAAACCAGAATGATCGTTATTAATACGCCTCATAATCCTACTGGAAGAATTTTCACCAAAGATGATATGCTTTGTTTACAAGAAATTCTAAAAAATACTAACATCATATTGGTTAGCGATGAAGTATATGAACATATTATTTATGATGGAAAAGAACATCATAGCGCATCGCGATTTAACGACTTAGCTTCAAGGAGTTTTGTTTGTGCTTCATTTGGAAAAACCTTCCATGTAACTGGATGGAAATTAGGCTACTGTGTTGCCCCTGCTGAGCTTATGCACGAATTTCGTAAAGTACATCAATTTGCGGTATTTTGTGTTGACCATCCTGCTCAAAGAGCTATCGCCCAATATTTAAAGAATGAACAAAACTATCTTGACCTAAACAATTTCTACCAAGAAAAACGAGATTTTTTTTTATCTCGATTAAGAAATTCAAGACTAAAGTTCACCCCTACGGAAGGCACTTATTTTCAACTATTAGATTATACAGAAATTTCTCAGGAAACGGACGAAGAATTAGCCAAAAGTTTAATAGTTGAAAAGAAACTAGCCAGTATTGCTATATCTTCATTTAATGTAGCATCTCGACAGGATGGGGTACTACGCTTTTGTTTTGCAAAGAGAAAAGAGACCTTAGAAAAGGCATGCGATATTTTGTGCGACTTATAACATAAAGTATTAAGCACAAAAAAACCATCTGCTTCAAACAGATGGTTTTTCTAAATTAGAGGCTATTACTTATAGCATAAATAATTTTCTAGTTAGTGTTATCAGTCCACTGTAAAAATCATTTTTGTAAACTTGGATTTCCTTGTTTGTGTTAACACTGCTCGTTTTTAATTTCATAATTATAAGTAGGATTTAAAAGTCGCTCAATGGGGATTGAGTTAGGTTAAGACTTCGTATTAATTACGATGTAAATCTAACACCTTAAAATCGTTCATCTAAATTAATGTTGTAAAACAACCTTATACTGTTGTGAAAAAAATGAAAGGTAAATTTCTTCGATAAAACGCATCGACGAACGGTTAAACGTCCATTTCTGGCACCTCAGCTGGCAAGACAAGGTTACCTTGGGTTGCTGATTTTATTTCTTCTACTGTTACACCTGGCGCCCTTTCTTGTAATAAAAAGCCGTCTTTTGTTACCTCTAAAACTGCCAAATTCGTTACAATTTTAGTAACACAACCTACTCCAGTTAAAGGCAAAGTACATCTTTTAAGAAGTTTAGATACTCCTGCTTTATTGGTATGCATCATAGCCACAATAATATTTTCAGCAGATGCAACTAGATCCATTGCACCACCCATTCCTTTCACCATTTTACCTGGTATTTTCCAATTGGCAATATCTCCATTTTCTGCAACTTCCATAGCTCCTAAAATTGTAAGATCTACATGCTTACCACGTATCATTCCAAAGCTAGTTGCTGAATCAAAAAACGAAGCTCCAGGCAAAGTTGTTATCGTTTGTTTACCAGCATTAATAATATCCGCATCTTCATCGCCTTCATAAGGGAATGGACCCATACCCAAAACACCGTTTTCACTCTGAAACTCAACAGCTATATCATCTTGTACAAAATTTGCCACAAGTGTTGGTATACCAATCCCTAAATTGACGTAGTAGCCATCTTTTACCTCTTTAGCAATTCGCTTTGCTATTCCATTTTTATCTAACATCGTAATTATTCAATTTGAAAATGTTCCAATAGTAATTATTTCGATTCTTTCTGCTCGTACTCAAAAAATTTTGCATTAAAAAACTATCCATTTCGAACCTGCACTGTTCGTTGTTCAATTCTTTTTTCATAATCTACACCTTGAAAAATACGTTGAACAAAAATACCTGGAACATGAACTTGATTTGGATCTAATGCACCAACTGGCACCAACTCTTCAACCTCGGCAACGGTTATTGTAGCAGCACCACACATACATGGATTAAAATTACGCGCTGTTCCTTTAAAAATAAGATTGCCTGCTGCATCACCTTTCCAAGCTTTTACAAATGAATAGTCGGCTTTAAATGCTTCTTCCAAAATGTGCATTTTCCCATTAAATTCTCTTGATTCTTTTCCTTCCGCTACTTCTGTACCATAACCAGCAGGGGTATAAAATGCCGGAAATCCCGCTTGAGCAGCTCTACACTTTTCTGCCAAAGTACCTTGGGGAGTTAATTCAACCTCTAGCTCACCACTTAGCATTTGTCTTTCAAATTCGTCATTCTCGCCAACATAGGACGAAATCATTTTTTTAATTTGATGCTTTTTTAAAAGCAACCCTAATCCGAAATCATCTACACCAGCATTATTAGAAATACATGTAATATTTTTAATACCCAAACGCACCAATTCTGCTATGGCATTTTCTGGAATACCACATAAACCGAATCCGCCTAGCATAAATGTCATGCCATCTTCAACCCCAATTAGGGCCTCTTGTACACCGTTAACTTTTTTAGATATCATACCTCAATTATATTGAAGTATCAAGTTACGTGTTATTTAATAAAAAGGGAAATTCAATACACCTAGAAATCAAGGTCTTTTAAATCTTCATCTGGTTGAGTATTATCCTCAGACTGCTCATTAACCACTTTAGAGCAATCTATTTCAATTGAAAGATTATCCGGTTTAGGGAAATCTCCATCAGAAATACCTAAATCTTTATTTTTATAATTCTCCTTCATATATAATGCCCAAATAGGTAAAGCCATAGAAGCTCCTTGACCATAAGAAATACTGTTAAAATGTATTGCCCGATTATCACCACCTACCCATACACCAGTAACTAAATTTGGAACCATACCCATAAACCAACCATCACTATTATTTTGGGTAGTACCCGTTTTTCCAGCGATAGGATTGGTAAACCCATAAGGGTAGCCAGTAATAATTTCTTTATAAACAGTACTGTTTTTTAAAGAAGAATGTCTTAACCGCATGCCTGAACCACTTTCAGTAACTCCTTTCATTAAATCTACCATTGCATAGGCAACATCCTTGTTTAATACATCTTTGGTTTCTGGTACGTACTCATACAAAACCGTACCATTTTTATCTTCTATACGGGTTACCATCACAGGCTTAACATAAACACCTTGATTTGCAAATGCCCCATATGCACCCACCATTTCATATACATTAATGTCTTCGGTACCTAAGGCAATTGCTGGAACAGGTAGAATATCTCTAGTAATACCTAAATTCTTCACAATCGAGACCACAGATCTTGGTCCAACTCTGTCCATTAATTGTGCAGTAATGGTATTTTTTGAATTTGCTAATCCTTCTTTTAGCGTATACATTTTACCTGAATATTTATCGCTAGAATTATCTGGACACCAAGCCTCCATGTTACCATGCTTGCCTGCTTCAATGCAATATCTCACATCAGGTAATTCATAACATGGTGAATAACGCAATTGGTCAATCGCAGCAGCATAAACAAATGGTTTAAATGTAGAACCTGCTTGTCGTGTTCCTTGTATTACATTGTCGTATTGGAAATGCTTGTAGTCTATACCCCCAACCCAAGCTTTAACATGTCCTGTTTGCGGTTCCATCGACATCATCGCTGTTCTTAAAAAAGATTTATAATACCGAATAGAATCCATCGGAGTTAAAATAGTGTCTTTTTCGTGAGTTTCACTTTTCCAGTCGAAAACTGTCATTTCTCTTTTCACATTAAAAGACGCTCTAATCTCTTCTTCAGACTTACCCTTGTCTTTCATAAAACGCCATCTATCCGATGTTTTAACTGCTTGTTCTAAAATAGCATCTATTTCAGACTTATCAACATCTAAAAATGGAGCTGTTTTATTTCTGTCTGGAGTATTCTGATTAAAAAACTCTGCTTGCAAATTACTCATATGAGCAGAAACTGCATCTTCCGCATTTTTTTGCATCCTAGAATCTATGGTCGTATAAATTTTTAATCCATCTAAATACAAATTCCATTTATCGCGCTCCCCTTCTAATGCCGGTTTAGGATTTTTCTTTATCCAACCATTCATAAAGCGTTGTAAATACATTCGAAAATAAGTTGCTATTCCAACACTATGCGACTCAGGATTATAATTAATTTTCATTTCTAACCCTTGCAATGAATCTTTCTCAGTCTCGGTAATAAAATCATATCTTGCTAACTGAGAAATCACAATGTCTCTTTTCTTTTTAGTACGTTCTGCTCTTCGAAGCGGATTGTACAATGATGAATTTTGTAACATACCAACCAGCATAGCCGACTCCTCTATTTTTAAATCGATAGGTTCTTTGCCAAAATAAATTCGTGAAGCAGATCGTATACCATCAGCATTATTTCCAAAATCATAAATATTCATATACATTTTTATGATTTCTTCTTTAGTATATCTACGCTCTAATTGGGTAGAGATAACATATTCCTTTGCCTTTTGCTTTATTCTCTCAAATGGGTTTCTAGATTTTGTGCCAACATAAATTTGACTTGCTAATTGTTGTGTTATAGTACTTCCACCACCACGATTACCTAAATAGAAAAGTGCTCGTAAAGTTCCAAACCAGTCAATTCCAGAATGATCTCTAAAACGAATATCCTCACTTGCAATTAACGTATTTACTAGATTTTCTGGGAGGTCTTCATAATTAACAGGTGTTCTATTATCATCTAAATAAAATTTACCTAACAATTTGCCATCAGAAGAGATAGTTTGTGATGCCAAATTAGTCTGAGGGTTTTCTAAAGACTCATATGTTGGTAATGGCCCCAAATAACCCCAAGAAGCTGACAAAAACAAAATTGCCGCCAATGCTACACCAGTTATAAATAGAATCCAAAACCACTTTATGAATTTGAAAAAATTATTGGGTTGCTTTTTTTTAGCTGCTTTTGCCATGTTATTTCAATATGCTTTTTTCTATTTCAAAACCTACATCGGTAATGCCTTTAAGGCTAACAATACCATCTACAGAACCATTCGTTCTCATCGCATGTGATACTTGTAAAGTATATACGCCTGAAGTTGGAAAAACGATGTTTTCTTTATACCACAATTTATTTTCTTTTATACTACCATATCCTTTGCCTAACCAAGTACCATCTGGCATTGCCATTTCATATTCTAAGGTATCTCTAACGCTTTCGCCACTCGGAAAATTCAGCTCAGCAATTAGAAACAGATTATTATATGCATATGACTGATCGTTTCTAATATTAATAAACATGTTATATTGTGCAGTAGAATCTAATTCAGAAAAAGTAAATTGAACTATGCTATCTTTTAACCAAGCACCATTTTCGGTGCTTTTATAGTTAGTTTTTACTATTGTTGTATTGCATGAAAATACAAACAATAAAACTAGACTAAGAACAAGAAACCTATGCGTTTCTTGGCTTCCTTTTTTTGTTATTCCTTCTCTTTTTGTTCGCATTGGGGTTTGAACTCTTATTAGTGTTATTGTCTTGTTGATTATTATTACTTTGCTGCTTTTTATTAGGTTTCTGACCGTTATTACCGTGGTTGTTTTTGTTATTCGTTTGTTGTTTTCTATTCCCTTGCTTCCGATTCTTGTTTCGGTTTCTATTTTTAGAATTTGATCGTTTGGGACGATCAAAACGAGTAAGACTATCTTGACCTACAACATTCTCAAATACTACCTTCTCTTCAACGATATTTTCAACAGCATATTCCTCTAAGCTTGCAACTTTTTCCTTTTTCTTATTTTTCTCTAAAACCTCTATCACTTGTTCTTTTGATAAAGTATGCCAATTGGCTGGATCATCTTTATATGAGAACCAAAGTTTTTCTTTAAAAATATCCGTTTTTTGACAATAAGCGATTCCTTTTTCGGTAAACAATTTAGTGTCTTGAGAAGGAAAATCTTTTAAAGCTTCTAAATACAAATCGAGCTCATAATTTAAACAACACTTTAATTTGCCACATTGTCCTGCTAATTTTTGAGGGTTGAGCGAAAGTTGTTGGTAACGCGCAGCAGATGTGCTAACAGACCTAAAATCTGTTAACCAAGTAGAACAACAAAGTTCTCGACCGCAAGACCCGATACCACCTAAACGTTGTGCCTCTTGACGGTAACCTATTTGGCGCATTTCAATGCGTATGCCAAAAGCTTTGGCCATATCTTTAATTAGTTGACGAAAATCAACACGGTCTTCAGCTGTATAGTAAAAAGTAGCTTTAGAACCGTCGCCTTGAAATTCTACATCTGAGATTTTCATTTGTAATTTTAAGATAATTGCCATTTCGCGAGACCTTTTCTTAATTTCTTCTTCGCGATCCCTACATTTTTGCCATTTATCTATATCACCTTGAGAAGCTTTACGATATACTTTAGGAAGTTCTTGGTCTTTATGGTTAACCTTTTTGCGTTTCATTTGCACCTTAACCAACTCACCCACTAATGTAACCATACCAACATCATGACCAGATTCTGCCTGTGTAGCGACAATATCACCAATAGAAAGTGAAAGATTTTCGGTATTTCTGAAGAATTCTTTTCGACTGTTTTTAAAGCGAACTTCAACACAGTCAAATAGCTTTGTTCCACCTGCAGGAGCCATGTTCGAAAGCCAATCAAAAACTGTTAATTTATTGCAACCATCAGTGCCGCAAGTACCATTATTCTTGCATCCACGAGGTTGCCCGTCGTCACCGGTAGCACAACTACTACAACCCATATTTTTATATTGAAAACGAAAAACCGATAGGTTTTATCGCGTAAAGGTTCATACTTTATCTCAAACGTAAAGATACTATTTTTTTAACGTGTTGTGAATAAAGTTAATCACAGTAGACACTCTAACAATTGTCACGCTAAAAATTAAATCGTTAAACCCTGCCATTTACTGGTGAAAATTTCGATCAATTATTTTTTAAATTTCAATACTTCTGATCGTCCTTTTTTAAAAATTTTATTGCTAGCCCCTTTACCTTTTCTTAGTTTTTTCTGTTCCTCAAAAGGTAAGGCGTGCACTTCTTTACAATGATCTGAACAACATTCGTTCATACTTGAAGCACATTTTTCACATTGGATAAATAGCAAATGACAAGCTTCATTAGCACAGTTTACATGTGTATCACAAGATGCTCCACATTGATGACATTTTGATATCACATCATTTGAAATACGCTCTCCACGTCTGTGATCAAAAACAAAATTCTTCCCTAAGAATTTGTTCTCTAACCCCTTATTACTTACCTGACGTGCATAATCAATAATACCACCCTCTAATTGATAAACTTGCTTAAACCCCTTATGCTTATAATAGGCACTCGCTTTTTCACATCGAATTCCACCAGTACAATACATTACTAGTTTTTTATCTTCTTTATGTTCCGCTAAATCGTTTTCAATTTCATCTAAAGAATCTCGAAATGTATCTACATCGGGTGTAATTGCATTCTTAAAATGACCTATTTCACTTTCGTAATGATTACGCATATCAACCAAAATGGTATCAGGATCTTCAATGAGTTCATTAAATTGTTCTGCGCCTACATGAATTCCTTTATTAGTAACATCAAAAGTATGATCATCTAATCCATCTGCTACAATTTTATTTCGCACTTTTACTTTCAATTTTAAAAAAGACATATTGTCTTGTTCAATTGCAATATTTAAGCGTACATTTTCTAAAAACGAAATACTATCTAGATGTGCTTTAAATGCCTCAAAATTTACAGCAGGAACGGAAAGTTGGGCATTAATTCCTTCTTGAGCCACATAAATGCGACCCAATACATCGAGCTCATTCCATTGTATAAATAAGTGATTCCTAAAAACCGACGTATTGCCGATATGTGCGTATTTATAGAAAGAGATGGTCAGGCGTTCTAAGCCTGCCTCTTCAATAAGTGTTGCTCTTTCTTTAGCACTTAATGTATTGTACAGTTGCATGCTATACCTTTTTATTAAGTTAAAGATTTATATTACCTATAAGACTTCGCAAAGATAAAGTAACCTTAATAAAAAGTGGCTTATATAATTTAAAATCAACTAAAAAAAGCTAAAATCTAATTAATAAAAAAGAGTCTTGATAGTATCAAGACTCTTTTTGGCCACCCCATTTTTGTTTTCTTTTTCATAGAATTAAATCTAAAAAGGTAAATGACCACCAAAGCCCATTATTAGTTAAAATTAATCGCCTTATTGCCAAATTTGACCTCTATTAACACATAGACAAAACGATACAAGAACTTTAACTCATTAATGGAAGATATGAGTTAGTTTAATATATAGATACAAAAAATTAAAAAAGGTTGCGTGCGATAAAACAATGAACATACACCTTACTTAGGTTTGAGAGAAGAAAACATAAAACAGGTGGATAACTTTTTTGATTATGCGCTTTTCTGGGTAGCATTGTGCCAAAAGATGTAGTATTTTAGCC
The DNA here is from genome assembly GCF_009649685.1 of Flavobacteriaceae bacterium EG-1. Classification (GTDB taxonomy): domain Bacteria; phylum Bacteroidota; class Bacteroidia; order Flavobacteriales; family Flavobacteriaceae; genus Aurantibacter_A. The sequence goes on from NZ_WJPK01000002.1 coordinate 662,425, forward strand.
TTCCATAAAAAACACAACTTATGAGCAACGAGAAAGAAGCAAAATTAAAAGCCCTTAAATTAACTTTAGACAAACTTGACAAAACCTATGGAAAGGGTGCTGTTATGAAAATGGGTGATAAAGTAGTTGAAGATGTTGAGGTTATTTCTTCAGGCTCTTTAGGTTTAGATGTAGCTCTTGGCGTAGGTGGATATCCTCGAGGCAGAGTTATTGAAATATACGGTCCAGAATCTTCGGGTAAAACTACACTTACCCTTCACGCCATTGCCGAAGCACAAAAAAATGGGGGAATTGCTGCTTTTATAGATGCCGAGCATGCATTTGATCGCTTTTATGCACAAAATTTAGGTGTTGATATTGATAATCTTATCATATCACAACCTGACAATGGAGAACAAGCTTTAGAAATTGCTGATAATTTAATTAGATCTGGAGCAATTGATATTGTAATAATTGACTCCGTTGCCGCATTAACTCCTAAAAGTGAAATTGAGGGCGAAATGGGGGATTCTAAAATGGGCTTACATGCTCGTTTAATGTCTCAAGCCTTACGTAAGCTAACAGGCTCTATTAGTAAAACCAATTGTACTGTTGTTTTCATTAACCAATTACGTGAAAAGATTGGGGTAATGTTTGGAAATCCTGAAACTACAACAGGTGGTAATGCATTAAAATTCTATGCTTCTGTACGTTTAGACATTAGAAGGTCTACTCAAATTAAAAGTACAGATGGTGGTGTTTTAGGTAACAAAACGCGTGTAAAAGTTGTTAAAAATAAAGTTGCACCACCATTTAAAACAACAGAATTCGACATAATGTATGGTAAAGGAATTTCTAAGGTTGGCGAAATTATTGACCTTGGTGTAGAATTCGAAATTGTTAAGAAAAGTGGCTCTTGGTTTAGTTATGGAGATACTAAATTAGGCCAAGGTCGCGATGCTGTTAAAGCTTTATTAGCAGACAACCCTGAACTTATGGACGAGCTTGAAGGCAAAATTAAAGAAGCTATAAGCGCTTTAGCTTAAACTAATATTATACTTGAAAATACTTTAAAGCACTCTTTTGTAAAAAAGGGTGCTTTAATTGTTGTATAATACGCAACCAAACACCTTTGTTTTCATCTAATATGATAAAAAGTCATATTATGAAGAAGATGTACACAGTCATCTTATTGGCTGTATTTGTTATTTCTATTGTATCATGTTCCAAAGATGATGGAGACACCATCGAATTTAAGGCGCTACAAATCTCAGGGGTAGACGTACCAGAATCTTTTTCTTTAGGAAATACTTATGAAATTAAAGTAACGTATGCTGCACCTGATGGATGTACATACTTTGAGACTTTTGATGTTATTCAAAAAGATACCACAATACGAGAAGTAGTTGCTATTGGGTCCAGAAATATAGATTTACAATGCGAACAAGTGGTTATAGACCGAGAAGAAAGTTTTTTGTTTAAAGTAGTGCATAACCAAGATTATCTTTTTAAATTTTGGCAAGGTCAAAATACGGATGGAGAAGCACAGTTTTTAGAAATTGAGGTTCCCGTTAATTAATCGGATATTTATTCGAATTGTATAACCCTACCAAAACCAATAATTTGAGTCTAAAGGCACTCATAGATGATTGCAAAAAAGGCAACAGACAAGCCCAAGAGCAATTATACCGTCAATTTTCCGGTATACTGTTCGGCATTTGCCTTAAATACTCACGTAATAAAACGGAGGCTGAGGATAATCTACATGATAGCTTTATGACTATTTATGAAAAAATTGGACAATATAAAGCTAAAGGTTCTTTTGAAGGTTGGTTAAAAAGAATAACAGTAAATACGGTATTACAGAAATATAGAAAAGAAGAACATTTAAATATAGTAACTGATAATGCAGAAGAACTTGTCGAAATAGATTCTGCATACGCGCATATTTCGTTAGAAACACTATTACAATACATTCAAGAATTACCGAACAAATATAGACTAACATTTAATCTCTATGTATTAGACGGATATTCTCATAAAGAAATCAGTTCCATCATTGGAACTTCAACAGGAACATCAAAATCGAATCTTGCAAGAGCAAGAAGTATATTAAAAGAAAAAATAGAAACTGAAACCGCTAGATCTATAATCGGAATAGTGATTATTGGCATATTATAATTAATTGAAATGTTCTCAACCGGCATTTTAATTTTTGAAAACACGAACTAAATTATTGCATAATGAGCAAAAAAAATATAGATAAACTTTTTCAGGAAAAGTTGAAAGACTTTCAAGAAATGCCTGAAGAGCATGTCTGGAATTCTATTTCGGCATCCTTAGACAAGAAGAAATCACGAAAAATAATTCCTTTTTGGTGGCAATTGGGTGGCGTAGCGGCCGTACTTGCTGTGTTTTTCGCTGTTTATAACCCCTCTAATGATAAAACAACGAATACTCCGGCAGTTACAGATATTGAAAATGTTACCCCTGAAAACCCAACAAACAATATTAACTCAAAGGATATTCAATTTGAAGAAGAGCCTGAAGACCAAATTAAGATTGCTAATACTGATTTTGATACGTCTAGCCCTAAAACCAAAACTGATACCACACGGAAAGCAATAATAAGCGCAAAACAAAATGCTGACAAACAATCAGATTTTAAAACGAGCCAAAATAAAACTACTACAACACAATTGGCTGCAGCTACTTCAGCTAAAAATGATAATTCTGAACATATTCAGGTAGAAACAAACACTAATATCAAAAAGGATATTAGTACTAATAATGATGACGGTTTAGCTGTAAACGATTCTAAGATTCCTAAAGAAGATAAATCAAGAACGAATTTAACCACAAATGAACTGCCGAAAAACTCTATTGAAGAAAGTCTGTCAAAAGCTTCTGAAAAAAAGAATATTGAAAATGCTGATGATAAAAGAAAAAAATCAATTTTTGATGAAATAGAAAAAGAAACCGAAAATGAGCAAGCACTTGCTGAAAACTCAACCAGTAAATGGTCTGTTGGTGCTAATTTAGCTCCGGTATACTTCAATTCATTTGGTGAAGGTTCTTCAATAGACCCCTCATTTAATAATAACTCCAAATCTGGGATAGTTAATATGAGCTATGGTTTATCTATAGCGTATGATGTTTCAAATAAATTGAGCATACGTTCAGGTGTAAACAAAGTAAATTATGGATATAATACAAACGAAGTAGAATTTTCACCCTCTTTACAAGGTTCATTGTCGAGTAGATTGAATAATGTAAATTATACTGAGTCTGCTGAAAATATAGCTGTTGGTAATAAATCTGAAAATGTTGCAAGCCTTGCTAATAGATCATCTGATGTTATCTCTAATAACAGCTCAAGAAACGGTGTAATGGCACAAGAATTTGGTTATATTGAAGTTCCAGTAGAATTAGATTATGCGCTTGTAGAAAATCGATTTGGCGTAAACTTAGTGGGTGGTGTGAGCACCTTATTTTTAACTAATAATTCGGTTGCCTTAAATAGTTCTGATGAAATTATTGAACTAGGAGAAGCCAATAATTTGAATTCTGTAAATTTTAGCACCAATGTCGGATTTGGACTTAATTACAAATTCTCGACAAAAGTTAGATTTAACGTAGAGCCCGTATTCAAATATCAATTAGGTACATTTTCAGATACTTCAGGTAGCTTTAATCCTTTTTCTATTGGGGTATATAGCGGACTTAACTTTAAGTTCTAAGAAAAAAAAATTCGATTGCCCTGGTGCAGTTATCAAGTCTAATAAACGCCTTAATCTTTGTATTGAGGCGTTTTTTATTTCTTAACAGTATAATTCTTTAATTCGGTTAAAATTACTGTTCTAATTCGTTCGCGTAGCATTTCTTTATCCGACTCATCTAAAATCGCAGTTTCAACAAAGGGATGTACTTTTGCTCTAACTCGTCCTGGACCACCACTTAAAAAAGTGAATGAAAAACGCTTCTTATTATCTAAAAAAGAAATTGGAACTATTGGTATTTTATGAGACAATGCCATTTTAAATGCTCCATCTTTAAAAGAATCTAAAACTATCGATTCATCATCAGGCACGCCTCCTTCCGGAAAAATGCAAATGCTTAGTCCTTGTGCTAGTCGTTTCTGTGCTCTTCGGTATACTCCAGTTCTACTGCCACTATTGGAACGATCAACCATTATACAAACCCGTTTATAAAAGAATCCGAAAAGCGGAATTTTCGCAAGCTCTTTTTTGCCCACAAAAACAAACGGATTTCTGCTAATGTGCAACATTAACATAATATCTAGCATACTCGTGTGGTTGGCAACCAGCATATAACTCTTACCCTTCTCAATCTTTTGCTTATAAACCACCCGCGGCGGACAACCCATTCCATATAAAATAGGTCTAGCCCATAGATTACGTGCCATCCAAAAAAATTGAGGATAGGTTTTCTCACTCAAAGTAAAAAACAAAAGAATAGGAAAGAATACCACTATTGGCACCGCCACTAAAAAATAAAACCAAATACGGTACAGCGTATACCCTATATTCTTAATCAATTGAAGCATGAAATCAAAAGTAGCAAATTCATAGGGTTATTTACTATTTGTTTTACCTTTGTCGCTTTATTAAAATTAGAAGATGGCACGTATTTTAACAGGAATTCAAAGCACAGGAACACCACACTTAGGAAATATATTAGGCGCTCTTATGCCTGCTATTGAAATGGCGGCAGCACCTAATAATGAATCCTTTTTGTTTATTGCAGATATGCATTCGATGACCCAAATTAAGGACGGCGAAGTATTGCGTAATAACACCTATGCTACTGCTGCCACCTGGTTGGCTTTAGGGCTTGATATTGAAAAAACTGTTTTCTACCGCCAAAGTGATGTTCCACAGACTTCGGAACTTGCTTGGTATTTAAGTTGTTTCTTTCCATTTCAAAGGTTAACACTTGCACATTCCTTTAAAGATAAGGCTGGTCGGTTAGAAGATGTTAATGCTGGCCTATTCATGTACCCCATGTTAATGGCTGCTGATATTCTTATTTATGATGCGGAAATTGTACCTGTTGGTAAAGACCAATTGCAGCATATCGAAATCACTAGAGATGTAGCCTCGCGTTTTCATGCACAAATGGGAGAAACTTTTGTATTGCCTGAAGGCGAAATACACAAAGACACCAAATATGTGCCCGGTACCGACGGGCATAAAATGAGTAAGAGTAGAGGAAATCTGATTAATCTTTTTCAACCTGATAAAAAACTTCGCAAACAGATTATGGGAATTAAAACGGATAGCACTCCGATGGAAGACCCAAAAGATCCTGATACTGATAATGTCTTTGCGCTTTATAAATTATTGGCTGATGAAGACCAAATTGCTGAAATGCGTCAAAATTACCAAAATGGCAACTATGGTTATGGTCATGCCAAACAAGCACTTTATGAAGTAATCCTTGAAAAATTCGGACCCGCTCGAGAGAAGTTTGATTACTTTATGAATAACAAAAATGAGATAGATGATGCCCTTGCTTTGGGTGCAGCCAAAGCTAAAGTAGTTGCTGATGATGTGCTTTTAAGAGTTCGCGCAAAAATTGGATATTAATTGTTTTAGATTCGCTATTCAATACCCAACAATTCTACTTCAAAAATTAAGGTGGAATATGGCGGTATCTCACCACCACCAGCACCTCTTGCACCATACCCTAATTCTTGCGGTATAAACAATTTCCATTTGGAACCAACTGGCATTAAAAGCAAGGCTTCTGTCCAGCCCTTAATAACACCGCTTACACCAAAACTAGCTGGTTCGCCGCGCTCTACGGAGCTGTCAAAGACTTTTCCGTCTATTAACATGCCAGTATAGTGTACTTTAACTCGATCTGATGCAACTGGAATTTGTCCATCACCTTCTTTAATTATTTCATACTGTAGACCACTTTCTGTTGAAATAACATTTTCATTTTTTTTATTTTCTGATAAAAACAATTCTCCTTCTGCTGCTTTCTCTTTTATTATTTTCTCAATAGCAGTTTGAATAATACCTTGCGCATCTTCAGATGTCATTTTTTCCTTCCCTAACATAACATCCCTAACTGCACCTGTAAATGAATTGTATGCCAACGAATCAAAACCCAAATTCTTTAAAGTACCTCCCATACTTACACCAAATGCATAACTAAAATTCTGGAAATCATCAGAAAGATTCACCTCTTTTTCTGCCTTCATTTTATCTATTTTCTGCTGCATTTCTATAGCCTTTGTCTTTAATTGTGCAACCTCAGCTATTAATTCCTTTTTCTTTTGTGAAAAACCCAAACTACTTGCTAATAATGTTACTACTACTAGGTAAACTGCCTTGTTCATTTGATATATTTTTCCTGCGAAAATAGTTAAAACTGAGCTATTATAAATGAAAGTATAATTATGTTAAAACCAACTTATTGGTCTGTTAGAATAGTAAATTAGCTTTTATTTATCTAAAATGATTACGATTTAACCAGAGCTTTAATCGTCGAAATACATTATTCTGCACAAATAAAGTTGCAATTTTTTTAATTATAGACTTATTAGTTTGTATTAAAATGGACCTTTAAAATAAATATTAGCAAAAAATTGATTTTTATATGGCTTCAAAAAGTTTACCAGGCAATGGTCTTACCACACCTTTCATCTCCATATTTAATAGCGTTGAAGAAACTTTAAATACTGGCATTTTACAATCTAAAGAAATGACATCTAGCAACTGCTTTCCTTCCTTTTGCAAGTAAGAATAAATGTGTTTCTCATTGTCATCCAACTCAACAAAAAGTTGTTTTTGAACTACAGCAGACTTCTTATTCTCAAGTTCCCACCCCAAATTATAAACTAAATCTGCAGCAGAAGTTAACATCTGTGCTTTTTGTTGTTTTAATAAGTTATTACAACCTACACTAAACTTATCGTGTGAACGACCAGGTACGGCAAATACATCTCTATTATAACTATTTGCTATATCCGCCGTTACCAAACTACCTCCTTTTTCAGCAGATTCTATTACTATCGTGGCTTCACTCATACCCGCGATAATTCGATTTCGTTTTAAAAAATTCTCTCGTTCTGGACTACTATTACTCCAAAACTCAGTGATAAACCCACCATCCTTCTCAATATCGGCCATGTACTTTCTATGTACTCGCGGATAAATTTGATTTAATCCGTGTGCCAAACAACCAATAGTTTGCAAGCCATGTTTTACCGCTGCTCGTTGTGCACATATATCAACACCATAAGCAAACCCGCTTACGATTATTGGATTTAAAGGGGCAATTGCCTCAATAAATTCTTCACAAAAAGCGGTACCATAACTCGTAATTTTCCTTGTCCCTACTATACTGATGATTTTTTTCTGGTTGAGATTAATATTTCCACGCTTAAACAAAAGTATTGGACCATCGATACAATGCTTTAAATACGTAGGGAAATCTGGCTCCATAAAGTAAGTAAAGCCTATATCGTTCTTTTGAAGAAATAAATATTCTGCTTCAGCAGCCTCAAGATGTTCTGCATCTAATAAGCCCCTCAATTTAAAACTACCTACACCATCTATTTTTTGAAGATTGTACAGTTTATTTTCAAAAATTGCTGCTGCACCTCCACAAAACGAAATAAGCTTTTTTGCAGTTACATCACCAATATTTGGCACATGCTGCAAACGAAGTACTGCTATAATTTCATTTTCTGACATTCAATAAATTCTAAGTTATTGGTTGTTAGTTATCCACAAAATACACCTTTTTTAATGTTAATAAAAAGTAAATTAGGGTGATGAGCAGCCCAAAAAAATTTCGATATTTGCACTATATGGTACTAGAACACTATATTTCTGAGCTTTTATATCGTTACAATTGTGTAGTGGTACCTGAGTTTGGCGCATTTCTAACTCAAAGAAAATCGGCAGGACTTCACAAAACTTCGAACACCTTTTACCCTCCTTCTAAAACACTTTCGTTTAACAATCAATTGACCACTAATGACGGTTTATTGGTGTCTTACATCGCTAACGCTGAAAATGTAAGCTACGAAACTATGTTGAAAAAAGTTACGGAAACTGCTAATGATTGGAAGACTATTTTAAAACAAGGTAACCGTATTAAACTGGAAAACATTGGTGACATTTGGTTAAATTTTGAGCAAAAAACTCAGTTTCAACCCTCAGAACGTGTGAACTACCTTACGTCTTCTTTCGGATTATCAACTTTTGTTGCCGCTCCAATTACTAGAGAGGTTTTAAAAGAAGAAATTCAGGAATTAGAAGAAAAAATACCTTTTATTATTACGCCTGAGCAGCGCGAAACAACTTCCTACAGACCGTATTTAAAATATGCTGCAATTTTCTTACTCGCCATATCTGCAGGATTTACAGGATATCGCACTTTAAATGAAATTAAGTATAATAAGCAAGTTGCATTTGAAAAAGCACAGGAACAAGTTTCTAAAACAATACAAGAAGCTACTTTTTTTGACATTACCCCTTTAGAATTGCCTGTATTAGAGTTGGAAGCAGAATCTATCATAAATCCAAGTTTCGACCCAAATTCACCTGAAAAAACACACCATATTATTGCAGGTGCTTTTCGATTTGAAAGAAATGCACAACGAAAAATTCGTCAACTAAAGAAAAAAGGGTATCGTGCTACATATTTAGGCACTAATAATTTTGGATTGCACATTGTAACATACGATAGCTTTAAAGATCCACAAGAAGCATTACAAGCGCTACAAAATATTAGACGGACACAATCCAAAGATGCTTGGTTGAAGTCGGTAAAATAGCTTGATAATAAGCTCCTGTTTTCCAACTAGTATTTTCCAATTTCTAGCTCTATAACTACTTTCTATTTTAAGCCATAATCTTTATATTCAAAAACAATTAGAATGCAAGCAAAAAAGCCTAGCGAATCACGCACAACCATGACAGACTTGGTTCTGCCAAGCGAAACAAATCCTTTAAATAATTTATTTGGAGGTGAATTATTAGCGCGTATGGATCGTGCTGCTAGTATTGCTGCTAGACGACATAGTAGACGAATCACCGTTACAGCTTCTGTAAACCATGTAGCCTTTAATCACCCTGTCCCCTTAGGTAGTGTGCTTACAGTTGAAGCTGCGGTTTCAAGAGCTTTTAAAACTTCTATGGAGGTTTATATTGATGTTTGGATGGAAGACCGATTTACGGGTGAACGTTCAAAGGCAAATGAAGCCATTTATACATTTGTAGCTGTTGATGATGCAGGGAGACCAACAGAAGTTCCTCCCATAACTCCAGAATCTACTCTTGAAATAGAACGTTTTGACGCTGCTTTACGAAGAAAACAACTAAGCCTTGTTCTAGCCAACAAAATGAAACCAAGTGAAGCTACTGAATTGAAAGCACTTTTTACTACTTCTTAAAAATTGAAATTATCTGGATCTGGACCAATACGTTCATCCCGATTTAAACTATCCAATTGAAAGACTTCGTCTGCACTCAATTCAAAATCAAAAACATCTGCATTTGAAATGATGCGTTCGCTTTTTGAGGACTTTGGAATAGTAACAATTCCTTTTTGCAAATTCCAACGTAAAATTATTTGCGCTGCAGATTTCTTATATTTCTCTGATAATTCTTTACAGATATCTAGTTGAAACAACTTTCCTTGCATAAATGGTGACCATGCTTCGAATTGAATCTCTTTTGAAACACAATAATCAACCAATTCTTGACTAGTAAGATATGGGTGGAATTCCATCTGATTTACCATTGGAATTATTTCAGAACTTTCCATTAAATCTACCAAATGGTGTTTCAAAAAATTACTAACCCCTATTGCACGAATACGTTTGTCGTGGTATAATTTTTCTAGTGCTCGCCATGTTTCTTTATACTTTCCTTTTACTGGCCAATGTATTAAGTATAAATCGAGATAATCTAAATCTAATTGTTCTAAGGTAGCTTCAAAAGCTTTTAATGTACTTTCGTAACCTTGATCAGCATTCCAAACCTTACTTACTACAAAGACATCTTCACGTGCTACGAAACTTTTTTTTATGCCTTTTCCTACGCCTTCTTCATTCTTATAAGCAGAAGCAGTGTCGATATGTCGATATCCAAAATCTAGTGCACTTTGCACTGCATTAACAACTTCTGTATTGTTCTCTGACTTATAGGTACCTAAACCTAAGTATGGCATTTTAACACCATTATACAATTCAAATGAGCCTTGTAAATCTGTTATTTTCTTCATTTCATTTCATATTAAAGTCGAAAGACCCACTCCTCTGGGTTTAGTTTCTCGGTGTCTTCATAAAGATAAAACTTTAATCGAGTTTGACCATTTAATCGGTTCGTAGCAACTTTACCCAGTTCAGCCTTTGCCGCAACAAAATCGCCTTTCTTTACAAATACTGCAGACAAATTATAGTATGTACTAATATAATTACCGTGTTTAAGAGTTACTCCGTTATTACCACCAGGAACACTCATTATAGCTATTACTTCTCCTTGAAAAATTGCACGTGCTCTAGTGCCTTCTTCTGTTGTAATTATTACACCATTACTTTCATGTTTAATTTCAGGATACACAGCATCTTGATAAATACCAAATCCTTGACTTTTAATTCCTTTATCTACTGGCCAAATTAGCTTCCCCTTATTAGCTGCAAAATTCTCCGCTATTAATGAAGCTTCTGGAGTTAAAACAAACTTATCTGTAGTTGCTGCTTTTTTTCCTACTTTCTCATTCTTTGTGTTTGAAGAAGCAATTGCGGCTCGTATTAAAGCATCTATTTGTTGATCTAATTTTCGCGTTTCCTTTTTCTTCTTTTGAACTTCAGCTGTATACTGACTTTCATTTTTACGAATGGTGGCTAAAAGTTCTTTCTGTACTTTAATTTCCTTTAGTATTTCACCTTTAGCTCGTTTATTTGCTAATATTAAACGATCTGCCTTTTTACGTTGTTCGGTAAGTTCGAGATTACGTGCAGAAAGTTCTTCTGTTTTTGCCAAAATTTCCATGCCTTGAGACTTACGATAGTCTGTATATTGCTTTATGTATTGAATTCTCTTAATCGCCTGAACAAAATTCTCGGAAGACAATAAAAACATTAAACGACTCTGTTGTACCTTACTTTGATAAGACTTTTGAATGAGCGATGCATATTCATCTTTCCGTTCTTGTAATTCCTTCTTTAAATGAGAAATACTTTTAACGTTTTCATTGATGCTTTTATTTAATTTAATGCTTTGCTCATTTGTAACATCAATAAGCTCTTGACGCACTTTAATTTTATTATCAAGAGCTTCCATTTGCTCTAAAACATTACCACGTTCTTTTTTCTCAGCGAAAAGTAAACGGTTAATATCTTCAATTTCTTTTTGTAGCGCTTCGCGTTTTTCTTCCAAATCTTTTTGATCAGTTTGCGCTCGCAAACCAGCCGTAAAAAACAGCACTAAAACAAGAAAGAACAATTGGTGTTTTTTAGAAGTCATTCTTGGTTAAAACGATTTCTTTATATCCATCTGGTATTTTGTAGGGGAAACGCAAATCTTGGTCAAACTCTATATTTCGATATTCAATTTCAATTGTATTGCGTTTTTCTTTTTCAATCGCAACAATTTTGATATCGCTAGGTAAAATCCATTTATGTATTTTCTGATAATTTTTATAATTTATATTTAAAAGTCTTTTACGTAAAGGTTGTGAAATTTGTTGCGATGCCATTTTAAAATTATCTGGTTCTATATGTAGTAGAATTTTAAATAAAGATCCAGCATTTTTTGGTTTCAATTCATAATTTTCAGTGGCAGCAGTAACCATGTAAGGTTCTGTCTTTAAATTAAAAAGTGTTTGCCCTAAAAGCAAATTTTGAACTTTTTCAAAATCTAATTCAGTTCCTAAAATATTACTTAAATACGAAAAATCACCATCGAAATATTCATTCTCTAATTTGTTATAAAAACTAACACGTTTGGGAGTTATGTATGCTTTTACTATTCCTAATGGAGCACTAATCCAAATCGCTTTACCTTTTTCCATTCTTAGGCTTACCGAAAGCCCTTGAGAACCATCACCATCGGAATAATCAATTTTCAATTTTCCTGCAATAGTTTTAAAATCGAGCTCATTTAAATAGTGCTGACGAATGATGTTTTTTGCTGACATTTTACTATTAACAGAACCATCTGTGGCTAACTTTTTGGTCCCGCAGGAGCTCACAATAATAAGCAAGACTAAAAGCACAATTCTGTTTTTTAATTCACTCGTCATAGTTCAAATAAGGATTAAAATCCGGGTTTTACTTTACTAAGATACATATTCGCCTTTACCGAATCACCTATCGCTGTATAAGCATTTGATAATTCGGTGTAAAATTTATTTTCTAGTGCTACATCATCTAACATATAATCCATACCTGATTCCAACACCTCAATTGCATTCTTGTTTTTACCCATTTTATTTAAGGCATGTCCATTTGCAAAATAGAAAAAGGGTTGTAAAGGATAAGTATCTAAAGCCTCTTTACTTAAACTAAATAACTGCTCAATGTTATCACTTTCAATCAAATTTTTTAATTCTGTTCTATAAGCCTCTAAAGGGTTTTTTTCAATCGCAGTTGAATTATTATCTATGGCTTTCGATTTTGTCGCCACTCTTTTCATAGCCGTATTAATTTTCGACTCCAGTTCTTCTGTAAAAATAGAGGCATTTAATGGACTAAGGACTTTTAACGCTTGCTCGTATTTTTTCTGTTGATAATAAATGAGTGCTAAATTTTCTTTTAGTTGCTGATCGGAGAAGGACAACTGCGATTTTATTCCATCTATAGTATTGCCCTGTTTTTGCACTAGTTCTACCAATACATTTAAATACCATAAATTACCAGGTTCTGCATTTACAGCTTTAATAGCATAATCTTGTCCTATTATAAATTGTTTGTCTGCCAAATAAGATTTTGCCAATTCGTAATCGACCACAATATTATCGGGTTGTAATTGTTTGCATTGCAAAAGCAAATTAATAGCCTTATCGTAATTCTCAATTCCTTTTTGCTTTAAAGCTTCAAAAAAGTTCTCTTGAAAAGCATCGGAATACTCTTCTAAAAAAACCTCTGAACTTTCTTCAATATTAATATCTGGAGTTTCTTCTTGGGCGTAGAAAACTGACGGTATTACAAGGAATCCGAAAGATAAAAATACGCTTAGGAAAAACTTTTCTTTCATGCTATTATTCAATTATCCCTTTTGAAATTTAAGGGTACTACTTTACCCCTGTACTTCCAAAACCACCAGTGCCTCTTGCAGTCTCATTAAGTTCTTCAACTACTACCCATTCGGCTCGTTCATGCTTAGCAATTACTAATTGGGCTATACGTTCTCCATTTTCAATAGTAAAGGGCTCATTAGATAAATTAACTAAAATCACACCTATCTCACCTCTGTAATCCGCATCTACCGTTCCTGGTGCATTTAGTACTGTAATACCCTTTTTAGCAGCCAAACCACTTCTTGGTCGAACTTGTGCCTCAAAACCCACAGGAAGCTCTATAAATAGTCCTGTTTTGATGATTGCGCGCTCTAATGGTTGTAACGTTTGTGCAGTAGAAATATTGGCTCGTAAATCCATTCCAGCAGAGGCACCCGTTTCGTAATGTGGTAAAGCGTGAGCCGATTTATTAATTATTCTGATATTCATTTTATTAAATTTATGATGGAAAATCTTTGACCATTGTTAAAGTATTCCTGTTTTCGCCATTCTTATAATTTATACGTACTTCAAGTTTTCCTTAAAAATATCTTCCGCAACATCTCATTTTCCATTTTATACACTAACCCTAAAAACAATAGTAAGAGTACAGTACCAACAATTATACTTCTATTAAATACATAAAATGATAGCGTTGAAAATAAAATTGAAATTCCTAAATAAAAAAGAATTTTTCTGAAATTATACGGAATTGGATAATGTGACTTTCCGAAATAATAGGACAAGACCATCATACTACCGTAAGCTAAAACTGTAGCTATTGCCGAAGCCATATATCCAAGCACAGGAATTAAAGTGAAATTTATACCAATTGTCACAAAAGCTCCAATTACTGATATAAATGCACCATAGCGGGTTTTATCTGTCACCTTATACCAAACCGAAAGATTATGGTATATCCCTAAAAAGAAACCTGCCAAGAGAATTAATGGCACAATATTCATTGCTTCCCAATACTCTGAATTTTGAATGAACAGAACTTTAAATAAATCTGCATATACCACTACACCAAGTAAAATAATACTCCCCAGCACTACAAAATAATTGGTAATTTGTGCATATGCTCGTTGTGGATTTTCGGTACCGGCATGGCTAAAAAAGAATGGTTCAATACCCATTCTAAATGCTGTGGCAAACAAGGTCATAAACATACCCAGTTTATAGCATGCTGCATACATTCCTGTTTCACTATCGGCTATATCTTCCGGCAATAATCGTTCAAGTAATATTTTATCAAATACTTCATTGATTGTAAAAGCTATACCAGCCACCAAAACGGGCCATGCATATTTGAACATTTGTTTCCACAAAGCCACATCAAAAACATACTTGCTTTGTAAATATAATGGTAACATTAATAAAAAGGTAACCCCACTAGCAATTAGGTTAGAAATAAATATATAAGATATTTCAAAATCTGGAACATATAAAGCACTTAAAAATCCATCTGGGTTTTCTTGAACCATCTTTGGTAACAGAATTAAGAAAAAGAGGTTTAGACCCAAATTTATCACCACATTAACTATCTTAATTATGGCATATTTCATGGGACGCTCATTAGCTCTTAACCATGCGAATGGAATTATAACAAAGGCATCTAAAACAATAATGGCAATGGCATAACGAATAAATTGGACATCGATATTAGAAGCATTGGCCATCGAATTCTGAAAAATTAGAGCAAATATTGCAAATAAAACTGTGGAACCTAAAATTGAAATAAGAGAAGTTGACACCACTTTTTCTTTGTCATCGGCCTTATTATAAAACCTAAAAAATGCGGTTTCCATTCCATAAGCCAAGAAAACATTGAAAATTGCAATCCAAGAAAAAATAACGGTCACCCTTCCATAACCTGCAGTTTGTAAAACACCTGTGTATAAAGGCAATAACAAAACATTAAGCACGCGAGGTAGCACAGTGGCCAAGCCATAAATGGCGGTTTGCTTAAAAAGTTTTTTAAGTGGATTCAAAAGTGCTTTTGTTTACGTTTTCAAAAGTACCTAATTAGTGCCTGTTATTAAACACTTGACTAAAAGATTCTATGTAGATTTAGTTTCAATCAGCTTCTAATTGGATATCTGAATCTAAATCCATTTTTTTCATAGCTATAACTGCAAATACAAATGCTACCAATAGGAATACTGCTGCCAGTGCATACGGAGCGCCTGGAAAATAAATTGCTCCTTCGGGTCTAATAAAGTAGTAAAACACGGCTGAAAATGTCAATTGACCTATAATTGCCGTAATACTAACCAGCCCTGTAATAGCTCCTTGAAGGTTCCCCTGTTCCTTTTCTGATACTTGATTCGAAATAACCCCTTGAATTGTAGGACCTGCAACTCCTCCAAAAGCATACGGAATTAAAAAGGCATATAACATCCAAGGTTCTGATGCTTGTGAAAATAAAAACATACCTATTGTCCAAAGCACGAAACCTGCGATTATGGTTTTTTTCTTTCCGAATTTCTTTACTACAACACCCACTAAAAAACCCTGTGCAATTGCAACTAATAATCCAACAACCATAAGTGAAATACCTATTTCTCTCGGACTCCAATCGTAGCGTTCAATACCATAATACGACCAAGTTGATGGCAAAGCCTGTCCTGCTAAATTCGCTAAGAAAAAAGCAAAAATTAATAGTAAAACTCCTTTATAATTTCGCAAGCTAACTAACGAAACTCCAGGTATCATTTTCGATGGAATTATTTGACGTCTATTTTCAAGTGTTAACGATTCCGGGACAAAGAAATAACCAAAAACAAAATTCGCAAATGTTAATCCGGCCGCAATATAGAAGGGCAACCTAATATCGATATCACCAAAAAAACCACCTATACCAGGGCCAATAATAAAACCTAGGCCGAATGCAGCACCAATAAGTCCGAAATTCTTGGCCTTATTTTCCTTGGTACTTATATCAGCAATATAAGCAGAAGCAACAGTAAAACTAGCTCCTGTAATCCCTGCCAAAAAACGACCTACAAATAACCATATAATCGTTGGCGCCCATGCGTGAATTAAATAATCTATACTCAAACCAAAAAGCGCTAATAAAAGAATAGGACGTCTACCGTATCGGTCTGAAATTTCACCCAATACCGGTGAAAATAAAAATTGCATCCCTGAGAATGCTGTCATCAGCCACATACCATAAATTACGGCTTGGGCTGTACCTTCTCCTGTTAATTCCATAATTAAATCTGGAATTATAGGAATAATTATTCCAATACCTATTACATCAACAAGTATGGTAATAAAGATAAATAGTAAAGCCTTTTTATTTGATTGCATTATTGTGCTAAAACTCGTGTAAAAAAAAACAAATAAAAATATTAGTGTAAAAAGAAACCTCACTTTGTTGTGAGGTTTCTTTTTATTTAAAATTATGCCTTTCGACTTATCTTAATTATTTAAAGCCTCGGCACTTTGATAATTTGGCTACGCTATCGTTTCGCCTAATTGTTCAATGCTTCAGCACCACCAACAATTTCAAGGATTTCGTTAGTAATTGCAGCTTGTCTTGCTTTGTTGTATGTCAATTTCAATTGATCTCTAAGCTCAGTAGCATTATCAGTGGCTTTATGCATCGCTGTCATACGCGCACCATGTTCACTGGCAAAAGAATCACGAATACCTTTATACAATTGAGTTTTTAATGATTTCGGAATTAACTGCTCTACTATTTCTGGCTTTGATGGTTCAAAAATGTAATCTTTGCTTGTAACTTCACCACCCTCAGTAGGCACAATTGGCAAGAATTGCTCCGTCAATATTATTTGAGTAGCAGCATTCTTAAACTTATTATAAACTATATCAATCTTGTCATAAGAACCACTTGTAAATTGCTCCATTAAGCCTTCTGCAATAGTAGCAACATTATCAAAATTTAGGTCATCATACACTTCACTATGATTAGCAACAACATTAAATCTTTTACCTAAAATATCATTTGCCTTTTTACCTATAGCAACAATGTCTACTTGCTTACCTGCATAAGTCTCTTCGATCAATAAAGTACTTTGCTTGATAATATTAGCATTAAAAGCACCACATAAACCTCTATTTGATGTTATGGCTACCACTAATACTTTTTTTACTTCACGTTGATCAGAAAACTTATTGCCCACTTCAAGACTACTACTTAAGTTCTGCAACAACTCTGTTAATTTATTGGCATAAGGACGCATTGCTGTGATAGCATCTTGAGCCTTTTTTAATTTGGCAGCAGATACCATTTTCATAGCACTGGTAATCTGCATGGTTGAAGAAACCGATGCAATCCTATTCCTAATCTCCTTTAAGTTTGCCATACTTTATAGTATTAACTAAATAGTAAAAAGCATTCAGTTATTCACTAAATACCTTTTACTTTTTACTATCTATTACCCTTTATACTTTGCTGAAAGATCTTTTGCTACTGTTGTTAACGTATCAATAACCTCATCAGTTAATTTACCTGATTTTAAAGTATCTAATACATCTCTATGCTTAGCATTTAAGAACTCGATATAATCACGTTCAAATTCTTTTACTTTTTCAACTGGCACATCACGCAACAAGTTTTTAGAACCTGCATAAATAATTGCAACTTGATCTTCTACTGTAAATGGATCGTTTTGCGCTTGCTTTAATATTTCAACATTACGCTTTCCTTTTTCGATAACATTTAAGGTAGCAGCATCTAAATCGGAACCAAACTTAGCAAAAGCTTCTAATTCACGGAATTGTGCTTGATCTAATTTTAATGTACCTGCAACTTTCTTCATTGATTTAATCTGCGCATTACCACCAACACGAGATACAGAAATACCCACGTTAATTGCAGGTCTTACACCTTGGTTGAATAAATCTTGCTCTAAGAATATTTGACCATCAGTAATTGAAATTACGTTGGTTGGAATATATGCAGAAACGTCACCTGCTTGCGTTTCAATAATTGGCAAGGCTGTTAATGAACCACCACCTTTTACCATAGGTTTTAAAACTTCTGGTAAATCGTTCATGTTCTTTGCAATTTCATCATCATTGATAACTTTTGCTGCACGCTCTAATAATCTAGAGTGTAGGTAGAAAACATCCCCAGGATATGCCTCACGACCCGGTGGTCTTCTTAATAAAAGTGATACTTCACGATAAGCAACCGCCTGTTTCGATAAATCATCATAGATGATTAATGCTGGACGACCAGTATCACGGAAATATTCACCTATTGATGCACCAGCCATTGGAGCATAAACCTGCATTGGCGCAGGGTCTGATGCATTAGCAGCAACTATGGTTGTATACGCTAAAGCACCTTTATCTTCTAATACCTTTGCAATATTTGCAACAGTAGAAGCTTTTTGACCAATAGCAACATATATACAATAAACAGGCTCACCTGCATCGTAAAATTCTTTTTGATTTAAAATGGTATCAATACAAACTGTTGTTTTACCCGTTTGACGGTCACCAATAACAAGTTCACGTTGACCTCTACCAACAGGAATCATAGCATCAATTGCTTTAATACCACTCTGTAATGGCTCAGTTACCGGCTCACGGAAAATTACACCTGGCGCTTTGCGCTCAAGCGGCATTTCATAGGTGTCACCAACGATAGGACCTTTACCATCTATAGGATTACCTAATGTATCTACAACACGACCAACAATACCTTCACCAACTTTTAATGATGCAATACGTTGTGTACGTTTTACCACAGCACCCTCGCTAACTCCACGAGAAGGACCTAATAATACAACACCAACGTTATCTTCTTCCAAGTTAAGTACGATACCCTCTAGGCCACCTTCGAATTCAACTAATTCACCATATTGAACGTTAGATAGTCCGTATACACGGGCAATACCATCACCAACTTGCAATACTGTACCTACCTCGTCTAATGAGGCTTCAGCCTTGAAACCTGATAATTGTTTTTTTAAGATTGCTGATACCTCAGCGGCTTTTACTCCTGCCATTTTTCTAGATATAAGTCTTAGGCGTCTTTGCCTTAATTATTATAAACTTGTTGCGAATTCTCGCTTTAAACTACTTAATTTGTTTGCTATACTAGCATCATATTGTAAATCGCCTACTCTAAGTATAAAACCACCTACAATACTCTCGTCAATTTTGTTTTCAAGTACAACCTTATTTCCAATTATACTTTCAACTTTTTTCAATATTTTCTTTTCCATATCAGCAGTTAAAGGCACTGCCGTAGTAACAAAAGCTACTCCTTCTCCTTTTAATTGCTCATTTAATATGATGTATTTCTCGGCAACTTCACTTAACAAAGACACTCTTTTGTTGTCTACCAACATTGAAATTAAGCCCTCTGAAACTGCATGATTTCCTTTAAAAACTTCTGAAAGCACCTGCTTTTTATCTGACCCTTTAATTACAGGACTCGCTAACATCTCACGCAATTCAGTACTATCAGCTATGGTTGCAACAATTGAACGCATATCATTTTCAATAGCGCTCGTTGCTTTATTATCAACTGCTAAATCTAAAATTGCTTTTGCGTAACGTATGGCTGCTCTTGAATTACTCATTCTTAGTTCAATTTGATATCGCCCAACATTTCGTCAACCAATTTCAATTGCTTGTCTTTGTTAGAAAGTTGTTCTTTAATCACTTTTTCTGCTATATCTACAGAAAGGTTAGCTACCTGACTTTTTATATCAGCAACCGCAGCTTTCTTCTCACTTTCAATCGTAGCTTGCGCTTGCTTAATCATTTTATCCGCCTCAACATTAGCCGCTTCTTTAGCGTCTTCAATAATTTTATTTTTCATGTCACGCGCATCCTTCATCAAAGCTTCACGCTCTGCTCTTGCTTCTTTTAATAGCTTTTCACTATCTGCAGTAACATTTTGCATTTCTTTCTTTGCATCTTCGGCTGCTGCCAATGCATCTTTTATACCATCTTCACGCTCATTAACAGCGCTTAAAATTGGTTTCCATGCAAATTTCCACAATAAGAAAAGTAGTAGGCCAAACAATAATGTTTGCCAAAAAAACAGTCCAAAAGAAAACTCTTCTATTAATTTTTCCATCTCTAATTACTTTATGAAACTTTTAATTTTTAAAATAAAGTAACAGCTACAACCAACCGTTGCAACTGTTACTTAAGAACATAGAATTATACTGCGAATAAAGCAGCAAATCCAATACCTTCAATAAGTGCAGCAGCAATTAACATCGCTGTCTGAATCTTTCCGTAAGCTTCTGGCTGACGTGCAATAGCGTCCATTGCTGAACCACCAATTTTACCGATACCGATACCAACACCGATTACAACTAAACCTGCACCTACCATTACTGGGATCTCCATAATATATATAGTTTAAAAATTAAAAATTCAATTCTACAATTAGCACTTTAGTGCTAATCAAATTAATACTACAAATGCTGAATCTCGCCTTCATGCTCTTCTGCATGGGCATGCGATTCACTCGCAAAGCCGAAATACAACGCCGACAACATTGTGAAAATATATGCTTGTAATAAGGCTACTAAAACCTCAATTAAAGATATAGCGAAAGCTAAACCGAACGATAAAGAACTGCCTAACCAACTTTTAAATATAAACATCAATCCTATTAAGCTCATTAGTACAATATGCCCTGCCTGCATGTTAGCATACAAACGAATTAATAACGAAAATGGCTTAATAAATATCCCCAACACCTCAATAGGTATTAAAATAGGATACAATAGTAGTTTACCATACCAAGGTAGCGTATCTCCTAAGGGATCAAAAATATGTTTCCAGTAATCTTTTGTTCCTGTAAAGTTTGTAAATAGAAAGGTTAATAGCGCTAAAGCAAATGTAATAGCAATATTTCCTGTAACATTTACTCCTAATGGAGTTAAACCAAAAATATTTAAAAACCATATAAAGAAAAAGATGGATAATAAATAAGGCATGTATTTCTTATACTTTTCTTCACCAATATTTGGTCTAGCAATATCATCTCTTATATAAAGTATTATGGGCTCAAAAAAGCGACCTGCACCAGAAGGTATTCCGCCATTTTTTGCATAAGACTTAGCCAAGCCTCTAAACAAAAAGAACATCAATAAACATGTAATAAAAATCATTACCACACTTTTCGTAATTGAAAAATCAATTGGCTTTTCATTTACCGGATGATGAGATTCATCATAATTAATGGTTCCTTCAGCATCGGTTTTATATATTTTACTGTGGTATAACTTATAATATGTACCATCAACCTCTGCTAATTCCTCACCATGGTGAAATTTAGAAGAAGAAAACACCTTTAAGCCATCATCCCATAAAATAACTGGTAGTGGAAACCCAACGTAAACATGTTCGTGTTGTTCGTTAGTATATGAGTACAACGAAAAATCATGTGAGTCTTTAAGGTGGTGTTGAACATACTCCTTAATCTCGGTTTTAAGGTCTTTTTTAGGCTCGTCAGAAGTACTTACTTCTTTAGCAAATGAACTGGCACATAAGAGTAGTGCTGCTACCAAAAGGAATTTCGAAAAGTATATGCGCATATTGCTCAAAAATATCGGTCTCTAAAAATCGCTGCAAATGTACGGCATTCTTCTAAAAAGAAAAAAGCATTTTAAATCTTTATTTTTAAGCTATTAGAAGCAGTAACATTACCCAGTATTATTTTAGATTACGCAACATTTTTGCCATGTAAATAGTTTCTAAAAACAGACAAATCACATAAGGTATAAAGAATGCCGCAAATTCTAATCTACTCATTTCTCCATCCATTTTATATGAAGGATAAAAAAGAAGGAAAAAGAATATAAATTTTAAAAAACTACCCGCCATAAAAAGAAATCCGATGTAGTCCTTTAGTTTAAACCTGAGTTGATAAAGGAAAATGTAAATAAAAAGAGCTAGTGATGCATTAACAATGTACGACAATTGTATTTTGTTACCGAAAACTGGAAGTCCCATATTTTCTAACCATAAAGTATGTATAACAAAAACAACTATTAAAGTAAATATTACAAGAAGTATAAATTGAGTAACAGGGCTTAATTTTTGCATTAGTACTTAATACGTTTTAACTGACGCAAAACTACCCAAATAGCAATTGCCACACCAATTAGTGTGGCAATTGCTGTAAAAATTCTTTTTTCTGTTTGATAATGTGCGTCTAACCAAAGACCACCTTTTGCTGCAAAAAAGATAATAGCACCCATTTCAATGCCAATGCCAGAAAGCATCGCCACATTCTTCAGATTGTTTTTTTTCTTAAGAGGCTTTTGCTTTTTCACTTCCTGAGTTTGTACTACCAAAAGAAGACTTAAAGCCACTTGAAGTAGCTGTTGCGCTAGAAGCCGTAGTTGACCCTCCTCTACCTTTCATTGAACATGATGCATTAAAAGCTGCTCCTGGTTCTACTGCCAATTTAGTTACGGTAACTGTACCTTCAATTACAGCTGAAGATTTTAATGATAATAAATCAGATACAATTAACTCGCCATTAAAGCTTCCATCAATATCTGCATTTACACATTCTACTTTTCCTTTAATAAGACCATCTTTTCCAATAACCACTTTACCAGTAGTTTTTAGGTTACCATCTAGTTTTCCATCTATTCTGAAATCTGCTTCAGAAACGATATCTCCTTTAATTCTAGTATTTTTTTCTATTCTATTGGGTTGTCCGCCTATTTCGCTCATAGTTCTAGGTTTTTGTTTATCTGAAAACATTATTTATGGTTTTGGGGTTAACATGTAATCCTTATACTCCTGTAAGTTTTTATGTACTTGTATTATTTTATAGTGAGTTGATAAAATAACAAAATTCTTCTCATTAATCTTGTATTTCTTGTTAATTTTTAACAACTCATCAAAGCCCAATGCATAATCTTTTGACTTGAAGCCGTGTACCACAATGAACTGATTTTCTAAATCGTAAATATCTTTTGATACTAAGTTCCCGTATTTTAAATCTTCGATAGCCAATTCTAGCTTCTCTTTTAACGCCATAGCACTTTCATTGTCCGATCTTTTAAAAGGGTACATAACCTTCCAATTACCAGCACCTTTAACTACGGCACTTGATGTAAAATCTTTTTCTGCAAGTTTAGGCAATTGCTCTGAAATTATTTTTTCTGCCTTTTTCCCTTCTGGATTATTAGGATAGGTTAATGCCACATAATTCAGCGCTTCTTTAAAGGACTCGAAACCTTTTAATCTGCCGAGTGCATTCGCTTTCAACATCTCAAATTTAGGCACTATTGGATCTCCAGTATATTTATTTATATTTTCTTCTGCACCTAATATTGTAGCTGAAAACTGCTGATCTTTATATTTTTTATACAATGCCTCATATCGAGCATCAGGACTGTCGCCATTATTAGCTAAAACAGCTTGTGGATTTAGAAGTATTTCTGCATAACGAGAATCAGCATGATTCGTAATAATATTGTTCTTCATTTCAGCTGCCAACGGACTGCCCTGCTCCTCATATATTTTGTATAGATTATATTTTGAGGGAAGAATTAATCGTTCTTCTGGTTTAGAATCTAAAACATCTTCTAGCTTACCTGCAGCAAGCACATTCTCCTTAAATTTTTCCTTATATATTAACCCTAATTGATAATTGGCAAAATTTCTTCCTGTATTCAAACTGTCTATTATCTTACCATCCATAGGTATTTGACTTAAATAGTATTCAACAGAATAAATTTCTTCGTTGGTAGGGCCTGCGCTTAAAGTATCATTTGTAACCACAGCATCTCCTTCAATTGCTTTAGGAGCAATTTTGGTTTTATTAGACCAACGCCAATCATCTTCTAACTCTCGGTCTCCCCATCTTGTTCTAAAATCGGTTTGGCCGTAACCAAGACTTGTAATATTATAGAAATAAAATTTTCCTTTATTTTCTTTTCCACCCTTTGTTTCACCAAATGCGGCAAAACCCGCATTTCTAATTTTTTCTTCCTTTTTTGCGGCTTCTTCTTCAATGCGCTTTAATTCAGCTATGTGCTTTTCAAAATATGCCACTTGATCACCATCAGACATGTTATACAAGCCTATTACACTATCGGCATATTGCACAATGTCTTCATATTTAATTACATCCTCTAAATTGTCTAACTTCTTTTTTGTAGCACGAAACTTTTTAGTGTTCTCCATTAAATTGGTAAGTACACTGTCGTAATAAGCACCAGCTGTCTTATATTCATTTTCATCAAAATTATATTCTGCTAAATTCTCATAGTTTAGTGCATTTAATTTTGGTTCATTCTGTGTTGCCCTAAGCGACTTATTAAAATATGCTAGAGCCAAACTGTCATTCTCTTTTTCCAAATGATACTCCGCTATTTGACGGTAAATTTTATCTAAAAAAGGGCGATTCTCACGATTTTCTTCAAGATCGGTCAAATACTCTAGTAGTTCTAATTCATTTTCTGGAGTTACTCTGGTATTCATTATTTTTTGAAGATGCGCGTTAATCATGTACACCCTTGGCGACTTCCTATTTAAATTGATAACCTTATCAAAAGCATAGTTGGCACTGTCTTTATGCCCCATTTGATTATACAACTGCCCAATTATATAATAATACCTGCCTTTTTCTGGATTCTTTTTTGTGTAGTATGAAGCAATTTTCAGGTTCTGTACGGCAGTATCTATCACCTTTAAATTAATATAAGCCTGAGCCATCATTGCTCTAGCATCTGCGTATTCTTGATCTTTTAATGTTTCAAACTTAAAAAGTCTTTTAAAATTCTTAATCGCGAGTTCTTCATTTTCAAGGCGGATATTTACTTTTTCTCTCCAAATATGTGCTTCATTAAGCTTATCACTGTAACTGTATTTGTTTAATATATAATTAAAAGATTCTAGTGCTGGAATGTACCTTTGGTCAAAATATCGGGCTTTACCAAGTAAAAGAAAGGCCTCATCGGTTTGTGGATTGCGCTCTTCGTCGCGAATATCCATACTGTGTTTTTGTATAGCCTTGGTTGCTTTTTCTTCAGCAATTATAAAATTAGGATTGTTATCTTCTGAATCTAGTTTAATTTCTTCTGTAACTTCTAATCGTTCTACAGGTAGTACTTCCCAGTAGTCATCTTTATACTCTGAGTGCAACTGCTCTCGACCTTCTTCAAATGCAATATTACCATTGTACAGTACATTGTACTTGGTATTTAATGCATGCCAATTTCGGTTCATAAAAGCATCTTTTTTGGTAGAACAAGCGTTAAATGCTAATCCCGCTAAAATGCACAGTAACAATAATTTATTTCGAAGGTTCAATATTCTGTTATTTCGTATAATAGGTAAACTAAAAAACAACGGGAATATTATGTATTTGGTCGATTAAATGTTGAGTAGTTTGACGCTAGACGCATTCAGCCTCAAAGAAGTAACTAGCTTTTTACCGACCTTACGGTCTGTTGTTTATTAAATTGAAGTATTAATTTCAAGTAAATGAACGTTTTATTCGCAAATAGGAGCTTTTAATCGAAACAACTAAAACACAAGAACACCTAATTAATTTTGAAATAGACCAATTAGTCGGAAAAAATAAATTTTATATTCTTATCTGTTTACTCTTCTTCTGTACTTCTTTTTTCTTCTTTAGGCAAGATCGAACTGCCAAAGAACACCTCTAATTCTCGCAAAGTTTCTGCTGAAGTACGAATATCTTTTACAATCTCACCTTTATTTAAAACCACAATTCGTTCGCATACCTCAGTAACGTGAATTAAATCGTGACTAGAGACCAAAACGGTGACGCCCTTTTTGCTAGCCAAATCTTTAATAATAGCTTTTAACCTAATTTGAGTTGTTGGGTCTAAATTGGCAAAAGGTTCATCTAGGATTACAACTTCAGGATTCCCAATAAATGAAGCTACTATGCCTGCCTTTTTTTGATTTCCTTTGGATAAGTCTCGCAGGTATTTCTTTTGACCTAGAATTTCATCATGAAAAAAATCTTTAAAATTTGCCAAAAGCGCATCAATATCTGCCTTATTACAACCACGTAATTCGCCAATAAAATAAAAATACTCTTCAGGTGTGAGATAACTGATCAAAAAAGACTCATCAATAAAAGAAGAGGTAAAGGTTTTCCAAGTCTCACTTTCACTCACTAAAATACCATTGTTTTCTATGCTACCGGATGTAGGCTGAATTAAATCTAATAACAAGCTAAAAAAAGTAGTTTTACCTGCACCATTATTACCTACAAGTCCGAAACTTTGTCCTTTAGGTATTTCTAATTGCTCTAGGTTTAAAACAATAGAACTATTGTATTTCTTTGTTAGATTCTGTACTGTTATCATAAAAATGTAAGTGTCAAATTCAAAAATTCTACTGAATTATTAGTTTTATATAATGCTAGTCTTTTTCGCCAAAACCAGCAATCATCTCATATTTTTTAGCGCTATAAATTGTGGCAATTTTATCCAATACTGTATTCCTCAAAATAATGCCGACCAACCCTAACAGCCCCAAAATAGCTATGGCGACCTCAAAAGATATAAAATACTTAAGCACAAAATAAAGGATGCAGGGCACGACCATTAATGGAATAATTATTAAAAACTGAGTAGCGCTAGCCCCTTGCATATTGCCTAAGGCACTCTTATGTAAATCGATTCTTTTTTTGTTCTTGGAACCAAAAAAAAGAACAACAGGTACGTTTATACCCAAATTATATAGCGCACATGTAAAATTGATAACTACTATTTCCCAACCGAAATATATATAGGGGATTGAAAGCAAAAACATAACAACAATACTTACATAAATAAGACCCGCCTTAGAAGCTAAATATTTGCGCATGGGTATATTCTGTGCCATTAACATATTGTAATAAGCACTATCCCATGCGGGAATAAATTGACCAAAATTCACCATAAAAATGCCTGTAATGAATATACCAGCAAAGGCAAACATAGCCGACGTACTTCCATATGAATCTTGTGTATAAAAAAACAAGCCATATAAGAGTACAATAAAAGACATAAAAACCTGCGTCTTAGTTCGTTTATTTCTCCAAATAAGCTTTAAATCGAGTTGTAAAAATGGTGCAATGCTGCCGAAACGTTCCGTCCAACCTAAATCTGCCGTTTCAGCCTCTTTAATTTTTTCTTTTACTGCAGAATCAAGGTATATTTTATTTCGAAGAAAACGATAGTTCACTGCATAAGTCAAAATTGCTAGTGCTAATGGTATTATTGCCCAAATAGGATTAGCATATAACTGGTAAAAGATATTACCGAAAAGCTCTTGTATAGGATACAATTGAAAGTAATCAACAGCATAGAATGTGATTAACACCAATAAAAGACCTAATAAAACCTTATCACTCTTGTTAATTATAAAATTCAAAAAATTGATAAACTGCGAAATACATGCAATTGCAAATAACCAAACCAAAACGTTTAATGCAGGATACCCTTTTATCAATAGCACTATGCCAAACGGAACAAATAAGAAGAGCGCCAAAAAGTTAAAGAATGAAAAAGCGGACCGCCCCAAAATATAATGCACTATAGCATCTTTTTTTATCGGTAATATTAAAAATGGCTTAATGTCTATAACTGGTAATTTTTGCATAAAATATCGAAAAACCAGTTCGCCCAAGATCCAGTATAAGAAATACGAACTCACTTTTAGCATTGGGTCTACACCTGGAAACGTTTTTTCTAAGATAAAAAACAAGCCTACCCCCATTAAAACCAAACAAGCCAGCATATAAATACCAAAGAAAATCATGATGATTTTTATTGCAAGACTTTTACCTAAAGATGAAGATCTAAAAAATGCTTTCCATTGCAGGCTGGCAAAACGTTTAAACATAGTGATTGGTTGTTTATACTGATGTTAGTGTAAACTACATTAAAATTGTTACAGGTTTAAGCAATTTTATATTCGGGGTAAGTTTCTTCTAAAAGTTCTTCTACTTTTTGAGGGATGATATAAACCATTATATAGCACAGAGCCAAATAACAACTTATAAAAAGAGCCAAAGCAAATTCAACATATACATTATCTAACCAAATTCCTAACGTTGGAAATGCGTTTAAAAAGTGAAAAGGAATAAAGATAAACTGCAAAGCATCTCCATATTGAAATATTTTTTCTTCAAGCATGTATCTTTTTTGTACAGCTATTTTTGCGCGATATTTCCTTTTATTGACTAACGCTTTAATAAACATTACTGATGCACTTGCCAATAACACACCTAAAACAAAATACATTTTATACCCTGTTGAAATTAATTGAAGCACATTAAATACAATGAAAATACCTCCAATTAAAAGAAGCACTTTTGGAAGTTTAAAGTAGTCTTTGTAAAAACGAAAAATAAGTTTCCAATACCGCTTTTCCATAGCCCATGAGCGCTTTTTAATAACGTCAGCAAAACCAAAAACTCCAAATTTTTTAAATTCTCGTAATTGTGCTTCTTTATAGCTACGCTCAGGGTATTTTTGCCATTGCTCCTCAATGCCATTTGCCAAATGATCTACCAACTCAGTTTGTAAATCATAATGTTCTACATAATGTTTTCGAACAAAAACAAACAAATCTTCTATTTGGTCGGCGGTTAGTTTCATACCATTGAAGATTTTAAAAATTCATACTCCTTTAGACCTCTTTTACGTTTTGTTTGAACTTCGATTAATGCAGCGATATTAACTATTAAGGCAATTGTAAAGTACAATGTTGCGCAATTCGGATGGGTCTGAAATATTGATTCTAAAATTCCAACAACATACATAAAAATATTTGGCAGACTATAAATATTAATTAATGTGGAAATAGAAAGCATCTTACTTTCTTTTTTTGACCGTATGCCCCAAAAAATCATATCTACATATTGAAATAGCACAACTCCAATAAAAACCCAGAACATACTATTGTTCATTAGTACAGAACCATATTCTGCTTTTATAGAAATGAGAATTGAAAGCCATACAAGTAACACTCCATAAAAGGGTGGCGTTTTAAAAAAAGACAAGACCCTTTTTAATAATGATTTCTGATAACTCCAATGAATTGAATTTGCTCTTTTTTCTGCAATTATTCTACACCAAGCTGTTCTTTTTCTAAGAAAAGATTCAAGATCAGGGTAATTTTCAATTGACTCGTATTCGGTAACCAAATGGTCAATTAACTCATAGCGTATATCGATATACTTGATTCCTTTTTTAATCAAATACTTATCAATATTTAAAATGTCTTCTTTGGTTAGTTTCATAACATTTACTGAATACTCCAATTCGGATTTACCAATTGCTGCATGCTTCTAATAAACTCTTCAAGCTCTGCTAAACGGTTTACGGTTTCTTTTTCTCCTTTTTCTGTTAGCTTATAATATTTGCGCAAACGATTATCAACCTTTGCAACCTCAACATCTAACAAACCTTCTGCCTCCAACTTATGTAATGCTGGGTATAATGCGCCTTCGGTAATTTGCAATTCGCCTTCAGTAAGTTCTTTTACTTTTTGAGTAATCTCGTAGCCATACATCTTCCCCTTTTCTTCTAAAAGTTTTAGAATAATGGTATTGAGACTTCCTTTATATAATTTTGAGTTTGCCATTCAAATATTCTTATTTTAATCCCGCAAAAGCGAAAACACCGACACCTCACATTGTTTTTGGCAGAATTTGCCGTGCCTATTGAACAATATGATAAGCTAAATATATGCATAATTTTCTTATGCATAAGAATTTTAGGTATAATTTTCTAATTAGTAGTTCCTAAAAAGTCCATTTTCTTTTTCAGATAGGCTTTTTCCAAGGCATTCGAAGTATTAGCAATTGCTTTTTCATAACAAGAAATCGAAGTAAGTTTATCGCCTTTTTTTGAATAGTATTCTGCCCAACATCCAAAATATAAATATTGCCTTTGACCAAGTTTGTCGCATTTTATGGCTTCTAATATTTCTTTCGCCGCTTGTAGTTTATTCAATTGTATGTTAATAATGGCTTTATTTAAAAGCGAAAAATCACTTGGCTGTATGTCATACAGTTTATCATAATAATATAAGATAATATTCCAATTGGTATCACTGAAAGCACTAGCTTTTACGTGCTCTAATGCAATTGCCGCCTCAAAATGATAAATTGATATCTCATCAAATTCTGTAGCCTTGGTTAGTGCATTTTTAGCCAATTCTATCATAGGTAAATGCCATTTACTACGATCTTGTTCTCTTATATCTACAATTTCATTTTTACTATTTGTTTTACTCTCAAGACGAGATGCATGAAAACACATCAAAGCAAATAAGGCATACATACTGCCCGTCCTAAAGTTTTCTTTTTTAAGTAATAATTTACATAAACGGATTGCTTCTCCACACAGATCCTCACGAATTAAATTATCGGTATTTGTTGAATGAAACCCTTCATTAAAAGTTAAATAAATAACTTCCATAACTCTTACAAGACGACTTTGTAATTCGTGTGGAGCAGGAAATTCAAATTGAATATTATTGGCAATTATCGACTTCCTTGCTCTTTGCAGTCTTTTGGTTATTGCATCTTCTCGTGTTAATAATGCTGCTGCAATTTCTATAGTACTAAAACCTGATATCGATTTTAACGCAAAGGCTATTTGTTCTTGTGGTTTTAAACTTGGATGACATGCGACAAATATCATACGCAACTGACTATCCTCTATTTCGTGATCTAAAAATAAATCACTAATTGGAATAGAAATTGTGCCAGCACTTATCTGTTGATGTCTATTTTTTTCTGATTTAAGACTCCGCAATAAATCAATTGTTCGATTCTTAGCAACCTTTGTAAGCCAAGCTTCTGGATTATCGGGTTGTTGATTTCGCCATTGTAGTGTAGCTTTTACAAATGTGTCTTGAACTGCATCTTCTATTGTTTCGATATGTGCAAGTCCGAAAAATCGAGTTAAAATAGCGACCATCTTTCCGTAGTGATGTCTGAAAAGATGATCGATTATTTTATGTTGCATTAAACTATTGGTTAAATACCATTACTTCGCGTATTTCCACCGTTCCACCCAAATCATAATCTGGATAATCTTGTGCAATCTCAACAACTGCATCTGCACTTTCGGCAGAAACTATATAGTACCCACCAATTAATTCTTTGCTATCTGCAAAAGGACCATCGCTAATAGTTCTGTCTTTACCAACAACTCTTTTAACAACCGGCACTAAAGCATCACCACTCTTTACAATTCCCTGAGCGCTCATTTTCTCGTTCCACGCAAACCATTTTCCCATTCGCTCTTGTAATTGCTCTGGCGATAAGCCCAATTCTTGATAATCGGCTCCAATAAAAATCATCATAAAATCTTTCATGTCTTAAATTTATTAAATGTTATTAATTATTTACCCTTATGACGGCGTCAAAACTCATAAGAGGACATTTTTAAAAAAAAAATGACACATTTGATACGTTCCCACCAAAAACATGCAAATAATCGTGGGTTGAATATATTATTTTTTCCATTCAGATTTTAATTCGTGTTTTCAATGCCTATTTTTGCAATCCGTTTTTAAATAATAATAATGGCCAATTTTTATTCACTTAGCATAAAACATATTAAACCGTTAACATCGAGCTCTGTAGCAATCACATTTGAGATTCCTAAAGATTTGTTACAAACCTTCGATTTTATTCCTGGACAATACATCACTATAAAAAAAGAAATAAAAGGCAAAGAATTGCGTCGTGCGTATTCCATTAGCTCATCTCCTAAAAAAGATTGCTTTACTATTGGTGTTAAAAAAGTAGATAATGGTGGGTTTTCAGATTTTGCAAATACAAAATTAAAAGCAGGGGATGTACTTGATATAATGCCACCTGAAGGAAGATTTGTTTTTAAACCAAATTCTAATAAAACCAACATTGCTGCTTTTGCTGCCGGAAGTGGTATTACACCAATTATGAGTATTGCTAAGAGTGTTTTAAATAGCAACCCCAGCAATACATTTGTTTTAGTTTATGGTAATAAATCTAGTGAAGACACAATGTTTTATACTGATTTGGTAAAACTACAGTTAGAATATTCTAATCGGTTTTTTATCTATTTTACAAATAGCCAAACCCGCGAAGAAGACTCTCTTTTTGGCCGTATAGATGTTTCTACCGTTAATTATGCACTTAAAAACAAACATAAAAACATCAATTTTGACGGGTATTATCTCTGTGGTCCTGAAGCCATGATAAACTTAGTTTCTGACACCTTAAAAGAAAATGAGATTCCTGAAGATAAAATTCATTTTGAATTGTTCACCACAACTGAGATTTTAGAGGAACTTCCCAAAAGTGTCGATGGTAAAACAGATGTTACTATTATTCTTGATGATGAAGAGTTCAATTTTTCAATGGATAAAAAGGAAATTGTTCTCGATGCTGTGCTTAAAGAAAATATTGATGCACCATATTCTTGTCAAGGAGGTGTTTGTAGTAGTTGTATTGCACGCGTAACCGAAGGAAAGGTAGAAATGGTTAAAAATCAAATTTTAACGGATAGTGAAATTGCTGAAGGATTAGTATTAACCTGTCAAGCACATGCAATCACCCCGTCGGTTAAAATTGATTATGATGATGTTTAATTACTAAATCTTTCATTTAAAACGTTCATTGCATGGTCATAGCCGATATTAAAGGCGCGCTCAATACCCTTTTTATCTAATACCCCAAAAGATTCTAATTGTTCCGGCTCAAAAATTAGATTGCAATATTCTAGCTTTGCTTTATACGTTGCATGAATCATTAACGAGGTAACTCTATTTGCCAATTTTAATGAGGAATTAATTGCTTTCTTAGGAATTTGTTTTATAGTTGCAACATTACTTCCTACAATAATATCACATTCTCCAATTAATGGTTCAACAGGAAAATTGTTCATTATTCCCCCATCAGCATATAATTCACCTTGTATTTCAATAGGACTAAAAACTGGTGGAAGAGCTGCCGAAGCAAGCAATGCTCTAATTAACTCGCCATCATGAAATTGGCGCTGTGTACCCTCCTGCAAATTTGTAGCTGTTACAAACAGTTTTTTATTTAATGCTTGAAAAGAATCATTATTAAATCGCTTTAAAAAAAGGCTATAATACTTAACAGTATCAATTAATCCAGGTTTCGCAAAAGTTAAAAAGTTGTATTTAACCAATGGAGTTTCCTTAAAAAATGCCAACATTTGATCAATACTGCTTCCATTGGCATAAAGTGCACCTACCAAGGCACCTGCACTAGAACCTGAAATCACACCAACATCAATGTTAAACTCATTTAATGCCTTAATTAAACCTATATGTGCAATTCCTTTGACCCCTCCGCCTGAAAGTACAAGACCAATTTTTTTAGATTGAAAATCTTCTAAACGCATTATATATTTTTTCAAATACTAAGTTAATGTCAATAACCAATAAATAAGAATTAGTTTATTGATAAAATAACAAGAAATTCTTACTTTAAAATAAAATTAATTATCCCTCATAAAAAAGAATCATCTTTTGTTTGTTTCATAAGTACTTTATTTCCAAATAGATTGAAAAAGACAATTTTTAATATAAAAGGACAAAATACATTATGGTTTTGGCAATATTCAATTAATAATTAAACAAAATTTGTCGTATTTTTAGCACAACCACATTCAAATGAATAATATTTCATCGCAATCAACAGCCATTTTAATTTTTGCGCAGTCGCCACTACAAGATGCTGAACAAAAATCAATAACAGGAGGAGAAAAACTTTTTCATGCTTTGAATAAGCATTTCGTAAAAATTGTTGAAAACACTGATTTACCTTATGTTGAAATTAACGAAGAAAACCAAATAGGGAGTACTTTTGGTGAACGATATTGCAACGCTATTGAAAGTGTATTTAACCAAGGATTTCATAATATTATTTGCATTGGTAATGATAGTCCACGCCTTAGCACTAAAACGCTATTAGAAACGACCAAAATCTTAAATGAAGGAAATGCAGTATTTGGGCCATCTGTAGATGGTGGATTTTATCTTTTAGGTATGCATCATTCTAATTTTGACCGAAAAAGGTTTGAGAGTTTATCATGGCAGACGCAGAAAATAACTAGGGAGATACAGAAAATATTTGAAGAAAAAGATAGAAAATATACCTTATTACCTACTCTATTTGACATTGACTGTCTTTATGACCTTAAAATCTTTATAAGTCAAGCTAATGACTGCTCTAAAAACGTATATAATATAGCAAAGGATATATTTGATACTACGGTAAGCAAATATTTATTTGTTGATTTAATTGATGAACGACTACCCATGCTGGCAAGTGAAGAAAAGGAATACTTAAAACAAAAAAAGTAACGGGGTTTTACTTTACTAATTATAGGTAAGTTTTTAACTGCTCAACTTTTCTCTAATTCCAAAGTACTTAAATTAATTCTCTTAATGCTATTTAATATTAGGGTTCAAAGTTGTAATCACTACAAAACACCTTTACATATATATTAAGTAGCTAATTTGCAATACTATAATACAACGCTCTTAATCATCTACAAAAACTGAGCAACTCGAGTCCACTTATATTTTTAAATATCACCCAATAATTATTTAATATCTTCTGCATTTTTACACCCATATACTTTTCTCATTCATCATTATACACTTCAACGATAAGAATGACCGACTCGTCGGTTTGTAGTATTTCAAGTATTCCTAATTTACTACGAATTCTTACCTTTCAACGACTATTTTAACCACATATCTAACCACGAGCAAATCAACAACAATTTAAAGGTTTTATATATGACTCATCGGTCGGTTTAACCTTAAATATTAAATGATGCAAAAAAATTTAAAACGCATGGCAACCATGCAAAGAATGCAAGTAACAGGACTTGAACTTTTTTATAAAAATGGATATTACAATACTAGTGTAGATGATATTTTAAATAAGTTAGAACTTTCAAAGGGAGCTTTCTATTACCATTATGAATCAAAAGAAGATTTCTTTATTCAAATTATAGAAAACTTATTAGTGCGAAAAGTTTACAGCATGTTGATTGAACCTGTTGAGGGTCATGAAAACACTTCGGACTTAATTATGCAATGTTATGATAATGCTTTAGAAACAGCCGTGCACAACGAAATGGATTTTGGTTTTGTGTTAGGAAACTTCATCTCTGAGTTTAATGGTAGAAACCCGAAAATAATGAAACACCTAAATGACATTATTAAAATATGGGAAGTAAACCTGGTATCTGTTATTCAACGTGGTAAGTTCGAAGGTTATATCGATCGCCATGCAGATGCTGAAGGCGTGGCGTTATTTATTATGAGTTCTTTTATGGGTGTTCGCACTTTAATGGTAGAAACCGCCCCTAGTGCTCGTAAATATAGGTTTATGTCTCAGCTTAGATTATTTTTAAAATCAATAGAAAATAAACAACCTGCAGTATAATATTTAATTAGTTGCTACCTGTTATTTCTTGAATATTCTGAATAATTTCATTAACTGATATTGTATTCATAACGCTTTCGTATCCTCTTGGCACCTTATTACCATAAATAGAAGTAGGAATCAAAGGGTAAATAGACCGATTAGCCAATAGTGCCTTATTTTTACCAAAATTAAAAGGAGAAAAACCAGCATAAGGATGGGTTATACCCCACAATGTTAACACTGGAACACCAAAAACGGAAGCTAAATGACCATTACCACTGTCCATGGCTAACATTAAATCTAATTTTGAAATAAGTTGAAGCTCTTCTGCAAAAGTGAGCAATCCGGCACAATTTATTGAATTTTTATAATTGGATTCAAATTCATTTAGCTTTTCAATTTCCTGAGCTCCTCCTCCAAAGAAATATATCTGGTATGTATTAGATTTATTAAGGAGCTCTACAACTTCTTCCATTAATTCTATTGGATACATTTTGCTATTGAAGGCTGCAAAAGGTGCAATACCAATTTTAATTTTCAAATCATCTTTTAATAATTCCCTTACTTTATTTGAAAAAGTAGGGCTAACTAGCGGCTTCACATTCGACAAATCAAAATAAAAACCTAAACTAGCAAAGACATCAACATAACGCTGATGTGTTGATTTTAATGGTTTTATTGACAACTTATTATTCAACGCTGTCAATGCTTTCTTTTCTGATCTTCCTTTGTCTATTTGTTTAAAAGTAATATTGGTAAGAGCAAAAAAACGTTTTAGTATTTTACTACGTAAAACATTATGTATATCTACTACCGCATCTATATTTATGCCTTTTAGCTCTTTGAATAAACGCCATAAACCAAAAACACCTTTATGCCTACCTTTTACATCAGCTTCGTATACGCTTACATTAGGAAATTGCTCAAATAATGGTGCATAAAACTTCCGTGTTAGAAAAGTTATTTTAACATCTGGATAATTCTCAAAAAATGCGGATAACACTGGCACGGCCATTGCAACATCGCCCATAGCTGAAAGCCGAATAACTAAGATATGTGAGGTAAACTTTTTCACTTTGTACCACGAAGTACCGGGTTTAGTTCTTCATCATTATACATTTTCATCTGTTTGTAGACTTTCATGTATTTGTCGCCCGATTCAATATCACTTAAAAGTTGATCAATAGCTGTAGATAAATCTTTCTTTTGTTCTAATAGAACACTTAATTTTGAGGCGCACTTTTTCTTGTGAGCTGGATCGGCATCTATTCGATCAACTTCTTCCCGCATATGGTAAATTTTTAAGGCGAGAATAGACAGGCGGTCTATAGCCCAAGCTGGGCTTTCCGTATTAATCGTAGCCTCATCTTTTACTTCTACCGATTGGTATTTTTTTAAAAAATAACTGTCAATATACTCTACCAAATCAGTTCTATCTTGATTACTTGCATCAATTTTTCGCTTTAAAGTTAATGCTGCCTCTGGATTAATGTTTGGATCTCTAATAATATCCTCATAATGCCACTGAACCGTATCTATCCAATTTTTGCGGTAAAGTAAATGGTTTATAATATCATCATTTTCATAAGGGTTACTAAAGCTTTGACTTACATCATCAATAATATGATACTTTGCAATACTTTCTTCGAAAATTGAAAATGCGTGTTTACTAAACATAATTGAGTTGTTTATACAAATATACCCTTATTTGAGAATAAATAAATCCGTAATAAACACCAAAAAAGGCAAGAAAATAGATAACATAAGTACTATTTCTTTTATGTTTTCTTTATTAATAGACTCTACATAATTCGTTAGAAAAACCACTGCTGGAAAAAACGTTAGCATTAAAGGATGTTTTTCTGAACCTGACAATAGAACTTCTAAAACAAGGCCAATAACAAAGGAGAGAGCAACCAACCTAAGTGTTACAATCTTACCCACTCCCACTTTTGATAATTTTAAAAATGACATTAAGCCAGTAACACAAATTAAGAGTATATAAATAATACGTTTTGCACTTTTTGCTAAATTCATAAAGCGCGATGATTGAAAGTCTAAATCAAATGAATAATAACGCCAAAGAAAATCTTTATCACCAGCTAAAATTGTTATTGCATAGAAAATCATAAAAAACGCAAAAACACTTGTAAAGGGAACCATCCAATTTTTAATATTTTTAGGCTCATAAATATAAATAGCTATGAAAACAAGTACTAAATATAAAACTGCCCAATCGTAACATAAACTAGCCATCATCACCCAAAAAGTGGCATCAAACACTTTAAGTTTAATGTTTTTTAAAGAACGAATACTTATCAACCTTCTTAAAGACAAAAGAATACACAAACTACTTCCAATTGCATAATTATCGACTAAAGTTTCTGGAAACACAACCATTAACAGCACATAAAATAAAATTGCAAAGGAATTTAAGCCTGTCATTTTATTTCTTTTGACAATAAAATTTACCAAAATAAAACTGACCATTAATACCCCTAATACAACTACCTGTATAATAGTTTGCCCCAAATCATAAGCCCCTTCGAACATATAAAAATGAACCAACCAATAAAAAAAGAAGAGAAACGTTAATACAATAATGAAATTTATTGGCTTAGTTTTCCCAAAAATGCTTTGAATCATCTGAGGATTTTATACTTTTGTGTTCAAATATAGTAATAGACTGGGCTTCTAAAAAGGTCCAAAATCAAATAAAAATATATGTGGCGATCTTTTTTTGAAGGTATTAATGATTTATTTGTAAACGTATTGTTTGCTCCTTTTGATTTTTTCAGATTTATGGAAAGCTGGTGGGTGGCCAATACAGTTAATTGGATTTTAGCCATTATTGGCACGGTAGCTTTTGTTTACTGGATGCTTCAGTTAAAGGAATATGCTGCAAATGACGAAGAAGACAAAAGTATTAGTTCGCATTCTTACTTATAGATCGAAACCAATATCTTTACGATAATTAATCCTATCAAAATGTAGTTTTCCTATATTTTCATAGGATTTTTTTAGTGCTATCTTGAAATCAGCCCCGTAAGATGTTACAGCTAATACACGACCACCATTAGTTACCACTTTTTCATTTTTCAGTTTAGTGCCTGCATGAAAGACTAAAGAATCTTCGATATTTTCGAAGCCTGTTATTTCTTTTTCTTTCTCATATGCACCAGGATATCCACCTGATACCGCCATCACTGTAGTTGCAGTTCTATCGTCTATTTTTAAGTCTATCTCATCTAACCTTTGATTGGCTACAGCTTGAAACAGTTCAACCAAATCATTTTCTATTCTAGGGATAACAACTTCCGTCTCTGGATCACCTAAACGAACGTTATATTCTATTACATAAGGGTCATCATTTACTTTTATCAAACCTATAAATATAAAACCTTTGTATGGTAACCCATCGGATTTAAGTCCATTCACAGTCGGTTTAACTACCCTCTCATGTATTTTCTTCATAAATTCAGGTGTAGAGAAGGGAACAGGGGAAATAGCCCCCATACCGCCTGTATTTAAGCCTGTATCTCCTTCACCAATTCGCTTGTAATCTTTTGCTGTTGGCAAAACTTTATAACCTTTTCCATCTGTTAATACAAATACACTTAATTCAATACCTGATAAAAACTCCTCAATTACAACAGTTGTGCTAGCATTTCCAAATTTAGCATCTGCTAACATTGCATGTAATTCTTGTTTAGCTTCTTTTAAATCGCTTAGAATTAAAACTCCTTTACCAGCTGCTAAGCCATCTGCTTTAAGAACATAAGGTGGGCTTAGCTTTTCTAAAAAACTGTATCCTTTTTCTAAGGTATCTAAGGTAAAACTTTCATAAGCTGCTGTAGGAATATTATGCTTTATCATAAACTCCTTAGCAAACTCTTTACTACCTTCTAATTGTGCAGCTGCTTTTTGAGGACCAATAACTGGAACGTTTTTTAAATTTTCGTTATTCAAAAAATAGTCATGAACCCCATTAACTAAAGGGTCTTCCGGGCCAACCACCACTAAATCAATCGAATTATTTATTACCTCAGCTTCAATCTTTTCAAAATCATTTACACCAATTGGAATATTTTTGGCAATAGTTGCAGTACCTGCATTACCAGGAGCAACGAATAGATTTGTACAATTTATGCTTTGTTTAAGTTTCCAAGCTAAAGCATGTTCACGGCCTCCTGAACCTAAAATAAGAATATTCATTTGTAGAAAATTTGCCCAAAAATAATCCTATTCCGAACAAATGCGTAAAGCCATCGACTTTATTTTAAAAACTTCATTAACAAAACCCTTTTTGAAGAACCGGAACACCTACGAATAATTACTTTAATTAAATAAATCTTGAGAATCGAAAAACGACGCAAAATACAACCAAATTAGACTACATTTAGGCCTTATTATTATCCATATAAATCGTATACGATTTTTACAAATTTTAATTAGCCGTTTATTTTATTGATATTTCCAAAGCATTCTAAAAAAACAAGAGGTTTTGAAATACAATTTTCAAAACCTCTTAAAAATATCCAAAAATGAACTATTAATTTCTATTTCTGTCTTTAAAATCTCTATGTTCTGTCTTTTCTAAATCTTCTTTTGACAATGATTTAAAATAATCGAAAGTTTTCTTCATTCCTTCAGCTCTACCAACTTTTGGTTCCCAGTCTAAAATTCTTTTGGCTTTAGAAATATCAGGTTGACGTTGCATAGGATCATCTTGTGGTAAGTCTTTATAAATTACTTTTTGATCAGTACCTGTTAATTTGATAATTTCTTCTGCAAAATCTTTGATTGTAATTTCATGAGGATTACCAATATTAACTGGATTACTATAATCACTTAGTAATAATCTATAAATACCTTCAACCTCATCGTCTACGTAGCAAAAAGAACGTGTTTGAGAACCGTCTCCAAATACAGTTAAATCTTCACCCCTTAATGCTTGGCCCATAAATGCTGGAATTACACGACCATCATTTAAACGCATTCTTGGTCCGTATGTATTAAAAATTCTAACAATACGAGTCTCAACACCATGAAAACGATGATACGCCATAGTTATAGACTCTTGGAAACGTTTTGCTTCATCATATACTCCCCTAGGTCCTATGGTATTTACATTACCATAATACTCTTCGGTTTGAGGATGAACCAATGGGTCACCGTATATTTCAGATGTAGAAGCTATTAAAATTCTAGCATTTTTTTCTTTTGCTAAACCCAAAAGATTATGTGTGCCTAAAGCCCCTACTTTCAACGTTTGAATAGGAATTTTTAAATAGTCTATTGGACTTGCCGGAGATGCAAAATGCAATATATAATCTAAATCACCCGGTACATGAACAAACTTTGTTACATCATGGTGATAATACTCGAAATTTTCGAGTTTAAAAAGATGTTCTATATTCTTTAAATCTCCTGTAATTAGATTATCCATCGCTATTACGTGGAAACCTTCTTTTATAAAACGGTCGCAAAGATGGGAACCTAAAAATCCGGCTGCGCCAGTAATTAAAACTTTCTTCATAGTGTAATTAAGCTATAATGGGTTTTTATTATGTTGGGATATCAAATGTATGTTCGAAATAAAATCTTACAAAAAAATAAGGTTTAAAAACATAGATATTGGGCAACATGTAAACAAATGAAACTTTTAAGAGTGAATTAATATGTTCTTTCGTTTTCTGACTCCACATCATCTTCATAAGAATTCTGTTTAACACTTTCTTTCGTCTTTATTTGACCGTTTCTACTTGCATCACTGTTTTTTGCTTTATTTTTAATCTTATCTACTCTTCGCCTAAGCAATATTTTCTGCTTCATCGTAGTAAAATTATAATTGTATTTAAAAAATATATAGCCTAACAAAATAACTACAGAAACAAGCATAATTGCCAGGCCAAAATTTTTAGCTGTACTGCCAAGAACAATAAACAGCATTACAAACATTAAATTAAAGCATCCAATTATAAAACTTGCTTGTTTATGACTTAAACCCCAATAGTCTATTAATACATGATGAGTGTGATTACGATCAGGGGAAAACGGTGCTCTTTTATTCGCGATACGAATTGCAAACACTCTTGCCGTATCGAATAAAGGAACAATTAAAATACTTATTGCAATTAAAGGTGCATTTTCCAATAAAAAAGGAATTTCAGTATAATCTTGTGGTTTTAGGGCTAAAAATTTTAATGTGAGTATACTTATTACAAAACCGACCATTAACGACCCAGTATCCCCCATAAATATTTTCTTATCTGAAGACAAGTTAAACCCTAAAAATGCCATTAAACTTGCATTCATGGTTATTGCTAATAACGCAAAGAAATATTCCTCGCTTAAATAAAAAATTGTAGTATAGATAACCATAATTACCATTCCTACAACCGAAGCTAAACCGTCTATACCATCTATTAAGTTGTATGAATTAATGATGGTCAACATCATAAACCCAGCTATAAACAAGTAGAGGTAATAAGGTATTTCATTAATATTTAAAAAACCATTCAAAGAACCAATAACAAAACCAGGATTTACTAAGATAAAAGCAACGGCAAATACTTGAGCAACTAGCTTTGCGCCAGGTGATATTACCACCAAATCATCTTTAAGACCAACAATAAATAAAATTGTAAGACCGGGAATAATATACATAGCTTCATCAAAAACATCGCGGTCTTTAATAAAAAAAAGTGCAAAAATTAAGGTATAATAAAAAGAAACGCCTCCTAATGTTGGAGTTCTTTTTGCGTGTGAACTACGGCCATTTGGGTCATCAGTAAGCCTTCTAAACTCAACTACATTTATAATTTTTGGTATAGTTAAGTAGGTCAGCATAAAAGCGCCTAATGATATTAAAATGGCTGTTTCTAGAAAAAACACTTTATATAACTATTTATTATGAATATTCTGACAGAAAATTCAAGATACACCAAAGTTATGGAAAAGCGATTCAATTTCAATCTTTTAACCCCATAGAAAACTAATTCTAACTATTATTTGAATTTAGAATTAATTAGTTAGGTAATTAAAACATGCCTATTTTACTTTATATAAATTAAACCGGCTTTGCGCTGAAAAGTGCACTATATTTTTGGCTTATTATTTTCCAAGTATATCGCTCAGAAGCCACGCTTTTCATTTCTTTAGCAATCTCTAATAACTGAGTCTCATTTTTTTCTACATTTCTAAGCATTACAATCATTTCTTCAACATCTTTAAAATACAAAGCCCTATTATCGGTTGTAAAACGATTATAGTTGACGTCAAAAGCAATAATTGGCAACCCAAGAAACATCGCCTCTACTAATGAAGGGTTTGTTCCACCGGCACTATGACCATGTATATATAAGTGGCAATTACTACGTAATTCATTTAACTTTTGCTGGTCATAAATTGGGTCCAACAAAAATATATTCTGAAATGATTTATATTCATTTTTTAATTTTTTACCATAATCGCTATTTCCCCAATTACCAACAATAACTATGTTTACATCAGACTTACTAAATGCCTCTAATATTATATGAATGTTGTTCTCGGGCTCTATTCGGCAAACTTTAAAAGCATATTTTCTAGGAATTTTTAGAGCTTCTCTCGAGGCTTCATTAACTTGCTCATGGAAGACATGATCGGCACCATATGCTATTAAAACTGAGTCTTTACCATAGGCGTTCTTTACATGGTCGGCAATACCCTGATTATCTACCACAGTAAAATGACTTGAGCGTACTGCTATTTTCTCTTGATATTTTAAATACTTTTTCGCAAAACCATTCCATTTATCTCGTTTCCATTCAAGACCATCAATATTTGTGATAATTTTCTTCTTAGAAAAAAAACGAACGAAAGGTATCATAAAGGCTCCGCTAACTCCTAAAATCAGCAGAATATCCGCATAAAAAAAAGAATGTATTATTGACCATACATCATAAAGTATACTTGAACTTCCATTCGCGCTAAGAGGCAGGTATTTGAGTTTTGCTCCTAAGTATGTATTCTTTTTCTCATTAGCATATTGTGATGCACTACAATAAACCGTAAAATCGTGATTCTCATTGAGTTCTTTTACTAAATACTCAGCCAAAGTCTCAAATCCACCGTACTTAGCTGGTATTCCAACGGTTCCTATTATTGCAATTTTCAATTTATATGTTTTTATTGCGACCACATAAAACTTAAACTCACTAGAGGGAAAGGTTATATATATCTTAGCAGTCTCATAATATTAGGTCGATTCATACTGGTAGACTACCAGTATTTATAATAATTCTTTAATTTCACGCGCAAATTATTCAGCTATGTGGCTAGAAAGGCTAAAAAATGTTTCTTTATTATTTCTAGTTATCACCATTCCTTTTGCAAGACTTTATAACATCAACTCTTACGCAATAGCCTTATTTGTTATTACTGTTTTGTGTTCAGCAAAAAAAAAGAATTTTAAACTTTCTTTTTCGTGGTTATTAATACTGTATTACCTACTTATTTGTTTTAATGTTGTATTTATTGATCAGACTGAATCTTATATTAATATCACAAAAAACATTCCTCTAATTTTAATACCGGTTGTTCTATTTTTTGTTGACTTTAAAAAATCAACTCTTATCGTATTTGTATATAGTATTGCTATTGCCAGTCTTATATCACTTATTTATACTTACATTAAAAGCAAAGGCTATATATTCTATTTTCATAATCCAACCGAGATTATTGATCTTCAAATAAACTACCTAAGCATCTTTATTTGCTTTTCACTCGCTATATTATACAATGAAATATTGCAAACAAATATAGCCAAATTGCAACACTACATTTTAATTCCTTTTTTCTTTTTTATCCTTGCAATTTTATTCAATCGTACCGGTATAATTATTAGTATTTTAATCACAATATATTTTGTTTTGATTTATTTCAAAAAACAAGGCAATATAAAATTCCTTGTCGGTTTTATTGTTTTATTTTGCCTTTTAATGGGCTATATATTTACTAGACCCATTGTAGCACAAAAATTTAAGGAATTAGTCAATCAAGACTTTGTTGATGAAACTAATTACTCTAACGGCATTAGCAGTAGATTACTTTCTTGGCAATGCAGTCTG
Source organism: Flavobacteriaceae bacterium EG-1 (assembly GCF_009649685.1). Taxonomy (GTDB): domain Bacteria; phylum Bacteroidota; class Bacteroidia; order Flavobacteriales; family Flavobacteriaceae; genus Aurantibacter_A. The sequence goes on from NZ_WJPK01000002.1 coordinate 707,191, forward strand.
GAAAATATAAAAAGTGCTGGATTTTTTGGATTTGGAGTAGATAAATCTACTATGCTTTTAAAAGACTGTTATAAGTCTGAACTAAGTGCCAATTCAATTCAATTTATAAACGAATATAATTCTCACAATCAATTTCTACAGACAATTATGAATTTAGGGATTATTGGATTTTTACTCTTAATTTCTATTTATGGATGTATTCTTTATGTGGGAATAAAAAATAAAGACCCTTTACTAATATTCTATTTTATAATCTTACTAATATTTGGCATGACTGAATCATTTCTAATACGGCAATGGGGTTTGGTGTTCTTTTCATTTTTTACATCATATCTGTTTTTAAAACATACATTGAAAACCAATTCAAATGAGTTTTCTAATTAAACTAGTGCTCTTTGAATTCATAAATATTTCAACATTATAATTATAACCCATTAATAAACAATGGTTTTTAGCTCTACCGTTTTCATTTTTCTATATCTACCTTTTGTACTTGGCATCTATTTTTTATTAGACAAAAAGCTTCGAAACCTTTTCTTGTTGATAGCTAGTTTGTTCTTTTACGCGTGGGGTGAAGGCATTCTTGTACTATTAATGATGAGCTCTATTGGAGTGAATTACATTGCAGGCCTATTAATAGATATAAGCAACAAAAAACTAAAAACTAGAAGGTCTAACGCTTTTCTAATCATAGGAGTCACCCTAAACCTTATGGTTTTAGTATATTATAAATACATTCATTTCATTTTTGAAAACCTTCAATTTTTGGAGCTAAAATTAAACTTCGACACTTCGAATGTAACTTTACCCATTGGTATTTCATTCTTTACTTTTCAAAGCATATCTTATTTAATTGATGTACATAGAGGATCCGTTGAAGGTCAACGAAGTATTATTAATCTCGGAATGTATATTGCACTTTTTCCACAGCTAATCGCTGGACCTATTGTTCGATATATTGATATTTCTAAAGAAATAGAAAGCCGGAAAGTGACCTCATCACTTTTTAAATCGGGAATTAGTAGGTTTTTAATTGGTTTTGCTAAAAAGGTAATCATAGCTAACAATGTTGGCTTTATTGCCGATAAAATTTTTGGGGTACCTGTAGGTGATTTATCTACATCAATGACATGGATTGGCGCTATATGCTATTCTTTACAAATTTATTACGATTTCTCTGGATACTCAGATATGGCTATAGGCTTAGGTAAAATGTTTGGGTTCAATTTTAAAGAAAATTTTGAACATCCTTATATTTCCAAATCAATAAAAGAATTTTGGCGCAGATGGCATATTTCTCTTTCTTCTTGGTTTAGAGATTATCTCTATATTCCATTAGGTGGGAATAAAAAAGGAAAATACCGCACTTATGTAAATTTATTTATCGTTTTCCTTTTAACTGGCTTATGGCATGGTGCTAGTTGGAATTTTATAATTTGGGGATTGTTTCATGGGTTTTTTCTAATATTAGAAAGAATTGAACCCTTTACACTATCTTCAAAATTTAATATCCTTAAAAGAATATACTTATTGCTAGTTGTTATCATAGGCTGGGTAATATTTAGAGCCGAAGACTTAGGATATGCAGTTGATTATATTTTTCGAATGTTTGCCTTTAAAGATGGTGTTTATACCTATCCGTATTTATTTCTAAACACTTATGTTCTTACTATTATTTTACTTGGAATATTATTTGCCACGCCGCTTAGAGCACTGTTGGTTGAAAAATTAAAGATTATTTTGCCTAATAAATTTGGGGCATTAGCTATAGAGCGTGGTGTTTATATTATGTTATTTTTATTTGCACTTATGGAACTAGCCCAAACTACTTATAATCCATTCATTTATTTTAGATTCTGATATGATTAAACGATATAGCTTGCCTTTACTATTGACAATTCTGGTGTTTTTTACCATTAAGGTTCTTATAGGAACTCTTAAGTCAAAACCGGAAGAATTAGCAATACAAGTGAATGCCAAAGTTTTAGCAGATGACACTTTTCAAGTTTTTTATTTAAATGAAAAAGCAAAAGTTTTTAACGAAGAGCAAAGTGTAATTAGTGAGGTAAAAGGTGATTCTATTCTTCAAACGATTCGTTTTAAAATTCCATTGGACACCTCCATTAACAAACTTCGGTTAGATATTGGCAAAAACAGAAAACAAAAACCTATTGAAATAACATCATTTATTTTAGCAAATGAATTTGATTCATTGACTTACGACATTTCTAAAGACTTCAATAAAAATATTTGTATTGGAGAAGAAAATGGAAAGTTTATAACCAAAACTATTTCTAATAGTTATGACCCTTTCTTTATTTCAAAATTTAATGCGAAATCCGCCATTTTAAATTTAACTAATGATAAACCGCTTGTACATAATTTTGTCGCTTATCTAATATCTTTTGTTTTTGCTTTAGCCTTCCTTCTCTCGGCAACCTTGAATAATTTTAGCCTAAATCGATTATCTCCCAATGCATATATTCTATTTTTCATATTAATAATTCTTGCTCCCCAATGTGCAAAATTATTAGACTCCAGAGCTGAAACAAGTAACGAAAAAAGAAAACTAGCAGAAAAACCGGAGTGGAATTTCAAAGAAAGTTATCCAAAAGCATTTGAGGCATACTATAATGATAATTTTGGATTGCGTCCTCTTTTAATTAGTTGGTCCAGTAAATTTAAAATAAAGTTCTTTAAAGATTCTCCGAAACCAGAATTAGCTCAGTTTGGCAAAGACGGATATCTCTTTTTTAATGAATATGAAGAAAAAAGTGGAGGAATATATTCTAGTTATTCTAATACCAACTTAGCTAGTGAAAAAGAGTTAAATAATGCACTACAAAAGCATAAGCGAATTAAAAATGAATTAGCTCATAAAAACATTGAATATGTATTTGGGTTTTGGCCCAACAAACACACTATTTATAACGATTTACTGCCGTATACAATGAAATTGCAGCTCGCTAATAAAACATCGTTAGCTGATCAAACTGTCTCGTACTTTGATAACGCTAAACTACCTATGTTTGATGTTAGAAAGGACTTGTTAAACAACAAAAATAAAAAGCAATTGTATTTTAAATTCGATTCTCATTGGAATGCTAATGGGGCATATGAGGCATATTTAGCTTTTTGCAATCAAACTTTTGATCAACTTGGTCTAAAGCCGTTTTCATTAGAAGATTTTGAAGTCACCTATACCCGTGTAAGAAAAGGAGACTTAACAAATTTAATGGGTATTGACAGCATAACCAATTACTATGATGAAAAACCTATTTATAAGCTAAAGAACAGCAATAAAAGATATCATTTTATATATCCCGGAGGTATTTATAAAAATGCTTTTATAACTGAAAACAAAAATAGTGGAAACAACAAAACGGCATTAGTTTTTAGAGACTCTTATGGAGCTTCTTTCATCCAGTTTTTATCCCTTCATTACGCGAAAGTCATTTATGTCGCCAGAAGTCAGGTGGATATGTATTGGGTTAACAAAACCAACCCCGACGTAGTAATATTAGGCGTAGTAGAGCGACGATTACCTTATTTGCTAGATATCGTTGAATAATAATACTTATTTAATCAATTTGTATCCTTCTAAAGTCTTTTTCGCTGTTTCCTCCCACACGTATTCTTTAACAATTTTGTCTTTTAACTTATGATTGAATGGTTTTGAATATGCCGTATCAATTGCGCTTCTAATGGACTCTACGTCATCTGGCTCACAATAATAAGCGTAATCTTCAAAATAGTCTCTTGTATCACCTTTCTCGGTAATTACAATATTTGTTTCCATTGCGGCTGCTTCTAATGAAGATAACCCAGGGGTTTCCATCCAGGAAATAAGCGCATGTACCTTGGCCAATTTATAATAAATAGGTAATTTATCGTGTGGTATAGGTCCAGTAAAATAAACGTTATCTCCTGCAGTCTCATGCACTGCATTGGTAAAAGCAGGGTCGTTTTTAGTTTCATTTCCAATTAATACCAATGGGTATTTATCACCCACGGCTTTTATTAGGTTAAGTGTAGATTTCCTTCCTTCAATTCTAGCAACTGAAAGAATACAATCTTTATATTTTAGCATATCCTCTTCAATACTATCATCGGTGACTGTATCAGGATTAAAAAGTTTGGTGTCGACCGCATTTGGCACTACTACATAATTATAATTTTCTAATTTATATTCGCTAGCCACCCTCTTCATTTCTGACAAAGAATTGGGAAGAAAAACATCGACATCTTCGGTAACCTTTTTTGCTAAACGATAATACCCACGAAAAAGCATATAATAAACTCCCTTATTCATGCGGCCATCTTTTAGATGTCTTAGGAATGTTTTTATATAATTAATAGTGTATGGAGAAAGTACATTAGCAACTTTTTGAGCAAAACCACCTCTTGCCTTTCTTTCAAATTCTGTATACAACCCGTAAATAGTGGATAATGCTACCTTTTTATTATGTTTTTTTGCATGCTTTATTTGCATATAAAGTTCCTGAGGGTCCATTAAATTAAAAAGATGCACTAGGTCGTACCCTGTTAAGTCTGGTTCTAATTCGATACTTATATCAACCTCAACACCCAGTTTCCCTAAATATTCTTTAGTTTTTTCTATTTGTGTTGTGTCGCCACCTGGGGCAGAATATAAATTACTTCTGGACTGGAATAATACTTTCATATTCAAATTTTCAATTTAGCAACAAAAATAAATGCTGCACAAATAATTAATTGTGGTAATAGGAAAAACAAACCGGGTGCCACGATACCACCAACGGCCAAACGCGAGAAATTTAAACTAAATAATATTAGTATTACAAACCAACTTATTTTTCCACTTCGAATAATTAATTCATAGAAAAAACCTGCTACTGCGCCTAAAAAAGAAGCGTGCAAAATTATACCTATCCAGCCTAAATTCATGTAAGCCTCACCTGGCGAAGTTATAGTCATTCCTTCACCTTCAAAGGCCATATCGTATTTTGTCTTTAAAATTACTCCTGTAAAGCCATTGTCATGTAGCCCTAATGCTACTCCTAAATCACTTAAAACCGTATACCCATAATACAAGTCATTATACGTATCAGTATTAAATACTATTGCTTCTAGGTTACTTACATTTACAGCTGTTGTCCACGCTGTAGATCCTATTGCCATAATTGAAAACTCACCTGTATGGCGGTAATAACCAACAAGGGATAAAAACATAATAAACAATACTCCCCATATTATGTATCGATACGAAATTCCTTGCTTTTCTAAATACTTTTTGGTAAAAATAGAATATGCCAAAAAACAAGTGACAACCAAATACGCAGCAGGACCACGAAACCCAATTCCCATTACTAGAAAAACACCAATAATTAAATATAGTACCGAAACTAACTTAATTTTATTTAGTACAAATTTCTCAATAGCAAAACGATAAACTAAACTAACACTTATAAGCGCATTTGCAATTAAAATATACTTGCCTAACCCTGCTTTAGCACCTATACGTGCACTTTCTACATTATCCAAAAAAATGGGTATGGTACCCATCATAAATAGATAAACAAAAAGATACAATCCAACCCCAGATAGAAAAAAAAGATAAAAAGCCCTTTTCCAATGTTTTAAATCCATTCTAACTAATGGCACTACATCCTTTAGTTTAGGAAATGTCTTAACCAATAAATAATGAGGAACCAAATGTGCTGCAATTATAAAAACCAACAAATAGGTAATTAGAAGAGCCTTTGTTTTAAAAGTGGTTTCAAAAAAAGGAAAGTAATATTCTAAAGCAAAGGGATATAAGCACAAGAAAAATACGAATGCAACCAAAAAGAAAATGGCCGGATGTAAAACATTAAATATTCTAATTTTTCTCAAAAGACTTTAATTTGTAGCTGAACTAATTTCTTGAGAATCAGGATTACTAATTTTCTCAATTCCATTTAAAAGTGTCGTACTCATAACATTGTCTAATATTCGAAAATGATTAATTATAGTCGCCTTTTCAAGATTAGGATCCAAATTTTCACAAGGTGTTATAAAAGTTAGGTCGTTAATTACATTTAATTGCAACCACGCATTCACTTTCGCATAACGCATTTTAATGTAAAGTGCTATTAACCCAAAATCACTCCATAGTATTTCATTATTCAGATAGTAACCACCATAATAAATATTCCTAATTTTATTGTCATGAATTAGTTTAATGAAGCCACTTGGTGATACTTCTTTTTCATCAATAAACATTTTATCTTTTTCGACAACCGCATAAAACACTTTACTTTTATCTAATGAATTTTCAAAATTTTCTATTGCTGTTTGTTCTTTTCCATTTTTAAACATTACAATAATGTTGCTTCCCTTATTAATTTTATCCTCGGTTTTTGCAGTTAATCCTGTTACTGTTTTTCTAGGAAATACCAGTTCGGGCCCTTGCTCATATGAATGAACATAACCAACTCCATTTTTTTTCAGTAATTCTGCGGCTACTGCTTTCATTTCTTTGGTAAAAGAAAAAGAACCTCTATCAACAACAAATGCTTTAACACCTTCATTTCTTGATAAAAAAGAATAAATACCGTTTGGTTTATCTAAAAGACAATAAAAATTATCTGCACCAACATAAAACAAGTTTTCAATTTTATTTTTTAAAACAAATTGATCAATCATATCTTGGTTGTAAAAAAACACCCCTTCTTCCAAAATATTCAGATTTTTGTTTTGAGGCAAATGTGATGGAGCATACACTATTTTCATCCCTAAATCAGACAGCTCTTCAACAATTGGATTAATATTTTTAATAGTAATACTGTCTAAAAAACTATCTTCCCAAACGTCGATAAGAACCAAAGCACTGCTTTCTGGGTTTATTTCAATTTCTTTTTTTACGTCTACATAAAGATCTTTTTCTTTATTGTATTCGCTAAGTAAATATTCAATAGTTATTCCTTTACTTAAAATATTTTTCTGATATGCTAGTTGTTTGTCACTGTCCATTTTACAACCAAAAAAAACTATGCAGCAGATTAGAATTAGAAAAGAAAGAATGTTTATTTTAAAGTTTATTTTCCGAAGGTATATCATTATAATTTCTGAATATCTAAGCCCACTTTCAAAGGTACTGTTTTTTAGTTCTCATAAAAATTTAGGTAAGCGCCAACTGCTTTCAAATTTCTAATCGAGACTTGCTATAAACGATAAAATTTTCTCACTACTATTGGGTGTATTAAAGCCATTAGAATTATACGTATTAGTCAACGAATCTATATTTGACAAACATCCTATTAATTCATCTTTGTTATGTGCAATAGTAATTCCCATTTTATCAAATGAAAAATATAAACCCCCAGATTCTTTTACATACTCTTCATGATCAAAAACATGAGCGATTATCGGACGTTGCGTTATCATAAAATCAAATAAAATAGAAGAGTAGTCTGTGATTAAAACATCACTTATACAAAGTAATTCTTGAGTATCTTCTGTAGACACGTTAAGAACGTTATGTAGTTTTCCGAAAAATTCAGCATCAAACGTAGCCTTATCTAAAGGATGTGGTTTGAACAATAAAATCTGATTTTGATTTTTTTCAAGTAACGCATCTATTTTAATAAGTGAATCTTTAATATAATTGGTGCTATCTATATTATTTCGAAATGTTGGTGTGTATAAAATTAATTGTCTGTCGTTTAAAAGCTCTAAAAAAGGCATCTGACCTTTTAAATCGTTTATGTTATTACTAGTAGCAATGGTGTCATAAATAAATTGATTTCTTGGTTGACCTAAAGCCTTAAGCTTCTCATCATTTAAACGCATAGCGCTTTTAAATATAAAATTAGTATTCTCAGAAGCTGTAATAAAATAATCCCATCTATCATACGGTAATTTTCTACCTGTTTTTAGAACATTATCAATCCATTCGAGCTCTTTTAAGGAATCAAAACCTATTTTTTTAATTGGTGTTCCATGCCATAAATTAATAATTATAGTTCTTTTTGGCACAAATGGAAAAATATCTGCTCCCTTATGTGAAACAATCCATTTAGAGGCTTTAATTACTGTAAAAAAAGCCTTAAAACTCCATTTATAAAGGCAATTATATCCTTGTTTACGCATTTGTAAAACCTCTGCTTTATTCGTAGAAATCCAAACTGAAGTATATAAATGACTCTTTTGAAAATGAAGAAATAAAAACTTAGGATTATCACTAAACTTATTAAAACCCGAACCAAACAAAATAAGATTTTTGCGCACTGGTATAACTGCGCACAAAATGGAAAAGAAAATTTTTTCAATCAAAAAAAATGGTACTCTTTTAATTTTTAACATCTTCATTTTACCTCATAAAAATCTAATTAAAAAACCTTAACCTAATTCTTGCTTAATTTCCTTTCTCAATTTAATAGAGCCATATAAACGTATTGAAAAAACTATAGTTTGCGTTATTATTAATAAATAAACAATTCTATTCATCGTTAAATAATTAAAGAAAACTACTAATAATAAAACATGTAATAATGAAGCAAAAACAACACTATAATTAGCATATTTTTCCTTTCCTAATGCCCCTAAATAAGGATAACCTATCATTACTGTAGGAACAAAAATTAAAGCTAAAAAACAAAACAAGCGTAGAACATTTGAACTTAATTCAAATTCAGATCCAAAAACTATCGCAACCAATACATCGCTGAATATATATACTAATGCCACTATTACTGTATTTACCGTTATAACATAGAATAATATCTTCTTAAAAAGTTTTAAATTTCTATTCTTTGCCATATACGGGTATAATGCATCTCCCAAAGGAGCATATACTGCTACCATAGCCATAAATAACTTTTCAGCAGCTCCAAAAATTCCAGCAAAATAGTTGCCAAGAGCAAGACCAGCAACAAATGTATTACTTGAGGTATAGAGCGCTGCCGCAGAACGCGAAAAAAAGTATTGTGTGCTATTGGAAATAAGCCTTTTAACTTCTACTAGGTCTGGCTTTACCCATTTAATCCCAAAGTGTTTAAACGCATAATACATGGAAAAGATTCCACCAATAATAAAACCTATAGAATACAATAGCGGAACTTTATAATAATCTGCTTCTGCGTTTATAAAAACAAAAATTAATGCTGTAAATAGACCTTTAGCTATTACATTAACACGAGTCATATACTTCATATTCTCCATGCCTTGAAATAACCAAATAGGATTTAATACCTGCCCAATAACTATCCCAAATCCTAATAAATATGGTAGTTTATGGTCTTTTAATTCTGCTACCGTTAATAAACAGATATATAATACGATAAATGCTAATACAACCAATACTAGTTTTATATAGTATATATTGCTAAATATTCTATTAACCTTATGTTTATCTTCACGATAAATTGATATGTCTTTAGTTGCAGAAAGATTAAATCCGTAATCGCATAAAACAAAAAGGTATTGCATTACAGCATATACCATAAGTACAACTCCATACTTTTCTGCACCAAGCACTCTACCCAAATAAGGAAGGGTTAAAAAGGGCAAAAACAAGTTAACGCCTTGTAAAGAGAAAAGCGATACAAAATTCTTAAAGAGTTGGTTCTTGACGAGCCTTTGATATTTGCCGCTAGTGTCTAACAATATTAATCAACAAATTTAAACTTGATTTTTAAGGAACTCTATTATCCGTAGACATGCCTTTCCATCTCCATATGGATTATGCCTTTGGCTCATTTGTTTATATGCCTCTTCATCATTAATTAATTTATTTGCTTCCTTAACTATGACCTGAGTATTGGTTCCTGTTAAAATAACGGTGCCTGCTTCAACGGCTTCCGGTCTTTCAGTAGTATCTCGCATAACTAGCACTGGCTTACCTAAACTGGGCGCTTCCTCTTGAACACCTCCACTATCTGTGATAATTAAAAACGACCTGTTCATGAGCCATACAAAACCAGGATATGATAAAGGCTTTATTAGTTTAATACTATCAATACCATCCAATATTTCGTAAACAGGTTTTTGCACATTTGGATTTAAATGCACCGGATATATAATCTGAATATTATCATTTTCTTTAGCCAATTGCGCTAGTGCATTGCAGATATTTATAAAACCTTGACCATGATTTTCTCTTCGATGCCCGGTTACAACAATCAACTTCTTTGATGAATCCCATAAATTGCTAAGTTCTTCTATTTCTTTGTCGGTATAACCAGTGTCCGTAACCTTTTTAACACTTAACTCCAATGCGTCTATAACCGTATTACCAGTCACTTTAATAGTATTAGCGGCTATGTTTTCGTCCAGAAGATTTTTTTTAGCCGTTTCTGTCGGAGCGAAATGATAATCAGAAATTCGACCGGTTATTGACCTATTAATTTCTTCAGGAAAAGGAGATCTTTTATTAAATGTTCTTAGGCCTGCTTCTACATGACAAATTTTAGAGCCAGAATAGAAAGCAGCAATACTGGTAGCCATAGTGGTTGTAGTATCACCATGAACGAAAACATAGTCGGGCTTAAAAGCTTCTAAAATGGGCTTTAAACCACTAATGATATCCGAAGTTAGTGTATACAAGTTTTGCCCTTGTTTCATTAAGTTCATATCAAAATGAGGCTCAATCTCAAAAAAATCTAATACTTGGTCTAACATCTCTCTATGTTGCGCAGTAATGCAAACCTTCGTTTCGAAAATATCTGAGTGCTTCTTAAACTCATTAACTAATGGCGCCATTTTAATAGCCTCAGGCCTTGTACCAAATACTATTAGATTTTTAATTTTCATGTAGTGTATATTTGGCTTTTATTTATTCTCTTAGCTTTTTTAGAGTTTCATTAATTAAAGTTGATGAGGTGCCTTTAGTGTATGGAAAATAGATGATTTTGACCCCTACTTCTTTAAATTTTTCATCAAGCTCTTCCCATTTCTCTGTTTCAAACCAATCGTCACCAACGAACATAATATCGAATTTCAATCGCTGCCACATCTTAAATTTATCCATGTCGTTTTGTGGCACTACTGAATCTACATGTTTAATATTTCGAACTATTTCCATCCTTTCTAAATGAGGTATAACAGCCTTCTTATTTTTGTAAGAAACCAATTCATCACTAGTAACTCCTACAATTAATTTATCACAAAGACCCTTTGCATTCTTTATTAAATTTAAATGTCCGATATGAAATAGATCATACACTCCAGAAGTATACCCAATTATAGACTTTTCATCTCCTCTCTTATACATTTTTATTATATTTTAATTACCACTGCCAGTTTTTGTTAAAATATTGTTTTTTAAATAATTCAATATTTAAAAACATCCACAATACTTGTCCGGCTCTTGATTCGGTTTTACTCTTTTCTATTAAGTGATTTAAAACACCTTCTTTCAACCATGAACTTTCGGTCAATAAATTACGAGCCATTTCTTCTAGATTATCAAACCATTCTGTTAGTGGCACAGGAAAACCAACTTTTTTACGCTCTATAATCTCTTTTGGCAAATAATTATACGAAACTTTTCGAAGTAAATACTTTGGTATATCTAAGATCTCACTATAATCCTCAGATTTCTTATTTCTTGCTTCACTTTCCGAATTTTCGTTTACCCACTTAAGTTTTAAACCGTATGGAATTTCTTTGTAACTAAACTCAATAAGATTGTGATCAAGAAAAGGCACGCGTGCCTCCACTGACGTTTGCATTGTTGTCATATCAACTCGTTGCAAAAGCCCTTTTACATGATAAGTGTGAAAGAATCTAAAAACATTTTCTTCATTACTACCCTTACCAAATAGAGTATTTAGCTTATCATCGAACTCTTTTCTATATATTTTTGGGGTTACTATTAATTCATCCCTCATTTCCCTTGGTACGTACTCATATTTGTCTATCAAATAATCGTAAAAACTCTTATCTGTAGTTTCATTCTCAAAATCGAAAGGTGCTCTAAAAATCCTCCCATATCCACCCATTAATTCATCTGCACCCTCTCCTGATAGAACTACGGTAATTTTCTCTTTTAATTTGCTAGACATTATTGCTAGAGGTATTTCATTTGGCACACCTAATGGTGAATCTTTATATGAAATAAGACGTTCCCAATTTTTAATATAATCATCCCTATTCATGATAATCTCATGATGCTCGGTATTATATTTATCTGCAATTACTCTTGCGTACTCAAACTCATTAAGCTCAGGAAAACCAATAGTATAAGTATTCACCTTATCTTTTTTAGCTTGAGCAGTTATCGCCGTAATTAGACTAGAATCTACACCTCCACTTAAATAAGTTCCTAGCGGCACATCTGCAATTAGTCGATATTTAATTGCCTTTTTAAGTTCAACCTCAAACCTAGACGCTATTTCTTCCTCAGAATATTTAATAGCGCTATTAAATGACGAAGGCAAATTCCAATAAATTTGCTCTTCAAAGGATAAATCTTTTTTAAATTTCAAATAACTACCTGGAAGTACTTGAAAAATATCTTTAAAAAAAGAATATGGCGCCCTAACGTATCTATTTGCTAAGTATTCATCTACGGCAGCTTCATTAAACTTAGCGGGCACTAATCCGCTTGATAATATAGCCTTTATTTCTGAAGAAAAAACCAGATGCTTTCCATCATTAAAATAATAAAGAGGCTTAATACCCATACGATCTCGCGCAATTATTAACTCATTGGAAACCGAATTAAATAAGGCTATCGAAAACATGCCATTTGCTTGAGCCAAAAACCAATTTATCCCTTTTTCTTGAACTGCGGCAAGAATTACCTCTGTATCCGATTCACTGATGAAATCGTATTCGAGTTGATCCGCAATCTCTTTAAAATTATAAATTTCTCCATTGAAGACAATGTGCCATTCTTTGTTATTAGAATGCATCGGTTGATTTGCAATTTCACGCAAATCTATAATACTTAATCGTCTATGACCTAATGCTAACTTATTTTCAAAAGTGTAGAAAGCACCAGAATCTGGACCACGATGAATAATAGAATCATTCATTTTACTAATTCTTTCTTCTAATCGATTTACTGAACTTCTACTGAAAACGCCTGCAATTCCACACATATACTAATCGTTATTATTTAGTTTGCTTAAACATTTCCTTAGACTATCTTTCCAATATGGAATTTCTATATTGAATGTACCTTTTATTTTAGATTTATCCATAACGCTATACGCAGGTCTTTTTGCTGGTGTTGGATATTCATCTGTATTTATTGGAAGTACCTTACAAGTGATTTTGCGCTCATACATAATTACCTTAGCAAAATCGTACCAGCTAGCTACGCCTTCATTACTATAATGATATACACCGTAAGCTGTAGACTCATTTTGTATTAAATTTACTATTAATTGAGCCAAATCGCCACCATAAGTCGGCGTACCCACCTGATCACAAACCACATTAAGTTTATCCCGTTCTGAACCCAATCTTAGCATTGTTTTTAAAAAATTATTGCCATGCTCAGAATACAGCCAAGACGTGCGTAAAACAAAATGTTCTTCAACTTCATTAATTACCGCGATTTCTCCTTTTAATTTGGTATCCCCATAAACACTAACCGGATTTGTCTTATCTGTTTCAGTACATATAGTACCTTTTAAGCCATCAAATACGAAATCAGTTGATATTTGAATAAATTTAGTGCCATTATTCTTTGAAGCCAGCGCCAGCAATTTAGGCCCAACCACATTTACAGATTTTGCTGTATCACTATCTGACTCTGCCATATCAACAGCTGTATATGCCGCGCAATTTATGCACCATACTGGTTTTTGCAGTTCGAAAAAAGTATTTACAGAATTTTCATCGGTAATATCTAAATCTTCAATATCAATAAAATTGAAATTATATTTATTTAGATCTTTTACTACATCTTTTATGCAGCTAGCCAATTGACCATTACCTCCTGTAATTAATACATTTTTCATAACCTAGCATGGTCTAAGGTTGGTAAAACCTGATCTTTTTCTGATACAATAAGTTCTTCATGCGGTAATTGCCAATCTATATTTAATGTGGGGTCATTAAAGATGATACCACCTTCGGATTCTTTATTATAATAATTGTCACATTTGTAGAAGAACTCTGCAGAATCACTTAAAACAACAAAGCCATGAGCAAAACCTTTCGGTATAAACATCTGTTTTTTATTCTCTGCACTAAGTTCAATTGCTATATGTTCTTTGTAGGTTGGAGAATTTTTTCTTAAATCTACCGCTATATCTAAAACAAGCCCGCTTAAAACTCTTACCAATTTTGCCTGTGCATGATCACCAACTTGATAATGCAATGCTCTGGTAACCCCTTTTTTGGAATACGATTGATTGTCTTGCACAAAATTCACCTCAACACCAATTGCAGAGTTAAAACGAAGCGCATTAAAAGTTTCCATAAAATATCCCCTTTCGTCTGAAAAAATTGTAGGTTCTATTACAAAACAACCGCTTAGTTTTGTTTCTTTTACTATCATTGATGTTTACTTAAAATACCCAATAAATTCTTACCATAGCCACTTTTCATAAGCGGCTCTGCTAAAGCCTTAAACTGCGATTTATCAATAAAACCCATTTCATAAGCTGCAGCTTCAATTGCCCCAATTTTTAAACCCTGTCTTTCCTCAATTACCTCAACAAATTGCGATGCTTGCATTAAAGATTGAAAAGTGCCGGTATCTAGCCAAGCCGTTCCTCGGTCTAAAATACTCACACTTAATTTGCCTCTTTCTAGGTAAACTTTATTAATATCGGTAATTTCTAATTCTCCTCTAGAACTCGGTGGAATGGTCTTAGCAATTGCTATAACCTCATTATCGTAAAAATAGATGCCAGGTACTGCATAATTTGATTTCGGTTCGACAGGCTTCTCTTCAATACTAATAGCTTTTCCATCTGAATCAAACTCTACAACACCATAACGTTCAGGGTCATGAACTCTATAAGCATATATAATTCCTCCATCTGGGTCATTATTTGACTGTAATAACTTCGCAAGACCTGAACCATAAAAAATATTATCTCCTAACACTAAAGCCACCTTATCTTTGCCCACAAAGTCAGCTCCTATAATAAAAGCTTCCGCTAATCCGTTGGGGGCTTCTTGAATAGCATAAGAAAACTCACAACCATACTTTTTACCATCACCCAACAAATCTTGAAATAATGGTAAATCTTTTGGGGTTGAAATAATTAATATTTCGCGTATACCTGCGTAAATTAAGGTTGATAGTGGATAGTAAATCATTGGCTTATCGTAAATAGGCATCAATTGCTTACTTACTGATAAGGTTAATGGATGCAAACGTGTGCCTGATCCTCCTGCTAGTATAATTCCTTTCATTTTGTGCTTTTTTCATTGCCGCAAATAAATAAGGCAATGTCTACATTAATTATACATTTTTTGATAATATTCTTTATATGACCCTGAAGTTACACTATTTAACCATTCTTTATTATTCAGATACCAATCAATAGTTTTCTCTAACCCTTGTTCAAAAGTGACAGAAGGTTCCCAGCCTAGTTCTTCATTAATTTTTGTCGCATCTATTGCATACCGTAAATCATGTCCAGGTCGATCTTTTACATAAGTTATTAGCTTTTCCGAAGTGCCTTCAGCCCTACCTAACTTAACATCCATTTGTTTACATAATAATTTTACCAAATCAATATTCTGCCATTCGTTAAAGCCTCCAATATTATATGTTTCATATTTTCTTCCTTTATGATACACCAAATCAATAGCCCTTGCATGATCTTCAACATACAACCAATCACGTGTATATTTACCATCACCATATACAGGTAATGGTTGATTTTCTATAATATTATTGATAAATAAAGGAATCAGTTTTTCCGGAAAATGATTCGGCCCATAGTTATTTGAGCAATTTGTTATAACGAAAGGCAAACCATAGGTTTCACCATAAGCCCTAACAAAATGGTCGGAACTAGCCTTAGAAGCAGAATAAGGTGAATTAGGATCGTAAGCAGTTGTCTCTAAAAATAGCCCTTTATCTCCTAAAGAACCATAAACCTCATCGGTGCTAACATGGTAAAAGCGTTTCTCTGAAAAATCATTTTTCCAACTTGATACTGAAGCATTCAAAAGATTTACTGTACCAAAAACATTTGTTTTTACAAATGCCAAAGGGTCTGTTATCGAACGATCTACATGAGATTCAGCCGCCAAATGAATGACACCATCAAACTTATATTTATTAAAAATTTCGTTGATGTAATCTGCATCTACAATATCACCTTTTAAAAATTTATAATTTGGCGCATTTTCAACATCTCTTAGATTCTCCAAATTACCTGCGTATGTTAAAGCATCTAAATTGTAAATGTTAATATTGGGGTAGTTTTTAACAAACCTCCGAACTACGTGAGAACCAATGAAGCCTGCACCACCTGTTATTAAAATATTCATTTTATAATTAGTTAAACACTACTTTAATTCTTTTGATCTTCTATTTAAATAAGCAATTAATGAAATCATAAAGAATAAGCCAATTAACAATAATGGAATTAATACAAAATTCTTATTTAGTAGTTGTTTCTTAACAACATGAGTTTTTCCTAAACTTATGATACTCACTGGAGTTTCCTGTTCAATTAACTCTACTTGTTTAACTTCATTTTCTTTAATGAGTCGATTTTTAAACATTAATAAACTTGGCACATTTAAGCCACTTTCACTTTCTAACAGAACCATGCTCTGCCCTGTAGTATTTTGATTGCTCTTTAAACTTGCCGAAAAGTTCATAATCATTTCGTCTATTTGACGTATTAATTCATCATTCTGCTCTATTCTAAGTTTTGAATTTTTTGAATGAGCTTCTTGTAACTCAATAAAATAAGGATTGGAATTAATATAATCTAAAATTTTAGTTACATACTCTTCACCTTTTATCGGGTTTTTATGAATGAAAGTTATTCGATGTGTTCGAATACTTTTTTTCAATATTTCAGATTTAACAATTTCTAAAACAAAATCATTGTCTTTGTAGTTTTGCAATATCTCCAAATACTTAATATCTTCTTCTGAATTCGTTTTCTCCGATTTCAGTTTATCTTCAATAGGTTCAATTTCAATTTCAAACTTTTTAAAATTATTGACATCTATATCTAGTTTCTTAAAAAAAGCCGTATCCTTTGCTGTTACCTTAGACTTTAACTCTTCTACAACGTCATATAGATAATCTTTGCTTTCAAAATTTGGCTTTACAATTGCTTCGGTTTGTAATTTATCTTCAACCAAATTGTTTAAAACAAAGCCAATGACTACTCCTATTATTATAAGGCCTAACAATTTAAATGCACTTTTCTTAAGAAAAAGAAAAACGCGGAGAACTCCATAAAAAATACTATTTAGTATTTTACGAGTTAATTTTAATAATTGCCCTAAATCTATTTCGTCAGAAGAAGAAGATGAATTGTTCGGTTGCATTTGGTATAAAAGGTTATGAATTAAAAATTTGAGTTAATATTTTATCTGTTATCAAATATGTTGGCTTTACCCCTGTAGTTCCCAAACCACCAGAGGCTAATGTACTTCCCGTTTCTAATGGATTATCGGAAGCATAGTAAGCATACCTAACCGTAACATCTTCACGAATACTCTTTCGTATTTTAGAAGCGGATTGAATAGCCTTTTGATAATGAACGCCCTCCATTTCAAGCCCTATAACATTCCATGTTGACTTGTGAAAAAACTTTAATATATCTTTATTTTGTAAAGAAGTTCCTAAAACTGTAATCATAGCTCCTTCAAAAACCTTTAGCCCATAGCCTTCAAAATCTTCAGCACACAATTCATTTTTAAAAGGATAATTGTCTGCTGTACCCTCAAAAACATGCGCAGAAGGAATCATAATATCGCCCTTTCCTCCTTCTAGAATACCAGCTTTCCCCATTATAGATATCGACTCAATATTCAAAAAAACATTGTCTTTATTAACCTTATGCGGTTTAAGTAATTCGTCTATTGTTTCAAAAGCCTGTTCTCCAAATGCGTAATCCATTACAAATATAACAGGTTTTTCTTCATCTCGAATTTCTGCATTGAGTTGATAACAACAAGCGTCATCACCCAATTTTGCCAAATCAAAAATTTGCACATCAATATTAGTTCCAGACTTATCATCTATACTAATCATTCCATTTTTCTGTGCAGTTTTCAACACCTTTTCTTGAAGCTGCTTATTGCTCGAAGAACTTAGAGCCTCAAAAATCTCAAGAGAACTATTATTAGGAAATTCATTTGCCAAAGTTTTGCCAGCATATAAAGAATTCATTACACTGTGCATATTGGCGCTTATAATATGAATTGGTCTTTTAAGTAAAGAGTGATTTGCTAAAGTTTGCTTGATTGTATTAGCCCACTTTTCACCATGAATATGATGACCCAATCGTTCACGTAATAAAGCACTAAAAGTAATGGTTCTCTTGTCTCCGCTTACTTCTTCTTCAATTGTTAATCTTCCTAACCAGTAAATTATTTTTAAAAAACGTTCTGGGTTTTCGGTTGTAGCAAATTGTTCATGTACGGCTAATATTTCAACAAAAGATCTTCCTAAAATATTTGCAGTATGTATTAATGCTACCTCTCGTTCTGCTTGATTTAATTCTTTTTTATTAACCGCACTCTCTAACTTATCCCAATCTCGAATTGTCTTTTTCGTATCTTCTATTAGCACTCTTTTGCAAATTTTCTCAGATTCTATGAACAAAAAAGTTAAATGGGTTAGAATATCATAAATATCAGAACGTCCGCGTGTAATTTCAATATTCATCTGTTCGTCATCTATACGATAACAATTTCTTCTTCTCTTAGGCGGTACTATTGGTTTAAAATGTGAATCACTATAACCTTCATCTGAAGTTAAATTAATAAACCTACATTGTTCTATTCCTTCAGGAAGCCTTTCCAATACATAAATTAGACCCTTTAACTCTGCTTTTTCTTCTGCAATAGAACCATATATTTCAGGTCTAAGTAATAAAAGTGCATTTTTTATAGCCTCACCAGACACACCGTTAGGTTTGTAAAACCCACGGTTAAACAAATGACGCATAGTAACATAAAGCCTTTCAATGGCATTCGTAGATTCCTGAGCTCGTGTTGTGGTAGATTCTTTCCCCATTAAAGAGTTTCGGTTAAAATTACAATTAAAATTATGGAATTTGGAATTTACATAATGTATCGGCAACTTTTCTGTCGTTGCCTAATCGTTGTACTTTATTTTGACCTCCTAACTTTCCTATTGACTTCATATACTCCTTAAAACCACCCGGTTTAATTTTAGTTATCTTCAAGGTTTGAAGAATTTTTCCGTCAATTAAATCAAAATAATAACTGTTTTGACGCTGCAATGATGTGTCAATTATTTTTATGAAGTTGGTTAAATCGTCAGGTATCTCTTCAAATTCTACTAACCATTCGTGATATGGCAATTCTTGTTCTGCTGGAGTAATTTGAGGTGCAACGGTAAACTCATTTACTTTTGCACCGGTAGTAGCAATTGCCTCTTGCATAGCTTGTTCTACTTCTTTTGCAATAACATGTTCACCAAAAGCTGAAATAAAATGTTTTATTCGTCCTGAGACTATAATTTTATAAGGTTTCAAAGAAACAAACCGAATGGTATCACCCAAATTATATGCCCATAATCCTGCATTTGTAGAGATTATCATGGCATAATCTACGTCTAATTCAACATCCTTAATTGTTATTCTATTGGTCTTTCCTTCTAAATAATCACTAACCTTTACAAACTCATAAAAAATACCAGAATTTAAAAGTAAAAGCATTCCTTTTTCCACTTGTGAATTTTGATACGCAAAAAAACCTTCGCTCGCAGGAAACAACTCAATACTATCAACTCTTCTACCTATTAAATTTTCAAACTTAGCACGATAAGGTTCATAATTAACTCCACCATAAATAAATAATTGAAAATTCTTAAAAATTTCACCTACGTTTTTACCCTTCTTGTTTTTTAATTTTTCAAAATACATTTGAACCCATGACGGTATACCTGCGATAACCGTCATATTCTCTTTTATGGTTTCGTCAACAATTACATTTACTTTTGTTTCCCAATCTTCAATACAATTGGCTTCCCAACTCGGCAATCTATTTTTTTGCAAATAATTAGGAACATAGTGTGCCGAGATACCAGACAAGCGACCAATCTTAATACCATTTTTCTCTGTCATTTCGGGGCTACCTTGGAGAAAAATCATTTTACCATCAACAAACTCTGCATTTCCCGTTTCATGGATATAATTTAATATGGCGTTTCTCGAAGCTTCTACCTGATATTGTATTGAATCTTTTGTTATTGGTATATATTTTACACCAGAAGTTGTGCCTGAAGTCTTTGCAAAATAGACTGGTTTTCCTGGCCATAACACATCTTCTTTACCAGCAACCACCTGTTCTACATATGGTTTTAATTCTTCATAATCTCTAATAACAACATTACGGACAAAATCTGAGTGCGACTTAATTTCATTAAAATTATGATCAACACCGAATTTGGTACTTTTTGCGGTTGTAATTAATTCTTTAAACAATTTTTGTTGCGTAGCTACTGGGTTATTAACCCATTGATCGGTTTTCCGAGCAACTATTTTTGCAAAAATTCTGGCAGCAAGCGATTTTATAGACATCTAGTTTAATTAAAATCAATAAAATCTTGTGGATTAACAGGTGCTCCATTATTCCAAATTTCAAAATGGAGATGGGGCCCAGTTGTTAATTCTCCTGTATTACCGATTGATGCAACAACCTCTCCTGATCGCACTAACTCTCCTTGAGTTTTACTTAAAGACCCATTATGTTTATAAACACTTAGTAATCCTCTATCATGTTCAATTATTATTACATATCCTGTTTCGGCTGTCCACTCAGAAAAAACTACTATTCCATCAGCAACAGCTTTTACAGGAGTATCCCTTTTGGCAACAACATCAACGGCATAATGCCCCTGTTCTGAATTAAACCCTTGCGAAATTGTGCCTGTAACGGGTGTAAAAAGCACGAGGTTCTCGTTACGTCCACTTGTATCAAAAAGGTTGTACTTATCTTCCAAAGCCACTTCCATACGCAATAAAGAATCTTCTTTTATGGGTGTTAAATCTACAGATGCAGGATCTAATTTAAAATTCTCATAAAGTGAATCTCTGTTAAATTCTGTATTTTCTATATCACCTTTTAAAACCATACGAATATTATCCAAGTACTTATTGGTATAATTTAATGTACGTACCAATGAGTCCGTTTTGTAAGTAAGTACAGTCGCCTCACGTTTTAATTTAGTTGAAGAGTAGCCCGGAATGTATTCACGCAATGGCGTAAAAGCAATTAACAATGTAGTGAACCCTATTAGTCCAATTATACAAAGAGAGCCTGTAACAAATACATTTAACCGGCTTAACTTAAAAGAAATTTTTTCTTCGAATGTACTTTCATTAAGTATCACTAGCCGATACTTGTGCAGTAGCTTTCGTTTAATTTCTTTTCTCTTTTTCTTCTTTTTTGCCATACACAACAAAGATAATGTATGTATTGAATATCAGGTGAAATCAGATGAAATTTGTGATTTTACTTCAAATATTCATAATTCTGCGCTTAACACAGCGCGACCCTTACTACATACGAATACTCTAAATATTAATATTAACAATATATCAATAGCTTCATTGTTGACTTTTTTGTACATTTGGTTTTCAATTAATAATATTGTTATGACTGCATTATATACTTTCTTAGCTATTGGAGCGCCACAAATTATCTTAGTAGTGGTAGTGGTTCTTCTTTTATTTGGAGGAAAAAAAATTCCAGAATTAATGCGCGGCCTTGGTAGCGGTATTAAAGAATTCAAAGATGCCTCTAAAGATGACGAAGCCTTAGAAGAAAAAAAGGATTAATATTTTTACAAAATAAATATATTATCAACGCCCAATTAGGGCGTTTTTTTGTGCTTTAATTTTAAAGCAATAGCTTAAAAATTAGTAAAATCTGTGTTATTTAGCTAGGAAAAAGCCAATTTCGATGTATATATTTTACTCCAGTATAATTTCAAGTAATTCTACCGAGCAATAACGGTCAACATTTTTTTGGTAAATGCCCATATCAATTGACCTCACCCATTAAATTAATTATACGAAAAAAGCAATTTCTTCGTTAGTTATAAAAGGCACTATTTTTTGTTGGTTATAAGAGAAAAGCAAATCATCTATAACCTACATCCGCCGGCAAAAATAATTAACAATAGAACTTTTAAACCAAAAAGAGCAAAACTCTAAAAACAAGTTCTAAATTAAATTCTAAGAACAACTAATTTCTTAGCTTTTTAAATATCCCAAATCATGAAAAAGCTATTTGTAGCCTACCTATTTTTTTCAGCGATTATACTTTCTGCTCAGTTTGAACAAAACAGCATGTTCACTGGAAACCCAATTTTAGCGAATCTTTCCTTCGAAGAAGGAAATTTGCCAAATTCTTATGCTAAAATATTTAAGCCTGTTGAAGAAACATTTGAAGAAGCTGCCGCAAAAAACAATATAACCTATCGTACTTTTAGTGATTTACCCTCCACGCCAAATGGCTACTACGTAATATCTGGAACCTACAGTAAAGAACGTAATAGAGATAAAGCCCTTAAAAGACATAAGAAAAAAGGGTTTGCTCCCGGAGCCGTAAAAAATATAAAAAACAATCTTAACTATGTTTATCTAGAATATTATACCGATTGGAAAAAAGCTATTGAAGTTTGTACTAATAATTTTGACGGACGCTATAAGAACGAAGTTTGGGTTATGCAAGTTAAGAACAGTGATCAACCTATAAACTTACCAGAAACTAACAAACCTAGTGCTTCTGAAATTTACCAATTAAGCAACCCAGTGAACGATTTAGACTTAAATTATGAAGAGCCTGAACCTACTAACAAATTAAAAGAAACAGTTAATAAGAGTAAGCTAATACAAAAGGCAGATTTATACTTTGATAAAATGTGGTACTCAGAAGCAGCGAAACTTTATGAAGAGGCCCTTTTAAAAGGTGAAAAAAATTATTCTTCAGATATAATTCAAAAAGCTGCAGATTCATATTATTACAATACCAATATGGAAAAAGCTTATGAATGGTATAATATCTTATATGACAATTATGGCAAAGAACTATCAGCTGATAACATGTTTAAATATGCTCATACCTTAAAAGGAACCGGTAAATACGGTCGTTCTAAACGACTTATGCGATTATATAATAAAAAAGTGAAAAATAATGCCTTAGAAACTAATTCTGAGAGCCTTTCAATGCCGAATGAAATTGTACTAGATAACATCTTAGCCAGTACAAATGATCATATTGAAATTAAAAACTTAGATATTAATTCTCAATATTCAGATTTCTCACCAATGTTTCTTGATTCGTCTCAAGTAGTTTTCGCTTCTGCTAAAGACTCTTCTTTTTTACACACTAAAAAATATAAATGGAACGACCAACCTTACTTAGATTTGTATGTTGCCAAACTAAACGAAGAATCGCAAGATTTAAAAGATGCCATTAAATTTTCTAAGAAAATAAATACTAAATACCATGAAGCCTCAGTAGCATTTTCACCAGACAATAAAACAATGTATTTTACTCGAAACAATTTTGGCAAAAAGCTTAAAAGAGACAAATTCGGTGTAAATAACCTTAAAATTTATCGGTCTACAAAGGTTGATACCGATTGGTCTAACGCAGAAGAATTACCCTTTGCAAGTGATGATTACTCAATAGGTCACCCGGCTTTAAGTCCTGATGGAAAACAGTTATATTTCATTTCAGACATGCCAGGAACAATGGGTTCTACAGATATATTTGTTGTGGACATATTGGAAAACAATAGTTTTTCGGAACCCAGAAATTTAGGGCCAGAAATAAATACTGACAAACGTGAAATGTTTCCATTCTTTAATGGCGAAAAACTATATTTCTCTTCTGATGGCCACACTGGTTTAGGAGGGCTAGATATTTTTGAAGCCTCATATGATTCAGAAGAGGGATTCTCTAAACCAGTTAATATTGGCCAACCTATTAATAGCAATAAAGATGATTTTTCATATATAATAGATCGAGTATCTCAAAAAGGGTATTTTGCTTCTAATAGAGATGGTGGAAAAGGAGATGATGATATATATTCCTTTAAAAATCTACTTTTAGAAGAAATCCCAACAAATATAAACGCAATTTCTGGCGTAGTAACCGAATTAATTACTGGAGATCTTATGCCAAAAGCTTTGGTTGAATTGTTGGATGAAAACAATGTTAAACTAAAGGAAATTGAAACTACTGATGATGGCAGTTTTATATTTGAAGATTTAGATAGTAACACAAAATATAATATTCGCGCAAATAAAAACCCATACTTTGAAAATGTTGCTACTGCAAAAACAAAGGAGAATGACACCATTAATGTTGACATTGCTTTAAAGCGCTTAGAAGAATTAATAGCTGTTGAAGATGGAGTTAAAAAGCTTAAAACTGAAATGATTCATTTTGATTTCGATAAATCATTTATCCGAACAGATGCAGCAATAGAATTGGACAAAATGGTAGCTGTAATGAATGAGTATCCCAATATGATCATTAAAATAGAATCACATACCGATTCTAGAGGTTCTCGTACTTACAATGAATACCTTTCTGATAGAAGAGCAAAATCTTCAAGAGACTATTTAATTAAAAAAGGTATCGCACCAGATAGAATAGAAAGCGCAATAGGGTATGGTGAATCTCGATTAATTAATGAATGTGATGGCACTGTTCGATGTTCTGAACAAGCACATTATTTGAATAGACGATCAGAGTTTATAATTACTAAAATGTAATTACAACAACATCAAATTTTATCATCCAAAAAGACCGCAAAATAGCGGTCTTTTTAAATAATACTGCTACTTATAAATGAATTACGCAACAATTATAAATAGCTTCACAACAAAGCCTGACTGCTTTATACAGAAACCTAATATAATGGAGTTATACTTAAAAAAACTCCCAATGTCTTATCATGATGAATTCCTTACTTAACAATGATATTTATTTAGAGACCTTAAAAGACCTAAGAAATTCCTTATTAAGTTCTTATGTGAAAGCATTTTTCTGGTTCACCTTACGAGATTCATAAAAGAATTATGAATTTTACTAAATAGTAAAAAGTATTTGAATCAACCTAACCGAAAAAGCCCTGACGTTTGTCGTCAGGGCTTTTGGTTTTATATATAATAACATTCTAATCGAATTTTGCTGAACGAATAATTGCTTCCAATTCAAACATATAATCGCGCTTATTAGCCGATGGAGCAAAAGTAAAACCCTCTAAAACTAGCTTTCTATCATTTACTTTATCATTTATTATATAAGAAACAAAAGGACCAGCCATAGGGTAGTTTTTAATATCCCAAATTCCTCTAACTTCCACAGCTTTTTTATCTCCTATTTCGGTAGCAAAAATATGTGGAGAAAATGCAGGATCACCTCGCATGTGTGTAATTTTTCCAGGCACATCTGGCCCTGGAATATAAACGGATCCTATAGAATCTCTTAATCGTATAATATCCTTGACAAATGTAGTATCGTTATTAAAACTATTACTAGGCAAGTCATAAGCAATAACATTCATTGTGCCTTTTGGTATTTGAGTTTCCATCCACACAAAATTATCTTCTTGTTTTACTACTTTAAATGCTGCTGGGATAGATAAACTAACACCAAACTTATCCTTTAAAACCGTTTCTTTACTTAAAGAACTTTTAAATCGAACTTGAGCTTCACTAATTTCAAGATTCTTAAAAGATGCGATAATCTCATTTGCTTTGTCATTTATATTTGCAATTATTTCGTCTTCTGTACGCCCCTTTATCACACCTACTTTCTGTGGCTTAGCATACAAATTGGTTTTAATATGTGCGAGGTTTAATGTGTCTTTTTCCACATAAAGAATAGCCCTCATATTGCGTATAGTTCCAGTAAAAACTGAAGGAGGCACATGGTTAATTGTAAAAATTGGTTCATCTAGGGTTAACCCAACTGCAGGAGCCGCAAAATGTTCCCGTATTTTATCTCCAACTTTACCTTGCCAAAGTTGATTATCTACCACTATTGCAATGGCATTTATCCCTCCTATGGATTGCGGTAAATAAGTTTGTTTTTTACCTTCTTTGCATGATACTATAATTGCAAAAAATAAAATGAATATTCCAAGTTTTCTCATGTGTATCTTTTTGGATGGTTTAGATTGATTCTTAAGCTAATGAAATATAAAACCCTTTACCACAAAAATAGTTCCAAGATACAATTAAGGACAATTTAATTTTTGCTCCTCTTATTTATGATGGACACTCACAGAGTTTTAGTTTGGTGCCAGGCTTTAGCTTACTACTATTTAACTTATTCCATTTTTTTAAGTTATCAATGGATACACCTGGGTACAATCGAGAAATTGTCCATAAAGAATCTCCGGATTTCACTGTATGCGTTTTGGCACCAGCAGGAATTTTCACATTTGAAGTTGTACTTCTATCTTTATTATTAGCAACACTAGGACCACTATTGCGAGGATAAATTGTAAGACGTTGACCAATACTCAAATTATTACTTCGCAAACCATTCCACTGTTTTAACTGACTAACTCGAACTCCGTATCGTTCAGCAATTTTTCCTAAAAAATCACCACTTCTTACTCTATAACGTATGCGATTAGCCTCAGCTTGTTTTACCAATTTAGGTAAAGGACTTTCTTTACTTGCTAACTCTTTTTTAACGTGAGCATAAATTTGCTCTTCATTATTAACAAATTTTCCCATTGCTTTTTTAGGTAGGCGCAACGCATAATTCTTTCCTTCGATATATGGAATTACCTTTAATTTATAGGAAGGATTAAGCACCATTAATTCCTCTTCACTTACACCTACTAACTCAGAAATTTGCTGAAAAGTTATTAAACTTTTTACATGTACTGTATCAGTTTCAAAATATGGTCGGTCTGCTCTTTTACCTTTTAGCTCGTGCTCATCGGCATATTCAAAAATGTACATCGTAGCTAAAAATGCAGGAACATAACCGGCTGTCTCACGAGGTAAATTACGTCTGATATTCCAATAATTTCGATGACCACCAGACCTTCTAATTGCTTTGTTTACATTACCCGGACCAGAATTATATGCTGCAAGTGCTAAATCCCAATCGCCGAAAATTCGATATAATTTTGACAAAAACTGTGCTGATGCTTTAGTAGATTTTATTGGGTCGCTTCGCTCATCAACATAACTCGTTACGTCTAATTTGTATTCTTTACCCGTACCATACATAAATTGCCAAAGCCCGGTAGCACCTACACGTGACCTTGCCTTGGGATTTAAAGCCGACTCCACAATAGAAAGATATTTCATTTCTAAAGGAATATCATGACGGTCAAATTCTTCTTCAAATAGTGGAAAATAAAATTGACTAATGGTTAGCATGCGCTCCATCAGCCCTCGTTTACGAGTTAAAAAAGATTTAATAATATTTTCTAATGATTTATTATAAACTACATTAAATGGAGTTTTTTCATTTAACTTTTGAAGTCGAGCTTTTAATGAGTCCGTTGGCAAATCGTAAACATAAAGCTCTTCTTCTGTTGCTACAGGATTACCATCTATTGTTTTAGACGCACTTATACTAACAACCTCCTCTTGCATTTCATCAAAAAGTCCATTAGCTTCATATAATTCACGCATCCAAAGACTATCATATAAAGCCGCTAGAGCATTATCCTTTAGGTCATACTTACTCCTACTCGAATCTTTAGCTAATACAAATGGTGTTTCTTGATCTGATTCTGCATCCATTAAATCCATTTGTTCAACATTCTGCATATCAATCGCAAGTGTATCTAAAACAGTATCTTTTGCCACATTCAACTTTTCAGACAAATCTTTAGTTGCCGTAGAATCTTGCTCTTGAGCATTAATACTACAGCACAAAATAAAAAGAGAAAATAGCGCTAATAAACCTTTTGTTTTAATAACCATTTAATGTTCAATGTTTTTTGGAAGAAATGAGAATGTCCTTCATTCTAAACAAATCAAAAAAAATCTGCACGGATAAAGAACAATTAGTCTTATAAATAGTAACGTTCTAATTACTCGACAATTGCTGCTATTCCAGGTAATGTTTTGCCTTCTAAACTTTCTAGCATAGCTCCTCCACCTGTTGAAACATAACTAACTTTATCTTGAAAACCAAATTGTTTTACTGCTGCTACTGAATCTCCTCCTCCAACTAATGAAAATGCACCATTAGCTGTAGCTTCTATGATAGAATTACCTACTGAAATTGTGCCCTTTGCAAAATTTTCCATTTCAAAAACACCCACTGGGCCATTCCAAAGAATTGTTTTTGATTGTTTTATAACTTCTTTAAAGATAGCTAAAGTTCTTGGACCAGCATCTAAACCTTGCCAGCCGTCTGGTATTTTATCGACGTCTACAACTTGTGTTTTGGCATTATTATTAAAATCATCTGCGGCTATTACATCTACTGGAATATGCACCTGAACACCTTTGGCTTCAGCTTGTTTTAATATTTCTAAAGCCAATTCCATTTTGTCATCTTCACAAATAGAATCTCCTACTTTTCCTCCTTTTGCTTTTACAAAAGTATATGTCATTCCACCACCAACTATTAAGTGGTCTACTTTATCTAATATGTTCTCAATAATGGTGATTTTTGAAGAAACCTTAGCACCTCCTAAAATTGCCAAAACCGGTTTCTCTCCACTTGCCATTACCTTATCTATTGCGTCTATTTCTTTAGCCAACAATTGACCAAAACATTTGTGACCTTCAAAGTATTGAGCTACAATCGTGGTTGAGGCATGTGCACGGTGTGCAGTACCAAAAGCGTCATTGATGTATATATCACCTAACTTTGATAATTTCTTTGCAAACTCTTGATCTCCTGAAGTTTCTTCAGAATAATATCTTAGGTTTTCTAGCAATAACACCTCACCTGGCTTTAATGCGCTTGCAGCATTCTCGGCGATTTCACCAACACAATCTTCAACAAATTTTACTTGTACACCAATAATTTCAGAAACCTTATCAGCAATGTGTTTTAATGACATATTAGGATTTCTTTCTCCTTTTGGTCTTCCCAAATGACTCATTAACACTGCTGAACCACCATCTTCAAGCACCTTAATTATTGTAGGTTTAGCCGCCTCAATTCTGTTGGTATCTGTAACATTAAAGTTCGCATCTAATGGTACATTAAAATCAACTCTTATTAGTGCTTTCTTATTCTCGAAATTAAAATCATTTAGGGTCTTCATTGATAATCTGTTTTTTAAGAAGAACAAATGTAAAGATTTATGCTCTTACATCGCTTTATGACTGGTTATTTTCTTAAAATAGGTTCAATTAATTCAACTATATTTGACCCATGCGCTTCTCAGAAATTTTAGGTCTAAATCATATTAAAAATCACTTGTCTTCTAGTGCTGACGCTGGAAGAATATCTCATGCCCAATTATTTATTGGTCCGGAAGGAAGCGGCACTTTACCAATGGCTCTTGCTTATGCTCAATATATAATTTGTGGTAATAGTAATGGAGAAAACACTGTAGGTGATAGTAGTTGCAATCTTAAATGTAATTCATACACCCACCCAGACATGCATTTTGCATTTCCGGTAACGAATTCAGATAAAATTAAAAGTCATGCTGTGAGTGACCATTATATTTCTGAATGGCGACAATTTATATTAGAACAACCTTACGGAAATCTTTTTGACTGGTACCGCTTTATTGGCATAGAAAAAAAACAGGGTCAAATAGGAGTAGATGAAGCACAAGACATCGTTAAAAAATTAGCTTTAAAGTCTTATGAAGGCGGATTTAAGGTTATGCTAATTTGGATGGCCGATAAAATGAATATAGCAGCAGCTAACAAGTTATTAAAGTTAATTGAAGAACCTCCAGAAAAAACTGTATTCATATTAATTGCTGAAGATGAAGAACAAATAATTCAAACTATAAAATCACGTTGTCAATTACTTCACTTTCCACCTTTATCTGAAGAAGCAATAGCAAATGCACTTGTTGAAAAAGGAATTCAAAAGCAGGAAGCTATGCGAATTGCACATGAAGCTAATGGAAATTTCAACAAAGCTCTTGACATACTCAATAATGATTCCGAAGATTTAATTTTTGAAAAATGGTTTGTACAATGGGTTCGAAGTGCTTTTAAAGCTAAGGGTAATAAGGCCGCTATCCACGATTTAATATCGTGGAGCGAAGAGGTTGCCAAACAAGGAAGAGAAACCCAAAAGAACTTTTTGAATTATTGTCTTTCAGTAATGCGCCAAGCATTACTTATTAATTATGGAGCTAACGAATTAGCTTACATGAAAATTAATGTTAACAATTTTCACCTCGATAAATTCGCACCATTTATACATGAGAATAATATCTTAGCTATTACTGAAGAACTCGAAAAAGCAATTTATCATATCGAGCGGAATGGTAATGGAAAAATCATTCTCATGGATCTTTCAATTAAACTTACTCGCTTACTACACAAAGCACCAAACAACAATAATGTTGCGATAAAATCTTAAGTTTATGAATCAACTAATGAATTTCCCTGCAGAATTAATTTTACTTGTGTTCGCAATTATTACATTTTTGCAAAGTGGTATAGATAAAATTTTAGATTGGAATGGAAACCTTTCATGGTTAAAAGGTCATTTTAGCCAAAGTCCATTTAAAAATATTGTGCCAATACTTTTAACTATTATTACCACAATTGAATTAGTTGCCGCTAGCCTTTGTTTAATTGGCATTGTTCAACTTATTAATAATGGTAGCAAAACAATTGCATTATACGGGGCGGTTACTTCATGTATAACATTGCTTATGTTGTTGTTTGGTCAACGTATTGCTAAAGACTATGTAGGAGCACAGACAATTGTTACTTATTTAATCCCTACAGTTTTTCTAGTTTTCCTTTTACAATCCTGATAGTTTAAAATCGCTCCTTTTAAAATAAAAAACCCCGACTAAAAAGTCAGGGTTTAAATTAAGAGATCTTATTCTCTATTTTTTGTATTTATCATTTAGTAGTTTAACAACTTCATCAGTTACATCGTTAGTATCTGTACCATACAAAACGCTTCCACCATCTCCTCCACCTAAGATGTACGTATACCCTTTTGATTTACCATAGGATTTAATTTCGGCTTTAACAGTGCTTATTATACTATCAAGAATGGTTTGATTAGCTGCCTGTGCTTGTTGTGCTTCTTGTTGTAATTGTTGTCCTAAAAACTGACCCTTTTGTTGTAATGCACCATACTCTTCTTGGGCCTTTTTTTGAGACATTTTCTGAGAATTAGTTTGAAATGCTTGCATCTCAATTTGGTATGCCTGAGACATACTATCTCTTTTTTTAGTCAATAATTCTTCATCTGCCTTAAATTTAGCATCAGCATCTATTTTTTCTTGATATTCATCCATCAATCGAACATTATCTACATAAGCAATTTTATTTTGCTCACATGATGCAAACAAAACTAGAGCTAGAATTAACACTACATTTTTCATATACTTAATTTAATTTGTCTTTTCTATCTGAATAGAAATCTTTTATTTATTATTACAAGGCCAATTTTTTAGCAGCGCTAAAATAGGAAAGCTTTTTGAATACATGAGAAACTTGTTTGACTAATTTAAAAATGACAAAAGATAGTCATAGATAATAACAATTGATAATGATTGTTTTAATAAGTTGTGTTTATTAAAAACAACTTGCTAAAACGCGGTTAAATTCAATAATATTTTTGTCGAAATATTAGTTATCATCTAAATAGACGAAAATGCAGCAAATCGTTTTAAAATGCGAATTAGGCTTTTTTGACAATGTAAATAAGAGAAGAATACTCTTTTGAAAACAAGGCCAAACAATTTGAAATTAAACCTATAAATACACCTTTGATAAAACCTAACCTACTCTTCTTGTATTTTTCTGATAATAGCGAAACATAAAAAGCATCAAAAAACAAAGGTTTTTTAGCAACAACTTCCATTTGATATTTTGCAAAAAGTCTTTGAATAGCATCCTGAGAAAAATGCCACAAATGCCTAGGCACATCATAGGCCGCCCAAAAGTCCTTATAATATTTTGCATCATAAGATTTATAATTTGGCACCGCAATAACCATAGTGCCATTATCTTCTAATAAAGAACTCATTTTAAGAATCTGGTTCTCTAAATCTGTTAAGTGTTCTAAAACGTGCCATAAAGTAATAACCTGATATTTCCGATTCATTACAGCTTCTAAATCACCACTTAGGTTTATTTCCTTTTCAGATGCTTTTCCTCTAGCGTACCAATTAGGTTCTACTCCAAAAACACTCCAACCTTTATGTTTCGCTACTGCTAAAAAATCTCCAGTTCCAGCACCAACATCCAAAAGTGTTTTATCATTCTCAGAATATTTATTTATCAAGCGCACCTTTAATTCCAATGAGAATTTCTTTACTATTTGATAAATCTTTTCTGTTAATGTTCTGCTAGCATCTGTATGAGAAATATAATTATCACTCTTGTAGTATTGATCTAATTCTTCTGGCTGTGGACGCGTAATTAGCATATCTAACTCTGCATCATGATAAAGCTCAAACTCTTCGCCAGAAACAGCGTGGTCTTTAGTTTTTAAAAACAAGTTCATTATAGTTTTTGGTAGTAAGGTATTCCTGTCTTAGATTGCTAAGGTACTTTAAAACGGATTCTTTTGAAAGTGCTTCTGAAGAAAGACAATCTTTTTCTATATCACTATAAACTTCTATGGCAATATAAAAATTATCCTTTCTTATTTCTTTAGGTTCTGCATTATTATCATCTTCAATATGTAATGCTGCATTAATTGCTTGCTCAAATAAAACTGGTAGAAAATTTACACTTTTATCAGGAATATCTATTTCATAAAATGAAAAAAAATATTCCTGTCCAGCAATTTGAAAAGGAATATCATCGTAAACATCAATATCATTTAATTCATACTTTATATTCACATAGTCGTAAAAAGCTCCTGCTTGTTTAGTATCCTCAAAAATGAACATTTGTCGTTTGGGTAACCCACGCTTAAATTTCTTTCCTTTCGAAATTTTATAGGTTTGAATATTTGGAGCTATTCTGAGTGGAATACATGATTGACATATAAATAAGACCAGCGTACAGATTAAATGATTTTTCATTTATGGCGGTATTTGATGTGGACATAAATAATATCAAAAATCAGGCCAATAGGTAAAATGTTCCACGTGGAACAGTAATTACTTTTTCAACTCAATTTCTAGCAATTCCGATAGCTCTGTTGCTCTTTGTTTCGCTAATTTCAATGAGTTGGTTCTATAAATGGTAAAGTGATTTCTTCCAGAAAAAAACCGAATAACCAAGCTGTCTCCAGATTGCTGCTTACCCATTGCAGCAACAGGACCCCATTCTGCGCTCCTTTTATATTTGGCTGAAAAAACTGAGATATAATCAGGAAATTCAATCATTAATTTACTTTTAAATAATGTAATGCCAAAAAACTTTAAGTGTTTCCGGTTTTTGAATTCCTTTGAAATTTCATAAGAAATTGAATAGCCAAAAAGCAACATTGAAATAGATAACAATACTATGATTTTAGTGAAATCAATTTTGCTACCAATGATGTCTATCAAAGAAATTAATAGCAACATTACTCCTAAAATAGGCGCTATATTTGGTTTTTTCTGTTTGAAATACAAGGAAGTTTTCATCGACCCATGTACACTAACAATACACTTATATCTGAAGGAGAAACACCACTTATTCTAGAGGCCTGTGAAATGGTAACAGGCTGAATAGCTTTCAATTTTTCACGTGCTTCATACGATAAAGACTTTAATTTGCTATAATCAAAATTTTCGGGGATTTTAATATTCTCTAGTCTTGATAACTTATCTGCATTGTTTTTTTCCTTGGCTATATAACCTGAATATTTAACTTGAATTTCTGTTTGCTCCAGAACTTCTCTATCAAACGAGTTATCCGTAACAAAACTGGAAACAGATTCCAATTCAAGCATGTGTTCCATGGTAACTTTTGGTCTTGAAAAAACTTTAAACATTTTATCGGACTGCTTTACAGTTGCAGAATTGACTCTTTCTAAAATTGGATTTATATCATCAGGTAATACACTTGTTTTTTTAAAAAAGTCCACAAAACTATCAGAATTTTCCTTTTTCTTTTCCATTCTTCTAAGTCGTTCTTCCGAAGCTAAACCAATTTCGTAACCTTTTGGAGTCAATCTTAAATCAGCATTATCTTGTCTTAACAACGTACGGTATTCTGCACGTGAAGTAAACATTCTATATGGCTCTTCTGTTCCTTTCGTAATTAAATCATCTATTAAAACACCTATATAAGCCTCATCTCTTGTTAATATAAAAGGATCTTTTTCTTGCAGTTTTAATGATGCATTTATTCCTGCCATTAAACCTTGTGATGCTGCCTCTTCGTAACCAGTAGTTCCATTTATTTGACCAGCGAAATACAAATTATCAACCAATTTAGTCTCTAATGTATGTTTTAACTGTGTTGGTGGAAAGTAATCATATTCTATTGCATAACCAGGTCTAAAGAATTTTACGTTTTCAAAACCAACGACAGATTTTAGCGCTTTATATTGCACATCTTCAGGTAATGATGTTGAAAATCCATTTACATAAACCTCAACCGTACTCCATCCTTCTGGTTCTACAAACATTTGATGCCTGTCTTTATCAGCAAATCGATTTATTTTATCTTCAATTGAAGGGCAATAACGTGGGCCAATACTTTTAATTCTACCATTAAACATAGGAGACCTATCAAAACCTTCCCGTAATAAATCATGAACTAATTTACTCGTGTGCGTCATGTGGCAATCCCGTTGCTCGGTTAAAACAGGTGTTTCTAAATATGAAAATTTTTCTGGCTTAGCATCTCCTGGCTGCACAATCATTTTACTATAATCTAATGAACGACCATCTACCCTTGGAGGAGTTCCTGTCTTCATTCTACCACTTTCAAAACCAATTTTAGTTAATTCTTCAGTAATACCAGTCGCAGCCTTTTCACCAGCTCTACCTCCCCCAAATTGTTTTTCTCCAATATGAATTAGGCCATTTAAAAAAGTTCCGTTTGTTAATACTACTGCTTTACTTCTTATCTCAATACCTAAAGATGTTTTAACACCTACGACCTTATCGTTCTCAATAATAAGCCCGCTTACCATTTCTTGATAAAAGTCACAATTGGGAGTGTTCTCCAATGCCATTCTCCACTCTTCGGCAAAACGCATTCGATCACTTTGTGCACGTGGACTCCACATAGCTGGACCTTTCGACTTGTTCAACATTTTAAATTGAATCGCAGACTTATCTGTAATTATCCCACTATAACCACCAAGCGCGTCTATTTCTCGAACAATCTGACCTTTTGCTATACCTCCCATTGCAGGATTACAAGACATTTGCCCAATAGTTTGAAGGTTCATCGTAACCAACAAAGTTTTAGATCCCATATTCGAGGCCGCAGCAGCCGCTTCTGCACCTGCATGACCACCACCCACTACTATTATATCGTATTCTTCTCCAAACATATCTTATTGTTCCACGTGGAACATTTTTATCTTTTCGTCTTCTTTAAAGCGCATCAATTTAATATCCTCCTCGGCTTTATCCTTATATCCTACAATATGTAAAACACCATGAGCCATTACCCTAAGCAATTCGTTTTCGAATTCTATAGATAAGTTTTCTGCATTATCCTTTACCCGATCAATTGATATAAATATATCTGCAAAAACACTATTTCCTTCTGAATAATCAAAAGTCAAAATGTCTGTTAATGTATTGTGATTCAGATGTTTAATATTCATTTCGTGAAGATAGCTATCATCGCAAAAAATATAGTTTATCTGATCAACTTTCATGTTTTCACTACTAAGGACTAAAAGAAGCCACTTAGTATAAGCAACCTCATCTTTTAAACTAAATTCAGTCTCGTAATAATAATCAATCATTTTTTTGAAAATACTTATATACTTTACTCTGGTATATTTGCAGCAAAGGTAGATCTTGTCTGTTTAAAATCTCTATTTCATTATTGTAATCCTTTAAAGCCTCAGGTTTTGTCGTTATAGGGTTTATAAATAACTCTTTATTTGTATTACTTTCTCTTTCTTTTTTCTTTCCTTGTTTTAAAGCTGCGTTTTCTAATTTAAGTAATTCGTGTTGTATATTGTTAATCTTGTTTTGAGTACGCTGGGTGATCCCATTTTCAATTAAATCATTTTCAAAGCTTTCCATTTGTTTTAACAACTTTTTAGCCAATTGCTGATCATTTTTATTGATCAAGTTCTTTAGCTGATTTTCCAATTGCTGGCGAATCATTTGTTGCTCTTTATAAATCTCGTATAACTCCTTTAACTCCTGTTCGCTAGGTTGTCCTTGACCTGAACTACCTTCCTGCCCTTTATTACCACTACTGTTTCCCTTACCTTCTCCTGATTTTCCAGACTTTGAACCTTTACCTCCCTCTCCTTTTTCTCCATCTTGACCATTTTCACCTTTATTCCCTTCACCGGTTTTGCCCTTTTCGCCCGGCATTTCTCCTTCTCCTTGCTGCCCTTGCTGACCTTCTCCTGGTTTTCCCTGACCAGATTGTCCCATTTGCTCCATCTTTTTCTGCAATTCACCCTGACCTTTAATAATATCAGGCAGTTGAAAATCTTGACCTTCTCCTTGACCTTGACCCATTTGCATACTTTGTTGCATATTCTCCAATATTTTAGCTAAAAAGTCCGCCAAACTATTTGAAGCACTTAATACATACTTTTGATAAGAAGCTCCTTGTATTAATCGACTCTCAGCCATGCTTTCCAGGGTTCTATCCATATTATAATACACCTCTGTTATTTGTTCATTCACAAACTCAGAAAGCTCAGCTCGTCGTAATGACAAAGAAAACAAACTATCATCTACATGTTCAAATAATCCTTTCAATTCCTGCTGTTTTCGTATACTTCCAGAGAATTGCGAAATAGAACCATCTATCTCTTTTACTACATCGTAAAGATTTTCTTGTTTAAATGAAAAAATAACCAAATTGTCTAAAATCTGACGTAACATCTCGGCGTCCTCGGTTACAGCCGATTCGCCACCAGCCGCAGCAGAAGATTGCTGCAACTGTTCCGCCATTTCCTGCATTTTTTGTGCTGCTGACTTTTGTTTTTGTGAAGCATTTTTTCCTGCTTTTTCCTTTTCCTCAGATTCTGTACTTTGATCTAACCCCTCATGTTTATTAACTTGCTCTAAGGCCTCCTTTTGATCTTTTTTAACTCCATATTCCTTTTCCTTATCAATATTAAGATTAAGTGGTTTTTTAAGAGCATCATTATCTTTAACCAATTCATTTAACTCTTCGGCTATTTTTTCAAAATCTTCATTTAACTTCTTTTGTTCTTTATTAGAAAAATCTTGGCCAATTTTTATTTCTGATAAATATGCTTGTTTATCACTTAATTTCTGAAGTTCCTTTGCTAATTGAGCCGCTTTCTCTGTAACATAATACCGTTTGGTCAATTCCAACAACTGTTCTAAATTTCTCTCGTTATTTTGTTGTTTTTTACCTATTTCTTCTAGTTTTTTCTTTAAATCTTCCTTGTTTATCTTATCCGCTATCTTTTGTAATTCCTCTAACAACTTTTGATTCTTTTGAGCTTCCTTTTCCTGACGAGCTAGTCGTTCTTGTAGCAACTCATTCATTTTATCATCCTTGTCCCCTTGATTTAAATTTTCTTTTAATTGCTTGCTATACTTCTCCATTAAACTTTCTTGTTCCTCTTGCTTACGCAAAAAGTCCTTAATTTGATTCTTATCATTGAAGTTTAATGCATTTTTTTTCTTTTGTTCTTTATTTATCTCGTTTAATTCTTCCTTTTGTTTTTTTAGATCATCCTTTGACCTATCCATATTCTCAATAATCAATTCTTGTACCGCTAATTGCTTATTATACAATTCATCATTATTTAAAACTTGATTTGAGAAAACCTTACTTCTACTTGATTTACCTCCATGTATCGCATCATTATCAGTAACTTCAAAATAAAAATCATAAGCCTTTCCTTCTATTAATTGCAATCCCGATGGAAACGTATAATAAAATTGATTAAAATTTGAATTAATATCTTTCAAATCAACAACTTGAATATTATTTGGATCTGTTTTTGGATAACAAATTAATTTTAAACCAATTAGTTTATAATCATCAGAAGCTTCACCAACAAAATAGGAAACATTAGGTTTTATTGAATCCAAAACCTGGTTAATTTCTATTTTAGGAAACTCATCTTTAATAACTTCAAAGGAATATTGTAGTTTTTCATAGTCTGAGACATTATTATTTGAAGTAGCTATTTGATAATCGGTATCTGAAAAGATCTTTTTTGAAAGCTTAAAATGTTTTTCATCTTTTTCAAAACCTAAAACAGTATCAATAGTCAAAAATTGAATAGTTTCAATATGCGCTCCAAATACCTTCCATTTTACTTGTGTTCCTTCTGGCAAAACAGCATTACCTGTACCTTTTAATATTTCAGATTTTCTATTCGTATAATTTGGATAGAACAACTCCATTTCAAGTTGTTGTAAAATTGGAGTTTTTAACGCATCTAAACGATAGTTTCTTGAACGCACATCGTTTCCTTCAAAATAATAATCAAAAGAGCTTAATGGCGGTGTAAAAGTGTATTCAAAACCCTCCAAACTCTTTTCCATCATCAACTTTTTACCATTAATCACAACAAAAACAACGTCTGGACGCATAACACCCTCCGTTGTAACTGAAATCGTATACGATTCTGAATCTAAAACAGAACCCCCTTTAGAACGCATTTTAAAGCGAAATGGAGCCGGTGGTTCATATGCCAAGTCATAATTAACAACGCGCTGATAAGAGCCAAGAAAAGAGCCCAAATTACCCGACAGCCACACCATAAAAAACAAAACTATAGGGGCTAATAGATACTTCGAATATTTAAAACTTTCCTTAAAATTTACAGCCTGTACAAATGGTATATTTTGTAAACTTTTTGATCGTTGATTAATACTTGCTAAAAGCAATTCAGACTCTTTTTGATCCTCTACAAGATCTAATAGATTCATCAATCGATCATCAATCTCAGGAAAATGTTTGCCAATTAGTAAAGAAGCTTCTTTATTAGACATCCCCCTTTTAACTTTGACTAAATAAAAGATGGGTACAACTATGTATTTATAAAACAAATAACCCGAAACGAATATAAAAAACAGGAACAACACTAACCTTCCTGTAGTATTTAGCCACAATAGATATTCAACACCCAAAACGCCAAAAAACAAAAGAACTCCTAAACTTAAAAACAATAAAACACCCTTAACCAGCATCTTTGAATAATAACGCTTGGTAAATTCATTTAACTTTTCTAATATATTTTTATAACTGCTCAAATTTCAGTGTTTTAGTACAATATAAACTAAGCCACAAATTTAGCTAAGAAAATTTTGTTAAAAAGCCCTATTTACATGTTTTGAGGTGCTTTTCAAACTGTATCTTTGTGTTCTAAAATTTTACAATGAGTTCAAACGTAAGAGTTCGATTTGCACCTAGTCCAACTGGGCCACTACATATTGGCGGAATACGAACAGCTTTATTTAATTATTTGTTCGCTAAAAAAAATAATGGCGCTTTTATACTTCGCATTGAAGATACAGACCAAAATAGATATGTAGAAGGGGCTGAACAGTATATTATAGATGCCCTCAATTGGTGTGGGCTTCATTTTGACGAAGGTCCTACCAAAGAAGCAGACTTTGGACCATATCGTCAAAGTGAACGTAAATCACTCTATAAAGTTTATGCAGAACAACTTATTGAAAGCGGACATGCTTATTACGCCTTTGATACTGCAGAATCCTTAGATTTTCATCGTAAAGACCACGAAGCAAAAGGCAAAACTTTTATTTATAATTGGCACAATCGTCTAAAACTAGTAAACTCCTTATCTCTTTCAAAAGAACAAACTAACGATAAATTAAATAATGGTGAGCATTATGTAATTCGTTTTAAAACTCCCCAGAATCAACTACTAGAATTAAATGATATAATAAGAGGAAACATTAAAATAGACACTAACATCCTTGATGATAAAGTATTATTCAAATCTGATAGAATGCCTACTTATCATTTAGCTAACATCGTTGATGATCATTTAATGGAAATTTCCCATGTTATACGCGGTGAAGAGTGGCTACCTTCACTTGCATTACACCAACAATTATATGATGCATTTGGATGGAAAGCACCAGAATTTGCTCATCTACCACTTATTATGAAACCAGTAGGCAAAGGAAAATTAAGTAAACGTGATGGTGATAAACTTGGTTTTCCTGTATTTCCATTGTCATGGAATGAATCTAAAGGATATAAAGAAGCTGGGTACTTCCCAGAGGCTGTTATAAATTTTCTATCACTTTTAGGATGGAACCCTGGCACAGATCAAGAAATATTTAGCCTAAACGAACTTATTCAATCTTTTGATTTACATCGAGTTAACAAAGCAGGGGCGCGATTTGATCCCGACAAAACCAAATGGTATAACCAACACTACCTACAAAATAAATCTGATAGTGAATTGGCTGAATTATATATGCCTACTTTAATTCAAAAACTAGGATTGGATGGTGAAAAACTAAATACCAAAACGGTAGAAAAAGTAGTTTCTTTAATTAAAGAACGTGCTTCTTTTGTAAACGAATTCTGGGACCTATCCGATTACTTCTTTTTACCTCCAAGCATTTATGGAGTAAAAGCTGTAAAAAAACAATGGAAAGAGAACACTGGTGAACTCATGAATGATGTTTTGCAACTCATCGAACCAATTAAAACCTATGCATCAGAAAACATCGAAAATACTATAAAGGAATGGATAACGACTAATGAACTTCCTTTCGGAAAAGTAATGGCCCCCTTACGTCTTGCAATTGTCGGAGATTTGAAAGGTCCACATTTATTTGATATCATGGAAATAATTGGTAAAGAACAAAGTATCTCTCGAATACAGAAAGCGATTAATGTGCTTAACTAACCTATCTCAATATATTATAACCATAATAATTGTAACAATTTCTTAAATAATACTACAGATAATATAAACTCTTAGTATATTGATAATCATTAACTAAACACATTTTATTATGGGAGGTTTTATTTGGATTCCAATTTTATTCTTAATTGTTGTCGCGTTTATATCAACTGTATTCATTGTAAAACAACAAACTGCAGTTATCATAGAAACTTTTGGCCGGTTTACAAGTGTCCGAAATTCGGGCATACAATTTAAAATACCATTCGTTCAGCGTATTGCAGCTCGTATTGGATTAAAAATTCAACAACTAGATGTTATCATCGAAACTAAAACCTTAGATGATGTATTTGTCAAATTAAAAGTATCTGTGCAGTATGTAGTTATTAAAGAAAAAGTTTATGAAGCCTTTTATAAACTTGAGTACCCGCATGATCAAATTACTTCTTATGTATTTGATGTGGTACGAGCAGAAGTGCCAAAAATGAAGCTTGATGATGTTTTTGTCAAAAAAGATGATATTGCAATTGCAG
The DNA here is from genome assembly GCF_009649685.1 of Flavobacteriaceae bacterium EG-1. GTDB lineage: Bacteria > Bacteroidota > Bacteroidia > Flavobacteriales > Flavobacteriaceae > Aurantibacter_A. The sequence continues at coordinate 748,962 of NZ_WJPK01000002.1, forward strand.
TAAAAGCAGAGCTACAAGATGCGATGTTAGACTATGGATACGACATTATTAAAACGTTAGTAACTGACATAGATCCAGATGCTCAAGTAAAAGAAGCTATGAATAGAATAAACGCTTCTGAGCGAGAAAAGATTGCGGCACAATTTGAAGGGGACGCAGCACGTATTTTAATTGTAGAAAAAGCCAAGGCTGAGGCTGAAAGTAAAAGGCTTCAAGGACAAGGAATAGCCGATCAAAGAAGAGAAATTGCACGAGGACTGGAAGAATCTGTTGAAGTCTTGAATAAAGTAGGTATTAATTCTCAGGAGGCATCTGCCCTAATAGTGGTAACTCAACATTATGACACGCTACAATCTATAGGTGAAGAAACAAATACAAATTTAATTCTACTACCCAATTCACCACAGGCCGGAAGCGATATGTTAAATAATATGGTTGCCTCTTTTACTGCAAGTAATATGATAGGAGAATCAATGAAAAAGACGAACAAACCAAAAAAGGATTCTAATAATTCCTAATGTAAATAAGCGAGTTTCAAAAGGTTTAGTTCCTTGGAAACTCGCTTATATTCAATACCTTGAAAAAATATTCCTATTGGTTTATTTTGTTCTACTCTATTTTTTTTGCTCAATTTTAGCCCAAGAATCACGTAATCCAACGGTACGGTTGAATACAAGTTTTTCATTAGTTGATTCCTTATCTACACAAAAATAACCTAATCTCTGAAATTGAACACGATGCAGGGGTTTAGCATCTTTTAAACTAGGTTCTAAATAGCCTGTTATCGATTCTAATGACTCAGGGTTCACGAAATCCATAAAATCCTTGTCTTTATGAGTATCTGGACTTTCATCGGTAAATAAACGATCGTAGAGCCTTACTTCAGCTTCTATTGCGTGCTTTGTTGACACCCAATGTAATGTTCCTTTTACTTTTCGAAGGCTTTCCGCTGTACCACTGCCACTTTTACTCTTTTTATCATAGGTACATTGAACTTCAATAACATTACCATGCTCATCTTTAGTGCAACTCTCAGCTTTAATGATGTATCCGTTTTTTAATCGAACCTCTTTACCTAATTTTAAACGAAAGAATTTCTTATTGGCCACTTCCCTAAAATCTGCCTTTTCTATAAATAGTTCTCTTGAAAATGGTACTTCCCTATAACCCGCTAAATTATCTTCTGGATTATTCTCAGCTGACAACCATTCTACTTCACCTTCAGGATAATTTATAATTACAATCTTTAAAGGGTCTAAAACCGCCATAACCCTTGGAGCAACTTTGTTTAAATGTTCTCGAACATGAAATTCTAACAACGAAACATCAATTAAATTATCCCGCTTTGCGATACCTATGGTATCTGCAAAATTACGGATAGACTCTGGGGTATATCCTCTTCTTCTTAAACCAGAAATCGTAGGCATACGTGGATCATCCCATCCATTTACTACTCCTTCTTCAACCAATTTTAATAACTTTCTTTTGCTAACTACAGTATGACTTAAATTTCTTCTAGCAAATTCACGTTGCTTTGGTCGAACTTTATTTTTATCTATAATCTGATCTAAGAACCAATTATACAATTCTCGATGTGGTAGAAACTCCAATGTACATAACGAGTGTGATACCTGCTCTATATAATCGCTCTCACCATGCGTCCAATCGTACATTGGATAAATACACCAATCGGTATTCGTTCGGTGATGTGCGCTATGTAAAACACGATATATAATAGGATCACGCATCAACATGTTTGTTGATGCCATGTCTATTTTAGCACGAAGTACATGTTCACCTTCCTGAAACTTTCCATCTTTCATTGCCTGAAATAATTCCAAATTTTCATCAACAGTACGATTTCGATATGGACCATTAATTCCTGGTTCCGTAGGAGTACCTTTTTGTATAGCCATTTCCTCGGAACTTTGACTATCAACATAAGCCTTGTTTGCCTTTATTAAATCAACAGCCCAATCAAAAAGTTGTTGAAAGTAATCCGATGAATACCGCTCGGTATCCCAATTATACCCAAGCCAATGAACATCGCGCTTTATAGCGTCTACATATTCTTGTTCTTCTTTCGCAGGGTTGGTATCATCAAAACGCAAATTAACGGGCGCATTATACTTTTCACCTAAACCAAAGTTTAAACAAATTGAACTTGCATGGCCAATATGTAAATAGCCATTTGGTTCTGGTGGAAATCGAAAGCGTAAGGCATTCTTTGAAAAGCCATTTTTTAAATCCTCTTCAATGATATGTTCTATAAAATTCAATGCCTTTGGACTATCACTCATAGCAGATTTTTTGAAACTACAAAGGTAGCTAAAATGCAAGTATATGTAGGAATAAAAGTGCCAAGCATACAAATTTCTCTGTTTCACAACGTTTTTAGGGTACGCCACAACATTAACTTCTTAAGCCTATAATTATATAACATATTTGTTGTTGAATACTAGGGCTAGAGAATAATTAATTCTCATAAATAAAAAAACACAAAGTTATTTCAACGAACCCAATCGCAGATTTAACTGGTAGTATTTAAACTACAACTACTTATGAAACCAAATAAAAATTACAGCCTTCGAATTGTTTTGATTGCTTTTATGCTCTTAGGATCATTTCAAGTATCTGCACAGTTAATTGCAAACCTAGAAGTACTTCCTGCAGACAATCCGGATACAGGTGGCTCAGCATGGAACAAAATTTGTGCCGGAAACAATGGAAATTTTAATCAATACTTTGCTTGGGCAGCGTTTGATGGCGCATCAAATGCTGGTAACGAATGGATATTAGAACTCTCTGATCCAAATGGTGATTTTACCAACCCTATTGAATTAGCAAAAGAAACTAGTGATGCCGTAGTTAAATCTCCGGGACGTGGATTTGAATTTTCTATACCAACAGATACACGAGGTGCTGGTTATAAACTTAGAGTTCGAAGCACTGACCCAGTTGCTTCTGCAGAAAGTACTATAGGATACAGTATGTATTATATGGATTATGTTTCTAACCTTACCATAACACACGATGGTAGTACATCTCCGCAAGCTACCATAATTAGTACAGATCCTATTACACTCTCTGTGGTAAATTTACCAAATGCAAATACCTATCAGTATCAATGGTATAAAGACCTTACTTTATTAGTAGGTGAAACGGGTCCATCTTTAAATGTTACTGAAGGCGGAATGTATTTTGCACAAATAGATTATGGAGAGTGCTCTGATAATGGAACAACACAATCTAACATGCCCGACGTTTGTATTGGTGCAGTAGGTGGAAGCACAAGCATAAACCCTCCTAGCAAAACTGCATTGTGTTCTAGTGATACTGAAGTATTAACGGTAACTACTTCTTTCGGTTCACCAAGTTATCAATGGTTAAAAGATGGTACAGAAATTCCTGGGGCTACTTCTGCAACTTATACTGTAGATGGTTCTAGTCCGTCATTTGAAGGAGATTATCAAGTAAGTGTTTCTGAAAGTGGTAACTGCCCAGAAGTTTCAGCAGCTATTACATTTACAAATTCAGATAATTTTACAATCACATTAACAAATGACACTAGTCTTGTATTACTTCCAAGTGAGACTGAAACCTTAAGCGTCACTACTAATGCTACTACACCAACTTTTCAATGGTACAGAAATGGCACCTCAATACCTGGAGCAACAAATATTTCATATGATGCTACACAAGAAGGCACCTATTATGTTGAAGTAACACAACCAGCTGGGTCTTGTCCTAATCCTACAACTATAAACTCGGATAGTACTGAAGTTGTTTCACCTTCTTCTTTCGAACTAATCATTGATTATGGTACAAATTATACCGCTTGTATTGACACAAGTACAGCGCTAGATGTTGCCACAATAAATGCTGTTCTTTCTGATGGTAGTACTATCGATGTTACTTCTGATGTATCCTCTAGTTTTTCTTATCAATGGCAACTAAATGGAACAAACGTAAGTAGTGCAACTAATACAAGCATTTATCTTACAGATGTAGCTGAAAATGGTAGCTATACCGTCGATGGAACTTTAAACACTTTTAATGCAACTTCTAATAGTCTAACAGTACAGTTATTAACAAACGAGACGCTCTCTATTTCAAGCACTAGTACTATTTATTGTAGTGCCTCTGACGTAGTGACCATAAGCACAACAACAGATTTAACAGGAGAGTCATATCAGTGGCAACTAGATGGAGCTTCTATTAATACATCGGATTCGACACTTAGTGTTACACAACCCGGAACGTACCGTTTAGTAATAGATAAAAATGGATGTGATTTAATTTCAAATGAAATAGCAATTACTCCTTTAGACCCTAATCTTATAACCTTGGATCCTGATGGCACCATAGTTTTTCCGGAAGGAACGACAAGAACTATTAGTGCAAGTGGAGGAACCGCTTATCGTTGGTACGATATAAACAATGTAGAATTAAGTAATACTAGCTCGGTTGATATTGATGTAGAGGGAGATTATATTTTAGTTGCCAATATTGATAACTGCGAAATTACGCGTCAATTCACTGCGGAATATCTCGACACCTTTAAGGTTCCAAACGTTATCACTCCTAACGGCGATGGATTTAATGATCAATGGATATTACCAAATTCATATTCAAATAAAACAGATGTCTCTGTAATAATATATAGAGAAAACGGTGAAGAAATTTTAAACGTACAAGATTACAAAAATGATTGGCCTACATCGGCAGTTGCATTCCCTGCCCAAAACATGGTTTTCTACTATGTTATAAAAAATGCATCAGAAACATTAAAACAAGGTACCATTACAGTCATACGCTAACCTATCATGAAACAAGCAAAATATTTACTTTTACTATTAATGACGACCTTGGTGTTTACGAATGTAAACGCTCAAGAAGATGAACCACTATTACCATATAAAGTGGCGCCTCAAAATCTATTAAAATTCAATAGATTCCTAATAAACCCTACGTTTTCAACAGTTCAGGAGGACAAATCATATATCAATTTCTTTCACAGAAACCAATCAGTACAATTTAACAATAATGACCAAACTTATTTTGTTAGTTATAGTGGTAGAGTTGGTGATAGAAATGGACTAGGATTAAGTTTGTACAGCCAAAAAAAGGGTCTTGTTTCTAATATAGGTGTCCTAGCTAATTATGCCTATGGGCTGAAATTGAGTGATAAAAGTAATTTCACTTTTGGTGCTAACCTTGCGTATTACAATACTGGTTATAATCAAAATTCAGCTAACCCAATTGATTTAAGTGACCCATTATTATATGGGGCAGACGATAGCAATGTTCTTTCGTTTCAACCTGGATTCAATCTATCATATGGTCGATTCGATTTTGGTGCATTTGCAGAAAATCTACTTGACTATAATTTAAAAACAAGTAAACAATTAACCGACTTTACTGATAAAACATATTCAGCCCATTTACAATATACACATCCATTTTCAAACAATACAGGCATAATGCAGGGAGCACGATTAATGCCTTTGGCAAGGGTTCGTCTAAATGCTCAGAATGGACAAACTACGGCAACCGAACAAGAATTAACCTATGGTGGTGGAATGATATTAGATCTACCAAAATTAGGATGGTTACAAGGCGGCTATGACAGCTTCTATGGTGCGTCTGCTGGTGCTGGATTTAATTTAAACAAACGTCTTTCGTTAGGATATAATATGGAAAAAGGGTTTGGAACTGATTTCAATAATCTTGGTGTTACACATGAAATATCATTTGCCTACTCATTTACTCCAAACTTAACAGAAGATCGTGTAATGCTTGAGGATAATGAAGATGAACTGGTTGAAGAAGAATTAGCTACAGACGACTTAGCTACCAATGAGGAAATCGAAAAACTTAAAAAGAAACTTGCCGAAAACGATGAGATTATCGCGGAACTAATGTTTAGACAAGATTCATTAGAAGCAAATCGTCAAAAAGATTTAGAAAGACGATTTAACATGGTTATGAAAATGGTTCGCAATGAAACCAATGGAAATAGACCTGACCTTGAAAAAAGAGCTCAAGATATGTTTCTTACAGGTAATGACAATGCTAAAATTGCACAAAACAATTCAGGCAATGACGGCTATATACCAAACAGTACAAACACCACTCGAAACAACAACTCTGGACCTAATTACACAAATGATGTTACTCAAAAAAGAGATGCATTAAACACAACAAATAGTGTAGTTGGTCAAGATGGTAAAATAGTTAAAAGTAGAAAATTTAGAGACCTTGAGGGCGTAACTGATGGGTATTATGTTGTAGCAAATGTTTATAAAGGAGGACAATACATGGACAAGTTTATGAACAATTTATCTAATAAAGGGCTTAATCCAGATTATATAGACAACCCTAATAATGGATTAAAATATGTTTATCTAGAAAGATATGACACATGGGAAGATGCTCTTGCCGCACATCAAAGCCAAATGAATGGTGAATATAGTGGTGACCTATGGATAATGAATGTTGATAATAAATATTCTAATGAAGCTTATGCAACCAATGTTGACAAATTAGATGAAAAGGCAGACAAATATGGCAATGACGTATTACAACAAAACGTAATTGTGCAAGACAAATTATCTGGTGTTGAACCAGAAACACAATCATATGATTTAGATGGTGTTGGTTCTGGCTACTACATTATAGCAAATGTCTTCTCTAGTCCTAAAAATGCAAAACGATTTGTAAAAATTCTTAATTCTTACGGTTTAAGTGCTGGATACTTTATAAATCCAGAAAATAACTGGAGATATGTTTACCTAAAGAAGCACGAAACATGGAATAACGCATTGATATCGTACTATTCTAAAATAAATGATTCATATGACGATAAAATGTGGATTATGCGAGTTACCCCAAACTTAATAACCTAATAAGTTTTCCTACTAAATGACCAAACTAAAAACCAAAAACCTATTTATAGTTTTTTTGCTATTTCTGTCATGGGCAGGAATGGCTCAAGAGTACAATAACTTTGAAATTCGTTATCAAGACAATATCAAAGGAGATCTAACTTTCATTAGCAACAATATTGTTAATAGAGACAATGGTAATGGCCAGCGCCCCGAAAATGCTTACAACAATACTGGAAACTCGTCTACGTACAATGATTGGCTTAACATGCAATACATTAATGTTGATGATGATGGAGGTAATAACTTTAGCTCAAGTAGTGCAACCTTTAATTTCCCAGACCCCACATGTAACCTTGTTCGTTATGCAGGTTTGTATTGGTCGGCTACCTACCCTAGTCAACAAGCGGGACAAACTATAGGCACAAATAGACAAAACGACTTTAATCAAGTACGCCTTAGAGTACCTGGTTCTGCCAGTTATACAAACATTACAGCAGATGAAATTCTGTATGATGGTTTTACAAGCGGAGATGCTTCCGTTAGGTTAAACAGTCCATATGCATGTTATGCAGATATAACCTCCATAATATCAGGATTGGCAAATCCTACCGGGGAATATACCGTAGCAAATATTAGGTCTGTAGTAGGTTCTTTGTCACCGGGTGGTGGTGCAGCTGGAGGGTGGACCTTAGTAGTAGTGTATGAAAACCCTAATCTTAGTGGTAAATTAATTACAACTTTTGATGGTTTTGCAAGAGTAAGAACTGAAAACCCAATTGTTAATATCAATTATAGTGGATTCAATACTATTCCTGTTGGTCCAGTTCGTGCAAACATAGGAGTAGCTGCATTAGAAGGTGATAATAGAATTACTGGAGACAGAATGCGAATTCGGGAAACAGCGGCGGATCCATATACTCAAATTAGTAATGGAGCCAACCCAGGAAACAACTTTTTCAATAGTAATATTACGCTTAACGGGGCTGTCACTACAAACAGAAACCCGAATAGTGTAAATACTTTAGGGTACGACACAGATATTCTTGTACTAAACAATCCGGCCAATTCAGTTATTGATAACAATGCCAGCCAGGCAACTTTTCAATTTAGAAGTACTGGTGATCAATATTATCCCTTTTTTAATTCTTTTAATGTTGAAATCATTGAGCCTGATATCGTTTTAGAAAAACGAGTAGAAGATATTGCTGGAAATGACATAACAGGATTAGGAGTTGGATTAGGACAAATTCTAGATTATGTCTTAACATTTGAAAATATTGGTAACGATGATGCCGAAAATTATATAATTCGAGATGTTCTACCCGTCAATGTAACATTAGATGAACTAAACATTATTATGCCTACTGGTGTAACCTATGTCTACACACCTGCAGATAGAACTATAACTTTCTCAATACCCGACAACATTGTTGAAGAAGGTGATACTTCTCGTTCAATACGTATGCGAGTTCAAGTTGCCGAAAACTGTTTTGATTTTATTGATGCTTGTTCAGATTTAATACAAAACTTGGCATATTCAACCTATCAAGGAGAAATTAACAATAATGTAATTTCCGATGACCCAAGTGTAACTGATTTTAACTCTTGTGGTTTTATTGTACCAGGAGCAACCAACTTCTTATTAGATGATTTGTCTGATTGTAACTTTAGAAGAACGGTTCAACTGTGTGGCGATAGTATTGTATTAGATGCTGGAGACAATTTTGATGACTATGTTTGGGTTAGCGATGACAATAACAATGGTATTTTTGATGCTTCGGATACGGTATTAAATGATGGTAACCCTGATGGTGATGAAAGCACCTTGGTTATTAGTGCAACCGGCACATACATCGTAGACAAAATTGTTGCAGATCCTTGTAAGGGATTTAAAGAAATATTTGATGTAGAGCTTTTTGGTTCTACACAATCCAATCCAATTGTAGAATGGTTTAATACTACAAACTCTGATGCTGATCCTACTAACGATGTTCAAGGACAAATTGTTACCTGTAGTGTTGATGGTGATTTGTTACCTGAAATATTTTTATGTGGCACCACCGATTCTCAGCTAATTAATATTAATATTAGTGATGCACAACGAATAGATTGGGAACGTTTGGATGAAGGCAGTTGTTCTGCAGCTCCAGGAGGTTGTGCCAATAAGAATCAAACTTGTGATTGGGACCTTGTTACATCAGGTAGTGACTTTGATGTAAATACCGCTGGAAAATACAGATTAGTCATTAATTATCAGAACGGTTGTTTTAGCCGTTTTTACTTTGATGTTTATCAGAATAATTTAAACATTGAATACAATAATAATGACATCATTTGTACTACTGATGGTAATATAACTATTACTAATTTAGGAACAAACTACGGTTACCAATTAGTGGATATAACCAATAACAGTATTGTGATTCCGTTTAGCTCAAATAATGGCCCTAGCTTCGATTTTGGAACAGGTGAAAGTGGTTCGTATAGAGTAGATGTAATACAATTAGATGGTTCCGGCAACCCAATAGATGGGGCCTGTATTTTTAGTACTCCAGAAATCGGGATAATCGAACGAGATTTTCAAGTAGAAATTGAAACCACTCCTGCAAACTGTAATGACCAAGGCACTATTAAAATTGACGTTTTAAATGTAGAACCTAATTATTCTTATACGCTTAAACTTGCTGATGGAACATTAGTTGATGATGAAACTGCTCAACCAGATAACACTTATACTTTTAATGTAAATGCTGGGGATTATATTGTCGAAGTAGCAACAGACGAAGGTTGTTTTGACACACAGAATATTACAGTTGACCGTACTCCGGATCCAACTTTAACTGCAGTTACGACTTCAAATATTGGTTGTACTGCTGGCACAATAAATTTAACTATAACAGGAGGAGTTGGTAACCCTGATTTCAATTACGCCATTTGGAGTAAGGACGGCACTCAACTATATACTGATGTTAGTAGTATTCCTGGTGGTGCTTATCAAGTAGAAGAGACTTTTACTTTTGGTTGGAGAGATACTGATGATGATGACGTAGAAGAATATTTCCCAGGGGAAGCAGGAGATTACGTTTTTGTGGTAGTTGATGCAAACAACTGTTTTGCTTTCTCTAATGAAGTTACTATTGAAGATTTAGGAGTTCTTTCTATCGATTCAATCACTGAAACACAACCTTCTTGTTCTGGAACAAATGATGGTGCTATTACAATTAACATTTCAAATGGGGTAGGACCATTTCAATACAGTATTGATAATGGTGCTACATATCAAAGTACACCAAATTTTGTAAACCTAAGTGCTGGGCCATACAACATACGTGTTTTAGATAGCTCAGGATGCGACGTAACCGATCTTTACGACCTTTCTGAACCTTTTCCTTTAAGTGCTTCTGCAGGTGTTTCTAGAGATGCTTCTTGTGACCCAACAGGCGCGGAAGTTAGAATAACAAATGTAGTTGGTGGAACCGCTCCATATACCTACAGTTTTGATGGTGGTGCTACTTTCGGAGCATCAACAACGGCTACACTTCCAGCTGGAACTTATACAGTAATTGTTAGAGATGCTTCTTGCGATTTTCCAATGACTGTTACCGTAGAAGATGCGCCTACACCTCCAGTAGTTACCTTAACACCCGAAGTAAATTATAACTGTAATGGAAGTGGTGTTATTACGGCAACTCCAGATATTACAACTTATGACTATACTTATGAACTTGATGGTGTGCTGAACACTCCGCCAACTAGTAATGTTTGGGATAATGTTGCGCCTGGAACATATACTGTTCGTACAAATTATGTATCGCAAACACCTCCAACACCAAGTATATTATTAAATGAAGATTTTGGCTATGGTGAAACAATTCCTAACCCTAATACTACCGGTTATTTCTATGAAAACCAAGTAGATGACGTGTCGCCAAGTGGCGCACCAATAGATAACGGTCGTTTTATTAATGATTATGAGTACGCAGTAACTGATTCTATAGCACGTCCATTTGGTTCATGGTTAAATCCAATTGACCATACAACAGGAACTAGAAATACAGATGGTCGTTATTTGGTAATTAATATTGGAGCACCAACACCTGGGCAAGTAATTTATCAAAAACCTATTAATGATATCATTGCTAATCAACCTATTAGTGTTTCTTTATGGTTAATAAACCTAATCAGAAGTGGTAATAGAGTTGCACCAGATTTAACTATTGAATTGCGTCTACCAAGTTCAACCACTGTAGTGGCATCTGCTAACACTGGTATAGTTCCTGAAAACAACATTTGGAATGAATATGTGCTTTCATTAGACCCTGGTACCAATACCACTTTAGATTTAGTTATTACAACAAATGAAAGTGAAGTTAGTGGTAATGATGTTGCTATTGATGACATTAGCGTTTTTCAATCTCCAGAAGTTTGTCCTCGTTTTGTAGAACTCCCTGTTGTTGTTGAAGCGGGACGATCTTTTGAGGCAAATATTACTGCTATAACTGATGTTAGTTGTAATGGTGAAGATGATGCCACAATTACTTTTGAAACTGAAAATTTTGATGCTACCGCCGGTTTTGAATATTCTATTGACGGAGGCGCATTTATTACATCTACAACTACTCCCGTTACAACATCGTCACCTCTTACTGCTGGTGCCCATACGATAGTAATTAGAAAGGTAGATGATACTAGTTGTTCTGTAACTCTAAATCCAACTGTAGGAGAACCCGCTGTGTTAGTTGCGGATGCTAATATTACAACACCGCTAACCTGTACTAATGGTGGTGCAACTATTACTGCTAGTGCTTCTGGAGGTACACCAACTTATACCTATCAATTAGAAGACACATCAGGTAATCCAATTACTGGATATGACTATGCAACCAACGGTTCAAACACTGTATTTACAGGTCTCCCAGCCGGAGATTATATTGTACAAGCTACAGATGCTAATAATTGTTCTGATCCAATAAACACGTCACTTACTGTTAACCCTACAAATAATGTTGAGTTTACGGTAACTCCCACCGTATGTTATTCTGGTTCAAACGATGCTTCTATTGTTATTGATGTGACTAATGGTAATAATGATTATACTTTTAGTATAAATGGAAACCCTTGGGTAACACCAACTCCTGTAACATCTACTACACATACTTTTTCGGGGTTAGCAAATGGAACTTACACTATTAATGTACAAGATGGTTCTGGGTGTATTGGGGTACAACAAACAATTACTATTAATCCGCAATTAACCATAACTGCATCTGCTGCTAATATTACAGCTTGCGCTACAGATACAGATGTTACAATTTCTGCTGCAGGTGGTGACGGTAATTATGTTTATGCAGTTGTACCTAATGCTACTACTCCTAACGCTGGTGATTTTACAACTACAAACCCTGTTGCTGTTAGTGCTGCTGGTGATTATGATGTTCATGTAAGAGATAATGACGGTAATACTGGTTTCTGTACAGCTATATATACAATAACTATCGTAAAAGATGCTCCTATTGTAATAACACCTACACCTTCTCCTGTTACTTGTTTTGGTGCTGCTGATGGAGCAATAGCTATAACTGTTGATTCTGGTGGAAGTGCTCCTTTTCAATATAGTATTGATAATGGTGTTACTTTTCAAGTTGGGAACAACTTTACAAACTTAACAGCAGGAACATATCCAGTTGTAATTCGTGATAATAACAATTGTGACTCTGTACCTGTTGATGTTATCGTAACACAACCTGATCAACTAGTTGCTGAAGCTGTTATTTCTCAAAACTACACCTGTCTTGTATTAGGTGAAATTACTGTTGGTAGCATTACACCTACTACTGGTGGTTCTGGTGATTACCAATACAGTATTAACGGTGGTGCATGGACTGCTTCTACAACAGGAGGGGCTGTCTTTACTGACTTAACTGATGATACCTATAGCATTCGTGTTCGTGATGCTAATGCTATTTCTTGTGATATTACGCTTGCAGATATCATTATAGCACCATTACCAACAGAACCAACAATTACCACTTCTATTACCTATAATTGTGATGGAACTGGCGAAATAACTGTTTTACCTAACGACCCTTCGTATACTTACAATATCGATGGTGGTGCTTTTCAAGCAACAAACAATTTTAGTAATGTCGCCGTTGGTAATCATACAGTTGTCGTAAATTATGGTAGCGATTGTACTGTTGATACTACTGTAATTGTTGAAGATGGTAACGCTTTTGAAGCTTCAATTACTGCATTTGAAAACCTTGATTGTAACGCTGATAATAGCGGTACAATAACAATAACTGCCGATAACTTTGGTGCTGGTGGTTATGAGTACAGCTTAGACGCCACCACCTTCGTGGGACCATTTACCGCTGCTGAACAAATTACTGGTCTAAGCGCTCAAGCTTATACCATTACTGTGCGTGATGTAGATAATCCTATAGTTGGTTGTACTGTTACTTTAAATCAAACGCTTACGGAACCAACACCGGTTATTGCCGCTGCTTCTATTACTGAGGAATTTACTTGTAATAATACTGGTGCAACTATTACGGCTAGTGCTTCTGGTGGTACTCCAACGTATACGTATCAATTAGAAGATGGCGTAGGCGGTATCATTTCTGCTTATCAAGTTGGCACTACATTTACAAACTTAGCTGCTGGCGATTACATTGTCAGAGCTCAAGATATAAACCTTTGTTCAGACCCTATTGATACTGCTATAACCGTATTAGCCCCCGTAAACCCATCTTTTACAGTAACTCCAACTGCTTGTTACTCTGGTGCTAATGATGCTTCTATAGTAGTAGATGTTACATCTATTCCTGGTAACGGTGGTTTCCAATTTAGCATTAATGCAGGACCTTGGATGACACCAACTCCAACAACGGATACAACATACACTTTTGATAGCCTTGCAAATGGCACCTATACTATTGATGTAAGAGATGCCTTCGGTTGTACGGCAGCTCAACAATCAGTAACAATTAATCCTCAACTAACTGCTGTTGTTACGGTCGCCGACATTACAACTTGTGCTGACGGTTCAATTGAAGTAACAGCTGCTGGTGGTGATGGATCTTACGAATATGCATTTGTGCCAACAACAACAAGTCCCTCAGGATTATTTAGCACTAGTAATACCTATAATGTTACATCAGGAAATGATGGTTCATATGATGTTTATGTACGTGATAACTCTGCAACAGCACCTTTCTGTGAGTATGTTGAAACTGTTAACATAAACCCTGCAACTCCTTTAACAATAACTGCAACACCAACTGATCCTTTATGTCATGATGGAGTTGGCTCCATAGAAGTAGACGTTACTTCTGGAGATAATCCATATACAATTCAAATTATTGATTTGGATAATGGTGGAGCTTCAAACCAAACTGATACGAACATATTAGTGGCTACAACTACTTATTACAACTTAGCACCAGGAGACTATACCATTAATGTAACAGATTCTAATAATTGTACTGTAACTGAAACTCCAGTTACAATAAACAACCCTATTGAATTAATTGGAGATGTTTCTCCAATTCTACCTGCTGCTTGTGGCAGTGTAGATCCTAATGATTATGGATTCCAATTTATTGGATATCCAACAACATATCCAGCAGGAACCACTATTGAATTTAGTGCTGATGGCGGTTCTACATGGACCGGTGATGATAGTGTTCCTGGTACTACTGACCGATTAATGGGATATATTTCTGGTACCAATGTTTTTCCTTCAATTCGTACTATGGTCGGTGGAGTTGAAATCTGTAGAACAGATTTACCAAGATATACCATTCCGTATCCTTTAGATGATTTAGACATTAGCATAACCACAGTCGTAGTTGCTTGTAACGAACTTCAAGTAACTGTACAAGGTACTGCAGGTGTGCCAAATTATGAATATACCTATACTGATGATCCTGCAAATTTTGTAATTGGATCAGCAACTTGGACAACCCCAACTCCTGGTGCTCATACATGGACAGGTTTAATTCCTGGAAGAACTTATGTTTTTTATGTTCGTGATTCTACAGGATGTATCCGTCAGAGTAATGTGAATGTAAATGATATTACTACTGACCCATTAGAAATTTCATCTACCTATGAACCATCTTGTTCTGGTGCTAATGATGCCGAAATTACGTATACCATTGTAGATACAGACGGCTCTTCACATCCAAGTATGCACTGGGAATTTTATGATTCAGCGACTGGTGCGCTTGTACAATCTAGTGGTGGAAATATTGCTTGGAACAATACAATAACAGTATCTAGTCTTTCTCCTGGAGAGTACTATATAGTAGTAACTGAAGTTAATTCTGGAGGTACAGACGAATGTGTTTCAGGTAGTGAAAATCAATTAGTAGAAGAATTAAACCCGATTTCTGCTACATTAAACAAGCTTAGTGATATTTCTTGTAACGCTCCTGGATTAATAGCAATTGAAAATATTACTGGTGGTGGTGGAACCTTTACGTATACCGTAACAGGACCAGCTCCTTTCACAACAATAACTGACACATCTGATAACCCAGTTTCTATTCCTGCTAACTCACCAGCGGGTAACTATAATGTTGTTATTACTGATCAGTTTGGATGTTTCACAGATTTAGGTCCTATTAATTTAGATCTTACACCAAACCCAACTATAGATTCTATGGTGGTTGATAATTGTGCTTCTCCTACGTCATTAACAATAAACGCAACTAGTACAGCAGCACAAATATTATACTCCATTGATGGTGGAACAAATTATGAAGATAATGGTGGCGTTTTTAATAATCTTACACCAGGTAGTTATAGTATTGCAATAATAGATAGTAATGGTTGTACAGATACAGATAATATTGATGTTTACCCAGTTTTAGAAGCAAATGTTTCGTTGACAAAACTAATTGATTGTACTGCAACTCCTGATGCAGAAATTACTTTAAATGTAACTTTTGGATCTGGTAGTTACGATTATGAAATTTCGAATGGATTAGGTAGTGTTGTTTCAAGAGCCACATTACCAAGTAATCCATTTATTTTCCAAACAACTGTTCCAGAGACTTATACAATCACAATTTATGATGACAATACCTCTAGTCCAGAATGTAATCGAGTATTTACTGTTGAAGTACCACCGGCTGTAGTACCAGCAGTTTCTATAGATTCATTTACCGATGTAACTTGTAATGGAGCGGATGATGGTAGTATTACGGTTAGTGCTGTAGATAATGGGATAGGACCGTACTCCTTTGAAATCATCTCAGGACCAGGAAGTTCTGCTACATTCCCGATTGCGGCTAGTTCATCAACAAACACAAGTGCTGTATTTACAAACTTAGAAGGTTTGGTAACTCCTGGTATAACCTATACTATTAGAGCTACTGGGGCTAACGACTGTTTTGTAGATATCACGCAAGTTATACTTCAACCTGAAATTATTGACAATGTTAATGCTACCGTTGTTGATTTCGCTTGTACTAATGGTAATAACTCAAACAACGCTACAATAACTATAGATCAAAGTGCTATAACTGGAGGATCTACTAACTATACTCGCTATGAGTTTATTAATGATCAGGGGACTGCATCTACAGCTGATGATATTGTTGTTCAAAACGGTACTAGCCCAAGTTATACTGAAACTAATATAGCAGGTGGTAGTTATATTATCAATGTTTATGATGATATGGGTTGTTTAGGTAGTACAACAGCAATTATTGCTGAATATGTAGAGTTGTCAAATCCTACTGCCACTATTACTCAAGATATAACTTGTAACCCTGGTAATGATGCCGAAGTAACTCTCGGAGTAACATTAACTCCAAGTGCTGGTGCTGCTACATTAAGCTATACAGTAGTTGGTACGGATAACGCATATGGACCCGTAACTCAAGCAACGAATGTATTTACTGCCTTAGGTATTGGTAACTACGCCGCTACTATTACCAACACAAATACAGGTTGTTATGTAGTAACAACATTCGAAATTGATGATCCAAACACATTTGAAATATCTACAACTACTGTTGATGTGGTTTGCTTCGGTGATAATGGCTCTGTAAGCTTTACCATCAGTGATTCTGTTAATCCTTACACTGCTGGCTTTACATGGCAAATCTATGATTCGCAAGGTACAGCTACTTTAGGTGATGATGTAATTATTGCAGCGGCAACAGGTACTTCGGCCAACGTTGGTCCAACTACTCCGTTTGCAATACCTGCTGGTGAATATCGTGTTGAAATTACACAAGATGCTGACCCAGCCTGTATTAACAACGCATTCTTTACTATCGCTGGACCTAGTGCTGCTATTACTGCCAATACCGATATAACTCCAATTACTTGTGTTGGTAATGATGGCGTAATTGAAATTATTGATGTCCTTGGTGGATGGGGTAATTACCAATATTATGTAGGTACTGTTGCTCCAACTGTTGCCGGTGATTATTCAGCTACACCAAGATTTGATAACCTTGCACCTGGCACTTATGGAGCTTGGGTAATTGACCAAAACGGTTGTCAACAAGAAGTTCAAAACAGTATCATCTTAGCTGATCCAACACCTATAACAGGTACCTTACAAGTAAACCAACCGAACTGTACTAACTTCACAGGAGAAATTGAAGTAGTATCAGTGTCTGGTGGACAAGGTAGTAATTATACCTATCAACTTATTAAAGATACTACTCCGGTTGGAACCATTCAAAACACTGCTATATTCTCAGGATTAGATGCAGGTAGTTACCAAGTACAAATCACTGATCAATGGATGTGTACATTCACAACTACAGCTGTTTTATTATATGCTCCAATTGTTCCTTTAGCTACTGTTGTTAAAACAATTGATTGTTCAACAACACCAGGTGGAGAAATTACTATCACGCAAACTGGTGGTTCAGGCTCTTTTAACTATGATGTTACTTACCCTGACGCTACAGCTGGACCTAGTAATACTACTGGAATATTTACTGGTTTAACTCAAGATGGCACCTATACCTTTACAATTACTGATCAAGCAGTTGGACATGCTTGTAGTACTACAATTACTCAAGAATTACAACCTGAAGTAACTCCAGTAATTACTGTGGATGCATTTACCGATGTAACTTGTAATGGAGCGGATGATGGTAGTATTTCGGTTAGTGTGGTAGATAATGGGGTAGGACCGTATACTTTCGAAATTATATCTGGTCCAGGTAGTTCTGCTACATTCCCTATCGCAGCTAGCTCTTCAACAAATACTAGTGCTATATTTAATAATCTAGAAGGTCTTGTAAGTCCTGGTATTACCTATACCATTAGAGCTACTGGTGCTAACGACTGTTTTGTAGATATTACCCAAGTTATACTTCAACCTGAAATTATTGACAATGTTAATGCTATCGTTGTTGATTTCGCTTGTACTAATGGTAATAACTCAAACAACGCTACAATAACTATAGATCAAAGTGCTATAACTGGAGGATCTACTAATTATACTCGCTATGAGTTTATTAATACTACAACATCAACTACTGTACAAGATGGTTCAAATCCAATATATACGGAAACCAATTATGATGGTGGTAATTATATTATTAACGTTTATGATGACATGGGATGTGTTGGCAGTACAACAGCTGTAATATTACCATATGTAGAGATTACAAATGCAACTGTTTCTACAACTGCAGACGTTACTTGTAACCCTGGAGATGATTCTGAAATTCAAGTAAATGTTACTGTTACACCTGCGACTGCAACACCAAACTTAGAATACGAAACTAATGGAACCGATAATGCGTATTCAGCTACTAATACTAGTGGTTTATTCACTGGGCTTGGAGTAGGCAGCTATATTGTACGTGTTACTAATTTAGATACTAATTGTTATATAGAAACGACTCATACAATAGCTGATCCAAATATTATGGATGTCACAATTACCAAGTTAACAGATGAAGAATGTCTTAACAATGGTGTTGACGATGGTAGTTTCAGTGTTACGATTAATGATTACACCGGTAATTATGATTATCAAGTATATGACCTAGATGACAACCCAATTGCTGGTTTCTCTGGTTCAGGAAATACAGGAACACCACTAATTATTTCAAATCTAATTGGAGGAGGATACTACGTACAAATAACTCAAACTGGAGCTCCTTTCTGTGTGCAAAATTCTAATGCAATTACCATTTTAGCACCTGATGCTCCTATTTCGGCTACGGTAAACCAAGAAGCAAGTGTTACTTGTTCAAATGACCAAGGAACATTATTAGTTGATCCAGAAGGCGGTGAAGGCCCTTATACTATTGTATTAACTAATACAACTACTTCTGATAGCTATACTGAAACAAATGTTGAAGCTTTTATATTTACTGAATTAGCAGCTGGAGATTATACAATTGAAGTTTCTGATGCTTTCTCATGTATTTATACAGACACCATTACTTTGATAAGACCTGACCCAATTGTAGCTACTATTTCTGCTTCAACATTAGCATGTTATGACGACAACAATGCAAGCGTAACTGCAACAGTTGGTGCAAGAAATGTAACTCCTAATTATTCTTATCAATTAAATACATACGATAATTTAGCTGGAACGAATACCCCAATAACTTCAGTTGCACAAGGAAGCAATATATTTCCTAATCTTGCTGCAGGTTTCTATAGCATAATTGTAACAGATGATGTGGGATGTACTGTAGAAACTACTATTGTAGAAATTGAAAATCCAGTAGAAGTAACAGCACAATTGATTCGTACAAGTCCTTTAACATGTACAACTGGAGTAGAATTTGAACTTTCTGCAACAGGTGGAAGTGGAACGTATGAATACAGTGAAGATAATATTACATTCTTCCCAATGACTGGAAATTCTATAAATCTTCCACAAGCTGGTGTATTAGCTGCAGGCTCTTATAGTTATTTTGTAAGAGATGCAATAAATACTTGTGAAGCCATACGTTCTAATGAAATTACAGAAGATGATATAGACCCACTTGTACTAACAATAGATACTACAGCGGCAATTATTAATTGCTTTGGTGAGTCAACCGCTGTAATTTATGCAGATGCAGATGGAGGTTTAGGTAATTATTTATTTGAACTATATGAAAACAGTGTTAATCCAAGCAACTTAATTGTTGGTCCTCAAACACTTGGTGAATTTACTGGTCTTCCTGCAGGAACATATTGGGTAAATGTTACTAGTGAAGACTGTACAACTGCACCTCAAGAAGTAATTATTACAGAACCTACTGTATTAACATATACTGAAGAAGTAATTAATGTTTCTTGTTTTGGAGAAAACGATGCAAGTATTACCGTTACTCTTTCTGGTGGTTCTGGTGGCTATCAATATTCTATTTCGCCTAATTTAAATCAATTTGACGATGAAAATGTTTTTGATGAACTTGAACCTGGTGATTATACTATTATAGCACAAGATCAAAATGGATGTTTTATAGAATTACAATATACTATCACTGAGCCGGAAATTCTTGAAATGACAGGAACTACATTACCTGAAATATGTATTGGTAATGAAGATGGATCTGCATCTGTTGTAATTACTGGTGGTACAGCTCCTTATAGCACAAGTTTTGGTGATAGTAATAACTTTATACAAGATCAATTTGATTTTACTAATCTGGCGGCAGGAAGTTATATCGTTTATGTAAGAGATGCCATGGGTTGTGAAAACAATATTGTTATAACTGTTGATCAAGGTGTTAATTTAAATGCCACAGTAGAACCTGTATATGAATGTACTGGTGATATTCCAAATAATTATGTAAATGTTACTTTGGAAGATGAAACGGTATTAGGTGATGTTCTTTATGCTCTAGATTCAATGGACGCAAATGATATGCAATTAAATCCAGATTTCAGAGATTTAGCTCCAGGTACACACTATATAGCAATATCTCATGCCAATGGTTGTATCGTTACTGTTGATTTTGAAATAACAGATTTTGAACCTTTAACGTTAATATTAGAGCAAAATAATATCAATGAAATTACAGCAATTGCCGAAGGTGGACTACCAAAATACACTTATATTTTTGATGGAAAAGATAACGGCGATGATAACACTTTCTATGTTAATAGAACTGATACTTATGTAGTTAGTGTAATCGATGAGAATGGTTGTGAAGTTGTTGCCAACGTATTTATAGAATTTATTGACATTGAACTACCTAATTTCTTTACCCCAGATGGAGATGGTTTAAATGATTCTTGGATGCCTCAAAACATTGAACAGTATCCAGAAATACTAATTAAAATTTATGATCGTTATGGTAGAGTGGTTGAAGACAATGTCATTGATCACAATGGATGGGATGGTAAATACAACCAGACTGAATTACCTTCAGGCGATTATTGGTACGTAGTTAAACTCAATGGAGAAACAGACGACCGAGAATTTGTTGGACATTTCACCCTTTACAGATAACACATGACTTAACCTATAATTATGCGTACCAAATTACTAACCTTAATTACTGTTTTCTTATCTGCTTTTGGAATAAGCGGACAAGAACTTACATTACCGCAGTTATCACAGTATTTAGCTGATAACCCTTTTGTTATGTCACCATCGTATGCTGGTATAGGTGATCATGTAAAAATTCGTATTAATGGCCTTACACAATGGGTAGGCATTAAAGATGCACCAGACACTCAATCACTTGCTGCAGATATGCGAATTGGAGAAAAATCGGGTTTAGGAATGATTCTATATAATGATAGCAATGGAGAAACTAAACAGCAAGGAGCAAGAGTTTCATTTGCTCATCATTTAACTTTAGATCGTTATGATGATGAATTTCTATCTTTTGGTTTATCATATAATTACAATCAATTTAGAATAGATATTGAAAATTTTGATGCCTTAGATCCAAGTGTTACGGATGATAGAGCTACTACTAACCATAACTTCGATATAGGTGCTTTATATCGAAAAGATAAATTTTACTTTAGTTTAAACGCTTCAAATATTATAAATAAAAATCTTGCAAATTTCAACCCTATCTATGAGCCAAATACATTAAGAAACTATTATGCTTATACTGGTTATAGATATACAAAAAGTAAAAACAGTCGTTTAGAAATAGAACCTTCTTTATTCTTTCAATATTTTGAAAGTGATGGACGTTCTGTTACTGATTTAAACGTTAAATTTCGATGGTACGACTTTGAAGATTATTATTATGCAGGTGTAACTTATCGTTTTTTAAATGATCAAATTGGTGATCCATTATATGTTGCACCTATTATTGGACTTAAAAAGAGTAATTTCTACTTTGGATATTCGTATCAAATAATTCTTAACGAAATACTTGGATATAGTACAGGTACACATGTTATAACCTTAGGTATTGATTTATTTCAAGGTCTTAGTAATTGTAGATGTACTTATTAATTTTTTACTCCCAAATAAAATACAAGTCAAATTAATACTTACCTATATTTTCTAATAAGATTGAATTAAATTTGCGTTCATATTTTATATAATGGGCAAAGTAATAGTAAACAATATTCGTGTATTTGCACATCATGGTTGTTTAAACGAAGAAAGTATTGTAGGTAGCGAATATACTGTAGATGTACATGTAGATACAGATTTAAATAAAGCTTCAATTACCGATGAATTAACTGATACAGTTGACTATGTTCAGATAAATCATATTGTTAAAACTGAAATGCAAATTGCCTCAAAACTTCTCGAACATGTTGCTAAGAGAATAATTGATAGAATAATAAGTGAAATTAAAATGGTTGATTTTGTTGAAGTATTCGTTTCTAAGATTAACCCTCCAATTGGTGGAGACGTTGAAAAAGTAACAATTTCACTAAGCTCAAAAAGAAGTTAAATCTTTTTTCAATTACTTAAATAAGACACTATATTTGCACCTGAATTTGGCATCGTGGCCGAGTGGCTAGGCACAGCTCTGCAAAAGCTTGTACAGCGGTTCGAATCCGCTCGATGCCTCTAAAAAAAAGACGCTATAAATATATAGCGTCTTTCTTTATTTTAATTAAAAAGTTTGTTTGAAGTTTTATCTAGCTCTATCATTCAAAATAGAACTACTCTTCTCTAATATGTTCTATCTTTTCGATACCTTTTTCGATATTAAATTGGTCTTTTGGAAGAAATCCTTTGGTAATTAAAACCAAACCACAAATCATTAATATAATAGCAATACTTTTTTTAATTAATACAATTCTTTGTTTTGTTAGTTTTTTCTTTAAACGCTTAGCTAATAGTATTTTTAAAATATCAGTCAATAGATAAGATCCTAGCATAGAAGCAAAAAATATAAATATTCGATTAGAATCATTATCTAAACTTGGACCTACAATTATTATTACGCCTAACCAGAAAACTAATACACCAATATTGATAAAATTGAGTAAAAAACCTTTAACAAATAAACCTAAATAATTAGTTGTACTAGTAGTCTCTAGTTTACCAATCTCTTTTTTATGAGGTTTCTTTTTAAGTATGGTGGCACCATAAACTAAAAGAATTACCCCTCCAAATACGTAAAGACCAGGTTGATTACTTAAGTTTTCAAGTAATTGAAAACTACTAAAATAAGCTATAAAAAGAAAAAGAATATCAGCAAGAATAACTCCTAAATCAAAGGTTAAAGCAGCTCTAAAACCTTTAATAGCACTAGTTTCTAATAAAACGAAAAAAACAGGGCCAATCATAAAGCTTAAAAAAAAACCTAAAGGTATTGCCACCTGAATATCGTCCCACATGGTTACATTCTTGTTATTTTACCTCCAAAAATTGTTTTCTCTTCCATTTTAGCGGGATTACCATATACTAATACTTCTCCACCAGCTTTAACTGTTGCCTTTACATAATCTACTGCAAAAATTTCTGCTCTTGAACCTGCATTTACATTAATAGTTGAAAATTTGGTTTTAAATTCCTTGCCATCGTAAATACCTCCAGTGTTTATTGCAATATCTTGTAAATCTGAAGAACCAAATGTTTGAATATTTCCACCAGTAACTGCTTTTACTATAAGTTGTTCTACATTTACAATAATGGAAATTTCTCCACCTTCTTGTGCTTTTAACTCTAACAAATCCTGTTCAATATTATCGCCTGAAGTTAAACGTGCATCTTCATTTACATCAATAGTAACCAATTCTTCGGTATAGTAGACATCTATAAATGTTCTATAACCACTAAAGATTTTGGTTATTTGCATACGTAATTTTAAAACACCATTACTATTAGATATAGCAACCTTGTTTAAATTTTCACCAGTTACCACCGCTTTGTTAGTATCGGACTTAATTAAATTTACCGACAAACCATCATAAGCTTTAATCTCAGTAAAAGTACCTAATTGATCAAATGTCTTTTTCTCCTGACCAGTGCCAATACATACTGACAAAAAAAGAGTTAAAACGAGTAAAATAGGCTTCATTGATTGATTTTGTTTTTTTTATTAGTTGGATACAAAGTATTTTGAATACCACTATACAAAACATGTTCCAAAAATTACTCAGCATTATATTTACCAAGTAATGCAAAATCTAAATGGCGTTTCACTAAGTCAGTGTCTTTTACCATTACTACTACTTCATCACCTAATTGATAGATGTTATTAAAACGTTCACCAACTAAGGCATATTGTCTTTCATCAAAGATATAATAATCCCCTTTGATATCACGAATTCTAACCATTCCTTCGCATTTATTCTCTATTATTTCAACATAAATACCCCATTCAGTAACTCCACTTATTACACCAACAAATTCTTTTTCTTTGTTGTCTTGCATAAATTTAATCTGCATATACTTTGTAGAATCTCTTTCAGCACTTGTTGCAAGATATTCCATATCAGAAGAATGTTTACATTTTTCTTCATAGTGTTCAGCTGAAACAGTTTTACCACCATCTAAATAATGTTGTAATAAACGGTGTACCATAACATCTGGATATCTACGAATTGGTGAAGTAAAATGCGAATAATAATCAAAAGCTAAACCATAATGTCCAATATTTTCAGTTGTATAAATAGCCTTGCTCATACTTCTAATAGCTAAAGTATCTACAAGATTTTGTTCTTTTTTACCTTTTACATCTTCAAGAAGTTTGTTTAAAGAAGTACTAACTGATTTCCTATCTTTTAAATCAATTTTATGGCCAAATCGAGAAACAATTCCATTTAATGCAATTAACTTATCTTCATTTGGTACATCATGAATACGATAAATAAATGTTTTTTTAGGTTTTTGTTTTCCTATAAATTCAGCAACTTTTCTATTTGCTAACAACATAAACTCTTCAATAAGTTTATTTGCATCTTTAGATTCTTTAAAATAAACTCCTTCGGGTTCGTTATTTTCATTTAAGTTAAAACGTACTTCTACTTTATCAAATGAAATAGCTCCGTGCTGCATTCTTTTAGAGCGCATTTGTTTAGCTAAACGATCTAATGTTAAAGTTGCTTCAACAATTTTATTTGAAACAGAATACTCTTGCCCTCGAATAGAAATTTCTTTTGGTATATCTCCGTTACGAGTTTCAATTATATGCTGTGCTTCTTCATAAGCAAAGCGCTCATCAGAATTTATAACTGTTCTACCAAACCATTGATTTTTTAATTGATTTTTATCATCCATTTCAAAAACCGCAGAAAAAGTATATTTTTCTTCATTAGGTCTTAAAGAACAGGCATTATTTGATAAAACCTCTGGAAGCATTGGTACTACGCGGTCTACTAAATAAACAGAAGTTGCTCTTTCGTATGCTTCATCATCTAAAATAGTATCTTCTTTTAAATAATGAGAAACATCAGCAATATGAATACCTATTTCGTAGTTTCCGTTTTCTAAAACTTCGAATGATAAAGCATCATCAAAATCTTTTGCATCTTTTGGATCTATGGTGAAAGTCAAGGTTTCACGCATATCTCGTCTTTTTGCAATTTCTTCAGCAACAATACTTGTATCTATATTATTAGCAAACTGTTCAACTTCAACAGGAAATTCATAGGGTAATCCATATTCAGCTAAAATCGCATGAATTTCTGTATTATGTTCTCCTGGTTTACCTAATACTTCTAATACTTTTGCAATAGGAGAATCCGCATCTTCAGGCCAATTTTCAATTTCAACAATTACTTTTTCACCGTCCTGAGCTTTTCCTATATTGTCTTTAGGAATAAAAAAATCGGTATACATTCTAGTATCTGTAGGACGGACAAATGCAAAAGTTTTCTGCATGTCCAAAATTCCAACAAACGTAGATTTCTTTCGCTCTATAATTTTAGTAATTTCTCCTTCTACCTTTTTACCGTTCCTATTGTTAAAAATATGTACTTCAACGGTATCTTTATGAAAAGCTCTATTTACTCTATTGGCAGAAATAAAAACATCGTCCTCTAATTCTTCTACAATTACATAAGCATTACCTCTACTAGTCATATCAACTATTCCGGTATGCACAGTTTTTGAAGAGGCTATTGCTTTATACTTTCCCCGTTCAGTTTCTTCAATTCTTTTTTTCTCTTTTAACTGACCTAACCTTTTTATTAATTGATTTCTATCTTGAGTATTTTTCAGTTCTAATTTTGAAGCTATTTGTTTATAATTAAAGCTTTTAGTAGGTTCTTTTTCTAAAACTGTAAATATGCCTTTTGTTATTTCGTTATTTCTATGTTTACTAGCTTTCTTTTTTTTCTTTGACATTAATGGTTTTGTTTGTACGAAAATAGCGATTTAAAAATCCAAATCGCTCTTCATTTAGTGTTATCAACACATATTATAAATATTCTATTTTTTCTTTTAATAAATTTAAAAAAATGGTGATGATGATATGGTGTTAATAGTTACAATAACTTTATTAAACATAAGTTGTTTTAAACATATATTTAACTTTATCTACATTTTTTTAGCTGTTACTCTACTTCATTATCAAATTGTTATATTTTTTATCAACGTATATTAATAACTGCTATTAACAACTTTTCTTAATAAGATAGTTTGTTAATAATGTTAGTTTAATTGAAAATTTATTGAATAAATGATGGTTAAAAAAGTAGAACTAAATTTTTTGTCAATCAATAATTTTTGTAGACATTAAAATTTGTAAACCACAAAACTTAGAAGTCATTATTTATGTGGATGTTTTCAACAATTTTAAAAGTACTTATTATAAACAAATAAACAACGCTTGTGGTGAAGTACAAATTTTTTGTTGTGAAAGTAGCTAATCTTGTGGTGTAGCGCATCTTTTGTACCTTTGTGGAATAAATACTACTTATTATTATCATGAAAGTTGCAATAGGAAATGATCACGCGGGTACAGAATATAAATTGGCTATTGTTGGTTTATTAAAATCAATGGATATTGAAGTAATTAATCATGGAACGGATGGTACTGATAGTGTTGATTATCCAGATTTTATTCATCCAGTTGCAGATGATGTAGAAAATCAAAAAGTAGATTTTGGAATTATAGTTTGTGGTAGTGGTAATGGAGCATCTATGACTGCAAACAAACATCAAAAAGTTAGATCGGCGTTATGTTGGACTAAAGAAATAGTTCAGTTAGCAAGAGAACATAATGATGCCAATATACTAAGTTTACCAGCACGTTTTATTGCATTGCCACAAGCACTTGAAATGGTACAGACCTTTTTTAATACAAAATTTGAAGGTGGGCGTCATGAGCGAAGAGTAGAAAAGATAGCTTGTAGTTAATTTTTTGCGTAAATAAGAAAAAAAAATCGCGAAACTACGTTTCGTTCCCATTCGTTTTATAATTGTAAATTTATTTTTCTGAAAAGTATTACGATGGGACATTCTCACCATAAACATTCCCATAATCACGCTCATACAGATTTAAAGGGGCGTAGTTTAATTATATCTATATTTTTAAATATAATAATAACTGTAGCACAGATTGTTGGTGGAATAATTTCAGGCAGTTTATCATTACTTTCAGATGCCCTGCATAATTCTAGTGATGTTCTTTCGCTAGTTGTAAGTTATGTTGCTTCTGCACTCTTAAAAAAAAAGGCTTCAACTAATAAAACTTTTGGATTTAAAAGAGCAGAAATAATAGCAGCTTTTATTAATTCTGCAACTTTAATAATTGTTGCTGTTATATTAATAATTGAAGCAGTTGAACGATTTTATAATCCACAAGAAGTAGAATCAAATCTGGTTATCTGGTTATCTTTATTAGGTATTGTTGCAAATGGGTTTAGTGTTTTATTATTAAAAAAACATTCCGAAAGCAACATGAATATGAAATCTGCATATTTACATTTATTAACAGATATGATGGCCTCAGTAGCGGTATTAATAGGCGGCTTAATAATGAAGTATTTTCAATGGTTTTGGGTTGACCCTGTATTGACATTGGCAATAGCTTTATATTTAATTTATATGGGATGGAATTTACTTTTAGATTCTACAAAAGTTTTAATGCTATTTACACCCAATGCTATTAAAGTCGAAAATATTGTAGAAGTAATAAAAAAAAGAAAGATTATAAAAAATGTGCATCATGTACATATTTGGCAGCTAAATGAAGATGAAGTTCATTTAGAAGCACATATTGATTTTAATGTGGATATTAAACTTTCAGAATTTGATTCTATTCTAGTAGAAATTGAAGAAGAATTATTTCATCATCATGGTATCAATCATATAAATATTCAACCAGAATTTGGTAAATGTGATAGTAAACAAATTATAGTTCAAGATTAATGGAAATTTTTGTAAAAACATTTAAAGAGCTTACAAAACAGGAGTTATATGAAATATTACAGCTTAGGTCTGAGGTTTTTGTTGTAGAACAAGATTGTGTTTATCAAGATATTGATGGTAAAGATCAGCAAGCTATGCATGTTTTCGCAAAAAAAAACGGCCGCTTCGCGGCCTATACGAGAATATTTAAGCCAGGCGATTATTTTTCTGAAGCTAGTATTGGTAGAGTAGTAGTTAAAAAATCAGAAAGAAAATTTGGTTATGGTCAAATAATTATGAAAACTTCAATTAAAGCAATTCAAAACTTTTTTGAAGAAAAAGAAATTCATATTTCTGCTCAATTATATTTAAAAGAGTTTTATGAATCTTTGGGCTTTAATCAAGTAGGTGAGGTTTATTTAGAAGATGGAATACCACATATTGCTATGTTTAAAAATTAAAAAAAGCCGCATTAGCGGCTTTTTCAATTAAGGATTCAAAAATTATATTCTTATTGTTTTTCTACTTGTTAAGTTTAAGTCTTTTAACAAATTGTCTGTAAACTTATAATGACCTCTGGTGGTAATAATCTGAAAACGATGCGATTTTAGCCTACTTATTGTGTCTAAAAACAACCACTTTGTTTTTAGAAAGTTTGTTTTTTGTGATTTAAGGCTAATGTCAAAAAAATATTTTCTACCATTTTTCTCTGCAACTATATCTGGCGTAATCTTAATCTCAGAGCCTTTTTTTAAATAAGATTTTGGAGAAATAAAACCTTCAATATCTGCTTTTATATTTTCGAAGCCTGTTGCTTCTAGGTGATTAATAGACTTTTCTATAAATGCTTGATTTTCTTTCTTTTCTGTTTTTGTCATTTATATAAAATAATAAAACAGAAACCAAAACCAAATAACAAGTGCTGATTAACAAGGTTTTATGATGTTTTAGTTAAAAATGTTAAATCGATTTTCCAATAATATATTAATTAAGATTGGCCGTAAACCAATCAATTAGTGGTTGATTTACATTGCTTGGGTCGGGTAATCCTCCACCAAGGTATAAACCAAAAGCGTCTTCATGATAAGCGTGATAAGTAAAATGAATGTTATACTTTTTTAAAAGATCATACATATCAGCTATCCAAATTAAACCTCCTTTATCATTTTCAAAACAAGGTGTACCAGCACCAAATTCTCCCATATATAATACTGAATTTTTCGAATCTGCCCAGGCGGCTATTTTCCCCAAATAATCATCTAAAAATGTTTTATTTCGAAGCAAAATTTCACCATTTGTTTTATAGAAATCCAAACGAATTTTACCGCCGTTGGTGTTGGCAATATTCTCACCTTTCATCCAACCACTAATTTGATATGAAAAGCCTTGCTTTACCTGAAATTGTATTTTAAAATTGCTCATGTTGCTATCGCTGGTAGTTCCATTTATAAAAAGGCTACTACTATCTACATGCCCCACTGTGGTAGAAAGACCATTATTTCCTGTTCCATTTTCACTCCAAAAAGACCAACCATCCAAATTATTTAGGTTTAGTTGATTAATGTTTTGTACAAAATCTCCGTTTGTGTCATATTCTTTAATTACAATATCATCAAAATATACGGTGCCACTAACCTCTGCAGCAACCAAAGACGGTGCAGCTAATTTTATTAAAGGATCGTTTACAACATACCTTATTCCTTCAAAAAAAGTCCAATCAGTATTTCCTTCAGGTAGACTGGGATTATCAAATGTTGCTGTATACCATTCAGCATTATTAACTTCAATTATCTCTTCATCTGGGTATTTACCTCCATCACCAAGCCCAGCAAATTCTAATAACTGGTGGGTGTATAAATAAGGCTCATATCCATGAAATTCATAAACGATATTTTCTCCGGAGATATCAGGAAAATTATAATTTTCGTCTTTTGTAAAATTGCCTTGAACATAAATTGCTTGTTCAATAAATAATAGATGATTTTTGTTTACTTCCCGAATGTCATTAATTAAACGTTGCGCTAAATCACTCCATTGTTGCATGGATTGGCTTGGAACAGGCTCATTAACAGGTCCAAAACCTGCAATTTGCACTTCATTTTTATATCGCTCCGCAATTTCAACCCATAAAGCAGAAAGACGATTTTGATTTTCTACATCTTCCCAAAGCGCATCACCTTCACCCTGCGACTGGTATCCTCCTTGTGGCGCATGCATGTTTAAAATAAGATAAATATCATGTTTTTTTGCCCAAGCTATATTTTGATCTAACCAATCCCAACCACTTTGTTTATAAGTATATGGATTGGAATCATCTTCAAAAAAACTATAATTCATGTAAAACCTTATGGTGTTCATGCCCATATCTTTTACACGTTGATAGTCTATCTCGGAATGATGTTCTTCAGGAACCGCCGCATTATTCCAAATAAAATTGTTAAAAGCAACACCTTGTAAGTATAGCGGGTTTTTATTGGCATCAACCAGTTGTTGGTTATTTAGTTGAATCAAATTGTTTTCATCTGTTTCTTCTTGTTTTTCTTCTTCTTGTTTTTCAGGAGGATTATCTGATATGTTAACATCATCATTTTTACACGACATTATGAAAAAAAACAAAACAAACGAGATGAAAGTATACTTATTCATAATGGGGATTTTTACTTAAAGTTACATAAATACAATTAAGTGGAATTTTGTTTAAAAAGACTGGTTAGTTTAAATCGCTTTAATTGTAATTGATTTTATTATACAATAAGTCCATTTAATTCCTGCTTTTTAGGTTTAAAAGTATGCTAAGTCTATTATTTAATTAAGGAGTAGTATAAAGTAGACTTATTGGTCGGTAATTTCAAAAAAAAATCGCGGCTTCGCCGCTAATAATTAAACCACGGTTTTTTTATAACAAGTGCAGTTAACACTATTGTATTGAAAAAAATAAATCTAGAGAAAGGAACTAGCCATTTATTTGTGGCAATCTTTTTTTGAAACCTCAAAAATTTTTGAAATATAAACTAGGCGTTTTATAAAGTAAAAAACGCTATCCTCACTTAATATTTTTTTAATAAGTTTAATAACTTTCTATCTAGTTTGTGTCCATACCAATTTTCATAGTCAACATCAGCTCTTCCGGAGTTTAAAACCCCGAAAGTTCCATCAAACTCCCACAGCGCATAACCGATTTTATTTTTTGTTAGAATTTTTAGTAAATCTTCAAACCACGCTAAAAACACGTGATGCGGTGTTTTATTATAACAACCACATTCACCACAGTGTACGCCAACTCCTTGTTTAATTAAATCTACCCAAGGTTTATACATTTCTTCGAGCATAGCGACACTTAAATATTGATCTCCTACTTGTCCGGGCCATTTGGGAGTTGGCAAATTGGTTGAATCCTTAAAAACCCATGGCGCTTTGTAATGTGAAATAATACCGGGATTATACCCCCTACAACTTTGGCCGATATTTAAATCGGTAATTTCTGGAATCACTTCGCTACCTATATTATTACCATCTGCAATAATTAAATGATTCGAATTTTGTTTTCTTATTGTCTTGGAAGCTGCGATAGCCATTTTTCTATAAAGTTCACCAGGAATGGCAGCTCGTTTTGAAAATTGGTCGTTCATGTCTTCGCGAGTACAAGGTTCATTAAGTAAATCAAAACTAATTTTATTATTCGAAACATTTTTAAAGCGTTTTGCCCAAAATTTCCAATGAAAACAAAAATCATCTAATGCTTCTTGATCCTCCCATAAATTATAAGGTTCATTAAATCCGGCGTTTACACAAAACCCAGGAGCACGGTGTAAATTTAGACTAACATGAAGCCCATATTTATGGGCTAAATAAACTGTTTCTTCAATTTTGTCTGTTGCTTTTCGATTTATCTTCCTTACAGCTTTTGTTGTAATATCTTTGGTTCTATCAAACTTTAAGTAATATGGATATGCCATGGGCAAGCGTACAAAATCGAAACCCCAATCGGCCATCCATTTAAAATACTCTTTATTAAAAGGACGACTTTTATTAGGATCTGGTGAAAAGAAATTCAAAAAATTAAAACCTCTCCATCGAGGTAATGGATTTATAACTGTATTTGATTTTAATACAGAAACATTAGGAGAAATTAACATTCCACCAGCCGCAAGACCAGACTTTTTTACAAATAATCTTCGGTTAATTTTTGCAGAATCACTCATACTTTATTTGATTAATTTAAACGATTGTATGGAGCCGTTATTAACTGCACCTATATAATGTGTTTCTGTGGAAGTTTTAATAGGGACTAATTTTTTAACATCATAGGGCATAAAAAAACCACTTTCTTTTGGAGAAATAGGAGTAAAATCGTTTTTGCCATTTCCTATTAATAACAAACCGACCCCAGCATCATTTCTTGTGGTTTCTATTTCAGAAACATATAAATTTCCTGCAACAAGAATATCTTTATTACCATCTTTATTAAAATCATCAATTATAATGTCATTAATAGATGATATTTGTGCCTCATTGGGTAAAGGCTTCATATTAAAATTACCATTGCCAAGATTTTCAACAATAGCGCTGGCAAATGTATTTGTTTGATAATGTAATGCAGGTTTCAAATTTTCATCACCATAAACTTCTGTAAGGTTTGCTGATGCAAATTGAGTGTAAGATGGAAATGTACTTTTTATTTCAGGAATTTGCTGAGCAGAACAAGACCTTCCTCGTAAAGGGAATCGTTCGCCAAAATTATAATAGCTTAAAACAATGTCTTTTTTCCCATTGCCATCGAAATCTTTATAAAAAACTTCAAAAGGTTCATTTCTATCTGTTTTGTATTTATAATTTAAACCTAAATTTCCAACCACTAAATCTATATCGCCATCGTTATCAATATCATTTGAGGAAACACTATACCACCAGCCTTCTGAATTAACGATACCACTCTTTTTGTTTACTTTTTCAAAATTTTTACCGTTGAATGTTAATATTGTTATTGGCATCCACTCTCCAACTAAAATTAAATCTATATTGTTATCATTATTAATATCTGCCCATGTAGCATCTGTAACCATTCCAATATTTAATAGATCTTTTGCTATTGTTTTAGTAATATCTTTAAAAGAACCATTTTCATTTTCTAGAATTCTACTGTTAGTTGCTTCAGGATACAACCATGGTGTATGCCTGCCACCAATAAAAAGGTCCATATCACCATCTTTGTCAAAATCGTAAGGACGAACACAAGACCCACTTTCATTAATTTCAATAAAGTTTTCTACTTTAGTAAAAACCCCTTTTCCATCATTTTTATATAACCTGTCGTTATATTCTTTAGAGTTTTTAGGCCAAGCATTTCCTCCACTAACAACATACAAATCTTGATCGCCATCACTGTCAAAATCAAAAAAAGCAGCATCTATGTCTTCAAAAGCGTTGTCTTTAATAAAAGAATCATTTAGTTGCACACTAAATATACCAGATGGTTCTTGAATTACCAATTGACCCGGATAGCCAGAAGCCCCGCCGTAATAAAAATCGTCTAAACCATCATTATTTACATCTGCAATAGAAAGTGCAGGACCAAATTGAGACATCTTATGCGGTAGTAGAATTTGCTTGGAAAAATCATCAAAATCATTTTCAAAATGCTCTAATTTTAGAAGTGTACTTTTTTCAAAAATCGGTTTTTCTATTATTTCTTTAAATTCTTTATTGGCTGATTGAGCATAGTCTATAGTTAGCAGTTGATTTGCTGAAACATTTGACATTTGTGTAGTTTTGCCATTCGGCCAAAATACAGTGAGTTCATCAACAACTTCTTCTTTTCCTAACCCGAAATGCGCAAAATTTTCACTTGTAGAATACATTCCTCTAACATTTGTGAATTCGTACCATTGAGGAGCATTTTTTACTACAATCTTTATTTTTGCACCGAATGTAGGACGATGCCCAGACTTATCGGTTAATCTTACCCTTAAATAGTTGGCTTTATTAATATCATTGCTGTTATTACGATATATAAATGCTTTTTCATTTACATTATTAATGACCAAATCTAAATCCCCATCATTATCTAAATCAGCATAAGCCGAACCATTGGAAAAAGTAGGTTGATCTAAGCCCCATTCTTGAGTGGTTTTAATAAAATTAAGATTTCCATTATTTTTAAATGCATAATTGGAAAGTTTTTGAGAAGGCACAATTTTAAGAGCATCTTCGAGATTAAGTATATCCCAAATGCTTATTTCTCCTGCATTTGGATGTTCTTCCACATATTTATAGGAAACCTCTTCAATATATTTTGAAAATTTAGAATCTGCATCTGTATTTCTAATATCCCGAAGCAAACCATTAGTTACATGTATATCTTTATAACCGTCATTGTCGAAATCCGCAATTAAATTAGACCAACTCCAATCTGTACTAGACACACCTCCTAATTGAGCAATATCACTAAAAAAAAGAGAATCGCTATTTTTACTTTGGTTTAAATGCATTGCATTATACATATACTGATAATGCCCTCCATTTTCTACAACATCCCAAAAATCTTTAGGATTCATACCACTCATATTTGCCTTTAAACGAAAATTGTCTTCTGCAACCATGTCTAATACCATTAAATCTTGCCATCCATCATTATTAATATCAGCGGCGTCTACACCCATACTAAAAAAGGAGGTATGTCGCATAGCGTTTTTTAAAATATCAGAAAAAGTGCCATCCCCATTATTTATATACAAGAAGTCTGGTGCTTCAAAATCGTTAGCGATAAAAATATCAGGCCACCCATCATTGTTTAAATCGCTAATGGAAAGACTATTTGGGTAACCTCCTTTTAGTAAACCAGCTTGTACTGTTACATCTGTAAAAGTACTGTTGTTGTTTTGATATAGTCGTGGGGAATATTCTGGCCCTGGTTTAGTTCCGTATAAATCAGAAAAATTTCCAGGATTTGGAGGTTGGTTTAAAACAAACAAGTCTAAGTCACCATCTTTGTCAAAATCTAAAAACGACGCGTGCCGCGTTCGTTGATTGTCTGCAAGCCCATATTTTTCCGCACTCTCTTTAAAAGTAGGAATCCCTTCTTTGTTAACACCTTTGTTTATATATAATTTGTTTTTTCTGAGCTCTAAATTATCGTCATATAATTCTCTACAAACATATATGTCAATTAGCCCATCATTATTAATGTCGGCCATGACCACACCTGAAGACCACCCACCATTATTTTTAATACCAGAAGAGCTTGTGGTGTCTTCAAACTCTAAATTTCCTTTGTTAATATATAATTTATCTGAAACTTGATTACCTGTAAAAAACAAATCTTGTAACCCATCATTATTTAGGTCGGCAACACCAACTCCAGCACCACCATAAAAATTGGAATAAATTAAAATATTGGCCTTTTTTGTATCTACAATTGTATTTTCAAAATGGACATTAGTATGCTTATTATCCATAAGCGTAAATAATGTGTTTTGTTTTTGTGAAAAGAGAATATTTCCCTGTAGGGTTACAACTACAAAAAGACAAAGAAAATGTATAAAGTTTTTGTTCATTGATCATAAGAATGTTTCTAAATGTACAAACTTTCGATTTTTAACAATGAAAATGAAAGTTTTTTTTAAATGGACTAATCTTACCTAATCCTTTTGTGTACAAGAGTTTTTAATTGAAATTAGGAATTGCGCATCTTCTAAAAATTTATACTTTTCTTAAGAAATATTTGTCCGTATTCACAAAATATTTAACTTCATTTCTCAAAATCTTAATTTTTTAAGAAATCAACAACTCAATTATTAACTAAACACATGAAAATGAAAACACGAATACTGACAGTATTATGTGCTGTATTCTGTGCCAGCTTTGCTTGGTCTCAGAATACTGTATCTGGACAAATCATTGACTCGGACGGCTTGCCATTGCCCGGGGTAAATGTCGTCGTTGCAGGAACGGGAACTGGAGCCGTTTCAGACTTCGATGGAAATTATAGTATAGAAGCTCCTAGTGATTCCACATTAGATTTTTCGTATATAGGTTACTTAGAACAAAGTTTGCCTGTGAACGGAAAAAGCACAATTAATGTTACAATGCAAGAAGATGTAAGTCAACTTGATGAGGTGGTTGTAACTGCACTAGGTATTAAAAGAGAAACGAAAGCGTTACAATATTCGGTTTCTGAAGTGGGAGGTGATAAACTTACCGAGGCACGAGAGAACAACTTGGGTAACTCTTTGGTTGGTCGAGTTGCTGGTGTTAGTGTAACTAAACCTTCTTCAGGTCCTGCAGGTTCTACGCGAATTGTTATTCGTGGTAATAAATCTATTGGTGGACAGGGTCAACCACTTTATGTTGTAGATGGTGTTCCTATGGATAACTCTGGATTCGGGCAAGCCGGTCTATGGGGTGGAGCTGATCAAGGAGATGGCCTTACTAGTATTAACCCAGACGATATAGAATCTATAAGTATTTTAAAAGGAGCGAACGCTTCTGCACTTTATGGTTCTAGAGGTGGTAATGGTGTGGTAAACATTACTACAAAGAGAGGAACTAAGCGAAAAGGAATAGGTGTTTCTTATTCAGCTAATGTTGTTTTTGATGCATTATATGACCAAAGCGACTTACAAACTAAGTATGGCTCTGGGGCCTATGTAACAGGTGTCGCGACTAAACCAGGTACTGCACAACAAGCTTTTCAATGGGGTAATATTGGATGGGGACCTGAATTGGATGGCAGTCCAGTTATTCAATTTGACGGTGTCGAAAGACCATATTCATACACTGGGAATAATTTTAGAAAATTTTTTGAAACTGGCCATTCTTATACTAATAGTCTATCCTTAAGTGGAGGTGGTGAAAATCAAACATTTCGGTTTTCAGTTTCAGACTTAAGAAGTACTAGTGTAGTTCCAAATTCAGGTTTTGATAAAACAAATTTATCATTGACTACCAATGCTAAATTCGGTGAAAAATTAACTTTGAGTGCAAAAGTTCTTTATTCGCATGAGGAAGCTAAAAACAGACCTTCACTTTCTGATTCACCTAATAATGCTATACAAGCAATATGGAGAATACCTGCGAATGTAGATGTAAACTATTATCGCGGGGACCCAGATAAATTGGGAGCAATTCCTGAAGGAACAAGCGATGCATTACTTGCAATTTATGGACAAGGTGGAGATTCAAAATTTCCAGGACAAGAATTACTTCCTGCCGCAAATAACTGGGGACAAAACCCGTATTTTGCGACTTATCAATCAGAGAGAAGTGATATTAGAGATCGTGTAATTACTTCAGGTTCTTTACGATATGATCTTACAGATTGGTTATATGCTTCTGGAAGAATAGGAATGGATTTTTATACACGTAGAAATACGGCATTAACACCAGAAGGTATTGGCTATAATCTTGGTGGTAGTAGATCGGAAGGATCAACTCAAGTTAGAGAAGTTAATATTGATTGGATGTTAGGAGTCAATAAAGATTTCGGAAAGTTTAACATGAATGCCTTTGTTGGTGCAAACCAAATGAAACGTAAATATGAGCGTATAGATGCAAATGGTACTGGTTTTAATGTCCAGTTTTTTGATGCAATAAATAATACTGCACAAAAAAGTTTTGGATACGGTTTTAGTGAAAGCGGTATAAACTCTATGTATGGTTCTGCTGAATTTAGTTACAACGGTATCCTTTATTTAACAGGTACAGCTCGTAACGATTGGTTCTCAGTTTTAAACCCAGCATATAATAGTATATTTTATCCGTCAGTTGGTGGTAGTTGGATATTTTCTGACACATTTGGAACTAAACCATCTTGGTTAAGCTTTGGTAAGTTAAGAGCTTCGTGGGCTCAATCTGGTATTGTAAACCTTAACCCTTATGATACTAATTTGACATATTCTTTAGCGGGTGATGATCACTTAGGCTATACTAGAGCTGCTTTTTCTTCTGCAGGAGGTACAGCAGGTAATATTCCAAACCCAGCTTTACAACCGGCCTTATCAACTGAAGTTGAAGCAGGTATCGATTTGCGATTTTTTAATAATCGTTTAGGTTTAGACTTTACCTATTATCAACAAACTACAACGGATGATATACTTAATGCAACAATATCAAATGCATCTGGGTTTGGTTCATCAAGTGTAAACGTCGGTGAAATACAAAATGATGGTATAGAATTCTTGTTAACAGCAACTCCTATTCAAGGAGATTTTACTTGGGACGTGGCTTTAAATTTTGCAAAAAATAATAACGAAGTAGTCTCGCTAATTGAAGGGAGTGAAGAACTTGTTGCAGAAGAACCTCGAACAAGAAATGTTCGTATCAAACACATTGTTGGACAACCTTTTGGTGTAATTACAGGAAGAGTACAACAAACAACTCCTGATGGAACTCCGATTTTTAATGAAGATGGAACTCCGTTAGCTTCTGCAGACTATGTGCCCATAGGAAATGGTGTTCCAGACTTTACAGGTGGTATTAACAACACCTTTAATTATAAAGGCTTTAATCTCGATTTTTTAATTGACTTTAGATCTGGTGGTGAAATTTTCTCTGGAACGAATAACCGTTTAACGCAACAAGGATATCACCAACAATCATTAATAGGTCGTGCAGGTGAGGCACCACTACATATTACTGGTGTAACAAATACAGGAACCGAGGATGCTCCGGTTTATACTCCTGTAGATAGAGATTTAACTCCAGAAGAGGCTCAAATTTATTGGAGTAGAGTTGGAGGTGAAAGTACTGCTATATCGGATATGTTTATTTACGATGCTTCTTTTGTTAAGTTAAGACAGTTAACTTTAGGATATTCTTTCCCTAGAAAGTTCTTGGAAAAAACATTTATTCAAAGTTTAAGTGTTTCACTTGTTGGAAGAAACCTTTGGGTAATTGACAAAAACATAGACAATGTTGATCCAGAATCAGCTTACTCGACTAATGCAGGAGCGCAAGGTTTGGAGTATTTTGCAATGCCACCAACGCGCAGTTATGGATTTAACTTTAAAGTAGGATTTTAAAAATGTTAAAAAAAAGAAAGATGAAATATAAAAGAATAATATGGCTTCTTGTCGGCGCGATTTTGACATTCTCCGCTTGTGATACAGAAGAATTACACGACCTTAACATTAACCCCCAGGCGGTTAATGAGATAAATATGAATTTCCTTTTTTCTAATGCTGAGCTAAGTTTAGCGGACGGAAATGCGGCAAGTAATCGCTATTTAAATTGGCGTACAAATGTAGGCTATGCAGGTTATTGGATGCAACATTTAGCGACTTTGGGTAACAGCTTAAATCAAGCTGGCGATAAATATTTCGTAAATGTGGAAGCAGATGATGCCCCTTGGGATTATGGCTATAGTGATCAATTGAAAAATTTGTCTGAGGTAATTAAACAAACTGGGCCAGGAGGCTTTGAGGAAGGGAGACGTCCAAACACTAGACAAGCAGCAAGAATCGTTAGAGCTTTTGTTTATTTGAGATTGACTGATTTTTACGGGAACATTCCATATACAGAAGGAGGCCAAGGTATTGAAGGGATATTTTTCCCTGCTTATGATTCTCAAGAATCAATCTATACTGCTCTATTTCAAGAATTGCTAGAAGCTGGAGCAGCAATAAGCACTGCGAACCCAGATGACGGTTTTGCGGCTGCCGATATGATATATCAAGGGGATATAACGAAATGGAAAAAGTGGGCCAACTCAATAACCTTAAGAATGGCAATGCGCATTTCTAAAGTAAATCCAGGACTAGCGGCAGAGAAAGTTAATTTAGCATTATCAGGTGTTGGTGTATTTTCAAGTAATGATGATATTCCGTGGATACCTCATTCGGATGGACCTAGTCAATGGGTGAACCAAAATGGATTATCCAGAGCTTTTATTGGCGGTGATGGTGGCCAATCTAGAGTTATGAGTAAGACATTAATAGATGTATTAATGGGTGCAGACGCATCAAGTGTTGCAGATGATGATCCAAGACTAATGATTTATACGGATGGAGTAGATGGTAACACTGATCCCTTAGCGCAAGAAGGAATGCCAAATGGTTTAGATTCAGGTACTCTCGATTTATATACTGGAACCGTTGGATCTGATCCTAATACAATTTATTCAAGATTAAACAATTTGTTCTTTAAAACAGATAGTCCATATAAGTTGATGAACTATTCTGAAATGGAATTCTTACAAGCAGATGCTATAGAAAGAAATATAGGTAATGTAGGAGGTACTGCTGAAGAGCATTATAATGCAGGTGTAAAAGCTGCAATGCAAATGTTTGAACCATATGACTCAAGTTTTGTTGTATCCGATGCGGCTGTAACAAATTACCTTGCGCAATATCCATATACGAGTGGTACAGCTGGTTTAGAAATGATAGGTCAACAGGTGTGGATTAGTGAATTGTTAAACTGGTGGGATGCCTGGAACTATTGGAGACAATCGGGTTATCCTGTACTTACTCCAGTTAATTATCCTGGGAATATTACTGGTGGACAAATTCCAACAAGATTAGTTTATCCTTCGAAAGAAGTTGCTACAAATAACGAAAATCTTCAAGCTGGTGGAACTTCTCCAAACACGCATGTAGGTAAAGTTTGGTGGGATATAGATTAAACAAATTTTTGTAAATTATAAAAAGCGGGCATAAATTATTTGCCCGCTTTTTTTATTCAATTTTATTTATTTAGAAAGATTCCATCTCCATTTGTTCCCATATAACCACCCCAAAGCGATGGAGTTTCATAGGGAATTGAAGTACTTATCCTCTTTATTTGCATACCCAAAAAGCTTAATAAATCTCCATTAGAACTATAATTTTGAATATGAACAATATCTAGGTAACCATCTTGATCAAGATCATGAAGTAAGGGTGTAGAAAATATATTTTTAAAACTAAAAGCCCCATCAATTTTATTTGCAGAGTTTGTTTTAAAGTTAATTGCAATTAATTTATTTTCAATAGTAAGCTTACTATTATTGTCGTAACCTCTTTCGCAATCAAATTCATTAATGCTAATAATGGCTTCATCAATGCCATCGTTATTTAAATCGTAAACTACGGGAGATGAAAAACCTGTAC
This sequence comes from Flavobacteriaceae bacterium EG-1, assembly GCF_009649685.1. Lineage (GTDB taxonomy): Bacteria > Bacteroidota > Bacteroidia > Flavobacteriales > Flavobacteriaceae > Aurantibacter_A. The sequence goes on from NZ_WJPK01000002.1 coordinate 790,658, forward strand.
AGCCTAATGTATTCTCATAACTTAAAATACCAGTAGCACCATCAATCATAATTTGCTTAGAACCAGTGTTATTGGGCCAAGTGCCTTGACTTACAAATGTAAAAAAATCAGGAGTTTTATCATTGGTAAAATAGCCTACAGCAAACCCATTACTCGATTCTGTATTTGGTATTTTTAAATTCCAAAGTTCCTTATGGTTTTTACCGTCTATGGCTAAAGCTTGGCTCGCATGGCTAATCGCAATAATATCATAAAAACCATCTTTATTTATATCAGCAATAGAAGGCGGTGCAATAAATCCATGGCTTACTTCAGAGCCAATAATTTTCGCTTGAGATAATTTGTCGTCTATAAAATTAGAGAGCGTAGTGAGGTATAAATTTCCTGAAACAGTTTCGCCTCCACTACCAAATACAATAAATTGCTCATTCGTTTTAGGTTGTTGAAAATATACCGGAGACATATATGATTCTTTGCCATCAGGCATTAAACTTGCGGCTAAAATTTCACCAGATTTTGTATCGAATAGCATTAACACTCCTGGAAATCGATTTTTTTCTGAATTGGGTTCAGCACGAACATTACCACCATTTACAGTTAATAACTCTGGAAAACCGTTATTGTTTTGATCCGGAATGAGAACAGTGTTATAAAAATTGAAGTTTGCATATTTTAAAATTGAATCGTTTTCATATTGATAGTTATATTCCCAAAGTTTTTCGCCTGTTACTCCATTTAATGCCATTAGTACTCTCGATCTGCCAGTAATAAAAACATCAGGCACACTATCGTTATTTATATCATGAAACGTTGCTGAACCAAAAACTTGATCATTCCCTTTTTGTTGCCAAAGTAAATCACCAGTCGTTCCGTCCATAGCCAAAACTCCTTCGGCAGTGGTTTTGTTTTCTCCTTTTGCAGCTCCCAAAATAATATCTAGAACACCGTCTTTGTTGAGGTCTATGGCCCTTGGCGAAGATTGTGAACCAATGTGATAAAACTCTTTTTGCCAAACAAGCTCACTTTTTTTCTTTTCTTCGCAATTGATGAATAATATAAAAGCAAGACCACCTACAAGTTGATATAAAGCATTTTTAAGTTTCATGTATTCTATCATAAAGTGTTTTACCTATTTTTTCTACTACGCCAATAACGAGTGCATTACCCATAAAAAATGCTCGTTTCGCAACAGAAATATCCTCTAGTTTTGTATGATTATCAGGAAACATGTTCAAGCGCTCAAGCTCTAATGGTGTAAGTCTACGAAACCCTTTTGCGGTTTTTATTACATGTTTAAAACGAGAAGGACTTTTTCCGCCTTCACCGGTAATAATAGTTCGCGAAGCTTTATCTAACAAGTCAGGAAACTTCATCGACCCTTCACTGTATGTATATTGAAATCCACTTTTTGAAGTACGAACTTCTTTTTTTGCGCTTTTATGATACTCCCATTTAGAATAATCTTCAAGTGGAATATAAAATTCTTCATCAATTTTTCCATGTTCTAAAACATCACCTAAAGTCATTTGTTGACCATTATATTTGGGATTAGTTTTAGTAGTGTATGCTTTTCCGTTTATAAATACTCCTGAATTTTCAAAAGGAGAATTATTGCCATTTTTGTTGAAATTATTTGAAATTTGAACTAAATCTGACTCAATTTCAATAATTTTCGGTGTTTTTGCATCATTTTTCACCAAAAATGATTTTGCGATAATTCCTGACTTTAATATCCAATCAGCTTTTTTAGATTGTTTTAAAGAATCAAATAATACAGTAGATTTATGATATGCTAAGAAAAATATGCGTCTTCTTCTTTGCGGCATCCCATATTCAGCAGCATTAATTACACGCCATTCAACAGCGTAACCTAGTTCATCTAAACTTTTTAGCATTATTGCAAAATCACGTCCACGTTGTGTAGAAGGAGATTTCAATAGTCGGTCTACATTTTCTAAAAATAGATATTTAGGGGGATTTTTTTTCTCAGATAGAATGCGATGAATACTCCACCATAAAACACCTTTTTTTCCAATAAGACCCTTTGAGTTTTGAAGTGATGTGGCAACAGAATAATCTTGACACGGAAAACCACCTACTAATATATCGGCATCGGGTATATCAGATGTAGAAACTTCTGAAATATCATGATTACTATGGTTTTTACTTCCAAAACGTGCCTCGTAAACCAAAGAAGCATGTTGTGTTTTTGTTGCCGGTTCCCATTGATTACTCCAAACAATCTTATAGCCATTTGTACTTTCAAGGCCTAGACGAAAACCGCCGACACCAGCAAAAAGCTCTAAGACTTTAAGTTTTTTCATGATATGCAAAATTAGGAAATTAGAACGGAGTTTTAATTTGTATTATTTCATGAAGTATAACATATACTTTTCAACCTGCTCTAGTATTTAGTTTTATGTACTTTTATGCTATAAAGTATAAGTAATGAAAGTATCAGTAAAAAATTTGTGGTTGTTAATTGTAGTAGTTACAATTTCGGCATGTACAAACTTGAAAAACGAATCGGAAACTCTAATTCAAAAAGAAGTTTTAAAAATAAAATCTGAAGTTGCACCTGATAAACGAGTTGCACTTTTTAATGTTGAGGTAGATAAAAATAAAGACCAATATATTTTAAAAGGGGAAAGTAATTTGCCAAATGCTGTGGCTTCATTAAAAGAAGAATTAACGTCTAAAAATATTAAATATAGTGATAGCATTCAATTGTTACCAGCGGCAAACCTAAATGGGCAAACACAAGCAGTAATAAATATTTCTGTTGCTAATTTACGTAGTAAGCCAAAACATTCTGCTGAGTTGGCAACGCAAGCTACTTTAGGAACACCAGTAAAAGTTTTAAAAGAACAAGAAGGGTGGTATTTAATACAAACGCCTGACAAATACCTGTCTTGGGTAGATGATGGAGGAATTGTTTTAATGGATTCTATAAAGTTTAAAAATTGGAAAGAAAGAGATAAAATAATTTATACAAAAACTTATGGAAATTCTTATACCGATGTAAATGAAAACGAACTTGTTTCTGACTTAGTTGCAGGAGATGTTTTAGAATTGGTTAAACTTTCAAAAGAACATTTTGTTGTTTCGTACCCAGATGGAAGAATTGCTATGGTACGTTTGAATGAGGCAGAAAATTATTTTAGTTGGATAAATGATTTGAACGCAACACCAGAGAATTTGGTTACAACATCAAAAACCTTAATGGGAGTTCCTTATTTATGGGGAGGTACTTCAACTAAAGGAGTTGATTGTAGCGGATTTACTAAAACAATCTATTTTTTAAACGGAATGGTAATTCCTAGAGACGCCTCACAACAAGTTCACACAGGTAAATCTATAGACTCTGTTCAAAATTTTGAAAACCTAAGAGAAGGAGATTTATTATTTTTCGGACGAAAAGCTACTGATTCTACAGCTGAAAAAGTAGTTCATGTAGGTATGTGGATTGGCAATAATGAGTTTATACATTCATCAAACATGGTGCGAATAAGCAGCATGGATTCTAATGCAGATAATTTTGATGAATGGAATAAAAACAGGTATTTGCGAACCAAAAGAGTATTAAAAGAAGAAGGTGATGATCTTATTCATTTAACGCAGAGGCCTTTGTTTAAAGACTGATATCAAATTTTGCTGCAAAAACGATTATAATTCAACAGTTTTCCCTGTTCTAAAAGATTCATCCGCAGCCAATACTATTCTTAAGCTGTTTACAGCATCCTGCAAATGGTTACTTAGGTCAATATTTTCTACAATTGATTTTAAGAAGTATTCTTGTTCTAATAGACAAAGACCATCATGGTCAGGCTCGTCAGAAGTATTAATGATTTGGTCTTGTTTTGTAAAATTTCCTTTATTATCCAGTTCGGCATGATGTAACAGTAAACCGCCAGTCTTGGTATGATCTTCCACATTGTCAGAATCACCTTTGGCATCATCGGAAATAGAAACACTGCCTTTTGGGCCGATAACATCTTTAATAAAAAATGCAGTTTCACTCATCATTGGTCCCCAACCGGCCTCGTACCATCCAACAGAACCATCTTTAAAACGTACTTGTAATTGGCCATAATTGTACATGTTTGCGTCAATTTCATCTGAAAGCCTAGCACCAATGGCACTTACACTTATCGGTACCGATTGTGTCATCAAACACATTATATCTACATAATGTACTCCACAATCAACAATGGGAGACATACTATTCATCAACTGTTTATGTGTATACCACATGTCGCCAGAGGCTTGCTGGTTTAGGTTCATTCGCATTACCAAAGGTTTGCCTAAAGTTTTTGCTATTTCTACAAACTTTGCCCATGCAGGGTGTACTCTTAAAATATAGCCTACTACCATCTTTTTGTTTTTAGCTAATGCTAAATCAACTAGACTTTGAGCATCCGCAACCGTTAACGCTAATGGTTTTTCTACAAAAACATGAGCATTTGCATTGAGAGCTGCTTTTATATACGCTGCATGAGTGTCTGGGTACGTATTTATTGATACGACATCGGGTTTAGTTTCTTCGAGGGCCTTTTTATAATCAGCAAATGTTGGATATCCTCCTAATTCTTGAGAAAGGTTACCTCGGCTTTCCGGTTTTCTACTTACCAGACCGACTATTTCGAACCCTTCTAATTGATGATAAGCACGGGCATGAGAAGTTCCCATATTACCACAACCTACTACTAAAACCTTTAATTTTTTCATCTTAAGTTACTTTTCAATAATTCAATTTAGCTCATACAATTTGACTAAATTTATAGGAACAACCATAATTGAAATTTAATCAATGAAATTGATAACTCCAACCATATCTCTGAAGTTTGTTAGCTTAATTCTTTTCCTTGCTTTTAGTATGTTTATTTTGTTAGGAATGAAAATTGAAAAAAACAATAGCATTTCAACCTCTGTTAAAAGACCTAATATTGTTTTTATGATTGCAGATGATTGGTCTTTTCCACATGCTGGTATTTATGGAGATGAAACTGTTAGAACACCAACTTTTGACCGATTAGCAAATGAAGGGGCATTTTTTGAAAATGCGTATTGCGCAGCTCCTTCTTGTGCTCCTTCAAGAGCAAGTATTCTGTTAAGTAAATATCCACATCAAATGGAAAGTGCAGGCAATTTATGGTCTGTTATTCCCAAAAAATTTCCAAATTGGGTGTCATTATTGGAAAACGTTGGCTACCATACAGGAAGAAGTCGAAAAGGTTGGGCTCCTGGAGATTTTGTAGCAGGAGGTTATAAAAACAACCCTGCAGGAAAGGAATATGCAGATTTCAATTCTTTTTTAAATGCTAAAAAAAGTGGACAGCCCTTTGTTTATTGGTTTGGAAGTACTGATCCTCATCGTACTTATGAAACAAATTCTGGAGTAAAAACGGGAATGGATATAAGCTCTGTTAGTGTTCCTGGCTTTTTGCCTGATGTGGATTGTGTTCGTAATGATATAATGGATTATTATTTTGAAGTAGAGCGTTTTGATCGAGAATCTGGTGGTATCATAAATCGTTTAGCAAAAGATGGACTATTAGAAAATACAATCATTGTAATGACCAGCGATAACGGTATGCCTTTTCCTAGAGCTAAGGCCAATTTGTATGATTATGGATCAAGAATGCCTTTGGCAATTTATTGGAAAGGGCATATTGAAGGAGGTAAACGAATTTCTAGTTTTATGAACTTTATAGATTTTGGGCCAACTTTTTTAGAAGCTGCATCGGTTGATATCCCTGAGGATTTTCAAGGTAATAGCTTGCTTGAACTGTTTTCTTCAAATAAAAAAAAATCTGATCGAAGTATGGTTTTTTTGGAACGAGAAAGACATGCCAATGTTCGAAAAGGTGATTTAAGTTATCCGGTAAGAGCTGTAAGAACAAAAGAGTATTTATATATTAAAAATTTTGAACCTAATCGTTGGCCTGGAGGTGACCCTGACACTCATGTTTCTGTTGGGCAATACGGTGATGTGGATAATTCTATTTCAAAATATCTAATTTTAAATATGAAGGGAAAACCAACAGATAAAGATTATTTTAAGTTGGCATTTGACAAAAGACCTGCTGAAGAATTGTATGTTTTGAAAAATGATCCTTATAATTTGAAAAATGAAGCAGGTAATGAAAAGTATAAACAAGCGCTATTAACCTTGAGAAATTCACTTCGTAATTGGATGATACAAACAAATGATTTGCGAGCTAAAGAACCAAACACAAATTACTGGGATAAAGTATTATATACGCCAGATTATCAATACCATAATTTCAATCTTGAAGAACGTTTAAAGGCTTATAAAATGCTTAAAAATGAAAGCGGAAAATATAAAGAAGCTCCTTGTTTGTAAATTAATTAGCGTTTAAAGAAAAAGCGATAATTTGATTCCCTTTTTCCGTTCCTAATTTTTCTCCTCCGCAGGCTATTGCTATATACTGTTTACCATTTATTTCGTACATAGCTGGAGTAGCAAAGGCAGCTGCAGGTAGTTTGTATTCCCAAAGAATAGTTCCATTGTGCTTATCAAAAACCCTAAAAAAACCATCTCTAGTTGCACCAATAAATAACAATCCGTTTTCGGTAACTACCGCTCCGCCATAATTTTCTGTTCCAGTATTAATACCCTGTTCATTTAATTCTGGAGTATTTCCAAAAGGAACAGACCATATATATTCACCCGAGTTTAAATCAATAGCATGTAAAGTACCCCAAGGTGGTGAAATTGCAGGTAATCCGTTGCTATCTAAAAACTTGTTATACCCTGCATGTTTATAAGGTAATGCATGCGATGTTGGCGGATATTCGGTTGTAGCTACTTCTTGTTTGTCGGCTTCATTAAATAAAAATTTTAGTAAAGCGTTTTTTTCATCTTTTTTTATTTGAGGAAAGCCTGTCATCATTCCTTTGCCTTGTGCTATAATTGTTGATACGTCTTCTTTTTTTAACCGGTCTTTTAAACCTAATAAAGACGGAAAGCCACTTGCAGTTAATCCTTCGCGATTTTCTTGATGACAGGTAACACAATATTTAAAATACGTGCGTTCACCGAAAGGTCGATCAGGAGCAATACTATCATTTTCCTTCATTTGTAAAATCCATGCCATTTCATTGGAATTCACGTAGATAATCCCATCATTTGGGTCTGCAGCAGTGCCTCCCCATTCTGCGGCTCCGTCATATCCAGGTAATAAAAAAACTGGATTTAAGGCTGGTGGAGCATTGATACGGGTATCAGATTTTTTAAAAATTTCTAGCAATGAATCCTTATTTTCTGCAAATGGACTAATATCATTTTCTGTAATTTCAGTCGACTGCCTCGCAAAAGGCTTAGGTTTTACAGGAAAAGGTTGGGTTGGCCATGCCTGTTCACCATCTAATGTTGAAGTTGGCATGGGTAGCTCTTCAACATCAAATAGGGGTTCACCAGTTGCCCTATCAAATAAATAAACAAAACCTTGTTTGGTAACTTGTGCTACAGCTGGAATTTTTTTTCCATCGCGTTCTACAATTAAAAGGTTTGGTGGGGCAGGGGGGTCTCGGTCCCATAAATCATGATGTGTCATTTGAAAATGCCATATATATTCTCCAGTTTGGGCATTCAATGCCAATAAAGAATTAGAATACAAATTACTGCCTTTTCGAATTCCACCATAAAAATCAGGTGCAGCAGAACCTGTTGGCACATAAATTATTCCTGTTTTTTCGTCGACGGCCATGCCTGCCCAGTTGTTAGCTGCTCCGGTCATTTCGCGTTCAATATCACTCTTGAATTGCCAAGTTTCGGAACCTTTTTCTCCTATATCAGGAATAGTTTTAAAAACCCATTCAACATCGCCAGTAATAACATTAAAGGCCATAATAATTCCTGGAGGTGCGCCAACATCTTCTGATACTCGTAACGGCATTACAATTAGGTCTTTATAAATAGTTCCTGGTGTATTTGATATAACAAATTTGTCTTTTGCAGATGCTGACATTCCAGAACGCAAATCTATTTTACCATTGTTTCCAAAACTGGATATTGGCTTACCCGTTAGAGCATTTAATGCAAAAAGATGAGGTCCACGGGTGCAAAAAATGCGTTTGTCATTATTCTTTTCCCAATACGAAAGTCCACGCGAAGTAGAATGCCATACTTGAACAGAATCTCCAAATTGCCAAATTTCCGAACCTGTTTCTGCATTTATAGCTACAACTCTTAATGCAGCGGTGACCCCAAATAACATACTGTCAACCACAAGTGGATTCATTTGCATTTGACCCCAATCTTTGGCTTTATATGACCAAGCAACTTTTAAATCCTTTACATTTTCTTTAGTAATTTGAGATAGGGTAGAATAATGGCTACGCCCTGAGTCGCCTAAATAATTAGACCAAGTTGTATACACTTTTTCGTTTTCCTCATTTTTTTGAATTGATTCACAGGATAAAAAAAAAGCACAATAGAGTAATAACCCAAAAGGAAGGAAACGAATTGCTTTTAAAGACATGTTTAGTTTTGAAGATTACCTCTTAAAAGTAATCAAAAAAAATACTGAACCAAAGAAGGGTTAATTATTGAAAACTTTATTTTCTTACCTTACGTTCACCGGTGTGGTCAACGCCTTTTTCTCGCTCTAACTCAATCATAGCCTTAGGCCGAAAATTTGTTATCATGGCTCGGCGATTATCAGCGGTAGTATTCCCTCGACTGTAATGTAAAGTGCCACCTTGGTGAAAAACACAAGAACCAGGATTTAGTTCAATAAAAACAGAATTTTCTTCATCACCATCACATTGTAAAGCGCCTTTGTTTCCGGTTTGACTATGAGGCACTAAATTAGATAAGTGCGATTTTGGTGTGTACCACATGCAACCATTTTCCTTGTATGCAGGATCTATGGCAACCCAACAACTAGCCGCTCTTTTATCTGGCATGTCTATCCAATAAGCGGCATCTTGATGCCAAGGGGTAATGGTATCGGTAAACGGAGCTTTATTAATTAACATATCAAAATCTAACTCAATATCATCACCCATTAATTCTTTAGCAATGGCAAGTGATTTTAAATGAAGCGCTTTTTCTTTCAATTCAGGCACCAATTTGCTAGGAACCATAATTTGAGTAATCTTTTCTTTTTTATCATCACTTCCCGAAAGGTCGGAACGATATTGCGAAGCATCTATGCTATTATCTAAAAAGGCGTTGTATAGGCTACTGTAATATTCAACTTCAGTTGCAGTAATTAAACTTTGAACAACTAAGTATCCTTCAGTTTTGAAAAAAGTTTTTTGCTCTTCTGTGAGTAAGCCCATTCTAATCTTATTCGTAATTAAAAATAAAAAATTAGCTAATAAACTGTGTTAATTATTTGAAAACTAATCATTAATAAACTCTAAATACTCACCTTCTGTCCAACCCAAAGGAGCGGCTATAGCATGATTTGTAACTGCTTTTCCTTTTACCAAAGGTTTTGTGCCATCTGCATCTTGCCACATTACATTTTTAATATGTAACCCTTGTACATCGTCGACTATAATTGGAAACCGCGAATCTGGAATCTCCGTACCAATATTTAGGTTGTCAATAGAAATGCCTTCTGCATGTCTAATGAAAAAAGCACTACTTGGTAAGTTGCCATATGTTATAGCATGTGGATATCCTTTTTCATCTTCTTCAACAGTTCTATTAAAATCGCCCATTTTTAATCCACCCTTTGAGAATAACTTAATATTGTTTAATGAAACATTTTTGATAGGGTATCCTTCTAATCCAGTAATTGATGACCCCCAAGTTCCTGAATCATAAGCAACAACATTGCTTATTGAAATGTTTTTAACTTCACCAATATTGTTTACAACTGCTCCAGGTGTATGTGGTCTTGCTCTATTTCCTAAACGAATATATATTGGTGATTCAGTGCCATGAATGGTTAAGTTATTAACCGTGAAACCTTCTAGTATACCACCATCAACAATCATTAATGAAAGACCAGAAACACCAATTCTAGGTGTATCCCAAATAGGCTTTCCTTTTTCTTTTGAAGGCTTTACTACACAATTGCTAATGGTTACATTTTTGAATCCACCAGTAGTTTCGGTTCCAGCCTTTATAGCATTACAAAAACTACTCACCACACAATTTGTTATAACAATATCTTCACAAGCCGCGGCACCGGTACTTTTTAATACAATACCATCATCATCGGAATCAATTATACTGTTTGATAAAACAACACGACGACAACCGTCTATATCGATACCATCATTATTACGACTACCATGGCTGTAGACATATGTATTCGTAATAAATAAATCTTCACAATCTAGATAATGCTGGTTCCAAATAGCAGCATTTAACATACGCAAACCATCTACCTTTATATTTTTACAAGAAATTAAAAGAATGTTCCTAGGCCTTCCATCTACATCACCAGCGTAAGGATTAGGCATTGGCGTGTGGAGAGGACCTTGCCCATCAATGGTTCCATTTCCTGTTAAGGCAATATTTTCCTGGCCTTCGGCATAAATTAATGCATTAAAGCCGCCTAATTGATCTTTATGTGAGCGGTATTTGGGCATTGGTTGTAATGGAAAGTCCGCTACATCTGTACTCGATAATAAAACAGAATTATGTTCAAAATGTAACTCAACATTGCTTTTTAATAGAATGGTTCCCGATTTAAAAATACCAGAAGGAATTATTACAGTACCACCACCGTTTGAAACACAAGCATCAATGGCTTTTTGTATAAATTTTGTATTTAAAACTTCACCATCGCCAACAGCACCAAAATCGGTAATGTTATACCTACTATCTTTAGGTAGGCAATCATCAGATGCATAAGAGTAATTGTGGATTTGAGAAAGAAAAAAAACAATAAAGCTAATGTGTAAAATTTTCATAGATACTTTTAATTTATTATTGAAAAGTACAGTTATTTATACGAAAGACAAAGCAATATTTTCCTCACTTTTAATTCTTTTCAAATGAGTATATTGGTGTGTTATTTATCTTAAATTGATATTATGAAAAATAGATTTGTTTCATATTCTAAAATTGTCATATTCGTAATTTTATTTGCGAATTTTAGAGGCTTTTCTCAAAATGAAGAGATTAACAAAGGAGAATGGGTGGCTATGTTTAACGGAGAAAATCTTAATGGATGGACCACAAAAATTCAACATTATGATGTTGGAGTTAATTATGGTGATACTTTTCGCGCTGAAGATAATATGATAAAAGTAAGGTATGACAAGTATGAAGGAGATTTTAATGATCGTTATGGACATTTATATTTTGACCAACCTTATTCGTACTTTCATTTGGCATTAGAATATAGAATTGTTGGCGAATTACATCCAGGGTCTGCAAGTTATACCATAAAAAATAGTGGTTTAATGTTTCACTCACAAGACCCTAGAACAATGCTTAAAGAACAAGATTGGCCTATTTCTGTGGAAATGCAGTTTTTAGCGGGAGTTGAAGAAGGAAAAGAACGGCCAACAGGTAACATGTGTTCTCCTGGAACAGATATCGTTTATGAAGGAAAAATTGATGAAAGACATTGTGTGCCTTCTAGCTCAAAGACATATTATGGGGATCAGTGGGTAAAAGCAGAGCTAATTGTATATGGCGACTCTTTAGTGAAACACATTATTAATGGAAACGAGGTTTTGCGTTATACAAAACCACAAATAGGAGGTGGGGTAGCAAATAGATATGATCCAAAAATTAAAATTGATGGTAAGTTATTAACTGAAGGTTTTATTGCTTTGCAAAGTGAATCCCAACCGATAGACTTTAGGAACATTAAAATAAAAAACCTTAAAGGATGCATGGACCCTAAAGCAAAGAATTTTAAAGCGTATTATGTGAAATCAGATAAAAAAAGCTGCGCTTATTAGATGGATTTTCGAAATATCCTAAGATAAGAACCTACTTTTCATAAAGCTCTAATGGAAGTCCGTCTGGATCTTTAAAAAAAGTAAACCTTTTATTAGTTATTTTATCAATACGAATTTCTTCGGCAATAACACCTTTACTTTTAAATTGATCTACGGCCTTTTCAATATTATCAACTTCAAATGCTAAATGCCTCAAACCACTAGCTTCAGGTCTTGATATTCGTTTAGGAGGGTTTGGAAAAGAGAATAACTCTATGCAGTAATTGCTATTTAAAGAAAGATCTAATTTATAAGAATCTCGATCTTTCCGATAGACTTCATTGGTGATTTTGAAGCCTAAAATTTGAGTATAAAACTCCTTTGACTTTTCATAATCCGAACAAATAATAGCAATGTGATGAATTTTATTTAATAGCATTTAGATACTTATAAATCTTCTGGATATTTTCCTGCAGTAGTCCACCCACCATCAACCGGTATTGTCTGTCCATTTATATGATCAGCTTCTTCTGACAGTAAAAACAAACAGGTTTTTGCAATATCTTCTGGTTTGCCAACTCTGCCATTTGGGTTTAATTTACCCCACATTCCTGAATAATCGGGTTGTTCATTTGATGTACGTTCAGTTAATGTTGCACCAGGGGCTACTACATTTAAATTTATTAAATGCTCACCCAATTCATACGCTAAGTTTATGGCCATCATTCGTAATGCAGCTTTTGTCATGGCATAAGGAGTTAAATTTTTATAGGCTCTAATTCCTACTTGTGATGAAATAAGAACAACTTTACCTCCAGTTCCCTGTTTAATCATTTCCTGTGCTGCACGTTGTACTAAAAAATAGGCTCCATGTAGGTTTAGTTGAAGTGATTTTTGAAAATCTTCGGAGCTGGTTTCTAAAAAACTTCCGAATATAGTTATTGCGGCGTTCGGAACTATAAAATCGATTCTTCCAAAATTTTCGAGGGTAAAGTCTACCATATTATTGATTACGGAAAGATTACCTGAATCTCCAGAGAACGCAATACAATTTCCATCGTAAATGGAATTTAATTTTGTGCTTGCAGATTCTGCCTTTTCTTTATCTAAATCGTTTAAGACGACATTAGCCCCCGCCTTAAGGAGTAATTCAACAATGGCAAAGCCTATTCCTTCACCAGCGCCGGTTATAATTGCGACTTTATTTTTAATTCCTGAGTATTGCATTAAAAGTAATTTATTGGAGTTCCTTTAACTTTAGTTTCATGAATGAATAGGCCCCCACTATTTGGATATTGTAGAAGCTCTTTTTCATTTAACCCACTACGAGCTGTAGTAATATATAGTGTTTTCAATTTCTCTCCTCCAAAACAACAAGAGGTCACATGTGGCGCATCTACCTCTATTTTTTCAAGTACTTTACCAGTAATAGGATTCCATCGACGAACGCAATTTCCTCCCCAATGTGCCACCCATAGCATATCTTCTTCATCTATACACATTCCGTCAGGAGTGCCAAATTCTTCTGGTATGTTGAGCGCAATTTTCTGATTTGACAATGTGTTGTTTTCAAAATCAAAAGCCTGTATTTTAAATGTAGGACTGTCAATATAATAGAATATTTTCTTATTTGCTGTCCAAGCTAAACCATTGGAAATGGAGGTATTGGGTATTTGTAATTTAGTTTTAAAATTTGGTGAAATACAATAGAAATTACCAGCATTTGGCATACAGTTTTTATCCATTGTGCCAATCCAGAAGTTGCCATTGGGGCCTACTTTGCCATCATTAAAGCGAATATTGGGTTCTGAATTCGCTAGCACCCCATGTTTTGTTAATTTTTCAGAATTAGTATCAAAAGAAGCTAAACCCTTTTCCATTGCAAGTAGCAAATGTCCGTTCTTTTTTGGAACTACAGCCCCTATCATTTCTTTAAATTCCCAAAAGTGTGTCTTATCAGTTGAAGGATTATAAAGAAATAGTTTATATCCCTCAATATCTACCCAGTAAAGTAATTGTTTTTGTATATCCCATACAGGACCCTCTCCTAAAATGGATTTAAAATCGAAAAGTAAATTTGCTTTTTTTGAAGGTACTTCTGCCATTAAAACTTAAAATAGAAAGTTACTGAAATTTTAATTTTGTCTAGGTAATTGAAAGTTGAAAATTAACTAAAATTTGAATTATTATCACTCATTAATATATTGAATTGCTTTTTCAAGTATTTCATCTTTCCCGGTAGTAACACCTGCAATTGTTGATTTTACCTCAACATCAATTTTAACCCCTTTTCTTTGAGTTGCTATACCATTGGGGTAGAATATTCCAACTCCAGTTATTTGGGTTTTGTAGCCACCAACCATGTTAAACGGTACCACATTACCATCTGCACCAGAGGTTTGCCTGCCAATAGTAGTTACGTTGTCACCAACTTGTAGGCACATCGCGGTAAATTCTTTTTGACTTTGGCAGCTTTCATCAACCAGAAGAATAACCTTTCCTTTGTATTTTAATTTTTTATTACCGCTTTTATAAGGTTTGGTCCATAGAAACTTACCCGGATAATTTAAGTCTGGATATAAACCTTTGTAAAAATCTCTTGATTGTGAAGTAATGTAATTCGTAAAATTCCAGGGAGTAAATTGTGTTGTTTTTCTAATATCAAAAATTATGGCCTTTGTCTTTTCTAAAGCTTTCATTGTTTCAGGTATATTTTTTATTGCTCCAATATTAATATAGCCGATATTCCCATCGAGAATTTTATACGTTTCAGTTATTTCATTCTTTTTGTATTTGAAATCTTTAAATAAGTATCTTTTTACTGATTTTGTTGTGGCTTTACCTTTTCGCAATATTTCTATTCTTATTGAATCAGTAGGCCCATTGAGTAAATAATAACTGGCATTAAATTTTTTTCTTGAAATATTAGAGCCGCTTATATATTTTTCTTCTTCATTAAATATAGATTCAATTGTTTTGCCATTAGCCTTTGTAATTATATCGCCTATTTTTAAATCATTCAATTTTGCTAATGAATCATTGTATATGCCAGTAATTATTGCCTTGTTATCTATTAACTTAAATTGTACTGGAAGATAAAAATGACCAAAATACAAGTATGTTTTATTTGTATTTAAACGCACATGACTATCATCAATACTAACTGCTAATTCGTTCATAGATAAGTGAAAATCAGTTTCTGAATTTGCATTTAAAAATTTAGGAATCATTTTTTTTAAAACCTCATCCCATTCTGTGTCTATTTGATATTTTGAAGGAAAAAAGTACTCAACAATATTCCAATAACGGAATAAAGAAAGCAATCTAAACTTTACATCTTGCCAATTAAAACCAATATGGTCTTTCTCATTGGTGATGTGTGTCATCTTAGGTTTTCCTGAGTAATATGCTACATATTTCTTTTTTCCTTGATGTCTGTTCTTTTCAATATAGTTTAGTTTCTCTGAAAGTTCAGGATTAATTAATCTACTAGTATTAATCCAGCTTAGATTAAAGTTTTTATCAAAATACTGAACACTCCTTTGCGAACCACATTTCTTACACTTTTCTATTTTACCTAAAGAATTAATCCAATCTAAATAAATAAGTGATAATTCATTGGGGTTTGAAGCTGATTTTACTTTTGGTAGTACCTTAAACAATTGTTCGTCCCAATTGTATTCCCCATTTGCAACGTTTGGATGATAGTATTTTAAGAAGCCCCAAATTTTAGCAGTTGTAGCAAATTTTTCAGTTTCGGAAAGTTTATTTTGGGCAAAATTTGAATGAAAGAAAGAAATTGTAAGTACTATGGTAAGTAAAAGATTTTTCATGTTGTTTTGATGTTGGCGTGTTATCAAAAGAACAGTTATTTAATTTTAAAAATGTTAAATAATAGATAATTGGGAAATATTTAAACAGTTGATCTTGTCTTATTAAAGATGTAATAGTCAGCTAGTTGAAGTGACTTTTTATAGTGCTGTTCTTAGCAGAAAAGTCTAATTAAAATTCTGCTTGATAGAAACTATAAAAACAAACAACCATCGCTATAAAACAAAGGACACCCATAAACCATCGAACTGCTTTGTTTCCTGCATTATTTTCCCACCAAGCAATATTTATCCAACCACCACCCGGTTCCATTACCCAATTCCAATTTTTAATGTATCCAATAAGACAAAATCCAAATAGAAATGCACATATTAAAAATCCATAATGAGGATTTGACTCTAAAAAGTAGTTGAATATATCTAAAAAGTAATTAAGGTTATTAATATACTTGTCCATAGTTTAAGAACAAATTATTTTAAATAACCAGCATATTTCACATTATCTGCTAAAAGTGAAATAGCTACTAATATAGCTTGGTCATTTTGTAGATAGTAATCATAGAGTCCATCTCTGTAGAAATAGCGCTTCACAATCTCATCTTCTAATTTTTTTTGAATTTCTTTCTGATGCTTCGCAAGTGCTGTAATTTTACCTTGTTGAATTTGGGCTAACAACTTACTATAATCGTCTTTTAAAGAATTTCCAAAAATGGCTTCGTCTTTAACTAATGCTTCTTTTAGTGTTTTTTCGGTATCTGTTTCAAAAGAAAAACTGCTAGTGCTTACAAAACTTTTAAAATTTGCATAATCTGAATCGGTGAATTTAAATTCAGCAACATTTTTAATTTGATTTTGATAATAATATTGAGTTGCATAGTCAAACACTATTAAATTGTTCATTAATGCTTTGGTCATGTCGTTAGCTTTAACAGCATCAATTTCTATATCGGGTAAAACACCACCGCCATCTTGTACATTTCGGCCATTTCTGGTTTTAAAATTTTTAAAATTTGTATTTTTTACAGCATGTCCTTCTTCATCTCGATTCCAATAATCTAAAGATTGAATACATCTACCAGAAGGGGTATAATAGCGCGAAATAGTTACCTTTAGCTGTGTGCCATAAGTTAATTTCATTGGTCGTTGAACCAATCCTTTCCCAAAACTTCTTGCACCTAAAACTACCGCTCTATCCAAATCTTGTAAACTACCAGATACTATTTCGCTTGCTGAAGCACTGCTGCCATCTATTAGAACCACAACAGGAATTTCGGTATCTGTTGCTTTATTTTTTGTTTTGTATTGTTGATTAAACTTTTTAACTTTTGACTTGGTAGTCACTATTAATTCTCCTTTAGGAACAAAAAGGTTGGTTACATTAATTGCTTCAGACAATAATCCACCAGGATTACCTCTTAAATCTAAAATTATTTTTTCTGCACCTTGCCCTTTTAAATCTAGTAACGCAGCTTTTGTTTGTGAGGATGCTTTAGAATTAAATTTTGATAAAACAATATATCCAGTTTTTTCATCAGCCATTTTGTAATAAGGCACAGCATCAATTTCAATAGAACTCCTGGCAACTGTAGTAGTTTGTATTTTACCTTGTCTTTTAAAAGTAACATCAACAGAAGTATTGTTAGCGCCCTTTAAAAGTTCACTAGCATTATCATCAAAGTCTGAAACTTTAATGTTTCCTATTTTTATTACCTCATCACCTGCCTTTAAACCAGCTTTGTCAGCAGGAGAATCTTTATATGGTTCAATAACTAATAAACGATCATCATATGAACGTACTACAGCCCCAATACCAGAATATTCTCCGGTATTATTAATTCTGTAAGTTTCAACATCTTGTTCATTTAAAAATTTCGTGTATGGATCTAAATCGTTTAACATGTTTTTAATTGCTGTATCCATCAACTCACCTGGGTTGGTTTCATCAACATAGTTCATGTTAAGCTCCTTAAACAACGTAGTAAAAATTTCTATTTGCTTAGCTATTTCAAAAAAATCACTTTTAACAAACCCACTCCCTATCACAAGAAAAGTAACTGCGATTAGGGGTATTAAAATCTTTTTTTTAAATAGCCTATTCATCTGTTGTTTGCTTAATAAATTTTAATAATATTCCAAGTATATTCTGCTCTACGCTGTTATAATCAGGTATTTCTTTACCAAGGTATAAAAACAGAAACGCAAAGTTACCTGTACTATTGTTAAAAAGTTGTGGTTTGTTTAATCGATAAGCTTCACGTAGTAACCTTTTAATACGATTACGTTTAACAGCACTTTTGAAACTTTTTTTAGGAACGGTAAATCCTACCTGAAAAGCAACTTTTTCAGGTAAATCTGTTTGTAAATAGATAAGTTTTATATTTCTTACCTTAATTGATTTACCTTCAAAAAACAGTTTATCAATTAATTTACGACTCTTTAGTTTCTCTTTTCTAGGAAAAGAAAAATTATCTTCTGATTTCGTTAAAGACACAGAAGTACGAGGCGCATCCATTAGCTATTTGTATTAATTATTCTGATTGCCAAACATTATTTTCGGCATTTATATCGGCCATTAATTGAGAAGGGTCGATAACAATTGCTTTGATATCTGTTTGAGGTTTGTTAATTTCAAAACTATAAGTTGGGTTTGCCCAAGGCCAATCAGCAAGCACTGTGCGTTTTAAATGTGAATACGGATTGGTTTTTTCTCCTCGCATCATACGAAGAGGAGCGTAAAAAGTTTCTTGTGTACCATCTTTATAAACTACTAAAACATCTATTGGCATTGGCATTTGACCAATTCTAGACATTGTGACTTTGGTTTTGGATCCTTCGTTTAGTACAGTGCTTATACCATAATCAATTGTATTAGTAGTCTGTGTCCAATCGGTTAAATACCAATCCAGTTCTATTCCAGATATTTTCTCTGCAGACCTTTTAATATCATTTGGTGTTGGGTGCTTAAACTTGAAATCTTCATAATATTTTTGAATGGATTTCATTAATTTATCTTGTCCAATAACATAACCTAGTTGCGATAGAAAAATAGCTCCTTTACTGTAAGCGGCTATGCTATATGGCATATTCTCATTGTAACGATCTGAATGTGTAGTTTGAGGTTGTTCTTTCCCAGATTTTATTAAATAATAATAGCCTTTATATGAACTCTCAAAAGGATTTTCTTTATTCTGTTCTCTAATTTCGTTGCTACATAATGAAGATATGAATGTAGTAAAACCTTCATCCATCCATTCGTGCTTGGATTCATTTGTTGCTAAAATATGTTGAAACCAAGAATGTGCCAACTCATGGATCATGGTACCAAAAACACTGCCTGGTTTATCTCCTCCAGTAATTAAAGTGGCCATTGCATACTCCATTCCTCCATCTCCGCCTTGTATTACAGAATATTGATTATAAGGATATTTACCAATGTTTTTACTAAAGAAATTCATCGCCTTCTCCGTAAGTGGCTGTACTTCTTTCCAAGTTTTTTGAAACTTTTCATCATTTTTGTAGAGAAAATGTAGCGTTGGTCCATCAGTCATTTGTACAGTATCATGCACATATTCTGGGTCAGCAGCCCACATAAAGTCATGTACCATAGGAGCTTTAAAATGCCATGTTAGTGTTTTGCCTCTTTGTTTTTTTACTTTACTGCCGGGAGTTTCATATCCATGACCAATTTCTTGTGGGTTTTGTAAGTATCCTGTTCCACCTACAGTATAAGTTTTGTCTAAGGTTAGTTTTACATCAAAATTACCCCAAACACCATGAAACTCTCTCGCAATGTATGGATCGGCATGCCAACCTTCAAAATCGTATTCTGCTAATTTAGGATACCATTGGCTCATAGATAGTGCAACACCGTCTTTATTGTTACGACCAGCTCTTCGAATTTGAACAGGAATTTGTCCTTTAAAGGTCATATCAAAAGTAGTTTTTCCGCCTGGAGGAATCGGATTGGATAAATCAACAACAAGTATGGTTTCTTCTTCATTAAATGAAACTTTAATACCATCTTGGGTTAATGTTTGAACATGTAAATATCCAATTTCACTCTCTGTAAGTGTAGCTATCCTACTTTTTTTATCTTCCGTGACCATTCTTCCGTCAGGATCAGCTATGTTTTGAAGACGCATGTCCATTTCACTTCCCGGTTGAAAAGCATTGAAAAACAAATGATAATAAACACGAGTTAATTCATCATTTGAATTATTTGTGTAAACTAATTTTTGAGATCCTGTATATTGATAGTTTTTTACATCTACATTAATGTCCATGGTATAGTCAACTTCTTGTTGCCAATAGCAGGTGTTTTGAGCATTTAATGAAATGCAAAATGAAAATGTAACGGTGGTAAGTACTGTTAATAGTAGTTTATTATACTGCATGGTATTTTTATAATCTTAATTTCCCTTCTGAAACTCCTTTCGCCATAATTAAAGCGTTGTAAGCATTTACAATTTTCCCAGATTTAGATACTTCATTCATTTTCCCAGTTTTTGATGTGTCTCCTCCAAGAATTAAGTTTGTTTGTGGCGCTAGTCCTGATTCTAGAATTATATGTTTTACTTGAGATGCACTTAGTTTTGGGTATTGGGAACGAATTAATGCTGCCACACCAGCAACTGCTGGCGAAGCCATAGAAGTTCCGCCTTGGTAATCATATTTATTATTTGGAATAGTAGAGTAAATTTCGTCTCCAGGAGCGAATACATCAACATTAATTTCACCATAGTTAGAGAATGTAGCCAACATTTCTGACCCATATTTAGGAGCTAAAGCACCTACAGTAATAACATTGTCTGAAAATTCAGGACCATTATTTACAGCGTCATTTGGAAAATTTGGCTCATTAGGGTCATCTAAATTTACTCCATCATTACCTGCAGCGTGTACAAAAAGAACATCTTTAGATGCGGCATATTTTATTGCATCATAGACCCATTGTGCATTTGGCGAGAAACCTTTTCCGAAACTTCCGTTGATGATTTTGGCTCCATTATCTACCGCATAGCGAATACCTAAAGCAATATCTTTATCATATTCATCGCCATTTGGTACAGCTCTTATACTCATAATTTCAACATTATTAGCAACACCATTAGCACCTTTACCATTGTTTCTTTCCGCACCAATAATACCTGCTACATGTGTACCATGACTTTCGTCTTCTGATCTATTTTGAGGATTTCCATTTCCGTATTTTGTATCCGTAATATCGTAAGGATTGTCGCTTACCACTGTTCTGCCATCGAAATTTACATTGTAATTGTAATTAGCTTGATCAGAAAAATGGGTAATGCCCTCTTCAAGTAATTTCATAAAATCGGCAGGACTATCGGCATAAGAATAAGCTTGAGTCAGTATTGCTTTGTTTTGTTGCGTAGCTTCATCATTTGCCTCAATTGCCGACATTTCTTTTTTAGTATACTCACTTTTTCCAAGTTGTTTTTTTATTGCCTCATCTGCATTTTTTACTGCTTGTAGAAATTGCTCATATTGTTGTTTGCTTTCTACAGCTTTGGCATATTTAGCTTCTACTTCGGCTTTTGCCTTTGCCTGCGATGCAGCATCACCAATTTTTAACTTAACAATTCTTGTTGCTTCCAGTTGTTCGTTATATGATTCTCCTAAAAAGTTATAACCATGTATGTCATCTATATAACCGTTTTTATCATTGTCTATGCCATCGCCAGCGCGTTCACCTTTGTTAGTCCATAACACATCGTCTAAATCTTCATGATTTAAATCCATTCCTGAATCTAAAACTGCAACAATAACTTTTTGGCCTTTTTTATTTCCAATTAATTCTTTGTAAGCTTTATCAACACTCATTCCTGGAATTGTATCACTAACTAAATCTAAATGACCCCAATTTTTTTTCTCAGTATCAGTAAGATCCGTAATTTTCATAGGGGTAGTATCTATACTTTCAATGGGTGTAGATACCAAAGTTGTAGCGCCGCAACCTAAGAATAATGTTGCTACAAAAACCCCAAGGGCATATTTGTAAATAGAAATTGTCATTAAATTGTGTTTATGTTAGTGTATTCTTTTATAAAATGCTCCTGAATTAAGGGCTTCAAATGTTTCAAAACAACCCCTATCAGCCATGGTAACAAAACATGTTTTTCCTTCAGGACCTCCAAAGGTAATGTTTGATGGCTTCTTTCCTTTTAATTGTACTTCTTTTAAGATTTTTTTAGCAGCGGATACAATTACTACAGTTCCTTTGTCATAACGGGTTATATATAAGTTTCCTTTATCATCACAACGCATTCCATCCATGCCAAAATCTGTAAATGAAATAAACTTTTGTTTGTTAGTTATTGTTCCATCAGGTTTAATATCATATTCCCAAATGTTACGTTGAATTGATTCATTGATATAAAGTTTGGTGCCATTTGGACTTACTTCTATACCATTTACTGTTCCAAGATTCTCCGCTAATAATACTATTTCTTTGGTTTTATTAACCATCCAAATTTTACCTGTGCTATCTGCCCAATTAGGGTCACTTAGATAAATGATGCCATTTGGGGCTATGGCTAAATCATTTGGCTGATTCATTTCACTGTTATGCGCCCAAACCAAAACTTCTTTTGATCCTTTTTTTACAGATAATACATTATGACCTTTGTAATCTGCTATGTACATATCACCATTAGTATCAAATCGGATTCCGTTTCCTATACTACCTTCTGGTAGTGTTGCAAAAATGCTGCCATTTCCTTTTTCATCTACAACCCCAATAGTGCCTTCAACTTGAAAATTTACAGCATACAAGTTGCCTATAGCATCTACAGCAGGACCCTCTATGCCTTTAGTAAATGAAAACTCTGCGGTAAAATCATTACTTTGAATTTTTTGTGCTTTACAAGAAAACACAATACTTAAAAATAAAAAACCAATAAGTATTTTAATTGAATAATTCATCGAATGTAAATGTTTTATTAAGCCTTGGGCCCTTTTCAGTGGTCTGCAAGGTACAAATTTCATTATGAGCGTCGTGTTCAAAAAAGAGATAGTAATTTTCTTTTGCAGCTTTATTGAGAAATTGCTCTTTTTCCGTCATGGTAAGTAACGGACGTGTATCATAGCTTGTTAAATAGGGTACAGATATATGACCAACTGTAGGAACTAAATCTGCTGTAAAAACCAAGGTTTTGTTTTTATACTTTATATGTGGTAGCATTTGTTTTTCTGTATGACCATCCGCAAACAAAATATCAAAACCTAATTCCGAATTTTGTAAAAACATCGTTTCACCACGATTAATGAAATTGAGTTGACCGCTTTCTTCCATGGGTAAAAGGTTCTCTTTTAAAAACGATGCCTTTTCACGTGGATTGGGTTGGGTTGCCCATTGCCAATGATTTTTTTCAGTCCAATATGTTGCATTTTTGAAAGCAGGTTCATATCCAGTTTTATTTTTATTCCATTGAATACTTCCACCACAATGATCAAAATGTAAGTGAGTCATAAAAACATCGGTTATATCATCCATATGAAAACCCTTGTTTTTTAAGGATGTTTCTAAAGAATAATTGCCCCAGCGGTAATAATAATTAAAAAACTTTTCAGATTGTTTAGTTCCTAGCCCATTATCAATTAGAATGAGTTTATCTACATCCTCTATTAATAAACATCGGGTGGCAATATCAATCATGTTGTTGGAATCCGCAGGATTGGTTCTGTTCCAAAGTGTTTTAGGCACTACACCAAACATAGCTCCTCCATCTAATTTAAAATTCCCTGCTTCTATAGAATGTAATAGCATTTTGTAAAAGTAAAAATTCGAATTGATATTTTAGTACTTGTAGAATTTGTTCTTAAAATCTATTAGTATTGAAAACCATTCTTTTGTTCAATATTAAGTTTATCATTCTTCAATTTTATAGGCCACTCATCTTTGAATTATTCAAACGTACTTTTCAATCTTTTGGAAGTAGGATAGTTTAAAAAAGCTACTAGCGATTAAATTTTCGAAATGATTTTTGTTGTTTTTCAAAAATGTAAAAACCAAATAGTATTTTTTTGCGGAACCAATAGACTACTTTCTTTTTACAAACAGAAACTCGCATGATTACGGATATATTATTGAAAGAAATTCTTGTAATATCCAATTGCTAAATGTAAAATAAAAAGGTATTTTTCAAGAAAATAAAGAAATGGTAGAATTAGCTGGAATAATAATCTTAGGAATTATTGCACAATGGGTAGCTTGGAGGTTGAAATTGCCCGCTATTTTACCACTAATTTTAATAGGCCTTTTTGTTGGGCCGATCTCTACCTTGTATACTGATGGTGGAGAAAAAATAATTGAACCTATTTGGAATGGTGAAAAAGGACTGTTCCCTGGTGAAGGACTTTATTATTTTGTTTCACTTGCAATTAGTATAATTCTTTTTGAAGGAGGTCTTACCCTTAAGCGTTCTGAAATACGAAACGTTGGTCCTGTTATTACAAAACTTATTACTCTTGGTAGCCTAGTTACTTTTATTTGCGCCGGTATTGCTACTCATTTTATTTTTGGACTTAGTTGGCAAATTTCATTTTTGTTTTCAGCATTAATTATAGTTACTGGACCAACTGTAATTACTCCTATTCTTAGGAATATTCCTTTAAAAAATGATATTTCAGCGGTTTTAAAATGGGAAGGTATTCTTATAGATCCTATAGGTGCTTTAGCAGCTGTATTGGTATATGAATTTATAAGTGTAGGTGAAGGTCAAGCATATACTTTAACTGCAATTATTGAGTTTGGTAAAATATTGTTATTTGGATTTACCTTTGGATTTACCTTTGCTCATGCACTTGCATTCGCAATTAAGAAAAACTTTATTCCTCATTATTTATTGAATGTAGTTTCACTTTCAGTGGTATTATTAGTATTTGTACAATCGGACTTATTTGCACATGAATCTGGTTTGTTGGCGGTGGTGGTAATGGGAATGGTTCTGGGTAATATGGACCTTCCTAACTTAAAAGAACTTTTATATTTTAAAGAATCATTAAGTGTATTATTGATTTCGATACTTTTTATTCTTCTTGCGGCTAATATTAATATTACAGATTTAGAACTTATTTATAATTGGAAAACTGCTTTGCTCTTTTGTGTTATTGTATTTCTGATAAGACCGCTGGGAGTTTTTTTAAGTGCCGCGGGATCTAACCTTAAGTTTAACGAAAAGTTGTTTATTGGATGGGTAGGGCCGCGTGGTATTGTCGCTGCAGGTATTGCCTCTCTTTTTGGTTCAAAATTAATAGCGCGAGGAGAAGTAGGTGCTGAGTATATTACACCGTTGGTATTTATGATTGTTTTAGGAACTGTTTTGTTAAATGCTACTACAGCAAGATTGTTTGCAAAAATGGTTGGAGTTTTCTTAAATAAATCCGAAGGTATTGTAATAATTGGTGCCTCTAAAGTCTCGAGATTGATAGGACAGTATTTGAAAAACAATAATAGACATGTTGTCTTGATTGATAATAATCAAACCAATATAAATAAGGCCAAAAAATTAGGGCTAGAGGCTTTTTCTGCAAATATTTATTCTGATTCATTGGCAGATAATATTGAACTTAATGATGTTGGATATTTAATGGCCTTAACAGGAAACTCAGATATAAACAAATATGCCGTAAATAGATTTGGCAAACAATTCGGAGAAAATGGCTCTTTTAGGTTAGTGAATGCAGATGAAATGGTAGACCCAGAAAATAATCCAAAAGAAGGTCTTTTTTCACATACCGATGATTTTGTTAAATTGACTGAAACTGCAAGAAATTACCCTGTTATTCATGAAATAGAAATTAAAAATCAAGAACATTATGAAGGCCTTATTGAAATAACAAAAGCCGACGGAAATATCGTGCCAATGTTCTTAAAAACGAAAGAAGGGGAATTAAAAATAATTTCATCTTTTAGTAAAGATTTTGACAACATTAAAGAAGGATATCAATTAGTTTATTTGGGTAAAATGTTTGATGTTGACACTACTGTTGACACTTCTGAAAAAGAGTAAAGGATATTATTTTTGGATAATAAGTACCCATGGACTATTACTAGGAGCCGTAAAGGTTGAGTTGGTTACTTTGGTCAATGTTGATTTTTCCGCAGTCTTAGGGTTTATCCAGCAATATTTTAAACCCATCGGTATATTGTCTATTTCAATAACACCTCCATTGTTCAAATAAGAAATATAAAGTTCTCCTTCTTTGGCTAAAAGTGGTTTGTTGTTAGTCAAGTCCCAGCGTTTTTGAATATCTGTAAGGTTATAATTCATTAGTATTTTACCAACTAGACCAACATATATTGATCCTTCTAATTTCATTGCTTCTTTCCAAGAAGTTGCTTGATCAGTCCAAGACTCCCACCCTTTTTCTGTTGCAGAAATTTTCCATTGCCAAAGGGTAGCTGCACCATAAACAACACCCATTGTTCCACCATGCATTAATTGCATCCATGCCTCTTCACCTTGCCACCAACCTAAACCTTTAGTACCATCTCGCATTCCTTCATAAGTAGGCTCGCCATTTGCAGCACCTTTAATGGGCAAATAATTGTACATACGCTCAACCTTATGATAGAGATGCGCTCCATCATGCCCTGTTTGTGCCCATTGAAAGTCTAACCAATCTTTATCGTGATATGTTTTGTTGTAATGAAAACAATGTTCACGATCACCATTTGCCCAATCAGCTAAATAGTCATCACAAGGATTGTAATGTATTCCTGTAGGTTGTGCATAACAATCCCATTTCTCAAACATTTCTCCACTTTCTAAAACACCAGGATCCTTTCCATTATGATCACCTCCTAATAACCAAATAGCTGGGTTACTGCCATAACGTGCTAATAAGTATTTACAATAACGCACATACTCTTCTGGAGCGATAGTTTTTCCTAATACTTCTAAGCCTTTCCACCCAAAGCCATGAAAAACAGGTTGGTGTACGGGCACGATTTCATTTTCAATAAAAGTTTTAATTATATCATCATAATATTTAAAATAGTCTATGTTAATATTATTTAGATGACCTTTAGCTAAATCCTCGAAGGCTCGTTTAAAACCTAATTCTGTATTACGTTTATTAGGCCCTTTCGCCTTCATATCGGGTTGTAATGTCATTAATAAAACGGTATTATATCCTTTAGCTCTTCTTTCTTTGGCATAGAATTCAACTTGTTCTTTGGTTGCACGAAAAGGAATTGCCCATGGGGTATCACCTACCATTAAAAAGGGCTGGTTGGAACTATGAACTATGTTTCTATGGCCATTAGACATTTTTAGAAGGCCATATTTTTTTAGTGTATTATTGCCAGTATAAGCGGCAGATCTAAAGGATCCTTTTTGATTATTTAGACCATTATCTTTCGGGTTTGAAGCAAATGAAATCCACGTCCACGAGGCATCTATATCATTAGGGGCGAATCGTATTTTCCACGTATTTCCCCCATCCCAAAAAGCGGGTCTTTTAAATTCAAGGTTTTTTTCATTTTTAAAAATAGCCCAAACATCTACGTCTGTATAAGCATTGTTATACGTTGATTCTGAAATTAGGGTTATTTCTATAGTGTTCCACTGTTCAATTTTTTTAACGGATTGCCCTGTTAAAAAGAAAGAATAAAAAAGAATAAAAAAAAGGTTTAAGTGAGCCTTCATTTGGAATAAATTTTGACAATGAAGGTAATAAAAATGAAGTAATTTAAAATACCATTGTTTTCCAAACACTTATAGAAATGTCTTCGGTGTTTATCTCGTAATTTGACCCTGCAACTAATCTATAAAAATGTATGGCAGATTCTCTTCTAATCTTATCTGCTAACAATGATTCGTCTATGTCTCCGCTTTCTTGTCGCCAAGTGAAAATAGAATTTTGCTCGATTTGAATGATGCGGTGTTTAGCAACGAATTGGGCAATGTAGGTGGTCATTTTGGGAGTACTTTTTTATATTAACTAGGTTCACCCAAAAAAATTGTGTGAACCACATTAAAAGTAGGAAAAATTTTACAACAAAAAAGAAGTACTGTACAATATGCTATAACTATTTAATCATTTAATTTTAAAACAGCCATAAATGCTTCTTGTGGCACCTCTACATTACCTACTTGACGCATACGTTTTTTGCCCTTTTTCTGTTTTTCTAAAAGTTTGCGCTTCCGAGAAATATCCCCACCATAACATTTAGCAGTAACATCTTTACGTAAAGCCTTTGTTGTTTCTCTAGAGATAATCTTGGCCCCAATAGCTGCCTGAATAGGAATATCAAACTGTTGTCTTGGTATTAATTCCTTTAATTTTTCGCACATCTTTTTACCAATGTGTACAGCATTGTCTGCGTGAATTAAAGCCGATAGCGCATCAACCGGTTGCGAATTTAATAATATATCTACACGAACTAACTTTGAAACACGCATGCCAATAGGTGTATAGTCAAAAGAAGCATATCCTTTGGAAACCGTTTTAAGCCGATCATAGAAATCAAAAACTATTTCTGCTAATGGCATATCAAAACTTAATTCTACCCTTTCTGTAGTTAAATATGTTTGATTTGTTATCTGACCTCTCTTTTCAATACATAATGACATAACATTTCCAACGAAATCAGACTTTGTAATAATTGTAGCCTTAATATAAGGTTCCTCAACGCGATCTATACTTGAAGGATCTGGCAAATCTGAAGGATTATTAACTATTAAAGGTGTTTCCGGATCTTTCCGAGTAAAAGCATGATAGCTAACGTTTGGTACAGTTGTTATTACTGTCATATTAAACTCACGCTCTAATCGTTCTTGTATAATTTCCATATGTAACATTCCTAAGAATCCACAACGGAAACCAAAACCAAGAGCCGCACTACTTTCTGGAGCAAATACTAAAGAAGCATCATTTAATTGTAACTTCTCCATAGAAGAGCGCAATTCTTCGAACTCATCGGTATCTACAGGATAAATTCCAGCAAAAACCATTGGTTTTACATCTTCAAAACCTTCAATTGCATTTTTTGTAGGGTTAGCGGAATCAGTTATGGTATCACCTACCTTCACTTCTCGAGCATCTTTAATACCAGTAATTAAATAACCAACATCACCAGCCTTAACGCTTTGTTTTATAATTTGGTTTAATTTTAATGTACCAACTTCATCAGCAAAATAACTTTTATCGGTTGCTACAAATTTTATTTTTTGCCCTTTTTTAATTTCACCATTAATTACTCTAAAATAAGTTTCTACTCCTCTAAATGGATTGTAAACAGAATCAAAAACTAATGCTTGTAATGGTTCATCTACATTTCCTTCAGGAGCAGGAATTCGATTGATAACAGCTTCTAATATATCACCAACACCAAAACCAGTTTTACCACTTGCATGTATTACTTCTTCTGGCTTGCAACCCAATAGCTCTACAATATCATCAGTAACTTCTTCCGGATTTGCACTTGGTAAATCTACTTTATTTAAAACAGGAATTATTTCTAAGTCGTTTTCTAAGGCTAAATATAAATTTGATATTGTTTGTGCTTGAATACTTTGTGCTGCATCAACAATTAGTAAAGCTCCTTCACAAGCTGCAATAGAACGTGATACTTCATAAGAGAAATCTACGTGACCGGGAGTATCAATTAAATTCAATACATATTTTTCACCTTCAAATTCATAATCCATTTGAATCGCATGAGATTTTATTGTGATACCGCGTTCACGCTCTAAATCCATACTATCTAAAAGTTGGTCTTGTTTTTCACGATCTGTAACAGATCCTGTAAAATCTAACAAGCGATCAGCCAAGGTGCTTTTACCGTGGTCTATATGAGCAATTATACAGAAGTTTCGAATGTTCTTCATTGGCGATGTCCTACTATTTCGGGAGTTTAGTTATGCTTTTACAACTCTATTCAAGCCTACAAAGATACATTATTTTAAAACGGAGTTATAGCTATTATTTTTTTAGAATTAGATGATGAAATAGTTTATTATTTCATCTAATAAAAGTGATTTATTTATGTTATTACGTAAAGAATTGTTGTGCTTAAGCTAAGTGTAATTTACTTTTTAATTTTCTGTAAATTTGCATCCCAGAAAAATAATGTTAATGCTTAAAATAGCTGACATAGAACTTCCTGACTTTCCACTGCTTCTTGCGCCAATGGAAGATGTGAGCGACCCTCCTTTTCGTGCATTGTGTAAGGAACAAGGGGCAGATGTGGTTTATACAGAATTTATTTCTTCAGAAGGTTTGATACGTGATGCGGCTAAAAGTGTTATGAAATTAGATATTTATGAAAAAGAACGACCTGTAGGCATTCAAATTTTTGGGGCAAACTTAGATTCGATGTTACAGTCAGTAGAAATTGTTGAGAAATCGAATCCAGATATTATTGATATTAATTTTGGATGTCCAGTTAAAAAAGTTGTTAGTAAAGGTGCCGGTGCAGGAATATTAAAAGATATTGATTTAATGGTGTCCTTAACCAAAGCCATGGTAGAACGAACAAAGCTTCCTATTACAGTAAAGACAAGGCTGGGATGGGATGATGATTCAATTAAGATTGTTGAAGTCGCTGAACGTTTGCAAGATGTAGGTTGTAAAGCTATTGCAATACATGGTCGTACCCGTGCACAAATGTATAAAGGCAATGCTGATTGGAACCCGATAGCCAAGGTTAAAAATAATCAACGTATGCATATTCCTGTATTTGGGAACGGAGATGTTGATACACCTGAAGCTGCAAAAAAAATGCGTGATGATTTTGGACTTGACGGTGCTATGATTGGTCGCGCAAGTATTGGCTATCCATGGTTTTTTAAAGAAGTAAAACATTATTTTAAAACAGGTGAAAAATTATCACCTCCAACAATGAAAGAGCGGGTTGAAGCTGCACGTCGGCATTTGCAAATGGCAATTGATTGGAAAGGGGAGAAGTTAGGAGTTTTTGAAACCCGAAGACATTACACAAATTATTTTAAAGGTATTCCCGATTTTAAACCTTATCGTATGAAAATGGTAACTAGTGATGAATCACTGGATGTTTTTGCAGCATTTGATGAGGTATTAGAAAAGTTTGGTGATCACCAATTTCAAGTTAATCCTTAAATTCAAGGAGTAATTAATTTCTTGCTTATTCTGCTACTTGCTATTTTAGATGCTATTAGTCCAAGCACAAAAATTGTTGCTAAAACCACTAGAATATTAACTAATTTTAATTCTACAGGGTAATCGATATAACCAATTTTCACCCATCCAAATAAAAGTTGAGAGCTAATTAATAAAATACCGATAAGCACTCCAATTAGTCCACCAGCTCCCGTTACTAACATTCCTTGAATAAAGTATATTCTTCGTAATTCCTTTAATGTTGCACCAAAATTATACATGGTTTTTAGGTTACTCAACTTATCTAAAATCATCATTATAATAGCACCTACCACATTAAACAATGCTATAACCAATACAAGTGTAAAAATAAGATAGGTGGCTAAATTTTCGGTATTAAGCATTCGATGTAATGAACTATTTAACTCTTGGCGATCTTTGAGAATTACAGTATCTCCAAAGATTTTTTTTATTTCAGTTTTAACCTCAGAAATGTTTTTAGATTCATTTAATTTAAAGTTGAGACCAGAAACTTGGGTGCTATCTTTTTCTAATAAATGCTGAACAGTTGTAATATCTGTAAAAATATATTTTTTATCTAAATTTTCTTCTACTGAGTATATTCCCCCAATTACCATAGGTAATTCATTATATGGACTTGTTTGTTGTGATAAGGTACCTTTGCCTGGTTTGGGCACCAAAATTACTAAGGGATTTCTAAATTGGTTTTGAGTTAAATTAAGTAATCGCATAATTCCAACCCCTGCTACACCTCTTTTTTCATCAATGGTCCAGTTCCCTGAAATTATTGTACTATCAACTCCAATAGTTTTTTGATAGAAATTATCAACACCTTTTATACTGGCAATATCACCTGTTTCTTTATGTGTGAGATATACTTTTTCTTCTATTTCTCGGGAATAAGAGACAATTCCTTCTAGATTATTTAAAGCTTCAAAAGCCTCTTCAGGAATTGAAAAAAATTTCCCCGTAGCTGGCAAAGCTTTTAAATCTGGATCAAATGAATTACTAAATGAAAGGCTAAAAGTTTTTAAACCAGAAAAACCAGAGAGAACAATAAATAAGGCTGCTGATCCAATTACAGTAACTAAGAAGGTAATAAAGTTGATTATGTTTACAGCGTTTTGACTGCTTTTAGACCGTACATAACGCTGTGCGATGTAGTAGGTAAAATTCAAATTTTCTTTCTTTTGTCGAGCAAATCACGATTCTCTATTGGATTTTCATCGCCTTTCAAAGATTTTTCTATATTCTCAATGTAATCTAAAGAATCATCAATAAAGAACTGTAGTGCTGGCACTCTTCTAAGTTGATTTTTGGTGCGCTGTGCTAATTCATGTTTTATTAATGGTTGATTGCTTCGAATTCCTTTTAAGAGCTCTTCTCCAGAATTAACTGGAAAAATACTCAAGTATATTTTAGCAATAGACAAATCCGTAGTTACAGAAACTTTAGTAACGGAAATTAATATTCCTTTTAAACCACCATCAGTAGCAGCGCGTTGTAGGATATCTGCCATATCTTTTTGAATGACCCCTGCTATCTTCTTTTGTCGTTGCGTTTCCATTCCACAAAAATACGATATATTCGATAATCAAGTACTATTGTTATCGCTATCAAAATTGTAATTTTGAAGGAGTTGCGTAATTAAATTATGCACTATTATCCAAAAGCATGAATAAAATTGAACATTTAGGAGTTGCCGTAAAAAGTTTAGAGGTTTCAAATTTACTTTTTGAAAAACTATTAGGTTCATCACATTATAAAATTGAAGAGGTTGCTTCAGAAGGTGTGCGTACTTCTTTTTTTAAGTCTGGCCCAAATAAAATAGAATTGCTTGAGGCTACAACAGAAGATAGCATTATTGCTAAATTTATTGAGAAAAAAGGTGAAGGTATTCATCATGTCGCCTTTGCTGTAACCGATATTGTTGCTGAAATGGCTCGTTTAAAGGATGAGGGCTTCACTTTATTAAATGAAACACCGAAAAGAGGTGCGGATAATAAATTGGTGGCTTTTGTTCATCCAAAATCAGCTAATGGAATTTTAATTGAACTTTGTCAAGAAGTAATGGAATAACCTAAAATATTCTCTTTTTTAAGTAAAGTGAAAATTTTATTACGAAATGAATCAGCAATATTTTGCGTAATTGGTGGTAATGCGTAAATTTGCCAACCTTTTCAAGAGGGTTTTTTGCGAATTCGCATTGATTTTATTGAAAACCGGTCCTATAGCTCAGTTGGTTAGAGCACCTGACTCATAATCAGGTGGTCCATGGTTCGAGTCCATGTGGGACCACTTAATGAAAAGCAGTTACTAAATATAGTAACTGCTTTTTTTATGATTAAACCCTCAAAAGGATTAACCGGTTTAAAAATCACATTTAATGTGATAATCCGTAACATTTTTTGAAGTAATTATTTCGCCACCGTTTTCAACTATGGCCTTTTCAGAAATAATAACTATCCGATCTATGATATCAGATATTTTATTAAAGTTGGGTAGACTATCCCTTGAATAGTTAATATAGGTGTTGTTAAACGGAACTTCCCATTTGTCTCTTGAGGATAATTCTTTTGTAAACTTATCAGGTATGCTTTTCGATCCATTCATGACTCCTAAAAGCCCACCTATGGTTGCAGCTTGATTGTCGCAGTCGTATCCGGTTGTTGTAGCAATGCCTACAGTTTTTGTAAAATCACCGTTACCATATAATAAAGCCATAATTCCATTTAAACCATTAATTACAGCTCCCGCAATTGGATAAGGTATTTTAAAACCATTAAATTCTTCATAATAATTGTCGTGTATTAATTGCCTGGTATCTTGCCATTCTCTGTTTTGTTCGTGCCATTGAATTACTTTTTTTACTGCAGCTAGATAGGGGCTGTCTGGTGGCATTTGTCTCATTCCAATCCTAAGAAGTTCTTGTACATCATTCTCAAAAAACGCAGCACTATACATTGCAGTAATTAGCATGGTTCCGTGAGTTGCCCAGTCATCATGACCTACTTGTGCCCCCCATTTACCCCACTTGCCAGCTTTGGCAGTCATGCCCGGGTAAACAACTCCAAATATTTCATTATATAATTGTGAACCTAAAGTATACCAATGTTCATTGTTTTCTTTTTTACCAGTTTCAGGAGGCATATAACCTTCATCTATCAGTTCTTTAACTCTTTTATTAGAAAGCCATATAAAGCGATTTATGTGTTTTGACCTTAGCAAGGCTAACTCTTTATATGTAATGTCTAAACCATATTTTTCGAGCCCATGTAAAAGAACGAATTCTATATCTGTGTCATCATCAGACCAAGCACCACCCATAGCTTGTGCCATAATATCAACAAAGCCTCTTCGATCATTAAGGTTCATTTTTAAGTTAAGTTTTTCAGCATCTTTATAATTCATGTAGCGATCGACAAAAACAGGAATAGGGTTTTCCACATATTTGTTTTCAAATGGAAAACCAATATAATTCCCTGCTAACTGACCTATCCAATAACCTTGAATTTTGTCGGTTAGCGTTTCTTTTGAAATTGTTTTTATCTCTTGTGCGTTGAGGTTTTTCAAAAAAAACAGTATAAACATAAATGGTAATAAACTTGCTTTTCTCATTGTGTTTGTAAATTTTGGTAGATTGTTAAAGTATTAAACAAATTTTGAATTGAAAAGCATTTGAATTTTATAATTACGTATGCTTAATTTTTTAGTTGTACTTAATTTTAGTTTCCAATTTTTATTTAATGTAAATACGGTTTGAAAACTCATTCGTTAAGACAAGAAAATAGAAAGTGGCGTAAATTAGTTTTGAATAACTTTTAGAATTATCTACTTAATATCTTAATCTATTTTGGGATTAATTCTTAAGTTAGAGCATTGGAGTTTTTTATATATAATTAGCTTTTTATACCATTGAGATGTAGTGTGATTTTAATGAATGAAATGAGAATGATTAAAACTCTTTTTGTTTGTGAATAAAAATATGTGCACCAAACCAACTAAATAACTAAACCATGCCTGAAACACAGAAGAAATCAAATGGTCGATTATTGTCCCTTGATTTTTATAGGGGATTAACAATGTTTTTATTAATTGCTGAGTTTTCACATTTATTTTCCTATTTAGTATTACCTCAATTTAATGGCTCTTTTATTCATGCCTTAGGCAGTCAATTTCATCATGTTGAGTGGGAAGGACTCCATTTTTGGGACTTAATTCAGCCTTTCTTTATGTTTATTGTGGGTGTTGCCATGCCTTTGTCATTCTCAAAAAGAATTGCAAAAGGAGATTCATATAAAGAGCTCACTAAACATGCTGTTAAAAGAGCACTATTAATGTTATTACTTGGTTGGGCACTTTATTGTATTGATCCTGGTCTGATAGTATTTAGATTCCAAAACGTACTCGCACAATTGGGGGTTGCATATATATTGGCTTTTTTAGTTATTCGTAAACCGGTAATTATGCAAATAGGCTTTTCAATATTCCTACTTATAATAACCGAAGGATTATATCGATTTTTTCCGGTGGAAGGATTTACGAATGCATTTGTGAATGGCGAAAATTTTCCTGCATGGTTTAATATTTTGATTTCCGGAGAAGAAGACGGAAGTGGTTGGGCAATGTTTAATGCGATTCCTACAGCAGCCCATACTATTTGGGGTGTTGTGGCAGGACAATTACTTATAAGTGATTTTGAGCCTAAGAAAAAATTGATGTATTTATTTGGCGCCGGAATTATAGGTTTGATTATAGGATTTGGTTTAAGCCCATTTACTCCAATTATTAAAAAAATAGCAACAACAACATTTGTTTTTGCTAGTGGAGGTTGGTCTTTAATAGCACTTGCTTTATGTTATTGGTTAATTGATATTAAAAAATATCAAAAAGGGGTGTTGTTTTTTGCCGTGGTTGGTATGAATCCATTATTTATATACCTCTTTGCGCACATTGGTGGTGCAGAACTTATAAAGAAAATATTCCTTCCTTTTTCGAATGCTTTATTTGGGTGGACAGGTGAATTAGGAGCACATATTATTTTAAGTAGCATAGTACTTTTTATGCTATGGTATATTTGTTACTGGATGTATAAAAAGAAAATATTTATTAGAATTTAAATTTACAATAGAAGATTATTTATTCATTTTGATAGTGCTATTCTAGTGGAATCATACTTTGCAATTTCCACTAGAATAGAACCTTTATTTAATAATATTTTTTTAAAGTAAAGAGGCTGAGCCTTTGTCTAAGAATAATTTGGTATCCTTATGTGTTCGTAAGATGGTTGCTGGGCAATCGGTACTTATTTCACTATTTAAAGTGTTGTAGACAGCTTTTGCTTTTCTTTCATCTGGAACTACACAGCTAATTGTTTCACAATTTAAAATTGCTGTAATGGTTAGTGATAGTGCTTGTTTAGGAACATCTTCTAAGGTCGGGAACCAACCTTCACCTAGTTGTTGTTTTCTGCAATCTTCGTCTAAATCTACTACCTTTACTAATTTGGGATCGTTAAAATCTGCAACAGGTGGATCATTAAAAGCTATGTGGCCATTTTCGCCGATACCTATACATGCAACGTCAATTGGATGATTTCTTAATTCATTTGAATAGATTTCCATTTCCTTCTCAATGTCATCTGCATCACCGTTTAAGAAAAAAATCTTTTTTGGTTTTACTTCATCTAATATTCTTTCTTTAAGATATTTTCTAAAACTTGCAGGGTGGCTATCCGAAATATCTTTATACTCATCTAAATGAAAAACTGTAATTTTTTGCCACCCTATATCCTTCTTTTTTAATTCTTCTAGAAAAGGAAATTGAGAAGCACCAGTTGCTAAAATTAAATTAGCAAAACCTTTGTCGTTAATTGCAATTTGTAATTTTTTTTCTACAAAGTCGGCAGCAGCTTTACCCATATCTTTAGGTTCATCGTAGGTGAAGACTTTTAAATTTTCAATTGTTAAGTTATTTTTCATATTTAGTGTGGTTTATTATTTATAAAAATTCAGCAATTGCGAACCAAGAAGTGATTATTGAAAAGAGTATTACGGCTATAATACTTAGGTTTAACTTAATATTCGCCTTATGTTTTTGCATCAATGTTTTTTTGTTAATTAGAACAAATATTGGAATGGCAACTGCTGGAAGAATACATGCTTGAAATGCCTGGGAAAAAACCATAAGTGCAGGAGGTCTTTCAGCTAAAAAAACAGAACCGAAAGTAAACAGCAAGGCACCAAATATTAGAATTCTCGATTGCGTTGAATGAATATTCCTTGGTGTTCCTCGGTAATCAGCTATTAGCCAAGGGGCTATTAATACAATGGGAAATATAGTTGAAATACCTGCTCCAGCAATACCTATTATTAAGGTAAAGGCTGCCAATTTTCCGCCGATAGGTTCAAAAAGGGCAATCATGTCTATTGTGTTTTCAAGGCGAAGTCCGGATATATGTAGTGTGCCTGCGGCTACGGCCATTATGGCTCCGCTCAATAATAACATCATGGAGGCCGATACAGCAGCATCCTTTTTTTCTTCCTTTAAATTTTGAATACCCCACCCTTTTTCTGCAACAACTGTACTACGCATAATAAAAACAGCAGCAGAACAGGTTGTTCCCGTTATTGCGGCTACTAGTCCGAGTGCGCCTGGGGTATCAGGAATTCCTGGAATCATACCCTCTAAAATTGAAGATAGACTTGGTTGTACTAATACAAAAACCACTAAGAATGAAAGACCCATTAGCACCACCAAGGCGGTAAGTATTTTTTCAAAGACTTGATATCGTCCGTACCAAAGAAGAAAGAACAAAATGACTACAAAAAATAATATAATCCATACTGTATTTACTATTAATCCATCAAAGGCCAAACGAATTCCTTCTTGAACCAGTTCTGCGACGATTCCCATAACGCCCATGAGCGCCAATAATTCTCCTATAATTAATGCAATTATTATATATAATGAAAGCAGCCAGCCTAGTTTAAACTCTGACTTGAAATTGTAGAGTGCAGTTTTGCCTGAAACTAAAGTTACTTTGCCGTAGGCTACCATTAATACATAAGTAAAAATACAAGAAAGAACTAGGGCCCAAAACAAACTCATACCATGTTCCGCTCCGGTTTTAGCCATTGTGGTAACACTGCCCGTGCCTATATTATAACCAATTAAAAATAGTCCGGGCCCTACTGCACTTATTGCAATAAGAATTTTTTTAAGTAGTTTATTGTTTTTCATTAATTACTCTTTTGAATAGACTAATTTGCCATTGATATAGGTTTTTTCAATGATCATCTCATTGTTTTCCATTCTAAAAAGAATAAGATCCGCACGTTTCCCTTGTTTAATCTCACCAATAGTATTTAACTCGAAT
The DNA here is from genome assembly GCF_009649685.1 of Flavobacteriaceae bacterium EG-1. Classification (GTDB taxonomy): domain Bacteria; phylum Bacteroidota; class Bacteroidia; order Flavobacteriales; family Flavobacteriaceae; genus Aurantibacter_A. The sequence goes on from NZ_WJPK01000002.1 coordinate 828,875, forward strand.
AACTCTGCTGGATTTGTACTTGCCATTTGAATAGCATCTTGTAGAGAACATTGTGTAAAATTCATAAATACACTTAAACATTTACTTATTGGAGAAGCCGCACCAGCAAGTACATTTTCCTTGGGTAGTTTTACTACATTTGGTGTTAGCAGAAGGGTTCTTTCACCCCGAACATATTCACCTGGAGGCATTCCCGCTAGGTCAAGAGCATCGGACACTAATATAGTTTTGTTTACTCCTTTTGATTTATAAAATGTTCGTACTTCTTCTTTTGTTAAATGATATCCATCAGCAATGATACTTATACTAATTTTATCCTCTGATAATTGAGGCCAAATAGGATTGTGATGTCTGTTTATTTCATTTGCGCATCCGTTACCTAAATGAGTCGCCATTCTGGCACCTGCATCTACTGCATGTTGTACATCTTTTTCAGAGCCGTTATGATGCCCTAGTGAGACAACAACTCCACTTTCTACACATTTTCGAATGAATGGAATAGCTCCATCTAGCTCTGGTGCTAAAGTAATTAAGATAATTCCGTTATCTGCTGCCTTTTGTAATTCTTTAAACTCTTCCCAATCCGGATTTTTTATATATTTTTCTAAGTGTGCTCCTCTAAATCCAGCAATTGGTGAAATGTATGGTCCTTCTAAATGAAAACCGGGAATTGATTTGGCAATTTCTGGGTCTTTACGAGCTTCCGCCATTATGGCGAAATTCTTTTTTAAACGATTAATATCGCTAGTTATTAATGTAGGAAAGTAAGAGGTTACACCTGCTTTCCAAAGAGCTTTGGTGGCTTTCTTAACATCTGAAACGGTTAAATCTGGACCTGAAAAATCTACACCCATATAACCATTTATTTGAACGTCAATAAGACCAGGTGACAGATATAGCTTAGAACCATTTTCTACTTCTGAAGAACTCGTTATTTTTGAAATCTTACCGTTTGTAGTTTCTATTTGTACAAATTGTTGATTAGAATATAAAAAACCTTCGATTACATTAGAGTTTTCAGGCACTGTAAAACTTGTTGCTAACATTAAAAATAAAATTGCATAAATAGTGGTAGTTCTCATAAATTATCTCAAAACTGTATTATAAAATATTGTTGCGACCAGAATTGATCGAATAATCAAACATAAGGATTTTCTTAAAAAACGCTAGTTCCTTTAGTTCTTGGACAAAAAATTACCAACAGTAGGTTCTTTAAAATCCATGTAATAATCTACAGTTTCCTTAATAATGATATCAAGAGGAACAAGCTGTAGTTTTGAAGGGATTTTTTTGTAAATAAAATAATGGAATAAAGCTTTTACCGCCATAGAGCCCTGGAAAAAAGGTCTTTGTGATATAAGATAATCAATATTTCCATCTTTCATTTCTTTAATATTATCTTCTAATAAATCAAAACCAATCATTTTTACTGAAAGCTCATGTAACACATGATACTTCGCAATTAATGAGGCCTTTGAGTTCGTCACAAAAACACCTTTTGTTTCAGGGTTTTTTAGATAATATTTAGTTAACTCAACATTAATGTCTCTTTCTTCAAGAGAAGGTATTGTAATTGACTTAATTTCTCTTTTGCTGTTGATGTTTGAATCGTTAAAAAATTCGCGAAAACCTTTTTCAATTACATTTAAATTACTGTTCTCAACAGATTTAATTAGGTTAACAATTAATATATCGTCATTAGGACTTAATATTGAACTCATTAGTTTAGCCGCTACATATCCGCCACCTTTTAAATCTGGTCCGATATACGACAAGTCTTTTTGGTCAGGAATAAAAGAATCTATAAAAATATAAGGGATTTGTTTTTCCTCAAGTTTCTTAATAAACAATTCACTTTCTTTTCTGAAAAGTGGGGCCAATATTACACCATCAGGATTGGCATCTAATACAGCCAATGATTTTTCTACAAAACTAGACTCTTCTTTTAAGTCGTAATCAAAAGCAGTATAAGTAATGCCAAAATCTTTGTATTCAGCAGCAGTTTGTTTAACACCTTTTTTAGGGAGTTGCCAAAAGCTATTTGTAGAGTCAGGATGTGGTAATAAGCTACATATATGGCGTTGCTTTCCTAACGCCAAGGTGCTTGCTAAAAAATTTGGATTAAAATTTAAAATTTTAATCGCCTCCAAAATCTTTTTCTTTTTATCTGGTGAAACGTTTCCCCTGTTATGAATAACACGATCAACTGTGCCAATAGAAACATTTACAAACTTTGCTATGTCTTGAATTGTTGTTCTTCTTGACTTATCCACTGGTTTTTAGTTTTATAGAGTTCTAATTTTCCTTGTGTGCCTACACAAATATACATAAAAAATACTCATTAATGCATGATTGTAGGGCTAAAATGTAAGAAAAAATAATTTTTTAGAAATATTTGTTTGCGTACACAATTTTTGTATTATTGTTAACTCAATATTAAATCTTCATCAAAATTCAAAGAATCTTGTGCTATGGATAATCAGAAAAATGGACGAAGAATTTTTTTAAAAAACACTACGATGGCTGCTGCTGCCGTTCCTTTTTCTTTATCTGCTACTGATTTTAAAGATGAATCTAAAAAAGGAAGTAAAGGAAAAACAAAGTATGCTTTAGTAGGCACAGGAACTAGAGGTAGTAGTTCTTGGGCAAAGCCCATAATTCAAAACTACGCCCAATATGCAGATTTGGTTGCACTGTGCGATATTAATATTGGACGTATGGAATATGCCAAAAAGTTTATTGGCACAAATGCTCCAACTTATCATTCTTCAGAATTTGAGAAAATGATTAGTGAAACACAACCCGATACGGTAATAGTAACTACCACAGATTGTTTTCATGAACAATATATCGTTAAAGCAATGGAGTTAGGCTGTGATGTTATCTCTGAAAAACCATTGGTTACAGAAGCTCATCAAGGTCAAAATTTGATAGCTGCTGAGAATCGTACAGGAAAGAAGATTACTACAACGTTTAATGCTAGATTTAGTAACGAATCTGAAGAAATAAAAAAAATATTAAACTCAGGTGAGCTTGGCAAAGTGCTTTCTGCTGAATATCACGAGTATTTAAATGTGGATCATGGAGCTTCTTACTATAGAAGATGGCATGGTAAAAAACGATTTTCTGGGAGTTTGTTAGTGCATAAAGCTTCACATCATTTTGACCAGATGAATTGGTGGTTAGACTCTGAACCAGTAACAGTAAAAGCTAACGGGAAAGTAGGTTTTTATGGAAAGAATAATTCGTTTAGAGGGAGCAACTGTAGGACGTGTACATTTAAATCTAAATGTGAATTCTATTGGGATATTGAATCATATGGAAGTAAAGAACTTTATCTCTCAGGAGAAGCTGAAGATGGTTATTTAAGAGATGGTTGTGTTTGGGATAAAGAAATTGACTCGTATGACGCTATGACTGTTGAAGTAGCGTATGAAAATGATGTATTATTAAGCTACTCTCTAAATTCTTATATGCCTTATGAAGGTCAGAATATTGCATTCAATTGTGAAAAAGGGCGTTTAGAAGTTCGGGTTTACGATGCACAACCTTGGGAGGTGGATAATGTATTTGAATTTAGAATTACCAAAAATTTTAACGGAACAAAAGCTTATGGGTTGGGAAGAGATTCTGGAACTCATGGTGGTTCGGACGATAAATTAAGGGATAAAATTTTTAAGCCCAATCAACCAGATGAATTAAAACAAATGGCGGACTCTAGAGCGGGACTTATGTCGAGCTTAATTGGTATTGCTGCTGTTAAGTCTATAGAAACTAAAAAGCAAATAAACATACATGATTTAGTCGATTTTCCTACGGAATGGAAATGGAAAACTAAATTGAAATAGTAATTAACCTAAAAACATTAATGTATAAATGAAGTAACACCGAATAACTTTTACAAAATCGCGACCGAAATTTAAATGAGAACCAAATAAAACTAATTATGAAAAAGAACGTACTATTATTTATAGTCCTAACCCTATTGCAAACCCCGTTTTTTGCACAGGACGCTAATATTACAGTAACGGGAACAGTAATAGATCAAGAAGATGGAATGCCCGTAATTGGTGCAAATGTTGTTGAAAAAGGTACAACCAATGGAATACTAACAAATTTTGATGGAGAATTTACAATTGATATTCCATCTAATGGAATATTGGTAGTGAGTTATATTGGTTATGGTACCACTGAAATTTCTGTTGCTGGTCAGACCAATATCGAAATATCATTAAAAACAGAGGTGTCTGAACTTGATGAAGTTGTCGTAGTGGGTTATGGAACTATGAAAAAAAGTGATCTTACAGGGTCTGTTGCTAATGTGAGCTCTGAAACTTATAAAGACCAACATATGACCCAGATTACTGATATGCTACAAGGTACTGTTGCTGGTTTAAACATGACTCAAGGAACAACTGCAGCAGGAGGTGGCGAAATTGAAGTACGAGGAGCAAATTCTCTTAATGCTTCTACCCAACCAATGATTGTTGTGGATGGATCTATTTACAACGGGAGTCTGCGAGATATTAATCCTTCAGATGTTCAATCAATTGATATTTTAAAAGATGCAAGTTCAGCAGCTGTTTATGGTTCAAGGGCTTCTTCGGGTGTAATTTTGATTACAACAAAATCAGGCGGTAAAGGTAAAGCAACGATTAGTTTTTCTTCGCAATTAGGTATGTCTAGTCCTACTAATGATTTTACTCCAAATGATGCATCAGAATACCTTACGTTTCGACAAGATGTGAAAAGAGCATTGGACACAGAATCGCCATCTTATTACTACGATAATCCAAGTCAACTTCCTTCAGGTGTAACTCTAGATCAATGGAGAAGTGCTAGTAATAACCCAAATGCTGATAATACAAGAGAATGGTTAACTCGACTTACTTTCTTTCCTGTTGAAACAGAAAACTATATTAATGGAAATACGGTTGATTGGTATAATAAAATAATTCGTAAAGGAGCTGTACAGCAGAAATATGATTTGAGTATTAATGGCGGTAGTGATGAAGTTACGTATTACTGGTCTATGGGATACATTGACAACGAAGGGCTTGTCTTAGGAGATGATTATTCTGCTTTAACAACACGATTAAACTTGAATTTCAAGCCTACAAAATGGATGGATATTGGTATGAATACTCAATATACAAATAGAGATGAAAGTTCTGTTACTGCTGATTTAACAGATATGTATCGAATGAGCCCTTATGGTTCTGAATACAATGAAGACGGTACTATAAAAAGGTATCCAAATGATTTTACTATTGAGAACCCATTACTAAATTATTATGGACAAGATCGGGAAAATAAGATTAATACCATATTTAGCACGCTCTATACAAACATACAGTTGCCATTCGGATTTAAGTATAAATTATCGTTCCAACCGAGATTTGAGTTTTCAAGAGATTACAATTTTTGGTCTTCTGAAACAATACAAGGTGGTCAAAGTGGTTACGCCACTAGAGAAGAGTATTCTTCCTTTAATTGGATACTAGATAATATACTTACTTGGAAAAAAGAATTTGGTTCACATTCTATTGATTTAACATTATTGCAGAGTGCAGAACAAAACAAATCGTGGTATTCTTACTTACAAAACGAACAATTTACTCCAAATGAAAACCTTGGGTTTAATGGATTGCAATATGGCGTAAACCCTGCAGTAAATACAGATGATAGGCAGTCTAACGCAGACGCTTCTATGGCTCGTGTAAATTATTCTTATGACGATAAATATTTATTAACTGCATCCGTACGAAGAGATGGATATTCTGCCTTCGGTCAAGAAAATCCGAGAGCTACCTTTCCTGCTGTAGCTTTAGCATGGAAAATTTCAAGTGAAGATTTTTTTAATGTAGATGCTATAAATCAGTTGAAATTAAGAGCATCTTGGGGTATTAATGGAAACAGAGATATCGATATTTACGGAGCCTTAGCTCAAACGCAATCAGATATTTATTATGATGGTACAAATACTCAGGTAGGTGTTTATAACAGCACATTAGCTAATTATGGGTTGCGTTGGGAGAAAACAGAATCGCTTAACTTCGGACTTGATTTAAGCATGTTCAATAACCGCATAAATTTTGGAGCTGACGTATATGTTATGAATACGGTAGATCTTTTAATGGAACGAAAATTACCAGAATTAACAGGGTATGAATCAATATTGTCTAACCTTGGTGAAGTAGAAAATAGGGGAGTTGAAGTTTCTCTTAATACGGTGAACATAAGTAATGAAGATTTAACCTGGAGAACAGATTTAACTTTTTCATTGAATAGAAATAAAATTAAAAGCTTGTTTGGTGATTTTGATGAGAATGGTGAAGAGCTTCCTGATTATACTAACGAATGGTTTCCAAATCAAGCAATTGATGCTATTTGGGATTATAACACATTAGGTATTTGGCAAGTTGATGAAGCTACTCAAGCCGCTGCAGTAGGTTTAGAACCGGGTGATTGGAAAGTAGAAGATGTTGATGGAGATGGTGTATATGATGAGTTAACCGACAAACAATTTATTGGTTACACAGAACCCCGATTTAGATTGGGGATGAGAAATCAATTTAATTTCTTAAAAAACTTCACCGCTTCAGTCTTTCTAAGAGGTGAATTCGGGCAACTAAGTGCCTTTTCTTACGCACTACGTCAAGGAGGTAGCGATACTTATGACAGAAGAAATGAAGTCAACATTCCTTATTGGACCCCTGAAAACCCTATTAATGATTATCCACGATTAATTACCAATACTACAGTATATGGAGGTGGAATTCAGATTTACAAGAAGAACTCATATGTAAGAGTACAAGATTTAACCTTGGCATATAATATTCCTGCAGATATTATGGAACGATATGGTATTTCAAATGCTAGAATATTCTTTTCAGGTCGTAATCTATATTATTTTTCTAAATGGCCAGGATGGGACCCTCAATCTCTAAATAGTCCTTTGGCAAAGACCTATTCACTAGGATTTAGTTTAACATTATAATAACCTTAAATAACCTTAAAGATGAAAAAAATACAGAAACAACTAGCGATATTAGGTTTGGTTATATTTGTGATGGTAACGTCATGTTCTAAAGACTGGTTAGACCCAGAACCAAAATCTTTTTTTAGTCCAGAAAATGTTTATGTTGACAAAGATGGATTTGAGTCTATGCTTTATACTTTGAGAAAGGCGCTAAAAAATGAAAACACTGGATATTTAAATTCTATCGCCGCTGAGTATTCAGCTTCTGATTTGGCTTCGCCATGGTCGCAGCTAGATTTTCATAAGCTTACTCCAAATCAATCACAATATTATCCGTTTTTAGACTTTTTTACCGAGACATTTGAACATATTAAAAATGCAAATGTTGCTATCTCTAGAATTGATGATATTGAATGGGAAAACGAAACTGATCGGAATTCAATTTTAGCTGAAGCTTTATGGCACAAATCGTATTGGTATTATCGTTTAGTTAATACCTACGGTGATGTACCATATGTGAATGAGGAAATTATTGGTGAAAAACTTGATTTTTATACACATAGTAGATGGACTATTTTAGCTAAGCTAGAAACTGATTTAGAGTATGCGGTTCAATGGTTGCCAGAAGTTGCAGGTCCAGGAGAAATATCTAAAGGAGCGGCAAATTACTTGTTGACTAAAGTATATTTAGCAAATAGTGAATTCGATAAGGCCCTCGCAAGTATAAATCAAGTTATTGAAGGCCCATATTCTTTAATGGAAACTAGATTTGGTGTTGATTTAGCAGATGATAATCGAAATCTTATTTGGGATCTTCACCGCCCAAAAAACTTTAATAGTGCTGAAAATAGAGAAACTATACTTGCTATTGTTGATCGTTATGAAGCTCCTTCCGATGCTAGATCAGATGGTTTATATACGATGCGAAATTATAATGCACAATGGTTTCAGCCTGCAGTTTTAGATAGTCAAGGTGCACCTGGTATGACTACTGATGGCACTGGACAAGTTATGTATGATTCACTTGGTAGAGGAAATTGTAATGTTCGTCTTACACATCATTATCAATATAAGTTATGGGAATATGGTGGTCAGACTTGGGAGAATACACAAGATTTAAGACGTTCTGATATTAATTGGGTTGATAAGCATGAACTTTTATATAACAATCCTGCTTCGGTAGATTTTGGAACCCCGGTGAATGAAGCATATTTTGCTCAAGAATTGGATACTTTTAAATATATCTATGCAATGCCACATTATATTATGTTCGTTCCTCAAGATGACCCTACAGCGAGACCAATGGGTGGGAATGGTGACTGGTATATTTATAGGTTAGCTGGAGCATATTTGCTTAGGGCTGAGGCATATTTCTGGAAAGGTCAATTAGCAGAAGCTGCATTAGATATCAATAAAGTAAGAGAAAGAGCTAATGCATTACCAATTTCAGCTAGTGATGTAACACTTGATTTTATTTTTGATGAAAGAGCTAGAGAACTTTTTGCTGAAGCACCAAGGCATTCGGAGTTAATTAGAGTATCATATATGCTTGCACAACAAAATTTGGATGGTTATAGCCTTAGCACTTTTGGTGATAAGAACTATTATTATGACAGAGTAATGCGTCTTAATAAAACGTATGAAAAACAAGTGACCTTGTTGGGTAATACTGCAGGAATGGAGCCTTATCATGCACTTTGGCCAATTCCTTCTAACATAATAACTGCAAATACTTTGGGGGTAATAAACCAGAATTATGGTTATGATGGTTATGCTGGAAATGTACCGCCACTAGAAGTTATTGAATAATTTTGAGAGAGAACTATCCTTATGTTTAATAAAGTGTAAGTGCTTTTATAAAGTTTATAAAGTAGGAAAGTTGAGTTGATTGAGTTAGTTTTAAAGGGGTGCTAGATTTTTAGCATCCCTTTTTTTAGAAATTAAAAGAAAATTAAAATGGATTCTAAATTAAATTCAGATTCAAAAAATAGGCTTCTTTCATTAGACACTTTGCGTGGTTTTGATATGCTTTGGATTATTGGAGGTGGATCTTTTATAGGAGCACTAGCTAAGGCTACTAAATGGAGTTGGGTAGAGGTTTTAGCCGAACAAATGCATCATGTACCTTGGGAAGGTTTTCATTTTGAAGATTTAATTTTTCCGCTATTCATGTTTATGTCTGGGGTGGCAATTCCATTTGCGCTAATTAGTAAATTAGAAAAGGGTGTTCAAAAATCTGTTCTCGTTAAGAAAGTTTTTAAAAGAATGGTTTTATTGGTTCTTTTAGGATTAATATATAATGGAGCTTTAAAAAATGGATTTTCAGATTTACGTTATTTAAGTGTATTATCTCAAATAGGAATTGGTTACTTTTTTGCCTCAATAATTGTCTTATTTACAAGGAATTTTAAAGTACAAATTTTATGGTTAGTCGGAATTATGATTGCAATAACCATCTTACAACTTTTTGTACCGGTACCCGGATTTGGAGCTGGTGTAATTACACCTGAAGGAAGTATGAATGCATGGATAGACCAACAATTTTTGCCTGGTAAATTAATTTATGACACGTATGATCCTGAGGGTATTTTATCTATTGTTTCTGCTACAGTAATTACATTATTTGGTTTTTTTGCTGGTACCATTCTTCGAAAAAAAGCATTCTCACAAATAAAAAAAACCGGTTTGCTAGTTAGTATTGGAATTCCATTAATTCTTCTAGCGCTATTATGTTCACCTATTTACCCAATAGTTAAAAATATATGGACAGTTACTTTTAATATGCTCACAGCAGGAATAAGTTTCTTACTTATGGCGTTGTTCTATTATGTAATAGATGTGCTTAATTGGCGCAACTGGACTTTCTTTTTCAGGGTAATTGGAATGAATTCGATTACCATATACATGGGCGTAAAAATTATTGATTTTTGGCATACTTCTCGATTTTTTTTGGGCTTTATAGCAAAACCAACAGGTGAATTTGGTAATGTTATTGTTGTTATGGGAGTAATAGCTCTTGAATGGCTTTTCCTATATTACCTGTACAAAAAGAAGATTTTTTTAAGAGTATAATATATACTTAAATAGCTGCATTTTTATAGCATTCTATGTTCTATTTGTTTGTAGTTAATAGAATGCGATAATGTATTTTTGTTATTAAATGTCGTAAGAAAGTCGTTATGCAGAAGCATGTTTTATTTTGCCTATTATTTGTTCTGTTGCTTTTCAATGGATGTAAACATGAGCAAAAAAGCACTGCACAAAAAGTAATACCTGAATCTAATTTATCAGGAAAAGAATTAGCTGAAATTCATTGTGCTAGTTGTCACCTATATGTCGCTCCAAAAGCATTGCCAAAAAATAGTTGGAAATTTGATGTGTTACCTGCAATGGCAAACCGCTTAGGGATTTTTAATGGTAAACATCAACCTGATAGTATTTTCGGTTCTTCAAGAAATGCTTTAGTTGTAAAAGAGGCCAATATATTTCCTGATGGACCATTAATAGCTAATGCAGATTGGCAAAAAATATTTAAGTACTACATAAATAACTCACCAGATTCCATCGGTTTTTCAAAACAAAACAAAATTCTTAAAAATGGTCTAAAACATTTTAAGTATAAAGAAGCCAGTTATGCCGACAAGCCATCATTCACATCAATGGTGAAGATTTTACCGAATAAAAAAGGACTTGTTTTTAGTGATGGAAAAAGAAATAACAACAAGCTGACATTTTTAGATTTCAATTTAAATCGAAAATATAGTTTACGTCTAAAAGATACTCCCATAAATTATTACGAAAGTCAAGACACCGTTTTTTTAACGACTATTGGACGTAATATTTTTCCAAATGATTTGTCTGATGGCGCTATACATCGCTTAACTTTAGATAGTACAAAACAACTTACTAAACTACATGCGCCTTTTATTTCGGAAATGCAGCGACCTGTGCATATGAATTTTGGGGATCTGAATGCTGATGGTTTTGAAGATTTACTAGCTTGTGAATATGGCGACCTTACTGGTAAACTTGTATGGTATGAGAATAAGCAAAATAACGCCTATAAAGCACATTTACTTAAGAATGCCCCTGGTGCTATTAAAACTATTATTAAAGATGGTAATGCTGACGGATTTAATGATGTTTTTGTTTTAATGGCTCAAGGAAATGAAGGTCTTTTTTATTTTGAAAATGATCGTAAAGGTGGCTTCATTGAAAAACAATTACTTTCTTTTTCACCACTTAATGGAAGTCAAAATTTCGATTTAGTTGATTTTAATAAAGATGGTTTTGATGATATTCTATACGTCTGTGGCGATAATGCTGATAAAACGCCTTTCTTAAAAGATTATCATGGGATTTATATTTTTTTAAATGATGGTAACTTAAATTTTATAAAGACTTTTTTCTTTCATCAAAATGGTGCTTACAAAGCCATACCTAATGATTATGATTTGGATGGAGATATAGATATTGCATCAATTTCGTATTTTCCAGATTACTTGAATTCTCCTGAAGAGAGTTTTGTTTATTTAGAGAACAAAGGCGAATTAAACTTTGAGCCTTCATCTTTTAAAGGCGCTTCTAAAGGCAGGTGGATTGTTTTAGATGCTGGTGATATAGATGCAGATGGTGATATTGATTTAGCCTTAGGGTCTAATGTTCAATTCCTTGCTAAAGGTGATACAACTGGATTGAGTAAAAGATGGCTTACTGAAAGTCCTTCTGTTATTATTCTTGAAAACACGATTAAATAAAGCAGATTTAAGTCAAAGGAACCCTTTTCTATTTAGATGTAAATTTCTTGAATTCTGTTTCCAATTCGGTACTGTCTTTTATTCCATCTAAAACTGCTATTCGATAGGAAAATGTTACCTCGGTATTCGGTTCTAGTGTAAAATTAATCGGTGGTTCTTTACCATTAGTAAATGCTTTTGGACCTAGAGGATTTGCAGAGAATAAACCGTAGCCACGAGCGTGCCAATAGGTAGGATAGCCTATATTGTTTGGTTGATCCATAATCATTACTGTAACATCGTTTTTATTTATGGTGCCAGTAAGGGCCATCCATTTAGCTCGAGTCCCCCAAACATCGGCACCAGTGATACCTTCACTGCTTAAATATTGGCCACTTACACCAGTATTATCGGTAACAGGAACATCTGTTTTATTGCCGTTTGCATCACTTAAGGTTACTGGTCCATCACTAGGATGTTCTAGTTCTCTAGCGGTCCTAATTGCGAACATTCCTTCTTTAGTGTCATTAAATGAAACCGTTTCTTCAAGCGCCTTAAAAGTGGTAATTCTATCAATAAATCGTTTCCCTGCTTCTGCATAAAAAACAAACTTGGTCTCTTCTTTTATCAGAATAGATTCATCCGGATTTAACCAATTTGCACTTACTACAAGTGTACCACTTTTATGGCCGCTAGTTAAACTAATAATTTTATCGTGACGAATGGTACCTAGTTTTTCTTTTGGAGTTTTAATTTCATCAGAATTACCCCAAAAATCAAGTCCGTTTACATCTCCATAATTAAACCAAGCTCCAATATGGTGTGGGTGATCGGTTCTTTCATTTGGTCTGGTATTTAACGGATAACCGCGTGTAATGGCTTCACCATTTGCTGCAATAATCGGATATAAGGTTGTTTTTTTAAGTACAGAAATGTCATCAGCATATACATATGATGTAAACAATTTACCATCGATAAAAACATCTACCTTTTTATCAGATTTATTATTTTCTAATGTTATGTTGTTCGTAGTTCTTATGTCTTTCACTTCAATATCCGCTTTCTTTTCTTTACAAGCGAAATTTAGAGTGATAAGTATTAAAAGTAGAAGAGCTAATCTCATTTCGAATTTTTATAAAAAAAGAGGCATATTCACTTATGCCTCTTTTCTATGATAAATTTTTAAATTTTGTTAGGTACTTCATAGCCCTTTCTATAGTCTCTAGTTAACAATTTACTAGCTTCTTTGTCTTTAACATAAGTTTCATATTTATCATCTATTTGTAATTCTCGCCCTACTCTATATGCAGCATTAGCAAGCAATGGTAAAACACTAGATTTATGTCCTGTTTCTATGTCGCAAGTAAGTTCTGATTGGTCATTATTCCGAATAGCGGAAATAAAGTTATCAAAAATAGCTTCACCGCCACCGCCAGTTAAATTTAATGGATTAAACGATTCATCTTTTTCACCAGATGTTGGCCCAGCTTCATTGTTTCTTCCATAAAAAGTTTGCCAGTTTCCACCAGCATCAATTTGCATCCAACCTTCAGTTCCTAAAACAATTACGCCAATTTTTACTGGTGATGCCTTACTAGATGCAGAAACTTTGCCATCACCTGTAATATTAATGTCTGGTAATAGTACGCCCTCTGGATCAGTGAAGATACCTCTAGTTCCAAATTCTAATATTTTACCATCGGCATACTCAAACATTGAAGTTTGAGTATTTGGTGTGTTTTGTGCAGATTTTGGACCAAAATATCCTCCCATAGAATTTACGCGTAATGGAAGTTCTTCTTTACCTAAGGCCCAACGTGCAACATCAAATTGGTGTGGTCCTTGGTTACCGGTATCACCGTTGCCATAATCCCAATTCCAATGCCAGTTGTAATGGAATCTATTTCTATTAAATGGCTTCTCTGGTGCAGGACCCATCCACATATCATAATGTACATTTTTTAGATACGATTCTGTATATGGCGTTTCGAAACTACCCGACTCAACATTCATTTTAAATTGTTCTCCCGGTTTCATGGGACCATCTGGGTACATGCCAATACTTGGTCTTGGCTTAAAACATAGCCCTCTAGTCATATACACTTCTCCTAATTTTCCATCACGAATAAATTTAATTGCTCGTTGTGTATTTGCGATTGAGCGGTTTTGAAACCCAACCTGAACTAAAACATTATACTTTCTGGCTGCCTCTATCATTTTTTTACCTTCAAACACATTGTGTGTAGATGGTTTTTCAACATATACGTGTTTTCCAGCTTGCGCTCCCCAAATTGTTGAAAGTGCATGCCAGTGGTTTGGAGCAGCAACAGAAACGGCATCAACCTCTTTATCATCAAAAATTCGACGCATATCCCATTCGGTTTTTGGACGATAACCAGCAAATTTTTCAATTTCATCTAATCTATCTTTAAATAGATTTTCATCGATATCAACAAGATATTTTATGCGAACATTTTTCATTTTGCCAAAGTTGTTGATATGGCTACCACCTCTTCCGCGAATACCAATAATACCCATTTGTATGGAATCATTCGAACCAAGAATTCTACTATAAGAGGCTGCACTTGTAGATAGCATGGAAACCCCAGCTATGCCTGCAGAACTCTTTTTAATAAACTTTCTTCTTGAGATACTTTTCTTCATTTTTTGTATTATTTAAATTGTGTTGATTTAGTGTTCAAAAATTTTGACTTCTATGTTAGGTTGTTAGAGAAAGGATTCAAATTGTAAGCCTAACAAATAAAAAGAAAATATAAGTGCGATACTTCAGTAATATTGCTGATTTTACATAAACATTTAACCTTACAAGGGTTAAAAAAGTATGATTTACATTGTTTTTGATTGAATGTTAATATTTGATGTAAACTCGATAATATAGAAGAAATAAAGCATAAGTTAAATCCTATATTTGTTTGTAAAGCACCAGAATATATAAAAAGGTTGATTTATTGGCTGTCAAGTAGACTTTATAAAATAGTAGCTTTAAATAAGTGATGTTTTAATAGAAATTAAACTTAATAGATAAAATATAATACAGTTCTTCCAAGGAAAAAGAATAACGTTTTTTGTTTAAGATGGACTACAAAACTAGGTTCACATATTTACAAACGATTCTAAATCAATCAAGAAAGTTGCTTAAAAATGAAAGCAAATAAAGACAAAATTCAAAATTTAAAAAATGAATTGTTTAATCATTTAAATGATGAACTACTTCCTTTTTGGATTGATAAATGTAAAGATGAAAAGAACGGGGGTTTCATTACACATTTTGATAAAGAAGGAAATGATACTGGTGTTGATGAAAAATCAATGTTGGGTCAAGCCCGTTGTATATATAGTTTTTCGGCAGCACATAGAGGCGGTTATGGAGATGGAAAATGTTTAGATTATGCCAAACATGGAGTTGATTTTGTAATCGATAAAATGTGGGATGATGAATATGAAGGCTTCGTTTGGATGACGGATAGAAAAGGGAATGTTCTCAATTATGAAAAAATAATTTATGGACATAGTTTTATCATCTATGCATTTAGTGAATATACGTTAGCATCTGGAGATCAACGAGGTCTTTTTTATGCTGAAAAGTGTTTTGATTTACTTCAAAAATATGGGGCCGATACCATGTATGGGGGTTATTTTGAAATGTTTGAGCATGACTGGACCCTAAAAGGGCCTGGAGCTGCTGGAGGTGACCGTAAAACATTAGATGTACATATGCATTTAATGGAAGCGTTTACAACTTTATATGAGTGTAGTGGCAAAGAATTACATAAAAGAAAATTACTTGAGATTATAGAGGTCCTTGTACAAAGAATAATCCATCCGAAGTATTTAACAGGAATTCCGCAATTTACTCATGATTGGAAAATAGCACCGCAAATTAAATTTGATATCGTTTGGGGTTGGGATCGTTTTTCAGAAGAAGGTGTAAAATCTTCACCTGAAGATAATACTAGTTACGGTCATAATGTAGAATTTGCCTGGTTACTTATGCATGCTATGGAGATTGCTAATATTCCATTTGAGAAGTATGAAAAAGTAATTAAAACTCAGTTTGATCATGCTTTGGCCGATGGTATAGATTGGGATTATGGTGGTGTTTATGTTGAAGGTTCACATTCTGGTGGGGTTACTGATCGTGAAAAAGAATTTTGGCAACAGGCAGAAATGCTCATTGCATTATTACAGGCATGTATTGTATTCGGATTAGAAAAATATCTGCCTGTTTATGAAAATGTTCATCGCTTTGTATTTGATAAAATGATTAATCACAAAATTGGCGAATGGATACCATTAATGAATAGAAAGGGTGAGCCAATTTGGAATCATATGAGTCATAACTGGAAAATAAATTATCATACCCTTCGTGCGGTAATACAATCAATAGATCGTATGAATAAATTGTTGAATTAAATTAAGTACATTAAAATGAAGCACTTAAAAAATTATTTATACGCTATAACTCTTCTATTTTGGACTTCTATAGTCGATGCGCAAAACACGGTTGAACGCGATGCTATTTTGTCTGTAGAACGCATATGGGATAGAGCCGTACACAATGCTTTTACCTCTTTAATAGATTTTAATGGTACCTTATTTTGTGCTTTTAGAGAAAGTAATGGTCATGTTAATGATTCAAATGGTAGTATACGTGTAATTGCATCGGAAGATGGTCAAAATTGGAAATCGGTAGCACATTTATTTGAGCAAGGAATAGATTTTAGAGACCCGCAATTATCAATTACACCTAATAATAGAATCATGTTAAACATTGGAGGGTCGGTATATACAGCAGGTAAGTTAACCGCAATGTCTCCCAAAGTAAGTTTTAGCAATAATGAAGGAAATTCTTTTTCGAAAGCTGTAAATGTTTCTTTAGATTCTAGTATTAAAACTGGTACAGATTGGTTGTGGAGAGCTACCTGGCATAAAGGGAAAGTATATGCTGGAGTATATCAACCTAAAAAAGAAAAATCGGTACAACTAATGGTTAGTGAAGATGGTGTTGACTATAAATATATAACCACTTTTGATGTTGTAGAAGGTAATGAAACAACAC
Source organism: Flavobacteriaceae bacterium EG-1 (assembly GCF_009649685.1). GTDB lineage: Bacteria > Bacteroidota > Bacteroidia > Flavobacteriales > Flavobacteriaceae > Aurantibacter_A. The sequence goes on from NZ_WJPK01000002.1 coordinate 845,673, forward strand.
TTCGGTTTAATAATAATGATGAAATGATAGCCGTAGTTCGTAGAGGTAGTCATTATAATGGTTCAATTGGAGTTAGTGCGCCCCCTTATAAAAAATGGAAATGGAATGACTTAGAAAAACGACTTGGAGGACCAGATTTAATGATACTTGATAATAATAGTATGCTCTGCGCAACAAGAGAATATTTGCCTACAAAAACACAAACAATTATTTCGAAAGTAGAATTGAATGGTAAAACAACAAAATTACTAACATTACCAAGCGATGGAGATTGTAGCTATCCGGGATTATTGATGAAAGATGATTTTCTACTAATGTCTTACTATTCTTCCCACGAAGAAAAAACAGCTATTTACCTAGCAAAAATTGCGTACCTGAAAAGTTTATTCGAGAAATAATTTTATTTGTAAATGGTTGTGAAAAGAAGAAAATTATTATATGGGATTATATCGGCTTTAGCAATAATTTATGCTGCGTCGGTTTACATAGTTCCTAGAAAATTAGATAAGAATCATAATAAAATACAGCAACTTCCGCCTTACAGTGTGTCAGATGAAGCACTTGCTTTGTATAATTCGCTTGAGTTTATTTCTGACCTTCATTGTGATGCTTTATTATGGAGCAGAAACCTTACAATTAAGAATTCTGTAGGGCAAGTTGATTTCCCAAGAATGCAAGAAGCAAATGTCGCCTTGCAAGCATTTACAATAGTTACAAAATCTCCAAAAGGACAGAACTTTTCAGAAAATACTGCCGAAGCTTTTGATAATATTACATTATTAAATTTTGTGCAGGCAAGACCAATTTCTAATTGGTTTAGCTTATTCGAAAGAGCAGTATATCAAAGTAAAAAATTGCATAAGCAAGCTTCGAAATTTAATAATGAATTTATTGTTGTTAAAAATGCAGAAGACCTTATTAGACTTATTTCTCTTCGAAAAAATAACCCTAAAGTTGTAGGTGGCTTTTTAGGAATTGAAGGCGGACATTGTTTAGAAGGCAAAATTGAGAACTTAGACAAACTATTTAAAGAAGGTGTTCGTATGCTAGGGCCTACGCATTTTTTTGATAATGAATTAGGAGGTTCTGCACATGGTGTTTCTAAGAAAGGATTAACAAGTTTTGGTTATGATGTAATAAGTCGTATGAATGAATTAGGAATGATTATTGACCTTGCTCATGCTTCTCCACAAATTATTGATGATGTTTTATTACAAAGTAAAAAACCAGTACTAGTTTCACATACTGGTGTTAGAGGTACACTAGATAATTCGAGGAATTTATCGGACAAACATGTTCGCGAAATTGATGCTAAAGGAGGCTTAATTGGAGTGGCTTATTTTAAAGGTGCGGTTACGACACCACTAATAAAAGGAATTGTAGATGCTATGAAGCATATTAAGGATATTTCCTCAGTTGACTGTATAGCTCTGGGGTCTGATTTTGATGGTAGTGCAACTACACCTTTTGATATTACAGGATTGCCATTGTTAGTGGAAGAGCTTATTCATCAAGGATTTAGTGAGGAAGAAATAAGAGCAATTATGGGTGAAAATGTAAAACGATTTATGCTAAAAAACTTAAGTCAATAAGATTTTTTCAAACCTTAGTGCCAACACCAATTTTTAATCGTTCTGCTTCCCATCCGTGATCAATATAATCCCAAGTAAAATCTTCTCCTGTAACTTTGATTTTTACAAAACCTTCTTTAGTATTATGTCTTCTTCCTTTCCATCCATTTCCGGCAATAGAACCGCCAGTAAGAAAATGAAAACGATCGTTTACCATTCCAAATTCTTTCCAGTGAATATGACCTTGTAATACTAATTTTAAGTTATGGTTTTCAAGTATTTTAAATGCATCAGGGGCATTTTCAACTACGCGACCATTACCACCGTTTAATTGGGTATATGTACACATCATTGGAATATGTGTTGTAATTATAATTGGAGTTGTTTTATCTACTTTTGCTAAGTCTTTTTTTAGCCAATCGAGTTGGGCATCATGAAAAATAGCTTTATATCTTTTATTAGGAGTTACATCCAAAGAGTTAAGGGTTATAAAATGCCAACCTTTATGGTCAAAAGAATAATAAGATTTTCCAAAATGGCGCTCCCACATTCCATATTTATAATCGGGGTGTTCTGCAGATTCGGGACTCTCTTCATAAATGGCAAATAAATCATGATTGCCTAAACAATTATAAATAGGCATTTGAAAACCTTTTGCCATTTCTTTGTACAAATTGAAAAGTGGTTCACACTTGTCAAAATCACCTCGCATGGCATCATAAACTAAATCGCCACCTGTGATTACAAAATCGGGTTGTAATTCATTTACTTTATCAATAGCCATTTGAAAACCCTGTGGTGCATTCATTTCTGGTTTAATATGTATATCGGTTAAAAAGGCAAACTCAAAAGTTTCTTCAGTGTTTTTTTCTTTTGCAGTAGCGGTTTTCTCTGTGCAAGAATTTTGTAAAAACGGAATTGCTACAGCTGCTAAACCAGTGTTTTTTAAGAACTTTCGTCGGTCTAAATTATTTTTATCCATAACTATAAATTATTAACCAGCATTCTTGTATTATAAGCTTATTAAGTACAGTTACTTACATTTTAATTAATGTTAGAATTGCTTTTCAGAATATTACTTACAAATATAATAGCTAATATTCCCGCAATTTTATCGCATTCACATTATATATTAACCTTTGAATTTAAAATGCTATTCTATATTTGTTTAATTAGATAATATTCTTTTATATCAATACTATTCGCTAGTATAGATTAATTATTCTATTTCAATTCAACTTATAAAATATGAAATACGCTTTTAAAGTAATCAACATTTTTATTTTGGCTGTTGTTTTTGTGCAATTTAGCTACACACAAACTAAAGAGCCTGTAGATTATGTTGACCCATTTATAGGTACAGATTTTTTTGGACATACATTTCCTGGAGCTTCATTACCTAATGCAATGGTACATTTAAGTCCGGATATAAACACAGAAGGATGGACATATTGTGCAGGGTACATTTACCCTGAAAGCTCTATAATGGGTTTTAGTCATACACATTGGAGTGGAGTAGGTATGGTCAATGGTGGAGAAATTTTGATAATGCCTACTACAAGTTTGAAATTAAAAATAGTGCCTGGGCCTTTGGATAACCCAGATGCAGGTTACCGTTCTAGATTTGAACACGATGACGAATCGGCTACCCCTGGTTATTACTCAGTAAAGCTAAAAGATTATGATGTAAATGTAGAATTAACTACTACGCAAAGAGCAGGTTTTCATCGGTATACGTTTCCAAAATCTAAGAATTCTCGTATTATTTTGGATGTTGGACATCAAATAGGTGACATGACTAAAGGTGAACTTTCCGAGTTAAAGATTATTAACAACAATCGTATTGAAGGTGCAAAAGCAGCAGGGCTAGGTAAAGTATATTTTGTAGCGGAATTCAGCAAACCATTTTTATACTATGGCACTTTCGATGCTGGCTATAAAACTCCGGAATCTGACGGAAGTGTTTTTCCATATAAAAATGCCGAAGTTGGTGATAAAATAGGTGCTTTTGTTCAATATCATACGGAAGAAGATGAACAGATTTTAATTAAAGTAGGTATTTCGTATACGAGCATTGAAGGCGCAAGAAAAAATTTGCATCAAGAAATTCCGGAATGGGATTTTAATAAGATTAGAGTAAATGCGAAAAAAATTTGGAATAAAGAACTTTCTAAAATAACGGTAAATGAAGGTACAGAAGAACAAAAACAAGTCTTCAATACAGCATTATATCATTCGTTATTATCGCAATATATTTCGCAAGATGTTGATGGAAAATATTTTGGTTCGGATGGAAATGTGCATGAAGCAGAAGGTTTTGACTTTTATGGATCATTTTCTTGTTGGGATACCTATCGAACACAACATCCACTTATGACATTAATTTCTCCAGAACATGTAAACGATTATATAAAATCTATTGTTGCAAAGGTTGAAAATTATGGTTGGTTACCTGCACAACATTTTTTAAATGTATATGGTGAATCAATGGTTGGTGACCATTTAATTCCTGTAATCGTAGATGCATATATGAAAGGATATCGCGATTTTGATATTGAGCTTTTATATAAGGCCATGCGTAAAAAAGCACTTGAACTTCCAAAAGCTCCAGTGCCTCATGAGGCTGGTAGATCAGGACTTACATATTATTTGGAAAAGGGATATGCACCGATTGATAAAGTAACCGAGGCAGTGCCAAACACCCTTGAATTGGCTTATGATGATTGGTGTGTCGCTCAATTAGCAAAGGAATTGGGTAAGACAAAAGACTATGAATTGTTTACAAAAAGAGCATATAATTATAAAAATGTTTGGGATTCCAAGATTAAATTTATGAGACCCAAAAAATATGATGGTAATTTTTTGCCTGAATTAGGTGATAATGAACAAGAGATAGTAACATTAACAGACCATAGTTATTATAAATATTTTGACCCATTATTAGTTGGCCGTCGCCCTAATCGCCATTTTACCGAATCTAATGCATGGCAATATATCTGGTCAGTACAACACGATCCTCAAGGACTAATTAATCTTTTTGATGATAAAAATGATTTTATTGATAAACTGGACACTTTTTTTGAAATGAGCCCAGTAATTTCTCCACCAAAGTATGTTGGTGTGGTTGGTACTATTGGACAATATGTGCAAGGTAATCAGCCTTCGCATCATGTGGCATATTTATATAATTATGCAGGAGAACCCTGGAAAACACAATATAGAGCAAGGCAAGTAACTGAAGAAATGTATCGAATAGGGCCAGGGGGTCTGCCTGGCAACGATGATATGGGTTCTCTCTCTTCATGGTACATATTAAGCTCCATGGGAATTTATCCGATGGCGCCAGGTAGTACAACTTATACTATTGGGAGTCCTCTTTTTGGTGAAGTTGAATTAAAACTAAACAAGAATAAAAAGTTTATTATTAAAGCCGTTAATAATTCTAAGGAGAATAAATATATACAGTCGGCAAAATTAAATGGAAAAGCTTTCAACAGATCATGGATAAATCATGATGAAATTACTAATGGAGGAATATTAGAATTTAAAATGGGACCGAAACCAAATACAAAATGGGGTATTACCAATTTGCCTCCCTCTTTAACTAAAATTTAGTAGTTCAACAATCTTAACACTTTTATGTAAAATTTTACCATAGATAAATTTTTAGGTTAAAATAGTACGTAAACCTTATAATATATAGGGAGTAAAAAGCATCAAAATAAGGTTTATTTGTTACTAGGTGTTTGGGCTATTTTGTAGTGGTAGCTTTTTCAAACGCAATACTAAATCTTCTAAATTTTGATGTCGTAATGAGAAATATATATCAGTATGGTTATTGGGTAATTTCACTTTTATTTTTTTCCTGTAGTAGTCCGAAAAAGGAACAAGTGTCCGAAGTTATAATACCAGTCTATAAAGATGTTCCTTATAAACAAGATTTCGTAATTAAGTATAATGCTCCTAATGATGAGGTTTCTTTTTCAAGGGTTTTCATGGATAGAAATAAGGTAATTCAGGTTGCCTCTTCGGAAGGAATTTTACGCACTCACGATGGTCAATTTTTATATCCGGGCTCGCTGTTACTTGATAAAACCTATCGCCCACTTGTAGATAAAGAAGTAAAGAGTATTACTGATTACAAACATCAGTTTGTCTATTTAGATGATAAGGCAGTTTTTAGTAATGCGTGGGCAGGAAATTTATACCTTAAACACAATCTAACTAATGCATTTACTTTTGATGCAGGAAATGATTTTGAATTTTTGATTAGTGACGGTACTTCGCTACAATTTTTGTCAAAAACAAAGGCACCATGGATGGGTAAATTGTCGAATGACTTAGTTCAAGATATTTTATTTGATGATACTAGTAATAATTTCTGGATATTAGGAGAAAAATCTATTAGTAGTTTTAACACTACTACAAGTGAATTAAAAACGCTATATCAAGAAGATAACCTCACTGCTTTTACTTTTTACGATTCTAAATTAATAGTAGGTACAAATGCAGGCTATTTGACTTTAGATTCTTCTACGGGCAAAAAAATTGGTTCGCTGAATAACAAACTTCCACATGATGAAATTACCGCTTTAACAACTATTGATGGTGAGCTTTGGTTTGGTTCAAAAAAGGGAGCTTTTAAATTACGAAAAGATGGTAAATATGATTATTACTATGGAAAACGTTGGCTGCCAGGGAATACAATAAAGCATATTTCTAAAGGAACAGATGATTCTGTTTTGATACTAACTGATAAAGGATTAGGGCAACTTGTATTTAAAGAAATGACCCTTTCAGATAAAGCCCAATTTTATGAAAAACAAGTAAGAGATAGACATATTCGCTTAGGTTTTAATGCTTCTTTAGTAGATATTGAGAACGGAAATTTTGATTCAGGGAGACTTTCAGATTCGGATAACGACGGACTCTGGACTACCATGTATTTGGCTGGTGAAGTTTTTAGATATGCCGTCACAAAGTCTGATGACGCACTGCAAAATTGTATGGAATCTATGGATGCCATGGAAAAATTATATCGTATTAATCCTGTGCCTGGCTTTCCTTCTCGTTCATATGAACGCAGTGGTTACATCGAAAAGTTACATGACCCGGACCGTTGGCACAATTCAAATGATCCTGAATGGGATTGGAAAGGAACTACCAGTAGTGATGAAGCTATAGGACATATTTTTGCATTTGGCGTTATGGCTGAGCTTATGGAGAATGAGCTTAAAGACCGTGCGATTACCCTCATAGATACTTTAATGAATCATGTAGTTAGTAATGATTTGTATATGATTGATTATGATGGAAAGCCAACAACTTGGGGTAGATGGAATCCAGAATATGTGAATGCAAGACCGAAAATGGTGGGTGACCGTAAAATAAACTCATCGAATATTATTGCCATGCTACAAACAGCGTATCATTTTACAAAAAAGGAAAAGTATAAAGAAACAGCATTCGATTTAATGGAAAATCATGGGTATTTAGAAAACCTAATGTATCCAATGAAAGATGTAGCAATGGCACCAGATGATGCAGACGATTGGAGTAAAATGTTGTCCGAATCTTGGAACCATTCTGATGATGAAATGTATTTTGTTGGATATTGGGGATTATACAATTATGCCTTTAATGATTCATTGAAAACAAAATTTAAAGATGCCATTATTGATCATTGGCAAATTGAACGACCCGAAAAAGAAGGTGCGTGGAATATAATGACAGCGCTTACGGGAACTCCTGAATTTGATTTGGATGAAGCAGCTTGGTACCTCCGAGAACACCCAATGGACATGGTTACATGGGATATTGCTAATAGTCATAGAAAAGACATTCAATTTATTGAACCAAATTTTAGAGAGCAAACATTAACAGAAGTTTTGCCTCCTGATGAACGACCTGTGCAAAGACATAATGGAAATATGTTTCGATTGGATAAAGTAGGAGGCGACGGAAATCAAGAATACTCCGCTGGAGATATTTGGTTATTGCCGTATTGGATGGGTAGATATTTGGGAGTAATAAGTGAACCTCAACAGTAATTTTAGACTCGACAAATCTTAACTAACAAACTACTTTTTAAATTGATTGAAATGAGAACCTTTATAGTACTAATTATCGTAATTCTTCAAAACTCATTCAGTGCATCATGTAATGCACAAGGGAGCTTTAAACAAGATGTCGCTATTATACATGGAAATAAACAAGGTTTACCAGATATAGCTATTGATAGAATTAGTATCTCAGATAATATACCTACTGCATATACTTCAAGCGAAAATTATTCATGGAATGGAAAGCAATGGTTAAAATCTGATGAAGCAAACCATTCGCAATTGTTTTCAACATTTAAAAATCTGCCCGTTGAATCAGGTAAAGTATTAGCGGAGATTATTTATAAGGGTAAAACTTACTTAGGATGTGAAAATGGTTTGTTCGTCAATTATGAAAAAAATAAATGGAAACAAGTTTTGCCAGCCGATGATAATTATAGCTGGGCGTTAAAAAATGTTGCTGCTCTTGTGGTTGATTCTCAAGGCAATTTATGGTTTGGTTCTAAAGAAGGTGTTGGTAGAAATACTAACGGAACATGGAAGCTTTTTACAGGTAAAGAAGGGTTGCCATATAATACTTTTACGTGCGCCGCTGCAGGACCAAATGGTGAAGTATGGTTTGGTACAGAAAGGGGAGCGATAAGAACTGAAGGTAATTATTTTTATTATCGTTCTACACGACGTTGGTTACCTGATAATAAAGTAAACGATATTGCCATTGATAAAGAAGGTGTTGCTTGGATAGCTACTAATAATGGAGTTTCTCAAATTATTTCAAAGGAAATGACCTATGAGGAAAAAGCAACTCATTTTACCAACCTTACAGAGGAGCGACATAATAGAATGGGCTTTATTTGTCAAAATCATTTAAGTGAACAATTTAATGTTGATAGCTATCAATTAGCTATCTCCGATAACGATGGTCAGTATACTGCTATGTATGGCGCTGCTCAAGCATTTCGTTATGCCGCTACTGGTGACATGGAGGCTAAAAAAATAGCAGACCGTAGTTTTAAGGCTGTAAAATGGTTGGTTGACGTTTCTACGGTGCCTGGTTTTCCGGCAAGAGTTATTATACCGGTTGATTGGCATGAGCCCGTAAATGAGCAATATAGTGTTGCATACAATAAAAGACATCAGAAAAATGACCCTTTTTGGAAAGATATTTTTCCTAGATTTCCGCTTAGCGAAGATGGGAAATATAGATGGAAATGCGATACTAGCTCAGATGAATTAGCTGGGCATTATTTTTATTATGGAATTTATTATGATTTGGTAGCTGAAACGGAAGAAGAAAAAGCTGCTGTTAAACAAGTGGTTGCAGACGTAACGGATCATCTTATTCGTAATAGCTTTAAACTAGTTGATTATGATGGAAGACCTACACGATGGGGTAGTTTTGATCCTGAATATTTTAATTCTATTTGGGGCTGGGATCAGCGCGGTTTAAACTCTATGATGATGCTTTCATTTCTGAACGTTGCTAGCCATGTTACTAAAGATTCTAAATATGATGAAGTCGCAAAAAAACTGCGAGATGAAGAAAATTATCATATCAATGCCATGCATCCAAAAGAATTTTTTCCACCAGAAAATGTCGTGCCTTGGGATAACAACCTGGGGTTAATGAGTTTCTATGGATTAATTAATTACGAGAAAGATCCTGAACTTCTAATGATGTATCGTCTCTCCTTAGAATATGCTTGGCTTAATATCAGTAAACAAAAAAACGCGTTTTGGGATGCCCTCTATGGTGCTTTGGCTAACTCGTTTACGAAAAAAGTAAACGAAGGTTATTTCGATACTAGCGAACTATTTAAAGAAAACCCTTTGTTTGCGCAATCAGTTATAGACCGTTATGGTAAAAGTAGCCTCGACACTAAATATATAAAAGAAACTCTTCAACGTATTCCATTGGACTTAATTGGATACGAAATGGATAATACACACCGTTTGGATATTCTTTTTGACCCTACACCAGCTCAGGAACCAGATATGGGTTGGGGCGTAGATTCTTATGCACTACCTATAGATGAGCGAGGGCATGTTAGATTAGATAGAGATGCGTTTGATTTACATGATTCTGAAGGAAACGGATATTCTGAACATGAGGGCACTTTTTACTTATTACCTTATTATTTTGCGAAATTTCATGACTTAATTCCTGAATAGAGAACTAGTATTTCGTACTTAAAATAGAAACATGGAGGTCTTTAATTCTAGCTATGATTCTGTTTTAAATAATCTTCAAGTTCTATAACCTTTTTAATATGCTTTGCTGCAATTTCTTCGTGTATAGCATCAAACTGTAATATCGGTTCTCGTACCTTAGCTGTTTTGTAAACACCTTGTTCGTATAATAATCTTTTGAAAAAATGAATTGAAATATCAAGATGCTGATTGGAGAATGCTAGAATTGGTATTATTTTTCTAAAAAGTTCTTCAGATTCTTCAATATTACCTTGTTTGAAAAGACGATATATTTCGGAATAAATATAATGCATTCCAGTTGGCATAAATGCATGTACACCTCGTTTTAAACCTTCAAGCATTTGAGAAACAGCCCAACCACCACTTAAATTTAATTGACCTTTTGTTAATTCTAATATTCGCGAATATTTTACTCCCGCAGGCACCGTCTCAATCTTAAGACAACGAAATGTTTCGTACTTTTTAAAGAGCATATAAATTAATTGATCTGGTAATCCTTCTCCTGAAAAATCCCAATCTTGTAGCATAATCATTTCTGGACCCAAATTAGCTAGTTCTGAAAAATGGGCTTCAAACATTACTTCGTTTTCATAGGGTATTTGAAAAAGGACGTTTTTACAACCGAGTTCTAAATGTGCTTTTAATAGTTTTTTACTTTCATTAAGTTCTAAGGCACCTATTCCTGCTATTACAGGTAAGTCTCCGGCTATTTCTAAAACTGCTGACACCATACTTAGGCGCTCAGAAGTTGATAATTTATAAACTTCTGATGCCATTGCCGGAACTAAAAATCCAGCAACTCCTGCATCAATGGCATAAGAAACATTGTTCTTAAGCGCTGCTAAGTCTATCTCATTGTTTTTAGTGAATGGAGTATTTAAAACAGTTACTATTCCATGTAAAGGGTAAAGTTCCTTTTTCAATATGATAGTTTTTTATCGGTTTTATTTAATATAATGCGCTGGCCCTTATTTAGTTAATTCAACTTGGGCTAATTCATTTACACCTGGTTTATAGCCATTTAATGCGTAATAAATAATAAACGCATAACAAGAAAGCGGCAGAATGTATGATAAATGAAGTCCTATAGATGGCATATCTGCTAAAACTCCTTGTAATAATGGTAGTATAGCCCCTCCAACTGGTGCCATTACTAAAATACCCGCGGCTTTGTTAGTATATTTACCAAGACCATTAATCGCTAAAGTAAATATGTTGGACCACATAATGGAATTAAAAAGTCCAACAGATAGCATAGCCCACATGGCTATATAACCGCTGGTTAAAATTGTCAATGCAAGTAATAGTACAGATGCTATTGCTGAAAAACATAACACTTTTTGAGCACTAATTTTTTGTAGGATTGCAGATCCTAAAAAACGTCCTACCATTAATCCACCCCAATAAAGCGGAATATAAGTAGCTGCTTTTTTTTCAGCGAAACCTGCAATGTTATCTTCATTTAAAAAGTTTACGATAAAGCTCCCAATAGTTACTTCAGCACCAACATATAACATTAAAGCAATTGCTCCTAATCGCAATTGCCTAAACTTCAGCACATTACCTTTTACCTTTACACCATCTGTTTCTAGAATCTTTGGAAGCTTTAAGAAGAAGAAAATAGCAGCGATTAAAAATGCAAAAATTGCTAAACCTACATAGGGGCCCTCAACAGCTGCAGCAGCTTCTTGCGGACTGTTATAATGTCCGAGAATTAGAAATCCACCTGCTAAAGGCGCAAGGGTAGTAGCTAAGGAATTAATACCCTGCGCTAAGTTTAACCTACTTGAAGCAGTTTCTGGTTTCCCTAAAATTATAACATAGGGATTGGCTACTACTTGTAATATTACACTGCCTGTTGCCATGGTAAAAAGTCCGAATAAAAATAAAGGATACGATACAGACCAAGAGGCTGGTAAGAATAAGAGTGCACCTAAACCTATGGTAATTAACCCGGCGGAAATTCCTTTTTTATATCCTATACGCTCTATTAGAAGACTAGCAGGAATGGCCATTAAAAAGTAAGCGCCAAAGAAGCAAAATTGGATGAGCATTGTTTCTGTGTAACTCATTTTAAATAAGCCCTTGAAATGCGGAATTAAAATATCGTTTAATGATACGATTACTCCCCATATGAAAAATAGGGTTGTCATTAGAGCGAAGGCACCCTTGTAAGTGTTAGTTTGAGCCGTTGATTTCAAAATAGTTGGTTTAAGTTGTAATTAATCGCTACTACTTTAGTGCGTCTTGAATGTCTAAAAGAAAAATTTGTTTATACTCGTTTGTTTGTACACTATCTATTATTCGCGATTCACTTGAATGAGCTATAAGTGCATCGTATGCTAGCGTTTTTCCATCATGAGATACTACTAAATCTTCTCGATTTAATTCACTTGGAGTTAGTAAAATAGACTTGCCAAAATTTTCTGAATCTCCTACATAACTAGCGTATATTTTTCCTTGACAAATAGAAAATATCCATTGGTCAGACGGGTGCCATCTAATAAAATCTGCGGCTGCTCTATAATTTGTAACCTGTATTGGTTTTTTATCCGGGTCGTCTGACTTATCTGAACCATCAACAGGAATAATAAACACTTGTAGAATGCCATTTTTGTCTTTGGATAAATATGCAATTTTATCTCCAGCATATGAACCTCTTACAATTCCATCATCTGCAGTACTATATGTTAATCTTTTTATTTTAATTCCCTTTGGTGGTTCTGGATAGGTATTTGCATCACCAGAATATGCCGAAGTAATATCAACTGTGTTTGGAATTTCAGCTATGAAAAGTGAAGTTTCATAATCTATTCCGTTTGTGGCTCGGACCTTTCCAATAAATGCACGTTTTGAACCTAAAGAATCAACCCAAGAATCTCCATAAGCCTTCTCTATTTCGCCGGGTTTTGATTTTCCTTTTTTTGCGGGTTTTAATAATACAGCAAAAAAATGACTGAAGCCTTTGGGTGCATTTTTATTTGATTCCATATATCCGATAGTTCGGTCATATTCTTGTTGGAGAAAATCGTCATAGGTAAAACCAATACGTTTGCCATTTTTTGAATATTCATGTCGATGTGTGCCACCTCTTTGTGCTCCAGGAGTGGTTGGTTTATCTGTTGACACATCTCTTAAATCGACAATCGAAAATTGCCCTTCACCATCAGCACTAGCGATAGCTCCATTTCTATTTTTAATATCATAATATCCTCTATTTTCAACTTCATTTAATTGTGGGCCATGGATGAAAATTACTTTATTTTCAGTTGGATGGTATGAAACAGCTGCTACACCCGGTGCTGCATTTTCTCCAGAAACAGATTCGGGTTTCCATAATACGGTTTCTTCTCCTGTAGAGATATTTACTTTTTCAACAGACTTACTATTAGCAAGATTGGTATTGAAAACCATGTATCTTGTGTCGTAGCAAAGAAAATTTCCATCTGGTGAGAAATTATCATTATTATCTAAGGCATGCGTTTTAGCGTTAAACGTCAATTGTTTTTCTACCATAATTTTGTTTTTTGTTGCAATTTGTTCTTTACAACTCACAATTAGTATTATTGATGCAATTAAAAAGGGACTTTTAAATTTTAAACGATGCATTTGTTGTTTCTTAATTGGAGTTTAGAAAATAGTTTCTTCAACCATTATACAAAGGGCATGATAAATTGGTAAATGATATTCTTGAACCGAAGCAGTATTTGTTGCCGGAACACAAATTGCAACGTCGCATAACTCTTTTATTTTACCTCCAGTTTCACCAAGTAATCCGATAACTTTTATTCCTATTGCTTTTGCAGTAATACAGGCATCAATAACATTTTTAGAATTTCCTGAAGTGCTTATGGCCAATAACACATCATTTTTTTTTCCATAACCTAATACCTGTTGGGCGAAAACAAAATCACCACCAATATCATTTGAAATTGCAGAAATTAATCCTCCATGTGCATTTAATGAAATAGCAGGCAAACCCATTTCTAATTTTGTTGCTAGTAATGCTCCTCTTTCTTCTGAAGACTCTTGAAGACGTTTTTTAACTTCTGAAGTTACAGGGCGCTTTTTAGAAAAACTTTTCATTAGTTCACCCACAATATGGTCGGAGTCGGATGCACTTCCGCCATTTCCACAAATTAATAATTTACCTTCATCTTCAAATGATTGTATTAATAACTGGCTTGATTTTCTTACCGTTTCTTTACACGATAAAAGTGAAGGATATCGTTCTATTAATTTTTCAAGTATTGCTTCTTGAGTCATTATATTATTCTATTAGCGTTTTCTTTTTCTGTTTAATGTAGTGCGACTCCAAGGGCCGCATAGTCACCAATTTTATCACCTAATTTGGCCGGTACGATAGTGCATACCTCCAATGCCTCTGGAATTGCTTCTTTTTTAAGGACCTCATAGACCAATGGTTTTAATAGTGCTTCGTTTCTAGCATAAATACTACCAATAACAATGCATTCAGGGTTTAGGATATCGATAAGTAAAGCCAATCCCTTGCCTAGATATTCTGCAGTTATTTTTACAATTCCAAGTGCAACAGCATCGCCTTTAAGTGCAGCAGTAAATACAGTTTTAGCAGTTATTGCATCAACTTCATTTAAAGTGTTACAAAAGTCAACTTCAATGTTATTTTCTAGTTTGTTTTTAACGGTACTCTTTGCCAATTGTGCTATTCCGCCCCCACTACAAAAACCTTCAAAGGAACCCGCTTTCCCAAAACCAATCGGTCCAGTTTGTGCTAAACGTAGATGACCAACTTCGCCGCCGAGGTCATTTGTACCCGAATAAATTTTCCCATTTAATATAAGACCTGCGCCCATGCCTGTGCCAAAAGTTAGAAATACCATATTCTGAGTTCCTTTTCCTGCACCCATCATCCATTCTGCTATTGCCCCTGCATTGGCATCGTTTTGAATTGTTACATCAATGTTGAATTCTTTTTCTAGAATTGCTACAATTGGTATATTATCCCATCCCGGTAAATTAGGTGGAGATTTAATTAATCCTTTTTTCGAATTAAGTGGTCCTCCACAACTAATACCTATTTTAATAAATTGTTTTCGATCATACCTTTCAAAAAACGAATGAATATTTTTTATGAATTCGTTTATAATTACTTCTGGACCTCGCTCTACCTTGGTTTCGAAAAATATCTTTTCGTAAATGTTAAAAGCATTATCTCCTAATACAATAGCGCATTTTGTGCCACCAATATCTATACCCACATAAAGGTCTTGAGGTGATTTAGTATTGGTTTTGTTATTCATTGTTTATGCGATTTCTTATTTCACTTAAAATAGCCAATTAATTAAAAATATAAATGAAGCTTTTTATTGTTTTAATACCCAAACATCGGTAACTCGAGATTGCTTTCTCCAATTTAAATGCTCCTCATTAGGTTTGTCGAAAGTAATTTTAAGTTTCCCATCTTTTATTAATTCTTTACTTAATGGAAACTCTTTAAATTGCTCAAAATCTTTTTCATATTTAGTAGGTCTAAGGCGTTTGCCATTTGCCCTAAGTAATGCTTCACCATAACCCGAGACTCTTATGAGATAATCTGTGTTAGAATTTAGTTCATCGTATTCTAAAGTAGGTGTAAATTGAAATAATTGTGTGGATAGCCTTTTTCTACTAAGACCATCTTTTTCCCATAGAAAATCGATAGCATCATCGGTTTTAGAGGTTACATGTTTTGCATCAGCACTCGAAATATTATCGTAGAAACTACCTTCACTGGGTTGGTCATAGGAACGTAAAAATTCTATTCGCGCTAATTTTTCATCCTCAGTATTAAGTGATTCTATTTTTTTAAACTCATCTTCTAACCACCATCTGTTGTTTAATGGATAATCTATTAAATCGAGTATCGCTCCTCTTTCATAACCACTGGCATTATATTTTGTAACGCTTGTTTGGGCTCCTACAGATTTAAATAAAGCTTCTGCGTAATCAAAAACCTTCTTTTTTAAATTTTGAGCTACAGGTTCGCTATCTGCTTTTTGTAGATGAGCTAGTACTTTAGTTATCGTTTTTTCTGTACCTTCCTTTTCGGCATTGGCCAAAATTTTATAGGCCTCAGCTTCAAGGGTCTTTTCATAGATTAACCTATCTTGAATGTAGGCATCATAATAAGCGCGCATTAGTAGTTGCTGCCAACGCCAATTGTTTTGTAGTTGTGGATTTTCAATTTCTAACTCTTTCCATAAAGTTAATGTTTCTTTTACAACAGAATTTTCGACTAAAGAACCATTCCAATTTTTTTCAAGATTTAAAATTCCAGTTTCTGCTTTTTTTGCAATTTCATTTCCAAAGAAAAAGCGACAGTATTCTATAACAGTATTATCGATATCAACTTTTGGATTCCACCCCAGTTGACTCCATATTACTTTATTAACATCATCATGAGAACCATCCGAATAGGTAATAAATCCATCAGTGTATTGTGAGTCTTGATTAAAAAGTTTGGCATAATAATGAGGTTGCGGATTACTAGGCTCTCTCCCTAAAGTAAGGGCAAAAGCTTGATCCCAATTTTCAACAGGATAATGACAACGCACTGTATGTGTGATGTCTGGGTAGAAACGATGTTTGTATTTTTTTGACAATAATTCACGCTCCAATTGTATCGGGGGACTACTTGGTCCATAAACGAGTCCTTTTAACCAATCTGGTTTTTCTTCTTTTAAATAATTAAAAAAGTAATCAACTTTTTCTTTTTCGAAGCCTTGTAAAGAAACCCAAATTCCGGCGTTGGGATGATGTATTTTTAAAAGCTTCGATAAATTTTCTAAATAGGGCATTAACACTGATGGATGATTATCTCCTGGATCACCACCGGGCACAAAAACTCCATCTAATCTTGGTACTCGTGCATAGAATTCTTCCTGTTCTTTTAAACCTTCTTCAGGTGCGTTTTTTACAGTTAAATCTTTTGGTGCAGGTGTCCAAACCCAGTATTCGGCATCATATTTATCACATATCTTGCTGAGTTCAACTTCCATTTGCTGAGGATGAATTTTAAAATGTACACTAGATGCAGGGTCTTGAAAAGGGATGTTCTCAAAACTATTAGCTCCAAAAAGAACTTGTTCTCGAAAGTGTTGATCAAACTGTTCAACTGTCCATGAATCCCATGAATTAGCAGTATTACGATACCCGAATTGATGTCCTCTTAGTTCGTATTGTGGTGCTTCCGAAATATCTAAGGTTTTTGAAACTGAAAATTGCTGTTCGCTCATTTTTGCAGTACGAAGAAGTTTGCCTATACCATAAAGAATTCCTCTTTTATCGGCTGCAATTATCCAAAGTACATTAATATTCTCGTTATTTTCGTATACTAAACGATATCCTTCTTTTTTGAATTCTACATTATTGTTTTCACGTTGAGGTACCACTAAATTATGTAAATTCTTATCTGAACTTAAGACAATAGCGACTATTGTTTTTGAAGAAGTTTTCGCAGTTGTTTTTAAGTTTAGTTGTGTTCTTTTAGCTATTTCTTCTGTTAAAACGGTTGAGGCCGTTTCTTGAAAATTAGATTGAATTGAAGGAGAAAGAACTATAGTAGCTTCTGATAAATTTACTATTTCATCATTGGATTTAGCACATGAAAAGCAGGTAATTATTATTGCCAAAACCGATATTTTTATACTTGTTTTCATATTAATGCGGGATTAATTTACATCATTTAAACCTGTAAAACTTATTTGACTTGCACTTATTTTTAGATTAAAATGTTCGAATTTGATTCGATTTTTTTGGTTTAAGTACCAAAAATCTTTTTTCCAAAAAATTGCCTGGGTTTCCCCAGGCAATTAAAAAAAACTAACACAACACAATGTAAATAGAATGAGAATGTACTCTTACATAGTATTTTTATTACCAAGGATTTGAAACACCTTGAACAATCCATGGACGAGAATAGGGACTATCATCTGGATCCGTTGAACCGTATGAAGTTTCTTCTAACGAAGCAGCTCCAACACTATTATTTGCGCTATTATTATCAAGCTCATCACTTGGATAAATAAATCTTAAAGGCATTACATCTTCTCTTGCAAAAGGTCCAGCACTTAAATCTGGAAGACCGGTTCTTCTCCAGTCCATGTACGCTTCATCACCATTAAACATATTCGCAATCCATTTTTGTTCCATTACTATTTCTAACGTGCCATCAAATACTACACCTGGATTGGTAATATAAGTTGCATAATCATCAGAAATACCCCATGCATCAAACGAAGCCTGTATACCAGCTAAATAGTTTCCTTCGGCATCAGATCCCCAACCTCTTATTGCAGCTTCTGCTTTTAAGAAGGATAATTCAGCAAATGAAAATAATCGAGATTTTAGAAGATTGCCTCCATCATCTTTTTGATTAAATATTTCATTCATTCTAGAAACATAAGCATTTGTTCCTCCTCTAGAACCCTCTGCATTTAAATTGTATTCGTATGGGTCAATACTACTTACAGCTACAGGTAAACCAACATAGACACTACTAGTATCAATTAACTTTTTGTCAGCTTGAACATCTGCTGCATATGTTGCTGGAGAGTATATAGCATAATTGTTAGCCGCTAAAGTTTCTTCATTTATATATCTAATACCGTCTTCTTCTGCAATATCACCTCCACCAGGGACCTCAGCAGCAGGTACTACTTTAGTTGGTACTGCTACTGGTGCAAACCATACTGCTATTCTTGGGTCTTCCAACTCCTTCAACTTATCAGTGATTGTGGTACATGGTTTAACTCTATAAAAATCTGAAGCAGTACCAAATTGACCGCTGTTTGGCCATGATTGCGAATCAATTCCTCCTATGTAGCTCAATACTAGCTCATCATCAATTTCACTAATTAAAGGTTTTGCTAAAGTACTTGTTACACCGGCTTCTGCATATGCAGGAAGTTTTTCAGATAAACGCATGTAATAGCGCAATGCCAATGAATTTGCTAATTTTTGCCATTTTGAAGCGTCACCACCATAAAATACATCTTGGTCTGCTATAACGCCTTCATAACTAGAGGCTCCTAAAAGTCCTGATGCAGTTTCTAAATCTGCAATAATTCCCTTGTAAACTGTTTCTTGGGTGTCGTATGCAGGTCGTTCTCCTTCTAAATCATTTCCTTGTAACGCTTGAGTATAAGGTATATCACCATAATAATCTGTTAGGTTACCAAATAGCATTGATTTTAGTATTAGCGTTACACCTTCATGAAAAGGTAAACCTAATTCAACAGCTCTCTCATAAGCTACTTTGTTTGTTCTTAATAAACCATAATTTGAATTCCAAATGGAACCTGTTTCCCAGTCGTAACGATTACTAGACCAAGAATCTTTTTGCGTGTATTGAGCTCCCGCACCTGTATCTCCTGCGTAACCTCTTGAGGTAGTACTTGTAGCTAAGCCAGTCATTACCGAACTTATTAAAAGGTTTGGATCAACCACACTAGACTCAACGCCATTAGGGTTCTCGTTTATTTCAACAAGTCCATCATCACAAGAAACTATAACTAACAATGGAACAAATAGAAATAGTATTGCTATGTTTTTAACTAATTTCATATTCTTATTTTTTTAATTTTATTTAGAAACTTGCGTTTAATTTAATACCTACAGGTATAGCCCAAGGCTGAATATTATACCTTTCAACACCCTGTGATAAATTACCATTAGAATATTGAAAAGCAGATTCAGGATCAATATTAATTCCTGCTTTAGTCCATAATATGATGTTACGGCTAAATAAAGAAAGTGATAAATTTCGCATGGCTAATTTCTCAGCAATCTTGTTTGAGAATGTATAGCCAATAGATATTTGTCTAAGTTTTACATAATCTGCATCGAATGTTGCGTTTCTCGTAAAATCCCATCCATATTGGTCACCGTAGGTATGATATTGTGTACCTGGTCCACCAATGTTCTCTTGAGTAGCTATAAAGTTACCATCATCATCATAGGTGCCAATAACTCCGGGCACAAATACACCATCATTTAAATCATCGACAGGAAATCCACCGTATTCGGCAGTTGGTCCACCAACTACAGGGTAGAAATCTCCGTCAGGTGACAAAAAGTTATCAGCATTTTCCAGAATATAAGTTGGGATATCACCAACATCACTTAGGTCATATACCTTATCTAACCATCTTGTAGTTTGTAAATCAGATTCTCCATAACGGTGAGTTTGAGATACAAATTGGCCGCCTTTTCTCCAATCAAAGTTCATCGATAAATTCCAATTTTTATATTGGATTGATGTTTGTAAGCCCATTTTAAAATCTGGGTTGTAGTTGCCAATTACCGCAGCAGCTCTTGTTCCATCATCATTAGATAAAGTTCTGTCGCTATTTTCCCAACCTTCATCATCTAATAATGGCCACCCGTAATAAGGTGAATTCTCATCTTCTACTCGAATGAAATCTGCATCAACAATTTGGCCAACTTCTTCACCAACCCATGTGTAAGCTCCACCTCTCGCTTGACTCCAAAATCGCACATAGTCTGTACCTTCTGCTAATTCAGTAATAATAGTCTTATTCTGCGTATAGGTCACATTCATATTCCATCGTAAATCTTCACTGTCTATTAAAACACCACCTAAGCTAGCTTCAAAACCTTTGCTATTTAGGTTACCTGCGTTAAATAGTTTGCTGGTTGCTCCAGAAGAAATCGGTAAAGCCTTACTAAATATTTGATTTTCGTTGTCAGATTCGTAATATGTAAAATCCATACTTAAACGATTTTTGAAAAGTGACAAATCAACACCATATTCTGTAGAAGTGTTCAATTCTGCTTTTATCTCATCATTTTTCAATGCTGCGTTCACTGCTAATTGTGATGCTGCACCCCAATCACCAGAATTGCTTAGAATGGCATACAAGTTATGTGGGCTAGTATCATTACCTGCCTGTGCCCAACCAACACGTAATTTAAATAAAGACACATTGTTACCCATATCAAAAATGTTGTTTACTAGAATACTAGAAGAAATTGATGGATATAAGAAACTGTTTTCTGTTTCTGGTAATGTACTAGACCAGTCATTTCTTACGGTTGCATCTATGTACACCATATCTTTGTAGCTTATGTTACCTAATGCATATAAGCTATTTACGCGCTCTTTTGATTGTGTTTCGTTATAATCTATATTGTCGGCAGCAATGTTGGATAGTAAAAATAAATTTGGTACAATTAAACCAGAACCACCATTTTTTGTTTGTGTAGATACGTAACTACTATTTACGTTTCTAGTGTTTCCACCACCTGATAAACTATAATCAAAATTTTCACCGATTTTATCTCTATAGGATAGTAAAAAATCTGCGTTGCTTTCAATACCATTGATGTTTACTAGACCATAAGCTCCGTTAATTTCTCTACTAAATCCGCTAGATATTTTTGTTTCTCTTTCTTCATGAGAATCATTGTATGCGTAACGCCCCATTAAAGAAAGCTTATCTGTGATTTGGTAATCAACTTGAATATTACCCATTAATCTTTTTCTTTCAAAGCCATTATTAATTTCATAGGCCATAAAATATGGGTTATTGTATTCGAAATCTGATGGGTCATCACCAAAATTATATGGTGCATTTTGACTCTGCCCTTCTACCAACCAATAATCTTCTAAATCACGAATGTCTATATGTGGGTTTATGTCATAAACAGCTTGTAATGGATTGGCATTTCTATCAGTTGTTGATGGACGGTTATCTGCACCCGTAATTGTGTATTTTAAGCTAGATGTAATTTTTAAATCGTCAGTCACATCAAAAGCACTATTGATTCCAAAATTATGTCGGTGTAAATCTGAGTTTGGAATAAAACCTTCATGTTGCATATTCGTATAAGACATACGATAGTTCATACGGTCTGTATTATTCTCTACTGCAATTGTATTTGTTAATGTGTATGCAGATTCAAAAAAGTTCTTCGCATTATCAGCTCCTCTAGATATTAATGGAGTAGCAATGCCAACGCCACTTGCAATTTCTTCATCGGTATAAGGCCATTGTATAGCACTTAAACCTTTATCCAATTCTGGACCTACCCATCCCGATGATGTTTCATCAATTTGAGTTGTATTTGGGTCGGGTCTACTACCATTAGCAAATAGGTTGCTTTTTTCTAAAAATTTATATGGAGTCTCATAAACATTACTAGAGCTAAACGAAACGCCTAAGCCTTTACCTTTTTTGCCCGATTTTGTAGTAATCATAATTACACCATTCGCACCTCTAGAACCATATAGTGCCGCGGCACTCGGACCTTTTAAAACAGATACGTTTGCTATATCATCTGGGTTAACATCACCAATACCACCACCGTAATCTACTGCAATTCCACTACCAGTACTACCTATATTAGTAAGTCCACTGGTAAGTGGCACTCCATCAATTACATATAATGGTTGGTTATCTGTAGTTAAAGAAGAAGCACCACGAAGAATGACACTTACAGTAGACCCTGCTCCACCAGTTGAATTAATTTGAACACCGGCAACTCTACCGTTTAAACCATTAAGTGCATTTTCTTGAGTTACAGAAGTAATGTCGTCACCTTCAACCTCGGCAACTGAATAACCTAAAGACTTCTTTTCTCTAGAAATACCTAGTGCCGTAACAACTACCTCGTCTAACTTTTCAGAAGATTCTTCTAAAGCAACATTAATTGTAGATTGGTTGCCTACTGTTATTTCCTGCGTAGACATACCTAAGTATGAAAACACTAGTACAGATGTGTTGTCTGGCACTGTAATACTATAGTTACCATCAAAATCTGAAGTTACTCCTGTAACTGTTCCTTTTACAATGACCGATACTCCCGGTAATAATTCACCGTTAGTGTCGCTAATTACTCCTTTTACATCTTGTTGGGCATAAATGTTTGCCATAAACAGACTGAATAAAAAGAAGGTTAAAAAATTTAGATTTCTTTTTTTCATAGTGTGATTTAGTTTTATGAAATATTTGTTTGATAGGTTAGTTATGGACAAATCTATTCTAAAATATTTGTTAAAACATAATGTATATTGTTAGTTATATATAATATTTTACCCCAATTTCTCTAATTGTTATATAATAATGATTTTAAGGTTAAAATAATGTTAGTTTTTGATAAAAAGCTATAATCTGCCTCTGAAGAACATGGCTTAATGTGCTATTTTTATTGGCCTTAACTATATGAAGTCAATATTTCATTAGAATCAAGATTTAAAACACTAACAGGATTTAACTTTACCTATTATTATATATCCGCCTAATAATGGTTGAAATAATAAGGTGTTTGATAAGTAGTAGTAATTTAAAATACGTTTATAGGAAGTTAACTTTATTCAAACCATAAATTTTGACCTTATTTAAGTTAAAATTGAAAAAAAACATATAGAAGGGTTTATTTATCATGTAAAGCCAATAAGATTTAATAAAACTATTAATGGTCATTAAACTTAATTTGTATATCAATTATAATCAAAAGAAATGTTAGCAGGAATCGATTATTTTATTGTAATAGCCTATATCGTTGGTATGTTATTACTAGGTCTATATTTTAAAAAATTCGTTAGTAGTTCAGAAGATTATTTTCTAGGCGGAAGAAGTTTGCCGTTTTGGGCGATAGGAATGTCTATTGTGGTTTCCGATATAGGAGCTTTAGATTTTGTAGGGGTATCTGGTCAAGCATATCGATATGGTATTTCTGTAGGTAATTTTGATTGGGTAGGCTCTGTACCTGCAATGTTATTAGCAGCCTTTATTTTTATACCTTATTTCTGGCGAGGTGGTATGTACACCATTCCGGAATATTTAGGGAGAAGATATAATAAGTCAGTTCGTACTATTGCTTCTGCTACTTGGATTTTGTTTTTCGCTTTGGACTTAGGAGTGCTTTTTTGGGCAAGTGCTGTTCTACTTAATGTTTTAATGGGTTGGCCCATTTGGATTTCTATTATTTCTACTGCTGGTGTTGTAGGCTTGTATACTTATTTTGGGGGTATTACGGCAGTGATTATGACAGATGTTGTTCAAATGGTAATAATGTTTATTGGTGGATTTGCCTTAGTTTTTCTTAGTCTTGATGCTGTTGGTGGTTGGGAGAATATGGTGGATAAAATAAGCACTATGGGTCCAGAATATCGAAGCCATTTTGATATTATTCAACCTGTTGATACAAAATCGCCCTTTCCCTGGACAGGAATATTATTTGGACTTACGTTTGTAATGTCTAATGCTTATATGATTGGGAATCAATCAATAGTTCAACGGTGTTTAACGGCTAAGAATGAATGGCATGCAAAAGCGAGCATGGTATTTGGTTCGGCTTTAAAAATGTTTATTCCAATATTAGTGTTGTTTCCAGGTTTAATGGCAGTAGTTGTTCACCCAGATTTAGCTGACGGTGACCAAGCTTTACCGATGATGATTAAAAGTATATTACCACCAGGTTTAGTTGGTCTAATGTTTGCAGCTTTTTTCGCTGGTTTAATGTCTAGTGTAGATTCACTATTAAACTCTACAGCCACATTATTTACTAAAGATATTTATGAGCCTTTTATAAAACAAGATGCAGATGATAAGCATTACTTAAAAGTAGGCCAAATTACAACTTTAGTACTGTTAATTATGGGAGTTGCTACAGCACCGATTAGTAGTGATTTTCCTGGTATTTATGTGGCAATACAAACTTTTATGTCTTATTTTCAAGGTCCACTTTTTGCTATTCTATTACTAGGTATTTTTTGGAAACGTACCACTCAGTGGGGTGGACTTTCAGCTCTAGTTATCGGAATTGGGTTTGCTATTTTACTCAATGTTTTCAAAGCAAATTTCTTTACTATTGAAGATCCATTTTTATATATTTCTTGGTGGTCTTTCTTGTTGGCCTTTATAATTAATGTAACGGTTAGTTTAGTGACTAAGAAACATACAGATGAAGAATTGAAAGGATTGGTTTTCAGTTCAAAAATAATTACTAAAAATAAAAGCTAAGACTATGTTGAATTTTGATTGGCTTTCCGGAGTATCAGCAGAAACAGCAAAAATGATATTTTTTGGCCTGTATATTTTAATAGGTGTACTCGTAATTATGTTACCCAATGATTATATCTACGAAGGAATAAAAAAAGAAGATCGCCATTGGTGGAACAATTTAAAAATTTGGTCCGTTGCAGTATTAAGTATTTTGGCTACTGTCTACTACCAATTTTAAAATTGTAGGGATTATTACGATATAAATTAGAGAAGTTAAAGCATAGATATTATGACTGAAATAGAACGTCTTTCAATAGTTAAATCGGCACAAATAAATCAAGCGTTAGGAGTGTTTATATTCATATTTGGCATTATAATTACCATTGCCATGGCATTTACTGAAACTTTTGTTCAACAAATTACTGATTTGGTTGCTGGATTACTTTTAATGGGTATTGGTGGAGGAATGATGTGGAGAGCAAAAACCATTTTAAAGAAACACCAATCTAAAGAAGTTAATTAGTGCTATGAAGAAGCAATTTAATTTATGTTTGTCCGATAACTGGAAAATACAGTCATCAAAAAACATTAGCGAAAAAGGTTCAATAATTTCTACTGAACTTCATGATAAAATTACTTGGATTCCAACTACTATACCATCAACCGTACTAGGAACACTTGTCGAAAATGATATAATTGAAAATCCATACTTTGGGGAGAATTTAAAATCAATTGATAAAGATGATTTTAATGTTCCTTGGTGGTTTGCCACTCAGTTTACGCTGGATAAAGATTTAGCGGAAAAATCAGCAACTTTAGTTTTTGATGGTATTAATTACAAAGCGAATGTTTGGTTAAATGGAAACCAAATTGCAAATATTAGGGAAATTGATGGTGCATATAGAAGAACATCTTTTACTGTTAGCGAGCATACTGTTTCTGGAGTTAACACTTTAGCTATAGAGGTTATACCACCTGTAAATGGTGATTTTAGTGTAGGTTTTGTAGATTGGAACCCATCACCACCAGATGGTAATATGGGTGTTTTTAGACCGGTTACATTAGAGTTCTGTCAAGGAGTCTTAATTGAGAATCCCTTTGTAAAAACCAAAGTAGATTTAAAAACTTTAGCATCAGCTGAATTAACTGTATCGGCAGAATTAAAGAATGATACTTCACAATCAATAACTGGTATTTTAAAAGGTACCATCGAAAATTGTGTTTTTGAAAAAGAACTAACAATTCCGTCAAAAAGCAATGTTCGTTTTGAGTTTTTAACTAGAGAATTTGAACAATTAAATTTTAATAATCCGAGATTATGGTGGCCAATTCATTTGGGTAATCCAGAATTATATGATCTAGATTTAGAATTTGTTATTGATGGTCAAATAACTAGTTGTAAAAAAACAAGGTTTGGTATTCGAGAAGTAGAAGATTATTGGTTAAATGAAATTCATAGAGGCTTTAAAATAAATGGAAAAAAAGTACTGATTAAAGGAGCCGGATGGACAGATGACCTTTTCTTAATGGATTCAGATGAAAACATAGAAGCTCAAGTACACTATGTTAAACAGATGAACCTAAATTGTATTCGTTTAGAAGGTTTTTGGGGAAAAGATCATAAAATTTATGACCTCTGTGATGAGCATGGGATATTGCTTATGGTTGGGTGGAGTTGTCATTGGGAACATGAAATACACATGGGGGTTCCTGTTGATGAACGCTTTGGTGGTGTGTATAAACCAGAACATATTGAGCATGTTGCAAAAGCATGGGAAGAACAAGTAATATGGTTGCGAAATCATCCTAGTATTTTTGTTTGGACCGTTGCAAGTGATAAAGTACCCATAACTGAATTAGAACAAAGATATATTGACTCCTTTGCGGAATACGATCCAACGCGTCCCTATTTAAACTCTACAGGAGGCGTAGGAAGTGATCAACATGTTATCGGAAGCGAAGATGTTATTAGCGAAATAAGTGGTTCTTCTGGGGTAAAAATGTTAGGACCATATGCTTATACGGCTCCAGTTTATTGGTTTACAGATACTAATTTTGGTGGTGCGTATGGTTTTAATACGGAGACCGGTCCTGGGGCTCAAATCCCACAATTAAGTAGTTTAAAAAAATTCATTCCTTCTGATAAATTATGGCCCATTAATGAAACATGGGATTATCACTGTGGTCGTTATGAATTTGCAGACTTAAGTAGATTTACAGAAGCAATTGATCAGCGCTATGGCAAACCAAAATCCATAGAAGAATTTGATAAAAAGGCGCAAGCCATGAATTATGAACTAATGCGACCAATGTTTGAGGCGTTTCAAGTTCATAAAGATAGATCAACAGGTCTTGTGCAATGGATGCTAAATGCTGCTTGGCCTAAAATGTATTGGCAGCTGTATGATTATTATCTAAATCCTACCGGTGCTTTTTATGCTACGCAAAAAGCATGTTTACCATTACATTTAATTTATAATTATGGTGATCATAAGATATATGCGATTAATGATTATTCACATCAAGTAAATAATTTAAGGGCGCAAATCGGTATTTATAATATTGATTCTGAGTTGGTTTTAGAAGAGCACATTACTTTTGATGCTTTGCCAGACAGTGCTGTTTCTTTATTTGATGTTCAGAATTTAACAGATCTTACGAAAACATATTTTATTGACCTTCGCTTGTTAGATGAATCTAATAAAGAAGTAAGTTCTAATTTTTATTGGCTTTCAACAGTTGAAGAAGAATTGGATTACGAAGCTGATTTGGGGGAGTTTGCGTATCATACACCAAGTAAAAAATATGCTGATTTAACTTTACTTAATTCACTTCCTAAGGTTGAATTAAATGTCAAATGTAAACATGTCCAAAATGGTACTAAAAATACAACTATTGTTACCATTGAAAATACAGCTGATACCATCGCTTTCCTTATCAATCTTAACATTCTTGAACAGGAAACTCAAGAAGTTGTATTACCTGTCTTTTGGGAAGATAATTTTATAAGCTTATTGCCCGGAGAAATAAAAAGGATACAAACAACATATAACAGTGATGTACCAACTGTAGTATCGGTAGATGGCTGGAATTTAAATAAAATATATTATGCAGAAATTAGCGATACAAGGCGGGAAGCCCTGTCGTGATACCGATGCAAATCCATGGCCAAAATGGCCGGTTTGGGGTAAGGAAGAAGAGCTAGCACTGATAGAGGTTTTAAACAGTGGGGTTTGGTCGTATAATGGGCCAAAAGAAATAGAATTTAATAAGTTGTTCGCTGAATTTACAGGAACTAAATATGCTATATGTACTGTAAACGGCACAATTACCATGCAACTAGCATTGGAGGCCTTGGGTATTGGTGTTGGAGATGAAGTTATTGTACCGGGTCTTACTTGGCAGGCAACAGCTGCTACAGTAATAGATGTAAATGCAACGCCAATTTTGGTAGATATTCTTGAAGATACTTGGTGTATTGATCCAAAAGCAATTGAAAAAGCAATTACGCCTAAAACAAAAGCAATTATTCCCGTTCATTTATATGGTGCTTTCGCAGATATGGATGCTATTATGGACATCGCTAAAAAACACAATCTTTATGTAATAGAAGATTGTGCACATAAACACGGTGGTGAATGGAAAGGTATGAAGGCTGGTAGTATTGGTAATGTAGGCAGCTTTAGTTATCAATTATCAAAACATTTAACTGCCGGAGAAGGAGGGTCTATGACAACTAATGATGCTGATTTAGCAGAAAAGTTAGATGCGTTAAGAAATGTTGGTCGAAGACCAGAAGGTGATTCTTTAATTGGAGCGGATAAAGGTATTGGAGATTATGGTGATGATGGTAATTTTATTCAATCTGGAAACTACCGTATTACAGAATTTCAAGCTGCTATATTGATTGAAGGTTTAAAAAGATTACCGCAACAAAATGCAACTAGAGATACTAATGGGGCTTATTTAAACGAAATTTTAAATGAAATCCCTGGTGTAACTCCTTTAAAAAGAGATGAACGAGAAACAAAAAAAGCATATTTCAATTTTGCTTTTCGATATGATAAAAGTGAATTTAAAAAGCTGCCAGTTGAGAAATTTAGAACAGCTTTAGAAGCCGAATTAGGTATCGTGGTGGATGCATGTTATGAGCCTTTGAACAATTGTGATTTATTTGTGCCACATACGAAACCATCTCGTCATAAACTGAACGAGGAGTATTGGAATTCAATAAACCCTAAACGATTTTCACTTCCAGTTTGTGAGCGAATTTTTAAAGAAGAGTCCGTTTGTTTGCATCATAAAATTTTAATGGGTTCGCAAGAAGATATGGATTTAATAGCCAAGGCCATTCGAAAAATATTCGATCAAGCAGAAGAATTAATGGCATAGAAAATATGATAAGTAAGATGCGATTTGTTAGCTGTTTTTCAATTTTGACTTCGCTTCTTTTTTTCAATGTTTCATTGTTAGCGCAATCAAATAAATTACCAACAAAAGGCATTTGTGCACATCGAGGTGCAATGGAGCATCATCCAGAAAATACTATCGCAGCTTTTAAAGAGGCAATCCGCTTAGGAGCTCATATGATTGAATTTGATGTTCGACTGACAAAAGATAAAAGGCTTGTTGTTATTCATGACGATACTTTAGGAAGAACTACTAATGGTATCGGAAAGGTTAAAAGGATAAACTTTGATCAAATTCGAAAATTAGATGCTGGTTCTTGGAAATCGGAAGATTTTTATGGTGAAAAAGTTCCTACTTTAAAAGAAGTACTTCAAATAATGCCATCAAATATTTGGCTCAATATTCACTTAAAGGGTACTAAGGAACTAGGTATTAAAACTGCCAAAATGGTGGTTGCAGAGAATAGAATTGAACAATCAATTATTGCCTGTTCAAATAAATCTTTGAAAGGTGTAAAAAAGGTGAATTCAGAAATCAAGATCTGTAACATGCAACGGTTGTCTTCTCGATCAAAGTATATTGATAGGACAATAGCGAAAGGGATTCCTTACATACAACTAAAAAGTAGTAGAGATGATGAACAATTAGTGTCCGATGTGAACAGACTTAAAGAAAATGGAGTTGGCATCAATTATTATCATGCCGAAAATGAGACTCGAGTTATAGAATTATTGGATGTTGGTGTCGATTTTATCTTAACAAATCATCTATCAGAGATGATGGATGTTTTTATAAAATACAGTGCTAAACAATAAGAGAATCCAACCTTAAATAAGATGCTATGAAAACAATAAAAATCGCATTAATTGGTGCCGGATATATTTCAGATTATCACGCACGTGGCTTGCAGTTAATTCCGAATGTAGAAATTACAGCAGTTGTAGCTCGAACAATAGAGAGTGCAAAAAAGTTTGCTGAAAAATACGGTATACCAAATGCATATACAGCCATACAAAAAGTATTAGAAAATCAAGAAATTGATGGCGTAGTTATTTCTACACCAAATCAATTTCATGCACCTTACGCCATCGATTTTCTAAAAAGTGATAAGGCTGTTTTTTTGGAAAAACCAATGGCGATGAATGCTGAAGAATGCAAACAAATTGATTTAGTTGCTAAAGAGAGTAATCAATTGGTTATGGTTGGTCATATGTGGCGTTTTGATACGGATACTAATTATATAAAGGATACGATTGCTTCTGGTAAACTAGGAAAAGTATTTAAAACAAAAGGTTATGGTATTCATGAAAATTGGGGACCTTCTGGATGGTTTACTAAAAAAGAATTTGCCGGGGGGGGTGCTCTCGCAGATATGGGAGTACATGCTATAGATTCTATTCGTTATTTATTAGGAGATCCAAAACCTATTAAAGTATATGCTAGAGTTGCAACTAATTTCGGAGATTATGATGTTGATGATTCAGCTATAATTATAATTACTTGGGATAACGGTACGGAAAGTATTATTGAAAGTGGTTGGTGGCATCCGCACATGGATGGGCCAGAAGCAGCAGCTGGTATTTTTGGAACAAAAGGTTATGCGAGCCTGTTTCCAACATTTTTAAAAATGACAACGGGTGAAGAAACTTTTGAAAAAATTATTCCTGAGCTTCCTATTAGAGAAGAACATTGTGATCAAGTAATTTATTCTAGACAAATGGAACATTTTGTTTCTTCTATTAGAAATAATGAAACACCAATACCAGGAATATTAGAAGGTCAGATTGTTTTAGAAATTGTGGACGCTGCTTATAAATCATCGGAAACTGGGGAGGTAATTAATCTTTAAAAATGAACTAATGATAACAACTATAATTTTTGATATGAATGGTGTTATCACAGATGACGAAGATTGTCATGAACTGGCTACAAAAAAAGCTTTTCAGCTTGTTGGAGTAGTCATTACTCCTGAGATTTATAGAAAGTATTGTTTAGGCCGACCGGATACAACCGCTTTTAAAGAATTAGTTGAAAAGTTTAATGTTAAGTCAAGTGATGCTGAAAATCTAATTGCTATTAAAACACAGTTTTATTTAGAAATTATAAAAGATGACTTAAAAATATATCCTGATGTTGTTGAATTATTATTTAAACTTCATCAAAAATATACGCTTGCTTTAACCACTAGCTCTACTTTTGAAGAGATGCAAACCGTTGTGCATAAACTGGAAATTGAAGAACTTTTTGAGGTTATAGTTTGTTCTCAAGATGTCCTTAAAGGTAAGCCAGATCCTGAACCCTATTTATTGACTGCAAAACGGTTAGGTGTACATTGTAATACTTGTTTAGTTATTGAAGACTCTGAAAATGGAGTTCAATCTGCAAAAGCTGCAGGTATGAAATGTTTTGCAATTACCAATACTGAAGAGGCAGTAAATCTTCAATTAGCAGATTCGATTATAACGAAGTATTCAGAAATTACAGATCAGTTAATTCAAGGTATTTAGGTTATTAAAAAACCAATATTATTTAAAAGGGATACTAATTACAACCCTAGAATGGTATAAAATTCAACCTTATAGCTTTCGCCAATAGGGATTCTTACATCGTTGATTACAATTTTATTTCGTTGAACAGTTTTTATGTATTCAACATTTACAATAAAGGATTTATGCACTCTTAGGAACTGATTTGAGGGTAGTCTATCTAAAATCTCTTTAAAGTTCATTAGTGTTAATACTGCTTTGTTTGTGTTTCTAATATGTATTTTCAAGTAATCTTTTAAACCTTGAATATACTCAATCTCATCTAAGCTAATTTTTATACTCTCATATTCCGACTTTACAAAAATGAACTTCTGCGTTTCATTAACCTCACCATGAGAGGAGAATACATTACCAGTAATAGGTTTTTCTTTTAAGGTTAATAATTCTTTAGCTCTTGAAACTGCTTTTATAAATCGATGATAGGGTATGGGTTTAACTAAATAATCTACGGCATTTAAATTGAATCCCTCTACGGCGTACTGCGAATAGGCTGTTGTAAATATAAATAATGGTCTATTATCTAAGGAACGAATAAAATCGATGCCACTAATTTGTGGCATTTCGATATCACAAAATATCAAATCAATTTTTTTCTCTTTTATGGTTGAGATTGCTTCTAACGAATTTGTATAACACGAAAGCAAGTTTAAAAAGTCAATATTTTCACAATAATTTTCTAAGACCTCGATAGCCAATGGCTCATCATCTATGATTATACAGTTCATACTTTAAAAGTTTATTTTTAAATCTACTTCATAAGTTTTTCCATCATCGGTTATATCTAAAATATGTGAATTTGGATAAAGGTATTTAAGTCTATTTTTAATGTTTTCAAGTCCAAGACCGCTACTTTTGTCATTTTTCTTAATTACACCAATATTATTTATAACACTAAAATGAATGTAAGCTTCCTGAATTAAAAAGTTTATTTTAACCATGGTTTTGCCGTTGTAATCTGTACCATATTTAAAAGCGTTTTCAATAAAGGAAATGAAAAGTAATGGCGGTATATTTTTATTATTATCGTCTCCTGAAATTTTTAAATGTACATTTTCACTATCTGCCAAGCGAAGTCTTTGTAGGGCAACATAACTCTTTATATACTCTATTTCTTTACTTAATGGCACATTCTCTTTATCTGCTTCATACAGCATGTAGCGCATTAATTCAGATAGGTTTATAATAGCATCTGAAGTGTCTTTAGATTTTTTTACAGACAAAGAGTATATCGTATTCAAAGAATTGAATAGAAAATGTGGATTTAATTGAGCCTTTAAAAATTGAAGTTCAGATTCTACTTTTTCTTTTTCGATGGTTTTTCTTAGATTTTCATTTTTTTGCCAACTGAAATATACCCTAAGCATGGTCGAAAAAAGTAAAGGGATGCTAAAAATAACAAAGGGTATCATTGGAAAACGCAAGGCGAAAATTTCACTTCTTAATGGCGACATACGACGTATAGGTCTTGGAAACTCTCTAATTTCCATTTGTGGAGCTGTTTTGTGAAAGATATATACTATTAGCCCTACTATAGTAACCGATAAAATTAGATATATAATTTTTTTACCATTAAGTAAGAAATTGGGTACTAAAAAGAAATAGTTAAAATAAAAGAGTAGTATAGCGGTTACCATTTTTAGCAACAAATCGTTTGGCAACGCTTGTGAATAAGCTAAAAATGGATACGAAAGCATACCAAAAAGAGCACTCCAAAGAAAAATGTGTACCAGTATTTGAGGTATGGTTTTCTTTATGGTACTCATTTCAATTCTTGGGTATCAATAGGTATTTCAATAGCTAATTCTTTAAGCTCTATAACTGATACTATAGGATTTTTTCTTTTAAAAATTTTCTCAATAACTAAATCTGCTGTTTTCTGTGCGTCTTCATGAGTAGAAAAAGGATGTTTACCTTGTATAGCAGGAATACTACTTTGTTGAATTAAAATTTTTTTATTATTAAGTATGCGATACCCAAAGCCATCATCAGTACTATATACTTCAGAAATCAACTCAAACTTAAGTTCCTGATTTTTGCTGGAGCAACTAAACTCTAATAGTACAAGAGAACTTAGTAAAGTATATTGTAGCGTTCTATTTAAATAGTATTTGAACCTTTTAGTACCTAAATTCATAAATGATTTTATTAATACTTAAGCAGCATTAAATTAAATGATGTTTATATATTAGTCTTCGTCGTCATATTCGTCAAAAGGAAAAAATTCATATAAATCATCTAAATAAAGGCTACTGGTTCGGCCAAGTCCTATGAACGCTCTTGATCCGTTAGAGAAAGCAATTGGGTCTTGTCGCGAAGTTCCTTCGAAATTTGTTCTTGAGTCCCATGTATCTGTGCTTGGATCATATTGCCAAACACTTCCTAATGTACCTACTGAAACTCCGCAAGCGATATAACCATAACCATTTAAAGTAAAAGATACAGCATTACTTCTTGTAATACTATAATCGTCTTCTTCGTCAAGGTCTAGTTTTGCAGTCCAACTTTCATCAACTGCATTAAACACCCAAAAATCATCCAAATATATTCCATTTGATACTCCAGTACCTAAATAAACATTATCACCTATTGTAAAAGTCGTTGCAGCTCTTCGTTTATCTCCACCAAAGCCAACCATTTCTGACCATGTATCATTGCTAGGGTTATATTTCCAAAAATCTTTACGATCGTTTTCACCATCATAACCCGTTCCAAAATATCCTAAACCATTTATTCCAAACGCAACGGCGCTTCTTCTAGCTGTTGAAGGGAATGGCGCTATTGCGGTCCATGAATTAGTGCTAGGATTGTAAGCATAAAAATCAGCTAGTTCGTCTAAACCGTCATATCCAGAACCAATATACCCAGTACCATCAATTTGAAAACCTACTGCTGCATTTCTTGCTGTACCCGGAAAATCTGCCTTCTGTGACCAATAATCTCCTTCAATCTCATAAGACCAAAAAGAATTTAGATAATCATCACCATCATAACCCGTTCCCATATATCCAGTATTACCAATAGTAAATCCTGAAATACCACTTCTTGCGCTGCCGTCAAATACAGATCTATCAATCCAGTTTCCTAAATCTTCATCGTCGTCGTCGTTAGAACAACTTGTTAATGACAGGACTAGCATGCTCATAAAAGCTATAGTATTTAAATTGAAATGTAGTTCTTTCATAAGAATTTATTGTTTTGCCTTCTGTTTTATTAAAATTTTATCCAAAATTAAAGCAGGGCATCTGCCTTTGAAACAGAAATAGATGAAGGTGGCTATTTAACGTATGAAACATTGAATTTTATCTACCAAATAGAACTATCAATTAATAGCCAAAATATTAGTGTTGGTAGGTTAAATAGGCAGATTTGTCTATTGTGATTTTTGCCTTTCTTAATAGCTTTTACATTTACAAACAAATCATTTGTTTATGAAGACCTTCTTAGGTTTATTAGTTTGTATAGTATTAGGAGTTTCTTGTAGTAATGAGTATTTGAATAGCTCCGATTTTGAGGCAGGAGAACTTTTTACCGATAGCAATATTCGCGTAGTTCAGTTTGATACAATGACTACTATATTATCAACTATGAAGTTTGATAGTGTTATTACATCTCAAAGTTCGCGAATGTTGATAGGTAGGTATGAAGACCCTGTTTTCGGGAGTGTAAGTAGTTCTAGTTATGTAGAAATGCTACCTGCTAGTTATACTATTGATACAGAAGCAGTTTACGATAGTATTGTATTTATTATTAGATATGATAATTATTACTATAACGACACTTTACAGGAAAACACAATCCATATTAAAAAAGTAAAGGAGAAATTAAACCCTGCAGACGATAACAACTTCTATAATACAAGTAGCATTGATTATGAAGATGAAGATGTTGGAATATTTACATATACACCAAGGCCAATAGAATCGGATTCTATTCTAATAAAGTTAAGCGATTCTTTAGGTTTGGATTTGTTTGAAAACCTTCAAGACAAAAACTTGATTAATTATGATGAGTTTATTAACCACTTCAAAGGTCTTACCTTAAGACCAGATGATTTAGATAATAGTTCAATAATAGGGTTTTCTTTGGCGTCTGAAATGCGTATTTATTACAGTATAGAAGAGGATATTGAAACCGAACAGTATTTTACCCAATTTACGATTAATACAAGCAGTACTCCAACACCTTTTTTCAATCAAATAATTGCTGAAGAGCCTAATGAGTACTTAAATAGTATCACGGATATAGAGAATGTTCTTTATAGCGAAGATGCGGAAGATCAAAGTTTTATACAATCCGGTATTGGGATAACTACAAGAATTGAATTTCCTCATATTAAATCGGTTTATAATATCCAAGGACAAGGCACTTTACTTGACGCAACCTTACGAATAAAACCAAAAGAGGCTTCTTATAATGATGAGTTGATTTTAAGAGACACATTATCGGTGTACATTGTTGATCAAAATAATGTTCTTACCTCCGCCACTTCCATGTCAGCTATTTTGAATCGTGAGAATCAAGAATTCAATGATATTTATTATGAACTACAATTAAGTAGTTATTTAGAGGAATTATTGGTTACCGAAAAAGAAAATACCGATGCCTTAATTCTTTTGCCTTACGATTATACCTCTACAGTTGACCGATTTGTACTAGATGTTGATAATTCAAATACGGGTACTCAATTAGAACTTACCTATGCCATATATGATGAAAATGAATAAAAACCTTTTTCTTACAATAGTAATCACCATATTGGCAATAAAATTCATTGCCGCCCAAGCAGAAGGTTTAACGAGTTCTCCATATTCATTATATGGTTTGGGGGTGATTAATCAAACTAGTATTGGATTTACAAATGGTTTGGGGTATTCTGGTATTGGGATTAGGACAGATTCTGAAATTAATAACTTAAATGCAGCAAATTATGCTTTAATACCTCAAAATTCTTTTTTCTATGATATTGGGGTTAAAGGAGAATTTAATCAGTATAGTAATCTGGCTGATAATGAGTCTAAGAGTACGTTGAATTTTTCAAATTTGGCTTTTGCTTTTAGAATATCAGAAGGTCTTGGAGCAGGTATTTCTATGGTGCCTTATAGCGATGTTGGCTATTCTTTGGTAGGTGTAAAAACTAATATAGAAGGCTCAAACGAAACTTTTGAAAGCAATGTATCGGGTTTAGGAGCTCTTAGCGATTTAAAGTTTAATTTGGGTTATGCTATTAACGAAGACTTACGTTTTGGACTTAGTGGTTCTTTTATGTTTGGTAATATTGAAGAGCAAGAATCTTTTATCATTAGCCAAAGTACTTTTGTATCTACAGAAACAACAAACTATTCTGGTTTTCGCCTAGGTTTTGGGATGCAATATGATTTTTCTGAAAAATTTACTTTAGGAAGCACCATTCAATTTCCAACTACCCTTAAGGGTAACCTAAAACGATCTGTACTTAAATCTTTAGATGGGGTTGAAATTACGGTTGAAGATGATGTAAGTGATTCTGCAGATAATTTTAATATGCCATTAGAAGTGGGAATTGGATTAAGCACTAATTTTTATAAAGGATTTACCTTAAGTGCCGATTATAAAAAGAATTATTGGAGCGAAACAGGACAAACAGAAAACTTGGGAGCCTATGAAGATCAAGATATCTATGCCTTAGGCTTGCAATATGTAAAGAACCCGCAAAGCTATAAGTATGGTGATCGTATTCGCTATCGAGCCGGATACAACTATGATAATGGTTATTTAGCTATAAGTGGTATAAAAGTAGATGGTTATAATCTTACTGCGGGTATAGGGCTACCTATTGGAAAGCGGTCAAGGTCTTTGATGAATATTTCATATGCATATGGTTCTAAAGGAAAGGTCCAAAACATATTGATTAAAGAGAATTTTCATTTACTCACGTTAAACTTGAGCTTGGAAGATATTTGGTTTCAAAAAAGGAAGATTGATTAATTCAAACACGTTGTGTATTATGAATAAACATTAATGCCTTGTTTTAATAAAACCTCTAAAGTACACAATAGGATATTATAGAATAATTATACTTCAATACTGTTCAATTATTTTTTTACACGAAATAACTACATTTTAAAGTATCACGAACCCTAAATTCCTACAAATACTATTTATTCAAAACCTCTTGAATTAGATGCTTTTTGAAGACTTAATTGTCATTCAACCTTCGTTTTTATCCACTTGTCGAAAGGTTCATTTTTCCACTAACGTTTATCTACATTTTATCTCCGTTTAAGTGTAATATTTCGGGTGAAATGCATCATTTATCAGATGAAATTTTTAACGATTTTCAATTTCAACAACATGATTATCAGTATTTTACACTTAATCTGAAAAAGAATACCGTACACATAGTTTTTGGTGATTTCATGTAGTACTCGGACTACTTTTACATCAGTAATAACAACAAAAATAATAAGCTATGTTTCGTTTCAACCTTTTAATTCTTATTGCACTTTTAACATTAACTGTTTCTTGTTCTTCTTCTAATACTGAAGAAGCTGAATTGTACGCAGAAATTGCTGCAACAAATAGTAAAGCGGAGATTTCTGAAATAGAACAAGAAGTTATTGATGCTGTTAACGGATATAGAGCTTCTAAGGGTCTTTCTACTTTAAAATTTAGCAACATTGCTTACGATTACGCAAATGCGCATAACCAATATATGATTGAAGCTGGTGAAATTAGCCACGATGATTTTGCAAAAAGATCTGCAAAACTATCTACGGAAGCTAATTCTGATTATGTTTCTGAAAATTTGGGAAAAGATTTTTATAGTGCTGAGCAAATATTAGAAGCATGGATTAATAGTCCAACTCACAAAAAAGTAATGGAAGGTGATGTTAACTATACTGCAGTTAGTGTTACTGCTGATGCAAATGGAGTATTGTATTTCACACAATTGTTTTTCAACTAAAATTAAAACCAACGCAAATAAACAAATTAAACGATTAGCTTATTTTTTTAGGCCCTCTTTCTTGAAACAAAAGGGGGCTTTTTTCAATTTTATTAACCCATTGTGTTGTAAGGAAGGACACTACATTTAAATAATTCCAAAAAAATACTCAATAGGTTAATTCAAATCCTCAATTACCTCAACCAAAGACTTATAAATAAAAGGCCCAGTTTCTGGCCCAAGCGAATTTCCTTCGCCATAGGTGTCGCCGTGATCATGGTATAGATATGGTTTTTCAACATCCCATTCACTTTTCGGAATAATGTAGCCAATTTCATCGTTTGAAAGCCCTAAATAAAATTTGTATTTGTCTTTTATGAGCTCTTGTATTGGTGGAATCTCTAATGGTTGTATTTCGAAATCTCGGCCTTTGGGGGCTTCTACACCGCCAAAAACAATCTCAGGGTAAATTTCTCCTGGAATACTTAAAAATAATGCTGGGCCAATTCTAATGGCACCTACTTCAGTTCTTTTGTTAAAATATTCTGGCATTCCCATTTTTATTAGCCCAATTCCACTAGCAATTTTAAAAGTAGTATTATCTAAATCTGCAAATATCGTTTTTGCGCGAACCGAAATATTGGAAGTGTTTATTGTGTCTCCTTCTTTTTTAAGCGCTGCCAAGGACATTAATGCAATTTGATCTCCTAGTGCTTTTGTTTTTTCATAAGTCGGTTCGGCATATTCTATTCCAGTAAATGGATCTGCAATGGAAATTGAAGGGTGTGGAGCCATTAAACCTCCAATAACTCCTGTGAAATATATGGCAACTCCGCCCAAGCCCTCTTCCATTTTTTCTGTGCCATTGAAAACACCTTTTTCAATTGCTTCTCGAACATAATGGGGAAAATCGGAACTTATTAATAAATTTTGACTCCATAATGTTTCTGGGTGATTAGACCAATTAATTAGAGACCCTAAAGTTTGGTCATTTTCAGCATCTAAAACTTGCATCACATGTATACCAGTCGCTTTAACAATTGGTTTTCGAGTGTCTTTAATTAGTGTTGAATCTTTGCCTGAAAGATCTTCGGCAAAGACTAATTTCGCTGGACGAAGATTTTTAGCCGCTTCAACAACTGCAGCAACTGTTTGTTCTTTTACATATTCCATCATTTCATCATTCACCCCGGAATTGAACATGTTTTCTCCCCAAATGCCAACTAAATCATTACTCTCGTG
Organism: Flavobacteriaceae bacterium EG-1; assembly: GCF_009649685.1. Lineage (GTDB taxonomy): Bacteria > Bacteroidota > Bacteroidia > Flavobacteriales > Flavobacteriaceae > Aurantibacter_A. Next base: position 885,627 of record NZ_WJPK01000002.1, read on the forward strand.
TGTGTGTGTTGATGAAAGCAATGTGTAATCAATTCCTAATTCTTCTGGAATGCGATTTCTAATGTCAATTACATCGCCATGTAAAAAGCCAATAGCATCCATACTAATCATTGCAATTCTACTCTTGCCATCATCTAAAACCATTACACGAGACCAAACATCATCATGTACGCCTTGTGCAGGTTTAGCATTGCTCATACCAGCAATCCAATAGGCATCAAACTTTCCATTATTATTGTTGTCGTTATAGGTGTCACCTTCATCTTCACCGTACTTGTTGTTTCCGTTGGCATCATTCCAAGTATCAACAATAGTTGGAGTAATGGTCTTTTTGGCAAAACCAGCTTTTAAACTGCTTTCATTTTTATTTTCAATTTTAAGGTCTATCGTATAATCGGGGTGGCGATCACGCCAATTGTATATGAAAATACTGCCCACAACTATTATGACCAGTAGTATAAATACTGCCAAACCTTTTAAAATACCCTTTACTGTTTTCATTAACTACAATCTTTTATCGGTCAGTTCATTGGCCAATTTAAAATTCAATTCCATTAAGTAATCTCCCATATTTGGGCCATACCAGCCCATAAGTCGCGCTTCATAAGTTTCGAAATAGTAATATTTTTGAGGTACTATATAACCAAGGTACTGCCCATTAAAACTGGTTAAACTTGAATTATAACCCGCCACTTCTAGGGCATTTTTTAAATCGATTCCGTATTCGCCACTAAGTTCGTATGGCAGGGCTAACCAAACTAGATCGTTTAATTTTACACCTTGTAAGTAAATAGTTTCCATGTCTGCCATTAGCTTGCTCGCAGCCCATGGGGCAACACGTCTTCTATCAGAAATGTAAAAAGCTTGTAATTCCGGAATTTCGATTTCTGTAGTTATCGAAGTCATTTGAACAACCGAATCATATTCCATTTTATTGATAACAACGGTAGCCGAATCTGCTAAGGTTTCACCAATATATTTGGTCTTTTCAAACTTTTCTCCTTTTCCTTTATTTGAATGACTACCTACAGTACCAGCGAAAAAAAGCGCTAAATCTACTCCTTTGGTTTCTAAACTGCGTTGAAAATAACCTGGATAATCTCCACTAAATTTATCATTCCAAGTGGCTATTGTTGTGGCGTGTGCCCCAAAGATTCCTATAACAGCTTTCTTTCCTTCGTTTTGGGCAAAACTTATTAAATTCAATTTATCATTTAATCTTCCCGTTTCGCCAATAATTCTATTCCGAATTAAATTAGGAACATGAATAAAACCTGAAGAATATTTAGCTTCTTTTTTATCTTTCCTAGCATTTAAAATTAGCTGTGTGAATTTTTCACCTAACCATGCTACAACCTCTGGTTGGTATTTGCCACCAAAACTTTCACCAACAAATTTGGGAATACAATTTCCAATGCTAGCATGAGTATGGGTAGCCCCAAATAAAATTTGTTTTCTTGAAATTGTTCCTTCTAAATTTTCAGCTACTTTATGAACCACCAATTCAGGAATAACCACCATATCGGCACTTAAAAAAACTAGCTCTTTACCATCAACTTCAATGGCAATCGCCTTGGCAAATAAAGAGTCATGAATACCAGTAGCATATTGCCCATCACCATAACCAGCCATTTTAATAGCCTTAAATTCGCCAATAGCGTTATTCGGAGCATTAGCTACTATTTTAGGACTGATGTTAATGCGAGCAAAACCAGCCTTTAATTGGCCTTTTACATCTACTTTTTTTAGAAAAGCAGCGTCCATTTTCGCAACCGTATTTTTATAATAACTAGATTCGAAATATGGATCTGTAGTAATTTTGTCAGTTAAGAGATAGAAAAGTAATAGCAGAATAAAAGCACACGCACCTAATACACGCAACAATCTTCGCTGCCACTTTTTTGTTTTCATACCTCAATTGTTTCTTAGATTTTAGTAGGATCTATAACTAGATATTTAACTGTTTTACGATTCCAAGTGTACACTAGATGAATTTTACCATCTGCTGCTTGAATTACTGTAGGATACGAATATTCTTCACCTTCCTTATCAGTATTTTCTCTTAAGGGTTCTAAATCAATTGCTCGATCCCAATTAATACCATCTTTTGAAATGCCTAAACTTAAAGGTACGCGGTCTCCCCAATTTTTATCTGTAGGATTATAAATTAAAATGTGGCGACCGTCTTTTAAAGTAACCCCATCTACTCCAGAATTAGGATTGGGCAACGAAGTTCCTGTCATTTCACTCCAAGTTATTCCACTATCTTCTGACCAGTTTTGAGAAATAACATTATTCTTAGTTCTACTTAGCAATTGAAGTTTGCCATTACCATGATTTAAAACTACTGGTTGTATGGCACCAAAGGTTTCCGGGTTGTTAAGTGGTTTGGTTTTGGTCCAGGTTTTTGCAGTATCAATACTTTTTTCTACATGGATTGTCCATTCACCAGATTTTGTTTCGTTACTAGAAGGTGATAGAATTGTACCATTTTCTAATTGTATTGGCTGATTTTTTATTGGGCCTAAAATACCATCAGGTAACTTTATAGGTTCGGACCAAGTTTTACCATCATCATTAGAAGTCATATACAATCCCCACCATTCTTGTGGACTAGGGCCTACTTTATAATATAAATATAAAGGCTCTCCTTTTGGTTTAAATAATACTGGATTCCAACAAGGATATCGTGTGTTTTCGTCTTGAATGCCATTAACAACTTCTACTGGCTTAGACCATGAACCATTTGTGTTTCTTGAAACCCAAATACCTACATCTTTATTTTTCTCTTCGGTACCTCCAAACCAAGAGGCAACAACAGTTCCATTACTTACCTCTACTGTAGATGCGTGACATTCTGGGGTTATAGCATCTGCAATTTCATAGATAAACTCTTGGGTTAATACAGCAGGGTGGTCTGTTGAGATTAAAGGGGGTAATTCAACTTTCTTTTCTTTACATGATTGAAAAAATATTGTAAAGGTGATTAAAATGGCTATTCTCATTTGATATTGAATTAGGTTTAAAATTAGGAACAATTTGTCTTGTATAGGTTTAGTTTTTAACCCCAAGAGACTTTCTAGATAATATAATTATAGTTGCTGAAATGTACATTAGTAAACCATATATAGCGGGCACAATTGAAAATTCAGCATTGTTTAAGGCTATAGTGGCTAAAGTTATTGCCAATGTTCCATTCTGTATTCCTGTTTCAATAGAAATACTAATGGCTTGTTTTTTATTCAATTTAAAAAGTACAGCTAATATAAATCCAAGGGTCATTGTACTAATATTTAATAAAACTGCTGGCAGACCAGCTTCTTTTAAATACGAAACAATGACGTCATTAAGGCTTATAGTTATGCCCACAACTACTAAGATAAAAATGATAGCTGAAATTATTTTTACCGGTTTTTCCATACGTAGTGCGAAATTTTCAAATTTATGTTTAACCCACATGCCAATAGTAACAGGTATAAGTACAATAACCATTAATTGTTTTAACATTGTTGGTGCATCTACAATTACAGCTTGATTCTCATTGGAAAATTCCTCGATTGCGAATTGCACAATTAGAGGAATAGTGAAAATTGTAAGAATACTAGCTACTGCTGTAAGAGAAACAGATAGGGCTAAATTACCTTTGGCCAAAAAGGTTAGCATGTTAGAGGTCGGCCCACCAGGACAGGCTGACAATAACATAACACCAATTGCAATTGTTGGTGATAGTTGTAAACTCGTTGCAATGGAATAACCAATTAGTGGTAAAAGTATAATTTGACAACACAGGCCTATAATAATAGCTTTTGGAAACGTAAATACACGTTTAAAATCGGTTAATGTCAAAGACAAACCCATGCCAAACATTATTATAATGAGCGATATGGCTAGAATGATTCCAGTTGTAGAATCCATCAGTTGAGTATTAAAATTTTAGAGGTTACTTACAAAGAAACCCAATAAAACAATAGCCTGTTAATACTATCTTATTTGTTATACATTAAATTTTATCATTTTATTTTATTATAGCGTTCCATAATTTCTTGCCAATTTGTAAAGATGATTCCTTCGTCTTTAAAAAATTGAATTAAATCTGGGTCGGAGAACATTTCTAATTCCCAAGATCGTTGTTGCCAAGAACCTGTAATACTTTTTAGGTTTTCAGTGAGAACAGAAGGATGAAAAATAATTTCGGTGAGTCCTGAATCTAAACCTTGAATTAGAGCTTTAAATTTGGCTATTTTTTCTTCATAAGTATCTGCTTTTGGAGCACTTGTAAAAAAGTCTAGTTTAGGAAGTTTATATGTTTCTCCTAATTTCACGAAATTCTCATTCATTGGGTAACCCTTTGATTTGAATTCTTCATAAACCTTGGGATTTGACACATCAATAATGTTTGCGGGTATGCCATATTCCTGAGCCACTTTCATAAACACCTTTACATAATCAATATGGCCGAATAATGTACCCATATGTGTGTCCAAATGATCTGGTTGATGACCCCAAGCTATGGATTGTTCTATTTGTGCGCGAATTTCTTTCTCTACTTCTTCAGCAGAGGCATGCTGTACAACTTGTGGTACTTCGTGCCACATTTTTTCATCCTCATCAAGTAATCCTGGGACTTCATTTTTAGGAGTTATGGTGCCCCAACGATATGTTTTCCACTCACTAGTTAGTGTTAAGTGTAAACCAATATCAAGTTTAGGATTGTTTTTAGCAAATGAAATAAATTCTTCCGCATTTGGACAAGGAATCATTACAGCGGCCGATTGAATTACACGCTCATTTAGCATTTTTTCTGCAGCATCATTGGCTTCTGGGCACATGCCAATATCATCGGCATGAAGCATAATTACTTTTTTACCTGCAGGCCAACCTAGTTTTTCAGCCCATGTGTTGCTTTTAGTAGATAAGGTGCTCTCCTGATTTTTAGTGATTGTATTTTCATTTTTCTTTTCGCCACAACTTCCTAATAAAAATAGGCAACACAAAAGAATTGAAGCTTTACTGATTGTAGATTTTTTCATAGTTTTTATTTAAAGGTATTTTTTAAACCAATTTAATCCGTCATTATAAATAACATCTATTGGAGCATCTCTGTGCTTTGCATCATACCAAATGATATCCTTTGGGTTTTCAGCTTTACCATAAAGTAACTTACTCATTGCTGGGGGAACAATTTCATCATTTTTGGCGTTTAGCATCAAAAATGGACGTGGGGTAATTTGTTCTACAAAATTTAATGGTTCAATTATGCTAACAAAATCTTTTGCCTCCTTAGAAATAGCTTTTTCTTTAAATAGTAAATTTAATTGTCCACCAGCTAAGGCAATAACTGGTACTTTAATTCGGTCTTCAACACCGCAAAATATGGTTCCGATAATTCCTCCTAAACTAATTCCATAATAACCAATCCTATTTTGATCTAGTTCTTTTCTAGTTGTTATAAAATCTACTGCACGGCGCAAATCAAAAACTGTTTGACTAACAATATTACGCGACCAATATTTATAACTTCCTGTAAAATCGAAATCATAAAATTCAGATTTTCGATCACCATGCTCGCTAATATCTATTCGAAGAACAGCATAACCATTTTTTAAAAAGTAATCGTTACCATATTCAACATAATCTACTGCTTTGTGATCACCTAAACCATGTATCAATAAAATAACAGGCAATGCAGTCTTGTCTGTTTTAGGTATACTTAATAATCCAGTCACTTTTTTATCGTGAATACTTTGGTAAGAAACAGAAAGCAACTTGAAATTAGTAGAATCCGTAATGGTGTATACTGAATCTTTTAAAGGAACAGCCTTATCATAATTATAATAAGAATTAATAGGTACACTTTTACTCGTATTACTTACGGATTTAAAAAGTGCAAATCCTGCAATAAAAAGTGCAACGGCTATAATTAAACCATTTCGAAATAGCTTAGAGTACTTCATCATCATCGGCGAGATACATTCTAGTACTTTTTGTATACGACCCGCCATTTTCATCTGAATATTCTAAATCGATGTAAAATGCTTTGAATCCTTTTTTAGGAAAAGTGATTTTTTGGGTTGTTTCTTTTCCTTCAGCCGGAGTTATTTTAACTGATTTCCATTCTTCATCTCTAAAATCGCGATCTTCCGAATCTGCTGACCATAAATAGGCATTTTTAAAATCTTCTGAATTTGAGGTTACAGAAAGAGTTGCTGATTTTGAATCTGACTTAATGGAATATTTTAAATCTTCAAATGGTTTTTTAGCAAGTGCATGGCCCCAAAAGCTACTTAATGAATTTATTGCACTTTCTCCACCATCAAGATTATGACCTGCATTAGGTGTATAGTGAATATAGTTTTCTCCAGGAATGTCATCTATATAATTTTTAACAGCATCAACTGGCCAGTATTCGTCATTAGTGCCAATAAAAATTAATTTGGGCATGGTCAATTTATCTCTATAGGAATATGGGTCTATCATTTGAGTTAATGCATTTCCGTCTTCGGTTTTTACTGTTTGTGGAATTTCAAGTTTGATATAATCGTTTATTTGAATACTGTATTCATTCCATGCGGTTAGGTGGTAATCTAAACTAACAGGCATGTTTAAAACGTCTATTACCATAGGTCCAATGGCCTCTACTCTTGAATCACTTGCACCTGTCAGCCAAGTTGTCCAACCTCTTTTAGAGGCACCTGCAACGGTAAATCGAGTAATATCCTTATTAAGATTTTGCTTTGAAAATTCTTGTATAGCGTCCATACCCCGCACAGCACTTTTTACCATCGGGAAAAGTAAAGGCCAGGTTAAGTCTTTATCCTGTTTGTAATTGTGTAATGTGTAAGATATTAATTGGTCTTCTACAAGGTCACCATCATATAATGGTTGCATAGGTACTTGTCTAATAATAGCAACAACAGCCTTGTTTTTTTCGGCCACCATCGCCATTGGGCCGGTTTCATCTAGATCATCTTCTGGTGTCCATTTGGGTAAACCATCTTTCAGATGACCTCCGGTTATAAAGAGCAGGGCTCCATCATATTTTACCTCCTTTGGAACTAAGATTGTTAACTGATGTTTCCAAACATGTTCTCTCCAAGTTTGAGAAGTTAGTAGCAGGTTATAGGCTTTTACATCACCTATTTCAAAAGAGTCTTTAGGCTGCCATTCATATGAGTCGTCAGTAGTTTTTAAATAATTTTCTAATGCGTTTTTTGGAGTAACTTCTATATCTGCAACTGTTGCTGATATTTCTTTTTTAGTGTTCTCTTTACACGATGCCAAAAACACAACTACGAGAGCAAGAATAATTTTAAAGTTTATTTTCATTTTAAATTAATTTATTTTTAACGGTTTAGGATTGTTTTTAATCATCTCTAAGAGTTCTGTAACTAAAATTTCACCAGTCAGTTCACCTAAACTTGTACGACTTACATAATTGTATCTTTCAAAACTATTGAAATCTTCTTTAGTTAAAATATAACCAAATGCATCGTTTGTAAGGCCAAAAAGAAACGGACTTTTAGTGGGCATTTTTCGTTTTAAATAGAACCCAATATTGGGTAAAGCTTCACCTGGTATTGTTAATATTTGCGCTGATCCAATATTTACTAGGTTTAGCATTGTTTCTATAGTCCCATCTTTGGGTAAGTCAATACTTAATGGTGAATTTTCTAATATAAAACGCATCATAGCTGATTCAATTGGAAAACTTACTTTTTTGTTGGAACAATAAATATTGGGGTTTTCCTGTACAGGAGCATTGGCAATTATTCTTATAGCCTCATCGGCTAATAAATTTCCAATTCGCTTGCATTCCTCCCAGTCATTTGCTTCGTTTCCTTCTTTAAGTCTATTGTCTGCAGTTACCATTCCACCTTGGGCTCCGTTCATAAAAATTGACATACCACCTGTTTTTTCTTCAATACGATCGTATAATGGTCCAACTAAATCGGGACTTAAAATTCCTCTATTACTTCCTATAACTTCTGGGTGTATAGCATAATTTATTAAAGTGATAATTGGTTTGTTTTTTTGCTTTCCATTGATTCCTATGGCTTGAATTACTCCACATCTTGGGTCATACAATTCCGAAGCATAGTAGTTGTATGCTATTTTTCCTTCTGCTTTGGCAACTGCAATTTTAAGTTTAGCAGGTTCTCTATTCTTATAGGCATCATTTATGGCTTCAGCAACTTGAACGGTGCACCACTCGAGATACTCAAGGTCCGCTGAATGATTTCCATTAACATCTGGAAAAGCATAAGCATCTGGAGCACTATGCGTATGTGTAGCACCAATTAAAATATTATTAAAAGGAATGTCTTTAACAAGTTTTCTCGATTTATTGCCTAATGTTGAAGGCCAACCTAAATTATCAATATTTACAATTGCTATTTTTTCGCTGCCTTTTTCAAAAACCATTGCCCTCACTGAAAGCTCTCCTTTATTTTTGGTAACTGCTTTTGGTTCGCCGACACCACCTGAAACTGCAATTAAAGGATTTGGTGTTAAATTTCTTTTAGCGCAACCGACCATTAGTTGTTGAGAATGAACCGAAATGGAGAAAATAAAAAGAAGGCTATTCAATTGAAATAGCAAATAAAACTTCTTTTTGATAATAAAATTGGTTTTCATTTCGCTTAGAACAACTTTTTTGAATATTGTTTGTATGGTAAAATTAATTGGAATTATTTATAGCGAAGGTTAAAATTTCACGCATAATTAACAAAATAGCTGAAATATTATGAGAAATTTCACAATATTTTTGGTTGAAGTCAAATTTTAGATTTAATAATTACATAACTAAAAGTTAAAATTGAATTCTAAAAATAGTTTCAGTTTTGCACCGCTTTAAAATAGAACCTGTTATGAAAACATCAAATGCAAATGTACTTTTAGGATTGTTAGCATGCTTCTTGCTAATTTTATCTTCATGTAGTTCTGACGACGATTCCAATGCTGAAAGTATTCCTTTTACAGCAGACATCTTTCATAGCGTTAATGGAAAAGGAGTTGCTTTCCAAGGCATAACAAACAATGCAATAAGTTGGAATTGGGATTTTGGTGATGGTAATACAAGTACACAAAAAAATCCAATTCACTCTTATTCAGAAGGAGGTTATTATACAGCTGTATTAACAGCAGCTGATGAAACAGGTGCTACAATAGTAAAAGAAGTAGAATTAGCAATAGATATAACGCCATATGTTTTATTAACTGGAGGGGCAACTGCCGAATCTGGTAAAACTTGGAAGTTGTCTAGTGCTCATTCAGACGGAGATTATTTTGCTAATGCTGATGCAGAACTTTCTGCGTTTGATGGAGCTCCAGCTCCACTTCCAGCAGGTATATTTGGTGCTGGATTGGGCATGGGAGAAGTTTACGAAGATGAATTTACCTTTTTCTTTGATGGAAGTTATGAGCAAGATGTAAAGGCAGATGGCGCCGTTTTTAGTGGATTACTTTATCAATTTGTAACGACAGGTGGAGCAGGAATTGTAAATGACGGTGGAGCCGATTTTGGACTATGTACCGGAATGTTTACTCCAGAGGCAGCAACATTTACCTATACAGAAAGTGAAAATATGACGGTCTCTTCAGTCTATGGTCCTGGTGGTATGTTAACTTATAATGGAGTAAGTACCCTCGATTTTTCAGGTGAAGCTTTTATTGGTCTTAAAGATTTTCAACAGAAAGTCATAATTCAAGAGTTAACAGATAATTCTATGAGGTTAGTCTTGTTTTTGGCCGCATCTCAAGATTTTATTGGTGTAAATACCAATGCCGTTATTTTGACTTTTGAAGTTGTCAAATAACATTTAAACTACCAAATCAATCAAAAATGATAACAAATACACAAAATTAAATATGGATACGCATAATCACTTCCAAAATAAAGTCGCTCGATATTCGGCATGTCTATCTTTTGTACTGTTTCTTTTATTTAGTTCTTATGTAAGTGCGCAAACCGTTACTGGATCCGTTACATCGGCAGCCGATGGTATGCCATTGCCAGGGGTTACAATTTTAATTAAAGGAACAACAACTGGTGCATCAGCTGATTTTGATGGTAATTACGTAATTGATGTTTCTGATGAAAATAGTACACTAGTGTTTTCATATTTAGGTTTCGAAACACAAGAAATAGAAGTAGGGGGCAGGTCTACAATTAATGTGGTTATGAATGAAGATGCACAAGCTTTAGATGAGGTTGTGGTCACTGCACTTGGTATTAAAAGAGAAGAAAAATCTCTTGGTTATTCTGTAGAAAATGTTGCTGCTGAAGAGTTAACTAGAGTTGCACAAGAGAATGTGTTAAATTCACTTTCTGGAAAAGTGGCCGGGGTTACATTGAATAATACAGGTGGAGCAGGATCTTCTGTGAGTATGGTAATTAGAGGTGCAATTTCATTAAGCTCTGACAACCAACCTTTATTTGTTGTAGATGGTGTTCCAATTGCAAATACCTTAAATAATATTGGAGGTTTCGGTGATCGAAACCCTGTTGATTACGGAAATGCAATTTCTGATTTGGATCCGCAAAGTATTGAAAATGTGAGTATCTTGAAAGGACCTAGTGCTGCTGCACTTTATGGTTCTAGAGCTGGTAATGGCGTTGTTTTAATAACAACTAAAAAAGCAAAAGATAAAGAAAAAATGAAGGTGAATTTTACCTCAAATACTGTTTTTGATGTTCCTTATCGCTACTTAGATACTCAATCACAATTTGCAAATGGATATTTTTCTTTTTCACCGAAATCTGAAGGAGGTAGCTATATTCTTCCTGATGTTATACCTGCAGGAGGTAATGGTGGGCCGGAATTGGATAAAGGTTATTATGCCGTTCAATGGAATTCTCCTTTAGATGCAAATGGGGTGCCGATTCCTATAGAGCTCAAATCATACCCAGATAATGTTAAAGAATTTGTTCAAACAGGTATAACAACTACAAACAGTATTACTATAACAAACAGTACTGAAGCACTTAATTACCGAGTGGGGGTTACGGCTCTTGATAACACAGGAATTATTCCAAATTCTGATTTTAAACGTAACAGTTTTTCACTTACTGCGTCATCTAAGTTTAGTGATAAACTTGAAGCAAGTACAAATGTAAACGTCGTACATGGATATGCAGATAATAGACCAGCATCAAATAGAGGAACTAACCCTTTACAAGCTGCTTACAGCGTTCCTGCAAATATAAATATTTTAGATGTGAAGGATTATAAATTGCCAGGTACAGATATTTATAATTTTTCAAGCGATTATTCTAATCCATGGTTTTTGGCTAATGAAGTAAACAATAGTTTCTCAAGATTTCGTGTCTATGGTAATTTTGCTTTAGATTGGAAAGTTGCTCCATCATTTAATATTAGAACAAGTTATAATCTAAATAGTTTTAATCAAACTCAAGAAACTAAAATGGCTCCGGGCTATAATCGTGAAACTAATAACGGTACTTATGGTATAGCAAAAACCGATGGTTTGGAAACTAATATTGATTTGTTAGCAACCTATACAAAAGATTTAGGAGACTTTGATATGACGATATCTGCAGGTGGTAATTTAATGTATCAAAAGAATAATGGTTTAATAAATTCTGCAGCTAATGGAGCTGGATTAATAGTGCCAAACCTTTTTACAGTAGATAATATTGCTCCAGCTACTTTGAACTATTCTAGCTATACAACTGAACGAGGTATTAATAGTGTTTATGGCTTAGCAAATTTTGGGTTTAAAGATATGTTATACTTAGATGTTACTGCACGTAATGATTGGTCGAGTACGCTACCAATTGATAATCGCTCTTATTTTTATCCATCGGCTTCATTAAGTTTTTTAGTAAGTGAATTAGTTAACATTCCAAAAGTAGATTTACTAAAAGTAAGAGCAGGATGGGCAAGAGTAGGTAATGATACTAGTCCATATCAGTTAAGTTCATATTTTAACAACAATGGTCAATGGGAAAATGCCGTTTTATACAGTGGTCAAAGTGGTTTAAATACTCCTAGTCTTGAACCGGAAGAAGCAACTTCGCAAGAAATTGGTATTGATTTAAATATGTTCTCGAATCGACTTCGTTTTGAAGGGACTTATTACACAGTAGAGAATAGAAATCAAATTGTACCTAATATTCCTATTCCTGGATCATCTGGTTACAATAGTGTTAGTATTAATGCAGGTGTTTTGGAAAGTAAAGGTCTTGAACTTTCTCTTGGATTTACTCCTGTTCGCACAGAGAATTTTAATTGGGATGTAAATTTAAATTATACAACCAATGAATCAACCATACTAGAATTATCGGATGGTGTTGATTATATAGAATTCTGGAGTGAAAATAAAAGTGTTTCTAGAGGCTATGTAGCAAATCCAGCAACGGGAGAAGATGGTTTAGTAGGTAATATTTATTCGCCATTAATAAAAAGAGTAACTGATGTAAATTCTCCATATTATAACTACCCCTTACTAGGTTCAGGTGAAGATGCAGAGTGGTTGCCACAAGAAGAACGTGTAAAAGTTGGTAATTATAACCCTGATTTTGTTATGGGTTTACAAACCACCTTATCATACAAAAACCTTTCATTAAACTTGACATTTGATTGGCGTTCTGGTGGGCAATATATGTCGCAAACGAGTAGATATATGGTTGAAGATGGTTATGGTCAACAGATATTAAACAACCTAGTAAACCCCGGTATTTCTGAACCAGGCCCTGAATTAAAACAATGGGTTTTAGACAATGCAGATTTATTAATATATGGCGAGAACTTCTTGTCTATTGGTGGCCCACCAAGTGATGGCGGATTTGCACAAGACCTTGGAGGTAGTGTTGTTTACGATGGTATATTTAATGCAGGAGTTGTAGGAACACATGATGAAAATGGTAATTTTATTTTAGAATCTGAAAATTTAGGAGAAGTAGGAACAGCTTTTATTCCATTTTCGGTTGCCAACCCTTGGGATTTTGGTACTCCTCATATGTTCGATGCAGATTATGTGAAATTAAGAGAGGTATCATTGTCGTATAATTTGCCAACTAAATTTATAGAAAGAACGGCAATAGATAATTTGAGTGTTTCACTCTATAGTAGAAATATAATGTTATGGACCAAAGATTCTGAATTCGGAATTGATCCTGAACGTGCTTTTCAAGCAGAAACTAGTTCAGGTAATAGAGGAACTCAATTTAAACAAGGTATAGAAAGATATAATGTTGACCCATGGCTAGTTCCAATAGGAATTAAAATTGGAGTTACATTTTAATAAAATTTAAACGGACATCGCTATGAACACAGTTAATAACAATAAAATAGCCCTATTGGTTTTAGGTCTTATTCTTTTAGTCTCTTGTCACGGACTAGAAGATTTGAACGAAAACCCGAATCAAATTGGTTCTGAAAATGTAGACCCTAATCTACTGTTGCCAACTGTAATTAATGGTGCAGGTAAAGCTGTGGTTAGTTTGGGCTTTGGTGATATTGCGGGAGTTATGCAACATACACAAAAGGATGGTTGGTCAAGTGGACATAATGCATACGATTGGAGTAATGATTCTCATAGTTGGAATGGTTACTATACATTATTGACCAATAATAAGAACATGATAGAAAAGGCAGAAGCTGATGAACTCGATTTTCATCATGGTGCAGGATTGGTTATGAAATCATTTCTATTTGGATTGATTACGGACCTATGGGGTGATGCTCCTTATTCTGAGGCTCTAAGAGGTAATGAAGGTGCTGAGTTTTTTGATGCCGTATTTGATGATCAAAAGTCTATTTATGAAGGTATTTTGATGGATTTAGAAACTGCTAATACTTTGCTTTCTAAAGATCAAAGCGCTTATTTTAGTATACAAGCCGACCAGGACATTTTGTATGGTGGTGATGTAGCTAAATGGCGAAAATTTGCCAATTCATTGGCTTTAAGATATTACATGCGTTTATCTATTAAAGAACCAGCTTGGGCAGAGCAAGGAATTAAAAAAATTCTGCAAAATCCACAACTATATCCATTGATTATAGATGCTGCAGATGATGCAAACATGGCCTATGTGGGTAATACGAGTGTTGATTCTTGGCCAACAAACACGAAGTTTGATGCTGATTCACAAGGGTCTTATTTTAGAGTAAAAATGGCGAAAACCTTAGTAGATGAATTACAGAATTTAAATGATCCTAGGTTAGGTGTATGGGCGAATCAAATTGATATACCATTGGTTTTAGATGCTGGTGCTCCTGATGGAACTGATTATGTTGAAGATGGTGAGCGACATGTTTCCCAAGATATAGTGGATGCTTATGTCGATGTTGTCGGGTTTCCTGTAGATTATGATAAAGAATATGTTGGATTGCCAACAGGTATGACCTTCGGAATTGCGTATAATTTAAGTGAAAACCTTAATCAAGGCGCGCTAAATCTGCATGTCTCTCAATTAAACGATATATACAAAGAGGCTAGTGGAGATCTGCTTCAAGCTCGCTTAATTTCAGCAGCAGAAGTTAATTTTATTAAAGCAGAAGCAGCAACAAAAGGTTGGGCAAATGGAGCAGTAGCAGGTTATTATAACGAAGCAATAAAACAATCCTTTAACGCATGGGGAATTGGAGATGCCTTTAACGCATATATTGCTGGTCCTGCAGCTTATGCTGAACCAGATGATATATTAAAGCAAAAATGGATAGCAAGTTGGTCGGCAGCTGCGGAAGCTTGGTTTGATTATAGGAGAACAGGTATTCCTAATTTACAAGCGGGTGCGGCAGCTAAAAGACCTGCACTACCATTGCGTTTTTACTATCATATAGATGAAATAGATAATAATGCTACTAACGCAGATGCTGCAATAGGAAAATTAGAAACTACGGCCTTTAAAGGAGATGATGCTACCAACAACAGTGCTTGGTCTAAAATGTGGCTTTTGCAAGGTACCAATAAGCCATATTAAGTTTTATTATTAAAATATAACCAACGAACTTGATTAAAACTAGTTCAAATTAAGGAGGTTTCACTTATGTAAAATCTCCTTTTTACTTTTAAAGTATTTATAGTATAAATCAATGTTTCGCCAATTTAGAAAATGGATTATAATTAGAATGGGTAAAATTCTATAGGATTACTTCAACATAATAGTGGCATAAGTTTTTATAGTGCCCTTAATTTGTTAAAACACTAATAATTAATTATGAAATTACCATTAAAAGGTATTATCCCACCCATGATTACACCTCTTTTGGAAAACAGAGAGCTAGATAGTATCGGTTTAAAAAATATTATTGAGCATTTGATTGAAGGTGGTGTTCATGGTATTTTTTTGTTAGGAACGAATGGGGAGGGCCCTAGTTTAAGTTATAGAATAAGAAAACAATTAATTACTGAAGCTTGTGAAATTATTAACAATAGAGTTCCGGTTTTAGTAGGAATTACCGATACTTCTCTAGATGCTACATTAGATATTGCAAATTTTTCAAAAGATGTTGGGGTAGATGTTTTAGTAGTTGCACCACCTTATTATTTTCCAATTTCAGAAGAGGAAATGGTTGAATATTTAGAAGTATTAATACCTCTATTACCTTTACCCTTTCTATTATACAACATACCTAGTTGTACTAAACTTCACCTCGGGGTAAACATTGTTAAGAAAGCTAGAGAGTTAGGTGCCATTGGAGTGAAGGATAGTTCAGGAGATATGGAATCCTTATATGAAATTATTGAGACTTTTAAAGATGATCCAGAATTTTCAATTATTGTTGGAAATGAACTTTTTATTTCTGAGGCAATGGCTAAAGGAGCCCATGGAGCGGTAGCAGGCGGTGCAAATTTTAGTCCAAAAACCTTTGTTGAATTATACCAAGCATGTGTAAATAAAGATGAACTCGCTATAAATGAACTTAGAAAAAAAGTATATGCTATTGATGAAAATATATATCATGTCAATAATACACCAACTAGTAGTATTAAAGCGATTAAAGGTTCTTTGGCAATAATGGGCATTTGTAACGATTACATGGCAGTTCCTCTGCAAAAGTTAACTGGACCACAAAGTGACATTGTAAAACAATATTTATTAAAATTAAAAGGAAGTCTAATAAAGTAGCGCAAAACGGATTGTAGCAATGAATAAAATCAGAATACAAAATTTTGTCGTTGTAATTATGATTTTGATTATTGTTTTATTAGCTACTATTTTCCATTTTCCTATACATTTTGAGAATGCTTTAACATTACAACCTGAGCTTGATTATGAGATTAAAATCTCAATTTGGCGAATAGTCTTTGAGCCATTTTTAGGACCTTCGTTGTATCTAAATAGATCGTTGTATGTTTTAGAAGAATTGCCTTTAGCTTTAGTATGGTTGATTATCACATATTTGATTTATAGCGCAATTCAACTTTTTCAAAATGGTAATAATCGTAAAAAAAAGATTTTACAGAAAATTGTAAACATGCCTATAATATTTGGTATTTGCTTTACAATTTTTGTTGTTATTCTGTTTGTTCCTCTTCCAAATAACACCATAATAAATAATACTACAGATTCAATTTTAGTAACGACTCATGCTCATACAGAGTACAGCCATGACGGGTTAATTTCGCAAGAAAATATGATGAAATGGCATAAACAAAATGGATTTGATGCTTTTTTTATTACAGATCATGCTAATCATAAAAAGACATTAGAGTTTGTTAATAAGCAGGTAAAAACCAATAAAATAAATGAGCCTTTAGTATTGGTAGGACAAGAGTTTTCAGGAACCAACCACATGAGTTTACTCGGCTTGAATGGTAAATTTGAGACTAAAGGAATGACTGATAAAGCAGTAATAGATTCAGTACATAAATACGGAGGAGCAGTTATTGTTAATCATTGGTTTGATGGAAAAGGTAAAGACAAGGAATTATACAAACAACTTGGTGTTGATGGTTTTGAAATTGAAAACTCAGGAACAGACCTTTATTATGATAGAGGAACCTTTGAAATAATAAAAAACTTTTGTGAAGAAAATAAATTAACCATGATTGGCGGTTTAGATTTTCATGGTTATGGAAGAGTTTGTTCATTATATAATGCATTTGAAATTGAAAATTGGAGTGATTTAGATGTGAATACAAAAGAACAAGCAATATTGTCTATTTTAAAAAGTGGTTCACAAGAAAACATAAAAATTTTAGTCTATAAAGACAGACCTTTTTACACTAAAAATAATTTATTGTTGAGACCACTTATGACTGTGGTTAATTATTTTAGAACTTTAAATAAATGGCAAATATTATCATGGATGTGCTGGTTGATTTTATTTACCCAATTAAAATATTTACCGAAATATAAAAATAATAGATTGTTAACAATCGCATTAATAAGTGCCATTTTTATGATTGTTTTAGCTGGTAATTATTACTTTAAAGGTGAAGCTCTTATTGGATATAGTAAGGTGTATAAAGAATATAGTTTACTCCTTGGGCCAATAGGGTCTATACTTCTGATATATTCTGGTATAGTAGCATATTTACGCATATTCAAACACAAAAACACCTAATAAATCTTATGAAAAAGATTTTGAAGGTTCTTTTTTGGTCAATAGCTGTCTTAATTTTGAGTGCATATTTTTATTGGCTTTTGCCAATTTGGGGACTACCTTTTAATTCACAAAGACACGGAAACCCACCTCTAACACCTGCATGGGCATTGGAATGTTGGCTTTGGGAAGATGATGTGAATAATTCTGAATTTGTAAATGAATTGTTAGCAGGATATAAAGAGCATGATATTCCTGTTCGAACAATACTGTTAGATAGTCCATGGTCACTACGATATAATGATTTTGTCGTTGATACACTTCTATATAAAAAGCCAAAATCTTGGTTTAAGAATTTGGAAAATGAAGGTTATAGAGTTGTACTATGGATGACGTCTATGGTAAATAGTTATAGCAAAGATGCTAGAATAAAGAATGATTCGGTTTGGTTCCAAGATGCTATGAAAAAAGGATATTTAGCCAAATCTAAAACGGCCAATTCATGGTGGAAAGGTGAAGGTGGCTTTATTGATTATACTAATCCTGAGGCAATGCAATGGTGGCGAGGTAT
Organism: Flavobacteriaceae bacterium EG-1; assembly: GCF_009649685.1. Taxonomy (GTDB): domain Bacteria; phylum Bacteroidota; class Bacteroidia; order Flavobacteriales; family Flavobacteriaceae; genus Aurantibacter_A. The sequence continues at coordinate 903,714 of NZ_WJPK01000002.1, forward strand.
GCAACAAAATATGTTTGATTTGGGTATTGATGGTTGGAAACTTGATGGTACTGCTACACTTTTTTGGAGTGATTTTTTTGGTATTCCTTTTTTTTATAAAAATACAGCTGGGGGTCTAATGTCTGCACGTACTTATATGGATCATTATTATCGAGATGAATATAAACATGGTTTAACTAAGAATAATGAATTTGTTACTTTATCAAGATCTATTGATCGAGGGTATCACCCTGAGGGTTTTGCTCCTATAGATGCTTCTCCTGTTAATTGGGTCGGTGATCAAGAACATAAATGGATTACTAATGAAATAATTTCTGAAGGTGAAAAAAAAGTAGATTTAGCCTTGGACGGTATCGAAGGTTTTGAATCTGCAATTGAAAATATTCTAGATAGTGCAGAACTCGGATACAATATAATTGGGTCTGATATTGCTGGTTTTTCAGGAAAGACTATTCCACCACGTTTGTATATAAGATGGGCTCAGTTTTCAGCGTTTTGTGGGTTGTTTTTAAACGGTGGCCATGGAGAACGTAGATTATGGAAAAGAAGCAATCAAGAATTAGAAATCATAAGAAAGTTTTCATGGTTACACACCGAATTGGTGCCCTATATGTACCATTATGTTATAACTGCCCATGAAGGTGGAAAACGATTGCAATCTCCTTTAAATAAAGGAAAATATCATTATATGTTTGGCGACGATTTTTTAATTGCGCCTATATATAAGGACACTAAAAAAAGGACAGTTTCGCTGCCTATTGGTCAATGGAGGTATTTTTTTGATGATATGGAATTAATTGATGGGTCAAGTACTTATGAAAAAGAATTTCCTTTAGATGAGTTTCCGGTATTCGTAAAGGAAGGAGCCATTATTCCATTAGCTATAAAACGCGATTATACAGGAATTGGCAATCGTGCCTCTGAAGGTTTTTTAACCATCTTAATTTATCCATTAGACGATAATTTATTTAAATATTACAATCCTAAGACTTACGAAGAAACTGAGTTTTCATATCAAAAAAATAATAGTGAATTAAAAATTAAAGTCTCTGGAACAAAGGTCGCTCATATTTTAAAAATTCATTCCGATAAGACTCCTCAAAAAATAATTTTTGATGGTCATGAGTTGGATATTGAATTTTGGAATTATAATCAAAATCTTAATAAAATAAGTATTGTAACTGATGGCGATTACGAGAATGGTAACTATACAATTGTTTATTAAAACGAGTATATATGAATATTAAAAAACAAAGCATAAGCATATTAACAGTAGGTATGACCCTTGCTACTGCATGGGCGATTAGAGGTCAGTTTGGACATGAACAAGGAGCTGCATGGGCAGGAGCTATTGGGGCTTTGGCATTAGTTTTGGTTTCAAATAGAAAAGATTGGTATGCAAAAATGCCAATTATTGCACTTGCCTCGGCTATTGGGTGGGGAGCAGGAGGCATGATAAGTTACGGTGTAGTAGTTGGCTATGGTAGAGCGGATAACTTTATTAATGTCTATTACGGTTTAAGTATGCTTTTTGTTATTGGCGCTTTATTTGGTTTGCTAGGTGGAGGCTTAGTCGGACTTGTTTTAGACTCAACAAAAAAGAATAAAGTTTCTTGGGGTGCATTGGTATCGGAAATGGTCGCAGGAGGCTTATTGACTTATTTCTTTTTAATTGAACAAATTGGCTTTAAGATGACCCCACCTAGATCTGAAGCTTGGGCATTTATTTTAGGTGCAGGATTGGCTATGCTATTACATATGGCTCGTACAAATCGGAATTCTGCAATTAGAGTTGCTATATTTTCAGCACTAGGTGGGGGTTTTGGTTTTGGTTTTGGAAATTTTTTACACGTTACAGGTAATGTATTCGAAGTACCATTTAATATGTGGAATGTTATGGAATACTGCATTGGGTTTTTTGGTGGAATAGGAATGGCATATGGAGTATTTTCATCAAACTGGCCAGTAGATGAACTTGCAAAACCAAAGAATTGGGTAAATAGAGTCTCCTTATTCGTTATACTGGTTTTTATACCACTTATCGTTTATAGAGAATCTTTGGCTTATGAACATTTATTGAAGCGTTTAGGCGAGATTCAAAATATAGAACAAGTTGCTCTTACAAGTACTGTTTTCGCTGCAGTAATTTTACTGGCTGTGGCAATTATATTACTCTGGAAGTTGAAAGACAATAATTTTAAAAAGAAAGATGTTGCCCTATTTTTCTTTACTTATTTTAGTAGTTATACACTAATGAGTTATGTTGTAACTGGTCTTTTTGCTGGTAAATTAGGACTGAATCATCATTTGTATGTTTTGAATATAGTTCTGATATATTTTTTGACGGAAAATAATAGTATGAAAGAAATACAGAAAACAACAACGGAATTAACTACTAAAAAATGGTTTATTTATTTAATTTCGATACTTATATTTCTGGCAATATTAGCTATGGTAGCAGTTAGTTTTAATGCTGAACTACATGGTAGACACAATCGTTTTGAATTTGGATAGGATTAAGACCTTTATTTAATATGTGATGAATTTTTATCTAAAATTTTTGCGATAATCAGATGGGGTTTTACCCATGTTTGCTTTAAAATAATGATTGAAATTAGCTAAATTATTATAACCACTTTCAAAGCAAATTTGTGTGATTTGTTTATCCGTTTCAGCAAGAAGTTTTGCAGCAATTCCTACACGAACGTTTTTAACATATTCCATAAAAGTATGTCCTGTTTTCTTTTTGAAGAAACGACAAAATGAACTAGGAGCCATGTTTAAGACAGCAGAGGCCTCTTCTAGTTTGATGCCTTCTTGAATATTTTGGAAAACATATTCGTATACTTTATTAACCTTGTCAATGTTCTTGGAAAATACAGATGAACGATCAATTGGGTTAGATAACCTATCTCTATCTTCAACCTTTATTAAATTATTAAAAATTTTAAGTAGACCAATATAATATTCAAGGCCATTACTATTTGACATGCTTTCTAAAATATTTTTAATTTCAGAATCATCCTCTAATTTAAATCGAATGCCTCTATTGGATAATTTTAATAAGTCTACTACTTTTTCGAGTTCCGGCATTTGAAAGAAATCAGAATCAATTATGTTTTCTGAAAAATGTGTAACAATACAAGTTGGTTCTTCATCACCCTCACTATCAAGTAGTTCCCAGCAATGAGGTAAGTTTGGACCCAAAAGTACCAAGTCTCCTTTTTCAAATCCTGATATATTATCACCAACAATTCTTCGGCCTACTCCTGAAGTGATATAATTCAACTCAAAATTTTTATGTGAGTGAATTCTTGCATTTGACGAAAGAGGTAGTTTACGCGAAATAAAAGAATGATTATTGGGCACGAATATTTTTTCACAAACAAATTCCATATCTAAGTATATTAACTCTTATTATCAATAATAGTAAATTTTTTTGATATTTTAGGTTAAAATAACATAAGATTTACGTAAAATAATAGTGGCGTACTGGAATTAATTAAATTTACTTTGCTTGAATTAAGTAAGCGATATGACTTTAAATTTGAGAGGAATAATACCTCCAATGATTACTCCTCTTACAGAGGATTGCAAATTAGACTACAAAGGGTTAAAGAATTTAATTGAACATTTGATATCTGGAGGTGTTCATGGAATTTTTATTCTAGGTACTAATGGTGAAGGACCTAGTTTAAGCTTAGAAGTTCGCAAAGAATTAATAACTAAATCTTGTGAGTACATTAATAAAAGAGTTCCGATATTAGTAGGAATTACGGATACTTCTTTTGAAGGTTCTGTTGAAATTGCAGCGCATTCTAAAGCATCAGGTGCTGACGCTGTGGTGATTGCACCCCCATATTATTTTCCGATTTCAGATGCTGAAATGGACGAATATTTAAATACCTTAATACCCAAATTAACTTTACCCTTTTTACTTTATAATATGCCTAGTTGTACTAAAATGAACCTTTCTTTAGAAACCGTGAAAAAGGGGAAAGAATTAGGTGCATTGGGCGTAAAGGATAGTTCCGGTAATTTAGAATATTTATTTAGTTTAATAGACACTTTTAAAGATTCACCAGAATTTTCTGTTATAGCAGGTTCTGAGGGTTATTTGCCAGCAACAATTAAACATGGAGGTGATGGGGCTGTGGCTGGTGGTGCAAATGTATTTCCAAAACTGTTTGTAGCCTTGTATAATGCATCTGTTGCAAAAGACACTTTTAAAATAGCTGCATTACATAGACAAGTAACTCAATTAGATGAAACTATTTATAGTGTTGGTACTACCCCTTCACGGGTAACGAAAGGAATAAAATGCGCATTAGCCGTAAAAGGAATTTGTGACGATCATATGGCTATGCCATTACACAGATTTAATCAGCCTGAAAGAGAAAAAGTAAAAGGTCATATAGAAAATTTTGAAAAAGAATTTATGGCAGAATCTTAAACTATAATGAACTACCAGTTAGAAGTACTTGATATTGCCATTTTGATTATTTACGGTTTGTTGATGATCGGAATGGGAATTTATTTTTTAAGGAAAACCAAAACTTCAGAAGAATTTATGGTTGCGGGTCGAGGTATTCCAGCATGGGCTGCTGGAATTGCGGTCATGAGCGCTTATACCAGTAGTATTTCATACATAGCAGTTCCTGGTAAAGCCTTTGATCAAAATTGGCACCCCTTAATATTTGCACTTACAGCTTTACCAGTTGCTTGGTTTGTTACCAAATATGTAATTCCACATTATAGAAAACATAAAATAATATCAGTCTATAAATATTTAGAAGATAAAATTGGAAATTGGGGTAGAGTTTATGCTTCGTTTTCGTTTGTACTTTTTATGATTGGAAGAACTGCGGTTATTCTTTACTTGTCTTCGCTTTTATTAACTTCTTTTGTTGCCGTTGACATAAGTACATTAATTTTAATAATAGGCGTTATGACTATAGCTTATACCTTAATGGGTGGTATGGAAGCGGTTATTTGGACAGACGTAATGCAGTCGATAATAATGATTGGAGGTCTTCTCTTTAGCGCTTATATATTAACTACAGAAGTATTTGCAGATCCAGATTTTTTAATTCAAAAGGCATTTGATGAAAATAAATTTAGTCTAGGTGATTCTTCATTTTCATTAAGCAGTAGAACAATTTGGGTGATGATTATTTATGGGGTTACTGAAAATATTCGAAACCTTATGGCTGATCAAAATTATACACAAAAGTATAGTGCAGTTGCTACAGAAAAGAAAGCTAAAAAATCCGTTTGGATTGCCATGCTTATTTATTTGCCTCTAACCGCTATTTTTCTGTATATAGGAACAGCAATGTTCGCATTTTATTCTGGATCTGGGCACGTTTTAGACCCCTCAATAGTTAAAGGAGATGAGGTTTTTCCATTTTTTATAGCAACCGAGCTTCCTACAGGATTAAAAGGATTGATTATTGCTGCTATATTAGCAGCTTCAATGAGTACTGTAGATTCAGCACTAAATTCATCAGCCACGGTGCTTTATTTGGACTACTTTAAAAAATATTTTAATCCAGATGCTTCTGAGAAAAGTAGCATTGGGTTTTTGCGTTTAATTACAATTATATGGGGGGTGCTCGGTATTGCCTTCGCATTATTATTAATAAATGCTGAAAGCGCACTAGATATCTGGTGGCAAATTTCTGGTATATTCGGTGGTGGTATTTTAGGTCTTTTTTTACTAGCACTATTCAATGTGAAAATTTCAAAAACTCAAGGTATTATTTCTGTTGTTTTTAGCATACTTATAATTATTTGGGGTACCTTTTTAAGAGAATTGTCACCTAATTTTGCTTGGCTAGAATGTACGCTTGACCCCATTATTGTGGGAGCAGTAGCAACTGCAGGATTATTATCGCTAGCTTTTGTATTTGTTTTTTTAAACAAGCAAAAAGATAGAACTTAAAACAGCTTTCGTTTAATGGATAGAAAAATTCAATGGGGTATATTAAGTACTGCTACTATTGCTAGAGAACAGGTAATTCCTGCTATGCTTCAGAGTAAGTTTTGTAACGTTTTGGCAATTACCTCTAGAGATATAAAGAAAGCTGAAGAAATTGCAGAAGATTTTGGAATTGCAAAGTTTTATGATGATAATCAAGAACTTTTAAATGATTCTGAAATTGAAGCGGTTTATATTCCGCTACCAAATCACTTGCATGTAGAATGGGCAAAAAAAGCACTATCAGCAGGTAAGCATGTGCTCGTAGAAAAACCGATTGCCTTAAGTAGTACTTCAGCCAAAAGCTTATTAGATGAAGCTAAAAAATACCCAAATCTTAAAATTGCTGAAGCTTTTATGTATAAGTTTCATCCACAATGGATTAAAGCAAAAGAATTAGTAGATTCAGGAGAAATAGGTACTTTAAAAACTATACAATCTTCATTCTCTTTTTTTGATGATGATGCCCATAGTATTACTAATAATAAATCTTATGGCGGTGGAAGTTTAATGGATATTGGCTGTTATTCTATTTCCATTTCAAGATTATTATTTAATGAAGAGCCCAAAAGTGTTTTAGCCTCAATTGAATATCATTCGGAATATGAAGTGGATATTTTGGCAAATGGAATTCTTGAATTCGAAAAAGGAAGTTCTTCTTTTTTTTGTGCTACACAACTAGATTATACCCAACAAGCTCAAATTTTTGGAACTAAAGGGAGTATTAAATTTGAACTTCCATTTAATCCGCCTATTGATACTTGTTCAAAAATTTGGCTGACAAAAGATGAAATTACAACGGAAATTAAGTTCGATATATGTAATCAATATACTCTGCAGGCAGATGCTTTTTCACGTGCAATTATAGAAAATATACAATTACCGGTTCATTTAAATGATGCAATAAATAATATGATAATAATCGAAAAATTGCATGAAAGTAATGCAGAAGGAAAACGAGTTAAAATATAGAAACAGAAAATTATTTTTAACGATATACTAATATGTAAATATTGGTTTTTGTTTTGTCGTAAAATAGATTTGGATAATTAAAAATGTAATGATGAGAATAAATAAAAGTTGTACTGTTTTTTTAATGATGGTAATGGTAGGTATATCAACATACGCTCAGCATAAACATAAAAATGGTGTAGAACATAGTCATTCACATTATACTTTGCATGATTCAATACCTGCGCATAAGTTGATATTTCCTTCAAAAACACCAGATCGCATTATATCGAACCTTACCGAAGACCCTGCACATACAATTGCTGTAAATTGGCGTACGGATCAACAGGTTAAAAAAGGTATTGTGGAGGTGGCTTTAGCGACAGATGGGCCTGAGTTTTTATTACGAGATTTAAGAAAGGTTACAGCAAATTCTCAAATATTTGAAAATCAAAATAGAAATGAACCACTAGTTAAGGCTACGTATCATTCTGCATTAGTATCTAATTTAGAGCCAAATACAACCTATGTATATCGTGTAGGAAATGGTGAGAAAGATAATGGTTATTGGAGTGAATGGTTTCAAATAACAACTGCAAAAACAGGTGGCAAAGAACCTTTTAGTTTTATTTATTTTGGAGATGCTCAAAATAATGTAAAATCTTTATGGTCGCGTGTAATTCGAAATTCTTATCGCCAGTTTCCTCAGGTCGATTTTATGCTACATGCAGGTGATTTAATAAATGATAGAGATGCAAATCTGGAATGGGGTGAATGGTTTCATGCGGGCAGTTTTATTCATGCCACTGTGCCAAGCGTTATGACACCTGGCAACCACGAATATAGAGATGGAGTTTTGACTACATTGTGGAGACCTAGCTTTACTTTGCCTGAAAATGGACCCAGTGAAGCATTGAAAGAAACTTGCTTTGCAATAGATTATCAAGACATGAAATTAATTTCAATTGATAGCGAAGGTTTTGATGAAAGTATGGATGCTCGAACTGCTCAAGTAAAATGGCTCGATTCAGTATTGCAATCAAATACTAAAAAATGGACCACAATTACTACGCATTATCCTGTTTATTCTACAAAAGAAGGTAGAGATAATTGGGAGTTAAGAGAAGCCATAAAACCATTGATTGATAAGTACGGAGTTGATTTGGTATTACAAGGTCATGACCATACATATGCAAGAGGTTTTCCTGAGAATGAAGGTAAAGGTTTAACTGTAGTTAAAAATGCAGGTACGGTGTATGCTGTTTCTGTAAGTGGACCAAAAATGTATGAATCTCAAGACCAAAAATGGATGGTAAGAAGAGGCGAGTACACGCAGCTTTTTCAGATAATTACAGTTTCTGAAGACACTATTAGTTACGGTGCTTATACACCTATTGGTACGCTGTACGATGCCTTTGAAATTGTAAAGAAAAATGGAAAAAAGACTTTAATTAATAAAATTCCTGATAGCCCTACAAGACTAAAAAAGGATTTTATAAAAACTGAATAAAATCCAATCCTGAGTGATTGGGTGACTTTGGATAAATACTTTAAAAGCCTTTTATAATTTTATTCTAACTCTGTTAAGTAGCTTTTTTCGAAGGAATTAATGACTCGTAAATCATGAGATATTCTATTTTATTATTATTGTTTGTTTCCTTATCATGTAAGCAAACAGACAATAATAAAGTTGAAAATCAGCTTGATATTAGTTCGTATTATGTTGATGTTTCATTTCAGCAGGAATATCATGAAAGTTTTTTAATTGATACAGGAAAACCCAATGCGAATGATATTAGGGCGGTAGCCCCTGATTTTAATGGTAATATTTGGGTCGCAACAAAAGATGGTATTTATCAAAAAAAAGCATTGTCTCAAGATTGGCAACCACTAATTGCGAACGTTAATCAAGGTCCTGCCTATGATGTTGCAATAGACTCCTTAGGTACCGTTTGGATGGCAACTTGGAATGCAATTTATAGCTATAAATCTGGAGTATTGAAAAAAATGGATGGGCCTAAAGCACCAATTGCAAAACTTGTTTGTGCTAGTGAAGGGGCTTACGCTTTGGGTCCGTATGGTATTTGGTTTTATGAGAATGGAATTTGGCATAAAAAAGATTATAATACTGCTCGAAGTATACGTGCGGCTTTAACAGATAATAATGGAGGATTATGGGTGGGAACAGATGTTGGACTTTATCATTGCTCTGATGATAAAACAATGGTTTATCAAAAGAATGATGACTTAGTAAGTGCCTATGTTAAAGGTATTGATTATGATGATGAAGGAAAATTGTGGGTTGGTGGTTTGGGCGGTGTTGCTATTAGAAACGCTTCAAAAAAAGTTGCCGAAAAGCTGCCACAAGATGGTTTGCCAAATGCCAATGTTAATGTGGTGACTAAAGCGCCAGATGGAACTATGTGGATTGGCACAGATTATGGTATTTCAAGATTTAAACCTGGAAAGAAAGAATATTCAGTTCGCTTAAGCAAACGTTGGTTGATAAACAACGAGGTACGAGATATTGCATTCGATTCTCAAGGAGATGCATGGATAGCAACTGCAAATGGAGTTAGTGCTATCAAGAACAAACAAATGACCCTTAAGACAAAAGCTGCTTATTTCTATGAAAAACTGATTACACGTCACATAAGGAAACCTTGGATTGTTGCTAGGTCTAAACTTCTTATTCCTGGGGATACAACTTCCATTATACCAGAAGATGATGATAATGACGGTGAATATACTGCAATGTATTTGGCGATGGAATCATTCCGATACGCAGCAACAAAAAGCCAAGAGGCTAAAGAAAGAGCAAAAAAGGCATTCGATTTTCTACATTATTTACGAGAAGTAACTGAAATTGATGGATTTTTTGCGCGAACAATAATACCAATCTCTTGGGAAGAATCTCATGATATGAATCGAACTTATTCGGATCATGAATTGGCTGAAGAAATTATTAAAAATCCACGACAAAAGCCTGTGGAAAAACGTTGGCACATTTCTAAAGATGGAAAGTGGAAATGGAAAGGAGATACAAGTAGTGATGAGCTATGTGGCCATCTTTTTGGCTATTACTGTTATTACACCTTAGTTGCAGACGACAAGGAAAAAGAACGTATAGCTAATCACTTTAGCAAAATTATAGATCATTTAATTGTAAATGATTATAACTTGATAGGAGTAGATGGTAAACATACAAAATGGGGTGTATGGTCACCTCGAATTTTAAATCAGAATCCAGATTGGGTACCTGAAAGGGCTTTGAATTCACTCGAATTACTTTCTTTCTTAAAATTTACATATCATATAACTAAAGATGAAAAATATCAAAAAGAATATTTAAAATTGATAAATGAAGATGGGTATCTTGAAAACACAAAAATGTTGCATACTACTAATCCTGCATGGGAAACCTATTTCGATATTTATATGGCATTATATGTATATCCTCCGTTAATACAATATGAGGATAATCCACAATTTAAAAAGGAGTATGTGGGCCTTTTAAATCAATGGTTTGAAAAGAATAGGAAAACAAAAAGCTCGCTAGTTAATTTCACCTATAATTACCTTGCTGGTGGTAGTGATGAACTTGAAGCTTCCATTGAATTTTTAAAAGATGCTCCCTTAGATTTAGTTGATTGGGATATTGATAATGGTAAACGTGAGGATTTAAAAATAGTACGGAAACCTATTTTAGAAGAGTTACAAGTGGCTTTACGACCACCAAGTGAATCACGAGCCATTCGTTGGGATAATAATATTTATGAGGCTGTAGTAGGAAACCCTAGTCATGAGAAAGAACCTGTATATTGGCTTTTGCCCTATTGGATGGGGCGCTACCAAGGATTGATTCAATCGGAATAGTGGTTGTTTTAAAATTTTAATCATTTTTATAGTAGTAAAAATAACCGTCTTCAGCACCTAAAAGAAGGTCTGGTTTGCCTTTTTTGTCCCAATTTACAAATGTGGGACTAGTTGTATGTCCAGCTAATTTTACCTTTGAAATGTCTCCGTTAAATTTAAATTCAACCTTATCTTTAGTTTGATTAGTGTTCTCTAAAAGTGCTGCGTTAATACCATTGATAACGATATCTGTATCGCCATCAGCATCCCAATCACCAAAAGCAATTTTTCTACGACCACTACTTCCATATTTTTTCTCACTTAGTCGTAATGGTCCATTCATTTTATTAACAAAATTATTCTTACGGTCGTAAGTTCCATTTGTGGTTTGAAATATACGATTACCAGGTTTTAGCATTAAATCTGTACCATTTTTGTAGCGTTCGTAATAACTTAAATAACCTTCTTGGTCTAACATTATTAAATCCATTAAACCATCTTTGTTCCAATCTACAGCATTTGGAGTAGTTCTCCATTGGGTAACTAAAGTATTGGGTTCAGGATTCCACCAATTCCATTCTGGTTTAGGAGTATCCTTATCCCATTTTACTTTTATAGGTTGTTCTTTGGCTAGTTTTGGATTTCCTTTTGATCCAATGTTCTCATACCAAATTACTTTACCCCAGACAGAATTCACTAGAATATCTTTTAAGCCATCATTGTTCCAATCTTCAACAGATAAAGTTGTATATCCCCATTTAGCTTCACAAGGTCCTTGAATAGAGCCATTTTCGCCGGCTTGTATTCTTATTATTTTACCATCACTTTCTAAATATTTTGGGGCATCCCATTTAGGAGTGTCTGATCCATCTAAATTTTCAATAAACGAAATATAACCTGCAGAATTTCCCGAAATTAAATCTTCATCACCGTCATCATCCCAGTCCGTACTATAAGGGGTTGCAAGTGCTCCAAATTTAACATGCTCGGCTCTTTGTTTAAAATATTTAGGGTTTTCAAAAACTGGAATACCATTCTTAGTTTTACCCGAATTCTCTACAAAGGCTACGCGACCATCTTCATCGCCCACAACCAAATCAATATCGCCATCTTTATCCCAATCTATAGAAACTGGCAAAATCATTTCTAAATCCATTTTTAAAACTCCTGTCTCATTTTCAAGATATTTTCCCTTAGCGTATTTCGGTTTTTCACGAGTGCCAATATTCTCAAAATAGGTGAACTTGTCTAGAAACTCTCCACAGATAATATCAAGGTCACCGTCATTGTCATAGTCATCAAAATTTGGAGAAGGTGCACCGTAAACATCAATAGGTTCACCACCGGCAAGTATTTTGTCTTTCAGTTTATATTCTCCTTTGTCATATTCAATAAGATAAACGTAACCATGTAGCGGGCCATTGGTCCATACGCCATTATCATTAAAAGCATTGTCCCAACCATAATCTTCTCCATCTTGTATGCCGACGATAATATCTAAATCACCGTCATTTTCATAATCAACATATTTCCATTGGTTAAAGCGAATGTTGTTATGTAGTTTTGAAAAAGATTTACTAGGAAATAAGGAAACTCCTTTTTTATCAAAAGAGTTTTTAAAATCTAATAGTTCTTTACCAGGTGTTAAAAAACGAGCTTGTCCATTTATATATGAAACTTGAATATGTTTAATTGGTTTGCTGACTTTAACCGGTGGTTCAAAAACAGGAAACGCTTCATTACTTTTATTTTCGAAATAGTAGATTCCGTTAAATGGAACATCGTTACAAGAAACCAGTAAATCTAAATCACCATCTTCATCATAATCTATTGGAAGCGGAGACGCCCATAATCCAACCCCTAAATCAACTGTGAGATTTGGGTTGTTATATGCTAATCTTTCAAATTTTGGAGATTTAGTTTTAGTGAATTGATTTGTTCCTTCATTTACATCATAAGCTAGAATTAGAAATATAGTAACTAAAAAAAGGGGTTTGTTCCAACTCATAAGGCTTAAAATGAATTCGTTATTTGTGATTAGAATAAATATACTAATGATTTTAATATGTAATCACTTAATAATTGATTTGTTTTTATGGAAAATTAACCCATTTGTAACTTTTTAAGCCCTTAGGTCTTAAATGTGTTTTTTTAGAATATTTTGTAAAATATGTTGTTTTTTACTTGAAAATCATATAATTGCATGTTATGATCACTAATATTAAAGAGTTTAGCCTAAATTTTTAATTTTCTGTTAGGTCAATATTTAATGTATATTAATCAATAATGATGAAATAAGAACTGAGGTATATAGGTAATTTTATCAATTGATAAAATTCTATATTATTATGAGAAAATTAGTTATCGTTGCTTGTTTAATATTGTCAATAAATGCCAATGCGCAAGCGTATAAAGATGTGCCATTTCTTCAAGATTTTGCTGAAAAATTTGAACTAAACGATTCAATTGAAAATGCAACTTTGTTGCAAGTTAGAAGTGATCGTAATTTGGCCTTAAAAGTGCTTTCTGGAGAAGGATTGTTAAATGCTTATGACAATTTGTTGTCTTCTGATTTACAATATAGACCTCTATTAGATATGAATATTGTTGCTTTTGACACTTATCAAAAGCAGTTTATCTATTTAACTGAAAGTTCAGTTCTGAGTAATGCATGGGGAGGTAAATTTGAGGTTGAACATGGATTACAATCTCCTATTCATTTTGCAATGGGTTCAGATTTTTCAACCTTAGTAGCTTCTTCAAATTCACTAAAACTAATTGATAAATCAGGAAATAGTATTTGGGAAATTAAAGAGAATGGGTTGAAGTTGATTGCAATTAAATATGATGAAACACAAAATCGATTTCTGATATTAGACAAGGAGGCAGTTTATACACTTTCTCTTGAAAAGCCTGAGTTAAAAAAAATATATACAGGATTAAATCTAACCGCAATAGCTCTTTATAAAAATGATATTGTTATTGGAACAAATAAAGGAATTTTAACCTTGTCTGGATCTAATGCTACACCAAGTGATATCAATGAAAAACTACCATGGACAGAAATAACTTCTATTAAGAATATCAAAAATGCACTTTGGTTTGGAACAACTAAAGGCGCCTTTAAATTACGTGAAGATGGTAAGTATGATTATTACGCTTCAAAACGTTGGTTGGTTGATGATGAGGTTGTTGATATTGCAGAAGGGCCTGATAATAGCGTATTAATAGCTACCAAAACGGGAATGTCACAAATTAATTTTGTACCAATGACCCTTGCTTACAAAGCGGCTTATTTTCAAAAGATTCAAAGATTACGACATATTAGGTATGGATTTACAGCCAATTTAACATTGAAAACACCAGGAGATCTTACAACAGGTTATTATCATGATACCGATAATGATGGTTTATGGACTTCTATGTATATGGCTGGGGAGTTATATCGATATGCAGTAACAAAAGATGAAGACGCTAAACAAAATGCCTATGAAGCTTTTGAAGCCATGGAAAGATTAACAGCCCTTCCTCCAATGAGCGGATTTCCTGCTAGATCGTTTGAACGTGATGGTTATGAGGTAGGTTTGCATGCAAACGGATTTTCTCATGAATGGTATAAAAAACATGTAGCTGAAAATGGAAGAATTTGGCAATTAGCTGATGATAAAAAGTGGCGTTGGAAATCTACAACAAGTAGTGATGAAACATGTGGACATTTTTATGTTCATGCTCTTTTTGCTGAGTTAGCTCCAGATCAGGAATGGAAAGATAGAGCTATTCATCAGCTAAAAATTCAGATGGATCATATTATTGATAATAATTGGTATTTAGTTGACTGGAACGGAAAACCTACAGCTTGGGGTAAATGGAATCCTAAATATGTGAATAGTTTTCCAATAAATGTTGGTGATAGAAGATTAAATTCTACACTTATTCTTTCTTTCTTACAAACCACTTATCATTTTACAAAAGATGAAAAGTATAAAAAAGCAGCCTTAAAATTAATAAAGAGATATGGTTATGATGAAAATGCAAATCGTCCTGCTACAACCATTGGCTATGTTGAGGGTGAAGATTTAAGTGATCGTTGGAATCATTCTGATGATGAAATGTATTTTTTAACAATCCCTAGTTTTGTTAATTATTCATTTTCGGAAGAACAAAGAAAGAAGCATTTTGAAACTGTAAAAAGTCATTGGGAGGTTGAGCGGTCAGAGAAAAATCCATTATGGAATTATCTTTTTGCATTAACTGGTGCTAAAACTATTGATAGTGAGGAGTCTGCTTGGTATTTGCGAGAATTCCCTATGGACTTAATTGATTGGAAAATTGATAATAGCCATAGAAAAGATTTAACTAAAATAGAACCAAACTTTAGAAGTCAAACTTATTCAGAAGTTTTACCAGCTGATGAACGCGTATTACATAAACACAATGGTGCTTATAGAAATAATGGAGGTAATGCCAAACAAGAATATGCCCCATATATTTACTTATTGCCTTATTGGGCAGGTCGTTACGCAGAAATGATTAGTGAACCTAAGTATTAAAGAATTCTTTTAAATATTATTTTCAAATGAGAAACTTAAAGTATGTAATTCTTTTTGTTGGTGTCTTCTTAATATCATGTGCAAGTGTAAAAAATAAGACGGATTTACCTTCAGTTTTACAAGCCTTTAATTCTCCTACTTCAAATATCGTGCTGGTAGCTGCACATAGGGGCGCACACAATGGTAATTTTGAAAACTCAATAGCCGCAACGAAACAGGCAATTAAAATAGGTGTAGATGTTATTGAAGTAGATGTAAAAACAACTAAAGATGGGCATTTAATTTTAATGCACGATTCTAGTATTGATAGAACTACTACAGGAAAAGGTAAGGTTGAAGAACTAACTTTAGCTGAGATTCGAAGGCATAAACTTAAAACGCAAAACGGTAAAATAAGCAAAGAGACCATTCCTACTTTTGAAGAGTTTTTAAAAGTTACAAAAGGGAAAATTATGGTTGATATTGATATGAAAACGGATAATGTTGAAGGTATTTTGGCCACACTTAGGAAGACTGGCACTACTAATGAAGTATTTTACTTTGATAATGATTATGAACAATTGGCTAGAATAATTGAACTTGATAAATCTGCTAAATTAATGCCAAGAGCATATAATTATCATATGGCAGATTCTGCAATTACTAGGTTTGCACCACCAGTTGTACACATCGATTCTAAATTCTATACCCAAGAATTAACAGAAATGCTTAAAAAGAATAATGCTAGGATTTGGATAAATACTTTAGGTGATTCAGATTCATTAATGCGTGCTGGTTATGGTGAAAAGGTACTGAATGATGTCTTAAAATACGGCGCAAATATGATACAAACAGATGAACCCGAATTGTTGTTACAGCTGTTACGCTCTAAAAATTTACATTACTAATTAAAAAGATTTCTACTGTTTGAGGTATAGCAAAACAGTAGAAATCTATATTTTTTTAAAGGAGTATTTTTAAAAAGTAATTTTAAAAATACTACCACCAAAATCATCTGCCACATAAAGAGCACCATCTGGTCCTTCGGCTAACCCACAAGGTCTATGTTTTAATACGTCATCTGGTATTGTTGGGTCGATACCTGCAAAGTTATCTAAGAATATTTCCCAATCACCTGATGGTTTGCCATTTTTAAATGGAACGAAGGCTACAAAAAAACCTTTATCAATTTCCTTAGATTGGTTGTGAAATGCTATGAAAGCACCGTTTTTATATTTTTCAGGAAACATACTACCAGTGTAAAATAATACATCGTTTGGCCCTAAGTGTGCTGGAAAAGCAACGATAGGTTCAATAAATTTATCATCACTAGTTTTTTCTCCATCACCACTATATTCTGGAGCAAGTACTCTTTTGTTTTTTTGATGGTCGTAATATGTAGAAGGCCATCCAGCATCATCATTTTCTTTTAACTCATAAAATGTTTCTGCAGGCAACTCATCATTTTGTTTTGATGTAAATAAATCTGGATAATAATTGCTTAAACCACCTCTGCCGTGATCTGTTGCAAATAAGGAATTGGTTTTATAATTCCATGTCAAGCCTACTGCATTTTTGAGTCCGGTTGCATATCTCGATCCATCTGCATAGGTTTGGTTAAGTTTATTGGCTTTAAACTTCCAAATTCCTCCAGCAGAATCTAATATAGTGCAAGGTATCATGCCTTTTTCCGTTTCCTGATTCCTACAAGCATCATTCCATGAACCAATAGTTACGTATAGATTATTGTTGTTATCTATTGTAAACGGTTTTGCATTATCACGACCCATATCAATTAAGCCATCAACTATATTTTCTGGATTTTCTACGTCGATAATATCATGATTTTCATTCAATTTATATCGATAAACACCAGAATTAGATGATGTGTAAATATAATTTTCCTTGGCTAAAATTCCGGTGCCAGGTAGCTCCGAAAATGCTTTTTGTTCATCGTAAATACCATCTTTGTTGGTGTCTTTTAAAAGAAGAATACTTTTACCATCTTCTAGTCCAGATCTGTTGGCATAAATGTCTCCATTTTTAGCAACAGTTAAATGCCGTACTCTTCCTAAATCTTTTCCTATTTCCTTAATTGAAAACCCTTCAGGTGCTTTTAAAAAAGTATCATTAACTGGTTTTTTTACAATTTCTTTTTTTTCGCTTTTACACTGAACTAATAAAGTTACAATAAGAATTAATGAGGTAAATTGTGATATTTTTTTAATCATACTTGATGTTTTCATTATGAATTTTTAGTTGGTTGGAATGATGGATAAAGTTACTATTTTCAAAGTCATTATTAGAAAAAAGACAACCTGATTTTTATTGCTAACTTCGAATGCGTTAAAACAATAAAATTATAAAGGATAGATAATGAAAAATAGTATTTTGATTGTATGCTTTATGTTTCTGCTTGGATGTACTGAAATAAAAAAGGCAACTAAAACAGAAAAAAGGGAAGTAGAAATTACAAATGCTGAATGGAATTATGTAAAACCTAAATTGAACACTAAGCCGATTGAAAGACATGAAGCAGCATTTGTTAAAGTGAAAGATAAATTTTATTTACTTGGCGGAAGAGGGGTTCGACCGGTTAGTATTTTTAACCCTGAAACTATGTTGTGGTCTAAAGGTTCTAAACCGCCTTTAGAATTGCACCATTTTCAACCGGTGGTTTTTGAGCATAAAATTTTTATTATTGCTGCTTTAACTGGAGGCTATCCAAACGAGAGGCCTACTGAATTCGTTTACATCTATGATCCAGAAACCGATTTATGGTCGAAAGGTGATTCTATTCCTGAAGATAGAAGAAGGGGCTCAACGGGGAATATTGTTCATGAAGGAAAAATTTATATCGCTTGTGGTATAAAAAATGGTCATATAGGTGATCATAAGAATTGGTTGGATCGATATGATCCTAAAACAGGTGAATGGGAAATTCTTTCGGACGCACCTAGACCACGAGATCATTTTCAGGCAGTAGAAGTTAATGAAAAAATATATTTAGCTGCGGGAAGGAATACTGGGAAATTTCCTGTTGATGGTTTTGCTGGAACTATAGGAGAGGTAGATGTTTTTGATATTGCGTCGAATAGTTGGAGCACATTATCAAATAACCTACCTACAGAAAGAGCGGGAACTGCGGCTATTAACTATAATGGAAAAATTTTAGTTGCTGGAGGTGAATCTAGTTTACAAGAAAAAGCGCATGCGCAAGTTGAGGCGCTTGATGTAATTTCGGGAAAATGGAAAAATGTTTCTTTTTTAAATGAAGGTAGACATGGCACTGGCTTATTGGAATATAAAGGCGCTTTGTATATAGCATCTGGCTGTGGTAATCGGGGTGGAGATCCGGAATTACTTACAATGGAAACATATAAAGAAGAAAATTAATTATTATCAAGTTTAACTTTAGGTAGTTTTTTTTGAGTACAATAAATAATTGAATAACATGCTAAATGTTGATTATTCATGTCTTCAAAAATTCTTTTTTTATTAATCTAGACTGTGAGATGCCTTAAACAATGTTGATTATAAACGCTTTTAAAAGAATAATAGTAGCAATAGTTGCAATATTTGTAGCAACCATAATTATCTATTGTAAAAATAATAAAAGTGATTTTTACACTCCCATTGTTTTGGTGACTCATTCAAATGGTGAGCAGTTTGCAGGTTCGGAAACATGTATTAAATGTCATGAAGATATTTATAATTCACACATTGAAACGGCTCATTTTAATTCTTCGGCAAAAGCGAATTCTAGTACTATTAAAGGCAGCTTTTTAGAACATTCAAATGTTTTAGAATTAGAGCAGGTTATTTTTACGATGGATATTAAGGATAGCTTTTTTTATCAAAACACTAAAGTTAAAAATAGATTAATTGATATTGCACCCGAAAAGTTTGATTTAGTAATTGGTTCAGGAGTGCGAGGACAATCGTTTGGAACATGGAGAGATAGTGCGCTTTTTCAACTTCAAACTTCGTATTATACACCCTCAAATAGTTGGGTGCTTAGTCCCGGATTTCCTAATTATTATGATGACCCAAGACCTTTGCGTGATGCCTGCTTAAAATGCCACACAACATTTGCTCAAAGTCTTCATGAAAATAGTACCGGAAATCTATTTAAAAGAAATCAGATTATTT
Source organism: Flavobacteriaceae bacterium EG-1 (assembly GCF_009649685.1). Taxonomy (GTDB): domain Bacteria; phylum Bacteroidota; class Bacteroidia; order Flavobacteriales; family Flavobacteriaceae; genus Aurantibacter_A. Next base: position 923,181 of record NZ_WJPK01000002.1, read on the forward strand.
ATGGGATTGATTGTGAAAGATGCCATAATCCATCAGCTAAACATGTGGCCTTTCATATAGAAAATCCCAATATTGAAGAAGCTAAATTTATAATGGATATTAAATCACTTTCAAGGCAACAACGGCTTGATGTCTGTGCGCAATGTCATTCTGGTAAAAGAGAATTAGTTCTTAAGGGTAATGCCTTTTCTTTTATGACTGGAGAAAATTTAGACGATTTTTCACGGAATGCAGAAGTAATTGCCAAAGATAAAGATTTAGACGTCCATGGTAATCAGTATGGATTATTAGTAGCCAGTGAATGTTTTAAAAAAACAGAAAAATTAGATTGTAACACTTGTCATAATTCACATAAAAATGAGAGAGGTAATGCAAATAATTTTAATCTTAAATGTATTTCTTGCCATTCCAACGATGCCACTGAATGTAATGCTTCTCATACTGAAACTGGTAAAATGAACAATAATTGTATTGCTTGCCATATGCCAGTAAGTCCTTCAAAATCAATGAAGGTACAATTGTCTCAAAAGGATAGTCTTGAAACTTCATTTTACATTAGAACTCATTTAATTGGAATTTATCCGAAATAGAAAATCAGAAGTTAAAATGAGTTTAAAAACCTATCATTCATTACTTTCTTCTGAATTACTTTGTATCGTATTGTCTCGTATAAGCGGAACAAATAATGGTCTTGCATCATCTGTATCACCTACTACATCTTCAATTTCTCGTTTTAGATATTGCAAGTGAGCAATGGTTAAACGATCTGTCATAACAGGTAGTGTTCTTTTAATGTTGCTTTGAAGTGATAATAGATTATTCAATGCAAGTGATCTAACATCTGTATTAGAGGTATAACCTTCGGATAATTTTGCTAATATGCCTTCAACCATACCTTCCGCTTCTTCAGGTTTGTATAGGTTGATCATATTAGCTACATAAGCTTTTTGTAGTTTTCTTTTATATGCATTGGTTTGGTAGAAAACATTCATTTCGCCCCAAACAAGCTGCGTTAAATCGTCTATATATTCTTCTGGGCGATACGGATTTTCATTCTCGTAGCGTTCTGCTATAAATGTCATCCTACTTAAACGACTACCTCCAAGAAGATTCATCATCACACTTTCCATGGTCTTTGTAACAGATTCTTTAGATTGCGGTGATTGTATTGCATTTAAAATGTCATTCCTTAATAGCCATTTTGGTTCTTTGAAAATATGATTATTTAAAAAGGCTAAAGCTTGTTTTTGAGTTTGCTTTGGAACTAATCGATAAATTTCTCCTTCCTCACTCATTGTTTTTGGGGTGACATAAATACCTCCAATATTTTTGGTAACATGAAATATATAATCACTGTATTGGTTTACCAATGCTTTGTAAATATCATCTAAATTTGAAAAATCATCACTGTTACGATTTTTCACCCAATCGCGAACACATGGTGCAATACGTTGAAGATTTAGAATTCCGTAATTACTAGCAATCATAGCATCATCACCAAGATCTTCTGTTTGAGAACGTGGATCAAAATCTCTCCCTTCGCCTCCAAACCACAATCTATTATTGGCAGCTATGCTATCGGTTACCATCTGGCTCATCAACTCTTTCTCATCTGAAAGAGTTAGGTCATCAGGTAGTTTTGAATACCCCCATTGTATAGCCCATTTGTCGTAATCACCAATTCTTGGCATTAAGTTCTTTACTGGAATATTGTCTTCTGGCTGTGCTACGTAATTAAACCGGGCATAATCCATAATTGAGCTCGTATGTCCATTTTTTTCTAACCAATCTGCATCTCGAAGCTTTTCTACTGGAGTTGCAAAACTAGCGCCCATATTGTGTCGTAACCCTAAAGTGTGTCCAACTTCATGAGCACAAACAAAGCGAATTAAGTCGCCCATTAATTCTGTATCAAATTGCATATGTTGTGCACGCTCATCAACTGCACCTGCTTGTATCATATACCAGCTGTGTAAAAGGCTCATTAAATTATGATACCACCCAATATGGCTTTCTAAAATTTCACCACTTCTTGGGTCAACAATATTTGGTCCATATGCATTTTTTGAAGGAGATGCGAAATATCGTAATACTGAGAACCGAGCATCTTCTAAACTCATGTCAGGATTATTTTCCGGCCACTCTTTACCAACAATAGCATTTTTAAAGCCAGCCTGTTCAAATGCAACTTGCCAATCATTAATACCCTTTATCAAATAAGGCCTCCATTTTTTTGGAGTAGCAGGGTCAATATAATAGACGATTTGCTTTTTTGGTTCTACAAGCTCACCATTTTGCCACTTTTTAACGTCTTCTGTCTTAGGTTCTAATCGCCAACGATGAATATATGTATTACGATCTACTTTTTGTTGATCATCACCGTACTCCAAATAAGAACTGGCGAAGTAACCAACCCGAGTATCATAATAACGTTTACGCATAGGTTCTTTGGGTAGTAAAACGAAGGAGTTGTTAATTTCAAGAGTAACTACACCAGCAAGAATGGCAGCAGGTAATTCTTTTTTTCTTTTTTTAACTACAGATTTTGCTTTGTACGTTTTTACGGTACGAATTTCTGTATTCATTGGAAATGTGCTAATTTCCTTTATGTAAGACTTATCACTTTCTAAAGAAGATAATTTGTATGTATCTTTTTGGGCACTACTTAAGGTTAGTAATGGATTTTCGCTATTGATAAATTTGGTAACATCTATAACAAATGATTTTTTCTTTTCGTTGTCAGCTTTAATAGCGAATGATTCTAATATTGGCGTAATATTTGAATTATTTACAGCTCTTGAAATAGCATCTTCTTCGTTTGCCGAACTTACTAAAGTAGCTATGCGAAGAAATATATTGTTATTTGGTCCTTTTTCAAAAACGATGGTATTTTCACCTATTTTTTCTCCACCGTAACTGGTTGCACCTGAAGGAGTCTTAATAAAACGTGTAACTACTAAAATTTCTCGATTTAATAAATCTTCTGAAATTTCGAAATAATAGTTCTGTTTTACTTTATGAACATCAAAAAGACCATGAGTAGTAATAGCATCATTTGAAATAAGTTGATCATAAGCTTTAGCTTTTGACACTACCTTTATTTTGCTTGTTTCTTTTTTTGCCGTTTTATTAAATAAATTAATTGAACTACAAGAAGTTGCCAAACAAAAAATTACAACTATTCCTAAAAAAAATCTCATAAATAGCGAACGCTTCAAACTTGGGTTTAGTATTATAATTATCTTGTGTTTATATACGGAAGATATAATTTAACAGATGTTCTACAATACTATATAAATATAAGGGTTTTGTGCTTGTTTTAAAAAATCTAAAATGTTAAGCATTTTAAAAATTGTATTCTAATGGGCTTTTTGAGTAAGTATAAACTCTCCTTTTAACATTCGAATAACATTAATAAGTGATCTTATGTTGTGGTAGTTTACTTTCCATATTTGAGCTTTTACCTTTTTTGAGGCTTGCGGATCTGTATCTAATCCTTGGGCATACCATCCATGGTATTTATGGTCGATCATATTTTTTTTAATATACTGCCATTGCTTTTGAAAAAGGTTATTATAAATAGTATCGTTAGGGTATAATTTAGCCATAAGCAAAAGTGAATTGAGACCCTCTGCTTCAGTCCACCAAACTTTATCTTTTTTTACCACTGTACATGTTTCTGTGTCGTAATAATAACCTCCATCATAAAACCCTCCTTCTTTTTTATCCCAACCTTTTGTAATACCATGATCTACCATTTGTTTTGCTTTTACCTTAGTTAAAGTATCATTTTTTATGCCTAGAATATGAGATGCTTCAAGCATAAGAAATGCTGTTTCTACATCATGACCAAAAGAAACATGATCCAAACCAAAATTCTGCTTTTGATATGCCTCTGACGAATCCTTAAAAGTAACTGGAGACCAATCGCGATGAAGGTGTAATGTTAAATAACCTTTTTCGGTAGTAATAGTATCGCGAATTAAAAGTAATAACTCCTCTAAACGCTTACGTACCAATTCATTCGGCCATACTTCGTAAAGTGCAGTTAGGCATTCTAATAAATGAATTGATGAATTTTGATCCTTCCAGTCTTTTCGATTAAAATTATCATATCCGTTGTCTTCCGTAATGTCAAGCATCCATGATCCGTTTTGATGCAAAACATCAAAATATCCTTTGTAAATAGAATCATGAGCATGTTCTTCTAACCATTCAAATGTTTTTTTTGCTAAATCTAATGCATCAGTATTGTTTGATGCTTTATAATAGGTAGCAAGGCCATATATTGCGAAAGCGTTGCCGTAAGTACTTTTGTTTTTTGATATTACATTTATTGCATCTCCTTCAAAACCTATTAAAGTGTGAAAACCTCCATTTACTGAATCCCACATTTTATCGCGTAAAAAATGAAATCCATGTTTTGCAATTTTTTCAAACGAATCATCTTTATAGAATTCAGCTAAAACAGCTGAGGTCCACACATGTCGTGCTTGAGAAACTATCATTTTGTTTTGAGCACCTTCTTTTTCCCATTTATAATTAAAATCGGACCAAAAACCACCATTTATGGTATCAATAGATTTTGGATACCAGACTTTTGTTAAGTTCTCTAATTCACTTTCTATTTCAGATAATATAGGGTCCGGAATTGTAGTTTTACTATGTTCTTTTGGTTTGCAGGCCAATAAAACTAAAACACATGCTAAAAACAAGATAGAACTGTTGGTCTTACTGTACATAACTGCTAATGTTTGAATTACATCAGCTTAAAGCTACTCATATTTTTTGGAAGAGCATTATCTAAAAAATATTAGTAGGGCACCTATTGCGGTTAAAATAAGAATCATTTTTCGATAGAAAGCTTCTTTAATAATTTTCACCAACTGAATGCCAACAAATAGTCCAACAAATATTGCCGGGATAAGTTTTAAATCAAGCATAAAACTTTCTTTGGTAATTGTGCCCCAGGCCCATATATGAAAAGGGAGTTTGAAAACATTTATAATAAAGAATAGCCAGGCAGCAGTTCCTATAAATTCATTTTTTGGTAAACGCATTGCTAAGAAAAATATATTGGCAAAAGCACCAGCAAGATTCCCTATCATAGTGGTAACGCCTGCCATTATTCCCATAAAACCTGCAAACGCCCAATGCGTAGGTACTCTCTTGGATTTTTTTGAATCCCACCAATACATCATAATTACACTACCCAAGATAATAATGGCCATTCCAATTTTAAAGGTTGTTTCGTCTAAATCTTTTCCTATAAAAACACCAATAAGCACGCCCATCATCATCCAAGGAAGAAATCTTATAATGTATTTCCACTGTGTATGTCTATTGTAATAAATAACAGCAAAAATATCCCCAACGATAAGAAGTGGAACAATTATTCCTGTAGACTCCTTTGCTCCAAAAGCCAATGCCATTAAAGTGACCGTAATAATTGCAATTCCTTTGATTCCCGATTTAGATATTCCAATTACCATTGCGGCAGTAATGGCTATGATCCAAGCCGTTGTAGATATGTCACTTGTTATTAATGAATACACTCGTTGTAGTTTAGTTAACAAGCTTCAAAAGTATGGTAAAAAGTAATATCTTTAGCGCATACCAAAACCCGACTTTATGGAATTAAGTACACTCGATTACAGTTTTATCATAGTTTTCTTTTCTCTTGTTCTAGGAATAGGAATATACGTCTCTAAAAAATCCGGTAAAGATTCTAATGAATTTTTTCTTTCCGGCAGAACAATGCCATGGTGGTTGTTGGGATTGTCTATGGTAGCAACTACTTTCTCCACAGACACGCCAAATTTAGTAACCGATTTAGTTAGAACACAAGGTGTTTCAGGAAACTGGGGATGGTGGTGTTTCTTGTTAACTGGAATGTTAACTGTATTTGTGTACGCCAAGCTATGGCGAAAATCTAATGTGAAGACCGATTTAGAGTTTTACGAATTGCGATATGGGGGAAAACCTGCTAGTTTTTTAAGGAAATTTAGAGCAATTTATTTAGGTATTATTTTTAATGTTATTACCATGTCGGCGGTAACTTTGGCTGCTATTAAAATTGGGGGAATCATGCTTGGACTCGAACCCTTAGAAACGGTTATTGGTGCTGGGTTAATTACCGTAGTGTTTAGTGCATTAGGAGGGTTTAAAGGCGTAGTATATACTGACTTTCTTTTGTTCTTTGTTGCGATGGCAGGGGCTATAGGAGCTGCTTATTATTTAGTAAATATTCCTGAAGTTGGTGGTATTCATGCAATGATGGCTAATGAATTAGTTACATCAAAACTGAATATTCTTCCTGATTTTAATGATACGGAAATGGTTATTACATTGTTTATTATTCCATTAGCTGTGCAGTGGTGGAGTTCTTGGTATCCGGGTGGTGAACCTGGCGGAGGTGGCTACATTGCGCAACGTATGTTGGCTGCAAAAAATGAGAATCATGCTATTGGGGCAACTTTCTTTTTTAATATTATGCACTATGCTTTACGCCCTTGGCCATGGATTTTAGTTGCCTTAGCCTCTTTAGTGGTTTATCCGGATATAGCTAGTATTGCTGAAGCTTTCCCAAATGTTGCAGAAAATAAATTAGGACACGATTTGGCCTATTCTGCCATGTTAACCAAATTGCCAAGTGGTCTTTTAGGTTTAGTATTGGCTTCTTTAATTGCTGCTTACATGAGTACAATTTCTACCCAATTAAATTGGGGCTCTTCTTATATTGTTTTTGATTTTTATAAACAACAAGTTAATCCAGATGCTACTGAAAAACAATTAGTTGCTGTTGGAAGAATCTCTACGGTAGTATTAATGGTCTTAAGTGCTTTTTTAGCCTTAGCAATGCAAAATGCAGAACAAATATTTAAACTCCTTTTACTTTTTGGTGCAGGTACAGGTTTGATTTTTATACTACGTTGGTTTTGGTGGCGAATTAATGCCTGGACTGAAATTTCTGCGATGTTTGCTTCGGGTATTTTATCAATTTTAATACAAGCTACGCCACTTGGAGCGTTTCTATTTGCAACCGATACTGGAATATTACCTGATTGGGGAGAAATACCTTTTGTAATGATAGCTACTACAATAATATGGTTGATAGCAACTTTTATAACAAAACCGGAATCGGACGAGGTACTTCGTTCATTTTATGAAAAAATACAACCTGGTGGTCCTGGCTGGCAAAAGGTTGTTGATGAAGCTAAAGTTGATAATGTAGAGATTGATAAAGGTGAAAAATGGAGTGTACCATCGGGTATCTCTGCAATGCTATTAGGAGTTATTTTAGTTTATTCTATGATGTTTGCAACTGGTTATTGGATTTATGGTCGTACAACTGATGCATTAATACTAACTGGTGTTGCTATTGTTTCAGGAGTACTTTTAATTTTTACTTGGAATAAAATGAAAGAACATATTCTTTAGATAATGGCAGGATTGAGTAATAGAATTTTATCGATTGACATCTTTCGTGGAATGACCATTGTACTAATGATATTGGTTAATACTCCTGGTACTTGGGCGGCCGTTTATCCTCCTTTTAGACATGCCAATTGGCATGGAATCACCCCTACTGATTTAGTTTTTCCATTCTTTCTATTTATTGTGGGGACTTCAATCGTTTTTGCCTATAAAAACAAAACTATTAATGCGAATACATATAAGAAAATTACTATTCGTGCTTTAAAACTGATTGGCCTTGGTTTATTTTTAGGGGCATTTTTAATAAGTTATCCTTTTATTAAGGATTTTGAAAATATCCGATTTCCTGGGGTTTTGCAACGTATAGGAGTGGTTTTCTTTTTTGCTTCTATTTTATTTATCAACTTTAAATGGAAAACATTACTTGGAATTTGTGTAACACTTTTAATAGGATATTGGTTAATGATGGTTTTTATTCCTGTAAACGGTGTGGAATCTACTCTTGATAGAGCTCCTAATAATTTAGCAAATTGGTTGGATGTTCAAATTTTTGGCACACATAATTACAAAGCAGATTATGACCCAGAAGGCTTTTTAAGCACGATTCCATCAATTTGTAGTGCTTTGTTAGGTGTTTTTACTGGACTTTTATTAACATCAAAGCAAGAAAAGAAAGCTACATTATTAATGGGAATTGGGGGGTCTTTATTAATAATAGGGCATCTTTGGGATATTGTTTTTCCTATAAATAAGGCACTATGGACGAGCAGTTTTGTGTTAGTTACTGCTGGCTGGGCAAATTTGATTCTTGCTTTAATATATTACCTAACTGATGTTAAGGGAATTCAATTTGGTAGTATTTTTAGATATGCTGGTGCAAATGCTATTACCCTTTATTTTCTTTCAAGCTTTATCAGTAAAATTATGGGACAAATAAAGGTAGGAGACACCTCTTTACATGGGTGGATATTTAATCAGGTGTATGTGCATGATTTCTTGTCTTTGCAACTCTCTTCATTGTTGTATGGTCTAACTGTAGTCGCATTTTACGCACTTTTGGCATATATTTTGTTTCGAAGAAAGATATTCTTCAAAGTATAACTATGAAAAAAGCCTTTAGGTCTTTTAGATTCATTATTCTAATATTTATTTTAGTTGGATGGCCTCATGAAAGTATTGCTCAAAATGGATTTCAAGAGGGTTATGTGGTTACAAAAACTAATGATACGTTATATGGTGTTGTTAGAGATCGAAAATTAGGTGCGTTTGCCAAGCTTTACAAAAAGATAAAATTTAAAGGTAAAAAGGGCAAATCTAGGTATGCTGCCAAAGATTTAATTGCTTATAAGAATGGAGATATCACCTTCGAAATAATGAAAACAACCAGAACAGGGCAGTTTTTTAATCAACAATTACAACTGTCAGATAGCGGTGATTATGAGTTTTTTAAAGTAATACATAAAGGAAACGTTAGTTATTATATGTTAGAGTTTGAAGATGCTGATTCAGGGCATATAGATGGTAATGCCTATTTTAAAAAGGAAAATGAGGATATTTTAATCCGTATTAATCAGGGTGTTTTCGGGTTAAAAAGAAAAAAGTTGGCAAGGTATTTCTCTGATTATCCAGAATTGAGTCAGCGCATTTTAAACAAACAACTCAATAGTCCTTTAGAAATAGTTCGTTTTTACAATACGTGGAAAATAGATAATTAAATAGAAAAGTATATCGAAATCTATTTCACATCTATTTTTGCATCATTTTAGCTACATATTTCCCTATCACATCAAATTCTAAATTTACTGTGTGCTTTGTCTTATAATTGTGAAAACGTGTGTGTTCATATGTATATGGTATTATGGCTACGCTAAAAGTATTAATACCCGAATCTACAACGGTAAGGCTTACACCATCAATAGTTATCGACCCTTTTTCAATTGTTATATTGTTTAAAGTAGAATCATATTCAAAAGAAAAATACCAGCTACCATCTTCTTCTTGTATTTTAGTAATTGTACCAGTTTGGTCTACATGACCTTGTACAATATGTCCATCAAGACGTGATCCTAAAATCATGGCGCGTTCTAGATTTATTTTCTCACCAATCTCCAAGGTGCTTAAATTGGTTTTTTCTAAGGTTTCTTCAATGGCCGTAACGGTATAAGTGTTTTCATCAATAGAAACAACTGTTAAGCACACGCCATTGTGCGAAATACTTTGATCTATTTTTAACTCTGATGTAAGTTCAGATTTAACTGTAATATGAAGATTTCCGCCATCTTTTTGTAGTTCTTTTACTTCACCTAAAGTTTCAATTATTCCAGTAAACACGTGTCGTTTTAATTAAGTAGTTTTGTGTGGTAAATTTAGTTATAAATACAATGCAGGAAGGCAAAAACATTAAGTTAGGTATTAGTATTGGGGATCTCAATGGTATTGGTTGTGAGGTTATTCTCAAAACATTTGCTGATTCGAGAATGTTAGATTTTTGTACCCCGGTTATTTTTGCTTCAAACAAAACCGTTTCATTTCAGAAAAACAAACTTAATATCCAAATTAATTTTAACGGTATACCCAATGCCACAAAAGCACTTGATGGTAAAGTTAATGTGGTTAATGTTTGGAAAGAAGTACCTAAAATAGTATTTGGTCAATCATCAGAAAGTGCGGGTAAATATGCCATTTTATCATTTAAGGCTGCAGTAAATGCACTTAAGAATGATGAAATTGATGTGCTTGTAACAGCACCAATTAATAAGAATAATATTCAAACAAAAGATTTTAACTTTCCTGGGCATACTGATTATTTGGCACAAGAGTTAGAAGGGGAAAGCTTAATGTTTATGGTTACTGAGGAACTGAAAGTGGGACTTCTAACAGACCATATTGCGGTAAAAGATGCACCTGCCGCAATAAATCCAATCTTGATTAGAACAAAAGTTAGAACTATTGAAAAATCATTACAAATGGATTTTGGTATACGTAAGCCTAAAATAGCTCTTTTAGGTATTAATCCACATAATGGTGATAATGGTGTAATTGGCAACGAAGATGATGAAATTTTAAAGCCAGTAATAAAAGAAATGTCGGATGCTGGTCATTTAGTTTATGGGCCTTATGCCGCCGACAGTTTTTTTGGAAGCGATAATTATAAAAAGTTTGATGCAATACTTGCAGCATATCACGATCAAGGGTTAATCCCTTTTAAAACACTTTCATTTGGTAAAGGTGTTAATTTTACAGCAGGGCTTTCTAAAGTTAGAACTTCACCAGACCACGGTACGGCTTATGAAATTGCCGGTAAGGGGCAGGCTGATTTTAGCTCTTTTAAAGAGGCAGTTTTTTCGGCTATTAGTATTTTTAAAAATAGAAATGAATATCAAGAGCTTACTAAGAATCCATTGCAAAAGCAAAAAGTTAGAAGATAAGGTTACTTTTCTCTTTATTTGCTTTAGTAATCGTTGGCAATTTGTAAAAATATAGTATCTTTGCACCCGCCTGAATGGAAGCTTATTATATTCTGTAGGGTGAATTTTAAATTTTGTGTCGTCATGATGAAGCAAAAGGAGTTTAATGTTCCTTTCTCGGGATTGAAGCAAGGAAAGCACGATTTTGAATTTGAAATTGATAACAAGTTCTTTGAATCTTTTGGATACGATGAGTTTAATGCGGCTGATGTTAAGTTGCATTTGCAATTAAACAAAACTTCTACTATGTTAGAACTTGAGTTTGATGGGCAGGGCTCAGTAAACGTAAATTGTGATATTACTAGTGAACCCTATGATCAAGAAATTGATGCACAATTGAATCTTGTGGTTAAATTTGGTGAAACTTTTAATGATGATGACGATGAGATATTAATTATACCACATGGGTCACATCAAGTAAATATAGCGCAATATGTTTACGAAATGTTAGTACTTGCAGTACCTCAGAAAAGGGTTCATCCTGGTATAGCAGATGGAACTTTAAAATCTGAAGTACTAGATAAGTTAGAAGAATTACAACCAAAAGAATCAAGAGAGAATAAAGAAGAAAATGATCCCAGATGGGACAAATTAAAGAATTTATTAACAGACAAATAGTCGACAATGGCACATCCTAAGAGAAAAATATCGAAAACCCGTAGGGATAAAAGAAGAACACATTATAAGGCTGTAGCACCAACTCTTGCTAAAGATTCTACCACTGGTGAGATGCATTTATTTCATAGAGCACATTGGCACGAAGGTAAGTTATACTATAAAGGTCAAGTTTTAATCGACAAGACAGAAGTAGCAGAGGCTTAAGCTAAAAATGTTTTATTTTTCGAAATAAAATAAAGAACCCTATTCATTTATTAATTAATGAGTAGGGTTCTTGTTTTTTATATTTTAAGTTTTACAAATACTATCTTTTTTTTAAAAACTGTGGATTTTACACAAGAAATGACAAAAATTGAGTATTTTTCACCAATTTCTAGTCGTTTTTGATACAAAAGTATTTTTAGTATGAACAAACTCACAGCAGCGATTACGGCTGTAGGATCTTATGTTCCCAAATTTATTATGACCAATAAAATGTTGGAAGACATTGTAGAGACTAATGATGAATGGATAACTAGTAGAACAGGAATTAAAGAAAGAAGAATTCTAAAACCCGATGAAGGAGAAGGCACTTCATATTTGGCAATTAAAGCTGCACAAGATTTAATAGATAAAAAGAAATTAGATCCAAAAGAAATTGATCTTGTTATTGTTGCAACAGCAACACCAGATAGTATGGTAGCATCGACTGCTGCATTTGTAGCATCAGAGATTGGAGCAACAAATGCTTTTGCATATGACCTATTGGCTGCATGTTCTAGCTTTTTATTTGGAATGTCAAATGCCTCTGGTTATGTGGCATCAGGAAAGTACAAAAAAGTTTTGTTAATTGGAGCTGATAAAATGTCTTCAATTATAGATTATACTGATAGAACGACCTGTATTATATTTGGTGATGGAGCAGGAGCCGTGCTTTTCGAACCTAATTTTGAAGGTTTAGGTCTGCAAGATGAGTATTTAAGATCAGACGGTAATGGTAGGGCTTATCTTGGAATGGAGGGTGGTGGTTCAATAATGCCAGCAACCATAGAATCGGTTAAAGCAAGAAAGCACTTCATTTTTCAAGAAGGTAGAACCGTTTTTAAATTTGCAGTTTCTAACATGGCTGATGTAGCAGAAAAAATTATGGTTCGAAACAACTTAACTCATGAAAACGTATCTTGGCTGGTGCCTCATCAGGCGAATAAGCGCATTATAGATGCTACCGCTAAAAGAATGGGGCTTGATGACAGTAAAGTATTAATGAATATACAGCGTTACGGAAATACGACATCAGCTACACTACCATTATTATTGGCTGATTTTGAAGGGAAATTTAAAAAAGGAGACAATCTAGTTTTTGCTGCATTCGGTGGCGGGTTCACATGGGGGTCTATATTTTTAAAATGGGCCTACAACTAAATTTTAATAAAACTCAAATTCATGGATATTAAAGAAATTCAAAGCTTAATTAAATTTGTCGCAAAATCTGGCGCCAGTGAAGTGAAGCTAGAAACAGAAGACATTAAAATTACGATTAGAACTGGTGAAGGAATGTCTAGAGGTGAGACTACAGTTGTTCAACAAATTCCAATGGCAGCTGCCCCACATGTTGTTAGCGCGCCTGTACCAACAGAAGCCCCACAACAAAGTGCTGCGCCTGTGGCAGAAGCTGCAGCAGAAGATTCTAAATATGTGACAATTAAGTCGCCTATCATTGGAACTTTCTATAGAAAACCTGCACCAGATAAACCAACTTTTGTAGAAGTAGGTGATACTATTGGACAAGGTGATGTGCTTTGTGTTATTGAGGCAATGAAATTGTTCAATGATATTGAATCTGAAATTTCTGGAAAAATAGTGAAGATTTTAGTTGAAGACTCTTCACCTGTTGAATTTGATCAACCCTTATTTTTGGTTGACCCATCTTAATAAATTTTAAGTGTTAAATGTTAAATGCCAGTAAATATTCTTGCTATTGGCACATTGTAAAAACAGTATTACTTAAAATTTAAAACTTTTGAAGATGTTCAAAAAAATATTAATAGCAAATAGAGGAGAGATTGCACTTCGTGTTATTAGAACCTGCAAAGAAATGGGAATTAAGACCGTAGCAGTATATTCTAAAGCAGATGAAGAAAGCTTACATGTTCGTTTTGCAGACGAAGCCGTTTGTATTGGACCAGCAGCAAGTAGTGAATCGTATCTTAAAATTCCTAATATTATAGCTGCAGCTGAAATTACCAATGCAGATGCAATTCATCCGGGATATGGATTTTTATCAGAAAATTCTAAATTTTCAAAAATATGTGCCGAACATGATATTAAATTTATAGGTGCATCTGGTGAACATATTGATCGAATGGGCGATAAGGCATCTGCAAAAGAAACCATGAAAGCAGCTGGTGTACCTTGCGTTCCAGGTTCTGATGGTCTTTTAAAAGATGTAAAAGATGCTTTGAAGATTGCCAAGAAAATGGGGTATCCTGTTATGATAAAGGCTACTGCTGGTGGTGGTGGTAAAGGTATGCGTGCCGTTTGGAAAGAGGAAGATATGCCAGACCTTTTTGATAGTGCAGTACAAGAGGCAACTGCTGCCTTTGGTAATGGTGGTATGTATATGGAAAAACTAATAGAAGAACCACGTCATATAGAAATCCAAGTAGTAGGTGATCAATATGGAAAAGCTTGTCACTTATCAGAACGTGATTGTTCTGTACAACGCCGACACCAAAAATTAACTGAAGAAACTCCTTCGCCTTTTATGACGGATAAATTGCGAGATGCAATGGGTAAAGCTGCAGTAAAAGCTGCAGAATATATCAAATATGAAGGGGCAGGAACGGTTGAATTTTTAGTTGACAAGCACCGTAATTTCTATTTTATGGAAATGAATACACGTATTCAAGTTGAGCATCCTATAACCGAACAAGTAATAGATTACGATTTAATTAGAGAACAAATATTAGTAGCAGGTGGTGTTCCTATTTCTGGAAAGAATTATATTCCTAAACTACATTCAATTGAGTGTAGAATTAATGCAGAAGACCCCTATAATAATTTTAGGCCATCACCAGGTAGAATTACTACATTACATATTCCTGGCGGTCATGGGGTACGTATGGATACTCATGTATATAGTGGTTATATAATTCCACCTCACTATGATTCTATGATAGCAAAACTTATTACTACAGCTCAAACTCGTGAAGAAGCGATAAATAAAATGAAAAGAGCTTTAGATGAATTTGTTATTGAAGGTATAAAGACTACTATTCCTTTTCATCGTCAATTAATGGAACACCCAGATTATTTAGCGGGTAATTACACAACCGCATTTATGGAAAGTTTTGTTATGGATCCTGAACCAGAAGAATAAAATAAGCTCCGATTTACTAAAATCGGAGTTTTTTAATTTAGAATACACCTTATATTTTTACCAAAATTTTATTGCACACTTATAATCGTATTTTAGTAATATGAATTTAAGTTACTGGGAATACAAATCTTGGTTATCTAATGTTGATTTTACTATAGTTGGTAGTGGAATTGTTGGCTTAAATTGCGCCTTATTCCTTAATAAAAAATTTCCATCAGCAAAAATATTGGTATTAGAAAAGGGTGTTTTCCCTCAAGGTGCTAGTTCTAAAAATGCCGGTTTTGCTTGTTTTGGTAGCATCTCTGAAATCTTATCAGATATTAAAAAAACTTCACAAAACGAGGTCGTACAGTTAGTAAAAAGAAGAGTAGAAGGAATTCAATTGTTACGAGAAATATTAGGAGATGTTAGAATAGGATATCAAAATTTAGGAGGTCACGAAATATTTCTAGAAAATCAACAAGAATTATTTGCTAAATGTTACGAAAACTTAACTGACATCAACCAAATTTTAAAGCCAGTTTTTAATAATAACTGCTTTAAACTGCAATCCAACAGTTTCAATTTTAATGGGATCTGCAAAAAGTACATTACAAATGTGTTTGAATCTCAAATTGATACAGGTAAAATGATGATAGCGCTTTTACAGAAGGTTCAGCGACAAGGTATTTTGGTATTAAATGCTATTAATGTTCTAGATTATAATGATTTGGAAAACAAGGTTTTTATTCAAACTAACAAATTTGATTTTATATCGAGAAAATTATTCATTGCTACAAACGGTTTTGCTTCTCAATTAATACATGAAGAAGTAGAGCCAGCACGAGCTCAGGTATTAATTACCAAGCCCATTACTAATTTGACTATTAAAGGAACATTTCATTTAGACCAGGGCTATTATTACTTTAGAAATGTAGAAAATAGAATTCTTTTAGGTGGTGGTAGAAATTTGGCTTTTGATGCTGAAAGGACTACTAAATTCGGAGTAACAGAACTTATTCATCAAAAATTAGAGCATTTACTAAAGAATATTATTTTACCACAAACAAACTTTGAAATAGAACGACGATGGAGCGGAATAATGGGTGTAGGAAAAAATAAAACGCCTATTGTGAAATCGCTGTCAAAAAATGTTTCTTGTGGAGTAAAAATGGGTGGTATGGGCATTGCAATTGGCAGTTTAATTGGAAAAGAACTATCTGAATTTGTTTAATAATGTTGCTATTTTCATCGAAAAAAGCATTTTTTTCTTTTATAAGCGCCTATTCTTCTTATATTGTAAGCCCCACAATAAATGCTCTATTGGGCCTCTTTTCCAAATCTTTATTTGAACAATACTATAAATGCATTGTTATATTTAATCTTGATTAATTTATTAGTCAAGAAGATAGACCAATAAAATTATAGATAGCCGAGAAGTGTTTTAGAACCACACTTTGAGGAATTATTATATGAAAATGAATAAAGTGATTAAGGCCGTAAAACAGTGTGTTTTTTTGTTATTGATGATGTCATTCGGCAGTTGTTCAATTACGAAATCAACTTCTGATGGTGTTTATGCAGAGGCATGGCAAAAGGTATTGAAGTCGCAAGCATGGAAAGATGCATTGGTTAGTGAAGAACACAATGATAATTCACGTGAACAGGAGTTTTATGCTAGTTCTGATGAAGAAGTTATTATCGCAGATTATACCAATGAGAATAACATTATTAAGCCTAATTTTGATGCTCGGTACGATGAGTTGGTAAGGACTGCGTATGTCAGAATTATAGCGCAAGCGGAGAAAGCAGATGAGCGTTTAGAAAAAGAGTATATCTTACGAAATGCCGTTGCACTCAATAAACAAAAAAAGAAAAGTAAAGAATTTATTGAGAAACTCGATAGAGTAAATAAGCGATATCATGCTCATCGTGAGATGCTCGAAGGTTTAAAGTCTTGGAATATTTTTAGTACCTACGGGACAGATGATTTAGATTTTTTTAAAAACGAAAATCAAGCAGTAGTTAAAGAAATGTTTCAACAAGGTAAAGGTGAAGCGGCTGTAATTAACTTCTTAATTTATCAATTGGCAGATTTGTATCATTTCTAAGACTTTTCCATTTCATTAATGATTAATAAAGAAACCTGCTTTAACTTCTGTCAATCCTTTGTAAAACAAAGGTTAAGTCGAATTCAAAATAATATCACTTCCATTCAAGAAGCATTAACATCAGAGACTAAAAGTAGTGCTGGCGACAAACATGAGACGGGAAGAGCAATGTTGCAATTAGAACGTGAAAAGTTAGGTCAACAATTGGCGGAAGCTGAAAAAATGAAGCATACCTTGGCCAAGGTAGATATTTCAAAATCGACTGAATTTGTTCAATTGGGTAGTTTAGTGATAACCTCAAAAGCTAATTATTTTTTGGCCATATCTGCTGGTGAGTTTAAAAATGAAGAGGTATCGGCTTTTTGTATTTCTATTCAAACACCTATAGGTCAACTTTTACTGGGTAAAGCCAAGGATGATGTGATATTATTTAATGGTACCGAAATTATTATTGCTGAAATTATTTAAATAATAGATAGCGGTAAGCTAGTGGTATTAATAACTTCTTTCATTACAAAGTAGCTCTCCATTTGACTTATATTTTTTATGGTGGCTAATTTTTTGAAATTAAATTCATGATAAGAATCAATGTCTTTAGTAACAACCTTTAACTGAAAATCAAAAGCTCCTGTAACGTGTAAACATTCTATTACTTCAGGAATTTTTTTAATTTCATTCATGAATGAAAGTGCTCCTTTTTCGGAATGTTTTTCAATTTTTACAGAAACCAAAACCATAACATTGAGTCCCAATTTTTTACGATTTAATAAATAAACTTTTTTTTTAAGTAATGATAGAGTCGTTAGCTTTTTAATCCGTTCATAAACTGGTGTTAAAGTTAGATTTGTTGCTAATGCAATTTGTTTATTATTAATGTTTGCATCTCCTTGTAATAGGTCTAATATTTTTAAGTCTTTTTGGTCAAGTTTCATCATTAGTGTTTTTAGTCTAAATAATATTATATTATAGAGTAAGGCTAGATGTTTTTTACTGTAAATTACCTTTAACTGCGTATAATTAACTAAAAAAATATAAATCTAGGTTTTCTAACCTAAATATTTTTAATTTCAGGTAATAATCAACTATTTCACTTAAAACTATATTGATAAACGTAACATAATGAGCCAATCAGACCAACCTAAATTGAAAAAAGTATTAAGCCCTCTAATGTTATGGGGTTTAGGGGTTGGATACGTTATTTCTGGAATGTACTTCGGATGGAATTTAGGACTTGCAGAAGGTGGTACATATGGGTTAGCAATAGCAACTTTTTTTATTATTATAATGTATGTTACTTTTACCTTTAGTTATACCGAAATGGCTTGTGCCATTCCAAAGGCTGGAGGGGCATTTGAATATGCAAATAGGGGATTGGGTAAACATTTGGGCTTTCTTGCAGGTATTACTCAAAATATTGAATTTGTTTTTGCGCCTCCGGCTATAGCTGCAGCAATCGGAGCGTATTTAAACCTCCTTTACCCTTCGGTAGATTTTATGATTTTTGCTATAGCAGCTTATGTGGTTTTTACAGGAATAAATATATTGGGGGTTAAATTAGCAGCCACTTTTGAATTGGTAATAACAGTTTTAGCTATTATAGAACTCTTAATTTTTTCAGGAGTTACTTTGCCAGAATTTGAATGGGCTAATATTCAATCTAATCCACTACCAAATGGTTATGCTGGTATTTTCGCAGCTATACCTTTTGCGATTTGGTTTTTCTTGGCAATAGAAGGAGTAGCAAATGTTGCCGAAGAAGCTATAAACCCACAACGTAGCATTCTAATTGGTTTTGGTTCAGCAATTTTAACATTGGTTATTTTATGCATTCTTACTTTTGTCTCTGCAGTAGGGGTAGCAGGTTGGGAAGCAGTGGTGTACCCTGCCGGAAGTTCAGTTGCCTCAGACTCACCACTTCCATTAGCTATTTCATATATCGTTTCTAGTGATCATTTTTTATATAAGCTTTTAATCGGTATAGGTCTCTTGGGTTTGATAGCTTCATTTCATGGAATTATTCTAGCAGGGGGAAGATCAACTTTTGAATTTGGTAGAGTTGGTTATGCTCCTAAATTGTTAGGTTCAATACATAAAAAGTTTAGAACACCAGCGAACTCACTAATTGTGAATATGCTTGTTGGAATTGTGGCTTTGTTTACAGGTAAAACAGGTGAGATTATTACTATTGCTTGTTTTGGTGCTTTGGGTTTATATATTGTATCAACGCTTGCGTTTTTTGCACTAAGAAAAAAAGAACCCGACCTTATACGTCCATTTAAAGTACCACTATTTCCATTATTCCCTAGTACTGCTTTAATAATTGCTATTATAGCCTTTATTTCTATGGCTTACTACAATTTTAATATTGCATTAATTTTCATTGGTATAATTGGTATTTCATATCTGTATTTCTTACTTTTTCTTAATCATAAAATGAAATAATATACACCATGAATAAAAATGAAATTATTTTAAAGATACAAGAAAGTGGGCATGATAAAATTAAACTTGCTATTGTAGATGTTGATGGTGTCTTGCGTGGTAAATACATGCATAAAGATAAATTTATTGGCGCTTTAAAAGATGGATTCGGTTTTTGTTCAGTGGTATTTGGTTGGGATATGGATGACCTTTCGTATGAAAATGCTAAAGTTACTGGATGGCATACAGGATATGGAGATGAAAATGCTTACATCGATTTAAATACGTTTCGAACAATTCCTTGGGAAAGAAATACGCCACTGTTTTTAGCTGATTTTTCAAACGGTGAAAATAAGCTTTCTGTATGCCCAAGAAGTTTACTTAAAAAGATAATTTCTAAGAGTGAGGACTTGGGTTTTACTGCAATGTTTTCTCAAGAATTTGAATGGTTTAATTATAAGGAAACTTCAAGTACTATAAACGAAAAAAATTTTAAAAACCTACAATCACTTTCATCAGGAATGTTCGGTTATTCAATGTTGAAACTATCTGAAAACTCTGAATTTTTTCAGGATCTTTTTGATTTATTGATTGAATTTAAAGTGCCGTTAGAAGGTCTACATACTGAAACTGGCCCTGGTGTAACCGAAGCAGCTATTCAATACAGCCATATATTGGAAGCTGCTGATCGTGCAGTATTGTTTAAGACAGCAGTAAAAGAAATTGGACATAGACATGGTATTGTACCTAGTTTTATGGCAAAACCTAGTAGCGATTTGCCTGGTTGTAGTGGTCATGTACATCAAAGCCTTTGGGATATAGATAAGAAAACCAATTTGTTTTATGATGCAGATACAAAAGATGGTATGAGTGCTGTAATGCGAAGCTTTCTTGCTGGTCAATTGTATTGTTTGCCAGAAATATTACCCATGTTTGCTCCTACAATAAATAGTTATAAACGATTGGTTGAAGGTGCTTGGGCCCCTACAACTATTACGTGGGGTTATGACAATAGAACAACGGCATTAAGATCTTTGGTTGGCTCTTCTAAATCTACTAGAATTGAACATAGAGTTGTTGGTTCTGACACTAATTCTTATCTAGCTATGGCAGCTTGTTTGGCCAGTGGGTTATATGGTATTAAACATAAACTAGAATTAGAAATTGAACCAACGAATGGTAATGGGTATTTAGATTTTAAAAATGGAAAGTTACCTTCAAATTTATTAGAAGCGGCATTGAAAATGAAAAGCTCAATAATTGCTAAAGAGATTTTTGGTGAAGAGTTTGTTGACCATTTTACCTATACTAGAGAATGGGAATGGAAACAATTTGCAGCTTCCGTTACAGATTGGGAAACTAAAAGATATTTTGAAATTATTTAAATAGATAGAAATTGAATAAAACGTATACTTATAATTTTCCTACCCCTATTCGTTTTGGTAGTGGTGTAATTAGTGAGTTGGCAGATTATTTAAAAAAACATAATCTTAAAAGGCCACTTTTCGTAACTGATGGGACTGTAGCCGAATTGTCCTTTTTTAAAAAAATAAAAAGTGATGTGGAGCGCGCAGGAGTGTACGTTGAAGTTTTCACTGAAATGCATAAAAACCCACTTAAATCTGACGTGCTTAAAGGTGGTGTTGTATACCAAAATGCAAAATGCGATTGTATTGTAGGCATTGGTGGGGGAGTGGCGTTAGATGTGGCAAGAGCTATAGTTCTCCGTGTTAATCATAAGCGTGATCTTTTTGATTATGATGATTTAATAGGAGGCGATAAATATGTTACAGAAGATGTACCCCATTTTATAACTGTTCCTACTACTTCTGGTACAGGTAGTGAAGTTGGTAGAAGTGCTATTATTTCAGAAGACATTAGCAAAAAGAAAAGAATATTGTTTAGTCCAAAGTTAATGGCGAAAATTGTATTTGCTGATCCTATGCTTACAATGGAACTTCCTAAATTTATAACAGCAGCTACGGGTATGGATGCCTTAACTCATAATATGGAAGCCTACGTTGCAAAGGGCTTCCACCCAATGTGTGATGGAATTGCCTTAGAAGGAATTGCTTTAATAGCACAATCTATTGAAACAGCTACAATAAATCCAGACATAGAATCACGATCAAAAATGCTCTTAGCTTCGTTAATGGGTGCCGTTGCATTCCAAAAGGGTTTGGGAATCGTTCATAGTTTAGCACATCCATTATCAAGTGTTTTTGATACCCATCATGGTTTAGCTAATGCAATAAACTTGCCTTACGGGATGGATTTTAATTATGGAGGTTTTGAACATCGATTTGATAAAATGGCGGTTGCATTAGGTCTTGGTACTAATGCTGGAAGTAAAGTGGTTTCTCATTTATTTGAGCTTAACGAAAAATTAGGACTTCCTTCAAAGCTTTCGGCCATCGGAGTAAAAGAAGAAGATATTGATGAGCTTTCTGCTCTAGCGGTTGCAGATTTTTGCCATCCAAATAATCCAAAACCAGTAGCATTAAAAGATTTTAAGACGGTTTATAAAAAGGCACTTTAATAATAGGTAATGATAAAAATTGGTATCTCTTCCTGTTTTATGTACCCGGATAAAGAACGTGCAGTGTTCGGAATGAAATCTTTGAGTTATATCGAAAATGATATGGCACGTTATGTTACCCAGGAAGGTATTCTTCCAGTTTTAATCCCTGATGTAGATGACCAATATCTAAATGCAATTTTATCTGAAGTAAGTGGAATAGTGCTACAAGGTGGTAGTGACTTGGCACCAGAGACGTATGGTGAAAAACCAATAGGTAAATGGAAAGGAGATTCCTATCGAGATCAATACGAATTAAAAATTTTGGATTTTGCTATTAAAAATTCGTTACCAGTTTTAGGAATCTGCAGGGGGTTTCAATTGATGAATGCTTATTTTGGAGGCACACTTTATCAAGATCTTAACACGCAGTTGCCAGAATTAAATAATCACAGATCAGCTGAATTGTATGATACTATTAAGCATCCTATTCAAATAGTAAAAGATTCTTATTTTGAAAAGCTTTTTACAGTCGATAAGAATTTATATGTAAACACGGTGCATCATCAAGCCGTAAAAGATCTAGGAGAAGACCTTTCTGTTTATGCTCATAGTGATGATGGATTGATTGAGGCTTTTGGATACAATAAAGAACCAAAAGGTAAGGTAATGGGAGTTCAATGGCACCCGGAATTTTCAAATACTTTAAAGGGAGAACTTATCGACCATAATATTTTATTTAAAGCCTTTTTAGAACACGTAAAATAAATTCATAATTGGATATGAAAATTAAAAACCCGGCAACAAATAAGGTTTTCGCCGAATTGGAAGAATGCAACTTGCAAGAATTAGATAATCAGTTGGTCGTGCTACGTAAAGGGCAAAAAAAGTGGTCTCAATTGACTGTTGAAAATCGATTAGATTGTATACTAAAATTTGGTGATTTAATTCAACAAAATAAAGAAGAATTAGCTGCAATTATGACGAGTGAAACAGGGAAACCTTTGCAGCAATCGTTAAACGAAATTACAGGGGCACAAAATAGAGTAGATCATTTAAAAGCAAATGCAGAAAAATGGTTGGCAGATGAAATTTTGGTAGATTTTGGGCCAACACATGAGAAAATAGTGTACGAACCACTTGGAGTAATTGCAAATATTTCTGCATGGAATTTTCCATATAACGTAGGTTACAATGTTTTTCTATACGCCTTAGTTGCTGGAAATGCAGTTTTATACAAGCCATCGGAATATGCAAGCTTAACTGGGAAACAGTTTGAAAAATATCTGTATCAAGCTGGAATACCTAAAGATGTTTTTATTTGTGTAATTGGTGATGGAACCTTAGGACAACAGTTATTAGAGTTAGATTTTGATGGATATTTCTTTACAGGTTCTTATGCTACAGGACAAAAAATAGCTAAAACTGTGGCGCCAAAATTGGTCCCACTGCAATTAGAATTAGGCGGTAAAGACCCACTCTTTGTTACCGAAGATGTGCCAGATGTTCAACTTGCTGCTGTAAACGCAGCTGAAGGAGCCTTTTATAATAATGGGCAAAGTTGCTGTGCCGTAGAACGAATCTATGTTTCAGAAATCATTTATGAAGCATTTGTTGACGCGTTAGTCAAGGAGGTAAATTCGTATGTACAGGGCGATCCTACAAACTTAAAAACTTTTCTAGGGCCATTAACACGTGAATCGCAATTAGCTGTTTTAGAAAATCAGGTTAGTGATGCTCTTGAAAAAGGTGCTGTCTTAAAAACTGGTGGCAAGGTTGTAGATTGTGATGGTTATTATTTTCAACCTACTGTTTTGGTTGACTGTAATCACGATATGAAGGTGATGAAAGAAGAATCTTTTGGACCAATTATTGGGATACAAAAAGTAAAAAGTGATGCCGAAGCTATTGCTTTAATGCAAGATACTGAATATGGCTTAACAGCTGCAATTTTTACCGCTAACGAAAATAGAGCTATGCAGGTTTTGCAGCAAATGAATACAGGAACAGTTTATTGGAATTGTTGCGACCGTGTTAGTCCAAACATACCATGGTCTGGAAGAAATAATTCGGGACTTGGTTCAACATTATCATCACAAGGCATCCGTGCTTTTGTGCAACCAAAATCTTATCACTTAAG
Organism: Flavobacteriaceae bacterium EG-1; assembly: GCF_009649685.1. Taxonomy (GTDB): domain Bacteria; phylum Bacteroidota; class Bacteroidia; order Flavobacteriales; family Flavobacteriaceae; genus Aurantibacter_A. The sequence goes on from NZ_WJPK01000002.1 coordinate 947,230, forward strand.
GGCGTAATTATAATTTAAATAAGCATAAAATTTAGAACATGAAAATGAAATTAAAGGCAGTTACATGCTTGTTATTTATGTCTATTGGTTTACAATCAATAGCCCAAGATATTGAAATTGAACCTTACATTCAAGATGTAGAACCTAATTCTGCAATTGTGATGTGGCAAACATCTAAAGGAAAAGAGAGTATTGTAGAGTGGGGTACTAGTCCTAAATTGGGTAAAAAAGCTATTGGTACTTCTGAATCAATTAATTATGACGATGTACAATTACATACCGTTAAAATAGAAGGTTTAGAGCGCTTTACAGAATATTATTATCGTGTACGTACAGGGAAAATACGCTCCGATATATTTCAATTTAAAACAGCGCCATTTTCAGACGATGGTGAAGATTTTAAGTTGGTCGCAATGAGTGATATGCAATATGATCACAACCAACCCGATAAATTTAGTGAAGTTGTGAATGAAGGGGTTATCGGTTATCTTGAAAAGGAATTCGGCGGAACATTACCCGATAATTTAGCAATGGTTCTTATACCTGGTGACCTTGTAGAACGGGGTTCTAAATTCTTCCAATGGAAAGATCATTTTTTTAACCCTGCTGAAAAACTATTTTCAAAAGTACCAGTATATCCAGTTCCTGGAAATCATGAACGAAATTCCGTATATTATTTTAAATATTTCAGTCTGCCCGAAAACGGTACACCAGCTTATGCAGAGCATTGGTGGTATAAAGATTATGGAAATACACGTGTAATTGGTTTGGATTCTAATGATGGTTATCGCGATTTATATGAGCAACTAGAATGGTTGAAAAAAGTACTTTCTGATACCGAAAATGATGATAAAATTGATTTTGTATTTGCACAATTACATCATCCATATAAATCAGAACTTTGGATACCGGGTGAAGAAGATTTTACAGGTAAAATAGTAAAAGAACTAGAACAATTTTCAACTAAAACAGGTAAGCCAAGTATTCACTTTTTTGGGCATACACATGGATATTCTAGAGGTCAATCAAAAGACCATAAGCATCTTTGGATTAATGTTGCTTCTGCAGGTGGTGCTATAGATAATTGGGGTGAATTTGAAGGAAGAGATTATGATGAGTTTACTGTTACCCAAGATGAATATGGTTTTGTTATGATTTCTGTAGACGGTAATCGAATAGACCCGAAATTTACAATTAAAAGAATTAGTCGTGGGAATACGAATGTGTATCGTGAAAATGAGCTTACAGATAGTATTACCGTATGGCGGAAGGAACGTAAGCCTAGTAAACCTAAAGCACTTTCGCCGGCGAGAGAAATTGTGGCTGTTTCCAATGTAATTTTTAAAGCGGATCAATTTAAGAGTTCGTATTCAGGTGCTTTTCATGCTGCATCGCACTGGCAAATATCAGAATCAGAATCTTTTGATAAACCAGCTTTTGATAGATGGAAACAACATGAAAATTGGTACTACAAAGAAAATCGTCAAAAAGATGATGACTTATCTGATGAAAAAATAAAGCGTTTAAAAGCGAATACAAAATATTATTGGAGAGTACGCTATCGTGATCAAAACTTAAATTGGAGCGATTGGTCTGAAATAAAAAATTTTAAAACAAATGAATTATGAAAATTAGACTAGTGCTTTTTGCTTTAATTAGTGCAATTTCTTTATCAATTAAAGCTCAAGATAAGAATACCACAAAAGTTATATTAATTACTTTGGATGGGTTTCGTTGGCAAGAACTTTTTACTGGTGCAGACTCTCAATTGGTAGCAAATAAAGAATACGTGCACGATACGGTTAATTTAAAGAAGATGTTTTGGAGGAAAACCGCATATGAAAGACGTAGAACGCTTTTGCCTTTTATATGGTCAAAAATTAGTGAGATTGGTCAAATTCACGGTAATCGTAAATTAGGCAGTAATGTTAATTTAACTAATAAAATGTGGTTTTCATACCCGGGCTATAATGAGATATTGACAGGAAAGGCCGACGACAAAAGAATTGAAAGCAATGATAAAATAAATAACCCGAATAAAACTGTCTTAGAAATTGCCAATAACAACGCAAAATATAAAGGTAAAGTTGCGGCATTTGGTAGCTGGGATGTTTTTCCATATATCGTAAATGAAGAACGGTCGGGTGTACCAGTTAATGCTGGTTTTGAGAATGCCATAGGTTTAAATTTAACGGAAAAGGAAAAGTTTTTGAATGAATTACAGCCCAAAATACCAAGCCCTTGGGGTACTGTTAGATTGGATGCCTTTACACATTATTATGCGTTAGAAACTATGAAAAAGAAGCACCCTTATTTGGTGTATATTGCTTATGGGGAAACTGACGATTTTGCGCATGATGGTGAATATGATGCTTATTTAAAATCGGCACATACGACAGATGCTATGATAAAAGAACTATGGGAGTTTACTCAAAATGATACATTTTATAAAGACAATACTTTATTTATTATTACTACCGACCATGGTAGAGGTACTGATCCATTATATACTTGGCGAAGTCATGGTGATGATATAAATGGAGCGGATAGTGTATGGATAGCCTTGTTTGGAAAAGGAGTTACGAGTAAAGGCGAAATAGAAGCAAAAGAGCAATTAAATTCTAGTATGATTGCACCTACTATTCTTGAAGCGTTAGGTTTAAAAATTGATACTGAATTAATGAAGGAAAACTCAATCAAATTTTAATTATAATGGTTTGGTTACATACAGTTAACCATAAAAATATTTTAAAGCACGATTTTTACAAAAATTATTTGAGTTAAGTAAGTTTGAGTTAGTTTGTAAAACCGGTATCTGCTTTGATGTCGGTTTTATGTTTTTAAAAAATAATCAATGAAAAAATTAGTGATACTAGTATTGTTTCTGTCTAACTTTTCTTATGGGCAACAAGAAAATAGTATTAGAATTCATTCTCATAATGATTATTTACAGAATGTTCCTTTTTGGAAAGCCGTTGCAGCTGGAGCTACATCTATAGAAGCAGATGTTTTTTTTGTTGATGATAAATTACTTGTAGCACATGATAAAAGTGAAATAAACGCAAGTAGAAGTCTGGAAGAAATGTATTTAAATCCTTTGGTAAAAAGCTTAAATGAGACTATCCTAGAAAAGCAATCCTTTCAATTACTTGTAGATATTAAATCGGAGGCATACCTAACACTTGATGCAATAGTTGCCACTTTAAGAAAGTATCCAGATTTAATAAGTAATCAAAATTTATCAATTGTTATTTCTGGTAATCGACCAAAAGTAGAAGACTATGTAAACTATCCAGAATTTATTCATTTCGATTATCAGAGCTTAGATGCTATTAGTGATACATCCATATTAAATAAAATTGCACTGGTTAGTTTAAGTTTTAAAAAATTTTCGTTTTGGAACGGAAAAGGAAGATTAACTGCTGAAGATTTGATTAAAGTTTCTACAGCAATAGATAAAGCACATGCATTGGGAAAACCATTTCGTTTTTGGGCTACACCAGATTCTAAAACTGCTTGGAAGACGATGGAAAATTTAGGTGTAGATTTTATAAATACCGACATGCCATTTAACTGTGTTACTTATGTTCAAAAGTTAGATAAAAGTGTTGTTCAAAACTCGCAATTTTCTGAAGTTTATAAGCCTAATTTTGCTTCAGACCAAAAAGATAATAAGGTCGAAAATGTAATTTTATTAATTGGTGATGGTAATGGTATTACACAAATATCTGCCACAACTTTAGTTAATAATGGTGAATTATCGCTTACACAATTAAAAAGCATTGGTTTTATAAAAACACAATCTTCGGATGATTTTACGACCGATTCAGCTGCAGCAGGTACAGCATTGGCTACAGGTGAAAAAGTACCGAATAGGGCTATAGGTGTGGATGCTAGTGGTACCCCAATAGAAAATTTAACAGAGTTGCTTTCACGTAAAAAATTTGTTTCGGGTATTGTTACTACCGATAATATTGTTGGTGCAACACCTTCTTCATTTTATGCACATCAAAAAGATCGTGATATGTCAGAAGAAATAATTGAAGATTTAGTTAATAGCAATATTTCAATTTTCATTAGTAATGGTTTATGGAATTCTAATTCAAGCAATAATGTACCCAATTTTACTATGCATACTTCATTAGAGAATCTAGAAAAAAGTAAAAATGAGAAAGTTAGTTACTTAATGAAAGACAATTCCGAAGTTGCTTCAGCGACAAATAGTGCGTTGCAGTATTTAAAGTCGAGAAAAAAGCAATTCTTTTTAATGATTGAAGGTGCCAAAATTGATTCGTATGGTCACGAAAATGATATTTCTGGTATTATACGTGAAAGTATTCAATTTGATAAAGCTATTGCTGAAGCACTAAAATTTGCTGACCAAAATCCTAAAACTTTAGTAATTATTACCGCTGATCATGAAACAGGAGGACTTACTATTCCACAGGGAAATATAAAAAACCACGAAGTTGAAGGTGAATTTAGTACGCATGATCATACCGGTGTAATGGTCCCTATTTTTGCATATGGCCCTAGATCGAATGAATTTCAAGGGGTGTATGAAAATAATGAAGTTTTTGCTAAAATATTAAAGGTGTTAGAATTAAAAAATTAGCCGATAATTTTACTTAACTTTTTAGTAACACTAGTTAAAAATTAAGTAGTTTTATTAAACTAAGCATAATTTTTAGATAACAATTCTAGATTCCCTTTCCCCCTACTTTTGCATTTCAAAAAAATGCATTTTTCTTTAAAATCTTTTTTGCTAATCCTATTGTTTAGCGATGATTTTTTGCCATATGAGTATCAGAATTACATTATATCAACCAACTAAATTCTATTATATGAAAAAACAAAAATTACTATTGTTTCTCAGTTTTATGTGCTTAGCTACTAATATATGGGCACAAACAACTGTGAATGGAAATGTGAACGACGAATTTGGTTCTCCACTGCCTGGCGCGAGTGTTGTAGAACAAGGAACCTCTAATGGAACAACAACTGATTTTGATGGAAATTTTACAATTGAAGTTGCAAATCAAAATGCAATCTTAGAAATTTCTTATTTAGGCTACACTACTTTGGAGTTGCCTCTTAACGGTCAAAATTCTATAAGTGCACAACTTATAGAAGACGCAACACAATTAGATGATGTGGTAGTTATAGGATATGGTACTCAGAAAAAATCTGATGTTACGGGATCTATTTCATCGGTAAAAAGCGAAGACTTTAATCAAGGAGTAGTTGCCAACCCAGGGCAGTTGCTACAAGGAAAAGTGTCTGGGGTAAATATTACTAATGTCAGCGGCGAGCCAGGCGCATCGCAAAACGTTATTATTCGAGGAGTAGGAAGCCTTAGATCAGGAACCGCACCACTCTATGTGATAGACGGCTTCGTTATCAGTAATAATGATATTGGTATGGGGTCAAGTCCACTAAACTTTATTAATCCTCAGGATATAGCTTCAATGGACGTCTTAAAAGATGCTTCTGCAACAGCCATCTATGGCGCTCGGGCGGCAAACGGAGTGATCATGATTACCACTAAAAAAGGAAAGGCTGGTAAGGCCGAAATGGAACTGTCTGTTTCTACTGCTATGTCATCAATCGCTAAAAAGATGGATGTATTTAGTGCCGACGAGTTTAGGCAACAGGTGCCTGCTGCCGGAGGTACTTTGGACGATCAAGGTGGTAACACAGATTGGCAAGATACACTTACTCGTACTGGAATTACAAAGAACGTTAATCTTTCTATGAGTGGTGGGGTAAGTGAAAAATTTTCTTATTTCCTTTCTGGAGGTGTTTCGGATCAACAAGGTATCTTTTACAATAGTGACCTTAAAAGGTATTCAGGTCGTGTTAAGTTGAACCAAAAAGCTTTTGATGGCAAGTTGAATGTAGACTTTAATCTGACTGCTTCAAAAACCATTAATGAAAGGCCTGATATTGGATCAACAGTTGTGAGTATGCTCCAATTAAACCCTACTTCTTCTGCATATGACAGCAATGGTAATATTGCCGTATTAGAGGGAGCCAGTGGGTTAATTTTAAACCCATTACAGCGGAATGAGATTTACTTAGACGAAGCTAATAGCAATCGTATTTTGGCAAATATTACTCCTTCCTTAGAAATTGTGAAAGGATTGACCTATAAGGTGAACCTGGGTGTAGATTATTCAATGACCAACCGAGACATTCAAAATATGCCTTATACCTTGGGTGAAGGACTATTCATGGGAACCTTGAATACTATTTCTACGGAAAATAGTAACTACTTAATTGAAAATACCCTTAATTATAAATTGGATTTCGATAAGCATAGCATAACCCTTTTAGCTGGGCATTCTTATCAAGAAACGAAATTTGAAAGAAAGGATATTGATTTTCAAGGGGGGTTTGCAAATAACGGTATAGAACCCCGTTACCAAGATCAATCTAGTACCGATGTTACAGCTACCACAATAGCATCAACTGCAACTATAGATGAAATACAATCCTATTTTGGAAGGTTAAACTATTCCTATGCAGACAAATATTTATTAACGGGAACCTTGCGTGCTGATGGCTCTTCTAGATTTGGTGCCAATAACAAATATGGTTACTTCCCATCCGTTGCTTTAGGTTGGAATATTTACAAAGAAGACTTTTTGGCTGATAGTGACTTAATTAGTAACCTAAAATTACGTGCTTCTTGGGGACAAACAGGAAACCAGAACGGGATTGCTAGTAAAGCTAGCTATGCTAGTTATAATGATTCTAAAAGTGATAACGACACTTATCCTTTGGATGGTACGGAATCTTCATTAGATGACTACCCCTATGGAACCATTGCTGTACGAACAGCCAATCCAGACCTAAAGTGGGAAGTGGTAACACAGGCAAATATAGGTCTAGATTTTGCCTTTTTCAATGGAAGTTTAACAGGAACGCTCGATTATTTTAACAAAGTCACTAATGATGTTATTTTATTCGCAACCACTCCAGATCCGATTAATCCTACAGAAAAGTACTGGACCAATTTTCCGGATATGGAGGTGAAGAATAACGGATACGAAGTTGCATTGGATTACAGGGGAAATATTAGTGAAGATTTTACTTATAATTTAGGAGGTAATGTTTCTTTTATAGATAACGTAGTAGAAGGATCGATTTATTCAGTAATCACCTCGGGAGCTGCGCAAGGTGCTGGACAAACGGGTGCTACTATCAATGGTTACATCAACAATGAGCCCATTGGTGCTTTTTACATGAAAGACTTTATAGGAATAGGCGAAGATGGCCTGAACCAATTCAGAGATGTTGTAGCAGATGGAGTATCCTTGGATAATGATCGTATTGTTCCTGGTAGCGCACTTCCTAATTTGCTCTATGCTTTCTATTTGAATTTTAACTACAAAAAATTTGATTTAGGCTTTAATTTTAATGGGGTTTCCGGCAACAAAATATTTAACCATACGGCCATGTCTCTTTTTAACAAAGGGCAATTGGTTAATAATTTAAATACTACAGATTTTGCCATAGCATATCCTAATGAAAGTACTACAAACTCTAACGATGTGTCTACTCGTTATTTAGAGGATGGTAGTTTTCTTAGGTTGAACAATGCCAGTATAGGCTATTCACTTGATCCGTCAATAATTGGACTTGATGAATGGGTTAATAATATTCGTTTTAATGTAACAGGACAGAACCTTTTCACTATTACAGATTATTCAGGCTACGATCCCGAAGTAAATACGGGAAGTCAGATAGACCAAATACAAACCTTTGGAATTGATAGGTACAGATATCCTACTGCAAGAACATTCATGTTTGGCCTAAATGTATCATTCTAACTTATAATTGTTTAAAAGATGAAAAATAGAATTAAAATAAGAGTATATATGGTACTGTTAGGGCTATTGGGTCTAAGTTGTACCGATTTGATAGAAGAGCGAATTGATGAAACTGAATTTGGTGCGGAGGCAGATGCTATAAATGGAGCAATTGCCCCTGCATACGGTTATATTTCATGGACTTGGAGGCACACCAATTACTTCGGTCTTCAGGAGGTTTCCTCGGATGAGGCCATACTTCCTTATAGAGGAGGAACAGACTGGTTTGATGGAGGCAAATTTATAGCTGCACATCAACACAATTTTACGCCTAGTAACGATTTGATAAGCTCTGGATGGAACCAAGTAGCTATTAATATTTCTAGGACCCTTTCAGCTATTGAAGTATTGACTCCGCTTTCTGAAGAAGGTAATGCGGAAGCTTCAGGTGCATTGTATGAAATGAAGGCACTTAGGGCTTATTTGAACATGTTGATGCTAGATAGTTGGGGCGTGGTTTTTAAGAAGGAATCTTCCGATGCGCTTTCAGAAGTACTCAGAACAGATGAAGCAATTGCTTATGTTGAAAGTGAATTGTTATCTGTCGTTGATTTAATTAATAATGACAAAGGTCCTGGACGAATAACCCAAGATGCCGTAAAAGGGTTTTTGGCAAGATTATATCTTAATGCCGCAATATACAGAGACCCTTATGGTACACCTAATTTTTCTAATGAGGATATGGACAAAGTCATTGCTTATTCTGATGATATTATTAACTCAGGCAGCTATGAACTATCTCCGGAATATTTTGAACTTTTTAATGATGAGAATAATACAAATGCTGAGCTTATTTTTGCCTTAGACCAAAGAGGGGTTCTTAATAGAGAACATAGTCGTTGGGCGTATTGGTCTATTGCTGGTGCTATGATTGCCAGACCAGAATTTTATCCAGACAACACAGCAGACGGTACAGATGGTCCGGCTGTAACTCCCGACTTTTATCAAACTTGGGTAGATGCATATGGTGATGTAGATCCTGCAGAAGCCGATGCACGTTTCTATCAAAGAAATACTTTGGTGCCGGAAGTTCAACTTATTGACTTGGAAAATCGAGAGCCTTTGTTGGAGACTGAAACCGAAAATAGCTACTATTGTGTGGTAGCGGAAGAATTTGAAATGGATAGGGGTATTCTACGTGGTATTCAATGGGGACCACGAAGAGGCGATGGTGACCTTGAAAAATGTGAAGATGGCTCAGTAAGAATCTACCCACTACAACAGACTAAAGGAAACGGACCAGACAGGGATACCGGATACGTGGATCACACCTTACAAGTAGATTTTACCAATGTAGGATCTTTGCACCATGCCGGATATCGCTTTTCTAAATATCAGTATAGTCGTACTTCACCTAATGGGAATGGTTACAGTAGTGTTGATTTGGTAATGATGCGCTTGGCCGAAATTTATCTCATGCGCGCAGAAGCCAAACTAAGAAAAGGTGATAATGCTAGTGCATTAGCAGATGTTAACTTAGTTAGGACCTCTAGAACGGCCAGACCCGTTCAAACACCTCAGGCCCTTTCAACATTAGATTTAGATATTCTATTTAGAGAAAGAGGCTTTGAATTGTATTGGGAAGGCTTTAGAAGAACCGATCAAATCCGGTTTGGAAAGTATGAAGATAGTTGGACGGAGAAAACGGACACCGATGTTAATCATAGATTGTTCCCTATTCCGCAAAGTGCAGTTGACGGGGCATCTGGTATTGATGGATTTTTAACACAAAATCAAGGGTATTAGAAACAGATGAGATAAATTCATTAAAACCGGTATCAGTATTGATGCCGGTTTTTTTATTCCAATTTGGGCTTTTCTCTGTTGGCCTTTTTTAAAGATGAAATACGTTTTGACTTTAATCGCTTTTCAATAGATGATTTGGTTGGTTTACTTTTTTTCCTTCTTTTTGGAATTTTTAATGCATCTGTCAGTAAGGCTAAAAATCTTTTGATGACTACATCCTTATTTTTATGCTGACTACGAGTGCTGTCTTCTTGTAATAAAATCAATCCTTCTTTAGTCAGTTTTGAAGCTAATTTTACAGAAATTCGCTCTTTTTCCTCTTCAGAAAGCGCCATCGAATTAGTCATGTCAAAAGTCAATTCAACTTTAGTAGAAACTTTATTAACATGCTGTCCACCAGCACCACTACTGCGTACGGCTTTGAATTGTAATTCTTGTAAAATTAGTGAACGGTTCATAACTATTTTTCAAGTCTTTGATTAATGGTATCTATTGAAATATTTAAGAATATCTCTTTGCCATTCTTCATAGGTTTGTGGTGATTAAAGTATAACTTTTGTCCTTCATGAATACCTTCAATTAAATAATGGCCACCCTTAAAATACGAATTGGTAACCGTTACTTCTAATCCAGATTTATCTGAAACTTTAAATTCATGGGCATAAACAATTATCCGCCGTTTCGTATCTGCATAGGTTTTTACAATGTTAATTGGAATTTTATTAGCCTCACCAAACAATGAGGCAATATATAGGTCTTTAGGATGATGATATAGATTTAATGGAGAGTCTTTCGCTATTATTTTTTGATCTTTCAAAACCACTACACGATCAGCAAATGGTAACATGTCGTTATGATCATGGGTAGCAGTAATTACAGTAATTTCTTGTTTTTTTAAGTAGGCGAACAGGTTTCTACGAAGACTGTTTTTTCGAAAATTATCAATATGGCTAAATGGCTCGTCTAATAATAAGACCAATGGTTCCTGAGCTAATACCTTTGCTAATGCAACACGTTGTTGTTGACCACCACTTAAGTATTTTACTTTGGTTTTGGCAAACTCCGTCAACTCTATCATTTCCAATAATTCTGAAGTTTTACTTGCCATTTCCTCAGGTTCAAATACGGATAGATATTCGCTTATATTTTCTTCAACACTAGTAAAGGGCATTAAATCGAAATCTTGTGATAAGTATTTCATATAAGGTTCACCTGGAACCAAATTATACAATGGTCCTAGAACAGGTGTGTCTTCCCAATAAACCTCGCCTTGTTCAATATGTAATAGGCCGTAAATGATTTTTAGTAAGGTGCTTTTGCCACAACCACTTTGCCCAATAATAGAAATGTGTTCGCCTTTAGCAATTTTAAGGTTAATGTCTTCCAATACAGAAAGGTCATCATAAGCAAAAGATACATGGTCTACTTGAAGCATTTGAAAGGTCTTGGGCCGAATTTATATTTTTGATGTTCTAGATATCGTAATGAAACCCATTTTGCCGGTTTTCATTTTTAGAAAACATCCAGAATACCGCTAAAACTATTTTAGAATTAAAACGTTTATTGTTCGTGTTTATTGATATGAGAACGAGGTTTATTTGCCTTGTTATTCTCTAATCGATTTGTTCGGTAATTCTTTAAAACCCATATTGTACAAGGTAAAACCATAAATATCGGCGTATTGTTCTATGGTTTTACTTACTGGCGTACCAGCACCATGACCTGCATTGGTTTCAATTCGTATTAAAGTTGGATTGTTACCCGTTTGTTTGGCTTGTAGTTCAGCAGCAAACTTAAAACTATGAGCCGGTACTACACGATCGTCATGATCACCAGTGGTTACCAATGTTGCCGGATATTTTGTGCCAGCTTTAACATTGTGTACGGGAGAATATCCCTTTAAGGATTCAAACATTTCTTTACTTTCTTCAGCGGTGCCATAATCATAGGCCCAGCCAGCACCGGCGGTAAAAGTATGGTATCGTAACATATCTAATACCCCAACAGCAGGTAATGCCACTTTCATTAAATCGGGGCGTTGGGTCATTGTAGCACCTACTAAAAGTCCGCCATTACTGCCACCACGGATGGCTAAAAAGTCTGCGGAAGTATATTTTTTTGAAATTAAAAATTCAGCTGCCGCGATAAAGTCGTCAAATACATTTTGTTTTTTAGTGGTGATGCCAGCATTGTGCCATGCTTGACCATATTCTCCACCACCGCGTAAATTAGGTACTGCGTACACACCACCTTGTTCCATCCAAACTGCATTAGCAATACTAAATGAAGGTGTTAAACTGATGTTGAAACCACCATAACCATATAAAATAGTTGGGTTTTTACCATTTAATACAAGCCCTTTTTTATGGGTAATAATCATTGGTATTTTTGTTCCATCTTTTGATGTATAAAACACTTGATGCGATTCATAATCTTCAGCATTAAAACCGATTTCAGGTTTCCAATATTGTTGATAGGTGCCCTCGGCAATAAGGTATTTATAACTAGTTGTTGGGGTGTTGTAATTGGTAAAATAGAAATAGAGTTCTTTGTCTTCTTTTTTCCCTCCAAAACCACCAACACTTCCTACGCCTGGTAACTTTACTTCGCGTATTAATTTACCCGAATAATCATATTGTAACACCTTAGAAATAGCATCTACCATATATTCTGTAAAGAAATATCCGCCAGCCGTATTTACTGTAAGCACATTTTCGGTTTCTGGAATAAAATCGACCCAATTTTCTGGCTCCGGATTGGCGGCATCTACGGTAATAATTTTATTATTGGGTGCATTTCTATTGGTCTCTATAAAAAGTTTAGGTCCTATATTATCGATAACATAACAATCAGACTCCGTATCATTAACTATAGGCTTTAAACTAGCTGTGGGGTCGTTTAAATCTTTGATGAATAATTTATTTCCTGTAGTAGATGTGGATGCCGAAATTAGTAAATAAGCCTGGTCATCAGTAAGATAAGCGCTAATATAACGATGCTTTTCATCATTTGTGCCGCCAAAAATAATCTGATCCTCTTTTTGAGAAGTACCTAATTGATGATAGTAGACTTTATGTTGATCCGTTTTTGCCGATAGTTCACTGCCTTCTGGCTTATCGTAACTAGAATAATAAAATCCTTTATTTCCTTTCCAAGAAATACTGCTAAATTTTATATCTACTAAGGTGTCTTCAACAACTTTTTTCGTTTCCGTATTTAAAACAATTGCTTTACGCCAATCACTACCACCTTCCGAAATCAAGTAAGCAGCTAAAGAGCCATCTTTGGTAAAGCTGAGATTAGCTAATGAAGTAGTGCCGTCTTCGGAAAAAGTATTTGGATCTAAAAAAACTTCTGGCTTAGCATTTCCTTGCTTACGATAAAGTACATATTGATCTTGCAAGCCATCATTTTTGTAGAAATAGGTGTAATCTCCTTCTTTAAAAGGAGTGCCTAATTTTTCGTAATTCCAGAGTTTCTCTAAACGGTTTTTTAAATCTTTACGAAATGAAATTTGTTCTAAATACCCGAAGGTGGTTTTATTTTGCATTTTAACCCAAGCCATAGTTTCGGCGCTTTTATCATCTTCTAACCAACGGTATGGGTCCGCAATTTGGGTTCCAAAATAGGTGTCTATGGTGTCTACTTTAGCAGTATTGGGGTAATTCATGCGACTTGTATTTTTTTGAGGCAAAACAGTATAAACGATTAGTAGGATCGTTGCTAAGGTTAAGAGGTTGGTTTTGTGCATTGTAAATTAGTTTAGGGCTAAAAATAGTATAAAATAACCTTTGGTGAATAATTTCACCAAAGGTTATAATTTGTTTAGCAATGTACTATTTGCTTAGACCAATTTATGAGCAACTAAATATTCGGCAATTTGAACAGCATTAGTTGCTGCACCTTTTCTTAAGTTATCGGCAACAATCCACATATTTAGTGAATTGCGTTGAGTTTCATCACGTCTAATTCGACCTACAAATACTTCATCTTTATCATGTGCGTAGATTGGCATTGGATAGGTATTGGTATCCGGATTATCTTGTACAGTAACACCCGAAGTATTATTCAATATTTGTCGTACTTCATTTAGTTCAAAATCATTGTGAAATTCAACGTTTACAGATTCTGAATGTCCACCAGCAGTAGGAATTCGTACTGCAGTAGCACTTATCGAAAATGAACGGTCGTCCAATATCTTTTGTGGTTCGCGTGCCAATTTCATTTCTTCCTTAGTGTAACCGTTTTCAAGAAAAATATCACAATGCGGTAATGCATTTCTACCAATAGGGTAAGGGTAAGCCATTTCTCCTTCAACTCCGGCAATCTCATTCTCTAATTGACGTACAGCTTTAATACCGGTTCCTGAAACAGATTGATACGTGGAGATTACGACACGTTTCATCTTGTATTTATTGTGTAAAGGTGCTAAGGCCATAACTAATTGAATTGTAGAACAATTAGGATTGGCAATTATCTTATCTTCATTGGTTAATTCATTGGCATTTATTTCTGGAACAACCAATTTTTTTGTTGGATCCATTCGCCATGCAGAAGAATTGTCGATTACTGTTGTGCCTACTTCTGCAAACTTTGGTGCCCACTCTAACGAAGTATCTCCACCTGCTGAAAAAATTGCGATGTCTGGTTTAGCGGTCACTGCATCGGCTAATCCAATAATGGTATATTCTTCACCTTTATAAGTTAACTTTTTACCTACTGAACGTTCGGAAGCTACTAATAGCAATTCCGAAATTGGAAAATTACGTTCAGCTAAAACTTTTAACATTACTTCGCCTACCATTCCGGTGGCCCCAACTACTGCTATTTTCATTTTAATTCAATTTGAAGCGCAAATGTAGTTCAACAGAACTAGTCGGACAAGATTAAATGCTGAAATATATAATTATTTAACAAAATGTTATAAATGTAACAACGCATATTTCGTTTAGTATTACATATAAAAAAACCGCCAATCATAATTAAATGAATGACGGTTTCGGTTGGTTAATTTGATAAAATATTAACTCTGAATGTAAAACTTAATTTTGTTTTACTTTTTCAATGCATCTCTAATCTCAGCTAAAAGCTCTTCGGCTGTAGGACCTGCTGGTGCTTCTGGCTCTGGTGGAGTTTTAGTTTTATTATAAGCTTTAACTATCATGAACATGATAAATCCAACGATAATCAAATTGATTATGGTATTTACCCAAGAACCCCACATAATAGCATTTTCTGGAGATGTTACCTCACCAGCAGCATTTATCACTGCTTCATCTAATACTATCTTTTTGTCAGCGAAATCTACTCCGCCAGTGAAATGGCCAACAAATGGCATAACAATGTTATTAACAAAACCATTAATTACGGCACCCAAGGCTGTTGCCATAATTACTGCGACGGCAAAGTCAATTACATTGCCTGTCATAATAAAATCTTTGAATTCTTTTAACATTTTTTAGTGTTTAAATGTGTTAATAATTAGTGAAATGCAAGTTAGTGAAAAATAACTCTCATAACAAAATGTTAATTTTATTTTTCTATTTAATAATTTTGCGCCTTACACGCTGAGATATTCCGGTTAGTAATTCATACGAAATAGTATTAGCTTTTGAAGAAAAATCATCAGCTGATAACGATTTACCAAACACAATTACCGGATCACCTTCCTTACAATCAATATCACTAACATTAATCATAATCATGTCCATACAAACATTACCAATGATAAATGCCTTTTTTCCATTTACTAAAACAAAGGTTTGGCCATTACCATATTGACGACCTATACCATCTGCATGCCCTAAAGGAAGTGTTGCAATCTTCTGATCTTTATTTGAAATATATTTGCGATTATAGCCTACACTTTGATTGGGTTTTATAATGTGAATTTGAGATATAGTAGTTTTTAAGCTAACGACAGGTTGAAGTTTGCAATCAATTTCGGCAGTATTTCCATAGCCATATAATCCTATTCCACTCCGAACCATATCTAACTGAGCATCTGTATAATTGATGATACCCGATGTATTTAATATATGCCGAAAAGGTTCTATACCATATTTCTTATAAAATTCTTTGCTGATTTTGTTAAACGACTCTATTTGTTTTAAGGTAAAATCTTTTTCACTTAAATCTTCCGAAGCTGCCAGGTGTGTAAAAATAGAAACTACTTTTAGAACATCTCTCGAACTTAATGTTTTAGAGACTTTAGTTATATCCTTCTGTTCGAAACCTAATCTATTTAATCCTGTGTTAAACTTTAAATGTACCGGATAATTTTCTAATTGTTTTTCTGAAGCTAGTTTTAAAAATAATTCAAGTGTTCTGTGCGAATATAAATTTGGTTCTAAGTTCTTATGAATTAAAACCTCGAAATTAGATGGTTGTGGATGTAAGACTAAAATGGGGGTAGTTATTCCGGCATCTCTTAATTGAACACCTTCATTTACATAAGCTACAGCGAAGTAATCTACTTTTAACGACTCTAGTTTTTTTGCTATTTGAATAGCATCACTACCGTAGGCATATGCTTTTACAACAGCCAGAAATTTTGTTGATGGTTGAATTAGAGATTTAAAAAAATTGTAATTATGTTCAAGTGCTGATAAATCTATTTCCAGAACTGTTTCCGAATTATTCGTCATTCGAAGTCTCTTTTTTGGCATTAACTTCTTCAGTTTCTACCTGTATTTTTTTTACTTTTTCTTTTAGCATCGCTTTATAATATGCTCCTCTACTTAATGGTTCATACTCACCAGTTTCACCTAATAAAACAAGATTGTCATCTTTAGATTTTCTATAACTGTAATTTGCTAAGTTACCTGTACGCGTGCAAATGGCATGTACCTTGGTTACATATTCTGCAGTGGCCATTAGTGCGGGCATGGGTCCAAAAGGATTTCCTTTAAAATCCATGTCAAGTCCAGCAACAATTACACGAACACCTCTATTAGCCAAATCGTTGCAAACAGATATAATTTCATCATCAAAAAACTGTGCCTCATCTATTGCTACAACGTCACAACCATCTGCTAAAATTCTAATATTTGCAGCAGCGGGTACTGGCGTTGAACGAATTTCATTGGCATCATGTGATACTACCATTTCTTCATGATATCTCGTATCAACTATAGGTTTAAATATCTCCACTTTTTGTTTTGCGAATTGTGCTCTTTTAAGTCTTCTAATAAGTTCTTCTGTCTTGCCCGAGAACATTGAACCACAGATGACCTCTATCCATCCAAACTGTTCTTTATGGTTAACTGTATTTTCGAGAAACATTTTGTAATTTTAGACGAAAATAAGGTGTTTTCCGTTGTAGTTTTAATTGAATTTAAAATTAGTTAAAAAGGTACACCTTTTGCAGTGATATAAAATAAAAGCTATGAAGAAAAAATTGAAGGACGAGCTAAGGAAATTATCTACTGAAATTATTACATCTACAGAGATGAATGATATAGGTGCCATGTATAATGCAGCAAAAGAACTCTATGAGAAATTGGCGGTACTTAAATTTATTGATGAGAAGTTAAGTGATATTCAAGTTGATGTATCAAAAAATGTGATTGCTGCTAAATTTGAAGAAATGGCAAATGCCGTTTTAAGAGAAAACACTTCGGTTCCTGAAAATAATCCGCATGAAGATGATATCATTAATCATAAAGGAATGGACACCATTAAAAACATGGTTTCTGAAATGCCTAATAATGATGCTGTAGATGAAGTTTTGGCAGACTTTTTAGGGAAACCTAAATTAATGAAGAATGATAAAGAGATCTTTGAACCTGAAGGGAAAACCTTGGAATCGAAAACTAAAGTACTATCATTAAATGATAAATTACAAAAAGATATAAAGGTTGGTTTAAATGATCGACTTGCTTTTGTCAAGCATTTATTTGATGGTAATACGGAAGATTATCAACGTGTAATGTCGCAATTGGCGACTATCGAAACCGAAGAACGATCGGTATCATTTCTAAAGAATATGGTAAAACCCGAATATAATAACTGGGTAGGTAAAGAAGAGTACGAAGAGCGGTTAATGGCTTTAATTGAGCATAAATTTGCCTAATATTCATTTTTTTAAACTAAAAATAACCGAAAGTTGATTTCTCAGCTTTCGGTTTTTTATTTTTGATTTATGGGGAAGTTATATATAGTGCCTACACCGATTGGTAATTTGGAAGATATGACCATTAGGGCTATCAGAATTTTAAAAGAAGTCGATTTAATTTTGGCAGAAGACACACGTACGAGTGGTAAACTTTTACAGCATTTCGAAATCGCCACACAGATGCAGAGTCATCATATGCACAATGAACACAAAATGGTAGATCGTTTAATAAAGAAGCTATTGGCGGGTGAGACAATCGCACTTATTTCTGATGCAGGTACTCCTGCTATTTCTGATCCTGGATTTTTACTTACACGCGCTTGCGTAGAAAATAAAATAGAAGTTGATTGTTTACCTGGAGCTACCGCATTTGTTCCTGCTTTGGTTAATAGTGGGTTACCTAATGATAAATTTGTATTTGAAGGTTTCTTACCAGTAAAGAAAGGTAGGCAAACACGTCTAAAATTTATTGCTGATGAATCGCGGACGATGATTTTTTATGAATCTCCACATAAATTATTAAAAACACTCGCCAATTTTGTTACGTATTTAGGTGAAGATAGAAAAGTTTCCGTATCTAGAGAGTTAACCAAATTATATGAAGAAACTATAAGAGGAACAGCCTCGGAGGTTTTAAAACATTATACGAATAACCCGCCTAAAGGAGAAATTGTTATTATCGTTGCAGGCAAAAAATAGCATATGAACATAGAAGATTTTAAAAATAAATTAAAAAATAGTCCAGAAAGTATTGAGTTCAGTGATACAATGGCTGTAATTGATGAAAATTATAGTTTTTCGCCAACTTCATTTACTAATGGTGCAGTAAAAAATGAGCGAGGCCAAAACTCTGGTTCATGTAAGTTATTTGCTTTTGCACTAAAAGAAAAATTATCAAAAGATGAAACTTTATTATGTTTTGGTCAATTTTTTAGGGATGTAAAAAAGACTCCCGATGGTACGGACCATCAAAACATTAGAAATTTCATAAAAACAGGTTTTGAAGGGCTGTCTTTTGATGGGGAAGCATTAAAGACAATGTAAAACCTAAGGTATGGAGCAATTACTTTCAGAAATTAGCGCTTGTGAAGTTTGCAGTGCTCATTTACCATTGGGGCCTAGACCTATTGTTGCGGCCCATGCAGACTCAAAAATTGTAATTATTGGTCAAGCTCCGGGAACCAAAGTTCATGCAACAGGGATTCCATGGGATGATCCTAGTGGTAAGCAATTGCGAAAATGGATGGGTATTTCTGATGCCGATTTTTATGATGAAAAGAAAATAGCGCTTATTCCTATGGGGTTCTGTTATCCTGGAAAAGGCAAAAGTGGCGATTTGCCCCCGCGAAAAGAATGTGCCCCACTATGGCATGATGCCTTATTTGCTAAAATGCCCAATTTAAAATTGATTATTGTTATTGGTATTTATGCTCAAAAAGCTTATTTGAAGCATACTGCTGAAAAGAACCTTACTGAAACGGTAAGGGCCTATAAAAATTATTTACCAAACTATTTTCCGTTGCCACATCCTTCACCTCGTAATCGTTATTGGTTGACCAAAAACCCTTGGTTTGAGGAAAATACGGTTCCTAAATTGCAAGAAATGGTAAACTTACTTGTTTGACTAAATTTTTCTTTGCTATTGCAAACTTTGAAGTTATCAAGAATACTTTATATTACTTTTGTGTATTAAAATGAAAACAAAATTTATGGGAGCAACAAATCATATTACTACCAAATGGCTTGGAGAAATGGCTTTTGAAAGTACTAATACATCAGGCAATACTCTTAAAATTGACAATGCAGAAGGAAGTTCTGGTTTACGACCAAAATCATTAATGCTATCGGCCTTAGCTGGTTGTTCTGGCTTAGACGTAGCATCATTGATAAAAAAAATGAAACTAGAAGTTGATGATTTTCAAATTGATACAATTGCGAATATGACAGACGAAGATCCAAAACACTATGATGCTGTTACTGTTGAGTATCACTTTTATGGAGAAAATCTAAATGAGAAAAAACTTCAAAGAGCGGTTGATTTATCAGTAGAAAAATATTGTGGGGTGATGGAGATGTTTCGAAAATTTGCTAAACTTGATATAAAGACTATTTTTCATCACGAGAAGATGTAAGTTGTTGAATTTACATTTTAAATTAAACTATGCGCTGGACCATACAGGCTAAACCAGAACAAGAAAAAATTGATGATTTAGCGAAGGCGCTAAAGGTTGATGGTTTAGTAGCACAATTACTTCTTCAAAGGGGAATAACATCGTATGAAGAGGCAAAGAGCTTTTTTAGACCAAAACTTTCAGATTTGCATGATCCCTATTTAATGAAGGATATGGATTTCGCCGTGGAACGAATTGAAAAGGCGATTGCAAATAATGAAAATATACTAGTTTTTGGTGATTATGACGTTGATGGTACCACAGCAGTTGCACTAGTTGCATCATATTTATTGAGTTTTTACCCTAATGTTGCCACCTATATTCCGGATCGTTATGCAGAGGGATATGGGGTTTCATTTCAAGGGATTGATTTTGCCGATGATAACGGATTTTCACTAATAATTGCTTTGGATTGTGGTGTTAAGGCTATTGATAAAGTAGCGTATGCTAAAGAAAAAAATATTGACTTTATTATTTGTGATCACCATAGACCAGGTAATCAGTTGCCTAATGCTATTGCTGTTTTAGATCCAAAAAGAAAAGATTGCAATTATCCGTTTGACGAACTGTGTGGTTGTGGTGTTGGTTTTAAATTAATACAAGCTTTAGGATCTAAAGTTGGTCAAACAATAGAAGATTTAATATCCTATTTGGATTTAGTTGCGACGGCTATTGGAGCCGATATAGTTCCTATGACAGGGGAGAACCGTGTTTTGGCTTATTATGGATTAAAAGTTATAAACTCCAATCCAAGAATAGGTTTTAAGGCAATAATTAATCAGACAAAGAAAACGACGCTTACAATTACAGATGTAGTTTTTATTATTGCACCCCGAATAAATGCTGCTGGGCGCATGAAACATGGACAACATGCAGTTAACTTGTTAAGTGAAACTAATTTAGATCAAGCCACAAAATTTGCAGCTGAAATAGAAAAATATAATCATGATCGACGCGAATTAGACCAAGAGATAACTAAAGAGGCATTGTTGCAAATTGAGTCTAACAATGAAAAAGAAAGATTTACAACTGTTGTTTATAATGAGGAATGGCATAAAGGAGTAATTGGTATTGTAGCTTCTAGACTTACCGAAACATATTATAGGCCAACACTTGTTTTTACCAAAAGTGGAGATAAATTAGCGGCATCTGCGAGATCTGTTAAAGGGTTTGATGTATATAATGCCTTACAAAATTGTGCTGATTGGCTAGAGCAGTTTGGTGGACATAAATATGCTGCAGGATTAACCCTTCTTGAGTCGGAATATTTGAATTTTAAAAAACAATTTGAAAAAGTAGTATCTGAAACTATAGATACTCAATTGTTAACCCCGGAAATATTGGTTGCGGCTAAAATTGAATTAAAACAGATTACACCTAAATTAATGCGTATACTTAAACAATTTGCTCCTTTTGGCCCTGGAAATATGACTCCTGTATTTATGGCTGAAAATCTACGTGATACTGGGTATGCTAAAGGTGTTGGTAATGAAGAGAAACATTTAAAGCTTTCTGCCATACAAAATGGTAGCCAACCCATAGGTGCAATCGGTTTTAATTTAGGAGATAAATTACCATTGGTTAAAAACAACCAATCTTTTGATGCTGTTTTTTCATTAGACGAAAATGAATGGCAGGGAAATGTGAGTTTGCAATTAAAAATGAGAGACTTACGTTAATTAATATTGTTGTGAATTTAATATTGAAATAAACAAAATACAAACTATTTGGTTGGATTTCGCTTATATCTTGTTGAATATCATATAGTTATATATTCGCTTTAAATAAAAATGGACTGTTAAGTAGGTTTGCTTAATTTTTATACTCTTTTAAAGTAAGGGAAGTTCCATCAAAAACGGCGTAAGTATAATACGAAATCCAATCGCCTAAATTGGTATATTTCGATTTTTCATTCAAATTAATTTCTAAAGGAAGGTGTCGATGACCAAAAACAAAATGGTCGAAATGTTGGGTTTCTAATTTGCGTTTTGCATAACTCACTAGCCATTCGTTATCTTCTCCTAAAAAATGAACGTCTTCATCCCCAGAAATCATTTTATTTTTTACCGAAAAGTATTGCGCTAAACGAACACCCCAGTCTGGGTGTAACCAACGGTAAAACCATTTAGAAACAGGACTTGTAAACACTTTTTTCATGCGTTTGTATCCAATATCACCAGGTCCTAATCCGTCTCCATGACCAATAAAAAAAGAAGTGTCATTTAGTTTGTATTGTTGTGGTTTATGAAAAACAGGAATATTGAGTTCTTCTTCAAAATAGCCATTCATCCACAAATCATGATTGCCAACAAAATAAATAATAGGAATTCCAGAATCTGAAATTTCAGCCAACTTACCTAATGTTCGAGTAAATCCTTTGGGAACAACGGTTTTATACTCCATCCAAAAGTCAAAAAGATCACCTAACAAAAAAATAGCGGCAGCATCTTGTTTGATTTCATCTAGCCAAGCAACAAATTTTTTTTCACGTGGGCGACTGAGCTCCATAGTTGGAGCACCTAAGTGATTATCACTAGCAAAATAGACCTTTTTACCTGCAGGAATAGAAATTTGTTTCATCTAGTTTATAAAGATAACAAACGCAGCGTTCTTAATTGTCTTCGGCATACCATTCAGCAAAAGCAGTACCTGTTTCACGTAATTTTAATGAATGTAATTGAATAGGACCATTAAGTCTAGATTTAATCTTTTTAGCAAATTCAATCACCATATTTTCGCTAGTAGGTTGGTAATCAGCTAATATAACTTTGTGTCCGCGTTTGCTTAATTCCTTGGCTAATTCAATATGAGGTGTGTTTTTATTAAAAACAGTTGCATGATCAAATGGATCTACTATCTCTTCTTTTACAATTTTTTTTAAATCGCCAAAATCAATAACCATTCCTAACTTTACGTGTGAGGTATCCGTTATAGGTTCTCCTATAACAGTTACTGAAAGTTGGTAACTATGACCATGTACGTTTTTACATTTACCATCATACCCATAAAGAGCGTGACCTGTTTCAAATGTAAATTCTTTTGTAATTCTAATTTTTGACATCCTTATACTTGAAAAAAGCAAAGGTAGCAATTCTCTACATGCAAATTACTTGTTGTTTAGCGCTTAAAACGTCTGCGTGCTCGAGCTTTGTTTACAAAATAGATAACAACTACAAATAAGGCTAATAGTGGAAAAATTAAGTCACCATTAAGAAAATTCAAAATATCCATAAAATCGATTTAAAACCTATGAACGAAAAATAATTATGCTTATTATTTTCACCTTAATTTCATTACTATTACGTTAGAAGTAAGGATTAGTATCAACAAATCGATTTTAGATATTACCATTACAAAGAGATTTCGGATATATTTGAGAGTATGGTTTGTAATAGTTACTAATACAAAATTATAAATAGGTTAGAAAATTGAACATATGGCTCAAAATATTAAATCTTATCGTTATTCCTTAGCAATTATTGGCTTGTTGTTTTTTGTTTTTGGCTTTCTTACTTGGATTAATGGTATACTAATTCCATATTTTAAAATATGTATGGAGTTGAGTAATTTTGAAGCAACTTTGGTTGCATTTTGTGCTTATTTTGCTTATTTCGTAATGGCACTTCCGTCCGCATATGTCTTGAAACGTACAGGCTATAAAAAAGGAATGGTATGGGGAATGTGTGTAATGGCCTTAGGAACAATTTTATTTATTCCAGCAGCTTACTCAAGAATATATCCCCTTTTCTTAGCAGGATTATTTGTTACTGCTACTGGTTTGGCATTGGTGCAGACTGCCGCAAATCCATATATCGCTATTATGGGACCGATTGAAGGTACTGCTCAACGAATTGGTTATATGGGTATTGCTAATAAAGTTGCC
The DNA here is from genome assembly GCF_009649685.1 of Flavobacteriaceae bacterium EG-1. GTDB lineage: Bacteria > Bacteroidota > Bacteroidia > Flavobacteriales > Flavobacteriaceae > Aurantibacter_A. The sequence goes on from NZ_WJPK01000002.1 coordinate 971,020, forward strand.
GGCATATTTTGCTTATTTGTTTTAGGAAGTGTATTTCTAGCTGATGCTGATAGCCTTTCATCGAGTTTAGAGGGCTTAAATGAAATTCAAAAATCTGCTGCTCTTGATTCTTTTGCCTTAAAAATTGTAAATCCTTATATCATTATTTCAATTGTGCTACTTGCAGTTGCTGGTTTAGTCTATTTTTCTAAACTTCCTGAAGTAGATGAAATGGGTAGTGGAACTAATGAAGACGGTAAAATTTTGAAGGATCGAAAAAGTGTTTACGAATATCCTTATTTAGTTTTGGGTGTAATTGCACTCTTTGTTGCTGGAGCTTGTGAGACAGTACCTATTGATGGCATTATTATTTATTGTCAAGCATTAGATATTCCTATGAGTTCTGCAAGACATTTTAGTACGTATACACTATTTATAATGCTTTTTGGTTACCTGTTAGTTTCTATTTTAGTGCCAAAATTTGTAACACAACAAAAGGTGCTTCAATTTGCTTCTATATGGGGTCTAGCTCTAACTGTCGCTACATATTTTACATCAGGAATCTATAGTGCTTACTGTTTGCTTTTTTTAGGCTTTAGTGCGTCTATGCTTTGGGGAGCAATTTGGGGTCTTGCACTTCGCGGACTTGGTGGTCACACTAAAAAAGCTTCAGCATTTATGATTATGTCTTTAATTGGTGGAGGTATTGTTACCGTAGTTTTTGGAGATTTATTAGATACTTATGCTACAAACCCTCAGATTTCAGTTCTAATACTAATACCATGCTATCTCTTTATTCTTTATTATTCAATTAAAGGCTATCGTAAAGATTATTGGAAGACCACAAGTATTAGTTGATTTTTTAAAGTAGAAATATGAAAGATATTGTTGTGAACTCTTCAAAATTTTATGCAGGCGCAGCCCAAACAAATATTACACCTGTTAAAGGAACAATCATTGGAGTAGATTTTTTCTCACATTATGCAAGATTTATTCATGACCAATTATTCGCGAAAGCTTTAGTTTTTAAATATGGACAAATGCTATACGCGCTTGTAATGGTTGATATCTGCATTATGCCATCGGATTTTTTAGATTTAGTTAAAAGCAAAATCTATGATAAAACGGGAATAAAAAAAGAAAATATAACCTTAGCCTGTACTCATACTCATGGTGCAGGAAATGTTGCAGGACTATTAGGAGGTGCTGTAGATATTAATTATAGAAATATCTTACCCGATTTAATAGTAACTTCTGTAGTAAATGCATTAAAAAAAATGAAGCCAGCAAAAGTGGCTTCTGGAAAAACTAACTTATCAGGCTATCAGGTTTGTAGAAGATATTTTATGAAGGACGGATTTGAAGCTAAGAATCCTGTTACTCAAAAATTAGATAAGATTAAAACGAATCCTTTTGGAGCTGAAAATGAAATTGATACAGCTGCAGGATTAGTGGATACTGAGGTTGGATTTTTGGCAGTTAAAGGTCATGACGATAAATGGATTTCTATTGTAGGGAATTACAATTCACATTATGCTGGTGATTGGGATGTTGATACAATTACGGCCGACTTTTACGGTACATTTTCTAAGCATATTACCGAGTATCTTAAGGCAGAGGATGACTTTGTGTCAATTATGAGTTATGGTACTGGAGCCGACGTAAATACTTGGGATTTTCAAAACCCCAATAAATTTCCCAATGAAGAATTCGCAAAAACTGAAATGATGGGTAGCGATTTAGCTCGTGTCATTTATGATGAACTTAATTCACTAGTATGGGATGAGAATCCTGAGTTGAAAATTGAATATAAAGAGTTGGAATTAAATGTTAGAAAACCAAACGCCAAACAATTATTAGTTGCTGAAAAAAAGTTAGCTGCAAATAAGTTTGATTCTCTAAAGCTTGATGAACATGGGATAAATATGGTGTATGCTAGAGAGCAGATTTTATTAAATGAATATTCGGATAAACATATTTCAGCAATTCAAGCTGTTAAGATTGGTAATCAAATTATTGGAGCATTAGGTGGAGAAATATTTACTGAAACGGGATTATGGCTTAAAGAAAACCTAAAGGATAAAAATTATTTTACAATTTGTTTAGCGAATACTTATGATGGTTATGTGTCACCTGCCCATGAAATAGATAAAGGCGGCTACGAAACATGGAGAGCTAGAAGTAGTTTTTTAGATGAAATGGCTGAAAGTTCTATTAAAAAGAACCTTTTAGAAATTATTAAACATCTTTTTTAAACTGCTAAATTGTAATTTTTGAAAACTACAAAGGCATATAACCTGTAAAGCCGACAATTTTCCAAGTTCCTTTTATTTTTTGACAACGATATAAAGTTCGCCAATTTGTTGGTATTTCTTGCCCGTCTACCTTTTTAAAAGAACCGCTAAATTTTTTATGAAGCAATGCAACATCTTCTTTAATCTCAATATCGAGCATTTCGGTTACTCTATGAAAGGCTTCTTCTTTATCTTCAGTAAGTTCTATTTTCGAAAAATCACTTGCTTGCGATAACCATTCGTTTTTATAGGCTTCTAAATTTGGGTATTTAAGTTCCCAATTATCTACGTTTTGATTTTTTCCAGCATCGATTCCCATAAATCCTTCTACTTTAAAATCATTTTTAACCATATTCCAATCTTGAAGAACAAAAGCTTTTATATCTCTATTAACTAGCATTTCCCAAAGGTAGTTTCTGTCGATATCGTTTTCGAATGGATTTTTTTTCATTATGTTATTTGTCTTGTATAAAACTGTTGGCATGTAGTAAATTTGTTAAACCAGCATCTACAATTATTGTTTGTCCAGTAATAGAATTGGCTAAATCTGAAAGTAAAAATACTGCTATATTTCCACAATCACGTGAATTTATAGCATGCCTTAAACTTTGATAATCATTTTGCTGTTCTTCAAAAAAACTTTTTGGGTCATCTGTCCAAGAGGCGGCCGCATCCCAATTTTGTAATGAATCAACATAACCTGGAGCTATTGCATTACATCGTATTCCTAATTCTCCTAATTCTATAGACATGCCTCTAGTAAGGCCTTCAACTGCTGATTTGGCACTTGCATAAATGGCATATTTGGTTAATGTTTCATGTGCGTGAACCGAAGATATATTAACGATATGGCCTTTTATTTTATTCTTATTTAATTGATTTACAAATGCTTTGGCCATCATCCATACTCCTTTAACATCAATGTTGTAAAGATGATCAAAATCATCTTCTTCAGCAATATGGGCTTCTTTACGAAGACCAACCCCAGCATTATTAATTAATCCATGAATTGGACCGTATTCTTGTTCAATTAAGGTATAGATTTGTTCAACTTCTTTTTGATTGCCAACATCTCCAGGTATCGGAAAAGCATTTTTGTATTTCTGAGTCGCAATTTTTGCTTTTTCAAAGTTTATATCATTTAGTAATATTTGTCCTCCACAGGCAGCAATTGCCTCACAAATTCCTGACCCAACTCCTGTACCTGCTCCACCAGTAACTAAGTATCTTTTGTCGCTTAAATCTATTTGTAACATAGTCTCGTTTAATTCTTTAAATTAAAGATAATACTGTTTAAAATGTTGCGCGCCCTCCCGAAATGTCAAATATAAAACCTGTATTAAATGTGGCTTCTTTAGATACTATCCAACAAACTAGCGATGCAACTTCTTCTACTGTACCTAAACGACCCATCGGAATTTTTGAAGTCATATATTTTAACATTTCCGGGTCGGTATCTTTGTTCATTGGAGTTGCTATAACTGCTGGGGCTAAACCATTTACTGTAACTCCTGTGTCTGCATATTCTTTACCTACTCCTTTTACTAAACCCATTAGCCCAGCTTTACTTGCAGTATAACCTACCATTCCAGGATTTCCTTCTTTGCCACCAATAGAGGCAATATGTAATATTCTTCCATAATTTTGTTGAACCATTTGTGGTAAAACGGCCTTCGTTATATTAAATGCTCCATTTAAATTGATGTTTATGATTTTTTGAAAATCTAATGAACTATAATATTCAATTTTTGTAGCCGTGGGCCCTACAATTCCAGCACTATTAATCAGAATATCTAACCTCCCGTGCAATTCAAGTATATTTTGAATTGTTTCGTTCAATAAAACTTCGTTAGTAATATCAACTACAAATACATTTTGTACTATTTTTTCCTTTATTAACTCATCTAACTCACTTTGTAAAACGTCTAATACACAAACAATTCCGCCTTCTTTAGTAATACGTTCAGCTATTGCATGACCAATACCTCTAGCTCCTCCAATAATTATTGCAACTTGGTTTTCAAATCTTCTCAATATTTTTCAATTTAAAATTACATTCTACTACGAATTCTATAGAAGTTAAAGATAATTTATTCTCCTATTCTTATCGTTTTTTTTAATCGAAAACTTCTTTGGTTTTATGTGAAAAAGCTTGTTTTTATTACAATTAATATCTTTTTGTAAGATTCGTTTAGAACTTTGTTTAAGAAGAAATAAAGATATAATTTGATAAGAAATATATTTATAGCGATGAGAAATTTTAAACTGTGTTTTAGTGCGATTTTTATTCTAAATTTTGTTGCATTTCAAACTACTAGTGCGCAAGAAGATATTCAAGTATTAAAAAACTGGATAACCTATAAAGATGCGCAAAATTCTCCCTATTTTCATATTGCAAATCAAGCTTATAAGCAGCTTAAAAAACGTGAAACGGGGATAGCTAGTTTAAATACTTTGTCGGATTGGAAGGAAAGGCAAAGTTTTGTGAAAAAAACATTGATGGATATCGTGGGGCCTTTTCCACCAAAAACGGCATTGAATGCTAAAATTGTTAAGAGAGTTGATAAAACTGATTTTAGTGTAGAGCATATTATTTTTGAATCGCAACCTAATTTTTATGTCTCCTCTTCATTATTTCTTCCTAAAGGACTTAAAAAAGGGACAAAAACACCAGCGATAATTTATACAAGCGGACACACCATAGATGGTTATCATGCTGCTTATCAACAAATTATTCTGAATCTTGTAAAAAAAGGATTTATAGTATTTGCCTTTGATCCTGTAGGACAAGGAGAACGTTTGGAATATATTGATCAACCTGAATCAAAATCTTATGTAACTACAAAGAGTCATTCTTATTCAGGAGCCCAAGCTTTTATTACTGGTAGTTCTCAGGCTAGTTTTATGATTTGGGATGGAATTAGAGCAGTAGATTACCTTTTAAGTCGTGAAGAAATAGACCCAGATAGAATTGGAATTACAGGTCGTTCTGGTGGTGGCACACAGGCTTCACAAATTGCAGCATTTGACGAACGTATTTTAGCTGTTGCCCCTGAAAATTATATTACAAATTACACACGATTACTGCAATCTATTGGTCCTCAAGATGGAGAGCAAAACCTTTTTAATGGAATTGCTCGAGGACTAGATCATGCAGACCTTTTAGCTGTAAGGGCTCCTAAACCGACTCTCCTTTTAGCTACGACAGGTGACTTTTTTAGCGTTCAGGGGTTTCAAGAAACAGTAGATGAAGTGTCTAAAATTTATATGGCATACGGAAAATCGGATAATTTTAATTCGACAATTGATGTTTTTCCGGCACACAAAAGCACAAAAAATAATAGAGAAAGTATGTATGCTTTTTTTCAAAAATATTTGAATAACCCTGGTAGTTCTGAAGATTTAGAGGTAGAATTCTTGAGCCCAGAAGAAATGCAGGTTACTGATACTGGACAAATTTTCAATTCATTAGGAGGAGAAACAATTTTTAGTTTGAATAGTATGCGTGCTGAGCGATTAAATAATGTGCTTAATCAAAGAAGAAGTAAGCTTACAGCGTATCTACCATCAGTATTAAATGCAGCAAAAATGCTTTCTGGGTATGAAGAGCCTACCGTAATAGATAAACCTGTACTTACAGGTCGAATTAATCGTGAAGGATATACGATTGATATGAATTTTATAAAGGGAGAAGGAGCGTATGTAATACCTTATTTATTATTGAAGCCAGATGTTTCAAATGGTAAGTCTTTGTTGTATCTGAATCCTTTGGGAAAGTCTGCCGAAGCAGGTGAAGGTGGCGAAATGGAATGGTTCGTTAAGAAAGGATTTACTGTTTTGGCACCAGACTTACTCGGAATTGGTGAAGTAGGACCAACTGATTTTAAAATGGATTCCGAGATTGATGGAAACAATTATAACGTATGGTTTGGTGCTACACTCATCGGAAGAAGTATTGTTGGTATACAAGCTGGTGATGTAAATAGACTTACAAAGTTATTAGAGTTGAACAACCCTTCCACTACAATTTACGCATTTGCCAAAGAAACTTTGTGTCCTACTTTGCTTCATGCTTCTGCGTTTAATTCTACTATAGAACGAATCGCTTTAATTCAACCTTATAGTTCGTACACTACAATAGCTTCCACACGAATGTATAATCCAAAGTTTGTTAATAGTTTAGTTCCTGGGGCTTTAAAAGCATATGATTTGCCAGATTTAAGGGCAACTTTAGCACCTAGAAAACTCTTGATTATTGGCGAAACTAATGGAGTTGGAGAACAATTTTTAAATAAAAAATTAAGGAGAGAAATTACACTATTAAGGAAGGCTTATGAAGTGAAAAATGCTAAAAAACAACTTGACATTAAGCCATTACTTCCAAACGTTAATTATGACGAATTGTATTTAGATTGGATAAAAAAGTGATAGAAATAGTTACTTAATTAGTTAATGTTTTTCGCTCTAGTTTCTTTCTATATGCTGTGGGCGTACATTGATTTATAGATTTAAAGTGTCTATTAAAATTCGATAGATTTTCAAATCCTGATTCGTAAGCAATTTCAGAAATATTGCGCAGCGGGTCTGCCAACAATCTACAAGCATATCCTATCCTTAACTTAAGTAAATAACTTTTAAATGGCATTCTATAAGTTTTTTTAAAGGCCAAAAAGAATTGAGTGTTAGACATGTTGGCTATTTCGAGAACATCTTTTAGTTTGATATCATCTTTAAAATTTTTCAATATAAATTCTATAACACCATGTAAAGGGTCATTTTTAGAAGATTGATCGGAAATATAAAATGCGGGACTACAAATAAATTCGAATTCGTCCGTTGTAGCTAATATTTCTAGTATTGACAATAAAGCGTACAAACGTTGTGTAGGATTCATTGCTTGCATAGAAATAATAATATTGATGAGTTTTTCTTTAGTTTTTCCGTAAAATTTGCAGCCTCGAAAAGAATTTGAGAAAAAACTTATAAGCCCTTCGTTTTCAGTTAATTGAAGAAATAAATTCCCTAAGAATTCTTTTAAAAATTGAATTACATAACCCTTACCAATGAAAGTTCCGTCATCATTGTTGTATGAATCATCACAACGCCAAACATGTGGTAAATACGAACCTAAAAAAACGAGATCATTTTCTTTAAATTCATTTATATTATCTCCAATAATGCGAACGCCTTTTCCTTTTTTAATGAGCACTAATTCATATTCGGGATGGTGGTGATAAATACCAAAATCCTTCTCTTCGATATGGTATATAAATGATTGATTGGATTCTTTGAATAATCGAATTTCAGTTGTCTCCATAGTATAAATTTAACCAAATTGATACTCTTCTTCTATTTTATGACAGTATATTGAATTAAAAGTAGTACAAAAATAATTTTTCGTATCAGAATATCAGATTTTGGTATTACTGAAATTGAATGGTTTAAAATAAATTTGAAGAGGAAGTCATTTTCTAATTAATTATTTCAGAAATAAAAGTTCATTGTCACATGAACAAAAATTAATACAATTATGGAAAAAATAAAAATTACCCACCCACAAAGAGATGCTAATTTTGTTACTGGAGCTTATTCTGATGGTGTTGCTTATAATGGAATGTTATTTTTAAGTGGACAGGCTTCCGTAGATTTTGCTTCTAGTAAATTTGTGCTAGGTAGTATAGAAGAGGAAACAAAAAGAACATTGGATAATATTAAACAAATTGTAGAAACTGCAGGTGGTACTATGGATGATGCATTGAAGAGTACGGTACATTTAAATGATATCGCGGACTTCGATAAATTTAATGCTGTATATGCCACTTATTTTAATGGAATAAAACCGGCACGAACTACAGTTCAGTCTGTATTAGGTGAGAATATAAAAGTTGAAATTGATATCGTTTTTAAATTACCAAACAGTAAATGATTACAAATTTAGACCCATATAAAATTAAAAGTGTTTCCGATATCGATTCACCTGCTTTATTGGTTTTTCCAAAAGTAGTAGAAGAGAATATTGACATTGCTCTTAAAATGATTTCTAACTCTAGTAAGACATTTCTTAGGCCGCATATTAAAACGGTTAAGTGTGTTGAAATTGCGCAAATGGCAATTGCTAAAGGAATAGATAGATTTAAATGTAGTACTATATCGGAAGCTGAACTTTTAGGAATTGCAAAAGCAAAAGATGTGCTTTTAAGCTATCAATTGTCAAATACTAAAGCAAAACGTTTTTCTAGATTAAGACAAAAATTCCCTGAAACTCAATTTTCTGCGCTTGTCGATAATTTTGAATCGGCACATATGCTTTCAGAATTATTTAAAAAAGATCCATTAAATGTTTTTATTGACCTTAATGTTGGTATGGATCGAACAGGAGTTAAGACTGAACAGGCTTTTGAGCTTATAACTCAAACTGATAATTTAAATGGAATTAGTATTAAGGGTCTTCATGCTTACGATGGACATGTACATGCTTCTGATTTTAAAATTAGAAAAGATCAAACAAATAACATATTAAAAGATGTAGCTAATTTAAAATATAAGGTTGAAAAATATTTAAATAGAAAAATGATAGTAGTAATTGGAGGTTCTCCTTCTTTTCCTTTTTATGCGAAACAAGAGGAAGTAGAATGTAGTCCAGGAACTTTCTTTCTCTGGGATGAGGGTTATGGATCTTCGTTCTCTGAAATGTCATTTACACCAGCAGCATTAATACTTACGCGTGTAATTTCCATTATAGATAAAACAACTTTGTGTTTCGATTTGGGTACAAAAGCTACCGCATCGGATCCACCTTTACCACGAGTTAAAATATTAGGTTTAGAAAATGGTGTGGTTATTAATCAATTTGAAGAACATTTGATAGTGAACGTGCCTGATACATCACTGTTTCACATAGGAGAACCTTTCTTAGCTATTCCGGTTCATGTATGTCCTACCGTTAATCTATATGAAGAACTTGTTGTAATAAAAAATCAAGTTGTTTTTGATTATTGGCCTGTAAAAGCAAGAAATAGAAAAATAACTGTTTAACAATGAAGCAAATAAAGTTACAATTAAATCATAGTAAATCTGCTGAATTATTGGAGCGATCTAAGAAGGTGTTGGCTGGTGGTGTTTCTTCGGAATTTCGTAAATTTAATCATCCGCACGCATTATTCTATGATCATTCAGAAGGGGTATATACTTACGATGTAGATGGAAATAAATATCTTGACTTTACCTTAAGTCAAGGGCCCATGATTGTTGGACATTCGCATCCGCATGTACTGAAACGAGTGCATGAGTATTCCGAAAAAGGGCAATTATTTGCAGGGCAACATATATTAGAAATAGAGCTTGCCGAGAAATTAAACAAACATATTCCTTCGGCTGAACTAATGCGTTTTTGTTTGGATGGTTCAACAGCTATACAAACTGCACTACGTGTGGCTAGAGCCAAAACAGGGAAAAATAAGTTTATTCGCTTTGAAGGTCATTACCACGGTTGGTTAGATAATGTTTCATGGGGTTTGACATTAGACCTAGAAAGAATGGGAACTAAAGAAAATCCAAATTCGCTACCCTGGACCGATGGAATTGCAAATGAAATTGATAACGAATTTATTATACTTCCATGGAACGATTTAGAGCTCGTTAAAAAAACCATGTTAGAATATCATAATGTAATAGCAGCTATTATCACTGAACCAATAATGTGTAATAGTGGTTGTATTTTACCTGAAGAAGGATTTTTACAAGGACTAAGAGATCTTTGTACAACTTATAATTCTGCTTTAATTTTTGATGAAGTAATTACTGGCTTTCGTACAGGGTTAGGTGGTGCACAAAAGTATTACGATGTTACTCCTGATCTGTCAATTTTCGCGAAAGCTTTGGCTAGTGGATACCCTATTTCAGCTATCGTAGGAAAAAAGGAATGGATGCATTTAATAGCAGAAGGAAAAGTTATTCATGCAGGAACCATGAATTCGGCTTGCGCACTAATTGCAGCAGCTTTGGGTACTATTGAAGTATTAGAAGAAGAAGGTACTCACGAACGAATTTTTGCTCTTGGACATCGCTTAATGGATGGATTAAGAAGGGTTGCAGAAGAGACCGGACAAAATTTATTGGTCCAAGGATTAGGACCTATGCTTCACACTGGTTTTGCGAATGTGAAAAGCGTAAAAGATTTTAGAGAAACAACGGCTTACGAACAACCAAAATCGAAAATGTTCATTTATGGTATGCAACAAAGAGGAATACGAATTATCGGGAGAGGTCTTTGGTATATAAGTGCTGTACATGAAGAAAAACATATTGATCATGCTATAAAAATTGCAAAGGAAACGTTATTAGAATTGAATTAGAAAACTTATGAAACTAAAAAATAACCATACCATTGGAATAGTTGGTCTTGGCTTAATGGGAAGCAGTATTGCAGCAGCATTATTAATTAATGGCCAAAAGGTTATAGCCGTTGCTCCAATCGTTTCTAAGATCGACAAATCTGCTCCAGATCGAATTAGACATTCTTTGGAAGAGTGCTATAGTGAAGGTATTACAACGAAAAGGCCCGATGAACTTTTGGAAAATATCACTTACACATCTGACTACATTGGTTTAAAGAATTGTTGGTTAGTAATGGAATGTGTTTTTGAAAATCTCGCTATAAAGCAAGAAGTATTTAAAAAAATTGAAGCATGTGTTTCAGATGAAGTAATCATCACTTCTAATACTTCTGCAATGCCAATAAGCATGTTGCAGAATCATTTTAGAGTTCCGGAAAGATTTTTTGGAATGCATTGGGCAGAACCATCGTACACTTCTCCTTTTTTGGAAATAGTATGTGGAGAAAAAAGTCCAATAACGATTGGAGAACAATTACATGCAATCGCAAAAGAATGGGGCAAGGAACCTACTTTGGTGCGAAAGGATATACGAGGTTTTATTACAAATAGAATTATGTATGCCATGTATCGCGAAGCTTTTCATCTTGTAGAAAATGGTTATGCCACGGTAGCTGATGTTGATCGTGCATGTAAAAATGATGGTGGCCATTGGATGGCTTTCTGTGGGCTTTTTAGATATATGGATTTAACTGGACTTAAGGCATACCATGCTGTAATGAAAGATTTGTTTCCAGAATTAAGTAATCAAAAAACTGTGCCTAAACTTATTGATGATATTGCAAAGGCAGATGGAAATGGAATTTTTAATGGAAAAGGTTTTTATGAGTATACACCAGAAGAGGCAAAAAAATGGGAAGAAACGTTTGAAAAATTTTCATTTGATATTCATCGATTAACTTCTAATTATAATAAGACCGTAGCGAATATATCTTCAAAAAAATTTACAGAATGAAAAAAACATCTAAAGTCCCATTTATTATTGACGCCCATTTAGATTTGGCTACTAATGCCATGACCATGAATCGTGATTTAACCAAAACGGTACAAGAAATAAGAGAAAAAGAAATTGAATTAGGATGGAAAGATTATCAAGACCGAGGTAATGGAACGGTATCTCTTCCTGAATTGCGGGAAGGAAACCTTGGATTAGTTTTGGCAACTATGATTTCTCGTTATTCTGAAAATGGTAGTCCATTACACACCATGGCTTTACCTGGTTGGCATTCACCGCAACAAGCATTTGCCCACGCGCAATGTCAATTAGCGTGGTATCGTGAAATGGAGGCTTCGGGGGAAATGGTGCAAATAACGACTAAAGAAGAATTAGCAACGCATTATAAAAAGTGGACAGAAAATTCCGAATCTTTACAAAAAAAGCCCGTAGGTTATATTTTAGCACTCGAAGGAGCAGATTCAATAGTTAATTTAGATTATTTATACACTTTTCATGAGCAAGGTCTACGGTCGATAGGTATTTCACATTTCGGTCCTGGTAGATATGCAGCTGGCACACATGCTGATGGTAGTGGTTTGACCAAATTGGGTAAAGAACTATTAAATGAAATGAATAAGCTACCTATGCAGCTAGATTTAACGCATCTTACTGATAAAGGTTTTTTTGAAGCATTAGAAGTTTTTAAAGGTACAGTAATAGCCAGTCATCAAAATTGTAGAAGTATAGTACCAGGAGAGCGTCAGTTTTCCGATGATCAAATAAAGTGTATTATAGAAAGAGATGGTATGCTGGGTGGAGCTTTGGATACTTGGATGCTTTATCCTGATTTTAAAATGGGTAAGGATGATCCTAAAAAATGTAATATTCACATGGAACTTTTGGTTGATCATTTCGATCATATTTGTCAGATGGCAGGTAATAGTAAGCATATAGGTTTTGGCAGTGATTTGGATGGTCTTTTCGGGTTAGAACAAACTCCGTATGATATCAATACAATTGCAGATTTGCAGAAGTTTGATGTTATACTTGAGAATCGTGGATATACTCAAAAAGACAGAGATAATATCTTCTATGGAAATTGGTTAAGAACATTAAATCGCATTTTATCATGAAAATGAACATATCTAAAAAGCTCAATTGTTTAAAGACATCTATTTTATTAAGTATACTATTTTTAGTTACTTTCCAATCTTGCCAAAGAAATAATACAATGATGAATCAAGCCAAAACAGGACTTCAAATAGGCTATGCAGAAGTTAATTATACACCTAGAATTGGTCTTGATTTAGTTGGGAATTATAGAGGAGACGATTATGCTTCACGTGGTATTCATGATTCGTTATATGGTAAGGCAATGGTTGCCCAAGGGAGTAATGGAAAAAAAACAGCTATACTTTCTGTTGATATTTGTAATATACCTGTAGAATCTATTGATATGATGAGGGAGTATGTACAATCTGCTACAGCCATAAAAGCTGAGGATATTTTGATACATGCTACTCATACGCATAGTGGACCAAAATCGAATTTGGAAGCTCCGGAAGCCAAGAATTATTTGCAAAAGGCAGCTGATGCTATTATTGAAGCTAGTAAAAATCTCCAACCAGCCGAACTAATGGTTGGGCGTACAATAGAAGATAGAGTTTCGCATAACAGAAGGTTAAAAGCAAACGACGGTACTACTCATATGGTTTGGGAAAAATTTGAACCAGGGTTTATTGAGAAACCATTAGGTGGTAAAGACCCTGAATTGATTACTGTAAGTGTTGCGCAAAACGGAGAAATTTCAAGTACTATGGTGAATTTTGGTTGTCATCCAACTACGCTTACAGGTAATAATTGGTTGTATACTGCCGATTATCCTGGTTATCTAACCGAATCGGTACAAAAAGCTAAGGGCAAAGATTTTGGTGTGCTTTTTTTAAATGCACCTTCTGGTAATGTTACTCAAGTAGACCATAAAGTTGGATTTTTAGACACCTATCAAGAATGTCAACGAATTGGTTATCTTTTAGGTGTAGCAACTTTAGAAGCAATAAATAAATCGGAACCTGCAACGGGCTCGGGTATTGTAAAAATTTCAAGGGAAGAAGTTTCAATTAAAAAAATGACAATAACCGAAGAACAGCATCAATGGGCGAAAAAAGTTATGAAAAGGGTTGAAAAAGAAGGTATGCCTGCACTACAACCCGATGGGATACCTGAAGAACTATATGCTCAATGGTGGATAGATATGTATAAAGAACAAAATGATTATGATCTATTAGAAGTTATGGTTATTCAAATTGGTGAAGTGGCTATTGTAGGTTTACCTGGTGAAATTTTTAATGAATTTGGAGTATATATTAAAAATAATTCACCCTTTAAAAATACATTGGTAGTAGGCCTTGCTAATGGTGACTACGATTACTTTCCTACAGAAGTTTCTTTTACTCAAGGTCCGAAAGGGTTTAAACCAATGATTACCGGTTACGAAACAACACCAGGAACTACTAAGTACGACATAGGGGCTGGTGAAAAATTAGCTGAATCGGCTGTAAAACAATTAAAGTCCTTGTATGCCAATTAGCGAGTTATAAAATTTTAAAGGCATTAATTGTTATTTATCAATGATATGGGCTGTGTCCATGCCATTTCAAATAATAAATCTTCTATATGATTTTCTTGAAGTTTTGATGAGGTAATCTTACATCTAACAAATAGAATATCATCAGTTATTTCGAAATTTGCTTTAGATCCGGTTACAGTTTTAAATTCAATTGGTTTTGAATTCTCTTTTTTACTTCCTATGAAAGTTATTTTATATGAAACTCCAGGTTCTTCATTAATCGCAATTGAAAATATGCCTTCCTTAACTTCTATCGTTTCTAGGTCTACACCAGTTGAGGAATAAAAATTACCATTTTCTAATGCATGTATTAAGGCATGGGCAGATAATGTATCTGCTTGTACCATTACCCAACCTCTACCAGCGTTGCTCCATTTCGCACCTTTTTTATGATAACTGTGTGAATCGTCAGTTGCGAGTCCGTACATTATGGGTTTGTTGTTTTCCAAATACGATATGTTGATTAAATCCCACATCTTCTCTGTTGACACGTTTATCGAATCACCCATATTATGAACCATAGGATGTCCATTGTAAATTTCAAAAAAACGCTCGCCATTTAATTGAAGCATATCATTTAAACTAATACTATAATAAAAATTAGGATGATTGATATGTGGCATTATAGGTTCGCCAGTTATCTTTCTTTGATTTAGAACTTGATTAAGATTGTTTTGTATTACGTTGACCACACTCGAGCCCCCCATCGGATTTATTTTCTCTTGAATATTGGTAGCATTCATGTGAATGTGTTTATCTTCAAATTTATCCGTAATCTCTTCTGACCTAATGACTAGAAATTCACTTTTTTCTTCAGTAAGGTTTCGATATTCATCATAGGTCTTTAATTTTACTTTTGTCTTTCCTGAGTCTATTTGATAATCAACCCATTCTTCACCGTATTTATGTAAATAGTTTTTAAATGCTGTTTGATATATTGAGTCGTCTTTAATTGTAATCCATTTTTCTTCGTCGGCAATAGTATTGTGGTCAGAAAGTGCCATAAAATTATAGTCCCTTTCTTTGTACCAATCCAAAATTACTTCCGGAAATTCGTCTCCATCACTCCAATACGAATGTGTATGAAGGTTTCCTTTATACCATTTTTTATTATGATTTTGTGTTGTAGATTCTTTTTTTTCATGACATCCAATTACTGATAATAATAGGAATAGCAGGACAATTTTATATGTTCTCATAAAGCGGTTTTTATTAATTCTGGTTTTTACTCCTAACAAAATAAGCAACAACAGCAGAAGTTACTACCCCCATCGCTAATGCTCCAAAAGCACTTTGTAACATATAACTATTGAGATTGAAATAACCTTGTGCATTTTCTACAGTCATTTTTCCATTTTCAACAACAAAATCAATTACATTTTTAAAATAATCTGGAGTTATATAGGTGTTGATGATATATTGATTAATTGGACTAAGCAAAGCAATGATAGCACTTAATATAATGCCAGAAATAAATCCTTGTTTCCAGCTCATTATAGTGTTAAAAAAGTTTTGCTTTTTATCCTTTAATGCAAAAACGTAAATAATAATAGCAATAATTCCGAATAAATTTGTGTAGATAGCATGTTGGGCAATGTACTTATCATGTAGTCCAAAAGTTTTCTCGAGAAACATCCATATCAATAAAATAAATGAGAATCTAACAGCCCATTTAATTTCTATTTTAAAGTTTTTCATAATTATTTTTTAAATTCAGACAAAGCGGTCTTAGTAAATTCTGAAAGTGCTAATTTACCTGTAATAGCAGCTCTTTCAATAAGTAAGGTGCCCCAATGATCAGTGTTTTTCCATAATATTTTTCGCCATTCTATTAAAGCTTTAGGATTGTAATTGGCTAATTTTTGAGCGAAAAAGTATAATTCGTTATCCATTTCTTTTGTCGTATCAAAAACCTTTGAGTAAAGCCCTTTTTCTTGTGCCCAATAAGCATTTTTCCATTCAGTTGGCGCTAACGAAAGTTCTGAAATTGGCGCAATTCCTATTTTGCGTTCAACAGCAGGTTCAATTACTAGGGGTGCTATTCCTATGGTTAATTCTGATAAACGAATTGGAGCATCTACAGTGGCGAATACATAATCGCATGCGGCAACTAAACCAACCCCACCGCCAACAGTTTTACCTTGTATTCTACCTACAATTATTTTATTACAATTTCGCATTGCATTAATAACTTTAGCAAAACCTGAAAAGAATATTTTTCCTTCTTCTAATGTTGAGACAGCTAATAATTCGTCGAAGGAGGCACCAGCACAAAATGCGCGTTCACTTTCAGATTTTAAAATAATTATTGAAATAGATGAATTGGAAGCAAGTTTATTAAATGCATCAGTTAAACGATCTAGCATTTCGGCAACAAAGGAATTGCTTGCTGGGTGGCCAAACTCTATTGTGGCTATCTTGTTTTCTATTTTCGTGTAAATGCTTCCATTCGGTCGGTTCGTTATCATTTAACTGTGTTTTTCTCAAAATTAGTGGTTTTGCAGCAATGGCTTAAATTTTCTTCTAAATTTTACCACTAAAGCACCTCCACGAATAGACATCCATAGAACAAATGATACCCAAATGCCAAATAAGCCCCAGTCCATAAATTTTCCTAAGTATAACATTGGTACAAAGCCTAAAAAAGTGGCTGATAATAATACGTTTCTCAAATATTTCATTTCGCCAAGACCTTTAAATAGTCCGTCGAAAACAAAAGCCATTGTATTTATGGGTAATGATAAAATAACAATGAAAAAAATGGAATAGAAAGTACTTAAAACAATTGCATCATTAGAAAAAAGACTGCCTATCTGGTAATAGAAAATGAATGCTAAAACGGTTAACACGAGACTAACAACAAAGCCATAGCTCATAATTTTTTTTGATAGTTTCCACAATCCGTCGTAATCTTTAGCGCCAAGTAAGCGGCCTCCCATAATATTGCCAGCAGCACCATATCCATCAATAAAAAAAGCGGAAAACAACCATATATTGATGGCAATAGTATGTGCTCCTATAAAACGATCACCGAGAGCAGTTGCTTCTCTAACAGCTAATATTAGTGCTGTATTTAATGCAATTGCTCTAACAAAAAGATTTAAACTCATTATTATTAACTTACCTAATTCTTTATGTACTGGCAGTTTTAATTTTAGACTAATATCAGTTTTGGTTACTAAAAGAAAAAATGCCATAATTGCCATTACTCCTTGTGAAATAAGACTTGCCCAGGCTGCTCCATCTAAATACATGGGCTTAAAAAAATCTTCAATACCATAAACAAAAATTAAATCTAAAACCACATTTAAAACAGCCCCAACAATAGCAATTAACATTGGCCAGTAGGTGTTTTGTAAGCCTCTAAAAATACCCATTACTGCAAAAACAAAAAGAGTAAGTGGAAATCCCCATACTCGAATTCTGTAATACGATACGCAATATTCAAGTATTTTACCTGAAGCATTTAAAAACATAAAAATTTCTTCGATAATAAAAATCGTAGATAATAGAATGATGAGGCTTAAACCAATATTTAAATATATTGCTTGTGCAGGCAGACTATTTACTTCATTTAATTTGCCTGCACCTAAGTATTGTGAAATTATTGCTGAGATTGCGCTACGTGTTTGGCCTAAAATCCATATTAACATTGATAAAAATGAACCTACAATTCCGGCTGCCGCAAGTGATTCTAATCCATCTAAAGGAATATTACCCACAATAGCAGTATCAGTTATAGAAAGTATCGGTTCGGCAATACCGGCTATTGTTGCTGGTATTGCCAGCTTATTTATGCTTTTGAAATTGATGGTATTTGCCAATTCGAATAATTATAAAATTTTGTATCAATGAAATGGAAATTCGCTTAGGAAAGTAAATATTACCTATTTTTTAAGGTTTCCATTTTATTAGAATTTTTGATTTCGTTTGTTTTGGCTAAAGGTATCTAGTCTAACAGAATTAGCATTATTCTTTTTTGAATTGTTTTATTTTTGGTCATTATAAAACTAGGTTATAGTTTGCTCTAATTATAGGTGCTATTATCAATCAATCGGCCTACACGAGCGTAAGCAATATTTAGAATGTCAGTTTTATCCGATATCTTTGCATATCTAATCATTCTTAAATGACCAATTTAATTGTAAATTTAAATTATTAATCAATATTTCCTTCCAATGAAAAATATTCTTGTACCAATTGGCACTAGTTCCAATTCAGGAAACACATTACAATATGCAGTTGATTTTGCAAGAGCATTTTCGGCAAATATTTTTGTTATGGATGTCTTTACGGTATCAGCAAAGACAGGGTCTTTAGCAAACATAACCGAGAAAGTAGCACAAAGTAGTAAAGAGCGATTAAAAGAAGTTATAGAAAAAGTTGATGCAAACGGAGTTACCATAAAAATTGCAACTTATAATGGTGAAATAACTGATGGATTAAAAGAGATTGATAATGAACTAGGCATTGATTTAATTATTCTCGCTCCAAGAAGTAATGCTATAAGAGAAGAAGTTTACCTTGGAAAAACTACAGGTAGGATAATAAAAAAGACAAATATCCCCGCTCTAATTGTTCCTAAAGGCACCCAATTTGAACCATACAAAACTGCTTTAACAGCTTTTAAATCTGGAATATTAAAGAAAAAGCGAATTTTAGACCCTTTGGTTAGTATTCAGAAAAAATTTAATTCTACTATTAATTTGTTATTGGTTAAAACACCTGGTTATACCGAAGATGATTTAAAAGTGAACACAGCTCTTATGGATTTATGTTCGAATCTCACAATTACTGAGAACGCAACTACGTATTTAGGAGTTCTTGAACATTTTCAATCGCAACAACCTGATTTGTTAGTTGTGTTTAGAAGAAAGAGAGGGTTTTTTAAAAAATTATGGGAAAAAAGTACCGTATTAAAAGCAGAGTTTTTCGCACCTATTCCAGTTTTGGTCTTACGAGTAAAGAAAGATTAGAACTGCTTTAATCAGTGCTTTGATAGATGATTAAAAAGTGGTTCCTTTGTTTAAGTCAAATGGGGGATTAGCTCAGCTGGCTAGAGCGCTTGCCTGGCAGGCAAGAGGTCACCGGTTCGACTCCGGTATTCTCCACGCTTCAAAACCCCTATATACAGGGGTTTTATAGTTTTTGTACTTTTTTAATTTTTTATGAAATTTCACTAAATGCGCAAATAATCGTATAATTTCGCAGTAATTAACGCATTATTATTCACACATGAAAATTTCTATTAAGTTAGATTGTAATAGTTTTTTCACACAATTATAAAAGTGTTCCTGTTAGAACTGGTTTTTATAGTTAGCCTAAATATTGGAATGCATCTTTAGCTATTCCTAAACCAAAACACCGTGAGTTTTATGTTTTAATCGATTTTTTGGAAGAAAAAAGATTCTGATAAGCAAGGTAATGAAAATTACAGCGCGGCAAAATATAAATATTCCTGAGGCTAAAAATATAGTGTTTTTGCAGATCCCGCAAATTATTTTTTAGGAGGTGATTATAATAGAAATAATACAAAGTACGGGGCGGTAAACTCATTTGTAGCAATGTATCCTAACGTATTAATTGAAGATATTAATTATAAAATGGTGCTAATAATATTAACCATCGGCTTAAGAAAGGAAATAAACCAGGTGGTGTAGATTCTTATGTGAGTTCGATACGGGCAATGATCTCTCAGGCCAAGAAATAAGCACCCAATTTCATTTTAATGGCTTTAACGGTGTCATTACGCTAATCTGCAACGACTTTATCGAGGCGACCGTAAGAGGAGTCGCAACAATGGATAAAATTTATGAATCCAAAAGCGAAGTGCAAGAGGTAGACCCTAATTGTAGTAATTAGTAATTAAAGTTTGAGTTAGTTTTTAAAACAGGCCTTCGGGCCTGTTTTTTATTGGTATCAAATTAAGATTTTGAAGAAGCGACCTTATTAGATATTTACCAGCCGCTTTTAATAACAGTTAAAATGCTAAAATATTCAGTAATTTAGAACTCCTTGAAAACCAAGCCCACATGAAAAATATCAGGTTTTACCTAATTATCATATTCTTTCTGCATTTTTCACATTGGGCTTTAGGTCAAGACCTTAGAAAAACGGATAATGCCAACATTGATAGTTTGCTTCAACTTATTCCTATTCAAAAAGATTCCGTACTTGTCGATACGTATTTTACCCTATTCAGCCAATATATATGGAAGAATCCCGAAAAGGGAGGTCCCTATTTAGATGCAGCGGCTCCCATCATTGAGCGTTTGAATAGCCCTTATTTAAAAGCGGAACTAGCTCTTAAAAGGGGGTTTTACCAAGAAGAGCTTGGCAATTTCATATCAGCTTTGGCATATTTCGAGAAAGCCAAAGTAGTATTTACAGAATTGGGTGAGCAAAAAAAGCTAATGGCCGCATATAATGGCATTGGTATAGTGTTTAAGAATTTAGGGCAAACCGGAGCCGCATTAGAATCGTATTTAACCGCCATTAAACTCAGTGAATCTATGGGGTATTCAGAGCAAAAAAGAGCCCCCATGCTCATGAACATTGGTCTACTCTATTCCAAATTGGGAAATCTTGAAGTATCCAACGACTATTACCTGAAAGTGGAGGCCATCTGTTTGAAACTTGACCTAAAATATGGTTTGGCCATTACGCAATCTAACCGTGCTACCAATTTAGCAAAGGCCAATAAGTTTCGAGAAGCCTTAGATCTCTATCAAGGAGCGTTGCCCTATTTTGAGCAAAACAATCGAAAATCGGCCATAGGAGAGCAATTGAATTTAATAGGTGCGGTGTACCTTAAAATGGATTCACTACAAAAAGCAAAGGATTACTTTTTGAGAGCGATGGATTTAAATACTGAAATCAAACAGCAAAGTGAATTAGGTATTTCTTATCGTAATTTAGGTGATGTTGCTTTTCAGGAAAAGAAATACAAAGCTGCCTTAGAGCATTATCAAAATAGCTTGGGTATTGCCAAAGAATTAGTCAACAATATTGAAATCGTTGAAGACTACCTTAAAATATCGAATACCCATGAACGATTAGGTAACATTCCAAAGGCTTTTGAATATCGTAAAACCTATTCGGTTATGCACGATAGTATATTCAGCCAAGAAAATAACCAAAAAATCAGTGCACTTGAATTGCGCTACAAAACCGAAAAGAGCGAACAGGAAATCGAACTTCAGAAGAAAGAGATTGCTCTGTTAGAAGAAAAAGAAAAAGCTGCAAACCTGCAACGTATCGGATTGATTGCAGGGCTATTGACCACAATTGTACTATCCGGCCTAATCTACTATGGAATCAGACAAAAAATGAAACGTAACCGATTGGAAAGTGAAAGGGTACAATCTGAATTGGCTTTTAAAAAGAAAGAACTTACTACCCATGCCCTACACCTGGCAAAAAAGAACGAAGTACTGCAAGGCCTAAAACAAAAAGCTGCAGAGCTCAAACAAACAGAAAGTGGTGGCAAAGCCTATCAAGAACTGATCAAAACCATCAATTTTGACCAGCAAGATGATAGAGTCTGGGAAAATTTTACCCGTTACTTTGAAGCTGTGCACAAAGATTTTGAGAAAGAGGCGATTTCAATGTTTCCTGATATAACCAAGAACGAACTCCGTTTGATGGCCCTTATAAAGATGAATCTTTCTTCCAAAGAGATTGCCAATATTTTGAATATTTCTGCTGTCGGTGTTAAAAAAGCACGTAATAGATTGCGTAAAAAAATGCAGCTTGCACCTGAAGATTCTTTGGAGTCTAAGATACTTTCAATTTAGAACTACATTTTCAACCTCTTGAAATACCTGAAAAATCAGGTGTTTTTAGTGTTGTCACCCTTTTGTCACCCCTCCTTTTTTTGCTGTAACCCTTTTGTCACCCCTCCTTTTTTTCAATCATAGAACAAGCACGCTAGGTTTGTGGTGTCGATGAGAAAAACAATCTAGACATCGACAACCGTTTTGTGGTCTTGCTCGGTTCGATACTGCAGATCTAAACCGAGTAGGTCACACAAAACAACATTCATGGTAAACCACAAAACAAAACGATTATGAAAACGCAAAACAGATTTTTTAAACTTATTTTATTGGTCGTCTCGACTGTAGTATTGACTTCATGCAGTGATAATTCCGCAGATGAACCCATACTGCAAAATGAAGATTTCACAGAAGCCGATTTTTCCAAAGTTGTTGCCTCAGCTGGTGAATTGGAAATTCCAAGCACCTCAGAAGAATTACTTGAAGAAAAAGAAAGCAATGAAGTGATTGACGGAGCGGTATGGAATTGTACGACCAAAACCTATGACGCTTTAAAAAGTGGTGGCACAGGTAGGGACGGATTTCCACTGTTCAACCCCAATGCCTCGGTCATTTATCCTGGGAGTTTATTGCAAGGTAAATCACTACGGAAGGCCACACCCGATGTTATTGCGGTAGAGCGTGCCGGAGGTACTATTTCATATAACCTGAACAACGGTAATTTAGCCTCGAGTTTTACGGTTGACAAAGTGGCCAAAAGCTCCATTCAAGATGCAATGAACAATATAATAGCCAATTCACCCTACGACCTTCCGGCGAATTTTTCCTTTACTTACAGCCAAGTACAGAGTAGGGAAGCACTTGCATTGAGCATGGGTGTTGATTTTGAAAATGCCTTCGCAGAGGTAAGTGCTGATTTTGATTTTAGCACAGAAAGGGAGTACAACCGGGTCTTGGTAGAGTTAAAACAGAATTTTTACACCATGTCTTTTGACATTCCGACCAGCTTAAAGGGTCTTTTTGCTGACTCGGTAACTCCTGAAGATTTGGCCAAATACGTACAGACAGGCAACCCTGCGACCTATATCAGCGATGTTTCTTACGGAAGAATTTACTATATGCTTGTGGAATCTACCTCCTCTTATACCGAAATGAACGCAGCGGTCGAGGCCGAGTTCAATGCGGTCGTCGGTAAGACGGAAGTGGAAATCGATGCCTCCGCCCTGAGGGAATTAAGCGAAGTCAAAATAAAAGTGATGGCTTTCGGGGGCGAATCATCTTCCACTATACGAACCATTGGTGGTAACCTTTCCGAATTGGTGAATCTGCTTGCAGAAAGCAGCACCATTTCGACAGGTTTGCCCTTAAGTTATGTTGTTAGGAGCGTAAACACGAATCAAATTGTGGGAGTACAACTTGCCACACAGTACGATGTTACCGAGTGCACGCCAGCCCCCGCTGGTGGAGAACCGATTCACACGGCACATTGGAAAGGGCAGGTTCTTTCCAGAATGGGGCCTGTTGGGGCGGCTTTTGCCTTGCAAGGAACGGAGTTTATCTTGATCAGTGAGGACGGAAAAAGATATATGCGCAGTTTTGAAGCAAAGTTGGAAGGCCCTTTCCCTTTATCAGAGCTTTTCGATGGCGAGGTCCCTTTTGGTGATGATGGTATCGGAGCCGCCTGTAATATTGTTGGAAATGAACCTGGTACTGATCCATTGGTAATGTTCATGTCGAAGAACGGTCTGTTCTATAATTATGCGGCAAGTGGTGAGTGGAAGGATTGGGAATCAAACATCGAAGATTTGGCAGAAGGCAATAATCCATTGGCTATTTCGGGCGTAGGAGCAATGCTTTTCAATTCGAAAGACCCATTGGGCCCATCGACACGTTTTATGTTCAACAAAGTAGGTAGCCAATATGCACTTTACAGAAACAATCCGAATAGCTTTACCCAAGTGTTCAATAGATCAGAATGGGGACCTGACAACACACTTCCCTTTGATGTTGGGGCAGGAATCGGATTCTTTCTAGGAAACACAAGGCAATTCATTCTTTTTGATAGTACAGGTACCCAATATGTCATTTCCAATGGCCTCAGTGGTCCAAACGACACCCCATTAGGACCTTTTGAACTTTAAAAGAGTAATCAGGGCAAGTTTTAAGCAAATACGGTTTCGATTTCAAAAGACTGTTTTAAGGCCCCTTGGGTCATCAATTAAGTTACACAGATTAGTTTGAGTTAGTCTTTAAACAGGCCTTCGGGCCTGTTTTTTATGGGGTATACGAGTTTTTTGGAAAGAAAATGTATCTTTAAATCAAACCAAACCACTATGAAACCCAAAATCATCTTTTGGTTTTTGTTTGTTTGCGTCATATCTCCCCCGCTCTGTGCCCAGCAAAATCAAAAACAGGATAGTCTCCTAAAAAAATACAATCAACAGGAAGAAAGTATCGAGAAGGTAAAAACCATTCAAGAGCTATTCTACTCAGAAATGTATAGCACTCCAGAAAAAGCTAGGGCGTACGCCCAGGAGGGAATTGAAATGTCAAAACGTATCAAATACGAATCTGGTGAAGGGGTTGGCTATTATCACCTAGGCTCCTTTTATCAAGTATTAATTCAAATGGATTCGGCTAGATATTTTTACAAAAAATCGGCGGCTTTCTGGGAAGACGCAGGGGACACTGAAAGATTGGCATCTACAATCTCTTCCTTGGGTACCTTAGAAAAACTCGATGGAAATTATGACAAGGCGCAAGAAATGTATGACCAGGCCATTACTATGTATAAGGAGGCAGGGAATATTTCCCATATGGCCAATGCCATCGCTTCAAAAGCATCTGTTCATTCAGAAATGGGAAATTATCGACTCGCACTAATACAGGCCCTAGAATCTTTGAGACTTCGAGATAGTTTGAACACCAAACCCTGGAGGAAAGCCGACGTGTTAAGGCAAGTTGGTCAAATAGAGAACCAATTGAAGAACTATAAAAGTGCTATTCATCATTTCGAATCGGCAGCAACAATCTATAGTTCTATAAATGATAATGTTTATTTGGGACATGCTTATTCTGATTTGGGCACTTCTTATTTTGAACTAAGTGATTTTGACAATGCGATCTTGAACTATGAAAATAGTTTGGGAATAGCCGATTCTTTAGATATACCCGATATGAGGCAAAATGCACTGTCAAACTTAGGAATGGTTTATTCTAAAATGGGCCAATATGACAAGGGTATATCCTATTTGGAAAAGGCACTCTCAAAAGAAAGGAAAAGGAATAGTTTAGCAAATCATATTAGCAATCTCATCGAATTGGGGCATGCTTGGAACAGAAAGGGAAATCCTGACAAAGGAATCGGTTATTTAAACAAGGCCATTTACTATGCCGATTCTATAAAAGCTAGTGGTAAATCACTCTTGGCGTATGGCCATCGTGCGAGGGCCCATGAGATTTTACAAGATTTTCAAAATAGCACCAAGGACTTAAAAAAATATCAACAGATAAACGATTCAATTTACAACACAACTAAATCACAACAAATAGAAGAATTACGTACCATTTACGACACCGAAAAAAAAGAGCAACAAATCGCTTTGCAAGAAAAAGAAATCACGGTTTTGGAACAAAAGGCCGAAATCAGTAACCTGCAAAAGTTAATTATGGGCATTGGTCTTTTACTTTCGCTAATTGGCTTTTATGCCATTCGCCAAAAAATGAAACGAAATCGATTGGAACGTGAAAAAGTAGAAATCGAACTCGAATTCAAAAAGAAAGAATTGACGACTCACGCCCTAAACCTCGCCCGTAAAAATGAGACTTTAGAAAATCTGAAACTCAAAGCTCAAGAACTAAAAGAAAAGGAAAATACAGGAACAGGATACAATCAATTAATTCGCTCCATCAACTTTGATTTACAGGATGATAATAATTGGGAGAATTTTTCGCGTTATTTCGAAGAAGTACACAAAGACTTTAATAGCAATGTCAAAACTAAATACCCCGAGGTTACCTCAAATGAATTGCGATTATTGGCACTTTTAAAGATGAATTTATCTTCCAAAGAAATTGCCAACATCCTTAATATTTCCGCCGAAGGGATAAAAAAAGCACGTTATCGGCTACGCAAAAAACTAGATTTGTCTACCGAAGATTCTCTGCAAGATTTAGTTTTATCCCTTTAAAATAAGGGTCTAAAAAGCCTGTCCACCTTTTGTCCTTAAACTATTTTAGGGGTGTCCACCTCTTGTCCACCCTCTTTTTTTCACTTCCCGTAATCATCGGCCTAGGTTTGCTCTGTCATTGGAAATCAATAACGAACCATGACAATCGTTTTGTGGTCTTACTCGATGAGGTACTGCAGTCTAAAATCGGGCAAGTCACACAAAACTACATTCAAGTTTAACCACAAAACAAAACGATTATGAAAACGCAAAACAAGTATTCCAGACATTTAATGGTACTATCGCTCATTGTCTTGATATGGGCCTGTAGTAAAGATGACAATGGAGTAACAACAGAACCTCCAATAACACCAGTGGGTACGGTAGCAGAAGTAGTTGCAAGTGGCGATGCATTTGATAGTTTTCCACCAAATATCACCGAAACGGATGTAGCGGGCACAGAAAATGAAGGAACCGATGATTTTGACCGTATGGTAGAAGGCGAAACAGTAGAGCAAAGATGGGTCTGTACCGAAAAGGAAGTTGATATCACAGGTGGTACCCATAGGTTTCCTCTATACAACACGAATGCTTCGGTTATTTGGCCCGGAAATCTATTACAAGGCAAAACCCTTGATAATGCTACACCTTCCGATATAGTAGTGAAAAGAGCCGGAGGTACAATAACCTATAACCTCGTCACGGGAAACCCTGTAGCAACAGATAGCGTAGATGTTATAGATCAGGGAACGGTACAACAAGCCATGAATAATATTATATCACAAAACGGAGAAATTACTCCAGCAAATTTCACACTCGATGTTGTTGCTGTCAACTCGAGCGAAGAACTCGCCGTAGAGATGGGTTTGAAAGCTTCAACACTTAATACTAAGGTGAGTAGTGATTTTTCTTTGAATACAAGTGAAGAAACAAGTAGCGTTTTGGTTAAACTTACACAGCAGTACTATACCATGAGCTACGTAAAACCGACAAGTCTTGATGAAGTATTCGACCCAAACGTTACTCCCGAGCAATTGGCAACCTTCATTCAACCTGACAATCCTGCTACATTTATATCATCGGTAACATATGGTCGAATCTTCTATATGCTCTATGAATCTTCTGCATCAGCTCAAGATATGGAAGCTGCCTTAAAAGGCTCATATAATGCTGTAGCCGGTAAGGTAAGCGGTAGTGTAGATATTCAATCATTGAAAGAATACAATAATTTGACGGTGAAGGTCATTGCTTACGGAGGAGATTCTGAAGGTACATTGAATGCTGTTGGAACCATATTTGGTGGTCCAAATACAGATTCTAATGAAACGGTGGATAATTTAGAAGATATTGTAAAACGACTTGCAGAATCCAGTGATATTGCTGGCGGACTACCAATTTCTTATGTGGTCAACAGTTTGGAAGACCCTAGCCAAGTGGTAAGTACTAATTTGGCCACACGGTATACGGTTAAAAATTGTGAATTGAAGGGACTTTTACCTCCTGGGCTATATTCTGATCTATTGGATCTTTTTGATGATGGTATAGGCGCTATGTTAAGTATTTCGGGCGGTAATAACGTCATAATTTTCAATAAGGCAGGTGATAAATATGCCTGGTACAATACAGAATTACCCGCTGTTTACAAAAATGGGGATGATGACGTCATATTTGGTATTAATGACGCCAGTGCGCCTTTAGGAGATATGGATATAGATGAAGTTGGGGCAGCGGTAGACTTTTCACTCGATGTGGCTTACATTTTTAATGGTGACGGATCAAAGTGTCAAATAGCCATAATAGATCAAAGTAAAATTCCAGGTAATGCTGTTCCTATGGAATCTATTGCTAGTTACTCCACCAATGATGAAGATGGTACCAAAGTATTTTTGGTCAATAAAATATTTGGTGACTTAGGCACTTTTAGATTAGATAATGGTATAGGTGCCGCTGTAAATACAGCTTACCCTACCATGGCGTATTTCGAGAGAAATGGTACTGAATATCAACGCTATAGAAGTCAATCTCCAAACGTCGGTTGGAATTCAACATTGTTTCCCTCGAATGGCTGGTTCTCGTCTACTGCTCCAATTACACCAGGGCTATTCGAGAAGGTAGGTGCAGCAACAAAATTTACTAGAGGAGGGGGCAGTGATCGCTATTTATTCGTAAATGAAACCGGTGATGAAATTATGGATTGGATTTCGGGTTCTAGTGATACCTTTGGCGGACCTTACGTAATTAATTAGAGTTACTTAAATAGGCCTTCGGGCCTGTTTTTTTATTGTTAATTGTAATTCTTAGAAGGTGAAGACTGGAAGTTCCCTGAGTCGAATTTTAGCAGTTTTTTGAAACGACTGTTTAAAAGTATAAGTTCAAAAGACAGAAAAATATTTCTTTATAAGTCCCATTTGTGGCACTTTTGGTAGTTACTTCAATGGGCTTTTATGGGACTGTATTCAGTTTAGAAAGTTTTCCATCTAGGTTCTAAAAGAATTCAATTAAAGCTTTTTGTTTTCTAATACATTTCATCAATTAAACGCGACTTTAAAAAAAGTAAAAAGATACTTATGTATATCAATTTAAAACAATGAAATATACTGTAACAAATTTAAAAACAGTATTTTAACATTGATTTGTCATATAAAATTTGGTCTACTTTAGAACAAAAGATAAAATGAATTTTCTTCCATCAAATTTTGAAATTTCATATGGAAATCGAATGATTCTTGGTTTAATATGGAATACGAGCAAGGCAATCGGATACAATTCAGAAATTGCTTTTTTTGATGATTTTCGAGTATTAAATATAAGTCTAACTTTAGCCGTTCTCAGCCCCCTAAAACTACTTCAAGTTAGGAATAATAATACATAGTTTTTTTAGGTGTACTCTTTTTAAATGCTTATAATATTGATTGAGAAAGAGCGTATGTCTAGTAAAACAGATTCACTCTTTGTAGTATATTATTTTTGAACGCTTTTTTACACTACACGCAAATACCAATCTATTAAAAATTAATCCCAGCCAGATAGGCCAATAATTTCACCATTTGGTCCAACGAAAAAAGTGTATTTGTCACGAGCATAGTTTTCATTTTCTAATTCGTAACCTTCTTCTTTTAGTTTATCACCAATTGGAACAATGTCATTTACTTTTAACATAAAATGATTGTGGTTAGTGTTGCCAATTGGGCCAATAGTATCTATAAATTCAGGTGCTGTAAGTGAAAGCCCAATGGTTAAGTCATCGGCCTTTAGTTTCATTACCAACATACCTTCAAGCCCGGGTCCATGTAGCACTTCGGCATCTGCCATTTTAAAACCCAGTATTTCACGATACAGTTTTAAAGTTTTTTCAAGTTCTAATACATGTACACTAATATATTTTAAACCTGTAACTCTGGCTTCTGTATTACCATTGTTCTTTTCATTAGAAGATGATTTTGTGGTTTGGCCCATGCCAGAATTGGTGCCTGCTAGTACAAAAGCTAGCAGCAAGCAAAATTTTAAAAATGGAGATAGTGAATTGTTTTTTTTTGAAGTGCGGTTGTTGGTTTTAACTGTCATAAGAAATATCGTTTTTATAAAACTATGATATTATATGATAATCTTAAATGCCATATCACTTAACAAAAACTGAACAATTTAAATTTTTAGTACAAATTGCCCTTACCATTTTATAAGGTGCTTCAATAAAAACTGAACATTCAATTTTTAGTCAGTAATTCATAAGTTCTAGTACAAATTTCTTTGTAAAATTACAATGCTTGCCTATTCATATGTAGCTCTAAAATTTCGTTCTTAAAATGGAATGAGGCTTAAAATCCATAAACGTAGATGGATTGACGTAATTACTAATCTATAATCGATATGAAACATTTTACATTTTTATTACCGTTCGTACTTCTTGTTATATCCTGCGCTCAAGTAAAAAATGAGGAAGAAAAAAATCTTGATGAAGAATATCAATGGGAAGAATTAGTTGATAAGGACTTAACTAATTGGGATAATTATTTGGGCTATCAGCACCAACCTGGTTACGATGGTTCTGTACCACTAGATGAAAATGGGAAAGAAGTAGCACCAATTGGTTTAAACAATAGCGACTATACCGTTTTTTCAACTTTTCAAGAAGGGGAGGAAACCATCATTAAGAATACGGGAGAGTATTATGGTTGTCTTATAACCAAAAAGGAATTTAAAAATTATCACTTTCAATTAAAGTACAAGTGGGGAGATAAGAAGTGGGCTTACCGAAAAGATTTGCTGAAAGACTCCGGAATATTGTATCACTCCGTAGGGCCAATGGCTGTTGAATATTGGCGGTCATGGATGCTTTCCCAAGAATTTCAGATTATGGAAGGGCATACCGGAGATTTTTGGAGTCAGGCCAATTCTGCAATGGATATTAGAGCTTATAAACCAGAATCTGTTTTAGATCCATTGGCTCATGAGTCACAAGATTATTTGCCAATTGGCATGGGTAGTCCGTACAGAAATTATTGTTTGCGAAGCGGAAATTATGAAAAACCACATGATGAATGGAATACACTTGATTTGATTTGTTATGAGGGCAAAAGTCTTCATATTGTTAACGGGGAGGTAGTTATGATATTGAAGGATTCAAGATATATTGATGAAGATGGTAAAGAAGTGCCACTGATTAAAGGTAAAATACAATTACAAAGTGAAGCTGCAGAGGTGTTTTTTAAAGACATCAAAATAAGACAAATTGATTCGCTTACACAGCAACAAAAAGCACTATTCTAAATAAATCAAATTATAAAGGTAGAATTATATGAAAACTAAGGTATTTCTGTTTTGGGGTATTATAAGTGCATTGATAGCATGTTCTTCGAATTCCGGTGATGATGAATTGGTTACTGTTCCTGAAAATCCGATACAAATAGATGACGAAGAAGAGGAGAATGACGATGAAATTGAGCCGTTTAAACTTTCAGAACTAGACCCTAGTTTACCTTCTTTTGTGTCGGTAGTTGATGATACTCCTGAGGGAATGCAATGGGTAAAGGTTGATGCCTTGTCTGATGAGTTTGAAGCTTGGGATGATGAAAAGTGGTTTAATTCTTTTTGGAATTATGGAAATACCCCAGTGTCTATGCGAAGTGAAAATTCTAGCGTAGTAGATGGAAAACTAAATATACAGGCCACATTAGACGAGGGTAGTTCTAAATGGTTTCAAACGGCAAGAGTGCACTCCAAAACTAAAATAAGTTACCCTATGTATACGGAGTGTAGTATGAAAACCTCAAGTATATCAGCGTTCAATACGTTTTGGTTGAATAATGGCGATATTAATGATAGGGATGAGATTGATATTATTGAGAGCAATGCAAACCCAACCCCTGAGTGTAGTGATCAAACTACGAAGCCAAGTAACTATCCGTGGACTCCGTGGGACTTTCCGACCCAAATGAACTCTCAATATTTCATAGCTAAAAGCGGTGTTACAGAAAGACATGAAGATAATTTTGATACTAGAATGTTGTCAGAAGCAAATCCTAATAAGGGAAAAACTTGGGATGAAACCTACCATATTGTTGGAGCTTGGTGGAAAGATGCTAGAACTGTTCAATTTTATTTAAATGGTGAACCAGCTGGTGTCGTTACAACTAACCAAGATTTTACTAGAGAATTAGAGTTGATATTTGATTTATGGACCTCTGAAGAGTGTTATTTGGGAGGCCTACCTCAAAAAGAAGAACTCAATGACAATTCTAGAAATACAATGCGGGTAGATTGGGTTCGTACTTGGAAATTAGAAGAGAATTAACAATAGTTGACCTAGTGGTCAATATGTTTGCAATTTGTAAACATTTTGTTTTCAGTTAGTTTAGTATGGAATTGGGGCTTGGTTAATACCGTGTCCCTTTCTTTTTTTAGCAAAATTTTCAACCAAATTTTTTATTGTAGCCCTAATTGGTGTCTAAAATGAAAAATAGATGCTGTAAATACTCATCTAGGGTAATTATGATTTACATTTTTAACTGTAGTATGGGTTATAGTTGTCAATTTAAATACTCTCTTTAGAAGAATATATCATTAAAATTAGTTGTGCTACGAGGTGTAATTGGTTAGTAAGTTCCGTTTATTTAGGGCTAATATTCTGTTTATAAGTATAATCATACTTGTCTACTTTCATGTAATTCTGTTGCAATTAGTATTAAAGACTTGGCCGCGATATTGATTTAATCTTCTTTAAAATTGAATTGTCATGTATTAGTGAATAATGTTGTTTATATAATACTATTTTTATTAAAAAGGACAGTAGCCATGTATAGCATACTGTCCTTGCCTAATTAAACTCAACTCAACTAAAAATTATTCTCCTTTTGCCCTATGTTGGGTTTTTCTCTCTGATGTAAAGCTCATGATGCTTTGATAATCCCAACTGTTATAAACGTGTGAAAGTCCCCATCTTAATATTTCGGTAGGTTCTTTTTCGTTATCTATAGTTCTATTTAAACCAATGGCATGTGCGCTAACGCCTGGTATGACAGACATAATTTCAAAGTTAATACCATCAGGAGCCCATTGGATGGTGTTTTTTTCTGGTCCGTCTGTCGTAATTAAGGCCGCAACACCACCATTGTATGGCCAAACACAAATTTCATGGCCGCTATTGCTAATTGGATTGTATGGCGACTTTATGTAAGGTCCTTCAGGTTTGTCGGCAATTGCTAGACCATGGCGTATTTGTCTTCCGCCAAATGTAATTTCTTCACCCATCTGTTCACCTTTGTAATACAGGTAAAACTTACCATCAAACGGAATAATGCAAGGGTCATGAACCTTATGGCTGTCAAAGTCGCCTTTTCTCTCAACTGCAAATCTATCTTGTTCTTCACCTTTCCAAATGCCATTGTCTGCAGGACTTAATATAGGTTCTTTACTTTTTGTCCAAGGGCCGTTTGGAGAATTAGACCAAGCAAGGCCAATTTGGTTTTTTACACGTACGGTATAAGGAGATTTTACGGTTTGGTAACTCAAGTAATATTGGTCTTCATGTTTCATGATTTCAACCGTAAATACCGATCTGTCATCATAGGCTCCAGCTTTACCTCTAGGTACTGCTAAACCTTCTTCTTTCCAAGTTTCTCCATCTGCTGAAGTTGCATACCAAATGTCGCAACGGTCCCAAGGAAAAACCTTGTCGTTTTCAACATCGCCTCCAAAACCTTGTGTCGGACCAGTACTTTTCGAATACCATACGTAGTATTTGCCATTTTCTTTGATCACCGCACTCGGATCTCTGCGCACTACGCCTTCTTCATAGGCTAAATCGCCTTTCAATGGTTTTAAGTTAGAAAACTGAATAAACCATTCATTTCCTAAATCTACTGGCCATTTTAAGGCCCTTTTGGAAGCGGCACTTAAATGGTTTATATCTGTAATTCCTAAATGGTCTATTTGGGCCTGAGTTACGCCTAAAGAGTCTAGTTTTTTCTGGTCATATGTCGTAACCTGGGCAGAGCTATGGTATGAAAGTATAGCAAAAAAAAGAAAGGAATATAAGATTGTTTTGGCTCTTGTAATCATTGTAATAAGCGTTATTTAATTTATTTAATGTTTTGATATTGAATTATGACTATCCAGTTAGCCCAATTATCTTTTTTAAAATTATGTTGAGTGGTTTTTCATCTTCACTCTTAATTTCATGTTTCTTGTCTTGTTTTTTGTTATTTATCAATTTTCAATAAAAATTATCGTATCAGTAATTTTCCTTTAAATATTTTAACAAATATTAGATAATGATGGGTAAAAACTATTGTTTTTTAATCAATAAAAACTGAACATTCTTAAAAACCACCCCAATTTACATGAATATCAACTGAGCAAATACTATATTGAGTTTGACTAAGGTGAATGTGCACATGTTCAGTTGCACATTTCTTAGTGTCTAGTTGATAATTAATTACAAAGCAAGAATTTATAGAAATTATGAAGCGTTCAAGATTGCTAAAAGTATTTAGTATTGTTTTTCTTTTGAACTTTTTATTTGTACAAGCTCAAGAGCCCTATGGCACAAATAAATATATAGAAAAAGCTAACCAACTTACCGCAAAAAAATTGGATAGTGCTATTTTTTACCTAGAACAAGGTATCGACTATTATTCGAAACAAAAGGATACTATAAATCTTATTAATAATTTGTGCCAATTATCTGAAGTATATGATAATGTGTTGGATTATGGTAAATCTTATGATGGTTATTGGGAAGCATTAATTTTAGCAGATTTATCTAATGACAATATTTCAAAATCACGTATTTATCAAGAATTGGGTTGGTTATATACTGCTTATAGAAGAGAAGAAGAATCATTGCGTTATTTTAATATGTCTCTTAAGCTAAAAAAACAGCTCTTAAAGGAGAAAAAAATAAGTCGAGAATATCTGGTAAGTAACTATTTTGCTATTGTGAATTGTTATAGGGTAAATCATAATTATACTATGGCAAAAACTTATCTTGACAGTTGCGAACTAACTTTGAAAAAAATAGACCCCTATAAAAAATCATATTACGTAGAGACGGAGAAGGGCTATTTTGATGCTGTTGCAGGAAATTACGAAAACGCATTGAACACGTTAAATGAGACTAAGCACTTTTTTGAAAAGAAAAGTCCCTCATATCTTACTGTTGTATATTTTTTAATAGGAGAAGTCTATAATCTAAAGGGAGACTTTAAAATGGCAATAATGAATTATAAAGAATCTCTTAAGTTTTCCGAAATGTACAATAAACATATGGGCTACAAGCAATTTAATTTTGAGATATTGTCTGAGTTGTATTATAACCAAGGTAATTTCAAAGAAGCTATTTATTACAATAAGAAAGCGCAAGAATTAAATGAAAGTATTTTCGGTAGAAAAAGTAAAAATCATAAACATTTATTTGAAATTAAGGATCGTTATAGACTTCAAAAAGAAAAAGAAAAGGCGCTGCTAAAAGAAGTGCAAATTGAAAAGTTAGAAGACCAAAAAAGAATAGGTTTCTTGCAAAACATCTTAATGGGTGTAGTAGTTGTTTTTATGTTTTTATACGGGGTTTTATTTTTTAGAAACTTAAGGAGAAAACATAAACTTGAAAAGCAAAAGACCAATGAGGTTATGATGTTAAAAAACCGGGAGCTAACGGCGTCTGCCCTTCAATTGATTGAAAAAGAGGAATTTATTTCCAATCTAAAGCAGAGCATCTCTAAAAGTGATGCTGTAGATACAAAAGCAATTCATAATATGCTCAAAGGTTTTCAGAGTTCCCCAGGTGGTAATTGGAAAGAATTTGAAGCTCGGTTTACTTCTATAAACCAAAGTTTCTATAAAAAAATAAGGTCTAAATACCCAGATTTAGGGCAAACGGATTTAAAACTTTGCGCCTTAGTTAAGTTAGGGTTTTCAAGTAAGGAAATGTCTTCATTATTAGGTATCACCATAGAAAGTGTACACACTTCAAGATATAGGTTGAGAAAGAAACTTAAATTAGAAAAAGGAGAAAATCTAATTGATTTTATGTCTACTATTTGAATTCTTTTTATCTGAACCTGTACGATAAAATTGTACCTAAAAAAGAATCTAAATAGAATTTGTAATAAAAAAGGGGCAGCCTTTAAATAGACTGCCCCTCGTCATATAAAAATGACGGTTAAAACTGAGTGTATTAATATCAGGGTCTCACAGGTACCTCTGCTAAGAAAAAGTCATCTAAGTAGAAGACAAGATTGTAATCATGAAATTCGTTAAACCCTCTAATAAACCAAGAGATATCACGACCAGCACCTGCTTTGAATATTTGCTTTTGGTAGATCCACTTCCCTGTAGGCATGTCAGAAGTAAATGTAGTTGGTATCAAACCTGGTCCACCCCAGTCATCTGCATAAAGCTGAATATCTGCAGATTGGGTTCCGGTTGGCAGATTAGATAAATCACTTTCAATGTATAGCCAGTAGCCAAATTCGTATGTTTTACCAGTTTCTATTGGAAATGTAATAGGATTACCTCCAGACTCGGGTCTAATAATCATTCCACCATTAGGTCTTAAATTAACCTTAAGGCTTTGCGATCCCGTATGGGTATTCAACAAGTCCATACTTATATCGTATCCATCCCAAGGAGCATTCCATCCTTGATAAACATAATTACTAACATTTGTTGTTTCAAAACCGTAATCATAGGAAGTAGTTGTATAAAAGTTATCTAAAGGATCAAATTCTGTTAATAGTGCATCGGTAATAGCTTCAGACTCTACTTCGTCTACCGTTCTTAAGGCTCCGGGAGTGTAACTTACAAAAACTTGGTCGTCATTATAAAGCTGTTCCCCATCTAGTTCTAAGATAACAATAGTAGCTTCGTCTTTATCTACAGTTGCCGATACAACTGTAGGAGTGAGTATTTTAGGATTCATTTCATCCGTATTGTTTTCTATTCTAACTGTAAAATCACCGGCATTAACAGAAGTACCATCTATTTCTCTACTAAACTCTAGGGTAATTTTGTCATTTCTTTCCGCTACTCTATCCAAAGTAACAGGCGCAGTAGAAGGAATAACTTTTATTACCTTTTTAAAAGAAAGGGTATCTGCATCTGTTGGTCTAAACCTTGAAGCAATATATTCAATATCCCAAGATCCTAATCTATTGAATCTCATGTCAACAGCAGAGTCGTCGCTAATGGTAACAGCATTTGGCTTACCGCCAACAGAATTCCACGATACATTTTGAGGCTCTCCAATAGCTGTATAAGATAAACGAATAGAGTTACTGGCTTCCAATTCGTTTTCGGCACCGTCTGCCAAGTTGATTTCAGCACCGGTAGAACCATCAGGGTTTATTCTAAATGCTTTAAGTACCGATTGTATAGAGTCAATAACGGTTACTACAATAGTAGTATCCAACTGTCTAGAGTCAATAGGTTCTGTACTATTATCATTAGGGTAAACATTACCTTTAAACGTTTGGTTCAGCACCACATCATAAACTCCTGCTTTATTAAATATTGCTTTTACGACTTTTTCAGATGACGTTGTCCCATTTCCCCCAACGATACGAGCATTGCTAGGTAAGGTCCATGTTCTAGATTCTACACCACGTGAAATATCTCCAAAATCAATGTCCCCACCAACAATTACTTTGTTTTCAAAGTCCATTTCAGAGGTAACTATAATTCTGTGGTTAGGGTCATTTAAATTTAGTTCTTCTTGCTTTTCGCAACTTACTAGAAGTAAGGTGAAAACAAAAAGTACACTTAAAAACTTACATTTTTTCATATCTAGTAATTTTAGTTGTTAAAATTTGGATTGTTTAATACTTCTCCTGAAGGAATTGGGAAATAGTTATGCTCTTCAGGTTTGTAGTTTTGAGATGATTGACTAAAATCTGGTCTTACTCTTCCTGAAATAAATAAAGGTGCTACACCTTGCCCCGTAATATCTAGATTCGTTTCTCTCCAAATTTCATCGGCACGTAAATCATCAAAAACTTCTTTTACGATACCCCAACGCACTAAATCTTTAAAACGATGTCCTTCAAAACATAACTCAATGGCTCTTTCTACACGTTGTATATGTGTTAAAACAGTTTGAGCGTTAGCAGTAACCATTGGTTGATCGCCATGAACTTGTTTACTTACATGAAGCTGTGGGAACATACCACCGTTCATATCCATATATTGCTGTAATGTAAGAACACCCGCTCTACTTCTTACCATGTCAATATATCCAATAGCTGTTGTAAAATCACCGTTAGCATTAATTACAGCTTCTGCATACATTAGTAAAACATCGGCATATCGAATATGTCTAAAGTTGATACCGCTACGTCCACGTACAGGCTCACCGTCCATATGATACCAGTTAGAGTGTTTTTTCACGTAAGCACTTTGTCCACCGCCCCAAGTTGCCTTTGCTTCTGAAAAAGGTGCTAGGTACCAATCTCCTTCACCGTTTCTAGGAGCAATGGTATAGTTCATTCTACGAGACTCTAGGTTACCGTCATTAATTGAATTATTAGGGTCAACCTCGTCGTTCACCAACATTTCATGAAGATTATATGAAGCTAATACGGTATTAAAAGCACCATACTGTATATGACCAACTTCTGTACTAAGTGTAGTAGATTCTGCACCTGCTCCACCAGTAGTGGTATCATCTTCGGCAAAACCACTATTTCCAGGGTTTAAATCAAAAGAGTAATTTACCTCAAAAATAGATTCTTCGTTAAACTCGTTAAAATGTGTAAAATTATCTTCAATGTTTCTGGTTAAACTATATACTCCAGAATCTATTACATCTTTGAATAAACTAGCGGCTTGTGGCCATTGTTCATCATAAAGATATACTTTACCTAAAAGTGAAGTGGCAGCCCCCCAAGTAGCTCTACCTACTTCGGTACTTTCCCAAGTTTCAGGTAAATAACTCATAGCAAATTCCAAATCTGGAATAATAATTTGTGCATTCACATCAGCGGTTGAAGATAGTTCTTTACTTAACTCATCTAGAGATTGCGCCACCTCATCATGTATCATTGCACCACCATAGGTATGTACAAGTTGAAAGTAAAAGAATGCTCTTAAAAAGCGGGCTTGAGCTTCAATTTCAGTTTTAGTTGTCGCATCTAAAATGTCTTCGTCAACTGTTTGTAACTGAGTAAGAATTGTATTTGCTCTAAAAATACCAACATATAATTCCTCCCACTTTTCCGATAAATGGTTTTGACCGTTAGTGTACGTTAAATTTCTAAACGGAAAAGGTCTATACCAAGATTCGGTTCCAGCTAAATCTGACATTACAAACTCCTGTACCAATTCAGAACCACTAACAGAACGGTATTGCAGCGCACCATAAACTGATGTAAGTGCAGAATTAAAATGACTCTCTGACTTCCAAAAGTTAGCTTCTGTAAGCGCATTTGGATTCGGTTCGTCTAGAAATGAGCTTTCGTTACAACTAGTAATTACAAAAGTAAGAAGTACTAGACTTTTTATTAATATTTTATT
This sequence comes from Flavobacteriaceae bacterium EG-1, assembly GCF_009649685.1. Lineage (GTDB taxonomy): Bacteria > Bacteroidota > Bacteroidia > Flavobacteriales > Flavobacteriaceae > Aurantibacter_A. The sequence goes on from NZ_WJPK01000002.1 coordinate 1,010,201, forward strand.
CATTGATTTCATAATTATTTCTTTTAAAAACTTAGTTGAACTCCCATTATAAACTGGCGCGTAATAGGGTAATTACCATTATCTACACCTCTCTGAAATAGGTTGTCACCACCCACTTCTGGATCATACCCTGTATAATTTGTAAACGTAAAAGGGTTTACGGAATTTAAATAGAGCCTCAATTTATCTATGCCGAAATCTTGAGTATTTGGAATTGTGTATCCTATAGATATGTTTCGGATACGTAGGTAGGTTCCATCTTCTAAGAAATAATCTGAAAATGCTCTTACATTAGAGTGGGTACCACTTTGTCTATAGGTAGGAATATCAGAATCTGAGTTTTGAGGCGTCCATTGGAAAACTTGATCTTGATGGCGTCCGCCGGCAAAAGCTATTTGCTTACCACCGTTGTATATTTCTGCACCGTATGCCAAATAACTTTGCACACCAAAATCCCAACCCTTATAACCTAAGTCAAAATTTAAGCCAGCTTCCCATTGTGGAATACCAGAACCAGAGAATACACGGTCACTATCATTAATAGCTCCATCACCGTTAGCATCAATATACTTTATATCTCCCAACTGTGGGCTACTAACTGCACTTAAATCCAATTGTTGGTACTCATCCAACTCTTCCTGTGTTTTAATTACGCCATCATTTTGAATCAAGTAGAAAGATCCTGCTGGGTCACCTACGCTTAAAAAAGTAGTTGGATCATTACCTTGACTTCCATCAGCATTAGTAAGGTTACCGCCAGAAGCACCAAGTGTTTTACCATTTAAATTGGTAATCTTGTTGTCGTTAAGAGTCCAAGTTCCAGAAAGTCCAAATTTAAAGTCTTCACCTATGATACCTTTATAGTTGGCGGCTACCTCAACACCCTTGTTCTGCATATTACCGGCATTAACTGCAACGGCACCATAAACGCTTTGAGCTCGTGGCTGCCATAAACCGGCAGAAGGAGCGGTTCTTTCATTAATTAGCATGTCTTTCTTGTCATTTTTATAGACATCTGCTGTAATGTTTAACTTATTGTTGAACATGCCTAACTCAAAACCAATGTTAGAGGAAATTTGGGTTTCCCATTGTACATTAAGGTTTGGAAACCTACGTTGTACTTGGCCGTTTTGTAAATTTTCATCGGCACCAAAAGGGTAATTTACACCAGGTTCTATTACGGGTATGTAAGAGTAATCTGGAATACCGTTAAATCCTACCTGTGCCCAACTACCACGAATTTTAAAATTGTTTATAGCAGCTACATTAAACCAATTTTCATCGCTTACGTTCCAACCTCCTGAAAAACCATAGAAGTTATTGTTTCTGTTTTCCGGAGCAAATTTAGAAGAACCATCACGTCTAATACTTGCACTTAAAAGATACTTACTATCATAATTGTACTGTATTCTACCTAGCTTACCAGCTAACGTATTAACATTTCTGAATTCACTTGGAGTTGTAGGATTAGCTCCTGCATTTAGTACTTGCACGTCATTTGATGCATCATCGGCAAAAACAGTACCCGTGTTCAAGGTTCTATATTTGTACTTTTCATAAGAAGCAACCGCTAAGAAATCTAAATTGTGCTTTCCGAAAGATTTTTTATAGTTTAAAATGTGCTCAATGGTTTCTCTTGTAGAAAACCATTGGTTGTACTGTAGAATAGCATTGGGTGTTGAAGCAGATAAACTTAACTCCCCGTTACGATCTAAAGCTAAATACTGAGGCTGAAAATACTTTCTAAAATACTGACTCTCATTACGTCCAATATTAACTTTGTAGGTTAACCCATCTAAAATTTCGTATTCCAAATTCAACGCAATACTATTGCTTTTGTTTTCCCTTTCATCAATATTGTCTAACTGGCGCGCTAAAAAGCCATAAAATATTTCGTTTTGTACACTTAACTGAACTGTATTTTGTCCATTAGGTTGAAATACGCTAAAAGGTGCACTGTGGGGTACATTACCAATAGCAAACCCAAATATATTCCAAGGTTCTTGCTCACGATTTTCTGTAGTTAAACTAGCGGAAGCAAAAGCTTTAAATTTTCCTTTGGTAAACTGCCCGGTAAGTCGATTCGTTAAACGATCAAAGCCAGAATTGATTAAAACCCCTTCTTGTTCGTAAAAGGTAGTATTGTAGTTATACGTTAAATTTTCAGCACCACCAGATAAGTTTATATTGAAATTTCGCACTACCGCGTTATCGTTTTGCACTTCCTCAACAAAGTTTGTATTCCAATCTAATACGTTACCATCTATTAAAAATGTTAAAGGCTCATCTCCTCCCGCTTCTGCACTGGTCTCCGTAACGTAAAGAAAATCAGTAGTGTTTGATAATGGTGTACCAGAGGTAATATTTTGGATACCTGTAAACATATTTAAGTCTACCTTCATTTTACCTTTTTTACCACGTTTGGTGGTAATTAAAATTACACCACCAGCACCACGCACTCCATATACCGAAGCAGAGGCACCGTCCTTTAAGATGTCTATAGACTCTATTTGTTCAGGAGCAAGATTTGGATTTTCTTCTTGAGGTATATTATCTACAACATACAGAGGCTCTCCTCCGTTTAAGGAAACTAATCCGCGAATTTGTACATTAGCAGCTTCACCGGGACGGCCACTTGCCGCTTGAATGTTTACCCCGGCCACTTTACCTTGAATGGCAGCTCCAATGTCAGATACGGGTATTTTAATAAGTTCGTCAGAATCAACTTTAGCAACCGCACCGGTAACCTCTTTCTTCTTCTGTGTACCGTAACCCACAACAACGACCTCTTCTAATTGTTGGGAATCTTCTTCTAAGGCTAGGTTCAAGGTACTGGTATTAGCAGAAACTACTTGTTTTATACTTTTAAATCCTAAGTAAGAGAATACTAATGTTTCTCCTACGTTGGCGTTTATGGTATAATTACCATCAAAATCTGTAACTGCACCATTACTAGTGCCTTCTACAACAATAGTTACCCCGGGTAATGGAGTTTTTTGTTGGTCTGTAACAACACCTGTAATAGTTTCTTGTGCGTACGCCCAGCTTATTCCTAACAAGAGGTAGAGCAAGAAGGTGCTCATTTTCATAAATCTTGGTTTTTGTCCTTTCATAATAATGAATTAGGTAGTTGGTATTTCATGACAATAGAAATATGTCATTGAAATAGATTAAATATTTAGTTATTGAAAAAAATTCAAGGATAAAATTATCAGATTATTAATATGGGTAATAAAAAACGGCCTCGAAAAAAACTGGACATAGTTTTTCTATTTTTAATTCTTGGTTGCTATGAACCAAAAGATTTGATAATTTTTGAAAGGCTCAAGATGTATTTTCTTGAAATTTAAAATTTTTGAATTTTGATGTTTGAAAAGTTTGCCGTAGTTGAAACTATTCCTCTATTTTACTTAGGTTGTGCTAAAAAGTAATCTTTCAAACAGTTTATAAGAATTAGATGTATGTTCAGGTTTTGTTGAGGTTATAATATGGAAAGTTCTGCATGCTTTTTTCACTGACCCTCAATTATCTAACCTGATGGTTGAAGTTCATTTTTATATTGGAGAAGTTGTTCTATTTTAAGAAATTCTATATGTATATATGAATAAACTAAAATTATTTTAGCTCAAATTCTTCTTCTTATGGCACATAAATATCTTTTCTGAATTGGTAATTACTCTTTAGGGTATTTCATGCTGTCTAAGTTTATTTGGTGCGATCTAACAATTTAACACTTAAAGCTTACAAATAGAATTATTAGGCCTTTGCGTTGGAGATTGTTATTTTATGTAGCAAACATATATAGCGTTTAATTTGACATTCAATAAAACTAAAACTAAATCTTAATTTTATAATTTGTGTATTCCTCGTTTTTGCGGAGTCATAAATACAATAGTTCCACTTCAGTATTCTCCACCGAGTAATTAAAGCCTTTACACTTGTGAAGGCTTTTTGTTTTTTATAATTATAAATTAATTTGTAATATTTAAAAAAAATAAAAAATTGTCGCAAATAAAGTTCACAAAACGACTTAAAATCTAAAAGAGTATTTAAGGTTAATTCAATTACGAATTTGAAGAAACTAAAAAACTACAGCATTCCACCAAAAAATACATGACATGCAATAAAGGCCAATACAGAAAGTATGATGCCTATGAGAAAAACATCAAAAGATTTTCGTAAAAGCTTGTGTTTTCTTGTAATAGATTTTCCAAGGTAAAAAGTGTCGGTTGCTATTGATTTGTATAAATCATCACCTTTATAAATTAAATCGGTTAATTGATTAGTGTATTCCTTTTCCTTCATTTCTTCAAAATTTCCAAAGTATAATAAATTGTCACTATTACTATTGCCATGCTTAATTTCTGGTCTCGTTGCTAATACTGCAAATGTTATTGAAATTAAGTTAGTGAAAAGCATCATTACCGCAGGAAAAATTAAATGTGGATCTTTGTCTAATTGGCTTAAAACCCCACCAAGAATTATGGATAGAATTAAAGCGTTAATGGATATCAAAATATTTGATTTTCTATCAATCATTGCATTTAGAGTGTAGTGATTTTTAGAAACTAAACGGAAGAGGGTTTCGGCTCCGCGTTCAGAACGCGGTTCAATTTTCGCTAACTTTTTTTTTAATGATTTTAATTTGTCCTTATCAATATTCAACTCGTCTAATAGGTATTCATTAATTCGTTTTTCCGCTTTCTTTTCACTCATTACGTGGAATTAAAGGTGTTCAAAATGTTATATTATAAGACACTATATTTTTCAATACTTTCATTAAAAAAGTTCTTGGCTTTTGTTTCGTCTACATCTTTCATGTTTAGCACAGCACCATTAAATCCTTCGTTCATCCAATTGCCGATGACAAGAGGTTCAAAATTGGAGGTGTCAATTCCATTATTTGCTTTGTAGCCTGCAGTATATAAATAATAATCATTTATCAAGTTATCAGGAATAGCCATTCCAAAACCTACACTTGTATTTTTGTCAGCATTTATATGCTCATAACCTCCCGTGTCAAAATGATGAGGCCAAATGCGAATATTGGTTCTCATTTTCCACTTATCCACAACATCCTCCATTACTTGCTGCGCAATTATTCTATAGCTCAACATCTTGTTTAATTCGTCTAATTTAGGTTGTGAAAAGATAAAATCATTCTTTATTTCTTCGTAAGGTAGTTTATAATGTAAATTGTATTTATAAGATTTATTAGGGGATAAGTGATTAGTAATGTTAGTTATCCACTTTACAATTTCTTTGTGAGTTTTTCCATCGAGATTTAAAGTGGTCTCGATAGTGTGTTTGTTTATCCAATGCAAGGAAAAGCGTTGATAATCTAGCGCTAATTTACTACCCTTTTCATTTAAGGACCAGGTTTCTAAAAATCCATTTTTAGTATCGAATCCCAAATTGGTATGGCTGTCGTCATCTTTTTTATCCAAAAAACTAATTCCTGCAGCAGCCAAATACTGGGCAGCTAAGTGTATTATTTTAGTCATTATTTAATATTAGTTTGGGTTAATTCCTGCATAATTTATTCCAGTAAGCCTGTGTATATTATGGTCAAATGTAGATAGGTCGTCAAAATTAAATTTAGATATATTGTCGTGACCACATGCTCGTGCAATTACCTTAATAAGGTTGTTTGTGGCGTCGAAATAATTATGTAATTGCTTTGCTGAAGAATCAATTATAAGTCTGCTTCTTAATGATTCTTTTTGCGTAGCAATACCAACAGGGCAATTGTTACTCCCACAAGCACGCATTCCTAAACAGCCAATGGCTTGCAGCGCTGAATTGGAAATTGCGATAGCATTTGCGCCAAGCATTAGTGCTTTTCCAAAATCCTCAGCGATACGAAGTCCGCCTGTAATCACAAGTGTTACATCTGTAGCGCCTACATTATTTAAATATTTACGTGCTCTTGCTAAAGCTGGAATTGTTGGAACATTAATATTATCTCTTAAAATTGTTGGTGCAGAACCTGTTCCACCACCTCTGCCATCTAGAATAATATAGTCGACACCAACATCTAAAGCAAACTGAATATCTTTTTCGATATGGCTGGCAGCTATTTTAAACCCAATTGGAATTCCGCCTGTACGTTCTCGTACTTTATCAGCAAAATCTTTAAAATCTTTAACGGTATGAAAGTTCGGGTTTGCCGCTGGAGAAATAGCAGTTTCGCCTTCTTTTAACCCTCTAACTTCAGCGATTTCCTTACTTACTTTAGCGCCAGGTAAATGCCCACCAGTTCCTGTTTTTGCACCTTGGCCACCTTTAAAATGAAAAGCTTGAATCTTATCTAATTTATCCCATGAAAAACCAAACTGAGCGGAGGCAAGTTCATAAAAGTATTTACTGTTATTTTCTTGTTCTTGAGGAAGCATTCCGCCTTCACCAGAACAGATACCAGTTCCAGCAAGTTCAGCTCCTTTTGATAATGCAATTTTCGCTTCGCGGGATAATGCCCCAAAACTCATATCACTCACAAATAATGGAATATCAAGAATTAATGGCTTTTTTGCTTTCGGACCTATTACCACTTTAGTAGCTACCGGATCTTCATCTAAAAGTGGTCTGCTCGCAAGTTGTGCTGGAAGAAACTGAATATCGCTCCACTTTGGAAGGGTATTTCTATCTACGCCCATTGAAGCTGAAAACCCATGATGACCTAGATTTTTGAGACCGTTTTTTGCTAGTTCTTTTATGTATCCAGTATAGGGCTCTGTTTCTTCTGGATGCGTATCTGCATATGCACCCAGGTATTCGTCTCGATTAAAAGGTTGGGCATGTTTTTCTACATAAGCATCTATTTCAACTTCATCTACAAACAAAGCATCATCTTCAATTTTGGTCGTAAATTTATATAGAACTTCGTTGTTATTATATTCGGAAACCCCAGTATCATAGCGATAATCCCAACCATGTACACCGCAAATTAGGTTATGACCATCTATAAATCCGTCTGACATTAATGCTCCTCTATGTAAACATCTACCATAAAACACGGATATATCATCATTAAATTTAATAATAACCAAATCTAACCCATTCACCAAGGCATGGGTTGGTTTTTTATTTTTTAGTGCTTTAAGTTTTACTATTTCTATTGGTTTTTTCATGTATACTTATTTGATCGATGTTGCGTAAATATTGTGGCTTATTAATATAATAAAATTATTTAATTGATTATGAGTTAATTAGAAATGACAACTTCAATTTTTATAAGTGTCAATTTAGATTTAGGTCAAATACATTTTGTTAATACAATTGTACGATATCAGAATATCTAAAAATATTATCTGTGTTTAATCCAAGACTTTTTTCATTGTAAAGTTCATTAGGCACACTAATATCACCAAGATATAATTCTCCAACTATGGTTTTGACATCCTCTATGAAAAGTCCTTTTTTTGGCATTGCCAAGGTTAGAGTTGCGTTTGCCTTTATAACAGTATCATAGCGAGTTCCACGGGTCAAATCTAATCCTGAAGGAGTGTCTAGAGCTACAATAGGAACTTTTTGGGCGTTTGCCCAATGTATCATCTCAGCAGCAAAACCTCGAGGGTTTCCCTTTAAACTGTAACCGATGATTCCGTCAAGTACAACATCAGGAGGGTCCATTGTTTTAATTTTATCCGCTAATTGTATTGAAACGCCCATCCGTTTTAAAATTTTATATTGATGAAATGGAATGGAAGTAAATTTTTTTTCATCAGCTGTTACGAAAACCTTAACATTAGCTCCCCAATTATGTAAGCGACGTGCGGCTACTAATGCACCTCCACCATTACCACCAGTTCCGGCTAATACTACAATATTCTTATCTTCTACATCTCCATTGAAAAACCGTTCTTTTGCTAGGATTGCTAAACAACGTCCGGCATTTTCCATCATTTGAATTAATTCAATATGGTACTCTTCGATCATCAATCGGTCTACTTCAATCATTTGAGTAGTGTCAATCTTTAAATAATCACTGTGGTTATTTTTGATATATGTACTCATTGCAAAAAGTTTAATTGGGTTTAATTATTATTTTAGTCGTAATAAATTAGAATACTTAAGGACTTACTAATTTCCAATTCTAAATTTTGGCTTTAAGCATTAAATCTCAAAGCTTAAAAAAATAAGTATCTATTGTATTTTGGGTATAATTTTATTGTTTTTAGAATAGCTGATGTATATTTAATGACTCACGGAATTGAAAACTAGCTTAATGACCTTAGTAAAACTTACCTTTTATATTTAATAGATTTTATGAAAAGAATAATACTTTTATTTGCGATTACTTTTGGTTTTACAGTTTTAATAGTATCATGTAAGGAGGGTAAAAATTCTGGTGATGAAGTTCAAAGTCAAAACCAAATAAAAAAGCCAAACATTATTTATATTCTTGCGGATGACCTCGGTTATGGGGATTTAAGTGTATATGGTCAACAGAAATTTAGTACACCTAATATTGATAAATTGGCAAGTAGTGGAATGCTGTTTAAGCAGCATTACTCTGGAAGTACAGTATGTGCTCCATCTAGATCAGCACTTTTAACTGGGATGCATACAGGCCATACTGTGGTTAGAGGAAATAAAGAAATTCAACCTGAAGGTCAGTACCCAATTCCTGATAACACCTATACTATCGCTGAGGCTATGAAAAAAGCTGGTTACACTACTGGTGCCTTTGGTAAATGGGGTCTTGGTTTTCCGGGGTCTGAAGGGGATCCTATTAAGCAAGGATTTGATACCTTTTTTGGGTATAATTGCCAACGATTAGGACATAATTATTATCCATATCACTTATGGTCGAATAACGATTCTATTGTGCTTACTGAAAATTTTGAAAAAAATGATGGACAATATGCCCCACAATTAATCCATAAAGAGGTTTTAAAGTTTATAGATAATAATAAAGAGAATCCATTCTTTCTTTATGTGCCATCAATTATACCCCATGCAGAATTGGCGGCACCTGAAAAATATATGGCAAAATATCGCGATGAGTTTTCACCCGATAAAATTTATAAAGGAAAAGATAATGGGCCTGAATTTAATTTAGGACCTTATCGTTCACAAAAAGAAACGCATGCTGCTTTTGTTGCAATGATTGATTTATTAGATGAGCAAGTAGGTGAAATTGTGGCTAAGATTGAAGATTTAGGTTTGGCTGAAAATACAATAATCATTTTTACATCAGATAATGGTCCACATGAAGAAGGTGGTGCAGATCCTAATTTTTTTGATAGCAATGGTCCCTTAAAAGGAGTAAAGCGAGATTTGTATGAAGGAGGAATTCGTGTGCCAATGATAGTTAGTTGGCCGGGAAAAATAAAGGCAGAAACAACAACTAGTCATATCTCTGCTTTTTGGGATGTTTTTCCTACTTTTTCGGAAATAGTAGGACTAGAGATGCCTAATGATTTAGATGGAATTTCTTTTTTACCAACTCTTTTAGGTAATGTAGAACAACAGAAAAAACATGAATATCTTTATTGGGAATTTCATGAGAGAGGTGGGAGACAAGCCATTAGGAAAAATAATTGGAAAGCAGTTAAATATAATGTTTTTGATATAGAAAATTCTAAAATAGAATTGTATGATATATCGAAGGATATTGGTGAAGAAAATAATGTAGCTAATGAGTATCCAGAAGTGATTTCCGAAATGAAAACGATACTACAAAATGCAAGAGAGCCTTCTGATGTATTTACATTTGATCAAGGTACGTATTTGGCTAAATAAATTTGAAGACAAATATTTATATGAGAACAATTAGCTTATGTAGCATCTTATTTGTTTTATTCGTCACTTCATTCTATGCCCAAGAATTAAAACTAGCTTCTCCTTTTCAAGAGCATATGGTTTTACAACAGAATATGCCATTGAGTATATGGGGTGAAGCTAAGCCAGGTGCAATAGTTACAGTACTTATTAATGATACTTCAGTCAATGTTGAAACTAACTTAAATGGTGAATGGCAGGTGAAATTTCCATCTCAAAAGGCAGGCGGACCATATTCATTTGAAGTTATGTCGAATACCGAATCTATACATTTTAAGGATGTGATGGTAGGAGAAGTTTGGATATGCTCTGGGCAATCTAATATGCAAATGGGTTATAATAATATTCCGAACATTAAAGCATTAGAAAAATTGGCAGGTAATATTAGAACTTTAGAAATACAAAGAACCGTATCTTTTGAAGAACAGGAATATTTAAATGGAGAATGGCAAATTGGAAACCCATCTAGTGCTGTTGCCTTTTCATTTGCTCATTATTTACAAAAGTCATTAGACGTTCCTGTTGGAATTATTTTAACCTCTTGGGGTAGCTCTTCCATTGAAGGATGGATGCCTAGAGCTATGACTAAACAATTGCCACATTTTAAGACTATGATGAATGTTTTTGATGCTGACAGCATTAAACATAAACGAATAGATGAGATATTGGCTAAAGGAAAAGAAAGAACAACGAAAGAAGATATTTATTTAAGAACCCAACCAAATATTATTTTCAATAGTATGTTAAATCCAATAATTCCCATTTCTTGTCGAGGTTTGGTTTGGTACCAGGGTGAAGCTAATGCAAAATCTATTGAAGCTATGCAACAATACGGTGTAACCCTGCCACTTTGGGTTAAGTATCTTCGAAAATTATGGAATAGTAAGGAGTTTCAATTTTTAGGAGTTTCTTTACCTGGTTTTGTCGGAAAGAAAGAAAATAAAAATAACCCTAGTGCGGAACATCCGAATGAACCTTCTTGGGCATGGTTTAGAGAATCTCAATATAAAATTCTGGAATTGCCAAATACTGGAATAATTACAACCATAGATTTAGGTGAAGCACATGATATTCATCCTAAAGATAAGTTACCCATTGGTAAAAGACTAGCACATATGGCTATAAAGACAATGGGTGATAAAGAAATGGTAGTTGAAGGTCCGAGCGTAAGTGATATTGCCATTTCTAGAAAGTCTATTACAATAAGTTATAAAGATGCAAAAGGTTTAAAAACAACTGATGGAAATTCACCATTAGCTTTTTGGTTAACAGACGATTCAAAAAATTGGCATCCAGCAGAATCAAAAATTAAAGGCGAAAAGATTGTATTAACTTCCTCCCAAGTAAAACATCCACTTTATTTTAGATATGCTTTTTCTGCTAAACCTAAAGTTAATTTAATAAATGAATTGGGCTTACCAGCACGGCCTTTTAGATCTGATAATTTTAAAGTTGTACCCTAGGCTTTATTACTTAAATTCGAATAATTTATTTAATAATTTTAAATATTTTGGGTAAGTAAATCAATATTTATATGAGACAAAATTTTATTTACTTCAATTTTTTAATTCTGTCATTGTTTATCAATGTTAATTTTATATTTGGTCAAGTACAGGAAAAAACAAGACTATTTGTTTTAACTGATATTGAAAATGAACCGGATGATGCACAATCTTTAGTGCGTTTATTAACCTATGCTAATCATTTTGAAATTGAAGGCTTGGTAGCAACTACTTCTAATTGGATGCGCAATGAAGTTGCGGATTGGCGCATTCACGAAATTGTAGAGGCCTACGGAAAAGTTAGTAATAATTTAGAAGTTCATGAAAAAGGATACCCGACTGCTAATACACTTAAAAAAGTAATTAAAAAAGGGCGCTCAGAATTTGGTATGGTTGGTGTTGGCAAAGATAAGGACACAGAAGGGTCCGATTGGTTAATTGCTGCTATTGAAAAGGATGATGTAAGACCACTGTGGATTACGGCTTGGGGAGGTACAAATGTCTTAGCACAAGCGCTTTATAAATTAGAACGTACTAAATCCTCTGAGGATTTAAAAAGATTGCTTTCAAAAATTCGAGTATATGCTATTTCTGATCAGGATGATTCAGGCCCATGGATACGAAATAATTTTAAAGATGTTTTTTATATCGTAAGTCCGGGTTATGAAGAAAACGGTGGTGGACAATATCATTATGCAACTTGGTCGGGTATTTCTGGAGATAAATTTCACGGTAGGTTTAATGGGCCAGATTTTACTCTAGTTGATAATCCTTGGTTAGATAAAAACATTAGAATAAATCATGGTCCTTTAGGAGCAGAACATCCACATACCGAATATTTAATGGAAGGTGATACTCCATCGTTTTTAGGTTTAATTCAAAATGGTTTAAACAACCTAGAGCATCCCGATTATGGTAGTTGGGGTGGAAGGTATGAATTATACATTCCACAGTTTAAAAAATACATGTACGAACCCGAACTTAGACCCATTTGGACAAATACCGAAGATGAAGTTTTTAGCGATGTAACAAATCGGCGTCATACAAGCCAACATGCAACAATTTGGCGCTGGCGATATGCCTATCAAAATGATTTTGCAGCAAGGATTGATTGGAGTAATACAGATGATTATAACAAAGTAAATCATCCGCCGATAGTAAAGCTTGCACATGCTAACAATTTGACTGTAAAACCCGGTGAAACGGTTAATTTAAATGGTTCATTGACTACAGACCCGGATGGAGATAAACTTCAATTTAATTGGTTTACATACAGAGAGCCTGGTACTTTAAATGGACACTTAATACAATTGGATGTATCTGAAGATGGAAAGTCTGCCACATTTAAAGCTCCAAAAGTTGAAAAAAGTAAAACTACTCATATCATTTTAGAGGTTACGGATAATGGTGTGCCAGCATTAACCAGATATCAAAGAGTTATTGTTAGCATAATTGCTAAATAGTTAGATTTATAGTATTTAAATTATGAATCAATAAATTTTCACCCACTTTTTGTTTGAAAATCCTTATATATTCTCAATCTACGCAAAAAAAGTATCACATTTGGTTTATTAATAGGTGGCTTTCATCTAATTGATATTTTAGATTTGTTTGAAATATAATTCGTACATCAACAGCAGTTTAAACTAGTCCCCAATTAAATTTCTTTTTCTTGGAACATTCTACTGCTAGAATTATAAGTAAAGGAAAAAGTTGAAATAGAACTATAAAAACAATCTAATTTATAAGGTAATCCCTGTTTTAAATATGAGGATGTTAAAAAAAATGTTTGCAATTGTATTTATCATGTATGTTGCTAATATAATAGCACAAGATGATAAAACTAAAGAAATGGATGAAATGTGGGGGAGCCAAAATGAAATAAATACACATGCTCCTGCATCTCGTACAGCACTTTTTGAAAATGGTAATTATGCTATGTTTATTCATTGGGGACTGTATTCTAATATTGCTAATAAATGGAAAGACTCTACCTATTATGGAATAAGTGAATGGATAATGAATCCCAGAAGAGCCGGAATTCCTGTTGAGGAATATAAAGCAGAAGCCAAGAATTTTAATCCTGTGAATTTTAATGCCAAAGAAATAGCTCAATTAGCAAAAGATGCTGGCATGAAATACATTGTAATTACTAGTAAACACCATGATGGTTTTGCAATGTACAATTCAAAAAGCAACGATTTTAATATTGTAAAGGCAACAACTTTTGCGAGAGATCCAATGAAAGAATTGGCAAAAGCTTGTAAAGATTTAGGGTTGGGCTTTGGTTTTTATTATTCACATAATCAGGACTGGACCTTTCCTGGAGGAAATGGAGGACCTAATTTAAACGAAAAAGGAAAAGAAGTTGGTTTTGATTATTATTTCAAAAAGAAATGTTTACCTCAAGTAAAAGAAATTGTTACACAATACGGTGATATTGCAATGGTTTGGTTTGACACTCCTGGTGACATGGAAAAAAAGTATGTGGAAGAACTGGTAAAATTGGTGCGAAAATATCAGCCGAATGCTATGATCTCTGGTCGTGCTGGTCATGGACTAGGTGATTATCAGTCTTTAGGAGATATGAACATCCCAACTAAAAATATCGATGGTCTTTGGGAAACGGTTGATGTTACCAATGATTCTTGGGGGTATGCTTGGTATGATCAAAATTGGAAAAGCCCTAAGCGAATTTTGAAAAGTGTAATTTCTACAGTAGCTCGGGGCGGTACATATATGTTAAATGTGGGACCAGCACCAGACGGATCCATACCTAATCAAGCAAAGCAATCATTAAAAACAGCCGGAGATTGGATTGTTAGATATCCGCAAGTAATTTATAATGCTGGTGCTTCGCCATGGAGGCATGCTTTGCCATGGGGAGATGTAACGGTCTCTAAAGATGGGAAATTAAATTTATGTGTTTATAAGTGGCCATTAGATGGTAAATTATGGTTACAAGGATTAAAAAATAAAATAAACACTGCTAGTCTCTTGGTAAACGATGACAAATTGAAGTTAGAAACAATTAAAAAAGGTGATTGGGTACGAGTAAATTTGCCTGCTAAAAGACCCGAGCAATCTGTTTCTGTTATTGAAATTACTTTTGAAGGTGAAGTAGAAGTTTCACCTGTTAATAGCATAGACCCAATATTTACTACAACAATACCAGTAGATTTTGCGAGTGCAAAAGAGTGCACTATTATTGAAAAAAAATGGATGGAAAAGTTTGGTGAATGGAAGCACATTGAACAAGCTGAAAATTGGACCAATAAAAGTGAAGTTATTTGGGATATTGTGATAAAAGATTCAGGAAATTATCAAATAGATTTGAATTATACAGGTGAAGGTCGATTGGTTTGGAATATAAAATCGGATGAAGGTGAAATAGTGCAAAATCAACAAAACTCATCAAGTGTATATCAATACTATGAAATGGGTTTAATTAAATTTAAAGAACCAGGAAGTCATTCTTTAACTGTTAAACTTGTTGGTGGAAAGAACAAAAATGCAAGTTTAAAAGAAATACGACTTACACCTGAAATTAGTATGGAATAGTACTATTTTCAAATTAAAAATTTTAAAGAAATTAAAGTTTGAGTAGCGTTAAAAATAATTATTTAATTCTATTAGCAATTTTATTGCTGTTTGTTACTTGCCGTGAAAAACAAGTGAAATCAGCAACAAAAAGTGTTGCAGAATTTGAAAATAAATTGCCAAATATCATTTTTATTTTTGCAGATGATTGGGGTTATGCCGATTTGGGAATTCATGGAAGTACATTTTGTAAGACACCGAATCTAGATAAAATGGCAGCAGAAGGTATGGATTTCCAAAATTTTTCTGTGGTAAATCCGGTGTGTTCACCGAGTAGAGTCGCAGTAATGACTGGCCAATACCCTGCACGTCATAGTGTTCATGGGCATTTTGCTTCAGTAGAATCGCATATAAAAAGAAATATGCCCGATTGGTTAAACCCTAAAGCTCCTATGTTACCTCGAATGCTAAAGGAAGCTGGTTATAAAACAGCACATTTTGGCAAATGGCACCTTTCTAATACACATGTAGAAGATGGTCCTTCTCCTTTGGCTTATGGGTATGATGAGTACGGAGCATTTAATCTGCCAAGTAGTTTGCCTCAAATGCAAGCAGATTCTACATTATATAAAACAATAACTTTTGTAAAGAGAAATAAAGATCAACCGTTTTTTATAAATGCATGGTTACACGCAACACATACACCACATTATCCTAAAGAAAAATTTCTAAATCAATTTACGCATTTAAATGAACAAAAACAGGTGTATGCCGCAGTCGTTGCAGAATATGATGCTCGTATTGGCGAATTGTTTGAAGCTTTAAAAAAATACGGATTAGATAAAAATACAATAGTTATTTTTTCTTCAGATAATGGGCCGGAAATTACTAGTAAAAATAGGTTGTTAGATGATAATTCTACAGGACCAGGAATGGGTAGTTTTTATTCGGTTGGCGAAACAAATAATCTTAAAGGGCGCAAACGCTCTCTTTTTGCAGGAGGTATTCGTATTCCCTTTATTGTAAGATGGCCAGGAAAGGTGCCAGCTGGAGTTGTAAACCAAACAACCGAACTTGCCACTGTAGATTTATTACCTACATTTTTAGAGTTAGCAAAAAAAGAAATTCCAGACGATTATAAGTCTGATGGAATTAGCATTGTGCCTGCAATTTTAGGCCAAAAAATGGATAGAAATAAACCGATATTTTGGGATTGGCGTTTTTCGAGTAATCGACCAGACTTTTGGCCGAGTGCTGCTGTGCAAGAAAATAATTGGAAGTTATTGACGAATAGTGAAACCGAAAGAACAGAATTGTACAATATTAGTAGCGACTGGGCTGAAGAACATGATATTGCATCAGAAAATCCCGAAAAAGTAACAGAATTGCTAGAAAAACTAAATAGATTTCAACAATCATTACCGAAAAATCCCCCTCACAATAGTTTTTCAAGAATGCGAGAATTTATCGAGCCATAATAGCCATAAAAAGCGCTTTAAGTTCATTTTAAACGAAGAAGAAATAATAAATTATGAAAACACATTTCAAACTTTACTTCTATTTTATTCTAAGCTGTATTCTATTTTCATCCTGTAAAAACAAGTCTGAAAATAAGGATATCAAAAAGAAACCAAATTTCTTGTTTGTACTGGTAGATGATCAGTCACCTTATGACTTACAAGTCTACGATTCGAAATCAATTTTAGAAACACCCAATATTTCCAAATTGGCTAAGGAAGGTATGGTCTTTGAAAGTGCAAGACATATGGGGTCTTGGTCTGGTGCAGTTTGCACCCCATCAAGACATATGATTATGACAGGTCGTACCCTTTGGCATTTGCCTTCTAGAGGAAATTTTGTAAACCCGGATGAACCTGTGGGCCTAGAAAAACAATCTATGGGAGCCGTGTTTAATAAAGCCGGCTATAATACCATGCGTACTTGTAAAAAGGGGAATTCTTATCCAGCTGCAAACGAGCAATTTACTGTGGTTAATGATGCGACAAAAAGAGGTGGTACTGAAGAAACAGGAAGTGCTTGGCATAGTAAACAAGTTTTAACATATCTAAATGAACGTGAAAGTAAGGCAGATGAAAATCCGTTTTTAATTTATTTTGGTTTTTCACACCCCCATGATACTCGAGACGGAACACCTGAACTATTAGCAAAATATGGGGCTACAAATCATACGGATACGTTAAGTCTGCCACCTGCAAATGAAAAGCAACCACCATTGCAAGAAAACTATTTGGAGGCACATCCTTTTTTTCATGGTCACCCTAAATTACGTGATGAAGAGCGCGTAAGTGGAGTATGGAAAAATAGAGATGAGCAAACTGTAAGAAATGAATTAGGTAGAGAATATGCTTGCTCCGAAAATATAGATATTCAGTTGGGTAAGGTTTTAAAAAAATTGGAAGCTATGGGAGAGTTAGAGAATACCTATATTATTTATACATCTGATCATGGAATGTCTATAGGTAGACATGGTTTAATGGGGAAACAGAATTTATATGAGCATACTTGGCGCGTTCCATTTATTATCAATGGCCCTGGAATTGAAGCGGGTAAAAGAGTAGAAGGTAATATTTATTTGCTCGATATTTTACCAACGCTAGTTGATTTGGCGGGTATTGAAATGCCAAATACAATAGAGGGTACGAGTTTTAAACCTATTATAGATGGGGAAAAAGATAAAATTCGTGATGTCATGTACGGTGTGTATTCTGGTGGAACCAAACCAGGTATGCGGACGGTTAAAAAGGGAGACTGGAAATTAATTAAATATGATATGATGGATGGCGCAGTTCGGGAAACACAACTTTTTAATTTGGCCGAAAACCCAAATGAATTCCTAAAAGAACATCATAAAGGCGATGAGTTACAAACTAATTTAGCCGATAATCCAAAATATAGCGATAAACTGGCCGAAATGGAAAGCCTTTTAATGGCTGAAATGGAAGCGCATGATGATCCTTATAAACTTTGGAATCAATTAAAATAGAAGTTTTGTTAATTTTTCATGAAATTTACATTAATTACATTTTTCATTTGTTTTTTATTATGCTCTGTATCAGTTTACAGCGCCCAAGAGTTCTATATTTCTGTTTCAGGAAATGATGAGAATAGTGGTACTAAAATAGCTCCATTTGCATCTTTCGGTAAAGCAGTAAAGGAGTTGGAAAAATATGCTGGTAAAGAAGCTGTTACCGTATGGTTTTCTGAAGGCATTTATTATTTAGACGAAACTATTCTTTTAGATTCCAAATTATCAGGAACTAAAGAATACCCAATAGTTTTTTCTAGCATGGCTGGTGCTGAGGTACTTATTAAAGGGTCTAAATTATTAGAGAACTTGGAATGGAACACCTATAAAGACAACATTCTTGTTGCCAAGGTGCCCGTTCATTTAAAGTTCAATCAACTTTTTGTAAATGGTCAAAGACAAGTACGTGCGCGTTTCCCCGATTTTGATTATGAAAACCCCTTACATGGAGGTAAAGGCTATTTGCAAGTTGCAGATGGCACCGATCGCAGGTACGATAAATGGATTACCTTAAAAGAGGAAGATTTTAAAAATAAAGAATGGAAGCACCCCGAAACAGGCATTCTGCATGCTTTTCAAAGTCATAATTGGGGCAATATGCAATACCAAATTAGGGAAATTGACACCTATGAAAACAAAGTTCATTTAGGTAAAGGTGGATGGCAATTACAAAGAGCATTTGGTGTTGGCGGAAAAGGAGAAAATGCTTCTTGGTACTTTATAGAAAATATCTTTGAAGAATTAACAGTTGCGGGTGAATGGTTCTTGGATAATGATAATCATTTACTTTATTATTTTCCAGAAAAAGGCACTAATTTGAACAATGCTGTAGTTGAAGTTGCAGTATTAAAAGATTTGATTCAACTAAAAGGAGATCGAAAAAATCCTGTAAAGTACATTTCCATCAAAGGGTTAGATTTTTCGCAAAGTGCAACCACATTTATGGAAAATTATGAGCCGGTTGCTCGTGGTGATTGGGCTATTCATCGTGGAGGGGCGATTTATTTAGAAGGCGCAGAGAATTGTACAATTACTGATGCAAATTTTGAATATTTAGGTGGCAACGGTGTGTTTATGAGTTCTTATAATCGCAATAATACAGTTTCAAATTCTCGATTCTATCATATTGGTGAAAGTGCTGTGGCTTTGGTTGGATCTCCTGATGCAGTACGTTTTTATCAAACTTGGGATGATAAAGAAATTCATGGTAAAGATTGGGAGGAAATGCGTAACAATATGGACTTAAGTCCTGGTCCTAAATCGCCAAATTATCCAAAAGCTTGTGTTGTTGAAAATAATATTATGCATGATTTTGGTGATTATGGTAAGCAAGTTGCAGGGGTATATATCTCCATGAGCCATAAAATTAAAGTGTCGCATAATACAATTTATAATTGTCCAAGAGCTGGTATTTGTATTAATGATGGTACATGGGGTGGTCATGTTGTTGAGCATAACGATATCTGGGAAACCGTTCAAGAAACTGGTGAACATGGTCCGTTTAACGCATGGGGTCGCGAACGTCAATGGTTAGGTGCAGGGGGTAATGCCGATACAGATTTTATAAAAGAGTATGTGAAGTTAGATGCCTTAGATCCTGTTATTATTAGAAATAATAGAATTGCAAATTATAGAAAATCTATTAGTGCCGGAAATTGGACTATTGATTTGGACGATGGGTCAAGTCACTACGTAATATATAATAATTTAAACCTGGGTTCTACTATAAAACTTAGAGATGGTATGTTTCGAAAAGTATATAATAATATTACAGTTAGTGCAGTGCCCTTAGGATGGCATGTTTGGCCAAAAGCATCAGAAGATGAGGTGTTTAAAAATATTTTTGTTATTGCAGGAAAAGTGCCAGGTAAAGAAGCTCCTACCGATATTTTTATTCGACCAATTCGAATGACAGATCAATCTATTTGGAGTAATAATTACGATTATAATTTGTATTGGAATGTGAATTATCCTAAAAAGAATAAAATAAGTAAGGCGTATAATTTTCAACAATGGAAAGAAAGCGGTTATGATAATCATTCTAAAATTGATAATCCTTTATTTGTTGATCCTAAAAATGGAGATTATAGTGTAGCTGCAAATTCGCCGGCTTTGAAATTGGGATTTAAAAACTTTTCAATGAATGATTTTGGCCATAAAATGGTCAAAGCCATTCCGTTAGGAAGTGAATTTGAAAATGAAATTGAAATTCAACTTATTGCAGATAGTAGAGTTAAAAAACCAGGTAGTATCCGATATACAACAGATGGGTCTGATCCTACAGTTAATTCAAAGGTTTTTACGCGGCCTTTAAAATTCAAAAAGTCTATAACTCTCAAATTTCGTAACTTCAATTCAGAAGGAAATGCAATTGGGTTTGTAAATTCTCAAGAATATATAAAAGTAAGCCAGAAAATACACCCGAGTTGGTTAGGTACCTTGCTACAAGGTGAATTTCGAGGTTCAAGAGAAATTGTCGATAATAAATCAATTGATGTTTTTGAAATATACGGAGCTTCAATAATAAATATTGCAGATGATCCAGATTTAATTGACGCATCTGGGGGATATAATTCAGGTTGTTTTATTAAATCTATTGATGCACAATTAGGTGCAAATTGGATTAGTTCTGGTTTGACAAGTGGTTGGGTTATTCAAAAGGTAAATAATCAAAAAGTCATTGACATAAAATCTTTAATTAATCAATTAAATAAATATAAAGGGAGTACAGTGAAATTAAGAGCAGTTCGTAATTATGTGGAAAAGGAGTTTAGCCTTGAAATCCCTTTACATTAAAGTAGAAATTTGAATTTAAATGTTTGTGTATGAAACTTCATTTATTAAATAGATCTAGTGTTGTTAACGAATCGTTTCGTGTTTCTCACAATCGTTTTGCTAATTTTTTAAGAGTATGGCATTATCATCCTGAATATGAGCTTGTTTTAATCTTACAAAGTACTGGCACCCGATTTGTTGGAGATAGTATCGTTAAATTCAAAGAAGGAGAATTGGTTCTTATCGGAAAGAATGTACCTCATATGTGGTTAAACGACGAAGTATATTTTGAAGAATATAGTGAGTTACAAGCCGAAGCAATAGCAATTCACTTTAAAGAAGATTTTTTGGGGAAAGATTTTTTTGACATTCCTGAAATGAAAATAGTGGCTAATTTTTTAAATCAAGCCAGTCGTGGAATAAAATTTAAAAATATTGACGCATCTATACTTAATGAGATAATTAATTTAGTAAGACATAATTCAACAACAAGAATTTTTAAGTTAATAGAAATCTTATATCTTTTATCTAAACATTCTGAATATGAATTTTTGTCCAGTAGTAGTTTTGTAAGCGCTTTTCATAAAACCGAAAATAGGCGATTAGATAAAATTTACGAATTTGTTTTTGAAAATTTCAACAACCCGATTAGTTCTAGTGATGTAGCGGAAATTGCCGATATGAATAAGTCTGCATTTAGTCGTTTTTTTAAAAAAACACATAAAAAATCATTTACTACTTATTTAAATGAAATAAGAGTAGGTTATGCATGTAAGTTACTATTAGAGAATAAAGAGAGCATTACATCAATAGCTTATATGTCTGGATTTAATAACATTTCAAATTTTAATAGACAATTTAAAGCCATACATGGTGCATCTCCGTCATCCTATTTAAAGGATCACAAATCAAAATAATCTTTTTAATTAGCTAAAAGCCATAAAAATATGTCAACCTACAGTGTTTCAAATAAGTGTTTATGTTTTCTTTTTTTGTTTGTGTTCATGACCCTGGGATATGCACAAAATGAATCGAAAACTAAACCAAATATAATAGTGGTAATAACAGATGATCAAGGAATGGGAGATTTAGGTTGTTACGGTAACCCATATATAAAAACACCGAACATAGACAAATTTTATAAAGATGCTGTGCGGTTCACCAATTATCATGTATCAACAACTTGTGCTCCGAGTAGAGGGGCCATAATGACTGGTCGTCATACCAATAGACTAAATGTCTTTCATACAATTGCTGGGAGGTCTCTTTTATTGGAAGATGAAGTTTTATTGCCACAGATATTTGCACAAAATGGATATACTAATGGAATGTTTGGCAAATGGCATTTGGGTGATAATTATCCTTTTAGACCAGAAGACAGAGGGTTTCATGAGGTAGTTCGACACGGAGGTGGTGGAATAACTCAAGGACCAGATTTTTGGGGGAATGATTATTTTGATGATACGTATTGGCACAATGGACAAACTGAAAAATATGAAGGTTACTGTACCGATGTTTTCTTTACCGAAGCTCTAAATTTTATAGAAACTAATAAGGATAAACCTTTTTTCTGTTACATCGCAACCAACGCACCTCATGGGCCACTTAATGTTCCAGAGCAGTATATAAATATGTATAAAGGAGTTAAAGGTCTTGAAGAACGCTTTCAAAGATTTTATGGAATGATTACTAATATTGATGATAATTTTAAACTTCTAGAGGATAAATTGAATGCTCTAAATATTGCCGATAACACAATTTTAATATTTACAACTGATAACGGAACAGCTGGCGGTAATAAAGTATTTGATGCAGGATTAAGAGGTCATAAAGGAAGTGAATATGAAGGAGGGCATCGTGTGCCTCTATTTATTCGATGGCCAGATGGAAAACTTACCGGTGGTAATGATATTGATGAATTAGTTGCACATTACGATTTATTACCGACGTTTGTAGATTTACTAGGCTTAGACTTTAATCCAGTAAAACCATTGGATGGAAAAAGTTTAAAACCTTTGCTTTATCACGAAGAGGGAAATTGGCCAAATCGTGTTTTATATATGGATACACAACGATTGCAGAATTTGGTGAAATACAGAAAATATTCCGTAATGGATAGCGATTGGAGATTGGTTAATGGAAATGAATTATATAATATAAACAGTGATCGTAGTCAGACAACGAATGTCTTTAATAAATTCCCAGAGGTTGTCGAAAAACTTGCTTTGGGTTATGAAAAATGGTGGCAATCAATAATTGACGAAGGTGCTGATGATCGTTTCGCATTTATTAAAGTTGGTTCTCCTAATGAAAACCCAAGTAGAATATCTTCACATGATTTAATGACAGGTAAATTTAATGGAGTGTGGCACCAACATGGAGCAACAAGATCATTGCAAGCCACCGGTAGATGGAAAATAGAAGTTGTTGAAGATGGAGATTATAAAATTAGTTTATGTCGATTTCCACGAGAAAGCGGTTTTGCAATAAACGAGACTTTTCCAGAACAGAAAAAAAGAGTGGAATTAGAGCAAATTATGCCGGCAAGTACTAAATCTGATTTTGAAACTGCCTACATCTATCTTGCCGATTTTGAAAAAACTGCTAAAATTGAAAAAGGCCAAAAAGAAGTTTCTTTTACAACAAAAATTTCTGCGGGTAAATATGATATGGAAGCTCAATTAATTGATGCTACTAACAAGGTATACCCTGCATATTATGTATACATTGAAAAACTATAAATTAACAATTATTGGTTTATCTAAATTCATTATGTAATTAATTTCTTTGTCTTTTTTGAGTATTCATTTAAACAAAAGTTACTCATATATTTTTATTTAAAAATAACTTTAACTTTCACTCACTTGCACAAATAGTATCACTATTGGTTTATTTTTTGGTGGTAATAGGTGTTAAATTCGTATAATTTCGTCTTTCACTTTACTAATACTATAGTTTTTTATTGATTTTTTTGAGAATATATAAATTATAGAAATCTAAACGTATTAGCAACCTAACTAACTTAAATCAATTAAAAATGAAAAAATTAAATTCTGCCTACAATGGAATTAGCTCATTCCATAGGCCGAAGCGTAAAAAGTGGTTTGCACTATTTGCAATGATTACTTTTTTAGCTCAAATTAATGTATGGGCGTTTCCAGAAAGTAATTATGACTTGTTTTCAGAAACCATTATACAGCAGGAAATCTCTGGTACTGTTTTAGACGATACTGGGGTTCCATTGCCTGGCGTTAATGTTGTTGTTGAAGGTACAACTAGAGGTACGCAAACAGATTTTGATGGTAATTACTCCATTAGTGCTAACGCAGGAGATGTACTTATGTTTTCTTATATCGGTATGAAAACTCAATCGATAACGGTTGCAAATGATACAACTATTAATATTAATATGGTTGTTGATGCTGCCAGTTTAGAAGAAGTTGTCGTAATTGGTTATGGTACCCAAAAGGAAGCTTTATTAACAGGCTCTGTAGGTATTATTAAAAGTGATGAAGTTAAAAAAGTAACTTATGCGAATAGTGCTGGCGTTTTACAAGGTCGTGTTCCTGGTGTAAAAGTAGAGTCGAATGGTGGAGCACCTGGAGCAGGTGTTAATGTCGTAATTAGAGGTACTGGTTCTTTTGGAAATGATCAACCATTATATGTAGTTGATGGTAACATTGTAGAATCTATGTCTTTTTTAAATCCTAATGATATAGAGTCTATTAGTGTTTTAAAAGATGCTTCCTCAGCTGCAATTTATGGTTCTCGTGCCTCCAATGGGGTGGTTTTAATTACTACTAAAAAAGGAACTATAGGTGATGTTAAAGTGAATTTTGAAACCAAAATTGGTTATCAATCTCCTACAAAATATTTAGATTTATTAAATGCTCGCGAATATGCAGATTGGCATAATATGGCAAGAGATAATGATGGAGATGCACGAGCAATTCCAAACGATACTGGTTTTGACCCTAGTATTGATACAGATTGGCAAGATTTATCACTTAACTCTGCCATGTTTAAAGAATACAATGTAAATGTATCAGGAGGTTCTGAAAATGCAAGATTTTATGTTTCAGGTCAGGTATTAGACCAAGAAGGGGTAGTTGTAGATTCAGATTTTAAAAGATATAATGTAACAGCAAATACAAGTTTTAAGAAAGGTATTTTTTCAGTATCTCAAAGTTTACTTCTCTCAAGAGAAAAGAATAATCCCAATAATTTCTTTCAAAGAGAAGGTGCTGTACCACCTACTATTCCTGTTTATGATGAAAATAATGAAGGCGGTTTTGCAGGTTTAGATCCAAATTTACATGGTTTGGCTAGAGGTATTAACTGGTATGGTAGAGCTATTTTACACGATAATTTAATTACTACTGATAGACTTGTTGGATCTGTGCAACCACAACTTCAATTAAGTAAAAATCTAACGTACAAGATGAATTTGGGTATCGATTATTCCTTAACTCATAATTATGCGTTTCAACCCACTTTCTTTCAAAGTACATCGCAAGAAGCATCGGAGACCATTGCTAGGTTAACGGAAAATTATATTCGTTCGTTGAGTTCTTTAATGGAAAACACCTTAGAATACAGTAATACTTTTGGTAAACATGGTGTAACACTTTTAGCAGGTTATACCACACAATCTATTACAGCTAGATCTGCTGGTGGTATCGGAACAAATTTTATTTTTAATGAGTTCCGTGTTTTAGATGCTGCGGATGATAATACAGATAATACTACAGGTAACTTGCAAGAAAATGCGTTAACTTCTTATTTAGGTCGTCTTGATTATGATTACGATGGAAAGTATATCGTAAGTGCAACTATTCGCCGTGATGGTTCTTCGCGTTTTAAGGAAGATAATCGATGGGGCGTTTTCCCTTCGGGTTCATTAGGGTGGCGCATCAGTAAAGAAAATTTCTTCCCTCAAGATGGCTTTGTAAGTAATTTAAAATTGAGAGGTAGTTATGGTTTATTAGGTTCACAAAATGTCGGTAATTATGTAACTTCAAGTACCTTAAATACCAGTAACTTCTATAATTTAGGTGGTACTGTATATGGTGGTTCTATTGTAACACAATTAGCAAACCCAGATCTAAAGTGGGAAACTACAACAATACAAAACTATGGTTTTGATGCTGAATTTTTAGATGGCAAGGTTAGTTTTTCAGCAGAATATTTTAAAAAGAGATCGGAAGATATTCTTGTAAATGTGCCTATACCACTTAGTGGAGGTACAGGTACCTCATTGCCAAGTAATGCGGCTACAATTGACAATAAAGGGTTTGAATTTGGAGGAACATACCGCCATTATTCACTTAATGAGGGTGTAAATTTTGACGTAACTTTAAATTTTAATACACTAGATAATGAAGTAATTGCATTAGGAGATGGTGTAAACCCAATTACTGGGGGTGGCTATACTCAAGGGGGTTATCAAGCAACTAGAACAGATGTAGGTGAACCTGTGGGTAGCTTTTACGGTTTAAGAACCGAAGGTGTATATCAAACGCAGGCTGAAATTGACGCAGATGGCAGAGCAAATGCTGTACTAGGTGATATGAACTTTGTAGATTTAGATGGTAACGGTGTTATTGATGATGATGACCAAACCTATCTCGGTAGTCCAATTCCAGATTTTGAATATAGTCTGGCTTTAAATATGGACTATAAGAATTTTGATTTGTCTTTATTCATTCAAGGTGTAGAAGGAAATGAGTTATGGAATGGTAAACGATATCATTATGTTTTAGATGGTACCAGAGGGATTAAGTCTACCGAAGCCTTAGACGCTTGGACACCTACTAATACAAATACAATTGTACCAAGGGCGACTATTAGAGATTTGGCATTAAACAAGAGACCTTCTGATTATTTGGTTGAAGATGGGTCGTACTTAAGACTAAAGACATTTCAATTTGGGTATACTTTACCTTCAGATTTTACGGAACAGTTTTATGTTTCTAATTTAAGATTTTATGTTACCGGTCAAAACTTGCTAACCTTCACTGATTATAAAGGTTACGACCCAGAATTGGGTAGACCTTTAGATGGTGATGGTAGTTTGTTTGATGGCGGTGTTGATAGACGAGCTTATCCAAATAACAAAAACTTCCTATTTGGAGTTCAGGTTGGTTTTTAGAAAATTAAAAAAATATAAAATGAAAAATAATATTAAAATATATCTCGCTCTGGCCATTGTAGGTTTATTTACCTATAACAGTTGTTCAAATGAATTGGATATTACAAATCCGAATAGCCCAACACCAGAGAGTTTTTGGCAAAATGAAGAACATGCAGAAGGTGGCTTAACAGCCGTTTATGCACCACTACCAACTATTCCGTTGTTTGGTAGGATATTAACAGGTATTCACCTTATTCATAGATCAGATATTGCTAACCCTTTTCCACAATCAAATGTAAATGATGCAGGTGCATTATCTATTAGACCTGAAAATCCAAGGAATAGAGAGATTTACACGGAATTTTATAATATGGTCTCTAGAGCTAATCAGGTTATAAATAGAGTGCCAGAAATAGAAATGGATGAGACTAGAAAAACGGAAATCTTAGGTGAGGCCCATTTTTTAAGAGGATTGGCTTATTTCTATATCGTTAATTTATGGGGTACTTCTCCCTTAAGTCTGGAAGAAGCTAGTGGTTTAGATGATTTATTCTTGCCCAATTCTACTATTGAAGCAACATACGCTTCCGTTATTAGTGATTTTTCTATAGCACAGGCTAATTTGCCGCAAGATGGCCAGCCTCCAAAAGGAGAGGTTGGTAGAGCTACATGGGGCGCTGCAACTGCTTTTTTGGGTAGAAGTTATTTGTATACGCATGATTATACGAATGCAGCTATTGAATTAAAGAAAGTGATTGATTCTGGTTTTTATGAGCTTAATGAAAACTACAACGACAATTTTACTGAAGAACTAAAGAACACGAAAGAATCGTTATTTGAGATTCAATATGATGGAAACGAAACTGGAGCTTGGGGTGGAGCAGGAAATAATGTATATAGAGCGCAGGCTTGGGAGGCAGATGTTGCACCCCGTAACTATAGTAGCCAGCAAAGTTTTAGCGTAAACCAATGGGTATTGGATTTGTTTTTAAATGAACAAACAGTTGATGCTCAAGAAGACCCAAGAGCAAAAGCAACTTTACTTTGGAATTATCCAGATGCAATGATTTACCAAGATGTTTTTGCGGAAACTATGTTGGGAGATGACTTGAACAGAGTATGGGCTCGCAAGTATTTAAATTTTAGAAGAGAAAATGCTTTAACACCTGGTTCTTGGCAAGGAGCAACTAATAACTGGAAAATCTTTAGATATGCAGATGTTCTTTTAATGTATGCTGAGGCCGAAAATGAGGTAAATGGAGGATCTCAAAATGCGTTTGACGCATTAAATGAAGTGCGAAATAGGGTAAACATGCCAGAAATTAGTGGACTTAATCAAGCTGATCTCAGAACGGCTATAAGAGATGAAAGAGTAAAGGAATTAGCTATAGAAGGAAATAGAATGTTCGATTTAAATAGATGGGGAATTGCAGCTGATAGGTTTGAGCAAAACCCAGAATTTAGGTCTAATAGTTTAGGAACTTTTATTAGAGGAAGACATGAATATTTACCAATCCCGGCGCAAGATGTAGAATCAAACCCCAACCTAAACCAAAATCCGGGATGGTAATATTTTTTGTTAGTTTTTTGAATTAGTTTTGAGTTGAAGATAATCCTCGGTTTACACTGGGGATTATCTTATTTTTTCAATAATTATTGCTGAGTAATTTGATAAAAAATTTTAGAATTGTTTTACATTGTAGAAATTATAGTTAAACCTTCAAATTAATTACAATTCCCGCTTTTAATAATCAAATACACTTCATTAGTCCGTTTAGAATCTTATGAAATTT
This sequence comes from Flavobacteriaceae bacterium EG-1, assembly GCF_009649685.1. Lineage (GTDB taxonomy): Bacteria > Bacteroidota > Bacteroidia > Flavobacteriales > Flavobacteriaceae > Aurantibacter_A. Next base: position 1,038,776 of record NZ_WJPK01000002.1, read on the forward strand.
ATGCTAAAAAAAGTCAATATAATAGTTCTTTTTCTTCTAGCTATAGGTTGTGTGAGTGAAAATAAAAAGATAGAATTAAAATCTCAGGGCTTTCAAGCTGTCAATGCAAAACAATCTGGAATAGATTTTAGTAATACAATAAAAATTACAGAAACATTTAATTACAATACTTTTCCATATATCTATATGGGTGGTGGTGTGGCGATGGGTGACATAAATAATGATGGTCTTACAGATGTCTATCTGACAGGGAATATGACTGCCAATAAATTATACCTTAATAAAGGAGAACTTAACTTTGAAGATATTAGCATTGAAAAACCTATTGCTGGTGACTCTAGATGGTATACGGGTGTTACAATGGTTGATATAAATGTGGATGGTTTATTAGATATATATTTGAGCGTATCAGGACTCGGTGAAAATACACAAAATCAACTTTTTATAAATAATGGTGATTTAACTTTTAGTGAGAAGGCTAGTGAATATGGTATAGCGGACTCAAGTAATTCTATTCAAGCTTCATTTTTTGATTTTGATAATGACGGTGATTTAGATTTATACGTGGCAAATTATCCTATAATTCCACTTACGATGCCTAATGAATATTATTATGATAAAATGCAAAGACGGAACCTAGAAGAATCTGGGCACTTGTATCGAAACAATGGGAATGGAAAATTTGAAGATGTAACAAAAGAATCAAACTTATTAAATTTTGGACTCTCACTTGGTGTTGTGGCTTCTGATTTTAACAACGATGGATGGCAAGATTTATACGTGTCTAATGATTTTAATGTGCCGGACTATTTTTATATCAATAATGGTGATGGTACTTTTTCTGAAAAACTAAAAAAGGCAACTAGACAAACCTCTATGTTTGGTATGGGGGTAGATGCTGCAGATTTTAATAATGATGGCTTTATTGATTTGGTTCAGGTAGATATGACCCCTAACGACCATTTTCGTTCAAAAACCAATATGGCGAGTATGAACCCATCTTCATTTTATGCTATGGTTAATTTAGGTTTTCATTACCAATATATGCAAAATAGCCTTCAGGTAAATAACGGTGTTGATGAAGATGGTTTGCCAATTTTAAGTAATGTGGCTAGACTTACAGGTGTAGCTACAACAGATTGGAGCTGGGCTCCACTATTTGCAGATTTTGACAATGATGGATTAAAGGATATTATTATCACTAATGGAATGCGTTTAGATGTAAATAATAATGATTTACAGAATAACGATAAACAAACAACATTGGTTGCAGATAAAATAGATATGCAAAAGGCACCATCTACACCAATTGAGAATTACATGTTTCAAAATAAAGGAAACTTCAATTTTGAAGACGTTTCAGAAGAATGGAATGGTAATTTTAAAGGTTTTTCGAATGGAGTTGCTTATGCTGACCTTGATAATGATGGTGATTTAGATATGGTTCTAAATAATATTGATGATCAAGCAAGCTTATTAGAGAACAAAAGTAAGGGAGCAAATTTTTTAAGAATTAAATTAAAAGGTGCTGAGCAAAACCCAATGGGTGTTGGAGCAAAAATAAAAATTGTAACTGAAGAGAAAATACAATGGTTGGAACAAAGCCCAACAAGAGGTTTTCAATCTAGTGTTGAACCAATTTTACATTTTGGTTTAGGTCAATACAAAAAAGTCGATGAAGTTGAAATTTTTTGGCCAAACAATAAAGTGCAATTACTTAAGGATGTAGAAGCAAACCAAGAATTATTAGTTGATTACAAAAATGCAAAAATAAAAGAGGTTACAGATATTAAAAATCAAAAGCATTTTATTGACATAACTATAGAGTCAGAAATAATATTTGAACACAAAGAAGATTATTATGACGATTTTTTAGTTGAGCCATTGCTGCCACATCAGAATTCACAATTGGGTCCTGCTTTAGCAGTTGGTGATATTAATAACGATGGCCTTGATGATTTTTTTATTGGCAATGCTAAAAATAAAAAAGGAGCACTTTTTATTCAAGATAATGCCGGAAAGTTCTCTGAAATGAATGGCCCCTGGGTTAATGATAATAGTTTTGAAGATGTGGGTGCAGTTTTTGCTGATTTTGATAATGATGGTGATCAAGATTTATACGTTGTAAGTGGTGGTAATAATGTAGCCATGGGAAAAGAACAATATCAAGATAGAATTTATATAAACACAAATAATGGTTTTGTTAAATCAGAAAGCGCTTTGCCTATTATAAATTCAAGTGGTCTTAAAGTATTACCCTTAGATTTTGATAATGACGGAGATTTAGATGTTTTTGTTGGCGGTAGGATTGTTCCAGGTTATTATTTACAACCGCCTGCAAGTTATTTGTTGGAAAACAAAGGTGGGAAAGATGGTACTTTAAAATTTGAAAATGTAATTGAAAAAGTTGCTCCTGAATTACAAAATTTGGGAATGATTACAGATGCCTTATGGTTTGACTATAATGATGATGGAAAAAAAGACCTTATAGTGAGTGGTGAATGGATGCCAATTACCTTTTTTGAGAATGATGGTAATCAGTTGAAGAATGTTACAGAAGATTTAAATTTTCAGAATACTGTAGGTTGGTGGAATACTATTGAAACTGTGGATGTTGATAATGATGGTGATCTTGATATTTTAGGTGGAAACCTAGGGTTGAATAGTAAATATAAAAGCTCGGAGAAATCACCTTTTGAAATTTATGTGAATGATTTTGATGAAAATAATAGGCAAGACATTGTACTAAGTGTTACCAAAAAAGGAGTAAAGCTTCCTGTGAGAGGTAGAGAATGTTCTTCTCAACAAATACCAATGATAAAAAAGAATTTTGAAACATATGCATCTTTTGCTTCTGCAAAATTGGATGACATTTATGGTAAAAATATGTTGGAAAATTCAATGCATAAAACGATCAATTCGTTCGCACATCAATGGTTCGAGAATAAAGGAAATGGTGATTTTCGAATACATGAATTTCCTATAGAAGCACAAATATCATCTATAAATGATATTGTTGTTTTCGACTATAATCAAGATGGTTTTCAAGATCTTTTAATTGCGGGGAATTTGTATGATGCTGAAGTTGAAACTCCAAGGTCAGATGCTGGTATTGGATTAGTTTTAAAAAATAATAAGGATAAAAGTTTCACTGCCATCACAATGAATGAAAGTGGACTTTTAATAAATAAAGAGGTTAAAAGTATACAGCCAATTATGAAGAAACAAGAGCATGTTACAGCTTTTTTATTCGCAGTAAATAATGATAGTATTCAATTAATTGAGTTTAAAGAATAACATCTAAATAACCTCGGTATTAGATCTTATTAATATTAAAATTTAAAGAAAAGATTCTTAAAGAAAATAACAGCAAATATAGTATCATATGGTGCAACTAAAATGGTAGCTAGCCCTTGTTTGAAATTATAAATTTGTTTAAAAATCAAATTGATGACGAAACCAATTACAATAAAAGAAGTAATAATCGAAGATGTTCGTTTTCCAACTAGTAAATCTTTAGATGGCTCAGACGCAATGAACCCTGATCCAGATTATTCTGCCGCTTATGTTATTCTTAAAACAGATTCTGAAATAGGCTTAGAAGGGCATGGACTTACTTTTACAATTGGTAGGGGTAATGAATTATGTACGGCAGCTATAAATTCATTAGCACCATTAATAATAGGTAAAACACTGGATAGTTTTACAGCGAATATGGGCGCTTTTTGGAAAATGATTACTGGTGATAGTCAACTACGCTGGTTGGGTCCAGAAAAAGGAGTTATTCATTTGGCTACTGGTGCAGTAGTAAATGCTGTATGGGATTTATATGCTAAAGCCGAAGGTAAACCATTATGGAAACTGCTTGCTGATATGTCGCCCGAAGAATTGGTTAAATGTGTGGATTTTACATATATCACAGATGCTATCACTCCTGTTGAGGCTCTCGAAATGCTTAAAGAAAAAGCAAGTTCTAAACAGGAAAGGATTAATTATTTAATTGAAAATGGTTATCCTGCTTACACCACTTCTGCAGGTTGGTTAGGTTATTCTGATGAAAAAATGAGACGGTTATGTCAAGAAGCTAAAGCTGCTGGGTTTGATCATATGAAAATTAAGGTAGGTTCAGATTTAAAAGATGACATGCGTAGGGCTGCCATTATTCGTGAAGAAATAGGTCCGAATTTAAGACTAATGATGGATGCCAACCAAAAATGGGATGTAAATGAGGCTATCTCGAATATGGCAGAACTGAAAAAGTTTAATCCTTATTGGATTGAGGAACCAACAAGTCCTGATGATATTTTAGGGCATGCAAGTATAGCAAAAGCAATAGCTCCAATTAAAGTAGCAACTGGTGAACATTGTCAAAATAGGGTAATGTTTAAGCAATTGTTGCAAGCAAAAGCTATTGGTATTTGTCAAATTGATAGTTGTAGAGTAGGTGGTGTAAATGAAATATTAGCCATTTTATTAATGGCAGCTAAATTTAAAATTCCAGTTTGTCCGCATGCAGGCGGTGTGGGGCTGTGTGAATATGTACAACATCTCTCTATGATTGACTATATTGCAATAAGTGGCTCACTTGAGAATAGAATTATTGAGTTTGTAGATCATTTACATGATCATTTTTTTGATCCAGTAGTTATTAAAAATGGTGCCTATATGCCTCCAATAATGGCAGGTTATAGTATAACTATGAAACCAGAATCTATTGCAGAATTTCGGTTTCCTGATGGAAAGTTTTGGAAGGAAGAATTAATTATAATGAATTCAGTTGCAAATGAAATTTAGTTTAAAACATAAAAATGCCGTTGTAACCGGCGGAGGTAGTGGTATTGGTCAAGCAATCTGTATAGCACTTGCAGAGCAAGGTGCTAATGTTCATATTCTTGAACTGCATTCTTCTAATGCTATTGAAACTGTACAGTCCATTGAGAAAATTGGAGGTAAAGTTAATGTCTATAGTTGTAATGTTGCTAAAGGTGAAGAAGTAAGAAAGGCTTTTGAGTCTATAATTGCCAATGGTAAGGTTGATATTTTAGTGAACAACGCGGGAATAGCACATATTGGTAATTTAGAAAATACTTCTGTAGAAGATTTAGATCGTTTATACGAGGTAAATATAAAAGGTGTTTATAACTGTATGCAGGCAGGCATTAGTAGTTTAAAGGAAAAAGGAGGTGTTATTATTAATATGGCTTCAATAGCATCATCAGTAGGAATAAACGACCGTTTCGCGTATTCTATGACAAAAGGTGCAGTATTAACCATGACATATTCGGTAGCAAAAGATTATTTAGATTATGGTATTCGTTGTAATTGTATATCTCCAGGAAGAGTGCATACACCTTTTGTAGATGGTTTCATTAAAAAAAATTATCCAGGAAAAGAAGAAGAAATGTTTGAGAAGCTTTCCAAAACTCAGCCTATTGGTCGAATGGGAAAACCAGAAGAAATTGCAAATATGGCCTTATATTTATGTTCTGATGAAGCTTCATTTATAACAGGAACTAATTTTTCTATAGATGGAGGTTTTACAACTCTCAACGGATCATAGTTTTATAATTGATAAAATTAAATTTATAATGTATTAAGTAAGATTAAATGAAATTAATAAGATTTGGTAAAGTAGGTGATGAAAAACCAGGAGTTCAATTGGAAAATGGTACTCGAATAGATGTTTCAGCATTTGGTCAAGATTTTGATGAAAACTTCTTTGGTGCAGATGGTATAGAACGATTAGAAAAATGGTTACAAAGCAACCAAGATAACTGTCCTATAATATCTGAAGATGAGCGGCTAGGTTCACCATTAGTTAGACCTTCGAAAATTGTTTGTGTGGGATTGAATTATGCGAAGCATGCTGCAGAAAGTGGAATGGAAATTCCTAAAGAACCTGTACTTTTCTTTAAAGCAACTTCTGCAATTGTTGGACCAAATGATGATGTAATTATTCCTAAAAATAGTGAAAAGACAGATTGGGAGGTAGAATTAGCAATAGTTATTGGTAAAAAAGCGTCATATGTTGAAGAAAAAGATGCTTACAATCATATTGCGGGTTATGTGTTGCATAACGATTATAGTGAAAGAGCTTTTCAAATAGAAAAAGCAGGACAATGGTGTAAAGGCAAAGGTTGTGATACGTTTGCTCCAATTGGACCTTATATTGCTACAGCAGATGAAATTGAAAATCCAAATAATTTGGATTTATGGTTAAAATTGAATGGAGAAATGCTACAAGATAGTAATACATCTGATTTTATCTTTAACATAGAACAAGTAGTAAGTTATATTAGCCAGTACATGACTTTATTACCTGGTGATATAATTTCAACTGGTACACCTTCAGGAGTTGGTTTTGGTTTTAGTCCAAATAGATATCTAAAAGCTGGTGATGTCGTAGAATTAGGTATCGAAGGTTTAGGTAGTTCTAAACAAGTTATCAAAGCTTACCAATAAAAACTTAAGGAAATAATGGATTTAAAGTTAAAGGATAAAGTCATTGTTGTTACCGGAGGGTCAAAAGGCATTGGTTTAGGCATATGTAAAGTTCTTGCTGCGGAAGGAGCAATTATCTTTATAATAGGCAGAAATCAACCAACTATTATTAAAGCTGCCAAAGACCTAGAAGCATCTGGTGCAACAGTGGCTTTTGCTTTTGCTGAATTAACTGATCCTACTCAATGTGAAAATGCCATTAAAAGTGCGTTAGAATGTTTTGGTAAAATAGATGGGCTCGTAAATAATGCCGGAGTAAATGATGGGGTTAGTTTAGAAAATGGCAATTATGCAGGTTTTATGTCTTCACTTCAAAAGAACCTCGTACACTATTATTTAATGGCACATCATGCGTTGCCAGCACTAAAAAAAAGTAAAGGAGCAATAGTAAATATTGGTTCTAAAACTTCTGTTACGGGGCAGGGAGGAACGTCGGGATATGCTGCCGCCAATGGTGGTAGAAATGCCTTAACAAGAGAATGGGCTGTAGAATTACTTCCATATAGCATTCGCGTGAATGCTGTAATTGTTGCAGAATGTTTTACACCTCTTTATGAAAGATGGATTAAAACCTTTGATGAACCAGATAAAAAGTTGAAAGGAATAACTGAAAAAATCCCTCTAGAAAATAGAATGACAACTGCCCATGAAATAGGAAATTCTGTTGCTTTTTTATTGTCAGAAGCTTCGAGTCATACTACCGGGCAATTAGTTTATGTTGATGGCGGATATACACATTTAGATAGAGCACTATAAAGAATAAATCATGCAGAATATTAAACCTCCAGTAGTATCAAAAAAAGTATTGGTGCCATTTATATTGGTAACCTCATTATTTGCACTTTGGGGCTTTGCCAATGCAGTTACAGATCCAATGGTTCAGGCATTTAAAAAAGTACTAGAGCTTTCCAATTCCCAGGCTGCTTGGGTGCAAATGGCTTTTTATGGAGGTTATTTTTGTATGGCACTACCAGCTGCAATGTTCATGAGAAAATATTCCTATAAAACAGGAATTTTAATTGGTTTGGCTTTATATGCATGTGGGGCACTGTTATTTTATCCTGCAGCCATTACCGAACAGTTTTGGTTTTTTTGTATGGGACTTTATGTACTAACATTTGGACTCGCTTTTTTAGAAACAGCAGCCAACCCTTATATCTTGGCCATGGGTGAAAAAGAAACTGCTACCCAACGATTAAATTTGGCACAAGCCTTTAACCCCGTTGGATTAATAGCTGGTTTGTTTGTAGCTCAACAATTTGTTTTAAAAAATTTGCAATCTGATGATATAGAAGATTTTAGTGCCCTTGAAGAAGCTTCTAAAATTTTAATTCGAACCTCAGATTTAATTGTTATTCGTAATCCTTATGTAATTTTAGGAATAGTTCTAATAGCAATTTTTGTTTTGTTCTTAATAAATAAAATGCCGCAATCTAAAGACGAAGGTGGTATGCCTAGTTTAAGTAAGACTTTTGCAATTTTAGCAAAAAACAAAAAATATGTTTTAGGGGTTATTGCCCAAATATTTTATGTTGGTGCACAAATTATGTGCTGGACATATATCTATCAGTATGCCGAAGCTATTGCCATTGATTCTGTTACGGCAGGGTATTATCAGATGGCAGCTTTTATATTTTTTACAATTGGTAGAGCTATTGGTACTTATATGCTTCGTTTTATGAGTGCTGGTAAATTATTAATGTATTTTGCATTTTTGGCCATCATTTGTGTGACCATTGTAATTCTAGTTCAAGGAATTTTTGGCTTGTATGGTTTGATTGGAGTTTCATTGAGTATGTCGGTAATGTTCCCAACTATTTATGGAATAGCATTAGATAGTTTAACTGAAGAACAATCAAAAGTTGGTTCTGCTGGCCTTATTATGGCTATTGTAGGCGGGGCTCTTATGCCTAAGTTGCAAGGTATGATTATTGATATTGGTGGGAATGGCGTATCAGATACAACGATTATGGGAATTTCAGAAGTAAACTTTTCGTTTATATTACCATTAATATGCCTTGTTTACATTGCTTGGTATGGAAACCATGTGTTTAAAAAATACGAATATAAAACTACATAAATAGAGCTAAGGCTTACCGACTGTATACTTGTTATGGGCAATAAAAAAGAAACTATTATTAAAATAAATAACTCATTTCCTTCTGTAACTGATTTACGAAATAAAGCTAAACGCAAAATACCAAAATTTGCTTTTGAATATTTGGATGGTGGGTGTAATGAAGATGTTAACCTTCATAAGAATACGGCCGAAATTAGAGAAGTAGAATTGTTACCATATTATTTAAGTAAACATACCGGGTCTGAATTAAAAACCGAATTGTTCGGTCATACTTATGATGCTCCTTTTGGAATTGCCCCAGTAGGTTTACAAGGATTAATGTGGCCAAATTCACCAGAAATTTTAGCAAAAGCTGCTTTCAATCATAATATACCTTTTGTATTAAGTACAGTTTCTACTAGCAGTATTGAACGCATTTCAGAGCTTACAGAAGGGCAAGCATGGTTTCAATTATATCATCCTACTGAGAATAGATTAAGAGATGATATTATTAATCGCGCTGCTGCCGCTGAATGTCCGGTACTAGTTATTTTGTGCGATGTACCCACTTTTGGGTTCCGACCAAGAGATATAAGAAATGGTTTGGCGATGCCCCCGAAAATGTCTGTAAAAAATATACTTCAGATTTTGGGTAAGCCAGAATGGGCAATGAAAACACTTCTTCATGGACAACCAAATTTTGAAACGCTAAAGCCATATATGCCAAAAGGTTTAGATCTTAAGCAATTAGGAAAGTTTATGGATGATACATTTTCAGGTCGATTAAATGAAGAAAAAATTAAACCTATTCGCGATATGTGGAAAGGTAAGCTCGTTTTAAAGGGTGTTGCTAATGAGGCTGATGCAGAAAAAGCATTAAATTTAGGAATTGATGGTGTAATTGTTTCGAATCATGGAGGTAGACAACTAGATGCAGGAGAATCAACAATAAAACCCTTGACTAGAATTGCGGAAAAGTATGGTGATAAAATGACGGTTATGATGGATAGTGGTTTAAGATCGGGTCCAGATATTGCAAGAACTTTAGCAAGTGGAGCAAAATTTACGTTTATGGGAAGGTCATTTATGTACGGTGTTGCTGCATTAGGAAACGAAGGTGGAAATCATACAATTTCATTATTAAAAACAGAACTTCAACAAGTAATGGAACAAATTTGTTGTGAGGAAATTAAAGATTTTCCACATCATTTGATAAATAAAACCTAAAAGACAATAGAGTATGGAAATTAAAAAAGTTCTTGTAGCTAATAGAGGAGAAATTGCCATACGAATTTTTAGAGCATGTGTAGAAATTGGTGTAAGAACGGTTGGTGTTTATACTTATGAAGACAGATATTCTTTGCACAGATACAAGGCTGATGAATGTTATCAAATAGGTGAGGATAATGAACCACTAAAACCATATTTAGATATTGATGCTATTATTAAAGTAGCAAAAGAGAACAATGTTGATGCTATACATCCTGGTTATGGCTTTTTATCTGAGAATTCAAAATTTGCAGCTCAATGTGAGGCTAATGGAATAATTTTCGTTGGTCCTAAAGTATCCGTTCTTAGAGCTTTGGGAGATAAAATTACAGCTAAAGAAGTCGCTGTAGCCAATAATATTCCAATTATTTTAAGTAGTGATAAAGATTTAACATCTATAAAAATAGCGTTAGCTGAAGCAAAAAAAATAGGATATCCTGTAATGTTAAAAGCAGCTTCGGGAGGTGGTGGTCGTGGAATGCGCGTAATTAGATCCGAAGAAGAATTACGAAAAGGATTTCCAGAAGCACGAAGAGAATCCTTAAATGCTTTTGGTGATGATACAGTTTTTCTCGAAAAATTTGTTGAGAATCCAAAACATATCGAAATTCAAATCGTAGCAGATACTCATGGTAATATGGTTCACCTTTACGAAAGAGATTGCTCGGTACAACGACGATATCAAAAAGTAATTGAATTTGCACCATCAATTGGCTTACCTCAAGTAACAAAAGATAAGTTGTATGGCTATGCTTTAGCTATTTGCAAAGCTGTTAACTATAATAACATTGGTACTGTTGAATTTCTTGTTGATGATGATGGAAGTATATATTTTATTGAAGTAAATCCGCGTGTACAAGTTGAGCATACGGTTACGGAGATGATTACAAATATCGACCTAATAAAAGCACAATTATTTATTGCAGGAGGATATAAATTATCAGATAAACAAATAAAAATTTCAAACCAAGAAGCAGTTAAAGTTTCTGGTTTAGCATTACAATGTCGAATTACCACTGAAGATCCAGCTAATGATTTTAAGCCGGATTATGGGGTAGTTACAACTTATAGAAGTGCATCTGGTTTTGGAATTCGATTAGATGCTGGAAGTATTTATCAAGGTGTTTCAATTTCGCCTTTTTTCGATTCAATGCTGGTGAAAGTATCAGCAAGAAGCCGAACACTTGATGGCTCTTGTAGGAAAATGAGAAGGGCATTAGCAGAATTTCGTATTCGTGGTGTGAATACAAACATGGCTTTTTTAGATAACATTCTAAAACATCCTACTTTTAGAGAGGGAAAGGTTACCGTAAATTTTATAAAAAATGAACCCAAATTGTTTGAGTTTGTAGAACCTAGAAATAGAGCCAACAAACTAATTCAATTTTTAGGTGATACTATAGTTAATGGAAATGCTGATGTTAAGAAAATAGATCCAACGCTTGTCTTTTCTAAACCAATAATTCCTTCGGTTCTTAAAATAGATAATTATCCAAAAGGCACAAAAGATTTATTAACAGAACTTGGCCCGGATAAATTCTCACAATGGTTGAAGAAAGAGAAAAAAATCCATTTTACGGATACCACCATGCGTGATGCGCATCAAAGTCTTTTGGCAACCCGAATGAGAACAAACGATATGCTAAAGGTAGCAGAAGGTTATAGTAAAAACCATCCAGAGATTTTTTCAATGGAGGTTTGGGGAGGTGCTACTTTTGATGTTTGTCTTCGATTTTTGCAAGAGAATCCATGGGAACGATTAGCCTTATTACGTAAAGCGATGCCCAATGTATTGTTACAAATGTTAATTAGAGGCTCTAATGGTGTCGGTTATACTGCTTATCCCGATAATTTAATTGAAAAATTTGTTGAAGAATCTTGGAATACGGGTGTTGATATTTTCCGAATTTTTGATTCCTTAAACTGGATGAAGTCTATTGCTCCTTGTATTGAGCATGTTAGAAAAAGAACAGGTGGATTAGCAGAAGGTTCTATTTGTTATACTGGAGATATATTAAACCCTTCTAAAACTAAATATGACTTAAAGTATTATGTGCAATTAGCAAAAGATATCGAAAATGCTGGGGCACATATTTTAGGTGTAAAAGATATGGCAGGCCTCCTTAAACCTGATGCCGCACATATTTTAATAAAGGAATTGAAATCTGAAATTGATATTCCTATTCATTTGCACACACATGATACTTCATCTGTACAAACAGCTACTTACCTTAGAGCAATTGATGCCGGGGTAGATGTAATCGATGTAGCTTTGGGAGGGCTTTCTGGACTTACATCCCAACCTAATTTTAATGCTGTAATTGAAATGTTACGTTTTCATAAGCGTGAAAATGAAATGAATACTGAAAAGTTAGCAGAATATTCAAATTATTGGGAAACGGTACGTAAATATTATTATACGTTTGAATCTGGATTAAAGTCGGGTACTGGTGATGTTTACAATCATGAAATACCTGGTGGTCAATATTCCAATTTAAAAGGTCAGGCAATTGCTCTTGGGTTAGAAGATAAGTTTAATCAGGTAACGAAAATGTACGGTGAGGTTAATAAATTGTTTGGCGATATTGTAAAAGTGACACCTAGCTCAAAGGTGGTGGGTGATATGGCTCAGTACATGATTAGTAATGACCTAACAATTGATGAAGTATTGGAGCGTGGAGATGAAATTTCTTTTCCAGAATCTGTTAAAAGCTTTTTTAGAGGAGAATTGGGTCAGCCTGTTGGTGGCTTTCCAAAAAAGATACAGAAGTTAGTCTTAAAAGGTGAAAAGCCATTTACTAATAGACCTAATGCACATCTACAGCCAATAGATTTTGATAAAGAATTTAAAGCCTTTAAACGAAAATTTAAAAAGGGGATGGGTCGCGATTTAGAAATAACTGATTTCCTGTCCTATAAATTGTATCCAAAAGTTTTTACAAATGCTTATAACAACCATGTTAAGTATGGTAATGTTATGAATATTCCAACTAAGAATTTCTTTTATGGAATGGAAGTAGGAGAAGAAATAATGGTAGAATTAGATCGCGGTAAGAATGTTTTAATTTCTTTAATGCAGCGAGGTGAACCAGACCTCGATGGAAACGTTAGTATCTTCTTTAAGATAAATGGTCAAATAAGAAATGTACTTATTAAAGATACTAATATTAAGGTGAGTAAGGTAGAGAACCTAAAAGCTGATAGTTCTAATTCAAAACATGTGGGCTCACCTTTACAAGGATTATTATCAAATGTACTTGTGAAAAAAGGACAAGAAGTTAAAAAGAATCAACCATTGTTTGTTATTGAAGCAATGAAAATGGAAAGTACGGTTGTTGCTGTTACCGATGGAGTAGTAGATAAAGTCTTATTAGAAGGTGGTTCTTTGGTGAATTCCGATGATTTAATTGTTGTTTTGAGATAAGTAGACTAACCTAATTCAGGACCGGCAATTAAATATTGATTCTTTACAGAAGCATTGCAAACATTATTCTTTAGATACATCCTCTTAAAGCTTCGTTGAATTAAGAATCCATTTGATATAAGCCAAGTTAACAGTTCAGTTTGTTCCTCTAATAAATCTACTAAAATTGGAATATTTGTAATATTGAGGAATACTTTAGACAAAAGTAACTTGCTATCAGTTACCGATTGTGAAATTAAAGGGCCCACGTGAAAATATTGACTTCCATTACGACTTAGAACAAACCCCGTAACTTCACCATCTTTTTTTAAAAACCAATTATTGGTGCCTTCTTGCTTTAGAATTCTATTAAATAAAATTTGCCGATTTACACCATACATTTTGTAATCAAATAATGCTATTTCTGTTATATTGTTGGTAGTAATTGGCTGTAAAGCAGGATTTTCTATTGAAATTTGATTTAATTTATTAGAAAATCCAGATATAGCTGCCATTCTCAAAATCTCAAACTCTGATTTAAAACCTAATTTTTTATAAACCGGAATTCCTGCTTTCGTAGCATCAAGTTTTATAGATTTAATATGTTGAAGTTTATTAATAACAGTATTCATTAATAATTTACTTATACCAAGCCCTCTATAATTTTTGGCAACCAACATCATTCCAATCCACGTAAGTTTACTACCATAAACCATAGCAGTTACGGTGCCAACTATTTCTTTTTTATCACAAGCTACAAAACAATGTTTAGGGTTTTTATTTATTAAAAATTTCCAATCTAAATTAGTTTGATTCCAATTCTCAGCATTCTTTAATTGCATGATGCTCGTCATATCATCAATAACCATTGGCCTTATAGTGAACTGATTTTTTTGTGAAGAGTTGGACATATATGAGACTAAATTACTATTTATTATAGATTCTAAGATCAGAATATTATTACTCATTTAAGAAAAAAATAACGATTGTATTTTTAGCAACTGTAATTGTAATAGTAATTTGTAGAAAAAATAATATGCAAGATTTAAAAAATAAAGTAGTTTATATAACAGGAGGTTCTAAAGGAATTGGATATGGAGTAGCACAAAAATTAATTGATGCTGGGATGAGGGTGGCAATTAGTGGCCGTACCTTAAAAACAGTTGAACAGGCTGCATATTATTTAGGGGATTCTGAAAGCGTTTTAGCAATTGCTTCAAATGTTAGTAACCTAGATGATGAAAAGGCTGGGGTTGAAGCCATATTAGAAAAGTGGGGTCAACTTGATGTTGTTCTTGCGAACGCTGGTGTGGGTCATTTTATGCCAATAGATGAAATGTCTGCAGAGTATTGGAATAATATGATTGATACGAATTTAACAGGTGTTTTTTACACCTTAAAAGCTTCTGTAGACGCTTTAAAGAAATCTAAGGGATACTATATGACTTTAGCTAGTTTGGCAGGAACAAATTTCTTTGCAGCTGGCGCAGGTTACAATGCAACTAAATTTGGAGTAGTTGGTTTTACACAAGCTGTTATGTTAGATCTTAGAAAGTATGGTATAAAAGTCTCTACAATAATGCCTGGTTCTGTTGCATCTAATTTTAACAATAATGAACCTGATGAAAAGGATGCATGGAAAATTCAGCCAGAAGATATTGGTGAATTAGTTTTAGATCTTTTAAAGATGCATCCTAGAACCTTGCCAAGTAAAATTGAAGTTAGACCTACAAGACCAGATAAAAAATAAGAATATTTTATATTTCTTTTTCAATTAATGGTATTTCTGGGTCGCAAATTTCCAAGATTAATTTTTTCAGTTGATCTTGGAAATTTATTAAAATATCTTCTGTAATAGTAGTATTTTTTAGTGCACCTCGTGATCTTTTGTCTTTAAGAGCAAAATTTAATACACCAGAAGGTAGGTTTTTAAATGAAATAATACCAGACTTAAAATGCTCTATCTGTCTTTGTTTGTTAAACATTAACGAATAACATAATAGTTGGAAGGCTTTACTATATTCATAATCAGAAGTAATTTCTTGCCAATTAATTATTTCAACATTTTTTGATTCTACTTTACCCGTTTTGTAATCAATGATTCTAGTGATGCCATCTTTCTCATCTACACGATCTAATTTACCTTTAAGTACAACAGGAAAGTTGAGTTCCGAAATTTCTATGTTAATTTTAAATTGTTCCTCTAGTGCTAATATTTTAATGCTATGTTGCTTTGCTTCTTCAATTTCATTGTCAATAAAATTCTCCAAGTATTTTACAATAACATTAAATGCAATTAGGTTTTTACCTGTACTAAAATCTCCTCCCAAATAAGTTTTTTCAAATTGTTCATTAACTAGATTAGGTATTTTTACTTTTACCTTTTCAAGTAATTTTGCATCCAATTCTTTTCCTAAAAAATCGGTATAAATATTTTCGAGTGTGTCGTGAACAATGGTGCCAAAAGTATTAGCAGCTACAGTTTCTTCAACTTCAGTAAGATCATCAATTTTGAGGAGATTACGTTTGTAAAAATCAATTGGGTTTCGGATATAGTTGCTTAATGATGTTGGTGAGAAACCAGTTGAAGCATGCTCTTTTATTAAATTCATTAAGCCTAAATCTTTAGTGATAATAATTAATTCATTTTTTGAAGGATTTATTTCAGGGGAAATAATAGCTTCGCGTATATCACTATTTTTATTTTTGTCAGTTAGTAGTTGTAGTAAAAGCCTACTTTTTTCGCCGCCTTCTAATACATCTGTATCTGTATTGTAAAGAAGATAAATGTTTTGTGCTCGTTGCAGAATGCGATAGAAATGATAAGTGTAAACTGCATCCTTTTCTTTATAAGACGGCAACCCAAAACTATGTTTTAAATCCATTGGAATAAAAGAATTATTCGTTTTACCAGATGGAAGAATGCCTTCATTAACTGAAGTAATAATTATAGTTTCGAAATCTAAATTTCTACTTTCAAGCATTCCCATTACTTGAAGCCCTTCGAGTGGTTCTCCTTGAAAATCTAGTGTTTCTTTTGAAAGTAATTCGGTATATAAACTCTTGAGTGATTTTAATTCGTTAATAAAAGAATACTGTTGCACTATATCATTTAATTGATTAAATAATTTATGAAATCTATACAAATACTCTAGCTCAAGATTATTTGTACCAACAACTAGTTTTAATTTAATACCATTAATTATGGCTAAACAATTGGTTAAAAATTTATTTATATCAGGCGGTTCATTAGTAAACAGTAACTCTAAATTTTCTTTTTGTTTCGGACAAGTTTTTATGAGTTGATTATTTTGTATAAAGGACCAATTTTGTTCTGCAATTTTTTTTGATATTAAATTAGCGTAATTATCGTTTTTATCGCTTAATAGTATTTGGATATAGGGGTGAGATAAAAAATCTTGTATTGTACGATAATACCATCCTTTGATTTCCCTATTTATATATAATTGCATTAATTGTTCGAAAAGGCTTGCTAATGGAGTGCCACTTAATGGGTAACCCATAGTAATATTAACGGACTTAACTTCTTTTGGAATTGAATTAAGAATTGGATTTAAAATTGTTTCATCACCAAGTATTACAGCTGTCTTTTTGAGATTTTCAACTTCCTGCTCACCAAGTAATTTACCAACATATTTTGCTTGGGAAACATTTTTAGGTAAACCAATGATATTTATATTTTTTGAAGATTGATAATGAGAACTAATACCAACCATTTTAGATTTTTCAAAGTACCCCCAAGTTTTTAAATAAGTTCTTAAGAAGAAACTTGCGTCATGAACTGGATCGTCTAAAAAGTATTTGTCAATATCCCAAAATATTTTGTTTTTAGGCTGAGCAATTAATTTTTGTATAATTAAGGTTTCTGACTTATTTAAAGCATTAAACCCTATAAATACATGTGCTTTATCTTTAGTTTGTTTAATATATTCATCTAAATTTTCACTGGCTTGTCTATAAATAAGTCCTTGATGGCCTATACCTTGACTTTTGAGATTAGAATTAAAAGCATGGTATATTGGTTCTAATTGATTCCAAAACTTAAGATAGTCATCCATCATTTTGGTTTTTTCATATTCAGGTGACCAATACGAAATTTCTTGAATGTCAGAAAGATTTGAAAATAGTTTTGAGGCATCAACCAAATAACGGTCTATTTCATTAAAATCTTGTAGTAGTGTACTGGCCCACTTAGTGAATGAATAAAAATCTGATTGTTCTTCAGGATTATATCTTAAATGAACTTTGTATAGCTCAAATAATTGTTGTGTATGGGTGGCAGGGGTTAAACCAGAAATATTTTCAACAAAACTTTCAATACTTAATATTTCAGGAGCTAATTGTGTTTTTTTTAGATATTTAGCTAGGGCTTTTCTTAAAAATGTACCGCTACGCTTACTCGGTAGAATAAAGATGATATTTTCTAGTTTGTCGTATTCTTGACATATTTGTTCTGCGACCTCTTCTAGAAAACTTTGCATGTGCTAAAATAAAAAAGCCCTGACAATTAAGTCAGGGCTTTTAAATAAATATTTACTTAAACGGAAATCTAAAGGCTTATTTTACTAAGTTGATTTCTGTTCTTCTGTTTTCTTTTCTTCCACTTCTAGTGTTGTTAGAAGCGATAGGCTTAGACTCACCATAACCGATAGCAGTTAATCTATCTGATGCAACACCTTCTGCAATTAAGAAATCTCTCACTGCATTAGCACGTTTTTCAGATAAAGCTTGGTTAGTTTTTTCACCACCAACACTATCAGTATGTCCTTCTACAGTAAATTTAGCAGTAGGATACTCACCTAAGATTCTGATGATGTCAACAAATACAGAAGTAGTTTCTGGATTCAAGCTTGATTTACCTGTATCAAACAAGATTGTTTTAGCATAGTCATTTAATTGTTTCTGAACTTCTTCAGTAACCTCAGGACAACCAGCGTTTGCTACTGTACCAGCAACATCTGGACATTTATCATCTTTATCTAATACGCTATCACCATCTTTATCAGCCCAAGGACATCCTTTGTTTTCTGCAGGACCTGCTTCATTAGGACACTCATCATCTTTATCAGCAACACCGTCACCATCAGCATCAGGACAACCACCTAAATTAGCTAAACCAGCTTCGTTAGGACAAGCGTCATCTTTATCAGCAACACCATCACCATCAGCATCAGGACAACCGTTCATTTCTTTAGAACCAGCTTCGTTTGGACAGCTATCTTTGCTATCTTCAATACCATCACCATCAGCGTCAGGACAACCGTTGAAAGCCTCTAAGCCAGCAACTTCAGGACAAGCATCATCTTTGTCATATACACCATCACCATCAGTATCAGTACCACCAAATTTAACTTTGATACCAGCTAAATGCTGAAAATGAGTTGATAAATAATCTTCAAAAGCATGCTTGTAAACTGTTTGTACAGAAAGACCGATATTGTCAGTAAACCAGAAGTTAAGACCAATAGATCCGTTAACGGTTCCAGCACCAACTTCATCAATCCAAGTATAACCACCACCTACTTCAACAAAAGGATCGATAACAGTTTCCTTTAAGAAGTTGTACTTAATTGTACCATCAAGACCATAATAAGAAAGATCAGCAACGTCTTCATCTCCCCATTTACTTATTTTATTTAATGAACCTCTAGCTCCAATAGAAAATCCATCACCTATTGACTTCGATACCGCAACAGTTGATATTGAAGGAAGAATATTCCAGTGGTCTGTCGCATTAAAGAACTCATTACCAAAAGAACTTACGTCACCAGTTGGGTATACGTCTATGGCATTTACCCCAAAGCTCACTGCCCAAGGATTGTTCTCGTCTTGCGCTTGTATGTTGTTAAAACCTACAACTAGTAGGGCAACAACCAATAATTTGCTAAGATGTTTCATGTTCAAATTTTTAAGTTTAAGTGTTTATTAGGCGCAAATGTAAGTTGTTAAATATTATTAACAAAATCAATTTCTTATTTTTTTATCGCATTTTTTTTGTCAAATCATGCATTTAAACGATATTAAAGGCCCTTGTAACGAGAAAATATGCGTATTAAATATGAGTAAAATACACATCTACAAGGGTTTTAGAGCTTATTTCTTTATTTAATGAATTAACTTTCGTAGATAGTGGAAAGAAAAATCCGATAGCAATAAATGTTACAACATATCATAAATATGTAGTTAAGAACATCGACTTTTGGATTAATTTTTTCTTCTATTTGTTATTTAACTGGGTTATTTTAGGTTTTTCTTAGACTATTTAGTTCTTATGGTATCTTGAAAATACCTAAAGTTATATTACACTTGTATTATATGAAATTTAAAAACAATATGGGTTTGCTACTAAACAAACTCAAGAATAATATTGGTATTTATATATACAATTATTTTACTCTTAATAGTGTAACCCATTTCAATTAAGGCATCGGCATAGGTGTAAAGCTGCTCTTTATGCTTTGGGTTTTTTAATCCAGTTTTATAATCAATAATGGTAACTTCGTTGTTTAATATCGAAATTCTATCTGGGCGTAAAAGTTCGCCTTTTGAAGTTAATATATCTCTCTCATTTAATGAATGGTACTTGTCGGAATAATATTCGGCTAATTTTTCATGTTGTATTATATCATTTATAGTTGTAGTAATTGATGTAATTTCCTCTTGAGTAATATCTCCATTTTTTAAGACTTTGTCTATTGCATTTGGTAAATTTTCACCTGTTTCAATTAAACTTAATATATAATGTATTAAGGTTCCATGATGCATTGCTTCTTCTCTGTTCGAATTCCAAAGCATCCCTCCAGAAGTTACTATATTAAAATTAGGCCTATCTCGAAACGTATATTGGTACGTTAGTTCTTCTGAATTAGTGTCAATAGCGATTTCTTTTGTTAATGATTCTAGCTCACCAAAATCATAAATAGATTTTTCCGCTTGCCATAGATTTTTTTGAACTAAGTAACTCCTAAATATATCTGAATAATTGACTATTTTATCATTTTTCGATTTTGAAGATTTCTTTTCGCTGATAATATAGAGTGCTTTTTCTGCCCTAGTTTGTGCAACATAAAGAACATTCATAGCATCTAGTTCCATCATTTGAGTTTCAACGTTAAATAAGTTTGCTGCCTCATTTGGGTATTGTACTAATTCACTTTTTTCAGATAATAATATTTCATCGAAACCCTCAAAATCTTGAGAATTTACAGGAGACCATATCATTTTGTCTTTATGATTGTATATGTTGGCGTCTGCAAATGGAAAAATAACAATTGGAAACTCTAATCCCTTGGACTTATGAATTGTCATAATACGAATGGCATCAATATTTTCCGGACTAGCTATTGCTAATTTGTCCTTCTTTTTATTCCAGTAGTTTAAAAAGTTTTGAATGCTTCCTCCATCTCGTTTTTCAACATCCAAGGTTACATCCATCAAGAAAATAATATAGGCGTCTGCCGAGGGCGCAAGATTGAATTGTCGTATGGCATATTCTAAACTGTCGAAAGTTGATAACCTTTCTATTTTCTTAATCGAAAAATTATATGCTGTGAAAAGGAAATTTTCTAAATCATCTATGTTAGAGTATATAAAGTTATGTTTGGTATTCTTTGGAGCTAAAAAGTCTAAAATTCTATACGCCAGTTCTTTATCTTTAAAACCAGTAGCATATTGTAATATGTTAATTAAAAAACACACTTTTAAATTACTTTCTAGTAAAAGACTATCTGAAGATATAATAGGAATATTTTTTGAAGAAAGATAATCTGCTAATAAAGCACCCTTTGTATTACCTCTTACTAAAATAGTAATGTCTTTAAAAGAATAATTTTTTTCATTTATCTCAATTATGGTTGACAGAACTTGTTCACAATGTAGCTCAGTAGTATCAATTGTTGTGTCTTTAGTAATAAAATTTAACCTAACAAAACCGCCTTTTTTTGAATTAGTCTTCTGCTGGTTACCATTTATATATAAGTCTTTATAGGTGTTTTTGTTTAATAGCCCACTAGTCCATGTGAAAAATTCATTATTAAATTCAACTATTTGACTATAGCTTCTGTAGTTTATTGGGAGATTATTAACTACTGGTTGAAGTACAAATGGATTCTGAAAATTGCTAGCAAGGTTTATAAATTGTTCTGCTTTTCCTCCTCGCCACCTATAGATAGCTTGTTTTGAATCTCCCACTAAAAATAAGGAACCACCTTCACTAGCTAAGGCATTATCAATTAAAGGAATAAGATTACCCCATTGTGCGGCAGATGTATCTTGAAATTCGTCAATGAAAAAGTGACGATATTTCTCGCCTAGACGCTCATATATAAATGGGGCTGGTTGATTTTTTATTTCTTTTGAAATAATTTGATTGAATTTGAATATTGGTATTTGATCACGTTCTTTTTCTATTGCTAGTACTTCTTTTTGAATAACACTTAATACCGTAAGCGGAACAAGATTTTTGTATATGTTTTTTAAATAAGATCGCTTATAAATTGATGTTTTTATTTGAATATAATAGTGGAATAAATTTTCAAGAAATTCGTTGGAAGGAAGTTCAACGCCTTTTTTTAAGATTGCCCCACTTTCTAAATTTTCTTGAAGCTTATTACTATATAATATAGAAGGATCGAATATTTTATCTGCAATTTTTTTAAAATGATTTGGCAATGTTTGGTAGGGGAAATCTGTTAAATTTAAACCGCTCTTTTCAATTTCTTCTGTAGCTATTGTTGCATTTATTATTATTAATTTCTCGAGAGTAGTTATTTTTTTGAGTATTACTTTTTTTAGATGTAGAAAAATCGGCATGTTTTTTAATGCCAATTTTTCTAGATGTTGAGCATGATTTTCTTTAAAAATTAGTTGGCCTATTTTGTTAAGGTCATACGTAATATCCCAACTGCGATTATCATCAATTTTTTCTAATGCAAATTCAATCAGAATTTTAGTTAATTGATTATCACTACCCGCTTTTTGAATTACTCTAGAAATTGCTTCATCTAATAATAAATCAGTTTCAACTACAGGTTCAAAATTTTGTGGCAATTTTAGATCTTTCGCAAAAGTTCGAATAATGCGATGGGTAAATTTATCAATAGTTGAAACATCAAAGAACGCATAATTATGTAGAATATATTTTAATGTAGAACCACTTCTTTTTTGCAACTGGGCTGCAGATACATTTAGTTCTATCATTAAATCTTGAAATAAGCTTTTGCTTTTGTCTGGAAGACTTTGAAGACTAAAGTCATATAAGCTAACTAAAACGCGTTCCTTCATTTCATTTACAGCCTTATTTGTAAATGTGATGGCAAGTATGTTTTTAAAACTATTGCTTTCACTTAAGGCAATTTTTAAATACTCTTTAACCAAAGTATGTGTTTTGCCAGACCCAGCAGAAGCGTTATAAATTTTAAAACTAGTTGATTGCAAAAGCTTTTTAATGCAAATTACTAATTCTAAAAGAGTTCTTAACAAATTATTAGTGCATTATGTTTGTTAAAAAATGTAAATTTGAAGAAAATGAATATTAATTTAAAAACAATATAAAATGGCTTTTGAACTACCTAAATTGCCTTATGCATATGATGCTTTAGAACCACACATTGATGCGAAAACTATGGAAATTCACCATACAAAACATCATAATGGATATACTACTAAATTGAATGCTGCTATTGAGGGAACAGATTTGTATGGCAAATCTATTGAAGATATTTTGAAAAATTTAGACATGTCAAATTCGGCAGTACGAAATAACGGTGGTGGTTTTTTTAACCACTCTTTGTTTTGGAGTGTGATGTCACCTGATGGTGGAGGAAACCCTTCTGGTGAATTGGCAGATGCTATTAATGAAGCTTTTGGATCTTTTGAATCGTTTAAAGAAAAATTTGCTGCTGCAGCTGGAACTAGATTCGGATCTGGTTGGGCTTGGTTATGTGTACATCCTGGTGGTAAAGTAGAAATTTGTTCAACACCTAACCAAGATAATTCCTTAATGCCGAATACTGGTTGCGGAGGTTACCCAATTTTAGGGTTAGATGTTTGGGAACATGCATATTATCTGAACTACCAAAATAGAAGACCTGATTATATTGGGGCATTCTTTAATGTAATTAATTGGGATAAAGTAGCAGAATTATTTGCAGCAAATAAGTAGAACTAATACTTATGGTAAAAAGCTTCTAAGATTATTTTCTTAGAAGCTTTTTTTATGTTTAAATAATAGAAAAGGGCAGAGAAATCTCCACCCTTTTCGTCCCAAATCTTACCATAAACTTAACCTACTTATGCTATGGCAAAACTAAATTACTGGTATTGCGGGAAATAAAAAAGGAATTTTACGACTTTTTAAGATATTTAAAAGGCAATTTTTAGCGTAAAAACTTACAAATTATTGCTTCAGCCTTGCGAATTAGTAGGTTTATGACAAATAAAAAGGCGGAACATTGTTCCGCCTTTTTCCCCAAATCTTACCATGAACTTAACCTACTTATGCTATGGTTCTTCAAAAATAGAGTGAATTGGAACTATAAAAAAAGGTTTTAGATGAATGGTTATATGTTTGGTTAAAAGGTTTCATTTAGGTTTTTATCTTATTTATTTAGAAGAAAAAGAATACAAATTAGGATTCGCAGGTTATAGTTTTTTATTGCCTGTTGTTTCCGAATTTTTACGAACAAAATTTGCATTTTCTGGAATGTTGATGCTGTAATTTATTTCGTAGAACACGAATTATATTTAGAAACCAGAAATGGATATTTTGTAAAAATAAAAAGGCGGAACATTGTTCCGCCTTTTTCCCCAAATCTTACCATGAACTTAACCTACTTATGCTATGGTTCTTCAAATATATAGTGAGCCTATGTTTATTTAAAACATCTTTGTTAAACTCCCTAATATTCTGTTGAAAGGTATGTTCTGAATTAATAAACACTATTAATTTGGAAGAGAATAATGTAAATGGAGAATTTGTGTTTTAGAATTATTGAGAATTAAGATAATTCTTATAACGACTAATTAAATTTACAGTTGAATATAGGGTGATTTTTACGCAAATAAAAAGGTGGAGAGAACTCCACCTTTTTGCCCCAAATCTTACCATGAACTTAACCTACTTATGCTATGGCAAGCCTAAAAATAGCTTTGCTATACGTCAAAATTGTTATTAATCGGACTAATGACCTATATTATCGATGAACTACACTATTTGTTGTATTTCGTCGATGAAGGCTTGTTTTAAATAGTGTTAATAGGCTCTTTGGCTTTTTCCTTCGTAAAAATTTATAAATGCTCTGTTTACTACTCTATTTCCACCTTGTGTCGGATAGTTTCCTGTAAAATACCAGTCTCCAAGATTTTTCGGACAAGCGATATGTAAATTGTCAATAGTTTGATATATAATTTGAACTTCAGCTTTTATATTTTCTGAAGTTAATAATTGACCAATTTTTAATGAAATGTCATCTGGTGTAAAAGGTGCATAGAATTCTTTTACATAATTTATTATGTTTTTATCCGGTTCATTAACTTGTGCTATTGATTTCTTATAAATATCATCTACAATATGCATTGTGTTTTTTTCTTTATGTAAAGCCAATGCAGCTCTAAAGGCAATAAAATCTTCCAGTTTAGCCATGTCGATACCATAGCAATCTGGATATCGAATTTGTGGTGCTGATGAAACTACTATGATTTTCTTAGGATTTAATCTATCCAATATTCGAATAATACTTTTTTTCAAAGTAGTGCCGCGTACGATACTGTCATCGATAATCACTAAATTATCATCCTTTTTAACCGAACCATAAGTAATATCATAAACATGAGTTACCAGGTCGTCTCTACTACTGTCTTGCGTTATAAAGGTTCTTAGTTTGGCATCTTTAATTGCTACTTTTTCAATTCGTGGGCGCACCTTTAAGATATCATGTAATTTTTCTCTTGATATCGATGGTCCTATGGAAAGTATCTCCTCTTCTTTATTTTTGTTTAAATAGTTTTGTGCCTCTTTTACCATTCCGTAAAAGGAGGTTTCTGCAGTATTTGGGATATATGAGAATACAGTATTCTTAATATCGTTATTTATCGAATTTAATATCTGAGGAAAAAGAAGTTTCCCCAATTCCTTCCTTTCTTGATAGATTTCTTTATCACTACCCCTTGAAAAATAGATACGCTCAAATGAACATGCTAAACGTTCCTTTGGTTCTAAAATTTGGTCAATAGCAACACGACCACTTTTTTTTACGATAAGAGCATGACCTGGATCTAATTCTTTAACATCGTCATAGTTAACATTAAAAACTGTTTGTATTGCAGGCCTTTCTGATGCTACAACAACGACCTCATCATCTTGGTAATAATATGCTGGCCTAATCCCCCCTGGGTCTCGTAGTACAAAGGCATCGCCATGACCTAATAAGCCTGCCATTGTATAACCCCCATCAAAGTTTTTTGCGGCTCTCTTTAATATCTTTGAAACACGTAAGCGGTCGGCAATTAAAGCTGAAGCTTCTTTTTTGGTATAGCCTTCTTTTTTAATTTTTTTATAAAGTTTTGCAACTGCATCATCTAAGAAATGACCAATTTTTTCCATTACAGTTACTGTGTCAACCATATCTTTAGGATGCTGCCCTAATTGAACTAAATTGTCAAAAAGCTCATGCACGTTGGTCATATTAAAATTACCTGCTACTATAAGATTTCTGTGCATCCAGTTGTTTTGACGTAAAAATGGATGTACACTTTCCATACTATTACGACCAAATGTGCCATAACGAACATGACCTAAAAGTAATTCACCTATATAAGGAATGTTGGCTTTTTGAAGGCCTACATCATCTTTATACTCAGGATGCTCTATAAGTTCAGTATTTATTCTATGATTTATTTTATCAAAAATATCTTGAATAGGCTGTTGTTCTATAGATCGTACTCGGCTCATAAAACGAGAACCAACTGGCACATCAAGTTTAATACTTGCAAACCCCGCACCGTCTTGGCCACGGTTGTGTTGCTTTTCCATCATTAAGTACATTTTATTCACTCCATAAAAGGCTGAACCATACTTTTCTTTGTAATACTCCAATGGCTTTAAAAGGCGTATAAGGGAAATTCCGCATTCGTGCTTTATAGCATCGCTCATTTTATATAGGTATTAAAAAAGCCCTGTTTTTTTCAGGGCCACGTTTTTATTGTAATTCTATCTCAAATTGTGTAAGCGTTTTAAATTGATGAAGTCTTTTGCTTACTTCAGAACGCTTTAAGCTTTCCATTCGTTCTGTGCCAAATCGCTCAACGCAAAATGAGGCTAAATTAGAACCATGAATAACAGCTTTTTTTAAATTATCAAAACTTGTGTCTTCTGTTGCGGCCAAATACCCAGCAAAGCCACCAGCAAATGTGTCTCCTGCCCCTGTTGGATCAAATACTTCCTCTAGCGGTAGCGCGGGCGCAAAGAATACATTGTCATTATTAAATAATAATGCACCATGTTCCCCTTTTTTAATAACTACATATTTAGGACCCATTTTATGTATTTCCTTCGCGGCTTTAACTAATGAATACTCATTGGTTAATTGTCGTGCTTCTTCATCATTAATAGTAATAACATCTACTTTTTTAATAACGGCTAATAGCTCTTCTAGTGCATTGTCCATCCAAAAATTCATCGTATCTAAAATGATAAGCTTTGGTCGTTTCGTCATCTGATTAATTACACCCATTTGAATACTTGGGTGCAGATTACCCAGCATAACAACTTCAGCATTTTTAAAATTTTCAGGAACTATGGGGTTGAAATTGGCTAATGTATTTAATTCCGTTACTAATGTATCTCGAGAATTTAAATCGTTATGGTATCTACCTTTCCAATAGAATGTTTTACCGCCTTTAACAATTTCGATGCCGGAAATATCAATATTCTTACTTTTAAGTAAATCAAGATATTTTTGCGGCAAATCTTCGCCAACTACTGAAACTATTGCTGAAGACACCTCAAACTGAGAAGCTGATAAACCAATAAACGTTCCTGCTCCTCCCAAAATTTTATCAGTCTTTCCGAAAGGAGTTTCAATTTCATCAAAAGCTACTGTGCCAACAATCAGAAGTTTGCTCATTTTATGTAAAAAATTAAGCTGCAAATATACGTTTTGTATTGTATAAAACGAGACAACAATTAATCAAGTTATCAATATTTATAAGTGTTTTATTTACGTCCAAAATCTGCCGGAATTTCCCCCCACACTTTGGTTTCCCATTTTACAATGGGAGTATTGTAGTCGTTTTCTTTAAGCCAATTTAGAGCTCTCCTTATTAAATTGAAAAGATCTTTGTTTTTAGCGCTTTCTACAAGCTTGGTATTGCATGTTTTTTTACGAATCCAGCTCATGGCTATCCTAGAATCGGTGTATAATATACGATCGCTATTACGTTCTTTTAAATAAGCTAAACCATGTACTAAAGCTAAAAACTCACCTATATTATTTGTTCCTTGTTTAAATGGACCTTGTTTGAATAGAAGTTTTTTTGTTTTTGTATCAACTCCTTGATACTCCATTATACCTGGGTTGCCACTTGATGCCGCATCTACAGCAATAGAATGGTAATTAGGTAATCCAAATTTTAAAAGGTCTTCTTGGGAAACTTTAGTAATTGATGAGCTTTTCTTACTATAATCAGTATAATTACCGTTAAATGCCCTTTTGGCTTCATTAAAATTTAAAAAAGATTTGTATTGTGCTCCCTTATAACCTTTTATCTGTGCCTTACATTCATTCCAAGTTTCATATATACCTGTATTTTTACCTTTCCATACTACGTAATATTTTTTCTTCTTAGCCATTATTCTTTGAATAACATTTTTTCTATAATACGTGGAAAATGTGCATACTCCAACTCATGTACCTTAGCGGCGATTTGTGCTATACTATCTGTATCAACTAATTGGGTTTTAGCTTGAAAAATGATGGCTCCCTCGTCATAATTTTCATTTACATAATGTATTGTGATACCAGTTTCGGGTTCATTATTTTCTTTTACAGCATTATGTACATTATTTCCATACATGCCTTTTCCTCCATATTTTGGTAACAGAGCAGGATGAATATTTATAATTTTTGAGGGAAAATCTTGAATAATAGTTTGTGGCATTTTCCAAAGAAAACCAGCAAGTATTATGAGGTCTGGATTGATGTCTTGTAGAAGATTTCTAATAACATCAGTTTTGTAAAAGGCATTTTTATTAAAATACAAACCGCTTATATTCAGACTGTTGCAACGATCTAAAACTTTGGCATCTCTTTTGTTAGTAAGAACAACGGAAGCGATAACAGATTTTTTGTTTTCTTGAAAGTAACGTACGATGTTTTCAACATTAGATCCAGAACCAGAGGCAAATAGTACTATTTTTTTCATGATTAAATCATCGATTATCTATTAAATAAATACAGGACGAAAGTAACACACTTGCGCTAATATTTTTAAATTACAGTACATTTTAACCGTAAATAGTGTTATTAATCTAAAGTTTTTTATTTTTGCCATTAGTTAAAAAAATTTAAAACCAAATTATTATGTCAGACATTGCATCAAGAGTAAAAGCTATCATCATTGATAAATTGGGTGTTGATGAAAACGAAGTAGTATCAGAAGCTAGCTTTACGAACGACCTAGGGGCCGATTCATTGGACACCGTCGAGTTGATCATGGAATTCGAAAAAGAATTCGATATCCAAATTCCGGATGACCAAGCAGAAAATATCGCTACTGTAGGTCAAGCCATCAGTTATATAGAAGAAGCGAAGTAATTTTATGCTTACTTGATAAGATTTAAAAATTATCCATGTGGTACGATGCTGCATGGATATTTTTTTTTAATTTCACTTTGCTCATAAAAAAAGCGGTTCATGCAATTAAAACGAGTTGTAGTTACAGGTTTAGGTGCTTTGACACCTATAGGAAATAATGTAGAAGAATATTGGGAAGGCTTAAAAAGTGGTAAAAGTGGTTCCACGATTGTAACCCATTTTGAAACTGAAAAGTTTAAAACAAAGTTTGCTTGCGAAATTAAAAATTATAATCCAGAAGATTATTTTGATCGGAAGGAAGCTAGAAAACTTGATAGATTTGCACAGTTTGCATTAATATCTTCAGATGAGGCTATAAAGGATTCTAATTTGGATCTTGAAGCGATTGATAAATTTCGGGTTGGTGTTATTTGGGGTGCTGGTATTGGCGGTATTCAAACATTTCAAGATGAAGTTATGAATTTCGCAGAAGGTGATGGAACCCCACGTTTCAATCCCTTTTTTATACCTAAGATGATTGCCGATATTGCACCAGGACATATTTCCATAAAGCATGGTTTTATGGGACCAAATTATACCACAGTATCTGCTTGTGCGTCAGCAGCTAATGCAATGATAGATGCATTAAACTATATTCGACTAGGGCACTGCGATGTAGTTGTTACTGGTGGTAGTGAAGCTGCTGTAACCATTGCTGGTATGGGCGGTTTTAGTGCAATGCACGCTTTGTCTAAAAGAAATGAAAGTCCAGAAACAGCATCTAGACCATTTGATGCTACTAGAGATGGATTCGTTTTGGGGGAAGGAGCAGGTGCGCTTATACTAGAAGAATATGAGCATGCTAAAGCAAGAGGAGCAAAAATTTATGCTGAAGTTGCCGGTGGTGGCCTTTCTAGTGATGCTTATCATATGACTGCACCACACCCAGATGGAATAGGTGTTGTTAAAGTGATGGAAAATTGCTTGAGAGATGCAGGGATTGCTCTTGAAGAAGTAGATGCAATAAATACACATGGCACTTCAACTCCATTGGGTGATGTAGCAGAATTAAAGGCAATATCAACTGTTTTTGGTGATCATGCGGCTAATATTAATATTAATTCAACCAAATCTATGACTGGCCACTTGCTTGGTGCGGCTGGAGCTATAGAGGCTATTGCTTCTATTTTGGCAATGAAACATAATTTAGTACCTCCGACTATTAACCATACAACTGTTGATGAAAACATTGATCCAAACCTTAATTTAACATTAAATAAGGCTCAAGAAAGAGAAGTAAATGTTGCTATGAGCAATACATTTGGTTTTGGAGGACATAATGCCTGTGTTGTTTTCAAAAAAATAAGTTAAGCTAAATATGAATTTTGCTTCCAATTTATTCAATTCCCATTCGAAAGAGGATGGGGATTTTTTTTTGGGAATAACTAAAATTCTTGGTTTTAAACCAAAATCTTTAGCTATATATAAGAAGGCCTTTCTGCATCGTTCAGCAAATCAAAAAGATGAAAAAGGGCACCCGATGAATTATGAACGCTTAGAATTTTTAGGCGATTCCATGCTGGGTACTATAATTTCAAAATATTTGTATGATGAAGTTCCAGATGGAGATGAAGGTTATTTAACAAAAATGAGATCTAAAATTGTTAGTAGAAAACACTTAAATGAACTCGGTAAAGATTTAAATCTAATTCAATTTGTTCAAAGTAGAATTCCAAAAACGCATTTTGGAGATAACATACATGGTAATGTTTTTGAAGCTTTAGTTGGTGCAATTTATTTGGATAGAGGTTATAATTATTGTGAAAAGTTTATACACCAACGTGTTATAGATCCGTATGTGGATATTGAGCAACTAGAAGGTCGCGTAATAAGTTATAAAAGTTTAGTGATTGAATGGTGCCAAAAACAAAAGAAATCTTTTGATTTTAATGTGTATGAGGATAGTGGAAATGATGCTTTAAAACACTTTGCAGTTAAACTATCAATTGATGATAATGTTATTGCAAAGGCAAGAGCTACTTCTAAGAAAAAGGCAGAAGAAATAGCATCGAAACGGGCATTTTTTGCATTACAGGATAAGATGAATAGATCATAATAACTACTTGGAATATTACGATAACGTTATTGTTTGCATTTATTGAACTAGCAGATTAAATTTTTATGGTGGTTTTAGCGAATAAGCCTATATTTACATTTCGCTTTTACATCATTATGGGAACAAAGCATAAGATCTTGGAAGATTTTTATGATGAATGGTTCATGCTCATTGCCATTCATTGCAATCAAGAAGACCATGCTTTAGTTTATGCGCTTAACTCAACTTTGAAAGCTCAATTTAAAAGAACTAAAAAGGATTTAGAATTAGACAAAAATCTCTCATTTGCCATGTTCGAATGGATTGATGAGAAAACTGATAGTTATTGGTCACTTTTTCCTAATAGTTCAAATAGTCAGGGTGTTATAAATATGACAGGTCTTTTTAAAGACATGCCCTCGACTTCAAAACATTTATTAGTGCCAGAACATAAAGAAGTAGATTATTTTATTAAAATTGATCAAAAAATAGCTGATAGTTTTTTAAAAAACATTCAAGAAATACCAAGTATAATGGCCGCTTATTTGGTCGATTGCGATAAACTAAATTCAAAAAACAATTTAATATTTTAAGAATGCCTGTACAGAAAAAAACCAAAATAGTTGCAACCCTTGGGCCAGCAACATCGAAGAAAGAGGTACTGAAAGAAATGATATTGGCGGGTACTGATGTCTTTCGTATTAATTTTTCGCATGCAGATTACGAAGGAGTTAAAGAACGTATAAAAATAATTAGAGAACTTAATGAAGAATTAAGTACAAATGTTTCTATCCTTGGAGATTTACAAGGACCTAAATTAAGAGTTGGTGTTATGGGTGGTGAAATTGTAGTTTCACCTGGTGATGAGATTGACTTTGTTACTGGTACACCTTTCGAGGGCACAGCGGAAAGAGTTTATATGAATTATACGGCTTTTCCGAAAGATGTAAAAGCTGGTGAACGTGTTTTGCTTGATGATGGTAAACTTATTTTTGAGGTAGTAAATACTAATGGAACTGATACTGTAAAAGCAAAAGTGATACAAGGTGGACCCTTAAAATCTAAAAAAGGTGTAAATCTTCCTAACACAAATATTTCATTGCCTGCTCTTACAGAGAAAGACATAAATGATGCCATTTTTGCAATTGGACAAAAAGTAGATTGGATTGCATTATCTTTTGTGCGTTTTGAACAAGATTGTATAGACTTAAGAAAAATTATTGAAGAACATTCTGATCATAAAATTCCAATTGTTGCGAAGATTGAAAAACCAGAAGCGGTTGAAAATATCGATAAAATTGTAGCACATTG
The DNA here is from genome assembly GCF_009649685.1 of Flavobacteriaceae bacterium EG-1. GTDB lineage: Bacteria > Bacteroidota > Bacteroidia > Flavobacteriales > Flavobacteriaceae > Aurantibacter_A. The sequence goes on from NZ_WJPK01000002.1 coordinate 1,071,226, forward strand.
CGATGGTTTAATGGTTGCAAGAGGTGATTTAGGTGTTGAGGTTCCTGCACAAGAAGTTCCATTAATTCAAAAGCAATTAGTTTTAAGAGCTAAAAAAGCAAGAATTCCTGTGATTATAGCCACTCAAATGATGGAGACAATGATAACAAGTCTTACTCCAACTAGAGCAGAAGTAAACGATGTTGCAAATTCAGTTATGGATGGGGCAGATGCAGTTATGCTTTCAGGTGAAACTTCTGTCGGTAATTATCCGGTGCAAGTAATTGAAAAAATGGCTAGTATATTGCAAAGTGTTGAAGGTTCTGATTTAATTCATGTTCCTCATGATCCCCCACATATTAGAACAAAAAGATATATTACTAAATCAGTTTGTTATCATGCTGCTATTATGGCTAATGAGATAAAGGCCAAAGCAATTTCAACGTTGACAAATAGTGGTTATACTGCCTTTCAAATTTCGGCTTGGAGACCAAGCGCTCATATTCTTGTTTTTACATCTAACAGAAGAATTTTAACACAATTAAACCTACTTTGGGGTGTTAAAGCCTTTTATTATGATAGATATGTTTCAACTGATGAAACTATAGAAGATGTGAATGCAATTGCTTGTAAAAAAGGATTTCTAGATGTTGGTGATATGCTGATTAGCCTTGCAGCCATGCCTATAAAAGACAAAGGAATGGTAAATACGCTAAGAGTTACGGAAATTGAGACTTGCAATTTTTAGTACAAAATTTAAAAATCCTGATTTAATTGAATCAGGATTTTTCTTTTGTAAGTATTCTTTATAAAATAGACTAAATATATCTTTCGTATCAGCTCGTAAAGTCTATTTAAATGAAATATGAATTTCACGATTCTAAAATTGGTTCCCTTCTCGGGTTTACTGATGATATTAAAAAAAATGGAAATCTTTTTTCTAATAAATCGGCGAATATAAGCATACTTTGGAATAGAAATAATGAAGTAGTTTTTCTTGAAATTGACGGTTTGTTAATTGATTTAAAGCCAAATCAACTGGTAACAACCACATATTTGCAACATGTTTCTTATAAGTCAACCCAATTACCTATAACAGCTTTTCTCTTCAATAGAGAATTTTATTGTATCAATGATCATGATGCCGAGGTCTCGTGCAATGGAATATTATTTTTTGGCACCCAAGATTTACCAATAATAACTATTCCTGAAAGTCAAGAAAGAAAATTTTATACTTTTTACGAAGTGTTCCTAGATGAATTTTCTACCGCAGATAGAATTCAAGGTGATATGTTACAAATGTTGTTAAAACGACTTATTATTATGTGTACTAGGTTGGCGAAAGAGCAACTAATTGTTAAAGAATTAAATAATGAACAAATAGATGTTGTTCGTAAATTTAATGTTTTGGTTGATACGCATTACAAAACAAAAAGAAAAGTTAGTGAATATGCCAACTTACTTTTTAAAAGTCCTAAAACACTGTCTAACCTTTTCGCATTGTATAATCAAAAGTCGCCCCAGCAAATTATTTTAGACCGAATTGCACTAGAAGCTAAAAGACTTATTACCTTTTCTGATAAACAAAATCAGGAAATTGCACATGAATTAGGATTTAATGATCCTGCACATTTTAGTCGCTTTTTTAAAAAAATGACCGGATATTCACCTTCGAAATTCCGAGATTTAAAGACAGTTTAGTCTAGACGGGAAATTTCTACATGCCGTCGGGCAATACTTCCTAATAAACACCACTATTTCAGTCGCATCTTTGCTATGTAATTAAAAACAAAGCAAAATGAAGACACAAATAAAATCCATTTTCAACTTAATTGAAATCTTTAGAAATGGAAAAAGCGCAGCATTAAATCCTATTAATAAAAGTACGCATTGTGAGCAAAAGTATCATCACGATTTTTATTGTGATACAGAAAACACAATTATTTCAAATTAAAATACATACACATTATTAAAAAATAGTAACAATTAAATATTTAAGTCATGAGTAAATTTAATGTACCCACAAGAGAAGAAGTAAGTTTAAATAATCAGGAAATTTTTGATAATCTAAAAAAAGCAGTAGGCTTTGTGCCAAACTTATACGCTACCTATGCGCACTCTGAAAATGCCTTAGCAAATTATCTAGCGTTGAGTAATGCAAAAACTTCGTTGAACGCTAAGCAAAAAGAAGTAGTAAATCTTGCCGTAAGTCAAGTTAACAACTGTTTGTATTGTTTGGCAGCTCATACAGCCATAGGTAAAATGAATGGTTTTTCTGATGCCGAAATTCTTGAGTTGAGGTCTGGTACTGCAAGTTTTGATGCAAAATTAGATGCTCTTGCTAAATTGGCAAAAGATATTACAGAAAATCGAGGAGCTACTAGTTCAAATGTAGTTACAAACTTTTTTAACGCCGGATGGACAAAAGAAAATTTGGTAGATACCATTGTATTAGTAGGTGATAAAACCATATCTAACTATTTACATAAAACGACAAATGTACCAGTTGATTTTCCGGAAGCACAACCCTTAGAAACAACAATAGCTTAATCATAATAATTAAATAAACGAAATAATGAAAAAAGTAATAGCACTAGTATTCGCGGTAATTGGAACTGCTTTAACGGTTAATGCGCAAACAGAAACAGAAAGCATAAAATTAATTTCTTTAGAACAAACCCCTGGAGAGTTTACTAAAAAACAAGTAACAGTAAATGAAGGTATTTATGTTTTTGAGATCTCAAATAATAATGTAGGTCATGATGTTGGCTTTGTTTTAGTAGAAAAAGGTAAAGATATAAGTAAACCAGAAAATCATATTCAAACAGCGTATGTTACAGAGGTGGTTGCCTCCGGTAAAACACAGAAATCTAAACCTACGTCACTAACTAAGGGTGAATACGTATATTTTTGCCCAATGAATCCTACAGCAACAGATAATTTATTAATAGTAAAATAATACTATTAAAGTTTTATAGCCCTAGCTTTTTTAATAAAAAAGAGTTAGGGCTTTTATAACCATATTTTATCTCGAACTTCAACCGAATTCTTAGGGAGAAGTGGGGTTTCTGTGGTTCATAAATTTAATTCTTTTTTAAGAGGTAAATAACACTATTTGATCAATTAGAACGTTAATTTTGCACTCTTAAAAAAAAAGGCTTTGATTATAGATTTCATAGTTGCTATTCTTTGGAGTTTGTCACCGTTTGGTGAAGCAAAGGTGGGTATTCCTTATGGAATGCTTAGAGGACTTAATGTATATTGGGTTTTTGTATTGTGTTTTTTTGCCAATGTTTTAGTTTTTCCAATTATGATGTTCTTTTTGGAGAAAATAAATGTTTATTTTACACGATGGAAATTCTATAAAAAATCGGCACTATATATCGCAAGAAGGGCAAAAACTGGGTCTGGAGATAAAATTAAAAAGTACGGATTTTTCGGTTTAGTATTATTTGTAATGATACCGTTACCGGGTACGGGAGTATATGCAGGTAGTATTGCAACATATCTCTTTAAGATTGAAAGACAAAAGGCATTTTGGGCAAATACATTAGGTATTTTTCTATCATCTGCAATAGTATGGTCGGCGACTATGGCTTCAATGAAAGCAATGTAACTTAAAATTCAAACTTCAGTTGTACTGAGATTATCTCTTCTTTCGTTTCGATTTTCTTTTTTTCAGTATTCAAATTCGCCAACGAAATACCTAATAAACGTACCGAATTATGCAGTTCTTCCTGATATAATAATTCTTTTGCCGTTTCAAGTATTAATTCTTTATTGGATACGAAATAGGGTAATGTTTTGCTTCTTGTGTTTAATGTAAAATCACTATACTTAATTTTTAGCGTAACCGTTTTACCAGCAATCTTAGACTTGATTAAACGCCTTTCAAGTTCTTCGGCAATATGCTGTAAACGCTCTAACATGAAAATTTCACTGCTTAAATTTTCACTAAATGTTCTTTCGGCACCAACAGATTTGGGTATGCGATGCGGTTTTACTTCACTGTTGTGTATTCCTCGAACTACGTGATAATAATACCTTCCGCTTTTTCCAAAATGATTATCTAGAAAATCTAGAGTTTTTGCTTTAAGGTCTTTCCCGGTAAAAATACCTAGTTTATACATTTTCTGTGCTGTAACTTTACCTACACCATAAAATTTTCTAATATCTAAGTTTTCAAGAAACTCTAGTACTTCTTCAGGATTTACAGTTTTTTGGCCATTTGGCTTGTTGAAATCACTTGCGACCTTGGCAATAAATTTGTTGATGGAAATTCCTGCTGAAGCCGCCAATCCTAATTCATTAAAAATTCGCTGTCTAATTTCTTTTGCAATTAATGAAGCTGAGGGGTTTCCTTTTTTATTTACAGTGACATCTAAATAAGCTTCATCTAAAGAAAGTGGTTCCACTAAATCTGTATAATCATGAAATATTGCGCGTATCTGTTTTGAAATTTCTTTGTATCGATCATATCGTGGTTTTACAAAGATTAGTTCTGGACAATTCTTTTTTGCTAGATACCCACTCATAGCACTTCGCACTCCATATTTGCGCGCTTCGTAGTTGGCGGCAGATACCACACCACGTATTTCATTTCCTCCAACTGCTACAGGTTTTCCCTTTAGTTCTGGATTGTCTAGTTCTTCAACCGAAGCGTAGAAAGCATCCATATCTACATGAATAATTTTTCGCAATGGTAAATCATTTGGCATACTACAAAATTAGGTTATATTTAGTTTGATGGAAACACAAACAAAAACAGCAATTATATTGGGGGCAACTGGTCTTACGGGTGGCATTTTGTTACAGCTTTTGTTAGGAGATAATCGATATAGTAGAATTAAGCTTTTCTCGCGTTCGACTATTGGATTTTCGCATGCTAAAATTGAAGGACATTTAGGAGATTTAATGCACTTAGAACAATTTAAAGCTCACTTTTATGCCGACGATGTTTTCTGTTGTATTGGTACCACGAAATCAAAAACACCAAATAAAGAAGTATATAGAAATATTGATTACGGTATACCAGTTGCTGCGGCTAAACTATGTGCTCTTAACAATATTAAGACTTTTATAGTAGTTTCAGCTATGGGAGCAAATCCAAATAGTAGTGTTTTTTACAACCGAGTTAAAGGTGAAATGGAAGATGCAGTATTAGATGCGGAAATTAGGGAAACGTACTTTTTACAACCTTCATTGATTAGTGGAGTTCGAAAAGAAAAAAGAATGGGTGAGTGGATTTTTAAACAATTGATGAAAGCCGTAAATTTTGTTTTGGCTGGTCCGCTCGAAAAATATCGTTCTATTAAACCAGAGACAATCGCCAAAGCTATGGTGTGGGTAGCAAATAATGATTTTAAGACCAATAGAATAGAATCTGACTTAATTAAAAAAATAGCAGCAAAGAGTGATTGAAATTGAACGTAAATTCTTGGTGACATCTACCGCATATCAAGAACAAACAAAATTTAAAGAACGTATAGTTCAAGGTTTTTTAAATACCGATAAAGAACGTACTGTAAGGGTTCGTATTAAAGGTAACTCTGGATTTTTAACCGTTAAGGGAAAATCAAATGATGAAGGTACTATTCGGTTCGAGTGGGAAAAGGAAATTTCAATAAGTGATGCCGAGAAACTTTTACAAATCTGTGAACCTGGAATTATTGATAAAATTCGTTTTAATGTTGAGCTAGGTTCGCATACTTTTGAAATTGATGAATTTCATGGTGAAAATGAAGGACTTGTAGTAGCTGAAGTAGAATTGAAATCGGAAAATGAGCACTTTGAAAAACCAAATTGGCTAGGGGAAGAGGTTACAGGAGTAGTGAAATATTACAATTCGCAACTAAGTAAAAACCCATTTAATAAATGGTAATGTTTAATGACTGTCTAATAAATAATTATTTTTTTCTAAATAATCTTCTGTTGCGATTCCGCGTAAGCTATTCACGATAATATGTTCAACTAATTGATTAACAGGGTATTGATCATGTAAATTATTAGAAGAAAATAGTATAAGTTCAAGTCTATTTAAATAGAGTTCGCAAAAGAGTTCAATATTTGTATTGTTCCGTATTTGGCCCTTGTCTTTAGATTTTTGCAATAGACTTTTTATTATTTTATTGAGTTCTTTAGTCCTAAATTCAACTAAAGAGTTGTAAACACTTGGATAGTATTTTTTTAAACCAAATATAAATGATGGGTTAAATGATTTAAATGAATCTAATCCTATTTTATAAATATCAATTATAGCTAAAATAGGATTAGACTGTAGTTCTTCAATACTTTTATTAAATTCTATACGGAGCTTTTTTATTAATACAAAAAGACTTTCTTGAATTAATTCTTCTTTATTTTTGAATTGCTCATAGATTGTTTTTTTTGAAATTCCCATTTCATGAGCAAAATCATCTAAAGTAAAACGCTTACTTCCAAATCTTGTAAATTTAGAAAGGGCAAATACCAAGAGTTCTTCTTTGTTTATCATTTAAAATTTTAGTTTTATTGCCAACCTCCACCAAGTGAACGATATAACTCAACTGTAGCTGATAATTGGTTGAATTTATTGTTTATTAAATTTAGTTCTGCATTAAGCGAGTTTTCTCTAGCTGTTAAAAGGTCTAGATAGGTTAAATAACCACTGTTTAAAAGCTCTTCAGAATTACTTTCTGCTCTTTTTAAAGCAACTACTTGTTTAGAGACATATGTTTCTTTTTCTTTAGAAACTGTATAGTCATTTAGGGCTTCTGATACTTCTTTACCTGCAGTTAATAATGCTTTTTTAAAGTTCAGAATAGCTTGTTCTTGTTGGGCTTTTGCGACTTCATAAGTAGTTCTTATTTTTCGGCCATTAAAAATGGGTTGCGTAAGACCACCTATTAGATTTGCAAAAATAGATTTAGAATCTATCCAATTATCCAATTCTAAGCTCTGAAAACCTGCTTGTGCAGAGAGTGTTATGGAGGGGTAAAAATTGCTTCTGGCCACATTGGTTAATTCAAAATTATTAACAATGCCATATTCAGCTTGCATAATGTCGGGTCTATTTCGCAGTAATAACGCTGGTACACCTACTTGCATTTCATTTGATAAAGTTTGATTGTCTAGCGTATTTCGTTCAAATGATTGCGGTTGCTCACCCAGCAAAATACTTAATGTATTTTCCGTTTGATAAACACTATTTCTGAGATCTAACAATTGACTTTGAGCACTATATAATTGTGCGGCGGTTTGATCAACACCAACTTGATTAGCTTGTCCTGCCTCCTTTAAAGCCATAATGGTTTCTAAACTTTTCTTACGGTTTTCAATTGTTTCTTCAGTTACAACAATTTGTTTATCTAAAGCTAATAATTGGTAGTAGGTAGTAGCTATTTGTGCAATTAAGTCAGTTTTTACAGCTTGATGAGCGGCAACTGACTGTAAATAACTTGCATCACTAGCTCTTTTAGTGCTTCTGATTTTACCCCAAATATCAGCCTCCCATGAAAGTGTACCCGAGGTTTCATATTGATTGAAAGGTTGTGTAAAGAAACTTCCGAACTGTCCATTTTCACTGTTTCTGGCAGTTCTAGTAGCACTTGCAGACCCAGAAAGCGTAGGTAGGTAACCTGCCTTTCCTTGCTTTACATAAGCCTCAGCTGCGGTAATATTTTGCAGGGCTATACGTATATCCAAGTTGTTGTCTAGACCTTTTTGTATGTATGTTTTTAAATATGAATCTGTAAAAAGGTCTTTATAAGAAACTGTTGCCAAATTAATACTATCAGTTGGTAAATTCTCAGTTCGATACAAACTATCAATTTGGACATCTGGTCGTGTATAATTTTTGGCTACAAAACACGATTGTAGTAATAGTGGAAGTATAGCCACTATAAAAAATTTATTTATTGCGAATTTTTGCATGATTTCTTTAGTTCTTTTAATCTTCAATTGAAACTTGAGGAACACCTGTAATGCGTTCCTGAATTGTTTGGAAAATGACGTACAATGCTGGTATTACAAAAACACCAAATACGGTTCCTATTAACATGCCTCCGACAGCACTCATACCTATAGACTGGTTTCCTACTGCTCCAATACCAGATGATAATGCTAAAGGCATTAACCCGAGAATAAAGGCGAATGAAGTCATTAATATTGGTCTTAATCTCGCTTTTGCACCGTCTATTGCAGAGTCTATTATTGACATTCCATGCTTTCTACGTTGCAAAGCAAATTCAACTATAAGGATTGCATTTTTAGAAAGTAGACCAATAAGCATGATTAAGGCTATTTGAAAATAGATGTTGTTTTCAAGTCCAGCAATGCTAACAAATCCAATAGCACCTGCAATACCTACTGGTAATGATAATAATATAGAAAATGGTAATATATAAGACTCGTATTGGGCACTTAATAAGAAGTACACGAAGACTAAACTCAATATAAAAATGATTAGGGTTTGACTACCTGCACTGTTTTCTTCTTTCGTAAGGCCAGAATATTCATACGTGTAATTGTTTGGTAATACCTCTGCAGTTACCTCTTCAATTGCTTTTATAGCATCACCCGTAGAATAGCCAGGATTCATAGCTCCATTTATTTTAACAGAACTTAAAAGGTTAAATCTGCTAACTACTTCGGGACCGTAAATTTTCTTTAATGATACAAATTGTGATACAGCAACAGACTCACCCTTATTATTGGTAACGAAAATATGGTTTAAAGAATTTTCGTTTGCTCTGTCTTCTGGTTTTGCTTGAATCATTACACGGTACTGTTTACCAAACTTGTTAAAGTCGGTTGTGTATAATCCGCCATAATAGCCTTGCATAGCGCTAAAAATATCGGTTAGTGCTAAGCCAGCCATTTTAATTTTTTCTTTGTCTACTTCTAATTCGTATTGAGGGAAATTAGCGTTGAAATTTGTTATGGCATATTGTACTTCTGGTCTTGCATTTATGGCAGCTAAAAACTCATTAGTTACCTTATTTACAGTCTGCCAATCATCGGCATCTTTACTTTGTAAATTCATTTCAAATCCAGTAGAGTTACCAAACCCTCTTACACTTGGTGGTGTAAAAAAGAATATTTTGGCATCCTTTAATCCAGCTGTTTTTGCAAAAAGACTTCCTACAACTTCTTGAACCGATTCACCTTCTCCTTTTCGTTCACCCCAATCTTTAAGTCTTATTACAGAAAATGCGTATGAACCACCATTTACACTATTTAATATACTAAAGCCGGTAATGTTCATTCTAGATTGTATAATGTCCATTGATTGGTATATAGAATCTAGTTTCTTAACAGTTTTTTGAGTTTGCTCTAAAGTTGTGCCTGGTGGCATTGTAACATCAGCAAATACAATAGCTTTATCTTCATTTGGTATGAAACCAGTAGGTGTGGCGTTAAATAGCATATAAGCGATAACTGAAAATATTAACAGCGATAACCCTGTTACCCATTTTCTTTTGGCAATAAACTTTACCGAACCAACATATTTGTCGGTCATTGCATTAAAGCCCGTATTAAAAGCTGAAAAGAAACGTTTTGTAATTCCTTTTTTATGTTCTTCAGAAGGATTATGAGGTTTCAATAAAAGTGCGGCTAATGCAGGACTTAATGTTAAAGCGTTTACTGCTGAAATTAGAATGGCAATAGCTAATGTAATACCAAATTGTTGATAGAAAACCCCTGATGACCCACTGATAAACGATACTGGGATAAATACCGCGGACATGACCAACGTAATTGATATTATTGCACCAGATATTTCTGACATCGCTGTTTTCGTTGCTGTTTTAGCATTAGTAGCACCGTCCTCCATTTTAGCATGTACTGCTTCAACAACAACAATGGCATCATCAACCACAATTCCTATGGCGAGAATCATTGCAAATAGCGTTAGCATGTTTATTGAGTATCCGAAAAGTGATAGGAAGAAAAACGTTCCTATAATTGCTACGGGAACAGCTATAGCAGGAATTAATGTAGATCTAAAATCTTGTAAGAATAAGAATACCACTAAGAAAACTAATAGAAATGCTTCAATTAATGTTTGAACAACGTGATCAATGGAAGCACTTAAAAAGTCTTTAGTATTATAAGGAATAACATAATCTAATCCTTTAGGAAAATCTTTTTCGCTTTCTTGTAAAATGTTTTGAATTTCATCAATAATGGCATTTGCATTAGAACCGGAAGTTTGAAAGATACCAACAGCCGTACCTGGTTTACCCATTCCTTCATTCTTTGTGCCATAATTAAAAGCACCTAATTCTATTTCGGCAACATCTTTTAGTCTTAAAAATTGTCCGTTGTCTTGTGCTTTAAGAATAATATTCTCATACTCTTTTTCTTCTGAGAGACGACCTTTGTATTTTAATACATATTCATAAACACCGTCTGCGTTTTCACCAATTTTACCTGTTGCAGCCTCAAGGTTTTGTTCATTTAATACAGCTTGTATGTCTGAAGGCATTAGTTTGTATGCCGCCATTTTTTCAGGGTTTAACCAGATGCGCATTGAATAATCTTTAGAGCCAAAAACCGTAACATTGCCTACACCTTCAATACGTTGTAATTTTGGTACAATGTTAATTCTAGCATAGTTTTCTACGAATGTTGCATCATAATCATCGTTATCTGAAAACAATGAGAAAAATAGTAATGCACTAGTCTGAGATTTTTGAGTAATTACTCCAGTTTGTACTACCGCTTGTGGTAAAACACTATTTGCTCGAGCAACTCTGTTCTGAACATTTACTGCTGCAATATCTGGGTCTGTGCCTAATTTAAAAAAGACATTAATTGTTGCAGCTCCGTCATTACTCGCGTTAGAGGTCATGTACAACATGTCTTCAACACCATTAATCTGCTCCTCTAACGGAATAACGACACTCTTAAGTACTGTCTCAGCATTTGCGCCGGTATAAGTACTTGTTACTTGTACTGTTGGCGGTGCAATTTCGGGGTACTCTTCTATAGGTAAGGTAGTTAATCCTAAAATACCTAAAATAACTATTATAATAGAGATCACCGTAGATAGTACGGGACGATCTATGAATTTTTGAAACATTATTCTTTATTTATATGTTAGGGTAAGTAAAGGATATTTATTTTGTAGGATTAATAGTCATTCCATCCTTTAATTTAGAGACACCTTCTAATACTATAGTAGTTCCATCCTCTATTCCATTTTCTACAATGAAACCTTTTTGAGAAGTTGTAATAATATCCAAGGGTAAAGTAGAAACTGTATTGTCTTCTAGAACTACATAAACAAGTTTTTTGCCTTGCAGATCAACCGTTGCGGTTTGAGGTATTTCGTAAGCATCTTTATAAATTGTTGGAATTTTAATTTTTCCTGTACTACCACTACTTAATAAATTGTTTTTATTATTAAAATCAGCTCTTGCGGTAATACTACCGGTAGTACTATTTATTATTGTATTTATCATGGCGAGTTTACCAGGCTCATTAAACTCTTCACCATTAATCATTACAAGTTTAACTTTTGGTGCTTTATCAATGTCCATTGTATTATTATCAGTTTTAGGCATACTTTGTTTGAGTTTTAAAAGTTCTTTTTCATTCATCGAAAAATATGCACGAACCTCACTAATGTCTGAAACTGTAGTTAATGGTTGACTCATGTTAGAACTTACCAAAGCACCAATTTTAAATGGTATTTCGCCTATGTAACCGTCAACTGGACTAGTGATGCGCGAGTAGCCAATGTTTGACGCTATGCTCTGATAATTAGCTTTAGCTTGAGCCAATTGTGCTTTAGCTGTTTCTAGTTGTACACTGCTAATAATGTTTTTTTCAACTAACGGTCTTAATTTGTCGACCTCAACTTGAGCTACATCTACTGAGGCTTTTGCAGCGTTTGCGTCTTGGTTTAAGGTTTGTGTCTCTAATTTAAAAAGCAATTGTCCTTTTTTAATTTTTTGACCTTCTTCTACATATACTTCTTGAACAAAACCAGAAACTTTAGGCCATATTTCAACATTCTGCTTGCCTTCTAAAGTTGTAGCAAATTCGTTGTAAACAGTTAGATCTAGTTTGTTAAGTTTGGCAACTTTTAAACTTGGTGGTGGCGGGGCAGTAGGTCCTTGTTCAGGTTTTTCTGATGTAGCAAAACATGAACTTAAAAGAAGTACGGAACTTAATATGCCTATAATTGATAAATTTCTCATTATTAAATGGGTGTTTATTGCTATTAAAGATTTTGTTTATTGGTTAAAGTTTTGTTAATTCAGTATGTTCGGGTTAAAACGAACTAAACTGATAAAAAAATTATTTTTGATGTTTCTTTAATTCTTCAATTGTTGTTTTAAGCGTTGAAGTCATATCTAAAATGCATTTTGTATATACTTCTCTTTTCTTTCTGTTTTCTATGTGTTTTTCTGGTCTAAACTTTTCGTTATACTCTGAAATTTTTTGAAGTATATTACCTTCTCTTTCTAAATGCTTTAACGAACGATTAAGTTTTTTAATAAAAAAAGTATTCTTATCTGCTAATATGAAATAACGCCTGCGATCTCCAGATTTAGTATAATATTTTACAAACTCTCTTTGTAAAAGTAAATTTAAAGAAGTGGAAATAGAACTTTTACTTGCACCTCTTTTATGAATACAATCCTCAAACGTAAGTCCATCTTCCTCGGTTAATACCAAACTTGCAAATATCCTTGCTGCTAATGGAGGTAGATCGTACTCAGTTTCAAAATGAATTCCAAGGTCTTCAATAAGTTTATCTTTTACTTCTTCTTTGGACATAATTTACTGTTTAATTATGCAAATATACAGTTAGTTCGGTAACAAACAAACCAAAAGAACTTAAATTTTGTTAAAATGTATTAAATTTTGAGTATGCGGTTTGAAATTATATTTAACTAATTGAATATGAGGTCTGTATATGTGTATTGAACTTAAATCTTTTTAGGATGAAAACGATAATTTGATAAATTAGTGCTTCTTTAAATTCAAAATATTAAAACCTTTTAGTAGAATAATGTACTTTATTTAGCAAATACACCATCTTTTTCGATTAGTGGAACGGTAACAAGATTACCCTCATTTACACTATTCTGATCTAATATAAATCGTTTTTCAAAAAGTTTATTTTCTGCATAGAAAGTAACAAAAAATTCATTGTTTAAGGAAAGAACATCTTCTTGTAATAATTCAATTTTTTCAAAAGATTTTGGAGCTATAGTTCCAATAGCATGTCGCATGGTAGAAGTTTTTTTATCACCGTCATAACCTTTTGAAACAATTAGTACCATATCAATAGAATCTTGTCGGTTATTTAAAATATACGCGTTCCAATCTTTAGAAAGAAACTCGTCATTCCATTCATGAATAACGGCAATATAAACCTCTTTAATTATTGGTATTTCAATATCTTTTTTCACAATTTAAATTATAAGGCGCTTTTAAACTGTTCTAAAAAACGAATATCATTTTCACTTAACAAGCGAATATCTGTTATTTGATATAATAACATTGCAATACGGTCAATTCCTACTCCAAAAGCGAATCCAGAGTATTCTGCTGGATCAATATTGCAATTGGATAATACATTGGGGTCAACCATTCCACAACCACCAATTTCTAACCAACCAGTGCCTTTTGTGATTTTGTAATCTGATTCTGTTTCTAAACCCCAATAAACATCAACCTCTGCGCTTGGTTCTGTAAAAGGGAAATAAGAAGGTCTTAATCGAATTTTTGATTTACCAAAAAGTTCGGTAGTAAAAAACTGTAATGTTTGTTTTAAATCTGCAAAAGAAACATCTTTATCAATATATAACCCTTCTACTTGGTGAAAAAAGCAATGAGAACGAGCTGAGATTGCTTCATTACGATAAACTCTTCCTGGTGATATGGTTCGAATAGGAGGTTTGTTGTTTTCCATATAACGAACCTGTACTGATGAAGTATGTGTTCGTAATAAAACATCAGGATTTGTCTGAATAAAAAATGTATCCTGCATATCTCTTGCAGGATGGTGCTCAGGCAGATTTAAAGCTGTGAAATTATGCCAATCATCCTCTATTTCTGGACCTTCAGAGACATTGAAACCGATGCGTGAAAAAATTTCAATAATTTGATTCTTTACTATAGATATAGGATGTCTTGTACCAATTTCTATAGCTTCTCCTGGCCGGGTAAGATCACCATATATACTTTTTTGCTCAGTAGTTTTTTCTAAGGAATTTTTTAAAATATTTACCTTTTCTGTTGCAGCTTGTTTTAATTGATTGATGGTTTGTCCAAATTCCTTTTTTTGAGGACCAGGAACATTTTTAAACTCTTTGAAAAAATCATTTAAAAGGCCTTTTTTACCTAAGTATTTTATGCGGAAGGCTTCAACAGCTTCTTTAGAATCTGATTTAAATTTTTCAACTTCTGCAATATGTTCTTTTATAGTATCAATCATGGTAATATAGCTAAGGAGCAAAAATATTACTTTTCTCTCATTACTAGAAACTATTTAGCCTAATAGCGCTATATCAAAATAGTCTATTAGGCTAAAATCTAATATATGTCTTAATATTGGTCCTCTACATTATTTCTAATCCAATTGATACACCCATCTATATTGTCAAAAATATTATTTTCAGGAATAAGATCAGGTATAATATCAACCCGTTCCATCATATATCTTGGTTGACGTAACACATCTACTAGGAGCACATTTATTTTTGATTTTTTTAAATCAATTAAAACATCTTCTAAAGCATACAAGCCAGATTGATCCATGTATTGCATGCGGTCCATTCTTATTATAACCGAGGAAGCTGTTTTAGGGATTTGTTTCGCTAATGCCTGAAAATCGCTTGTAGAACCAAAAAATAATGGACCCTTTAAATGCTTAATGAACACTTCCTCTTTCAAGTTTTGAGGAAATCCAGCCTCATCAGACCATGCTTTTTCTTTTTCTAAACTTTTAACATCTGACCGTTCTGCTGTTAAATCTCCCATTTTTTTCATAAACATTAAGGAGGCGATTACTAAACCAATTCCAACGGCGTATACTAGATTCCAAACTGAGGAAAGTACTAAAACTATTAACATAATTAGTACCTCTGAGCTTAACTTTAAAGGCCCTAGCTTTATATCCTTTGGTAAGCTAGGAATTGCTTTAAGTCCTTTATAATCCATTACACCAATGCCAACAGTTACTAATATTCCAGCAAGAACTGCAGCAGGAATTTGTGATGCTACAGGGGCTAAGGCTAACATTATTATTAATAGCATTACACCTGCTATCATACCTGACAACCTAGTTTTACCACCGGCGTTTATATTTACAACCGTTCTAATTGTTGCCCCGGCACCTGGTATGCCACCAAAAATGGCTCCAATACTATTACCAATTCCTTGCCCTACTAGTTCTTTATTTGGTTTGTGTTTAGTTTTAGTCATGTTATCAGCAACAACAGATGTTAAAAGGGAATCGATGGCACCTAAAAGAGCTAAAGTTAATGCAGTAAATATATACGGTGATACTGAGTTTAATTCAAATTGTGTGAAAATCCCCAAATTCGGAATTGGGAATCCGCTTGGTATTTCATCAATTGGGCGGTAATCTAAACCAAAACCATATGCTACACCAGAAACTACCATAAGGGCCACTAGCGTACTAGGAATTGCTGTCGTAATACGTTTAAAACCGTATATGATGAATATTGTAGCTAAAGCCAATGCGAGTTCTAACCAATTAATTCTTTTTAATGCTCTTGGAAGTACTTTTATTGAACCAATTACGCCAGAAGCTTCTGTATTAGCTAATGTTTTGGCTTCTTTTAGCATATCTGCTTCGGTAATATTTTCTGCACGTTTTATCGTTTCTTCGAAATTTTCTAAAACTAAAATACCTTCACCAGCTTCTTCTTTCAAGATATTATCAAGTATAATCTCTTCAGCATGTGGTTTAAATTGATTTACAAATTCCATATCCTCTTTAGGATAATAACCTACTGCAGGCAAGATTTGTGTTACAAGAATAATCACCCCAATTGCAGTCATAAAACCTGAGACAACAGGATAGGGTATATATCTAATGTACTTGCCAATTCCTAAAAGTCCGAGCCCAATTTGCATTAAACCTGCAATGAAGAAAACTGTTAATATTGCTGGCAATGCTTTTTCAATATTACCATCATTTATAGCTACAATACCAGCAATTACAACCATACTTACTGCCGTCATTGGGGCTGTAGGTCCAGAAATTTGGGTACTTGTACCTCCAAACATTGCAGCAAAAAAACTTACGAAAATAGCACCATATAACCCTGCGCTAGGTCCAAGACCTGAACTAACACCAAAGGCAAGAGCTAGTGGTAAAGCAACTATACCAGCAGTAATTCCACCGAATAAATCACCTTTAAAATTTGAAAATAAGTTTTTCATAACTGGTCAATAATTTAATTTCTTTAATATAACTCTTTTAAAAAAAGCCAATGATTTAACATTGGCTTTATTAACACAAAAAAATGTTAAATCTTAATAAAAGTCTACCGCACCAGAAGAGATGTCATACATGGCTCCAACAATTTTAATTTCGCCTTTTTCTTCCATTTCAGCGAGAATTGGACTTTGTTTTCTGATATTTTCAATTGTCATTTCAACATTTTTAGCTGAAACTTGATCAACAAAGTCTAAATTTTTAGAATTTCTAAGGCTTTCATCAGATGGCTCCTTTATTGCTGCTACTGCTGGCTCTATTTTATTAATTAATGCAGTTAAGTTTCCTAATCTTGCATGATCGCATGCTCCTTTAATTGCACCACAGCTTGTATGTCCTAATACTACAATTAATTTTGTTCCAGCAAGTTTACAACCAAATTCCATACTTCCTAAGATATCTTCGTTAACAAAATTACCTGCTATACGAATACTGAAAATATCACCTAACCCTTGATCAAATACTAATTCTGCAGATACACGCGAATCTATACAGCTTAAAATTGTAGCAAATGGAAATTGACCTTCACTAGTATCGTTAACTTGTTCTAATAAATTTCTATTTGCTTTAAGGTTGTCTTGAAATCGTTGATTTCCTTCTTTTAGAAATTGTAACGATTTTTCGGGGGTCATTGTATTTTGTGTCTCTTTAGTATGTGCTTTCATAATTGTATTTTATATTAATTTTTTTATGCCATTAATAATACTGGAACACTGAGGTTCTCTATTATAGCATTGATTTTTAAAGGTGTTGTATAACTTTTATTTATGTTATCTTTCTTAATATTATCTCTATTAAGACATATTAAGTTAAGATTGCTTTTTAAAATAAAGTTAGAGATACTCTGTATAGCGTTATCGTTTTTTTCGAATACATATTCAATAGTATTCTTATTTTGATTAACGTCTTTACCAGTAGTGTTAGCGTCTTGTAATATTTTAAAAGACTTGATAGGTTTTTTAGTATGATGAAATAAGTCTTGCGAAAATTTAAATTTATTAAATGATTCAACATCATCTAAAAGCCCTAAAGACATTTCATTATCTAACACTAAAGATTTTTGATCATCTGCAATGAAAATTGGCCCACTATGATTTTTTAAAATGAATTGAATTAAGTTTACTTTAGGCTTATTAAATATTAAAGATTTTTTCTTTTCTAATACAATTATATCAGGTTTTTTTTCATCAAGAAATAAGGAAATTTCATTTTTTAAATTACCAATAGCTAAAGTATATGAAAAGGAAATATTAGAGTCTTTAGCAAAAGTTTTAGCTATCTCTTTAAGCTTATTTTCCGCATTCACATATTTGCTACTTATGTTGCGCATCGCAGAAAGTTGACTTTCTTTGTTTACAACGTCTAATATTTTTTTAACATGAAAAAGCTCTATTTCACCATTTATCATTTTGGCTAAGCTGATTGCGCTTTTAATTGTGGAGTCTACTGAATCTTTTAAATCGGTGAAAACCACAATTTTATATTTATTATTTTTCATAATTATATTTTTTAGTTTAAAGAGGTATTTAAATGCTATACTTAGCTTAAACTTAATTTGGATTTTGGTCGTTGTTCAAAAAACTCTATATAACTCGGTGGGTTTTCAACAACTCCTCGTTTTGACACTAATTTTATATCAATATTACGTTCTTTAGCCTTGAGGCTAAAATCTTCTAATATTTCAATTATGTCATAATCTAAATACCTGGTTTTTAATATATCTAATTCTAAATAGGTGTTTCTAGGAAGACTATCTAATTCTTTTAGAATGGCACCTTTGTTGAAAAATGTAACTTCTTCCGCAAGAGACATTTTTATTCTATGTTTTCCATCACTGTTATCTTCAATATGTAGAAAGTGGGAATTTTGATAGCTTTTGAGTAAAATAACTATAATTCCAACAGCTAATCCTAAACAAATACCGACTAATAAATCTGTAAACACAATACCAAAAACTGTAACAAAAAATGGTATTGATTGTTTCCAACCAAGTTTATACATTTTTGCAAAAAGTGCAGGTTTGGCCAATTTATATCCAACGATTAATAAAACAGCTGCTAAAACAGATAAAGGAATCATATTTAATAAGCGAGGAATAAGTACAACAGAAATTAATAGTAGTAAACCATGAAAAATAGCGGATAATTTAGATCTACCTCCCGATTGTATATTTGCCGAACTTCTTACAATAACTTGTGTAATGGGTAATCCGCCAATCATACCTGATAAAATGTTACCAGCTCCTTGAGCTACTAATTCTTTATTTGTTGGCGTAACATTTTTGTGAGGGTCTAATTTATCTGTAGCTTCAACACATAATAATGTTTCTAAACTTGCTACTAATGCAATTGTAAAACCCGTAACCCATACTTGCGGATTAGATAATGCGCTAAAATTAGGAAAGCTAAACTGCCCGATAAAAGATGCTGCATCTTCAGGAACAGGTACGCTTACTAAATGATCAGATGAAATTGCAAATATTTCACTATTCTGGGTTAAAATGAAAAACAATATACCTACTGCTACTGCTACTAATGGACCTTGAATTATTTGAAATAATTTCCCTTTTTTTGAAAGTACTTTATCCCATAATAATAAAATTGACAAACCAATAATAGCAATTAATGTAGCCCCCGGACTAATATTGTTTATTGTATTTAAAATTTCTGAAAATGTGTTTTCACCATCAACTTGAAAAAAAGCCCAATCCCCTTCAGGGTCCGAGTCATAACCAAAAAAGTGCGGAATTTGCTTCAGAATTATTATAATACCTATTCCTGTAAGCATTCCCTTAATTACTGAAGATGGAAAATAGTACCCGATGACACCCGCTTTAAGAATGCCAAATATGATTTGAATTACTCCACCTAAAACAACTGCTACCAAAAAGTTTTGATAACCACCTAACGCTCCAATTGCGGTTAATACTATAGCAGCTAAACCTGCTGCAGGACCGCTAACTCCAATTTTAGAACCACTTAAGGCTCCTACAAAAATACCACCAATAATTCCCGCAATTAACCCAGAAAATAAGGGTGCCCCACTGGCTAACGCGATTCCAAGGCAAAGGGGTAAAGCAACGAAAAACACCACAATACTTGCGGGTAAATCATTTTTTAAATATTTGAACATACATATAATAGTTATAGTCCTCAATAACAATTGAAGACAAGTTTTTTATTCTTTAATTTAGTTTACTATGAAGATTAACTAATATGTTCCGGAGGAGGGAGAAGAATTTCTAGTGTGAAATCAATGAATCGCAAAGTGTAATAATCTGCTATATCCGATTGATCAGATAAGGTAATTAATGATAAGCCGAAATAACCATTATTTAAAATTTTCTCCTCAAGTGAAGATTTTTTAATTACTTCTTGCTGCTCTTCTTCGTTAAGATTCGATATAATTATAGGGTTATCAGTATCGAGTAAAGTAACTATACTCGGTGCTGTAATGGCGAAAAGCCATAAAAAAAGTAAAAGATAACGACTAAATACCTTCATGTTTATTTAACAATGAATGGCAAATATAATGTCTCCATTTTTATTAGTAGTTAAGGAAGTATTAAAAATTTTTTATCAGTTTAATGTTTTCGGACGAAATCCAACCGGTTTGGCCATCTGAAAGCATAATTTCGTTCCATTCTTTTAATGTGCCAATCACATTTACTTTGGTACCTTCATGTAGTATAAATGATTGTTGACTTCTGTCATTTGGTTCAGTTTTAACCTGACTTTCTTTAACAAAAACAATTGCAGGGTTATTTTTATTAAAATCATTGAATTCTATATAAGCAAATACAGCTGCAATTACAGAAAACATTAAAGCTATTAAGCTGGTAATGAATGCTATACGTTTTCTTGTAGCAAAACTAAAAAAATAAAATGCAATATACAGTAATACGAAAAGCATCATGAATGCCACAGCTAGTTTTGCCCATTGATCAAAAGATAATATTTCGGTAAATTGTTTGTACAAATTAGTAAGACCAGAGGTTGGTATGGTTTCAATAGCATCTAAAGTCATATTCTGAGCATAAGACAAATTATTCAAAATTTCGCTATCCTTCGGTTTTAATAGCAATGCTTTTTCGTAATAGTAAATACTCGGTGCTATTTGATTTAGTTTATAATAAGCATTACCTAGATTGAAATATAATTCAGCAGAATGTTCTCCTTTTTCTAAAATAGCCAAATATTGGTCTGCCGCAGTTACAAAATCACCTTCATTATAAGCATCATTACCTTTTTTGAATAAAGCATTGTTCTGCCCAAATACACTTATTTCAAATAGAAATAATACTAATATCAATATGAATCCCTTATTCTTCACTTCTTTTTTTAACTAATTTCTATAATTGCTTATCTAAATAAGACATAACTTCACTAGCATCGGAATAATCTTGTTGCATTTGTACATCTGAAAAAGGACTATAACGTGCCATTTCACAATTCTTGAGTAAATTAATAAAACGCTCAATAGTCTTTTCATCAACCTCTTTTTGTGTCAAAAGATTAGAGATTTTATCTTTACTAAATTCTGCTGTTTCTATTTTTAACTTGGCTTTAAGGTAATTGTGTAGCCCTTTTTCTAAGGCGACATAGAAGGCATCCTTGTTACCCAATGCTTTTTTTGCAGATGATAGATATTTTTTAGCAAGTCTGTTTGCCATTCTAACTTTATTCCCTTCTATATCACCAGCTAAATCATCTCGTTTCTTTCTAAAAAATATGGCAAGTGGAATTAACAATAATGGTAATAACCACCATAAATAAAAAGACTTACTACCAAAGAAATTTATAGAAGCAATAGGCGATAAATCAGTGTTTAATTTAATAAATGCAAATTGATTACTCGCTACATTAACAGATTGCTTGTTACTTACTCCAGGGACATTCGCATTTGCCGTTCCACTTGAAGGCCCAGAAATAACATCGATTAGAATTTCTTCCGAATCTATAGTATTATATTTTGCAGTACTAGGGTCAAAATAACTGAAAGAAATACTCGGAATTGGATACTTACCCTTATATGCTGGAACAATTGTGTAATTGTTGGCAACTTTACCCTGCATTCCAGATATAGTAGTCTTAACATTTTCGTCAAATTCAGGTTCATAAACCTCTAGTGAGCTCGGTAATATTGGTTCTGGTAATTTAAATAATTTTAAATTTCCTTTACCCGATACTTCTACTTTTGCTTGTAATGATTCTGAAGCGTTAAGAGTTTTTTTACTTGCGGTAACTTTAAAATCGAAATTTCCAACAGCACCATTAAAGTTTGCTGGTTTGCCATTTTCAGGTAAAGCTTTTACATTAATTGTTCTTTTACCTGCCGAAACCGTTTTATTAGCTTGTGAGTAGATTCGTCCACCAAAAAAATCTCGTTTTTGAGTGGGTACATCAGCTGTAATCTCTAAGGATAACGGTTCTATTTCTAACTTTCCTGATTTTTGCGGATACAATACTACACGTTTTAATACTACGTATCTAAAGGGTTTACCATCGTAGGTGCCATTTTGTGCATTCAATCGTGTAATTGGTATATCTTGACTCCAAAAGTTATTGTAAGTTGGGTTATCTAAGGGTCGGTAATTAGAGATACCTATTTGCTGACCAAAATATAATTTATAAACTACTGTAATGGCCTCATTCATGTACGGGCGTGCATTAGATACTTCTGCTACTAAATGTAGACTCTCATCTGCAACATCATGCGCAGTCATTTGGTCACTTGGTTTATCTACAGCAGGACCAACCTCTATTTTTTTTGATAAAGATTTATAGGTTTTACCATCTATTACAATGGTGGCTTGGTTAATTGTAAAAGTGCCCTGTGCTGTTGGAGCTATAGTGTAAGAATAAGTTTTAGAATAACTACGTACACCATTTACCCACATTGAACTAATAGATTGAGAAGGCCCCATGAGCACTTTAAATCCTTGAAAATCAGGTGGATTAAAATTATCTCCATCTTTATTCATGGAAAAATCCACCCGAATACGTTCATTAATACCAAGCTTGCTTTTACTGACTTTTAGCTCAAAGGTAACTTCGTCTTTATCTTGTGCACGAAGTGCAAAAGACAAAACGGCAAAAAGAAAAAGTACAATGTAATTTTTCGTTTTCATTAATATTACCAATCTTTTTCGTTTTTAACTTTAACACCCTTCACTTTTTGAGCGTCAATTTTTTCTTGAACTTTATCTTCCTCATTCTGCATTGCATCTAGCAGATTTTGAATTTGTTGTTTTGAGAGCTGATTTGGTCTAGGTGGAGCCTGCTGCTGTTCTTCAGGTTTCTTTTCTTGTTCTTCTTTTTCGTCTCCTTTACCTTCTTTGTTATCTTCTTTTTCTTGATCTCCTTTATCGCCTTCGTCCTGCTTGTCTTTATTTTCCTCTTCTTGATCCCCTTCGTTTTCCTTTTTATCGCCGTCGTCCTTTTTGTCCTCGTTTTTTTCTTGATCGTCTTTATTATCGTCTTGATCTTGGTTCTGATCATCTTTATTTTGATCATCGTTCTTTTGCTCGTCTTGCTCTTTTTTAAGCATTTCTTTCGCTAATGCAAGATTGTATCTTGTTTCTTCATCATTAGGATTGTTGCGTAGTGCTTCTTTGTAGGCTTCAACAGCTTTCTCATATTCTTTTCGTTTCATAAAAACATTGCCCATATTATGGTAGGCCTTGTGCTTCTCCGATTTATCTTCAGATTTATCTCCTGCCTCTTTAAACCTCCCGAAAGCTTCACTATACGTCTCTTTATTATAGTAAGCATTTCCCAGATTAAAGGGAGCAGCAACATTTTTATCACTTTTAGATATTGCTCTTCGATATTCTTTTTCTGCTTCAGTAAATTTATCTTCTGAGATTTGCTTGTTTGCCTCCCAGGTAAGATTTGTAGATTCTGCTAAATCTTTTGCACTAATTTCTTCTAGTTCCTCAGCGGTTTGGGCACCAAGAGTAAGTCCTAGAAGCAAAAAGAAATATATCAGTTTAACTTTCATACCTATGCGCTTTGCTTTTCGTTGAATAAATTCAATTTTCTAAGCCATTCTGTTTTTCTATTTAATACAAAAATATCAATAAATAAAAATAGAAGTCCTGCTGCTAAAAACCATTGAAATTGATCTTTGTATTCAGCAAATTGCTTAGCTTCAAATTCCTTTTTATCCATTTGTAATAATTGATCTTTTATATAGTTTACAGCTTCTTCTGTGTTTGAACCATCAATATATTCACCATTTCCTTCTTCAGCTATATCAATTAATACTTCTTGATTTAGCTTTGTAATAACTACTTCACCCTTGCTATCTTTTTTAAGACTTTCAACTACTCCTTTTCTTTTAATAGGAATTGGTGCTCCTTTTGATTTGCCCACCCCTATGGTAAAAATTCGAATTCCAGCTTCTGTAGCTTCTTCAACAGCATCAATGGTTGTACCCTCAGAATGATCTTCACCATCGGAAATAACGAATAAAACGCGATTGGTTTGCTCCTCATCATCATAATAAGTTGTTGCTAAGTCAATTGCAGCATTTATAGCTGTACCTTGCGAGGTGAGCATATCGGTATTCATATTCTGTAAAAACATTTTTGCTGCACCATAATCTGTTGTAATAGGTAATTGCGGATATGCCTGACCAGCATATGCAATAATACCTATTCGGTCACTTGCTAATTGATTAATGATTTCCGACACTAATCGTTTTGCTTTCTCTAATCTATTAGGTGCAATGTCTTCGGCCAACATACTTTTAGAAACATCTATTGCAAAAACAATATCTACACCTTCACGTTTTACAGTTTCAAGTTTTGTGCCAATTTTAGGATTTACCAAACCTAAGGTTAATGAAGAAATACCCAAGAGAAAAAGTATAAGTTTTAATGTTGATTTAAAATTAGATTTACTTGGTGTTAATCTCTTTAATAGTACTGAATCGGCAAATTTATTTTGTGTTCTCTTTTTCCAAATTTGAAGCAGTATAAAAAGTACCACTAACACCGGAACGATGAAGAGTAGATAGAAATATATTTTTTCGTCTAATTGTATTGTCGACATCTTTTTTTATATAAAACTTCGGAAAACGGTATTTCTTAAAATCCATTCTAATAAAAGCAGTGCTCCTGCTAAGAAAATCCATGGACGAAATTTTTCCTCGTATCTGTAATATTTAAATTCTTCTATTTCTGTTTTTTCGAGCTTATTTATTTCATCATAAATAGCTTCTAGCTTTTCGTTATTGGTAGCTCTAAAATATTTTCCTCCGGTTACCAATGCAATTTCTTGTAAAAGTTCATCATCAATTTCAACTTGTCGCATACCATATTTAAATGAGCCGTCTGCATTGTACGCAATTGGGGTTAATGCGTTTCCATTCGTACCTAGTCCTATTGTGTATGTTTTTATACCAAATTCAACAGCTAAATCTGCAGCAGTTTGCGGTTCAATAAAACCACCATTATTTACACCGTCTGTTAATAATATAATTATTTTACTAATTGCTTTGCTTTCCTTTAATCTGTTTACAGCAGTGGCTAATCCCATACCAATGGCTGTTCCATCATTTAGCTGACCATAAGTTATTTCACCTAATGCTCCCAAAACAATAGATTTATCACTCGTAATCGGTGTTTTTGTATAACCTTCACCTGCATAGGCTACCAGACCAATACGATCGTTAGGCCTTTTAGCAATAAAATCTGATGCTACTTCTTTTAAAGCAACTAAGCGATTTGGTTTTAAATCTCGTGCTAGCATACTTGACGAAACATCAATAGCCATTACAATATCAATACCTTTTGTTGTTTTCGTACGTGTTGATATGTCTTCGGTTTGTGGTCTTGCCATAGCAATTACTATTGCAGCTAAAGCCAACAACCTTAAAAGAAACAATCCATGCCTTAATTTCGGAAGAACACTTTTTTTCGAAAAGCCATCAATAGTAGAAATAGTTAGAGCAGCACTTTGTTCTTTTCGCTTAAAAAAATACCAAAGCAAAGCTACCGGAAGCAGTAATAGCAACCAGAAAAATTCAGGATTTGCAAATGATATATTCTCTAACATCTATAATTCTGTTTTGACTTCTAAAGTTGTTCTAATTCGATCTACAATTTCGTCGGCATATTCATCTCCTGCAAGCCAAGTAATTAAAATTTGTTGCTGAAAACCAGGGCCACCGAAGCTAAAAATTTCATAATTTCCTCTTACTAAATCAGTAGAATTAGGCACTTTGAACTGACCACTGCCATGGGTTTTAAGACCTTTTACACCAGAAATAGTAGTAAATTCATCATTCTTAGTGATAATGTTTTTAGCTCCTTTTTTCTCAAAATTCGCTATCAAATCTTCAATAGTCTTTTCGTGATCAGGCTCTTTTTGTTCTACAAATAAGGTAGCGGTTGCTACTACAGTAAACAGAGCATCTTCATTTTGATAACCAAAGGTGCTTAGTTCTTTAATTTTACTTTGTGCAAGCGCGGGTATTTTAGTTTTTTGTCGAATTAATACCTCTGGAGTTTCTAGTATTATAGGTGGGTACCCATATGAGCTAGATACCCATTCACCATCTAACATTTTTTTCGATTCATTACCAGAGACCGTATCCCAAACTTGTTTAGGTCCATAATAAATAGATAAACCAGCTATAGCTAAAACGATTGCAGAAAAAGCGGCCACACCTGCCATAATCCATTTTTTCCGCTTCTTTTTTCTTGCTAATTCTTCTTGATATGCTTCTTGTTCTAATAATTCTTCTTCTGTTGGTTCTGGTAACGCATCGTGCGTTTTAATAACTATTTGTTCAATTGATTTTCTATGATTTTCTGCAACAGAAGTTTCTGGCTTAGATTTGGCAAATTTTACTAAATCTGCTGTTTGCAGAATTTGTTTAAATTGTTTTAGTGTTTCGTCTTCTAATTTTAATTCACCTGCATCTCTGCGCATTTCAAGTTTTTCAATCAATTGATCTGTCGTACTTTCTAATGCAGTTACATGCACATCTTCTTCAAGATAAGAACGTACAATATCTGTTAATTCGGTATAATACTGTTTGTATTCGTCTTGAATAAGGTATTTCGAATTCTCTAAGTTTTTTAATTCTAACATAGCCCTATCATAGGGTGGTAAGAGCGCTACTTTTTCTTCCTCGGTTAGTGGTTTTTTACGAAAAACAAACCAGTATAATAAACCGCCTACGATTATTAATGCCGCTAAAATTGAAAATAATATTTTCCAAAGAGAAGCATTATTTTTTTCAACATTAATTAATGGTTTAATGTCATACATTTTCTGAGCAAGTGTGTCTACAGCAACTGTTGCTACATTAACCATTAAAGAATCGGTATAGAATGCTTCACCGTTTATATCTATAAATTGCGTTGGTAATTTGTATTGTCCAGAATCGAATTGAGTAAGCGTGTACGATTTCTGTAAAATATATCTATTGTCTTTTTTAGTAGTGTCTGTAGGAAGTGCTTCAACAGTTTCTAAAGGTGAAAACGTTTGTCCTTCTGGAAAAATGACTTGAGCTGTGGTGTCTGCATCAACGGTAACAGTAAATTTTATTTGCTCTCCAATTTTTATTGAAGTTGTGTCAACGCTTGAAGTAATTTTAGGCGCATTTTGCGAAAAACTATAAAATGAAGTTAGAAATAGGCAGAGAAAAGCATATCGCATGTTATGCGATATATTTTTGAAAATTCGTATTTTATATTTTAAACTTTGCATTATCCTCTACGTTTAAAATAACCTAATAATTTTTTCACATAGCTTTCATCAACCCTACAACTAAGCACTCCACAACCCGATTTCCTAAATGTTTCGGTGAAATAAGTAACTTTTTCTTGATGATATTTTGCGTAAGACTGCCTTACTTTTTTCGATTGCGTATTAATAACTTGCATTTGACCAGTTTCCGCATCTTGCATTTGAACCATTCCTAAATTTGGTATAGTTTCTTCTTTTTGATCATAAATACGAATTCCTGTTACATCGTGTTTATTGCCTGTAATTTTTAAGGTTTGTTCGTAATCATCAGCAATAAAGTCTGATAAGATAAAAACAATGGCTTTTTTCTTCATCATGTTGGACAAGTATCTTAAAGCACCAGCTATATCTGTCTTATTACTTTTGGGTTTGAATTCGAGCAATTCTCTTATTATTCTCAATACATGACTTTTTCCTTTTTTTGGAGGGATAAAAAGTTCTACTTCGTCTGAAAATAGTATGAGTCCTGCTTTATCATTATTTTGAAGTGCTGAAAAAGCTAAGGTTGCTGAAATTTCTGTAAGAATTTCTTTTTTGAATTGATTTGTAGTACCAAATAATTCAGACCCACTTACATCTACCATTAACATCATGGTTAATTCACGCTCTTCCTCGAAAACCTTTATAAAGGGTTCGTTGTACCGCGCAGTAACATTCCAGTCAATGGCTCTAACGTCATCTCCAAATTGATATTGCCGAACTTCACTAAAAGTCATACCACGGCCCTTGAAGGTTGAATGATATTCACCTCCAAAAATATGATCGGAAAGACGTCGCGTCTTAATCTCAATCTTCCGTACTTTTTTAAGTAGTTCTTTAGTATCCATCTATGATAAAAAACAGTTCACAATAATTAGTAAAAAGGTTGGCAACTTATTATTAATAGTAGATTGCCTCATATTTACAATCAACTGTTTTAAGGCACTTCGATTTCGTTTACAATCTTATTGATGATTTCTTCAGAAGTAATGTTTTCTGCCTCTGCCTCATACGTAATGCCAATTCTGTGGCGCAATACGTCGTGAACAACAGCACGAACATCTTCAGGTACTACATAACCTCTTCGTTTAATAAATGCATAACATTTAGCAGCATTTCCTAAATTAATACTACCTCGAGGAGATGCTCCAAAATTAATAAGATGTTTAAGAGATTCTAAATTGTATTTTTCAGGATATCGAGTTGCAAAAACGATATCTAATATATATTTCTCAATCTTTTCATCCATATAAACTTCACGAACAGCCTTTTGAGCACTTAAAATTTGATCTAATGAAACCACAGGGTTCACCGTTTCATATTTGCCCAAAAGATTTTGGCGCATAATGTTCTGTTCTTCGGCCATTTTAGGATAATCTATTACCGTTTTCAGCATAAATCTATCAACCTGAGCCTCAGGTAATGGATATGTTCCTTCTTGTTCAACCGGATTTTGTGTTGCCATTACTAAAAATGGCTTGTCTAAAATAAAAGTCTCATCACCAATAGTGACTTGTTTTTCTTGCATTGCTTCCAATAAAGCAGATTGCACCTTTGCTGGAGCACGATTAATTTCATCAGCTAATACAAAATTTGCAAAAATAGGTCCCTTTTTAATAGAGAAGTCATTCACCTTCATGTTGTAAATCATTGTACCTACAACATCTGCTGGCAAAAGGTCTGGTGTAAACTGTATTCTGCTAAAACTACCTTTTACAGCTTTAGCTAGTGTGTTAATAGCTAAAGTTTTAGCTAACCCAGGTACGCCCTCTAATAAAATGTGTCCTTGACCCAATAGCCCTATTAATAATCGTTCGACCATGTGTTTTTGGCCCACGATAACCTTGTTCATTTCTGTAGTGAGCAAGTCGATAAATGCACTTTCTTGCGCAATTTTTTCGTTTACTGCGCTAATATCCACAGTAGTATTATTATCCATAAGAAGCGTAATTTTTAGTCAATATATATAGTTGGTTGAATAGTAGAGCGCAAATTGAAAATTTATTTAATCATTGCCTGTTAATGATTGGTTAAAATAGCTCAAAAACCCTTAAGTTTTAGGAAGATGTTAAGGTAAATATTTTTAAATTAACATCCTTAGGGAAAAAGGTGCTTGAAATATAACAGTTGTTACAGAATTTTAAAACTTGCGATATCTTTTTCTATTATTAAAGAAATATGTATTCTAACTGCAAATTAAATATAATATCATGTCTAAAACTGTATTAATTACTGGTGCAACAAGTGGTATCGGATATGCAACAGCGGTATTGTTAGCTTCAAAAAATTTCAGTTTAATTCTTTGTGGTAGAAGACAAGACCGATTAGATGAATTGGTGAATAAATTTTCAAAGGAAACCAGTATAATTACTCTAAATTTTGATATTCGAAACCGCGAATCAGTTTTTAAGGCTATAGGATCTCTGCCTAAAAAATTTTCTAAAATTGATGTATTAATAAATAATGCAGGTAATGCACATGGTTTAGATCCAATAGATAAAGGAAGTTTGGATGATTGGGATGCTATGTTGGATATTAATGTTAAAGGGTTGCTTTATGTTTCGAAAGCTGTACTTCCACAAATGGTTCAAAGAGAATCTGGGCATATAATAAATATTGGATCTACAGCCGGTAAGGAGGTGTATCCAAACGGAAATGTATATTGTGCAAGTAAACATGCAGTTGATGCTTTAAATCAAGGAATGAGAATTGATTTAAACGCCTATGGAATTCGGGTGGGGGCAATAAACCCTGGTATGGTTGAGACAGAGTTTAGTGCAATTCGCTTTAAAGGTGATATGGATAAAGCTAAAAGTGTTTATAAAGGATTTCAACCCTTAAAAGCAATGGATGTCGCAGATATTATACATTTTGTAATTTCAAGGCCATACCATGTAAATATTGCCGATTTGGTAGTTATGTCTACAGCACAAGCTTCTTCTACAATTGTAAACAAAAATGATTAATAAGCGACTGCTTGTAAAGAACCTTTTAGCTCATAATAATGAGAATAGTTTTTATGATAAAAAACGTTTCATCAATTTTGGATCTAAAGAAGGTAAAGCAAAATTTTTGAAGCATGTATGTGCTTTGGCTAATAGTAACCCAAAAAATAATTCATTTATAGTTGTAGGGGTTGAAGATGAAGATAATAAGATAGTTGGTGTTGATTTTTTCGATGATAGTAAAATTCAGAATTTAGTTAATGCATATTTAGAAAACCCACCTTTAATTTCTTATGAAAATATACCTTTTCCGTTGTTAGAAGAAGGTAAAGTTGTTGGTTTAGTAACTATTAAATCTAACGGTAATATTTGCTCTTTACGTAAGAATATCTGGAAATATTATGGCGGTGCTGTTTTCTTTAGAGAAGGGAGTATTAGTATGCCAAAAGCCTTTGATGTTCATCTAAGAGATATAAATTCAGAAGTTGTTGCCACGATAGAACAGCACGCTAAAAATAATATTGAACTTACTCTTGATGGTGTTATCGATTTTATTAATAATCGGCATAAAGACTTAGACAGTAATTACAAAGTTTTTAAAGAACAGTTTGTTGTGTGTTGGGCAGGTAATACAAAAATAGTTAATGATAAAACTTATTACTCTCGTGTTGATATTGAGTTAATTAACGAGCAGGTTAAGCTTTTTTATTCTGCTTTGGATGAAGTCGAAATAACACATGATAATGATACATTTTCAACCGTTGAATATGTGAATTTGGTATTTGGTTCAAGTCAAAAATATTTCCCGTTAGAAGAAACGAATATTATTTTTTCAGAAAATGGCACCTATCAAATACAGCGTAATTTACTTTTCGAACCACCACAATACGATGCTAAGACCTTACATCATATTTTTAATGCAAATAATTCGTTGTTGCGAAAATTAGAAAAGAAAATTAAGCTAACTCCTTCAGAATCACGAGATATTAAACAATTGCCAGATTCCTATGTAATTTGTTATTTTAATGGTTTTGAGGAGGCAAAAAATAAATTGGAAAAAGCACGATCTTTAATGAAAAAATATGATAAAGAAATTTATATATCCTTAAAGGAAGCACTTAGAATTTTACGTAAAGTGAAATATAATTGATTTTTTATTCCTCCATTACTTTTATAAGTTCGTTAATTTTTTTTAATCGTATAGCATCGATTTTTTTCACCTCCCACATACTATAAGCATATGCCGCTGCATGTCCAATAATACCAATAATTATTAATTTTATAAAGAAATCAAGATTGCTTATCCCATCAAAATAAACACCAGATATGAATAAAAAGTACGCTGGCAATGCTAATATAGCATACGAATACATCGATTTAACTATCGTTTTTTTAAGAATCAACATGTAATCTCTATTTTTCTCCAAGTATTCTAAATAGTTTAGAGTAACGGATGTTGGCTTCATTTTCTTCGACCTTACAAGTTGTAACAGATACCAAATTGCCCATAGAATAATAAAAAAACATGCAATTTTTGAAAGTATTGGAGGTACGAGGTATATACCATATATAAACCCCGCTATTACTATAATACAAGCTATTTGGTCATGAATAATTCTATATTTTATAAATCGATGAAAACGATCAAGACTGGATTGCAAATCTAGTATCAACCGAGATTTTTCAAATTTAATTTGCTCTGCCTTTGGAGAGGACTGCCAGATTTTTATCAATTCATCTTCCATTATATTATCGGTTTTAAACAATTCAACAATTTATTTTTTATGCGTTTTATTTTTACTGCAATGGTATTTTCGGTTAGTCCTGTAACTTCAGCTATTTCTTTATAGGGCAGTTCTTCTAAATACAATGTAATGACTGCTTTATCAGCTTCATTTAGTTGTTTAATACACTTACGCAACTGCACAAGCTGCTCTTGTTGTCCATTTTCTAAAGTCTCAGTTTTATAAATGTTTATGGCGTGGCTATCTAAGCGAAGTGTTTTCTTTTGCCGACCTCTTTCTTTGGTTTTTAAGCGTAGGCATACATTTAAAGTTATTCGATACATCCAGGTGCCAATATTGGAGGAACCTTGAAAAGTAGGCATCGATTTCCAAATGTTTACTAATACTTCTTGAAAAAGATCTTTAGCGTCATCATCATCTTTACTATATACCGAACAAATACGCAGCAATTTATGTTGATGCTCATCTAATGCATTAAGAAAAGTGTTTTCTAAGTCTTTATTCATTGTATTGACCTGATTCTAACTATTTAGTGACAAGACAGGTGAAAATATGACAAAGAATTTGAAATTTCTTTCGATGTAAGTTTGAAGGTTTATTTTAAATAATTCATTTTTCCATTTCAGAAATAAATTAGTACAAAATTTTAGAATATTTCTTCGGCACTTGGCAATGAAGGAATTGCGCCAAAATTTGTTGTTGTAATTGCCCCTGCTTTATTCGCTATAGTAATCATTTGTTCTAAATTATCTGTTTCGGTAAGTATACTTTTAGGGTCGGTTAAAAACGAAATTTGGCGAAGTAAACAACCTATAAAGGCATCGCCAGCACCTGTAGTGTCTACTGGTGTAACCGAAATACTTCCTATGGTCTTTTTTAAATTAGGTGCACTTACATAGGTGCCGTCTCCACCTAAAGTAACGACTATTAGCGGAACCCCTATTTCATGAAAAAAGGCGCAGGCTTCCGTTATTTCATCTTTTCCAGATAATAATTGGGCTTCTTCTAAACTAAATTTACATAAATGCGACTTTTCTATAAAAGGCATGCACTTTTTAATGAAGGTTTGGGTGTTATCTTTCCATAAATCTATTCTAAAATTAGGATCGAAACTTATAAAAGAATTCTTTGTTAGTGCATCAAATAAATAGTGCGTGTAAGCATCTTCCAGATTGCCACCTAAAAGAGCTGTAGCTGCTCCAAAATGAACAATGTTGTCTTTAAATTGTTGTTTTACAGTTTTATCATATTTTAATTTTTTATCGGCACCCCTGCTAAATACAAAATCTCTTTCTCCATCATCAGAAATAGATACAAAAGCCAAAGTGGTAAAGGTCTTTGATCGCTGTGTTAAGTCTAAATGAACTTTATAATCTTTTAATATACCATATAAAAAATCTCCAAATTGATCTTCACCAATACAACCAATAAAACTGCTTTTACCGTCTAGTTTTGCAATGGCACAAGCAACATTAGCAGGTGCACCACCTGCCTTTTTTGTAAAGATATTTGCAATAGAAAGATCGTTACCTTGATTTTCCGCTACAAAATCAATTAATACTTCTCCAATACAAAAAACTGTTTTCATTTATTGTTAATTTACTTTAAAATAGTACTAATACTATTTGTATGGTGTAAAAGGTAGATAAAAATTGAGGATAATTTAATATGCCCTCCTAAATAAATCCTTATCTTTTTATCAAAATTTATAAAACTATCAACAGGATGAATTTATTTGATGAAATAAAGAAAAAACTAAGTCACGAATTTATAGATATTGTTGAATGGCTAGACAATACTAACGATACTATTGTACATAGATTTGAGCGTTACCAGAATGAGATAAAAAATGGAGCACAACTCGTAGTTCGCGAAGGACAAGAAGCTGTATTTATTAGTGAAGGGCAATTGGCTGATGTTTTTAAACCGGGTACCTATACTTTAAATACACAAAACTTACCAATACTTTCTACTATTAAAGGTTGGAAATACGGATTTAATAGTCCGTTTAAGGCTGAGGTGTATTTTGTAAATACACGATTATTTACAGATGAAAAATGGGGAACAAAAAATCCTTTTATTTTAAGTGATGAGCGATTTGGAATGGTAGAAATACGCGCTTTCGGCACCTATAGTTTTAGAGTTAAAGAATCTGGTAAATTTGTTATAAATGTTGTTGGTACCGATGGCCATTTTACAAATTATGAGGTAAATGAACATCTTAAAAGCTTAATAGTTACTCGATTTACGAACACCATAGGCGAAGCAAATTTGCCTATTGAAATGTATGCTGCTAATACAACGGAATTATCGGAAACTTGCCAAGAAGTAATGCAACCCGAATTCGGACGCGTAGGAATAGAACTTGAGAAGTTTTATATAGAAAATGTATCGATGCCAGAAGAACTCAAAAAGGAGATTTTTGAGTACAGTCGTTTAGATAAACTAGATATGACCAAGTTAGCTCAATTTAAAGCTGCCAAAGCAATGGAAGAAGCTGCTAAGAATGAAGGCGGTACTGCTGGTGCCGGAATGGGAATGGGAATGGGGTTCGTTCTCGCGCAACAAATGGGGAACATGATGAATCCTACAATGGGGCAACAACCAATTGCACCAACACAAGTAGGAGCCGTAACTCCGCCACCAATGCCTGTGCAAACTTTGTATCATTATGCAGTTGGTGGACAACAACAAGGTCCGGTACCTTTCGAAAAATTACAAGAACTTTTTGCAAATAGAACTGTAAATAAAGATACACTGGTATGGAAACAAGGTTTAGCAACTTGGGTAGCTATTAAAGATGTTGAAGAGTTGAAAGTATTTTTAGGAGGTAATACACCACCTCCTTTACCTACGGTCTAATTCTAATTTAGAATATTTAGTAAATGAGCCATGAAATTTTATTTCATGGCTTGGTATTAATATGGAACTAATAGTCCGTAAAAGATTTCCATTGATATTAAGCTAAAATTAGAACTGGAAATTACATAAATGGAAGAAGTTAAAAATTCAGAAAGTAAGAAAGCCTGTGCTTCCTGTGGGGCCGAGCTAAAATATAAGCCTGGTTCGCATCAAATAAAATGTGAATATTGTGGGTATGAAGAGTTTATAGAAAATTCGAAAAGTAGTTTCGAAGAGTTAGAGCTACAACATTATTTGAAAGTTGTAGGTGATAACGCATATACTGAGACTATTGACCTTTTACACTGTAAAAATTGTGGTGCTAATCAACATATTGAAGAGAATTATAAATCGTTTCATTGTGTGTATTGCAGTGAGCCCTTAATAAGAGAAGATGTAAATAAAGAAGGGTGGATTGTACCAGGTGCTCTAGTGCCATTTCAACTCGATTCTAAAAAAGCGCAAGCTATTTTTAAAAACTGGGTAAACGGTATATGGTTTGCACCCGATAACTTAAAAAAAGCAGCACTAGATCCTGAAGGATTGCACGGAGTTTATATTCCGCATTGGACTTTTGATGCAAAAATACGTGCAAGTTATCAGGGGCAAAGAGGCGAATATTATTATGAAACTAAGCGAATTAAAACTAAAAATGGTGTTCAGAAAAGACAGGTTCGAAAAACTAAATGGTATGGAGCAACAGGCACTATTAACGGTTTTGCAGACGATATATTGATTAATTCTTCCGAAAAAAAACAACGGGAAATTCCTCAAAATGTATCTTTTTGGAATTTAAAAGAATTAACAGTTTTTAATTCTAAATATTTATCGGGTTTTGTTACTGAAAAGTATACCATTTCTCTTAAAGAAGGTCATCGTCAATCATTTCAAACAGCAAAAGATATTGCATACAATATTATTAGAAGAGATATTGGAGGTGATACGCAACGCATACACCATGCAGACATAAAATTGTCTGATGAAACTTTTAAACATATATTATTGCCTATGTATATTAGTGCTTACCGATATAATGGGAAAGAATTTCATTTTTATATCAATGGGCAAACAGGTAAAATAAGTGGAACAAGACCGTATTCTTTCTGGAAAATTTTCTTTTTGGTGATTTTTATCATTGTTATTATTGTCTTAATAGCGATTTTTGCACAATGAGAACACTAGTAATAGGAGATATACATTCTGGTTTGCGAGCACTGAAGCAAGTTTTTGAGCGGGCACAAGTTACTACAGCAGATAGGTTAATTTTTTTAGGTGATTATGTAGATGGATGGAGTGAAGCAGTGGAAACAGTTGATTTTCTGTCCGAATTGGATGAAACACATCAATGTATTTTTTTACGTGGAAATCATGACGAATTGTGTTTAGAATGGTTATCCAATGATGAAATAAATGAAGTTTGGCTTCAGCATGGTGGTCAAGCTACATTTGATTCGTACAGCAATGATATTGATGCTAGTGATTTGCATATAATGTTCTATGAAGGATTAAAGAATTATTTTATAGATGAACAAAACAGACTATACTTGCATGCTGGATTCACTAATCTAAAAGGGGTAGATCATGAATATTCTACTAAAACTTTTTATTGGGACCGAACCTTATGGGAAATGGCTCTTTCTTTAGATCAAGATCTGAGTATTGATAGTCCATATTATCCCAAAAGGCTTGTACATTATCCAGAAATTTATATTGGTCATACACCAGTAACACGTATGGGTAAGACTACTCCACAAAAAGCAGCTAATGTATGGAATATAGATACTGGCGCAGCTTTTAAAGGACCACTGTCGGTTATAGATGTTGATACTAAAGAAGTATGGCAAAGTGATCCTGTTTATTTGTTATATCCAGGAGAAAATGGTCGAAATTAAAAGAGACTTTTAATTTAAGACATGTTTTAACTATATTATTGCGAACTTTGTAAAAAATAGAAAATGGCCGAAAAGAATATTAGGTTAGAAGTAATGCAGGCAATTGAACACAAAGTAGATGGGTTCATGAACCAATTTCTTATTCCAGTTGAAGATATATGGCAACCCTCGGATTTTCTTCCAGATTCTGAAAATGATAACTTTCTGTCGGATGTTGAAACTTTAAGAGGCGAATCTAAAGAACTTGGTTATGATTTTTGGGTGACCATGGTTGCAGATACAATTACAGAAGAAGCATTACCAACATATGAGTCTTGGTTAATGGATGTTGAAGGAATTAATCAACATGATGGTAAACCAAACGGATGGTCGAAATGGGTTCGTGCATGGACCGGAGAAGAGAACAGGCATGGCGATGTGCTTAACAAATATCTTTATTTATCTGGTCGTGTAAATATGCGTGAAGTAGAGATTACAACCCAACATTTGCTTACCGATGGTTTTGATATTGGTACAGATAGAGATCCATATAAAAACTTTGTTTACACTTCTTTTCAGGAATTAGCTACTAATATTTCGCATAAGAGGGTTGGGCAAATGGCTAAGAAAAAAGGAAATGCATTGTTGGGTAAAATGTGTACTATTATTGCTGGTGACGAAATGCGTCATCATTTAGCCTATCGCGAGTTTGTTAAAACAATTTTTGGAGAAGATCCTTCTGGCATGATGTTGGCATTTGCAGATATGATGAAAAAGAAAATTGTAATGCCTGCACATTTTTTAAGAGAATCTGGTGGTGTAGTTGGTGAAGCTTTTGAAAATTTTTCAAATTGCGCCCAACGTTTGGGTGTTTATACTGCGCAAGATTATGTTGATATATTGCGAAAGCTCAATGTATATTGGGAGTTAGAAACTGTGAGAAGTTTAAATGACGAAGCCGAAAAAGCACGTGATTATCTCATAAAACTTCCAGCTAGATTAGAACGAATTGCGGAACGAATGAAATTTCCTGAAGATGACTATCGTTTTAAATGGGTAGAAGCTAACGGCATGTTATAATATTAGGTAGTTTAAAATAAAAAAAACCTGTTGAGTAAAAGCTCAACAGGTTTTTTGTTTTAGTTCGAATAAATGTGATTACAATTTACCATGATCATGTTCATCTTGCCATTTAGAAAGCTCAGCCCATTTGCCTTCATAACACATTTTGGCTTGCATTGGCCAAGATGCTGGATTATGAACTTTATAACGATCTCCACCGCCATCTAATACTTCTTGACATTTAGCTACAGAAGTTTCAGAAAGTGCTTTCCAAGTTGATATTCCTGCATCAATAAACATTTGTGAAATTTTTGGTCCTATACCTTCAACAACTTTTAAATCGTCTTGCTTAATAGTTTTACCAAAAACCGCTTTAGCTGCAGCTCCATCAAAAGGAATTAAGGCGGCAACAGCTGGTGCTGCAGCCATGGCTGCAGGTGCAGCAACTTTTGCAGATAATTTACCATTACAAGCATCTAAATCAGCTTTTAGTTTTGCATTTTTATCTTGTAATAATTTAAGGTCCGCAGAATTATCAATTGTTTTACTTTGTCCTTTTCCAAGTAAATACCCGAATAAAGCACCTAATAATGTACAAAGAAGTGGAATTAACCAGCACCATATATTTGAAAAATCAATATCCATTTTTATTTTATTTTTTTGTTATTTATTTAGTTTAATGTTACTACGGTTCTTCTGTTCTTAGCTCTGCCATCTTCAGTTGCATTACTAGTAACTGGTTGTGTTTGACCTTTGGAACTCGAGTTAATTTTAGTATCAGAAATACCATTTTTTATAAGGTATGCTTTAGCAAAATCAGCTCTGTCTTGGCCAAGTCTCATATTAGTAGCAGCTTTACCGGTATTATCTGTATGGCCTACCACATTACAGCTAGCATCTGCTACTTTATCTAAGTAATGTGAAATGTCGGCAATTTTTTGTCGCTGTTCATCTGTTAATGAAATAGAAGCTTCTGCCGTATTAAAATAAAGTACTAAGGGGTCTGCCTTTATTTTTTCATATAATGCTTTCATGTCATCAGCTGTAGTAGCAGCTTCTGTTTCTAAGCTATACGAAACGGGCCCAAAATATGTATTGTCTTTAGCCACCATTTCGTCTTTTAGTTGACCAAATGTATTTATTTGGGTTGACGAAATACCGCTTTCGACCAAGCTGTTTTTAACTGCATTTGCTCTTGCAAGTCCTAAATTTGGAAAAGCTGAATCGTTAGTCTCATCACTTGTATAGAAACCAGTAATGTTCACTACTTTTTCTGAATTTTCACCTAAAAAGGTTTTTAAAGAACCAATGCAATCACTAACCTCGGTTGCTAAAGGTGTTAAAATACTTGAAGACGACACATTAAAATTATAATTGTCGTTCACATTACACGCATAACCTTCATTGCTTAAAGCGAACGGATAAGACGTGGCTTCGGGTACTGCAGGAGTTACTACTTTTTCGACTGGATCTTTGTCCGCTACAGATACCCCACAAGAACTACAGAGGTGATAATAGAGATAAATACCTGCCAGAATCGTTAGTAAAATTCCAATCAGATTTGTTGTTGTTTTACTCATTGTTAATAATTATTTAGTGTTTAACGCACAATGTATTAAAAATTCAGGCAAAATGTTAAAATTTCAGCATTTATTATCTGATTATTAAGTCTTTGAGGTGCCATTTAATGGGATATTCGCTCGGAAAGTAGAGTAAATGTTCAATTTTTAGATTGTTTCTATTTTTTATAATGTTAACCTCAACTTATGCAATTACATAAAATGACATATAAACTTTAAAATTATTTGTCATGAACTGTATGAAAAACAATAAAGAAAAATGTGTAATAATAAACGCAATCAATAAAAAAAGATCAAACTTTTTTATATCCTATTTTTTGGTGCTAGCATTAATAGTAATGGCTTCTTGTAAAAAAGAGAATTTGCAGGATGCTGTATTGCCAGATACGGTTGAAACTTCATCAACAAATGCTGGTAGTGCTAATGGTTCGAATGGTACAAATGGCACTAATGGAGAAGATGGAAGTGATGGAGAAGATGGACAGGACGGTCAAGATGGTGCTGATGGAGAAGATGGACAAGACGGTCAAGACGGTGTTGATGGACAAGATGGTGCTGATGGACAAGATGGTGCTCCAGGTCCACAGGGTCCACAAGGAGAACAGGGTCCACAAGGTCCAAAGGGTGATACGGGTGATACTGGGGCTCCAGGTGCAGATGGAGCGGATGGTAATGCAAATGTAATTTATGGAGATTGGGTTACGCCTAATTCTTGGCAACAATCAACCGTCTATGGAATTAAGCATTTTAACTATAATTTATCTGTTCCAGCTATTACACAAGACATTTTAGATACTGGAATCGTCCTTACTTTTGCAGATTTGACAAATTTGGCACCTGCAATTTGGCCTGATGGTCAAATAGGTCAATTGCCGATAAGTATTTATTCAGCTACACCTACTCCTCATTCTTTAGTGTGGTCAGCATTCAGCTCAGTAGGTAATATAAGATTTAATATTTATGACGATCAAAATACATATAATGGGTTTACATCTGGTAATCGATTTAGATATGTAATTATTCCGGCTAATATTTCGGCAAAACAAGCAGGTGTAGATTTTGAAAAAATGTCTTATAGCGAAGTTTGCGCAGCATTAAATATTCCTGAATAAAATAGTGTTTGAGTTAGGTTGGTTATTCCGCCGATTGTTTTGACAACTTTGTCCAATACTTTCGGCGGATTTTAGAATAGAATTTAATAAAACCATTTATACAAAATAATAGTACAGTTATACACTATATGTGCAAATTGGCACATATCTATAAATAGTAATACAACAATAGTATATTTTTAATCTGTTAATTAGAACAAATGAAAACGAGAATCGTAAATATGTTGACATTCTTTTTAATGGTAATGGTGTTGGGTACGCAAACATTATTACATGGTAGTTGGACTATAAAAGAAACTGAGAATGCCAGCTCAAATAATGAAACAAAAGATTAAGTCCTTTTAATATTAGAATATTTATTTAGTAGTTTAATTATAGTTAGTTTTAAATTAACCGTTGTAATTCAAACTTGTCTTTCGGGGGAACGGACAAATTAGAGATCAGCGGTTTTTTTATGATTTCTATTTCTTTTTCACTCATTAAAGGTCAAATTTAATGCCTTGCGCCAACGGAAGTTCTGTAGTATAATTTATAGTGTTCGTCTGGCGCCTCATATAAACCTTCCATGCATCTGATCCTGATTCTCTACCGCCACCGGTTTCTTTTTCGCCACCGAATGCACCTCCAATTTCTGCTCCAGATGTTCCAATATTAACATTTGCAATTCCACAATCACTTCCAGCTACTGATAAAAAAAGTTCTGCCTCACGAAGATTATTAGTCATAATAGCTGAAGAAAGGCCTTGTGCTACACTATTTTGAATATCAATGGCATTTTCAACTGAACCAGTATATTTTAATAAATATAGAATTGGAGCAAAAGTTTCTTGTTGTACAATTTTGTAATCGGGTTTCGCTTCAGCTATTGCTGGCTTAACATAGCATCCGCTTTCGTAACCTACACCTTCTAATTCTCCACCTTTAGCAATAATTACCCCCCCTTCTTCAACAACTTTTTCTAAAGCTCTTTTATACATTTTTACAGCTTCAGTATCTATTAACGGCCCAACATGATTGTTCTCATCTAATGGGTTGCCAATTCGTAATTGTCCGTAAGCTGCTACTACTGCATCTTTTACTTTGTTATAAATAGACTCATGAATTATTAACCTTCTTGTTGATGTACATCTTTGCCCAGCGGTACCTACAGCTCCAAAAACAGCCCCAATGACTGTCATTTTAATATCAGCATCTGGCGTTACTATTATAGCGTTGTTTCCGCCTAATTCTAAGAGGGAATTTCCCAGACGAGCGGCTACCGTTTGCGCTACTATTTTTCCCATTCTTGTAGAGCCCGTAGCAGAGATGAGAGGGATTCTTGAATCTGTTGTCAACAATTCGCCAACTTTGTAGTTTCCATTAATTAAACAAGAAATACCTTCAGGTAAATTGTTTTGTTTTAAAACACTGGCAATTATGTTTTGACATGCAATTCCACAGAGGGGTGTTTTTTCAGAAGGTTTCCATACACAAACGTCACCGCAAATCCATGCTAATGCAGTATTCCATGCCCATACGGCCACCGGAAAATTAAAGGCAGAGATAATTCCAACTACACCCAACGGATGATATTGTTCATACATTCTGTGGCCAGGTCGTTCAGAATGCATTGTAAATCCATGTAATTGTCTCGAAAGACCTACTGCAAAGTCGCAAATGTCAATCATTTCTTGAACTTCGCCTAATCCTTCTTGATAGCTTTTTCCCATTTCATATGAGACCAATTTGCCAAGGGGTTCTTTCAATTCTCTAAGCTTATCGCCAAATTGTCTAACTATTTCACCTCGTAAGGGAGCAGGTTTTTTTCGCCACAATTTAAAAGCTGTAGTAGCCGTTTGCATTACTTCATTATAATCTTTTGCAGTAGTTGTTGTAACCTGGCCTATTAAATTACCATCAACTGGTGAATAGGAGTCAATTTTCTCTCCAAAACCAAACTTATTTTGGCCCGTTGAAGTGCCCTTGTTAACGGCGGTTATACCTAATTTTTCTAATGCTTCTGAAATACCAAATGCTGTTGTTATGTTTGACATTATTTAACTTTTAACGCGTGTATTGTTGTATTTTAAACAAAAATACAAATAAGATGTTATCTAAAGAGAATAAGAAGTATTGTAATTAATGCCGGTAACCCCTGAATGACGAATATTTTTTTTGAAACTGTAGCAGCACCATATATACCTGCTATTACAACACATCCTAAAAAGAAAAGAGCAACATTGTCTTTCCAATTTAAATCGGAAATAAAAAAAGTCCAAATGAGACCAGCAGCTAAAAAACCATTATATAATCCTTGGTTAGCCGCCATAGATTTTGTTGGTTCAAATAAATCTTTGGGAAAATTTTTAAAAATTTTTGGGCCTTTTGTTGTCCAAGCAAACATTTCAAAATATAAAAAGTACAAATGTAAAAAGGCTACTAAAGCAATTAGAATGTTGATTATAAAATTCATAAGATTAATTTAGTTAAAACTATTCTACTGCTTATTTCTGAATTTTTTTTACAAAAACAGATTCTAATTATCCTATAAATCTTTCATCTACAGGCATTACAGTACTGCAATTATCGCAGGTTCGAAGTTCTTCTGACCCGTAAAATACTTTAAAATGTCCAAGAAAATCTTTTTCAATATCTTCTAAAGTAAAATAGGCTTCATACAATTTATGGTTGCAATTATCACAAAACCAGAGTAGGCCGTCATCAATATTCATTTCAGCACGTTTGCGCTCAATTACCAAACCAAGACTTCCTTCATGACGTACTGGAGAGTGGGGCACTTTTGCCGGATGTAAGTACATATCACCAGGGCCCAATTTCATAGTTTTCTTTTCACCATTCTCTTGAATATGTACTTCAATATTCCCTTCTAATTGATAAAATAATTCTTCTGTCTCATTGTAATGATAATCTTTTCTGGCATTCGGGCCTGCTACAATCATTACAATATAATCTCCAGACTCTTTGTATAGATTTTTATTGCCAACAGGTGGCTTTAACAATTCTCGGTTTTCAGAAATCCATTTATTGAGATTAAAAGGAGGAGCAATAGCCATACTTATTATTTGATAAAATTAGGAAAATATAGAACTGTATAGTCTAAATACTGATTTTATCAAATTTAAAAAAAGAAACTGAATAGATACAGCTGAATACTAATAAAAATGGATATTACCGATAGAAGAGCTGGGTAAAATACAATTTACCTTCTGCATTTATTTTAACACTTACTGCTGTATGTGTAAAATCACCTTCCATAGTTTTTTTATGACTTGTACTTGATAACCAATTTTGATAAGCTCCAGCCGCCGTGTCGAAATTTCTCGCGACATTTTCAGCTATAAATTCAACATCTACTGCAGCAGCAATTTTAGAAGCACGAGAACTAAAGTTATCGTGACTTAAACTGCCTTTAGCTATCATATAGTCATTGTGGGCATTTGCCTCAACATAGGCCTCTTCACTAAATTTAAGTGTATTGACGCCAATAGATAAACGATGATCATTTACTATATCAAGAAGTTCTTCCTCAACAACGGTATTATTTTTTGCTACTGCGGTGCCAATATCGTCTGTAGTATCTAAGGATTCTTTGCTGCACGAACTCCCCAAACATACAAACAAGACCAACATAAGGTGTTGTAATCTCATTTTCATACATATATTTCTTTAAAGTAGGTTGTTCTAGTACCACTTTAAGTAGGAGAAAAGAAAGGGGAAATTCTTGTGTTCTATTGTTGAACTGGGGAATCAACGTTACGAATATAGAAAATATAGGTAGTGCATTAATCGAATAAATTCGTTTTTCGACGAAATACACGAACAATGTAATTTTTGTAGTCCAAAAGAGACAAGTTTTATAATATCATATAGCAATACTTACAGAAAATATTTTCCTTTAATAACCGTTTTTATTCTAATGGTTTTATAGAATCATTATTTCTGGGGCAAATTTCTTTCGGTTTTGAGTGAATTTTGTATTTGGGAAACACAATAATTTATCTTCAAAATAATTTCACCATGCGTATTAAATTATTAATGCCTTTA
This sequence comes from Flavobacteriaceae bacterium EG-1, assembly GCF_009649685.1. Lineage (GTDB taxonomy): Bacteria > Bacteroidota > Bacteroidia > Flavobacteriales > Flavobacteriaceae > Aurantibacter_A. The sequence goes on from NZ_WJPK01000002.1 coordinate 1,115,675, forward strand.
ATATTGTTTTTATTTCTTACTTCATGTGGAAATAAAAAAATATCTTCTGAAGATTTTAGTATTCTAAGTAATTACAACGAGTATATTTCTGAGGTTTCACATGGTATAATCTCTGTGAAAAGTGATGTTCGCGTAGTTTTGAATAGCCCAATAGATGCTTGGGAGAATGGTATTGAATTAGACAATACTATATTACAAGTTAATCCTAGTGTAAAAGGTAAAGTAGTAGCACTAAACGATAGAACTGTTGCATTTATTCCTGAAAACGATTTTAAACCCGATACAGAATATCAATTTAATTTATCATTAAAAGACATAATAGCAGAACTGCCTAAAGAACTACAAACGTTAACCTTTGGAGTAAAAACGCTTAAACAACAGTTTAATGTTTACACTAATGAACTGCAATCATATTCAAAAGAATGGCAATATATAGAAGGACAAATTCGTACTGCTGATAGAATTGGTGTTAAAGAAGTTCAACAATTAATTGATGCTGAACATAAGGGAAAGCCGGTAAAATTAAAATTTGATTTATCGGTATCTGAAGGAACGCAATTTCAGTTTAAATTAGATAGTATTCAGCGCTTTGAAGAAGATTCAGAATTGAAAATTTCTTGGAACGGTGCAAAATTTAATATTGAAAGTTCAGGTAGTAATACTTTAAAAATTCCTGGCAAGAATAATTTTTCTGTATTAAATGTGTCCGTTGATCGTTCTGATAAAAGTTTTGTATTGATTAATTTTTCAGATCCTATAAAAAAAGGTCAAAACTTTAAAGGCTTAGTAGTAATACAAGGAGATGAAAACTTGAAGTATACCGTTTCGGGTAATACGTTAAAAGTGTATCCTTCTAAAGATTTAAAGGGTTCAATTCCAATAGAAGTTTTTGAAGGAATTGAAAGTGCTGATGGGCATAAATTAAAATCAAAATTTGAAGATAGAGTTGCTTTTGAACAACTGAAACCACAGGTGCGTTTATTGACGAATGGTAGTATATTACCTTCTTCCGAAAATTTAAAAATTAATTTTGAAGTCGTTGGCTTAAAAGCTGTAGATGTTCAAGTATTACGCATTTACGAAAATAACGTGATGCAATTTTTACAAGGAAATAATTTAAATGGCAACTATAATTTAAGAACCGTTGCGAGACCAATTGCAAAGAAGAAAATTGATTTAGAAACGGGGTTAGGTGTAAGCAATGAAAAATGGTTGGCACATGCACTTGATTTAAAAACAGTGATTACACCAGAACCTGGAGCCATCTATCGCGTTGAATTTAATTTTAAACCCTCCTATAGTAATTATACTTGCTCAAATTCTAATTTTAATAATGAAGCAATTGAAGAAGATGACTTTGATGATGAGAATGAGAATAGTTCTTGGGATGGAATTGAAACATATTACCAAGGTGATTATTATGACAACTATAATTGGAACGAACGAGAGAACCCATGTCATACCTCTTATTATTACAATAAAAAAGTAGGAGTAAATATTTTAGCTTCGGATATTGGAGTGACTATTAAAAAAGGACTAAATAAAAGTTATTTTATAGCAGTTACAGATTTGATTTCAACGAATCCAATTCCAGGAGCTACCATTACTTTTTATAATTATCAACAGCAAGCTTTAGGTAAAGTGATAACCGAAGAAGACGGAACATCATTTTATGATGCTGAAAAAACACCTTATTTCGCAATTATAGAATATAATGGGCAAAAGACATATGTGAAATTAGGTGATGGTAATGCGTTATCAGTAAGTAAATTTAATGTGTCTGGTGTAGCATTGCAAAAGGGAATTAAAGGTTTCATATATGGTGAACGCGGTGTTTGGCGACCTGGGGATCAATTGTTTCTTAATTTTATGCTGAATGATAATGCAAATGAATTACCAGAAAATCATCCAGTAAAATTTGAATTACTAGATCCTTATAATAAAGTGGTTTATCGAGAGATTAAAACTGTAAGTCTCAACAATTTTTACAGTTTTAATCTAAAGACTGATGAAAATGCGCCTACAGGCAATTGGATGGCCAAGGTTTCTGTTGGAGGGGCTTCTTTTACTAAGCGAATTAAAATTGAAACCATTAAGCCAAACCGCTTAAAAATTAAAGCCGGTTTTAATTCTGAACTTTTAACATCGGCAAAACCAATTAAAGGTGATTTAGAAGTCGATTGGTTGCATGGAGCAATAGCAAAAAATTTAAAGGCAGATATAAATGCTAAATTTAATACGAGCACTACAACTTTTAAAACTTATCCAGGGTATGTCTTTGACGACCCATCTGCAAAATTCGAACCTGTTGATTATGCAATTTTTGACGGTAAAATTAATTCGGAAGGCAAGGCCAATTTTACTATTGCTCCTAAATTAGATAGTAAAGCACCAGGTATGCTAAAAGCGGCATTTGTAACTAAGGTTTATGAAAATGGTGGCGACTTTAGTACCGATGTATTTACAAAAACCTATTCGCCATACACCACATATGTTGGTATAAACGTACCAAAAGGAGATAAAAATAGAGGCATGCTTTTAACGGATGTAAAGCATAGGTTTGAAGTGGTTTCAGTTGATGAACTAGGAAATCCAAAACCAGCCCATAAGTTAAAAGTTACGATACATAAAGTCAATTGGCGTTGGTGGTGGGATACATCATCAGATAATCAAAGTGATTTTAGTAGTAGTAATTATAGAGAAAAAGTATTTGAAGAAACTATTAGTACAAATGCTAGCGGAAAAGGTTCGTTTAATTTTGAATTAAAATATCCAGATTGGGGTCGCTATCTTGTTCGAGTAGAAGATTTAAATGGTGGGCATGCTACTGGAAAAGATATATATATCGATTGGCCAGGTTGGGCTGGAAAGTCAAAGAAGAATGACCCTTCAGCAGCAACTATGTTATTGTTTTCAGCGGATAAAGAAAATTATAATGTTGGTGAGACGGCTAAGGTAATCTTTCCAAGTTCTAAAGGTGGTAGAGCACTGGTTACTGTTGAGAATGGTAGTGAGGTATTAGAATCGCTTTGGGTAACAACTAACAAAGGCGAAACAAAATTTGAATTACCAATTAAAAAGAATTACACACCCAATGTATTTATAAGCATCGCCTTATTGCAGCCGCACGCGAATACTAAAAACGATTTGCCAATTCGCATGTATGGTATTGCTCCAATCTCAGTTGAGAATCTAGATACAAAACTGCAACCTCAAATTAAAATGTCTGATGTTTTGCAACCTGAACAAGTGACGACCTTAAAGATAAATGAGAAAAATGGCAAAGCAATGACGTATAGTATTGCTGTTGTAGATGAAGGTTTATTAGATCTTACACGTTTTAAAACTCCGAATCCATGGAATACTTTTTATGCCAATGAAGCACTTGGTGTGAAAACTTGGGATGTTTTTGATGATGTAATTGGAGCATTTGGGGGACGGATAAATCAAGTTTTTGCAATTGGAGGTGATGGTGCTTTAGCGGGTGCTAAAAACAAAAAGGCAAATCGATTTGAGCCTATGGTTCTTCATTTAGGGCCTTTTAGTTTAAAAGAAGGAGAATCTAAATCTCATCAAATAAAAATTCCGAAATATGTGGGCTCGGTGCGAACAATGGTTGTGGCAGGTAATTCAAAAAAAGCGGCGTATGGAATGGCAGAAAAGGCAACTCCTGTGCGGAAACCTTTAATGATTCTTGCATCATTACCTCGAAAAATTACGCCAGGTGAAAAAGTTACTTTACCTGTCACAGTTTTTGCGATGGAAAAAAAGGTTAAAAATGTAACTATAAAAATTAAAAATGATAAAGCATTTTCAATTACCGGAGGAAATTCTAAAACCTTGAATTTTAATCAGCCAGATGAAAAAATGGTTTATTTTGATTTGGATGTTTCTGAATTTAATGGGATAGGAAAGGTTATTGTTGAAGCTTCTGGTAATGGAGAAAAAGCGTCTTTTGAAATTCCAATAGATGTGGTCAATCCAAATCCGATGACCAGTGATGTGACTAATCTCGTTTTAGAAGCGAATGCTAGTCAAACTATTAATTTAGAAACTTTTGGAGTAAATGGGAGTAATGCAGCTGAGATTGAGTTTTCGACTTTACCTCCAATGAATTTTAACGGTCGTATGCAGTACTTAATTCGATATCCACATGGTTGTGTAGAGCAAATGACTTCTGCAGCTTTTCCACAATTGTATTTGTCTGAAATATTTGATGTTCCTTCAGAAAAGAAAAAGAAAATACAGTCGAATATTGAAAGTGCCATTAAACGTTTAGGAGGATATCAAAATGCAAGTGGCGGATTTGCATATTGGCCAGGACAGTCTCAAGCTAATGATTGGGGTACTTCTTATGCAGGGCAGTTTTTATTGGAGGCTGAGAAAAAAGGATATGTATTGCCGATAGGCTTTAAATCTTCTTGGGTTAATTACCAAAGACAAGTCGCCAAACAATGGCGTATTAATAGTAGTAGTGATTTAGCACAGGCATATCGATTATATACTTTAGCACTATCAGGAAATGCCGATATCGCAAGCATGAATCGGTTACGCGAAAGTTCAAATGTTTCTAATGAGGCTAAATATAGGTTGGCAGCAACATATGCATTAGTAGGACAGAAGAATGTAGCCCAAGATTTATTGAATGGAGCAACGTATGACTTTAAGACTAACAAACATGATTACTACACTTATGGTTCAGTAACTAGAAACAGGGCAATGGCATTAGAGACTTTGGTTTTATTAGAAGATAAAGTAAAAGCACAAAAATTGGCTAAGACTATAGCTCTGCGTTTGAATGATAATAAATGGATGAGTACGCAAAGCACAGCTTATAGCTTATTGGCGATGGCAAAGTTTGCGGAAATGGTTGGAGGTAAAGGAATAAAAGCCAATATTATAGTAAACGGAAAATCTGAAAATATTTCAACAGACAAAACCTTAACACATCGGAAAGTAAATACGCAAAAAGGGAGTAATACTATAAATATTAAGAATAATGAAGCAAATACACTTTATGTAAGTATAGTTAATTCAGGAATTCTTCCAGTAGGAGAGGAAAAGGTGATACAACGAAATTTGTCTACTATAGTTTCTTATAAAGCAAGAAATGGAAATAAAATTGATGTCTCAAAAGTTCAACAGGGTACGGATTTCATTGCTGAAGTAATATTGAAAAACAATACTGATAATAATTTAAAAGATGTTGCACTTATGGAAATCTTTCCAAGTGGATGGGAAATTGTTAATACACGCTTCACAGATTATGATTCTTTTGATGAAAATAAAGTTAACCATACCGACTTACGAGATGATAGGGCCAACTTTTATTTTGATTTAAAGGCTAAGGAGTCTAAAACCCTACGAGTGGTTTTAAATGCTTCTTTTTTGGGACGCTATTATTTACCTGGTGTACAAGTAGAAGCTATGTATGATAATGATTATGAAGTGCATACAAAAGGGCAATGGGTTGAAGTTGTTCAGTAGCAATTTGGAAAGCTAATTTTTGATCGTGTTGATGAAGAATTTAAATTAGAACTTGGTAATATATTCTTAATGCTAAACTCTAATCGCAAAATATTTGTTTATATACTTATTGTCTTTTTAATACTCATTGCAATATTATTATACTTAAATGCAGAGGCTAAAGGTTTTCCTGATGGGCATTTAACCGAACTTGATAAAGCAGAAAAACCTTTGTATTATTTTACAAGTATTCTGAGTTTTACGGTTGGACTTTTCTTTTTTTATTTAACCAAATTTAAAAGTAATACTTATGTCAAAAGATTTTTCTTTCCAACACTAGTTTTTCTTGTTATAGTTTTTTTACTAATTGGATGTCTAGATTGGTACTTTATTACAATTTTAGATAATGGTTCGGGAGGGTAAATTCACGAAATAATACGATTAAAAAATTAAAGTTAGATTGTTGTTCGATCACACATAGCTGGTTTAAATTAAACTAAAATATTTTAAAAATTCGAACAAAAAAAAGGAATCGTTTCAAACGATTCCTTTTTCAATATTAGTATGGAATAAATCCATATTAATTACTATATTTTAACTACTCAATAGTTTTACCTTCTTCATTAAGAGTTAATGAACCTACTGTTCCATCTTCTAAAGCAACTTCTAACTTGTAATGATTTTCTTCGTTTTTCTGTGCTTTATTTATAGTTGAACCTGGGTAACTAGCTTCAATCATATCCGATACAGCTTGAGGAACTTCTTCCACAGAAATATCAGTAAAACTATCTTGAGCAATTACTTCAGTTGCTGTATCTTGAGCTTCAGTTGCAGCTTCTTGAGCAAATGTTACAAAACTTCCTAATGCGAATACTGCTGTAAAAATTAATTTTTTCATAATTCAAATATTTTAAATTAAACTGTTATTATTAATTGTTTAACCTATTTGAAAATAATGTGCCATCATTATTCACAAAATTAAGTTGTTGATTTTCAATTAATTATGAAATAATAGAAAATAAGTTGTTGTGTATTTATGTAGTAATATGTAACAAAATGTGTAATAATTTCACAACTTCAATTGAATGTTTGTTTTGTAAATTATCACCACTACTACTTTTTAATAGTGCATAATGTTAAACTTCAGAAGATTCAGATTCCTCTTTCTTTAAAACTTTAGAAAATATAAAAACACCAATTTCCTTAATTGGTTCATACAATACAGATTGCTCTACATTATTATTTTTAACTAAACCCAACGAACTATTAGCTCGTTCAATAAACACAAGAATAGCTCCTAAAATAACAGCTACTTTAAGTGCACCAAAAAGTGCACCTGCAATCTTATTTAGTAGCCCTAACATGGCGAAATTAGCAACCTTAGTTAATAGTTTTGCAAGTAAATTTACTGCAATTACTATTAAAATAAATGTAATGATAAATGAAGTTGTACTTATATAGCGTTCGTCCCAATTCATATTTTCAGATAGATAATCGCCAACATAATAAGAGAAATGAATAGCTCCGAAAATACCGGCAATCAGGGCTATTATTGAAGCAAGTTCTACTAAAAGACCATTTTTAAGCCCTTTATAAAGGCCATAAACGAGCAGTATACCTAATATAATATCTAAAAAACTCATGCAACAAATATAGCTTTTTGATTTGTACCTTTGAATTCGCTTTGCACGTATGTAAGGTCTAAATCTTTTTTGAATATTTTGTAATAATGTCTAGAGATATACAATTAAAAGAACGTTGGGATGTATTGGTTGAAAAACTATCTACTCAATTTGCGGATGGTGATGTTTTAGAATTGGATGCCATTATTTATTTAGTGGGAATACAAGAATTAGGACAATACCATAAAAAGTATAAAAAAGATGATAAATTAGATTTAATGCATATTTCTATTTGTCGTTTGTTAGAGCCTTATGGTTATTATGAGTTTGATTATTTTGATGAAGAGGGTTGGCCACATTACATTGTTAAAGAAGAATTACCAACACTAAAAGCCGGTGAGCAGTCTGTATTAATGAAAGAAGCCATTGTAAATTATTTTATAGAGAAGAAATACATTAATTAATTTTGGAAACAAAAAAACCATATTATGCGGTAATATTCACTTCTACATTAACAAACAATGTTGGAGGTTATTCCGAAATGGCGCAGCGTATAGCTGATTTAGCTAAAATTCAACCTGGATATATCGATTTTGAAAGTGCTAGAGATGAAATTGGAATTTCAATAAGTTATTGGGAAAGTTTAGAAGCCATTGCAAATTGGAAGGCGAATACAGAACACTTATTGGCACAAGAAAAAGGAATCAAAGATTTTTATTCTTATTATAAGGTTCGCATTTGTTTAGTTGAACGTGAATATGAATTTAAAAGGTAATTTTCAGAATTCTATTGAGTTTGGTTTTATTTCAAGATTAAAACGGCACCCAAAAAAAATAGTTCTTTTAGCAATTATAGGTATTGCTTATTATTTATGTCTTCCAAAAAAATTATTTAATTCTCCAACTGCAACCGTAATAGAAAGTAAAAATGGGCAACTTTTAGGTGCTCAAATTGCTAAAGACGGACAATGGCGTTTTCCTATGGTTGATAGTGTTCCAAGTAAATTTGAGGCTTGTTTGTTACACTTTGAGGATGCTCATTTTTACCAACACCCTGGTTTTAATCCTGTTTCAATGGTAAAAGCTATTGACGATAATATAACTGCAGGTAAAGTAGTACGTGGGGGAAGTACAATTACGCAACAAGTAATTCGACTTTCTAGAAAAGGTAAAAAGCGATCATATATCGAAAAATTAGTTGAACTTATTTTAGCAACTCGATTAGAATTTCGTTGTACTAAAGATGAAATTTTAAAATTGTACGCAAGTCATGCGCCTTTTGGAGGAAATGTAGTAGGATTAGAAGTGGCCGCATGGCGCTATTACGGATTGCAACCACATCAATTGTCGTGGGCAGAATCTGCAACCTTAGCGGTATTACCCAATGCACCAAGTTTAATTTATCCAGGAAAGAATCAAGAGCGACTTTTGCACAAAAGAAACCGTTTGCTCAAAAAGCTTTTTGTTGAAGCGGTAATTGATAGTACAACTTATGAGCTTGCACTTCTTGAAACATTACCACAAAAACCTTTTGCCTTGCCCCAATTAGCGAATCATTTGGTTCAATACACTGCCAAACGGAATAAAGGGAAAAAAGTTCGGACTACTGTAGATTTGAGGCTACAAGAAAATGTAAATGCTATTGTAAATAAACATCATCAACAATTATCTCAAAATCAAGTTCATAATATTGCTGTTTTAGTTTTAGATGTAAATTCAAGAAAAGTATTGTCATATGTTGGTAATACTGCGACCACTAAAGAGCATCAAAAAGACGTTGATATGATACAGGCTAATCGTAGTACTGGTAGTACGATAAAACCCCTTTTATATGCTGCTATGTTAGATGCTGGTGAATTGATGCCAGATATGTTGGTTGCCGATGTGCCTACACAAATAGCAGGTTATACTCCTGAAAATTTTAGCCAAGATTACAGTGGAGCGGTAAAGGCTAAAACTGCATTAGCGCAGTCTTTAAATATACCTGCAGTTCGGTTATTACAACGATATGGACTCGATAAATTTAGAAATCAATTAAATTTCTTTAAACTACGCGGACTTAATAAACAAGCAGAACATTATGGGTTAACATTAATTTTAGGTGGAGCGGAAACTAACCTTTGGGATTTATGTAAAACATACGCCTCAATGGCTGCTACAATTAATCATTTTAATACTACTTCAAGTGAGTATTTTGAAAATGAATTTGTGGAACCGGTGATAAAAAAGGACCAGGTGGTTGATTTTGGAAATAAGTCAATTGAAAAAACCATTTTTGATGCCGGTAGCATCTATCTCACATTTGAAGCAATGAAAGAAGTTAACCGCCCAGAAGGTAGTGAATCATGGGAGTTTTTTGATTCTTCTAAAGAGATTGCATGGAAAACTGGTACTAGTTTTGGTAATAAAGATGCATGGTCTATTGGAGTAACAAAAGACTTTGTGGTTGGTATTTGGGTGGGAAATGCCGATGGTGAAGGGAGACCAAATATGACAGGTGTTACTAGCGCTGCCCCTATTTTATTTGATGTTTTTGATGTGCTTCCCGAATCAGAATGGTTTCAAAAACCTTTAGACGAGTTTACGGAAATTACTATTTGCGAAGAGAGTGGATTTTTGGCATCTGAAATTTGTCCGAAGAAAATTATCGAGATTCCAAACAAAGAAAATTTTGTTCAAGTCTGTAAATATCATCGTTCTGTTCAATTAGACTTTGGCCGCAAATTTAGAGTGAATTCTTCCTGTGTAGATTTATCAAAATCTGTGACTGATTCTTGGTTTGTACTTCCGCCATTAATGGAATTCTACTTCCGTAAGAATCATCCAACATATAAAATGCTACCACCTTTAAAAGAAAATTGTCAGCCAACAGACGTATCACCATTAGAATTTATTTACCCTAAGAATGGAGGCAAGATAACTTTACCAAAAAATTTTGATGGAAGCATTAACGAGCTAGCAGTTAAGTTGGCTCATCCGAAACCAGAAACAGTAGTATACTGGTATTTAAATGAGCAGTTTATTGGAGAAACAGAACAATTTCATGAGATGGGAGTAATTGCTTCAACGGGTAATCATAAAATAACTGTTGTAGATGCTCTGGGTAATGAAGCTGTAGTACATTTTGATATTGAATAATATTACCTTTTCGATTCCGCTCATTTACCGTTATATTTGGTAAGATACCTCTAAAACTATTCAACCATGCCAGAAAAGTATATTGTTTCTCTTGATCAAGGCACGACAAGTAGCCGCGCATTATTAATTAATTCTGAAGGATCTATTGTTGCAATGGAGCAACAAGAATTTCCACAAATTTTTCCTAAGCCTGGATGGGTAGAACACAACCCAAAAGAAATATTAGGTTCTCAAATTGCTGTTTTAAAACAATTATTACATAATCAGAATATAGATCCAATTTCAATTAAAGGCATTGGTATCACAAATCAACGTGAAACCACCTTGGTATGGAATAAAAACACGGGCGAACCTGTTTATAACGCCATAGTTTGGCAAGATAAGCGGACTGCGAATATTTGTGAAGATTTAAAAGAACGTGGATTATCCGACTATGTAAATAAAACTACAGGTTTAGTAATTGATTCGTATTTCTCTGCTACCAAAGTAAAATGGATTTTAGATAATGTGCCTGGAGCAAAAGCACAAGCTGAAAATGGTGAGCTAATAATGGGTACTGTAGATACTTGGCTAGTTTGGAATATGACGAAACGCGCCAATCACGTAACAGACTACACGAATGCTTCACGTACAATGCTATATGATATCTCGGAATTGGAATGGGATCTAAAACTATTAAAAGAATTGGAAATTCCTGAAAGTATGCTGCCAACGGTGAGCCCGTCTTCACATCATTTTGGTGATTATGAATATGAAGGCGTGAAAATACCAATTGCAGGAATTGCAGGGGATCAGCAAGCGGCATTATTTGGTCAGGCTTGTTTTGAGAAAGGCACAGCTAAAAACACGTATGGGACGGGCTGTTTTATGTTAATGAATACAGGTCAAAAACCGCAATTCTCCGAAAATGGTTTATTAACTACAATAGCTTACGGCTTAGATGGTAAAGTTTTTTATGCATTAGAGGGCAGTATTTTTATTGCTGGAGCAGCAATCCAATGGCTTAGAGATGGATTGAAATTAATTAAGAATGCTAAAGAAACAGAAGCTTTGGCGGAATCTGTGCCCGGTGAAAGCTCGGTATATGTGGTGCCGGCATTTGCAGGTCTTGGCGCGCCATATTGGGATATGTATGCGCGTGGAGCTGTTTTTGGATTAACAAGAGACACCGGAAAAGCACATTTAGCGAAAGCAACATTAGAATCTTTAGCCTATCAAACAAAAGATATTCTGAATGCCATGCAAGAAGATTCCGGAGTTGAATTGGCTAATTTAAGAGTAGACGGTGGCGCTTGCGCAAATAATTATTTAATGCAATTTCAATCGAATATTTTGGGATGCGAAGTTCATCGTCCGAAAGTAATTGAATCTACAGCTATGGGAGCTGCTTTTTTAGCTGGAATACAAGTGGGAATTTGGAAACAAAGTGATATCAATCAAAAAAGAGCTGTAGATAAGATTTTTGAACCTACTTTTGAACAAGAAAAACGAGATCGATTGTATAGTAAATGGCAAAAAGCCGTCAAACGTACCAAAGGCTGGGAATTAGACTAATTCGATTTCATTTTATAATTCTTTGGATTAATAAAATCAGATAAATTTTCATGAAAAACATACCCTTTTCAAACCTAAATAGAGCTGCAACTATCAAAAAAGTTGCAGATGAAGAATTTGACCTTGTTGTTATTGGTGGCGGTATTACCGGTGGTGGAATTGCATTGGATGCTGCTTCACGAGGATTGAAAGTTGCCTTAGTTGAAAAAGGTGATTTTGCTTCTGGTACAAGTAGTAAATCTACTAAATTGATACATGGTGGATTACGATATCTTAAGCAATTTGATTTTTGGTTGGTTAAGGAAGTTGGTTCCGAACGTGCTATTGTACATAAATTGGCGCCACATTTAGTGATACCAGAAAAGATGCTCCTTCCACTAATTGAAAATGGATCTTACGGAAAATGGTTAGCCTCTATTGGGTTAAAAGTGTATGATATTTTAGCACAGGTAACAGGTGATGACAAAAGAAAGATGCTTGAAAAGAAAGAAGCATTGAAATTAGAGCCCTTACTTCCAAAGAAAATATTAAAAGGAGCGGGGTATTATGCTGAATATAGAACAGATGATGCGCGTTTAACTATTGAAAATATAAAAACAAGTTTACAGTTTGGGGCGATACCTTTAAACTATGCAGAAGTTACCGACTTTATATATACCGATGAAAGAGTAGCAGGGGTAAAAATTAAAGATGTTATTTCAGGTGAAGATTTTAAAATAAAATCGAAATATGTAATTAGTGCTGCCGGTCCTTGGGTAGATGAATTGCGTAGCAAAAACAATTCTAAAAAAGGTAAACAGTTGCATTTAACTAAAGGTGTACATTTGGTTTTTCCATATGAAAAATTGCCCGTTAAACATTCTGTTTATTTTGATATCCCCGATGGACGAATGATGTTTGCTATTCCTCGTGGTAAAATTACTTATGTAGGTACTACGGATACTAATTTTAATAAGGATAAAGATAATGTTGATATCGATTTAGCCGATGCTATTTATTTGTTGTCCGCAGTAAATCATATGTTTCCAAAAATAAATTTAGAGATGGAAGATATAATTTCTTCATGGGCGGGACTGAGACCCTTAATACATGAAGAAGGTAAATCGGCCTCTGAACTTTCACGTAAAGATGAGATTTTTACCTCAAATACGGGCTTAATTAGTATAGCAGGAGGTAAGCTGACTGGCTACCGGAAAATGGCTGAACGTGTAGTAAATCGTATTTCTAAAAAGATTGAAGAGGAAGGTGGTGCAGAACTAAAGGAATGTGCTACAGATAAAATTCCACTTTGTGGTAATGTAGATTTTAAAAAGGCAAAACATGTAAAAAAATATATCGATGAGATTCATAGTCGTATAAAACCTGATGGTTTTACAAAACATGATGCTTGGTTTTTAGTTACTAATTATGGGAAACAAACAGAAACTATTTTAGATACATATACTTCTTTAAAAGATGAAGATATCTACGAACGAATGGCAAAAGCAGAATTGCGTTTCGGTATCGATTTCGAAATGATACAAACGCCGATGGACTTTTTTATCAGAAGAACAGGTCGATTGTATTTTGATATTGATAGTGTACGCAATCTTTTAGAACCTATTCTTTCTGAGTTTAAATCTATATTTAATGTTGAAGACTCTCAAATTACAGAGTGGCGAGAAAATATTTTAGCTGAAATTGATACGCACTCAAATTTCACATTAGATCGCATGTGATAAGTTCCATTTAATTGGAGTTGATTCTGTACTACATTCTGAATTTGGTTTCTGTTGCGGATTATTCAGAAATTTTCGCGCAATTTCAAAAAAGCAGGGATTGTATAGATTATGGGCATCATCAGGAAATAGGACCCCATGACCGTTTTTCAAATGTATCAGCGACTCATTCGCATTTCGTACAGGAGTTACATGATCTAGACCTCCACTGGCCATAAGTGTTGGAATATCTGATACTATAGGTTGGTTTTCTATTTCAGGTGCTCTAAAAGAATGCCAATTAGAAAACAATTCGAAACCTGCCTTTACAAGTTCAGGTTCATCGTTAATTAGTACAGATTGTTCAATAGATTTTTTCATAGCTGCTAAATCGTAGAAAGCAAGTTCGTCATATACCATTACCGAATAATTCATTGACCAATTAAGTAAATCATATAGTGATTCTATTTGTTGTAAAGCACCTATAATAGGTTCGTTTTGGCCATTCTCTAGGGCTTCAATTATTAAGGGAATATTAGCAATAGTTTGACTGTCGTAAAGTGGCAAATACAATACTAATAATGCATCTTGATAATTAAGTGTAAACGGTATTCCTTTATAATTGAAGCGTAAAGGTTGTGATTTTATATTTTTTAATGTTTTTAATAAACGCTCTTTTAAATTTGGATATCGGTCATTACAACTTTCATTTTCCTCACAACGTTTTAAAACTGAAAAAAGAGAATTTTCAAAGTCTATTATAGAATTGTTTAGGTGAGCTGTCTCTGGAGCTAAAATTCCCGCAAGTACTGCGCTTCGAACACCTTTAGGATAGTCGCGCATAATTGTAAGCCCTAGTCGAGTACCATAAGAAACACCCCAAAGATTCCATTTTTCGTAACCCAAAGTCTTTCGTAAATCTTCAAAATCCGCGGCATTTTCCCTACTGTTGTAACCAGCAAGATCTACACGTTCTCTTTTCATATTTTCTTTACAAATGGATAATATGGAGTCTTGTAACTTAATCTCTTGATGTGAATTTAAATCTTTTCTTAAAATGGTCATCATGGCTTTGCCAATGTCGGTGCAATTGGCTTCAGATTTCCCTGTCCCTCTTTGATCCATTAAAATAATATCTCTATCATTTCTTAGTGAATGATTTTTCCAAAACCCTTCCATTACTATGGTTGCACCTCCGGGTCCTCCTTGGAGATAAACGATAGGATTTTTTCTAGAGGTAGTATCTTTTGCTTTTAAAATTTTGTATTCTAAATTGAGTGTCCTAGAATTTGGATTATCTCTATTTTCAGGAACTTCTAAAATACCATCTATGATTATCCCCTCTGAATCAGAAGAACAAGCAAAAAAGAATATTGAAAATAAAAGAAGTAAAAAGAATCTCATAGGTTTAGTTGATGGCTACCTAAGATAGAAAACTATTTTCAATATAACTATTTGATTACATCCGATTTCGTTCTTCTTGTGATCCTATTTTACGATCTCTTTTTTCTTTCAATTTTCGATTTCCAAAAGGAAAAGAATACGTTGCCTGAAAAACTCTTTCTGATAAATTATTATCGCCAAAGGTTCTTATACCTAATTCTGGCTGATGGTATTCCCATTTTTCGGTACCAGCAGTGGCAGTAAGGTCTTGAATGCTAAATGTGAGTGTACTCGAATTCATGAATTTTTTACTAATTCCTAAGTTGATATAATGCTTCTTAAATAACTCTTGATCACCCGATAAGTACGGACTCATGTACCGTCCATCAACATTAGCTGTCCAAGAATTCCCTAATTCAAAAACATTGGTAAGCTGAGCAGTAATTGTAAAAAGGTCTTTCTCGAAAGGAAGGGGACGATTTGATGCGTCTTTTACTTTTTTGTATGCACCATCTAGATTCCAGTTCATTTTCCATAGTTTGCCAACCTTTATTGGGAAACTCATACTTAGCAATAGCCCATCCATATAATCGAAATTTATGGGAATACTGGTTTGTAAATTCTGTTCCTTATTTACAGTGTTGTAAAAAGATATTGCACCTTTTGTTCTGTTAACCTCAAAAGCAATTAGAAAAGAACCTTGAGTAAAGGCCAATCTAGCAGCATTTGTAAAAGAAGGTCTAATACGTGTATTTGAGGTTACAAATAAACTCGGATCCATTAATAAATAGAAACCGGCTAAATTCCAAAAAGCAGGACGTTCTATTCGTCGATTAAAAGAAAGCGTTAAGGTCTTTATAGAATCTATTGCATAACTAGTTCGAACAACTGGGAATAAATTGGTGTAGGATATACTGTAGTCATTGTCTCCAGAGCTATCTTTTAGTTCATAGTTATACTGCTCTAAACGGACTCCTAAGTTACTTTCCCATTTATCATTCCACTTTTTTTGTACAGAACCGTGGGCGGCCAAAATCTTTTCGTTAATGTCATCATTCATTCCAAAGGATTCATCTTCAACCCAAATACCTGAATCTCTATTGTGAATATTTGAGACGGTGTTCGAATTGTTGAAGGTGCCTTTAAGACCTGTTTGTATAGTAGTTTCATTTTTGCTTTTCCATTCAAAATCTCCTTTTATAGTATATATTTCGAATGCTGAATCGCGATTTGCTTCTGTAGCATCAATGTTATCCTGAACTTCTAAATATGAAAGTTGTGAAGAATTTACTACATCTAACGATACTCTATCTAGATCTACATTTAATGAACTTGAAGGGGCCAATTGCCAAAAATAGTTTAGATTGGCGAAAGTATTTGAGTTTGGATTGGAGATATTAAGTAAATAATTTAATTCAGTATTAATTATGTTGTTCACACTACCTATTGAATTACTGGTGTAATCTCGACCAGACATATTACTTTTCGTGTATCCAAAAATTGCACCAACGATTTTGTTTTGATCTATTTCAAAATCTGCACCTAAAGTAAATCCAACAGAATTGTTATTAGGATTGGTGAATCTTAATTTGTTTTCGTAATAATATTGATCTCCTAAATATTCAAATTCTCGATAATGATTTATTTGCCACAATGGCGATTTACTTTGAGAACCAGTAAGCGTGCCATATAAATTTAATTTTTTATTTCTATAGTTTAAGTCAATACTGCCATTCCCTTTTTCCTTTTTTCCTATACCAAGTGTTAGACTTGCAGTCCCATTTAAACCTAATAAATTATTCTCTTTCATTACGATATGAATAATACCGGCAGCGTTGTTAGCATCGTATTTTGCAGAGGGTTGATGAATAAGTTCAATTCGATCTATGTTTTCGGCCTGCATGGCTTTTAGTTGTTGAATTAAGGCTCCGGTAGGTACTCGAGAAATTCTATCATTAACCATGATTAAAACTTCACCTTTATTATTCAAACTTATGCTGTTCGAGTTTTCTTGTACGATTACTCCGGGTGCTTTTTGAAGTACTTGTAGTGCGTTGTTCCCGCTGAATGTTGGCAGGGAGCCTACATTCAAAATTAATCGATCATTCTTTTGTTCAAAAAGCAGTTTTCGCCCTACTACAGCTACACCTTCTAATTCTTGATTTTCGGCTAGTAATCGGGTAATGCCTATCGAAAGTTCTTGAGAATTTTGAATTTGTACCTTTTTAAAATAGGGTTTAAAACCAAGTAGCGAAATGTTAAGAATATAATCTCCTGATGAAATATTTTCGATTAAATAGTTGCCTTGGTCATTGCTCGTAACTCCCTTAATTAAAACAGAATCTTGTTGTTGGAGTAGAAGAATGTTTGCAAAAGCAATTGGCGCTTCATTTTCATCATTAACTGTTCCTGATATCGATGCGTTTTGAGCCAATACAACTTGCCCTATTCCAATATAAAATAGGATGAATAAAAACCTTTGTATATGCGAAAGTTTCATTTTCAATTCTTTATACTTTAACGCTTCTAGCCTTTTTTGAATTTCGTAAACGGGAAAATCATCGGCACTCGTTTCTGATATGCTTCGTAATCTTTACCTAAGATTTTTTTCAAGTCTTTTTCTTCTAGAAATTTAACGGCAATTAGAATATAAGCTGTGGTAACCATGGCGAAGAGTAATCTGCCATAGGTCATAGTAGGGGCTGCCCAAAATGCTATTATAAAACCCAACATTAATGGATGTCGCACCAATTTATAAAACCAATTGACTTGAAATTTCGGTGATGTTATCGTTTCGTTTTTAAAATTTTGATAAATCTGGGTAAGTCCAAAAAGCTCAAAATGATTGATCATAAAAGTGGAGAGAAATACAATTGTCCAACCCAAAAAGAACACCACCATTACTAGTATTGAAGTAACATTTTCGGTCTCCCAGACTATAGCTGTCATTGGCTGCCATTTCCAATAAATGAGTAATAGTGCCAAACTGGACAGTAAGATATATGTACTGCGTTCCATAGCCGGATTAATAATCTTAGTGAACCATTTTTTAAAAGCAGGCCGTGCCATAATGCTATGTTGAATTGCAAAGAGGCTTAAAAGACCAAGGTTATTAAGAAGCGCAGGTATCAGAGAAATTTCTTCCCCAGAATCTATCGACTTTGGTACGAAAAGGTTTCCGACAAAGCCGATTGCGTAAAGAAAGGCTACTAAAAAAATAAGGTAAGCGATGATTCCGTAAATTACTATGAGTACTTTTTTCATGATTTTTGTTTAAAAGATTATTAATTGCTTGTTCGTGCAGTGATCTGCAATACTTTTTAATCCATAGACCATACATCATTTAATAAATCGGTCCCTGTTGACTCACCAATCACCCAAATTTTGTCTTTAAATGAGATGCCAGTATATGCTAATTTCCCCCTAAACGAGACTTCTTTAATAACCTGGGTCCAGGTCTCAGCATCGGAGCTATGCCATATATCATTTAGGCGAGATGAGCCATCATAACCGCCTATGAGCCATATTTTATTATCAAAAATTAAGGTGGTATGATCTTTTCTTTTGGAGAAAAGTTGACTAGAACTAACCTGGGTCCAAGTTTTACCATCGCTACTTTGCCAGCTATCGTTTAAAAGACCATTGAAATCACTTCCTCCTATAATCCATATTTTATCATTAAAGACTTGGGTAGCATAGCCATACCTATCAGAAAAGGGTACTTGAGAATCTACATTAGTCCATGTTTCACCATCACTACTTTGCCATATTGTATTCATTGATTTGGCGGGCCCAGAGAGACTACCAATGAACCATAATTTATTTTGATAGACTACTACTGATTGGTCAAGACTTAGAGTAAAAGGAAGGGCTCCATTAATTAAGGTCCAGTTTTCACCATCACTACTTTGCCAAATATCAGTTAATGAATCTGCGCCATTATGTCCACCAATTACCCATATTTTATTATCAAAGACAACGGTAGCATGAAACCTTCTTTTATGAAAAGGTGCTTCTGCGGTAACTTGAGTCCAAGTTTCTCCATCGGTACTTTGCCATACATCATTTAAGGTTGATGTACCATCATAACCGCCAATGACCCACATTTTATCATCGAAGACGACGGTTGTATGATTTCTTCTTTTTGAGAAGGCTGCATTTTCGGTAACTGCGGTTTCGGAGATTTGCAAATCTCTTGTGGTAAAACTAAAAACCGCACTAGAAGTAGTATTCCCTTCTGAATC
This sequence comes from Flavobacteriaceae bacterium EG-1, assembly GCF_009649685.1. GTDB lineage: Bacteria > Bacteroidota > Bacteroidia > Flavobacteriales > Flavobacteriaceae > Aurantibacter_A. Next base: position 1,134,778 of record NZ_WJPK01000002.1, read on the forward strand.
ATTTGCCTCTACTTTCCAGAACAAGTCTTGGTTTAGAGGCAACCTTTCCTCTACGGCGAAACTGGTTTCAGTTATAGAACTTGCAACAGTAGTAGTTGGATTACTATGGCTATCTACAAAAACTTTATACGTTACTGGGTCACCATCAGGATCGACAGCGGCATTCCAGCTAAATGTAGGTGTTACCGTTACTTCAGTTGCTTCATCTATAACCGCTATTAATGCAAAGGTTTCAGGTGCTCGATTGGGGGTTTCAATCTGCTCAATTGGAGTTTCTGCTTTCTCTTTGGTTATTTGATTATCATCGCTACTACAATTGAAAAGTGTAAATGCGAATGTGAAACTTAACAAAAACTCGATATTATTTTTCTTAGACTTCATATTAGTTATTTTAATAATGAAAGTGAATTTTACTCTTGGGTCCTATAAATCCAATAGTCGTTAAAGATGAAAAGAAAGCATATACAGTGTCTAACAAACATGTTTCACTCTTGTTAAGCTTTAACTCGGGCCTTTAAATTATGGTGCAGAACCTTTAAATAATGTGGCAATTGCTTAATTATACAAGTCTGCTTAAACTTGAAGACCTACTTTTGATTAGGATGTTTTAAAGCATCAAAACTTCAACTAAGTAACATTTTTACATGACCATTAATATGATTGGGTAAAAGACAAATTTGGATATAGCACTATTCTTCAAATTCGAAGTGAGCTATTAGTTCTTCATAAGTCATTTTGTTAAAATCAATGTTATGTTTATTGGAAACTCCAGAAGAATTATTATTACCAGATACAATTGAAGAAGGAGGAATTATAAATATTTTGAATTCATCAAAAGTTACTTCTGTAGTATATGCGATTTGACTACCTAGCTGATATAGTGTTACCTTAAAATCAGAACTTGGGCCACCCGACAATATAGCACTGCTTCCGTCTACTGCCATCCTTGATTCAAATAAACCGTTGGCTCCTCTCCCTGGAACAGGAATCCATTGTTTTTTAGTAATAAAAGAATTCCCAGCATTGGGTGTTTGATAGATATTAGCATAGAACCCTAATATTAGATTTTCATCTATATCAGATAGAGAGATACCTTGCATAGCATAAGTAACAGTGCCATTAGTAATGGTTTCTGATTCATATTCCAATAATTGAACATCTGCATTTCCATCTGTACCATCTTCACCATCTGCGCCATCGGTTCCATCAATTCCATCAATTCCGTTTGTTCCAGCTGTTCCAGCTGTGCCGGCTGGGCCAACAGCTCCATCTACACCATCTTTAGAACATGAAGTAATTGCTAATGAAAAAAGGATTAAAGAATACGCGAAAAGTTTCATTGTTGTTTTCATAATATTTGTTTTTAGTATTATGATACAATGATATTATACTTCTATAAAAATGGTGTTCACCATTTTTTCAATAAGATGTAGTATTTGTGAATTTGGTGTAAAATGCGTGTGTTATTATTGCATTCGGTGCAATAATGTGTGTATAAATTTCTGTAAATCAATTGTTTGTCTCTTCGCTTGGTGGATGGCCAAATTCTTCTTTATATGCTCGACTAAACCAGGAGGTATCGTTAAAACCTACAGCATATGCTATTTCGGAAACAGATTTAGAAGTGGTTTGAAGTAGTTCTTTGGCTTTTTCTAAGCGAACTGATCGGATAAAAATTGCGGTAGATTTATCGGTAATGGCTTTTAATTTACGATAGATCTGAGATTCACTTAAACTCAATTCTTTTGCTAATTGTGTTGCGCCAAAATTTGCATCGTCTAAATGATTATGAATACTTTCAATAATTTGCTTTAAAAATTTTGTTTGCGGATGTTCTAACTCTTCGTTCAATAATGAAGAGAATCCGCCTTTCTCTAATTTGTTTATGAGCTTTTTGCGCACTAAAATCAATTGATCTAGTCGGGTAAAAAGTTCTTCTTTATTAAATGGTTTTGCTAAATAGGCATCTGCCCCAATCGATAAACCTTTTAATTTATCCTTGAAAGTTGCTTTAGCTGTTAATATAATTATAGGAATATGATCTGATCGTTCATCATTTTTTAGGGTCTTACAAACCTCAAAACCATCTTTGCCAGGCATCATTACATCACTGATGATGATATCGGGCACGCTTTCGAAAGCCATAGTAATTCCATCGATTCCGTTTGCAGCATAAATAGTATTATATGTCTTGCCTAGGCAGGTTTTTAAGTAATGAGCAACATCCATATTGTCCTCAATAATTAATACCAAAGGTAATTCGGTAGTGGTTTCTGTATTTACAGATACCTTTTTCGATTTGGTTTTGATTATTGGAAAGGTCGAATCTAGCGAATTTGAAACTTGCGATGTTGTTGAGGCATTATTAGTAACAGGTATTCTAACACTAAACTCTGTTCCTTTACCAAGTGTACTTTTAACTTTTATAGTACCATTCATTAATTCAACAAGCTCTTTTGTAAGTGCTAAACCAATGCCTGTGCCTTCATTTTTTCTTACAGTTGACGCATCTGTTTGATAAAAACGATTAAATATGTCTGGTAGTTCGTCACTTGCGATACCAATACCATTATCCTTTATTTTTATGGATAAATAAGATTGGTCTTTCTGATTTATTTTATTGATATGAACAATAATTTTACCTTGCTCTTCTGTAAACTTAATGGCATTTGAAAGTAAGTTAGCTAGAATAGAGGTGAGTTTTTTACCGTCAAAATCCATTAATAAGGAATCTATTTCACTGTAAATGGTTAGATTTATTTCGTTTTCTTGTGCAAAAGAACTAAAACTTTCACCTAAATATTTTATAAACGGAATAACATTGGACTGTACTAATTGTAATTCCATATTGCCACTTTCGATTTTCGAAAGATCTAACATCTCATTTACCAAGTGCAGTAGATTATTACTATTGCGTTCAATCATTTCCAATGAATTTTGAACGCCTTCGGGTTTTTTGTTTTGTAAATCAGATTTAATAGTATCTGTCATGCCTTTAATAACCGTAAGTGGTGTTCTAAATTCATGGGTGATGTTTGTGTAAAGACTGTTTTTTAGTTGACTTACTTCCCTAAGATTATTGCTTTCAGAAATAGCTAGTTTCTTTGAAAGTTGAAAACGATAGAATCGGTCTGCAATAGCAACTGCAATTCCCGCATATATAAGATAAGCCCACCAGGTCGTCCACCATGGTGGCTTTATAGTAAATTGAATAGATTTAGTTTTATCACTCCAAACACCATCACTATTCGATGCCTTCACCTGAAAATTATAAGTGCCCGACGCTAAATTTGCAAATCGAACTGCACGTTCATTCCCTGCGTTTATCCATTCATCATCTAATGGAGCCAGTTTATATTGATAAGAGTTTTTCTCGGGATTACTATAATGCAAACCAATATATTTAAATGAAATATCATTCTGATTATGCATAAAGTTAAGGGCATCATATTCATTTTTTTTGATTAAAAAATTCTCTTCCGAAATCAATAAATCACTTATAGTTACCTGTGGTGGATTAGGATTGCCTTGAACTTGCGAAGGATGAAAAGAATATAAACCATTAACGCCTCCAACATATAATTGATCATCACTTGCCAACATGATACCTGTATGGTAATAGGCTTTAGGAAGACCAACGGCAGATATCTCACCAGTCTGGATATCAAATTTTGCAGGCCCGACTTTTGTATTAACCCAATATATACCTTGATCGCCTTTTGTAATATATAGTCCATCATTGCTCGGAAGTCCATCCTTTTTGGTGTATTGTATATAAGATTTATCTAAAGGGTTCAAACGAATAAAACCTTTTCCCCATGTACTAATCAAGAACCATCCTTTTTCATCAACGATTAGGTTAACCATTTTAAATCCTTTTAGAAATTGATTAAACTTATCGCGCTGACGATCATATAAGTATAAAGTGCCGTCATCTTTGAAATCTGATGCCCAAAGATCACCGTTTGAATCAATTAATACTTTGTTTATAACAAGGTCATCGGATAATTGGTTACCTTCTAATATCTTAAAACGCTTAAACGTCTTCTTTTCCTTATCAGAACGAAATAATCCACCAGGGCCTGCACTTAACCATAAATACCCTTCCTTATCTTCACAGATACCATAAGGGGTATAACTAAGTTTATCCAATCCTTCATCATCTATTGTTAATCTAAAATGTGTAAATACACCGGTTTCAATATTCATACGGTCGATGCCACCATCCCCTGCTTGCGTAAGAACATCACCATTTCCTAGACCTACCCAAAGTGTACTTTCGTTTTCCTGATAGATTGAACGCACTACACTATGTCCTATACTTTTAGTATTATCTTTGTTATGCAGATAATAGTTGATTTCGTTTGTTTGTAAATTCATTTTGCCTAGCCCATGTCCCACAGTTTCAATCCATAAAATTCCCGGATTTAGCGACGATTCATAGGCTGCTTCGGCGTTCATAAAATTGCTGTTCAAATGGTATTTTAATGCAAAAAGATCTTTTTTAAAAAGGCCGCTACCCATAGCACCTCCAATCCATAAAGTACCTTGCCTATCTTCACATATCGCCGATAAGGTCTGAGGGCTTATAAGGTTCAAATCATAGTTTTTGAAAGTATTGGTTTTGGTATTAAAATAATTGATTCCCTTACCTGTGGTTCCAATCCAATAATCGCCGTTTTTGCCTTGATATATAAGATTGACCTGTGGGTCTTTACTCCTATAACTCTCTTTTGAATATGGTGCATGTATTTGGTTAGGCTTATTTTCATCAATATTAATTCTACTCAATAAAGCAGACGTTGGATTATATAAATGAAACCCAGATTTGTAGGTGCCGATTAATATTTGACCTTTTTGGTCTTCATAAAGTGCACTAATCCGATTATCTACAAGACTATTTGGATTGGTAGGGTCATGTAAAATTTGGGTGACGTTTCCCGAACTGATACTATAACAAATCAGCCCTGAATTTGTTCCTATCCATAAATTATTATTTCGATCTACTATTAGATGGTCTATACTTTTATTATCGAGTGATATAGAATCAGAAGGTTTATATAATAATTGGGTAAAGCTGTCATTTTCTTTATCATATTGAAATAGACCACCATTTCTTGTGCCAATCCAGATATTTTTATTTTGGTCTTCAGTTATAGCGATAATATCCTTTAATGCTGAATGGTAATCGATTGGAGGGAATTTATCAAAACAATCACAATCTGGATTATACTTTCTAAGAATAGATATAGATCCTACCCACGGAATGCCTTTAGAGTCAACATATAAAGCTTGATTATTATCACCAGGTATATGAGAGTCATCTCTATATGTCTTAGCCTCAATACCATTGTATTTTATTACGCCTAAATTTGACAACATCCAAATATATCCTTGCTGATCCTGAGCTATTGCTGAAACACTATAAACTTTCTCTCCTTCAATTTCAATGTTTACTTTTTGAAAGTTGAATTCATTAGATTGAGCATAAAAAGAAATTCCGGTAAAAAATAGAGAGAAAATGAATGTGAAAAGAAATTTCATATTTATAAATTGATTACACAACTAGAATGAAATATTCTTACGAAGATTTTACTCCGATAATGAAAATATATTATGACTTACGACAATTTGTATAGTAAGTTATGTTCAAGGGGGGAAGAATTAAAATAAGTAAATATTTATGTGTTATGCAACATATTATGTGTTATTGGCTTCAATTGATGGAATAATAACTATTATGTAAGTGCTTTATGTATCAATGTAGTTTCAATCTAAACCTAATAGTTCAATTTTTTAAAGGCATTTTTATTGGTATATCAATACTAGAAAATCCAATTTGATTATATAAATTTTTATAACGTGGGTCTTGTCTTATTGGAGCTAATAAGGGTTCTTCTCGTAGCCATGTCATTTCAACCTCATGACGATCATATGATTTTTGTAACCATTCGAAGGTCTTTTCGTAATCGCTACTATGGGCATAGTACAGTGCTATAAACCAAGCAGGGCTTCCTGATGAACCTTTTTTATACGCGTTTTGCATTTCGTCTAAATGCTTATTTGCTTTTTCTGTATCGCCATCCATTATAGCATAGACAGTATTAAACCACATTAAAATTGGAGGGTAATCAGGGAATTGAGTTATTATTTTTATTAATTGAATTTTGGATTTATCATATTCGCCTAAATAAAAATATAGTTTAGTGGATTCCCGCAGATAAAACCAATTGTCATTAAATAGAGGGTCAGTTTGATTTAAAATTTTTAAACTCTCATCATTGGAACCTAAAAAGAACATAGCCTCTGCTTTAAAGAATGGATAAAAAACATTGGAGGGATCGTTTATCGCAAGATGCTCAACAGTTTTAAGAGTTTGTTCAGGCCTTCCAGTTTTTATGGGGTAATCAAGAGAAATAACAGATGGTTTGTTGAGGAGGGAATTGTTTACTAATTTTTGATAAAATTTCTCAACAAGTTCAAAATTCCAATCATAAAAAAAGCGTCCTGTATTAAGCTCTTCTTCAACGCGTAAATTTGTGGGTTCTAATTTTAGTGCTTGCTCTAATAAGATTCTTGCATTGCCCCAAGCTATTTGCTCATCGTAAAACCCCCAAACTGATCCGCCCATATGCCAAACATTAGCCATGTCTATATAGGGTTCTACAAATCTGGAATCTGACGCAATAGCATTCTTATAAAGTTTTATAGCATTGGAATAAGATAGTTCGTTTCCTTTTTGTCTTTGGAATTCCCCTTGAAGATAATACGAATAAGCAGCTTTACTTTTCGTTGGAACTCTTTTAATATCGATTAATTCTTCTTTTGCAATTACCGCATTCATATTTGAAGCAATATTTTCTACTACTTCAGATTGTAATTGAAAAATCTCATCACTTTTCCATTCTTTTGTATATTCTTCAGACCACAGATGAACATTAGAACTACCATGAATTAATTGCAGATTAACCCTAATCTGATTACCAGAGATTTGAAGATTACCTTGTAAAATGTTGGTTACTCCTAATTCTTGAGTGATGTCTTTTAGGCTTTTATCAGACTTTTTATATGATTGGATTGATGTAAATGGTATTACATTTTTAATGGCTTTTATCTTGGTAAGTCTAGATATAATTGCATCAGTCATCCCATCAGAAATATATTCTAAATCAGGATTCCCTGTAAAGTTCTTTAAAGGTAGTACCGCAATAGTTTTCTCTTCAAACTTTTCCACAACATTTGTTGGAACGCTGTTTTTCTGAGAATTGGTGTAATAAAAAATAAAAATTATTGTTAGTAAAAATGCTATTAGAGTGGCCAAGATTAATTTTTTGGTACTCCCTTTTTTGGGTATGTTGTTTAAAGTAGCACCGGAGTTGGTTTCGATTTTTTGGTCTACGGATGAATCGTTAACATCTGCTGTAATTCTGGATTTTGCTTCACCGGGCGTAAAACCATAAAACTTATGAAAGCAAGTGTTGAAGTAAGTAGGACTACTAAAGCCTACTCTATAGGAAGCTTCAGAAGCTGTAATGTCTTCGGTGGTTAGGATTTCAAATCCTCTTTTTAAACGATATTCCCGAATAAATTGGCTTGCAGAAACGCCCAGTAATTTCTGTAATTTTCGATGTAAACTCGATCGACTCATACCAACGGCTTGGGAGAGACTATCAACTCCAAATTGGTCATTGTTTAAATTAGACTCAATTTCTTTTATTAATTTGTTAACCAGCGTATTTTTCGATGGATTACTTTCAATCTCCATAGGCGGTATACGGCTTTAACTCGTTGGATTAATTTATAATAGAGGGAGCCACAAGTTAATCAAAATTGAAAGTAGCCGAAAATCAATTGTTTAGTTTATAGTAAATAAATGTTTCAAACAATCTCCTTAACTTTATTTCCATCACTTTTATATAGAATTATACTATTGCTATGAAGCCAAAAACAAAGAGAAATATCTCACGCATCGCACCCTTTGGGATTATATGGTTGTTGGTAGGCTGGTTTGTTTTATTTACTCAAGAAGCAGCGACAGGTAATGTGAATGTGAATCCTAATTCAGCAATTTCTCTAACTTTTGAGGTTTTTGTTTTTGCTAGTGTTAATGTAGTTTTAGTGGGTTTTATAATTGGAGCGATTGAAATGTTTTGGTTACGAAATCTTCTTAAAAAGAAAAGTTTTTTCCAAAATATTATCTATAAAATGTTTTTTTATATGCTCTTTTTTTTGGTATTAATAATTCTTTTATATCCAATTGCAGCGAGTATCGAGTTAGATGTTTCCCCTTTACACAGTGAAGTCTGGCAAAAATTTCGAAACTTTTTAAAAAGTTTAGATTTCTACAGCACAATAGTTAGTTTAACTTTTAGTCTCTTTTTATCCCTTTTTTATTCAGAAATAAGTGAGAATTTAGGCTATGGAGTCCTTATGAATTTTTTCACTGGAAAATACCATAAGCCTACCGTAGAGAAGCGGGTTTTTATGTTTTTAGATATGAAATCTTCAACCACAATTGCAGAAGAATTGGGGCATATTAAATACTTCGAATTATTAAAAGAATATTACTCCGATTTCTCTAATGCCGTTATTCAACATTATGGAGAGGTGTATCAATATGTAGGAGATGAAATTGTAATATCCTGGGAGTATAAGAATGGTATTGCAAAAAACAATTGTATTCAATGCTTTTTTGCTATGAAAGATAGTCTTGCTAAAAAAGAAGAGTGGTATACCCGAACCTTCGGAATAAGCCCAACTTTTAAAGCAGGTATGCATTATGGAGAGGTTACTACAGGAGAAATAGGAGCTTTAAAAAAAGAAATTATTTTTACTGGAGATGTGCTTAATACTACAGCCCGAATACAAGGTTTGTGCAATGAATTTGGAGCAGATTTACTCATCTCGGCAGATTTGAATGATGAATTAGAATGGAACACTAAATATAATACCAATAGTGTCGGATATAAGGCACTACGAGGGAAAGAAAATAGTATAGAATTGTTTGCAATTACGAATTGATATTTTATCATTTTGAATCTTTTTAAAAGTTGGTTTTTTTGAGTAAGTTTATTCTCCCCCAAGTATTTAATTATTATTTGGACTAATGCTACCTCCTTTTAATTCCAAGTCTATTGCTGTTCTTCCATTTCTAAATATTGGGAAAGAGGAAAATGAGTATTTTTCAGATGGAATTACTGAAGAAATTATAAATGCACTAACTAAAATTGAAGGGCTAAAAGTTACTGCTCGTACTTCTTCTTTTTTTTATAAGAATAAGCCTTTAGATGCAAGACATATAGGAAACGAATTAGGTGTAGAAACTTTATTAGAGGGAAGCGCTCGTATTATAAAAGAACGTGTTCGAATTACAGCCCAGTTAATTAGAACAGATAATGGTTTTCATATTTGGTCGGAGAATTTTGATCGCGACTTATCAGATATATTCGAATTGCAAGACGAAATAAGTTTACTCATCGCTGATAAGATTCGCGAGAATTTTGGTCATTTTGAAATACAAGATTCTCTTGTGTCTAATCCAAATATTTCAACAGAAGCTTACAACGATTTTCTTAGGGCAAACTCACTTATTAGTCAATTTAATAAAAGTGCTTTTGAAAAAGGTATTGCCTTATTAAAAACGGTTATTAATCGTTACCCTAAATTTGCTTTAGCATATATACATATACATTATGCGTATAATAGCATGGCTGCTGGTGGACTAATGCCTGTAAAAGAGGCTTTTGATGTAGGTGAAGTTTATTTAGCAAAAGCTCAAGAATTGGACATGACCTTACCTGAAGTACACCATTCTTTGGGTTGGAATGAATTAAATAGAAAATGGGATTTTAAGAGTGCTGTAAATCATTTAAATAAAGCACTTGAATTAAAACCAAATTATTCCGATGCACATCAGAAACTATTTATTACACTTATACTTGAAGGAGAATTACAAAAGGCCGACCATCATATTACAGAATCTTTGAGGTTGGATCCATTAAGTGATTTAAACAACTATTTTATGGCATATAATAGTTATGTGAATCGCAAACATGCAAAGACAAATTTACATTTTAAAAAGTGCTTTGAACTCAACAATAAATTTATTGTTGGCTATGGTATTTATGCGTTAGCTTTAGTAGATCAAAATAAACCAGAATTAATATTTGAGGTTGCGAATAAAATTCCTGAAATAGAGGGTGCAGAGACTGAAAGACTAATAATGAAAACACTTGCTTTCGCTGCAATAGGGACTAGGGAAGAAATTGAATCACGCTTGATTAAATTAACATTATTGTTAGCATCTGATAGTTGCGAAAGAGTGCGATTTTTCATGATTTATATTTATACAATCTTGAAAAAATATGAATTGGCATTGGATTTTATAGAGGCTGGAATTGAACGAAATGAACCTTTAATGACCTTGCTGAAAGTAGACCCTTTATTAGCACCTTTACATGCTGAAGATCGTTTTAAAAATGCGCTTGAAATAATATTTGCACTTTCTGATGTTCAAAATTATAAGCAACCGTTAAAAAATAATTCAGAACTACTCTCTAAAGAAGATTCAATTCATTTTTTGAATGTTTTAAAAGGTCATATTGATAAAGATAAAGCTTACCTGAAACCAACCTTAACGCTTCGCGATTTAGCAGCGGAAATAGGATTACATCCTAATAAATTGTCTTGGTTGTTAAATGATAAATTAGGTCAAAATTTTAATGATTTTGTAAATTCTTTTCGCTTAGAATATTTCAAAGAAATTTCAACAAAATCTGAAAATAAGAATATTACATTGTTGGGTCTTGCTTATGATAGTGGCTTTAATTCTAAGACGGTATTTAATACCTTTTTTAAGAAGGAAACAGGGCTTACACCAAAGCAGTGGGTGCGTGCAAATAGTTAAATATAATTGCTATTCGTTTTGTTGTATTAGGTGTTTATATAAGATTTTTATCCTCTAAGGTTTTTCTTAATTTAGATTGATTTTCCCAGAAGTGATTCTCAATTTTTTTTAAAACTTCGTTGTATTGGGGGTGACCTTTTAATGGTTTTAATGCTGGATCCAAATTCATAAATAGTAACATCCAATATTGATAATTGTCTTTAGTTGCAAACAAGTTTAGTTGTTCAATTGCTTTGTTTTGTTCACCTTCATAGGCGTACTTTACTGTCATGCTTGCATTTTTATAAATAGAATTATCTTTTTCACAATAATCAGCATAGGCACGTAAAAAGTATTCTCCCTTTTCTTTAAACCCCATTTTTTTATAAGATATTCCTATTTTAATATCTTCATGCGGATATATGTTTAAGTTATTTTTTTCTTTCGCAGTTATAAATTTTTCGAAGTACTTAAAGGCCTTTTCATAGTTTTCTTGGTAGTAATAAAATTTAGCAACTTCTTGCAAAATATCCAATCGAGTAGTATCCTTTAAATATTCTTTTTCTAATTGTTTAGTACTGGTTTTAAGATTTTTATTTTTAGCAAATAAAATCATTGTTTTTAAATAGGGAGCATATTTGTTTTTAGGATTAAAATCAAGTGATTTTTCAATATAAGTATAGGCCTCATCAGTAAATCCATTTTCAATAAGCGCATTACTGAGGCTTAAATAAATAAAACTTTTACCTACAGAATCGTTGGCTGCAATATTAAGCTGATTTCCCATTAATGCATATTTTAAGTGTTTCCCAGTGTCTGGTAAATAAATAGAATATATCATAGTGAGTACTTGAATTACCGATACTGAATTTGGGTTGTATTCCAAAGCCTTTTCTAAATGTGGGAGAGCTAATCGATATTCGTTAGTATACATATAATATAGGGCTTTTGCAATAAGACTAATGTCTGATTTTGAATCGTATAATAGTGCTTTGTCAGCATAATTATTTATTTCCTCTTCGTATTGTTTCTGATTTTGAAAAACATCTAAATAATAATAGGCTATAGAAAGATGTGCATAAGCTAGCGAGAAATTTGGGTCGTTCTCGATAGCTTTTTTAAATAATGGTATTGCTTTTTCTAGACCTTCTTTAGTTCGCGAATAATAGGGTTCAAGTGCTTTAAGATAATAATCATAAGCGATAAGATTCTCTGTGGGTACTTTCTCAATTTGTTCTAATTCAGCAGGGGTTACAATGGCCTTAATTGAGACTGCTATTTTACTGGCAATTTCATTTTGTAATGCGAATACATCTTTAACCTCTCTTGTATATTGTTGCATCCAAATTGGTTGGTCACTTGAAGCATCTATTAATTTGATGTTTAGTAAAACCTTATCTCCAATTCGCTGCCCACTACCTTCTACTAAATAATTTACATTTAACTCTTCAGCTATTTTAGGAATACCTATTTCAGAGTTTCTATACTTCTCTACCGAGGTTCTACTAATTACACGTAAATCTTCTATTTTCTGTAGATTACCTAAAGCAGATTCCATTAGTCCGTTTACAAAGTAGAGATTGGTAGAATCGTTACTTTCATTTTTAAAAGGTAATACTGCTATAGATTTTTCAATTTTTACTTCAGGCTCTATTTTCTTTTTAGTGTAGTTCGCAAATACTATTGCAATTAGAATTAATGTCGCTACTGCAATTATTGGTATCCAATATTTTTTAACAAAAGGTTTTGATGTAGTTTCTTCTCCATGTTTTTGTTTGCCCATTTCACCGGGGGAGTAACCATACTGTTCTCGAAAACATTTTATAAAATATGATGTGCTGCCAAAACCGACTTTAAAAGATATCTCTGAAACAGTTAAAGATGAGGTTTTTAGTAATTCCTTGCCTTTTTCTAAACGAACCTTTCGAATAAATTGACTTGCAGAAAGTTCGGTTTGTTTTTTGATTTTTCGAAGTAGGTTCGAACGGCTCATATTCATTGCAGCTGCTAATTCTGATACACCAAACTGCTCGTTAGAGAGATTCTCAGAAATAATTATTTCTGCCTGCTCAAGAAATTTCGGATCAGAATTAGAACTGTTTAACATGCTTTTTTTGCTATAACGAATGTAGATAATTAGGTGAATATAATGCGATGGGAGGAATGCCAATTTACTGAATAATTAACCATTTGCGTCATAATTTATATGCTTGCGCCATAGTTTATATATCGATTTGAAAAATTTATACAATCCTCCGCATAGCTCATAGGTCTTGCATATTCAGTCATCTCATCTTTGTTGCAACAAAAATATAAACAAAAATAAATTTCAAAATCATGAAAAATTTTCAATTCAAATCTTTAAAAAGCGTCGTAAATATTTCGTTGGCAATTCTCCTATTAACATCAAGCTGCGCTCAAACTAGTTCAAAGTCTAAATCTGATACCTCAAAAAACGATGCAGTTAAAATGGTTGTAGAGAAACCTAAAATGGATATTCATACGGCATTATTATCCGGGAATCTAGAGGTGGTTAATCAACATATTTTAGCCGGTACAGATATTGATAAAAAGGATGCTATGAGTGGTTCTACACCATTAATTACAGCTATTACTTTTGGTCAAAACGATATTGTAAAAACCCTTATAGATGCGGATGCGGATTTAAATATTAAGAATAACGATGGTTCTACCGCATTACATGTAGCCTCTTTTTTTGGACGCATAGAAATCGTTCAAATGCTTCTTGATGTTAAAGCGGATAAGACTGTGCGTAATAATTACGGGGCAACTGCTAGAGAAACAGTAATGGGCTCTTTTACTGAGGTAAAGCCTATATATGAAATGTTACAACAACAATTAGGCCCCCTTGGTTTAAAACTGGATTTAAATGAAATAGAAAAAGCACGACCGGTTGTAGCAATAATGCTTCAATAGAAATTTAAAAAAAATATATGCAATGGAAACATATAGAAGACATGATATTGATTGGTTACGGGTTATTGCTATTGGTTTATTACTTATTTATCATATTGCTATTATTTTTCAACCCTGGGCTATGTTAATTGGCTTTATTAAGAGTAATGATTCTTTAGAGGGGTTATGGAAACCGATGACTATGCTAAATGTTTGGCGTATTCCATTATTGTTTTTTGTGTCAGGAATGGGCTTCTTTTTTGCCATGCGAAAAAGAAACTGGAAGCAATTATTCCTTGAAAGAACAAATAGAATTTTGTTACCCTTTGTTTTTGGTTTTGTGGCTATCACACCATTGCATATGTTTATTTTTCAGGGGTACTACAATTTGCCTTTAACCTATTATTCTAGTATGGGTCATCTCTGGTTTCTAGGTAATATTTTTATATATGTTATTTTATTGCTACCTATTTGTTTCTATTTAAAAAAGTATGAGCACGGCAAATTTAAACGTGGGTTAGCTTGGATTATGAATCACCCAATTGGGCCTTTGTTAATTTCTCTTTTTTTTATTGCTGAGGTATTACTAGTAAAACCTCAAATATTCGCACTATACGCACAAACTTGGCATGGATTTTTTAATGGATTTCTTGCTTTCTTTTTTGGGTATTTATTAGTGTATAGTGGTAATGCATTTTGGCAAACGGTATTAAAATGGAGATGGTTTTACGCCATTATAGCACTCATACTTTATGGTTTGAGATTCATTGAATTTAACATGGAATCACCAAGCTACCTCATGGCGTTTGAATCCATTTGCTGGATATTGGCTGTGTTTGGTGTTGGATATAAATATCTAAATAAACCAAGTAAGGCACTTAGCTATTTAAGTAAGGCGGTTTACCCAATTTACATTATACATATGTTCGTGTTATTTGCTGGGGCCTCACTCTTTTTGCCAATGAATATAGATCCAATATGGCAGTTTATGGCAGTAACCGTGTTCACAATTCTTATGAGTGGTCTAATTTATGAGTTTGTCATTAGGAGGATAAATTTCTTAAAACCACTCTTCGGTTTAAAGTGGAATTCTAAGCTAGTTTTAAATTATCGAGCCATTATTAAAAAGTTCTAAATTTCATATAAGAAGTTCGGATACGTAAGTACGGGCGTTTGGCACTCCAGTCATTTTCATCTTTGCCTCATCATTAATCATAAAACAATCAAAAGATGAAAAATCAAATTGTCGTACTTATTACTATGGTATTGTTTGCTATAAATGCCAACTGCCAAGAAACTTATTTAGATGTGGTTATCAATTATACGCCAACGTCTATGAATTTTGGAAGTAACAATGACGCACTTAAGGATTTTAAAAAAGGATATTGGGGCTTGCAAGCTGGTGCCTCTTTTCAAATGGGGATATCAGATTATTTTTCGCTTGTTCCCGAACTTTATTTTGTAATGAAAGGCACGAAATTAGAAAATAATAACCCCTTAACAGGACAAGAAACGAGAATTCGATTTAACACTTTAGACTTTCCGGTTCTTGCTCGTGTACATTGGAAGAACTTTTATTTAAATGCTGGCCCGGTGTTGAGTTATAATTTACATGGTCGAGTTAAAACAGATGCCAATGAAACTTTACCGGGAAGTAAAACAAGAATGAAATTTGGTACTGGTATAGACGATTATAGCCGATGGGATGCAGGAGCTCAATTCGGAATTGGATACGAATTTCAATGGAAGAAATCGAGACTGCTGTTAGATATGAGATACCATTATGGTATGGTAGACATGGGGAATGGAACAGCTATGTACAATCGATACTTCAATATGAATTTATTGCTCGCTAAAAAATGGAAAACAAATCCGTTATCGAAAGCTAAGAGAAGAGATTTAACCTTATGGCAAGAAATCGATAACCAATCATCAATCGATTTTAACTAATACTATTGGAGTTTATTCATCATGAAATCAATCAAAATAACAGCGAGAGTAGCGGGCATATTGTACTTAATTGTAATTGTATGTGGAATATTCGCAGAGAAATATGTCCGCTTAAACTTAGTCGATTTATCTGATGGTCTTCAGACTATTAAGAATATTTCGCAAAACGAATTCTTATTCCGGTTAGGATTTGTAAGTGACCTACTTATGCAATTGGCTTATTTCCTATTGCCTTTATTTCTTTATCGCTTTTTAAAAAGCACAAATAATTGGCTGGCACAAATTATGGTTTTAAGCGTAACGGTGGCGGTGGCCATAATGTGTGTAAATATGCTTAACCACTACATGCCATTACTACTTATTGAACAAACAGAAATGAGTAGCGAAGTTTTGCAAAAACAGGTGTTACTGTATTTGCACTTACATAAGGATGGTTACCACATTGCGCAACTATTTTTTGGGTTATGGTTGCTACCATTAGGGTTATTAATCTACAAATCAGAATTGTTTCCTAATTCAATTGGAGTGATTTTAATTATTGGTTGTTTCGGATATTTAACAGATGTAGTACTGTATTTTCTTTCGCCAAATGTAAACACGGCTATTTCCAATTGGATCACACTACCCGCTGATATTGGAGAATTTTCACTGTGCCTCTTTCTTTTAATTAAAGGCGTGAATTATAGAACCTTTTTAATAAGTACTGAATCATAAATACGAACGACTGGAGAATCATTTCATTGAATATTTGCATCAGAATAATTAATCAAATAAAAATAAAATCATGAAAGTATTATCAAGAAAAACACCAACATCATCGAGAGAGTTTAGAGTATTCTCAAATTTTAAAAACAGTAAAAGAGTGCGATGGTCTGAATATCGAAATTATAGTTGTTAGTTCATCAGCAATCAATTTTAATCATCAATCAAAAAACAATAAATGCCCTTCTAATAATCTAGGAAGGGCTTAAAAACCAAAAATCATGGCAGTATTAGCAAGAATTATTATTTCAATCATATTATCACTATTTTTTTTAACCTCATGTACTAACGACGACAATGTTGTAGCACTTCCAGCAGCACCATCAAATGCTATGACGGCTGCAGAATTAACGACATACTTTGAACAATTAACAATATCTACAGAATTACCCGGTTTGGCTATCAGTATTGTAGAAGACGGTTCTATTGTATATCAAAATGCGATTGGTCTTTCCAATATTGAAAATCAAAATCCATATACCAATCAAACCATTAATGGTATTGCTTCTATTAGCAAAACTTTTGTTGGAGCCGCGGTAGCGAAAGCAATTGAACAAGACCTTTTTACTTTAGAAACTCCAATAAATGATTTACTTCCTATAGCGGTAGTTAATTTAAAAAGACCGGAGGCGATAATAAGAGTAAAACATTTAGTTACGCATACTTCCGGTATTGTAGATAATATGGAGTTTTACCTTCCTTATGATTATTTCTTTCTACCTGGTCAAGATTTAAATACAATTGGTGCAAAGATTCTTAAGGAAGCAATAGGTATGGAGGAATCTAACCCTGTACCGCTTGCAGATTATATGGGGGAATATTTTTTAGAGGATGGCGAATTTTATAGTACAGACAGCTATATTGATGCAGCTCCTGGCAGTACTTGGGCTTATTCTAATACGGCTACAGATTTAATGGGCTTTATTATTGAAACTACTTCCGGTATGTCTTTTGATCAGTATGTGAAAACTTATATTTTGGACCCTTTGCAAATGAGTTCGTCAACCTTTAATGTCTTAGAGGTGGATTTAAATAAAATGGCAACACCATATTTAAATAAGAATACAGCGTTTCCATTCTATGGAAATCAAGGCTACCCTGAAGGAAGTATCTATGCGACAAATGAAGATTTAGGAAAGTTTTTGTTGGATATGACGCGAGGACTAAAAGGTGAGTCGTCTGTTTTATTTGGCTCAACGTACTACGACTTGCTTTTTACCCCACTTTTACCAGACAATATTGTTCCCAATGAATTTGCTGAAAATCATGGATTGTATTGGTATACGAAAAATGGAAAATGGATGCATGGAGGAAATAGTCTTGGATTATCTACTCATATGGAAATAACTAAAAATGGGAGTAATGGATTTATTGTTGTGACTAATATGGATGGAACATTTTATGAAAACGAAGAGAATTGGACAATTGTTAAACAAAAAATTACGGAAGGCGTACAAGCCTTTTTAGAGGATAATTAAAATAATGGACACGAATAGGATGTCAAAATTAAGTTGAAAAAAGAATATTTACTACGACATCTTTATCTAACACTTAAATATAAAATCATGAACCTAAAAATATTTATTCTTTTGCTATGTGCAAGTAGTATAACCTTTGCACAAAAGTTGGAGAACGCACATAAAAAAGTAGATTCCCTTTTTCAAGTTCAGCTAAAGCAGGAAAATGTAAAGAATAGTTTCTTAACAGTTTACTCCGATAAATTTGGTATCAATTGGAATTATGCTGAAGGAAGTTTTACAGATGGAACAGAAGTAACTGACCAAACTCCTTTCTTATCTACAAGTATAGCAAAAACATTCACAGCTACTTTAATTATGATGCTGCAAGAAGAAGGAAAGTTAGCAGTGGAAAATTCAATTTCGCAATATTTGTCTGCAGAAATAATTGATGGATTACATATTTACCAAGGTGTAGAATATTCTAAAGAAGTTACAATAAGCCAGTTATTGCAGCATACTTCAGGAATTCCAGATTATTTTGAGGAAGCCCCTAATGAAGGTCCGAGTTTTATGGAGCTCTTAATTACAGACTCGGATAAAATGTGGCAACCATTCGAAACAATCAATTTCGCTAAAACAAAATTAACTCCACATTTTGCTCCTGGAGATGGCTATCATTATTCTGATACTGAATATGTTTTGTTGGGATTATTAATAGAGAAATTGGAAGGTAAATTGTTGCATGATGTTCTTGCTGAAAAGATTTTTAGTCCGCTACAAATGAAAAATTCGTACATGCATTTACGTTCAAAACCTATAAATAATAACATGGGTAAGTTGGCCGAATTGTATGTAGATGACACGGAAATTAGTTCTTTCAAAAGTCTGAGTGCAGATTGGGCCGGTGGCGGTATGGCAACTACATCTCAAGATCTATTACAATTTCATAAGGCATTAAATGAAGAAATATTAATAACAAATAAGAGTTTAAGGCAAATGCAAGAATGGATTGACGAATCTTTTGGATTCGAGTATGGATATGGATTGCGGAAGTTTGAATTGAAAAAATTAAGCCCTTTAGTTGGAGATCTTTCGCTTATAGGGCATTCAGGTACTTCCGGAGCTTTTATGTATTACTGTCCTGAATTAGACGTTTACCTTACAGGTACTTTTAATCAAACTTCTTATAAAAAAAAGCATGTGATTTTTATGCTTCAGGTGTTGGAGGAGCTACAAAGTTTGTCGAATTTAAAAAACTTGTAAATGAAAAATAACACTGTTTTATTGGCTGGAGCAACTGGTTATTTAGGTGGTTATATTGCTAAGGAGTTGGAAACAAGGCAAATTTCCACAAAAATATTAGTGCGAAATATGGAAAAAGCAGCTAAACTAACTTCAGAAAGCACTCAAATTATAAAGGCAGAAGTTACAAATTCTGAAACCTTAAAAGGCCATTTTAAAGGGGTGGATACTGTTATTTCTACGGTAGGGATTACTCGCCAAAAAGAGGGGCTTAATTACATGGATGTTGATTTTCAAGCAAATATTAATTTACTAAAAGAAGCTATTAAAAGTGGAGTTCGAAAATTTGTCTATGTATCTGTACTTAATGGAAATCTGCATCGCAACCTTAAAATACTGGAGGCTAAAGAAGCTTTTGTAGATGCTTTAATAGCATCAAATATCGAATATACCATTATTCGCCCCAATGGTTTCTTCTCTGATATGAAAGACTTTTTAGAAATGGCACAGAAAGGTAAAGTTTATCTTTTTGGAAGCGGGGAACAAAAATTTAATCCAATTCATGGAGCTGATTTGGCAATTGCCTGTGTAGCTGCTATTACCGCTAAAAAGAAAGAAATTAATATTGGTGGACCTGAAATATTAACTCAGAATGAAGTTGCTAAAATGGCACTTTTAGCTTGCGATAAACCCATTAAAATTATACATATTCCGCATTGGGTTAGAAAATTAGTTATTTGGTTTTTGAGAACTTTTACTTCCTCTAAATATTATGGACCTTATGAATTTTTCTTAACATTAATGGCTGAGGATGCAATAGCTCCTCGATATGGAATACATCGATTATCTAATTTTTTTCAAATTGAAATTGACATCCTAAAAAACTAACTATATTTATATATTATGGATATTCCAGATAAAAATGAACCATTTCCATTAAAAAATTATAAGCGGCTTTGTTTTCTGAAAAATATTATAAAGAATCCCAATATATTAGTAGGTGATTATACCTATTATGATGATTTTAGTAATGTTTCTAATTTTGAAAAGAATGTTAAATATCATTTTGACTTTATTGGAGATAAATTAATTATTGGTAAGTTTTGTATGATTGCTTCAGATGTTACTTTTATAATGAATGGAGCCAACCACTTATCAGATGCTATATCTTCGTATCCGTTTGCAATTTTTGGTGGTGATTGGCAACATGCCATGAAAAATAAATCGTATCCCACTAAAGGAAATACAATAATTGGCAATGATGTTTGGTTAGGCTATAATGCTACGATAATGCCAGGAATACGAATAGGGGATGGCGCGATAATTGGAAGTAATGCTGTAATTACCAAAGACGTGGAACCGTATTCAATTGTAGGTGGAAATCCAGGAAAACTTATTAGAAAGCGTTTTTCTGACGAAGAAATTGAAAGTTTACTTTCGCTAAAGTGGTGGGATTGGCCTATTGAAAAAATTACTGGAAATGTCCAAAAACTAACAGAAATTAAGCTTAGTGATTTTAAGTAATTAGTAATGAAATTGTTTTAATCTAACTTTTCTGTTAATGCTTTAAATACTTTTTTAGCATTACCACCATTGTATAGTACTTCATATACTGCATCTATAATAGGTGTTCTGGCTTTTTTCTTAAAATTGGATTTTATAGTATAGGCGCTTTTGGCAGCATAATAGCCCTCCGCTACCATTTTCATTTCCATTTGGGCACTCTTAACTGTATATCCTTTGCCAATCATATTACCGAACATTCTATTTCTACTAAAGGTAGAATATCCAGTTACTAACAAATCACCTAAATAAGCAGATTCGTTAATATTACGATCAATTTTATAAATACGCTTCGTGTAACGCTTCATTTCACGTATGGCATTACTCATTAAAACACTCTGAAAATTATCACCATAACCCAAGCCATGTGCAATACCAGCAGCTATAGCATAAATGTTTTTAAGCATTGCGGCGTATTCTGTACCAATTATATCTTTTGTAACCTTGGTTTTTATATAATCTGATTTAAGATTATTAGCAACCAGATGAGCCTTTTCTTCATCTGCACAGGCAATGGTCAAATAGGAAAGTCGCTCCATAGCTACTTCTTCAGCATGGCAAGGTCCGGTAATTACACCTATATTCTCAAAAGGAATATCATATTTTTTATTAAAATGCTCTCCAACTATTAAACCTGTTTCTGGGACAATACCTTTTATGGCTGAGAAAATAATTTTATCCTCTATAGACACCTTTAAGTTTTTCATTTCAGTACCTAAAAAGGCTGATGGTATAGCAAATATTAATATGTCTGCGTTATCGATTGCAATATTTATGTCGTCTGTTAATTGAAGTTTTTCCGTGTTAAACGTAACGGATGTGAGATAGTTTGGGTTGTGTTTATGTTGTTTTATGTAGCTAATTGCATCTAAATTACGCATGTACCAACCTACCTTAGATTGGTTTTCGCATAACATTTTTATTATAGCAGTCGCCCAACTTCCACCTCCTAAAACGGCAAAATTCATTTTTTTAATTATTCAAATTAGTACAATTCAAAAGTAAACAAAATCAATGGCTTCACATTTATTCGATGAACTACATAACTTTGTTAAAAAAACGACGAACTACCTAAAATTTTAACAGGCATTGCAGTTCATCGAGCAATGAAAATATAAACACCTGCGTTATTATCTCAGACAATTGTTATCAAAAGCAAATGTCTTAAAGAACATAATAAATAAGCACTCTTAGTGCATTATATAACAATTTTTTGGTTGGTTATTTAGTTAGAAATCGCCTTGAGTATGGTGCTCAAGGCGTTTTTTTTAGTCTTTTTCTAACACTAATGTTTGTACTTGATTAGTGCCATCTGTAAACTGCCATTATTGAATTATATTCTTGTATTATTTGGGTCATTTTAATTTGTAAATGGTATAATTGATAGCTTATTTGATATTTTCAGTATTTAAAAGTCTTTTCTTGAATTCAGACGGATTTTCTCCTGATATTTTTTTAAATGTTCTATTAAAATAAGAAAGACTTTCATAACCACAATCAAAACAAGTTTCAGTAATATTTTTATCTAAAAGCAAAAGACGCTTTGCTTGACTTATTCGATATTGATTTAAAAAGTTTATAAATGTATTGCCTGTAGATTTTTTGAAGTATCTACAAAATGCTGGTTTACTTAAATTACAAAGCGCCGCAACTTCATTAATCTTTATTTTATTATGAAAGTTAGCATCGATATAGGCATATATTTTTCTAATTCTTTTCTGTTCTTTCTCACTATACGGACTAATAAAAGGAGTTTTGTGTAAAAGTTTAAATTCGTTACTTACCGAGAGTTGTTTTAATATTGTGATGACTGCTATAAAAAAATCGAATTCATTTAATAGATGTAATTTTTTCATTTGCGTTCCTACAACAGCCTTAGTTTCTCCAGAAAAGGCAATTCCAAATTTTGATAATTCTAAAAGCCTATTTAAAGACTGTAGTTCAGGAAATTCTTCAAGAACGGTTTTTTTAAAATTCTGCTTTATATGTAAGACTTCTTTTCTATAGGTTGAAATTACACCGTGGTCAAAATTGAGATGCGGAATGTTTGAACCGATAAGCACCAAATCGCTATCAGTAAATTGAGAAATATGATTTCCTACATGCCGCTTTGCACTTGCTCCTTCAATATAAACCAATTCAAATTCTGGATGAAAATGCCAGTAGAAGAGATGATTAAATTTAGGATCGTGTAAAAGTCGAAAGGGACTTTTTGAATCTGGACTGATATTTTCAAGCTGGATTTTCATTTATATTGATACAAAATTATCTAGTAAATTACTAAAAAATATAAAAAATATCAATATAGTTCAAATATTAATCAATATAGAGGTGGAGTACTGTTATTTTCATTTCTAGTTTTATCCTATCAATAAAATAATAACTCTAAAAAAGTATATACCATGAATACAAAATATAAAATAGAAATGGTGAATAAGGCGCACGAGGAAATTCCGGGAAACCCCTCAACGGCCACTAGCAGCAAGATAAAATTAAACGACCGCTCCAACGGAAAACCATTGCGCGTGCTTAGTGAAGAAGATTGGAATTTTTGGATACACAATGGCTATATCGTTATTAAAAATGCAGTTTCAAAAGAACAGGCTCAGGCAACTGCAGATTTTATATGGGAGTTTGATGAGAAAGACCCTAACGATGCTACTACGTGGTATGCGCCACCAAGAGCAGCTATGAAAATGAAAGAATTAACGGGTACAGGTATGGTTGAGGTGTATAATAATCAGCACTTATGGAATAATAGACAAACACAAAAGGTATATGATGCTTTTGTAGACGTTTGGGGAACGGAAAAATTATGGGTGACTATTGACCGAGCGAATTTAAATTTTCCATTAAAGCCCGGGGTAGCTAAAAAGGGTTTTATTCATTGGGATTATGACCCGGAGACCAAACCACAAAACGTACAAGGTGTTTTGGCGCTCGCCGACCAAACTGATGAAAATATGGGTGGCTTTCAATGTATTCCGTGGTTGTACCGTAATTATGATTCCTGGAAATTGACACAACCCGAAGACCGCGACCGTTTTCAGCCTGATATTTCAGACCTTGAAGATAAAAAAGTGAAAGTAAAAATGGAAGCTGGTGATTTGTTGATTTTTAATAGCACCGAACCGCACGGAATCCGTCCGAATATATCGAAAGATAAAGTTCGTATCGCACAGTATATTTCAATGATGCCGGCTGAGGAAGACAATGAGGAACTCAGAAACTGGCGTATCAACTCATGGAAAAACCGAATTGCCCCCGAAGGCTATGCTTTTCCGGGAGACCCCAGAAATTGGGAACAAACCAAATACAAAACGGCCGAACTTTCAGAACTTGGAGAAAAGCTATTAGGGCTAAAGAATTGGTAGTTTATTAAATCTTCAATAATGCAAGCATAGGCAGGCCATCAAGATAATAAAGTGTATTTTTGCCCGCTTAAATTCATTGTGGTATGAAGAAGTATCTTAATTTATTCGATTTTAAGCAAAAAGTAGATTATAAAACGGAAATACTTTCAGGTCTTACAGTAGCGTTGGCATTGGTGCCTGAAGCGATTGCCTTTGCGCTAATTCCTGGTTTTTCGCCATTAACAGGTTTGTATGCTGCATTTATATTATGTTTAATTACTGCAATTTTTGGTGGTAGACCAGGAATGATATCAGGTGCTACTGGTGCTGTCGCCGTAATTTTTGTAGGTCTAATATTAGAGTTGAAACGAAATTTTCCTGGAATAGAGCCTGATACAATTTTAAATTATGTGTTTGCAACGGTAATCATTGCAGGTCTATTACAGATAATGGCTGGTTTTTTTAGGTTGGGTAAATTCATTCGTTTAGTTCCTCACCCGGTAATGTTTGGTTTTGTAAATGGTTTGGCAATAATAATTTTTATGGCTCAATTTCCTAACTTTTACGTAAAAGGAACCGATAGTCTTTTAGGTACTACTCCTATGATGATCATGTTGGGTTTAACCCTACTCACAATGATAATTATTTGGGGCTTACCAAAATTAACTAAAGCTATACCTTCTTCTCTTGTAGCTATAATAGTTGTTTCTGCAATAGTAATTGGTTTTGGAGTTGATACGCTTACGGTTGCAGATACTATGGGTGATGGTGAAAGTATTAAAGGTGGATTTCCACCATTATCTATTCCTCAAATACCATTTACTTTGGAAACTTTTAAAATTATCTTTCCTTATGCTGCAATTGTAGCGGGTGTTGGTTTGATTGAAAGTTTATTAACATTAAATATAATTGATGAAATTACCGATACCCGTGGTAGCGGTAATAAAGAATGTGTTGCACAAGGAACGGCCAATATTTTATCAGGTTTTCTTTCTGGTATGGGGGGTTGTGCTATGATTGGCCAAAGCTTAATTAATACGTCGTCTGGAGCTAGAGCTCGACTTTCTGGTATAACAGCGGCTGTTATGCTTTTGGTATTTATTATGTTTGGATCTAGTCTAATAGAACGTTTACCAATGGCGGCATTAGTTGGTTTAATGTTTATGGTTGCTATAGGTACTTTTGAGTGGGCAAGTTTTAAGACCTTTGGAAAAATGCCTAAATCAGATGTTTTAGTAATGGTCTTAGTTACTTTAATTACGGCAATTACACATAATTTGGCAGTAGCGGTTTTACTAGGGGTAATTATTTCGGCATTGGCTTATTCGTGGGAAAATGCTAAACGGATTAGAGCAAGAAAGCATGTGGATGAAAAAGGAATAAAACATTACGAAATTTATGGACCACTTTTCTTTGGTTCTACTACCTTGTTTGCTGAAAAATTTGAAATACAAGACGATCCGCAAGAAGTAATCATTGACTTTAAAGAAAGTAGAATTGCAGATATGTCTGGAATTGAAGCTTTAAATAAAATTACTGAACGATATGCCAAGGCAGGTAAGAAAGTGCAATTACGTCATTTAAGTAAAGATTGTATTCGTCTATTAAAAAACGCCGATGATATTATTGATGTTAATGTTTTGGAAGACCCTACTTATAAAGTAGCTGTTGATAGTATTGAAACAAAGTAAAAATTAGTGCGATAAAAATATTATATAAAAAAGCTCCTTTTTGAAAAAAAGGAGCTTTTGAAAAATTCTACTATTGAATTTTATTTGTTTCTAAGGAATTCAACTACGGCACGAGCATCTTCTTCACTTAAATTTTGATTTAACATAACCGCATTGTTATATTCTTTTAAAAGAGCCTTCGCAATAGGGTCTTCTTTTAACATTACGTCGGGGTTAAGTATCATATTCATTACCCATTCCGGACTTCTTCTTTCATATACGCCCGACAATGCAGGGCCAATCATTCTTTTATCAAGGGCATGACATGCAATGCAAATAGTATTAAATGTTTGACCACCTTTAGCAGCTAATTCTTCATTAACCGTATCATCAAAAGTAACTGACTTTATCGGACCTACTCCTTTGTTGTCTAAATCAACAGGTACACTCTCCTGTACTTCGGCTGCTTTTGATTCTGTTTTCTTTCGGTTTATTTCAAAACCTTCTTTTTCTTCTTTCTTTTCTTTTCCGCCACAGCTGATCATTAATCCGCCAAGTGCTAATACAAAGAGAAATTTTTTCATTTATGTCTGATTTTTGCTGAAACTAGTTCAGGGGTTTAATTTTATTTGCGGTACTAATATAATGATTCGCAAAATCTAATTGGTCTTTTCAAGAAAATTTATAGCTCTTTTTTCTGTATAAGTAAGCCCGTTTTTAGCATGAAAACCAACATGACCTCCATATTTTGGAGTTTCTAAGTACAAATTAGAATTTTCTCGTGCTTCTTTAAATGGGTAGCAAGTAGGGCCAAGAAATGAATCATTTTTGGCATTTATAATTAATGTGGGAATTTTTATATTAGGTAAAAATTGAAGACAATTACTCTGTGCGTAATAATCTTTAGCATTTTTAAATCCATGAGCTTTACTCGTATAAATGTTATCAAAGTCTTTTAAAGTTTTAATTGCTTTAATATCTGTTTTGCTAATTTTATCGGGATATCGATTAACCTTATATACTAATTTATCAGTTAAATGTTTCTTGAATCTAATAGCATAAGGTCTATTTTTTAATTTTAAAAGTTGATTTGAAGAACTATGCAAGTCGCATGGTACCGAAATACCAACAACTCCCTTAATTTCTTTGGGTAGCACCCTACTTTCTCCAACATATTTCAATGCCATATTCCCACCTAAACTAACACCTTTTATAAAGATATTTGAATATGATTTAGTGTTTAAAATGTGTTTTACTACTGCATCTAAATCTTCTGTAGCACCGGAATGATATGCCCGAAAAAGACGATTTGTTTCACCGCTACAACCTCTGAAATTTACTGCACATGCATCAAATCCTTCGGAGTTAAAAGCTTTTGCACTACCGGTTATATATGGTCTTTGACCATGACCCTCTAATCCATGAAGTAAAATAATAACTTTAGCAGTAGTAGTTTTAGAAAAACTCCAATCTAGATCTAAAAAGTCGGTGTCAGGTAATTCAATTCGTTCTCTTTTTTGACTAAAATCTTTTATTTTTCGCCATAATCCATTATAAATCGTCGAAAAATGTCCAGATTTGAATAAAAAAGGCGGATTATAGGTTGATTCTAAAATTGGCATTTAAAACTAGTTTCTTGCGGAATTATCAATCTACTTTGGATAGTTTTTTAATACCTTAGATTGTTCTTCAATAGCAAACTTAAATTCTGATTTTAACTTGGTAACTAGATCAAGTACAGATAAGGTATTGTTAATAGTTGTTGCACCTTGACCCGCAGACCAAATAGTTTTCCACGCTTTGGCTTCAGTATCCAATTCTTTTCCAAAATCTATTTTAGTGTCTTTTTTAAGATCCTCATCTGTTAAACCTGCCGCCTTTAAACTATTACTTAAAAAATTTGCATGTACCCCAGATACTGCTGCCGTATAAACTACATCACTGGCACCTGCTTCATTTACCATATCCCTATATTCTTCAGGTGCCATACTCTCTTCTGTATTTATAAAACGAGTGCCCATATAAGCAACATCAGCACCCATTTGTAATGCCGAAGCAATATCACGTCCTGTACTTATACAGCCAGATAAAATAATTGTTTTATTAAAGAATTTTTTAATTTCTGCAACTAATGACATTGGGTTAATCGTGCCGGCATGACCTCCGGCTCCAGCCGCAACTAAAATTAAGCCATCAACACCAGCCTCTTGTGCTTTTTCAGCATGACGTTTTTTTATTATATCATGAAAAACCAACCCACCATAACTATGAATAGCATTAACAACCATAGAAACTGCACCTAAAGATGTTATTACAATGGGTACTTTATGTTTTATGCAGAGTTTAATATCTGCTTCTAATCGAGGATTAGTCGGATGTACAATTAAATTAACGCCAAATGGAGCTGCTTTTTTACCTGTTTCTTCTTCAAACTGCTTTAAAGAAGTTTTTATTTCTACAAGCCATTCTTCAAAACCTTCGCTAGTTCTTTGGTTGAGTGCTGGGAAGGTGCCTACAATACCATTTTTACAACATTCTATAACTAATTTCGGTCCCGAAATTAAAAACATTGGTGCTGCTATTACTGGTAGGGAAAGGTCTTTAAGGAAAGCGGGTGTGTGACTCATTATAAGGTATTTTATAATATTTAATGTACTTAAATTCTACTGTTTTTCAAAACTATACTATTTTTGCTATTCCTATGCACGCATAATAAAATAAATTATAATGTATATTAAAGATTTTGAAGTTAGATGGAGTGACGTAGATGCGAATAGACATTTGGCGAATAGTGCCTATTTAAACTTTATGAGTCATACAAGAATGTCATTTTTATTGGAATTGGGTTTAAATCAAAAAAGCTTAGCTTTTCATAAAATAGGACCAGTGGTTTTTTATGAGCACATGTATTATTTTAAAGAGGTTTTTCCTGGGAAGCCTATAAAAGTTTCATTAGAGGTAATGGGTTTAAGTGAGGATGGTAAATTTTTTGAATTCCATCATAATTTCTACGATGCTAAAGGACGGAATGTGGCTCATTGTGAAATGATGGGTGCCTGGATAAGCCTTGAAACAAGAAACTTAACTGGTTTGCCAAATGAATACCTAGAGTTATTTGATAAAATTGAAAGGCCTGAAGGTTTTCGTGTATTAACTAAAGAGAATACTCGTACATATTCTAAGTTGCCGAAAGATATAGTATTATAAATTTGGCCTATTATTTTGATTAAGATTTTTTTTGTGAACCAATGGGGTTTCTACTCGCTAAATATACACCTAAAAGAACCAATGATGCGGCCATTATTTTTAAGGTGGTAAGGGTGTCTTTACCAGTAAGTGTGGCAAACAGAATTCCAATGAGAGGTTGCACATAAACAAAGGCACTCAGTGTAGAAGCTTTTAATTGGGTTAATGCAAAAATATTGAATAGATAAGTGCAAAAAGTAGTTCCGAGAACAACATAAACAATACTCCAAATAGCATCTACAGGTAAATTGGTGAAATTTATTTCGGTAAATTCTTGATACCCAAATGGCAAACATATAATAATGCCTAAAGTAAATAACCATTTCATAAATGTAAATGGATGGTACTTTGCCAATAATGGTTTTACCGTTATTAAATAAGCACCATAAAAAACGGAATTCATTAGAATAAAGAAATTTCCTAAAGGAATATTAGGTGCATCTTGCCTAATTTCAGTACTAAAAAATATTAAACCTAAGGCTCCTATTAACCCGATTGCTATTCCAATTATTTTTCTATTTGATACTTTTTCTTTGATTAGTAATGCCGAGAGTACTAAAACAATTATGGGAGTAATGGTTATTAAAACAGAACTATTTATTGGAGTGGATAATGATAAACCTTTAAAAAAAACAAGCATATTAAAGCCCATTCCTAAAATGGCACATAATAACATTCTTGGATAATCTTTTTTTAGTATACGTTCTTTGGGGCCAAAAAAAGAGATAAACCAGAAAAGTAATGCGGCACCGCCAACCCTAAATATAATAAAAGCGAAAGGTTGTACGTGGTTAGGCATTACCCCTTTGGCAATAGTATGGTTTAATCCGTAGATTGTAGTTGCCGCAATAGCAGCTAATATTGCTAGGGTTCTTTTACTCACGAATGAATTGTTGCTTTGGCAGCTTCAACCACTTTTTTGCTATTTCCTACAAATATTTGATTTTCAAATAAAATTACCGGGCGGCTTAAAAAGGTATAATGTTCTAAGATTAAATTTTTGTAATCATTCTCCGTAAGTGTTTGCTCATGTAAACCTCTTTTGCGAAAAAGCATTGCTCTTCTACTAAATAAAGACTCATAACTGCCTGCAAGATTTTTCATTTCCTCAAGTTGTGCTTCAGTTATATTTTCAGTCTTAATATTTTGCAAAGTAAAACCATCCAAAGGTTCTAATTCTTTAATTATTCTTTGGCATGTTGAACAAGAAGCCAAATGATATATTTTTTTCATTTTTTAATGTTATTTAATTTTTTCTCCCATACGTTCTACTTTTTTAAGCCATTTTACTCGAAAAGAATCTTTGGATAAACGTAATGGACCAATTGATGTAACACGAACAGGTTTTATACCCACAAAATTTAAAGTCAGCTTTTTTACTGCAAAATAAGTAGGTCGACCATTTATTATTCTATAATACCAAGAAGGTTGATCCATTGTGCAAATTATTCTAGCAGATTTGTTGGTTAGATATTTATCCCACCAAACAGAGCCTTCACGTTTTTTAAAAGCAAATCCAGGTAAAAATAAACGATCTATAAAACCTTTGGTAATAGCTGGAAGCCCTCCCCACCATATGGGAAAGATAAAAACTAAGTGATTCGCCCATTGTATTTTCTCCCAAGCTTCTAATAAGTCAGGTTCTAATTCTGTCCTCTTTCTATAACCAAATTGTAAATTGGGGTTGAATTTTAAGTCTCTAATATTAATAATCTTTAAGCTGGCTTTAGATTTAGATATACCCTTTTCATATGCTTTTGCCAGGCTAAAATTAAAACTCTCTTTATCCGGGTGACCATTAATAAGTAATACTTTTTTTGAAATAGACATAAGAACTAAATTTCAAGCTACAAAGAAACCGTTTTTAAAAGTAATTGCTCTACATTTGAAACTAAATCATTTACTATCGTGAATAAAATTTTTGATATTACGCTTAAGAGTCGTCAACGTTTACTTAAAATTTTGGTTGATACACCAACGGTTGATTTGTTAAAAATCCCTGAAAGCCATAATAATAACATTTGGTGGAATATTGCTCATGTTTTGGTTACTGAACAACTACTAGTTTATAAATTTAGTGGATTAGATTTAAATATACCTGCTAATTTGATTGCTAAATTTATGAAAGGTACTGCGCCAGACGGTACTGCTACAGATGAGGAAATACAAGAGGTGAAGAATTTATTAATTTCTACTGTTGAAAAAACGAAAGCAGATTACGAAAAAGGAATTTTCGAAAACTATAATGCCTATACTACAAGCGCAAATGTGACACTAGAAAACGTAGAAGACGCACTTACATTTAATGTGCTACATGAAGGATTGCACATTGGTGCTATTATTAGTCTTCAAAAGTTGTTGTAGTTATTGACTTTTTTAATTTTCTTTTTAAATATTTTTTAGCTGATGTATAAGGGATAATTACTTCTATTGGACCATCAGCATATGAAGCAACTTCATATTGATTATAAAGCAACTTAATACCTACTTCTGTAAAACCTAAATTTTCGGGTAAATAAAATGTGTCTTCTTCAAACATAAAGCCAGTGTCATTAATTGAGACACTCTCAGAAATGCCTTCGGCCTTTCGAAATGCTCTTTCTGCTAAATTTTTAAAAGCCTCCTCATCATTAAATAGCTGAGAATTGTTTAATTCTTTACCAGTTTTCTTGTCAAAATTTAAAAAGCGAATAGATTCATAGCCGTGAGCACCACCTGAATACAAGTATGACTTTAGGACTATTGTTATCATACTTTTATCTTCATAAGATATTTCTCCATCTATTGTTGCTTCCCAAGTTTCGATTTCATCCTGATATAATTTGGTTATTTCTTCGTGTTCTTTAATAAAAGCGTTGATTGCTTCTTCTATTGTATAAGATTCATTATTTTCAGTTTCTTCAAAAAGAAGAATAGAAGAAATCTCATTGGAAATATTCGAATTAATATTTTCTGCTAATCTAGATTCTTCCAAAACCATTGGAATATTAATTGAAATTTGCGGACATCCTTCGCAGTTTTCACCTGAAAATATTTTGGATGTTAAGGTAAGTTTATGCTCATTTGTACAACTTATGAGTAAGATTAATAATACTATGTAAATACTTGGGGTTTTCATAATTAGTACATCATTGTATGCCACAAAAGATAACGATACATTTGCAACATTAATACAAATTTATGAGCCAAAAAAAATTAAAATTCAATAGTAAGACAATTCATGGGGGTCAAAAACCTGATAAGGCTTATGGCGCTGTAATGCCGCCTATTTATCAAACATCTACTTTTGCACAAACTACACCTGGAGGACATCAAGGTTTTGAATATTCTCGCAGTGGAAATCCCACGCGTAGCGCACTAGAAAATTCTTTGGCAAGTATTGAAAGTGGTAATTATGGATTGGCATTTGGTAGTGGTCTTGCTGCAATGGATGCTGTGATAAAATTGCTAAGCCCAGGAGATGAGGTAATCTCAACAAATGATTTGTATGGAGGTAGTTATCGGATATTTAAACAGATATTCGAAAAATACGGAATAGTGTTTCATTTTGTTGGAATGCAAAATGTCGCTGAAATTGAAAAGAAAATAAATACTAAAACACGCTTAATCTGGGTAGAAACACCGACGAACCCCATGATGAATATTATAGATATTAAAGCGGTTTCAAAGTTAGCACAAAAACATAATGTTTTATTAGCTGTTGACAATACCTTTGCAACTCCTTATTTGCAAAGACCTTTGGAAATGGGTGCTGATATTGTTATGCATTCAGCTACCAAGTATTTGGGAGGGCATTCAGATGTCGTACTTGGCGCTTTAGTAGTAAAAGACAAAGAATTAGCGGATCAATTATATTTTATTCAAAATGCTAGTGGTGCTGTTTGTGGCCCGATGGATAGTTTTCTAGTATTGCGGGGTATTAAAACCTTACACGTACGTATGCAACGCCATTGTGAAAATGGAAGAGCCATAGCGGAATATCTTCAAAATCATCCGAAAATTGAAAAAGTATATTGGCCTGGCTTAGAATCGCACCCAAATCATGCAGTTGCCAAAGAGCAAATGAATGATTTTGGAGGAATGATTTCTTTTATTCCTAAAGGTGCATCTTATAACGACGCTATTAAAATAGTGGAGAATCTAAATGTTTTTACTTTGGCCGAATCTCTTGGCGGTGTTGAAAGTTTAGCAGGACATCCAGCAAGTATGACTCATGCAAGCATTCCTAAAGAAGAACGTGAAAAAAGTGGCGTTGTAGATTCATTAATTAGGTTGAGCGTTGGAATTGAGGACGCTTCTGATTTAATAGAAGACTTAGAACAAGCTATCGGATAGTTTTTTTGCATTATTTTTAAAAAAACACTACTTAAAATATAGGAATATCATAATTTTGCCGTTTAATTTTAAATTCAATAATCAAAACCTAGATTTATTATGCTAGGTAAATTTATTTACTAGAATTTATGGACGCAAAAATGCAAGCAAAAATTGATAAATTTATGGATGAGGTAAAGGTCAGAAATGGTCATGAACCCGAATTCATACAGGCAGTTCAAGAAGTTGCCGAAACAGTAATTCCTTATATAGCTCGAAAAAAGATATACAGTGGCAAGAATATTCTGTTACGAATGGTGGAACCTGAACGACTCATTTCGTTTCGCGTTTCTTGGGTTGACGATAAAGGAGAAATTCATGTAAATCGTGGATATCGTATTCAAATGAATTCTGCTATTGGTCCCTATAAAGGAGGGCTTCGATTTCATCCTTCAGTCAATGCAAGTATTCTTAAGTTTTTAGCCTTTGAACAAGTCTTTAAAAATAGTTTAACTACGTTGCCTATGGGTGGTGGTAAAGGAGGTTCAGATTTTGACCCGAAAGGTAAGTCTGATGATGAGGTTATGCGTTTTTGTCATGCTTTTATGAGTGAATTATGCAGACATATAGGACCAAATACCGATGTGCCAGCTGGTGATATTGGTGTTGGCGCTCGTGAAATTGGATTTTTATTTGGTATGTATAAAAAAATGCGAAATGAATTTACTGGTGTTTTAACTGGGAAGGGTCTTTCTTGGGGCGGTTCTAAAATTAGACCAGAAGCAACGGGTTATGGTACTGTTTACTTTGCGCAGAGTATGTTGAATACAAAAGATGATAGTTTTGAAAATAAAACTGTCGTTATTTCAGGATCAGGTAATGTAGCTCAGTATGCGGCTGAAAAAGTGATTTATTTGGGAGGAAAAGTGGTAACTCTTTCAGATTCTGGAGGATACATTTACGATAGCGAAGGTATTGATAAGAAAAAACTAGCTTTTGTTATGGATTTAAAAAATAATAAAAGAGGTCGTATTTCTGAATATGCAAAGAAATATAAATCTGCCAAATTTATAAGTGGTAAAACACCATGGGAAATAGCATGTGATGTGGCTTTACCTTGTGCTACACAAAACGAATTGGATGGTAAAAGTGCCAAAACCTTA
Organism: Flavobacteriaceae bacterium EG-1; assembly: GCF_009649685.1. Classification (GTDB taxonomy): domain Bacteria; phylum Bacteroidota; class Bacteroidia; order Flavobacteriales; family Flavobacteriaceae; genus Aurantibacter_A. The sequence goes on from NZ_WJPK01000002.1 coordinate 1,169,302, forward strand.
ATTAAAAATAAATGTATTTGCGTTGCTGAAGGTGCCAATATGCCTTCTACACCAGATGCAATTCACGAATTTCAAAAGGCGCAAATACTATTTGCTCCAGGTAAAGCTTCTAACGCTGGAGGCGTTGCTACTTCGGGCTTAGAAATGTCACAGAATTCTTTGCGTATTAGTTGGACACGCGAGGAAGTTGATGATCGATTAAAAGATATCATGGAAGAAATACATAATTCTTGTCTTGAATATGGTAAAGATAAAGATGGTTATTGTAATTATGTAAAAGGTGCTAATATTGCAGGTTTTGTTAAAGTGGCCGATGCAATGTTAGCACAAGGTGTTATTTAAATTGAAAATTATTTTTATAAAATGAAATATAACCCATAGTTATTTTTAAACTATGGGTTTTTTTTGAACTTTGGTATTTAAAATATGTACTTCAAACAATCCCGTTATATTTGTATTGAATGCAATTTAATTTATGCAAATAACAACTAAAGGAATTGTACTTTCTACATTGAAATTCGGTGATACTAGCCTTATTTCAAGAATTTATACCGCCTCTGATGGTTTGAAATCTTATTTATTAAAAGGAGTATTAACCTCTAAAAAAGGAAAACTAAAAGCAGCCTATTTTCAACCCTTAATGCAATTAGAAATAAATGCTATTCATAAAAATAAAGGCACATTAGAAAGCATAAGAGATGTAAAAGTCGAATATCACTATCAATCACTACATACCGAAATTGCCAAAAATTCTATGGTTTTATTTCTGTCGGAAATGTTGAGTAATGCTATTCGTGAAGAAGAGTCAAATAATGAATTATTTCAATTTTTAGAGGCTTCTTTGCAATGGTTGGATAATCATGATAAAATTGCAAATTTTCATTTGCTTTTTCTTTTAAATCTTACTAAATATTTGGGATTTTATCCAGACACAGAAAATTTTTCATCAAATTGCTTCGATCTCGTGGATGGTGTTTTTGTTGATTTGCCTTCAAGCAATTCTTTTATTACAGATGAAAATTTAGTATTATTCAAAAGGTTGTTAGGCACAAATTTTGATGCTATTCATGACATAACCATGAAAAAAACCAACAGGCAAGAATTATTGAAGTCAATAGTGCTTTATTTTGAACTGCACTTACAAGGATTTCGTAAACCTAAATCACTTGCTGTTTTAAATGAAGTATTTAGTTGATGCAAAAGACCTTATTCTTTGTTATTTTCTTGTGCCTTCAAATTTCTATAGCCCAAGAGATTACTATTTTAGATAGTGATACTAATGAGCCAGTGGCCAATGTTGCTGTTTATAATCTTGATCATTCTAAAACTTCTATATCTGATATTGATGGTAAATGCAATCTCAATGTATTTAATAGTAACGAACGAATTATATTTAAACATTTAAGTTACCAAGAGAGACGAATTGTAAAAAATACGATAGTACGTAAAAAACAAATTGTTTACTTGGTTATGAAAGCAGAACAATTGGATGAAGTAGTTATGTCCGTCTCAAAATGGGAGCAGCAAAAAAAAGATATTCCACATAAAACAATTTCTATAAATGCTAGGCAAATTGAGTTTGTAAACCCACAAACAGCAGCAGACTTATTGCAAAGTAGCGGTAAAGTTTTTGTTCAAAAAAGTCAAATGGGTGGTGGAAGTCCAATGATTAGGGGGTTTGCTACAAATCGGCTATTACTTTCTGTAGATGGTGTTCGAATGAATAATGCAATTTTTCGAGGAGGTAATATTCAAAATGTTATTTCTGTTGACCCATTTACCGTAAAAAATACTGAAGTAATTTTTGGACCAGGCTCCGTAATATATGGTAGTGATGCCATTGGTGGTGTGATGAATTTCTATACTAAAACGCCAGAATTTTCAATGAATGATAGCCTTTTAGTTCAAGGCAACGCCAACTACCGATTTACTTCTGCAAATATGGAAAATACTGTACATGCAGATATTAATCTAGGTAAAAATAAATGGGCTTTCTTAACCAGTTTAACTTATAACAAGTTTGGAGATTTGACTATGGGTGAACATGGTCCTGAATCCTATTTAAGAACAAGTTTCGTTGAACGAATTGCTGGTGTTGATGTTGAGGTAGTTAACAGTAATCCGAAAACTCAGAAACCAACAGGTTATAATCAGATGAATTTTATGCAGAAGATTGAATTTAGGCCTAGTAATTATTGGCATTTTAAATTTGGTACTCATTATTCAGAAACTACCGATTATTCTAGATATGATAGATTAATACGCCCTTCTTCTGATGGAACGAATTTAAGGTCGTCAGAATGGTATTATGGCCCACAAAAATGGTTTATGAGTAACTTTCAAGTTAAACAAATTGGGAAGGGAAATTTTTATGATGGTTTAAAATTAACTGCAGCCTATCAACATTTTGAAGAAAGTAGAAACGATAGAAATTTTCAAGACTTAGTATTATTTAGCACTCAAGAGGAAGTTGATGCTTTTTCGATGAATGTAGATTTCGAAAATAAAAAAATAGGCAATTCTAGAATTTACTATGGTGGTGAATATGTTTATAATAAAGTGGCTTCGGAAGGCGAGCAGCAAAATATTGAAACAAAGCTATCGCTAGATGCAGCTTCACGATATCCTAATGGAGCTAGTTGGCAGACTTTAGCGGGTTATGTAAATGCTGAATATAAAGCAAAACCAAATCTTTCAATACTCACAGGATTGCGTTACAGCCATGTTTGGCTGAATGCTGTTTTTGATAAAACCTTTTACCCATTCCCATTTGATGAAGCAAGTTTAAATAATGGAGCTTTAACCGGTGGTATTGGATTTAGTTGGTTTCCTAAAGCAGATTTGCAACTTACCTTAAATGGCTCTACCGGATTTAGGTCGCCAAATGTAGATGATATTGGAAAAGTTTTTGATTCTGAACCTGGTTCAGTAGTAGTGCCAAATTTAGATTTAGAGCCGGAATATGCATATAACGCGGAATTAGGTTTAAGAAAGAACTTCAAAGATAAAGTCGTTTTCAAAGCTGCGGCTTATTATACTTATTTAGTTGATGCGTTAGTACGAAGAGATTTTGAATTTAACGGACAGTCTGAAATTTTGTATAATGGTGAACTGAGTAATGTACAAGCAATTCAAAATGCGGCAAAAGCGTTTGTTTATGGTTTAGAATTAGGTTTTGAAGCTTTCCTAACAGACAATCTTTCATTGTCTTCTAATCTAACTTTTATAAATGGTATTGAAGAAGAACCAGATGGTACAGAAACCCCTGCAAGGCATGTGACTCCTACTTTTGCAGATTTTCATATACTTTGGAAAAATCAAAAACTACAAACAGATTTATTTTTGAACTATAATGGAGAAATCTCGAATAAAAACTTGGCTTCTTCCGAGAAAAGTAAGAGCTATATTTATGCTTTGGATGAAGAAGGAAATCCATTTTCACCTTCTTGGTATACCCTAAATACACGAGCACAGTATAGTTTTAATAATAAATGGAAAGTATCTTTGAATTTTGATAATGTTACGAATCAACGTTATCGTACATATTCTTCGGGTATTGCAGCACCTGGTAGAAGTTTAATTATAGGACTTGGTTATAGTTTTTAAGTAAGTTTAATTCAAAAAAAAACCCCGACTTATAAGTCAGGGTCTTTAAATACCTTAGCCAATTAATTAGTTCACGGCATCTTTAGCGTCTTGTTTTAAATCGCTAGCAGCTCCTTTAGCTTTGTCAACAGCATTTCCGGCAGCTTCTTTTGCATCAGCACCAGCAGCCTTAGCCTTGTCAACAGCATTTCCAGCTGCATCTTTAGCAGAGTCTACAGCGTTGCCAGCAGCATCTTTAGCTGAATCAACTGCATTTCCAGCGGCATCAACGGCATCAGAACCAGCGTCTTTTGCTGCATCTATAGCATCAGAACCAGCTTCTTTAGCAGCGTCAACTGCCTCACCAGCTTTATTCATAGCTCCTTCAGCAGCTTCGCCAACAGCTTCTCCTGCTTCTTCAGCAGCATCGGCAGCAGCCTCAGTTGCTTCAGCAGCTTTGTCAGCAGTTTCTCTACAAGAAATAAATGATACGCTCATTGCTACCATTAAAATCGAACTTAAAATTACTTTTTTCATTTGCTTTGTTATTAGTATTTTATTGTTAATGATCATTGGATATACGCATAAGAATAGGTTTTAGATTCTTTAAATAGAATTAAAAATAATTTGTTAAAATTTTTATGGCAGAATTATGAATTTGAAAAAATACCAAGGAGTAGCATAATTTGTTATTATTTAATTCCAAAAAGGTCTTTGTTTGTAATAGGTTTTATAATTTGCTGTTACCCATAATAAAAGGGATGTGCTTTTTATGTGAAAGGTTTAACTTCCTTAAAAAATCACTAATTTTGCAGCCTTAATTTTAGTAGTAAGAACATGAAATTCGCGGAATACAAAGGATTAGATTTACCCAAAATAGCTGATGAAATATTAAGTTATTGGAAAACGAATGACATTTTTGAAAAAAGTGTTACTACTCGAGAGGGTAAAGAAAATTATGTTTTTTATGAAGGACCACCTTCCGCCAATGGTATGCCAGGAATTCATCATGTAATGGCGCGCACCATAAAAGATATTTTTCCAAGGTATAAGACCATGAAAGGCTTTCAAGTAAAACGTAAAGCAGGTTGGGATACACATGGATTGCCTATTGAATTAGGCGTCGAAAAGGAGCTTGGAATCACCAAGGAGGATATTGGTGTGAAAATATCTGTGGAAGATTATAATGCGGCATGTAAGAAGGCTGTAATGCGATACACAGATGTTTGGAATGAAATGACTGAGAAAGTTGGATATTGGGTAGATATGGAGGATCCCTATATAACTTATAAGTCTAAGTATATGGAAACTGTTTGGTGGTTGCTCAAACAGATTTATGAAAAAGGCCTTATTTATAAGGGTTATACTATTCAACCATATTCGCCGAAAGCTGGTACTGGTCTTAGTTCACACGAGTTAAACCAGCCAGGAACATACCAAGATGTTACAGATACAACGGTAGTAGCCCAATTTAAAGCTGTAGAAGATTCATTGCCTGAATTTCTTAAAAATGAAGGAACGATATTCTTTTTGGCTTGGACAACTACTCCTTGGACACTTCCTTCTAATACTGCCTTAACCGTAGGGTCTAAAATTGATTATGTATTGGTTGAAACCTATAATCAATATACATTTCAACCTATGAATGTAGTATTGGCAAAAAGTTTAGTTTCAAAACAATTTGCTGGAAAATTTGTAAGGGTTGACGAAAAATCTGATTTGTTAGCATATAAATCAGGTGATAAAAAAATACCATTTTATATCGTAAAAGAGTTTGTTGGTAAAGACCTTGTTGGTATTAAGTACGAACAACTTCTCGATTATGCATTGCCATATGAGGCTGCTGAAAATGCTTTTAGAATTATTGATGGTGATTTTGTGACAACGGAAGATGGAACAGGAATTGTGCATACAGCGCCAACTTTTGGTGCAGATGATATGTTCGTAGCGCAAAAAGCAGTGCCACCTGTACCGCCACTTTTAGTGTTAGATGAAAATGCTAATCCAGTACCCTTGGTAGATTTAAAAGGAAAATTTCGTCCGGAAATGGATGATTTAGCTGGCAAATATGTAAAAAACGAATATTATGAAGATGGTGAGGCGCCAGAACGTTCTGTAGATGTTGAGATAGCCATACGACTCAAAGAAGAAAATAAAGCGTTTAAAGTTGAAAAGTATGTGCACAGTTATCCTAACTGTTGGCGAACAGATAAACCTATATTGTATTACCCATTAGATTCTTGGTTTATTAAAATTTCTGATGTAAAAGATAAAATGTTCGAATTGAACAAAACTATCAATTGGAAACCAAAAGCTACCGGAGAGGGTAGATTTGGAAACTGGTTAGCAAATGCTAATGATTGGAATTTGTCGCGTTCACGTTATTGGGGTATACCATTACCTATATGGCGGACTGAAGACGGATCAGAAGAATTAATGATTGGTTCGGTTAAAGAGCTTAAAGATGAAATGGCAAAAGCAATCAAGGCAGGAGTATTAGAAAAGGATATTTTTAAAGATTTTGTTGTTGGTGATATGTCTGAATCTAATTATGATAAAATAGATTTACACAAAAATATAGTTGATCAAATTGTCTTGGTTTCTAAGGCTGGTAAACCCATGAAACGCGAAAGTGACCTTATTGATGTCTGGTTTGATAGTGGGTCAATGCCTTATGCACAATGGCATTATCCATTTGAAAATGATCACTTAATTAATAATAATGAAACTTTCCCGGCAAATTTTATAGCCGAAGGTGTTGATCAAACAAGAGGTTGGTTTTATACATTACATGCAATTGCTACAATGGTTTTTGATTCTGTAGCCTATAAAAATGTGGTTTCAAATGGGTTGGTTCTAGACAAAGAAGGTAAGAAAATGTCTAAACGTTTGGGTAATGCCGTTGACCCTTTTGAAACTATGAATGCTCATGGTCCGGATGCTACACGCTGGTATATGATCTCTAATGCAAACCCTTGGGATAACTTAAAATTTGATATTGATGGTATTGTAGAGGTTAAAAGAAAATTTTTCGGAACTCTTTATAATACTTATTCCTTCTTTTCTCTTTATGCGAATATTGACGAATTTAAATATGCTGAAGCAGATATTCCTTTAGAAAAAAGACCAGAAATTGATAGATGGATTTTATCTGAACTCCATACTTTAATAAGTAATGTTGATGACGCCTATGGTGATTACGAACCTACTAGAGCTACAAGGGCAATTTCTAATTTTGTGCAAGAAAATTTGAGTAATTGGTATGTACGATTGTGCAGAAGGCGCTTCTGGAAAGGAGATTATCAAGAAGATAAAATATCTGCATACCAGACGTTGTATACATGTTTAATTACTGTTGCTAAATTATCTGCACCTGTAGCACCTTTTTTTATGGATCGCCTGTATAAAGATTTAATGGCAACAACTAAACAAGAAGCATTTGAAAGTGTTCACTTATCAAATTTTCCGTTATGTGACAAATCTGTTATAGATGTAGCCTTGGAACGTAAAATGGAAAAAGCTCAAACTATTTCTTCTTTAGTTTTGTCTATACGACAGAAAGAACGAATAAAAGTTCGTCAACCACTAAAGAGAGTTATGATTCCTATTTTGAATACAGAACAAAAAGAAGATATTGAAGCAGTTTCAGAATTAATTAAATCTGAAGTAAATGTTAAAAAAATTGAACTTTTGGATGATGCATCTAATATTTTGGTTAAACAAATTAAACCTAATTTCAAGGTGTTAGGCCCTAAATATGGGAAGGAAATGAAACAAATTGCACAAAAAGTAAGTGCATTTAAACCGGAGGATATCCAAAAAATAGAACAAGAAGGCGAAATATCACTAAATATTGAAAATAAAGTTATTAATTTACAGTTACAAGATGTAGAGATTACCTCTCAAGATATTGAAGGATGGTTAGTTGCAAGCTCAGGTGCATTAACTGTTGCCCTTGATGTTTCAATTGATGAAAATCTAAGAAGAGAGGGTATTGCACGAGAACTTGTAAATCGAATTCAGAATATTCGTAAAGAATCGGGTTATGAGGTTACTGATAAAATAGATGTAAAAATGTTGAAAGATGGGCTTGTAGAAAAGGCTGTTGAAAGTAATATTAATTATATCAAAACAGAAACATTAACAGCAGACCTTATTTTTGAGGAGAAACTGGAAGAAGGCACTGAAATTGCCTTTGATGAAGTTAAAACAAAATTGTTTATCGAAAAACACTAAAAAAATGGCAGATGACTTAAAAGTCAGATATTCTGACAAAAACTTGGAAGAGTTCAGGGTTGTAATCGAGGAGAAGATAGAAAAAGCTAAAAGCCATCTAGAACTTTTAAAAAGTTCTTATATGAATGATGGTAATAATGGTACAGATGATACTTCGCCTACGTTTAAAGCTTTTGAAGAAGGATCGCAAACTATGAGTAAAGAAGCTAATACACAATTGGCTATTCGACAGGAAAAATTTATTCGAGATTTAAAGAATGCTTTGTTACGAATTGAAAATAAAACCTACGGTGTTTGTCGTGTAACAGGTAAATTAATTAATAAAGAACGTCTTTTACTTGTTCCGCATGCTACTTTAAGTATAGAAGCAAAAAATATGCAGAAGTAAAATTGTCTTAATAATAATATAGAAACCTGCAGAGAATTAATCTTGCAGGTTTTTTTTTGATTCATGCGGAAACTATTTTTATTTATTTTTTTTTCTACCAATCTGTTGAGTGCTCAGAAGATTGTGAAAAAAACTATTGTAAATAACGCAATAGAGACTATTGAAATAGACGCTAAGAATTGCTTTAGAGTTAATTTAAAAACTTCAAATACTGATGAATTGATTGTTAGAGCAACTATTGACGGTGAATACAGTAAAGACCTATTTTTAAATGTAAAAGAAGAAGATGCAAATATATTTGTAAGTACTGGTTTTACCCCGAACTTTAAAAACCCAAATGATAAGTTAAGTGCTCACAAAGTTGTATCAATAGCATTGGATGTAATTATACCTGAGAATCATAAGCTAAGAGTTTATGGTACAAGTTGTAATGTTTTGGCTACTGGTAATTATAAGTATTTAAACGTTACTTTAAATGATGGTATTTGTGTTTTAAATGAAGTTGCTTATAATACAATGGTTACTACCCAAAGTGGAGATATTTTTTTGACGGCAATAAAAGGTGAAATAAAAGCAAATAGTAAGTACGGTATTGTCGAAAAAAACGTTATTCCGATTGGGGAAAATTATTTCGTTTTAAAAACAATTACTGGTGACATTCAATTCACCAAAAGTGAATAAAATTAAATTGTAATTAAAGAGTTATTTTTGCCGATAATATTTGAATATGGGACTAAAAAAGTCAATTTTACTTATTTCTTTGATATTAATTATTGACCAAGTCAGTAAATTCTATATTAAAACAAATTTTGTTTTAGGGGAGTCTGTAGACGTATTCAATTGGTTTAAAATTCTTTTTATTGAAAATGAAGGCGCTGCCTGGGGTGCTAAGCTAAGTGATCTTTTGCCAATTTCTGATGATACTGGAAAATTGGTACTTACCATTTTTAGGCTTTTTGCTATAGTTGGAATTGGATATTGGCTTTATGATATAATAAAAAAGCAATCTTCAAAAACTTACATTTTGGCGGTATGTTTAATTTTCGCAGGAGCATTAGGTAATATATTGGATTCCGTGTTTTATGGTGTTTTATTTGACGCAAGTAATGGTAATGTAGCTACACTTTTTTCAGATGAGCCTTATGGAGGTATTTTTTATGGTAAGGTTGTAGATATGCTGTATTTTCCTATGGTTGATACTACATGGCCAGAATGGATGCCTCTTGTAGGCGGTGACCGCTTTAGGTTTTTTGAACCTGTTTTTAATATTGCCGATACAGCAATAAGTACAGGTGTGGGCATCTTAATAGTATTTAATAAAAGGGTTTTCGGAGAACATGAAGAAGAATTGGAGAAAACTTCTGAAAATGAGAACTATTCTGCTGCGAAAGAATAGTTTTTATCGGGTGTAATGCAATAATCTAAAGGAATATCTTTTTCATAAATATCACTTATTTCTTCAACTGGTTCAAAAAAAGACAAACCAACCTTTATAGTTTCAGGTCTACAACTAGCTAAAAAATCATCGTAAAATCCTTTTCCATATCCTATTCGGTTTCCGAATAAATCAAATGCTAATAAAGGCACAAAAACTACATCAATTTTATCAGGAGAAATTTCAATTCCATCTACGGGTTCGGGAATGTTAAGATTGCTATTTTTTAATTTGGTATTATCTGTAAGTAAAAAGTGCTTTAATTTATTATCAAAAACTTTGGGTAGCACAATGTTTTTATCTTTTCCGTGTAAAATAGATAGTAAAAATGAAGTGTCTGGTTCTTTGTTCTTAGAAATAGATAGAAAAATATGATAGTAATTAAAATTCCATATCGGAATTTTAAGAGCATTATTGGCAATGCTTAAACTGGCGTTTACCAAAAACTGTGCAGAGCAGTTTTTTCTACGTTCTTTGAAGTTTAATCTTAAATCTTTCTTATTCATGATTTTAGATTGAACTATAACAATTCGGGGGTTGTAAAATTTACTACTCTACTTCTTCAACAGATGAGGAGAAATAAAATTTAAAGCAAACCATCAAGACTAAATAGAGTCCTAATATGATAAAGTATTTGTCCATATTATTTGTAATTGATATGGCTAAATGTAAATAAAATAAATCGTTAAAACCCCATTAACTGCAACTTTTTATCGATGAAATGCACACTTTTAATTTTTTATTAACTTTTTACAGTATTCACCTGTGTATTTTGGGGAATTTTTAACGATTAAATTTTGGTATTTTAAGATTTGTAAGATCTTAAATGGGTCAACTAAAATTGATAACTACGCGCAATTGAGTTTTATATATTATTCTTTTAACTTGTAACTGCGTTAAAAACTGATATTGTTCAATAAAAGAACAAAAAACGTAGTAATTTAACCTAGAATATTACTAAAAATGATTTTGATTGCCGCATGCCTCAAGAAGACTCCCTTAAAATACAAATAAGTGTACTGCCAAATGCTCCTGGGGTGTATCAGTTTTATAATAAAGAAGATAAAATATTATATGTTGGTAAGGCCAAGAATTTAAAAAAACGTGTGTCATCATATTTTAGTAAGAACCATGATAATGGTAAAACTAGAATTCTTGTAAAGCATATTAAATCAATAAAACATATTGTTGTTTCAACCGAAACCGATGCACTTTTATTAGAAAATAATTTAATTAAAAAGTATCAGCCAAAATACAATGTACTTTTAAAAGACGATAAAAGCTATCCCTGGATTTGTATAAAAAAAGAACGATTTCCTAGAATTTTCCCTACTAGAAGATACATTAAAGATGGTTCGGAGTACTTTGGACCATTTACAAACATGTACACCGTACGTGTGTTGTTGGATTTGATAAAGGGTGTGTATCCATTAAGAACATGTAATTATGATCTATCGGAGAAAAAGATTGCTGATGGTAAATATAAAGTTTGTTTAGAATATCATTTGGGCAATTGTAAGGGTCCGTGTGAAGGTTTACAATCTGAAGAAGATTACCAACAACAGATAAATGATATACGCGATATAATTAAAGGAAACTTCAAATCATCATTGCATTATTTCAAAAAACAGATGATTGCTCTGGCTGAAAAAAGATTGTATGAGGAGGCTCAGCAAATTAAGGAGAAAATTGAGGTATTAGAAAATTATCAAGTAAAGTCTACGATTGTTAATCCAAAAATTAATAATGTAGATGTTTTTACTATAATTTCTGATGCAGAATTTGCGTATGTAAACTTTTTACAAATATCTCATGGTGCTGTTATTCGTTCACATACCATGGAAATGAAAAAGAAACTTGATGAAACGGATGAAGAATTATTACAAATGGGTATTATAGAAATTCGTCAACGTTTCAATTCGCATTCTAAAATATTGTACTTGCCTTTTGAAGTGGCCGTAGACCCAGATTTGAAAATAACGGTGCCAAAAACAGGTGATAAAAAACGAATTTTAGAATTATCGGAACGCAATGCTAAGTTTTATAGACAAGATAGATTTAAGCAAATTAAAATTATTGACCCAGACCGACATACTAATCGTATTATGGCACAAATGAAAAAAGATCTTCGCCTTTCTGAAGAGCCACGCCATATTGAATGTTTTGATAATAGTAATATACAAGGCACCAACCCAGTTGCTGCATGTGTTGTATTTATTAATGGTAAACCGGCCAAAAAAGAATATAGAAAGTTTAATATTAAAACGGTAGTGGGTCCTGATGATTTTGCTTCTATGGAAGAAGTTGTGTTTAGAAGGTATAAAAGATTATTGGATGAAGAAGCTAATCTGCCTCAGTTAATAGTGATAGATGGTGGTAAAGGACAATTGTCTTCTGCGGTTAAAAGTTTAGATATGTTAGGTTTGCGAGGTAAAATTGCAATTGTAGGAATTGCAAAAAGGCTTGAAGAAATTTACTTTCCAGAGGATCCTATTCCGCTTTATCTTGATAAAAAATCGGAAAGTTTAAAAATTATACAGCAATTACGAAACGAAGCACATCGTTTTGGCATAACTTTTCATAGACAATTACGCAGTAAAGGTGCACTAAATTCAGTTTTAGAAGAAATAGATGGTGTTGGTGCTAAAACCGCTGAAGAACTTTTAAAAAAATTTAAATCAGTAAAAAGAATTAAAGAAGCTACTCTAGAAGATTTAACTAAAATAGTAGGTTTGTCGAAAGCAAAAAATATTTATAAAACTTTTCATTAGATAATACGTTCTCTATTATATGGTTAGAATACTGTTTTTCTTTCTCTTTTTTATATTTGCTAGCCAAAACTATGCTCAATCAGTAATCGCTAAAAAAGACCTTAAAGTAGGGGTGGTTTTAAGTGGTGGAGGTGCCAAGGGTTTAGCACATATTGGAGCATTAAAAGTGATTGAAGCCGCTGGAATTAAAGTTGATTATATTGGTGGTACTAGTATGGGGGCCATTGTAGGTGGTTTGTACGCCTCTGGTTACAATGCTAAACAACTAGATTCCTTATTTCGAAACTTAGACTTCCCAGAATTAATAGAAGATAATATTCCTCGAGGAGCTAAATCATTTTATGAGAAATCTGCCTCGGAAAAATATGCGTTGACCCTTCCATTTAATAATTTTAAACTTTCGTTTCCAACAGCATATTCTGGAGGTCAAAATATATATAGTGAATTAGTACGTGTATTATATCATGTAAAAGATGTGAGTGACTTTAGCAAATTGCCCATACCGTTTTTATGTATTGCAACTAATGTAGAAACTGGTGAGGAAATTTTAATGGATCGCGGCTATTTGCCAGAAGCTATAATGGCAAGTGGTACCTTTCCATCGCTTTTTGAACCTGCACCAGTAGGTGATCAAGTACTTATAGATGGTGGTGTAGTAAATAATTATCCTATTGAGGAAGTACGTAAAATGGGTGCTGACATAATTATTGGTGTAGATGTGCAACAAGGACTATTGGATCGAGACGGACTTTTATCAGCTACAGAAATTTTACTTCAAATTAATAATTACAGGTCGGCTGTAGATATGATTGATAAAGTAGACAAAACAGATATTTATATAAAACCAGAAATAACAAATTATACTGTTGTAGATTTTGATTCAAGTACTAAAATTATTGATAGTGGGGTACAGGCTGCCCAAGACAGATTAGGTGAGTTAGAAGAAATAGCGGAAGAACAAGCTTGGACTAGAAAAAGAGTGGTACCCATTAGTACACAAGATAGTTTAATTGTTAAACAAGTTGTTTTAAAAGGCAATGAGAATTATACAACTGGGTATGTAAAAGGTAAATTACGTTTTGAGAATAATGAGAAAATTACCTTTGAAAAATTACAACAGGGTATTAATAATTTATCAGCTACAGATAACTTTAAAACAATTAGGTATGAATTGTTAACTAATGGAGATGGAGTAGACCTTTTAATTGATCTTAGAGAGAATAAAACAAAAACTTATTTGCGCTTAGGTGCTCATTATAATGATTTGTATAAAACTTCAGCACTCATAAATATTTCACATAAGAATTTGTTTATGAAAGACGACGTTGGCTCTTTCGATTTTATTTTTGGAGACAACATTCGATATAATCTTCAATATTTTGTGGATAAAGGTCCTTATTGGAGCTTTGGATTTAATTCGCGATTTAACGATTTTAAACATGAAGTTAATTACGACTTAATTGAATCAAATTTTAATGTAGGCCCTGGACTAACGATTAATAATATAAGTCTAGATTTAACTGATTTTACGAATCAAGTTTATGTGCAAACAGTATTAAAAGAAGAATTTGCTTTTAGATTGGGTTTAGAGCATAAATACTTAAAGTTTAGTACAAAAACAATAGGCGAAGTTAGCGAAGAAGAATTGTCTGAAGATTTAACTATTGAAGATGGTAAAACAATTTTTGAAAAAAGTAATTACTATAGTTTATATGGTCAGCTCACATTAGATACATATGATGATAAGTATTTTCCTTCTAAGGGGTTATTTTTTGATGGTGATTACCATGTTTATCTTTTCTCATCAGATTTCAATAATAATTTTAGAGAATTTTCAGTGGCTAAAGCAAGGCTCGGTGCTGCATTTCCATTATTGGATAATTTATCTTTGAATATAGAAACAGAAGGGGGTTTTAAATTAGGTACTTCTCCAGTTACAGCAATGGATTTTGTTCTAGGAGGTTACGGTACAGATTTAATAAATAATATTAGACCATTTTTTGGGTATGATTTTATTGCTTTACCAGGAAATAGTTTTGTAAAAGCATATGGCCGTCTCGATTTGGAAATAGCTCCTAAAAACCATGTGATGTTTGCAGCAAATTTCGCTAATGTAGATGATGATTTGTTTCGAACAGGAGAATGGTTCACAGCTCCAAATTTTTCAGGTTATGCATTAGGATATGGTATTGAATCATTAATTGGACCTATGCAAGTTTTTTACTCTTGGACTCCAGAGCAAAATGAGGGTAATTTCTTTTTTAGCGTTGGCTATTGGTTTTAAATTTAGGAGATATAACAGCGTTTATATCTATCGTAACAAAATTTATATATTCATTGTTTTCAAATTATATTTCCTGTTTCAATTTTAGTTAGATTTAGGTCCTTACTAAGGATATTCAGCTTATATAAATTGGTAAAATAATTAGTGGTTAATCCCCATATATTCTTAAAAAATTCCAAAATTTAATGCTTTTGAGCCAAAATATGTTAAGGGTTTAGTTAAAGTCCGTTAAAAGACTTTTTTGAAATAAACTTTGCTGTAAATTTGTGGGAGTAAGGGGTGGTTCCCTTACAACTTTAAGTATTGGTTTTTCATAATTTAAAGTTTGGTTGGTTATTTAGGAAAAGCCCAGTTTAAAAAACTGGGCTTTTTTTATATAAGTCATTTTTTTAATCGCTAAAATCCCCTTTGTCATTTTTAAATGAATTAAACAATACTTTGGAATAAATTTTGTTTTAATAACAGTGAGCATACTAAAATTTAAAACACATTGTTTAATTTTAGTCTAATTTCTACCGATATGAAGAAATTTATATTATTTATTTTTTTGTCTATTGGCCTTACTGTCAACGCACAAGATAATTATGCGGGAAGTGATTTGGCTTTGAATACAAGCCAACATAAGCCTTCAAGTAAAAAGAAATTAGAAAAAAAAGAATCTGCATTTAAGCCTGGAGAATGGTTGAAATTTCGACTGCATTATGGTTTTTTAAATGCAAGTTATGCTACATTACAAGTAAAGAATGCTGAGATTAACGGAAAATCTGTGTATCATGTGGTTGGTAAAGGACGAACCTCAGGATTCGCAAGTATCTTTTTTAAAGTAGATGATCGTTATGAAAGTTATTTTGATAAAGAAGAAGGTAAACCCTATAAATTTGTTCGAAAAATTGATGAAGGTGGCTATACTAAAGATGTTGAAATCGATTTTGACCATACTAATGATAAGGCAGTATTAAACGACAAGAAAAACAAGTTCAAAAAAGAATTTGAGCTTCAAGATAGCATACAAGACCTAATATCAGCTTTTTATTATTTAAGAAACTATTATGAGCCGAAAGACTTAGTCCAAGGTGAGTCCATTACATTAAAAATGTTATATGATGATGATGGTATCTTCAATTTTAAGCTTAAGTATTTAGGTGATGAGATTGTTAATACCAAGTTTGGAAAGGTAAAATGTTTCAAATTTAGACCATATGTACAATCTGGTAGAGTATTTAAAGAACAAGAAAGTCTCTCTTTATGGGTGTCTGCAGATAAGAACAAACTCCCTATCCGTATTAAGGCAGACTTAGCTGTAGGTTCAATAAAAGCCGATTTAGACCAATATAATGGCCTAAAACATCAGTTTAAAATTATTATGGATTAATCTTAAATTACTAATTGCTAAATTTGGTTTCTTATAGCAATTATAAAATTTAAGATGAAAGACAAGAATCGCATTGATTCCCAAATTTCGAAACTTGAAGAGAAGTATAAAGACTCAGGTCAAGATGTAAACTCTTATCTAGATGGTCTACTGCATCAACGCTACCTCACTTATTGGGATTATATTCACTTAGATACCTTGCTGAGTTTGCAGGTTCCTCGTACTTATTTTCCGGATGAGGAGATTTTTATCATGTATCATCAGATAACCGAACTTTTCTTTAAACTTATTCTTCACGAGCAAAAGCAATTGGTTGATGATAAATCGCAAAACATCAGCTTCTTTGTTGAAAAAACAAGGAGAATGAACAGTTATTTCGAATCCCTTATATCATCATTTTATATTATGATTAAAGGCATGGAGCGCGAACAATTCTTGAAATTTAGAATGGCATTATTACCTGCTAGTGGTTTTCAATCAGTACAATACCGAATGATTGAAATTTATGCAGCACCTTTAGAAAACTTAGTACATCATTCTGTGCGTGAAAAATTCTCGAGTGAAAATACGCTCGAAGACTTGTATGAAAATATCTATTGGAAAAAAGGAGCTACAGATATTGATACTGGAGAAAAAACTTTAACATTAAAACAGTTTGAATATCGTTATACTCCAAGACTTGTACGTATCGCGAAACAAGTGAAAAATGCAAGTATTTATGATAAATATTTGCAATTGCCAGAAGAAAAAAAGAATAATAAAGACCTAATAAAAGCGTTAAAGACTTTGGATATGAACGCAAATATTAATTGGCCTTTAATGCATATGGGTTCGGCTCATAGGTATTTAGGTCATGAAAGTGGTGAAATTGATGCCACAGGGGGCACTAACTGGAAAACATATTTGCCACCTAGCTTTCAAAAAGTTGTATTCTTTCCGAGTATTTATACAAAAGAAGAGTTAAATAATTGGGGAAAAGAGTGGGTTGACCATATCTTTAACCCTAATAAACTAAAAAAGTAAAATGCGAAAATTGTGGGGCATAGTTTTTTTGTTTGCTGCTTTATTGTCTTGTAAAGATGATATAAAAGTAGCTAGTGACTCAAAAAAAGAAATAGCCGAAGCTAAAGAGCCAATAAAACCAATCAAAATTAAAAAGGAATATGGTTTTAATCTCGATCAATTTACTGTTAAACATGATACTGTAAAACGCGGTGATAGCTTTGGCGAGTTAATGATGCAAAACAAGGTAGATTACCCTAAGATTGCAAAAATTTCTGAAAATTTTAAAGATACTTTCGACGTTCGTAAAATACGTGTTGGTAGACCTTATTTAATATTGAAGTCTAAAGACACGGCTGAAACGGCAGAAGTATTTATTTATCAAAACGACCCTATAAATTACACTGTAATTGATTTAAGAGACAGCGTACAGGCGTATAAAGAAAAGAAAGAAGTTAAGTATGTTGAAAGAGAAGCATCAGGAATTATTAAAACCTCTTTGTCTGAAGCCATTTTAGATCAAGGTATCGATTATAACGTAACCAATGATCTTTCAGAAATTTATGCCTGGACTATCGACTTTTTTAGATTGCAAAAAGGAGATAAATTTAAAGTTATATATAAAGAGAAATATATAAACGATACAATATATGCAGGTGCAGAACCTATAGAAGCTGCCTACTTTGAACACGAAGGTCGCCCCATATATGCTTTTGCATATGAAAATGATTCATTAAAAAGCCTAACAGATTATTTTGATGAAGAAGCAAATAATTTAAGAAGAACATTTCTTAGAGCACCTGTTAAATTTAGTAGAATCTCTTCGCGCTATAATTTAAAGCGAAGAATTAGATATTATGGTAACAAAGTTAGACCGCATCGTGGTACAGATTACGCAGCACCTATTGGTACGCCGATCATGGCTACCGCAGATGGTATTGTAACCGAGTCTAGAAGAAAGGGTGGTAATGGTAAATATGTGAAAATTAGACATAATGGCACCTATTCTACTCAGTACCTTCACATGAAAAAACAAAAAGTAAAAAGAGGTGATCACGTAAAACAAGGTGATGTTATCGGTTGGATAGGAATGACTGGTAACACCGGTGGCCCCCATGTTTGCTATCGTTTTTGGAAAAATGGTAGACAAGTAGATCCACTACGAGAAAAGCTTCCACTTGCAGAACCTTTAGCCGAGTCTTTAAGACCAGATTATTTTGAGTATATTTCTCCCAAGAAAAATCAATTGGATTGCATAGAATATATCTATCCGCCAGAAGAGAACTTATTAACATCTATTGACTTCGAAGAATAAATGGCTTTAAAGAACACGAATCCTACCACTACAGAAATTTGGAAAAAACTTACGCTTAATTACGAAGAAACTAAAAACAAACATCTTAAAAATCTTTTCGCTTCAGATGCACAAAGAGCTGAAAAATTCTCATTAAGATGGAATGATTTTTTTGTTGATTATTCAAAAAATAGAATCTCTGAAGATACTATGCAATTGTTATTTCAATTGGCTGAAGATGCCGATTTAAAAGATGCAATTCAAAAGTACTTTAATGGGGATGCTATAAATCAAACCGAAAATCGTGCTGTGTTGCATACTGCTTTACGTGCTAAAGCTAATGATGAAGTAATAGTAGCTGGTGAAAACGTAGTGCCGGAAGTTTATCAGGTAAAGGCTCAAATAAAGACTTTCTGTGATGCCATTATTTCTGGTGCTAAAAAAGGATATACAGGAAAACCATTTACAGATGTAGTGAATATTGGTATTGGAGGTTCGGATTTGGGACCCGCAATGGTGGTTGAAGCATTAAAGTTTTATAAAAACCATTTAAACCTTCATTTTGTAAGTAATGTTGATGGAGATCATGTAAATGAAACTATAAAATTATTAGATCCAGAAACAACTTTATTTGTAATTGTGTCCAAAACATTTACAACACAAGAAACATTAAGTAATGCCACTACCATTAAAAAGTGGTTTTTAAAACATGCTTCTCAAAACGATATAGCTAAACATTTTGCAGCGGTTTCTACTAATGCAGAAAAAATTGCTGAATTTGGTATTTCAGAAGACAATGTTTTTCCAATGTGGGATTGGGTTGGAGGTCGATTCTCATTATGGAGTGCTGTTGGTTTAAGTATTGCACTTTCCGTTGGATTTGAAAATTTTGATAGCTTACTTTCCGGTGCAAATGAAATGGATGCGCATTTTAAATCTGCAGATTTTCAAGATAATATCCCTATTGTACTAGCACTATTAAGTGTTTGGTATAATAATTTTTATGAAGCTGAGACCGAGGCTATTATTCCTTACACACAATATTTAAGTCGTTTTTCTGCTTATCTTCAACAAGGTATCATGGAGAGTAACGGTAAAAGTGTAGACCGCGATGGTAATTCAACAGGTTATGAAACAGGCACAATTATTTGGGGTGAACCTGGTACAAATTCGCAGCATGCCTTCTTTCAATTAATACATCAGGGTACCAAATTAATTCCAGCAGATTTTATTGGTTTTAAGAAATCACTACATGGAGATAATGACCATCATAATAAATTAATGGCAAATTTCTTTGCGCAGACTGAGGCTTTAATGAATGGAAAAACTTCAGCTGAAGCTAAAAAAGAATTAGAAGCTAAGAACCTTTCTAATGCCGAAATTAATTTTCTTACACCCTTTAAAGTATTCAAAGGTAATAATCCTACAAATACCATTTTAATAGATAAACTTTCACCAAATTCTTTGGGTGCATTAATTGCACTTTACGAACATAAAATATTTGTACAAGGAATCATTTGGAACATTTTTAGTTATGATCAATGGGGTGTAGAACTTGGAAAACAACTAGCTACAACCATTCTTAATGAAATTGAGACTTCCGATATTGGTGATCATGATGGGTCTACTTTGCAATTATTGAAATATTTTAAGAGTTAATTATTCTTTTTCTTGATAATTAGTTAATTGGGGTAAGTAAACGTTTGTCCTTACCTAGTTCTTGCCAATTTTGTGTTAATATTGCAGATGCAAATTTAACGTTGCCTTAATGTTGAGGTAGTAAAATAGCGTCACTTTTGCAGCAAATTCAAAAATTCTAAACACAAGAACAAATGAAAAAAATGTACTTCGCAATGGCTGCGTTCCTAATTACCGCAGTCGTATTTTCACAAGAAACAATTACTGGTACTGTATTGGATGGTGAATCTAATACACCGTTACCTGGCGCTAGCGTAGTAGTTGAAGGAACTTCTAATGGTACTTCAACTGATTTTGATGGAAACTTTACTATAGAAGTTTCTGAAAGTACAGGAAACTTAGTAATTTCTTATATCGGTTTTATAAGCAAAACCGTAGCTTATAACGGTTCAGGTTCCATTTCAACAATAACTTTAGCGCCTAATGCTGAAGAATTGGAAGGTGTAGTTGTAACAGGAATTATGGATATTGCTAAAGAGAGAGAAACTCCTGTTGCAGTTTCCACAATTAGAGCTTCAGAAATAATAGAGAAATTAGGATCTCAGGAGTTTCCTGAAATGTTGAGATCAACTCCATCTGTATATGTTACCAAACAAGGTGGTGGTTTTGGAGATTCAAGAATTAACATTAGAGGTTTTGACCAAAGAAATACGGCAGTTATGATTAACGGTGTTCCCGTAAATGATATGGAAAATGGTTGGGTGTATTGGAGTAACTGGGCTGGTCTTTCTGATGTAACTACTGCAATGCAGGTGCAAAGAGGTTTGGGTTCTTCTAAACTTGCAATTAGTTCGGTTGGGGGTACTATTAATATCGTTACAAAGGCTGCTGATTTAAGTGAAGGTGGTGTTGTGTCAACGACTGTAGGAAACAATAATTATTTAAAAACTACTGCATCTTATAGTACAGGTTTAATGGAAAATGGTCTTTCTGCTAGTTTCTTACTTGGTAGAACTGCCGGGGATGGTTATGTACAAGGAACTCCTTTTGAAGCTTATAACTATTTTGTTGCTCTTGGTTATCGTCCAAACGATAAACACGATTTTCAGTTTATGGTAACCGGTGCTCCACAGCAACACTTTCAAAGAGGGTATGCAGAGTCAATAAGTAATTATATCAAATACGGTAGTAATGGGACAGATCCTAATACCAAGTATAATTCTGATTATGGTTATTTAAATGGAAAAGAAGAGACTTTCTCTGGAAACTTTTATCATAAACCAAAGGCTATGGTTAACTGGGATTGGAAAATATCCGATAAAGCTACTTTGTCATCTGTTTTATATGCTTCATTAGGTCGTGGAGGTTCTATTGGCTCTATAGGTAGTATTAACGGAGGACGGTCGTATTATGGACAATTTAAAGATGCGAACGGACATGTAAGGTTCAATGATATTATAGCATATAATTCAGGGTCAAATGTTTCTGATTTCGGTGGTCAAAGAGAAGGTTATACAGGAGGAGGTGATGCTGCTTACCAAGGATTGTATATTAATGGTAATAACGCATCTTATGGTTTTGAAGATGATTATGACCACACTTCTGGTTCTGAAAATGGAATTTCGCAACGTTCTTCTATGAACTCACATAACTGGTATGGTGCTATCATAAATTTTAATAATAAGATAAATGATAATTGGTCTTATGATTTAGGTGTTGATGCAAGGACTTACAAAGGATATCACTATAGAAGACTTGTTGATTTATTAGGAGCCGATGCTTATGTTGATAATGATGATATTAATAACACGTACAATTTCACTACTGAAACGTATGCTCCAACTATTGGAAATCTATGGAACGTCTTTAAAAGTGTTGATGACGAGGTGAAAATAGATTATTACAATATTGGTAAAGTAAACTGGATAGGAGGTTTTGGTCAACTAGAATATTCTAACGATAAAATATCTGCTTTTGTTCAAGGAGGTTTCTCTAACCAAGGGTTTAAGCGTATAGATCCATTTAATTATTTAGATTCTGATCCAGAACAAGAAACGGATTGGGTTAACATTCTTGGTGGGAATATAAAGGGAGGTCTTAATTATAATATAGATGAAAAGCATAATGTTTTTGCAAATGCGGGGTATTATTCAAAACAACCAATTTTTGATGCGATTTTCTTAAATTTTGTTAATGATATCAACGATGATTACCAAAATGAAAAAGTATTGGGAATTGAAATTGGTTATGGTTTCAGAAGTCAATTCTTTAGTGCCAATGTAAACTTGTATAGAACATCTTGGGCAGATAGATTCCTTTCTGAAGGTGTAGATATTACTGATCCTGATGGAAACTTATTGTTTGAGGGAACAGCTAATTATGACGGTATAGAGCAAGTGCATATGGGAGCTGAATTGGATTTTACATTAAGACCTACTTCTTTTATTACAGTTAATGGTATGTTGTCTGTTGGAGACTGGACTTATTCTGGTGATCCAGTAGCTTCAGTTTTTGATGATGGTCAAAATTTAGTTGGTCAGGCAGAACTTATTTTGGATGGAGTAAAAGTTGATGATGCAGCCCAAACTACCGCAAGATTGGGTGTTTCAATAGAACCAGTGGAAAGATTGTTTTTTGATGCAAGTTGGTATCATGCAGCTAAGTTATTTGCTCAATTTGATGTAGTAAGTTTTCAAGATGAGAATACTGACGGCCAACCAGATGGTGGCAACTTTCAATTAGAATTGCCGGCATATGATTTATTTGATGCAGGTCTTACGTATAAAATGTTGGTTGGAAAGGATAAAGATAATTCCGTAAGCTTTAGATTAAACGTAAACAATGTTTTTGATGAAGTTTATATTTCAGAATCAACTTCTAACGATGCTGTAGAAGCAGGTGATGAAACTTGGAATGGTGTTAACGTATCTAATAATGTTTTCTGGGGCTTTGGCCGAACATGGAATTTTGGAATACGATATAAATTCTAATAAAAAATCTAAAAAAACCTCGTTTAATACGAGGTTTTTTTATGCCTAAAATTTAGTACTTTTAGGGTTCTCTAAATTTTAATATCATGCAGAAGTTTGAACTTGCTTACCAATGGTTATTAGTACTACATTCATATTTGGCTTACATTGTACTTCTTGTTTTAATACTGGCGGTAGCCAATGCTATTATTGGTTTGGTACGAAATAAAATGTTTACTCCTGACAAAGATTTTAGAATAAGCCTTTTCGGACTGATTTTAAGCCATTTAATGCTATTAGTGGGTTTTGTATTATACTTTGTTTCTCCTAAAGGTTTCTACGCTATTAAAACACTTGGTATGGGTGGTATGAATGCTGCATCTCGATTGTTAGCAGTAGAACATCCATTTATTAATATTTTGGCGATTGTATTAATAACAATTGGTTGGTCTAGACATAAAAAGTTTATCGAAGGCAATAAGAAGTTTCAATCTATCGCAATTTTCTACGGATTGGGTTTAATATTCCTATTAAGTAGAATTCCTTGGGGCCAATGGTTCAATTAAATAAAAAGTAATTTTCTGAAGATCAAATTTAGATTCCAAATTTTTAATAACATATATAATTTCAAATGAAAAAAGGTATACTTCTTTTAGCACTTACAATTGCATTTGTTTCGTGCAAATCTAAAGCACAAACAGTAGCGAATTCAACAAATCAAAAAGAACTATTTAATGGGACTAACTTAGATGGTTGGACAATTTATGGTACCGAAAAGTGGTATGTAGAAGATGGTCTTTTGGTATGTGAAAGCGGCCCAGATAAGGGTTATGGATATTTTGGAACAAATGAACATTATAAAGATTTTGAATTAACATTAGACTTTAAACAAGAAGCTAATGGAAACAGTGGTGTCTTTATTCGTTCTACTGTTGATGGCACAAAAGTTAGTGGCTGGCAAGTAGAAGTGGCACCTCCTGGGCATAATACTGGTGGTGTTTATGAATCTTACGGTCGTGGGTGGTTAATTAAGCCAGCACCTGAAAAGGATAAAGCACTAAAAATGGGTGAGTGGAACACCATGAAAATACGTGTAGAAGGCTCCACAGTTACCTCTTGGCTAAATGGAACTCAAATGATGACTATTACCGATGCCAAAATTGGTGAAGGTGAAGGTGGTATTGCTTTGCAGATTCATGATGGTGGCGGTATTAAAGTTCGTTGGAAAAATATTAAACTTACCGAACTATAAATAAACGTATAGCACCTCTCTTCGTAAATTAGAGAGGTGTTTTTTAAGGCTTTGCTGGAAGCATATTTCTTATCGCGGCAATCTTCCAATTTTTTTCTCTTTTTACAACGATAAAAGTGCTCCACATTTTTCGGAAAGTACCATCAGAATTTTCTATTTGATATTTAGCATCAACAATAGCATTTTCGCTACTTAATAAACGAACATTATCCACTGTTAAAGTTCTTGTTCCTGGATTTGTTGTAGAGCTTTTTAGCATTCCCTTCATAGATGCTTCAATATTTTTTCTCCATACACCAGACGAAACCAACTGATCAATATCATCCGTTAATATTGATTTCAGTAAAAGAGAATCTTTTGCTTCTCTGGCTTTGGCATAATCTGCAATTAATGCGGTGATTTTATGCTGCTCTATAATTGAATCTTTATTTTCTTGGGCGTGTATTTTAAACAAAGTAACTAATAGGCAAATGACAATTAAAAGTGTTGTATTTATTTTCATAATTTTTGTTACTCGGTGATTCAATCTTGAGAAATAATCATATATATCAATTAATATATTATTGACTATGGATTTATGATTTCGTTGTATTTGTTTGTCCAAATACCATCTGCAAAAGTGATAAGACCATGATCTTTGTGAAAATAACTTTCACCCGAGTTGTATTCTTTTAAATCATCTTCTACATAAGCTTCGATGCACCATTCTGTGCCTTCTGCCCCATATTGTCGTACATACCCTGCTTCACAGCCATCACCATTACTCTTACAAGCCACAGAAATAACTGTGAATAGGAATAAGAAACCGAATCTTCGCATCATAAAAGTGTATTTTGTTAATTCTAAGTTACTAAGAAAAATCGTTGGTCGGGTAAATTAGTTCTTAGCGGCTTTAATTAAATAAATGTACACCGGAAAATGATCACTATAGCCACCTGCATAACTACCACCAGCGTAGGTGCGATAAGGATAGCCCTTGTATTGTCCCTTTTTGGTGACTAAATAATTCGGATTAAAAATTTTGGCTTTCCAAAAGCGATATTTGTTCTCTGATTCTAGTAGGTTAGCTGTGAAGTAAATTTGATCAAAAAGATTCCATTTGTCTCTGTAAGCTAAGGAACCAATTCCTTTTATGTATAACTTTTCCATAGGGTTATAAAGTGCTGAGCTATCCAAATTTTTTGTTTTACCATGTGTTTGAAGAATCTTCTTTAAACTATCGTCTGTGGGGTCATCATTTAAATCGCCCATGCTTATTATTTTTGCATTTATATCTAACCTTTGAAGCGAATCAATTATTCTTTTGTTCAGTTTTGCTGCTTTTATTCTATTGGGTTTACTTCTGGCTTCACCACCACTTCTTGATGGCCAATGATTTACAATAAAATGTATTTGTTCATCATCTAATATACCACCTACAACCAATTGATCTCTTGTGTAATTTCGTTCACCATCTTCATTAATTAATAATAAACGATGGCTTTCAAAAGACGTAGGTAGAAATGCCGATTTTTTATAAAGTAGTGCAACATCAATTCCGCGCTCATCGGGCGAATCGAAATGAATTATCTTGTAATCTATGCTTTTTAAATATTCATTATGAATTAAATCTTCTAGGACTTTATTATTTTCTACTTCGCTTAAACCAATTATATCTGGAGCTCTCTTAGTTACATCTAACCCAATCTCAGAAATTACTTTTGCAATATTGTTTAATTTATGGTTGTACCGATTTATCGTCCAATTGTCTTTGCCTTCTGGTGTACGATCGTCATCAAAAATTAATGTATCGTTTTTAGTGTCAAAAAGGTTTTCAACATTGTAAAAAGCAATAGTTCTAATGCGATATTTTTTTTCTTTTTGGGAGTATAAGAGTAATGTAAACAAAAAAATAATACAGGTAAGTATTGACTTCATTTTCGTAAGTATTTAGGTAAAATAGCGAAAAAACTAAATATTTTGAAGGTATTTTCTTAAAACTTAACAAGTTAATCAATATATTGTATGTCATTGCTAACCAGAATACTAGCCCGAAATGAGATTAACTCTCACTGTTTTATTGATAGTTTTTGGCAGTTGCGTGCTGAAAGCTCAACGTGCTTTTCTTGTGAAAGGAAAAGTATTGAGTAAACGCTTAAAAAAGCCATTATCAAGAATTGATGTTAGTATTTTTAATAGCCAATATGTAACCAAAACTTCAAGTTCCGGCCATTTTGAATTAAAAATATCTAAGGCTGGTGAATTGATACTACAGGTGTCTTCCGCAGATTTTATAATTAAAAGAATTCCTGTAATCATTGAAAATGATGTATTGGATTTAGGAATAATTTATTTGGAAGATGATAGCACTATAGAACAAACGGATAATCTAATAACATTATCGGAGTCTGAGTTATTTGATGAAGAAGCTGATTCTAATTCGTCTGCCTTGCTGCAGGCTACACGCGATGTTTTTTTAAATAGAGCTGCTTTCGACTTTGGTCAGGCTTTCTTTAGAGTAAAAGGATACGACTCTAAAGAAGGGCAAGTTTTAATTAATGGAATATCAATGAATAAGTTATATGACGGTAGACCGCAATGGAATAATTGGGGAGGATTAAATGACGCCATTAGAAACCAACAATTTACAAATGCAATGCAACCTTCAGATTTTACTTTTGGTGGCATTTTGGGAAATACAAATATAGATATGCGACCATCTGGGTTAAGACCTGGTACACGTCTGTCTACTTCTTTTTCTAATAGAACTTATTCCGGAAGATTGATGGCAACTTATAGTTCTGGTTTACAGAAAAATGGATTAGCTTATACTGTTTCGGGTTCACGAAGATGGGCTAAACAAGGTTTTATTAGTGGTACTTTGTATGATTCTTTTTCATTCTTTACAGGATTGGAATATCAATTTAATGAGAAGAATAGTATTAATTTTACCGGTATTCTAGCAAGTAACCGTAGAGGAAGGTCCTCGGCAATTACCGAAGAAGTTTACAATCTAGTTGGTAATAAATACAATCCATACTGGGGAAATCAGGATGGTAAAATTAGAAATTCTCGAGAACGAAAAATTGCGGAACCAATACTACTATTAAATCATTTTTATGAGTCAGATAAACTAAACATTACAACTGGAGTATCCTATCAATTTGGCGACTATACCAAAAGTAGATTGGGATACTACAATGCCCCAAATCCAGACCCAACATATTATCGTTATTTGCCTAGCTATTATATAAATAGTTCAATAGGTGCAAATTTTGTAAGTGCAAATCAGGCCAAGCAAGGATTTATTGATAATCCACAATTAAATTGGTCAGAAATATATGTCGCAAATTCTCATGAGAAGGCTGCTTATGTGCTATATGATGATGTTGTAAAAGACAAACAGGTTACCTTAAATACCATAGTAAATTATAATTTGAATGAAAAAATTCAGGTTGATTTTGGCACTTCATACAAAAAATTGAAATCTGAAAACTATGCGCAAATAGAAGATTTATTAAATGCTGATTTTCATGAAGATATTGACCCATTTTCAAACACTTTAAATGATGCCAACGGCAATATACAGAAAGTAGAAACGGATATTTTTAACTATCATTTTAAATATGATGTTTCGTCAATAAATAGTTTTATTCAATTTAGAGTTAATGAACACAAATGGAATGCCTTCCTTTCGGGTACGGTTTCAAATACGAGATACCAAAGAGAAGGCTTTTTTAAAAATCAGCGGTATGCTTCTAATTCATTAGGAAAAAGTGAAAGATTAAATTTTTTGAACTTAGGTGTTAAAGGTGGATTTTCGTATAAAATTAATGGTAGACATTGGCTCACAACAAATATGCGATTTAGCAATAGACCGCCTGTTTTGCAAAATGTTTTTATAAACCCAAGAGAGAACAATCAAACTGTTTCGGATTTAAAAGCTGAAACGCTAACCGCTATTGATCTTAATTATTTTATTCGCTTACCAAAATTGACAGGTAGGTTAACAGCTTATTATACCCGTTTTGAAAATACTACCGATGTTAATTTCTTTTTTGTTGATGCAGGAGTGGGTTCAGATTTTGTACAAGAGGTTCTTACCAATTTAGGTAAGTCACATTCGGGTGTTGAATTAGGTTTGGAATATCAATTATCATCAGCTGTTAAATTAACTTTTGTATCAGCATTGGGTAAATATATTTATGCAAGTAATCCATCGGTCTCAATTAATTTTGATACAGCTGGTGCCGAGGAGGATTTAATCAACCTCAATGGAAATATTGACTTAGGTACGGCTTCAATTAAAAATTACAGATTGGCACAAGGTCCACAAGAAGCATTTGCTTTTGGTGTAGAATATAGAGATCCTAAATATTGGTGGATAGGTGTAACGACCAATTACTTGGCAAAAAATTATGCAAATATTTCAACCATTACAAGAACTTCTAGCTTTTATATAAATCCAGAAACTAGTTTGCCATTTCCAGATGCTACCGAAGAAAATGTGACTGAGCTTTTATCCCAAAAACCTATGGATAATTTTTATCTATTAAATGTAGTAGGGGGAAAGTCTTGGTTAATAAAAGGAAAATATATAAGCGTTTTCGCAAGTGTAAACAATCTTTTTGATCAAGTTTTTAGATCTGGTGGTTATGAACAAAGTAGAAATGGAAATTACGGGCAATTAAAGCAAGATAATTTAAGTGGAACTCCTTCTTTTGCTACTAAATATTGGTATGGTTATGGGCGTACATATTTTTTAAATGTAGCCTATAGTTTTTGAAAAATTTTTAATGAAAAAAAATAGTTATTTAATAAATGCTTTTGTCTTAATAGTTCTCCTATTAAACAATTCGGCTTGCGTTAAAAACAGAGAATTTATACCTATAGAAAATACTTGTTCTTCATTAGTGGCAAATGCAACTTATAGCGATGTAAAATTGTTATATGAAAATGAAACTATTCAAATTCAAGAAGATTTAATTATTGAAGGATATATTATTTCATCAGATCAAGTTGGTAACTTTTTTAGTGTCTTACATTTTCAAGACGAATTGGTTAATCCTACAGAAGGGTTTCAAATTGAAATAGATTTGAGGGATTCATATTTATTTTATGACTTGGGGAGTAAAATTAGTATTAAATTGAAAGGTTTGTATATTGGTAAAAGCAATGAGGTTTATAAATTGGGAGGTGCTTTTACTTCTTTTGGAAATCTCTCCGTAGGTAGATTGCCGGCAGCAATTGTAAATCAGCATATATTTATTTCTTGTGAGGAAAGAAAATTGGTAGAAGCAACAATCATTGAAATTTCTGATGTAAATAAGCAACCGATAAATACATTGGTGAAATTCGATAATGTTCAAATTATTGAAGAAGAAATTGGACTTTCTTTTGCTATTGATTCTGAAGAGACCAAACGTACAATAACCGATTGTAACGCAAATGAAATTGTGCTGTTAAATAGTGGTTATTCTGAATTTTATAACGATAGAATTCCGATAGAAAATGGTTCTGTAACAGGTGTATTGGTACGCAATAAAAATGAGTTTCAAATAATTGTTAGAAATACAAATGATTTAAATTTAAATCAAGATCGTTGTAAAGGTTTGGAAGAAATTTCATCAGATCAAATTTTTATTTCTGAATTGGCGGACCCCGATAATAATGCTGGTGCTAGATTCATAGAATTGTATAATTCGAGTGGAACAACTATTTTTTTAAATGGGTGGAATTTAAATCGATATACGAATGATAACCAGGAAATTAGTTCTAGTTTAGATCTTTCAGGTTTGGAAATTTATGCTGAAAGCACACTTGTTATCGCTGCAAATTCTGAGGAATTCTTTTCGGTTTACGGGTTTGAGCCCGATTTTGTAGCTGGAAAGAATAGTCCAGCTGATTCTAATGGTGATGATAACTTTCAATTAATGGATCCATTTAATAATGTTATAGATACCTTCGGCGTAATTGGTGAGGATGGGTCGAATACGAATCATGAATTTGAAGATGGTCGTGCAGTTCGTAAATCGGATATAAAAATTGGAAATGCTTTATTTGATGCAAACGAATGGATAATATCAAATGATAGTGGTGGCAATGCTACAATTAATGCGCCACAAGTTGCCCCTAACAATTTTACGCCAGGCATTCGATAAAAAAACCGCCTAATATAAATAAGGCGGTTTTCTATAAATACTACATTGATTTTTACATGTGTTTTATGCTAAATCGAAACGGTCTAAATTCATTACTTTAGTCCAAACGGCAACAAAATCTTTTAAGAATTTTTGCTGTGAATCACTACTTGCATAAACCTCTGCATATGCTCTAAGTTCTGTATTAGAGCCAAAGATTAAATCAACACGTGTACCTGTCCATTTTATATCACCAGTAACGCGATCACGTCCAGCGAAAATGCTTTCATCAGTTGATGTGTCTTCCCATTTAACGCTTAAGTCAAGAAGATTAACAAAGAAATCATTAGTTAATACTTCACGTTGATTTGTTAAAACACCATGTCGAGATTTGTCATAATTAGTGTCTAACACACGTAAACCACCAATTAAAACAGTCATTTCAGGAGCAGTTAGTTTTAATAATTGAGCACGGTCTACTAACATTGCTTCAGCGGACGTCTTAAAATCTGCATTTTTGTAGTTTCTAAATCCATCGGCATTTGGCTGTAGAGCTTGAAACGCTGAAGCATCTGTTTGTGCTGCTGTAGCATCATTTCTTCCAGGTGTAAAGGGTACCGTAATTTCATTACCTCCTTTTTTTGCTGCTTCTTCTATTCCTGCATTACCGCCTAAAACAATTAAATCTGCTAACGACACCTTTTTATTTCCTGCCTGCGATTCATTAAATTCTTTTTGTATTCCTTCCAAAACATTAAGAATTTTTGCAAGCTCTGTTGGGTTGTTTACCTTCCAGTCTTTCTGAGGTGCTAATCGTATGCGTGCTCCATTGGCACCACCTCTCTTGTCAGAATCTCGGTACGTTGAAGCAGAAGCCCAAGCAGTTGAAACTAATTGTGAAATGGATAAACCTGAAGCTAAAAGTCGTTTTTTTAATTCGGAAATATCATCGTCGTTTACTAATTCAAAGTCAACAGCAGGAATAGGATCTTGCCAAATAAACTCTTCTTGCGGTACTTCTGGCCCTAAATATCGAACAGACGGCCCCATATCTCTATGCGTTAGCTTAAACCATGCGTTTGCGAATGCTTTTTCAAAAGCTTCTGGATCTTTATGAAACTTTTTTGAAATTTCTAAATACACAGGGTCTACTTTTAAAGCCATATCAGCATCGGTCATCATTAAATCTTGTGTTTTTGATGCATCACCTGCACGCGGTGCTTTTTTAGCCTTAGATTCCGCCGTCGGTCTCCATTGATTTGCACCACCCGGACTTTTAGTTAACTCCCAGTCGTATCCTAATAACACTTCAAAATAATCATGGTCCCATTTTGTTGGATTAGGTGTCCAAGCACCTTCAATTCCACTGGTAATTGCATCATCTAGTACCCCCGTACCAAAAGAATTTTTCCAACCTAAACTTTGTTCGGTGATTGCTGCTCCTGCTGGTTCAGGTCCTACATATTCATCAGGATTCGCAGCTCCATGGGCTTTTCCAAAAGTATGTCCACCAGCTGCCAAAGCAACTGTTTCCTCATCATTCATGGCCATACGACCAAAAGTTTCTTTCAAAAGTTTTGCAGTTCCTAACGGATTAGGTGAACCATTAGGTCCTTCTGGGTTTACATAAATTAGTCCCATATGTGACGCTCCTAAATTCGCTTCTAATTTATATTCTCCTTCTGAAAAACGTTCTTCATTACCCATCCATTCAGACTCAGAACCCCAATATATGTCCTCTTCAGGCTGCCAAATGTCTTCGCGACCTCCTGCAAAACCAATTGTTTGAAAACCCATCGATTCTAAAGCACAATTTCCTGTAAGTATCATTAGGTCTGCCCACGATAATTTTTTTCCATATTTTTTCTTAATAGGCCATAGCAGTAGTCTAGCCTTATCGAGGTTGCCATTATCTGGCCAACTATTTAGAGGTGCAAATCGTTGAGATCCTGAACTCGCACCTCCTCGTCCATCACCAATTCTATAAGTACCAGCACTGTGCCATGCCATACGTATCATAAATGGACCATAATGGCCATAATCTGCAGGCCACCAATCTTGTGACGTAACTAAAGCTTTTTTAATATCGTTTTTTACAGCATCTAAATCTAATGACTTGAACTCTTCTGCATAGTTGAAGTCTTCATCCATTGGATTGGTTAGTGATGAGTTTTGCCGTAGTACATTTAATCTTAATTGATTAGGCCACCAGTCTTGGTTTGTTGTGCCACCACCAGCATTTTGTTTTAGGGTTCCTCCTAAATAAGGGCACTTGCTTGAGTCATTGATGTCAAAAGCTTCACCGTGCGAATTTTTTCCATTATTGTCCATGATATATATTTTTTTATTCCTGTATTTGTAAAAATATTAAAAAACCAATCCATATGTTATAGATGTTTTCTTGATTTATATTATTCAACTATTGATATTATCTATAATATAAATTTATTTCCTTCTTTTTACTACTTAATTTAGCTAAATGATGGATTTAAAAACAATTTAGTGTACTTGTTTTTTATAATTTTATATCAATGGAAAATGAAGTTTTATTTACAGAAATTCGGAATGGTAATGTTGCTAAAGTAAAATTAATACTAGATGAAAATATAGAGGCAATTAATATTCGTGATCAGCGAGGTTCTACGCCGCTTATTTTAGCTACCTATTACAATCATGAAGAAATTGTTGACATGCTTTTAGATAAAGGTGCTGCTATTAATGCGAAAGATTCTTCAGGAAATACGGCATTAATGGGTATTTGTTTTAAAGGATTTACAAAAATCGCAGAAAATCTTATTGCACATGGAGCAGATATAAATGTGCGTAATTCAATGGGTGGAACTTGCTTAATTTACGCTGCAACTTTTAATCATTTAAACATTGCTAAATTATTAATTGTCAATGGAGCAGATGTAACTGTTAAGGATGCTAGAGGCAACTCTGCATTAGATCATGCAAAAATGCAAGGTAGTGCCGATATGATTTCTTTACTTGAAAAATAAATGAAGGATCAATTAAATATTGCAATGGTTCAGACTTCTATTGTTTGGGAAGATCCAAAAGCCAATAGAACAATTCTTTCTAAAAAATTAAAACCCATTCATTCAGAGGTTGATTTAGTTATCCTACCAGAAATGTTTACTTCAGGTTTTACTATGAATCCTGAAAATTTAGGAGATTCAGAGGACCAAAAAACGATAGATTGGATGCAAGAATTTGCGGTCACTAAAAGCTTGGCCATAATGGGAAGTATGCCTTATTTTGAAAATAATGTATATACCAATCGTCTCTTTTTTATTACTGACCAGGGTGAAAAGTATTTTTATGATAAAAAACACACTTTTACACTTGCTGGTGAAGATAAAGTTTATCAGTCAGGATCTGAAAGACTTATTGTTTCGTACAAAGGATTTAAAATTTGCCCAATGATATGTTATGATTTACGTTTTCCAGTTTGGGCTAGATATAAGAATGATTACGATGTTTTAATTTATGTTGCTAATTGGCCAGAACCAAGAATTGCTGCTTGGGATACTTTATTGAAAGCTCGCGCTATAGAAAATTTAGCATATTGTGTTGGTGTTAATAGAGTAGGGGAAGATAATAATGGTCTGAATTACTCTGGTCACTCGTCAGTTTTTAATGCTCTAGGAGAACAAATAGTATTTTCTTCAACCGAAGAAATTATTTATAGTACAATAGATAAAAATCAAATACTAAATACTCGAAAAAAACTGATGTTTTTAGAAGATAAAGACGATTTTAGGTTAAATTAAAAAAGTATACTGAACTATATTTTATTGATTTTACTACGGTTATAAATTAGTTATTATGCACTAATATTTACGAGTATACTTTGTAAATCTTTTGCTGAAAATGGTTTTAATATATAATTATGTATTATTTCATAATTCCCAACCCTTTCAAGGTCTCTTGGGTCTACAGATGAACTAATTATATATACAATAACTTTATCTTTATTATTATTTTCTATTTTGGTGAATTCTTCTAAAAACTCCCACCCATTCATAATAGGCATGTTTAAATCTAAAAAGATTATCGAAGGTAATTCTTTGCCCGATTCTGTAAGATTTATAAATTCGGCTAGTGCTTCTTGACCATTATTGAAAACAAGTATTTCTTCACAGAAATCGACTTCTTGAATTATTCTTTTAGTGCCATAAATGAAAATATCATCATCATCAATTATACACGAAGTTTGAATTTTTTTCATAATTCTATTATTGTTTTATTTAGGCTTTTTTTAATTTTAGAATAAAGGTAGTACCTTTTTTAAGTTCGCTTGTTAATTCTATTTTACCATTCATTGCTTCAATTTGATTTTTAGTAATAAACAAACCAATTCCTTTGGCGTCTTTATTATTATGAAAAGTCTTATACATGCCAAATATTTTCTTTCCATGTCGTTCTAAATCAATTCCTAGGCCATTATCGGTAAATTTTATTTCAATGAATTCGTTTTTTACTTCAGATAAAATAATAATTTTTGGTTTACGATTTGGTGCCGAATACTTTAAAGAATTTGAAAATAGATTTAGTAAAATACTATCTAAATATGCTGGTACAGCATTTACAAAATGTGTTTTGCAAATATTAAACTCATACGATGCATCCTTTTCTTGAATTAAACCAGCAAGAGTATCTTTTACTCTATTGGCAGCATTAAGTAGGCTTTCACTCTTCATTGTCTCTAAGGCACCTGTTTTAATTAAGACAACTTCGTTTAAATGGTGTACGGTTTCATTCAAACTCTCTGCCGCATTACCCAGCATTTTTTCTATATTCTGTTTTTCATTTGGGTCACTTTCTAAATGTAAGAATCTGGTCAACATTAACATGTTGCTCGAATGTGATCTTAGATTATGTGAGACTATATGAGCAAAATTCATTAAACTAGCATTTTGACCCTTGGTAACTTCAACAAGCGTTTGTAATCTTTTTTCCGCTTCAATACGTGAAGTTATATTTACTATTTGACCAATTAAATGACAAAGATTACCATCAATGTCATTTACGGAAGTTATCGTAATTAATGAATGAACAATATTTCCATTTTTATGGTAAAATCTCTTTTCTGCTTCAATACTTGTAAATTCACCTGAAATTAACCGTTTTTTAAATTTCTTCGATTTTTCTATATCATCTGGAAAAGTAATATCGAAAGCAGTTTTATTAAGTAATTCTTCACGAGTATATCCTAACATTTTACACATGCTATCGTTTACTTCAATTATTTTTCCATCTAGATTAATTTTAGTCATTCCTACATTGGAATTTGAAAAAATAGAAGTAAAAGATTCGTTATTGCGTAAAAGTTCTAGTTTCGTGTTTTTGAATTCGGTTATATCCCAATTAGCACCAATTATCTTTATTGGTTTGTTTTCTAGGTCATATATTATTGCACCTCTACCTTTTATATGGCGAATAGTACCATCTGGCCATATTATTCTATAGTCAGTATCAAAATTCTTTTGACCTTTGAATGCCAAATTAATAGCTTTAATACTTTTATGATAATCATCTGGGTGTATTATTGAACGCAATGTTTCGTATCCAGAAAAGCTGTTTTTGTCAACTTTGTAAACTTCAAAAGTAATATCATCCCATTGAAGATTTTTGCCCTCAAAATCATAGTTCCAAATGCCAATCTTCGCAGCATTAGTTGCCATTGCCAATCGATCGGAAACTTTATGATATTCTAGTTCTGTTCTTTTTTTCTCGTCAATATCTTGAAAAGTGCCATAAATTCGAATACATTCTCCATTAAACACTTCTGTTTCGCCCTTTGCTCTTACCCAAACTTCATTTCCTTTGGCAGTAATTATTTGTAGTTCAACATCCCAGGTAGTGCCTTTTGCAATGGCTTCACTTACGCATCTTGTAATTTCATCCTTAGAAGTTCCTTCTTTGTAAAAATTTATGCTTGTTTCTAAATCGGGTTTATAATCTAATGGTACTTCATGTATTTCTTTGGTTACGTCGGTCCAATGTACCTGTCCATTGCGTAAATCAACTTCCCAACCTCCAATTCTTGCAACTTTTTGAGCTTTAAGTAACACTTCTTCACGGTGCTTATCTTCTGTAATATCTTCTTCTATAATAGATAAACCGGCGATTATACCATTTTCATCGTTCCATGAGTTAATAGTACATTTTGCCCATTTTATTCGTCCAAATGTGTCAATTGATTTTAATGCTTTAGATGCTATTTGTTTACCCTGAAGACAACTTTCATAAATTTCTTTTGCTTCTTCGGAGGTTTGCGGGAGAATTTCGTAATAGGATTTTCCTAATACCGAAGTTTTTTTTTGAGCTATTTCTTTTAACCACACATCGGAATATCCAATTATAAGCATATTTGTGTCTACGACAACAACTGCCTTAGGTGAACTTTTTACGAATAACGAAATAGATGATGTAATTAAATCGGTCATGTTCTACAGGAAAACTTTCTAGTTTACTACTACTAAACGTAAGAAAACACTTAAAAAGTATGTAGTATATTGTAAAAGTGTAAATATGAGTTATGACTCTTAAAATTAAAGATTTTAAGACTTGATTTAAAGCTATTTAATTCGAAAAAATTTGTTTAGTTATCTATAATAAAAGTTTCTTCTAATTCCCAATTAGCTCTTATTTCTAAGGTATCTGGATAATAACTAACTCTTTCAGGTTGTATTTTTTTAAGAAAATCTCCTGTATCCCATACTTTATTACTATTCTTATCAAAAATAACTCTTAAAAAATACTTTGAAGGCTCTATGTTGTTGAATTCAAGAAGCTTAGGTTTTTCTGCATAAATTTCTTGCCTAAGAGCACCTTGTTGATCTGTAAGTTGAATTACTAAGGGGTACGAAGTAGAATCGGTTTGTATTTTTAGTCTTAAATTACCATAATCGGCAGTGCTATTTGTAGTTAGATTATAATTCAAAGTATCATTAGATTCTTCAAAGAAATCGGTTATTGCACCAGGTAGTAAATTAAGTGTATAACTTTGATTTGGCTCTTTAACAAAATCAAAATCTATTGCATTTTCGATACTGTCTATCATAATATTAAAATTAACATTAACAGAATCTTTATCCATCATACTAAATTTAGTGCTGTCTACTTTTGAAATGGGCGTATTTAACATTATTGCAAAATCTTTATTGAAGTCTAAACTACCAGATTGATTCGGACTCAATTGTAATGAATCAGTTCCTACTTTTCGTTTTTTAACTGAAAACGTGTCAATAAGTGATAGTTTATCGTTTATAACCAGAAAAGTAATCGAATCTAATTCTGTAGGAGTAAACCAAAAATTAAGAGTGTCTTTATCTCGTAATTTTAAGTACCGATAATTTACTGAGTCTGGTAAAGCAGTCAAATGCTCAATTCTAAAATCTTCCCTTAATCCATAATAACCAAAGGCAATTTTATTTGTAGCTTCAAAACTGGGTACCTGTATGCTATAATTTTGTATTTCCTTGAATAAGGTAAGTAGGTAGGTACTATCTGTGGGTAAACTAATTGTATCTCTTGAAAAAGCTATTTTATCGGCATTTTGATCAAAAATATTGTTCTTAGCTTCATCTTTTATGGCGAATAACTTGTATTTACCTGCTTTAATATTTTTTAAAGTAAATATTACGGTACTATCTAAAGTATTAGTGATATAGTTTGGAGGTTTCTTAAAAATAGTTGAATCGTTATAGGCGGTATCAATTTCATAAAGCATTACACTAATGAATTCTTCTGCTTTACGTTTGAAGGCGTCTTTTACAACTCCTGATAAGGTTAAGGAGTCTATATATGATCCAGTTGAAAAAACATAACTTAAAAAACTGCTCGGATTTCCCTCATTATGATCAACAATACTTTGGCCGAAATTGAGCGTATAGGTAGTATTTTCTCTAAGTGTATCTTTAATTTTTATTTCAACAAATTTACTAGCACCTCCTTGTGGCGTAATTGTTGGGGTATATTTTAAAGGTGGTGAAACTATTAATTGATCTTGAATGTCTTTTAAAGTGATATACTCATCAAAATAAAGTCTTATTCTTTTGGCTTTAAAAGCAGTAGACATATTTGGAGGGTCTGCCTTTATTAATATTGGAGGGTCTGTATCTTTTGGGCCACCAGTAGGACTACCGCGTCTTGCGCATTGTACCAGTGCGGCTACGATTAAAATTAGAAAAACACAACCAATAAGGCGTCTTGTCATGATATAAATTCAAAGCAATTTGATAACAAAGAAACGACTAATATTAAATAAATGGAAGATTTTATCATTTGATCAATTTTGTAAAAAAGGTACAACAGCCATACTTGCTACATATATCTTAATGTTTTTAGATTCTTGTAAGGCTTTAGCACATAGTTCTATAGTTGCCCCAGTTGTAATAATATCGTCTACTAATAGTACATTTTTAGCCGCTAATTCTATTGTATTGGATAATGTATAGAGCGATTTGTTTTCAAACCAGCGACCAAGTCTTCCTTTTGTTGTTTGTGTTCGTGAATTTGAAGTTTTTAATAAAATATCATCGCGGTATTCGGCATTTAGGTGCCTTGCTATATGTTGGCCAAAGCGAGCTACTTGATTATAACCTCTTTTGCGTAATTTTTTATAATGTAAAGGAACAGGTATTACATAGTCAATAGCATTGATAAAACCATTGGTTCGTATAGTGTTTCCGAACCATTCGCCAATAAAGTCACCTACAACTTCTTGATTTTTATATTTTAAATGATGTAAAAGCCGCTGAACTATCCCGTTTTCAGTGAAAAAAAGAAAAGAATTTGCCTTTTTAACATTAATTCGTCCATAAAAAATACGGTCAACGGTATTTTCTACGTTAAAAGTATAATCGGTAAGCGGTAAATCATTTCTACAAGTTGTACATATAAGGTGTTCTCCACCCAATAAATGTGTATTACATCCAAAACACACCTTTGGGACTAGGATACTGCTTATATCATTGACTATATTTGATAGTTTTGCACACATTATTTTTAAATTAATTAAAAAAGTTGCCTACTTATAATTTTGCTGGATGAACGCCCAAGATAAAAAATTCAACAATAAAATAATTTTTGCTGCCTTGATAGCTGTAATCTTAGCAATTTTAATTGCTTATTACTACAGTTATACTCAGTCTCAAAGTGAAATTTCTTTTTTAGAGAACGAAAAGGAAATACTTGTTAAAGATTTAACATTGATGAAAGCTGACTTAGATAGACTAGCTTCAAGAAATGAGGTTGATGAAATTGAACTTGAAAGATCTAGATATCAGATTCAACAATTACAAGATTCAGTAGGTAGATTGAACTTTACAGTTGAAAAACTACGCGAATATAAAACAGAACTAAGAAGGTTAGAGGCACAGAATGATAGTCTTAAACTCAAAAATAACTTTCTTAAGTACAACAGTTCTTTGTTAGCCGATAAGTATGAGAATAGTCAGAAGGAGATTGCTGCACTGCAAGAGGCTAGAAATCAGTTGACTAAAGCAGAATCTCTTCAGCGCCAAAAACAGAAAGAGCTCAATGAAGAGTTAAAGAAAAAGAAATACTTAGAATTAGATAACGAACAAACAGAAGGAGCAGGCTTACGTTTAAGAGACGAAAGCGCAATTATTACTACCAAGGCATCTATAGTTGAAAAGCTTAGGGGTTGTTTTACAATTTCTGCAGATACTGAAGCCAAAAGACAAGAAAAAATTCTATACTTTCAATTTTTAGACCCTAATATGCGAATTGTTGAAGATAATGCTAATACAATTACCGTAAATGGTAATGTTTACAGCAAACGAGTACAGCTTTTATATAGTGGTGAGGAAATGAGAGTTTGTGACTTTATTACACTTCCAAAAGGATCATTAGAAGGAGGTATTTATACTTTAAATGTTTTCGAAAATGATAAACTTCTCTCTACAACTGAATTTCGTTTAAAATAATTTATTTCCTTAGATTGTAAAATTCTATTTTTGTCGAATGGCAAAACAAGAAGACGATTTTAAAAAAGTAATTTCACACGCAAAAGAGTACGGATATGTATTTCAATCAAGTGAAATTTATGATGGTTTAAGTGCTGTATATGACTATGCGCAAAATGGTGCTGAATTAAAGAAAAATATACGGGAGTATTGGTGGAAAGCTATGGTGCAGCTTAATGATAATATTGTTGGAATTGATTCAGCAATATTTATGCATCCTACTATTTGGAAGGCTTCTGGCCACGTTGATGCTTTTAATGATCCTCTTATTGATAATAAAGATTCTAAGAAAAGATATAGAGCTGATGTTTTAGTTGAAGATCATGTAGCTAAAATTGAAAGTAAAATTGAAAGAGATGTTAAAAAAGCAGCTAAACGTTTTGGTGATAAATTTGACAAAGATCAATTTTTAGCAACAAACCCTCGTGTAGTTGAATACCAAGAGCAAGCTACTTCTATTTTAAAAAGATTAGGGAAATCTTTAGAAAATGAAGATTTAGCCGATGTAAAAAAACTTATAGAAGAGCTTGAAATTGCCTGCCCAATGTCTGGGTCTAAAAATTGGACAGATGTAAAACAATTCAATTTAATGTTCGGTACAAAACTTGGTGCTTCAGCTGAAAGTGCAATGGATTTGTACTTAAGACCTGAAACTGCCCAAGGTATTTTTGTTAACTTTTTAAATGTCCAAAAAACCGGGCGTATGAAGATTCCGTTTGGAATTGCCCAAACAGGAAAGGCTTTTAGAAATGAAATTGTTGCAAGACAATTTATTTTTAGAATGCGTGAGTTTGAACAAATGGAAATGCAATTTTTCATTAAGCCTGGTACCCAGCAAGAATGGTATGAAAAATGGAAAGAAAATCGTATGAAATGGCACCTTTCTTTAAACATGGGTGAGGAGAATTATCGTTTTCATGACCATGAGAAATTAGCACATTATGCTGATGCTGCTTCTGATATAGAGTTTCGTTTTCCATTTGGCTTTAAAGAATTGGAAGGAATTCATTCTCGTACTGATTTCGATTTATCGCAACATGAAAAGTTCTCTAGTAAAAAACTGCAATATTTTGACCCTGAGACTCGCGAGAGTTATGTGCCATATGTTTTAGAAACTTCAATTGGTTTAGATAGAATGTTTTTGGCTGTCTTTTCAAACTCACTAATAGAAGAAGAACTAGAAAATGGCTCTACAAGAACTGTTTTAAAGCTTCCAGCTGTTTTAGCACCAACAAAGGCAGCTGTTTTTCCATTGGTAAAAAAAGATGGGTTACCAGAACTTGCTAAGGATATTATAGAAGATCTTAAATGGGATTTTAATGTTCTATATGATGAAAAAGATGCGGTAGGGCGTCGATATAGAAGACAAGATGCTAATGGTACGCCATTTTGTATTACAGTTGATCATCAATCATTAGAGGATAAAACCGTAACAATACGTCATCGTGACTCAATGGAACAAGAGCGTGTTAAAATATCTGATTTAAAGCAGATTATTCATACTGCCGTAGATATGAAGTCTTGGTTGTTGAAAATGGGTTAATTAAACTTAAAGTCGATAGCCTAAACGTAGACCTGAATAATAATTTATACCATTTCCGGGATAAAAGTAACGTGGTTCACTACCGCCAAAACCTTGAGTGTTAATTAATACGGATTGAGCGTATACTTTATCAAAAAGGTTGTTTACACCAAAGTCTATCCCTAATGTGAAATTAGAGGTCATTCTTTTTTGGAAACCAATTTTAGTATGCACAATACCGTAAGAATCGCTTGAAAGTGAGTTGGCATCTGTTAAGGGTATAGAACCTACATATTGGTATGTAGTATTCCAGTAGAAATTGTTGAAGAACTGAGTTTGTAGACCAGATGTAACACTGTTTTTTGGAACTCCCGTTAAAGGATTACCTGAATAATCTTCACCTTCATCAATAAATTCTATAAACTTATGATTATTATAAGTATAATTTATGAAAGGTGTTATGTACACTTTAGCCCCAAGATTTAAATGATAACTTAAAGATAGTTCAACGCCTTTATGCCTTGTTTTTCCCGCATTTTTGCCAATATATTGGTCATCATTAACTCTTTCTGCAACCAGTAAATTGGTGATATTCATTTGATATAAAGCAATGTTTAATGATAGCTTTTTATCAAAAAAATGTAATTGTGATCCAATTTCATAATTGATGCCAGTTTCTTGAGAAATATCGGGGTTAATTACTCCTTCAGGGGTTAATGTTTCTTCCAAACTAGGATTAGAAAAACCTCTGCTTACATTGGCGTATAAGCTTTTGTCTTTTGTAAAAGAATAGTTTAAATCTAGACTTGGAAGTACGATGGCTCTAAAACTTCGTTTTGCACTTTTATTAT
This sequence comes from Flavobacteriaceae bacterium EG-1, assembly GCF_009649685.1. Lineage (GTDB taxonomy): Bacteria > Bacteroidota > Bacteroidia > Flavobacteriales > Flavobacteriaceae > Aurantibacter_A. The sequence continues at coordinate 1,212,021 of NZ_WJPK01000002.1, forward strand.
TGGTGCCAGTATTAAACTGATCTCGATAATCGTAATTTGTTTTATTGATATTTAAACCCAATTGTGCAGAAAAAGCTTCAGTAAAAGGAACTAATATGGTGCCAAATCCATTAAATTGCCTTCTATATTCTTTATTTTCCGAATATTGTTCTCCTTGTAAACTACCATTCCCATTATTTTCTTGGTATAAATTTTCAAACTGATTCCAATTATATTCATCCTTGAGCAATTCACCGCCAAAGGTGTATTCAGCTGAAATATCGGATATATTTAATTTGCCGTTGAAGCGAGTTCTAAGTCCATAGCCATTTGTGAATTCATCCAGAATACCAAAAGGGGCAGGTTCGTAGTGATCTAAATAATTATAAAAAATACTGGTGGAGTTTTTTAAATTATTCCCAAATTTATGTTCGTAATTAAGCCCTATTAGTGTATAATTATTAGCTTCAAACCCTTGTGAAACACGCCATGTAAAAGTTACTTGTTTTGGGTTTTCAGCGAATGCAGTTGCGCCTAGAGAGCTTGGTATTTGAGCAGAATAATCAATATGATTTATTAATAAACTTATTTTATTATTCTTATTTAACAAATAAGAAGTGTTTAAAAGCAGCCCATCTCGTTCAAAATTGTTGTTGTCACGATATCCTTCGGTTTCTGTATGGCCATATTGCAAACCAATACGGAGTTTACCATCAAAATGATTGAATGACAAATTGTTTTTAATTAAACCAAAAGAACCAACTGTAAAATTGTTAAATAGACTTGTAGATTTTCCAATTGCCTTTTTAGGATTCAAAATAATTGCTCCACCTAAGTTACTTCCGAATTCTGTACCCTTAGGTCCTTTTACCACTTCAATTTGACTCAGATTTTCAACATCATAAGCTTCAATTTCTGATGAACCTGAACCATTGGTAATTGGAATGTCATTGTAATACATTCGTAATTTATTTGTTCCAAAGAGGGTTCTTGAACCAATTCCACGTATTGTAATTCTATTCGTGTTTAATGCCCCCGAATGAACATACACACCTGATATTTGATTTATGGCCGACACCATATCAATTGGACTGTAATTTTGAAAAATTTTAGCGCCTACTATATCTGAATGCGTTATTCCAGTTGTATTTTTTGTTTTTAAAGCGTCTAAAAGAATTACCTCGTCAAGTTGTGTAATGCTGTCTTTTTCGGTAATGTCTTGTGCTTGAGTAATTTGTAAGCCTAGGAGGAATAGGAAGAAAATGCGTTTCATGTAAATTTTCGTGAAACGTAAAAATAAAACTTAAAATCTAAATCCAAGCGACAATCCAGCTCGATATATAAAGTTATTTTGAAATTCTTCAATGTTAATATTTCTGCCGAGACCTGCGGTAATTTCTAAAGTTAATTTTTGACCAAAAGTGGACCATTTCCGACCTAATCCAAGTCCGATAGCTGTGGTAGAATATTTATTGCTTCTGGTGTCAAAATTATTGTCAATTTCTATGTCACCTGTATAATACAAGGCGAAAGCCTCAGCAAAGACCCCACTTTTAGGGTTGTAGCCAAAATATGCTCTTAAGTTAGGACCTATACCAAAATTACCAGTATTTTTATGTGCATCACCATTAAAATATATTGTTCCACCAATGCTCGTATCTGGTGTAAAATAATATTCATAGGAACTTTCTATTGCAGATGTAGCTAAAAATCGACCCATATTAAAACGGAGTTCATGGTTATTGTAAGAATCACGAAATCCCTGAGCATTTACTAACATAGTGCTAGAAATGAATAAAAATAATAACTTCCTTCTCATATTAATGTAGCTTTAGAAGCTATCTAAATCAATTTGCGTTCCAAACTTTTTTAATCCTTGAAACATTCTTTATTTTCGAATTAAATTAGAAATCGATGAAAATAGTATCATACAATGTAAATGGAATTCGTGCTGCTTTAAAAAAAGGGTTTATTGAATGGCTTGAATCGGTAAACCCAGATGTAGTTTGCCTACAAGAAATTAAGGCTCAAGAAGACCAGCTTGACTTATCACTCTTTGAAGCTGCCGGCTACACATATAATTATTGGTATAGTGCTCAAAAAAAAGGGTATAGCGGTGTAGCAATTTTATCTAAATCCGAGCCAGACCACATAGAATATGGTACGGGAATAGAAACCATGGATTTTGAGGGACGAAATTTAAGGGCTGATTTTGGAGACATTTCAATTATGAGTATGTATTTGCCATCAGGAACTAATTCGGCACGATTAGATTTTAAGCTGAATTATATGGATGAAATTCAGGATTATATTAATCAATTGCGAAAGGAGAAACCAAACTTAATTGTACTCGGGGACTATAATATATGTCACGAAGCAATTGATATACACAACCCTGTTGGATTAAAAAATGTTTCAGGTTTTTTGCCAGTAGAACGTGAATGGATTGGAAATTTTATTAAAAGTGGATTTATTGATAGTTTTAGACATTTTAATGATGAGCCAGATAATTATACTTGGTGGAGTTATAGAGCTAACGCAAGAAATAATAATAAAGGTTGGCGATTGGATTATGGCATGGTATCTAAACCACTTGAAAGCCGTTTGAAAAGATCGGTAATTTTATCGGAAGCTAAACATAGTGATCATTGCCCAATTTTAGTAGAAATTGATAATGAACAAATGTAAACTTGAAAATAAAGCCATAACAATTTGTTATGGCTTTATTTTTAATTAAAGGTTGTTCTTCCCGTACCTACATTGCCGGTATTATAGTAATCCCAGCCAGTTGATGTATTATTATCTAACCAAATTTCAGGGTTTGAAATTGCTCGAGTATTACCTGTTGCACTTGAAAATTGGTCCCAAGAATAGACTCGTGTGTCAAAATATTTAACATGCCATCCATCGGTGCCTCTAAGTGCTAATGTTGCACTTTTAGCTTCTAACCAATTTATTGATGAAACATGAGTTCTGAAATGATAGAAATCCCAAGCTCCATTTTCACGATCGTTTCCTTCATTGTTTAATCGTGTCCATGGTAAATTTAGATTTCCTTTGTCAGTCACAAAATTGAATCTTGCCCAAACGCTACCATCAGTTTGACTGTGATTATAATTACTTGTTCTTGTCTGAACATCAAAATAAAAATAAGAAGCAGATTTATTCGCATTGCCATTTTCTTTTTCAAATTTGGTAATTGCTTCATTAAATTTTGATGTAGCTTCCTCTTTGCTTAGTGAAGAATTGTATTGTCTATGTAATAAGGGTATTAGAAACTCTTGAGTGTTATTAAGTTCTGAATCATTATTTCCGGTTTTACTTGTAAAGCCTTCTTCTAAAGAATCGTCAATATTTATCTTATTTTCTTCTTTCTGACATGAGGTCATCAACAAGACCATAATTAATAGATTACTCGTAATAAATTTTATAATAGTTTTCATAATTAAAAGCTTTTAAGATTAATATGCTTCTATTTATGAAATAGGATATTAAAGGTTAACCTTTAAAGGGTATATATTAAGGACCAAATAGAAAAGGCGCCAATTGGCGCCTTTTTTATTTACCTATATACGGTCATATGCCCGACGAATTCTCTATCGTCATTTGGTCCGTTTAATTTAATTATATACCAATAATCACCTGTTGGTAGATCTTCTTTTTTATAAGTTCCATCCCATTCACCAATACCAATGTATTGTTTTATCTGTCTACCGTATCTATCGAAAATAGTTACCAACATATTTGGGAATCCTTCTGAATTTCCGATTACCCATGTATCACGATTACCATC
>NZ_WJPK01000003.1:0-205823 GCF_009649685.1 Flavobacteriaceae bacterium EG-1
CTGCAGATCAAGATACTTCAGCGACTAATGAACTTTCTGATTTAGACTTAACTGGCAACATTCTAACACTTACAAATCCTGCTACAGGAACGAATGAGGTAGATTTAGCTGGTTTTGTGTCTAGCGATGATCAGAACTTAGAATCTGCTACGCTCTCTGCTGCTAATGTATTAGGCATTAATATCGAAGGTGGGAATGATGTAACAGTTGATTTATCAACTTTAGATGATTCTGCTGCAGTTGCAACGGTTCAAGCGGATGTTGACCAAAATGAAACAGATGCTGATACTGCGATTGCTGCTGTACAAGCGGATGTAGATCAAAATGAAACAGATGCCGATAATGCGATTGCTGCTGTACAAGCGGATGTAGATCAAAATGAAACAGATGCCGATAATGCGATTGCTGCCGTACAAGCTGACGTAGACCAAAATGAAACAGATGCTGATAACGCTATTGCTGCTAATACAGCTGCAATTGCTGCGCATAACACTGCAGATCAAGATACTTCAGCTACAAATGAACTTTCTGACTTAGATTTAACTGGAAATATTCTTACGCTTACAAATCCTGCTACAGGAACGAATGAGGTAGATTTAGCCGGTTTTGTGTCTAGCGATGATCAAAAAATTGATGCCTTTACCTTAACAGGTACGACCATCGCCGTTTCTAACGAAGGTGATGGGGAAGCGGATAAAACGATTGACCTTGGTGCTACTTTCGCAACAGATGCTGAAGTAGCTACAGCAATTTCAGATTCGGAAGCATTGGATTTAGATAAAGTAATTGGCAATGAATCTGTTACAGCATTATCATTTGACGGAACCACTTTAACTTTAGAACAAGATGGTGCTCCAAATGAAACAGTAAATTTAAGCTCTGTAAGTACAGACAATCAATATCCAGATAAATTTGCATTAAACGGAACTTTTCTAGAATTATCTTTAATCCGAGATGGACTTTCTGACCGAACGGTAAATTTAGATGGAACTTTTGCCACAGATGCTCAAGTAAGCGCACAAATAAGTAGTGCAATAACTGCTTCGGAAGCTTTAGATAAGGATCAAGCAATTGGAAACGAATCTGTAACCAATTTAACTTTCGATGGTACCACTTTAACTTTAGAACAAGATGGTGCTCCAAATGAAACAGTAAATTTAAGCTCTGTAAGTACAGACAATCAATATCCAGATAAATTTGCATTAAACGGAACTTTTCTAGAATTATCTTTAATCCGAGATGGACTTTCTGATCGAACGGTAAATCTAGATGGAACTTTTGCAACAGATGCTCAAGTAAGTAGTGCTGTTGCAGCTTCTGCGGCATTAGATAATGACAAAAGTGCCACAAACGAGCTAACTGATTTAAACTTAGATGCCTCAAACATCTTAACTTTAACTAATCCTGCGACAGGTACGAATCAAGTTGATTTATCTGGTTTTGTTTCTTCTGATGATCAAGAAATTGAATTATTTGCATTTAATGGCTCTACATTTGAATTACTTCTTGGACTTGAAAATGATCCAACAACTAGAGTAGCGAATCTATCTTCTTTACATGCAGATGGCACTGAAACTAAAGTAACTGCTGGTAATACAGGTATTATTGTTACTGGTGACGGGTCAACTAGCCAACCTTATAATATCTTTAACAATTTTACCGAGGTTGATGGTAGCATAACAAATGAAACAAACACTGGCTTTGCAACGGTTACTGTTGCGGGCACAGATTATTTAAGGATTTCAGATTCAAATGGTGATTTAGACGTACCTCTCTCTAGTTTATCTCATTCTGGAACAACAGGATCTGTATTTTTTGCGGGAGCAGATGGTTCTCCAACAGAAAATAACGGACAATTATTTTGGGACAATACTAATAACAGGCTGAGTATCGGTAATCCATTAGCAGGAACAAATAAACTAACCGTTAATGGCGCTACTAGAACCAGTGGATTAAACAATTCTGATGGTACCGTTGGTCAACCTTCATACAGATATTCTGATGATTCTGATACAGGAATGTATAGTCCTGGATCCGATGAAATTGGCTTCTCAGTTGGTGGAGTCCAAGCACTAAGAATTGATGAAACTTCAAATAATACTACAGTAATTGTAAACGAAACCTTAGAATTAGAGGGTGATGTATTAGATACTAGTAATTCTCCAGGTACTGCTGGGCAAGTTTTAAGTTCTACAGGCACTGGAACCGCATGGGTGAACTCATTAAGTCCAATAAAAGCCATAGGCAAAATTGCTAGTGCGGGTAGTATTATTAAAGCTACAAGTGGAATTACAACGTCAAAAATTAGTACCGGTAGATATCAGGTGAATTTACCATCAGGTATGGTATCGGATGCCAATTATATCATTCAATTAACACAACCTGGAAGAGGTGGTGCTGGAAATGATGATCCTGGAATTTCGTATTCAAATCAGACTGCAACAGGTTTCCAAGTTATAATTGGTGATAATGATAATGGAGCAACAGATAGAGCTCGATTCGATTCTGAATTTATGTTTACAATTTTAGACCTATAACCATACAATTAACAAACAAAACAAAAGTGATTAAAAATCTATTAACCATAATAATCTTTACCCTTACTTTTGGAATGTATGGGCAGATTGATAGTCAACTTCTATTAGGATTAACTAATGCTAGTACTCTTGAAATTAGTACTATACTCGGTGCCACGGAAGGACAAATAATATATAATGAAGACACCAAACAAATTATGGTCTTTAATGGACTACTTTGGACAAGTACTTCTAATAGCAACTGGTTAAGCACGGGTAATATTGTAACTAATGGTGCGTATTTAGGTACTAACAATGACGCCATTTTAGATATCAGATCAAATTCAACAAGTATATTACAATTTGGTAGAAGACAAACTTTAGGCCTAACACAAAGTTTCACTGATTATGATAATAATGATCAATACTTAACTTATGTAAAAGGTAGTAATGGAGTTGCAGCGCTACAATTTCAAGCAGATGCAGCTGAATTCTACAAGCCAATGTTTTATACAACTTCTGCTGGTAATTTTAGACTTAAAGGCAGTGCTGCCAAAACTGATTTTTTCGAAATAGGTTCAAATGGTACTTCTAATGATGGAGCGCTAGAATTTGTGATTGGTGATGACGGTGCTGAACCATTTATTTTTAAACGTTATGATTATCGCGATGCATTGAAGAAAGAGCTCTTTAGAATACAAGGTGCATCCGATAGTCAAAATGCACTTCCAAGAGTAGGTATTAATACTGGTCAATTAGCAAATTCTACTTTACAAGTTGAAGGGTCTGTTGCTACTGCTATTGAAACAAGCTCCTCTAATTTAACTTTAAACGAAACACACCATACTGTTTTAATATCAAATAATAGCAACATAACTTTACCTTCAGCTGCTTCCTGTAGCGGAAGAACCTACATTATAAAAAATCAAAACAGTAGTTCAATAAATATTTCCAATTATTTGGATAATACAGGAAGTACTATTTCTTCAATAGGAGCGAATAGTATTTTACATGTACAAAGTGATGGCTCTGTTTGGCATTCTATTACACCAGGAAAAACCAGTAATAAGTTTTTCTTAAATTATTCTGGTAGAGCTTATTATTACGCCAATAGATGGTACGGCCCTAACGATCAGTATGGACAAGGTAATCAGAACTGGAGTTCTTATAAAGGAACATCTACTACTCCCGCTTACTCAAATACCGAACAATTTAGTGTTCCTATAACTTCAAGTGTTAACCTTTCAAAATTTACAGTAAAAAATGATTTTAACTCAACCCCTATAAATCCTAAAATAAATCTATCGGTAATTCGAAATGGTAGTATTTTAAATATAGGAACATATACAATAACGAATCCTTTGACAAGTGTTACAGTTCAAACCAATAATGTAGGTTACAACTTAGAAGAAGGTGATTTATTAGTCTGGGCTACAGGATCATCATCTGGAAATCGATTGAGTTATACTTCATTAACTTTTGAATTCACCTATTAAAATTTACATGAGAGATATATTAATTTTAATTCTGCTTTTCGGTTTTAAGTTTGTTTTTTCACAAGCTCCAACTGCGGGTGAGTTAATTGCAACGCATATGGCAACGTTAGCGGAAATTAATGCAATTGCTAACCCTTATGAAGGGTCTTTAGTGTATAATTCAGATGACAAATCTTTATATCAATATGATGGGGCTGTATGGGAGAAAATAAATGCTAATGGAGATGAAACGATTATAGTAACAGATAGTAATATTCTAATTTCTGGAACTGGGACATCTGCTAATCCATATATAATTTCATCTATACCCGCAAAATTAACATCTAATGCTAATGGATCCTATACATTTTCAAATAGTGTTGATACCGATGTAACCTTTTTTCCAACTACACAGGGTAATACCCCAATTGTTTCTAACACCGATGCTGGAGTGGGTAATTGTGCACAATTTGGACTTAATGAAACTCGTAATTTAATAATTCAAGGCGCTTATTTTGATGGTGCATCTACAGTTGCAATCACAGGGCAAACTGTAAATTCAGTTGTAATTAATAGTTCAACACAGATAACAGCAAATGTTACTTCAGGAAACTCATATGGCACTTATGATATTTCGGTAACTAATAATATCGGTTCAAGTACTTTAATTGGAGGTTTCAAATTACAAGCCTCGACGAGTTTAACTACTTCAGGAATAGCAATTTCTGATATGATTATGACTGGTTCGATGACTTATGATGGCATGTATTTAAAGAAAACAGCAACCGCGGGTTGGAACGCACAAGGATATTCACAAGCATATTCAATAAAACCTAATGTTGGAGGGCATTTAGACTGGACGGCAGATCAATCGAATAAATATTTAATGATAGGTTTAAGCACTAGTCCCCAATCTAATGCCAGTTACACAACATTAGACTATGCGATGTATATGGTAAGTAATAGTAATATTCAAATAAGAGAAAACGGAGCTAGCCAAGGCTATGTAAGCGGGTATACAGCTGGTGATAAGTTAAGAATTAACGTAGACTGCCTTGGTAATGTAACTTATTTGAAGAATGACATAGTTATTTTTAGTTCTTCTAAAAAAGCGAATTATCCTTTGTATTTGGATTCATCTTTTCATGGTGTAGATGGTTCAGTATCTAATATTACTATGACCTATTAAAAAATAAAATGAAAGTATTTAAAATCTTAACGGTCTTCTTCTTGCTACAAAATATTATTGTAGCACAAGAAGCTGTGCACAATTTCGGTGATTTGCAAATGCATGGTGATGTTAGTGTAGGTTTTCATATGGATTTAACTAACGATGGTAATTTTGATCAGAACTCGGGTCTTGCAGGATTTTATGGTTACAATAAAGCATTAACCGTTTCTGGTGCATTTACTCCAATTTTTTATGACGCTGAAGTTGCTGTTGATTATGGATTATATCTGGACACCTCAATAGGAGTTATTAATAATGGAAATCTTATCGTTGGAGATATAATTACCCCTAGAAACGATACCAACATTTACACCAATTTCATTAATGACGCTTTTTATGTTGGCGATAACGATGCGGCATTGGTAAATGGTTATGCTGGCGCCACCAATAAAGAAGATTTCACATTCCCTGTTGGTGATGGAGAATATTTAAGACCTTTAACTATTGCTTCTACAGGAATTAATGTGCAATCTACATGTGCTTATTTTTATGAAAGCCCTAATGCGCCATCAACATTTTCAAAAAGCTTTGAAACTGGTAGAAAAGAATCAGAATATCTATCGGTTAGTGATATAGAATTCTGGCATTTAAGAGGTAGTGTTCCATCATCGGTTACTTTAACATGGGATGATCGTAGTGATGTTAGGTCTTTAGGTCAAACTATTGACGAACTTAAAGTAGTAGGCTGGCATATAGAAAAAAATGAATGGGTAGACTTAGGTAATGTATTTGCGCAAGGCACTATGAATAAGGGTTCATTAACATCAGAAATTTTCACGCCAAACGACTACGAACTTTTAACAATTGGTGGTGCTGATCAGAGAATTGGAGAATTTACAACTATTGAATTGGACAATTATTTTATAACACCTAATGGTGATGGTAAAAATGATTATTTAGTATTAGACGGATTAGAACAATCACCAAACAATGAACTAAAAATATTTAACCGTTATGGTGTTTTAGTATATTCAGAAATGAACTATCAAAATACTTTTAACGGAATTTCAAATAGAAATACAGTAATTAGTAGAGATACTGGTTTAGAATCTGGAGTTTACTTTTATATAATTACAATGTTAGATATTAGACAAAGACACCAAGGATATATGTATTTGGCGACTACGGAATAAATCATTAGAGAATATTATAATTAATTTTATTTAATTTTAAATAACAATATAAAATGCAAATTGCAGTAGCGAATATCCTAAAAATTCCTGGCAGTATTTTTGCTTTAAATCAATTATCAAGAACTAAAGTAATCAACACATAACTTATGCAACGAAGAAAATTTATAAAAAAAAGTAGCTTATCTGGCTTAGCATTAACCATGTTACCAACCTTAAGTTTCGCCAGTGATAATGAAATTGAATATAGCATATTAGAGCTAATGGGTAAAGTAGATATCGACCTATATGGCGAAGGTATTAATTTAAGACAAGAAGCTCATGACGCCTTTTTAGAAATGAAGAAGGCAGCTTACAGTGATGGTATTGATATTAAAATTGTTTCGAGCTATAGAAGTTTTGAGCGTCAAAGAACAATTTTTGAGCGTAAGTATTTGCGATATATTGATGAAGGAATGTCACCGCTAGACGCCATAGATAAAATAATTGAATATTCTACAATTCCTGGCACAAGCAGGCACCATTGGGGTACTGATATTGATGTTATTGATGGATATCCAAAAGTAGAAGGAGATGTATTGGTACCTAATCTATTTAAAGGTGGAGGTCCTTTTGAAAACTTTAAAAAGTGGATGGACGAAAATTCAGAAAAGTTTGACTTTCATCTAGTTTATACAGATGTGGCAAAGCGAAACGGCTTTAAATATGAGCCTTGGCATTACAGTTATGCACCACTATCTGTGCCAATGTTAACTCAATTCAGAAGTAAGAATCTAATGCAGATTTTAAAAAATGAAGAATTTGAGGGCAGCTCAGAATTCACAACTGGATTTATTAAAAATTATGTTAGAAACAATATTTTAGATATAAATACTTCGCTTTTATAACTCTTTTTGTACCTTATAACGGTACTTAAAGAACTCTTTTAAACATGGGAAGAAGTAGTTGGAAGATTAGAATTTTCATAGGTCTAGCTATTGTAGCTTTTGCATTTATTCAAAAATGTAGTAATACAGAAGAAAATCCATATACTGGTAGATCACAACATATAAATATGTCTTCGGAGCAAGAAATAGCAATTGGTTTGCAAAGTGCTCCGGAAATGGCTCAACAACATGGAGGACTATATCCAGATGAGCGCCTACAAGCTTTTGTAGATGCTGTTGGTAATAAATTAGTGCAAAATAGTATTGCCAGAGAAACACCATATCAATACGATTTTCATTTACTGGCAGATGATCAAACCATAAATGCATTTGCTTTACCAGGAGGGCAATGCTTTATAACTTATGCCTTGTTTTCTCAACTAAATGAAGCACAATTGGCTGGTGTCATGGGACACGAAATTGGGCATGTAGTTGGTAGACATTCTGCAGAAAGAATTGCCGAAAGTAACTTTTGGAAAACAGCCACTATGGGTGCAACTGTAGGTGCGGGTGACATGGGGGGTCTCGTTGGAGGCATAGGTCAGAATACCTTGCTTACTAATGGCAGAGATGATGAATTAGAGAGTGATGATCTTGGAGTCTTATTTATGATACAGTCTGGTTATGATCCCTACGAAATGATTGAAGTGATGAAAATTCTTAAAGCAGCCGCAGGTCCCAATAGAGTTCCTGAATTTCAAAGTACACATCCAGATCCTGAAAACCGCATTGAAAAAATTAAGGAATCTATTCAAAAATATAGTAATAAATAAATACTTAAAAAGAACCACATCACTATATTTTTTTACTCTTACAATATTGTAGAACTTTCATTACCAGATCCGCGTAAGGGCTTACTTAGAGATCAACTTTATAAGCAACAAGTTCTAATTTCCCTAAAAATTGTGCTTATTTGCTAAATATCCTTAAAAACTTAAAAACAAAATTCAAAAAATTGGTATTACTTATTTGATCGTTCTACTTTTGATAACGTAATAATGATTCGAAATGAATAAGAAAGTTATATTAATGATTTTAGATGGCTGGGGAATGTCTCCAGACCCTAAAGTTTCTGCCATTGATAATGCGGACACACCCTTTATAGATAGTTTATATACCAAATATGCAAATGCTACTTTACGCACAGATGGACTAAATGTTGGTTTACCAGAAGGACAAATGGGTAACAGTGAAGTTGGCCATATGAATTTAGGTGCTGGGCGAATCGTCTATCAAGAACTAACCAGAATAAATCTGGCAATAAAAAATAATACCCTAAAAGACGAAACAGTTTTAGTTGATGCTTTTAATTATGCAAAAAACAATAATAAAAAAGTACATTTTCTAGGTTTATTAAGTGATGGTGGAGTGCATTCACACATAAATCATTTGAAAGGTTTACTCACTGCTGCTAAGGATAATGGATTAAAAGATGTTTTTGTACACGCTTTTACAGATGGAAGAGATGTAGATCCAAAATCAGGCTCAAATTTTGTAAAAACGTTACAAGATCATATGTCTGTAACAGTTGGAGAAATAGCAACCATAACCGGTCGGTATTATGCCATGGACCGAGATAATCGTTGGGAACGTGTTAAACTGGCATATGATGCAATCGCTAAAGGTATAGGCACATCTACCGATAATATTGTTAAGAGTTTAGAAGACAATTATAGTAATGATGTTACTGATGAGTTTATTAAACCGTTAATTGCTAACTCCAAAGGTATTGTTTCAGAAGACGATGTTGTAATATTCTTTAATTTCAGAACGGACCGTGGTAGAGAATTAACAAATATGCTGTCTCAAAACGATTTTCCAGAATTTGATACAAAAAAAATCCCATTGTATTATGTTACAATGACCAATTATGATGATAGTTTTAAAGGAATTAAAGTAATATTTAATAAAGACAACATTTTAGAGACTATTGGCGAAGTTTTATCTAAAGCTGGTAAAAAACAAATTAGAATTGCTGAAACGGAGAAATATCCGCATGTTACGTTCTTTTTCTCAGGTGGACAAGAGGAACCTTTTCCAGGGGAAACTAGAATTTTAAGAAATTCACCAAAGGTTGCTACCTATGATTTAAAACCAGAAATGAGCGCCTACGAACTAACCGATGCTTTAGTTGAAGATTTAAAAACACAAGAAGCAGATTTCGTTTGTCTTAATTTTGCAAATGGGGATATGGTAGGTCATACAGGTATAATGGAAGCGGCAATTAAAGCATGTGAAGCTGTTGACAAATGTGTGAAAAATGTTGTAGAAACTGGATTAGAAAATGGCTATTCTACTATACTTATTGCCGATCATGGAAATTGTGAAACAATGATTAACCCCGACGGCTCGCCAAATACAGCGCACACTACCAATCCGGTACCTGTTATCTTAATCGATAACGATCTAAAGGAGATTAAAAATGGGGTTCTTGGTGATATAGCACCAACAATATTAAAAATGATAGGTGTTGCACAACCAGAAGCAATGACCTGTAAATCATTAGTTTAAAAAGACTTACTTACCTTTAACCTTATGATTAAAATTAAATCTGCTGAAGAAATAGAATTAATGCGTGAAAGTGCATTGATAGTTTCAAAAACGTTAGGAATGTTAGCCGCTGAAATTAAACCGGGTATTACATCTTTGCATTTAGACAAGTTGGCCGAGACATTTATACGAGATCATGGAGCTACTCCTGGTTTCTTAGGGCTATATAATTTCCCTAACTCCCTTTGTATGAGTCCAAATTCACAAGTTGTACACGGCATACCTAATAACACACCTTTAAAAGACGGAGATATAATATCTATTGATTGTGGAGCATTAAAAAATGATTTTTATGGTGATCATGCTTACACCTTTGAAGTGGGTGAAGTAAAATCAGAAATTAAGAAACTACTTAAGGTTACAAAAGATTCATTATATATTGGTATAAACGAATTTAAAATTGGAAATCGTGTAGGTGATGTTGGCTTTGCCATACAAAAATATACCGAAGACCACGGCTACGGCGTAGTCCGTGAATTAGTTGGTCATGGCTTAGGACGTAAAATGCACGAGGATCCAGAAATGCCGAATTATGGAAAACGCGGTCGTGGTAAAAAATTTGTAAATGGCATGGTCGTTGCCATCGAACCCATGACCAATATGGGTACTAGAAGAATAAAACAACTTAGTGATGGTTGGACAATTCTTACAGCCGATGGGCAACCTAGCGCACATTTCGAACATGATGTAGCTCTAGTAGATGGCAAACCAGAGCTCTTATCTACTTTTCAATATATCTATAATGCATTAGGCATAAAAAGTGATGAAGAAGACAAGTTTAGGAAGCAAAAATTAGAAATTTAATTCTTTGACTTATCTACTATTAATTTACTCAAAATTTATGAAGTTAAATTAGATATTAACTTGAAGAAACTTTTCAAATTAATCTTAAATATTATTCCTAGACCATTACTCATAAAGATGAGCTATTGGGCACGGCCTATACTTGCTTTTTTTATGCAAGGCGATAAGTATACTGACCCTATTGATGGGAAAAGTTTTAAAAGTTTTCTACCTTATGGTTATGAAAGCCAAAGAGAAAATGTACTTGCTCCTGCAACCTTATCATTAGAACGGCATCGTTTACTATGGTTATATTTAAAAAATGAAACTAATTTCTTCACTGCAAAATTAAACCTATTACATTTCGCACCTGAACAGGCGTTCTATAAACGATTTAAATCATTAAACAATCTCGATTACATCACCACTGATTTAAATTCACCCTTAGCAGACGTTAAGGCCGATATTTGCGCACTCCCATTCAATGATGAATCTTTCGATGTTATATTATGCAACCATGTTTTAGAACACATACCTGATGACACGAAGGCTATGACCGAATTGTATCGTGTATTAAAGCCGGGAGGATGGGGAATTTTTCAGATACCCCAAGATTTAAACAGACTTAAAACCTTTGAGGATAATAGTATTGTTGATAAAAAAGAACGTGCTAGAATTTTTGGTCAGTATGATCATGTACGAATTTATGGTCGCGATTATTTTAATAAGTTACGTAGTATAGGCTTTGCGGTAGAGGAAATTGACTACACCTCTAAGTTATCAACAGAAGAAATTGAAAAATACAGACTAGCTAAAGGAGAAATTATTCCATTAGTACGTAAGTAGTTAGTTTACAACTAAAAGTTTTTTAAAACCTTCAGTCATATACTCCTGTATAACTCCAGTTTTATCCGAATAAACTATGTACGCATCTAACTCTTTATGAATATCCAATAATTTTTTAACTTCAAGTAAATCCATTGCCATAAAGGAAGTAGCATAACTATCGGCAGTAGCGCAGTTAGATGCAAAAACTGTCACTCCTAATGTGGTAGAATTTTTAGTAAATCCTGTTAAAGGATTAATGGTATGCACATACTTCTCACCGGTCTCATCATCAATTCGGAATTTAATGTAATTTCCCGAAGAAGCCATTGCCCTATCTTTTAGATGTATTAATTGTTTGGGTCCATTATTCGATTCAGTATCAGGATCATCAATGCCTATTACCCATTTTTTTCCCTTTATAGTATTTATTCCTTTTGCAACAACTTCTCCCCCTACTTCTACCAAGTAATTATCAATTCCTTTTTCATCTAACATTACAGCCAATCGATCAATAGAATATCCCTTTGCAATAGCATTAAAATCAAATTTTATTTGAGAATATTCTTTTTTAATCGTATGATTATCTAGAAGGTGGACTTTTTCAAACCCAACATATTCTAAAAGACTGTCTACCTTAACACTATCGAGTTTAATTTTATTCCCTGGTCCAAACCCCCAAGCATCAACTAAAACACCTACGGTAGGATCAAAATAACCTTTAGTCTCAATATTCACTTTCTTAGAAAGTTTAAAAACTTCTTGAAACATATGATCCACACTCAGTGTGGAATCTCCACTATTTATTTTAGAAATATCTGAAGTTGGAATATAAGTAGACATTGACTGATTAATGGCTGCAAAAACAGAATCTATATCCTTTTGATAATCTAGTTTACTTTTTGCAATATAGATTATGCTATAACTTGTACCTAGTGCTCCTCCGACATTTTGATTTTTGACTAATGTTGGCGCGTTCGTACATGACGATAGTAAAGTACCACTAAAAATTATACAGTATATAATTACTTTATTAACTTTTAGTTGATAACCACCAATTTGTAACAGAGTAAACCTAAAATGCATACAATAATTAATATTTAAAATCCATTCTTACATTTCAATAAGACCAACATAATCTACTATATATTCTTCATTCAAATAAACTGGCAAAGACCGATCTTTTGCATTAAAAAGTCCAACCCCAGCATAATAAACCATTGCTTCATGTTTGAGCGCATGATCTTTCATTTTACTCATAAAAACACTATTATAAACTGTAGGATCTTCAGGAAAAGGAATACTTCTTACTATAATAAAATGTAACTTTTTATCTTTCAAACATACAAATTGTGGATTTTTTTCAGGTGAACTATTTACACCCATAAATTCGAAACCGTTAGCCTCCAATTCTCTTCCCACAATATTCATTGCGAGATTATGCAGTTCTTGATCTGTAAGAGGAACACTCATAATAGATTAAATAAAAAAAAACCTGACAAGTGTAATACTTTTGTCAGGTTTGTTATGTTTATTGGTTAATATCGCTATTTGAGATAATACAAAATTGAATTTTATATTATCCACCAAAATCGTCAAAACGAATATGCTCATCTGGTATACCAAAATCTTCACCCATTTTTTGAACTGCTTTATTCATTAATGGTGGTCCACAGAAATATAATTCAATATCCTCAGGGGCTTCGTGCTGACTTAAATAATTATCAATTACACAATTATGAATAAAACCAACAAAACCATCTCCTGGAGCATCTATATTCTCCTTTACTTTCCAATTATCCTCTTCTAATGGCTCGGATAGCGCCAAAAAGAATCTAAAGTTTGGAAACTCTTTTTCTAACTGATAAAAGTGATCCAAATAGAACAATTCTCTTTTTGAACGTCCACCATACCAATAAGTCACTTTTCTACCTGTTTTTAAGGTTTTAAATAAATGATATAAATGTGAGCGCATTGGTGCCATTCCAGCTCCACCGCCTACATACAACATTTCCGACTCAGATTCATTAATAAAAAATTCACCGTAAGGTCCTGAAATGACTACTTTATCCCCAGGTTTTTGCGCAAAAATATATGAAGATGCAACTCCAGGATTTACAGACATCCATCCATTCTTAGAACGATCCCAAGGTGGAGTAGCAATACGAACATTTAACATAATCTCACGTCCTTCAGCTGGAAAAGAAGCCATTGAATAAGCGCGCTCCACAGTTTCAGTATTCTTCATAACTAAAGGCCAAAGTCCAAATTTATCCCATTCGGCCTGAAATTTATCAGGTGTTTCATGCTCTTCAGGGTGAGCAGTAATATCTATATCAGAATATTTAATTTCGCAAGGTGGAATCTCTATTTGAATATAACCTCCTGCTTTATAACCCATATCTTCTGGAATTTCAACCACAAATTCCTTAATAAACGAAGCAACATTATAATTACGTACAACAGTAGCATCCCATTTTTTTATTCCGAAAACTTCTTCAGGAATCGTAATCTCCATATCCTGCTTAACTTTTACCTGACAAGCTAAACGTGCTCCATGGTTCAATTCTTTTTTAGAAAAGTGCGGAGTTTCGGTAGGCAATGCTTCACCACCACCAGAAAGAACATGACATTCGCACTGAATACATGTACCACCTCCACCACATGCAGAAGGTAAAAATATTTTTTGATTACCTAAAGTTGTTAACAATGAACTACCTGAACCAACCTCAACCTTCTTTTCTCCATTTATGGTAATGGTTACCGGTCCGGATGGGGAAAGTTTTTCTTTGGTAAAGAGCAATAATGCCACCAACATTAATAAAAGAATAAGAAACGCAACAACTGTAATTAATATGGTTCCTCCAGTACTTGTAGCTAAAATCATTTCTACTTTTTTATAGCATC
Source organism: Flavobacteriaceae bacterium EG-1 (assembly GCF_009649685.1). Classification (GTDB taxonomy): domain Bacteria; phylum Bacteroidota; class Bacteroidia; order Flavobacteriales; family Flavobacteriaceae; genus Aurantibacter_A. The sequence continues at coordinate 14,344 of NZ_WJPK01000003.1, forward strand.
GTTATAAGAAATCTCATTTTCGTCGATTTCATTCTTTTTATTTTTATTCAACTCTAATGTTCCTAAATCTTCTGATTCAATCTTTTCCACAGCAGTTTCAGTTTCAACAGATTCTTCAGAGTCACCTCCGCCAGTTAACATACCTCCAAAACTCTGAAAACCTATACCCATTAAACCAGTAATAATAAACGTAATACCTAAACCTCTAAGTGGAGCTGGCACATTGGAATATCTAATTTTCTCACGTATAGCAGCAATTGCTAATATTGCCAAAAACCAACCAATTCCAGAACTTACACCATAATTAAAAGCAAGTCCAAAAGTTTCTATTTCTCTAGCCTGCATAAATAATGAGCCTCCAAGAATAGCACAGTTAACAGCAATTAATGGCAAGAATATACCTAAAGAGTTATATAATGATGGTGAAAACTTCTCAACAACTATTTCAACTAATTGCACCATTGTGGCAATTGTAGCAATAAACAAAATAAAAGATAGAAAGCTCAAGTTGTACTCGGCATATTCTGGACCTAACCACGCCAATGCACCATCTTGCAGTAAATATTTATCTAACAACCAATTCATAGGTACCGTAACGGCCAAAACAAAAATAACTGCAGCTCCTAAACCAACAGCGGTCGCTACTTTCTTTGATACCGCCAAATAAGAACACATTCCTAAGAACACAGCAAAAACCATGTTATCAATAAAAATGGACTTAAAAAATAATTCTATATGCTCTAACATAACTCCTTAATTTAATTATCTTCTACCAATGCCGGGTTTCGCGAACGTTGCACCCATATAATAATACCTACTACAATAAGTGCTGCCGGTGGAATAATCATAAAACCATTATTCTCATAACCCGTGGCATAAAGTCCTGTTTTAGCAATTGGATCTCCTAAAACAGGAAAACCTAATAAAGTACCAGAACCTAATAATTCTCTAAAAAAACCAACAATTATTAAAATAATTCCATATCCCAAAGAGTTTCCAATTCCATCTAGAAAAGATCTCCAAGGTCCATTTGCTAAAGCAAACGCCTCAAAACGCCCCATGATAATACAATTAGTAATAATTAAACCAACAAATACTGATAAGGTTTTACTCAATTCATAAGCAAAAGCTTTTAGAACTTGATCTACAATAATTACCAATGCAGCAACCACGATTAACTGAACGATGATACGTATTTTAGATGGTATAATGTTACGCATTAATGAAATGACAACGTTACCAAGACCCAAAACAAACATTACCGCTACTGCCATTACTATGGAAGCCTTTAACTCAGCTGTAATTGCTAATGCAGAACATATACCCAATACCTGAATGGTAATTGGATTATTATCAGCAAGAGGGTCTAAAATTAAATTAGTATCTTTTTTTGAAAGTAATCCCATATTATTTAACTCTAATGGTTTCTAAATAACCTTTATATAAATTAACGCTTTCTTTAATCATAGCAGATACACCATTACCAGTAATTGTTGCTCCAGCCATGGCATCTACTTCATTATCATCTTTTGTATTATTTAAAGGATCATTATTTCCTTTTACAACAGCAATACCCGCATATTTAGATCCCTTTAAAATGGTTTCTCCAGTAAAGTCGTCCATAAAATAGCGTTGTTTAATATTTGCTCCTAACCCAGGTGTTTCACCTTTGTGATCAAAATATACTCCTTGTACGGTCATTGTATCATCTAATGCAATAAAACCCCAAATGGCATCCCATAAACCTTTACCATACATTGGAATAATGTAGAACTTTTTTCCTTCTTTATCTCCTATAAATAGCGGAAGTTTAAATGGTTCACCTTTCTTTTTTGCAGCCAATTGTTTTTTCAAATCAATTAGATATGCCTCATCATTTTTAGTTACTTTATCACCTTCAATGACTAATTGCTCCTTTATATAATTATTAAATTCGCTTTCAACTTTATCAGTAGGTATAAAACTAACACTAGATTCGTCGTTTTCATTTACACCCATGGCATAAAGGATATTCTGTTGCTTTTCGAACCTTTCATTTTCTTTAATATTCGGGCGCAAACCTGAGGCTAAAAAAGCCAAAATTGACCCTACAACGACTACCATAATAGTTGCAAAAATTATGGTATAACTATTTTTATCAGTATTGATTGCCATGCTTATACAGTTTCTGCTTTTAATTCCTTTGCTTCTCCTTCAGAATCTTTAGGATATATGGTAGCGTTTGTTAATCGTTTTAAACGTTTTTTAATATTTCCTTGCACGATATAGTGATCAATTGTCGGAGCAAAGACATTCATTAATAGTATAGCTAAGAAAACACCTTCTGGGTAAGCTGGATTGAATACACGAATCATCACGGACATAAAACCAATTAAAAATCCATAAATCCATTTACCTCTATTGGTTTGTGCCCCTGTAACAGGGTCAGTTGCCATATAAACTATTCCAAATGCTAAACCACCTACTAATAAATGCTTCCAAAAATCGAAACTCATTAATCCATAAAAAGGACTATTACCAGTTATCCATCCTTGATCTACAACACCATTAAAGATTAAACCCATTACCAAAGACCCTAAAACAGCGCTTAACATAATTCGCCAACTAGCAATTTTAGAAAAAACCAAGAATAAGCCACCTAATAAAATCAGAAATGTAGGTGTTTCACCAACTGAACCTGGAATAAAACCCCAAAACATATCCCAAGTACTATAAATAGTATCCATTTCGGCTCCTTTTCCTTGAGCTAAAAACCCAAGTACGGTTTCACCAGAGATGGCATCAATATTAGTAGCACCTTCAGCAATTTGCTCTGCTCTTTCACGAGCCTCATACACCCAAACTTTATCTCCACTCATCCAAGTTGGATAAGCAAAGAATAAAAACGCACGTATGGTTAAAGCCGGGTTAAGAATATTCATACCTGTACCTCCAAATACTTCTTTACCAATCACAACACCAAAAATAACTGCAATGGCTAGCATCCATAATGGTGTATCTATCGGTACTATTAAAGGTACTAACATACCTGTAACTAGATAACCTTCTTCAACCTCGTGACCTTTTATTACTGCAAAAATAAATTCAATAAGTAGTCCAACACCATAGGAAACCACTAATAAAGGAATCACTTTTATTATTCCAATCCAAAAATTATCCCATGTCAAGAAATGTTCCATTACTGAAAAATTCTCTGGGAAACCATTAATAGCTGAAAAGTGCTGATATCCAGCATTGAACATTGAAAAAATCAAAACAGGTACCAATGCCATAATTACGGTATTCATGGTACGTTTTAAATCATCTGCTGATCTAACATGTGAACCAGAATGGGTAGTTTCATCTGGTGCGAATAAAAATGTATGGATAGCATTAAATGCCGGGGCCATCTTTTTACCTCTGTAATGGTGCTTTAAGATATGTAGTCTTTTCTTAAAGGTCAGTCTTTTATCACTCATCTTTTATCCTATTTCTTTATAAAGCAAATCTAATCCTTCACGAATAATTTGTTGGTGAGGTTGTTTTGATATGCAAATAAATTCTGTCAATGAAAAATCTTCGGGAGCAACTTCATAAAGTCCCAATTGTTCCATTTCATCCAAATCCTTTACTAAACACGCCTTTAAAAGTTGCATTGGAAAAATATCTAAAGGAAATACTTTCTCATATTGTCCAGTTACAACAAAAGCTCTATGCTCACCATTAGTATTAGTATCTAAAGTAAACTTCTTATTCGGCATCATCCAAGAAAATGTCAATGCTCTTGTAGCAGAGATTTTATTAAAAATTGGTTTATTCCAACCAAAAAATTCATAATCATCTCCCTCTGGAATAACAGTCACCGTATTATTATAAAAACCTAAATAACCATCAGGTTTACTTTTAGCACCAGTTAGTACGTCTCCGTTAATTACTCTAATATTCTCTTCATTTACACCACTCGCGTATAGAAACGTTGAAATTTCAGCTCCTATATGTGTAGTATAATATTTAGGCTTTTTAACTGAAGAGCCAACTAAAGCAACGGTTCTTTGAGCATTAAATTTACCTGTCAGTAATGCTTCTCCTATAATAATAAGATCCTGTGGTGCTATCGTCCACACAACTTCACCTTTATTAATAGGACTAATTTTATTTATTTGTGTTCCTACTAAACCTGCAGGGTGTGGACCAGAAACTTTATGCAATTCAACATTAGACAAGCCAGTTAAAACTGTACTTGAATTTGCTCCAACAGAAAGATGCACTTTCCCAGGAGTAAGTGTGCTCAATGCATTTATCGCAGCTTGCAACTCCTTCTCTTTTCCTTGCAACACATAATCAGCATCAGCTGCTAAAGGAGCTGTAGAATATGCAGATATAAAAATAGCTTTCGGATTTACATCAGGATTTGCAATGATATCATAAGGTCTTTGCTTTATAAAAGGCCAACATCCAGATTTTAATAAAAATGCTTTTACACTCTCTTTAGTAGCAGATTGCAATTCTATTGTAGGGTGAACCAAATTTTCCTGACTCTTATCTGGTAAAATTCTCAAGGTCAGAATTTTTCTTCTAGCACCACGTTCAATCTCTATTAATTCACCACTAACTGGCGACACGAAAAGCATATCTTCGTTGTCTTTGTTATAAAAAATTGGCTCGCCAGCTTTTATCTCAGCACCTTGTTTTACCAACATTTTTGGTGTAACCCCATGAAAATCACTTAAATTAAGTGAAAACACATTGCTTAAAACGGCTTTTGAAGTAGTCTTTTCCGCTTCGCCGACAAGGTTTATGTTTAACCCTTTTTTAATTCGGATGTCTTTAGACATATTTTTGTAGACCTTATATTAAATTTCGTGCAAATTTAGCATTTAAACGATTCTTTTCATAATAATTACCTATTAATTTAGGCATTATAACGAGGTTAATTTTTTAGGTACGCTTTTTGCTTAACTTTACCAGAAATTTGCAGGCTAATGAGCTCGAATGCTTTAAAATTTATTTTACTCTTATTTATCAGTTCAAACCTAAGTGCACAAGTACATGAAGAAGTAGATGCACCAGACTATATTAAGTCCATTGTTTTTAAAGGACCGACTGAAGATCAGTTTCCGGTTGTTCAAATTGGCGAAACAATTCGATTAGAATTCGACGATCTTTCTGCTAGCGAACAAGATTTTTACTACAAAATAGTGCATTGCGATTACGATTGGCAGAGTTCTAGCCTATTAAAATCTCAGTATTTAGATGGAGTAGACAACCAGCGAATAATTGACTACGGTAACAGCTACAATACACTACAGCCCTACTCCAATTACGAATTGAGCATACCGAATGATGCCGTGCGATTAAAAGTTAGCGGAAATTATGTTCTCGAAATTTATAATTCAAGTGATGAAATCCAATTCTCAAGAAGATTTGTTGTTTATAAAGATCTTGTAACTGTTGGCGGCACAATAAAAAGATCACGTGATTTTGATTTTTTAAATGAAAAACAAGTTGTGCAATTAACAATCAACTCTGGTAATACACAGCTAATTAATCCTAAAAAAGAGGTGAAAATAGCAATATTACAAAATCACCATTGGCCAACAGCATTATATAATGTACCACCACAATTTACAATAGGAAGTGAGCTTGTGTATAAATATGATTATGAAACTAGTTTTTTTGGGGGTAACGAATTCCTATATTTTGATACAAAAGATCTCCGAGCTCCAAGCTCAGAAATTGCACGAATAGATTTAGAAGACATATACCAACATTATTTGTTTTCTGACCGACTGCGAAATGAAGTACCCTACACTTATTTTCCTGATATTAATGGAGATTTTTCAATTCGAACGCTGCAAGGTGATGACATTTCTAGAGAAGCTGAATATACCAATGTACATTTTAGTTTACCCTATAACGAAATTCTTGGTTTGGATGATGTATATATTTTTGGGAAATTTAACAACTATGCCCTTACCGAAGAAAATAAGTTAATATACAATGAAGATAATGGCATGATGGAGGCAGCTTTAGAACTTAAACAAGGGTTTTACAATTATAAATATATTGTACAAAAAGAAGACGGACTTATTGACTTAAATACTATTTCTGGAAATTATCACTTCACAGAAAACAATTACTTAATCTTAGTTTATTATCGAAATTTTGGCGACTTATACGACAGTATAATAGGTGTTGGTTCTGCAAATTCTAGAAGTATCACCAATTAATCGTTATCCAACGCAATTGAGATTTAAAGGTTTTAAACTATTTGCAAAAAGTTTTTATACCTTGTCATTTTCAAATGAACCAAGAGCCAAAATTACCCAAAAAAAGCACTTCTAAATTAGAATACAGAGGTATCGAATGCCGAAATTGTGGACAATCTTTACGGCTGACAGACAAATATTGTCCAAATTGTTCCCAAGCCAATAACACTAAAAAATTATCGGTTAGCGATTTTCTTGATGAGTTTTTTGCAAGTTTAATATCCTATGATTCTAAGTTATTAAGAACGCTTTCTGCAATGCTTACCAGACCCGGAAAAATCACATTAGATTATATTAAAGGAAAACGAGCATCATATACCAATCCATTTCGATTTTTATTAAGCCTCACCATAATTTATTTTTTAATGATAAATTTTGGAGGCAATTATTCAAATTGGGATAAATACGGATCAAGCAGTACAGAACCTTTTTTAATTAGGCTAAGTAATTGGGTAGAATCTTTTGAAGACAACGATCAACAACAAGTAAAAGAAGATCTCAACTCCATTGCAAAAAGTACTGGTTTCAACAAATATTTGAATTCTGAATTAAAAAAAGACTCAATTATTTTATCAAACCCTAAAAAACATTTCAGTAATATCTCAGGTGCTTCAGCCTTAGACAGATTCTCTAAAAAAAACGACTTTTTTAATACTGTATTGCGCAAAGATTCAATCTTTGATTTTGAAGATGTACATAGAAAATATGATATAGAAAATACTAGCTCTAATCGCATAGCCTTCAACGCTGCAAATGGTCTTCTAAAATTCAATAAACAACCAGGAACATTTGTAAGTTCCTTAATTTCAAAACTACCTTTTGCAATATTTTTCTTTATGCCGGTATTTACACTCTTCATTTGGTTGGCATATATCAGAAAAAAATACAGTTATACCGATCATTTAATCTTTAGCTTTCATAGTACCTCATTGTTTTTTATCTTGCTGATTATTAGCTATTTGTTAGAATGGCTTATTAACAAAAATCTAAATTGGATTTTTCTAATTTTATTTTGTGTTTATCTGTTTATCGCAATGAAAAGATTCTATAAACAGAACTTTATTAAAACAAGTGTTAAATACGTGTTTTTAAATACGATTTTTTTTATATTGGCAGTGGTTTCCATGTTAGTTTTATTAACAGGAAACGTTTTCACATTCTAGAACAAGAATACCATGACGACATTAGTAACCAAAGGCATTAAGATATCTGTACGTACAACTTTTGAAGGAACATTCTTTAAAAACTACAAAATGCATTTTGCATTTGGATATACTATTACCATAGAAAATCAGAGTAAAGACTCTGTACAATTAACTGGTCGTCATTGGCAGATTTATGATTCATTAAATGATTTAGAAGTTTTAGATGGAGAAGGCGTAATTGGCAAGAAACCGGTTATTGAACCTGGTGAGTCACACACATATAATTCCGGTTGTTTATTGGCCTCACCAATTGGAGCTATGAAAGGACATTACAATATGGTTAATTTCACAAATTCAGAGAAGTTTCGAGTATATGTGCCAACGTTTAAATTCCATGCTCCTTTTGCATTAAATTAGAATAATAAGCTACAAATTTCTTTAACAAAAAAAGCACTATTTAACTTTTAATGACAAGTGAATTTAAAGTAAAAATCACTTGATTCTTAATTCAATTTGGCGCTGCTTCTTTTTAGTCTAAAATATTATTTTTATTATAAATTTTCATATGCATGCCCTTACCTCTAGCATGGGCTAATTTCTTTTTATTCTCACTAACAAGAACTACCTTTGCCCTAGTTGTTAATCCCTAAATACGATAAAATGGGTAATGGTTTTTTTCAAGTACCAACTGCTATAAATGAGCCAATTTTGGCTTATGCTCCAGGTTCAGTAGAACGCGAGGAAGTACTTAAACAATATAAAGCTTATTATAATGGTTCTATTGAGATACCAATGTACATTGGTAAGAAAAAAATAAAGTCAGGAACGACTAAGCCAATGTCTCCTCCTCACGATCATCAACATATAGTTGGAAGTTATCATATTGCTGAAAAATCTCATGTAATTGAAGCGATAGATTCTGCTTTAAAAGCACGAGATTCTTGGGCAAATTTAACTTGGGAACAACGTGCAGCAATTTTCTTGAAAGCGGCTGAATTAATTGCTGGTCCATACCGTGCAAAAATTAACGCCGCTACGATGATCGCCCAATCAAAAAATATACATCAAGCAGAAATAGACGCAGCTTGCGAGCTTATAGATTTCCTCCGATTTAACGTGGAATACATGTCTCAAATTTATGAAGAACAGCCCGATTCTGCTGAAGGTATTTGGAATCGTGTAGAATACCGTCCATTAGAAGGGTTCATTTACGCCATAACACCCTTTAATTTTACGGCCATTGCTGGAAATTTACCTGCCAGTGCTGCAATGATGGGTAATGTTGTTGTTTGGAAACCTAGTGATAGTCAGATTTTTTCAGCAAAAGTGATTGTAGATATTTTTAAAGAAGCTGGCCTTCCTGATGGGGTGATAAATGTTATATATGGCGACCCTGTTATGATTACAAAAAATATTTTATCAAGTCCAGATTTTGCAGGAATCCATTTTACGGGCTCAACACATGTTTTTAAAGAAATATGGAAACAAATCGGCAATAATATTCACACCTATAAAACATATCCAAAAATAGTTGGAGAAACAGGGGGTAAAGACTTTATTTTAGCACACTCAACCGCCAACCCTAAACAAGTAGCGACAGCAATAGTGCGTGGTGCTTTTGAATTTCAAGGTCAAAAATGTAGTGCTGCTTCCCGTGTGTACTTGCCAAAATCAAAATCAGATAAAATTCTAGATTTAGTTAAAAAGGATATTGAGTCTTTTAATCCTCCTGGATCACCAGAAGACATGTCAAATTTCATTACTGCTGTAATTCATGAAGGGTCATTTAATAAATTAGTAAAATATATTGACCAAGCGAAAAAAGATAAAAAAGCAAAAATTATTGCTGGTGGCAATTATGATAAATCAAAAGGGTATTTTATTGAGCCCACAGTGATTTTAACTACAGATCCAAAGTATACCACAATGGAAACTGAACTTTTCGGTCCTGTAGTAACTATTTATATCTATGACGATAAAGATTGGGCAAAAACTTTAAAACTAGTCGACTCCACATCTGAATACGCTCTAACAGGAGCAATTTTATCAACAGATCGGTACGCTATAGATGAAGCTACAAAAGCATTACAAAATGCGGCTGGTAACTTCTATATTAATGATAAGCCTACAGGTGCAGTAGTTGGACAGCAACCTTTTGGAGGTGCTAGAGCCTCTGGCACAAACGATAAAGCGGGTTCAGCACAGAATTTATTACGTTGGGTATCCCCGAGATTAATAAAAGAGACGTTCGTAACACCTGAAGACTACCGTTATTCTTTCTTAGGGTAGTTATTTCATAATCACAAGATTATGAGGTATTTATAAACAAAAAAGGTTATCTTACAAAACTCTTTCTCATTTATAGACTAATATAATAGTAACTAAAACTCAAAAAAATGAAAAAACTGTCAACACTAGCAATACTGCTTATGACCATGGTATATAGTTTTGCGCAAGAAAAATTAACACAAAGCACAATACAAGGCTTATTAGCTGGAAATCAAAATCAAGTAATACAATTAGCCGAGGCATTTTCGGATGAACAATACGATTGGAGACCTATGGATGGGGTAAATTCTGTTCGAGAAGCAATTTTACATGTAGCGGGCGCAAACTATTATTTAGCTTCTAAAATGGGTTTTGCTCCTCCGGAAGATATTGACATAATGACTCTAAGTGAAATTACTGGAAAGGAAAATGTAATTGCCACATTAAGGAAATCTAATGAATTTGTATTGGAAAAAATAATGTTAGTAGAAAATGCCTCATTATCTGAAGAAGTAGATTTCGGTTTTGCCAAAATGAACAAACTAGGAGGGTTACTAGCTATCATGGAACACAATGGTGAACACAAGGGACAATTAATAGCTTATGCAAGGTCAAATGGAGTTACACCTCCATGGAGTAAGTAACAATAGTGCAAATTTTAGACTAAAGGTGCTTTTTAGCACCTTTTTCTTTTTTATACAACTAGCTCATTTTCAAGCACTATCCCTCAGAAAAAGCTGTAAACCAATTATTTAACATTCAAATTATTGACTTCAATACAATTTCAATGTAAATTTAACGTTAAGTAAATGTAAACTAAAGTGTTTATCTTTTTTTATTGATTTTAAATTTAGAATATATGAAAGAGCAACAAAAGAATAATACTCTGAAAAGAAAATTTAATTTTAGTTTTCACCGTTTATATATTTATGTAAAAAACTACGCCAATAACTGTCGCTATTCATTTAACAGAATGTTAAATACATAAATGCAAATTAGCTACATTCTAGTTTATTCTCAATAACACACCCCAATTCTTTAGTGTCTTATTTCATTAATCAAGATTATTTTATTTCTTATTCAAATAGTGGTCACATTCAAGATTCACTATTCAATAATTTTTCCACTAAGTTTTATATTTATTTCAAAATCACCTATTTCTTAGGTTCTACCGTAATTTTTATTACACGTTAAATTTCCAACAATTTATTAGGAAACTACTTGTTAAGCTCCCAATTTTACTAGGGGTATAGTATTTTATTTGAGTTTAGAATATCTTAATATTTTAACAAAAAATGAATTTTATCACAAAATTTATGGTTATTTATTGGATAAAAGTTAATTATTGATATTGTAGTTAAGAAAATATTAACTAATTTCAAATTTTTCAAATTAACTTTAAAGAACTCATATCTCATGATTAACCAACTCAAACCTAAAGGGAGTGGTTCGCTTTTAAAGCAACTCCATCTTTCTTTAATTTTATTTTTTAGCGGTATTCTTTTTTCAACCGCTGTTGCGCAAACTAATATTTCTGGAACAGTTTCTGACGAATCAGGAACTCCCTTACCCGGTGTTAGTGTTGTAATACAAGGAACTACAACAGGAGTAACTACGGACTTTGATGGTCTTTATGCGATTTCTGTAGATGATTCAAATGCTGTTTTAGTATTTTCTTATATAGGATTTGCTTCTCAAAACGTAACCGTTGGATCAAACACATCAATAGATGTGCAAATGAAAGAAGATGTACAAAATTTAGAGGAAGTTGTAGTAGTAGGCTACGGAACTCAGAAAAAAGCAACAATGACAGGGTCTGTATCAAGTGTTGGCGGAGAAGCTTTAGAAAAATCTTCTTCTCCAAACCTAGGTGCTGCCTTAGCGGGAAAAGTAACTGGATTATTTGTTGATACTGGCCAAGCAACTCCAGGTGCCGATACACCAGCAATACGTGTACGTGGTACAAATACTTTTAATAATTCTGGTGCTTTAGTGGTAATTGATGGTATTCCGGCAAGGGAAGGTGGAATTGCACGAATAAATCCTGCAGATATTGCCACTATTTCGGTACTTAAAGATGCATCTGCTGCGATTTATGGTGCGCGTGCTGCGAACGGAGTAATTTTAGTTACAACTAAACGTGGTAAAATTGGAACACCAAAAGTAAAAATCACAAGCACTGTTGGTACTCAAAGTTTTACATCCACCCCAGAAATGCTTAAAGGTGCGGAGTATATGGATTTAGTAAACATTTTAAATGTATACAAACTTCCCGTTTCAGAATGGACTACTGCCCACGCAGGGAGAGGTGCTCCATATACACGATTAGATAATGGTGAAGTTGTAAACCCAACGTTCACAAATGATAGAATAGCGCAAACTGCAGCCGGAACAGACCCATGGTTATATCCAGATACAGATTGGATGGAAGAAGTATCAACTAAAGCAGCACCTATTTCAAGACAGAACATTCAAGTTTCAGGTGGTACAGAAGATGTAAGATACTTGGCGTCTTTAGGTTATTTAAAACAAGAACTAAATTTTAAAAATTCTCCAAAAGGTTACAATCAATATGATCTAAGATTGAATTTAGATGCGAACATAAGCAAATCATTAAGTTTAGATGTTGGTTTGTATTCAAGACAAGAAGACAATGTTAGGGCAACTAGAGATGCAAACTCAATTTTTGATGATTTGGTTCGTCAATACCCTTGGTTTCCAGCATTTTGGCCAACCGGCGAACTAGGGCCAGATATTGAAAATGGAAATAACCCAGCTGTAAGAGTCACAGATAGCCCTGGTTATATTGAAACAGGAAACAATTTTGTACAAAGTAATATTGGTTTAACATATAAAGTGCCGGGAGTTGACGGTTTAGAATTCAGAGGAAATGTCTCTTATGATAAGGCTAATTATGAATATAAAGAATGGAACCGCCCTTGGACCTTATACACTTGGGATGGCGTTAATAGAGACTCTTCAGGATTAACGGCTGCTCAAAGAGGACCTGGTGATCCTAGTTTAAGACAACAACATACGACCAAAACCGATATTACCGCAACAATAACAGGATCGTACGAAAAAGAATTTGATGATCACTATTTTAAATTATTGGGTGGTGTAACACGAGAAGAAACAGACCAACAATTTTTTGGAGCATTTAAAAGATTCTTTTTATCAAGTGACTTAGCGCAATTGGATTTAGGAGGCACGGAAGGTCAGAGCAGTGAAGGAAGTGGTTTTGAGAATCGTAGATTAAATTATTTTGGACGTGTAAATTACGCTTACAAAGAAAAGTATTTAGTAGAATTTCTCTTTAGATATGATGGGTCGTATTTATTTCCAGAAGATAATAGATTTGGGTTTTTCCCTGGAGTTTCTGCTGGTTACGTTGTTTCTAAAGAACCTTTCTTCGAAAAAGCATTACCATTTATAGATTACTTTAAACTTCGTGGATCATGGGGTCAATTAGGAAATGATAACGTAAGTAGGTTTCAATATTTAAATTCATACGACTTATCTGCTACAGGATTAGGTTCAACAGTAACTACGGCATATGAAAGTAATGTTGCAAACCCAAATATAACTTGGGAAACAGCAACTTCTCAAAATATTGGATTCGATTTAAGAGTATTAGATAACAGATTAACTCTTGGTTTAGATCTTTATAAAAATACTAGAGAAGATATCTTAACAGTACCTTTAAAAACCTTACCTGAATATAGTGGTATTAATGCTCCGGCAGTAAATATTGGTGAATTTGAAAATACAGGTTATGAAATAAGTCTAGGTTTTAATGGCGGGAATCCTGAAGGGTTTAACTATAATTTCACTTTAAATTTTAGTGATTCAAATAATAAATTGGTCTTTTTTGACGAACCTGAATTAGCAGATCGTCCTTGGCAACGTGAAACAGGTGGTGAAATAGGAAGACCTTTACTTTATGAATACGCAGGAGTTTTCCGTTCCCAAGCTGAAATTGATGCCGAAACATTAGATTACAGTGAAGTAACCCCAGAACTTAAACCAGGTGATGCAAGAGTTGTTGATATCAGCGGTGATGGAAAAATAGGACCAGAAGATAAAATTAGAACTGGTGGTAGTGCATTTGCGGACACCCAATTTGGATTCAATACAGCATTAAACTATAAAAATATAGACTTTAGTATGTATTGGGCTGGTGCAGCAGGTGGTTATAGCAATTACGAGTGGAGCTTTATGTCTGGTACATTGGCCAATGTTCAACGTGATGTTCGAGATCGTTCATGGTCTTTGGACAACCCAGATGCATATGGTCCTCGTTTAGCAGACCGTGGTGATCAATGGTATTCGGGTCAAACTAATGCTTTTTTATTAACCAGAGATTATTTAAGGCTAAAAAACTTAGAGATAGGTTACACTTTTGATACGGGTATAATTGAACAAATTGGTGCAGAAAATTTAAGAATTTCGGTTTCAGGTACCAACTTAGTAACATTTACCGATTATCCTTTTGATCCAGAAGTATTACAAATTAGTAATGACTTACTAACAAATAATGGACAAAACACAGATGGTACTGACAATGACTCAAACACACAAGGAGTTAGTGGTGGTCGTACCGCAAATGGAGGCATATACCCAATGCTAAGGACATTTAATTTTGGAGTGCAAATAACTTTTTAAAAAAAAAATGATGAAAAAAGAATTAATTAAAAATGTGATGTTGATTACATTTACGATGCTAGTCGTAGGATGTAACGATGACTTTTTAGAGACACAACCTCTGAGTCAAGCTTCGGAGGATCAAGTATGGACGGATCCGAAACTTGCGGAGGCTGCAGTTTTAGATTTATATCAAGGTACCTGGGCGGGTACGCTTACAAGAGAAGAAACTACAGATGCATTTACAGACCAGGCAGTATTTACCCACCCAGGTCGTGGCGTTGATGGTTATACTGAAGGTAAAATGAATCCTGCAGGAAATTTTATGGACATGCAGTGGTTTAGTTGGCCAGAACTTTATCCTTTTATTAGGAGCGCTAATCTCGCCATTCAAAAACTCACAGCTAATGAAGCAGGTTTTGATGATGCTTTTGTAACACAATTGTTAGGTGAAGCCTATTATATGCGAGCTTTTTATTACACCCAATTAATGCGTCAATTTGGTGGTGTAGTATTATTAACAGAACCCTTGGGATTAGATAGCGAAGCGAACAATCCAAGAGGCACTTTCGAAGAAACGGTTAATTTAATACTAGCAGACATTGACCAAGCTATGATTTTTTTAGAAGATGCACCAGCAAGCAAACAAAGAGCACACAAGATAACAGCTATGGCTTTAAAATCAAGGGTACTAACACATGTTGCTAGTGATTTATACGAGCCTTCCAAAGCCTCATCAGTTTCCACTATTGCTTCCTATAGCAATCCAGAATTAATAGGCTGGACCAGTGGTTCGCAAGCAGATCGTTGGGTCGCTGCTAAAGCTGCATCAAAAGCACTTTTGGATGAAACTACTGGATATAAGTTAGATTATACTGCGCCGGCTACACAAGCAGAAGCAATTCAAAATTATGAAGATATTTGGTTACAAGGAGATCAAAATCAAGATTATATCTGGGGACGTTCAGTCGAAGAATTTGGTTTTGGATCAAGAACATATCCAGGAGGTGATGGTTGGTCTCAAGGTCCTGGAATGGTTGCACTTTATCATGGGCCAAATGGCTATCACGAATGGGCAGGAACAACACCTACAGAAGCCTTAGTTTCTAAGTACGATTTTGCCGACGGTACAAAGTTTGACTGGGACAATCCGGCACATGCAGCTGCTCCGTATGAAAATAGAGAAGCTAGATTTTACTCTACCTTTTTATATGATGGTGGTGCTTGGAAAGAAAGAACTGATGACGTTGTTAAATTTGATAAATTTAATGAAATCCAAACAGGATATTACACCTTGGCAGACGGTACAATAATTAATGGTGTCGATACCAGACAAGGACCAATAGAAGATTGGAATGGATCTAGAACTGGCTATTACTTCAGAAAATTTGCCGATCCTACTACACCAGCTTCCTGGCCTAATGATTTACAAAAAGTAGATGCACCTTATATCCGCTATACTGAAATTCTATTAAATTATGTGGAAGCTTCAATTAATTCGGATGATGAAGGAGAGGCAATTGCATGGTTAAATAAATTACGTTTTAGAAATGGTTTACCTGCAGTAACTGAAACAGGAGATGCCTTACTAGAATTATACAAACGTGAACGAGATAAAGAACTCGTGAATGAAGATGCACGTTTATTCGATATGAAACGTTGGTTAGAAGGACCCGAATCATTAAATAAACAGGTACAGCAAATTTTAATTCAGGCTACCGAGAAAGCAGGTTCATCAATAGCAGCTTCTGATTATAGAAAAGACACATCAGCCTTTGATTATGTATACAAACCAACAGATATTGTATTTGAAAATAGACAATGGCAAGACAAAGTGTATTTTATGCCTATTAAACAAGAAGAGATAGATAAGGATCCTTCTATTATTCAAAATCCTGGTTACAATTAATCAACTTTAACTTTAATCAATTATTTCGAATAACCCTTGTAGTTAATATCAAGGGTTATTCTTATTTTAGAAGGATAAAGAAATACATTTTTCAATATTTAAAAATAATCTTGAAACTCCTTTCGGTACAGAAAAAAGACTTATATAATATGAAGTTAAATTGCCTTTATACGATAATCCTCATTCTTATAATTACTTCATGCAATCAAGAAAAAGATTCAGCACAACTTTTTTCAAAATTGAAAAGTTCAGAGACCGGAATTGATTTTGCTAATAATTTAACCGAAACGCACAAGTACAATTATTTCACTTATCCGTATATGTATTTGGGTGGAGGGGTATCTGTTGGAGACATAAACAATGATGGTTTAGAAGATATTTACCTTACAGGAAATATGGTTCCTAACAAACTATATCTTAACAAAGGTGACATGCAATTTGAAGATATTTCTGAAACTGCCGGTATTTCTGGTGACCAAAGATGGTATACCGGAACAACTTTCGTAGATATTAATCAAGATGGTTATCTAGATATTTATTGCTCTGTAAACGGAAAGAATCCACCGCACAACAACGTACTCTTTATCAACAATAAAGACAATACTTTCACCGAAAAAGCAAAGGATTACGGTATTGATTATGATGGTCATAGCATGCAATCTACATTCTTTGACTATGACAAAGATGGAGATTTAGATTTGTATATTATTAATTATCCACCAACAAGTTTTGTAGCACCAGTAGCTTATTACAGTTATATGTTACAAAACCACGAACTCAAGGATTCTGATAGATTATTTAGAAATGACAATGGTCATTTTACTGATGTTACTAAAGAATCTGGGTTGAGTTCATTCGGCTTAAGTTTAGGTGTTGTTGCTGCTGATATTAATAATGATGGGTACGAAGATATCTTTATTTCTAATGATTTTAATGCACCAGATTTTTTATTCATAAATAATCAAGATGGTACTTTCACAAATCAAATAAACTACAGCTTACAACAAACTTCATTTTTTGGAATGGGTGCTGATATTGCTGATTTTAATAATGACGGTTTAATGGACATTTTTCAACTTGATATGTCTGCCGAAGATAATTTTAGATCAAAAGCAAACATGTCTGCAATGGACCCTGCAGCTTTTTACGAATCTGTAGATGTTGGGTTGCACCACCAATATATGCAAAATTCATTGCAATTAAATAATGGCAATAAAATTGGTGAGTTACCTGTGTTTAGTAATATATCGAGATTAGCAGGTGTTTCTTCAACGGATTGGAGTTGGGGTGCTTTATTAGCAGATTTTGACAATGATGGATACAAAGATTTATTTGTTACAAATGGAATACGTAGAGATGTAAACAATAAAGATTTCTACGCTAAATACAAGGAGTTTTTTAAAAAAATGGAAAGCGATCCTAATTATAAAAACAAAGAAGATGAAGTTGAATTACTAAACTATCTCGAAGAATTACCTTCCGAAAAATTGAGTAATTATATGTTTCAAAACAATAAAGACTTAACATTTACGAAGAAAACCAAAGAATGGGGCTTTGAGGAAAAAACGTTTTCAAATGGAGTTGCATATTCTGACTTAGATAACGACGGTGATTTAGATTTGGTCATTAATAATCTAGAAGATACAGCAACTATTTACAGAAATAATTCTAAAACTAATAATCAAATTACTATTGATTTAAAAGTTAAAAACAACATAATACCTAACGGAAGTAAGGTTACCATTTTTACTACTGGTGGAATGCAAACCCATCAATACAATACTGTTAGAGGTTATCTTTCTTCTGTATCTCCTCTTTTACATTTTGGGCTGGGACCGGTAGAAACAGTTGATAGTATTATTGTAAACTGGCCTAACAATACTATAACGAAACTCAAAAATATTAAAGCTAATCAGAAACTAACTATAACTAATGATGATGCAATAACTATTAATCAAAAATCACAAATTTCCCTACCAAAAAAGAGCTTATTCCAAACCATGGATACTACCAATCTTTTTACACATGAGGAAAACAATTTTAATGATTTTGAAGTAGAAATATTATTACCGCATAAAAATTCCACTTTAGGCCCTTCTATGGCTACTGGAGATTTAAATGGTGATGGAAGAGAAGATTATATTGTTGGTGCAGCTGTAGGCAGGCCAATCACCATATTCATTCAGAACGAAAATGGAGAATTTACAGAATTACAAAATCAAGATTTAAAAAAAGACCAATATTATGAAGACCTTGGCATCCTAATTTTTGATGCCGATCAAGATGGTGATCAAGATTTTTATGTAGCCAGTGGAGGTAATGAATTTAAACCTGGTTCAATGGGATATCAAGATCGTCTTTATGAAAATTTAGGAAATAATAATTTTCAAAGAAATAAAGCTGCTTTACCTGACATTAGAATTAGTGGCTTAGACGTATCCGCAACAGATTATGATAATGATGGTGATTTAGACATTTTTATTGGCGGTAGGCTAATTCCTAAAAAATACCCCTACCCTGCCGATTCATACATTTTAGAAAATGTAAGCACAAAATCAGAAATAAAGTTTATCGATGCTACCAAAAAAGTTTTACCCGAACTTATGGAGATTGGATTAGTATCTGCCTCGTGTTGGGTTGATTTTGACAACGATGGATGGGAAGACCTTGTTTTGGTTGGTGAGTGGATGCCAATAAAATTTTTTAAAAACAATAATGGCATCTTTAAAGATGTTTCTGCTGAGTTTCTTCCTGAAAAATCTAACGGATGGTGGTTTGATATACAAAAAGGTGATTTTGATAATGATGGAGATCAAGATTTAGTTGTTGGCAATCTCGGTAAAAATTATAAATATCAAGCCAAGGTAGATGCTCCATTTAAAGTTTATCTAAATGATTTTGATGAAAACAACAAACCAGACATTGTCTTAAGTTACCAAAAGGGAGACACAGAATTTCCATTGAGAGGCAGACAATGTTCATCCCAGCAGATGCCAGCTATAAAAGCAAAATTTAAAGACTATAATTCCTTCGCAAGTGCTTCGTTAAAACAAATTTATACGACGGAAATGTTAGAAAATTCTTTGAGTTATGAAATCACTTCTTTCGCGAGTGTTTATCTCGAAAATAACAATGGTAAATTCAAATTAAAACCATTACCACAACTAGCTCAAATCTCAAGCATTAATCAATTTATTGTTAAAGATTTTAATCAAGATGGCAACTTAGATGTAGTATTAGCGGGAAATTTATACAATTCAGAAGTAGAAACACCTAGAAATGATTCTAGTTTTGGGCTCTATCTCAAAGGGAATGGCAAAGGTGATTTCGAAAGCATTCCAATGCTCGAATCTGGACTTAAAATTATCGGAGATGTTAGAGCTTTAGAAGAAATTTCAATTAATGGTGAAAACTATATTTTAGCAGCAAAAAATGATGCTCAGATGCAACTTATTAAAGTGAATTCAACCTTATAATTAGACTTTAACCTTTAAATTTCTGAGGCAAATAAACCAATTTCTTCGTCTCATAAAATTCTTCCTCAAAAAAATCGGTTAAATTAATTTGCTGTGCTGCCTTGTAATCTTTTAGTTCCGTTGTAAGGTCACCTCCTTTAAGATACAATATTCCGTTACGTCTTTCGTGTTGTGATTCTTTTTTGATTTTACCTTTCACCCAATGTGTAAAAGTTGGCATTGCTGCCACAGCCCTACTTATAATAAAATCAAATTGCCCATTCAATTCTTCAACTCTTGAATTTATTGGCATTACATTTGTTAAATTAAGTCCAGCAACTACCTCTTCCACCACTTTAATTTTTTTACCAATAGAATCGACTAATGTAAATTTAACCTTTGGAAATAAAATGGCTAGTGGAATTCCAGGAAATCCACCACCCGTACCAACATCCAAAACCTTTGATTCATCCTTAAACTTTTGAAACTTAGCAATTGCTAACGAATGCAATACATGCCGAAGATATAACTCGTCTATATCTTTACGACTAACAACATTTATTTTCTGATTCCAATCTTGGTATAAAGTTTCTAGAAGTTGAAATTGCTGTCTTTGTTCTTCAGTTAAATCAGGGAAATATTTATAAACAAGAGCTACCTTCATTCGTATTTTAATTATTTAAGCAAAAATAGTATATTCACTCTTGCATTAAATTGTTTTGCCAAATTTAGTTAACAAGCAAAACCAAGAAAGACATTTGCATTATCTTTACATAAGAATCATCAATAATGAATAAGACTACAATAAAATTCCCCAGAAAAGATGCTACTAACTTTTTTAAAATCTTAAACAAAAGAGTTAATGACTATTTCAAAGAAAATAAAATTAAAAAAACAGGAA
Source organism: Flavobacteriaceae bacterium EG-1 (assembly GCF_009649685.1). Classification (GTDB taxonomy): domain Bacteria; phylum Bacteroidota; class Bacteroidia; order Flavobacteriales; family Flavobacteriaceae; genus Aurantibacter_A. The sequence goes on from NZ_WJPK01000003.1 coordinate 34,914, forward strand.
ATTGGCGATTGCATTTAAAGACAGTAATTATGTTTGCCATGTTTTTAACTCCTTATTTCTTAATACTCACATTAGGACTGCCAAATTGGGCCAATTTACTCTTAACTATTATTATGGGAATTGGAATGGCTGGTGTAGGAATGAATGTTATGCACGATGGCAACCATGGCTCATATTCAAATAAAAAATGGGTTAATAAATTAATGGGAAGTAGTATTTACATCTTAGCTGGCAACGTATATAATTGGCAAGTTCAACATAACGTATTACATCATACATACACGAACATACAAGATCATGATGAGGATATGGAGGCTGGTAGAATACTACGATTTTCAAAACACACCGAGTGGCGTAAACATCATAAATTCCAACACTTCTATTCCATTTTTCTTTATGGATTATTAACTTTTAATTGGGCCATCACCACGGATTTTCAGCAAATGTATCGCTATATGAAACGTAAGCTTTCATATGGCAAATTACCCAACCCTATAGTTAATTGGAGTACACTGGTTATAACAAAAATTCTATACATCACTATTTGGATTGTGCTGCCACTAATATTTGTAGACATGCCGTGGTATATGATTTTATTAGGATTTTTCATTATGCATTATGTAGCCGGAGTTATCTTAAGTGTTGTTTTTCAATTAGCACATATTGTAAATGATGCTCAAACGCCATTACCTGATAAAAGTGGCAACATGAAAAATACATGGGCTATACATCAACTATTTACAACTGTAAATTTTGGCACGAAAAACAAAATTGTAAATTGGTTTACTGGAGGGCTAAACCATCAAGTTGAACATCATATTTTTCCAAATATTAGTCATGTTCACTATACCAAGATTTCTAAAATAGTAAAAGAAACAGCGAAAGAATTTAATTTGCCGTATCACGAATATAAAACAACAAGAAAAGCTATTATTTCGCACTTCAAACATCTTAAAGAATTAGGAAAACAACCTTCATTACAATATTAATATATCATTGTTGAAAATCTTTCGATTTTAGTGAAAATATTGTTTTTCGCACAAGTTTCATTAATAATGTACAATCCATAATTATCTTTCTTAAAAGACTTTAAAAAGTAATAATTTTGCGTACAGTTTAATGTATCAACTAACTACAAAAAAATGAGCAACAAACTATCAGATAGAATAAACAGTCTTACCCCATCAGCAACATTAGAAATGGCTGCAAAAGCACGTGAATTGAGAGCTTCTGGGAAAGACATCATTGGATTAAGTCTTGGAGAACCTGATTTTAACACTCCAGACTATATAAAGGAAGCTGCAAAACAAGCTATAAATGATGATTATAATTCATATACACCGGTAGATGGTTATGTTGAATTAAAGGAAGCTATCATTACCAAGTTTAAAAGAGATAATAACATTTCTTATGAGCCATCGCAAATAGTCGTTTCAACAGGAGCAAAACAAGCATTATATAACATTGCTCAAGTAATTTTAAATGAAGGAGATGAAGTTATTTTACCTTGTCCGTATTGGGTAAGTTATAGTGATATTGTAAAACTAGCAGATGGTACGCCAGTTGAAGTACCAACCACCATTGAAAGTGATTTTAAAATGACAGCTAAGCAGTTAGAGGCTGCAATCACCCCTAAAACTAAGATGTTATGGTACAGTTCTCCTTGTAACCCAAGTGGTTCTATCTATAGCAAACAAGAACTACGTGCATTAGCCGATGTTTTACAGAAACACCCACAAATTATTGTGGTTAGTGACGAGATTTATGAGCACATTAATTATGGTGTTACAGCACATGCGTCTATGGCAGAATTTGAAGACATGTATGATCGTACCGTAACTGTGAATGGAGTAGCAAAAGCCTTTGCTATGACAGGATGGCGTATTGGTTATATTGGAGCACCTAGTTATATTGCTAGAGCATGCAACAAGCTTCAAGGACAAGTAACAAGTGGAGCTAATTGTATAGCTCAACGCGCTGTTATTACTGCGCTAGTAGAATCACCGGAACGCATTAACTATATGGTTGATGAATTTAAAGAACGTAGAAAGATTATTTTAGGTTTATTAAATAACATTCAAGGTTTTCAATGCAATGAGCCAGAGGGTGCCTTTTATGTGTACCCAGATGTAACAGCATATTTTGGAAAAACTTTACAAGGTGTTACTATTAACAATGCATCAGATTTCGCTATGTACCTTTTAGAATACGCCAATGTGGCAACTGTTACTGGTGATGCTTTTGGAAATGGGAATTGTATACGTATTTCATATGCTGCGTCTGAAGAAAATATAAGAGAAGCAATTAAGCGAATTGAAGATGCTTTGAAATAAGATTATGTCTTTTTCCAGAAATAGGGAGTTAACAAAATTAAAACTGTAAATAATTCTAATCTCCCTAATAACATTAAAAATCCGCACCACCATTTGGCTGGTGCGGGTAATCCACTAAAATTACTTACAGGGTTTAATTCACCAAAGGCTGGACCCACATTACCTAATGATGTGGCTGCCCCGCCTATTGCTGTAACAAAATCTACTCCCATCATACCAAGCACCATTGCTCCGATAATAAACAAAAGCATATACAGTACAAAAAATGCGATGATATTATAAATAATATCTTGTCCTACTGATTTATCATTGTAACGAACTGGAATTATAGCGTTCGTATGGAGCGTTCGTTTAAATTCTAATACCCCATTCTTAATAATTAATAGGTGTCGTATTACTTTTATTCCTCCAGCGGTTGATCCCGCAGATCCACCAGCAAACATTAAACCAAAGAAAAATACCGTTAAAAATGGTGTCCAGCTCGTAAAGTCTGCAGTTACGAATCCCGTTGTAGTTACAACGGCGATTATTTGAAATAAGGCATGTCTAAAAGAACTTTCTGCCTTTCCCCAAACCATATTATACCCTGGGGTTTCTTCTGTTAAATTCGCATTAAAATAAATTACTAATGCAGCAATAATAGTAAAAGCTAACACAAACCCACCATAATAACGAAACTCTTCATCTTTAAATACTCGTTGTATTTTACCTTTAAACGCAAAATAACTCAATACAAAATTACTCCCTGCCAAAAACATAAATACAATAATAATATATTGAATTACCGGCTGGTTATTCCAATATGCTACGCTAGCGTTTTTTGTAGAGAATCCACCAGTAGAAAGAGTTGCCAAAGAATGATTAATTGCGTCGAAAAAACTCATACCAGCCAATTTCAACAATAAAGTTTCTGCCAAAGTATAACCTACATAAATCAACCATAATCGCTTGGCTGTATCTGTAATTCTGGGATGCAATTTATCTCCACTCGGACCTGGAGCTTCGGCAGCAAATAGTTGCATTCCTCCTATACCTAATAACGGCAATATAGCAATTGCTAATACAATGATACCCATACCACCAATCCAATGCGTTAGACTTCGCCAAAATAATATTCCTTCCGGCAATGATTCAATATCATTTAGAATTGAAGCACCTGTAGTTGTATAACCAGACATTGTTTCAAAAAATGCGTCTGTAACATTAGGAATTGCTTCAGAAAACAGATATGGGGTTATACCTGAAATTGTCATCACCAGCCAACCAAAAGTAACAATAATATAGCCTTCTTTCTTTTTAACAACTTTTCTATGATCTTTTGTATAAATCATAGCCATTATTCCAATAAACAAAGTTGTTAGTGCGGCAGTTAAAAGACTTAGAGTTGCCCCATCATCATAAATACCACTAACAAGGGTTGCCAATAGCATAAAGAAGCCATTGCAGAGTAGCAACAAACCCATGAGATGAACAATTATTTTAACGTTCAAACTCATAATTAAAGAAATAATTTTTCAATTTTCGGTATTGCTTCTGGCAAGCAGCAAACTACAACTCTATCGCCAGCTTGTATAAGAAAATCACCTAATGCAATTTTACCCGTTTCTCCTCGTACCACCCCTCCTATCGTAGCTGATTTAGGAAAATTTAGTTCACGTATAATGCGTCCTGTAACTTTTGACTTCGGCTTAACAACAAACTCTAAAATTTCAGCATTTAAACTATTTAATCGCATAAGAGCTACTACTTCCCCTTTACGTATGTGTCTAAAAATATTATTTGCAGCTAGTAACTTTTTATTAATTAAGGTATCTATTCCTATAGAGTGCGATAATTGAAAATAATCCATATTTTCAACTAAGGCAATGGTCTTTTTTATATTTTTTGATTTGGCTACCAAACAAGACATAATATTAGTTTCTGAATTTCCAGTAACTGCTATAAATGCATCCATGGAATCTAAACTTTCTTCGTCTAACAATTCTACATTCCTACCATCTCCATTAATTATTAATGCATTGGGTAAATCATCTGCCAAATCAATAGATTTCTCTTTATTCTTTTCGATTAATTTAACATTAAACTTACTTGCACATAAATCTCTAGCAGTTTTAAAGCCTACTTTACTACCACCTAAGATCATAACATTTTTTATATCTTCATTTCTTTTCCCAGTAAGTTTATACAATTCATCAACACCTTCTTTGGTGGTTATAAAATATACTTGATCACCAGGTTTAAAGATTGTATCACCACGTGGTATTAAAGTACGTTGTGTCCCGGTCCTTTTTAGAGCAATAGGCATGAAATTAAGTTCAGGAAAAATCTGTGCCGCTTCTTTTACACTTTTACCTACAAATGGTGCAGATTTTGGCAAAGAAACCCCTACCATAATTAACTTACCTTCTTCAAACTCATAAGTATCATTAAAGCCCGATTTATTCAATAACATTTGAATTTCCGTTGCTGCCAATTCTTCAGGTGAAATCAATTCATCTATTCCTAACTCTTCAAACTTTACAAGTTCTTTATTATCAATAAATTCAGTATTCGATATTCTGGCTATTGTTCTATTACAACCTAGCTGTTTCGCCAACATACATAATGTTAAATTGGTAGTTTCTGAAGAAGTAACCCCAATAACCATATCTGATTTAGCTACGTCAGCATCCAGTAATAATGATACAGAGGTTGCATCACCTCTTATAACCCGAATATCAAGGTGAGTATCAGCATATGCAAGACTTTCCTTGTCGGTATCAATTAAAGTAATATTCTGTGATTCAAATGATAGTAATTTTGCTAAATGAAAACCTACTTCACCAGCTCCTGCTATTAAGATTTTCATCTAATAAAATGTTTTTTGATTTTAAGGTTCTATTTAACCAAATTCAACAATTGAGATAAATCTTATGTACTACAAACAAGTCTTCAACTCATATGGTACAATCAATTTTCAGGTCAAAATTACGTAATTATTCGGTTTTGATTATAAAAATCCTATTTATAATAAGTTGTTATAACTCAACTATAAACAGCGTATAACAAACGTAAAATAGTGCTTATATCGTATCTTTGGACCAAAATTATGCGATGGCAGAAAATGTTACTCCTTATAAAGATTCAGAATTAGGTAAAAAAGAACAGGTTACAAGAATGTTCGATAACATTTCTAAAAATTATGATGGATTAAACCGTGTAATTTCTTTTGGGATAGATATTAAATGGCGAAAGCAAGTGGTAGCTATTATAACCAAAAACAAACCGGATTCTATTTTGGATATAGCAACCGGTACTGGAGACTTAGCTATTAATTTAGTTCAAACTGGAGCTACAAAGGTTATTGGTCTAGATATATCACCAGGCATGTTAGATATAGGTAAGCAAAAAGTTCAAGAAAAAAAACTTAATGATAAAGTAGAAATGATTCTTGGGGATAGTGAGAATCTACCTTTTGAAGCTAATTCTTTTGATGCAGTTACAGTTGCCTTTGGGGTTCGTAATTTTGAAAATTTAGAAAAAGGCTTACATGAAATTTTTAGAGTATTGAAACCTAAAGGCACTTTTGTAATCCTGGAAACCTCGGTTCCCACGAAGTTTCCATACAAACAAGGGCACAAATTTTATACAAAATACATAATGTCTACTATTGGTAGACTATTTTCAAAAGACGCCTCTGCTTACACTTACTTAAGTGAATCTGCATCGATTTTTCCACATGGTGAAGATTTCAACAATATTTTGAGAAAAACGGGGTTTATAGGTGTAGAGAACAGACCTCAAACGTTTGGGGTCGCATCAATATATGTTGCCACAAAATAAACCAATGAAGTACTTTCTTTTTATATTAATTGGCACAATGCTGTTAAGCCAGCCATTAACTGCCCAGTTTAAAGAAAACCCAATACTAAACTTAGAGAACAAAGACAAGAAGTTCTTAAATTATGGGTATTTCTTAGGATTTAATCAGTACGATTTTAAGTTTGACTATATTAACAATAGAGGCATAAATCTTACAGATATCTTAGTAGATAAGTCTATGGGCTTTAATGTAGGATTAATAGGTGAAATGAATATTAATGAGTTTATTGATATACGTTTTGAACCAGGTCTACATTATACACAAAGAACCTTAGGTTTTCCTGGTTTTGACAATACAGATGAGGGTAAGAGAGATGCATTTCGAGATATTAAATCTACTTATATCAACTTCCCAATATTATTAAAATTAAGTACGAGAAGATTTGGAAATTGGAAGCCTTTTATTATCGGAGGTGTTTCTAGAACCTTAAATTTAGGAAGTAATGAAACTAGCCTAGATGATAATAGTAGCGGAACATTTAGAATGAAAAAATGGGTTAATAATTATGAAATGGGGTTTGGAATAGATTTTTATCTAGAGTATTTTAAATTCACACCTTCAATTCGAGGGGTTTTCGCTATTAATGATGAGTTAGTTCGAGACGCAGATGTCAATAGTCCATGGACAGGTAATGTTGATGCTATGCGTTCACGTGGTTTATTTATTAATTTTACATTTGAGTAAATTACCTCATCTATCCTCTTCTAATTTCGCTTAAGAAAATTGCTGTTGCGGTGGCTACATTTAGGCTTTCTGTTTTAGAATTACCAAAATGCGGTATACTTATTCTGTTGGTACAGATTGCATCAATTTTATTTGATATGCCGTTTGCTTCATTACCCATGACCAGAATTCCTGATTCATTAAAATCTTGCTTATAACAGTTCTTACCATCCATAAAAGTACCAAATATAGGTACATCTGCATTTTTTAAAACATTAAATAAATCATCATACACAATATTCATTCTAGCAATTGAACCCATCGTAGCCTGCAAAACTTTAGGATTATAACAATCAACAGTATTTTTAGAGCACAACAAATTGCTAATTCCAAACCAATCACACAACCTAATAATCGTTCCTAAATTTCCTGGATCAGAAACGTCATCAAGTGCAACTACCCAGTTTGAAAAATCGATTGTTTTTGGTTTTGGAATTTCAAAAATACCTAAAACCTTATTTGGAGATTTTAAATTACTAATTTGTTTTAACTCTTTTTCTGTAATTTGTTGAATTAAGGATTCATCTACATTAAAAAGAGAAGAATCAGTTGTATAAACTTGATAACTTAAAATATCAGACTTTAATAATTCTCTAACTGTCTTTACACCTTCGACTACAAAAAGTGAATGTTGAGATCGGTACTTTTTTTGTAGAAGACTTTTTATAAGTTTTATTTGGCTTTTAACAACCATGCAAATAATGTATTTTTGATTTTTAATATGTATAACCCCTCATTTTTTAGAGATAACTTTGCTAAAATAAGTCTATTATTTTTAGCTATATTCTTGGCGTCTTGTAATACCTTAAAACGTGTTGACGATAATGAGCTTTTAATTATAAAGAATACTATATATGCCGACAGCTTAAAAATTAGCAATGAAGATGTTAACAGTTTAATAGTACAAAAGCCAAATAGCGCATTATTAGGATATCCGTTACGACTCAACTTATTTAACCTAGCAAAAGAGAATCCAGATTCTTCCTACAATGAATGGTTGTATCGAAAAGATAAAAGAGAAGAACGATTAAACAAAATTCTTTCAAAAAAACAAGTGCGTAGGCTCGGTGAGTCTTTTGTAGTGAAAGGCGTTCATGATTGGCTCAAAAAAATCGGAGAACCACCCTCAGTATTAGATTCTACACAAACATTAAGAACATTAACAAGACTTAAAGCATATTATCATAGTAAGGGTTATTTTAATAATACAGCATCTTTTACAATTGACAGTTTAATAAAGAAAAAACGAATTGGTGTAAATTATAATATAGCATTAGGCAAACCTTATATTATTGACACTTTAACTCAGAAAATAAGTTCGCCTGCCTTAGATTCAATTTATCAATTAAATGCAGATAAATCTCATGTTATTCCAGGTGAGAAATTTGACATTGATAATTTTAATAACGAACGAGAACGTTTAACCTCGTTATTCAGAAATACTGGTGTTTATAATTTTCAAGAAAGCTCCATTTCTTACACAATAGAAAGAGATACATTCAAATTTAGAGATGACCAAGGAATGGATATTCAATTAAACATTGAAGATCAAAGACGAAGAGGTGAAGGTGTGGCTACAACTTCAAAATATGAAGTTCATCGTTTTAAAAATATAAATATTCATACAGATTATGATTTTAGTGGAGAAGAAAATGAGGAATTCATTCGATATAAAGATTATACAATTTTCTATAGAGATAAATTACGCTTTAAACCAAAAACACTAGCTAATGCAATATTTTTTAATAAAGATAGTGTTTACCGAGATATTGATCGAGTAAGAACAAATAGGCAAATTGCCAATCTTAATGTTTTTCGCTATCCAACTATTTCTTATGAACAAGATTCTGAAAAGCCAAGTGACTTAACCGCAAATATTTATCTACAGTCAAGACCAAAATATTCATTAGGGTCAGATTTTGACATAAATCATTCAAATATTCAAAGAGTTGGACTAGCTTATAGTCCATCATTACAAGCTCGTAATATTTTTAAAGGAGCTGAAAATTTAAGTTTAACCGGACGATTAAGTATTGGTAATTCACGAGACGAATCTATAATTGATAAGCAATTCTTTAATATTTTAGAATTTGGAGCTGACTTAAATCTAAACTTCCCTAGAATTTGGCTTCCCTTTATCAATACAGATAAAATAATTCCAAGTTATACTTTACCACGAACTCGAATGTCTATTGGAGCCAGTGCTCAACAAAACATTGGTTTAGACAAACAAACCTTTAATACGGTCTTAGGCTACAACTGGACACCATCCGATTTTAAAAAACACAATGTTGAACTATTAAATGTGCAATTTGTTAGAAATGTCAATCAAGAGCGATTTTTTAATGTATACACCAATTCATTTTCCACTTTAAATGATATTGCCACAAGTACTACCTCATATGATTATATAACAGTTGCACCTGAGCTTTTTGACATTGAAGATGATAATGACACACAACTATCAATTCCTGATGGCGCAAATGATTTTATTACTCAAATTGAAAATGGAACTCTAGGCAGTACAACTGAAGATTTCGTTGATGTAATTAATATAAAAGAACGACGTGACAGACTAACACAAAACAATTTAATTTTCGCAACCAATTACACATTAAATCTCACAAACAGAAATGGTTTAACAGACAATCAGTTCTACTCTTTTCGTTTTAAGGTAGAAAGTGCTGGAAATTTACTTTCAGGATTATCCTACCTTTTACCTTTTAGTGAAGATGATAATGGTGACCTTCTAGTTTTTAATGTGCCTTACTCTCAATACATAAAAACCGAATTTGACTATGTAAAATATTGGGACCTTTCAAAATCTCAAGTATTAGCACTTCGAACTTTCTTTGGAATCGCAGTACCTTATGGTAATGCAGATAATATTCCATTTGTTAGAAGTTATTTTGCAGGTGGTTCAAATGATATCAGAGCATGGACACCATATTCATTAGGCCCAGGACGAACAGATGCAATAAATGATTTTAATGAGGCTAATTTAAAAATGGCCCTTAACCTTGAATATAGGTTTCCTATAGTTGGTGATATTAATGGAGCTCTTTTTGCAGATGCAGGTAATATTTGGAACGTTTTTGACAATGTAGAGGATCCAGACGCCACTTTCAATGGCATTAGCTCATTAGGTGATATAGCATTAGGTACTGGTTTTGGTGTCCGTTACGATTTCACCTACTTTTTATTTCGATTAGATCTTGGTTTCAAAACCTATAATCCAGCAGAAGAGATGTCAAAACGTTGGTTTAGAGACTATAATTTCGCTAATTCTGTACTTCAGATTGGAATCAATTATCCTTTTTAACGATTGGTGTCTAGAGCTAAATATTTTATTACATTTGTCGCTTAACATAAAAAGAAGAAAATATGTCCCATAATATAAAGGCAGGTGTTGCCACTGGTGATGAAGTTCAAGCAATTTTCAACTATGCAAAAGAGAAAGGGTTTGCTTTACCCGCTGTAAATGTAATTGGTTCAGATACCATAAATGGTGTTTTAGAAACTGCAGCGAGTTTAAATGCACCAGTAATTATTCAATTCTCAAATGGTGGTGCACAATTTAATGCTGGTAAAGGGCTCTCTAATGAAGGGCAAAGAGCTGCAATTGTTGGTGCAGTTGCTGGCGCTAAACATGTACATGAATTAGCAGAAGCATATGGGGCTACTGTTATTTTGCATACAGATCATTGTGCTAAAAAATTACTTCCTTGGATTGATGGTTTATTGGAGGCAAGTGAAAAGCATTTCGCAGAAACTGGCAAATCACTTTTCAGTTCGCATATGATTGATTTGTCAGAAGAACCAATTGAAGAGAACATTGAAATTTGCAAGGGATATTTAGAACGCATGAATAAAATGGGTATGACCCTTGAAATAGAATTAGGAATTACAGGTGGTGAAGAAGATGGTGTAGATAATTCAGACGTTGACGATTCAAAGTTATACACACAACCTGAAGAAGTAGCATATGCATATGAGGAGTTATCCAAAATAAGTCCTAAATTCACTATTGCAGCTGCATTTGGCAACGTTCATGGTGTATACAAACCTGGTAATGTAAAACTGACACCAAAAATTTTAAAGAATTCTCAAGAGTTTATTTCTAAAAAATATGGTGTTGAACATAATCATATCGATTTTGTATTTCATGGTGGATCAGGATCAACAGTAGAAGAAATTAGAGAAGGAATTAGTTATGGTGTAATTAAAATGAATATTGATACCGACTTACAATATGCTTTTCTAGCAGGTGTAAGAGACTACATTCAAGGTAAAAAAGATTATCTTCAAAGTCAAATTGGGAATCCTGATGGCGCTGATGAACCAAACAAAAAACATTATGATCCACGCGTTTGGTTGCGTGAGGGAGAAAAGTCTTTTGTTGAGCGATTAAAAAAAGCCTTTGAAGATCTTAATAATATTAATACCTTGTAATAGGTAGATTTCCAAAACTATTTAACGCTAAATAATGGATAATATGTCGTCGTGGTTTAAGAGGAAGGAAAAAGGAATTCAAACGGCTACTGAGGAAAAAAAAGACACTCCGAAAGGTTTATGGTATAAATCTCCAACCGGAAAAATTGTCGAATCTGAGGTACTTGCGCAAAATTTTTATGTAAGTCCAGAAGATGATTATCATGTCAGAATTGGTAGTAAAGAATACTTTGAAATACTTTTTGATGATAATAAGTTTAAAGAGTTAGACGCCAAATTATCTTCGAAAGATCCTTTAAAATTTGAGGATACAAAAAAATATTCTGAGCGTTTAAAAGCAGCTGAGAAGAAAACCGGACTAAAAGATGCAATTAGAACCGGTGTTGGTAAATCTTTAGGTAAGGATTTAGTTATTTCTTGTATGGACTTTGCTTTTATAGGCGGATCAATGGGTAGTGTTGTCGGAGAAAAAATAGCACGTGCTATAGACTATTCAATTAAAAAGAAAATACCCTTTTTACTTATTTCGAAGTCTGGTGGTGCTAGAATGATGGAGGCCGCATTATCACTAATGCAATTAGCCAAAACGTCTGCCAAATTAGCGCAATTGGCGGAAGCTGGCATTCCATATATCTCGTTATGTACAGATCCAACAACAGGTGGCACAACAGCATCATATGCAATGTTAGGTGATATTAATATTGCAGAACCTGGAGCATTAATTGGTTTTGCAGGACCAAGAGTTGTTAAAGACACTACGGGTGCAGATTTGCCAGAAGGCTTTCAATCGGCAGAATTTTTATTGGAGCATGGTTTTCTAGATTTTATCGTTCATAGAAAAAACCTCAAAACCAAAGTAAATCAATATATCGACTTAATCCAAAACAATCCTATTCGTAAATAATATTAATTTTTCAGATTAATGTAAAACAAGATACTTTGGCTATATATCCCATTGATATATAAAAAAAGTATCTTTCCATATAGAATAACGCATAATAGTACTATATTTGCACGCTGATTGAGAATCAGTCAGATACATAATAATCATTTACAATAATATTAGCATGTACTTAACAAAAGAAGTAAAAGCCGAAATTTTTAAGAAACACGGTGGAAAAGCAGAGAACACAGGTTCTACAGAAGGTCAAATTGCATTGTTCACACATAGAATTAATCATTTGACAGGACATTTAAAAAAGAATCACAAAGACTATAATACAGAACGTTCATTAGTGAAGCTTGTAGGAAAAAGAAGAAGTCTTTTAGATTATATGATAAAGAAGGATATTGTAAAGTATCGTGAACTTATCAAAGAATTAAATATTAGAAAGTAATTATTAAAATGGGGAAAGTGAACTTTCCCCATTTTAAAATTATGCTTAGTTCATTTTAGCATATTTATTTTTAAGTAAAAGTCCTTATTATTTTAAGGCAAATTAAAAGCTACTCACAGTTTTTCATTGGTCAGTGCTAACAGCACATACAACAACACAACCTTCCGGTCTCAACATCCGGATGACCATTGTTTAACAGTCTGCCCATTGGCAGATACAAATCAATTTTATGATTCCAAAAGTATTTAAAGAGGTTATTGACCTCGGTGACGGTAGAGAAATTTCTATCGAAACAGGAAAGTTAGCAAAACAAGCTCATGGCTCTGTTGTTGTTCAATCTGGTAAATGTATGTTATTATGTACTGTAGTATCAAACTACAAACAAAGTGACGTGGATTTTTTACCACTTACAGTAGATTACCGTGAAAAATTTGCGGCAGCCGGACGTTATCCCGGTGGTTTCTTCAAAAGAGAAGCTAGACCTAGTGATGGCGAAGTATTAACAATGCGTTTAGTTGACCGTGTATTACGACCACTTTTTCCTAAAGATTATCATTCTGAAACTCAGGTAATGATACAATTAATGTCTCATGATGATGATGTTATGCCCGATGCAATGGCAGGTTTAGCGGCATCTGCAGCCATTCAATTATCAGATTTTCCATTCGAATGTGCCATATCTGAAGTCCGAGTTGGACGTGTAAACGGAGAATTCGTTATTAATCCGACTAGAGTGCAGTTAGAAGAGTCAGATATAGATATGATGATTGGTGCTTCTGCAGAATCAGTAATGATGGTTGAAGGTGAGATGGATGAAATTTCTGAAGAAGAAATGACAGAAGCCATTAAATTTGCGCATGAAGCAATTAAAATTCAATGTGCCGCACAACTTCGATTAGCTGAAGCATTTGGCAAAAAAGAAACTCGTGAATACGAGCCTGAAAGAGAAGATGAAGAATTAGCAAAGAAAATCTATGATTTAGCTTATGATAAAGTTTATGCAGTTGCAAAAGCAGGGTCTGCTAAACATGAAAGAAGTGCTGCCTTTGGTGAAATTAAAGAAGAAATTAAAGCTACTTTCTCGGAAGATGAATTAGCCGATTTTGGTGGTTTAGTTTCTAAATATTATAGTAAAGCAGAAAAAGCTGCTGTTCGAGACCTTACTTTGAACGAAGGATTACGTTTAGATGGTAGAAAAACTAATGAAATTCGACCAATCTGGTGTGAAATAGATTATTTACCATCAACACACGGTTCGGCAATTTTTACTCGAGGTGAAACTCAAGCCTTAGCTACAGTAACATTAGGTACCTCTAGAGATTCTAATAAAATAGACATGCCGTCATATGAAGGGGAAGAAAATTTCTATTTACATTACAACTTCCCTCCTTTTTCAACGGGTGAAGCTAGACCAATTCGTGGTACATCACGTAGAGAAGTAGGACACGGTAATCTTGCACAACGTGCGTTAAAAGGTATGGTTCCAGATGACTGTCCTTATACTGTTCGTGTAGTTTCTGAAATTTTAGAATCAAACGGATCCTCTTCAATGGCGACTGTTTGTTCGGGAACAATGGCAATGATGGATGCAGGTGTTCAATTAAAAAAACCAGTTTCTGGAATTGCAATGGGATTAATTTCTGATGCCGATTCTGGCAAATATGCTGTGCTTTCTGATATCTTAGGTGATGAAGATCATTTAGGTGATATGGACTTTAAAGTAACCGGAACTGCGGATGGAATTACCGCATGTCAAATGGATATTAAAGTAAAAGGACTTTCTTATGAAATTTTAGTTAATGCACTAAATCAAGCTAAAGAGGGTCGCTTGCATATTCTTACAAAAATAACAGAGACAATTGCGACTCCTGCTTCAGATGTGAAACCACATTCACCAAAAATGGTTACTCGTGTAATTCCTAATGAATATATCGGTGCACTTATTGGACCAGGTGGAAAAGTAATTCAAGAGCTTCAAAAAGAAACAGGTACAACAATCGTAATCAATGAAGACCCAGTTACTGAAGAAGGTATTGTTGAAATATTAGGTACTAATCAAACAGGTATTGATGCCGTTATAACCAAAATTGATTCATTAATGTTCAAACCAAAGATGAATGAATCTTATAAGGTAAAAGTTATTAAAATGTTAGATTTTGGTGCTGTTGTTGAATATCTTGATGCTCCGGGCAATGAGACTTTATTACATGTATCAGAATTAGCCTGGGAACGTACAGAAAATGTTTCTGACGTTGTTAATATGGGAGATGAGTTTGAAGTAAAGTACTTAGGAACTGACCCAAGAACCCGTAAAGAGAAGGTATCTCGTAAAGCACTTCTACCAAAACCTGAAGGGTTTGTTGAAAGACCACCACGTAAAAATAATGATCGTAGAGATGATCGTCGTGGAAGAGACAACAAAGATCGAAAGCCAAGAAGAGATAAATAAAACCCTTTACTTTTATTTTAAAAACTCCATCTGTTTATAACAGATGGGGTTTTTTATACCGTTTAACTATTATTTAAAGTTTTTTTACTCAATTTGTAACATTTCTCAAGATTCTACGTATAAGTATATGCAGTCTATGCAATATGAATTTAATCCCCTTACATGAGACAGCTTAAAATTACAAAACAGGTCACTAATAGAGAGACCGCATCTTTGGACAAGTACTTGCAAGAAATCGGCAAAGTTGACTTGATTACAGCAGATGAAGAAGTAGAATTGGCACAACGTATCAAGGCAGGCGACCAGATCGCTCTTGAAAAACTAACAAAGGCCAATCTTCGATTCGTTGTATCAGTTGCCAAGCAATACCAAAACCAAGGCCTTACTCTGCCGGACTTAATCAATGAAGGAAACTTAGGATTGATAAAAGCGGCACAACGTTTTGATGAAACTCGTGGTTTCAAATTTATTTCTTATGCCGTATGGTGGATTCGTCAATCTATCTTACAAGCATTAGCAGAGCAATCTCGTATTGTTCGTTTACCATTAAACAAAATTGGATCTATTAACAAGATTAACAAGACATTTGCATTCTTAGAGCAAGCGCATGAGCGTATGCCCTCACCTGAGGAAATTGCAAAAGAATTGGATATGACTGTTGATGATGTTAAACAATCTTTGAAAAATTCTGGTCGTCATGTATCTATGGATGCTCCATTAATCGATGGTGAAGATTCTAACCTGTACGATGTACTTCGTAGTGGTGAATCTCCAAACCCAGACAAAGAATTATTACATGAATCTTTGCGTACAGAAATTGAACGCGCACTAGAAACATTAACCCCAAGAGAAGCAGACGTTATTCGTTTGTACTTTGGTTTGGCTGGTCAACATTCTATGACTTTAGAAGAAATTGGTGAAACTTTTGATCTTACAAGAGAAAGAGTACGTCAAATTAAAGAAAAAGCAATTCGTAGATTAAAACACACTTCAAGAAGTAAGATTTTAAAAACTTATCTTGGATAAACATTATACTTTATGTTAAAAACACTTTGATTGTATTTTTGGCATATTAATTGTATTTTGTAGAACGTAACAACAGTTTATCATGACTGTTCGTTTTTTGATTGATGAATAAACTCCGGCTGATTACCGGAGTTTTTTCATTTATATATTCTTCTATTAAAAGTTTAAATTCATACTTTTATACAACCCTTGTATAAAAAAAACAACTATCCAGCTAAAAATTATTTTTACTAAACCATTTTAACTTAAAATTGATGACATTGACCAGACCACTCTTTTTTATGATAGTTTCGCTATTATTTACTTCCACTATTAATGCCAAAATAAAATTACCAGCTATTGTTTCATCTCATATGGTATTGCAACGAAATACTAAAGTAGTTGTTTGGGGTTGGGCTGATCCAAATGAAGAAATTTCTATAAGTACTTCTTGGCTAAACAAGCCATTGAATACTACCACAGACAGCCAAGGTAATTGGAAGTTAGAGTTACAGACTACAAATAGTAAAGAACCTCAAACAATAAAAATAGTTGGTGATGATTCTAATATTGTATTAGAAGATATTTTATTTGGTGAAGTCTGGCTTTGCTCAGGTCAATCAAATATGCAACAACCACTTAATGGATACAGTGGACAACCAACTTTTGGGGCACTACAGGCTATTGCCACTGCTAACAATCCAAATTTACGACTATTTACCGTAGAACGATTAGGGTCAAAAGCTCCATTAAAGAATGTTGAAAAATATATAAAATGGCAATCTGCTAGCCCAAAAAATGTTAGCGACTTTAGTGCAATTGCCTATTTCTATGGCCAGCAATTACAAAAAATATTAGACGTACCTGTGGGTATGATACACACATCGTGGGGAGGCAGTAGTGTCCAAGCTTGGATAAGCAAAGAAAAAATAGAAAAATATGAAAAAGTAAATCTTAATGATGTTGATATATCTAAAGGAACAAATCATATACCAACTGCATTATTTAATGCAATGATTAATCCACTAATACCTTATACAATAAAAGGTGCATTATGGTATCAGGGCGAGTCTAATAGAAGTGAACCTGATAAATATAAAAAACTTTTCCCTGCAATGGTACAGGATTGGCGTGATAAATGGAATTTAGGAGATTTTCCTTTTTATTATGTACAAATAGCACCATATTTATATGGAAACAACGAGGTCTTTAATACTTCGGAAAACTCAGCCTATATTAGAGAAATTCAACTACAATGTTTAGATTTAATTCCTAATTCTGGCATTGCAATAACTATGGATATAGGCGAAGCTGAATGTATTCATCCAGCTAAAAAGAAGGAAGTGGCAGATCGATTATTGTACAATGCCTTAAATCAAACTTATGGTTTATTAACAGTAGATTTTGCTGGGCCTACATACAAGACACATGAGATAAAAAATGACAGCGTACTATTAAAATTTAATAATGCAGAAACAGGGTTATACTCTTATAATGGTTTAACAGGATTTGAGATAGCAGGAAAAGATAAAGTATTTTATCCAGCGGAGGCTGAGATTATCGACCGAAAATATATCCTAGTAAAAAACAAAAACGTAACACAACCAATAGCTGTTCGTTACGGTTGGAAAAACTGGATTGAAGGAACACTTTATGACACTAATCTATTACCCGCCTCCTCATTTAGAACGGATACCTGGAGTGATGCATCTAAGGCTAATTGAAACTTACATTTTTATAGAATCTAAATAGATCGGGAATTAATTTCGAAGTTTTTTACCAGTTTTTGATTAAGAATACAACTTAAACAACCAACTTAGTGAAGCAAACTAACAATCCTCTTCATAACATTAAATTACTTGACATGTTAGAATTTCTGACTGAAAAATATAGTTGGGAGGATCTTGCAGGCCAGGTAGATATTAATTGTTTTAAAAGTAATCCGTCTATTAAGTCATCATTAAAATTCTTGCGAAAAACACCCTGGGCACGGAAAAAAGTAGAATATTTATACCTAAAATCGTTACATAAATAATGGGGTTTAACATTGTTTTAGTGGAACCAGAAATTCCTAACAACACAGGTAATATTGGTCGGTTAGCACTGGCAACTGGCTCGAAGTTACATCTTATAAAGCCTTTCGGATTTGAATTAAGTGATTCCCGTCTAAAACGAGCAGGATTAGACTATTGGAAACACATTTCACTTTTTATCTACAATAATATTGAAGAATTTTATGAAGTGAATAAAAATGAAAAAATGATTTTTTTTTCGAGTCACGGCTTAAAAAATCATTGGACCATACCTTTTGAAGACAATATGTTTTTAATTTTTGGAAAAGAATCTGCCGGATTATCGCAAGAAATATTAAAAAGTAATTTCAACAACTTATATAAAATTCCATTATACAGCAAACATATTCGAAGCTTAAATTTAGCAAATTCTGTAGGTATTGCAATATATGAAGGAATGCGACAATTAAATTCATAGCTAGGACTTTGTATTCTTGTATTAGAATAAACAACATTCATTTTATAAATGGTTATAATTTATAAAACTCTAGTCATAAGCTACATTTATAAACCTTTGGTCAAATTATTTTTGGTATCTTCAAGATCGAAAAATTTTTTAAAAAATGAAGACGACCAAACTCCTATTTTTATTACTAATTATTGTTTTTTCTTGTAAAAAAGAAGAGAAAAAAACCAATGAAACAGCAGAACTAAATACAGTAGTTCTTGATAGTATCACAATCAATCTTCCTTCAGGCTTTGAGCTTGAAGAATTATATAGCCCTAGTGACCATGAACAAGGATCATGGGTAGCGTTAGCTCAAGGTCCTGAAAATAAAATATTTGCATGTGATCAGTATGGGAAAATTTATCAATTTAATGCTCCTGCTAAAGGAGAAAAACTAAAGTCTACAAATGTTGAACCTTTAAATTTACCTATTGGTGAGGCACATGGTTTACATTGGGCATTCAATAGTTTATATGTTGCTGTGAATAAAAGATGGCAAGATGACATACCAGATGATGAAGAATATGGCAGTGGTATTTATCGAATTACAGATTCTGATATCGACGGTGAATTGGATAAAATTAATATGTTAATGAAATTAGATGGTGCTGGCGAACATGGCCCACATAGTTTCTTAACTTCTCCTGATGGTAAAGAATTATATTTCATAGCGGGAAATCATGTAATTATTCCCGATGCGGTTAAAGCAAAAACAAGACTACCTTCGAATTGGGGAGAAGACAATCTTTTTACTCCATATCTTGATGCACGTGGACATGCCAATGACATTAAAGCCCCAGGAGGATGGATTGCAAAGTTTAATCCAGAAGGCACAGATTGGGAATTAATTTCAGCAGGATTTAGAAATCCTTTTGACATGGCCTTCAACAAAGATGGCGAATTGTTTGCTTATGATGCGGATATGGAATGGGATATAGGTATGCCATGGTATAGACCTACTAGAATTTGTCATGTAACTAGCGGTAGTGAATTTGGTTGGAGAACCGGTTCAGGGAAATGGCCAGCATACTACCCAGATGCTTTGCCGGCAGTTCATAATTTAGAACAAGGGTCACCAACAGCTGTTTTAGCTGGGAACCGCTTAAATTTTCCCTCTAAATTTGATGATGGAATCTTAATAATGGACTGGAGTTTTGGGACCATTTATTTTATTGACATAAAACCAGAAGGAAGTACTTATACCGGTACCAGAGAAGAATTTCTATCTGGCACTCCCCTACCTTTAACCGATATGATTGCCGGTTCAGACGGTAATTTATATTTTGCTACAGGTGGTAGAAGAATAGATTCTCATTTTTACAGACTAAAATATACTGGTAGTGATACTGATAAAACTACTTTAGCAGAAAACACTGTAGGCAAAGAAGCGCGACAGTTACGACATAGCATTGAAAAATTTCATTCAGAACAATCTACAGAAGGCGTAACTCTTGCCTGGGATAATTTAAATAATGAAGACCGGTTTATACGCTATGCTGCCAGAGTTGCACTAGAGCATCAACCAATTGCAGATTGGCAACAACGCTTTTTTGATGAAAAAGAACCAACCACAATTATTGAGGCCAGTATTGCCTTAGCGCACCAAGGAAGTAAAAATTTACAATCAAAGATTTTAGAAAAGCTTAATCAATTAAATTTAGAGACATTAACACCAAAAAATAAAATTGATATTTTACGTGCTTATGAACTACTATTTATTAGAATGGGAGAACCTAGTAAAGCATCTAGAATTGCCACAGGCAAAAAATTAAACAATTACTTTCCACATGCTAACAACACTGTAAATAGAGAATTAGCACAAATATTATTGTATTTAAAAGCAGAAGGCGCAACTGAAGGCTTGGTAAATCTTCTTGAAAAACATGCTAAAGAGAAAACCATAACCGAAGGTGTTGAAATGCTATCTGAAGAAGCATCAATGCGAAGTGAACAATACGGTCCATTAATTAGAGATGTAATTGCTAAAATGCCACCAAGTGAATCAATTTATTATGGCATGCTATTAAGCCATGCAGAAGATGGATGGACCAAAGAATTACGTGAAAAATATTTCAAGTGGTTTTTTGATGTAATGAGTTCTAAAGGCGGAATGAGTTTTAAAGCCTACATTGAAAATGTAAGACAAGAAGCTATGGCCAAAGTACCTAAAAACGATATAGAGTATTTTGAAGAAATTTCTGGAATTTATTCACCAGCAGATGAGTTAGCTAACATTCCAGATCCAATAGGCCCTGGCAAAGCCTATACAATGCCTCAAGCAAGAGCAGCGTTCGATGCAAATAGTAAACCGTACAAAGGAACAATTGCAGATGGAGAACGCGCTTACAAAGCCGCATTGTGTATCACCTGTCATCGAATGAAAGGTGAAGGAGGTGCCACCGGACCAGATTTAACACAAATGCATACCAAATTTGGTAGTTATGATTTAACCTTTGCGTTAGTAAGTCCTAGTGAAGAAATTTCCGATCAATATTCTAATACAATCTTTCACACAAAAGATGGTAAAAAAGTAATTGGTCGCTTAATTTCTGAGGAGGGAGATTCTTTAAGTATTATGCCTAATGCATACAATCCATCTTACACCTTAAAATTAGCTAAAACTAATGTTGAAAAACAAGAATTATCACCGGTATCACCAATGCCTCCAGGACTATTAAATAGATTAAATGAGCAAGAACTAACAGATCTTTACGCTTATTTACTATCTGGTGGCGATAAAAATCATAAGATTTATACTGGAGAAAAATAATCTACTTTAAAATAAAATTGTAATTAAAATCGCCTTATTTTATCTCAAAATAAAATCGGGCGATTTTCAATATTTAAGAAAGAAAGTTTAAATATTCAGTATTTGAATAAATTGCTATAAATTAATTAAGCAAACAAAAATGAGTAATACAAAAATAGCTCCGTCGTTACTTGCTGCTGATTTTGGAAATCTTCAGCGCGATGTTGAGATGGTAAATAATAGTGCCGCCGATTGGCACCATTTAGATATTATGGATGGCGTGTTTGTCCCTAACATTTCATATGGGATGCCAGTTGTAAAAACAATTAATCAATATGCTACAAAACCATTAGATGTACATTTAATGATAATTGACCCTGATCGATACATTAATACATTTGCAAGTCTTGGCACCACTAACTTAACCGTTCATTTTGAGGCATGCACACATTTACATAGAACACTTCAAGCAATTAAAGATGCAGGCATGAAGGCAGGTGTAGCCATGAATCCGCATACGAATGTTAATCTACTAGAAGATATAATAAACGACATTGATTTAGTTTGCTTAATGAGCGTAAACCCTGGATTTGGTGGACAATCTTTCATCAATAACACCTATAATAAGATTCGAGAATTAAAATCATTAATCAATAGAAAAAAGGCAAAAACTTTAATTGAAATTGATGGGGGTGTCACATCTAAAAACGCAAAAGAACTTGTTGATGCTGGAGCTGATGTTTTAGTAGCAGGAAGTTTTGTTTTTAAGAGTGAAAATCCAACGAAAACAATTAGTGAACTAAAAGAAATAGCAGGTTGATGAATGAATTTGATGTTGTAATTGTAGGTGGAGGACCAATAGGTATTGCTTGTGCACTTGAAGCTAAGAAAAAAGGATTGAAATATGTTATTCTAGAAAAAGGGCCAATTGTAAACTCACTTTATAATTATCCAAAAAACATGCAGTTCTTTTCAACATCTGAACGATTAGAATTAGATGATATTCCTTTTATAAGTACTGAAGCCAAACCGAAAAAAAATGAGGCTTTAGAATATTACCGAAGAATTGTTACTTCAAATAAAATTAAAATAAATCTTTTTGAATTGGTTAAATCGGTATCTAAAAAAGGTAATGTATTTGAAATTAACACGAATAAAAAAAGCTATACTTCAAAGAACGTTATAATTGCTACTGGTTTTTATGACTTGCCTAATAATATAAATGTTCCGGGTGAAAATTTAGCAAAGGTATCGCACTATTATGACGACCCGCACTATTTCGCGGGGCAGAAGTTAGCAATTTTAGGTGCCAGTAACTCTGCAATTGATGCGGCCTTAGAATGTTGGCGAAAAGGAGCAGAAGTTTCTCTTATAATACGAGGTTCGGAAATTGGGCAGCGGGTAAAATATTGGGTTAGACCCGATATTATTAATAGAATTGAAGAAGGAAGTATTACTGCATATTACAATTCTAGCGTAGTAGAAATTACAGATAATAATATTATTATTGACACACCTGATGGGCAGCTAAAATTAGCAAACGACTTTGTTCTTGCATTAACTGGTTACACCCCAAATTTTAATTTTTTACTTGAAATGGGAATTACACTTTCGCAAGACGAAAAACGACTCCCTACGTACAATCCAGATACTATGGAGACAAATGTAACAGGTATTTATTTAGCAGGGGTTGTTTGTGGAGGAATGGAAACCCATAAATGGTTTATCGAAAATTCGAGAATTCACGCGAAACAAATAATGAAAAATATTATCCAAAATTGAGAACACTAATTGTTTTATTAATATGCTTTTCAGGATATTTTATTAATGGTCAAGACTTATCAAATACGAAAATTGACGGCTACAAAGGCATTTGGTTTGAATTGAATCAAAAATATGAATTTGGTGATAAGTATTCTGGTGCTCTTAGTACGTACACAGCAAAACATGTTCCCTTAGCAATCTATTCCAAGACAGTTGATAAAACTTTCTTTGTGTATGGTGGCACAACATCAAAAGACACGAAATATTTACTATGTATGATCGGCGAATACAATCATAAGACTGGTATGGTTTCTAAACCTACAGTAGTATATGATAAACAAGGAGTAGACGACCCACATGACAATCCATCTTTATTGATTGATGATGACGGTTTTATATGGGTTTTTATAAGTGGAAGAGGCAAAAGACGACCTGGTTTTAAATATAAAAGCACCAAACCCTATTCTATACAAGCATTTACCCAGATTACGGAAGAAGAGATGACTTACCCTCAACCATGGAAAACAAAAGATGGGTACTTCCATTTTTTTACAAAATATACAGGTGTTCGTCAATTATATTTCGAAACAAGTAAAAATGGAAAAACTTGGACAGAAGATAAATTGTTAGCAGCCATTCCTGTAAATATAGGTGAAAAATCGGGCCACTATCAAACCAGTAACACATATAATAATAAAGTTATTGGTACTTTCTTTAATAGACACCCCAATGGGAATGTAGATAAACGTACAGATTTATATTATGTACAAACTAAAGACTTTGGAACTACATGGACAAGTGTATCTAATATAGAACTACAACTACCCATTAAATCACAAGCGAACACAGCTAGAGTAATTGATTATGCTATGCTAAAAAAGAATGTTTATGTAAAAGACATGGGGTTCGATAGTAATGGTTATCCCGCTTGTTTATATGTAAGAAGTAATGGTCATGAACCCGGACCAAAAAGCGCTCCGTATGAATGGTGCTTAACTAAGTGGAATGGCTTTTCATGGGAAACTTCTGTAGTAACTACCTCCGACCATAATTATGATATGGGTAGTCTTTATATTCTTAAAAATAATTGGAAAATAGTTGGACCAACTGAAAACGGGTCACAAGCTTGGGGTGTTGGTGGTGAATTAGCAATCTGGCAATCTAACGATAAGGGTAAAACATGGATGAAACAAAAGACTTTAACAAAAGCAAGCGAGAAAAGTCATTCTTATGTTCGAAGACCAGTAAACAATAAAACACCTTTCAACTTTTTTTGGTCGGATGGCGATTCACATACGTTTAGCAAATCTGAATTATTCTTCGGTAATTTCGAAGGAGATATTTGGAAACTGCCGTATGAAATGTCCTCAGATTATATAAAACCTATTAAGGTTAATTAATAATTACAATTTTTAGACATACAATAAAAAGGGTATTTTTATTACAATAAAAAAACCACTCTAACATATTAAATTAATATTAACATGTTGAGTGGTTATTCGTGACCCCGGCAGGATTCAAACCTGCAACCCTCAGAGCCGAAATCTGATGCGCTATTCAGTTGCGCCACGGGGCCTTAATTTTTTTAATGCGCTAAGATAATTTATTCTTTACAATCGTAGAAATAGTTTTTCCATCCGCTTTTCCAGCCAATTCTTTAGAAACCAACCCCATAACTTTCCCCATATCTTTCATTCCTGTGGCTCCAGTAGATTCTATAGTCTGTACAACAATTTTTTCAACTTCTTCTTCAGTTAATTGCTCTGGCAAAAATTGTTCAATTATTGCTACTTGCGCCAACTCAGGTTCTGCAAGATCGGCACGCCCTTGATTTGTATATATAGCCGCACTATCTTTTCGTTGTTTCACTAATTTCTGAACCAATTTAATTTCGTCGTCTTCTGACAATTCAGCAGCTCCACTTTCGGTACTTGCTAATAATAAAGCTGACTTAATTGCTCTTAAGGATTCTAAGGCAACGGTATCTTTAGCTTTCATAGCTGCCTTCATTTGCTCCATTACATCTTGTTGTAAACCCATAACTATTAAATATTAAAAGAAAGCGAATATAAAAAATAAACCCGAAAGCATCGTTCACTTTCGGGCTGTATAAAAAGTTAGTTTAAATACTAATCTACATTATCTTCTAAGAAAGAATTATTAGTTCGTAATTGAATTTCTCCATTACTATCTTCTCCTAAAGAAGTTCTAGAAATTTTATTTTCTGGCTTTCTTTCCGTCAAATTTACACCTTGTCTTTTATAAGCAGGTTCCTTTTCTATTTCTTCAATACTATTGACATTATTCTGAAACTTGTAATTGAAATCTTTCAATTTTCTTCTTCGTTCGTCTGCTCTTTCTTTTAACAATTCTTCCAACGGGCTATCCATTGGGTCTAGTTCTTCTGTTTGTACCGACTCTTTTTTCTCAATTATTTTCTTTTCGAATACTAATTCGTCTTCAACAATTTTTGGTTCGAACTCTTCTGCTTTAGATTTAGCACCAGTTAATTTATTTTCAAGTTCCATATAGTCATCCAGACTATAGCGCGTTTCACCTTGTTTGTTGTATTCAAGAACAGGAATGACCTCTACGTGATCTTTAACATCTAAATTATTTACATCTTCTTCTAAGTCAAAACTAATAATCCGCTCTTCTTCCTCTTCTGGCTTTTCGTTCTCAGTAACCAAAGGTAAATCGAATCCTATTGAAAATTGATCTTCCTCATCAGCTGAAAGTTCTTGTGGATCTATTACTTCAATATTTTTAGCCGCTTCAGTTGAATCTATAATTACAAAATCATCTTCAGAAACTTCTCCTTTTGCTACTTCTTCTATTACTTCATCATAAAAAACATTAAAATTCCTGATGTAATTCGAAGTAGGTATTAAATCCATACCAATTTCATCTTCAGAGTCATCAACTAATGTATGCTTTATTACCGGTGCCGGTGCAACAATTTCTTCTTCTAGTTGGTGAACTACATTTTGAGCAGTTAAATCTCGTTCAGCACGTTGTTCTTCTTCTAATGTGTGAATTATTTTTTTAGCCTCGGTATTTACAATATCATTCTGTTGATCAATATCAAACCCGGTAGCAATTACAGTTACTGCAATAGCTTCACCTAAATCTTGATCTTCACCAACACCCATAATAATGTTTGCACCATGACCAGCTTGCACTTGTATATGATCATTAATTTCACCTATCTCATCAATAGTAATTTCTTGAGATCCAGAAACAATTAACAACAATACGTTTTTAGCACCAGATATTTTATTATCATTTAAAAGTGGTGAATCTAACGCTTTCATTATTGCCTCATTAGCTCTAGTAGAACCTGAAGCCGTTGCAGAACCCATTATGGCAGTACCACTGTTAGACAAAACTGTTTTAGCATCTCTAAGGTCAATATTCTGGGTATAGTGATGTGTAATTACCTCTGCAATACCTCTTGCTGCGGTAGATAATACTTCATCTGCTTTAGAAAAACCTGCTTTAAATCCTAGATTACCATAAACCTCACGAAGCTTATTATTATTAATAACAATTAACGAATCTACATTAGCTCTCAATTTTTCAATTCCAATCTGAGCTTGCTCACAACGCATCTTACCTTCAAATTCAAAAGGCATAGTTACAATACCAACAGTAAGAACATCTAAATCTTTGGCTTGTCGTGCAATTACAGGAGCCGCACCAGTACCTGTACCACCTCCCATTCCAGCAGTTATGAAAATCATTTTAGTAGTTGTAGATAACATTTGCTTGATTTCCTCCATACTTTCAAGCGCAGCTTGTTCACCTACTTCAGGATTAGCACCAGCTCCTAATCCTTCTGTTAATGAAACTCCCAATTGAATTTTATTCGGTACCGAACTATTATTCAGTGCCTGAGAGTCTGTATTACAAATTATAAAATCTACTCCGTTTATTCCTGATTGAAACATGTGGTTAATAGCGTTACTTCCGCCACCACCGACTCCAATCACCTTTATAACGTTACTTTGGTTTTTCGGGAGATCAAATGAAATATTGTCAAACTCGGTGTTATTGCTCATAGTACTTTTATTACTGGTTAATGTTCTTATTCTTTATTCTCGATTATTCCGCGTTATCTAAAAAGTCTTTGAGCTTCTCAGACCATTTATCAAAAACGGACTTACGTTCTTTATTTTCTTGGGGGTTGTTTTCTTTAGCTTCTTCCTCACCTGCTAATACAAGTTCTTCTTCAACCAACTCTTCTATTTGTTCTTCACTAACTACTGCTTCTTCTTCATTGGTTTGATATTCACCGTTGCGTACGGCATTCATTAACAAACCCACAGCTGTAGCATATAAAGGGCTAGCAATTTCCTCATCAGAATTACCTGCTAAATGTTCATTCGGATATCCAATACGCGTATCCATACCGGTAATATATTCCACCAATTGTTTTAGGTGTTTTAATTGACTACCACCACCTGTAAGAACAATACCGGCTATTAGTTTTTTCTTTTGTTCTTCGTGTCCGTAGTTTTTTATTTCTACATAAACTTGTTCAATAATTTCAACTACTCTAGCATGTATAATTTTAGAAAGGTTTTTAAGGGTAATCTCTTTGGGCTCCCTTCCCCTTAATCCTGGTATAGAAACTATTTCATTGTCCTTATTCTCACCTGGC
Organism: Flavobacteriaceae bacterium EG-1; assembly: GCF_009649685.1. GTDB lineage: Bacteria > Bacteroidota > Bacteroidia > Flavobacteriales > Flavobacteriaceae > Aurantibacter_A. The sequence goes on from NZ_WJPK01000003.1 coordinate 62,771, forward strand.
CAAGCAGAACCAAACTTCATTTTTAATAATTCAGCTTGTTTTTCGATAATTGAACAGCCTTCTTTAATATCTTCAGTAATTACACCACCACCAAATGGAATAACCGCTGTATGGCGTATTATACCATCTTTAAAAATTGCCAAGTCAGTTGTACCACCACCTATATCAATAAGTGCTACACCAGCTTCTTTCTCTTCTTTGCTTAAAACAGCATCTGAAGAGGCCAAAGGTTCTAGAGTAATATTTCCTAAATCTAAACCAGCACTTTTAATACATCTACCAACATTTCTAATTGATGATATTTGACCTACAACAACGTGGAAGTTAGCTTCTAATCGCCCACCGTACATACCAATAGGTTCTTTTATTTCAGCTTGACCATCAATTTTATATTCTTGTGGTAATACATGTATAATTTCTTCACCGGGTAACATAACCAATTTGTAAACTTGGTTTACTAAACGATCTAAATCATCATCATTAATAACTTCTTCAGAATCGGTTCTCGTTATATAATCACTATGTTGCAAACTTCTAATATGCTGCCCAGCAATTCCAACAACAACTGATCCAATTTTAAGTCCAGCATTAGCTTCTGCCTCTTCAACTGCTTGTTGAATAGACTTTATAGTCTGAGTAATATTATTTACTACACCCCTGTGTACACCAAGGCTTTTCGATTTACCAATACCTAACACTTCAATTTTACCGTACTCGTTTTCTCTTCCAATAATTGCAACAATCTTGGTTGTTCCGATATCGAGACCTACTGAATATTTTGTTGTTTCCATTTATTTTAAATTTTGGTGCACACTACTTGGTTATTGAATTCTAAATTGACCATTGCGTATTCGTTCAAAGATTCATCTTTATCAGCTTTACTGTAAAAAGCTTTGAACTTTTTAAACTTCACTGCAAGATTCTCTATATTTCCCAAATTCACCACAAACTGTTCCATTCGGAATTTTAATTGATAATTTTCTTCACTTTCAATATGAATACCTATCACATTTTTACGTAAAAAATCATCTGCATTTATAAATTTCAATATTTCATATGCATCTTCAAGACCTTTACCAGTAATATTCCCAGTTATAATCGGAACTCTTGCAGAATGACTACTTGAAAAAGGCATTCTCTTCCCTTCATCATCCAAATAAAACTTGGATTCTCCTTCAACTCGTCCGATAGGTCGTCGTTGCGTTATTTTCGAAGTAAGCTCACCATTAACTGTGAGAAAAACTTCCGCATTTTTAACCATTTTATTGGCCTCAATGACTTCTTCAATCGTATTCAAAACTAATTTTTCTTTGCTCACATTAGTAAGCGGTCCATAATTTTGTATTAACAATTTATTAACCGTCCCTTGTGTGATATACAAATTTTGATCCCCAACGAATTCAACATTAATTCCATTGACTTTTTTTTGCATATTTCTATGGTTAGAAAATGCGTAAAGCCCCATCACTACTATCATGAGACCAAACAATTTAATAAAGTTCATATTAATTCGCATATTCAAATTCTTTTGTAATTTTTTCTACTTCAAGACCAATATCACCAGCTCCCATCGTGATTAACACATCTGGATTTTGACTTCTTATTTCACTTATTAATTTGTCTTTTTGAATTACTTTTTTATGAGGATTTTCAATTTTATTCATAAGCCATTCAGAATTAACACCTTCCAATGGTTTTTCTCTTGCAGGATAAATATCTAACAACAGAATACTGTTAAATTTTGCAAGACTTTTAGCAAAGTCATCTGCAAAATCTCTAGTTCTAGAAAATAGATGTGGTTGAAAAACAACTAACACTTTTTTATTTGGATGCATTTCTATTACCGCATCATAAATGGCATTAATTTCTGTTGGATGGTGTGCGTAGTCATCAATAAAAACAAAATCTTTTTCTTTTATTTTATAAGAAAATCTACGTTTCACACCTTTAAAGGTTTCAAGGGCTTTAGCAAGGCGGTCTGGTGGGGAACCAGTTTGTACCGCCATCGCAAAAGCAACCAAACCATTAAGCAAATTATGCCTTCCTGGTTTGTTGAACTTAACTCCTGTAAAATTTACTTCAGGAGTGCCCAAATCAAAAACGTAGGTGCCATGTACTATTTTTATATTTCGGATACAAAAATCCGAATCGTCTTCTATACCATAAGTAAACCCTGATAATGGGAGTCCATTTCTAACAAATAATTTCCCATTTGGTTTCATACACCCAACAAAATCACTAAAAGATTTTTGCAATGTTTCCGCATCACCATATATATCTAAGTGATCTGCATCCATTGATGTAACACAAGCTACATCAGGAAATAATCTTAAAAAAGAACGATCAAACTCATCTGCTTCTACCACAGATACATCATTACCTTGAAAATAAAAGTTGCTATTAAAATCTTCTGATATTCCACCTAAAAATGCTGTAAAAGGTGTACCTGTTTCTTTAAGAAGATGAGCAAGTATACTTGTTGTTGTTGTTTTACCATGTGTGCCAGCAACAGCAAGACAAAAAGTATCTTTTGTTATTATACCTAATACTTCTGAACGCTTTTTTATTTGAAAATTATTACTTAAAAAGAATTGATATTCTATATGACTAGAAGGTACAGCGGGTGTATAAACAATAAGTGTGCTTTCCGAATTTTTAAAATTATCACCAACCAAATCAATAGAATCTGTGTAGTGAATATCAATTCCCAAACTTTCTAGCTCTTCGGTTAATGGTGTTTTAGTTTTATCATATCCCGATACTTCTTTATTAATAAACTTAAAATAACGCGCAAGAGCTGACATACCAATACCTCCGATACCGATAAAATAGACGCTATGTATGTTCTTTAAGTTCAAGGTTAATTCTTAATTATTAATTTTTCAATTTGATCAACAATATTTTTAGTAGCGCTAGGTAAGGCTAAACTTTTAATGTTTGCGCTTAACATAATTTGCATATCATCCGATTGAATCAATTCTGAAAACATCGATTCAAATTTTACATCCAGTTCTTTTTCACTCAACATTAATGCTGCCTTTTTAGAAACCAAGGCTTGAGCATTTTTTGTTTGGTGATCTTCAGCAACATTAGGTGAAGGAATAAAAAGTGTTGGCTTACCAACAATACACAGTTCAGAAACTGACCCTGCTCCTGCCCTAGAAATTATAAAGTCAGCAGCAGCGTATGCGTAATCCATTTTATTAATGAAGTCAAGAACCTTTACTGAATCCGAATTGTATTTTTTATACTCATCCATATACAGTTTACCACATTGCCAAATAATTTGTAAGTTTTTAGCCTTAAAAAAATCAAGTTCTTTTTCTATTAACTGGTTTACTCTTCTTGCACCAAGGCTTCCACCTAAAACAAAAATTGTTTTTAAATTGCCATTTAATCCAAATGATGCTAATGCTTCTTGTTTGTTCACATTCAATGCAACTAAATCACCACGAACAGGATTACCAGTTTTTATAATTTTATCTACAGGAAAAAACTTTTCCATACCATCATAAGCCACACAAATTTTAGCAACTTTATCTTTAAGCAGCTTATTAGTCATACCCGCATAAGAGTTTTGTTCTTGTAAAACACAAGGAATACCTCTACTCGAGGCAACTTTTAAGAGAGGCCCACTAGCAAAACCACCGGTGCCAATGACAACATCTGGTTTAAATCGAGTTACTATTTTACGTGCTTTCAACAAACTACTTATTAATTTAAATGGAAACATAAAATTCTTTAATGTCAGTTTCCGTTGCAATCCACTTATCCAAAGGCCTTCAATTTTATATCCGGCATTTGGTACTTTTTCCATTTCCATGCGATCTTTTGCACCTACAAACAAAAATTCTGCATCGGTATGTCTTTTTTTCAATTCATTCGCTATAGCTATGGCCGGATAAATATGTCCGCCTGTACCACCTCCTGATAAAATAAATTTATAATTGCCCACTTAAAACTTCTAAGGGGTTAGTAATTTCCATATCAGAATTATCTTCATTACTTTGTTTCCTGTCTTTATCTTTTACACTAGCACTCAAAATAATTCCGATTGCCAAACAAGTCATCCAACTTGATGTACCTCCACTACTAATTAATGGTAATGTCTGCCCTGTTACTGGGAACAACTCTACAGCCACCGCCATATTAATTAAAGCTTGAAATACAATAGGCAATCCAACACCCAGCACCAATAATTTTGCAAAAATTGAAGCATTCGCATTGGCAACAACCGCAATTCTAAACAAAAGGAGTAGATAAAAAAACATCACAACAATTCCACCAACAAGCCCATACTCCTCAACAATAATGGCATATATAAAATCAGAAGAACTCTGAGGTAAAAAATTCTTTTGAATACTTTTACCTGCGCCTTTACCTACAATGCCTCCTGTAGCAATTGCAATTTTTGCTTTTTCAATTTGATAACCAGCTTCACCATCTTCACCATCCGTAAAGCTTGTAATTCGGTGTTCCCAAGTAGTTACCCTATTACTAAATGAATCTGGGAATGCTTTTGCCACGAGTATAAAGAGCGTAAGACATAATAATCCAGTTCCTACTATACTTAATAGATACTTTGTGGGATAACCTCCTAAAAAACATAATAAAAGCACCATTGAGAATATGATTCCAGCGGTAGAAAAATTAGCTGGCAAAATCATAATTATAACCAAAAAAACTGGCACCCATAAAGGCAGTATACTTTCTTTAAAAGTAATTTTCTGGTCTTTTATTTTAGACAAATATCGAGCTACATATATCATTAAAACAACAGATGCTAGACTTGAGGTTTGAAAAGTGATACCAACTAGAGGTAGTTGTATCCAACGACTAGCATTTGCGCCATCGATAGTAGTACCTTGTGCAATTGTAAAAGCTAATAAAACCAATACAATAGGCATTGCAATTAGTGATAAGCCTTTAAAATAATGACTTGGAATACGATGAACACCATAAATTATTCCAAAGCCAAGAATTAATAGCATAGCATGTTTTACTAAGTGGCCCATTGTGGTACCACTACCCACAACATAGACTAAATTACTGCTAGCACTATAGACAGGTAAAAACGAGAATAATGCCAAAAGAGCTACTACTGCCCAAATGGTTTTATCTCCTTTAATATTTTGAAATAATGATTTCACTTTTATCTATTACAAATTTTTAATTGCTTCTTTAAATTGATTTCCGCGATCTTCGTAGTTATCAAAAAGATCAAAACTTGCGCAAGCAGGGGAAAGCAAAACTGTATCTCCACGCTCGGCAATTTTATATGCAACTTTTACCGCTTCTGACATTGCAAATGTTTCGACCACTAAATCAACTACATTGCCAAAAAACTCTTTAATTTTAGTATTATCCTCTCCTAAACATACAATTGCCTTTACCTTTTCACGCACCAATGGCATTAACTCTCTATAATCATTACCCTTATCAACCCCGCCGACAATCCAGACGGTCGGGGTACTCATACTATCTAGGGCAAAAAAGGTGGCATTAACATTCGTTGCTTTAGAATCGTTAATGTATTGTACATGATGAATTTTCAACACTTTCTCTAGGCGATGTGGCGCACCTTGAAAGCTAGTAATGCTTTCTCTAATGGTTTGCTTGCGAATATTAACCAAAGTAGCTGCTAACGAAGCTGCCATGGTGTTTTTTAAATTATGTTTGCCTTCAAGCGCTAATGAGTCGGTGGTCATGTGTATTGTATTATTATTAATTGTTATTACTATTTGATTGTTCTCGAGATATGCACCTTCTTCCATTCTTTTTTCAATAGAAAAAGGTATTAAGTGGGATTTGACTGGATGTTTTTCTAACCAACTAACTAAAACTTTATCATCTGCATCATATATGAGATAATCTGTTTCAGTCTGATTCTTTGTAATCAGAAATTTTGAAGCGATATAATTTTCAAACTTATATTCATACCGATCTAAATGGTCTGGCGTAATATTTGTTATAATCGCAATCTTCGGTTTAAACGTTTTAATACCGTCTAATTGAAAACTACTGATTTCTAATACATAAAAATCAAAGCCATTAGTAGCCACCATCTTTGCATAACTATCACCTATATTACCAGCCATCGCCACATTCAAATCAGCTGATTCAAATATGTGATTTGTTAGCATTGTGGTAGTGGTTTTACCATTACTACCAGTTATACCCACAATTGTTGCATCGGTGTACCTTGTTGCAAATTCAATTTCTGAAATAACAGGTATGTTTTTCGCAATCAAATCTTGTACTAAAGCAACCTTATCTGGTATACCAGGGCTTTTCATTACAACATCAGCATTCAAAATTTTTGATTCGGTATGTTTACCTTCTTCCCAATCAATCCCAAAATATTCAAGAACTTTTTTATATTTTTCTTTAATGAGGCCTTTGTCTGAAACAAAGACATCAAAGCCTTTTTTTAATCCTAAAATTGCAGTTCCTACCCCACTTTCTCCTCCACCTAATGCAACTAACTTAGCCATCTATCTGACCTTTAAAGTCACTATTGAAAGAATTGCTAACACGATACTTACAATCCAAAAACGAGTAACAATTTTACTTTCGTGATACCCTTTCTTTTGATAATGATGATGTAAAGGCGCCATTAAAAAAATGCGTTTACCTTCACCTAATTTTTTCTTTGTGTATTTAAAATATCCTACTTGCATCATAACCGAAACCGACTCAGCCAAAAAGATTCCGCACAGAATTACAAGCAATAATTCTTTTCGAACAATAATGGCAATAACGGCAATCACACCACCTATTGTTAAGCTTCCTGTATCGCCCATAAAAACTTGAGCCGGATATGCATTATACCATAAGAATCCAATAAGAGCTCCAGCAAAGGCGGTAATAAACACAAGTAATTCACCAGCACCAACGATGTACATTATATCTAAATATTCAGAAAAAATTATATTACCAGAAACCCAAGCGAAAATACCTAGGGTAAAAACAATAATAGCCGAAGAACCTGCAGCCAGCCCATCTATACCATCAGTTAAATTTGCACCATTAGATACAGCTGTAATTATGAGTATTACAATGGGTATGAATAGTAACCAACCGTAATCTTTAGCACCTTCACCTGCCCAAGAAATAAGACTACTATAATCTAACTCATTATGCTTAAGAAAAGGGACTGTAGTCATTGTAGACTTAACATCTTTCCCTTTTATTTCCTCAACGGTAAATTGTTCAGTAATTATTGTCTGAGTATTCTCACGCATTGTTACTTCTGGATGGAAATATAAAACAGTACCAACAAAGAGACCTAAACCTACCTGGCCCATTACTTTAAATCTACCTTTTAAGCCTTTTTTATCTTTCTTAAATATTTTTATATAATCATCTATAAAGCCAATTACTCCCATCCAAATAATAGTAATTATTAATAAGATGATGTAGATATTTAAAACATCAGCAAAAAGTAAAACCGGAATTAAAGTGGACATTATAATAATCAATCCACCCATAGTAGGTGTGCCTGATTTCTGTTTTTGACCTTCTAAACCTAAATCACGTACGGTTTCACCAATTTGTTTACGCTGTAAAAAAAGAATAATACGTTTTCCATATGTGGTAGCTAATATAAGAGACAACAATACTGCAAGAGCCGCTCTAAACGTCTGAAATTGAAACAGACTTGCACCAGGCACTTGGTATTGTTTTTCTAAATATTCAAATAGATAATACAGCATTCTCTTTTATTACACTATTTATTAAGGCGCTCTAAATAATTTCGAATAATCTTAAAATCATCAAAATCAATTCTTTCCCCGTTTGTTTCTTGGTATGTCTCATGGCCCTTACCAGCCACCAAAATGATATCTTTTGCTAATGCCAATTGACAAGCAGTTTTAATGGCCTGGTCTCGATTTTCAATTGACAGTACATTCTGTTTTTTTTGCATCTCAACACCAGCTTCCATTTCTTCAATGATTGCAGATGGAGATTCTGATCGCGGATTATCAGATGTAAAAATGGCTTTATTACTCATTTCTGAAGCGATATGACCCATAACCGGACGCTTTGATCTGTCTCTGTCGCCACCACACCCCACAACGGTGATGACGTTTTCATTTCCAGTTCTCAACGTGTTGATAGTTTCAAGCACGTTTTTTAGTGCATCCGGTGTATGGGCATAATCAACTATAGCCGTAATTTTTTCTTTTGAGATAAAATATTGAAATCTTCCATCTACATTTTCTAATTCACTTAGTAACCGTAGCGTTTCTAGTTTTTCTAAACCCAACAATTCTGCGGTAGCATAAATTGCTAACATATTATAGGCATTAAAATCTCCTATTAACCTAGACCACAATTCATTGTCATTAATTTTCAACAACTGTCCGTCGAACTGATTTTCAAGAATTTGGGCTCTGTAATCTGCGTAAGTCTTTAGAGCATAGGTATGCTTTTTAGCCTTCGTATTCTGCAACATTACTTCACCATTCTTGTCGTCTATATTAGTCAAAGCAAAAGCATTCTTACTTAATTCGTCAAACAAGACTTTTTTGGTGTCTCTATATTCCGCAAATGTTTTATGGTAATCTAAATGATCATGTGATAAATTTGTAAAAATTGCTCCTTCAAAAACAAGACCTTTTGTGCGTTTTTGATGAATACCATGTGAACTAACCTCCATAAAGCAAAACTCAACACCAGCCTCGGTCATTAATTCAAGATTCCGGTTTATTGTTAATGCATCTGGCGTAGTATGTTTTGTAGAATATTCAGTCTCATCAACCATAATTTTAATGGTGGATATTAAACCAACTTTAAAGCCAGCTTTTTTGAACAACTGATATAAAAGACTACTAACGGTCGTTTTACCATTTGTACCAGTCACACCAATTAATTTCAAATTCTTAGAGGGGTTATCATAAAAATTTGATGCCATGTAGGCTAAAGCCTCATTTGCATTTTTCACCTCAACAAAAGTGACGTTGGCATCCATTATTTTTGGCAATTCTTCGCAGATAATGGCTACAGCACCTAATTCTATTGCTTTTTCTATATACTTGTGACCATCCGTAATTGTACCGCGAATTGCCACAAAAACATCATTTTGTCCAACAGCTCTCGAATCAAAGCAAACAGAATTAACTGCAACGGCAGTACTGCCATTTACGGCAGTTAAGCTTACTCCGAATAAAATATCTTTCAATGTCTTCATGAAAGTTCGAGTATTATTTTATCAACCTTTTTTATTGCAGTTCCTTGAGAAATTGATTGTTTTTTCACCTTTCCATTACCGATAACTTCTACTTCTAATCCTAGATTTTCAAGAATTGCAACAGCATCCATTCCACTCATACCTTTTACATTTGGTACGCTATTATGTGCTTTTTGTGCCTCTGTATAATATTTTTGATACGCAGTATCTAGTTTCTGATTATCAGCTGTCATCAATTCTACTTCATTAACCAGAGGGTTATTCGCATATATTTTTTGAGCTATTGACTTAAATACCGGACCTGCAACATCGGCACCATAATAACCAACACTTTTATCTGGCTCATGAATAACTACAATACAAGAATATTTAGGATTGTCGGCCGGAAAATACCCAGAAAAGCTTGAGATATAACCAAACTTAGAAGGATCACTAGAACCATAATTCTTTTGAGCTGTTCCTGTTTTACCTGCCATTGAAAAATTTGGAGAATACAATCTATGACCTGTTCCATTTTTCTCAGAAACCACATTAGCCATTAACGCCTGTACTTTTTTAACAGTTTCTTTCGAACAAATAGATGGGTCAATAACTTCCTTTTCAAATTTTTGAATTGTGGTATTCCATTCTTTCACTTCTTTAATTAAGCGTGGCTTTACCATTTCACCATCATTAGCTATAGCATTATAAAATGTAAGAATCTGCAAAGGCGTCATAAGAACTTCATAACCGTAAGCCATTTGAGCAAGAGAAATTCCAGACCAACCTTTATCGCCAGGATTTCTTAAAAGCGGCTTACCCTCACCCTTTATTGGCAGACCAAGTTCTTGGTGAATTTTCATTTCTCTTAAACGATTTACATATTTTTCAGGATTATCTTTATAATTGGTGTGAATCATTTTTGCAAATGCAGTGTTCGAAGAAACAACGAATGCTTTTGCCATAGAAATCTCTCCATAACCACCATGTTTTGAATCTCTAACAGTTTTTCTATAAATTTTCCAACGCCCATTTTCGGTATCAATAACTGTACTAGTATCTATTACTTTATCTTCAAGTGCTGCAACCATATTCATCAACTTAAATGTTGAACCTGGATCACTAGCTTCACCTATCGCATAATTCAGTCGTTCGTAATATTTACCGTCTTTCGTTCTCCCTAAATTTGAAATTGCCTTTACTTCACCGGTAGCCGTTTCCATAACTATAACACAACCATGATCTGCATTATATTTTTCTAATTGTCCTAACAAGCCATGATGAGCAATATCTTGAATATTAATATCAATAGTTGAGACAACATCATAGCCATCCTTAGGTTCAACAATATTATCTAGACCAATCGGTTTCCATTGACCTTTTGCAATCTTTTGTTTTAAACGTTTACCCTCAATTCCTCTTAAGTATTGACCAAAAGCACCTTCAAGGCCAACTCTTGTTGAATAACCATTCTCATCAAAACGCTCATAACCAACACTACGTTCAGCAATTTTCCCAAGAGGGTGTTCACGTACGGTTTTCTGCTCTATAATTAACCCACCTTTATACGGACCTTTCTCAAAAAGAGGAAATTGTTTTAATGCTGTATACTCAGAATAATCTAAGCTTCTTGCAATTAATGCATATCTATTTTTATGCGCTTTTGCCTTACGAAGCAATTGTTGATAATGAGAAGAGGATTTTCCTAACAGTTTAGCCAACTCATTGGCCAACGGTTTTACATTTTCTTGAAAATCTTCATCCGAAACCGTAACAGCATCAAAACGAACTGTATATCTTGAAACCGAAGTAGCTAAAAGACTACCATCATCAGAATATAAATTGCCACGATTAGGCTCTATCGTAAACATTTTTTCGGTACGTTTTTCTGCTAGGTTTCGATATTTATCACCATCTACCATTTGAATGCTTACCAATTTCACAATCACTGCCATTGCAAACAGGAAAAGTCCTGCCGACACAACATATAAGCGTTTTAGTATTTTCTTTTCAGAAACCGGCATTAGCTCTTTCGGTAGTTTTAGATTTAACTTTAATTTTTCTTGGAGGAATTTCAGACGGATACAGCCCTGTTTCAATAAGGGTCTGCGACAAATTAGATTCTAGTTTTAACCGCTGAACATCGGAACGAATGTCTACAAATTCGCTACGCAATTCTTTTACCTCTTCATTTAATGCAGCAAGCCTGTGTACTTGTTGATCTGCCTTATGAGAACTTCCTATCATTATAGTAGCAAGAAAAGAGGTGAAAATGATAAACATCCAATTTTTAGGCGCATCACCGCTCACTAAAAATTTTCCTCTCAATATGTCGAGTATTCCGTTTTTCATCACAATTATTTACACTATTTAAATACGCTCAGCAATTCTAAGCTTTGCACTACGTGCTCTATTATTTGTTACTATTTCTTCTCTTGATGGAACCACCAACTTGCCTACTTTTTTATATGGCACTTCAACATTTCCGTAAAAATCTTTTTCCGCCTCACCTACAAATTTCCCTGCTCTAATAAAATTTTTCACCAACCGATCTTCTAGCGAGTGATAACTAATTAAACTCAACCTTCCACCTACATGCAACAACTCAACACTCTGACTCAATAACTCTTCAATTGCTATTAACTCTTGATTCACTTCTATTCTAATAGCCTGATACACCTGAGCAATAATTTTATGTTCTTTTCGCTGAGGCAAAAACCTTTTTAGCACTTCTTTCAATCGCATTGTCGTTTTTATTGGCTCTGCAGCTCTTGCGCTAATAATAACATTTGACATTGCATCTGCATTTCGCAATTCACCATATTGAAAAAGAACTTTTTTCAAGCTATCATGATCATAGTCGTTAACCACATCATAGGCAGACAATTTGCTCTTCGTATTCATTCGCATATCAAGATCTGCATCAAAACGGGTAGAAAAACCACGTTCAGCTTTATCAAACTGATGCGATGAAACTCCAAAATCTCCTAAGATTCCATCTACTTTCCGAATGCCATAGAACTTTAAAAACTGTTTGAGGTATCGAAAATTTTCATTTATTAATGTAAATCGTTCATCTTCAATAGAATTTTCCAATGCCTCAACATCTTGATCAAAAGCAAACAACTTACCATTTACACCAAGTTGTTTCAATATTTCATTAGAATGTCCTCCACCACCGAAGGTCACATCCACATACACACCATTTTCTTTTATACTAAGTCCTGCTACAGACTCCGCTAATAATACCGGATTATGATACATCTTTAGTATTCTCAGCACCTATATTATCTCCCCCCATAACCTCTTCAGCCATAGCCTCAAAATCAAGTGGCTCTATCTCAATCTCTTGCTCATAGCGCTCTTTATCCCATATTTCTATATAGTTAACAGCTGAACTCAATGAAATTTCCTTTTTAATAGCCGCAATAGACACTAAATTTTTAGGTATCAACAATCTACCAGCATTATCAATTTCAATTTCCTTGACTCCCGCCATAAAAATTCTTATGAAATCGTTATTCTTTTTAACATACCTATTTAGCTTTTTAAGCTTATTCATTTCAACGTCCCATTCTACTTTAGGCCACAACTCTAAACATTTGCCATTTACAGATCGCTTAATTATAAATCCATCTTTCAACAATGGCAATAGCTGATTCTTTAGGCCAGAAGGTAGCATTAGCCTACCTTTGGCATCAACTTTACAATCGTAAGAATTGTTAAAATGAATCACCTAAGTCGTTGATTTTTATTTACTATGTCAAATATATAAATATTATTACCACTTTTTACCACTTTTTACCACTTTGTTGATAAAACGATGTGATTCTTCGTATATATTAGTATAAAAGGCCCACCATAGGGCCTTTAAACGAATATGTTAAATGCTAATTAATTGTTTAAATAAAGTTTAATCGTGCAATAATTTGGGAAAAAACAGATAACTTTAGGTTAGAAATTTGTTTCTACAAATCATTTGTATTTGTAGATGCTCAACCCATCGAATATTTTGTAATTAACAGTTCAATTATTTTTTTGTGAAGTCAATTCAGACAATAGTTTTCCTTTTACTTTTTCAGTTATTACCAAAACAAGTAATGGCACAGAAGAGTGATACAAAACAAGCTCTTTACACTTTTTTTGATTCCATCATTTCAATAGAAAATTCTGAAATACATAACGGACTCATTTACAAGGAAAAACATCGTGTAAAAAGTAAAAAATCAAAATTTTTTCCTGAACCTGATTTTGTTACTGGTTCAATTATTTTTAACAATCAGCCTTACAATAACCTTCAATTAAAATATAATGTTTATGACGATGAATTATTATTTCAGGTAAAAAAGAAATATGGAGGTGACATTTTACAACTAGATAAGCATTTAGTGCAAGGTTTCAACATTGATAATCATGTTTTTATTAAATTATACGATAAAAAATTAGGCCAAAATTACTTTGAAGTTATTTCTAAAAAATCGGCACTAACATTACTAACCAAACACAAAAAATCTATCCATGAAATTTTGAACAAAAAATTGGTTTTTTATGAATTTGAAGATGTGAACAACGAATATTATATAGCTTATAACGATAGTCTTTATTACATTAAAAACTTGAACGATTTCGCACAGTTATTTCCTGATTTTAAAATTGAAATAACAAACTATTACAAAGGATTAGAATCACATCTAAATTTGGAATCAAAATTAAAAAAATTAATAGCGCATTTCGACCCTATATTAACTAGCACATCTACTAAAATCTAAAAGTATTGAAACTAGTTACCACCTTTATTCTCTTGGTTTTCTTTATTCAGTTTTCGTTGGCACAGACAGAAAATTTTACTGTGTCTATCAATTTTAACAATTCAAATAGAGAAGATGTTCTACTTCAGCTGGAGAAAATTACTAATGTAGATTTTTATTATAGTTCTTCGTGGTTAGGGAATGAACGTATATCAGGAACTTACCAAAATACTTCTATTAATAAAATTCTCGAAGATATTTTCGAGAACACAACCATCAATTTCTATTTTCTCGATTCAAAAAAAATAATATTATCTCAAAATGTTATTATTAAAGACAAGCTACATGCAAGTTTTTATCAAGACTCTACTATTTCTTCAATTACGACAAGTGAAGAGCAAACTAAAATTTCAAATTATTACTTATCAGCCAAAGAAGAAGGTGTTTCAAAAACAGAAACTGTTAGAATAGGCAAAGAACAACGTAACTCAAGCCAAGAGAATTTTAAACTAACAGGTACCGCAATTAATAGTATGACAGGAGAACCTATTCAAAATTTAGCCATTCTAGTTAAAGGCGGATCAAAAGGTGTTAGTACAAATGAAAATGGTTATTATAAAATTGAATTACCTGCCGGACAATCTATACTTCAAACCAAGGCCATTGGTTACGAATCATCAGAGAAAAGGATTATCATGTATAATGATGGTGTACTAAATTTTAATTTGATGGAGAATGTTGAACAATTAGACGAAGTTGTTGTCGAAAGTAATCAGTTAAAAAACATAGAAACTGTTGTAACAGGAGTTGTAGAATTAGATGTTGCTGAAATAAAAACCATTCCTTTGGTCTTAGGCGAACGTGACATTCTTAAAACTGCAATTACCCTTCCCGGAATTACAAATGCCGGTGAGGGAGCGTCAGGCTATAATGTTCGTGGTGGTGGAACAGATCAAAATTTAATATTACTTGATGATGCAGTTATATATAACCCCGCTCATTTTTTTGGAATATTCTCGGCTTTAAATCCTTTTACAACAGGAGGGATAACAATATATAAAGGATCAATACCGGCTGAATTTGGAGGAAGATTATCTTCTGTTTTTGATATTAACACGAAAGACGCCAATACTGAAAAATTTACAGGAGAAGCGTCAATAGGTCCTGTTACAAGCAACTTAATGCTCGAAATTCCTATAAAAAAAGAAAAATCGGGCTTGTTATTAGGAGGAAGAAGTACATACTCTAATTGGATATTAAATTCTTTAGATGAAGAATCATTAAAGAATAGCAAAGCATCATTCTTTGATATTGTCACCAAATATAACTCGCAAATAAATGAGAAGAATAAATTAGCCGCAACAGCTTACTATAGTAGAGATGCATTTAGTATTACATCAGATTCAATATATAGTTATGACAACCGACTAATTTCATTAAATTGGAATAAAAAAATCAATGAAAAAAAATCAATGAAAACAATATTAGCGAATAGCCAATATGGTTTTAATATTGATTATGATGGGGATATAGAACAAAGTTTTAATCTCGGCTATCGTATAAATGAAACCGAATTAAAATTAAAATTTTTTAATTTATACAATAGAACACATAAGTTTAATTATGGACTTTCAAGTAAATTATATTTAGTAAATCCTGGTGAAGTATCACCTAAAGGAACTACATCGATAATAGCTCCATTACAAATTCAAAAAGAAAAAGGCTGGGAGTCGGCATTATTTTTTTCAGACAACATTACCATGTCTAACAAATTTTCTGTGGATTTAGGTTTACGTTATTCATTTTATGCGGCTCTTGGAAAATCTTCGCAAAATATATATGAAGAAGGTCTACCGAAAGACCAAGGTACTTTAACCGAAACTAAAGAATTTGATAGTAACGAAATAATAAACACGTATGACGGACTAGAAGTGCGAATATCTTCGCGTTATTTAATAAGTCCAAGTCTTTCTGTAAAAGCAGGCTATAATAACTCTAATCAATACATACATACTATTTCAAGCAACACTACAGTATCTCCTACCGATACTTGGAAGCTCTCCGATATTAACATTGCACCACAAAGAGCAAAACAAGTTTCATTAGGTTTCTTCAAGAATTTTAATGCAAATACATATGAAATAAGTTTAGAAGGTTATTATAAGAAAACCGCCAATATCTTAGATTATAAAGTTGGAGCACAACTGCTATTGAATGAATCTATTGAAACGGAAGTTTTACAAGGTGAAGCCAAAGCATATGGTATAGAACTTTTACTTAAAAAAAACAAAGGTCAGTTAAATGGATGGCTTGGATACACCTATTCAAGAGCATTTACAAGATTGGCTAGTGAATTTCCTGAAGAGCAAATTAATGCAGGTAAATATTTTCCTTCGAACTTTGACAAACCACATGACTTAAGTTTAGTGACAAATTATAAGTTTACTAAAAGGTTTAGTTTGTCTGCAAACTTTGTATATCAAACAGGCAGGCCGGTTACATATCCTATAGGATCGTATAATTTTAATGGAGCAGAATACGCACTATATAGTGATCGGAACAAATTTCGTATTCCAGATTTTTATCGTTTAGACTTAAGTTTCAACGTTGAAGGCAATCATAAAATCAAAAAATTTGCTCATAGCTTTTGGAATATTTCAATTTATAATGTTTTAGGAAGAAACAATCCATATTCCGTATTTTTTGTAACTGAAGACGGTACATTAAAAGCCTACCAAAGTTCAATATTTGCTATACCTGTGCCTACCATAACCTATAATTTTAAATTTTAATGAAAAAATATAAGGTTACATTTTTTGTATTAAACACTTTATTTATAATAATAGGCTGTCTTTTTAGTACATGTACAGAACCTTACGCACCTAACCTTTTACCGCAAACTGAAAGTTTGCTTGTAGTAGAAGCGGTCCTCACAAATGAATTAAAACATCACAAAGTTGTTATCAGTCGTTCTTCAGCTGAACAGGGTGAAGTAACATTTGAAGAAAAAGCAACTGTAAAAATAATAGATGATAATCAGCAAACTTTCACATATACCGAATCCGGAGCTGGCACTTATATTTCAGATAGTGCTTTTATGGCAGAAACTGGACGAACATACCAATTAGTAATAACTACCACATTAGGCAAAACATATACATCAAGCATAGAATCATTACCACAAACAAGTCAGTTAGATACTATTACTGCAGAAAAAACAACAACGCAAACTGGTAATATTGGTATCTCTATTACAATAGACAGTTATGACCCGACTGGCAATTCTATTTATTATCGATACGATTATGAAGAAACATATAAAATAATTGCTCCTAATTGGATACCAGAGCAATTAGTCGTGGCCTCCGAAGAACAACAATTGGTAGCTATAGTTAATAGAGATAAGGAAGAACGTGTTTGTTATGCAACCGATTATTCTAATTCCATAATTTTAACCAAATCTACTGGAGCAGCAGAGGATCGTATTTCAAATTTTGAAGTACGTTTTTTAAACAAGGATAATTATATCTTCTCTCACAGATATAGCATTCTTATTAAGCAACACGTTCTTTCGCAACAAGCTTATAACTTTTACAAAAAACTACAAGATTTCTCTGGCTCAGAGAGTTTATTCTCACAAAGTCAACCAGGATTTATAAATGGCAATATCTATTCACAAGACAATACTACTGAAAGTGTTATTGGTTTCTTTGAAGTTTCTTCGGTATCGGAGAAACGTGCTTTTATCAACTATTCCGATTTTTATCCTGAAGAAAGTTTACCTCCATTTGTTAGCGATTGTAATCAAACAACCTATCCTGTGGAGGGCGAACCTTCGGTATACCAATATGTAAAAGAAAATACGGTTAGTTATGTCAACAATATTACAAATGCCATGACCGGTGCAATTGAGGCTTATATAGTTGCACCAAGAGTATGTGGTGATTGTACAGTTGTAGGAAATACTGAAGTTCCGGAATTTTGGATTGAATAATATATGAAAAAAACAATTTTATTAATCATTCTAATAATTTTAGCACCCAAAACTATTTTGGGGCAATATCGTTTACAATCAAATGTAGACATAGCTCAATTTAACAATATAGATCAAGAAAAGGTATTCATACATTACAATGACAATTTTTTACTATCTGGAGAATACTTATACTATAAGATGTACTGTTTAAATGCTATAGACCACTCACCTTCAAAAATCAGTAAAATTGGGTATGTTGAACTAGTAGGGCGAAATAAAAAAACGGTGTTTAAACATAAAATAAGATTAAATGAAGGTTTAGGTCAAGGCGATTTTTTTATTCCTGGAAACTTAGAAACAGGTAATTACAAACTAATAGGCTATACCAATTGGATGCGAAATTCAGGTGTAGATTCATTTTTCATTACTGATATAGTAATTGTAAATCCTTACAAAGAACTACCAACAGAATCTAATAAAACTTCTGCAAACATTATTTACCATACTACAATAGATAGTGCCAATATAAATACGCAACGAGAAGATACGAATTCTATTAAAATAGTATTACCAAGAAAAATATATAATAAGAGAGCATTAGTAAAATTGAATATTACTAATCAAACACTAAATCAAAACACAAACCTTTCTGTTTCAGTAAGAAAAAAATACCCAATTACTACGCCATTTAATAACGATAAATCTATTAATATTAAAAAGGCACCTAAAAACAATTTATCAAAAAAAATAGATGAAACAATATTTCTACCAGAGTTAAGAGGTGAACTAATATCTGGCAAAATAATAAATAACACTAATAAACAAGTGGTTGCTAACCAAAACATAAGTTTATCTATTAGGGGAACTACAGGTACAACAAAAATATCACAATCAAATAAAAACGGCGTTTTCTATTTTAATTTAGATAATAGAAATCGAAGTAATAAAATTGAATTTAGTTTATTAGACAACCAAAATGATACAAATCAAATAATTTTAGACACCTCCAAAATAAACACAAACACGCTCAAATATTTAGATATAGACCTTGCTCATAATTTAAACAAGGTGATTGAAAAACGGAGCACATATAATCAAATAGAAAATGTTTTTTTTGAGGAGAAGTTAGATAGCTTAATTCGTTTTACAAGTACTATCCCGATATATAAAATTTATGATGAAAATTACAATCTAGATGACTTTACAAGATTCAACACACTAGAAGAGACAATAGTAGAAATAATTGCTAATGTATTGGTAAAAAAACGTAAAGGGCAGTACAAAATACAAATAAGAGAGAACAATCATTTCTTTATTGATTCTGATGATGAACCATTATGTTTGGTAGACAATATTCTTGTTGAAAATTCTTCTGACCTTTTCAATTATGATGTAAAAAAAATACAAAATATTGGAATTTCTAGGAGCGAATACTATATCGGCCCTAAAAAATATCAAGGTATCTTTTCTATTAAAACAAAAGAGAGTGACTACACAAATCAACAAAATACTAATACTTCAATCAAAATTAGTTTAGATGGCCCAATTCCTTTAAAAGAATATTACTTTCAAGACTACAGTAAATCAACCGCTGCAAATAAGACTCATATTGCCGATTTCAGACAGCAATTATTATGGCTACCAAATTTCAATTTAAAAGAAAATAATTCAATTGAATTTTACACATCAGATAATACCGGAACCTTTGAAATAGCTGTCGAAGGTTTTTCCTTAAATGGTGATGCAATTTCATTAAAAGAATACATCTATATAGAATAAAAGTATATATTTAGGCATTTAGTTATTAATTGTGTTACATTTATATTAAACACTTATAGTAGGTAATTGCCTATATTTGTCTTAAGATTAGATTCGCTCGTGAATGAATGAAAACTTAATTTCAGAAGGAAAATTTAAATACATCGAAGCTGGGGAAGGCACCCCAATAATTATTTTACATGGCCTAATGGGTGGGTTGAGTAATTTTGAAGGTGTAATAAATCACTTCCCTAAAAAAGGATACCGAATACTTATTCCTGAATTACCAATTTACGACATGCCCATGTTGAAAACCAATGTTAAGCAATTCGCCAAATTTCTAGAGAAATTTATTGAATTCAAAGGGTTGTCAGACGTAATTCTATTAGGTAACTCTCTTGGTGGACACATAGGCCTATTACATACAAAACTCTTCCCAGACATGGTAAAAGCATTAGTAATCACAGGTAGCTCGGGACTTTACGAAAGCGCTATGGGAGATGGCTACCCAAGACGTGGTGACTATGAGTTTATTAAGGCTAAAGCGGAAAAGGTGTTTTACGACCCAAAAATTGCTACAAAAGAAATTGTTGACGAAGTTTTTGCGACAGTAAATGATCGGAATAAAATAATAAAAACCCTAGCCATTGCTAAAAGTGCTATTCGACATAATATGTCTGATGATTTACCCAACATGCAAACGCCAACTTGTATAATTTGGGGAGAAGATGACACTGTTACACCACCTGATGTAGCAAAATTATTTGATGAATTATTACCAGATTCCGAGTTATTTTGGATTGAAAAATGTGGACATGCACCTATGATGGAACACCCTGAAAGATTTAATGAAATCTTAGATAATTGGCTTACTAAAAGAGGCTTTTAAGATTACTATACCATGTTGATTAAATCAGCAAACTTTATTATCAGTAATACAGAGGTGGCAAAATGCCCTAAAGAATCTATTCCTGAATATGCTTTTATAGGCCGTTCTAATGTGGGCAAGTCTTCTTTAATTAACATGCTAACCCAGCGAAAAAGTCTTGCAAAAACATCTGGTAGACCGGGAAAAACACAACTAATCAATCACTTTAAAATTAATGAAAATTGGTTTTTGGTAGATTTACCTGGTTATGGTTACGCTAAGGT
The DNA here is from genome assembly GCF_009649685.1 of Flavobacteriaceae bacterium EG-1. Lineage (GTDB taxonomy): Bacteria > Bacteroidota > Bacteroidia > Flavobacteriales > Flavobacteriaceae > Aurantibacter_A. Next base: position 83,577 of record NZ_WJPK01000003.1, read on the forward strand.
TTCTAAAAAAGACAAAAAAACATTTCAAAAATATATAACCAATTATTTTGTGCAACGTGAGCAATTAGTTTGTTCATTTGTTTTGGTAGACATTCGGCATAACCCGCAGAAGATAGATATGGAGTTTATGCAATGGTTGGGAGAAAATCAGATTCCTTTTTGTATTATATTCACAAAAGCCGACAAATTAAAGCCAAAAGCAATTGAAAAAAATGTAAATGCTTATCTGAAAGAGTTAACCACTAGTATTTGGGAAGAAGCACCTCAGCATTTCATTACATCATCATCGAAAAATATTGGTCGTGATCAAGTTTTAGAATTTATTTCTGCGATAAATAATGATTTTTATCAACATAGAAAAAAAACATTCTAAACGCACTTATTAAGAGAACTTATTAAAGACTTGGCATCTACCAAGTTATTTAGTTCTTCTGTATTTATAACAATTTCAAGTTCATCATGAGTTTGACCAAGAACTATAGGAAATGTAAAGTTATAGTTGAACTTAGAGGCGTACTTTTTCTTGTATTCATCTTTATGCAAAAACTCCATTGTTAATGAAGAGGTTTTTCTAAAATTTTTCCAAGTAGTATTTTCTTTAAATGCTCCAAATGTAATAGCACAAAGGCGACAATTGTAGGTGCTTGGGCTTAAAATTTTGTGTGCTCCGTCTAATAATTGATTTTGTAATCCGGTTTCAGCATTATAAACAAAAATCAATTTATCAATTTTATTAGGCTTCATATTTGGATAATAAAACTATATATTTAGCAGTCTAATTAAACAACTAATGCGAATTAACAGAATTAAACTTCTAATTTTCTTATTCTCAATTTTTCATATACAGGTTGAGTCGCAAATTATTGAAAAATCTTACACTTCCGAAAACTTACAAATAATTCCTATTTCAGCAAATAGCTTTATACATGTTTCCTATATAAACACTAATGATTTCGGAAAAGTAGCCTGTAATGGTTTAGTTTATATTAAGAATAATGAAGCAATAGTTTTTGATACACCTACAAATAATGAAGTATCTAAGGAACTAATAAATTGGATTTTAAATGTTAAAAAATCTAGTGTAAAAGCTATAGTGGTAAATCATCATCATTCCGATTGCCTAGGTGGTTTAGAAGCTTTTCATAATAATGAAATACCCTCATATGCGAACAATAAGACTATTGAATTAGCCATTGCTAAAAAATATAAACCACCTATAAATGGGTTTGATTTAAAACAAGAACTGACTATTGGAGGCGAAAAAATTAGAAATATTTATTTTGGTGAAGCACATACAATAGATAATATTATAAGCTACATTTCTAGTGAAGAGCTTATATATGGCGGTTGCATGATTAAGTCATTAAAAGCTTCTAAAGGAAATCTAGAAGATGCAAATTTAAGAGATTGGAGCAATACTATACAAAAAATAAAAGACCATTACCCTAATGTAAAAACAATAATACCAGGGCATGGAGATTATGGAAATTCAGAATTACTCGATTATACAATAGCACTTTTTAAAGTTCAATAAAATGAAAAAACTACCAATTCTATACCTTTTAATCTCTATTTTGTTCGGTTGTAAATCAGAAACCAAGACCTCTAAGGAGTTAATACCACCTGTGATAGCTCCTTTTACGAATGTAGATACTTTAGCTATAAATGATTGGTGGAATCGTACCGATAATCCGATTATTGATTTAAAGGTAAATCGAGATAGCGTAGTAGCTTTTGGAATGTATACCGTTTCTAATAACATATTAAAATTAAGTGCACAACTTTATCCATTATATCCAGATGAAGCTAGAGTAATTCAACTAGAGTTATTAAAAGGTAACAAATGGGAAAAAGTACAAAAGCAAACTATTAATGATTTAGGTTGGTCAGCTTTATTTCGAATTGAGAATTGGGATGACACAAAAGATATCAAATATCGTATTAAACATGGTGATAATTCTTTCTATGAAGGGTTAATTCGCAAAAACCCTAAAGAGAAAGAACAAATCTCCATAGCAGCTCTTTCATGCAATTCAAACAAAGACCGTGGTATGCGCGAAAATTATGTTAGAAATATTAATCACCAAGATCCCGATTTAATATTTTTTGCTGGAGATCAATCCTACGATCATACAGAACATACAGCTGCTTGGTTAAAATTTGGACTACAGTTTCGTGAAACTTTCAGAAATAGACCAGCAATTGCCATACCTGATGACCATGACATTGGACAAGGGAATCTTTGGGGAGAAAATGGCAAAAAATCAATAGAAAAAGGATCAAATGACGGTGGGTACACTTATCATCCAGAATATGTAAAAATGGTTGAACGCTGCCAAACTTCTCACTTACCCGACCCTTATGACCCGACACCAATAGAACAAGGCATTGAAGTCTACTATACTAATTTATTATGGGGTGGAGTAGATTTTGCAATATTAGAAGATCGAAAATTCAAATCTGGACCAAATGGCAAAATACCACAACAAGGACCACGACCTGATCACATAAGAAATCCAGAATATGACCCGGCTTCCATAGATTTACCTGAATTAAAATTATTGGGGGATCGTCAATTAAAATTCTTAGATGATTGGAGCACCACGAATGCTGACGCAATTAAAGTAGTTTTATCACAAACAGGATTTTGTGGAGGTGCACATATTCACGGTCAATTAGAGAATAGATTACATGCCGATTTAGATTCTAATGGATGGCCACAAACTGGTAGAAACAAAGCATTAGAAAAAATTAAAAAGGCGAACGCTGTTCATATTGCGGGAGACCAACATTTAGCAACAATTATAAAGCAAGGAATCAAAGAATATGGTGATGGGCCTTGGTCTTTTATAGTGCCTGCCATTGTAAATGATTATTACAGTCGTTGGTGGTGGCCATTAGATGAAAAAGCTGGTCCCAATCCCAATAAAAAAACAACACTACCATGGACTGGTGATTATTTAGACGGTTTTAATAATAAAATAAGTATGATGGCCTATGTAAATCCTGAAAGTAATTCTAAGGGTGGTGGTTATGGACTTATTCGATTTAATAAAAAAGCACAATCTGCTACCTTTGAATGTTGGCCAAGATATGTTGACGTAACTAAAGAAGACGCCGAGCAATTTGAAGGTTGGCCAATGACAGTATCTTTAAGCGAATAAGATTATATTACTTTAATTCTAATTTTTCCGCAAAATAATCGCAAAAATCCTTCATGGTAGCGGTCATTTTTTCATCTTGTGTTGCTTTCATAAAAGTATCTGAAAGAGATACCAACGTTTGATGAAAGAATATTTTCATTTCATCCACCGGCATGTCTTTAGTCCATAGGTCGATTTTTAAGGATTCTTTATTCTTACTATCCCATACAGAAAGCAACATGGCTTTAGCCTCTTCATTATTAATACCGCCATCTTGTGCTGACCAATTTAATTTCTCTGGTACTCTATTTTCATCAAGGCCAACAGTAAGCGTTATTTGAGATTTATGTAATTCAGACATTATTTTCTAGGTTTATAGTTTGCCTCCTTAAAAATTTCTTCAGCAGACAAAGGTAAAAGTTGTTGGGGAGAAATTTCGTTTTTATCCATATAAGCTTTTACTATTTGCCAACCAATATATCTGCCAAGTCTAGACGGAGATTCATTATCTAGTTCTAATCCAAATTTTGAAAAAGGGGCCAAATCTAAGAATCGTGCTTCCAATTTGTTATCGGTACTATAAAGTAATTCATTCTCCACAAAATATCTCCACATTGGTTCTTCATTTGCTAATGCCCAATCGTATTGTTCTTGAGAATATCCAATTTTTTGAGCATCTGTAATATTCGGTAAAAGCTTGTCTTTTAAATATAGTATTTTACCATAGTAAATTATTTTAGAGAGAAAAGTACGTTCAGTAGGGTAATTTAGAACTTTAGTAGCAAATGCACCAGCTACATCGCTAGTCATATATTTTTCATCTAAAATAGCAGCAATATACTTCTGCATACCTTGATAAAATTTATGATCAGAACCTAAATAATTGTCTAAACCTATTAATAAAAGGCTATCGGTCAAAATAATTCTATTCGGATAATCTACACTTGAAATAACTGTTAAAACTTTTGGTCCGTTGATGCGAGGAAAATAATGTTTAATATGTTTATATAGCAATTCTAAATCTGTCTTATGATTTTCGAAAGAAGGGAAAGCCTCGCCCACCTCTCTTAACAACTCTATTTGTAAAGTATCGTTTAATTTTTGAATCCAAAAACTATCAGAATATTGCTCTGGAAACAAATAAGGAAATTTCTCTTTTGTTTCTAGAAAGTTATCTTCACTAGTTTCAGCTAATTCACGATCAAAACGCACAATTTTCAAATCCATAGGGATTTTTTTTATCGCTTCATTTACTTTATTTTCATCAGTACATGAAAAAAGTGCTATAGATATTAAGAATAAAATAAAAATTCGTTTAGACATGCAAAGTAATTGTAAGTTCATTTTATTTTTTCGTTGCTACACATTATTTTTAGCAAACAAAGTTAAATTAAATCTTCATGCAGACCGAAAAAGTTGTTGACCATATTGTAAACTGGCTTAAAGATTATGCGAATAACGCAGGAATTAAAGGATTTACAATTGGAATATCGGGTGGAATAGATTCTGCGGTTACATCTACATTGTGTGCCAGAACCGGTCTTGAATTACTTTGTCTAGAGATGCCGATACATCAGGCAGAAAATCAAGTTACAAGAGCTTCCAAACATATTGACTGGTTACAAAGCAATTACAATACAGTTAAAAGGCAACCAGTTAATCTTACTCCGGTATTTGATAGCCTTGTTGAAGCATTACCACCTGTGGCCAATGAAGAAGAGCGTTTTATGTCCTTAGCAAACACTAGAGCGCGCCTAAGAATGACCACACTTTATTATTTTGCGGCATTAAAGGGTTACCTAGTTGCAGGTACCGGAAACAAAGTAGAAGATTTTGGAGTAGGATTTTACACAAAATATGGAGATGGTGGTGTAGATTTAAGTCCAATAGCCGATTTATTAAAAACTGAAGTCTATGAAATTGCAGAATTCCTAAATATTAATGAAGATATTAGAAAGGCAGCTCCTACTGATGGCTTATGGGGAGACGATAGAACCGATGAAGATCAAATAGGTGCTACTTACCCAGAATTAGAATGGGCAATGAAAATGCAGGAGGAAGGAAAAACAGAAAATGACTTTACTGACCGAGAAAAAAAGGTTTTTCTTATATTTACAAAACTAAACACTGCTAATAAACATAAGATGGTTCCTATACCTGTTTGCATGATTCCCAGTTCATTAAAATAACCACTCAACTGAATTTCAGGTATATAAAACGAATATAATTTAGAAAATAGTGTTTATTAAATAAAAATTAGGAGTTTTGTTTACCAAATTAGATAAATAAACCTTACATTGGTTGTCAGTATTTAAAGACAACCTAAGGTCTAGATTTATCCCAAAAAATATCAAAATGATTAAAATATTAATTGCGGACAACCACCCTATCGTGCGAATGGGAGTAAGAAGTGTTCTAGAATCTGCAAATGGCTTTGAAGTTGTTGGAGATGTATCTACCACAGGAGAGCTTTTTGAGAAACTCGAAAAGTTAACTCCAGATGTAATAATGTTAGAAATGGATATTCCTGAAATTAATGGTATAGCTGCACTCCGAAAAATTAAAAAATCATTCCCAGATATTAAAGTACTAATGTACAGTGGGCAATCTGAAGATGTTTACGCATTAAGTTCTATTAGAGCAGGTGCTTTCGGATATTTAGCTAAAACATCTGAAGTAGATTATATTGTAACCGCGGTTAGAAAAGTAGCTGAAGGAAACATGTTCATCACTAATGAACTAGCACAGCGATTAGCCTTTGATGAAGGCACACAAAAACCACGAAGATTTTTCAGAAAACTTTCTACTAGAGAAGTAGAAGTTTTAAAACTATTAGCAAGTGGTAAACGAAATAAAGATGTAGCCTTAGGTCTTAACTTAAATGAAAAGACTGTTAGCACATACAAAGCTCGTTTGATGAAAAAATTAAATGTTGACAATATGGTCGACCTTTTACAACAAGCAAAAGCTTTAGAGTTATACTAAATACCTTACCAAAAAGGTTGAAAAGTCCCCATCAGTTTCTAACAGATGGGGCTTTTTTTTATGACAAAACCCTGTTTAGCTTTTTATTCAGCAACATATTAAGTTGCAGGTAATTAACTATTTCTTCTAAGGTTTCACGATTATCATCATTATTATCCTCTGTATTCTTTTGTAAAGCTTCCATTCGCTTTTTTATAAGAAAGCATCGTAATGTGAGAATAGTTTCACTTACCAACTGCCCTATAGTAGTTTCTTTAGATTTCGGATAGATATCTTTACTTTCCCAGTTATCAAGACTATAGCGTTCCTCTTCCATTAATATAGACGAAATTTCATTAGCCATTTCTTGATCTAAATCAGCTATAAAAGTGCTTACCTCGAAACTATCTTTTTGATTTAATGCCTCAATTAACTTGTAGTAAACATTTCTAAAAGTATCATTAGCTAGTTCGATCTCATCTTCTTGCAAGTCTAAGTATATTTTCTCATAAACTTTTATTTGAGATGATTCTGGTGCCAATTCCAAATCCCCTTCATCATTTTCTTTAAGCACTAAATCCTCGAACTTTTCCTCTTTTTCACCATATAATAAAAGGCTTTCTATAATCTTACGTTCAAGTATATATTGCACATCTACTTTTTCTTCGACAAGTTCGGGTTTAACAACCTCTAAAACCTTTCGATCTTGGCGTGTTTTTTTAAACTGATCCGATTGGTCTTTTTTACCAATTTGAGCCAGCGTATTAAAAAGTACGGCTTCAGAAACTTTCATAATTCGAGCACATTCCTGAATATAGATTTCCTTTTTAATTCGATCAGGAATTTTAGCAATACTATTTACTATGTCTCGAACAGTATCGGCTCTTTTTATTGGGTCATCGGATGCCTCCTGCATCAAAATAGATGCTTTAAATTGTATAAAATCCTTTGAGTTGTGCTTAAGATACTCAACTATTTCATCATACGAATTATTCTTTGAAAAGCTATCGGGGTCTTCACCTTCAGGAAAGGTACAAACTTTAACATTCATTCCTTGTTCCAGAATAAGGTCTATACCACGCAATGAAGCTCGCAAACCTGCAGCATCACCATCAAAAAGCACTGTAATGTTTTTTGTGAGTCTATTAATTAATCGTATCTGTTCTGGCGTTAAAGCAGTACCACTTGAAGCTACTACATTTTCGATTCCTCGTTGATTAAATTGTATTACATCGGTATACCCTTCTACCAAATAACAATTATCTTCTTTAGCAATTGCTTGTTTCGCATAGTAAATACCATACAACACCTTACTCTTATGATAGATATCACTTTCCGGTGAATTAAGATATTTAGCAGCTTTTTTATCATTCGTTAAAATACGACCACCAAATCCTAATACACGCCCACTCATCGAATGAATTGGAAACATTACACGTCCTTTAAAACGATCAAACTTTTTAGTTTTACTCGCATCAAAATTATCCTCCTTAACAATGGTTAATCCTGTTTTTTGTAAGTAATTGAGTTGATATCCTTTATCAAGTGCGGTTGAAGTAAAACCATCCCACTGATCCAAACAATAACCAAGACTAAACTTCTTAATCGTTTCATCAGTAAATCCTCGTTCTTTAAAATAAGTTAAACCTATAGCCTTACCAGGTTCTGTATCGTAAAGAGTTTCTTGAAAATATTTATTAGCATACTCAGAAACTAAATACATACTTTCCCGCTCATCGGCTACCGCCTTTTCTTCATCGGTACGTTCCGTTTCTTCAACCTCAATGTTATACTTCTTTGCAAGATATTTTATAGCTTCAGGATATGTAAAGTGTTCATGCTCCATTAAAAAGGCAACAATATTACCCCCTTTACCGCTACTAAAATCTTTCCAGATTTGTTTTACTGGTGACACCATAAAACTCGGTGTTCTTTCATCACTAAACGGACTTAAGCCTTTAAAATTTGAGCCTGATTTTTTTAATTGAACAAAATCACCAATAACCTCCTCTACCCTGGCGGTTTCGTAAACTTTATCTATCGTAGATTTTGAAATCAATTCTTAAATTTTTAAAAATATCGCAAGCGTAAATATAAGCTAAAATCTATCCTTTTTAAAGGTAAAACTGTAGTTCAAAAGCAAATTTGAAATACTTCAAAAATGATTATTTTTAAGACTATTAAACTACAAAAATGATATTGTTTTTCGGAACTCGACCTGGCAAAATAGAAGTTAAACAACTATTGAATATTGCTTGCCCTTTTTGCAATCAAACCGGAACACTTAAAATATCGAAAACTAGCAACTGGTTTCATTTCTTTTGGATAAAAATATTTAGAATTTCATCTAATACTATAAGTGAATGTTCACATTGTAAACGGGTTTATTTTGAGGAAGAATTTACCGAGGATATGAAAAATGAAATTTAACAAACTACTTCTTACGATCAACCACATAGTTTACCATAAGTTCAAGTGAATTTTTATATTCTGAATCGGGATAATCTGTTAATAAATGAAGAGCTTCTTCTTTAAATTTAAGCATTTTTTCTACTGCATAATCCAAACCACCATTAGTCTTCACAAAAGCTATTACTTCTTTTACGCGCTTTTTATCACGATTGTGATTCTTAATTGAATTAATCAACCAACTTTTCTCTTTTTTTGAGCAATTATTTAGTACATAAATCAGTGGGAGCGTCATTTTTTGTTCTTTAATATCAATACCAATTGGCTTCCCTATTTTATCTTCTCCATAGTCAAAAAGGTCATCTTTAATCTGAAATGCCATTCCGCAAAGCTCTCCAAATTTTCTAAACCTTTCAACTTCAACGCTATCAGGTTTTACAGAACAAGCACCAAGTGCACAGCATGCTGCAATTAGTGTTGCTGTTTTTTGTCGAATAATTTCATAATAAACATCTTCAGTAATATCAAGTCTTCGCGCTTTTTCTAATTGCAATAGCTCACCCTCACTAATTTCGCGCATAGCCACCGAAATAATTTTCAGGAGATCAAAATCGTCATTATCTACTGAAAGCAACATGCCTCTTGCTAATAGAAAATCACCTACTAAAACAGCAATTTTATTCTTCCAAAGTGCATTAATTGAGAAAAATCCACGGCGTTTATTACTATCATCTACAACATCGTCATGTACCAAAGAGGCTGTATGAATTAACTCTATAACAGAGGCTCCACGATAAGTACGATCATTAACAACCCCGTTGTTTAATAATTTAGCGGTAAGAAAAACAAACATTGGACGCATTTGTTTTCCTTTTCTATTGACAATATAAAATGTAATTCGATTTAAGAGCGCCACTTTAGAATTCATTGACTCCAGGAATTTAGCTTCGAAAAGCTCCATTTCTTTCTCAATCGGCTCTTTTATTTGGGATACAATTTTCAACTGCTATAACGATAATTTAAAAAAGGCTAGTGCGTATATGTAAAAATAGTTAAATTAGGAAGATAAGCTCTTGAATAGTCAACAAGAATTCCGAATTACTGTTTATTCGCTAATTGACCACAAGCAGCATCAATATCTTTGCCTCTTGAGCGACGTACAGTAACAGTAATTCCATTTCTTTCTAACGTATCCACATATATTTTAATTGCACTTTCTGAAGCCTGTTTAAAATCACCATCATCAATAGGGTTGTATTCAATTAAATTAACTTTAGAGGGTGCGAAACGACAAAAATCTACCAAAGCATTAACAGCCTCTTGAGTATCGTTTATACCCTTCCATACGACATATTCATAGGTTATTCGACTTTTTGTTTTTTCATACCAATACACTAAAGAGGCACGTAAATCTGCTAATGTAAAATTCGCATTAAAAGGCATTATTGAAGTACGTACTTCATCAATTGCTGAATGTAAAGACACGGCCAATTTAAATTTTACTTCGTCATCGGCCATTTTACGAATCATTTTTGGCACACCAGAAGTAGAAACAGTAATTCGTTTAGGCGACATACCTAATCCTTCATCAGAAGTAATCTTTTCAATTGCCTTTAAAACATTATTATAGTTCATTAAAGGTTCGCCCATCCCCATGAAAACTATATTACTCAAACGACGTCCAAAATACAATTTACTTTCATTGTCTATGGCAACAACTTGATCATAAATCTCATCTGGATTTAAGTTTCTCATTCTTTTTAAGCGGGCTGTAGCACAAAATTTACAATCAAGACTACAACCTACTTGACTAGAAACACATGCCGTGGTTCTCGTTTTAGTAGGAATTAATACCGATTCAACTATTAAATCATCATGCAAACGAACCGCGTTCTTTATTGTACCATCATTACTCCGTTGCATCAAGTCAACTTTAATGTGGTTGATAACAAAATTATCAGCTAACATTTGGCGCGTATCAATGGAAAGATTAGTCATAGCTTCAAAAGAATGAGCAGATTTCTGCCATAACCATTCGTAAACTTGATTACCCCTAAAAGACTTATCGCCTTTAGAAACAAAAAAATCACGCAATTGCTCTTTTGTTAATGCCCTAATATCTTTCTTATCCGATTTCATTTTGCCAAAGATAGTGCAATAAAAAATCCCGCTAATGTATTCACAAAGCGGGATTTACTTATTGAAATTCTATTTATAATATCAACATTGCATCTCCATACGAGTAAAACTTATATTGCTCTAGAATTGCCTCTTTATAAGCCTTTTTCATTAAATCGTGACCCATAAATGCCGATACCATCATCAACAATGTTGATTTAGGAAGGTGAAAATTTGTTACCATAGCAGTGGCAATACTAAAATCATAAGGTGGAAAAATAAATTTGTTTGTCCATCCATCAAAAGTATTTAAGGTGTGTTGTGATGAAACAGCACTTTCCAATCCACGCATTGCCGTTGTACCAACTGCACACACTTTACGCTTTTTTTCTTTCGCACCATTAACAATTTCGGTAGCTCTTTCATCTATTATAAGTTCCTCACTATCCATCTTGTGTTTAGATAAATCTTCAACCTCAACAGGGTTAAATGTACCTAAGCCAACATGTAAAGTAAGTTCAGCGAAGTTTACCCCTTTAATTTCAAGTCGTTTTAATAAGTGCTTTGAAAAGTGTAAACCAGCTGTTGGTGCAGCCACAGCTCCTTCGTGTTTAGCATAAATCGTTTGATAACGATCTTCATCATCTGGCTCAACATCACGTTTAATGTATTTAGGTAATGGAGTTTGGCCTAAATCTCTAAGTTTTCTTCTAAAATCTATATAAGATCCATCATATAAAAAACGAAGTGTTCTTCCTCTCGAAGTAGTATTGTCAATTACTTCAGCGACTAGAGTTTCATCATCACCAAAATATAATTTATTTCCAATTCTAATTTTCCTAGCCGGATCAACTAAAACATCCCAAAGACGTTGTTCTTCATTGAGTTCTCGCAATAAAAAAACTTCAATGCGTGCTCCAGTTTTTTCTTTATTACCATATAGTCTGGCAGGAAAAACCTTGGTATTATTCAAGACCATTACATCGTCTTCATCAAAATAATCGATCATATCTTTGAACATTCGGTGTTCAATTTTACCCGTATCTCTATGGATGACCATTAATTTTGATTCGTCTCTATTTTCTGCTGGATATTCCGCCAAAAGATTATCGGGCAGTTCAAAATTGAAGTTTGATAATTTCATTTATGGTATTTAGATTAGCAATTTTTGCGGCTGCAAATATACAATCTGGAAATAGGGGTTGTCAAGTAAATTGATATTTAATTACAACTATATGTCTTTTACAACGAAATCTAGGTTGGATAAATCTGTCCAATAATCTGGATACGATTTTGAAACAACTTCAGCATCATTGATAATTAGCTCTGTCTTCATTGCTAATGGCGCAAAAGCCATGGCCATTCTATGATCATTATAAGTATCAATAGCAATACCACTTTTTATTTCCGATGTAGGCTTTATAGTTAACGTTTTATCAGTCACAGAAATTTCACAACCTAATTTAGTAAGTTCTGTATTTAAAGCTTCTAACCGATCTGTTTCTTTAATTTTTAAGGTATGCAAACCAGTTAAATGGCAACCAACACCCAAGCCAAAACTAGTAACCGCAATAGTTTGCGCAATATCTGGTGCATTGGACAAATCGCATACAATACTAGATTGATTAACAGAAATTTCCTTTTTTAAACTAATTTCATTCGCGTGGAAAGTAGTAGTTACACCAAATTTTTTATAAATTTCAGCAAGAACACTATCACCTTGTAGACTATTTTTTTTGTAAGCCGATAATGTTATTTCGCTTCCAACTGCACTTAAAGCTATGATACTATAAAAATAGGATGCGGAGCTCCAATCGGATTCTACCACTAAGGTAACATCCTTAACTTCTAATTTAGGACTTACCTTTATTAGGTTACCTTCAAAAGAATTATTAACCCCTATTTGATCTAGCAGAGCTAAAGTCATCTTTATATAAGGCACAGAAGTAATTTTACCAACAAGCTCTAACTCTAAACCATTAGGAAGACTTGCACCTGTCATTATTAAAGATGAAATATACTGACTGCTAATATTTGCCGGAATACTCACCTTATTTTTCGTTAAAATTGACCCTTTAATTCTCAATGGTGGATATCCATCATTTTTCGCATATTCTATATGAGCACCAAGTGAGCGTAAAGCATCTACCAGAACACCAATAGGTCGCTCTGTCATCCGTTGTGAACCTGTAAGTAATACATTTTTGCCATCTTGTGAGGCAAAATAGCTGGTTAAGAAACGCATAGCCGTACCTGCATGATGTATATCTACAGTACCATTTTCTATGGTGAGACCATTAGCCATTACCTGTGCATCATCAGAATTTGAAAGGTTTTCTATCGCAATATTTGGAAACAAGGCTTTAAGTAAAAGCAATCTATTTGATTCACTTTTTGAGCCTGTAATTCTAATTTTTGCGCTAAGATGGCTGTTTGAGGGTGGACTAAGGAGTAATTTCAATGCTTGGTTCTCTTTTTGAGTTGAATAGTAGCTTATTTATAAGCATCTTAAAAACATATATTTTCAAGATTACTTTTATTGCTCATATGTTAGAACAATAACTTCCACAAAGATAAACTATTTCAGTTTTTCATTATTTTGATGCCTATCGTGATCTCGTTTAGTTTTTATGTCGAGTTTCTTGTAAAATGCATCTTCAATATCAACACCTGTTTGGTTTGCTAAACAGAGTACTACAAAAAGCACATCAGCTAATTCTTCACCTAAGTCTTTATTTTTATCAGATTCCTTTTCACTCTGTTCACCATAGCGCCTTGCAATGATACGAGCTACTTCACCTACTTCTTCAGTAAGCTGGGCCATATTCGTTAATTCATTAAAATAACGAACTCCATGGTCTTTAATCCATTTATCTACTTCGTGCTGCGCTGTTTTCAATCCCATGTTTAATACTTTTTAAGTAAACTGCATTAATTTAAAGTAACTTTTAGACTACTTACTCTTTATTCTTTGTATCTATTGTAATAGTAACCGGACCATCATTTAACAACTCCACTTTCATATCAGCACCAAATACACCTGTGCCTACCTTTTTTCCCAAATCCTTTTCTATCTGACTAATAAATTTTTCATATAAAGGCACGGCAATAACAGGTTTTGCTGCTTTTATATAACTAGGTCGATTCCCTTTCTTAGTAGAAGCATGTAAGGTAAATTGACTAACAACAATGACTTCTCCACCTATATTTAATAGTGATTTATTCATTACATCATTTTCATCACCAAAAATTCTAAGATTTACAATTTTTCGAGATAACCATACAATATCATCTTCTGTATCTTCATCAACAATTCCTAATAAAATTAAAACTCCAGTTTCAATTTTTGAAACTAATTGTTGATCTACAGTTACTTTAGCCCTTGAAACTCTTTGAATTAAAGCTCTCATTTATTTTTCAGAAAATTCATCAATTCTATAACCATCATCATCACCAGTTACCATTTGCACATAACTACGATATCTACTCCAAGCCAACTCGTCGTTTTCTAACGCCTCTTTTACGGCACATTTAGGCTCATCTAAATGAAGACAGTTATTGAATTTGCAATTACCCTTCAAATTAAATAAATCTCTAAAATAGTCACCAATTTCATCTTTCTCCATATCTACAATACCAAATCCTTTAATTCCAGGTGTATCAATAATACGTGCTCCAAAATCAAGGTCAAACATTTCGGCGAAAGTTGTGGTATGTTGCCCTTGTAGATGTTGTTCCGATATTTCTGTAGTTTTAATGTTTAATCTGGGTTCAAGAATATTAACCAGTGTAGATTTACCAACGCCAGAATGACCAGCGAACATACTTGTTTTATTTAACATTAATTCCTTAACCTTATCCACATTCTTACCAGTTGTAGCCGAAATACCTATACAAGTGTAGCCAATTTTTCTATAAAGTTCCGCAAGATATTTAACTTCACCTAGCTCTTCTGTATTATAAGAATCTACTTTATTAAATAAAAGCACTGTTGGAACATCGTAAGCCTCTGCAGTGGCTAAAAAACGATCAATAAAAACAGTATATGTTTTAGGATTATTTAAGGTTATCATCAAAAACACCTGATCCAAATTAGCCGCAATAATATGGGTTTGCTTTGAAAGATTTACGGACTTCCTGACGATGTAGTTCTTGCGATCTTCAATTTCATAGATAACACCAACTGTAACATCTCCTTGATTATCTAATTCAAATTTAACATAATCTCCTACAGCGACAGGATTAGTGCTTTTAATTCCTTTTATTCGAAACTTCCCTTTAATTCGGCACTCGTAAAAATCGGCCTCCTCCGTTTTAACGGTATACCAACTTCCAGTAGATTTATAAACAACACCTCGCATTCATTTGAATTAGAATACAAAGAAAAGCAATACTTTTATAATACCCTGACAATAAATATTCTTGTGACAATAAATTCAAAACAATCAATTAAGATGCAACCCTTCTTTAGTTTTACTGTCCTTATTAATAAATCATAAATATTTTATCATGAAGAAATTTATATTCCTATTTTGCCTAACATTCTTAACTTATTTGGATGCTAAGGCACAACAAATTAAAGTTATTACAAGTGTAGAATCTATTGTTCCCAGTGGTTTAGGTCGATCGAGAATTATAGATGCTAAAGAAGAAAAAGACTTTGAAAGCTACACAACAGAACAAACAGAAGAAGACAATACTAGAAACAAATCTAAACGGGGTGATATTAGAGTAAAGAATTTTGAAGAAACAAAACTTTTAAATTTTTACAATATTGCGGGCATTCGCTTTCAGAATATTGCTGCTAACGATGCTGTTATTTCATCAAAATTAAGCACTATGGTTGCCGATGGATGGGAACTTGCTTTTGTAACTAGTGGTGTTGAAGCCGATGCAGGCGATAAAGATGGGCAAGGAATTTTTATTACACGCTATATATTTAAAAAAGACGACTAGCTATTATTGTAAGTTTAAAAATGAAACGGCGTTTTGAAATAATTCAAAACGCCGTCTTTCTACTATTATTACTTCAAAAGTAAATTATTTGCCCTTATTAAGCATTAATTATTTTCTCTTGATGATTAATAGATTCTTGGTGTATTGCTTTAAACATTTTCAACACAAATTCTTCACTTAATCCTTTAGACTCACCTTCAAGAATCATTGCTCCTAAAATTTGGTTCCAACGATTAGATTGAAGTACAGCAACATTCTTTTGTTTTTTAAGTTCACCAATACTATCAGAAATCTTCATACGTTTTCCCATAGTATCTATTAGCTGATGGTCAAAAATATCTATTTGAGCTCTCAAGTTACTTAATTTAGCATTGTATTCAGCTTCACTATCACTTTCTTTTCTGATACGAAGATCTTTCATAATTTGAACTAGGCTTGCTGGTGTAACTTGCTGTGCGGCATCACTCCATGCATTGTCTGGATCATGATGTGTTTCAATCATCAATCCATCAAAATTAAGATCAAGTGCAGTCTGAGATACGTCGAAAATCATATCGCGTTTTCCAGTTATATGCGATGGATCACAAATTAATGGAAGGTCAGGAAATTTATTTTGAAATTCGATTGCCAATTGCCACTCTGGAATATTTCTATACTTAGTTTTTTCATAGGTAGAAAATCCACGGTGAATCGCTCCTAAGTTTTTAATTCCTGCTGTATATAAACGCTCTATACCACCTAACCATAAAGACAAATCAGGATTTACAGGGTTTTTAACTAATACAGTTTTATCAGTTCCGGCTAAGGCATCGGCAATTTCTTGCATGATAAAAGGACTAACGGTTGAACGAGCACCAATCCACAACATATCTACGTCATGCTCTAAGGCAAGTTTCACATGTGCAGCATTAGCTACTTCTGTAGTTGTTTTCATACCAGTTTCGGCCTTTACTTTTTGCAACCACTTTAAACCTAAAGCACCTACACCTTCAAAATTTCCAGGACGAGTACGAGGTTTCCATATACCTGCGCGGTAATAATTAACATCAGTGTCTTTTAAACTATGGGCTATTCCCAAAACTTGCTCCTCAGTTTCTGCACTACAAGGTCCAGCAATTACTAACGGATGGTCTAACTTCATGTTATCTAACCAACCTCTCATCTCTTTTTTGTTTTCCATTTTATTATTTGTTAAGCGGTATTCCTTTTAAAATTTCTTTTATTTTATTTGTATCGTTCATTTCATTATAAATGCCTTGATAATCACTTTGCTCAAGTAGTTCTTTAAACTCCTGAAGGTTTTGAATATACTCATTCAATGATGCAACAACATTTTCTTTATTTTGTTCAAATATGGGTGTCCACATAGCTGGTGAACTTTTGGCTAATCGAACTGTGCTTTCAAATCCACTACCTGCCATGTCAAAAATATCACGTTCATTTCTCTCTTTTTCAATAACCGTCTTTCCCAACATAAAAGAGCTGATATGTGATAGATGAGACACGTATGCAATGTGTTTATCATGAGCAACGGGATTCATATATCTAATACGCATACCCATTTGTTGAAAAATCGCCAATGCTTTTTCTTGTAATTTAAATGCTGTTTTTTCAACTTCACAAATAATATTCGCTTTTCCATTATATAAATTCTCAATGGCCGCAGAAGGGCCAGAAAATTCAGTACCTGCAATTGGGTGACAAGCCAAATAATTTCTTCTCTTTGGATGATTTTTAAGTGTTTCACAAATCAGATTCTTAGTAGAACCACCATCGATAACAACACAATCATCATTTACAGCATCTAATATTTTCGGTAGTTCATCAACTAATACATCTACTGGAATACTTACAATAACCATATCAGCAGAACCCAAATCAGTATAGCTCGATTTTACATCTATAAGGTTCAATTCCAAAGCTTCTGCGAGATGCGCAGGATTATTATCGATACCAAAAATCTTTGTTTCTGGCTGAATTCTTTTGATGTCTTTTGCGAAAGAGCCACCAATTAAACCAATACCGATTATAAATAAATTCATTTTACTAATTACTTGTTACTGTTTAATTCCTTCAAAATCTATCTATTGCTTCTTGAATCTTTTCTTCTGAAACACAAAGCGAAAATCTAATATATCCTTCACCATTGCTTCCAAAAATTGTTCCTGGGACCAGAAATACATTCTTATCATATAATATTTCATCAATAAATTCCTCTGAACTAACACTTCCCGAAGGCAACTTAGCCCAAACAAACATTCCTACGGCATTCGTATCATATGTACACTTAAGCTCATCGGCTAATTTGAATATTAAATCTCTTCTTTTTCGATATATTTCATTTAAATCGTCATACCAAGTCTGGCTGCTACTTAAAGCTTTTATAGCCCCTTTTTGAATACCATAGAACATACCTGAGTCCATATTGCTTTTTACTTTCAATACTGCATTTATATGATCCGCATTACCAAGTACCATACCAACGCGCCAGCCAGCCATATTAAAGGTTTTACTTAAAGAATTCAGTTCTAACGCCACCTCTTTAGCATCTTTAATAGATAATATACTAATAGGCTCTTCATTTAGGACGAAACTATATGGGTTGTCATTTACTAAAAGAATATCATTCCGTTTAGCGAAGGAAACTAATTTTTCTAATTTAGATTTACTAACATTAGCACCTGTTGGCATATGTGGATAATTTACCCACATAATTTTCACCTTCTCTAAATCTTCTTCTTCAATTACATCTATATCTGGGAACCAGCCATACTCCTCTTTAAGACCATAATACTTCGGGACAGCACCTACTAATTTAGTTACTGAACTATACGTTGGATATCCAGGATTAGGAATTAAAACCTCATCTCCGGGGTTTAAAAAAGCCATGCTTATGTGCATAATTCCTTCTTTAGATCCCATTAAAGGTAAAATCTCTGAAATTGGATCCGCAGTCACTCCAAATTTAGAACCATAAAAATCTGCAAAAGCTTCTCGCAAAGCGGGCAAACCTTGGTAGCTTTGATATTGATGCGCACCATCTTCTAATACTGCATTTTGTATAGTTGATACAATTTCTGCTGAAGGCATTAAATCGGGACTTCCGATTCCCATATTAATTATTGGGCGGCCTTCTGCCATTAATCCTCTCACTTCTCTCAATTTCTTAGAGAAGTAGTATTCTTCAACCGTATGTAATCGATCAGCAGTTCGAATCATAGCATTGCATTTTTATATTCACCCAATATTTTAAAGTCATCTAACATGATGTTCAACAACGATTTTGCTTTTTCAAAATGCGCATAATCGTCGAATTTAACATCAACAAAAAATGCATATTTCCAAGGTTTTTCAATAATTGGCAATGACTGAATTTTAGTTAAATTCAAATAACAATCACTCATAACATTCATAACAGTTGCGAGACTACCACGTTTGTGGTCGGTTATGAACCTAACAGAGGCTTTATTAATTTCTTCTTTTGGCAACTCTTTATTTTTTGTTTTTACAATAATAAAGCGAGTGGCGTTATTTTTTATAGTTTGTATATCTGATGCTATGATGTTCAAATCATACAATTCAGCCGCTACTTTAGGCGCAATAGCACCTATTCCTTTTAACTGTTTGTCTTGAATTTGTTTTGCAGTTTCTGCTGTATCTACATCTTCTACCAGTCTTATGTTAGGATATTTTCTAAAAAAATCTTTACATTGTAACAGAGCCATAGGATGAGACCGGACTTCAACTATATCTTCAATTGTCTGTCCTTTAAGAACCATTAGATTATGGTGAATATTTAAATAATGTTCACCAATTATATGCAGATTATTATCATGCACTAAGGCGTAATTTGGAATTATAGAGCCTGCAATAGAATTTTCAATAGCCATTATTCCCTTATCAGCTGAGCCATCTAAGAGTCTGTCCACTAAATAATCAAAAGACATGCATTCTATAAGTTCGGCATCAACACTACAATATTCACGGGCCACCTGATGGTGGTTTGAACCTTTGATACCTTGTATTGCTATTTTTACTGACATTTTTAATAATTCTAATAAACAAAAAAGTCCCGTTTTTAACGGGACTTCAATTTGCTTATATATTCAATACTTCACAACAGTCCCGCACCTCTCTTAAAAAAGAAGTAAAAAAAGAAACCGTTAAAAAAGAATTGCGTATTCATAAAACTTAAACTTCCGGCTAATGTATGAATTTAATTTAAAAATCTCCTTTTTAGATACACTTATTTTATTTTGATAACAATTTATTAAAATTTGAGGGCTATCCTCCGAAGTCTAATTAATTGAAATCTCATAACTGCTATTCTTCAGATTCCTAAGTTTGTATAGTTTCCGATAAAATAGAGGAAACAATTTCATCTATCTCATCTTGTACCTTTGGGTCTGTACAATTTATCAATATTGAGAATACCATCTTTTCATTAGGATAAACGAAAAAATTAGAATATCCTCCTACCCCATTACCAACATGCCCAAAAAAAGGTCTTCCCTTATTATCTTCGCTTACCTGCCAGCCCAAACCATAAAAAGTATTCTCGTCATTAACTTTTTGGGAGGTCAAAAATTCTATGTTCATTTTTGCACTAAACACCTGATTTTTTAATAGTGCACGACCAAATTTTGCAATATCTTCAGATGTAGATAGGTAACCACCACCTGCCAATTTGTAATAATTATTAACGGGAATAGCTATACGAAAACCAGTTTTATTTTTTGAATAAAAAGTAGTTAGGTTTGCTATTTTATAACTAGAAGTTTCAGAATTCGTCTCCGACGGATTAGCACCCGCGTAAGTATTCAACATATTCAAAGGGTTGAAAATTTTCTCTTGAACCAAATCCGCAAAAGCTACACCACTTGCCTCTTGCATCGCTAAAGACAATAAGGCCCAATCAAAACTATTATACAAATACTGAGTACCTGGCTTAAAAATTAATGGGTCATTTTTAAAAATATCAATTCCTTCTTTTATGGAGTATGGTTTATTAAGTCCATATTCCACACCTTTATAACCTCTTATTCCAGCTGTATGACTTGCTAACTGTCTAATAGTAAAATCATATTCCTTTTTTGGGTAGTACGGTACGTAGTCATATAAAGAGGCATCCAATTTCATTACTCCTTCATCTACTAAATGCGCCAAAGTGGCGGCCGCAATATTTTTAGAGATACTTGCGATTCTAAACACCGTTTTTTTAGGGTCTATTATTTTTTTCGATTCCAAATCAGCATAGCCATAGCCTTTTTGTAAAAGAATTTTATCAGATTTAATAATTGTTGTCGCTATTCCGGGTACTTTTTTATGATTTACTAGATCATTTAGTAAGGCATCCGCTTTAGCTACTCCTATTAAATTAGATGAATCACCAACAATTCTTTGAAACGCACCTAAATTCTGCAAGAGTTTTATAATTGGATTCATAAGATTAAAGAATGAAACTATTTAAAAATCAGTTTTCCTTTATACTGCTCTTCAACCTCAACTATAGGTGGTATATTATTACTTATTACATCACCATTCCCTCTAATTACACCAATTATGGACTCCGTCGGATTTACGAACAAATCATTACTTCCCCTATGATTTAAAGTTACTTTATCAGCTAGTAAATCTTCCGCCTCTATTCTTGAGTCACCAGAAGCAACATATAAACTTAAGTTTTCCGCAACACCTTTTAATTTAAAATATGCAATACCATTTACTACTACACTTACAGTATCTACATTAAGATTTAAATCAAATTCACTATCAGTCGTAAGCGCATCTGGTTCTAAATAACTTTCAGTTAACAATTCTATAGATTGATAGTTTAACACCCCATCACTAGTTATTGGCAGACCACTACTACTCCTAATTTGAGTAATATTCGGCGATGTTACATATATTTTAGTAACACCATATTCACGAAAAAGATTACATCCATTTTCGTTACGCAATAGCAACCTATCATTTTCAACTGCAACGGAAATTTCGTTTAAAAGATTTACTCCTGTTTCAATTTCTACTTTTTGAGTTTCACCCTCTTTTACTACTAAAACTATTTTTTCATAAACGGTAATTTTATTGAACTCTGGTACTGCTATTTCTTGACGAATAATATTACCAGAATTTTGAAAACAGTCTGAGCTTGATTCTGAATTACATGAAATAAATAGTACAAAAACTAAAAGTGCAAATACTATTTTAAAAGAAACAATAGTCCGTTTTATACTATTTATAGCAATGAAAATTTCATGTACAAAAATTCTAATATTATTCATAATAAACATTTCATAATCGAATTCCCAATCCGAATTCAACCGCTTCGGCTGCGGCACCATGAGATTTTAGCGTAATAGATCCAAACATATTTTTACCAAAATATCGTTTCATTCCAATTCTATTATAAACTTTACCTTCAAAGTCAAACGGATAGTATACATAATATCCCAATTGTGTAATAAAACTTATTCTATTTACAAACAATTCATGACCAATAAATAAGCCCACTCTTTTAAAATCATCATCCTCTTGAACTCCATATTCTGGAAATGAAATTGCTTGAAAACGTATTAATTCTTTCAAAAAATTAGAAAAGAAAACATCACCACCAATTTGTATAGCACTTTTACGCCCCAATCGCTTATCCGCATACCCAGATAAAATATAAAATGCATGTTGGCCTAAACCAATTACATCACTTGCATTAACTCCCGTTCTAAACACGAAATTATACTTAATAGGTTCAGTTATTTTTTCTCTATCAGCAGTTAAATATGTCATCTCTTTACCACCATCTAAGTCATAAGTTAAACCAGCATTAAAAGCAAAAGTATTGGTAGAGGTGTTCGGTGATTTCACATTGGCATTGGAATAATGAATTACAGAAAAACCTGCCTTTACACCTAAGCCCTTAAATATATTTTCTTTATGAAAATTCAACATTAAATAGGTAGAACTCAATAAATCTGATCCGTAGGCATTGTTTCGGAAATTAGTATTTTTATCGTAAGGATTAGTTGCATATGAAATTCCTTGACCAAATCTTAATTGTAGGTTTCTTTTTAGAAAATAAAAATTATAATGCGCATATAGTCCGTAATTCTTACCTAATGTTTCATTACCCATGTTCTGATAAATGAATGAATAGCCAACATCTGGGTAATTATATAATTCTTCCCATTCTTCTTCTCCGTATGTTTTCCTATTTAAACCAACAATTAAGCCAGTAGGATGCCCTTGTATTAAATGAGTTATATCTGGATTATGCAAGAGAATTGAACCATAGAATTGATTAGCATCAATTACATATCGTTTTGCAACAACATCTTCTTGAGCAAACAATGTTAAACTACATAGCAAAGAAAAAAGTAGGAATTTTAACCTCATAAAAAGTAAAGGTAAAACTATTCAAGGATAAAAAATTATGTACGTTACTGGTTTTATTCTAATCAATAATTAAAACAGAGCTTTAGCAATAGCATGTACATTATCTGACTTACCCATTGAGTAGTAATGCAAGGAAGGCACACCGGCCTTTTTTAGTTCTTTCGATTGCTGAATAGCCCATTCTATTCCTACTTGCCTAACTGCTTTATTATCTTTGCAATCATCTACGGCATCTATTAAATCTTGTGGCAAATCAATTTTAAAAACCTGCGGCAATATATTCAAATGGCGTTTAACTGCAATTGGCTTTATTCCCGGAATAATAGGAACATTAATTCCGGCATTTTTTGCAGCTTCAACAAATTGAAAATATTTCTTATTATCAAAAAACATTTGGGTTACCACATAATCAGCCCCTGCCTCAACTTTTTCTTTTAATCTTTTTAAATCTGTTTGTAATGAAGGTGCTTCCATATGCTTTTCTGGATAACCTGCAACCCCAACACAAAAATCTGCACAATCATCAGTTTCAATTACTTCATGCAAATACTTTCCGCAATTAAGATTTTGAATTTGTTCAACAAGGCCTAAGGCATATTTATGACCCCCTTTGGTAGGCTCAAAATATTGTTGCTCTCGCATGGCATCACCTCTTAGGGCCATCACATTATCAATACCCAAATAATGACAATCAACTAGAACATATTCCGTTTCTTCCTTTGTAAAGCCACCACATAAAACATGTGGAACAGTATCAACATCATACTTATGCTTTATTGATGCACAAATACCTACAGTACCAGGTCTCATTCGTGTTAATTTTTTATCGAGTAAACCTGCCCTATCTATATAGATATATTCTTCACGAGAAGTTGTTACATCAATAAATGGAGGTTTAAACTCCATTAATGGGTCTATATTATTGTATAGTTCTTGGATATTTCTACCCTTAACTGGAGGAATAATTTCAAACGAAAACAAAGTTTTTCCTTTTGCTTTTTCTATATGTTCAGTAACCTTCATTATTTCTTGGTTAATTTCTTTTTTAAAGTTTTAAAATCATCTTCATATTCCCAATAAACCCATCGACCATTTAAATAATCTGTAAGGATGTACTTTTCACTAATTGATTTTATTCTTGAAACCGCAACCAATTTTCGTGCAAAAGGAGCAGTCACTTTCTCTAATATTTCTTTATTATCTACATCATATCCATGTGAAATGATGTGACTACCTAAACTCAATTCTACAAACTTATCACTCATTAATCTGCAATATTAGGAGCTAACCACCTTGTTGCCAAATCCAAAGAAATGCCTTTTCTATTTGCATAGTCTTCAACTTGGTCTTCTTTTATTTTTCCAAGTCCAAAATACTTTGCCTCTGAGTTCCCAAAATAATAACCAGAAACTGACGCCGCTGGCCACATGGCCAAACTTTCTGTAAGCTTAACACCTATTTTATCTTCAACTTCAAGAATTTTCCAAATAGTTTTTTTCTCCAAGTGATCTGGGCAAGCAGGATAACCAGGAGCGGGTCTAATTCCTTTATAGGACTCATTAATCAATTCTTCATTACTCAACTCCTCATTAGAAGCGTATCCCCAATGTTTTGTACGCACTTCCTTATGTAAATATTCTGCAAAAGCTTCAGCCAAACGATCAGAAATTGCTTTAATCATTATTGAATTATAATCGTCTAAATCTTTCTTGTACTGTTCAGATATCTCGTCTGTACCAAAACCTGTAGTAACACAAAAACAACCTATATAATCTTGTTTTCCACTTTCCTTTGGCGCTATAAAATCTGCCAAAGCATTATCAGCTACTCCTTCTCGCCGTTTCAATTGTTGACGTAGTGTTCTGAAGACCATTTTATTACCATCAGATGCTTCAAGATCATCTTTAAATCCAATATCCACTTCTATATCATCATCGTTGATTGTGTTTGCTGGAAATAGTCCGAAAATTGCTTTCGCCGTTAATAGTTTTTCTTCTAAAACTTTCTTCAACATTTTCTGAGCATCGGCAAATAAATCAGTTGCTTGTTCCCCCACAACCTTATCAGTTAAAATTTCAGGATATTTACCATGCAGCTCCCAACTTCTAAAAAATGGTGTCCAGTCTATAAATGAAACTAATTTATTAAGATTCAAATTCTCAATAATCTGAATACCTAGTTCGTTGGGTATAACTATCTCTGAAGTATTCCAATCAATTTGAAACTTATTCTTACGTGCATCAGCAATAGATTTATATTCTTTATGCTGTGAACGATTCATAAATTTTTCACGAAAAACTGCGTAATCATCTTTGATTGATTTTTTATAACCATCACACGTATCCTTTTGCAATAAGTCTCCCACTACCGTTACTGCTCGGGATGCATCATTTACATGAACTACAGACTGACTATATTGAGGATCAATTTTTACTGCTGTATGGGCCTTACTTGTTGTTGCCCCACCTATTAATAATGGCACTACAAAACCCTTCCGCTCCATTTCTTTCGCCAAATGAACCATTTCGTCTAATGAAGGAGTAATAAGTCCACTTAACCCAATAATATCAACATCATTTTTAATAGCTTCCGAAATTATTTTTTCAGGCGGCACCATAACACCTAAATCTACAATCTCATAATTATTACATGCTAGAACAACACTCACTATATTTTTACCAATATCATGCACATCACCTTTTACAGTGGCCATTAAAATTTTTCCAGCACCTTCCGAATCGCCCTTTTGTGGGTTTAACAATTTTTCTTCTTCAATATACGGTAGTAAATAAGCCACTGCTTTTTTCATCACTCGAGCCGATTTTACGACTTGAGGCAAAAACATTTTACCACTACCAAAAAGATCACCAACAACATTCATACCTGTCATTAGATTACCTTCAATAACTTCAATAGGCTTATTAGCTGCCAAGCGAGCTTCTTCTACATCTTCAACTATAAATTGATCAATTCCTTTTACTAAAGCTCTAGTAATTCTATTCTGTAAAGGTTCTTCTCGCCATGATAAATCGACCTTGCTTTCTTTAGCTTTACCAACAACCGATTCAGCAAAATCAAGTAATCGTTCTGTAGCATCATCCCTACGATTAAGCATTACATCTTCGACATGTTCTAACAAATCTTTAGGTATATCATCATAAATCTCTAGCATTGTAGGATTTACAATACCCATATTCATTCCAGCCTTTATTGCATGATATAAAAAAACAGAATGCATTGCCTCGCGTACAGGGTTATTTCCTCTAAAAGAAAAAGAAACATTACTCACCCCTCCACTTACACTTACATGGGGTAGATTTTCTTTGACCCATTTGGTTGCATGAATAAAGTCTAATGCATTTAATTTATGTTCATCCATTCCTGTTGCAACAGGAAAAATATTTAAATCGAAAATAATGTCCTCCGGTGGGAATTTAACTTGATTAACCAAAATATCATACGAACGCTTAGAGATATCACAACGTCTCTGATAATCATCGGCTTGACCTATTTCATCAAATGCCATAACAATTACCGCTGCACCATATCGTTTAATTAACTTAGCCCTTTGAATAAACTCTTCTTCACCTTCTTTTAGACTAATGGAGTTAACAACACATTTTCCTTGAACTACTTGTAGTCCTGCTTCAATAATATCCCATTTAGAACTATCTATCATAATTGGAACACGTGCAATATCAGGTTCAGCAATCACTAAGTTTAAGAACTTCACCATAGCATGTTTACCATCA
Organism: Flavobacteriaceae bacterium EG-1; assembly: GCF_009649685.1. Taxonomy (GTDB): domain Bacteria; phylum Bacteroidota; class Bacteroidia; order Flavobacteriales; family Flavobacteriaceae; genus Aurantibacter_A. The sequence continues at coordinate 110,311 of NZ_WJPK01000003.1, forward strand.
AGAAGTCCATCATCCATATTAATATCAATGATTTGAGCCCCTCCTTCTACCTGATCACGCGCTACATCTAAAGCTTCTTCGAATTTTTCTTCTTTAATTAACCTAAGAAACTTTTTTGAACCAGCTACATTAGTACGTTCACCAACATTTACAAAATTACTTTCTGGTGTAACCACAAGAGGTTCTAGTCCACTTAATTTTAAATATTTTGGTGCCATATTTTAATTTTAATACTTATCGACTGATAAGGGCCTTGGATTGTAATTCTCCAATAATTCAGCTATAGCTGTAATATGTTCAGGTGTAGTACCACAGCAACCACCTACAATATTAACCAATCCTTTTTCTAAATACTCCTTTATTTGTTCAGCCATTTGATCTGGGGTCTCATCATATTCGCCAAACGCATTCGGCAATCCTGCATTAGGGTGAGCGGAAACGGCATAACTAGTTTTATTTGCTAATACTTCTAAATGGGGCACCAATTGATTGGCTCCTAGCGCACAATTAAAACCAACAGATAAAATTGGAATGTGAGAAACTGAAATTAAAAAAGCCTCAGCTGTTTGTCCTGAAAGGGTTCTTCCAGAAGCATCAGTTATTGTACCACTAACCATTATTGGCACATCGACATTTCTTTCTTCTTTTACTTCTTCTATAGCAAATAAGGCAGCTTTAGCATTTAAAGTATCAAATATTGTTTCTACCAATAACAAGTCCGCTCCGCCATCTAACAAAGCTTCTACTTGTTGTTTATAAGCAATTCGGAGTTCTTCAAATGAAACTGCTCTATATCCCGGGTCATTGACATCTGGAGACATGCTTGCCGTTTTATTTGTTGGTCCTATACTCCCAGCAACAAATCTTGGCTTGTGAGGTTCCTTTTCGGTGAATTCATCCGCTACCATTTTAGCAATTCGCGCAGATTCATAATTCAACTCGTACACTAAATCTTCCATAAAATAATCTGCCATGGCGATTGTTGTACCGGAAAAAGTATTGGTTTCAACAATATCAGCTCCAGCAGCAAAATACTTTCTATGTACTTCAGCAATTGCTTCGGGTTGAGTTAGAGATAACAAATCATTATTACCTTGTAGCGGGTGTTCCCAATCTTTAAAACGTTCACCACGAAAATCTTCTTCTTGAAACTTATAGCGTTGCAACATAGTGCCCATAGCACCATCTAACACTAATATTCGTTCGGCAAGTATTTTTTTTATATTCCTCATTTAAACAATTACATATACAAAACTAAGTACACCAACTAGGCATAAATAGTTATTAATTATCGAAAAAGGAATTGAGTTAAACCCAAAGACTTAATTGTTATCTGCCGAAAAGCTAAAAACATAGCATTTTTCAGTAGAATGTAGCACCTTCTCGGGTATTCTTAAATAGAAAAACCAAAGGGTTGCTAAGGTCTCATAGGGTCTAATCCCTCCACCTTTCTTGATAACTTAAACAGATTTGTAAGAACTAAGTACAAAGAAACATCACATAAGAATGAAAACCAAGAAATGTCTATGGTTTTTACATTACTCAAATTGTTATCAATTAAACAACCTCTAATAATTAATATATGTGTTCTTCGATATTCTTGGAAACAGGTAATAATTTTAAATTATTGTTTTAACAATTTAGATACGATTAGGAAATACTTTGAACTACCTCTTTTTTTGCTTCTTTTTTGGAACCATCAAATCCTTCTACCCCACCAACAGTAGTATACTTCATAACATATCGCTTACCAGGGTTTATAATTTGATATGCGTATTGGCACATTACAGCAGCTTCGTGAAAACCTGAAAGTATTAATTTTAATTTACCTTCATATGTGTTTACATCACCTATCGCAAATACACCTGGTAAATTTGTTTGATAATCTTTTGCATTATTTACTTTAATAGCATTTTTTTCAATCTCTAAGCCCCAATCCCCTATTGGACCAAGTTTTGGAGATAAACCAAATAATGGAATAAAATTATCTACTTCTAAATAGGTTTCACCTTTTGCTTCATCCTTATGTTTAATTCCTACGGCCTCTAACTTCTCATCACCGAAAAGTTTTTTAACTTCAGCTTCAGTAAAGAGTTTTATCTTACCAAGTTTAGCTAATTCAGCAGCTTTTTCAACAGAATCCAATGCACCACGAAATTCATTTCTTCTATGAACTAAAGAAACTTCAGAAGCAACGTCGGCTAAGAAAATTGCCCAGTCTAAAGCCGAATCTCCACCTCCGGCAATTACTACTTTCTTATCTCTATATATTTCTGGATCTTTAATTATGTAGGCAACACCATTATCTTCAAAATCAACTATATTCTCAATGGGTGGTTTTCTTGGCTCAAAAGAACCGAGTCCACCTGCAATTACAACAACAGGAGCATGATGTTTTGTACCTTTATTTGTAGTAACAATATAAGACCCATCTTCTTGCTTATCTAAAGTCTCAGCACGTTCACCAAGTGTAAATCCAGGTTCAAAAGGTTTAATTTGCTCCATAAGATTATCAACCAATTCACCTGCTAATATTTCAGGAAAAGCTGGAATATCATATATAGGTTTCTTTGGATATATTTCAGAGCATTGCCCACCTTGTTGCGGTAAAGCATCAATTAAATGGCACTTTAATTTAAGTAATCCTGCTTCGAAAACCGTAAATAAACCTGTTGGCCCAGCGCCAATTATAATTAAATCTGTCTTAATCATCTTATAAATCTATACTTAACAAATAAACTCTTGAGTCTTATACTTTTCTTGAATCTTTAAAATAGTTTCTCTGTGCTTAACTACCTCACCAATAATTATAATTGCAGGATTAGTCAATGCTAGTTTTTCAACTTCTTTTTCTATTGAATTAATTGTGGAAATTCCAGTTTTTTCTGAATCTTTCGTACCGTTTTGAATAATAGCAATCGGCATTTCTGATTTCCCTTCACTTTTAAAAAGCGCAACAATCTGTGAAAGTTTAGACATTCCCATTAGAATGACCACTGTTGCGTTTGATTTGGCAGCCAATTGTACATCACTTGACAGTTTGTGTTCTTTGGTTGTACCCGTAATCACCCAAAAACTTTCAGTAGCACCTCTTTTTGTAACAGGAATATTTTGCGCAGCCGGAACAGATAAGGCCGATGAAATACCTGGCACCATAGCAACGGCAACACCATGTTTTGCCGCATATTCCATTTCTTCAGCACCACGCCCAAACACAAAAGGATCTCCTCCTTTTAACCGAACCACATGACCTCGGCTTTTTGCACGTTCTACAATTAGTTCATTGATTTGTTCTTGCTGATACGAATAACATCCTTTACGTTTTCCAACAAAAATAAGTTCTGCTTGATCAGCATATTTAAGTAACTCTACATCAACCAATGCATCATACAAAACCACATCTGCATTTTGTAGTGCTTTTATTGCCTTAAGAGTTATCAATTCAACATCTCCAGGACCAGCTCCTACAACAGTTAAAAATGGACGCTTTACGTTGACATCCACAATTCGTTTTGTAAACTTATTACTCAACATCTATACTTCAGCTAATTCCTGTTTTCTAAATTGCGCAACAGCATCCAAAAAGTTTTTAGCATCATCCATATACTTTTTTGCAAATTCTGCAGTTGGTTCATTTTTATTAATCTGAAGAATAAAGTCTTCAAAATCACCATCTAAAATGATTCTCTTATTAGCTACGAATTTTTCATTAAAGTCTTTAATGATACCTGCATGCGTGTTTGTTTTCTGATTCTCAGAAGTAAGTATAGCTTTCGCTGTATTTACCATCGACGAATACGAATGATATATACTTGCCGCATATTTACCTTCATTGAATGTAGTTTCAGCTGTTTGTATTTTCTCTTCACTTTCAAATAGAAGCGTAGCAATCAAATCTATAACTACACCTGCACACTCACCTATACCAATTGCTTTAACATATTCTTCAGAATTTCCCCAATCGATAAAATCATCAGCAGTTAAATTATCTACGCTGGTTAAATCTTTTAAGAAATCATAGAAATAATGCTCTCCTTTTTCTGCATAGTAATCTGGGAACGATAATTCACCACCGTTAGCATCAAAATCATTTAAAATTAATCGCAATGCTTCCGGGCCTCTCTTACTTGGTATTTTCACAACTTTATCTGCAAATCTACCTTCTCCATTACCAATATTTCCGCCACCCAACAATACCTGAAGTGCTGGTGCAACTAATTTATCTTTTGTACGAACAGACATTCCTTGAAAACCGATGTTCGCCATATTGTGTTGCCCACAAGCGTTCATACATCCACTAATTTTAATAACCACATCTGGATTATTAATATAGTCTGGATACTCTATTTTCATTACTCTTTCAAGCTCCTCCGCGATACCTGTACTACTTGCAATTCCTAAATTACAAGTGTCTGTACCAGGACAAGCAGTAATATCTATGGCTTTATCATAACCCGCCTCAGTAAATCCTAACTTCTTTAACTCAACATAGAAAAAAGGAATTAATTCTTCTTTTACATAAGGAACTAATATATTTTGACGCAAACTAAGTCTAACCTCATCTGCAGCATATTTTTCAATTAAATCTGCTAAGGCTCGGGCTTCTTTCAAGTAGAAATCACCTAGCAATACTTTTATGCCTATAGCAACATACCCCTCTTGCTTTTGAGGAATGATATTGGTTGATTTCCAAGATTCAAATTCTTTTTGATCTTCAATAACAACATTTGGCACTTCAACTTCTGCAATTTTTACTTCAGGATACGCATCTGCATCGATAGGAAACGTTTTAACAGGAATAGCCAATTGCTCTTCCTCTAATAACTTTTTAAATCCATCTAAACCTACGTCTTTTAACAAGAATTTCAATCGTGCTTTTGCTCTACTTTTTCGTTCCCCGTACCTATCAAAAACACGAACAACACCTTCCATTAATGGAATAATTTTATCTGTAGGCAAAAATGAGTACAACTCATCCGCATGTCGTGGCTGCGAACCTAAACCACCACCAAGCATAACTTTAAAACCTCTTTCGCCATTTTCAACTTTAGCGATAAAACCCAAATCGTGCATGTAAGAAAGTCCCGTATCTGCATCACTAGAAGAGAAAGAAACTTTGAATTTTCTTCCTAATTCTTGACTTATCGGGTTTCTTAAAAAGTATTCAAACAACGCCTGAGCATATGGTGAAACATCAAAAGGCTCATCAACATCTATACCCGCCGTTTCACTTGCCGTTACATTACGAACTGTGTTACCACATGCTTCGCGAATGGTTACATCTGATTTTTCAAGCTCTGCCCATAACTCAGGAGTTCTATTTAAATCGACATAATGTATTTGAATATCTTGCCGTGTAGTAATATGCAAACGTCCAATAGAATATTCTTCAGAAACATCAGAAATTCTTCTTAATTGTTCGGAAGAAACTTTACCATAGGGTAGTTTTATACGAATCATTTGAACACCTTCTTGGCGCTGACCATATACTCCCCTTGCTAAACGCAGACTACGAAACTTTTCTTCGTCTATTTTTCCATTGTGAAACATTTCGATTTTATTCGCTAAATCGATAATATCTTTTTCTACAATCGGATTCTCTATTTCTGTTCTAAAACTTTGCATTTCTTTTTCTGATTTGGCATTAAAACTGATAATACTATTTAAGAGTTATAATGAAACAACCATTAACATTGTCCCTTATACCATTTCTTAATTAGCTAATAAAACCAGCTCCTACTGTATTATTTGATTGTGTATCAAGCAATATAAATGACCCATTTGTACGATGATTTTTAAATTTGTCGTAAAAAATTGGTTTGTTAAGTTTAAAAGTTACTTGAGCAATATCATTCATTCCTAATGCTGATGTATCTTCATCGATACCTGAATAATCAGGGTGAATTTTATGATGTATTTTTTCAACCTTAGCTAACACTTTATTTACACCGTGCTGCACTACATATTTACTACCCGCATTTAATTGTTGCGAGTCCATCCAAGAGATTGTGGCTGTAAATTCTTTTTCAATTGTTGGTAAATCACCAACTTTTACAAGCATATCACCACGACTCACATTAATCTCATCTTCTAAGGTTATAGTAACAGAAGAACGTCTTGAGGCTGTTTGAAACTTCTTATCATAAAAGAAAATATCTTTTATTCGAGATTTAGTTTGTGAAGGCAAAGCAACCACCTCATCACCAACACTCAATTCACCTCCATAAACTTTACCGGCGAAACCTCTAAAATCATGAAACTCCTCCGTTTTTGGTCGAATTACATACTGTACAGGAAAACGTGGTGTACCTACATTAGAAACAGCAGCCATATCTAAAGCTTCCAAATGCTCCAACAAAGTTTCTCCAGTATACCATGGTGTATTGTTAGACTTATTTACAACATTATCACCTTTAAGCGCACTTACAGGAATAAAAGTAATTCGCTGATCCTGATAATCACGCTTACCCATAAGAGTCTGAAAATCAGATTTAATTGCATTGTATTTTTCCTCCGAAAAATCAACCAAGTCCATTTTATTAACCGCAACAACAACCTCTTTTATTCGAAGCAAGTTATTGATGAAAAAATGGCGATTAGTTTGCTCTATTACACCTTTACGTGCATCAATTAAAATAATTGCAGCCTGTGAAGTAGATGCACCTGTCACCATATTTCTGGTATATTCAACGTGCCCTGGTGTATCGGCAATGATATAACTCTTCTTAGCGGTAGAAAAATATATATGAGCAACATCAATTGTAATTCCTTGCTCACGTTCAGCTACCAAACCATCTGTTGCCAAAGAGAAATCTAAATAATCATATCCTTTCTGTTTACTGGTCTTTTCAATGGCCTCTAACTTATCCGTGGTTAATGATTTTGTATCATACAAAAGTCTACCAATTAAGGTACTTTTACCATCATCTACACTACCCGCTGTTGCTATTTTTAGTACTTCCATTTTCGTTGCCCTAACTAACTCATTTAAGAGAGAGTATCTCGGGTTATTTTTTAATTATTGTATTTTTTTTTGCAATTCCTTTTTAGGGACTCCAAATAATTTTAAAAATATCCTTGTTGTTTTCTTTTTTCCATGGCTGCTTCTGATCTTTTATCATCAATACGAGCACCTCGTTCAGATATTGTAGAATCTCTAATTTCTTGGACTACCGATGCAATATCAGTAGCTTCAGAAAAAACAGCTGCTGTACAGCTCATATCACCAACAGTTCTAAATCGCACCATTTTCTCTAACACTTCTTCATCATCTTCTTGAAAAACATAATCAGAATGCGACCAAATTAAACCGTCTCTTAAAAAGACTTTTCTTTTATGTGCAAAATAGATAGAAGGTATTTCAATTTCTTCTTTTTCAATATAAGACCACACATCTAATTCTGTCCAATTAGAAATTGGAAAAACTCTTACGTTTTGCCCTAATTCTATTTGACCGTTTAGCATATCAAAAAGTTCTGGTCGTTGATTTCTTTCATCCCACTGACCAAAATCATCACGCACTGAAAAAATACGTTCTTTCGCCCTAGCCTTTTCTTCATCTCTACGTGCACCACCGATACAAGCGTCAAATTTAAATTCTTCTATTGCATCTAATAAGGTGGTAGTTTGAAGCGAATTTCTGCTTGAATATTTTCCAGATTCTTCTTTCACCTTTCCAGCATCAATAGAATCTTGAACATTTCTTACAATTAACTCTAAACCAAGTTCTTTAACCAATCTATCTCTAAATTCTATTGTCTCAGGAAAATTATGTCCAGTATCAATATGCATTAAAGGAAAAGGAATCTTCGCTGGCCAAAATGCTTTTTGAGCCAACCGAACCAATGTAATTGAATCTTTTCCACCTGAAAATAACAATACAGGCTTTTCAAACTGAGCAGCCACCTCTCTAAAAATATAGATAGCTTCGTTTTCTAATGGATTTATATGTGATGTATCTTTCATAAAAATAACTTCAAATTCTATTGAACGGTTTAACTTATTACGTATGTAAACCGCATTCTCTATTTTCTAACACCTTAGTGGGGTCAAAATATTTATGTTCGTTAGGTAAATTTTTTTCTGTTAAGTATGCATCCAATTGCGCATCATCCCAATGATAAAACGGACTTACTTTTAACACACCATCTTTACTAAGACTAAGAATATCTAAACTATCTCTTAACGCTGTTTGCCCTTTACGTAAATTTGTAAACCAAACATCTGGTTTATGTTCAGCCATTGCTCTTTTGAACGGCTCTAACTTTACTTGTTCAGTAAAAACAGCATGCCTTGGGTCATCTATATTAGGAATCCCCATAACTACATCTCTATGCGAAGATGTTTGTTTGGGTACATATAAATCAATATTAAGATGTAACCGTTCGATTAAATCTTCAGCATGTTTATATGTATTTGGTGTATTATAACCTGTATCACACCAAACAACTTTAATATCACTTTTCACATCTACAACAGCATTCAATATTGCAACCTCATAGGGTCTAAAATTAGTAGTTATGACAGGGTTTTGGGCATTATCAATAGCCCATTCAACAATTTCTCTAGGAGTAGAATCCTTGAATTGGATATTTAATTTTTCTATTTGTTCTTGTGTAAATGCCATGATAAATTATTTTATTTCCCCCATTTAATTTTATTCCAAATACGTTCGTGAAAAAAGTAAAGAAACATTTTGGTAACAAAATCAATTGATGCAATAGAAGCTGCAATAGCAATTTCACCAGTTAACAGATACGAAACCAATAATGTATCTAACGTACCAATTATCCGCCAACTTATAGCTTTAGCAACACTTCTAATAGGTTTTTCTGATTTTGAATCTTCAGAATATTTACCCTTAGATTCTTTTTTATTTAAAACTATCTGATCTACTATCATCGAAAAAATATTATTAATCTAATTACCCTATCTATTTAATAGAGTAAACAAAAATAAAACAAAAATATTGTTACAAACCCATTAATTGAAAAAAATATTCTATTATCCTATAGATTTAATAGATTATTAACAAATGGTGTTGAAAATTGTAGATTATTCAACGTTTTTTAGAAAATTATACTGTAGAAAATTAAATAGATACTAAATCAGCCAAGGTATTATTACGATAAACCGCCAAATTTGCATCTCTAACCTTTAGCATAAGTTTATTTACAGAACATGTTTTTTCATCCGGGCAATCTTCACATTTTTCGTAAAAATTAAGGCTAACACAAGGTACTAAAGCAATTGGGCCTTCTAATATGCGCATAACGTCAGTCATTAAAATCTCTTTGGGTTCTTTAATGAGATAATACCCTCCGCCTTTTCCTTTCTTAGAACCTAATATTCCCGTTTTTCTCAAAGACAATAATATACTTTCAAGGAACTTCTGTGATATATTCTCCTGTTTTGAGATTTCAGCAATTTGCACCGGTAGTTTATCCTTCTGAGCTGCGAGAAAGGTCAATGCTTTTAAGCCGTATTTTGTCTTTTTTGAGAGCATGAAACGAATATAGCGAAAATAGAACTTTTACCCCAATGCCTGCTTCACATCAGCAATAATATCATCTACATGTTCAAGGCCAACTGACACCCGAACCATACCATCTGTAATGCCAGTTTGTGCTCTTTCATCAACAGACAATTTACTATGTGTAGTTGATGCTGGATGTGTTACAATACTTCTTGAGTCGCCAAGGTTTGCTGAAAGCGATAATAGTTTAATTGAATCGAAAAACTTTTGACCTGCTTCTAAACCTCCTTTAACTTCAAAAGCAACGACACAGCCTCCTGCTTTCATTTGCTTTTTAGCTATTTCGTATTTAGGATGAGATTTTAAGAACGGATAGCGTACCCAATTCACTTTCTCATTTCCTTCTAAAAACTCTGCTAATTTTAAAGCATTTTCACAATGACGATCAACTCGGAGCGCCAAAGTTTCTAAACTCTTAGACAATACCCAAGCGTTAAAAGGTGAAAGTGCAGGACCTGTTATCCTGGAAAAACGATAAACTCTTTCAACCAAATTCTTACTTCCTACGGTAATACCTGCCAAAACTCTTCCTTGCCCATCCATTAATTTTGTGCCAGAATGTATTACCAAATCTGCTCCAAATTTAATAGGTTGTTGTAAATAAGGTGATGCAAAACAATTATCAATAATCATGATTAAATTATGCTTTTTAGCAATTTTGCCCAATGCCTCTAAATCAAGTACATCTACTCCAGGATTAGTTGGTGTTTCTGCATAAACAACTTTAGTTTTAGGAGTTATTAAACTTTCAATAGAATCTAATTCATCAATTTTAAAATATGAATGGGTAATATTCCATTTCGGAAAAAAATTATTAAAAAGTGAGTGTGTAGAGCCAAAAATACTACGTGCCGATAAAATATGGTCACCACTATCTAAGAGTGCGGCCAAAGTAGAAAAAACTGCAGCCATACCAGAAGCAAAAGCAAATCCGTCTTCAGCACCTTCCATTTGACAGACCTTTCGAATAAATTCTGATGAATTGGGGTTAGAATAACGTGAATATATATTGCGCTCTTTTTCTTCAGCAAAAGAAGCACGCATATCTTCTGCATCTTCAAAAACAAAACTTGAGGTTAAGTACATCGGAGTAGAATGCTCTAAATATTGCGTGCGTTCTAATTGTGTTCGAACGGCATTGGTTTCAAATTTCTTTTCCATTTTATTTTTTAAATCAACATTATCCTTTCTCGGCAATTCTTAATATATCTCCAAACACTCCCCGAGCAGTAACTGCCGCACCTGCTCCTGCGCCTTGTATAACCAAGGGATTTTTTCCGTAAGATTCTGTGTAAATTTCAATAATTGAATCGGATCCTTTTACTTGACCTAGTGCACTTTCTTTTGGTACAGAAATTAATTTTACATCAAGAATTCCTTTTTCTTTTTGAAGATCTCCGTGCAAATCACCAACATATCGTAGTACATGGCCAGGTTTTTGGTTCTTCTTTATTTCATTGAATTTATCATCCAATAAGTCTAGATTTTTTAAGAAGAAATCTACCTTTCCTTTTTGCAAACTTGAAGGTATTAAGTTCTGTATTTTAATATCAGAAAATTCATTTCTTAATTCCAATTCACGAGCGAGGATTAATAGTTTTCTTCCAACATCATTACCTGATAAATCTTCACGTGCATCTGGCTCTGTAAAACCACTACGCATAGCTTCTTTTAGTATTGATGAGAATGGAGCATCAACTTCTGAAAAAGTATTAAAAATGTAACTTAAACTTCCAGAAAAAACACCTTTTATTTGAGTAATATTTTCTCCCGAAAGATGTAATAGTTTTATTGTATCAATTAATGGTAGTCCTGCTCCAACATTTGTTTCATACAAATATTGTTTCTGATTTTTTAACAATTCTTCACGAAGCAATTGATAGTAATCATATCCTAATGTATTAGCAATTTTATTTGATGAAACTATATCAAAGCCGTTTTCTACAAATTCAAAATAGTTAACTACAAAGTCTTCACTAGCTGTATTATCTACGACTATTAAATTTTCTAAGTGATGTTTCTTAGCGAAATCAAAAATATCTTGAATCTTATAGGCAAGCCCCCTATCTTTAAGAGCAGTCTTCCATGTTTTTGGAATTCCTTTTTCAGACAATAGTAATTTTTTAGAATTTGCGATGGCAAAAACATTTAAATCAATCCCTTTCCTTTTTTCTATTGTTCCTGCAGATTTTAAAATTTGATTTACCAAAGTACCACCAACATTGCCATGACCAAATAATGCTAGGTTAATCTTTTTACTGATACCAAAAATTTGACCATGCATAACATTCAATGCTTTATGCAAATCGGACTTTTTAACTACTAAACTTACATTCTTTCCTGTAACGGTATTATTAAATAAAATAGGTACAATTTGATTTTTAATTAATGCATTATAAGGCTTATGAAAAGAACTTAAATCTTGGCCTACGATTGATATTACAGATACATCGTTAACTACTTTAATTAAATTAATATCTTTTGCATGAAAATCACTTTCAAATTCTCTTCTTAATACAGTTTTAGCGCGATGTGCATTATCGGCATTCACCACTAAACCGATTCCTCTTTCAGATGATCCCTGCGAAATAATACTAACACTTATATTATTTTCACTTAAAACTCTAAAAATACGGGCATCTACTCCAACTTTTCCAAGTAGTCCTCTACCCTCAAGATTGACTAAAGCGACATTCTCAATTACTGAAAGTGATTTTATACCTTCCTTATTAGATTTTGCACTAATTAAAGTACCCTCATTGTCCTTATTAAAAGTATTGAGAATTCGTAATGGAATGTTCTTTTCAATTAGGGGAATAATTGTTTTTGCATGAAGAATATTCGCACCAAAACTGGCTAATTCATTAGCTTCCGCATAAGATAATTCGGAAATTCGTTTAGCATCTGCTACATAGTCTGGGTTAGCTGTAAAAATTCCATCAACATGTGTATAATTTTGCAATTCTGAAGCATCCAAGAAATTTGCAATCAATGCTGCAGAATAATTACTTCCATTTCGACCTAAAGTAGTAGTTTCGTCATCTAAAGTTGAAGATATAAATCCTGTAATTACTGCTACTGTATCACTTCCAATATTAGAAAACTCACGTAAAATGTTTTCTTTTGTAATTGATTCAATAACTTGTGCATCGCCAAAACTATCATTGGTTTTTATTAAAACTCTCGAGTCTACAAATTTTGCTTTGATACCTTTACCAATAAGTAATTTTGTAATGAGCTTTGCTGAAATAATCTCACCAAATGCCATTACCTGATCCTTAATTTTAGCGCTATAATCACCTAAAAATGAAACTCCTTCTAATAGTTTAAATAATTTCGCAAACTCTTTAGATAAGTTTACATTTTTATAATTTTGGCCTTGGTATTTTTCAAAATTTGAAAAGTCTTTTGCAAAATTTAATCCATTTGCCGCTTTTTCAAGCATATTTTCTAATTGATCCGTTGCTTTTTCTCTCGCCGAAACAACTAATGCTATATTTTCATTATTATCTACTTTAGATTTCACAATTTCAAGCACATTGCCAAGCCCTTCTCCATTACTCAATGATTTTCCTCCAAATTTGAGTACCTTTATTTTACCAGATTTTCCATTATTATTAAAAATACCTGAAAGTAAATTTTGTACTTGATCAAACTCTATTAAAAAGGCATCGTGCCCATGAAGAGATTGAACTTCTCCATAAGTTACATTACTATTCGCTTGAGCTAATTGACGAAAAGTATCTTTATTTTCCTTAGCAGTAAAAAACAAATCCGAATCTACTCCAATAATATGAATATTGGTATTGCTATTTTGCAAGGCATTAAAATTTGCATCACCTTCTCTGGTAATGTCAATAGTTCTCAACAATTGATTCATTAACTTATAAGCTGAAAGCTGAAAACGATCTTTAAGCTTTTCGCCATGATGCATTAACCAACTCTCAACATTGAATACTTGAAGTTCTTCATTTGTACTCCTTTTGAACCGCTCTTTGAATGATTCTGGGGTACGGTAGCATAACATTGCATGCATACGTGCATCATGTACAGGTTGTTTAGAATTAACCAAAAATTGTTCCTGAATTTGACAATTTGCAATTAACCAATCAGTAGATTTCCAATCAGATGCAACTGGAATCAAATTCTCAGTAATGTTTGGTTTCAACGCTGCCATTTCCCAAGCAATACCACCTCCTAATGACCCACCAATAATAGCATATAAATTTTTAATATTGAGTTCATCCAAACCTAGTAAGAACATTTTAGCAACATCACTAGCAACAAAATCTTTATAATTATCAATTATAAATCCATCATATCCATTCCCAGGAATATTAAATGAGAGTACGGTATACTTAAGAGTGTCAATGCATTTTCCTTCACCAATTAAGGCAGTCCACCATCCATCTTTTCCTGTAACATTTGAATTACCAGTTAGTGCGTGATTCACTAATACTATGGGTGCAGTATGCAATTTCTTACCAAACAATTGATATGAAAGTTTAATATCTTGAGAAACACCACTTAATGTGGTAAACTTTTTAAGATGTAATTCGTTTAGCATGATTTTGCCTACTTAAAGAGTTAGTATCTATATAAACGGAATCAAGTAAATTATTCTCATTAACTTGATTCCGCTAAAAACCTGAAAATTATTAATTGAAAAATTTCATTAAATAGCTGCGAAAGCGTTTTCCAAATCATTTTTCAAATCCGCCACATCTTCCAAACCAACGGAAAGACGAATTAAATCTTGACTTACACCAGCTGCTTCTTGTTGATCTACTGTTAATTGTTGGTGTGTAGTACTTGCAGGATGAATAATTAAAGACTTCGTATCACCAATATTTGCTAACAATGAAAATATTTTTGTGGCGTCTGTTAACTTTTTAGCAGCCTCGAAACCACCTTTCACTCCGAAAGTAACCAATCCGCTTTGACCTTTAGGTAAATATTTATTTGCAAGCTCATTATACTTACTACTCTTTAATCCTGGATAATTTACCCATTCAACTTCTTCTCTACCTTCTAACCAAGTAGCTAATTCTAAGGCATTAGCACTATGTTGCTTTATTCTTACTGAAAGCGTTTCTAAACCTTGTATAATTTGAAAAGCATTAAATGGACTTAATGCCCCACCAAAGTCTCTTAATCCTTCCAAAATCAATTTAAAAGTAAATGCGGCAGCACCTAATGCTTCACTATAAATTAGACCATGATAACCAGCAGAAGGTTCTGTGAATTCTGGAAATTTTCCATTGGTCCAGTCAAAAGTACCAGCGTCAATAATTACACCACCCAAAGAAGTACCTTGACCGCCAATATATTTGGTAAGCGAATGAATTACAATGTTCGCTCCATGTTCAATTGGGTTTAGCAATGCAGGTGATGCCACAGTATTATCAACGATAAAAGGAATTTGAGCATCTTTAGCTACTTTTGAAATCGCTTTTAAATCAAGAACATCCAATTTAGGGTTACCTAAAGATTCAACGAAAATAGCACGTGTATTTTCCTTTATACCAGCTGTAAAGTTATCTGCGTTCGAGGCGTCTACAAAAGTTGTCGTAATACCTAACCTTGGCAATGTTACATTTAATAAAGTAAAAGTTCCACCGTATAAGCTACTAGATGCTACAATATGATCGCCAGCCTTTAAAAGAGTCATTAAACCGCCAGAAATTGCAGCAGCACCCGAGGCAAATACAACTGCGCCAATACCTCCTTCTAATGCAGCTAATCGTTCTTGTAAAATCTGATTAGTCGGATTATTTAAACGTGTATAAATAAAACCTAATTCACTAAGGGAAAACAAGTTTGCTGCATGATCCGTATCGTTAAAAACATACGAAGATGTTTGATAAATTGGCACGGCTCTAGTTCCTCCTGTTTGTGTTGTGTCATGGCCCGCATGCAAGGCGTTTGTTGAGAATTTAAGATCACTCATAACTTTTGAATTTTAAAATATTACTAGTTCGATTAAAAATCCAAACAACGAACAGCTTCAATTGCAGTCGTATAAAATCAAAAAGTTATAAAGAAAGAAGAAATTACTGTTGTAATTCGTTTTCGTTATCTGTCCGCCAAAGGCCGATAGAATGTAGCACCTTCTTTGACCCGACAGGTTACCGGTAATTCAAAGGGTTGCTAAGGTATCAAAGGGTCTATTCCCTCCACCTTTCTTGATAACATTTCAATAAGTGTTTGAACTTTGAAAAAACAAATATATGTTCAGGAATTCAATATTCCCTACTTTTTTTAAAAAATTTACAATTTAAAAACTTCTTTTACCTTATCAACCATATCAAGTTTCTCCCATGTAAAGAGTTCAACTTCTTTCTCTACACGACCATTATAAGGCGATTCGAATACTTTATTCACTATTTTAGATTCCTTGCCCATATGACCATATGCTGCAGATTCTAAATAAATTGGATTTCTTAATTTCAAACGTTCTTCAATTGCAAATGGTCTCATATCAAACAAATGATCAACTTTTTTAGCAATTTGTCCATCTGTCATATCAACATTTGCAGTGCCATAAGTATCAATAAAAATAGATGTTGGCTTAACTACACCAATTGCATAACTAACTTGTACCAAAACCTCATCTGCCACACCAGCTGCAACTAAATTTTTTGCAATATGTCTGGAAGCATATGCCGCACTTCTATCCACCTTACTTGGATCTTTTCCACTAAAAGCACCACCACCGTGAGCTCCTTTTCCTCCGTAAGTATCAACAATTATTTTACGTCCAGTTAAACCTGTATCACCATGCGGTCCTCCAATTACAAATTTACCCGTTGGATTAATATGATACTCAATTTGATCATCAAATAAATCCTGAATATTATTAGGCAATTGCTGTTTAACTAATGGGATTAATATTTCTATTATATCTTTTTTAATTTTTGCGAGCATCTTTTCATCATCACTATCAAAAGCATCGTGCTGTGTAGAGACCACAATTGTATCAATTCTTTGAGGCACATTATCATCGGAGTATTCAATAGTAACCTGAGATTTAGCATCTGGTCTTAAATAATCAATTTGGTCCTTAGCCCTACGCAATTCAGCCAGTACTTGAAGAATTTTATGAGAGATATCTAAAGCTAATGGCATATAGTTTTCAGTTTCTATCGTAGCATAGCCAAACATCATACCTTGATCACCTGCACCTTGCTCCTCTTTTGAACCTCTATCAACTCCTTGATTAATTTCCTGAGATTGTTCGTGTATTAATGAAATTACACCACAAGAATCACCACTAAATTGGTATTCACCCTTGGTATATCCTATTTTATTAATTACCTCTCGAGCAATATTTTGAACATCTAAATAGGTGTTACTCTTAACTTCTCCAGCAAGAACAACTTGTCCTGTGGTAACTAAAGTCTCACAAGCTACTTTGCTTTCTGGGTCAAAAGCAAGAAAATGATCCAAAAGAGCATCACTAATTTGATCAGCAACTTTGTCAGGATGTCCCTCACTAACCGATTCTGAAGTAAATAAATACGACATACGCTTATTATTTTTAGTAAGGAAATGATTGCTGCAACCGAGAAAGAAGTATGATTTGATTTAAATCAACATCAACTGCTTTAGCATTTTTATAGAGGTTGCAATCAGACAAATCCTTCCTCATTAATTTATTGCGACAAAATTACGACTTACTTTCGAAAATAAAAACAGAAGATTAGAAACAAATAAAACAAATTCTGTAAACCACTAATATTCAAGCAATTTTTTCTTGAATATTAAGCCTTTAAGCTTATTAACAAATTTTATATAGTAATAAATTAAATTGACAGGATAGGATAATCTATAAAAGCCTTTTGCATAGAGCATAGGTTTTATTTTCACTAAAAAGCGAAATGTTTTCTCTGGAAACAATATAAAGCGTCTGATAAGCCCTAATTTACTTTCTCTCAATTGAGAATGTTCATAGCTAACACCAACTTCATTATTCCCTACGTTTTGATAAAAGCCTTTAGAGATTTCGTGCATAAATTTTATTTTCTTTTTATCTGCAAATAATCCTAATCTAAGGGCAAGGTCTGTCATATATTCTTGAACAACATTGTGCTCATAACAAATAATTTTCAAGTCTTCTATCAATTGAGAATATTGAGCAAACATAAATTCTTGCATCGGAGCAATATGTTCAAAGTAAACATTTCGCTCACTTTCCTCATATCGCTCTATGGAATAATCTCCTGCTTTATTTCTATAACCAATGGTACTACCATGAGGCGCCGCAAGCAGTTGTTCATACAATTGTCTATTTGCCATCAATACATTATCAGAAGGACTAGCGGTAGGATATACTGAAAAGTTTAAACCGTATCTCTTGGTAGATTCGGTAATTTTATACCCTTCTTTAAGTCCCAAATAATAGCCTTGCACGTTTACTTTATCATCAAAAAAAGCATGAATACATTCTTGCATTGTACCGCGCCAACCAACATCAACAACATTCATTCCTTCTTTTTCAAAATCAATTCCAAAAGAATCTATGTAATTCTGAAACGCTAATCGTTGTTTACATCTACTTTCCTCATAATACTTTTCAAATTTAGCATTACTCTTCAACTTTATAAAAAGTTCAGAATGATAAAAATCAACTATTATTTCGCTTTGATTACATTCCAATTCATCTGCTATTTCTTTAATCAAATCATCTTTAAACAAAAATGATTTCAAAAAATTCTCAATAGAAATATTAGCATCTTTTCGTTCCATGTGTTCAAAATATTCCACATCCAATTCCTTATGTGAAATTTGCATTGTTGATGCTCTAGAAGCCTTAAAATAATGCGCTTTTATTGAATCTTCTGGCTTTAATTGAACTGATTTTTGATAATAATCAAATAATCTTTTTAAAAAATAACCTTCCCTTGAAATAAAAAATAAATTCTTTATATGTTTCTTTTTTGACTCTTTGTAAAGTCGCTCCATAAAGGTGTGAAAAAGAATAATATATTCACCATAAGCATAACTACTTCTACTACTTCTTTCTTCTAGTTCACGATTTACTCTTTCATAATCATTTTGATCACTTCCAAACAATTTAAATTTGCTTGTAATTCTTTGTTGCATGTTAGCAATGTGCACTGCCTCAATTCCATGCTTATTAGCATTTAAACAATCACTTTGCTTATTATCTCCAAACATGATAACTTCACTAGCCTTAATCTGAAGTTCACTCAAAATATTAAGATATAAACTTCCCTTATTTTCTTTGCTAGCTTCGCGAGTTGAGGACACAAAAACATCCTCAAATAAATCAGATAGACCATGAAGTTTTAACAACTCCACTATGTGCATCTTAGACATATAAAAATCTGAAACACAATACAACTTATATCCTTTATTTTTAAGTTTATATAATTGCGTCTTAACTTTTTTATTTACAAATTGTACATCGAATTCTGATTGAATATCCGCAGCATTTGAGTATGATAAAAATTCGTCAAATGTCCAATGTTTAACAATATCATGATTCATGAGTCTATTATAAACTTCGCGAATTTGAATACGATACGGAATTTCTGAAGATTTTTTATCTAACTTTTCACTAAGATGTTCTAAAGAAGCTTTTCGTATAAAAAATAAATCATCAATTCCCAATTCAAGGCCAAGCTCTCTAATCATTGCTTTTGACCATAATTTTAATGTATAATGCGGATGTACTGTTCGATGTAGTAGGGTATCGTACAAGTCACAAAAAACAGTAGTACATTCTGCAGAATTCTCTACAGTACTAAATAATTTATTCATTTGGGGCGGTATTCAGTTATTACTACTAAATTCTTAAATCAATTTTAACTGATTAACAACCAATTAAAAATGAAAAAAAAATTATTATAGCATGCTATTTATATAATATACGCAATTTCTCAAGTTTTCGATTACGAAAAATGCATTTATTTTTTTCAAAGTTATAATGCAATCATAAATTTTTAACAATCCTAGGTATTAAAAATATCTTAAAACAGAAAAAATCACCCTCTGCTCTTAATTGTATACTAGAGATATGAGATACCTTATTAATCATTCTCGTTAATGATTAATTAAATTTAAAGCTTTAGTAGACCAGTTATTTCATAATTAAACTACACATATAAACTTACAACAACAATTATATTTCGTTTAACAAATAAACATTTTCACATAGTAACTATAACTCGTATCTTGTGCTTCACAATTTTTTGATATAGCTAACCATAAAGCAAAATTACACATGCATATTGCAGTTGCAGGAAACATAGGAGCAGGTAAAACAACGTTAACAAAACTACTTGCTAAACATTACAAATGGGATGCACATTTTGAAGAAGTAGTCGACAATCCTTATTTAGATGATTTCTATAATCAAATGGAACGTTGGAGTTTTAATCTTCAAATTTATTTTTTAAATAGTAGATACCGACAAATCTTGCAAATTAGAGAAAGTGGTAAAAGTGTAATTCAAGATAGAACCATTTATGAAGATGCTCATATTTTTGCGCCCAACTTACATGCAATGGGCTTAATGACTAATAGAGATTTTCAAAATTATTCTAGTCTATTCGAATTAATGGAGAGCTTAGTTCAACCACCTGATTTAATGATTTATTTAAGAAGTTCAATTCCTAATTTAGTAAATCAAATACATAAACGTGGTCGCGATTACGAAAACACCATTTCTATTGATTACTTAAGCAGATTAAATGAAAGATATGAGGCATGGGTACATAGCTATGAGAAAGGAAAGCTTTTAATAATTGATGTTGATAATCTTGACATTGTTGAAAACCCTGAAGATTTAGGTATTATAATAACAAAAATAGATGCCGAAATTAATGGCCTATTTTAAATATACCCTTTAGATTTTGCATGAACAATAACTTCTTCACTACTATCAACTATTAGAACTGGTGCGAGATTAAAATTCTTTATCAAATTACGGATTCTTGTCATCCGTTTTTTATCATCTACACTTCTTAAATAAATTGCTTTTACTTGTTTAGGAAATTGCTTGGTAATATCAATATAAATATTTGCATCTTTTTCACCACAATCTCCGAACAATAGAAAAGATAGCTTTGTATATGTTTGTAGTATATTAAATATCTCATGTTGTTTATGTGGTTTTTCGCTTCTCTTACTAAAGCTTGCCATGCTTCGTAAAAGAATTGGCCCCTTAGGAAAGTTATTTGTTTGTAGAAATAATTCCAAATACCGATACAAATTCCAAGGACTATGACTTACATAAAATATTGGATTAGCATTTTTACCTGATTTTCCGCGATGTAATGCATAATATAATTCAGATGTGCCTTCTAAAGGCTTTCTTGAAATCGCACGTGTAAAAAAAGTATTTAGCAACACTTTCCATTTTATAGAAGATACTACACCAGTGTGTAATATTGTATCATCAATATCACTAATTACACCATAATCTACATTCGGACTCGGAATTAACATTTCACCAGGGAATCGATTTTGATGCAAGATTTCACGTTTCAATTGCATTGCCGCATAAGAGATTTCAAATTTTAACCAACCTTCAGAATTAGTTAATTCTAACAAATCATCACTTGCTTCATCTATTAAATAATAACCGTGATTATCTGTTTTACTTGAAATACTTCGGCCATCTTTTAAACTAACTTTAATTTCAGCATGTTTTATTTCATCAGTTTCAAATCGCTTCCATGTATTCTTTAATAAATTAAAAAATCCTTTTTCAGATAAATCTATTCTTTCATCTTCTAATGCTCTTCCACGTAAATAAAGATGCGTTCTAGTCCCGTAAGTCTGAAATGAGATAATTTGAAGCTTATCTTTTTTTCCAAATAGTGCCATATCATCAAATATAGAAAAACAAGTACTGCTATTTTATTGTCTAGATTTTAAAAAGTCGCATTTACTAATTAAAAAGAGCAGTTCACTCATTCTATATTTTATTAAATAATACAAAATTCTAGGTTTGATAATATGTTTAACCAAGTTCTATTGATGTAACTAATAGCATCTTGAACACAAAACTTAAATTATGGAATTAAAAAAGAATCCAAAAAAAGACTTAAACAAAAGTAGAGGGCTATATTTTGTTGCAGGATTAGCATTAATTATGCTTTTAACTTATGTTGCTTTAGAATGGAAAACCTATGATAAGACAGATTATGTTTCTCAAAGGATGAATATTGATGAGGAACTTCTGGAGGAAGTCCCTGCAACAATTCAAGTAACGCCACCCCCACCACCACCTCCGCCAGTGGCTCCTACTATTATCGAAATTGTAGATGATGAAAAGATTATAGAAGAAACAATTATTGAAACATCAGAATCCGACCCTGATGCTCCAGTTTTAGAAATAACCGAAATCCAATATGAAGAAGTGGAGCCAGAAATAAAAGTGAATTGGGTATCAATTGAAGAAGTACCTGTATTTCCTGGTTGTGAGAAAGAAAAGGACAAACGAGCTTGCTTTCAAAAAATGGTGAATAGACATATATCTAAAGTTTTTAGATACCCAGAGGCAGCTCAAGAAATGGGAATTGAAGGAAAAGTATATACTCAATTCACTATTCAAGCAGATGGAACTATCGGAAACATTTTACTACGTGGACCTGACAAGATTTTAGAAAAGGAAGCGAACAGAATAATTGACAAACTACCTCAAATGACACCAGGTAAACAAC
Source organism: Flavobacteriaceae bacterium EG-1 (assembly GCF_009649685.1). Lineage (GTDB taxonomy): Bacteria > Bacteroidota > Bacteroidia > Flavobacteriales > Flavobacteriaceae > Aurantibacter_A. Next base: position 132,541 of record NZ_WJPK01000003.1, read on the forward strand.
GAGATAAAAATGTAAAAGTAGCATTCACAATACCTATTAATTTTCAACTACAGTAATAAAAAAAAGAGGCAAGCTGTGATAGCTTGCCTCTTAATATTCATTTGTAAAAGTTTCTATTTTCGAGTATTAATTTTTTCCAGTTTAATTTCGGTAGCTTCTCCTTTTGTATCTAATATTGTTTTTTCGAAATTTTCTACTTGAGCTTTTACTTCTGTTTCCGTTCCAAAAAAAACTTTCTCTTCAGTCACTTTTTCATCGTTAACTAGAGTCGTATATGAGATTGTTGCTTGAGCCAAATCCGTATTATTTGAAGTTATTTCGATGTCTGTTTCATTTGCAGATTCATTAAAAACAATACCTGTAGCATCCATTGCGATACTTGGTGCAATTACTAATGCAACTACAGACATCAATTTAAGTAAGATATTTAATGAAGGTCCAGAAGTATCTTTAAATGGATCTCCAACAGTATCACCTACAACAGCAGCCTTATGTGCATCTGTACCCTTACGACCATCGGATTCAATCATCTTCTTAGCGTTATCCCATGCACCACCGGCGTTTGATTGAAAAATTGCCATTAAAACACCTGCTGAAGTAACACCTGCCAATAAACCACCAAGCATTTCAGCACCGCCTATGAAGCCCACAGCTACTGGGACTGCTATTGCTAACAGACCAGGTAACACCATTTCTTTAATAGAAGCTTTCGTAGAAATGTCAACACATTTATCATATTCAGCAAATCCATCCGCTGCGTCGAAAGTAGCTCTTTGTTCAGGTGTTGCCTTTGACATATCAGAATCAACTGCCCGCATTACCTCCAATGCAGCTTTCAATTGAGGAATATCTCTAAACTGGCGACGCACTTCCTCAATCATCGCCATTGCCGCACGACCTACTGCATTCATAGACAACGCAGAAAATACAAAAGGTAGCATTGCCCCTACTAGTAGACCTGCCATAACCGTAGGTTTTGAAACATCTATTGACGAAACGTTAGCCACTTTCATAAAGGCCGAAAATAGAGCTAAAGCTGTTAGAGCAGCAGAAGCAATAGCAAAACCCTTACCAATAGCTGCAGTAGTGTTACCTACGGCATCCAACTTATCGGTACGTTCGCGTACTTCGGGATCCAATTCTGCCATTTCAGCAATACCACCAGCATTATCCGATATAGGACCATACGCATCCACTGCCAATTGAATTCCAGTATTTGCCAACATTCCAACAGCAGCGATTGCAATACCGTAAAGTCCTGCAAAGTGATGTGAAATTAAAATAGCGGCAGCTATCAAAAGAATTGGAATCATCGTAGACATCATACCAACTCCCAAACCTGAAATAATATTTGTTGCTGCCCCTGTTTCTGATTGTCGCACAATAGAATTCACAGGTTTCGTACCCGTTCCTGTATAATATTCTGTAATCTTTCCAACTCCCAGTCCAGCTACAAGACCAGCCAAGGTAGCAAAGAAAATTCCGTTTGCACCAGCTGGTAAACCTTCAACGCTTTCAGGAATTAAAGCATTAATAACAAACCATGAGGCCACTACCATAAGGCCTGCTGAGCCAAATTCACCAATATTTAACGCTGTTTGTGGGTTTCCACCATCTTTTACTTTTACAAAAAATGTGCCTATAATTGACATGATTATACCTACTGCAGCAAGTACAAGTGGTAGATAAACAGCTCCTAAGCCAGCAAAATCTGGAGTAATAATGAAAGCACCCAAAACCATTGTTCCAATTATAGAACCAACATAAGACTCAAATAAGTCAGCTCCCATACCAGCAACATCACCCACATTATCACCTACATTATCTGCAATAGTAGCAGGATTTAATGGGTGATCCTCAGGAATACCAGCTTCTACCTTACCTACCAAATCTGCTCCAACATCAGCAGCTTTAGTATAAATACCTCCTCCAACTCTAGCAAAAAGAGCAATTGAAGAAGCACCTAATGAGAAACCAGATAACACATTTAGTACTAAACTTAAATTTTCAGCACCGGGCCACATCATTTGGTATATTACAAATAAACCGCTTAAGCCTAACACACCAAGACCAACAACACCTAAGCCCATTACAGCTCCTCCTGCAAATGCAACTTCAAGCGCTTTACCTAAAGATGTTTTAGCTGCTTGAGTTGTTCTTACATTAGCTTTAGTCGCCACTTTCATACCAATAAATCCGGCCAAGGCAGAACAAATAGCCCCTATTACAAAAGATAAAGCTACCATTCCATTAGAACCAGTTTCATTACTTCCTTTGAAGAACAGCAAAATAGCTACAGCTATTACAAAGATTGCTAATATTTTATACTCCGCTTTTAAGAAAGACATAGCCCCATCTGCTATATTCTTAGCTATTCTAGCCATTTTCACATCACCTACTTCTTGTTTAGATACCCACATGTTCTTCACAAAAACAAATAGAAGGGCCACTACTCCAAAAACTGGTAATAATTGAATTAATAATTCCATATTTAATTAGTTATTTAATTGGTTTATAAGTTGTTTTTAAACGACGCCTAATGTAGTAAAATTGATGAGAATAAAAAAAAGCCATTCTTATTTAAAAGAATGGCTTTTTTTTAGACGTTTTTTTAATTATATCATAAAAGTTCGCTTGTCTTTGTGCTCGCTTTCATTATATCTTTTTACACATTCGTGATAGATTTTTATTGCTTGTTCAGCATTACCCCATCCACCAACATCAACCTTCTTCTTTTCTAAATCTTTATATACTTGGAAGAAATGTTCGATTTCTTTAATTCTATGAGGATTAATATCAGCTAAATCATTTTTCTGATTCCAAATTGGATCAGATACAGGTACACAAATTATTTTTTCATCTGGTCCTTTTTCATCCTCCATATAAAACACACCAATAGGTTTTACTTCAACAACAACCATTGGGTACGTAGGTTCTGTACACATTACCAAAACATCTAATGGATCTTGATCCATGGCCAAAGTCTCAGGAATAAAACCATAATCTCCCGGATACATCATTGATGAAAACAAGGTTCTGTCAAATCTGATTTTATTTAATGTGAAGTCGTATTCATATTTATTTCTACTCCCTTTAGGAATTTCAATTAAAACATCAAAAACTATAGGTTTGCTTTTAGCCATTTATATCATTTTTTTAAAGCTGCGAAGTTACTAAAAAATAGAGGTTTGTTAGTGTTGAAACGACAAAAAGCCGGGTAAATTATACTTAACTTAACTAATAATTATTGAAAGCTTAAAACATAATTAAAATGAAGAAAAAGTAAGGTTAAAAATTAAACCCAAAAGTGCCTGTAACACCGAATCTTCTTGCATCTGGGTTATCTAAATAATTACCTCTAAAGTTGAAATCAATTCTAAAAATTTTGAAGATGTTACCAATACCAAATGAGTACTCGTAATAAATTTTATCTGAGGGCGCCTGTAATGGTGTAGTTCCTGCTGCTGGAGCGTTTAAGGCTAAGTTTTCGTCAGATAAATCACCCCAAACTCCACGCAAACCTATAATCTCTCTTAAGTTCAATTTTCGAATTAAGGGAATTCTCGAAAATAACCTTCCATTAAAATTATGTTCTAAATGTACCGATGCATAAGTATCCGTTACAAACTCATAAAAATCAAGGTTTGGAAACGTACCATAATTTGAGAAGAAAGTTTGGTTACCAGGTACGACACTTAGAAGACCCAATGGAACTTCACCAAAAGTTTTACCTAATTCAACAGTACTTGTTAACCTACCAAATCCTCCCACTTGCCATGGCTGGCTATAAGAAAATTGTAATTTATCATAATCAAAATCGCTACCCCAAATACCATCGATACCTTTAGTATATTTCAGTAAAATTGTACTATAATTATCATTGATATCTCTTCTTTCTACACCATAGCCTATAGTTCTTTTTCCAGGTGTATAAATAATAATAGTCTGAAAATCGAACTGTTCTATTTCCGAAGCAATACCACCTGAAATATTTGGATTAATATAATCTAAGCTAAAATCTTGTGGCAGGGCCGAACTCAAGGTTCTAAATGTCCCTCCAACACCTATTCTGAAATTAGTTAGGGGTTCCATTTCAACATTAAATGCACTTAAATTTATATTAGTTAGTCTATTGTTTGCCCCAACTGTTAACAAGGATGACGAGGCAATACTTCTACCTAAAACGTCATTAGTAGCAGTTAAACTCACACCTAACTGTTCTATATCTCTTCTATTTCCACCAGAAACTATTAACCTACTTTTTTTATCTAAAAGCACTTTTCCGGCAAGACCATGTTTAACCTTATGATCGGCAAAACCATAGGCCATATAACCTTCTACACGCCATGGGTCATTTTCACCAAAATAAGTTCTAAGTCCGGCTCTAATTCTAGCCCCTTCTGCATCGTTATAACCAAAAACATCATAAACCGACCCAATATCCAAATTCCATTTATCAATTTCTACATACCCAGAACCTAAAATACTTACTATATTATAATACGATTTAAATTTAGGAACCGTTTTTAAGGTGTCTAATAATTGATAAATACCTGTCTCGTCTTTATTCAATGCTTCTAATCTATTCTCTTTCCAGAACGAATCGTCTTTTACTATTGTAGCGGGGTCAAATGGGTTTTTATCTACCTTATAATATTCTTTTGGAAGTTCTTTATCAAACTCATAATTATCATATACTGTGGTACGCTTACCGTATACCCCTCGCGATTTTTCTTTCTTTTGAAAGCTAAAATCACTCAACATATAGTCTCTTTTTAAAAGAAAAACAGAATCATTAACAACATCAAACTCTTGTTCAATATAAATCTCTTTTACCCAATTTATATTAGCGCTCTTTGTAACTTCAAGATTTATGTTTTTTATTGCATAAGTAGAATCGTTCACCCAAAAATCTCCTTTAAAAGTAAGTTCATTTTTTCTTCTCGGATAATACACAATATTGTAGCACCACTTATTATCTACAAAAGCACTATCGCGCAAAGCATAATTATATGTATCGACACCTGTGCGGGATAATGGGCTCGTAAAACTCTTATCAAAAAATTTTAAATAATTATCATAAATATCATAGTCTTGATATAGATCAGAAACAAAAGCCAGTATCGCCTGATTATTATCAAAACCAGAATTCTTATTACCAATTATTTTTTCCTTTTCTTCATTAAGGATATTGTCACCATTTACTTTCGAAAATGTTTCATTCAAAAATATTGGAAGGTATGTTTTACCAGTTATACGAGAAGTATCTAAATCATCAAAGACAAATTCAAGACCTTTAAAGATTTTCTTTTTCATTAAAGCACTGTCAATAGTATTTAAGTCAAATTCTATTTTCTCATATTTATTAAAAGCATATTGTTTGAATTTACGAACTCCATTCTCACGCTTTTTTGCCCAAATTTTCTTGAGTATTTCAACGGCTGGGTTATTTTTTTTTGATTGCTTTCCAGAAATTAATATAACCTCATTTAGTTGTTCTGTTTCTTCCTCCATTTTAATCACCATGTCGTAAGATACTTTCTGTGATAAAGGAATTTCCTGTGTTTTGAATCCTAAAAACGAAATAATTAAAGATTCATAGGTATTATCAGACTCCATATAAAATCGTCCATCATCATTAGTTATGGTACCTTCTGTTGAATTTTTAAAAAGTACATTTGCAAAAGCAACAGGGTCACCAAAATCATCTACAACTATACCACCCACTTTACTTTGGGCAGTTGCAAAAAATGAAATAGTAAAGAATAATAGGACAAATAATTTATTCATAATAGCAGTATTCTCTATCAGTTGTAAACAAATAACATACCAAAAAAGACAATTTTAAAATATAACTGTTGCATATGCATTATTCATTTTTTTCGTCTTTGTAATTAAAAATCCTTCATTGACCACCATCATTATTCAGCAAGTTGGCAATTGTTAATAAAGTAGGATTAAAAGGAAAAAAAAATTATTACAAAAAAAATTGCTTCGCTGACTTTTCTATCAGCGAAGCAAATGTAACCTTACAATTTGTATTCCTTTATCTATACATAACTTTTTTGACAGCCTTAACAACATCATTGCTATTTGGCAACCATTCTTCTAATAAAACAGGTGAATATGGTGCAGGGGTGTCAGCAGTATTAATTTTTTCAATAGGAGCATCTAAATAATCAAATGCATGAGCTTGAACATGAAATGTAATTTCAGTAGCTACATTTCCAAAAGGCCATGCTTCTTCTAAAATTACTAATCGGTTAGTTTTCTTTACAGAATTTAATACTGCATCGTAATCTAATGGTTTTACAGTTCGTAAATCAATTATCTCACAGCTAATGCCATCTTCCTCCAGTTCATCAGCAGCCTTATATGCTTCTTTGATAATTTTTCCAAAAGAAACGATAGTTACATCTGTTCCTTCTCTTTTAATATCTGCTACTCCTAAAGGAATAGTATAATCACCTTCAGGCACTTCACCTTTATCACCATACATTTGTTCCGATTCCATAAAAATAACTGGATCGTCATCGCGAATTGCAGATTTCAACAAACCTTTAGCATCAGCTGGATTTGAAGGAACTACTACTTTTAAACCTGGACAATTTGCATACCAACTTTCGAAAGCTTGAGAGTGCGTTGCTGCCAATTGACCGGCAGAACCAGTAGGTCCTCTAAATACAATAGGACAAGGAAATTGACCACCAGACATTTGCCGAATTTTTGCAGCATTATTAATTATCTGATCTATTCCTACAAGAGCAAAGTTAAACGTCATAAACTCAATTATCGGACGATTGCCCGTCATTGTAGAACCAACACCAATACCTGCAAAACCAAGTTCAGAAATAGGAGTATCTAGAACACGATCAGGACCGAACTCGTCTAACATGCCTTTTGATGCCTTATAGGCACCATTATATTCGGCAACTTCTTCACCCATTAAATATACGGTTTCATCTTGGCGCATCTCTTCAGTCATTGCTTCAGCGATGGCTTGTCTAAATTGTAGTGTTTTCATAAAATTTTAATATCAGAATTGTAGTTTCTGCAAAGCGGAAACAAAAATAATAAAATAAGACACAGAAATTCACTGAATTAAATCAAATTTATTCGTAAATTTATTATGCATGCATAGTATTTTCGGTTTTTAATACTTATCTTAGCCTTTAAAATTAGATGATTCATACTTAATAAATACCTATGAAAATATTAGTCTGCATTAGCAACGTTCCTGATACCACCGCAAAAATCAACTTTACTGATGGTGATACCAAGTTTGACACCAATGGAGTTCAATTTGTGATTAATCCAAATGATGAATTTGGCCTAACGCGAGCCATGTGGTTTAAAGAAAAACAACAAGCAACTGTGCATGTCGCCACTGTAGGTGACGCCTCAGTTGAACCTACTATGAGAAAAGCATTAGCAATTGGTGCTGATGAAGCTATACGAATAAATGCAAACCCATCAGATGGTTTTTTTGTAGCTAGCCAATTAGCAGAAGTTGCTAAGAATGGTGCGTACGATTTAGTAATTGGAGGTAGAGAATCCATAGATTACAACGGAGGAATGGTACCAGGGATCTTGGCTAGTCTTTTAGATATGAATTTTGTAAACGCTTGTATTAGTTTAGAAATAGATGGAAATAACGCCACTGCAATTCGTGAAATAGATGGAGGAAAAGAAACTTTAAGTACTAACTTACCATTAGTAATAGGCGGGCAAAAAGGTTTGGTAGCAGAAAGTGATTTACGAATACCAAATATGCGTGGAATAATGATGGCACGTAAAAAAACTTTGTCGGTCGTAGAACCAATTGATGCAAATAGTACCACTAAAGACACTAAGTTTGAAAAGCCAGCGGCAAAAGGAGCTGTTAAATTAGTAGACAATGTTGATGATTTAATCAACTTATTACATAATGAGGCGAAAGTCATTTAAAAATAATAAAGCTAAATCCAATAACTATCGCATGTGCGATAATACGATAATTGGATTTATTAATTCGAAATAATAAATTATGTCAGTTCTAGTATATACAGAAACAGAAAACGGTTCATTTAAAAAAAGTGCTTTTGAAGTAGCATCGTATGCAAATTCAGTAGCTGAGCAAATGGGTACAAGTGCTACAGCTATTAGTTTTAATTCTTCCGAAACAGACACTTTGGGAACTTATGGTATCTCTAAAGTTTTAAACATTACAAATGAAAATTTAAAATCTTTTAATGCCAAAGCTTATGCTCACTCGATTGTGGAAGCTGCAAAAGCTGAAAATGCAACCGTTATAGTTGTAAGTTCAAGCACAGATTCAAAATTTTTAGCACCTATTATTGCTGCACAATTAAAAGCTGGATATGTACCTAATGTAGTAGCGGCTCCAGAAAGCACAAGTCCATTTACGGTTAAGCGAACCGCATTTAGTAATAAAGGTTTTGCGCAAACACAAATAAATTCTGAGGTTAAAATCATTGGAGTTTCTAACAATGCATTTGGTGCTCATGAAAATAAAACAAATGCAATAGTTGAAAATTTTGTTCCAACATTAAGTGAAGCAGATTTTAATGTAAAATCTGTGGATATCGATAAGGCAGTTGGAAAGGTTACAATTGCCGATGCAGACATTGTTGTTTCTGGAGGTAGAGGCTTAAAAGGTCCTGAAAATTGGGGGATGATAGAAGAATTAGCTGAAGTTTTAGGTGCCGCAACTGCGTGTTCTAAACCTGTTTCAGACATGGGGTGGAGACCACACGGTGAACATGTTGGGCAAACAGGAAAACCTGTAGCTAGTAATCTATATATAGCAATAGGTATATCTGGAGCGATTCAGCATTTGGCAGGCGTTAGTGCTTCTAAAGTAAAAGTTGTTATAAATACTGATGAAGAAGCTCCGTTTTTTAAAGCGGCCGATTATGGTATTGTAGGTGATGCTTTTGAAGTAGTTCCGCAACTAGTTCAAAAATTAAAAGAATTTAAGGCGCAAAACGCCTAATTTTTGTTAATTTGCGCCCTAGAAAGGCCTGTTTAAATAGTTGGTACGCCTTGTGTTTAAACGGCCTTTTTCATTTTTATATAGAATATGAGTTTAGTTCGGCTAAAAATAAAAGGAATTTCATACAGTCAAACCCAAAATGGAGCGTACGCTTTAATTTTAAATGAGGTTGATGGTGATCGTAAATTACCTATAGTAATTGGTGCATTTGAAGCGCAATCTATTGCAATTGCTCTTGAAAAAGAAATCAAACCTCCAAGACCACTTACTCACGATTTATTTAAAAATTTTTCTGACCGATTTGATATTGTTATTAAACAAGTAATCATTCACAAATTAGTTGATGGCGTATTTTACTCTAGCATTATTTGTGAGCGAGAAAAAATTGAAGAAATTATTGATGCGCGTACCAGTGATGCAATAGCTTTGGCATTACGCTTCGATGCCCCTATTTTCACTTACAAAACCATTTTAGATAAAGCCGGAATTTATCTTAAATTCTCATCTAAGGATAAAGAAACTGAAGACGATGATGATAGTATTGTTGTAGATGAAATTTTACAAGAAAGTGAAACAGTAGAAATTGATACAGCTGCTGCAACAAGTGGGTATTCAGAATTAACTATTGATGATTTAAACAAGGAATTAGACAAGGCCGTAGCCAACGAAGATTATGAAAAAGCTGCAAAATTGCGAGACGAAATCTCAAAAAGAAACTAACGGTCACAAAAGCATTTTATGAAACCGAGCTACTGGTTTTTTCTTATTGCTCTTTTTTTTACATTTCCTGTAATATCTCAGGAAATTTCAAATACAGAAAATATTAATACTGTAATTGAATCTTCTACAACGATAAATGACATAAGCAGTATACCTCTTATACCAAATGAAGGATTCACTATTCATAGTCTTTGGCGTGGTATGCTCGGTATGGCTGTACTAATTCTAATTTCTTTTCTTTTTAGTGCAAATAAAAAAGCGATTAATTGGAAAACTGTTGGCATAGGTTTAGCCATTCAATTACTTATTGCTATAGGAGTTTTAAAGGTTCCACTTGTAAAAATTATATTTGAACAAATAGGACAAGTTTTTGTTAGTATTTTAGATTTCACAAGAGCTGGTAGTCAATTTTTATTTGAAGGTTTGGTAGCTGATATGAATACCTTTGGCTACATATTTGCATTTCAAGTTTTGCCAACTATTATATTTTTTTCAGCGCTAACCTCGGTTCTTTTTTATTTAGGTATAATTCAAAAAGTTGTAAAGGCACTTGCTTGGTTGTTATCTAAGGCACTTGGAATATCTGGGGCAGAAAGTTTAAGTATTGCTGGAAATATTTTTTTAGGTCAAACCGAAGCACCATTACTAATAAAGCCCTACTTAGAAAAAATGAACAAGTCAGAAATGTTACTTGTCATGGTTGGTGGAATGGCAACTGTTGCCGGTGCTGTATTAGCTGCATATATCGGATTTTTAGGAGGAGACGACCCCATACTTCGTTTGCAATTTGCAAAACATTTATTAGCTGCTTCTGTAATGGCAGCACCAGGTGCGATTGTAGTTTCAAAAATATTATACCCACAAACTGAAGTAGTTAATACCGACGTACAAGTATCCTCTGAAAAAATTGGCACTAACTTTCTAGACGCCATAGCAAATGGCACTACAGAAGGTCTAAAATTAGCCGTAAATGTAGGTGCCATGCTGCTAGTTTTCGTGGCTTTTATCGCAATGTTCAATGGTATTTTTGGATGGATAGGTGAATGGACATCAATAAATACGTGGATTGCTGAAAATAGCATGTATGATAAACTATCGTTGGAAGCGATTTTAGGAACTGTTTTTGCTCCTTTAATGTGGCTAATTGGTGTTGCGAATGAAGACATTATGTTAATGGGGCAGCTTCTAGGAATTAAATTAGCTGCTAGTGAATTTATTGGCTACATTCAATTATCCGAATTGAAAAATGTAGCGAGTGCTACGCATTTTACGTATAATAAGTCGGTAATTATGGCTACCTATATGCTCTGTGGATTTGCAAATTTTGCATCTATTGGAATCCAAATTGGAGGAATTGGGTCATTAGCACCGGGCCAACGAAAAACACTATCAGAGTTTGGTATGCGAGCGGTTTTAGGAGGTTCTATTGCTTCATTGCTTTCTGCTACTATCGCTGGGATGATATTAGGCTAAATACTTACCAAAAGCCATAAGTGAAGTCTTCTTATTCTTAGTTAATAATTATTGATAACTGAGAAATATTTCATTGGATTAAAAAATCTTCTTTGATTATTTTTGTTCAAATAAAATCGCCCAAAATAGAATTCCCTTTATGGGAGTTATGGGCTTCCACTTATGAAGCAATATCACGATTTATTAAAGCACGTACTAGAAACTGGCAACCAAAAAGGTGACCGCACCGGCACTGGAACAAAAAGTGTTTTCGGCTATCAAATGCGATTTAACCTTAGTGAAGGGTTTCCTATGGTAACCACCAAAAAATTACATTTAAAATCCATTGTTTATGAACTACTTTGGTTTTTAAAAGGTGATACAAATATAAATTATCTTCAAGAAAATGGGGTACGCATCTGGAATGAGTGGGCGGATGAAAATGGTGATTTAGGTCCTGTTTATGGTCATCAATGGCGTAATTGGAACGATGATGAAATTGACCAGATTAAAGAAGTAATTAAGTCTTTAAAAACCAATCCTAACAGCAGAAGAATGTTAGTTTCGGCATGGAACCCTAGTGTTTTACCTGACACTTCTAAATCTTTTTCAGAAAATGTAGCAAATGGTAAAGCAGCACTACCACCTTGTCATGCATTTTTTCAATTTTATGTTGCAGATGGAAAATTATCTTGTCAGTTGTATCAAAGAAGTGCAGATATTTTTTTAGGCGTTCCTTTTAATATAGCTTCTTATGCGTTATTTACTATGATGATGGCTCAAGTTTGTGGTTATGAAGCCGGAGATTTTATTCACACTTTTGGTGACGCGCATATTTATGACAATCATAGAGATCAGGTAGAATTACAATTAAGTAGAGATTGTAGACCCCTTCCTAAAATGATACTTAACCCAGATGTAAAAGACATCTTCGATTTTAATTTTGAAGATTTTACGTTGGTAGATTATAATCCGCACCCGCATATCAAAGGTGCTGTAGCCATTTAAAAAGGTTATTATGAGAACTGTACTCTTACATGTAGTCATTGTACTTTCATTAAATATTATTTCTGCGCAAGACATTACAGTTTACAATTCAAATGAAGTTGATGAATATCCAAGATTTATAGAGAGAAAGTGCATTCAATATACTAGTTCTAAGGAATGCTTTAGACAGCAGCTTAATAAACATATTTCCGCACATTTTAATTATCCAATTGATGCATTAAAAAAGAAAATTACCGGTAATGTTTATTTACAATTTATCATAAACGAAGATGGTTCAATAAATAATATTAAAGCTAGATCTAAACATAAGTTTTTTGAAACCGAAGGAATAAGAATTATAGAACTATTACCAATATTAGCCCCGGCCAAAATAAAAGGGACCAATATAGCAATGTACTACAACTTACCGATTTCATTTAATATGATAACGGATAAAAACGGAAAAGTAAAAACAAAAACTGTCTTTATCGATATAGATAATAGCAAGGACTCAAATTCCATTCTATCATATAATAAGGTCGCCAAACCACCACTAATTATTGGTTGTCAAAGCACAAATAAAGCTTCTGATTGTTTTAAGGAAAAATTAACAGATGAAATATTTAATTTTATGCTTGAAAATTATCCTAAAAAACCTGAATTCTCATCTAAAATATACTTTGAAATTGCACTTGATAATTCGATTAAAAATGTCATTGTACTAAGTCCTATTCAAAAAACAAAAGAAAGCATAGAACAATTTTTAAATGCATACCAAAATGTTTTGGAACCTGCGAAAGATAGTACTGGAAAATTTACTGAATGTTTTTTCACAACAGATATGAAATTAGTAAGTGGAGATAATAATTACATACGAATAAAAAACTAGTAATCCTTTATAACAAAAAAAGCCGAATTGCTTAATACAATTCGGCTTTCAATTTTTTCTCTATAATGCCTTATACTACTAAAACAGCATTTTCACTACCTGCAAAATCGTTCCATTGATAACGATCAGCTTCACTTTCGTTTACGTAGTTCCCGTCAATGATATACTTAAATTCATAAGTACTCTCTTTTGGCAATTCAAAGGTTCCTTTAAAACTACCATTTTTTAACTTCTTCAAAGTACTAGCTTTGTTCGCTTTCCAATTGTTGAAATCACCAACAACTGCAACTTTTTTAGCTTCTTCAGCTGGCACTGTAAAAGTTACCTTGCACACGTCTTTTGTTTTTAAATATTTTTTTGCAATAGACATAATTACTAATTTTAAAATTCGCCGCAAAACTACTACACAATAATATTCAAATGCAATCTCATATTAATTTTTATCATTTTAATAATATATGACTAACAAATAAACAATAATTGCATTTTTAACACTCAATTAATATCAGAATTAAAAAGTTAAATCTCTGTATTTAAGATTTTTACAATTTTATCTACATCCTTTTTAGTATTATAAATATGAAAGCTTATTCGAATTCCGCTACCTCGTTGAGAACATATTATATTATTATCTACAAATTTTTTAAAAAGTTCATCACCACCAGTAACATTAAAAATAGTACTGTGTTTTTTTCTTTTTACGACGGCAACACTTAAAACATTTAATGCTGTTAACTTTTCTTTTGCATAATTAGATAATTCAAACAGCCTATTTTCAATAGTATCCTTTCCTATTCTTTCAAAAAATTCTAACGACATTTTTAAACTCCCAAAATTAAGTGTATCTAAATGACCAGGTTCAAAATATTTTGTAAAATGAAGTGTATCTTTTTTTAAAGGTTCAGCATTCGCAGAATTGAAACCAATAGTTTTTAAAGCTAAACGCTTTTCTACTTCATCCTTAAACAGCATAAACCCATTTCCATAACCGCTCAGTAACCATTTATAACTACTAGCACCTATCACATCTATTCCAGAATTTTCAAAATCGAATATATCGGTACCGCAATACTGAGTGCCATCTGCAATAATTAATAATTTAGGGAATTCTTCCTTCAATCTTTTCAAAAAATTAAGTTCTACTTTAGTTCCATCTAACCATTGAACAATACTTATTGCCAAAACTGTAATATTTTCACTTGCAACTTTTTGTCTTATATTTTGTTCAAGATTTTCATTGAGCTTTGCAAAAGAAAGAGAAAACCCTCTACGTTCAAATGGCCATGTAACTGAAGGGTAATCGCCTTCAAGCAACAATACTTTTTCATTTTTATCTAATCCTTCTAACAAAATATTGATGCCAATGGAAAAATTTTGAATAAGCGCTACGTTTTCCTTTTTACAATTAAAATAACGAGCAATAGTTTCTCGAGTTTCATTTAAAATTTTACGAGCACCATCTCGCATTATACTCCCGCCATGCAATAAACTTTGATCGTGCCTACTCCGCCATTTTAATAGTTCATTATACAATAGTCCTGATGAGGCAGTATTTGCATATATATATTTTTCAAAAACCGGAAATTCGCTTCGTAGTTCCTCCATTACAATAATTTTATTAGACCTTTCTCGATAGCCGTAACTAAATCTTATCTTTGATATAAAGATAACCTTTTGGTATGTTCTCAAAGAGTAATAGAAAGACAGAATTAGACTTAGAACAACATGAATTGTTAGAATCGGCACAATTGCGAATCAAACAAAAAAAGAGATTATATACTCATTTTGTAATTTTTCTAATTGGCAGTGTTTTTCTTATCTTATTAAATAAGATTTTAAAGTATGGAGCTGAGTATGATTGGTTTATCTGGGCTATTACTTTTTGGGCTTTTTTATTTGTAATTCACACTTTTAATGTATTTGTCACTCATCAATTTATGGGTAAAGATTGGGAAAGAAAACAACGTGAAAAATTAGTTGCAAAACAAAAAGCAAAAATTGCAGAATTACAAAAGGAGATTGAAACAGATTTTCCTCTTTCACAAATAAATAAAAAAAAAGAGCTATGAGTACGGTTTGTATGATAGCTGCGGCAGCTGAAAATAATGCACTTGGTAAAGACAACGATTTACTTTGGCATTTACCTGACGATTTTAAACGTTTTAAAAAACTAACTACAGGTTATTCCATTATAATGGGGCGAAAAACGTATGAAAGTTTTCCAAAACCGTTACCTAATAGAAGACATATTATAATCACAAGAGATACCAAATACAAAGTTGACCATGAACATTGTATTGTTGTTCATTCTTTACTAGAGGCATTAGAATTATGCAAAAATGAGGTGTTAAGTTATATTATTGGTGGTGGAGAAATTTATGCACAGGCAGAGCAGTTCTCAAATAAAATAGAATTAACTCGCGTACATAGTACCTTTGAAAATGCCGATACTTTTTTTCCTTCCATAGACTTTAATAAATGGGAATTAGTATATGAAGAATACCACCCGATTGATGAACGACATAAATATGCATTTACCTATCTTACCTACATTAGAAAAAAGGTGTAACCAAGTTTTACTAAAATTCTAATGAGGAAATTTTTGCATTTTCATCATCAATAAAACTTCGTAAGACTGAAAGATTTGAATTGCTATAAAATTGTAAGTCAGGATTATATTTAGATAAATTAAGCAATTTATTATTTTCTAAAATAGCTTTTGTTTGTAGCGCTACTGCTTCGCCCGAATCAATTATTTTCACATGCTCTGGCAACATTTCTTTTAAAACCGGTATCAAATAAGGGTAATGAGTACATCCTAATACCAAATAATCAATACCTGCCGATATCATAGGTTCTAAATATTCTTCTAAAAGCGTTTTGGTTTCAATACTACGTACTTTACCAGATTCTATTAATCGAACGAGACCTGTACCAACACGCTCAATAATTTTAATTCCACTTGCATGATTTTCTGCCGTACTATGAAAAAGACTACTAGACAAGGTCCCTTTAGTCGCTAAAATTCCTACAGTTTTAGATGTAGACCTTAAGGCAGCAGGTTTAATTGCGGGTTCAATACCTATAAAAGGAACATCATAATTAGCTCGTAAATAATTAATTGCATTAGTCGTAGCAGTATTACAAGCAACAACAATAATTTTGCAATTTCTATCTAATAGAATTTCCGTGTTTTTTACACTTAATTTAAGAATATCATTTTTAGATTTTATACCATAAGGTGCATTCTTACTATCTGCTAAATATATCGTATTCTCATTTGGTAAAAGTTCATGTATTTCCTTCCAAATAGAGGTACCCCCTACTCCAGAATCAAACATACCAATGGGTTGCTTACTCATAAATGCATTTTATTCCAACACCTCAACAATTGGCTTTCCAGTTGTACCACTCGGAAAAGAAACCCCCAATAAAGCCGCCATTGTAGGAGCAATATCTGGTATTTCAGTTCGTGCAACTGTACTACCTCTTTTAATCCCTTTTCCAAAGAATAAAAGCGGTGCATGCGTGTCGTAGATTTGTGGTGATCCATGTGTAGATCCAGTTTTTGAATAACTTATAACATCTGGTCTTAAAACAAATAATACATCTCCAGAACGCTTTTGATTAAATCCGTTTTGCAATATATAGGGTATACCATGGGTATAGTTACTCTGCCACATTTGATGACCAGTGAAAACACGATCAATATCTTTATAATTTAGTATTTCAATTGCTAAACTTTCTTCTACCTCTTTAAGACTCATGTCCAAATTTTTAATAACCTTATGATCTAAAAAGATTTGATAATTAGAGATATCTTTAATTAAATCTGTTGTGCCGTATGTAAATTTCACAAACTCATTTAATTTTTCTTTCATTTCATTACTATCAAAATAAGCCGCTGGTATCTTTTTATCTTTCAAGTATGCAGGTACAGGAACAGCAGCATGATCCGCAGATAAAAACACGGTATATTCACCAGCACCCACTTTTTTATCTAACTCGCTAAAAAGTCTTGACAAATCTTTATCCAATTGTATATAAGTATCTTGTACTTCTTTGGAGTCTACACCAAATTTATGACCTACATAATCGGTACTTGAGAAGCTAATAGCTAAGAAATCGGGAATATTATCAGCTCCTAAATTCTCACCTTCAATAGCAGCTATTGCAAAATCGGCTGTCAGGCTATTTCCATAAGGTGAACTTTTTAATATACTGTAATTTCCATTTTCTTCCCACAATTTAGGTAAATCATGCGGAAAAGTTGGAGTTGTTTCCCCCTTAAATAAACCTTCATATGGGTTATTATCTATAACACTTTCTAAATAAGTGTTTATTGGTTTAGCTGTATCCCATGGTTTTTTATATTTAGCTACTGACTTAGCACTATTAAAATCGGCTACCCATTTTGGCAATTCCTTCATATAATAACTACTTGTAATCCAATTAGCAGCCTTATTACCATCAAACCAATACGCAGCATTTGCAGTATGACCTCCAGGCAACACAGCACCCCTATCTTTTAAAGCTATTGCTATTGTTTTACCCCGCATTTGCGTATGTAATCTCAATTCATCCGTTATGGTAGTAGTAATCATTCGATGTGGTGACATTTTTCCAGCTTTAGAAGTAGTTCCAACTGAGGCATAACCATCATCACCAGCACAATAAACTGATTTCCCCAATTCCTTATCAAACCAATCATTACCAATAATACCATGAGTAGCTGGTGAAGTTCCTGTATAAACAGAAGCATGACCTGGACCAGTGCTAGTTGGTGCATAATTAAAATGATTGTTTTTACAATTAAAACCTTCGTTTACCATACGTTTAAATCCTCCATCTTCATAATGATTCCAAAAACGTGTTAAATAATCATACCGCATTTGATCAACAACGATTCCAACAACTAATTTAGGGGAGGTTTTAATAGTAACATCACTTACAACTGTATTATTCTTTTTTGATTTGCGTTGTGCTTTTACATCGTTTGTTCCAATTACGAAGGCAGAAATTAGAATGAAATACTTTAATACGTTAAAATGCATAGTTATGATATTTAATTCAGTAAAAGTAAAGAATTCCTTGCGCAAAATCATGTAGTAATCTTGCTTAATGTTATGGAAAATTTACTTCATATAAAGTATCGCATTTACACTAATATAATTTAAGTTCAGATGCTGAAGCATTAAATTTCATGAATCAAAAAAAACAAGAAAAATTAATGTAAAGAATATCTATTTTTAAGATTTAAACTAATTACATAAGTGTGTTTATTGGTATATCAATGTAATATGTAAGAAATTTTAAGATGATTCAAAGCCTATAGATACATTATATTCTTATTTTTACAAGCTGAAGTCTATAAGCAATCCATGAACTATTTTGAATCAATTGGCAGCTATGCCATTATGATACGGGAGGTTTTTAAAAAGCCTACCAAATGGAAAATTATGAAAACATTGATTTTGAAAGAAATTGATGAGCTCATGTTTGGTTCATTAGGTATCATCATTTTCATTTCTTTCTTTATAGGAGGAGTTGTGGCTATCCAAACTGCATTAAACCTTACTAACCCTTTACTCCCCGGTTATTTAATAGGATTTGCAACAAGACAATCAATAATTTTAGAATTTGCTCCTACTTTTTGCTCTATTATTATGGCCGGAAAAGTTGGATCTTACATAACTTCAAGCATTGGAACCATGCGCGTAACAGAGCAAATAGATGCGCTAGAAGTAATGGGTGTAAATGCCTTAAACTACTTAGTTTTTCCTAAAATCATCGCCTTACTACTGTATCCATTTGTAATTGCCATAGCCATGTATGTTGGTATTTTTGGAGGATGGCTCGCTGGGGTATCTGGAGGACACAGTACTAGTGCAGATTTCATTGAGGGCATACAATTAGATTTTATTCCTTTTCATGTAACTTATGCTTTTATTAAAACTTTAGTTTTTGCGTTTATATTAGCAACAATACCATCATATCACGGATTTTATATGAAGGGTGGTGCTTTAGAAGTTGGAAAGGCAAGTACAACTTCTTTTGTTTGGACAAGTGTAGCCATTATCTTTTTAAATTTAATATTAACGCAATTGTTTCTCGGATAATGATACATGTAAATAACATACACAAGTCTTTCGGTGACGCTAAAGTTTTAAAAGGAGTAACTGCCACTTTTGAAACAGGTAAAACAAATTTAGTTATCGGACAAAGTGGTTCTGGTAAAACCGTTTTTCTGAAATGTTTATTAGGTTTATTTACACCGGAGGAAGGACACATAAGTTACGATGGAAAAATATATGATGACCTTTCTATAGGTGAAAAACGTAATCTGCGTCAAGATATGGGAATGGTTTTTCAAGGTAGTGCGCTTTTCGACTCTATGACAGTTGAAGGAAATGTGAAATTTCCATTAGAAATGTTTACCAAACAATCACCTTCTGAAATGCAAGACCGGGCAGATTTTGTTCTTAAGCGTGTAAATCTTATTGATGCTCATCATAAGTTTCCGTCTGAAATTTCGGGTGGAATGCAGAAAAGGGTTGCAATTGCTAGAGCAATTGTTATGAATCCAAAATATTTATTCTGTGATGAACCCAATTCTGGTTTAGACCCTAAAACAGCCATAATTATAGACAATCTTATTAAAGAGATTACAGAAGAATATGATATCACCACTGTAATAAATACACATGACATGAATTCGGTAATGGAAATTGGTGAAAAAATTCTATTTCTTAAAAATGGGTTAAAAGAGTGGGAAGGAACTAACAAAGAGATTTTTAAAACCGATAATGAAGCAGTGACCGACTTTGTATACTCTTCTGAACTTTTTAAGAAAGTTAGACAAATGTATATCGAGGAAAGAAACTAATTATTAGCATCGAATCTTATTTCCAACAATAGTAAAACTTTCTTTTTCTATGGAACAGACGATACTTATTCCGTTATTTCCTTCAATAGAATTTTATCGTTTTTTAATCGCAATTTCAACCAATCTGTAAGTTTTTTAGCATCTTTTTCTGCAACATCCTTCTTAAGATCTTTTTTCCATTTAACTTCAAAAACAGGAATAGTATCGGTTTTAGAAAAATCAGTAACTATAGTGGGTGCATAACTTAATGTAACCAAATTGTCGTAATTGGCGCGAGCTTCAGAGCTAATATCTGTAAAAGGAATTTGCATACTTGAAGCTTTTTTCAAACGAATTACCTCAGATTCCAATAATTGAATTTTATCATCCCTACTTGACAATTGATCCTTTTGAGACTCATATAATTCGTTTACGTACTTTAGCTGATTTGCTTCATCACCTTGAGAACCCTGTATTACTTTTAATTCAACATTTTCTAAATGACTATATGAGTTCATTTTTGCCTCCCATGTAGCCAAAACGCTTTCAGGCACACCTTCATTACCCATAAAAATAAGTTCTATGGTAGAAGGAATATTTCTTTTAAACAATAAATCAGTGCCAGATAAATCTTCACTATTATATTGTAAAACAGATAAGTCATTTAAAAACCGACCATCCTTAGTAAATTTATAAGGTAAAACGTTTTCAATTATGAACTGATTTGCCTCACTTCTAAATTCAAATTCTTTATACACTCCCCAAAAAATGAGTCCTGCAGGAATCATAACAGCCAAAGCAGTAAGTGAAACCAACCGCGCAATTAAACGTCTTCTTTTTGAATTAGCATACCTAACCATAGGAAAACGCAAAAGTTTCAATACCAAAAATGTAGCCAGAGCAATAAATATGGTATTAATACCAAAAAGCAAAAGAGCTCCACCAGCATAACTTAAATTACCTATGGCCAATCCAAAACCTACAGTACACAAGGGAGGCATTAAAGCTGTTGCAATTGCTACACCAAAAATTACACTAGCTACTGTGCCTTTTTTCGCCCTCGCAATTACCAAAGCCAAACCACCAAAAAAGGCTATTAAAACATCTCGAATATCAGGCTTTGTTCTTGCTAAAAGTTCTGAAGATTCGGCTTGTAGCGGAAAAAATAGAAAAAACAAATATGCGGTAAGTACACTTAAGCCTACCATTACCGCCAAGTTCTTTAATGATCTACGTAACGTATCAATATCATTAATTGCCAACGACATTCCCATACCTAATATCGGCCCCATAAGTGGCGAAATTAACATGGCACCTATAACAACTGCGGTAGAATTAGCATTCAATCCTATTGACGCTATAAAAATTGAACAAACAAGAATCCATGAGGTATGACCCTTAAAAGGAATATCGGCAATTATTGCTTGTTTTGTAGCTTCTTGATCTGTATTCGTTCGAATATCTAAAAGCTCCGAAAGAAACTTTTTTATACTACCTAAGAGACCTTCAAAATCCTTTTTGACATCCTCTTTACTTTTAATCGGTTCTTCTTCTACAACAACCTTTTCTTCTTGATTCAGATCTTCGCTCATACTAATTCTCTAATTACGCGTATTCATCTCCGAATTTCTCTTTGACTTTTGCCACTACTTGTTTGATATCTTGTTCTTTTGACTTCGGATAAATCATTAATACATCTTCCTTATCAATAATAATAAAATTTTCGAGTCCATCAACAACAACAATTTTGTCTTTTGGTGAACGAATCATATTTCCACGTGCATCTGCCGCAATTACTTTACTATTAACGATCGCATTTTCATTTTCGTCTTTATCCAACTTATCATAAAGAGAACCCCATGTACCTAAATCATTCCAGTCAAAAGTAGCAGGCAACACATAAATTGATTTTGAATTTTCTAAGATCGCATAATCAATTGATATATTTTCTGCCTTAGGATAATTTTCTTTTATAAAATCGCTTTCCATATTTGTATTATATATGGACAAACCGGATGCAAATAATTCGTATTGTTCTGGTTGAAAATTTTTAAATGCATTAACAATGGTTTTAACACTCCACATAAAAATACCTGCATTCCATAAAAAATTACCCTGTGCTAAAAAGTCTTTAGCGGTTTCATAATCTGGTTTTTCTCTAAACTGACTTACTTTTTTTACAGCCGTGGTACTTTCTTTATCAAATTCTATATAACCAAATCCTGTATTAGGAAATGAAGGTTTAATACCTAAAGTACACAACACATCTTGATCTTCACATTTTTCAAAACAAGCAGTAACATCTTCTGCAAATGCAACTTCATCTTCAATCCAGTGATCACTTGGAGCTACAATCATTATTCCATCCGGATTCATTTTCTGAATCTTTAAAGCAGCATACAATATACATGGTGCAGTATTACGCATAGCTGGTTCTAATACTACTTGATCTTGAGTAACTTTCGGTAGTTGTTGTAATACAAGATCATTATACCGCTCATTTGTTAAGATTAAGATATTCTCCGTTGGTACAAATTTATTCAGACGTTTAAACGTTTTTTGAATCAACGAATCACCAGTACCAAGCATATCGTGAAACTGTTTCGGGTTTTCTGTTGTGCTCATTGGCCAAAAGCGTGACCCTACTCCACCTGCCATTAATACTGCGTAATAATTCTTATTCATGTTGTTTGTTTTATAATAAGATTCTAATTTTTCACTTAGCTCCTATTTTACGTTTTTATCAATTCTACTTCTGCATTAGGTTGAAATAAATACATATTTCCTGTTGCTATCTCAATACATTCATAACGTTTTACACGTTTATTCCCCTTTTTGAAAATTTTACCATTGTATAAACGGAAAACGCTTCCAATCGGTAATTCAAAAACGTAGGAATTTTCTGATTGTTGCGTGTCGAATTGTTTTAATGCTATAGATAGTCTGGCATCGGTACTACTACTAGCCTTTGGGTTTCGAAAATGTCGAGCTAAAAGTGGTAATAATTGAGGCGGAAAAACCTCCGGTCGAATAAACGGCAGCATTAAATGTTGAAAAGTACGTTTCCACTCTAATCCGTGTGGTTTAATATTCCTTCCAAATTTTTCAAATGCTATTAAATGAGCAATCTCATGAATTAAAGTAATCAAAAAACGGTATTTATTTAGCGAAGCATTAACTGTGATTTTATGCTTGCCATTGGGTAGTTTTTGATAATCACCATGTCTGGTTACCCTATCATTTACGATTTTTAAGTGCACACCAGAATATTGAATCAATTCGAGACAAGGTGACACAGCACTTTCTGGCAAATATTTATTTAGGATATCATCCATTACAACAAAAATACATATTTGAATTAGTAGATATACAACTTAAATAAAATGTAACAACAAAATATTACAATCCTAAATCTATCCTAATCTACAAGTACCTCCTTAAAAAAAAGCCTATTTTTGGGCAAAATTTTAGCATTGAAAAAAGCTATTTCATTTCTACTATTACTCAGTATAACAGTACAAATATTTGCTCAAGAAACTGAAAAAAAGCCTGCGCAAATTAATATTGTACATGGGGCAAACTTTACCAAAGATGAGGCAAAGTTTCCTGATGCCGCTATTTTTCAAAAAGACAATTTACAAGTACAATTCGAGCACGAAGGAGCAGATATGTGGTGCGATATCGCTATATACTACATTAAAGAAAATAAAATAAAAGCCATCGGCAATGTACGTGTTCAGCAAGGTGACTCGGTATTAATGACAAGTGGAAAGGTAGATTACGATGGCAATCTAAAATTGGCAAAAGCATGGGACAATGTGCTTTTAAAAAGTGAAACCAATGCGAATGGCAACATGACATTACAAACGGATACACTCTATTTTGATCGTGAAAAACAAGAATCGTATTACGATAGTTTTGGCACCGTTATAGATTCTGCTAATACGCTCACTAGTGAAATTGGCAAATACTATTTAGAGACAAAAAAATATCAATTTTTAGACAGTGTTCATATAGATAATGCGAAATACATTTTAGATTCTGAACAGTTAGATTACTATACTACCTCTAAAAATGCGTACATGTACGGACCTTCTACAATAACTGGTGCCGATTATAAAATGTATTGCGAAAGAGGTTTCTATGATACTAAAATTGAAAATGGTTATGGCATAAAAAACACGACCATACATTACAATAACAGAATTATGGAAGGTGATAGTGTATACTTTGATCGAGCATCAGAATTTGCTTCCGCAACCAACAACATTACTGTTTTAGATACAATTAACAAAGGACTGATAAAAGCCCATTATGCCGAAGTATTTAAGGCAAAAGACTCCGTTTTTGCAACCAAACGCGCCGTTTCAATAGGGTTAATGGAAAACGATTCCATTTTTATACATGGCGATACCCTAATGGCTACAGGCAAACCCAATAAGCGGATATTACGTGCCTTTAGAAATGCTAAAATTTTTAAAACGGATATGAGTGGCAAATGCGATTCTATTCATTCTGAACAATATAATGGCTTAACACAATTAATTAAAAATCCGGTAGTATGGAATGGTGAAAACCAAATGACAGGAGATAGTATTCATATTATATCTGATTTAAAAACGGAAAAGTTAGATTCTTTAAAAGTAATAAATAACGCATTTCTAGTATCTCAAGACAGTATAGGAAAAGTTGGATTTAATCAAGCTAAGGGTGTAAATCTATATGGTAAGTTTATTGACAATGAAATGAAGATTATTGATTTGGTTAAGAATACAGAAGTGATTTACTACATGTATAATGACGACAATGAGCTTATCGGCATTGATAAAACAATATGCAGCAAAATTCATATTACACTAGCCAATAACGATGTAGAAGATTTAACCTTTATTACGGATCCTAATGGCGATATATTTCCTGAAAAAGATTTACCTGAAAACAGTCGTTTATTAAAAGGATTTATCTGGAGAGGAGAAGAACGACTTTTAACCAAAGATGAGATTTTTGATGAAGATGATAATAATATAATTCTACCTATTATTGAAGGTATCGATAATCCTATTGATATAGATGCTGAGGAAGAAGCCCGTTCAAAAAATGCAGGAGACCCAGTTAACAACATACCTATTACACCTCCAAATTCAAACCCTTCGAAAGAATCACAGAAGAGCGATACTTCAAAAAATAATGAATTATCTGAGGAAAAATCGGACCCACAATAATTGAGAATATCTCATTAATACGGTTAACATAAAGGGCAATTAAATCCTATAAGGTTAATAATATGAAAGAAGATTTTCTAACATATCAAACGCAAACAAGTCCGCATCCATTAGCGATAGAAATTTCACGTGCCCTAGGAAGTTATATTTATGATACTTCTAATAAGTCTTATTTGGATTTTATTGCTGGGGTATCTGCCTGCACTTTAGGACATTGTCATCCTAAAATCATAAATGCTGTTCAAAAACAGACAAAACAATATATGCATGTAATGGTATATGGTGAATTTGTACTAGAACCGGCAGTATTATTATGCAAGTTACTAGCAGAAGTATTACCTAGCAATCTTAATACCACTTATTTGGTAAATTCAGGTACTGAAGCTATTGAAGGCGCCATAAAACTAGCAAGGCGTTTTACTGGTAAAAGCGAACTTATTTCGGCGAAAAATGGTTATCATGGCAATACCATGGGAAGTTTAAGTTTATTAGGATATGAAGAGCGTAAAAGTCCATTTCGTCCATTAATACCCAATGTTAAATTTATTGAATTTAATAATGAAGCAGATTTATTAAAAATAACGAATAAAACTGCAGCTGTAGTTTTAGAAACCATTCAAGGTGGCGCAGGTTTTATTCTACCATCAAAAGATTATTTAACCAAAGTAAGAGCAAGATGTAACGAAACAGGAAGTATTTTAATTCTCGACGAAATTCAACCTGGTTTTGGGAGAACTGGTAAACTATTTGCATTTGAGCATTACAATTGTATCCCCGATATTTTAGTAATGGGTAAAGGTATGGCATCTGGCTTACCTGTTGGTGCCTTTACAGCTTCACAAGAAATGATGGCTACTTTACAAGAAAAACCAAAATTAGGACACATTACCACCTTTGGTGGGAATCCTGTAATAGCCGCGGCTAGTGTAGCCACGCTACGAGAGTTATTACAAAGTAAATTAATGCAGGAAACCCTTTTAAAAGAAGCATTATTTCGAAAATTATTGCAACATCAAAAAATAAAAGAAATAAGAGGCAAAGGCTTAATGTTAGCTATTATTTTAGAAAACGTAGAAATTACCAATAAATTAATCTTAAAATGTAAGGAGGAAGGACTCCTTTTATTTTGGCTTTTATTTGAACCTTGCGCTGTGCGCATAACGCCGCCATTAACTATAAA
Organism: Flavobacteriaceae bacterium EG-1; assembly: GCF_009649685.1. GTDB lineage: Bacteria > Bacteroidota > Bacteroidia > Flavobacteriales > Flavobacteriaceae > Aurantibacter_A. The sequence goes on from NZ_WJPK01000003.1 coordinate 158,851, forward strand.
TATTAAAGAAATTGAACAAGGTTGTAATATTATTTTATCCATGTTAGATAAAATATAAAAACGATGTTAACTAATTTGTTGATAATATCGTTCAACTTTGAGCAAAAAACACGCACAAACAATTACTTTTAAAACCAAAGTTCAACCCAAAATATATGATGACTCCAGAGTCAAATGAACGACCTGACGAACCGGTAATAAAGTTCGAATCAATGTTAAAAACAGATGATATCTATTTCTTCGATGCAGAAGATTTTGAGGATATTATACACCATTATTTAAACAATGGGAAAATCTCTTTGGCTAAAAAAGCTATAAAAATAGGTTTGCAGCAACACCCTGGCTGTATTGAACTTAAACTGCTTGATGTAGAAGTTTTAGTATTTGAAAACAATCTTGATCTTGCCGAAAAAATATTAGACGAATTACAATTATTAGATTCTCAAAACGAAGAAATTTATATTCAACGCGCCAATATTTATTCAAAACAAGACAACCACGAAGGTGCTGTAATTTTACTTCAAAAAGCATTAACCTTAGCAACCAACGGATTTGAAATTCAATCCATGATGGGTATGGAATACCTTTTTATGGACGATTTTAAAAAAGCAAAAGAATGTTTTATAAAATGTCTTGATTTTGATGATCAAGATTATACTGCCTTGTACAATGTAATTTATTGCTTCGAGTTCCTAGAAGATTTTGATGGAGCAATTTATTATTTGAATGATTATTTAGACAAGAATCCATATTGCAGTGTAGCATGGCATCAATTAGGAAAACAATACGCTACTAAAAAATTGTATTCTGAAGCACTTACGGCATATGAATTTGCTATTATTTCTGATGACACCTTTATGGGTGCCTATTTTGAAAAAGGTAGAATGCTCGAAAAATTAGGTCGTTTTAAAGATGCCATTGAAAATTATGAGACAACCATTAAAATGGAAGACCCCACCTCGCATGCATATTTAAGAATAGGCAAATGTTACGAACGACTACGAAATGATGAAATGGCAAAATACTATTTCTATCATACTGTACACGAAGACCCTTTGCTAGATAAAGGTTGGCTAGCAATCACTGATTTTTATTTTAAGAAAAGAAATTATAAAAAAGCCTTCTATTACATTAATAAAGCGATAAATATTGATGGTGAAAATGCTGACTATTGGAAAAAGTGTGCTCAAATAAACAATGCTCTTAGAAATTATCATGAAGCAGACTTTGCTTATAAACAAACTGTAGATTTAGGCAATAAAGAACTTGAAACATGGCTAAAATGGTCAAATGTTTTATCTCATAATAATGATTATGAAAGTGCCATTCAGGTAATAAAACAAGGGCAAGAATATTATCCAGACAATCCCAAATTAGCTTATAAGAAAGCAGGGTTTTACCTATTAAATAATGATAAAATTAATGCTCGCATAAGTCTTGTTGATGCTTTAAAAAACAACTTTGATTCTTTCACAATATTTGAAAAAGAATTTCCCCAATTTAGCAACGCAGAGTGGGTTCATCAAGTAATTAAAAGTGTTCGAAAAGCATCCAAATAAAAACCTATTTTTTCCGTTCATTATAAGTCACTAATACGTTTTTAATGGAACCCAGAAACATTTTCCAATACATTATAATTGCACTTAAAGGAATGGGTATGGGTATTGCAGAGCTTGTACCAGGTGTCTCGGGTGGCACTATTGCATTTGTGGCAGGCATCTATGAAGAGTTTATTTCTTCTTTAAATAATATAAATTTAAAAACCTTGAATTTATGGCGTAGCCATGGATTTAAAAGCTTTTGGATAGCTTTAAATGGAAATTTTCTAGCTGCACTTTTTGTAGGTATGTTAATTAGTATTTTTTCATTTTCGAAGCTTATCAGTTGGTTACTAGAAAACCAGCCTATTCCACTTTGGTCTTTCTTTTTTGGTCTTGTTTTAGCGAGTGTATTTTTTGTTGCTAAGGCTATTAAAAACTGGAATTTAGCTAAAGTTGTATTGCTTATTTTAGGTGCAGTAGTTGCTTTTTACATTACAAAACTGCCTCCATCTGAGAATTCTAACAGTCTACTTTTTTTGTTTTTTTCAGGAGCACTTGCCATTTGTGCTATGATTTTACCGGGTATCTCAGGATCTTTTATTCTAGTGCTATTGGGCTCGTATAAAACTGTTTTAGATGCTGTAGATGATCGTGATTTTAAGATTCTTATCGCTGTTGGACTTGGTGTAGTTTTCGGGCTTTTGAGTTTTGCTAAGGTTTTAAAATGGATGTTTAACAACTACAAAAATATTACGTTAGCCGTTTTATCGGGGTTTATTCTGGGTTCATTAAATAAGATATGGCCATGGAAAAAAATTTTAGAAACCAGAATGTATGGTGATAAAGAAAAAATAATTGCTGAACAAAGTATCTCTCCTTTTGCTTTTGATGGCGAATCGCAATTAATATATGCTATTATTGCTGCTATCATCGGTTTTTCCCTTATTTTTATTTTGGAAAAAACCGCCTCAAAAAAGTGAAATTTACATGTATGAACCGCGTACTTTTATAGATCGAATTTTTCTGGTCATTAAAGGGCTATGCATGGGCGCTGCTAACAAAGTACCTGGTGTATCTGGCGGTATTGTTGCCTATGTTGGCGGATTCTACGAAGAATTTATTTATTCATTACAAAAAGTAAATGGCAAAGCATTTAAACTATTTTTTAGTGGCCGATTAAGAAGTTTTTATCGTTATGTAAACGGTCAATTTCTTACACTTTTAATTTTTGGAATGCTTGTAAGTTATTTTAGTGTTTCAAAACTACTCGATTATTTTTTAGAAACTAAAGAACTCTATGTTTGGGCGGCATTCTTTGGTATGATTTTAGGTTCTATCTATTATATATCTAAAGATTTTGAACATTGGAACAAGCATACAATTCCTGCTGGAATACTAGGCCTCATAGTAGGTATCTCTATAAGTTTTTTAAACCCTGCAAAAGAAAATGACAACCTAATATTTATTTTTTTCTGTGGAATGATAAGTGTTTCAGGAATGACATTACCTGGACTATCAGGCTCGTTTATCCTAATTTTGTTGGGCAATTATGTCTTGCTATTGGTTGATTCGGTAAACGCGTTATATGATACGTTTGCCGATATAATTAGAGGTGATTTCAGTTTTATTAATAACCAAAAACGCATTGCTACATTAAGAATTTTAGTTGTATTTACATTAGGATCCGCAACCGGATTAGTAACATTATCTCATATTTTAGGATATGTACTTAAACACTACAAACATATTACGAATGCAGTTATTATTGGTTTTATTACCGGTTCATTAGGTGTAGTTTGGCCCTGGAAAAGAACAATTTTAGTATTAGATCAAACCGGCCAAGCCTTACTCGATTCTAATGGAAAAGAAATTATTGCTAATTATCAACGTTACTTTCCTGATTTTAATATTTCAGAAACATGGTGGGCACTTTTTTATATTCTTATCGGAATTTCCATTTTATTGGCATTGGGCTGGTACGGCAAAAACGGTGGCAAACAAAAAGTCATAAAAACATAAGCATTTAAGCAAGCCATTAAAATGATTCGTTTTATTTCATAAATACGCCGAAAAAAAACACTACATCTACCTAAAAATTGATACGCAGAAAAAAAATAAAATAAATGAAAAAAAATAGATTCGGACTAATTGGAAAAAACATATCGTATTCTTTTTCACGTGGATATTTTGCTGAAAAGTTTGAAAATTTAAATCTAGAAGATTATTCTTATGAGAATTTCGATTTACAATCTATTGATGAATTTGAAAAATTAATAAAAGAAAATAAAGCTGTAAAAGGATTTAATGTAACCATTCCATACAAGCAAGCTATACTACCATATTTAAACAAAATTGACGAAATAGCATTACAAATTGGAGCTGTTAACACAATTAAGGTAGAAAAAAATAATTTAATTGGATATAACACAGATGTAATAGGTTTTAAAAAATCTATTTATCCGCATTTAAAAGAGCATCATAAAAGTGCTTTAATTCTTGGAACAGGTGGTGCTTCAAAAGCTGTAGCATATGTTTTTAAATCTTTAGCTATCGATTATAAATTTGTTTCTCGGCGACCGAAAAAAAATCAACTAAGCTATGACGATTTAGATAAAGATAAGATGCTAGCCCATACAGTAATCGTTAATTGTACACCACTCGGAACATATCCTGAAACGAAAAAAAGACCTAACATTTTATACGATTTTATTTCTGATAAACATCTATTGTATGATCTCATATACAACCCTGCTAAAACATCTTTTTTAAAAGCTGGAGAAGCCAACGGGGCTACAATTGTAAACGGCTTAAGAATGTTAGAATTACAAGCTGAAGCATCTTGGGACATTTGGAATGCATAAGCCAAATCATTTATAAAAACAGAAAATAGATAATAAAGAAACTTTTTACTAAAAGTCCTTTTTAAAAAGAGCAAGCATAATTTTTGTTCTTACCTATTGAGTTAGTATATTACATAAACGTTATAGTGTAATATAGATATTGGGGAAATGCTTGAAGCAAATAAAGAGAATAAAGAAGATAAAACTACGGATACTTCTGCTACAGAAGCTGAAGTAACGCAAAATGATACTGTTGATGGTAATAGCTCTACTTCTTCCAATACAGAAACAGAAATAAATTCAACAGAAGAAACTGTTCACGAGTCAGTTACAGATACCACTGAAGAGAAAAACGCAGGCATCAAAGAAAAAGAATCTTCTGAAGAAGACGCCAATAAGGTTCTAGAAGAAATAGATGAATCTGTAGCTGAAGATGCAGAAGACACCGACAACCAACAACGACATGAAATTCCCGAGTTAGATTACCATGCCATGTCTATGGAAAATTTAGTAGGTGAATTACAAAGATTGGTTCGTAATGAAAAGGTACAAGCCATTAAAAAACATGTAGATGGGATTAAACATGAATTCGATTTAAAGTTTCAAGAATTTTTAGAACATAAAAAAGAAGAATTTATTAGTAATGGTGGTCATGAAATAGATTTTAGATACAATTCAGTAACCAAACGTCAATTTAATGAAGTCTATCAAGATTATAGAGAAAAACGTAATGGTTATTACAAGAGCTTAGAAAAGAACTTAAAAGAAAACCTAGCCAATCGACTATTAATAATCGAAAAAATAAAAGGTTTAATAAACGTTGAGGAAGATATAAATACTACGTATAAAAATTTTAGAGAATTACAACAAGATTGGAGTAATGCTGGCCCAATACCTCGAACTCACTATAACGATGTTTGGCGTACATATCATCACCATATTGAAATTTTTTACGATTTTCTACACCTAAACAGAGAACTAAGAGATCTTGATTTTAAACATAATCTTGAAGAAAAACAGAAGCTCGTAGCTCGTGCAGAAGCATTAGTAGATATTAAAGATTTAGGGCAAGCATTTCGAGAGTTGCAAGTATTACACAAGCTTTGGAAAGAAGAGATTGGCCCAGTTGCCAAAGAACATCGCGAAGAAATTTGGGAACGTTTTAGCAATGCTACTAAAGCAATGCATCAAAGGCGTCAAGACCATTACAAAGAATTAGATGCTGAATACGAAGAAAATTTAGTAAAGAAACAAGCTATAATTTCAGACATTCTTAAAGTTGCGTCTAATGTCGCGAACAACCATAAAGTACTACAACAACAGATTAAACAAATAGATACACTACGAGACGCCTTTTTTAAAGCAGGTAAAGTACCGCAGAAGGTAAATGAAAAAACATGGGCAGAATTTAAAGAAGCCGTTCGTGGTTTTAATAAATATAAGAACTCTTTTTATAAAAATTTAAAAAAGGAACAGCAAGAAAATTTAAATAAAAAACGTGAACTATTAAATATAGCCGTTGCTTTAAAAGATAGTGAAGAGTGGGAAACTACCACACAAGAAATGAAACGAATTCAAGGCCAATGGAAAAAAATTGGCCATGTTCCTCGAAGGTATTCTGATAAATTATGGACAGATTTTAAAGCAGCTTGTAATCATTATTTCGACCGTTTACACGCATCTAAAAATACAGAGCGCAAAGAAGAAACTGTAAACCTAGATAAAAAAATTGCTTGTTTAGAAAAATTAAAAGCATTCAAACTAACGGGTGATAGAGATACGGACTTAACACAAATAAAAGCATTTATTGAAGAATGGAAATCTTATGGTCGCGTTCCTTTTAAGCGCAAAAATATTAACCAAAAATTCAATACCATATTAGATGCGTTATTTAAAAAGCTGGATGTTAGCCGACAAGAATCTGAACTTTTAAAATATGGCAACAAAATAAAACAGTTAGCAAATACAGAAAACGACGCAGCAATTTCAAACGAGCGCACTTTTATTAGACGAAAAATATCTGAAAGTAAGTCCGAATTACGGCAGCTTGAAAACAATATGCAATTCTTTTCAAATGCTTCTGAAGATAGTCCTATCGTGCAAAATGTAATTAAAAATATTGAAAAACATAAAGATGCGATTGAGACTTGGAAAGCCAAGTTAAAAAAACTGAATATTATGGAAAATCAATTAATTCGTGATGCCGAGGAAGCCATTGATGACGAAGAATAGCGATGAGCTTAACTATAAGTATCACTTAATATACGATTACTATAAATTAACAAATCATTGTTTTTAAAAATGAAAAATACCATAATCTTATTCCTGACTATCTTAACCATATTTGCATGTAAGCCAAAAGTGGAAAAAGCGAAAGAAGATAATACCACTACAGTTTCTTTGGATAAAAATAGTATCAAGAAAGTAGATGTTCATACACATTACGAATTTAATCGCGATTATTTACCAAAATTCTTTGAAGATTGGAATATGAAAGGGGTTCTTGTTGATGTTGCCCATCATACACCTGAAGGTGTTGGTAGAAGTTGGAGTGAGTATGTTGCATTGCAAAAAAAACATCCAGATTTATTTTGGTTATGTTCATCACTTATTGGGGCCGGTATTGATAATCCCGATTTTGTTGACAAAGAAATAGCACGTTTAAAAAAAGAGATTGAGCAAGGTGCTAAAATGGTAAAAGTCTGGAAGAATTTTGGAATGATAACCAAAGACAAAAGTGGTAAATTTATTCAAATAGACGATGAGCGTTTACAACCTATTTTTGATTTCTTAGCTGCTGAAGGCATAGCGGTAATGGCACATATTGCCGAACCTATTCAGGCTTGGCGTCCGCTTGACGACCCAAAAAACCCGCATTATGGGTATTATAATGAACATCCCGAATACCACGCTTATAAACACCCCGAAATTCCGACCTACGAAACAATAATTGCAGCACGAGATAATTGGATTTCTAAAAATCCTGATTTAAAAATACTTTGTGCGCACATGGGTAGCATGTCGCATGATGTTAATATGATAGCAGAACACCTAGACAAATACGACAACTTGTACGTAGAGCCAGCCGCTCGATTTGGTGATTTAGTAGGGCAAGATGAAGAAAAGGTAAGAGCATTTTTTGGAAAATACCAAGATCGCATAATGTTCGGCACCGATTTTGGCAATCATATTCAACAAGATTCATTGAGCGCAACCGAACTTGCAGCAGAGCGTGCTTACTTAGAAGAAGAATACACATTACGTTGGCAATATTTGAGCAGCAAAGATTCGGTTGAAATTCGTAGTCAAAAATCAGAAGGTTTAGGATTATCTGAAGAAATTTTGCAGAAAGTGTATTACCAAAATTTTGCAGATTTTTTTGAAGTTGAATAAAGAACAAGATTTCAAAAGGCCAGTGTTTTTAGCTGCAATAGTCCTTTTCGAATATATTAGAATATACACCTGTGCTAATCTGCTTTTTTTTGACGATGTACATATTAAAACCATTAAACTATAGAATTTCCAAAAACTTGTAATTATTAACATTTGTTTAGGATACTCAAAATATACACTTAAGAAATACTTGTTAAATCTTACAAGAACTTTCTCAATAACTACAAGTAATTAAATGAACAAATTTCTGTATTTAAATATGGATTGGGATTATTATTTATAAATATGGCAAACAATAATTAATAACTTGACAGATTTGTTTGGTTTTAATTAATTGAGGTATAAATCCAATTACTTATGGATATTCAAGTACAAATAAATTGTATAAAATAGGGCAATTAATAAATGAACAAATTAAATTGTTCAGATTTGTAAATCAGTAATATGAACGGCAAAATTAAATATCGTTTTACATCTAAAATGTGGCAACACGATTCGCCTGGTGGTTGGTATTTTGTTTCATTGCCAATTATTATATCGAAAGAAATAAGAGAAAACCTCGGTTGGCAAGAAGAAGGATGGGGTAGAATGAAGTCGTTTGCAGCAATAGAAGAAGTACAATGGGACACTGCTATTTGGTTCGATTCAAAATCAGACACGTATGTGCTTCCCATAAAATCTGAAATTAGAAAAAAAGCAGGTATAGAACTCAATACGGAAATAGAAATCAGAATTTGGATTTAAGCTTCACTTTCACGCTAAACTATCATTCTTAAATTTGGAGGGAGAACTTCCTACATATTTTTTAAAAAATCTAGAAAAACTACTGAGTGAATCAAATCCCAATTCAAAAGCTAATTCCTTTGTAGATATTTCACTTCGTATAAGCCTTCGTTTTGCTTCTGTAATTTGACGCTGTTGTATTATTTGTTTTGCAGTTAAACTCAGTTTTTCCTTTAGTATTTGATTTAATCGCTTACTACTAATCCCTATTTCTTTGGCATAATATATCGTGTTGGTTTCATTCAAAAAATGTGTTTCCATAAGTTCTAAAAACTCAAACACCCTTTTTTGATTTAAATCTTGTTCTAAAAATCCATCGTTTTGATACCGAATTAAATGTAGGAGTAGAACTTTCAATATTGTTTTCAACATTACGTATGAAACGCTTTCATTTTTAAATTCAATTTCAAGCAACTGAATTAATTTCTTGAGCTGTGCTACCTCAGCTTTTTCACTTAAAACAAAAAGTGGATATTTATTGAATAGTGACATAACATCTAATACATATTCAATGTCGTCTTCATCAATTAAATCTCGTTCAAAATTTAGTAAAGTTCCTTTATGCTCATTAAAAACCTCATTTTTAAAAACTTCATTTAAAGGCTTAAAATGAATAATTATGTTATTCTCAGGTTTAAATTCAAAATAAATACCCATAGAATTATTTGAAAGTAATACACTATTGCTTTCAAATTTATTAGTAATTAGAATTTTGTTTTTCCAATGTTCGTTGGGCATGTACTTTTATGGTATTCCACAAAAGTAAATTATTTTATCAAAATTCTTATTTAGCGCTTTTTTGAAACAAGTAGTAAAAAACACTACCAATTACCAATGCCAAAACGGAAGAGACCGCATAGATGGCCATATAATTACTAGAAATGTATTCAATAAATGTAGATAAAAACTGCCCTCCAAAAACACCCATAGAAAACAGTCCCAAATTCTTTCCCTGGTTTTTCGCCGTGCTGGCTTCAAGCATCATATGATTTAATAAGGGTATCGTAAAACCAAAACCTATTCCGATAAATAATACTGTGAACACTAAAAAAGGTAAACTAAGAGACATTGCTAATACCAAATAGCCCATCATAAAAAAGAGAAAGCCCAAGACCACAGTATTTCCTTCACCAAAAATTTTAACCATCTTTGGCATTTGACTTGCAGTCGCAATAGCAATTATCGAAATAAAAGCCATTAGATAGCCCGTTTGAGACTCACTAAAATCATAAGATAAAGGTAAATATAATGGCAATGTTACAAAGCCAACGAAAAATAACATCATTGCCAGTAATGAGGCGCTAAAAATCAATTTAACTTTGTATTTACTGTGATTTAAGCTCTCAGAGCTAATAGCATTTTCTACTGACTTCGGTTTCAATTTAGGCAATGTTTTTATTACTAAAAACAAACACACCAAAGCAACCAAATAAATATAAAAAGGATATTGCCAATTTAATTCTCCCAAAACACCGCCAATAGCTAAGAAAACTACGCCACCTAATTCTATAGCCATTCCTTGCCAGGCTATCATTTTCATTCGGGCCTCTCCAGTAAACATATCAGCTATATACCCCGTTACCGAGACTTGAATAGCCACAGTTGCAGCGCCAAGGAAAATTCGATCTAGAATTAATAAATAATCGTTGGTAATGAATGCTCCTATTAAACCTAAAATGGCATAAGGCACAAGGCCCATGTACAATAAGTTAATTGTTCCAAACTTAGGCAATAATCGACCTACTATGGGAGCAAAAAGAACAACTCCCAAAGAAGGTAAAGTTAGCAACCAACTGGGTGAAAAAAATAAGTTTTTATGAGCTACAATTCCTGAAAGGGAAGGTGCGATTACTGTACCTACCATTATAGTTAAACTACTTACAAACAGTAAAGTGAAGATTCCAAAATTTGATATATTATTCATACTGCAAAATTCAATTAAATCTTGCGTCTTAAGTTTACCAGATTTCTAATAAAATGTGCAAAAATGGACATATAGCAACAATAGTTTTATAGTACATTATGTGAGTAATAGTGCGAAGTCTTCAATCGTGACTATTGATTTATGTATCTTTATAAAGCTAAAATTTCGAAAATAGCAGTTGATTAATTTATTCGAATATAGCGTGCAAACAATTTGGAAAAATAATTGAATAACATTCCCAACATATCTTTTGATAGTTCTGATAATACCAAAGATTTTGAACTTTTAAATTTAACCGAATTATTCGCTCGAATACCTAGCATAATAGACCATAATCCTACCTTACCGCATAGAATATCGTTTTTCGCATTATTAATTGTAACCGAAGGCACTGGAAGTCATCAAATAGATTTAAAAGATTATCCCTTAAAAGAAGGTACCGTACTTAAAATTTCAAAAGGGCAAATTCATGCTTTTCAAAAAAAACAGAATTACAAAGGGTTCCTTATACTATTTACTGAAAAATTTCTAGTTAATTATTTCTCTAAATCTTCAATAAAAATTATTAGCCATTTATATAACTATCACCTCTCTACTCCCATTTTTAATGATAAAATAGGTAACGACCTTTTTTTGAATCAACTGATTTTAGAAACTCAATCTAAAAATACCTATGCGCAAAAAAATATAATTGCTTCGCTCTTAAATTTGTATTTATTACGATTAGAACGCAAATCAAATACTGATAAAACACAAAGAAGCAATTCTAAATATTATCCATTATTCCTAGCATTTAAAGATTTGGTAGAAGAGAAATACACAGCAACAAGAAATGTAAAAGATTATGCGAATATGCTTTTTATATCTACCAAACACCTAAACCAAGTTGTAAAAGAATTTACTTTAAATACAGCAAAAATTTTCATTGATGATTTTGTTATCCTCGAAATAAAAAGAGCCATGGCAAGCTCTAATAAAAGTTTAAAAGAAATAGGATTTGCTATCGGATTTGACGAAGTGACAAACTTTACCAAATTTTTTAAAAAACATACTGGAACAACACCAAAGCAGTTCAAATCAGAATTGTAAACTACATTCTCACATTTACCATTATTATTCTAATATTCACCTATTTAAGTTGGACGGATTGATTCAATTTTGCACCAAACTTTAAAGGCAATATAATTATTCTTAAAAACAGTTCGTCGAATTCCCAAATATCTTATGCATCCTACTTATGGTAGAACAGCAGTATTAATACACGTAAAAAAAAGAAAATAATGAGTGATATAGCTAGTTGCCCAACATGTGGTAGCAAATCAAAAATTTCAGAAAAAGAAGGCAACACTATTTACAAAGCTGTACAAGATGAAGAGGCCTTTAAAAAAATTGGACAACTTAAAAAGGCGATGCAAAAATTTAAAGCAAAGGCTGAAGCTTTAGAAATTGAATTAGAAGCCTTGAAAATAAAAAACTAAGTGTATGGACACAGATACGAATAAAAAAAATGCAATAGCTTTTTATAAAATGGCCTATGAAGGAAATCCAACAAAAGCAGTTGAGCTTTATGTGGGCGATGAATATATTCAACACAATCCTCTAGTAGCGGATGGACCACAAGCTTTTATAGATTACTTTACTCGGATGCAAAAAGAATTTCCCGAAAAATCCATAACGTTTGTACGAGCTATAGCAGAAGGGGATTTGGTGGCATTACATACACACCAGGTTTGGCCAGACAATGATGAATATATTACTATGGATTTCTTTAGATTCACCGAGAATGGTAAAATCGTTGAACACTGGGATAGCATTCAGCAAATACCTAAAACAGCATTAAATACGAACACCATGTACAAATAGTACGTGAACTTTCTGAAAAACAATTACGGTTGGATTTTAGTAGCCATATTGGCTTCACTACCACTATTGGTTATATTTAACATACTTCAATTTGATTTTTCCAACGGCATCTCAATAACGTTTATTGAAGGTGCTGGTAGCGAAGGTAAAACCACACTAGAAATGCTATATCATGTATCTGGTGAGTTTGCAATACGATGGATGACAGCCGTTCTAACCCTTACTCCGCTATTTATTATTTTTGGTGTTAGCAACTTTTTTGTAAGGCAAGCTATGGGTATAGCGACTGCTATATGGAGCATACTTCACTTTATAATTTTTATAGGTGCAGAAGGGTTTTTAAAAACTTTTACTCAGCTAAATTATGTTGCTGGCTTTTTTGCAATTATAATAATAATACCATTGCTTTTTACATCAAACCGAAAATCAATGAAATTTTTAAAAGCAAAATGGAAAAAGTTACAAAGCTTAGCCTATGTCGCCATTTTATTGAGCTTAATTCATGTGGCCATCTTAGATAAAACCTGGATAATTTATGCCGTTATCGTAGGTCTAGGCTTTATTATACGCGTACCATTAGTAAAAGACAAGATTTTAGAAATCCGTAAAATTAGATAAGCTACAAACTATAATATGAAAATAAGCGAAAAATATAATCAAGTACGGCAAGCTACTATAGACTTTTGTAGTCATTTAGAAATTGAAGATTATTCAATACAAGTGGTACAGTTTGCTAGTCCAGCTAAATGGCATTTAGCCCATACAACTTGGTTTTTTGAAACATTCATTTTAAAAAATTATGTAAAGGAATATACGGAGTATAATTCCAATTTTAATTTCCTATTTAATAGTTATTACAACAATGCTGGAGATAGAATTCTGCAAGCTAACCGTGGTAATATGTCGCGACCAAGTATTGATAAAATTTTTGAATACCGTGCTTATGTAGATGCTAATATGCAAGAATTATTAAATGGTGATTCTGTTAAGAAAATAATCGATTTAGTAACCTTAGGCTTAAATCACGAGCAACAACATCAGGAGTTATTAATTACAGATGTAAAATATATGCTTGGGCATAATCCAATTTTTCCTGAATTCAATTCAGGTTTTAATTTAGTAAAAGACAATAATTCGAGTAACGAGATTGTAAAAATTAAAGGCGGCACGTACAAAATTGGATACCAAGGAAAAGATTTTTGCTATGATAATGAATTGGGAGTACACCAAGTTTATGCAGCTGATTTTGAAATTAACAATCACTTGGTAACCAATGGTGAATATATAGATTTTATAGAATCTGAGGCTTATACAGATTTTAACTTGTGGTTAGACGAAGGTTGGTCTTGGGTAAAAGCAAACAATATTAATTCGCCCATGTATTGGCACAAAATAAAAGGTAAATGGCACTACTATACGCTTTCTGGATTATTAAAAGTGGACGAAAATGCTATATTGAGTCACATCAATTATTTCGAAGCTAATGCCTATGCCGAATGGAAAGGCATGCGATTACCAACTGAATTTGAGTGGGAAATAGCAGCCCAAAAATTAGATTGGGGCAAGCGATGGGAATGGACAAATAGTGCCTACCTACCCTACCCCAACTTTACAAAAGAAAATGGAGCTCTTGGGGAATACAATGGTAAATTTATGAGTAGCAAAATGGTATTGAGAGGAGCCTCTGTAGCTACTTCTAAAAACCATAGCCGACCGACATATCGAAACTTTTTTAACCCGGTCGAAAGATGGCAATATACCGGAATAAGATTAGCTAAATAGATGATAAACACATTTAAAAGTGACGTGCAAGAAGGTCTTGATGCAAGTCCGAAAACACTTCCTTCAAAATACTTTTACGATAAAAAAGGAGATGCACTTTTTGTTGAAATAATGAATTTACCAGAGTATTACCTTACTCGCAGTGAATTAGATATTTTTAAAAATAAAACTCAAGATTTAATTGACGGGGTTGACATAAAATTAAATTCATATTTCGAATTAATTGAACTTGGTGCTGGCGATGGTTTAAAAACTAAAGAATTACTAAAAGAACTTGACGCACAAAATTTCAAATTCGATTATTTTCCAATAGACATTTCTTCGAATGCACTCGAGTTACTTCAAAAAGACTTGAACACCGAATTACCCAATGTATCTGTAAGACCTCAACAAGGAGATTATTTTAAAGTGCTAGATTCCCTAAAAAGAAGTAACAAACCAAAAGTAATTTTATTCCTAGGTTCTAATATTGGTAATATGACCGATGAAATCGCGTCTCAATTTATCTATAATTTAGGATCGAATCTAAATGCCGGAGACAAATTACTATTAGGAGTAGATTTAATTAAAGCTAAAGAAATAGTACTACCAGCTTACAATGATAGCCGCGGGGTAACCGCAGCTTTTAACCTCAACTTAATGACCCGCATTAATAATGAGCTAGGGGCCAATTTCAATATAAATAATTTTAAGCATCAACCAGAATACAATGAAAAAGATGGGGTGGCAAAAAGTTTTATTGTTAGTACAGTTAATCAAACTGTTGAAATAAAAAGTATAGGAAAATCATATCAATTTTTAGCTGGCGAAAAAATACGTACTGAAATTTCAAGAAAATATAACGATGTGCTAATTGAGAAAATTATTGACAATACAGACTTTACCTTGGAAACTAAAATTATGGATAGTAAAGAATATTTTGCAGATTACATTCTTACAAGACATTAAAAAAAGGTCATCAAAATTTTCACTTGATTCTCACATCACATATTTACCATTTTTAACCCAAGATATATCTAAATTATACAAAGTATTAACCGCAACTTTGAATGATAAAAAGATTATTAAAACTATGTCATGAAAATAGCAGTAACATCAGCAAGCGGAAAATTAGGTGCTTCAATCGTTAGCCATTTAATTAAAGAAATTGGTAAAGAAAATGTTATAGGGATTGCCCGAACACCGGAAAGAGCAGAGCATTTAGGTATAGAAATTAGAAGAGGAGATTATAATAATGTTCAGGATTTTGATTTAGCTTTAAACGGTATCGATGCGGTACTTCTGGTTTCTGGTATGGACGACCCACAAAAAAGAATTCAACAACACCGAAATGTAATTAATGCTGCAAAAAAAAATGGCGTTACGAAAATAGTATACACAAGTATCGTTGGTGATGAAAACAAGAATGCCTTCAGTCCAATCGTACAAAGTAATCGCCAAACCGAAGAAGATATTAAAAGTTCTGGCCTAGCTTGGGTTATAGGTAGAAATGGAATTTATATTGAACCCGATTTAGAATATTTAGAAACTTATTTAAAAGAAGGTGAAATTAGAAATTGTGCTGGCAAAGGAAAATGTACCTATACAAGCCGAGAAGAATTAGGTTTTGCTTATACCAAAATGCTTGTAGAAGAGAAACATAATGGTAAAACATACAATCTCGTAGGTGAACCCATTACACAAAGTCAACTTGCTGATTACATAAACCAAGTTTTCAAAACAAATCTTGTGTATAACTCGGTAACTTTTGACGCATATTTAGAAGAAAGAACATCGGAATTGGGAGAATTTATGGGGACAGTAATTGCAGGAATCTACGAAGGGATTAAAAATGGAGCTAATGATGTTCCTTCAGATTTTGAAAAAGCAACAGGAAGACTACATAAATCTGCATTAGAACTGGTAAGAGAATTCTAAGTTACGAGCAGTCTAGGAATATTTTCAAATAGCACCTTAAACGGTGCTATTTTTGTCTGGCACCAATTAGCATCAAGTAAATCAATTTAACATAAACCAAACACCTCCTTGGTTTTCAAAAAACAACTCATATGACAAAAATCAGATTTTATCTAAAAATGCTACCGTACTTTTAAGAATAATGAACTAAAAATAATACGTCTATAGCATTTTTAATTAAAAAGATATGCAATGAATTATCAAATAAGAGCTACTTCAATTGCTAATGAAGACGCTAAAATTAATGTAAAGGAAACAAATATCGCTTTTGGAACTACCGCTAAAACTGCAAATACTTTACCAAACCCCGCTGAACTATTTTTAAGTTCATTCGCTGCTTGCATACTAAAAAATGTAGAGCGTTTTTCAGGCATGATGAAATTCACCTATACCAAGGCGAGTCTTGAGGTAAATGCAACGAGACTTGAGCATCCACCAAGAATGGATCACATAATTTATAAATTGACAATTTTTAGTACTGACAAAAAAATAAATACGTCACTGTTACAAAAGAATATTGAAAAGTTTGGAACCATTTATAATACAGCAAAATTGTCTTGTACCATTTCTGGGACAATTGAAATATATGCCTATTAAGTAAACTATTATTCAAATACGCTATAATTTAAATGTTCTTCCGTTATTATTTAAATTCGCTCAAGTAATAGCAAAGTCATTAATGAAACAAGTACGACTTCAGAAAACATCAGACCATTATTTCAAAAGGGCTTGGGAACTTTACCAAGAAGCTTTTCCTATTGAAGAACAAAGATCTTTCGATGGACAAGCCAAAGTTTTAAAAGAAATTAATTATCATTTTGATATTTTAATTGAAGGGGAAGAATTAATTGGATTTATTTTGTGGTGGGATTTTGAAAATTATAAATACATCGATCATTTTGCTACAGCGAAAGCACATCGGAATAAGGGTTTCGGAAAATTAATTCTCAATAAATTAATGGAAAGCACTGACAAGCCTATTTTATTAGAAGTAGAATTGCCTACATCGAGCATAAATAAAAGAAGAATAAAATTTTACGAAAGAGTAGACTTCCAACTCAATCAACATTACTACGAAACACCGCCTTTAAAAATAGGTTTACCACCCTTGCAATTATTAGTAATGTCTTATCCAAATCCTATTTCTAAAAAAGACCTAGCTATTTTCGTTAAAAAAAATCATCCAATTATTTTTAAAGATGAATAATATAGCTTTGTGCAATTAAATTAATTTATTGTTTGGTTCTCTAAAAAAATCCGACAATGAATAGAAAAGGTTTAAAAAATTTAGAATTGGAAATAATAGAGCGTCATAAAGGTGAATTCACAATTTCTACAGATCTCAATAAATTAGATATTGTAAACATTCATAAATTCCTCGCAAACAATACAGATTGGAGTGCAAATATTCCACTAGATACGTTTAAAATATCCATCGAAAATTCCCTTAATTTTGGTCTTTATCTTGAAAATAAACAAATAGGTTTTGCCAGAATAATTTCAGATTATGCCACAATCGCATATTTAGGAGATGTTTTTATATTAGAAGAATATAGAGGAAAAGGTTTAAGCAAATGGCTTATGAGCGAAATCATAGCGCATCCAAACCTTCAGGGCTTAAGACGCTGGATTTTATTAACAGATACTGCCGAATGGCTCTATAAAAAATTCGGATTTACAGCCTTGCCCAAACCCGAAGTTTATATGGAAAAACATAACCCTAATGTATACAACCATTTAGGAGAATCAATTTGAAACATTCCAAACTAATACTTCCAATAATTGTATTCTCTCAATTCTGTTGCACCTCACTTTGGTTTGCGGGTAATGGGGTGATAAACGACCTCATAATTAGTTTTAATCTTGAAGCTAGTGCCCTTGGTCATTTAACTTCTGCGGTACAATTTGGATTTATAATGGGTACGCTGATTTTTGCAATTTTAACCATTGCCGATCGTTTTTCACCATCAAAAGTATTTTTAGCAAGTGCCATTTTTGGAGCACTGTTTAATTTAGGAATTATATGGGAATCGCATACTCTATTTAGTTTACTCATCCTTCGGTTTTTTACTGGCTTTTTTCTTGCCGGCATATACCCTGTAGGCATGAAAATAGCTGCCGATTATTACAAAGAAGGACTTGGAAAATCTCTTGGCTTTTTAGTTGGAGCACTTGTAATAGGCACTGCCTTTCCTCATTTACTAAAAGATTTAACGGTTAACATTTCATGGAAATCAGTTTTAATAACCACTTCAATTCTAGCAATTATGGGTGGATTGTTAATGTCTTTTCTCGTTCCGGATGGTCCTTATCGAAAACGAAGTCAGCATACCAATCTCAACGCTTTTTTTAGTGTATTTAAGAAGCAAAGATTTCGTGCCGCAGCCTTTGGTTATTTTGGTCATATGTGGGAGCTATATACCTTTTGGGTATTCGTACCTATTCTTCTAAAATCTTATACTATTCTAAACCCTCAAGTGGTATTTAATATACCTTTATTATCATTTCTTATCATTGGATTAGGCGGAATAGCATGTATTATTAGCGGGTATATTGCTCAAAAAATAGGTGCAAAACAAACGGCAACAGGGGCACTATTTTTATCTTGTTTATGTTGTCTTATTTCTCCATTTGTAATTGCAACCGAATTTGAATTTTTAGTACTAGGATTTCTAATTTTATGGGGAATGGTTGTTGTTGCAGACTCGCCCCTATTATCAACCCTAGTAGCCAAAAATGCTCCTTCAGAAATTAAAGGAACAGCCCTTACTATAGTTAATTGCATTGGGTTTGCAATATCAATAATTAGTATTCAATTTATAAGTTTCTTAAAATCAATTACTGATACTAATTTTATATATCCCCTATTAGCACTTGGTCCAATATTAGGATTAATTGCATTACTAAATAGGTCACAAAAAACAGAGAATAACTTTTAATTGAGTAGTGTTAAATTACAATTAAAAATATTCTAATAAATAGATTTACAACTGTTCTACATTTCAATATATAATTGCTAAATTGTTGTCAATTACATGACACTAACCACCAATAAATTTGATAATTTTTTAAAAGATTATTACAAACCAATTTGAGTTCATGATAAAGCATTCTTTACTAATCACCTGTTTCTTTTCCTTTTTATTTATTGCCTACGGACAAATTGAAAATCCACCTGAAAAAGTGGTTATCGCCTTAAAAAAGAAAAAGACTGAAGTATTTGAAAATGAAAGAGGTGTATTACATGTAAATATCTCACGAAAAGATTTGAAGAGATTTAAAAAAAATGGAGTTGTACACTACAGTGATTTTCATGCCATAGGCGATGGCAAAACTGATGATATAAATGCTATAGCAGCAACCCATGCTTTCGCCAATGAAAATAATTTAAATGTAAAAGCAGACGAAGGTTTTACTTATTATATTGGGGGAAAAAACCGTTCTGCTGTAATTAAAACAGATACCGATTTTGGTAATGCTTCTTTTATTATTGACGACACGAAAGTTCAAAATAGAAACACCTCTATTTTTTTAGTCCGTTCTAGCAACGAATCATTTAAGCTTGAAGGCTTAACTTCACTAAAAAAGAATCAAAAAAAAATTGACGTCTCTTTAGCACAATCTAGTTTAATTACGGTAACCAATTCGAATACCAAACACTACATCCGTTATGGGTTAAACCAAGATAACGGAGCAGACCAGACCGATATATTCGTGGTTGATAAAAACGGAAATGTAGATTTGGATGCCCCTATAATTTGGGATTTTGATCAAATTACTGAAGCAACCGCTTTACCAATAGATAAAACCACATTAAAAATTACCGGTGGTCAATTTACAACTATCGCTAATAAGGCTCCTTCTAAGTATACCTATTACAGTAGAAATTTAGTAATTAGTCGTTCTAATGTTATCGTCGACGGACTAGTTCATCGAATAAAAGGGGAAGGAGAAAATGGTGCTCCTTATCGAGGTTTTGTGAGTACACGCGACTGCGCGTATATAACCATAAAGAACACAATACTTACGGGTCACAAAACATACCGTACCATTGGCTCTGCTGGGAAACCTGTTTCTATGGGCTCTTATGATCTTTCCCTTACGAGGTCTTTAAATGTAACAATAGAAAATTGTAGTCAGACTAACGATATTAACGATGGTGCATATTGGGGACTTCAAAGTTCTAATTATTCAAAAAATCTAGTTTATGACAATTGTACGTTTTCTAGATTCGATGCACATAAAGGTGTAGCTAATGCCACTATTCGCAATTCAACATTAGGACATATGGGCATCAATGCCATCGGTTGCGGAACATTAATTGTAGAAAACAGTACAATCAACGGTAGAAATTTAATTAATCTCCGTTCAGATTACGGTAGTACATGGCAAGGAGAAGTCTTTATAAAGAACTGTGTTTTTGTGCCTTCAGGAGGAAGAAAACCTGCTAGCTCTAGTTTATTTGGAGGAACGTATACAGGCAAACACAATTTTGGATACACCTGCTATATGCCTGAAAAAATCACAATCGAAAACCTTCAAATAAAAGACGTAAACCATCCCGATGATTATCAAGGTCCTGCTATATTTAAAGATTTCAATAAAGAAATGACAGATAATTCGTATAAAGAAGAATATCCTTATATAAAAACCAAAGAGGTTGTTCTTAAAAATATAACTATTGCCAGTGGTAAAGAATTGATCGTGAGTAGTAACCCTTATATGTTTAAAGACGTAAAAATAATAACTAAATAAGGTCTATATTTTTCAACATTAATAGGAATGACCAACATTTTAGCTGAGCAATTAAATAGCATAACAAAATTATCGGAAGAAGAGGTTTTATCTATAGAAGAAAGCTTTCCGATAAAAACATTTAAAAAGGGTGCCATTTTATTGCAACCTGGCAAGGTTGCTAGAGATTCTTATTTAGTAATTAAAGGTTGTATTCGAAAATATACGCTTGAGGATGGTGATGAAAACACCTTAGATTTTTTTATAGAAGGAGATTCTGCTGCAGATTTTAATAGTCTTTCAAGTAACAAACCTTCAATTTTCTATTTTGTTTGTAGTGAAGAAACTAATGTTGCAGTTTTAAATGCGGAAAAGGAAGCAATGTTATATAAAAAATATCCGCGTTTCGAAACGATTTGTCGCGTTGAATTTGAAAAAATGATGGGCGAAAAAATTGCTGGTATAGAACGGTTTAATGCGCTTAGTCCTGAAAAGAAATACCTCGACTTATTAAAAAATAAACCTAAATTAATTAAGAGAGTTCCGCAATATCAATTAGCAAGTTATCTTGGCATTAAACCAGAAACACTAAGTAGAATACGTAAAAGAATTACCCAAAAATAGTTTCAACTATTTTTTTTGAGCTACAATATAATATTCGGTTGCGGGTTTATCAATTAAAATATCGGCTTCTAATATTTCGAATTCCGCTGTGGTAATTTCTTTTTTAAGTTCTTTAATAGTAACGAACTTTAAAAAAGGTAAAATGTTTATTTTTTTTAGCAAGTAAATCACACATCCAGAAAAAATTCCAATAAATGTTCGCTTTTCTTTTAAGCATGCTGTGGCCGTAATAATACGACCTTTAGGTTTCAAAAGTTTATGCATTTTATTTAATATAGGACTCATGTCTTCAAAATAAAGAAGAATATTAAATGCAAAAATTATATCAAAACCACCAGTAACGAATTTTTCATCAAAAAGTGTTGTTTGAGAAAAAGAAATATTTTCAATTCCATTAGCTTTTTTCTTAGCCAAAGCTATCATTTCAGAAGATGTATCAAAAGCTTGAATAGCTTTAACATCTTCTGCAAATGCAATTGCATATAATCCGGTAGCACATGCAAAATCAATAACTTCAGCATCTTCGCACAAATATTTACGTGTTCTATTTAATATTTGTTCATACGCTTTGTCTTTAGCCTTTTTATCGTAGTTCTTAGATAGCTTGTTCCAAAATTTTTCAGAATTCTCCATATTTCAATATTCAGTTACAATATGGAAACAAAGATCTAGAAGCACTTGGAACTTTTCATTGACTTCAATCAAGAAATGATAGTTTTACCTCAAACACCGTTGGCAAAATAACGAACAATAGTGCAGTACTGCCCAAGTTAGAATACTAAAATCAAAGTAAAATTTAGCTGTTAATGGTCCAGCACTTTTTTGTATTTTTAAATTGTATTAATCAATACAGCACACTCCCCCGCTCAAGTTTTAACTAAGATTACTTCTTGTAATTTAATTACACTATTAATTATGAAAAATTACATTGCATTTTTACTTTTCATTGTATTCATTAGTTGTACTACAGAAACAAAAAAATCCGAAATAGCTGAAGTTAATCAAACAACGTTAGCCAAACATATTGAGCGGCTTGCTTCTGATGAGTTTCTAGGGCGGAAACCATTTACTGAAGGTGAAGTAAAAACAGTAAATTATTTAGAGAATGAGTTTAAAAAATTAGAGCTTTCTCCAGGAAATGGGTCCAGCTTTTTTCAAGAGGTACCGATGGTAGAAATTACTGGAACTCCTACTGAAAAAATGATTATTTCAGGTAAAGATGACAGCTTTAATTTAGACCTTTTAAAAGATTTTGTTGCAACTACCAATAAACAAGTATCTGAAGTAAGTCTTGATAATTCTGAACTTGTGTTTGCTGGTTATGGAGTTGTTGCTCCGGAATATGAATGGAATGATTATGAGGGTGTCGACTGGAAAGGTAAGACTGCTGTAGTTTTAATTAATGACCCTGGTTTTAATTCTGGTGATTCAACTTTATTTAAAGGTAATGAAATGACGTACTATGGTCGTTGGACGTATAAATTCGAAGAAGCTGCAAGACAAGGTGCTGATGGCCTAATTATTATTCATGATACTGAACCAGCATCGTATGGCTGGAATGTAATTGAATCGGGTTGGACTGGTTCTCGATTAGTTATTACCAGTGATTTACCTCTACTTAATGTTGAATCATGGATAAGTGGTGAAAGTGCTAAAAAAATATTTAATGCCTCCAGTATAAAAGTTCAAGATTATAAAGCACTGGCAAGAAATAAAAACTTTAAACCTATTCCGTTAGAATTAAACACCTCTGTTGCTATTAAAAACAATATAAAAAAAGACGTTTCTAAAAACGTCATTGCCGTCGTGCCAGGTACCGATAGAAAAGATGAGTATATAATTTACTCTGCGCACTGGGATCATTTTGGAATTGGTAAGGCGATTAATGGAGACTCAATATACAATGGAGCTATAGATAATGCTTCTGGCACTGCGGGTCTGTTGGCAATTGCTGAAGCCTTTAAAAAAAGTAATAACACAAAACGTTCTGTTGTATTTATGGCGCTTACAGGGGAAGAACAAGGGTTATTAGGTTCGGCATATTATGCAGAAAACCCATTATTTAATCCTAAAAAAACAGTGGCAAATATTAATATAGATGCTTTGGCCAGTCCAGGAGAAATGAAAGATTTGACGATTACCGGTTATGGTCAATCTGAAATGGATGAATATGCTAAAGAAGCGGCGCTGAAACAGAACCGATATATAATCCCGGATCCGGATCCTGAAAAAGGGTACTTCTTCAGATCAGATCACTTCAATTTTGCTAAAATTGGCATTCCTGCTTTATACGCTAGTGGTTCTTACGAAGGTTTTGAGCATAGTATTGATGAAATAAAAGAGCTTAAGAACAATTATCTTATTAATAAGTACCATCAACCTTCTGATGAGTACAATTCTGAAACGACCGAGTTAAGTGGTGTGCGATTAGATTTACAATTACTTTTTAATGTAGGTTTAAAATTAGCCAATGAAGATTATTTTCCAAAATGGAACGAGGGTAGTGAGTTTAAGGCCGCAAGAGAATAATTTTTGTTTACCGCAATTATTTTTAATGAATATTAATCATACAACTACTCCTCTCTTGGTAAACGCGAATCTTTCTGGGCTATTTGATACACAAGTGCGGCTATTACGGTCGCATTAATTTTCATATCGCGTTCCGGAACATATTCTAAAGCATCTAAATTTGTATGATGTGTTACTGTGCTATAGTTTAATTTATCTTGAATAATCTGAAACCCAGGAATCTTATAATAATCGAAAACATCGTGATCAGTAAAATTTGTATTCTGAATTGTTAGGTTATTTACATCTAAATGCGAATAAGGTGCTAACATTTCTTCAAAAATTGGTTTTACCGCTTCATTGCCTTGTAAATAAATACCCCGCATTTGTCCCGCACCATTATCCATATTTAAATACGCAGAAATTTTCTCAACTTCTTTTTTACGTTTAGTCTCATTTATTTTTCCATAGTGTTCTTGAGCATATGCCATAGAACCAACGTATCCTTGTTCTTCACCTCCCCATAAGGCAATTCTAATCGTACGTTTTGGCTTTAATCCTGTTGCTTTAATAATTCGCATCACCTCCATCATTACAGCAGAACCTGCACCATTATCTGTTGCACCAGAAGCCGGGTGCCAGGAATCGAAATGGGCACCAATCATAACAACTTCATCTTTTAATTTTGCATCAGTCCCAGTAATTTCTCCTATTATATTTACGTTGTTTTCTGGTTTCAAATAAAGTTCAGAATCTAAATGAAATTTAATCTTTGGACTAATTCCTCTGGCAATTAAACGCGATAATTTTCCAAAATTTTCTGGTGAAAGTGCAAAATATGGTAATGGTTTTACATGACTTTCTCTAAAATTATAAGTGCCACTGGGGTGAAGAATACCTGGATAAAAAGGTGTAGTTCCTAAAATACTCAAGGCACCTTCTTCTTTTAAGAATTCAAAAAAACCATCATTCTTTCTCATAATGCTATTAAAAATAGCGTCTATATTTTTTATTAATTCAACATTACCAATAGATGGCCCTAAAGGATTAGTAGGTGCAGGTACGATTGATTTCTCAGCTTCTTCAATTTCTGCTTCTGTATAACGTGTTGATAGCGCATCAAACAACATATTCTGTTTTGGAGCCGCGCCAATTAGTATGGTCTTTCCTTTTAGTTTTCCACTCCATTCATTTTTTACTTTTTCTAAATCGGTATGATTTTCAATCCATATTAAATCACCAATTTGCTCACCGTTGGAACTTTCTGTCCATGCATACGGATAGGCTTGTATTTTCATATATGCTGGTTCCGTCATTTCCATATTAAATGAGTTTACCTCCCAACCCATACAATCGTCACAATAATTTTCGAAATACACTTTGTCTACACCCCAACTTTCCATCGTTTTCTTCGCCCATTGAGCAGCTGTTAAATATTGATCAGTACCTGTTAACCTTGGCCCATAAACATCAGATAGATCGGTTATTAATGGCATTACCTGCGATTTTTGAAAACCTTCGGTATTAATTTTGGAGAGGGCTTGCGATTTTGTTTGACTGTACATTGTAGCTGCTACAATCAAAAATACTAACGTACATATTTTGGAAATTCTTTTCATAATGTAACTGAAGATTTAATTGGTTTGGATACTATGAATGTAATAAAGAAATATGAAAGTCGGGGTACGAACATAACATTTATTAATTCATCTGTTTTAACTACAATTAGTGATTTCTATTTCGGTTTGTATTCGTTAAATTGGGGTTACAAAACAAAAGTTACGACCAACACTTTTTTAATTAATCCAGACCAAACCAAAAACATTTTAGACTCATGTTAAAAATCTCGAAATTACTTTTACTATTTCCATTTTTATTCGGAATAGCTATACAAACCTCAGCCCAAGAAAGTTGGGAAAAAATAACAACTATAGAAGATCTTTACGATAGCTATCCGGCGATAGTAACAAACATGCTCACCCAATTTAATTTGGATTACCCAGGACTTGAAAAAGCAAAAAAAGCCCATGAGAACGAAAATTTTATTGAAGCGTCTAAACAATTACTCGCTTATTATAGCAACGGGAATATGGCAAGTGACTTGCGAAAAAACAAACCACAAGAGACAAATAAAACAAATGCAACAGCCGATACCACTTTAACCGATGTTTACATCATACAAAATGTGAGAGGAAAAGTTCCTGTGGGTGCCGATGGTCATCGCGATTGGTATTACAAAGGACCAAATAATGATAAAGAATGGGCATGGCTATCAAATCGCCACACGCAACTCTTCGAAGTATATACAACTTATTTAAAAACTGGAAATCCGAAATACGCCAAATTCATGGACTTGTTTCTACGCGATTTCATTATCAAAAGCATGCCCTACCCTGCTGTAAAAAGTGGTACTTCAATATGGCGCGGATTAGAAGTAGCGGCACGCGCAAAAAGGTGGACTAAAATTTTCTATGGTATGATTAATAATGATTATATCACCCCAGCAACCAAACTATTAATTTTATCAAGTTTACCCGACCATGCGCATTACAATAGAAATTTTCATTCTAGTAATAACTGGCTCACTATGGAAATTTCGGCACTAGCTACAGTTGCTGCATATTTTCCTGAGCTTAAAAAATCAGACGATTGGTTAAACTACACCATTAAAACCATGTCTGACAGTATGAAAGACCAAGTTTATGCAGATGGCGTTCAAACAGAGCTCACCTCGCACTACCACAATGTATCGATGTTACAATTTCAGTTATTTAAGAGTATCTGTGATAATGTAAATAAAGAGCTTCCAAATTTTTTCAATAACACTATTGAGGCTATGTATCAGTATATATCACATATGGTTCGCCCTAATGGGTTAAGAGCTTTAAATAATGATGGCGACAAAGGCAGTGATGTAAACTACATTTTAAATGGAGCAAAAAACTTTAATCACCCCGATTGGGAATATATTGCTACCAATGGCAAATCGGGTGTAAAACCTACTGATGGTCCTTCCTATTTTTATCCATGGGCAGGGCATTTAATTTCACGCAGCGGTTTTGACAAAGATGCACATTGGTCCTTTTTTGATATCGGACCATGGGGCAGTGGTCACCAGCATAACGATAAATTACACCTCTCAATACATGCGTATGGAAGAGATCTTTTAGTAGATGCTGGGCGATTCGCTTATACAGGGGAAGTTGCCGAAAAATTCCGTCCTTACGCAAAAGGGAGTGCAGGACACAACCTTATTTTAATTGATGGCAAAGGTCAAAAACCGGGACCCAAACTTGCTAAAAAACCTTTAGATAATTCTTATTTTAAACTAGAGAATGATTTTGATTATGCCTCCAATTCTTTTGATCAATATATAGCTGTTGAAGGTGAAGCAAAACATACCCGTTCTGTTTTCTATGTACGTGGCGAATTTTGGGTGGTTGTAGATCGCATTACAACGAACAAACCGCGAACCATTGATGCTTTATGGCATTGGCATCCAGAAAACAAGGTTGTACAACACAAACAAATAGTTACTACAAATAATGAGCATGGTAATCTTGCTGTAATACCAGTAGGGAATCAAGAATTTGATATTAAATTTATTAAAGGTCAAGAAGATCCTGAAATTCAAGGTTGGTACAGTCCAGAGTATAATCTTTTTGAACCTAATATTACAAGTAGTTATACCACGCAAATAAACTCAGACACTACCTTTGTGTGGTTACTTGTGCCTTCAGAGGGAGTGACACCGAAGTTAAAAGCCAAAATAATTAAAGATGATTCGGACCAAATTGAGCTTGCAGTAAAATCAAAAACAAAGGCATGGCAAATAACCATTCCGTTTGAAAATAGTGCGAAGGCAAAATTAAAAGTAAATTAAGTAAAAAGTATATTCATCACCTTAAATTTGCTTCTTTTTCAGTAGGTAATTTTAATAGGGATTCAGAACTAATGACGCAACACAGGAAGAGAAATAAAAGCTTAGGTTTAGCCGAATTAATTGCTATTGCATTGGGTGGTATGGTTGGTGGTGGTATATTCACTATACTCGGAATTTCAGTTTCTCTGATAGGTACTTTAACTCCTTTTGCTATAATAATTGGTGGCTTAATAGCATCTTTAGCCGCATATTCTTACGTAAAATTAGGTTTACATTATAAGGACGAAGGAGCCACGTATTCCTTTTTTAAAAGAACATATCCAGAATCAAATTTTTCCGCGTCCGTAATCGGATGGTTTATCATCTTTGGTTATATTAGTACGTTAGCACTTTATGCGTATACTTTTTCTTCTTATGCCATAAGCAGTACAGATTTTGCAGATAATATTTGGATTCGTAAAAGTGTTGCAGTTGGTGTTATTGGTGTTTTCACTTTAATAAATATTTGGAGTGTAAATGGAATGGGTAAAATTGAAGACCTCATGGTATATACAAAACTGGTTATTTTATCCATTATTTCGGTTGTACTTATGTATCATGGAACTACGGACTTTGGTTCTTTTATTGAGAACATGGCCTTAGATTTAGAAAATTCTAACTTTTTTTCAATTCTAATTGTAGCTTCGCTAACTTTTGTTGCTTTTGAAGGATTTCAACTAGTAATAAATGCGGTGAATGAAATGTCGAATCCAGAAAAAAATATTCCAAGAGCAATTTATAGTGCAATTACATTAGCAATATTAATTTATGTAGTTATTTCTTTGGGTGCATTATTTGCAATACCAACTGAAGAAATTATAAAAAATAAAGAGTTTGCACTTGCTGCTGGCGCTGGAAATGTACTAGGTAAGTTAGGAACCAATTTAGTTATTTTCGGTGCAATTTTGGCAACAAGTAGCGCTATAAGTGGTACGATATTTGGGTCGTCTAGACAAATGTCAGTCATTGCTAAGGATGGATATTTTCCTAAGGTATTATCAATTAGAAAAAATAATAGTCCACAAAATGCCATTATCGCCATGGCACTAATTTCTAGTTTCTTAATCTTAATTGGTGGATTAGAATTAATTCTAGAATTCGGTAGTGTTACTTTTTTATTGGTTTCATTATTAATGGCAATAGCTAATTTTAAAATTAGAAAAAGAACCAATTCATCTACTTTGTTAACCATGCTTTCAATCGCAGGCTTAAGTATTGGTGGAATTTTAATTTTGTATTATGAACTAACTAATAATTGGGAACAAATGTTAGCAATAGTTTTACTTTACATGTTGCTTGCATTAGGAGCTTGGTGGTTTTCAAAAACAAAAAAAGAAATGCAACATAATAACTAGCTACAAATTTGATACCCTCAAAAGTAAGATTAAATTCTGACGAGACTAACAACAAAAAAATGTCTTTAGAAAAAAATAAACCTGTTAAGGCGCGGCTGCACCCGCGTAACAAAAACAGAGAACCGTATAATTTAGATGCCTTAGTACATTCTACTCCGGAATTAAAACCTTTTATAAAACCCAATAAAAAAGGAGTTGCTTCTGTAGAATTTGCAAATCCGATTGCGGTTAAACTTTTAAACAAGGCTTTATTGAACCATTATTACGGAATAAAGCACTGGGAGTTTCCTGACGAAAATTTATGCCCTCCAATACCTGGCAGAGCAGATTATATACATTATATGGCCGACCTATTACGAGAAAATAATATGGGAAGGTTGCCAAAAGGCGAAAAAATTTCGTGTTTGGATGTTGGTGTAGGAGCAAATTGTATTTATCCAATTATTGGGGTAACAGAATATGGGTGGAATTTTATTGGAACCGATATTGACTCAAAATCTATTGCTGTTGCTGATCAAATTGTAGCTACAAACCTATCGCTAAAAAATAAAATTGACCTTCGGCTACAAACAAATCCTCGGGCAATTTTTAAAGAAATTATTAATAAACAAGAAAAGATAGACATCAGCATTTGCAACCCTCCGTTTCATTCATCTATAGAAGATGCACAAAAAGGCACGCGACGAAAAATAAAAAATCTGACTGGAAAAAAAGTTAAGAATCCAAAGCAAAATTTTGCAGGAATTAGTAATGAACTTATATGTGAAGGAGGCGAACAGCAATTTATTCGGAATATGATTTATGAGAGTAAACACTTTGCAAAAAATATCTTGTGGTTTTCTTCTTTAGTGTCAAAAGAAACTAATCTTAACCGTATTTATAAAACTTTAGAAAAAGTAAAAGCCTATCAGGTAAAAACAATTACTATGGGTACTAGCAATAAATCGAGTCGCATTGTAGTATGGACGTTTCTAAGCAATGAAGAACAAAAAGAATGGCGGGCAATACGATGGAAATAGACAAAACGAGTTAACATTGTAACAAATAGGTTTTTCATTTGTCTTTAAACAAAACGACCCTAAATGAAAAACACCAAGGTACTTCTAATACTATTATTAGGAATAATTTCTTGTAGAGAATCAAAAAACAACACTTATAACGTCGGTCAGCAATCCATAACGTATATTGATGAAACTCGTAATCGCCCTTTACCCACAGAAATATGGTATCCC
The DNA here is from genome assembly GCF_009649685.1 of Flavobacteriaceae bacterium EG-1. Lineage (GTDB taxonomy): Bacteria > Bacteroidota > Bacteroidia > Flavobacteriales > Flavobacteriaceae > Aurantibacter_A. Next base: position 189,308 of record NZ_WJPK01000003.1, read on the forward strand.
ACTTTAGATAGGCTACCAAATACTTCACCAAATACAGAAAATAAACCACTTTTTAAAACAATTCCGACCATACCGAATGCCCGTATGGAGCATGGAAAATTTCCGCTCTTAATAATCTCTCACGGTACTGGAGGCAGTAGATTTTCATTAACATGGTTTATAGAAAAAATGGTTAAAGAAGGTTATGTAGTTGTTTCGCTCGATCATTATGGCAATTCTACATTTAATAAAATACCTCGCGAATTTGTTAAGTGGTGGGAACGTTCCATCGATGTTCAATATGTACTTACTCAAGTTTTGGAAGATCCCAGAATTGGAACACAAATAGACACAAGTAAAATAGGTGGCGTTGGTTTTTCTTTAGGCGGGTATACTAATATTGCATTAGCTGGGGGTTATGTAGATAGAAGCATGCCCGAAAATGGTAATGATGAAGGCCGTGCTTTACCGGCAGAATTTCCGAAAACCGATGAAGTTATAGACTTTGAAAATGACAGTCTTATTGTTGCTTCTTATCAACAATATAAAGATTTGGTTAAGGACGAACGCCTAAAAGCATTTTTTGTAATGGCACCGGCAGTAGGTTTCGGATTCCATTCTAAAGCGCAAACAGCAAAAATAACGGCACCTGTATACATTGTAGCTGGTAAAGGTGATACCGTAGTACCAGTAAAAAGTAATGCTGAAAAATTTGATCGTTTAATTGACACAAGCACTTTGCATTTATATAATGCCCAAGTTGGTCATTATGTATTTTTAAACGAAGCAACCGAATTTGGAAAGGAAATGATGCCAGCTATAGCCGTTGACCATGTAGCTGTGAATCGAAAAAACATTCATGAAGAAACATTGCAGCTAGCCATCAATTTTTTTAAAAATACATTGTAAGGCAGAATGTAATAGCTTTGTATGGAAAGCTAAAGTGAGACCTACCTACTGCCCTCTTTTATGCTGTAAGACTACTATGAAACTTGCATAACAAAATGTCGATATCCGAGGAAATGATTAAATGGAAGCTACATGTTACAATTGAAAAAGATTAAATATAAACACATGAAACCAAGCTACATGCTATTTATTGTTTTATTAATCACATTCTCTAGCACTTCGCAAATACTAAAAAAACCATTACCAGAAAAATTAGTAGTACTCACTTTTGATGATGCCCCAGCTAGTCAGTATTCCGTAGTTGCACCATTATTAAAAGAATTCGGGTTTGGTGCTACATTTTTTGTTTGTGAATTTCCTCCAAATTACAAAGACAGTACTCTTTATATGAATTGGAGACAAATAAAGGCTTTGGACCATATGGGATTCGAGATTGCCAATCATACCCAAACACATGCCAATGTTGCGAAATTATCCCCGAAAGAATTCCATAAAGAATTGGCATATATTGAAAATAAATGTGACTCATTAGGCTTATCGCAACCTACAAATTTTGCCTATCCGGGGTATGGTTTAAATGCTGAAGTATTGCCGTTACTTCAGGCTAGAGGTTATCAATTTGCCCGAGCTGGTGGCAGTCGGATTTATAATCCTCTGGAAGATCACCCTTTTTTAATTCCAAGTTGGGCAACAAATGCAACTAATAAAGCCGAGATTATGTTGGCACTTAACAAAGCCAAAGCGGGTAGTATTGTGGTGTTAACCTTACATGGCGTACCAGATATTGAACATCCTTGGGTAGATACACCACCTGAATTGTTTAAGGAGTATTTACAGTATCTAGCTAGGAACAACTTTACAGTTATTTCGTTGCGAGAATTAAGTGCTTATATAAATATTGAAAAGGCAAAAGAATTAATTCAGCCAGATTTAAATAAAGCACTCAGCAACTAATAAATATTAAGTCTTTATTTCATACTAAAATTTTACCGTGTAAAAACCTCTTGATGCATTACATTTCCATCAACATCTTTATGCTCAAATTTCAGTTTAATTTTATCAGCTTCTTGGTAAACTTCACCAGACAAATAGCCCCCTTTAACTCTAAGAAAACGGTGTAGTGGTTTTACATTCTCTTGATCCCAACCCCCAGCATGGCTATCAGATCCAGCACCAGAACAAAATTCCCACAAATTTGAATCTTTAACATGGCTCACATACTGCCAGTGGCGATCACCATTACACATGTAAATGTTATCGTGTTTATTTATGAATTCTCTTATACTATTTCCTTCATGTTCAAAAGCTTTATTGGAGTGGTTATCATTCTTACCTTTCGGTCTATCGGGTCCAATAATCGGAGAGGCAGAAATTATCACCTTAAAAGTAGCATCAGAGGCATCAATAGTTTTAAACAGCCATTCTTTTTGTTCTTTTCCTAGAATAACTTTATGAGGTCCGTCTGGATCTGTATTCTTACTTCGGTAGTTTCTACCTTCCAAAACCCATATCTGTAAATCTTTTCCCCATCGAATTGTCTTATAGGTTTTTTCATTGGTAGGAAACTGTTCTTTATCAAAAATCTCTAGTCCACGTTCAAAAGTAACATTGCCATAGGTCGTACCCGGAAAAGCATCATCTTTTAAAGTATCATGATCATCTTTCATGAAATACGAAGTGGTATTGCTATAAAAATTTCGTTGCAAGGGAAGTGCAAAAATACGATCCCATTTAAAGCGCATAAGCTTTTCTGTAAAGGCAAAGGGGTTCTTTTTATCATAATATTCTATATCTCCTGTATGTATAAAAAAATCTGGATTATCTTTTGCTAGGGCATTGTAAATTTTATGTCCCTTTTCAGTATCTCTTCTATTGTAATCGTGACAACTTACAATACCAAAAGAAATCTTTTGCTGCACTTCGTTATTGGGTGGTGTACTACAAGTGCCGGTTATTGAATTGACACTACTATGTTTTGCCGATTTTCTAGCCTTAATAGCAATTACGTATTTTGTATTCGATTTTAAACCCGTTAATCGCCATTGTTTGGTAAAGTTTTTAGCGGCGTCAACTGCCATCCAATCTAGCGTAATTTTTGAAGCTTCATTTTCTTTAGGAAAATAGCTCAATTGTACTTCTCCTGTAGTACCTGGGCAAGCACCATCCATATCATTTAAAGCTAAATTTTTAGGAATCTGTACACTTTCTAAAAAAACCTCATCTTTTAATTGCGCATATTTTTTGTGGTCTTCTTTTGATATTTCGGTAAATAAGGTTCCATTAGCATTCAGTTCGGGATTTTCAGTTAAGCGTGTCCAAATAACAATTGAATTTTGATCTGCCCAACCATTATGAATTCCATTTCCAAAAAAAGGAGCCGATTCGGTATTTACTAAACTTGGTAAAATAATGGCAGCTGTTGATGCTGCCGTAGTATTCTTAATAAATTCTCTTCTTTTCATACGATAAACGACACTTAATTTTGGTTGATTAATTGGCACATCAATTTACTAAATATAAAAACAACAAGTATTTCTACTAACCATAATTATTTGAATAATTAATAATTCACAAATCATATAATTTCTAACAAAAAAGTACCATTTAAAATGACAATAAGACCAAAACATATTGAAGGGAAAAGTTTAAATTTAGCATCTTACTTTTGTTAGGATGGATTTAAGCATACGTATGCTTATTACAATTCCATTTGCGCATCTACAAGATTTTATTGATGAACGAAGATTTTAATAATGACATTCCGGTATACAATAAAATAGCTACCTATAATGATATAAAGGTTGAACCATTTGATGTAAACAAAAGATACACTAAACCCCATAAGCATCATAAATATTTAGAGTTAGCATATTTTACTAAGGGCAGTGGTTTTCATTATGTAGATGAAGAAGCATTAGAAGTTGCACCACCTGTACTTTTTTTAATCCATAAAAACCAAGTACATCATTGGCATATTACTAGCTTACCAGAAGGCTATGTAATAATTATTAAAGCCTCTTTTTTAGATAACGTTTTAGATAAATCAATTCACATGCAATTGATGGAATTAAAAGCGGTTCAAAAAGTAATACTAGCTGATAACGATACAATTGTGAATCTCTTATTTGAAGCTTTATGTTTGGAAATGAAAGCCACCAAAATTAACCAAGAGGTTGTTGAAAGTTGTTTAAAAGCTTTGTTATCAAAAATTATAGCGATATCAAATATTACCAAAGATCAAAACAGTACTTTAGAACGTAATTTTATGGAGTTACTATCTGAAGATCTTAACAACAGTGTAGATTATTACGCCAATAAATTAAACACATCTGCCCAAAACCTCAATGCGGTGTGCCAAAAAGTGTTTGATAAAACGGCATCAAATGTTATTACCGAACATGTAATAAAAGAGATAAAACGTCAATTATTATATACCTCTAAAAATGTAAGTAATATTGCGTACGACTTACATTTTAAAGACAACTCTAACTTCACAAAATTCTTTAAACGGCATACCCAATTAACACCCTTACAATTTAGAAAAAAAGCAAAATAACCAGAAGTACCATTTAATTGTAGAATAGACCAAAACATGGAGTTTACTAATTGTAACTTGCGCTGTAGAACCAACAACCAAAGCGTAATATGGCAAAATACCTACAGTTACAACTTATTATTTTTTTTACATTTTCAACAGTTACCACTTACGCACAACTAAAAGGTAAAATTATTGACGAGCAAGGATTACCCCTTGAGTACGCAACAGCGGCATTATTTAACGAAACAGATAGTTTATTAGTTACCGGAGTAGTAACCGATTTAAATGGCGCGTTTATACTTGAAAATTTAAAAAGCGGCACGTATTATTTAGAAGCCTCTTTTATAGGGTATGATATAAAGACTATATACAACATTAGTTATATAGCAAAAGCAGTCAAAAATTTAGAACCCATACAATTAACCTTAGGCAATCAATTAAACGAAGTAATTGTAAAAGGCGAACGAGCTACAGTAATTAACAAAATTGATCGACAGGTATTTGATGCTCAAAAATTTAAGAGTGCCCTAGGGGGATCGGGTATTGATGTCATCCGAAATTTACCTTCTGTAAGTATAGATGCACAGGGAGAAATTAGTGTTCGTGGTAGTTCTGGTTTTATGGTGTTACTAAATGGTAAACCAACTCAGGGCAATGCGAGCTCACTCATGGCACAATTACCTGCCAATGCCATTAAACGTGTAGAAGTAATTACTGCACCCTCTGCAAAGTACGACCCCGAAGGAAAGGCGGGTATTATAAATATCATCACTACAAAGGGAGCAACCGATGGTACTTACGGACAGATAAATATAAAAGGAGGCTTACCCTCTTTGGAAACTTATGATAACGATAAATACCACCAGCGTTATGGTATAGATGCTACGTATAATATTAGAAATGAAAAATGGAATATGTCATTAGGTGCAAACTACCAAAGAAACGATTTAGGCGGAAGAAGAGAAGGCGATGTTTACACGATAATTAATGATACGCTAACACAGTTTCCATCTACCGGAGAACGCAGTTTTGATGAAGTTAACTACAACGGCAGACTCACCGTAGATTTCACACCCGATACCACCAACACCTTCTCGTTAGGTTTTTTTGCAGGTAAACGCAGTAAAGATCGGTTGGCAGACATTGTTTATTACAATAATACAGCAAGAACACCGGCCGATAACGAAAATAGTTATCGCACTTTTCAATATTACAATCACAATTTAAGAATTCGAAAAAGTGATTTTGCTTTGGGAAGTTTAGACTACGAGCACATTTTTAAAAACAAAGCCCGTATCTCTACCTCTTTCTTATATGAATATACGCTTTTAGGTGGCCCTACGGTAAATCAGAATTTGGGAGAGCCAGACCGTTCAATTTTATATCAAGATGAATACAATACTAATGACAATCCGTTAAACGGAGTTCGCTTGCAAGCAGATTATCTTTTTAAACCATTTAGGTTAGGAACATTAGAACTAGGCTATCAATTTCGCAATTTAAATCATACTGGCGATTTTGTTTATGAGCGAAGAACAGCTTATAATGATGCGTTTGAACTAGTTCCTGAATTTTCGAGTGAGATAGATTTAAATAGAACCATACATTCGGTTTATACTCAATTTTCTGGAGAAAGCAAACAATTTAATTACGCACTAGGAGCTCGACTAGAACGTATGAACAGAACATTAGACTTACGCGACAAAGCCAATACTGTAGACACCACATACACTTATAATTTTACTAAAATATATCCATCGGCATCTTTGCAGTATGCTATAAGTGAGAAGACGAATTTAAAAGCAGCCTACAGCAAACGAGTTGAACGTACACCTACCTTTAAAATGAATCCGTTTCCAGAGCGTGAACATTCCGAAACCCTAGAGCAAGGTGATCCTACCTTAAAACCTGAATTTATAGATTTAATTGAGTTAGGTATTACACAAAAGTTAAAAGGTGGTAATTCTATTTATGCAACAACATATTTTAGAAAAGTAGCAAACGTAGTAAACCGAGTAAATACCATTTATAATGATACCATATTAAACAGAATATATTCAAATGTAGGTTCGGCAAAAGCATTAGGGTTAGAAATTGGAGCACAACTAAAACCCACTCAAAATTGGTCTAATTTTATTGGCGCCAATGTTTACAATTATAAAATTGAAGGTTCATTCGACAAGCAACCTATTGCCACAGATGCAACAGTATATTCGATAAATTTAAATTCAACTTACAATTTTTGGGAAAATGCATCGCTACAGTTTACTTATAATTACTTATCTGAGCGAATAACTGCGCAAGGTGAAGATTCTCGGTTTTATGCTCCGAATTTAACCTTTCAAAAATCGTTTTTAAACGATAGGCTTACCGCCACATTACAATGGCAAAATATTGATATGGGACTATTAGCTACAAACGAACAGCGCATTACTACCTATCGTCCTAATGAATTTTATACTACTACCAATTATGTTTATGAGGTAGATATGGTATTATTAAATGTAGCGTATACCTTTAAAAATGGAAAAAACAAAGCGAAGTTTATTGACAGTGAATTTGGTAAGCGCGAGTTTTAAAGTAAAAGCCTTTGGATTTTAGTTTCGCTTTTAAAAAATTACAAATTATCGAGCGGACTAACAATTTTAGCCAAACTGCGCGGTGTAACCTTGGTATAAATCTGCGTGGTTTTAATAGAATTATGCCCCAGTAGTTCTTGTATAAAACGCATATCGGCCCCAGCTTCTAACAGGTGAGTCGCATAACTATGTCTAAGCCCGTGTACTCCTATTTTCTTATATATTCTTGCCTTTCGCATTGCCCTTTTAAAAACCTGCTGTACAGACCCTTTAGAATATGCGCCCCCGTACTGCCCTTCTAACAAGTATTCTTTTGGGTGGTACGCCCTAAAATATTCGCGAAGTTCTGTAAGTAAACTACTAGGTAATGGCACATAACGGTCTTTCTTACCTTTTGCGGCCACTACCCGAACTACCATTCTACTACTATCTATATCTTCAATCTTTAATTTTACCACTTCAGAAACACGAAGCCCCATGCCATAACACAGTTTTAGTGCCAAAAGGTGCTTGGGGTTTGTAACTTGTTTTAAAAGTCTTTTTACTTCTGCCTTACTCAGCATTTTAGGTAAGGTTATCGGTTTTTTAGGGCGCGGAATATTGAAAAACATACGTTCGCTATGCAACACCTTTTCAAAATAGAATTTGATACCGTTAATTTTTCCATTTATTTTTCGTTCGCTCATCTGTTCTTCATTTACACAATAGAGAAAATAGTCCTTCAGTTTTTTAGGCGTTAAATCTTCAACAGGATAATCTTTTATCATTTTAAGTAGGTGAGCGAATTCGGCTAAATAAATACGTTTTGTATTTTCGCTATAAGCCTTTAGTTGAAGTTGTTCATTCATGGCGAGGTACGCTTGCCTATTTATTGGGTGCAGCTCTAGCAATGCCTTAGTCGTAAATTTGTTCTTTTTTAATCCAATCTTTTCTCTTATTACCGGCAAATCGGGCAGGTACCAAGCCTTTTTAGTTTGACTCCATTTAACAGATGGAAATCGCGCTCGTAGCGCATCTTTTAAACTCAAATTATAAGGAAAATAAATTAAGATTACATTTTCATTTCGGTGTACTGCTGTTGTGAAGGTATATTGGGTAAAATCCATATGATCATTCTGTATATCAATTTTTAAATATACGATTTTGATATACAAAATGAACAATACCCTTAAAATTACTTAGGGTCTATTTATATTGGGGTACTATAAATAAATTGTATTTTAGTGTTGAATACAAAACGTGCACATATTTATGTGTTACCCACAAGCTAAAATCCAACCACACATTTTAGCACTTTCGGTTTTTTCCGACACACAAATTCAACGCTATAAAAACCAAAAGAGCTAAAATTTTCCCAACGCTTGAAATTTATGTATTTAAGTATTTGCTTAAATAAGAAATAAACGTAACTTTGTTTTATGGAAAATAATTCTTGCATAAGACAACAAGCCGATATTGAACAAATAAACCGTTGCAAAGACACAGTTTCGGAATTAAACGAATCGTTCGACTATTTGGCAAATGGACTTTCATTAGTCGGAAATAGCGTTCGACTGAAAATACTTTACCTACTCTTTGAGGAAAAAAGACTTTGTGTTTGTGATTTGAGCGACATTCTCGGAATGAATATTTCCGCCATTTCTCAACATTTAAGGAAAATGAAAGACCGAAATCTTTTAGAAACAGAAAGAGATGCTCAAACGATTTTTTATTCACTTACGGCTGAATACAAAAAATTACTAAACCCATTTTTTGAGATACTTGATAAAAACAAAATTTTAGAAACGATATGAAAAGTGAAAACAAATTAATTGGCGCAGGTTTGTTAACTGCAATTACAGCTTCATTATGCTGTATTACACCTGTTTTGGCTTTAATCGCAGGAACAAGCGGAATTGCTTCTGCATTTTCTTGGATTGAACCTTTTAGACCCTATTTAATCGGACTGACAATTTTAGTTCTTGGTTTTGCTTGGTATCAAAAACTTAAACCTCAAAAAGAAATAGACTGTGATTGTGAGACTGACGAAAAACCAAAATTTATTCAATCAAAAAAGTTTTTAGCAATTGTAACCGTATTTGCAATTGTAATGTTGGCTTTTCCATACTATTCAGGAATATTTTACCCAAATACAGAAAAGCAAATAATCGTAGTTGACAAATCGGACATTAAAACGACTGAATTTAAAATAAGCGGAATGACTTGTGCGAGTTGCGAAGAACACGTAAATCACGAAGTAAATAAGCTCAACGGAATTGTGAACTCAAAAGCGTCTTACGAAAATGGAAATGCAATCGTTGAATTTGACAAAACCAAAACCAACGAAACAGAAATCGAGAATGCAATAAACTCAACAGGTTATAAAGTAACCGATAAAAAAGAAAACTAATGGAAGTCAAATTAAAATCAGAAATCACTTGTCCTAATTGCGGACATAAAAAAGTAGAAGATATGCCAACAAACGCTTGTCAATTTTTCTACGAATGCGAGAATTGTAAAACGGTTTTGAAACCAAAAGAAGGAGATTGCTGTGTTTATTGCTCATACGGAACAGTTGCTTGTCCACCTATTCAAGAAAATAAAAGTTGTTGTTAAAAAGCCAACGCAAAAAGCCATACACATTTGCAATTCGCACCAGCCAACACACAAACCCAAAATTGCAAAAGAGTATGTCTTTGCCAACGCTGAAAACCAAGCTGAACGGAATAAAGCCAGTGGGTAACAACGTATATAAAAAATAGCGGTTTAAGTGCTTAATTTAAAGTGATTTTTATAAATTTAACGTCAGTACCAAACCGAAAAGTTAGTGTGTAAAATCCGCTACTTTTCATATACAAGACCGTTAGGGGCAAGCTAAAACAACATCCCGTAAATGAAAGCATCTTTTTTAGGACACGGACTTGATACGGGAGACAAAAATAATGTCGGAAAGCAACTCGTAGCGTCCTTAGAAAGCAAAAAATATAAAATCTTCAATGGCTTCGTTGCTTTTGCATCGATATCAGGAGTTAAGATGCTTGAACCTTACCTTAAGAAAGTTAAATCACATTACGACCATATTAGATTTTTCATTGGAGTTGATAACAGAGGGACATCAAAAGAAGCTTTAGAATCCTTACTTAACCAAGGTATTGAAACTTACATTTATTTTGATGAAAGGAATTATGTTACCTATCACCCCAAATTATTCTTATTTGAAGGCCCAACTTTTAGCAGAGTAATAATTGGCTCTTCTAACCTTACCAGCTCAGGTATTAAGACAAATTTAGAAGCATCTGTTCAGTTAGATTTTCGTTCAAAAACAGGAAAACAAGGCATAAAATTTATCAATGAAATCAAAGAATATTATTCTGAATTATTAGACTTATCATCTGCAAAACTTAGATTACTCACAAAAGAATTGTTACAAGAACTGATAAAGAAGAATTTACTTTTCAATCAATTTGGAGAGCAAGGAAAGGTTAAAGAACCAAAAAATAATGATGGGGAAAATCAGCAGGCTGGACAAACCAATATTGAAGTCACGGATTATGATATAGAAACTGGGTTTGAGCAAGATGACACATCTTCTAGTGATAGAGACACTAAAAAAACATTTGGTAAAAATGATTATGATAAGTTTGAAACACTAATTGAAAGATATGTTCAATATAAAAAGAATGTACGTCCTTCCGGAATGGTAAGCAAACATACTGAAGATAGAGAATTGTTTTATTGGTATCTAAAAATGCATGCTATATATAGACATGGAGCAGATTCATTTCCACATGATATCTTCCAAAAATTATTAGAGGTAGACTTCCCTTTTGACGGAATTGGCCGAAAACGTAAGCGATTAATAAAATGGAATAAAGACTTTCAAAAAGTTGTAGAATATAAGAAAAAGGTTGACCCCAAAAGTGATTACACCTATGTCCCGCAATTTAAAGACAAAAACAATAAATATTACGAAGTAGGTAGATGGTGTGCTCACCAAAAGCAAAGAAGAAAAGGAAATAAAAACTATGGTGCTGATTGGACACAATTCGAAGAAGAAAGAATGGAGTCAATCAATTTTTTATGGGACTCTTCGGGCATAAATAGTAGACCGAAAGATGATAGTTGGACAGATAGTTTGGTGCTTTTAGAAGAATATTATAGTAAGAAGAAGAATTATAAGAGTGTACCTCCGCAATCAACTTATATTGGACATTGGTTAAATGACCAAATGACTTTAAAATTGAGACAAGACAGAGAGAATATAACTAATTTAATAAGTGAAATTAGAGAAGAAATGCTAGGAACCTTACTAGCCAAAAATGGAGTAGAATGGGAATGGGAGAAACAGAAACATCGCGAAAGCATAGAGGATAAAATCAGTAGTTGGCGTTTTGTAGAAGAATTAAAAAACACCAACAAGATTAAAGAATTCAGAGAAAAGAGTCCAAAAATTTTGAAGAAACATAGAGATAATGTTGCTCAATTAAGAAGTCAAAGTAAAAAATGGCATAATGAAAAAAATAGGTGGAAACTTAGATTGTTGGACAAAGCTGAGTTTCCTTATGAAAAACAAAAAAAGCCAGCCCCTAACAATGCCTAAACGTAATGCGGGCTTTAGGGCTGAATCGAAAGGTCTGTGTATATTTATGTAGTCGCTAAATCTTATGGATTTAGCTTTGGACGAGAAAAATAAAAACTAAACCAAAAGCTTTAGCTTCGTGCGTAGACGGAAACGAAAAGTTTCCTTGCCCCGCACTACGCTTAGCCGAACCGTTGTAAACAATTATGAAGAAACTTTTTGCAATCATTTTAACATTTTTATTTTTTTCGTGTTCCGAGAATAAAACAGATTGTGAAGAATACTCTTCCGCATATTGGACAACAACAATGTTTGGAAAACCTCATAACACGAGAATTGAGGGAGAAAATATCACTATCCGAAAAGCTTTTGCAGAAATTAGAGAATCAGAAACTCAAATTGAACCAAGAAACGGATTTATAACATTACGTCTGAATATAGACAAGTATGGAAATTACTGCAACCAAGAAAATTTTCAAATAAATACAAAATACCAACCTATCCAATTTAATAATGGCGAGCTAATTAAACAACTTGAAAACGTTTCAAAAAATTTAAGCGGTTGGAAAAATGATACGGAAACGAAAACGTATTACTTAATTAGGCTGACAATTAAAAACGGACGAATTGAAGAAATTTTTTAAAATAGTTGGAATCATAATTGGAATAATTTTGATTTTTATAATCGGAATTGCGATTTATGGTCATTTCAAGGGTAAAGAGATGATTGAGAATGCTAAAGAAAGTTCTCGAAGAATTATAAACTTTGAATCCAAAAATAGTGACGAATATATGGAGTATTCGGTTGTGAAATTTAACAAAGCTGGAGACTTTCATACAGGGTTTATCTATCTTAATAAAGCAGTAGAATTAAATCCAAGTTCACATTTAGGTTATAGAGGTTGGATTAGATTAAGAAAAATACGTGATTACAATAACGCCTTAATGGATTTTGACCGACTTGATAGCTTGACACCTAATTTTGTTGATGCACCTTGGGGAGAAGATATTGACTTTTTACGTGGAGAATGTTATTTCGGAAAAAAGAACTACCAAAAAGCAATTGAATTATTTAATCGAAATATTAAAAACCAAAAAGAGGATTGGGCAGATATACATTCTTTTGTATATCTCGGACTTTGTGAATACGAACTTGGAAATTACGAAAAATCAATTGCTGAATTTCAACGTGCATTAAAACAGTCAGAAAATATACCTGAATCCTACTTTGGAATGGCAAAAGCCTACCAAAAACTTGGGGAAATAGAAAAAGCGAAAGACAATATTGTAAAAGCAGAACAAACTATTCAATACAAAAGAGATGATATTTACAATGAATTTTTGAATGAAATATATCTTTCAGAAATTTTGGAATTTAAACATACTCTGAATAAATAACTGTTTACAACATTGTATAAAAATAATAGCGGTTTATTCGCTAAAACGAAATGAATTACACAAAGCTAACATCAGTAACAAACCGAAAAGTAAGTGGGTGAACACCGCTACTATTCTTATACGTTACCGTTGGCATTCATTAACCTAGATAAGAAAATTTCAAAACACAATAAAAATGAAATATTATAGAAACCTCTTGCTAATACTATTGACAGTTATTTTTATTACCTCCTGTGAGGATGCTAAAAAGGATATCGAATACGGAAAAGCGACAAAAGAATTAAAAGCACTATTAGATAGTGATGCCAATCTAAAATCTTTACTTGAGTCTTCACTCCAAAAAGCTAAAGAAATTAATCCAGACAGAAATACAAATCCTGCTCAAACCCTAGATGAGTATTATGAGTTTATAACTTGGACCGAAACAACTATGCCTTGGGCAATAGTTAAAAAGGAAGAATATCCGGAAATATTCGATAATATTTTCCAAGGACTTTGTGCGTTCTATTTCTTAATTGATCAGCCACTTTCGGAGCTGGAAGGAAAAGGATTAGTTAATAACTCCCTCCAGTATTATGAACCATTTGCCAAATGGCTGGTCACTTTTAGCAATTCATGGGGTGCTTATCTAGACACTGAAGATTCTTGGAATGAAGAAAATTATCATATGGCATTAAACGATCCAAATTTCGGTCTACAAAATGATTGGTATGAAGATCCATCAAATTGGAAGACTTTTAACCAATTCTTTGCCCGTTATTTAAAATCTCCAGACATGCGTCCTATTGCAAGTCCTGATGATGAGTCTAAAGTATCTTCATTTGCCGACTCACAACCAATGGGTGTTTGGGAAATAGACGATAATTCAAATCTCATTGGAAAAGACGGCGTTCCTGTAAAGTCTGCTACGCTAAAATCCATATCTAAACTTATTGGCGATGAAAGTGAATACAATGATGCATTTGCAAACGGTACATTTACTCATTCCTTTTTAAACGTTAACGACTATCACAGATATCACTTTCCATTAGGTGGTACTATAAAAGAAGCCAGAATAATTCAGGGTATCAATCCAACAGGTGGTCAACTGTGGTGGGACAAGGAAAACAACAGGTATGCATTTAATCCAAGTGCTAAAACGGGATGGCAATCTGTTGAGACAAGGGGATGCGTTATTCTGGAAACTGCAGAATATGGATTGGTCGCTTTAATGCCTATAGGTATGGCTGTTGTCGGTTCAGTAAATTTTGAAGAAAATGTTACTCCCGGTACAACTGTGAAAAAAGGTGACATGCTTGGCCATTTTGCATTCGGTGGATCTGATTTTATAATGATTTTTCAAAATAGTGTTTCATTCACATTGGACGCTCCAATGCAAGAAGATGGGAACTCTTACAAGCATATGTTAATGGGTGAGCAATTAGGAATATTATCTAAACAGAAATAACGAAACGCCAACAATGTATATAAAAAATAGGCGGGATAGTAGTAAAATCAAGCGTTGTAGTTCCTAAAAGCTTTTGTCGTATCTTGAAAGTGAATTGCTACGAAATCGCCTACTTTTTATATACTAACCGTTGTAACACATTAAAACGAAACTTAAAGAATGAGATATTTATTAATACTTACAATGATTACATTTATTTCATGTAATAGGAATGCAAAAAATACGAATTCACAGAGCAGTACAATTAACATAGAAAAGGAAAACATTAGAAAAGCTATAATTAATAATTACGATTTCTTTGACAAAAATGACCTTTCTGATAGCCTTACATTTAATCGTTACAAAACTCTTTTTTCAGACTCTTTTGTACTTGTACCAAGTGAAGGAAAACCTTTGTCAGACAAAGAAACAATTCTAGAAGAATGGCGGGTATTATTTAAAGAAAACAAAGCAGTTTTTGACCTTACAATTAATCGAATAGAAGTATCTGGAAACCTTGCATATGCACTTTATCATTATGATGAAAAATTGACGAATATTAAAACTAATGAGCTTTATTTTGAAGTCACTCAATCTGCAATTGCCATTTTAAGAAAAGATGAATTAGGAGAATGGAAATTTGAAGCTTTGAGATATAATTAAAAATAAATTTTGAACTTAATCAAATTTAATAACTATACAATATTAGAAAACCACTAAAAATTATGAATATAACATTTATGGAGAAAATTTTAGTGATTGTTTTTTTTCTAAATCTATCGGCTTGTAGTAATAATAAACCAAATAAAACCTCTATAACTAAAACGCCAGAAATTGAGATGTATAGAAATATAGAATTCAAATCGCAAGGTGCCACACTCAGAGGAAGATTGTATTTACCCGAAAATAAATCAAAAAAAAGACCTGTTGTTATAATGGCTCACGGATTTACAACTACAATCAATGGAATGACTGCCGATAAATATGCTGAAAAATTTAGAGAGGCAGGGTTTGCTGCATTATTATATGACCACAGAAATTTTGGTATTAGTGATGGCGAGCCACGACAAGAAATTAATTTTTGGGTTCAATCCAGAGGTTATATTGATGGTATTGATTTTGTAATCACTCAACCAGAAATTGACATTTCAAAAATTGCAATTTGGGGAGCGAGTTTAAGCGCACGAGAGGCGTTTCTCGTTGGTTCAGTCGATGAAAGAGTAAAGGCAATAATAAATCAAATTCCTGCTTATGGAGACAATTTCCCTATCGAAGACAAAGATGGTCTGTTATATTCGTTTGCTAAAAAGACTGTACTAACCGACAAAATATTAGATTTACCACATACGGTTACAGGACAGATGCCAATCGTTTCATCAGACCAAATAGGTACGCCTTCTGCACTTTCAGAAATAACCGCTTATCGTTGGTTCATTGAATATGGTGGGCGTTATGATACAAATTGGAAGAATATAGTTTCATTTTCTAATACAAAAATTCCAGAACAATTTCACATCGGTCAATGTGCAGAACATTTAAAAGCACCTATTCTTATGGTTGTAGCAACTAACGATGAAATGGAAGGTGCAAATAATGAAGTTACAAACAGAATATTTGAGATGATTAAAAAACCAAAAGAATTAGTTGAAGTAGATGGTGGACATTTCGGACTATTGCATTATCCTAGTTCAATATTTAATAAATCAAGTAAAGTACAAGTTGATTATCTAAATAGGTATTTTAAGTAAGGACAATAACGTGTTACAACAATGTATAAAAATAATAGCGGTTTAATCGCTAATTGGTACGGGTTTAAAACCTTTTTGCAAATGTGATAAACATGACTCTCTTCAGTCGGAATTTGAGCAATCCGATTTGGTAATGATTGGCGATGTATTAGGGAAATCTGTGATATCAAAAAACGTGAGAGACGAAAATGGTAAAAAGCAAAATTTACTTCTAACACAGTACCAAATAAAAGTATATAAGTCATACAAAGGCATTAAAGGGACAAAATCATTTTTCTGTTAACAATGACGGATATGGCCTCATGCGGGTTAAAACTTGAAACTAATCACCGCTATACCATTTTCGGAAACAAGGGGACCTTTCTTTCATCGGACTTGGAA
>NZ_WJPK01000003.1:205920-563675 GCF_009649685.1 Flavobacteriaceae bacterium EG-1
TAAAGGGACAAAATCATTTTTCTGTTAACAATGACGGATATGGCCTCATGCGGGTTAAAACTTGAAACTAATCACCGCTATACCATTTTCGGAAACAAGGGGACCTTTCTTTCATCGGACTTGGAAAAACTTCTTAGCGATTCCGAAAAGCGTTCATATTGGAGCAGTTCATGTTCCAGAACGATGTTGTACAAAAGTGAGATTGAAGAGCAGATAGAACTAAAGCTGCAGAAATAAAACTGTTTACAACAAAGCCTAAAATTCATTGCTTGCGGATTTTCGAAACGGAAATCACCCGCAAAGAGCTATCTTTAGGTTCGGCTGGATTGTCCTTCGGACGAATCACAGCAACGAACCTTAGCCGAACAGTTATATCTCATTAAGGAATATCCTAAAGAATAAGGAACAATATGAAAAAAGCGAAACACAATCACATATTAACAGGAATATTATTAGTAGTAGTAATTATTTCATGCAAAACCAATTTCAAGCTAAAGTTGACAGAGCAAGAAGCACCAGCTTATTTTAAAGCAAAATTTGAAACTTCAAAGGGAGATTTTGAAATTGAATCAAGGAAGGAATGGTCACCTGCTGCCGTAAATAGATTATACCAGTTGATAGAAAATCAATACTATAAAGACATAGCAATTTTTAGAGTTTTGCCTAATTATATTGCTCAATTTGGAATTCATAATGATAGTACAATAACATCAGCATGGAATAATATCAAATTAATAGATGAACCTGTAATAAAGACAAATACAAAAGGAACAATCTGTTTTGCAAGAGGCGGACCAGAATCGAGAGGAACAGATTTATTTATTAATCTAAAAAATAATTCTCCGCTTTTAGATACAATCTCATTTATGAATGTAACTGGTTTTCCTGTAGTTGCTCAAATTACTTCAGGTTTTGATGTTGCTGAATTATTTTATAGTGGATATGGGGCTGAATTAGATAATAAGCAAGATTCCATTTTTATTTATGGTAATTCTTACTTAAGAGAAAAGTATCCCGAATTAGACTATATCCATAGAGCATATATTACTGAAAAGAAATAAATAACGAGATATAACATGCTGTGATCAGGGAATCGCTCCTTCGTCACTACTCCCGATACAGCCGATCCGTTGGTAACAAGCTAATAAAACAGAGTCAAATTATAACAAGATTTGAAAATAAAAAAAGATGTTTAATAATAAGTGAATCATAGCCTATAAACTAATCCTTTTTCTATAATGAATTATAAAATTTTAGTTGATTCTAAATCGTTATACGAATTTGCAGATGAGAAAACGCGTCTATCGGTATTTGAAGCTTTAATTCTTAGTGGTAAAATTACGAATTATCAGTTTGAAGAATCTCTTAATATACAAGGTCAAAAGAATATTCCTGATTCCAATTTAGAATCCGAAAGAAGGCCAGTTCAGTTTATGACTGTAGGTGGTAAAATTTTTATTTCTCAAACCATAAGAAACATCTTTGAAAACCATAAAGTAATTGGGGAATATTTTAGTGCTCAGGTAAAAAAAGAAGGAATAGCTTTTAATGAAAATTATTATCTGTTTAATCCACTAGTGGGAATTGATTGTTTAGATTACAAAAATTCTACATATCGCAAAGAGTATGATGATTGGAGTAAGTTATATAACATTTCTCACATTTCACCTTTGAAAATTGACGAAAAAAAAATCCCAGACAATCCATCTTTATTTTTTTTGGGACAATTTCCAAATAAAGAAAATAATAATAGAATTTTAGATAGTATCATTCTTATAAGGAATGATTTGGCAAAAGAATTACTAAAATCTAAATTATTGGGAGTTAATATTTTCGAAATTGAAAAATATGAGCGTAGTTGGAAATGGAAATGAATGGAAAAACAGTACGCAAAAGCCAGTTGCCAACACCGTGTATAATTAATTACTACGGAATTCCTTCGCAGGAAATTCACTTGAATTAATTAACTTGCCAATACGTCGAAAAATCCTAACTGATTTTCCATAACTAACCATACACAAACCGTTGAGCTTCATTATGACAAACCGCTAACCAATGATAAAATTCTTTAGAAAAATTAGACAACAACTTCTCTCTGAAAATAAATTCAGTGAATATTTAATATATGCAATTGGTGAAATTGTACTTGTTGTTATTGGGATTTTAATTGCATTGTCAATCAATAATTGGAACCAAGAACGAATCCAGAAACTTGAAGAACAAACCATTGTAAAGAACATTCATACTGAATATTTGCAAAATAAAACGATTTTAAAAAGAAGAATTGATGAAGCTGAATTATGCGAGGCAGCCCTTAAACAACTAATGAATATTATAGGCAAAGACGTAGATTATCTTAAAAAGCAAAATGTCGACAGTTTACTTTTTTATGCCATTGACCCACCCATATTCAGACCCTCGGAAAATACCATTTCTGGTCTCATACAATCGGGACGTTTAGAATTACTTCAGAATCAGAATTTGGTTAATTTAATATATGTTTGGAGGCGAACGATAAAGGCGTTGACAGATAGAACAATAAGATTTACTGCAAAATTAGATAACGAGATTTTCCCCTATTTATCAAAAAAATATTCCTTTAAGGATATCGATGCCTATGGTCCATTAAATTGGAAAGAAAAATCAAGCCTGAAAGTTGACAAATTTCAAATTTTTAAAGAAATTGAATTCGAAAACATGACTGACGAATTTTTATACTGGATGGCAGATAACAAAAACCTATTTATAGAACTAGACCTATTGATTGATAAAATTCTTAAGGAAACTCAATATGATTAAATTATAAATAACGAAAGCACAACAATGGCCATAAGTAATTGCTTGTTCTCGCCTACTTGGAAATTCCTCCGGAATTTCCTCTGGTTCGTTCCATTTTTGCTAAGTTAGTTGCTTAATCACTCAACTATCCTTACACGAACACGTTAGCAGCAATACGACCAAACTATATGAGATTATTTTATTTCCTATTCATCTTAAGTATTCTTTCGTGTAAAGATGAAAACAAGAAAAGTACAATTCACAATTCTGATTTTGCGGATCTTCAAGCTAAATTAGATTCTTTATATGGTGCTCACTTTAATGAAAATAGTCCTGGAGTTGCGTTGCTAGTTTTATACGACAATAAGAAAGTTGTCAATAAAGGTTATGGTTTGCGTAATCATGAAACTAAAGAACCAATAACACCTTCAACTAATTTGAGATCGGGGTCAATGGCTAAACAATTCACCTGTCTTGGTCTATTAAAACTAATGGAGGAAGGTAAGCTTTCATTAACTGATACAATTTATCAATACTATCCTTATCCAATATTTAAGAATGTAACAATCGAACAATTCATTTCGCATACTTCAGGAATTGAAGATGCCGATTGGATAATAGAAAATAGCACAAAAAACTCAAGCGAATTTGTACGTAATGAAGATTTAATTGAATGGTATGCGAACAATAATGTAATACGTTTTCCACCAGGAACCGCATTTGAATATAATAATGGAACTTACGCCACGCTAGCTCAAATTATTGAAATGGTGAGCGGAATGAAGTATGAGGATTATATTAAAAAGCATGTGTTTGATAAGGCTGGAATGAGTCGAACTCAATTTATTGATGATGCTGATTCATCAAAAATTCCTGAATATGCCTATCGTTATGAAAGAGACAGCCTAGGGCAATGGCAATCGGTTGAAGGTCATCCAATGGACGAAGTATCAGGAGCTGGAGGTATTTATCTCAGTTTGGATGATTATGCGAATTATATTGAAAATCATCGTAATAAAAACATAGTAAAAAGTGAATCGCATGAATTGATTTTTAAGCCAATTTCAATGAATATAGAATTACATTCTGAGGATTTGAGAATATTAAAAGGAAAAGAATCATCTTATGCTATGGGCTGGGAAATAACTGACTCTATGGCTTTATCTGCTGGACTTTGGTTTGGAACACAAAGTTTTGTGATTTATGAGCGAAAACGACCGTTAACAATAGTAATGCTAGCGAACAATAATGATTTTTTTGAAAATAGGATTGTAGATAAAACTTACTCAATTGTAAACGATTATTTTAGTACTGCTGCTAACAACGTGTCCTATGAAAAATAACGGCTGATGGATAAACGAATTCAATTTCCTACTTTTAATAAACAATAAAACTATCTAAAAAGTCCGAACATAAAAACCCGCTACTTTTCATATACAACAACGTTGGCATTAATACGGAACAAATTTTGATATTCCAATAAAATGTACTTACTTTGTAATAACATTTAAAAATTATGGAAACATCAATAATCAAAATCGGAAATTCAAAAGGACTTCGTTTGAGCAAGACCATTTTGGAAAAATATAATATTAAAGACAAGGTTGAACTCATCCTTGAAAAAGGACAGATAATTCTTAAACCAATCGATTCGCCAAGAAAAAATTGGGAAAAGGAATTTAAGAAAATGAGTGAAAATGGAGATGATAAGTTACTTATGAACGATGTGTTCGACGATGAAAACCTTGAGGAATGGATTTAAAGCAATACTCAATCGTTCTTGTAAATCTTGACCCGACAATCGGGAGTGAAATTAAAAAGACAAGACCTTGTGCAATCATTTCGCCAAATGAAATGAATAAATATTTGAAAACAATCGTACTTGCACCAATGACAACGAACCTGAAAAAATATCCGACCAGAGTTGCTGTAAAACACAACGGAAAAAAAGGAATGATTGCAATCGACCAAATTCGAACAGTTGATAAAACCAGAATCATCAGAGTTTTTGAAAATCTGACAAAATCGGAAATTGAAAAATGCAAAGAAGTAATAAAAGAAACCTTTGTAGACTGAAAAAAGTACTAATGCCAACACCGTGTAAAAATAATTGCTTGGTCAATGCTTCTTTTGAAAATCCTATCGGATTTTCTCGTTTGTTTTGTACATGCTAAGGTTCTTGCTAAACCACGCTACTATTCTTATTCTAGACCGTTGTGTGCAATTCAAAAAAAAAATAGACAGACTTGTCTGTTTTTATAAATATTTTATATATTTGCACTGTGAAACACTCCGAAATAAGAAATAGAATCATAGAAACGGCATCATCCTTATTTTATAAGAATGGGTATAATTCTACTGGAATAAATGAAATCATTTCTAAGGCAGGGATAGCTAAAGCAACATTATACAGTCACTTTAAATCTAAAGAAGATATCTGTCTTGCTTACCTTCAATTTAAAGACGCAACATTCATTGAAGGTATTGAAGCATTCACAACTTCCAAACCAAAAGGAGAAACACAAATACTAGCAATTTTCGATTTTCTTGAATTATTCTTTCAGGCTAAAGATTTTAACGGCTGTTGGTGTATTAAAACTGTTTCAGAAATCCCTTTAGATAATGAAACTATTAGAAGTGAAATACAAAAACAAAAAAATGGGTTTATCCAACTCATTTCTAATCTTATTAGAAGTAATTTGAAAAATTTTAAAGAAGCTGAAATCAATTCACTATCTCGAAAAATATATTTGCTTTACGAAAGTGCTGTAGGCGAAAGTCATTTACATCAAGCAGATTGGCCAATCAAAGAAACAAAAAAGTTATGTAAGGCAATAATTTCATAAAAAAATTTACATTAATAAAGACAGACCTGTCTGTATGTATTTAAAATTAATAATCATAAATAAAAAAAATGGAAAATTTACAAAACAAAGTTGCCCTAGTAATAGGAGGTACAAGTGGAATCGGAAATGCAACAACTAATGCTTTATTGGAAAGTGGTGCAACTGTGCATATCGTAGGAAGAAATGTTGACAAAATAGCAGATGCTGCAAACCTAGTGAAGCACAAAGCGAATATCTCTAATACAGAAGAAGTTTCTTCTTTAATCTCTACAATTAATGAGCTAGACAACCTAGACTATCTAGTAAACGCTTCAGGAATTTTTGGTCCAAAACCATTCCTTGATCACACAGTAGAAGATTATAATTCCTACCTAGATTTAAACAGAGGTTTCTTTTTTATCACTCAAAGTGCAGCTAAGAAAATGAAAGCTACCAATGGAGGTTCTATTGTAAATGTTGGATCAATGTGGGCTAAACAAGCGGTTAAAGCAACGCCTTCTTCTGCTTACTCTATGCAAAAAGCAGGTTTACACTCTTTAACACAGCACTTAGCTATGGAACTGGCTGATGATAATATTCGTGTGAATGCTGTATCTCCAGCCGTTGTAAACACTCCAGTATATCATGGTGTATTTGGTGGTAAAGAAGAAGCTAAAGAAGCTTTGGTTGGTTTCAATGGCTTCCACCCAATTGGAAGAATTGGTGAGCCAAATGATATTGCTAACAGTATTCTTTTCTTGCTATCAGATAAAGCTTCTTGGGTTACTGGTGCAATATGGGATACTGATGGAGGTATTATGGCCGGAAGAAATTAAAAAAAGCACATAACAATATATAAAAGGAATAGCGGTTTGGGTGCAAACTCGAACCGCTATTATGTTTAATTTAATCTCCTTATATTCGATAAAACAAGGACGTTTTATCCGCTACAGCTCTTATACTAACCGATGATGTAGCATTATTCATATCATTTTTATTGTTTTTTAAAGGTATTCATATGTTCGCTGCGCTTGGAACACCTGCGTCGACCAAAATCCCTTCATCTCGTTATGCCCCCGCTCCTTCTCTCACACTGCTCTCGCAGCTGTCGCTCAAAATTTTGGAAATGCTATAGTATCGCAGCGCTATGGCGGCTTGCTAGCCTAATCTATAATAAGTGCTTATTTGTCAAGTTCGCCGCTACGGCTTATCAACGCTACATATCAAGTCGCTATACGCAATCCGGTTGTCGTTTTTTTATTCTCAATACCGCAAAATTCAAAAGTCACGCCCCGTAAAAAAAATGGAGCTACTTGATAAACGATGATATCGGAATCCAGATTCATAATTAGTAACTTTCCCGTTACATCATTGATGGATTTTACTATATTTCCATAAAAAAACGACGAACTGCCCATAGCGCTGCGTTGGCAACAAACTGAAGAATAATTATAGATTATTTACCGACCGTTTGGTAATTAATTATTTTTATCTATATTTGCACTATGAGACCACAGAAAGTATTAGACATTGAAATATTAAAAGGTTTAACTAAGGTTTTTCGTTCTAAAGGATATGAAGGAGCAAGCTTAAAAGAATTATCAGAAGCGACAGGTTTAAAAAAAGCTAGCCTATATCATAGATTTCCAAATGGAAAACAAGAAATGGCTGATGCAGTATTAAATCATTTAGGTGGATGGGTTAATGATAATATTTTTCAATCTTTATTAAATACCGATTTAGAGCCAAAAATTAGGTTGCAAAATGCATTAAATGAGATAAGTGCTTTATATGATGGAGGAAATGAAACCTGTATATTTCGAGCTCTTTCAATGCAAGGAGGTATTGAATTATTCGAGGAACAAATAAATAAAGGAATGAATGACTGGCTTTCTGCTTTTAAAGAAATTGGAATTGCATTAAAACTAAGTCCTAAAGAAGCAGAACAAAAAGCCTTACAGGTACTAATTGATATACAAGGTAGTTTGATTGTCACTAAGGGATTAGGAGATATTTCAATTTTCGAAAACACTTTACAAAATATAGAGTACAACTATTTAAAAGAATAAAAATTTACTTATAAATTTTACCGAATGTTCGGTAATTAGACATGTTAATTATGAAAAAATATCCACTACCGCCTTTTAATGAAGATACGGCTAAACAAAAAGTTCAAATGGCAGAAGATGCATGGAATAGTAAAGACGCCGTAACTGTTTCTATGGCGTATACAGAAGATACTGAATGGAGAAACAGAACAAGTTTTATTAATGGTCGCAAAAACGTTCAGGAGTTCTTAAAAAACAAATGGATTAATGAACGTAACTATAAACTTAAAAAAGAACTCTGGGGCTTTAGAAAAAATCGTATAGCTGTAAGATTCGAATACGAATATCAAACTAAAGAAGGAAAATGGTTTAGGGCTTATGGTAATGAAAACTGGGAATTTGATGAAAACGGTTTAATGCAAAAACGCTATGCAAGTATTAATGATTTAGAAATAAAAGAATCTGAACGAAAACTATAAACACATCACACAATGAAAAAATTGAATCTTATATATCTGTTGACATTAACACTAATAGTTTCATGTCAAGAAAAACCAAGTACCTCAAAAAACAATGAAATATTAACAGTGAAAATTGAAAAAACAATGAATCCAGTAAATTATAAAACAATAAGTATTAATGGTGTAAACATAGCTTACAGAGAAGCAGGAGATAGTAAAAATCCTACCCTTGTTCTTCTGCATGGTTTCCCATCATCTTCACACCAATATAGAAAAGTTTTAAATCAGCTTTCTGACGAATTTCATTTAATAGCACCCGATTACCCTGGTTTTGGGAATAGTGATTTTCCTTCCGCTAATGATTATGAATACACTTTTGACAATATTGCTAAAACCATAAATTCGTTTTTAGAATTAAAAGGAATCAATCGCTATGCATTAATGATTCAAGATTATGGTGCGCCAATTGGTTTTAGAATAGCTACCGCACATCCTGAAAGAGTTACCGCAATAATTAACCAAAATGGAAATGCCTATGAAGAAGGGCTTGGAGAAGCTTGGAAGGGCATTAGAGCTTTTTGGGCTGATAGGAATGAAAAAACAGAAAATGCACTATTACCAGCTTTCTCTATAGAAGGTTTAAAATGGCAATACACACATGGAACTAGAAACCCTGAAAAAGTAAACCCAGACACATGGCATTTAGATTATTTAAGATTATCCAGACCCAATGCACATAATGTAAATATTGATTTGTTTTATGATTATCAAAACAATTTAAAATTATATCCAAAATGGCAACAATATTTAAGAGATAACCAACCACCTCTATTAATAGTTTGGGGTAAAAACGATGAATTCTTTCCTGAAAGTGGAGCTCTAGCATTTAAAAGAGATGTAAAAGAAATCGATTTTAATATTTATGACACAGGACACTTTGCTTTGGAAGAAGATGGCGATAAAATTATTACCAAAATGAGAGAATTTATGAAGAAAACATTGAAATAGCCAGTTGCTAACAATGTTTAAAAGTAATAGCGGTTTGGGTGCATGCTCAAACCGCTATTATTATTTAATTGAGTATTTTGTTATCTGAAAAGTAAGTACTTATTAATCCGGTACTACTCTTATACTAACCGTTAGCAAATATTTGATGAGATACAATCTAACTAAACATAAAATATTAAAAGCTTTAGCTAATAAGCTGACCGCTGGGATGGACGAAAATGGACGAGCGGTAGGAGATATTAAAGTTTCTAAATCTGACATAATATCTCTTGTTGGCAAAAATAAAAGATTGTACGCTGTAATTATTTCTGAATTGAGAGCTAACAATGAAGTCAAATACTTGGAGGCTTCTGACTCCTATATTATCGAAACTGTTGATGGACTTAACTCCTTCTCGAATAAAAAATATTTAAATAAAAACTGGGATATAATTTTAAGTTATCTAAAAAATTTCGCGCAAATATTTATTCCTATTGCCTCGTTAATTGTTGCTATTTTGGCATTGTGGTTAAAATTGAACACTCAAGATACGACCCACAAAAAAGAAATTAAAAAAATTGAATCCAGACTTGAGGTTATTGAAAAATCTGCACAAAAAAATATTACCACACCCGTAAACCAATAGATGGACACTATAATTTCAAAATAAAACCAATATTATTATTTAGTTTAATCAATTACCAAAATAAGATATGAACGATATAAATAATGCATTACTTAATCATATTATAACTAAACAAGTGTCTCAAGACATTAAACTAGATTTTATTTTAAGGTATTTCTCTGAAAAGGATAATATTAATTTTGAGGAATTAGACAAAAGAATCGAAGAAAAAACAAAAGAAGCTCTCATAGATAGCTGGCAACAAGTAAGCGACATTATGGACAAAGTTGAGGAATATAGAAAAAATAATAGCCCCTTAGATGGTCCACTTTCAGATTCCGATAGATAATACATTAGTTCGGATGTAAAAACATTTGCTAACACAACCTATAAACAATACGGGCTTCGGGCTTAAACGAATGGTTTGCGTATTTTTATAATGCCGCTAAATCTTATGGATTTAGCTTTTGAACAAACAAAAAATAAAACTAAACAATAAGCTTTAGCTATATCGGCAGACGGAAACAAGCCAGCGCGCCAACTCGCCCACTGCTATCGCAAATGGCGTACCTCCGCACTACGCTTATCCAGAACCGTTGTGCTTCATTATCAGTAACCACTAACCAATGATAAAATTCTTTAGATTATCGAAACACAATTTTGCAAAGCAAAATCAAAGGTCTGTCAGACCTTTGGTAGAGATAGTAGCTGCTTGCGGAAGATTTAAAATCCCAAAACATGATTAAGTTCTTCAGACACATAAGACAGCGACTACTCTCTGAAAATAAATTCAGCAAGTATTTACTTTATGCAATCGGGGAAATAGTTCTTGTTGTCATTGGAATTTTAATTGCATTACAAATTAATAACTGGAATGAAAATGTAAAAAAACTAGAGCAAGAAAAAATATACTATTGTAAGATTAAAGAGGATTTAGAATCTGACAAAATCAACATCAATAGAAGTCTTGAATCACTAAACGAAAGGGTTTTTTCTGCGAAAAGAGCTTTAAATAATCTGTATGATGGTGTAGATGACAAGTCAATTATTTTAGAAGACTATCTATCTGCAATTAGGTCCATTAAATTTTTACCTAGTAAACTTGCAATTCAAGATATCGTTTCATCGGGAAAACTTGAAAACTTGAAAAATGCTAACTTAAAAGGTGTCATATTAAAACATTATTCTGATTTGGATGGCGCTTTAAATAGAATTGTTGCAAATAATAAAGATGTAAGTAAATATGTTTATGAATATGATTTATCCGATTTTGGAATTCATCAATTATCAACTTATGAGAATGACTTTGGAATCGAACTATTAGACAAAATGCCAAATGTAAATTGGACGAGCGATAAAAACAACTTGATATACAAGCAATTTCAGGACCATATGTCAATGACTATTATTGTCAGTTCAAGAGAAAAACAATTACTAAATCAAGTATTATTGAGTACAGAAAAATTAATTTCTGAACTTGAATACAATTGTGAATAAAATAGCGAAAGTACAACAACAGCTTTAGTTCATCACGGCTGAAATTCCTAATCGGAATTTCAAGCCTTTTTGCTAAATTTATGGTTTCAGCAAAATGATACTCGCGTACCATTCCGTAACTAAACTATAGCTAAAAAAAGAAACGGATATTAAAAACGGGAAAGCCGAAAACCGACCACAGCAGGCACTAAAAAACCAGAATTATGATAATTACAACCAACAGACTGACTTTACTCGCAACACTTTTTGTATTAACTTTTGGATTCCAAAGTTGCGAACAAAAACAAAAGGAAGAAACGAAAGAAGTTGAAAAAGAAGTAGTTGTTGAATCTGAAAAACCTGAGTATTTTCTTTTACGCCCAGAATTAGAAAAAGCATACGGATATTCGCACGCTGTGAAAATTGGGAATAACATTAAAATTTCTGGAGCTGTGAGTATGGACGATGAAGGAAATCCAATTGCAGTTGACGATATTGAACAGCAGATGAAAAACTGTTATGCTGATTTGGAAAAAATATTAAAACACTTTGGTTGCACATTTGAAGATGTGGTAAAAGAGGACATTTTCACAACTGATATGGCACAAATGCTGGAAAAATCAGCATATCGAGCTGAAATTTATAAAAATGGATTTCCGACTGGTTCTTGGCTTGAAGTAAAAGGATTAGCATTACCTGAATTTATGGTTGAAATTGAACTTGAAGTACATAAATCGGAATAAAAAGTAGGAAGCACAACAATGTATAACCACAATTTATTCACTGATTTCTATTTTGTTTAAGGTGTTCATCAGTCGCTGCCCGCTAGTCGGCGGATTCGACTATGTCCGAATCCACTCGGAATTGCTAACGTCTGTACTAAACCGAAAATAATCGCTAATTTAACCCATAACTGAGGGTTATACGAGACCGTTGTAAACAATTATGAAAACACTATTGATATTAATTGGATTTAACTTAATACTTGGTACGGGTTTAAAACCTTTTTGCAAATGTGATAAACATGACTCTCTTCAGTCGGAAATTGAGCAATCCGATTTGGTAATGATTGGCGATGTATTAGGGAAATCTGTGATATCAAAAAACGTGAGAGACGAAAATGGTAAAAAGCAAAATTTACGTCTAACACAGTACCAAATAAAAGTATATAAGTCATACAAAGGCATTAAAAGGGACAAAATCATTTTTCTGTTAACAATGACGGATATGGCCTCATGCGGGTTAAAACTTGAAACTAATCACCGCTATACCATTTTCGGAAACAAGGGGACCTTTCTTTCATCGGACTTGGAAAAACTTCTTAGCGATTCCGAAAAGCGTTCATATTGGAGCAGTTCATGTTCCAGAACGATGTTGTACAAAAGTGAGATTGAAGAGCAGATAAAACCAGAGCTGCAGAAATAAAACTGTTTACAACAAAGTCTAAAATTCCATTTCTTGCGGATTTCCTTGCAGGAAATCCGAGCAAAAAGCTAACTTCGGGGCTAGGCGGAATAATACTGCGGACAAATCACCATAACGAACCTTAGCCCAACTATTATGTGCAAGTTTAAAAAACGTATTAATTATGATTATTGAACACTTTGGAAAAACACCAAATATTGACCAATCCGCTTATGTCGCTCCGAATGCTACAATTTGTGGGGATGTAACAATCGGAAAAAACACTAGAATAATGTTCGGAGCCCAAATAATAGCTGAAAACAGTCCGATTATAATTGGTGATAACTGTATAATTTTAGAAAATGCAGTAATTCGTGGAACTCAAAACTTGCCAGTAAAAATTGGCAACAATTGTTTAGTTGGACCAAATTCGCATCTTGCAGGCTGTACCATTGAAGACAACGTGTTTTTAGCAACTGGAGTTTCTATTTTTCATGGAGCAATTATAAAGAAAGGGGCGGAAATTAGGATTAACGGAGTGGTACACCTAAAAACAGTTTTTCCAGAAGAGGAAACATTACCAATAGGCTGGGTTGCAGTTGGAAATCCAATGAAAATGTTCCCTCCAGATAAGCATGATGAAATATGGGAATTACAGAAAAAATTTAATTTCCCAAATGTGGTATATGGCATCCAAGTCAGAGAAAACCTAGATAATACAAATAAAACACTTTGTGAGAAAATGTCGGAGAGATTAAACGAACATAAATTTGACAAAATATTATAACCAAATAGCCAACACATAGCGATGGCTATAATTCATTGTGGTTTTGTGCACACCAAAATAAAAGTATAAATCAAGCGGTTAGATTTCGGCGGAATAATACTGCGGACAAATCACCGTAATGAACCTTATCCGAGACCGTTACTGAAATTTTTGCTAAGAATATAATTTCTCTTTCAAATAAAATATTGAATTAATGACATCTAATCAACCAACAGAACCTAAACAAAGAATTGAAATTTTAGACATCCTAAGAGGTTTCGCTTTACTTGGAATCATTTTCATGAACATGGGATTTTTTAGCGGATACGTTTTTATGCCTTTTGATGAACTTAAACAAATAACTAACTTTCAGTTAGATGAAAAATTATATTCGTTTTTAGGTATCATAGTCTCAGGAAAGTTTTACACCCTCTTCTCAATTCTTTTTGCTGTTGGGTTCTATATTCAATACGAAAAGAACAAAGAAGATTCTATTAATTTTTTAAAAACATATCGAAGAAGACTATTTTTTCTGTTATTAATAGGGCTTTTGCACAGTTTAATTTGGTTTGGAGATATTTTACTTACATATTCCATATTTGGTTTTATCCTCATTTTATTCCGGAATGTCAAGTCAAAAAATCTTATTCTCTGGTCGTTATTTTTTCTGCTATTACCACTTTTAATCGATTTATTTGTCTTGCCATTTTCTGAGACTTTGAGTTCTGCTAGTCCTGAAGAAACGACTGCCCTTGCACATGTTCAATATCCAGATATGACAGTTGAAGCAGTTATTAATTCATTCCAGAATGGTTCAATTGCAGACATATTCTATTTAAACATTCATAATCTTGTCTGGAAATACTTAGGTTATATTCCATCAGGGGGGTATTTTAAGTTTCTTGGAATTTTTCTTCTTGGATACTATCTAGCCTCAATTCAGTTTTTTACAAAAAAATCAAAATCAACATTATTGTTAATAACCAGTTTAACAGTAGGTGTTTTGGCTACTTTTTCAGCTAAAATAATTGGTGGAAGTTCTTATATGTTCCCATCAACTCCATTAAATATTCTTTATAAGCTTTTGGTATTAACTGGCCAGATATTTATGTGCATTTTCTATATAACTTCTATATCTAAAATTGTTCAAACTTCGATAGGAAGAAAAGCATTTAGATATTTAATTCCTATGGGGAGAATGGCTCTGAGTAATTACTTGTTTCAGACAATAATCATGATTATTATTTTTTACAATTTTGGATTTAATTTAATTGGTAAAATTGGTTTATTACATACATCAGGTATTGCTATTCTTATTTTAGTTATGCAAATTATTCTTAGCCATATCTGGTTAAGACATTTCAAATTTGGCCCCTTAGAATGGATTTGGCGTAGCTTGACTTATAGAAAAAGGATAAATATCCGTTATCAACATAACTAAACCGATGAAATTAACTTACGGTTAGAATGTATAAAAATAATAGCCGAGATAGCAATAGATTAAAGGGTTTTAACCCCCTTCAACTTTTTTGTATTTTGAACGGAAAGTGCCTCAAAGTCGGCTACTATTCTTATACTAATCGTTGTGGTTAATTAAAAACCCGAACATAATTCAAATAAAATGAAAGATATTGGTTTGAAAATGAATACGACTGGAAGAATCTTTCTATTTATGATATCGTATTTTATTATTGTTGGAATATTCCAATATTTTGGAGCTTTAATTGCGGGAACTGAGTTCGGAAATTTAGAATATGTAGAAACGTCAACTGAACAATTGCTAATTAGTTTTTTTGATTTAATTGGCACTTTTTTTATTATTTGGCTTTTTATGAAATTTGTAGATAAAGAGCAGTTTATTGAACTTGGATTTCAGACTAAAAATAGATTGAAAGATTTTATTATTGGAATTATAATTGGCCTAATAATAATGACAATAGGCTATTTTCTGCTAATTTACTTTAAAGAAATATTTTTTCTAAAAGTTAATTTTAAATTGGAGGAATTAATAAAATCAATATTACTTTTTACGATTGTCGCTATTGTTGAGGAAACTCTTTTTCGTGGTTATATTTTAAAAAACCTAATGAGTTCATTTAATAAATATACAGCACTAATTCTTTCATCAATTCTATTTTCTATAATGCACGGGTTGAATCCGAATATTAGCCTATTCTCTTTATTTGATTTATTCTTAGCGGGAATTGTTCTTGGCTTGTCATATATCTACACTAAAAACTTATGGTTTCCTATTGCAATGCATTTAAGCTGGAATTTATTTCAAACACTTCTTGGATTTAATGTTAGTGGTCAAGACACTTATTCAATTATTGAATTTAAGACAAATGAAAGTAATTTAATAAATGGCGGAGCTATTGGTTTTGAGGGTTCGTATTTATCAATAATAGCTGAAATTTTAACTATAATCGGAATTGGAATATATTACAATAGAAAAAAAATAACCACAACACCGTATAAAATTAATTACTAGTACTAGCCTACTTACGAAAATCCTCGCGGATTTTTTATTGTTTTTTAAAGGTATTCATATGTTCGCTGCGCTTGGAACGTCTGCGTCGATCAAAATCCCTTCATCTCGTTTTGCCCCCGCTCCTTCTCGCACACTGCTCTCGCAGCTGTCGCTCATAATTTTGGAAATGCTATAGCATCGCAGCGCTATGGCGGCTTGCTAGCCTAATTAATAATTAGTGCTTATCTACAAAGTGCCGTTACGGCTTTTTTACCTTCCTCTCGCTTCGCTCGTCGGAGACACCAATATAGCAAGTCGCAATACACAATCAGATAGTCGACTTTATATTCTCTATACCGCAAAATTCAAAAGTCACGCCCTGTGAAAAAACGTGGCCACTGTATAAACAATGAAATCGGGATCCAAATTCATAATTAGTACTATTACCGTTACATCATTGATGGATTTTATTATATTTCCATAAAAAAAGACCAACTGCCCATGGAGCTGCGTTGGTAAACATTTATAACCAAATGAATAGAAAGAATAAAATCATTAGAACCTGGAAAGGATGGACTTCATTAGAAAACGCGCCTATTTATGAAAATATGCTTATCAATGAGGTGTTTCCTGATGTGAAAAAAAAGGGTGTGGAAGGTTTGGAGAAAGTTAGTATTTCAACAATGGAAAAAAATGAAGAGATGGAGTTTTTTCTTATCCTACAATTTGATTCTTTAGATTCGGTTAAAATGTTTGCAGGCGAAAAATATGAAATGGCATATATTCCAGATAATGCAAAACGTGTTTTAGCGAGATATGATAAAATTGCTAAGCATTTTACCTTGAAAGAAGAATTAATATTAAAATAAAACCGTTGCCAACCATGACTATAAGTAATTGCTTGTTCTCACCTACTTCTGAAAACCGTCTCGGATTTTCAGCCCGGGGAATTCTTGCAAAGTTTAGTGATAACCCACGCCACTAATCATATACTAGTACGTTGGTAAACATTTAGAAACGACTCATGAAAAAAAGAAAAATTATTTCATTATTACTTTTGATTATTGGACTTGTTTTAAGTGTTGCATTTATTACAAAGATTGAATTTCCTCAAGGGTTCGAGGCATATTTTAAAAGAGCTTACTATAACCAATTTGGTCCATTAGCAATAAGTGTGGAGCTATTAATTGCAAGTTATTACCTTTTTATAGGCCATAAAAAAACGAATTTCGCTTTAGCTCTTTTTGGATTTACTGCTTTATTAGATCCTTTTTTTAATCAATTAGGGCTTTTCAAAAGCATAGTGCCATTATACGGAACAATAGTTTTATCAATTTGTGCACTGTTATGTTTATGGTTAGCATTTGCTAACACATTTAAATTAAAACGTTTATCTCATATAGCAACTATATTAAGTGTTGTCCTTGGTGTTCTTATTGAACTATTCTTCAATTAGCTTTAATAAATTTTAACCAAAAAAGTGTTTAGTTCATTACTACTAATTTCAATAGCGGAATATCCTCGCGCTGAACTATCGCCATGTTTTATTTGCTAAATTAGTGACGAAGACAAAGCAACTAAAAATACACAAACCGTTTGCAACTGAAAACAAAAGAACCATTAGCTCAATAAGAAATGGCAATCGAATTTCAAAAATGTAATGTACTAGCGGTATTGATTTTCGTTGGAGTTATACTGATTGCACATTTTGTTGCAATTGCTGAAAACAATTGGAGAATTCATACAGTTAGTGAATTGGCTTCACAAGGTTATTCCAAAAAATGGATAAAGCAATACTAACAATGATTGATAACATACCTGAAAAGACAGGTGGTAGCATTATACGTAAAAGACAATTTATATTTAATAAGCCAGCCTCTAAGACAGGAGTTGATTTAGGATTTAAATTAAAGGACAAACCTACAACTGAAAGATGAGAACCCTCAGGTATTTTTGGAACTATGTGTACTCTTAGGGTTCGTTTAACAAATGAATCTGAAGTTAATAATGAACTCAAAGATTGGATTTTAGAAGCATCCGAAAAAATCAATATATAAAACTAACTTCAACTAGTACTATTAAATATAAGCCAATCCTAACAAACCGTTCCTAAATGTCACTTCCGAAACGTTACCCACAGTATAAAAACAGTATATTTTAAAAAAACTACACAATGCTTGGAATAATCATTCCAAGTGTTATATATTTGCAAAGTGAATAAAAAACAAACCATATTATCATCTGCCCTTACAATTCTTGTGCAAAAAGGGGTTCATAATACACCTATGTCTGCCATTGGAAAAGCTGCAAAAACAGGAATGGGTACTATCTATAATTACTTCCCTAATAAAGATGCTTTAATTAATGAAATTTACACAGATATAAAAAAACAAGAAAAATTACTCTTTGAAAATTTTGAATCGGATAAGCCAATCAGAACACAATTCGAAAACTATTTTACTATAACAGTCAACTTTTTCATCGATAACCCTAATTATTTTCAATTTATGGAGCAACTTCAAGCTTCTCCTATTATAACAGAAAATAGTAGAGAAGAAGGTAGAAAATCTATTACTCCTGTTTTGGATCTTTTAACCCTTGGAAAACAACAACGTATTATAAAAAACATTGACATAGAAGAAGTATTAATGTTTATAGGTAGCGCTATTTTTGCCTATTTAAGATGGTATTTTAATCAAACAGAGAACAAACAAACTTCCCTTAAAAATCAAGTAATAATGGTTTGGGACGCAATCAAAGAATAAAAAAATTTATCAATAATATGGAATGAACGTTCATTCCATTAAATTAACAAGTATGACAAAAAACGTATTAATCACAGGAACATCAACAGGAGTAGGATTTGAAAGTGCTATTCTGTTCGCTAAAAACAACTATAAGGTTTATGCTACAATGCGTAATCTTAAAAAATCGGATACGCTTAAACAGAAAATTGTGGAAGAAAGTCTGAATATTGAAATACTTCCTCTAGATGTAACCAACATTGCTTCTATAACATCTACCGTAAATACTATTATTGAAAAAGATGGAAAAATAGACGTATTAGTGAATAACGCAGGAGCTGGTTTTGCAAAAACAACAGAGCAGGCTTCGGAAGAAGAAATTAGATGGGTTACTGAGGTAAATTATCACGGAGTTGTATTTTGTACACAAGCAGTTTTACCATATATGAGAAAACAAAAATCTGGGCAAATAATTAGCATTACTTCTGTTGGTGGTTTGGTTGGACAACCTTTTAACGAGTTATATTGTGGTGCTAAATTTGCTGTAGAAGGGTTTATGGAAGGGCTTGCAACGTATGTTAGTAATGCTTTTAATATCAAAATAACTTGTGTTGAACCAGGAGGAATAGCTACAGAATTTATGACTTCGGCTATTGAAAAAACAGCCGTTGAGGGACAATTTGCATCAGGTGAATACGCACCAATATTTGAAAGATATATGGCAGGAAACCAAAAAAGAGCAAATGAAAGCAAAGAGCAGGTTTATCAAACAGGGATAGAAGTAGCACAAGTTGCTTTAAGTATTGCTCAAAACGAAAATCCTCCATTAAGAATCCGAACTTCACAATGGGCTGAAGATTTTTGTACGTTAAAAACAAAAGCAGACCCAGATGGACTTAAAATTGTAAAACAATTACAAGATAGTTTTTTATAAAATGAAAGTAATATATTGGTCTTCAACAGCAATAATATCGGCTTTTCTCTTTTTAAGCTCTTATAGTTATTTATTCAGTAAAAGTACAATTCAAGGAATTAAAGATTTAGGATTTCCTGACTTTTTCAGGGTAGAACTAGCTGTTTTAAAGTTGATAGCTGCAATAGTATTACTAATACCTTTTGCTTCATTACAACTAAAAGAATGGACTTATGCAGGTGTTGGATTGTTTTTAATAACGGCTTTAGTCGCACATATCAAACATAAAGATTCTATCTTTATTATGCTTCTACTTCTAATACTTTTTGGGATTCTAATAATATCCAACATTTATATGAACAAACTTTTAAAATAAATACTTTGGGTAACATGGTATGTGAAAAATAGCGAGGATAGCACAAATCATCAAGTTTTGTACTTTTATATATCACTGTTTTTAAATGAAAAGTTAGTGAATTTAAATTCGCTAACTTTTCATATTTGAAGTCCTTGTGGTCAATCAATCGAAATGAAAAGCACTTTAGTTTATTTATTGATTTTAATCATACTTCTGTCTTGTAGAAAAGATGAAGAAGTTAGCTCATCTGAAAATCAAAATTCTCATATTGAATATTTTGGATTCACTCTGGTAGACACTTACTGGGACGATCCAACTGACAACGTTTCCAAGAACAACTATGCAGATGAAGTTCATACCTTTTCAAATATTGCCGATATACTAGTAACATCTCCAACTGACAATATTGTCCAAAGACTTGACGCTTTTTTAGCGTTTGATATGAAAGTCATACTGCACTTGAATGAGCTTTTCTTCGAAATTGTGGGTACAAATAGTCCATCAGGCACAGACTATCAATTGCGTGAAGACTTTCAGCAAAGATGGGATGATTTTACAAACACCAATCAATTGACCTCAAACCAATCAAAAATCCAGGCTTTCTATATAGGGGAAGAGCCAACTTGGAATGGAATAACCTATTTAGAGATGAGCGCCGTATCAGATTATGTTAAAAGTCAATTTCCGGAAATACCCATTATGCTAATCGAGGCATATCCAGCTCTAGACAGTCTTCAAGTTCCAATTACAGTAGACTGGATTGGATTTGACCGCTATTTTGTTAAGAATCCAAATACAAACAGCGAGTTTCAAGAGGATTGGGCGTTATTAAAATCCAAGATTTCAAATCCTACGCAGAAAATAATGGTCATCTTAGATAGTCACTTTATTGACTGGGCTCATGGAGACATAGGGAATATTGACTTGATACAAATGGACGAAGTTGCCAATAATTATTACGAATTAGCCAAAAGTGATGAAAATGTGGTTGGAATATTGGGCTATTTTTGGCCCAATGGATTTGACATACCAGAATCGATAGGTGCACGAGGAATGCCAGAAAGTGTGAAATTGGAATATCAACGAATTGGTAAAGAAATAACCGGGAAAAATAAGTAGCCAAAACAATGCTTAAAATTCATTTCTAGCCAATATTCTAAACGGTAATTACGTGCAAAAGCGACCTTTAAGTTCAGCTGGATTGTACTTTGGACAAATTACAACAACGAACCTTAGTCGAACCGTTGTAAGCAATTTAGAAGCAACTAAATCTTGAAAATTACATCTAGAAAGTAAAATTAATTATGAAAAAAATACTTTTGCTAATATCGGCAGTTGGAATCTTAATTTCTTGCAGTAATGATGACGACCGAATTGAGATAAACAAACAGAATTTTTTGATTTTTGGACATTTCTACGGAGAATGTGCTGGAGAAGGATGTGTAGAAACGTTTAAATTGACCGAAAACAAACTATTTGAAGATACAGTTGACGATTATTCAGGGAAAAACCTTGATTTCGTGGAATTGAGTGCTGAAAATTTTGAGCAGGTTAAAGATTTAAAGAACTTTTTTCCAAGTCAACTTCTAAATAACAGCGAAAACACTATTGGCTGTCCTGATTGTGCGGATGGTGGCGGATTATATATTAGTTATTCAGAAAATGGAAATGTAAGAAATTGGAGAATTGACCAAACAAAGGATAACGTGCCAAGTTATCTACATAATTTCATTGATAAAGTGAACGAAAAGATTAGAGTTATAAACGAATAAAAAAACTACTTACAACAAAACCGAAAGGTCTATGTATATTTATAATGTCACTAAATTGAAAATTACGCGCTAGCGAAATATTCAATTTTAGCTTTTGAAAAAATAAATTCCAACTGCCCATAGCGCTGCGTTGTTTAACTATATGACAAATAACCCTTGAGAAAAATAATATCAATACTTTTTCTATTCACTATGTTGAGTTGTTCGGAAAAAAAATCTGAAGTATATCTCTTTTCATTTTTTAAGGAAAATGGTGAAGATGGTTTACACCTAGCTTCAAGTAAGGATGGTCTAAATTGGGAGGCACTTAATAACAACGAATCATTCTTAAAACCAAAAGTTGGTCAAGATAAACTGATGAGAGACCCTTGTATTATAATAGGAGGCGACAATAAATTTCACATGGTATGGACGGTGAGTTGGAACGAAAGAGGGATTGGGTATGCTAGTTCTACGAATTTAATAGATTGGTCTGAACAGAAATATATTCCTGTTATGCAAAATGAACTAAATGCTAAAAACTGTTGGGCTCCAGAATTATTTTATGATGAAGCCTCTGAGTTATATTTAATATTTTGGGCTACCACAATTTCTGGAAGATTTCCAGAAACAGACGATTCTGGTGGAAACGGAAGAAACCACAGAATGTATTACACCACTACTAAAGATTTTATTGATTTTAGTGAAACTAAAATGCTATACAACAAAGGTTTTAATGTAATAGACGCTACAATACAAAAGGAAAATGACACCTATATAATGTTTCTAAAAAATGAAACAAAACTTCCTAAAGTTGAAAAGAATATTCGAATAGCAACCAGTAATACCCTTACTGACAACTACTCCGAAGCTTCCGAACCTATAAGTCCCAATTGGGCAGAAGGACCAACTGCCATAAAAATTGATAACAAATGGATTGTATATTACGATATGTATACTGAAAAAAAAATGGGTGCGGTTAGCTCTCCAGATTTAAAGCAATGGAAAAATATTTCAAATAAAATAAGTTTTCCAGAAGGTACTAGACACGGAACCGTATTTAAAGTAAAGGAGAACATATTGAACTACATAATATCGTTGCATAACAATAGATAAGTAATTCCTTCTTCTCATCCACTTCTTAATACCTTAACGGTTTTTGAGTTTGGTGTATACTTGCAAAGTAAACTGTTAAACTACACCTAACAGAGACTATTATGGGTCATAAAAATTAATTAATCAATGAACTATCAAACATTTCAACCACATCCAGATTTAGAAGCTCTTGTAAGTTGTTATTGGACATTGGAAGTTCCGGCCGATAACAATTCGGAAAGACAACGAATTATACCCGATGGTTGTATAGAAATGGCATTTATTCTTGGAGATGACATAAAGCGTTATACTTCGAATGATGAATTTATATTGCAACCCCGTGCAATAGTTCTTGGACAAACAATTGAACCATTTTATATAGAACCAACTGGATATGTAAACACTTTTGCAATTAGATTTTACCCTTATGGATTTACTAATTTCGTTACTGTACCGATAAAAGATTTAGCAAACAAAGAAACACCCTTAACATTATTATTCGGAGAGAAAACCGCAAAAGAATTAGAACAAAAAATAATTCATGCAACAGACAGCAAACAACGTATTGAAATTATAGAGGGCTTCCTTTTAGATATGCTGAATGATAAAACAACCATCGATATTATTGTAAAACAGACTGTTGAAGCACTTTTATCTTCTAATGGTGCTGAATCAATAACAACGATTCTTAAAAAAGACTTATCTAAAAGAAGACAACTCGAAAGAAATTTTAAAAAGCAAATTGGTGTTAGCCCAAAACAATTGGGCAAAGTAATTCGACTTCAAACTGCCTTAAAAATGTTGCTAAACAAAAAAGCAGACACCTTAACAAACATTGCTTACGAAAGTGAGTATTTTGATCAAGCCCATTTCATTAAAGACTTTAAAGAGTTTACAGGGATTAACCCGACGGAGTTTTTAGGTAATGAAAATATGACACTGTCAACACTCTTCTATAAATAATAGAGTGTCGCATTTTTACAATTTTGAACTTCTTTAAAATTTCATATTTGTACTATTAACTTAAACAGTACATATGAATAAGCGAAAATTAATAAGTACAGTAATACTTTGCCTCTGTATTATTGCTTGTAAAGAACAAGACAAATTAAATACCGAGAACCAACAAATTGATTCAAGTGACATGCAAAAAACAAACGAGATGAAAAGTTTTATTTCAATTTTCGAGATTCCTGCAATGGAAATTTCGAGAGCAGTTAATTTTTATCAAACAATTTTAGACATTAACATTGAAAAAATGGAATTTCCAGAAATGCAAATGGGCATATTCCCTTATGAAGGGCAAATGGTAACGGGAGTTATTTTAAAAGCAGAAGGTTACAAACCATCTACAAATGGAGTTACAATATATCTTAATGGAGGGGATAATCTTCAAATAATTCTTGATAAAGTTGAGAAAAATGGTGGAAAAGTTATTGTTCCCAAATCACTTCATGCAGATGAAAGCGGATATTACGCCATATTCATTGACTCAGAAGGAAATAAAATTGGTCTGCACTCCCCAAATTAAAGTCAAGAGAAAGTATAAAGGCATTACATTGGCTATAGTTCATTGTGGCGGATTTCCGAATCGGAAATCCGTAGCTTTATAAAAAGTTCCGAGCTAACAAGGAATCGTCCTTAGTTATCATGACAGCTACAAACGTAGAACCTCAACAATTAGTTAAAACATAAACAGGGGCCATACTACATTCTTTAAGACACTTTATTTTCCAACTTTTCACCAAAAATTTTCTTTCTATGATTAATACCCCAATTATATAATTCTAAAATAACTTTTTCTAATGTTTTGGAATGTTCTGTTGGTGCATATTCAGTTCTTACAGGAAAACCATTTAAAATAGTTCTTGTAATTAATTGATTTTCTTCCATATCTTTTAATTCTTTAGACAAAACCTTGGTGCTTAATTTTGGAATACTCCGTTCTATTTCCCTAAAGTGCTTATTTCCTTCCCAAATTGAAATTAAAATTAAAAGCCTCCATTTACCTCCAATTACATCCAAAGTGTCTCGTACTGGAATCAAAGCAGACATACATTCTTTATGCTTTTTCTTTTTCATAGTTATTGATTTCTGATTACCTAAAAGTAACTGGTTACCTAAAGGTATCTGATTACAAATGGTAATCAAAAATAATTAATTTTGACATATT
This sequence comes from Flavobacteriaceae bacterium EG-1, assembly GCF_009649685.1. Taxonomy (GTDB): domain Bacteria; phylum Bacteroidota; class Bacteroidia; order Flavobacteriales; family Flavobacteriaceae; genus Aurantibacter_A. Next base: position 230,795 of record NZ_WJPK01000003.1, read on the forward strand.
ATTAATACTAACAATTTAAAATGAAAAACAAGATTTATACGGTATTGTGCGTGCTATTCGGAGTAATGATGATTAATTCAGGGTTAAACAAATTCTTTAACTATATGCCAATGCCAGAAATGTCTGAAGAAATGATGCAAATAATGGGTGGGTTTATGACCATAAAATGGATTTTTCCACTTGTAGCAATTATTGAAATCATTGGAGGAGCTTTAATAGCAATCCCAAAAACAAGAGCGTTTGGAGCGTTGGTTATTCTACCTATTGTAGTTGGAATATTTATTCACCATTTAGTACACGACCTATCAGGCATAGGAATCGCATTAGTTTTATTGGCAATTAATATTTGGGTTATAGTTGCTAATTGGACTAAATATGAACCGATTATTAAAGGCGAGTAGAAAGGAAGAATAAAATAGAATTTTTCTATGAGCACGTAATTGAAATACTACTACCTAAATAGTAAAAGCCATAGCGGAGTTAATTCTTCGCCAATGGCTTTTTTGTATATATGTCTGTGTTAAACGGTATTAAAGAGAAGTTCAAAAAATTTCGGAATGAACTATGAATTTTGTTAAATACGATGGTATTAGAAGCCACTAGGTTCGAGAAAAAAATGGCCAATCTGAATTATTAATTGCCACACCTTGACTAGGCATAATCTTAGTAATTATTTAAATAAAGTGTATTTCAAATAATGAATCATGTATCTTTTTGTAACGAACAAGAATTTTTTTGCACATACAGCGATAATACTATTTTGAATGATTACCAATTTTTTAAATATAACTTAATAATAATCCAACGAATTAAGTTTCGAATTCGCTCAACATTTTAGTAAATTGTTCAACTTAAAAACAGGTAATAGCCTAATAGAAAATAGACAATTTATTAATAATCGCAGGAATAACTAACATTGTAGGAAAAGCTGTTTTATTAGAATATATAGATGATAACCGAGTAGAAGAAATACTATTAATCTATAGAAACTCGATAAATAATTAACATCAAAAAGTAATAGGAGTATTTCATAAGGGTTTTAATGATTTCACTGCAATTCAAAAACAATTGAAAGATTATGACACTAGTTTTTATTGCATAGGAATTCCATCAAAATAATCCGTTATTAATTACATACCAGCCAACGAGATTTATTATGTTGGACAACTTTTGATTCAACTAAAATGAAAAAGATAATTACACTAATGGCAGTTTTAGGGTTGACATTTTCTTGTTCTAAAAAAACAAAGGATACCTATTCCTATACATTTCAAGAAAACGCCGAACTTACCATTTTACCCATTAATGAAGACAGTTATATGAAAAACAGTACTATTGAAAATGGGAATAATATAGTATTCACCTATGAATATATAGCCGATGATGCAGAAATAATTGCGGACGATGAATATTCCGAAATCATTAGATTTGAAATTGAACCGGGTTTAACGGAATTTAATTATACCGATGAAGAACTATCAGCTATAAGTACGGTATATTCCGAATATTGCTTCTGTGCATTTTTCGACGAATCAAAAAACACGTCTCCAAAAGGTTCCATTAGCGGTAAAAAAATTTCGGAAACACAATGGGACATTACCATAGACGTCATCTTCTATACAGATGACATTAAGTATGTTTCCAATGTCTTTACATTAAAAGAAAATTAGTAGTATCTACCAGAAGCTTAACACACAATCACCAACACGCTTTTTAACAGCAAAGCCCCTATTCTATTTAAAGTAAAAAACACTTAACAACATTCTTTAAGACTAAATAAATGTTAAAAACTAATTAAAAACATTCCACCTGGTATTTTTATTTAATTTTGCCGTATGCAACAAGAAATTAAATCTGCATTGACCAAGCAGCACATTGTGCACGAAGCATTTAAATTGTTTTATGAAAACGGATTTAAAGCTACCAGCGTCAATGATGTAATGAAAGCTACAAAAATGACCAAAGGTGCATTTTATCATCATTACAAAAGCAAACAACAATTAGGTCTTGAGGTAATAGAACTCAAAATTCAAGAACGAGTATATGCTGGTATGATAGCCCCTTTGACAAAACCTGGTAATGCTCTTAAAATTTTGGAAAATACTTTTGTCGATAGAATTAAGTCCTTTCCCCTATATGATAAAAAAAATGGTTGTCCGATGAACAACTTTATCAATGAAATTGGCAACTATGAAGTAAGCTACCAATTGGCCTTAAAAAATATTATTGAAAAATGGAAACTCGCCTTGGTAACCTTAATAGAGAAAGGAAAAAAACAAGGCAAGATAAAAACCGAAATACACAGCGAAGGTGTTGCGGTATATTTAATTAGCGCGTTTGAGGGCATTAGAGGTATTAGAAAAATATATAAGGATGATGTGGTTTTAGATCAATATATTTCGGGATTGTCTTTATACATAAACCAATTAAAAGCATAATTTTTTTTAACCAAAAACATACCATATAGAATGTTTTTTAATTACATATAACATGCAAAAGCAAAGAAGAAATTTTATAAAAAATACGGCAATGCTTAGCATGGCCGGCGTAACATTACCCAACGTAGGATATGGAGCAACCCATACAGCTTCAATAGCAAAAAACGAATATACTTCAAGACCAAAAGTGTTGTTTTTTGATGTAAACGAAACTTTGTTAGACTTAACAGCCATGAAAACAAGTGTAGGAAACATACTTGGTGGCAGAAGTGAATTATTGTCTTTGTGGTTTACTACAATGCTCCAATATTCCTTAGTGTCAACGGTAGGCAGACAATACAATAATTTTGGAATTATTGGTTCAGCTGCCTTACAAATGGTAGCCGCAAACAATAACATTAAAATAACAGAAGTAGAAGCGCGCGAAGCCATATTAGGTCCTATTCGTTCCTTACCAACTCACCCAGAAGTAAAAGGTGCCTTGCAGGCATTAAAAGATGCCAGTTACAAGCTGGTATCTTTCACCAACTCATCCAATACAGGAGTACAGACGCAATTTGAAAATGCTGGCCTTATCCATTATTTTGATGAAAGATTGAGTATAGAGGATATGGGCAAATTTAAACCCCATTCAGATGCCTACGATTGGGCAGCTAGAAAAATGGGCATACAACCTAATGAATGTTTATTGGTAGCTGCACACGGATGGGATATTGCCGGTGCACTATGGGCCGGTTGGCGAGGTGCATTTATTAGCAGGCCTGGAGCTCAACTATATCCACTTGCTCCAAAACCTGAAATACAGGAAAACAATCTTACGTTAATCGCTAAAAAATTAATTGAATTATCTTAAAAAATAATCACTATGAAAATAGCTAGTTTAGACAATAAAACACTTGCAATTCATTTATTCCGTCTATCCTTTGGTATAAACTTCTTTTTCCACGGCTTAGTTAGATTGCCCAACCTGGAAAAGTTTGTAACAGGAATGCAAAACACATTTAAAGACACCTTGTTGCCCGAGTTTTTGGTAACACCTTTAGCATGGATTATTCCATTTACCGAACTTATCATTGGTCTTTTTTTACTATTAAATAAATTCACCAGAGAAACACTTATCGTTTCATTTATTCTTATGAACATACTGGTAATTGGGAGTTCTTTTGCCCAAAAATGGGATCTTGTAGGGTTGCAGTCCACCTACATCGGGTTTCTATTTTTACTATTATATTTTATAAACAATGATCAAAAATCTCTTGAAAAACAACACTAAAATGAAAATACAATCAATCTCTATAGCAATAGGTTTAGCAATAGCCTTTGCAGGTTGTAAAGATGCTTCAACAAAAGAAGTAAACCAAGAAACACTGCAAACTAAAACCAAAATTAGTTTTCAAAACAAAGCCCACGAATTGGTTTATAATATGATAGAAAAAGTTGGCAACTATCAAAATCTAAAAACAAAAAAAGACGTTACCTATTATTATACCTACACTACACCAGATGGAAGTACGGACAAGTCTATTGAAAAATACATTTTTGAAGGAGAATTATCCTATGGGAAATATAACCAACACCAACGAACCCTTCCTCAAATAGAAGGAATCATGGAACAAGGTTTTGACGGAAAAGAATATTGGCTTAAAGCTAACGGCACAGTAGTCAATGATTCAACAGCATTAAAAAAAGTAATGTTTAACAGGCCTACCAATTTTTACTGGTTTACAATGCTCCAAAAACTAAACGATCCTGGTTTAAAATACGAGTATTTGGGCGAAAAAGTAATTGACAATAAAAACTTTGATATTGTAAAAGTTTCGTTTGAACTTAACAACAACAAGCCTACAGATATATACCAACTCTACATTAATAAAAAAACAGGAATTGTAGACCAGTTTTTATTCACGGTTGCCGAGTACGGTGTAGTTGATACACCATTACTAATGCAATTGGAGTATGAGGAAGTAGATGATTTTTTAATACCTACCATTCGTAAATACAAAAAATCCAATTGGGAGGCCAAAGTAACAGACGCCCCTTGGATTCTAGTAAATTGGTCTAACATCACATTCAATAACGATTTTAATAAAGAAGAATTTTCACTATAAATAAAGATAAATCAACAGCAATTTATGGTACAAAACAAAGTTATTATAGTAACGGGTGCTTCTCGGGGAATTGGGAAAGAAGTTGCTATTTTATTAGCCAAAAATGGTGCTAAGGTAATAGTAAATCATTCCAATAGTGAAAAAGAAGCTAACAATACGGTAGCAATTATTACCAAAAACGGAGGCACCGCACATGCCATAAAAGCAGATGTAAGCCAAAAAAATGAAGTAACCCAATTATTTGATCAAACCCTTGAACTATTTGGCAAGGTAGACGTATTGGTAAATAATGCGGGAATTATGTTTTCTAAATTATTAAAGGATAATACACAAGACGACTTTACCCAACTTTTTAATGTGAATGTAAGAGGCATCTTCAACACCCTGCAAGAGGCCAATAGCAAACTAGCCGATAATGGCACTATAATCAATTTTTCTTCAAGCACGGCAAAACTAATGTTTCCTACTTACGCATTGTATTCGGCTACTAAGGCTGCCGTTGAGCAAATTACCAAGGTGTTTTCTAAGGAAGTAGGCAGGGGAATTTCTGTAAACGCAATTGCACCTGGTGCAACGGCAACCGAGTTGTTTTTAAAAGGAAAGTCACAAGAAACTATCGATAAGATAAGTGCCATGAACGCCTTTGATAGATTAGCACAGCCTATGGATATAGCCAAGGTTGTTCTGTTTTTAGCAAGTGATGACGCCAAATGGATTTCGGGCCAGGTAATTGGAGCAAATGGCGCTATGGTCTAAATAAAACCAAAACGTCTCTGGCCAAAATAGTATGCATAAAAAGCAGACATATGATTTTCTAATTGAAAAATTAGTATTCGCGATAAATTACAAAACACCGTGCAGATTGCTGTGTGGTATATTTGTATTAAATTAGTTTTAAAGCATTCTCCCACTAATAAAAACCTAATACCATAAGTTGAATAAACGGAAAGATACGTTCATCCAATAATTGGTAACAAACTGAAAAAATATCTTGAATAAAATAGCAAAATTATATCAGGCAGAATTACCACCAGCAAAAGATAGAATTCAAAAGCCTATGAAACCCGGAGGATATTCTGATAGTGGTGCCGATATTGCATTTGAATTATTAAAAAATAATATTGAATTAGCAACCCCTGTAGAAAATCCGAATCAGGCAATTGATAAAGATTGGGTTTTTCCTAATACCCGAAATGGAATTGAAGCGGCATTAAATAAAGGGGTCAAAATTTTTTGGTTGAAAGTGATGAAGAGCTACTGTCACTGAATTCTAGAAGTATATAAACATTGTATTAAATCTGCTCAATTAATAGGAATTAAATCTCCTATCAGAATAGATTGCAAGGCCAATGAGAAGGGAAAATATTATCTATTTGACCTAAATATGAAACCAAACATGACCAGCTCTTCAAGAACTCATCGGAAAAACTAGGATAGTTTGACATTACTTTGTGGGAGAAAAATTGGATGAAATTGTTTTGATTTATTAAGTAATATATTAAAGATGGAAAACAAACTAATTGAAATTATTCAAGATGATCAATGGATGCTTGATATGATGAAAGTAGTTCGAGATATAAACTTAAATGATTGTTGGATTGGAGCTGGTTTTGTCAGAAATAAAGTTTGGGATGTGTTACATCAAAAGACCAGAACCGAACTCAATGATATAGATGTCATTCATTTTAACAATTCCGACCTGACTGAACAGAGCGATTTGCTAATTGAAAATCAATTGAAAACCGCTGTTTCAAATATGAATTGGTCTGTTAAAAACCAATCAAGAATGCACCTAAAAAATGAACATCAGCCCTATAGCAATTGCGAAGACGCTATAGCTTATTGGCCAGAAACTGCTACTGCCATTGCTATTCGTCTGACTTTAGAAAATCAAATTGAATATATTGCCCCCTATGGGTTAGCTGACTTATTCAACCTTGTGGTAAAACCAACTCCAAATTTTAATTATACAATATATAAGAATAGAATAAATGATAAACGATGGAAAGAGAAGTGGAAAAAACTAGACATACAATTAGCCAACAACGCTAAGTTGTAATGAGAATTCTTATCTTTTTACCAAAACACGCATTTTTCAAATGCCTTAACTTGACTTTTGAATTTTGTAGGATAAAAAAGAAATTATGAGTTCTTCTCGTTTACAGCAACTTCTAAATTATTTTGAGGATTATTGGGCAGTTGAAGAGTCAACTGTAAAGTTACTTCGTACATGTGTATTAGAAAGAAAGCTTAAAAGAAAGGAAAGTATCTTAGGTGAAGGGCAACTTTGTAACCATCTTACTTTTGTTGTTCAGGGAATTTTAAAAACTTTTCATACCGACAAAAATGGAAACCAACACAATCTTCAATTTACCTCTGAAAACAAATGGGTTACCGACTTTGGTAGTTTATACAATAATAAACCTACAGAACTTTGTATTACAGCATTAGAACCTTCCATTGTGCTACAAATAAAGAAAGAAGATCTTTTTAATCTATATGACAATTCTCCGATGTTTGATCGTAATATGAGAATTATTACAGAAAATGCATTTATAGAACAACAAGAAAGAGTGCTACAACATATCAGCGCTACTGCTTATGAGCGATACCTATACTTTCTAAATAAATACCCTAACTTATCAAACCGTATTTCCAATATACAGATAGCTTCATATATTGGGGTAACTCCTGAGTTTTTAAGCACTTTAAGAAAAAAAGCAACGGCCTAAAGTTAATTTTCTTAAACTATCTTATGGTTCTGTACAAAAATATCAAAGTAGTTTTGCTACTCACAATTAATACAAAACCACCTAAAAATGATAGTAGAAATCACCACTTACAAAGCAGCTGAAAATGTAACTCATGAAGAGCTTTTGATAGCTTCAAAAGCTTTTAACAACGATTATTGCTCTAAATGCAAGGGTTTAATTAGTAGACAATTTTTGAAAACAGAAGAGGGCTATATGGATATTTTTGTATGGAAAAGTAAAGCAGCTGTTGAAGAGGTTCAAAAAACGTTTATGCAAAACAAAGACGCTATGACCTTTGCCAGTTTAACAGACGCAAATAGTTTATCAATGCACAATTACGAGGTATTAGAAGCTAGTAGCTTTAATAATTAATAGGATAATCAAAATGTCACGTTTTTATATTTTTAATTGTCATGTTAGAAGTGCTTAAAAATAAGATTTGAAAAATTATCACGAAATACTGTTTCCATACGCTTACAATATACTGGGGTCTTCTGAAGATGCTAAAGATACCATTCAAGATATTTTAGTAAAATATTTAGTAATTGACAAAAAGCATATTAAAAATGAAGTAGGTTATTTAATCAAGTCCGTAATCAATCAATCTATTAATTTAAAAAATAGAAAAAAGAAAACAACGAATACAAATGTATGGCTACCTGAACCTATTTCAACTGAAACCGCAGATCATATAATTCATCAGAATGAAATATTATCTTATTCTATACTCACGCTTCTAGAAAAGTTAACCGCAAAAGAACGTGCGGTATTTATACTAAAAGAAGCTTTCGACTATTCACACAAAGAAATTGCTGAGACCATTGATTTTACCATTGAAAATTCAAGGAAAATATTGAGTAGATCAAAAAGCAAACTGAATAAACACAAGACCAAAAACCACAAAATTCAGAAAAACGAAACCCAAAATTTGCAACGGTATATTGTAGCCATGCAAAAAGGAGACCTTACAGCTTTAGAAAGGCTATTATCTAAAGATATTGTATTGGCTGCCGATGGTGGAAAAGACATTAAAGTTGTTAGAGAACTAACTACCGGAATAACTGACACTTCAAAACTATTGTTATACGTGTACCGCGCATTTTTATCTGGATTAGAGATAAAATACAGCGTCATAAATCATCAAGCAGCCCTATTATTTTTTAAAAATGAAATATTACATAATTGCCAAGTTTTTGAGTTTAACAAAACTAAAATAACAGGTATCTTTTCTATAGTTGATGCCAATAAACTAAAATCTCTTTCATTGTAAACCTGTCACGTTTTCACCTTATAATTTGTCAATCTATTGAATATAAACTATCAATAGATGAAAAAATTATTACGAATAGATGCCAGCTTAAGAAAAGAAGGTTCGCACTCAAGACAATTAGCTGATTATTTTGAAAAGAATTGGTTAAAAGCCCATCCTACAGGAAAAATAATTTATAAAGACCTAACAAAAACTGAAATACCTCACTTGCAAAATGAAACTGTAGAAGCATTCCATATTCCTTTGAAAGAGCAGAACAAGATTAACAAACAAGCTACAAGGTTATCTGACAAACTTATTTCGGAACTAAAATCTGCAGACTACGTACTTATTAGTAGTCCGTTGTATAATTTAAATATCCCATCCACTTTAAAATCGTACTTAGATCACATCGTTAGATCTGATCATACATTTAGAGTAAATAAAGATGGTAATTATCAAGGTTTACTCAAAAACACTAAAGCATATGTAATAACAACTAAAGGCGAAACCTATAAAGGTACAGCAATGGCTTCGTTAGATTTTCAAGAGCCATATCTTAAAACAATTTTCGGTTTTATCAATTTAGAGCTTAAAGCTATTTTTTCTCTTGAAGGAACAGCTTATCCGGAGCTTCTAGCAAAGAATAATAAAATACAACAGGAAAAGATTTTAGTGAACTTACAAAATATTTAATCTATGAAACCAGATTATTTTAATGACCAGCTTGAAAATAAAGCATCTATTATACAGCCCAATGAAGGAGAAAAATTAGAGTTAAGTACCATTGCAATAACATTTAAAGTAACTAGTGAAATGTCTAATGACCAATTAGGTGTTTATGAAATTATGCTTCCGCCAATGGCAATTGGTGCAAAATTGCATTACCATAGATTTATGGACGAAACTTTTATTGTAAACCAAGGAGAGTTAACCATACAAGTTGGCAAAGAAGAGTACAAAGCCAAACCAGGAACTGTTGCTTACGTTCCAAGATTTACACCCCACGGATTTAAAAATGACACGGATAAAACCGTAAAACTGACCTTAATTTTTAATCCATCTCAAAAACGAGAAGGTTTTTTTAAGGGTTTATATGAAACCTTAAATGAAGTACCAATTGACCCCGAAAAATATTTAAAACTATACAATAAATATGATAGTTTTCCTGTAGATACTTCTAATATGATACCAATAAGGAAATAATTTCTAAAAATGAAAGCAGCTTTAACTGGCGACTAAAGTTGCTTTTTCTATTTTAGTTGTTAATTGGAATATAAAGAATACATACCATCTATTAAATTGAATTCAATTGTTGATACAATTTGGCTAGCCACAAATTTTAATCAAGAAATTGAATCAAGAATAATTCCTGATGGTCATATCGACGTTATTTTTGAGCTTGATAAAGAAACTTACAATTATTCAAAGAATGAAATTAGAGTTTCAGGAATGATGACCACTTATAAAAAAGTAACCTCAAAAAAAAATTCACAAACCATAGGAGTACGTTTTAAAGCTGGTCAATTTAATACAATTTCAAACATTCCTGTTTCAGAGTTAAAGAATGAAACATTGAGTGCTTCAGATATCTTTCCACACATCAGTTATTCTATTTTAGACAAGCTCGTTGAATGTGAAAATCAATTTCAAAAAATAGCGCTTGTTAATGATTTTATTACAAATATTATTCAAAGGAATAAGGTAAACAAAAACAGGTTAGAACTTTCTGTTTGCAAGTCTATTGAAACTAATTTTCAAGATATAGACCTTGCTAAAATTGCTAAAGAACACTATATAAGTTTAAGGCAGTTAGAAAGACGTTTTAAAGCCATAGTGGGTGTTACCATGAAAGAATATCATGCCATAACCCGATTTAAAAATGCAATTGATTGTATGGCTACAAACCCAAACACCAGTTTACTACATGTTGCTTTTGATAATGGTTATTTTGACCATTCTCACTTGACTAAAGAGGTTTATAAAATGACAGGATTGAACCCCTCTGAAATTTAATATTGTCGCTTTTTTACAAAGCACTTCACTTTTTCTCCTTTTACATTTGTCATTAAAAACAACCATGAACTATTACTTATTGATAGTCTGTCTTAGTATTTCTATTTCTGTAAATTCTCAAATTAAAAACCACAATATGACAACATTAAAATCGCTTACCCCAAACATAATGGTTAAAAGTGTTAATAAAACACTTGACTATTATACCCATAAATTAGGCTTTAAAATTATAGATACAAACCCTGAACAAGGAGAATATGACTGGGGTTATGTAATGTTAGACCAGGTAGGGTTAATGTTTCAAGAAGAGAATTCTCTAAAAAACGAATACAAAGAACTAGAGTCAATGACTGTTGGTGCGGCATTAACCTTATATATTAGAGTAAAAAATATACACCATTATTATAATCAAATATCTAAAAAGGTAACCGTAGTGAAACCAATAAACAAAACCTTCTACGGCACTCATGAATTTGCAATTATAGATAATAACGGTATTAACTTAACTTTTTCAGAAACCCCTTAAAAAACAGTTTTATTTGGATTTTGAAATTATAGCCAAACAACTGGCCAACCCATCAGGTGAATTTGGAATCGATGTTGCAAAAGGTATGAATAAGATGAACCGTTTCATAAGTAAATCAACTTATGATTTGTTGCATATAAAAAATAGAGATGCGGTTTTAGAAATCGGACTAGGTAACGGAAAATTCATTGATTATATAATCGCTCAGGCAAATCAAATATCATATACCGGCATTGATATCTCTGAAACCATGATAGCCGAAGCAAAAAGAATAAATAGGAACTTAATTAATAAAAAAGCCATCGATCTATTTCATGCCGACATTGAGAAAATTCCTGTCTGGGATGAAACTTTTCATAAGGTTTGCACAGTGAACACTATTTACTTTTGGAAAAACCCAGTAAAGGCTTTAAAAGAAATTTATAGAGTATTAAAACCTAATGGAATATTAATTGTATCATTTAGACCATATATTGAAGGGCAAACACTAGACTTTAGTAATTATGGTTTTAAAGAATACCGATCTGAAGATTTTAACTTGGTAATTCAAGAAACAAGTTTTAAATTAATTGAAATAATTAATAAAAAAGAACCTGAAGTTTTGTTCAACGGGCAAACTCATCATTTAACATCTCAATATTTTATAATAAAAAAACTACCCCTAAATTGGTATTAAAGTACTAACGAATTGAATTACTATTGAATTGGGAACTTTTTAGTAAACTAAAATTATTTCCTGATACGAATTAAAGCCACATAATTGACTTAACGATGAACAAAATAGCAATATTATATCAAGCACAATTACCTCCAGCAAAAGATGGAATTCAAAAGCCTATGAAACCCGGAGGTTATTCTGATAGTGGTGCCGATATTGCATTTGAATTATTAAAAAAAAATATTGAATTAGTAACGCCTGTAGAAAATCCGAATCAGGCTATTGATAAAGATTGGGTTTTTCCTGACACCCAAAATGGAATAGAAGCGGCATTAAATAAAGGGGTAAAAATTTTTTGGTTGAATACTATTTTATACCAAAATCACGAGATTGAAAATTTTATAAATAATGATTTAGAATTTATAGGGCAATCACCGCAATTGGTTGATCTCTTTGATGATAAAATGTACACCAACAATTTATTAAACAATAATCAGATTCCAATTCCAAATAATGAGTTAATCACAAAAGAGAATTACCATCAATTGTCAATAGCATTAGAATTTCCATTGGTTTTAAAGCCCCTTAGAGGCAGAGGAAGTCAAGGAGTTACTAAAATTACTAATCGAAATGAATTTATAGAAAATCTAGACCAATTGTTTTCAGAAGGCACATACGGCAACGCTGCTTACGTAGAACACTATTTAAACGGACAAGAAATTACAATTACAGTAATGCCTAAAGGCAATTACTCGATAAATAATAGTCAAAAGTTCTTCAGTGAACCTTGGTGTTTACCTGCTGTTAAAAGGTTTAATCACCATAACGGCATTGCACCTTACAATGGCACCGTTGCAGTCATGGAAAACAGTGAAGTTCTAAGTGATGAAGAACTTCAGTCAACTGAAATTCAAGAAGTATATAAACATTGTATCAAATCTGCTCAATTAATAGGAATTAAGGCCCCTATCAGAATAGATTGCCGGGCCAATGAGCAAGGAAAATATTTTCTATTTGACCTAAATATGAAACCAAACATGACCGGCCCTTCAAGAACTCATCGGAAAAACCAAGATAGTTTGACCTTACTTTCTGCGAGAAAAATTGGGTGGAATTATTTTGATTTATTGAACAATATTATGAATCAAAGATGGAAAACCAGCAGCTGATAATATATTGCTGATTATTAGCTTTTCAATTATTATTGATTTTTTAAAACAAACCAGTCATACCTTAGTTAAATAAATTTTTTATTAAACGCTATATAGCATCCCCCTTTGATACAAAAGGCTATGTTTATTAAAGAATTTAAGACATAAACGCCAAAGTCTATGTATATTTAGTAGGTCGTAAGTTCTTGGTCTTCAAATTTTCAATGTGATTTTAATTTAAGTAAACTTCAAAGTTTTTGCTCAGGCATTCTAGAAATCCTCTACATTTTTGAATACCAAATCAATTCAAAACCGATAATTATGAGTATGAAGGTTACAGTCGAAAAAAACGATAAGGTTGCAAAGATGATATTTGCATCTATTTATCCACTATACTTAAATAGGTTGGAGAAAAATGGTAGAACAAAAGAAGAATTAGACCAAGTACTTACCTGGTTCACTGGTTATGATAAAGCTGCTTTACAAACTCTAATTAATGAAAAGGCTACTTTTAAAACCTTTTTTCAAAATGCCAACATACACGCCAATGCACACATGATTAAAGGAGTGGTTTGTGGGTATCGTATTGAAGAAATAGAAGATGAATTTGAAGTGTATAAACAATGTAGACAAATGGAAAAGCTAATTGATGAGTTGGCAAAAGGTCGTAAAATGGAGAAAATTCTTCGCGTGGAAAAAAAGTAGAAACCAACTTTTACAAAGCTTGTGTGACATAATAAAACTAGGCCAATCAAATTTTAATTTTCTATTTACAAGATTATAGAACCAAAAAGTATACAACAAACGAAAATTCGTATAAGATCTAAGGTCAACTTATGTTTCACCTTTGCATCATTCTTTAAACCTAAATAAAGGCAACAATGAAAACGAATGAATTTGGCAAAAAAGGTTGGACACCAGATCGAATTGGAAATTTAAAAAGTAAAACATTTGTTATTACAGGCACTACTAGCGGAACCGGATTTGAAGCAGCTAAAATATTGTTAGCAAAAGGCGCTAAGGTGGTTATGCTAAATAGAAATACGCAAAAATCTGCAGAAACTATAGTTACGCTAAAACAAGAACTTGGCAATGCTATAGATGTTTCATCCATAGAAATGGATTTAGCAGTACAGGCTTCTGTAAAAAATGCTGCGCAAGAAATTCTAAATACAGTTCCTCAAATAGATGCTTTAATTTGTAATGCTGCCATTGCTCAGGTGCCTAAACAAACACATACAGTTGATGGTTTTGAAAGTCAGTTAAGCGTAAATCACTATGGTAACTTCTTGTTACAAGCCATGCTATACCCTCGCATTGAAGCATCAGATGGAAGAATTGTTGTAGTGGGTAGTATGGGTTATAATATGGGAATAAAGACCATTAAATTTGACGATATGAACTGGGATAAGAACTACAGTCCCAATGATGTATATAGTCAAAGTAAACTAGCACAAATTATGTGTGTTTATGAATTACAAGAAAAATTAAAAAATTCTGGCATAACCAATGTTAAGGCCTACGCATGCCACCCAGGAGCTTCGCGAACTTCATTGATAAAGACAAGTGGCAGTTTAATGACTCGCTTTGTTTGGCAATTAATGAAATGGTCGCCATTCGTACAATCGGCAGAAAAAGGTGCATACCCACAATTGATGTGTGCAACAGAACCAAATTTAGATCAAAGTGGTTTTTATGGTCCAACTGGTAGAAATAATTGGACGGGGCCGGTACGCGCACATCACATCGAGCCCCATGCCAAGGATAAAGCGGTTGCCACCAAATTGTGGACAGTATCTGAAGAGGCAATTGGTTTAAAATGGAGCGTTTAAATAGTGATTATACAAAGGTGAAGACCATAAATTACATTGGTATTTTTATTATTCTATTGGTTTCTTTCAAAGTTTTTTCGCAAGAAAGAAGCTGGACCATAGAAAAATCAAAAGATGGCAAATCAACAGTAAAACATGATTTAGTAAAGGAGGACAAGCGTACCCATTTTTACTATATTGCCCAAACTACTGCAAACGTTACATTGGGAGAATTGGATTCCTATTTTTCAAAAACCATGCATCACCAAAATTTTTTAGAGCGTACTCCTATAACTGAAGAAATAGAAAAAATAGCTGGTGACGAATGGTTAGCTTATTATTTTTTTGATGCTCCTTGGCCACTCGCGAATAGCGATGTTGTTTTAAGGATAAAACGAACCAAAGAAAACCGTAAACTTATTTTTACTGCAACAGCAATAGCTCATAATTATAAAAAATCAAATGTTGAAAGAATGACAAGGTATAATGTAATTTATGAGTTTGAAAGTCTTGATGATCAAACAACAAAAATTACCTATAATGCAGACTACGTTCCGGTGGGGTCAATTCCAAAATTTTTAATAAAAGCATGGTTTCCAGAAGGCCCAGCTAATATTGTTACTAATTTAGGGGCATTAAAACTAAAGTAAAGGCAGCGATAAATTGACATGAAACATTTTAAAACATTATCATCATATTTAGATTATTTAGGAATGCCCAGGCCAGAACATCCTATGTTAAGTGTGTTCAATTCAAAAGGCAATGGCTACTTACCATGCCCCAGGGAGAGTTCACCACCAATTACAAATGATTGTTATACCATTAGCTTTAAAAAATTTATTGAAGGGAAGCTAAATTATGGACGTACAAAGTTTGATTTTACGAATGGAGCTTTAATTTGTCTTGCGCCAAGACAAGTTTTACAATGGGATGATAGTGTGATTTTTGAGCAAAAAGGCTTTTCAATAAATTTTCATGAAGATTTTTTAAAAGGAACAGGACTAGCCCAACAAATCAAAAAATATGGTTTCTTTTCATACTCCGTAAATGAAGCCTTACACCTATCTCCAAAAGAAGAAAAGCAAATAGAGGCCATAGTAGAGAGTATAGAAATTGAATACCAAAACAACCAAGATGCCTTTAGTAAGGACATCATTATTTCGCAATTAGACACTTTATTAAAATATGCCAATCGCTTTTATGAACGACAGTTTTTAAACCGTAAAGAATTATCGAATGATTTGTTGGAAAAGTTCAACCAACATATAACCGAATATTTTGAGTCCGGTCTACTACAAGAGAAAGGAATCCCCAGCATTGAGCAAATTGCTAATAAAATGTCTATTTCACAGCGTTACTTAAGTGATACACTTAAAAAAGAAACGGGAAAAACCACTACAGAGCACTTGCAATTACTTTTAATAGCTGAAGCAAAGAACACCTTATTGCAACCCAATAAAACGGTAGCAGAAGTTGCTTATGAATTAGGGTTTGAGTACCCACCTTATTTTTCTAGGTTATTTAAAAAGAAAGAAGGCATTAGTCCAACGGAATACCGACAAAAATACAAACTAAATTAAATTATGGAACTTTTAAAATTAGCCGCAGAATGGGCAAAAGCCGAAGTATTTTCAACGCGTTTTTTTATCTTGTTTGCGCTATTTTTTTTAATTGCTAGCCTAGGGTTTTGGCAGTTGGGAAAATCAGATTTAGCAAAAGCATACATTATTCCAACCTTGGTAGCTGGAGTACTACTTATGACCATTGGTCTAGGTTTATTTTATACCAATAAATCTAGGGTTATTCAATTTGAAGAAGCGTTTAATACGGACGCACCCGCTTTTTTTCAATCTGAAATTGAACGTTCCGAAAGTACTTTAAAAGAATACACTGTTGTGTTTAAGGTTATCCCTATCTTAATTATTATAGCATCATTACTAATACTATTCTTGAATTCCCCGACATGGCGAGCCATTAGTATTACAGCCATTGCCATGTAAATAATAATATTATTGGTTGATGGTACGGCTCATTCTAGAATTGAAGCTTACCATAAAGAATTGAAATTATTAGATATTGGAAATGCTTTCAAAAATTAACGAAATACAATTACCGTTATAAAAATTGAGGTTTAAGTGTTTGTAAAAAAGAATAATAAAATTCGACACTTTTCAAATCTAAACTAGTTTAGTTAGTGTTTAACTCACCTACTACAAAAGGTAATTTAATTTTAAATGAACCAAATATTCTTCAAACTTTATACAAATTAAGCTTAATAATTAGTAATTACTCTAAGACAGCTTTTGAAAATAATAATTTACAGAAGCTAATTAAAGCGGCCATTTCCGAAATAAAATAGTGATTTTGATGCCTTTTTATAAAATGATCTTGCTTATCACCTATACTTTATAGGTTTTGATCAGTTTTTTAATATTAATTTCGCATTAAACATTGAAGTCTGTTTATGGAAATACCTAATTTAAATAGAATTATGTACTGCGAAACCCCAATTCAAATTCACAGCTATCACATAGATGGAATGAATATTGTTCACAATTCTATATATGTGAAATGGTTTGAAGAAATTAGAATGGTTTTTCTAGATAAGTATTATCCATATGCTAAAATGTTAGAGAAAAACTTCTCACCAGTAATCGCCTCTACTGAATTAAGTTATAAATCTCCACTTAGGATATTCGACAAACCCATTGGTAAAGGGTGGGTAGAAAAAATAGGGCGTGCAAAATGGATTTTAAATTTTGAAATAGTTACAGATAACAAAGTTCATTGTACTGGTAGGCAAGTGGGTTATATGGTTGACTTAGAACGCTTAAAACCGATTCCTATACCTGAAGAGCTGGTTTCTCAATTTGAACTGGAGAACGCTGCGAAAAGCGGCATGTAATTTTATTGATTAAAAGACGACTTAGTTTTTTTAGCATATCAATTGGGTACAACTTGCTAAAGGCTTATGGTATTCCATTTTATAAACTATATACAGCAACACAAATCTAACCTTAGAAAAAAGCGATATGAATAAATTAAGAGAGCAAACTGACTCGAAAATTGCAGCCGGACGAAAAGCAAATCCAGATTTTATGAAAGGTGTTGATGATATTATCGCTAAAGCAAAAGCTTTTCAAAAAGGTAATAATGCAATAAAAATTGGACAAAAGGCTCCTTATTTTAAGTTACCAAATGCCGAAGGAAAATTAATTTCACTTGATAATTTACTAAATAAAGGAATAGTTATCATCACATTTTATCGTGGAAATTGGTGTCCGTATTGCAACTTACAACTTAGAGCTTTACAGGCTAGACTAAGTGAAATACAACAACTTGGTGCTACTTTAGTAGCCATAAGTCCACAGGTGCCTGATGGGTCTTTAACTAAAGATGAAATAAGTGAAATGGAGTTTACTGTATTGTCTGATCAAAATGCACAAATAGCTTCAGAATACGGTGTTGCTTGGGAAGTTCCAGAATTTTTACTAGATCATATGCGGATAGATCGTAAACTCGATTTAGAAAAAATAAATAATGGCAATGGTAATATTTTACCAATTCCGGCCACATTTATATTAGGACATGATGGCATAGTCAAATGGAATTATGTGAACATAGATTATAGAACACGTTCAGAGCCAGAAGAAATTATTGAAGTATTAAAAAAACTTTCAGATATCTAAGTTTAAAACAATCAACCTAGTTATAGAAACTTCTTAAACATATCGCAGTTTTTAGGTATAATAATGAATCAAATTAAGCTGATTTTAATAATTATTGATGCTGAGATACATTAATTAAAAAAGGACCAAATGATTATATTAAATTTAAGGTGTTTTACTTGTTGAATAACTACCTTAACCTTATAACTAATGTGCGATAAAATACGCCCTATAATTGATTCAGTAGCTTCCATTTCAACGAAATCATTGAATAAATTATATAACGTAGTTGAATATGTAAGTTTTAAAGAAGGGGAATTAATAACTTCGGTAGGACAAAAGAATAATCTTGAATATTTTTTAATTGATGGAATCTGTAAAAGTTTTCTATATACACCAGAAGGAGAAGATGTTACAATTTCATTTTTCATGTCCAGTTCCATATTATCCCCTAGTACAACAAGAAATAAAGATGGAAGATCAATTATTAACATACGTGCTTTAACCGATATAGAGGTAGCCACAATAGATGCCAATATTTTTGAAAATTTAATGGTTGAAGACCTAGAGATAAGGCATTTTGGAAATACAGTTTTAAGAAATGAATTAATGGCAAAGGTTCAAAAAGAGATAGCTTTAGCATCTCTTAAAGGAAAAGATCGTTTACTCCTTTTGAGGCAGAAATTTCCAAATATTGAAAACCTCGTACCGCATGCAGACATTGCTTCTTATATGGGGCTTACTACAATATCGTTGAGTAGATTAAGAAAATCATCTTAATCATTAACAATTGTTAATGAAGTTAAAATAGAAATATGTCAATTTTGCTTTCTAAGCAAAAAATCTAATTATGGCATTTTTATTATCACTATTACAGAGGACTTCTACTTTAAAAAATATATTTGTTTTATTCATTACCAGCCATCTCGTATTATTAGCTATGATGCTATATACATTTCCGGTGATTCATACTCAAATTAAAACCAAAGTTTTTGACTTACAAACATTTGGTTACTCTTTTGAGACGGCGAAATCAATACTGAACAATTTAAACGATCAAACTACCACATTGTATTTGTTTCCACAATTAACATTATTTGATCTATTCTACCCTTGTTTATTGGCATTATTTTTAAGTAGTTTTTTATTTCGTTTACTTCAATTAACATCCGTTGAAAACAAAAAAATAACAATGCTTATATTAATTCCATTTGTGGCGATGCTATTTGATTATTTAGAAAACATATGCATCATTTTACTCATTTCAAAAGCTATTAATATATCAGAGACTTTCGTATCTATAGCTAGTTGTTTTACGCTGTTAAAGGGTGTTTTAACTTCAATTGCTTGGGTAGCTATTCTAACCTATTCAATAAAATGGTTAAAAATGAAAAGCTTATAATTTCACTTAATTCAAAAGTGCACAAATGGTTATCTTTAAATTCGGTTAGAAACTGCTACGATAAAATCGAAACTTAATTTTGGTAAAGCCATTAATAGAATGAGAAATATTAGTATTCATTTAATTTTAGCACTTTTAATTAACTCATTTTGTTTTAGTCAAGAAAAATACAATTATAAGCAACCAATAAAACTTAACGATGGTTGGAAAGCTAATAATCTTTTAGCCAAAGGTATTGATACTACCCATATTCATAATTTATTCAATAAAGTAAAAAATAAGGACAACAAACTTCATAGCGTACTGATAATTAAAAACAACGAATTGATTATTGAAGAATATTTTAATGGAACAAATATCAACAAACCGCACGATCTACGTTCCGCTACAAAAAGCATTCAATCTATATTAATGGGTATAGCAATAGATCAAGGTTATATTGAAAACATAAACGACCCAATTTTCAAATATTTAAAAAGGCCTATTCCAAATAAGAACTTAGATTTAAGAAAATCGAAAATTACAATAAAGCATTTGTTAACTATGTCTAGTGGACTAGATTGTAATGACTGGGATAAAAGTTCAAAAGGTCAAGAAGATAAAGTTTATAAGAAGAAAAACTGGCTTCAGTATACCGTAAATCTACCTATAATAAACGATCCGGGGACTGTGTCGAATTATTGCTCAATGGGCGCAATTTTAATTGCGGAAATAATTAGTCAAGCTTCAGGAATGACCATAATTGAATTTGCAAAAAAATATTTATTCAATCCCTTAGAAATTAAAAATTTAAGTTGGGAACATACTTCTAAAGGAGAAATTATTCCATCAGCAAAGCGATTATATATGACCTCTAGAGATATGGCAAAAATTGGTCAATTAGTATTAAATCAAGAAAATTGGAATGAAGATCAAATTATTTCTAAAAAATGGATTGATGAAGCTACTTCACCTAAGACAAAAATATCAGGTATCAATTATGGTTATTTTTGGTGGAACATCAGTTTTAAAGTACATGAAAACAATATAGTTTCAAAAGTTGCAACTGGAAATGGAGGACAGTATATTATGATTTTTCCTGACTTAGAGCTAGTTGCGGTTTTTACCGGAGGTGCTTATAACTCTCAAGAAGACAAAATACCATTTGCAATAATGCAAGAGATTATTTTACCCACTTTAACAAAAAGTAAGTAATGATTCACGATTTGTTGTTAAACCATATAAATAAAAACGCCAAATTCTCTAAAGTTGAACAAGAAGAATTTTGCCGATTCTTCCAAAAGAAAGCAATTTTAAAAAAGCAATTTATATTAGAACAAGGACAAGTCTGTAAATTTGAAGGGTTTGTTACCAAAGGCTGTTTTAGAATTTTTACTATTGATAAAAAAGGTAATGAAAACACGCTTTATTTTGCTGCTAAAGATTGGTGGCTAATGGATATAGACAGTTTCATGAACCATAAACCATCTGAATTAAACATACAAGCTTTAGAAGATAGTGAGGTTCTAATTATTACTCAAAAGGATAAATTAACCTTATACGATACAATTCCGAATGCCGAAAAACTTTTCCGAATAATGTTTCAAAAATCTATTGTAGCTTGGCAACGTAGAATAATTAGAAATCATAGTCTAACTGCTAAAGAACGGTATTCTCACTTTATTACCAATTACCCGGAAATTGCGACTAAACTTACAGACCGGCAAACATCTAGCTACTTAGGTATTACACACGAGTTTTTGAGTAAAATTAAAAAACAATCCTAAAATTTATTGAAGTTGAACTTGTTCAACTATTTTCTCGAAGTAGTTTATAATTTTTGCATTATCAAAC
Organism: Flavobacteriaceae bacterium EG-1; assembly: GCF_009649685.1. Taxonomy (GTDB): domain Bacteria; phylum Bacteroidota; class Bacteroidia; order Flavobacteriales; family Flavobacteriaceae; genus Aurantibacter_A. The sequence continues at coordinate 252,408 of NZ_WJPK01000003.1, forward strand.
TACAAAAGAGAATTATGAAACTACAAGCCCAGCGAAAAACTATATTAACACTACTTGCAGCTATAACAATTATTGTAACGACACATGCTCAGCTAGCCAATGACATAACCCATAATGAAGCATTTAATATCCTTATGGCTGCCAAGAAAAATGCAGAAACTTCAAATATACTAGTAAACATTGCCATCGTAGATGCAGGGGCAAATCTTAAAGCTTTTATACGAATGGACGATTCGTATTTAGGGAGTATTGATGTTGCTATTAAAAAAGCCAAAACAGCTCGTTATTTTAATATGGATACTGGTGAATTGGGCAAATTAACCCAACCAGGAGGCATCATTTATAATATTGAACATTCCAACAATGGCTTAATTACCTTTCCTGGAGGTGTTCCAATTAAAAACGAAGAAGGTAAAATAATAGGTGCAATTGGTGTTAGTGGTGGCACCATAGAACAAGACCGTGCTATTGCCATTGTTGGAGCCGAATCAATTTTAAAATCTTAAGAACATGAACAGGATAAAAGCTAATCTTCTAACATTTATTTTCTTTCTATCTGGTATTTGTATAGCTCAAGTTTCGGATGATTTAATGCTGTACAGAAAAGATTTTAAGAACATATCTGGGGATAATACAGTTTCGGTTACTAGCTATGAAAAAAATGGCGCTCATTATGTTTATGCTGGAGGCGTAGGTAATATTGATGTATACAGTTTAGACAAAAATGGTATTCTTACACTTATTAGCAATCATGAATTACATATGCAAAAAGGTCCAGCCAGAGGAATGGTTGCTGACAATATTAATGGTACAGATTTTCTGTTTGTTGCTAACAAATATGGCAATGTAATTGAAACCTTCAAAATTTTAAATACGGGCTCTTTAGATCGTGTTTCCTTAGTAGAAGACACAAACAAAACACACCTAGGCACTGCAATTACGCTACAAGTGGTTCATATGAAAACATCGTCTTATCTTTTTGTTGGAGGATTGGAAGAAACACCAGGTTTAAGCTGTTTTAAAATACAGAATGATGGAAAGTTAAGCCATATTCAATCTATGCAAGATGATGAAAACATTCATACCGATGGGATTATTGGTATGTATACAATTAAAAAAAATGGTAAAACTTATTTATACACTGGCGGATTTCAAGATAATGGAGTTAGTAGTTTTAGAGTTTATGAAAATGGAAATTTTAAAAACATAAATAATATTAGTGATAATGATTCTGATCGATATTTAACAGGTGCGTATCCTGTAACTGGTGTAACTTTTGGTGATACCAACTATGTAATTGTTGGACACCGACATCATAAATATTACGATCCTACTACGAACTTCATAAAAAAGAAAAATTTTATTTATCATGGTGATGGTGTTAGTGTATTTAAAATCAATAAAAAAGGAGCTTTAATTCCTCACTTTGTTTTAAAAGACAATGAAAACACAAAACTCGCTGGTCAAACAAGAATAGAAGTAATTTCTAAAAACGACACGAAAGCTGTTTTAGCGGTTGGCACTCGAGATGATGCCAGTATTCAATTACTAAACATAAACAGCGAGGGCATACTTACACCTTCGAACCATTTAGAAACGGGATATTCTATTTACTACGGATTAAAATCTCATAAAATTGATAAAAAGAACTTTCTAATCGCAGGTTCTAATCAGTTTGATTTAAAAAAAATTGTATCCTATGAGATTTCACCCAAAATTAATCGAAAAGGAAAAGTTTTACGACATATAGTAAACCTAAAGTATAAAGACAATGCTACAAAACAACAAATTAAAGAAGCAGAAGAAGCCTTTGTTAACCTAAAGAATGAAATTCCTGAAATAAGCCATATTGAATGGGGAATAAATGATAGCGAAGAAGGTGCTAGTAAAGACTTTACACATACCTTTACCTTAACTTTTGATGATGAACACGGTAGGGAAATTTACCTTTTTCATAAAGCACACTTAGACCTAGTAAGCAAAGTAGGTCCGATTATAGCAGATGTATTTGTTATGGATTATTGGACCACAACCAATTAAAAATTAAAACAAATGAGCCCATTAAAAAATAAAAAAGCAATTATAACTGGTGGCGGTAGAGGATTGGGAAAAGCAACGGCATTAGCATTTGCTAAAGAAGGCATAGCCGTCGCCATTACTGGTAGGAACGAAAAAATTCTAAAGGAAACTGTTTCAGAATTACAAGCGTTTGGAGTGTTGGCAATTTATGCTGTTTTTGATGTAGGCAACTATGAAGAGGTACAAAAGAGCGTAAAAACTATTGTTGAAACTTTTGGGTCTATAGACATTTTAGTTAATAATGCAGGTATTGCTGCCGTTGGTTCTTTTAATGAAATGGAGGTTAGCCAATGGACTGATATTATACAAACCAATGTAATGGGTATGTACTATGTAACTAAAGAAGTTTTACCATATCTGTTGCACCAAAATTCAGGTGATATAATTAATGTATCCTCTACTGCTGGCTTAACTGGAAATGCAAATGTATCAGCATATTCAGCTTCAAAATTTGCCGTTATTGGAATGTCAGAATCCCTAATGAAAGAAGTACGAAAAAATAATATTAGGGTGAATACCTTAACCCCTAGTACAATAGAATCTGATATGACCATTGATTTGGGTTTTGCTAAAAAAGACTCACAAGACAGTGTTTTGCAACCAGAAGATTTTGCAGAATTAATAGTAGCAGGTTTAAAACTACCGCGAAGAGCAATGCTTAAGAGTGCCGCCTTATGGTCTACAAACCCATAATTAAACTCACTTTATAATTAAAAAAAAGACTTTAATAAACCTTAAAGAATTATTGACAGAACATTAATTTTTCATCTATCTATAATTTTAAACCGGTAAACTAACGGAATACACCTACAAAATTAGTAATCCTATTAATCTTTACTGTCACTAAATTTAATATTTACTACGAAATATTAAATAATATTCAACTTATTAAGAAAAAAAAGAAAAAATTCATAAAAGCAAATCCCCAATTATAAATTTACTCATTTATTTCCCTGATTATCCGAACTTTATAAAATGAAGAATCAACAAACACGTCAGGATTTAATAAATCAGATTGCTAAATTAAAAAAGCAAAATAAATTTCTTCTATCTCACACAACACTAAATAGTCAAGAGAAAATTGAACTACAAATAATAAAAGATGAAGTAGACGAAAGCGAGAAATACACGCAGACATTATTAAACACCATGGGTGATTCCGTTTTTGTAAAAAATGACAAAAGCGAGTTAATAATGGTTAATGATGCTTTTTCCAAAATGTTTAATTTACCAAGAAACGAAATAATTGGTAAAACCCTTGCTGATAATGTACCCGTTAACGAACGGGAAAGTTTTTTAAAAATTGACAATCAAGTGCTCGCCGATGGCATTGAAAACATAAATGAAGAGACGCTAACGTTAGAAGGAAAAGATACACGTATAATTTCTACGAGAAAATCGCGATATATCGATGCTAATGGCGAGAAGTCTTTAGTTGGAGTAATACGAGATATTACAGAACGTAAAAAGGCGGAAATGGCATTAGCTGAAAGCGAAGCCAATTTTCGAAAACTAAATGCCACCAAGGACAAATTATTCTCAGTAATAGCACATGATTTGCGAGGGCCTTTTAATAATATAATAGGATTATTAAAAATGATTGATTTGGCCACAACAGACCAAAAAGAAACTGAAGAAATAATTTCGTTAATAAATACTACGGCAAATAAAACGCTAGTTTTATTAGACAATCTATTACATTGGGCGCGTTCGCAAACAGGAGAATTGCTTGTTAGGCCTACAGTTATTTCATTAGCTAAGGTTATAAACCACACTATTGCACATCAACAATCAATAGCAAAAGCAAAGAATATTAAACTCTATAGTAATAACTTAATAAACACTGAATTACATACTGATGAAAATATTTTAAAAACTGTTCTTAGAAATTTAATTTCGAACGCTATAAAATTCACACGTTCGCAAGGTGAAATAATAGTAGGTTCTACTATAAATGACAATTTAGTTGAAATATCAGTTTCTGATAATGGAGTTGGAATGAATCAAGAAAAAATTGATTCGCTATTTGAAATTGCATCAAATAAAACAACTATGGGAACAGCAAGAGAAAAAGGTTCTGGCTTTGGTTTAGTACTATGCAAAGAATTTGTAAATAAACTAAACGGAACTATTACTGTTGAAAGTGAGTTAGAAAAAGGTAGTACCTTTAAAATTGCAATACCTATTAAATAACTAACGGTAAAACACATTTCAATTTAGGTAAAATCAAGATGTTGTTTCAACATAAAAAAAGGGATTTTGCAATTAAATTAATAAGCTTATTTATAGGAAACATATAATTTTGGTCATCTAACTCTTTGTAAAGTTAAGCGCCCCCATCCTCCAATCCCCATTTATCAAGACTACGGAGTATTGTTTCTAATGATTTTCCGCGTTTGCTCAAACTATATTCCACCTTAGGAGGCACAACTGGGAAAACTTTCCTTTTTAAAAGACCATCCTTTTCAAGTTCCCTTACCGTTTGAGTAAACATTTTGTTTGAAATACCTGGAATCTTTTTTTGTAACATTCCAGAGCGCATTGCACCCTCTAATAAATGAAACAAAATTAACGGCTTCCATTTGGTCCCAATTAAATTCATTGTATAATTTAAAGGACAATCAATTTCTTTAACCAAGAATTTTTATTTTAATTAATTAATATTCAACATTTTACTCTTATAGGTAACTATAGCACTTTTTGGTAAGTTATTGCCCGCAAAGCTAAAATAGAATAATTTCGCATTCAAATAAAATACTTATGAATAATACTATTAATTATCCCAAATCATTTTCACATATTGGTATTACTGTACCAAATATAAATAAGGCAGTAAATTTCTATTGCGAAGTAATGGGCTGGTACGTAATAATGCAACCATCAAAAGTTCTTAAAGAGAGCGATACCGCAATTGGACAAATGTGTATAGATGTATTTGGGGTAGAATGGGAGTCTTTTGAAATTGCACACATGTCAACATCAGACGGTATAGGTATTGAATTATTTTCTTTTCCACATGGAATAAAGGAAAAACCTGAATTTAATCCATTCAATACCGGACTTTTTCACTTTTGTATTCAAGATCCAGACATTGAAAATTTAGCAAAAAAGATAGTAGCACATGGCGGAAAGCAACGCATGCCTATTCGTGAATACTACCCTAATGAAAAACCATACAAAATGGTTTATGTAGAAGATCCATTCGGCATTGTATTTGAGATTTACACCCACAGTTATGAATTAACCTATTCTTCTGGTGCTTATCAAGAATAATTAATGATCGGACTACCAAATTACTTCCTTTTTAAGTACAAGAGCTAAAAGCATTAAGAAAATCAAGTATCATTTTTAAATAATAATAGCACCAATTTTAAACATATTTCAGATTATTCTTGGTAGATATGTTTATTCATCGTAATATTGCAATGTATAAATTAATGAAAATGGGCTTAGCTAAAACTGAAATGTTTACAGACCAGCAAAATAAGATATCCTTGTTTGCAAAAGTATTTGGACATCCTGCAAGAGTGGCAATTTTACAGCACTTGTTTAAAACAGACAATTGTGTTTGCGGAGATTTGGTTAGTGAGATAGGACTTGCACAACCTACCATTTCGCAACACTTAAAAGAGCTTAAAAATTTAGGACTAATTAAAGGTAATGTAGAAGGTACAAGTGTATGTTACTGCATTAACGGTGAAAAATGGTCAGAAATGAAAGAAACTATGTCTGAATTTCTAAATCAGGATATTTCTAAAAAAGTCAACTGCTGTTAAAAAAATTTATTAAACTTAATCGTATAATCGCAATAAACAAATATAGATATGAAACTATCAGAAATAAAAAACAAACTTAATCAATTAGAGACTATTTCATTTCAATTGCCAAATGGAGAATTAGTACCAAGCCATTTTCATGTTACAGAGGTAGGCAAGATAACCAAGCATTTTATTGATTGTGGTGGAACAGTTAGAAACGAAGAAGTTGTGAATTTTCAATTGTGGAATGCAAATGACTACGACCATAGATTACATCCAGAGAAACTCGTGCACATTATAGAGCTTTCTGAAAAGGTTTTAGGTATTGATGATTTAGAGATTGAAGTAGAATACCAAGGTGATACTATTGGAAAATTTGGCCTTGATTTTGATGGAACTAATTTTCTATTAACAACGAAACAAACAGATTGTTTGGCCAAAGATCACTGCGGAGTACCACAAGAAAAGCAAAAATTGAAATTTGCAGACATACAAGCTACTAACTCTTGCACACCAGGTGGTGGCTGTTGTTAATTGATAATATGAAAATAGCACTATTCAGTGATATACATGCCAATTTACCAGCGCTTAATGCTTTTTTTAAGAGTGTTGACAGGCAAGATATAGATGCTATCTATTGTCTTGGAGATTTAGTTGGTTACAACATTTGGCCTAATGAAATAATAGAAGCCATTAAAAAACGGAATATTCCAACTATTGCTGGTAATCACGATTACTATATTTCACGTATGTCTACCGAGAATTTGGAATCCTACAAATCAGATATATCTATAAACAAAGGAGGGCTATCAAAAGGTTTAACAAATGAACTACTTACCAAGGTAAATAGGGCGTACTTGCTCACTTTACCCATGAAAATAAGTTTAGAATTTGAATTAAAAGATTCCAACCTAAATATTTTATTGGTACATGGTAGCCCAAACCGCATCGATGAATATTTGTTTGAGGAGAAAGAAGATGATAGTATGTTAAACATTATGAATGATGCCAATACCGACATCTTGTGTTTTGGACACACCCATAAACCATTTCACAAGATTTTAAAAACTGATAAAACGAACAATGCACCATACAAACATGCAATTAATATTGGTTCAGTTGGTAAGCCAAAAGACCACAATACTGAAGGCTGTTATGTTTCCCTAACAATAAATGAAAACGCTTCTGTATTTGATAAAAACAGTATTCAAGTCGAATTTATACGATTTAAATACGACATTGAAAAAGCAGCTGCAGCTATTGAAAACAGCATTTTGCCAAATGATTTTGCCGAGAATTTAAGAAACGGATATTAAAAAAATAAATTAAAATGACAACAACCGAATCAGATTTATTTTCAAAAATAGATACCCTCATAAGCACTTTAAAAACCTCAACTATTTCTGATGAGCGCAAAAAAGTATTACAACCACTATCTGAATATATACAGGGTAAAGTATCTAAAAATAAAGAAATTAGAATCAACTTTATTTGCACGCACAATTCGCGAAGAAGCCATTTATCCCAAGTTTGGGCGCAAACACTGGCTAAATACTTTTCTGTAAAAAATGTAACATGTTATTCTGGAGGAACTGAAGCCACCGCGCTTTTTCCTATGGTAGCGCAAACATTAGAAAAGTCAGGTTTTCAGATTAATAAAATATCAGAAGATAAGAATCCTATTTACAGTATTAAATATGCTGAAAACGAACATCCTATAATCGGATTTTCTAAAAAACTAGATGACGAATTTAATCCAAAATCGGAGTTTGCAGCTATTATGACATGTTCACAGGCTGATGGTGGTTGTCCATTTATTGCGGGAGCAGAAAAACGAATTCCTATCACTTTTGAAGACCCCAAAGCATTCGACAATACTCCTCATCAAGCAGAAAAGTACAACGAAAGAAGTATGCAAATTGCAACAGAATTATTTTATATTTTCTCACAAATCAATTCTTAAAAATGGCAGCAAAAAAACTAAGTTTTCTAGATAAAAATCTAACACTTTGGATATTTGTCGCTATGGCAATTGGTGTTAGTTTAGGTTATTTTATACCAACGTTTCCCGATTTTATAAACTCGTTTAGTAGTGGTAGCACGAACATTCCTATCGCTATTGGATTAATTTTAATGATGTATCCTCCCTTAGCTAAAGTTAACTATGCATTATTACCTAAAGTTTTTAAAAACACTAAAATACTTTCAATTTCACTAATACTAAATTGGGTTATTGGTCCTGTTTTAATGTTTATTTTGGCGATTACTTTTTTAAGAGACTACCCCGAATATATGGTTGGGTTAATTTTAATAGGTCTAGCACGTTGTATTGCAATGGTATTGGTATGGAACGACTTAGCAGAAGGAAGTAGCGAGTATGGGGCAGGATTAGTTGCCTTAAATAGTATTTTTCAAGTATTTGCCTACAGTTTTTACGCATGGTTATTTATTACGGTACTTCCACCCTACTTTGGATTTGAAGGTGCTATCGTAGATATATCAATAGGAACAATTGCAGAAAGTGTAGCAATCTATTTAGGAATTCCATTCTTGCTAGGCATACTAAGTCGTTTAATTTTAGTAAAACTTAAAGGAGAAGAATGGTATACCAAAAAATTCATTCCAACGATTTCACCATTAACATTAATTGCATTGTTATTTACAATTGTTGTAATGTTCTCGCTGAAAGGAGAGTTAATAGTAGAAATACCTATGGATGTATTAATTATTGCTGTTCCTTTGTTAATCTATTTCAGTCTCATGTTTATTATTGGTTTTTTCTTCTCCAAAGCCATGGGAGCAGAATATGATAAAACAGCAGCCGTAGCTTTTACCGCAGCAGGAAACAATTTCGAATTAGCAATTGCTGTAGCTATTGCTGTATTCGGGCTAAATTCTGGTCAAGCATTTGCTGGTGTTATTGGGCCTTTGGTTGAGGTACCTGCATTGATTTTATTAGTGCGCGTATCCTTCTGGCTTCGCAAAAAATACTACAACAAAGCAATCGCCTAAAAACTAATATCTTTATAGTAACCATCGTATAAAAAGTAACATTTTTATACGATGATTTTCTTTTAGATAAGAAAGCATATAAATCAGAATGTTTACATTGCAGTGAATTACAAACATAAATACCTCAAAATGAACATTAATTATCGTCCAATACTAGTAACTACTTTAATATTAGTTGGTCTTTCTCTAACACTTAGCAGTTGTTTTAATACAGAAAAAAAATCAACACAAAAATCTTTAGAAAAGGACGTAGAAGCAACGAAGTATCCGAGTGATGTTATTTCTTTTATGGATGAATGGAAAATTCTTTTAGGTGATGGAACAAAATCTGATGAATTAGTAAAATATAAAAAGGATGATTTCTTTTATGTTGCTACAGACGACAAAGCAGATTGGGTTGTTTATAAAACACCTAATTCTGGCATTACCTCCCGTACATCAAGCAATACAAGAACTGAATTAGGTCAAAAAAAACATTGGATACCTGAAGTTGGAGGTAAGCTAACCGGCACACTAAAAGTTATGCATGTTTCTACGTCTGGTGATGTCAGAGTAGCTGCATCTTATTCGGTAGTTGTTGGTCAAATTCACAGTGATGAGGGTAATGAAAATGAACCTCTAAAAATCTTTTATAAAAAGTTTCCAGGTCACAAAAAAGGTTCAGTATTTTGGAATTATGAAATTAATACAGAAGGCGATAATGCTAAACGTTGGGATTATTCTTCAGCCGTTTGGGGTAACGATATGTCGGTTGTTGGATCTAGTCCCACATCATTTCCTGAGGAGCCTGTAGATGGCATTGAATTAGGTGAAGAATTTAGTTATGAAGTAAATGTACATAAAGGAATAATGTATCTTACGTTTACAAGTGAAGGACATGAGACTGTAAAATTCACTAAAAACCTATTAAAGTCAGATTTCGTAACTAAAGCTGATATTCCTGAACAAATTTGGAGTTTATATGCCTCTATAGGCCGCGATGGCACAGAAATAGATACAGCATATGCTGGTGAAATACAATATTTTAAACAAGGCGCTTATAATCAAACAAATGGTAAAAAACCTGAAGACAACATGGTTTGGAGCACTGGTTCTGAAACATATAATGGTGATATTGTAAAACAATATGAAAATGGTTGTTATGCAGAAGTATGGTTTAAAGAAGCAAGTGTAGGTGCTAGTTCAATACCTGCCGAATAATACTCATATACACTTACAAAACATCGCTTAATTATTACAAATATGTACTATTATTAAACAATTTTTGTTCTGCAAATTATTTGGTGGTTAAGTGATTTTTTATTGGATTTTGAAACAAAAAGGGATTAATGGTGGCAGCAAAAAAAACAAACCTATAGTTTAATCTATTTCTGCACCTCATAACATTTAAAATCATATTTATTGAGTATATACTAGCATTCCATTTAATTACTATTACACTATATTAAAAAATATGAAATTATATTTCTAGAACTTTTTCGCAAGCCTTTTTTGCAGCAATAATGGGCCAGGTGTCTTTCTGAATTTGAGCTAATATAATGGCGCCCTCTAGTAGTACGATAATTTGATTACTGTAGTCACTGGCAACCTTTTTTGATTTGATATTAAATTTTAATTGTTTACAAACAAATTGATGCAATTCATTTTTCGCATTTCGTACAGTTTTCTTAATTAAATTATGATCATCAGGGATTTCGGAAATTATATTTTGAAATCCACATCCTCTATAATCCGTTTCACATAACCAAGTAGTCAAAAAATCGAATAGTGCTATAACCTTTTCATAACCCGAGTTATATATCGACAAACTTTTGTTAATCTCATTCATTAAAGATTGTTGTCTTGTTTCTAAATAAGCAACACCTATCTCCTCCTTAGAGCAAAAATTATTGTATAAACTTTCTCTAGAAACATTGGCTTTATCTATAATGTTATTAATTTCAATTTGGTTATACCCTTCAAAATAAAACAACTCAGATGCTGCCGAAATAATTTTTTCCTTTACACTTTTTTTACTCATATATTAAAGATAACGAACTAGAATAAAGTGGTTATTACAAAACTAAAATTTTTCACAATCAATTGATATATAATTGTTTACATTCTAGTATTCGGAATAAATACGTTAATAAAAATAGAATTTAGCAAATATAAAATTCCAAAGAATTACTATTTACAAAGGCAAATAGAGCTTCCAAAATATTTTTTGGATATACAGGTTATCGTTATACGAATTGAAAGAAATATTGAAAAAACACGTTATTCATAAATGCAACTGCAAATGAAAAGATATTTTTTTAAAAAATTAATTCCATTTATTATAGAAATTACTAAATGAATATATCGCAATTACCAAAAGATTTACAAACTATTATAGGGGATGAGGAATTAGACTTTGCTGTATATGCAAAAAGAAATCAACCTAAAGCACTCTCTTATGGCATAATTCTATTTTCACTTTTTTGGTTGGTATTGCCATCAATTGGTGCGTATGCATTTTTTAGTCCATTATTTAAAGGAGAAGAAGTACATTTTAAATCAAATGATGTACCTACTACGGCAAGTTTAGATAATTTAGAACCAATGATTGTACCGTCTTTGTTATTACTATTATTTATGGTAATAGGTATAGGAATGTTCGTATGGGGAATAATAATGCTCACTAAAAAAGGAGGATATTTTGTTGGCACCAAAACAAGATTAATAAATTATCGAAAAGGAACTATCAAATATTTTGACTGGGAACAATTCACTGGAAACACAGAATTAAATATAAAAAAGCAAAATATTTCTCTAGAAATGCGCAGGGGTAAAATGAGTTCTAAAAAAAATGGTCCAGACAAATTTATACCGGAAACATTACACATATCCGGTATTGAAAATCTACTAAAAATAGAAAGTATTTGTCGTCAAAGGATTAAAGAAAACGATCCTACCCCTATGCAAAGCATTTGTACTTAAACTAGATTTATCATGTAGATTATTTATAAAACAAAAATCTTCAAAAAACTAATTAAACTACTCCATTTGTAACCAAAGTTACTGTAGAGGTAATGATATTTTTCGAGATTTACATCATAAACCAATCAATGATGTAATCTAAAATATTCAAACCATCTGCTGTTTGTATTATTTGCATTACAATAGTTTATGTTCAGATAGTCATCGTTGATAAATTTAATTCGTAATTAAATTATTAAGATGATGAAAAAAAATATGAGTAAAATAGACAGGATAATTAGAATTGCTTTGGCTCTAATATTAGGAACTCTTTATTACAATGGCATAATTTCAGGTACATTAGGACTTGTACTTCTAATATTGTCAGTTGTATTTATTTTTACTAGTGTCTTAAGTTTTTGCCCGTTATATACCATTTTTGGTATAAATACTTGTCAGGTTAAAAGTGAAGAAAATCGAGAAGATTAGATAGAAAAATCTATAGCTTACAATACTTTTTTTTGGATTAAATAGGTATTGACCATTTTCTCCATTAAGACAAGTGAATTTAGTTAATTTATGGAGTGCTGTTACTTACTTGTAGTAATTTACCATTGTATAGTTTATTACCAGACAATGCAAACTCTTTAATATAAGTTGCCATTTGTACGGCAGTAGTTGGTGCTTTATAACCCGGAAAGGCCTTTTCTAACATTTCAGTTTGTACGGCACCCAAAGCTAATGCATTAAAAGATGGGCCCGTTTCCTTAAACTCTTCTGCCCATAATTCTGTTAATGTTATTACGGCTCCTTTACTAGAACTATAAGCTGAAAGTCCCGGAAATTTCATACTACCTTGTACCCCACCCATTGAACTGATAGTTACTACATGACCATTTTTTGGCATCTTAGGAATAACAATTCTAGTAATATCCGCAACTCCATAAACATTAACTTTATAAACACTTTCAAACTCTTTGGAAGTTGTTTCTAAAAAAGGTTTATTAAGTAATTTACCCGCATTATTAATTAGAATATCTACCGCAGACCATTTGGTGGCTAAGAAATCTTGAAGTATTTGGATATCTTTAACGCTCGATAAATCAAAAGAAAATGCAGTTATATTCTTATGATTCAATTTATCTATTGGTGCGGTATTTCTAGATAACGCTAAAACCTTATGACCATTAGTTGCAAAAAGACGCGCAAGCTCAAAACCAATACCCCTACTTGTACCAGTAATTATTACGTTAGCCATTATTAGTTGTATTTTATTTCTTTGACAGGAGCATTTACAATCCCATTTACAGCAGGGATAGTTCTATTAACAACGTCAGCCATATGATTAAAATTCATAATGGCGGCTTCATCACCAACTTTATGATAATGGTTAAAATTTGTAAAATCAAAAGTGCAAAAGGTTTGAGAAGGCACATTAAACTCCAAATGAAAAGCATAATTATCGGAACGCATAAACAAATTCATTTCAGCAGCTGAAGGCAAATAACCTATCAGTTTTTCTCTAGCATATTTATTTGCAATTTCAGCTAAATTAGACTTCTGATAGCCAGTTACGTACATAAAGTAATCTTTATTTTGTAGTGGAACTCCAACCATTTCAAAATTCAGCATTGTATATAAATCAATATTATCTGCTTTCAGTTTTTTAGCTAAATGTTTAGATCCTAATAATCCCTTTTCTTCAGCTGTAAAAAGTGCGAAAATAATACTGCGTTTATTTGATTTGTTAGCGCTAAAATACCGTGCTAATTCCAAAACTGTAGTTGTACCCGAAGCATTATCATTAGCACCATTGGCAATAGAATCTTGTCCAACAGCTTTCGCAGTACCTATATGATCGTAATGTGCGCCCAAAATTACTATCTCATTTTTAAGGTTCACATCATTTCCTTCTAAGAAACCTACAACATTGTAGGCAATACCATCAAAGTTAGCTATTGTGTCGCGATAACCTTCAAAATAAGGAGGAACTCCGTTTTCCTTTAAGGTATATTCAATAAGATTTGCAGCTTTAGCTATACCTTCAGATCCTGCTTCTCGACCTTGTAGTTCGTCAGAAGCTAAAAAAGAAATAATCTTACCAACATTTTCTGAGTTAGAAAATGCTGGCAGATTAATAATTGAATTATTGTGAGATGCTTTATTGTCTACAACTAAACTATGCGTACTATCCTCAACAACATTAGTCTTTAATCCATCTAAATTGGATTGTACATTAATAGCATCAGTTTTTTTTAATTTGGTCGTACCACAGGCAGAAATACAAATCGCGATACATACTACGAATAGCTTTTTCATCATGGCTTTGTACAACAACTAAATTAAATAAATATTAGCTTATAAAATTAAGCTAACATCGTAACTGGATTTTCTAAAAACGCTTTTAACGTTAATAGGAATTGAGACCCAGTTGCACCATCAACAGTTCTATGATCACAAGCTAAGGTAACTTTCATTGTTTTACCAACAACAATTTCCCCTTTGCGAACTACAGGTTTCTCTACAATAGCGCCAACAGACAAAATTGCTGAATTTGGCTGATTGATAATTGAAGTAAATTCAACTATACCAAACATTCCTAAGTTAGAAACTGTAAATGTACTACCGTCCATTTCCGCTGGAGTTAATTTTTTAACTCGTGCCCTACCTGCTAAATCTTTTACTGATGCTCCTATTTGAGTAAGCGTCATTTGATCTGTGAACTTTAAAACCGGAACAACCAAACCATCATCCACAGCTACAGCCACACCAACATTTACATGATGATTGTATTTAGTGGTATCACCGTTCCAAGTTGTATTTACTTGTGGATGCTTTTTCAAAGCCATTGCACAAGCTTTCACTACCATATCATTAAAAGATACTTTAATATCAGGCAAGTCATTTATTTGTAGACGAGATGCCCATGCATTATCCATATCAACTTCAATGGTCAAATAATAATGTGGTGCAGTAAATTTAGATTCACTAAGACGTTTCGCAATAGTTTTACGCATTTGCGAATTCTTTACTTCTTCTGTACTCTCCTGGCCAACAGGTAAATTAACTGGAGTGGCAGCCACAGCACTGGTGGCAGAAACATCTGCCGACTTAACAACTGGTGCAGCAGTACTTTTTTGTGCAGGTTGATAATTCTCGATATCTTTTTTTACAATTCGACCATTATCACCACTTCCACTTACAGTACTTAAATCTATTCCTTTATCGGCGGCAATTTTTTTAGCTAATGGTGAGGCAAAAATACGTTGTCCATTATTTGTTGCAACAGGTTGCTCCTCATTAGTATTTGAAGTTTCAGAAACAGTATTAACTTTTTCTTCAGGTGATTCTTGAGCAGGTGCATCAGTACTATTTAAAACAGCTGCAACATCAGTACCTTTTGGTCCAATTACAGCAAGAACATCATCAACAGGGGCAGATTCACCTTCTTGTATACCAATATGTAAAAGCGTACCATTATAGAACGATTCAAATTCCATAGTGGCTTTATCAGTTTCTATTTCGGCAAGTATATCTCCCTCCTCAACTTCATCACCAACTTTTTTCAACCAAGAAGCAACTGTACCTTCTTCCATGGTATCACTTAAGCGAGGCATTTTTATAATTTCAACACCTTCAGGAATTTCTGCTACTGCAGTTGGAGCAGCAGGAGCAGACTCTTCTACTTTGGTTGTTTCTGTTACCTTATCAGTAGAACTATCTGCCGAACCATTTAACAGACCTGAAATATCTTCACCTTTTTCCCCGATAATTGCCAAGAGTGTATCAACAGGGGCCCCATCACCTTCTTCGATACCAATATGTAAGAGAGTACCTTCATGAAAAGATTCAAACTCCATTGTTGCTTTATCTGTTTCAATTTCAGCAAGAATATCACCTTCTTCGATTTTGTCACCTACTTTTTTCAACCATTTAGCAACCGTACCTTCTTCCATGGTATCGCTAAGCCGGGGCATATTTATTACTTCTGCCATTCTATTTTATTTATGTTGTACAAATGGAAAATCATCTTGCTCATAAACCATATCGTACAATTGATTTAATGGCGGATATTCTGATTCTTCTGCAAATTTTTCACATTCTTTCACTAAATCTTTCACACGCTTATCTATTACTTTTATTTCGTCTTCGGTAGCGTATTTTTCAGTTTTAATAACCTCTAAAACCTGTGAAATTGGATCTATCTTTTTATATTCTTCAACTTCGTCTTTTGTACGATAGTGTTGCGCGTCAGACATTGAATGCCCACGATAACGATATGTCTTCATTTCTAAAAAAGTTGGTCCACCACCACTACGAGCTCTTTCCACAGCCTTACTAACTTCTTGAGCAACAGCAACAGGATCCATACCATCTACTGGCCCACATGGCATTTCATATCCTAGTCCTAGTTTCCAAATTTCTGTTGAATGCGAAGTTCTAGCCACTGAAGTACCCATTGCATATCCGTTATTTTCACAGATAAAAACAACTGGTAATTGCCATAGCATAGCTAAGTTAAAAGTTTCGTGTAGCGACCCTTGTCTCACAGCACCATCGCCCATGTAACATAAGGTAACATTATCACGCTTAAAATACTTATCTCCAAAAGCCATACCAGCACCTAATGGAATTTGACCTCCTACAATACCATGACCGCCATGAAACCTATGTTCTTTTGAGAATATGTGCATAGACCCACCCATACCTTTAGAAGTACCAGTAACTTTACCGTAAAGTTCAGCCATTACACGTTTTGGATCAACACCCATACCAATAGGTTGTACGTGATTTCTATAAGCAGTAATCATTCTGTCTTTAGTTAAGTCCATTGCATGCAGCGAACCAGCTAAAACTGCTTCTTGACCATTATATAAATGCAAGAAACCTCTAACTTTTTGTTGAATATATACTGCCGCAAGTTTATCCTCAAACTTTCTCCAGAACAACATATCTTCATACCATTTAAGGTATGTTTCCTTTGTAATTTTATCCATTTACACCTATTTAATCCAAATTTATAAATGTTAGTCTACCATACCTTATCGGTTGTACGGGAGACAAAAATACATATTAATTTTTAGAAAAAAACGGGCTTTAAAAATGATTTAGTGAGATAAATCACAAGCACTACTAAAACTGCTACAAAAATGAACTATCGAAAGCAAATGGAATTAAATCTAAGACAGAATCACATTGTATAACCTGCCCAATTTCACCCATCATCAAAATTTCTATAGGGAATTTTTGTTTTTGTTCATATTCAGCCATTGATTGTCTACATATACCACATGAAGTTACTGGACTATCAACTTTGTGATTTATAGAAGTTGCGGTAATAGCAATTGCTTCTATTTTAATATCCGGAAATTTTGCGCTAGCGTATAGCATTGCAACACGTTCTGCACATACTCCAGCAGGATAAGAAGCGTTCTCTTGGTTACTTCCTATTACTATTTCACCATTACTTAAAATTACGGCAGCCCCAACTTTAAATTTTGAATATGGAGCATATGCATTTTCTCTAGCGGATATAGCACATTGCATTAAATGTTGTTGTTTAGAAGAGAGTTCCTCTAAAGAATCAAACATTGTATAGTTAAATTCCAATTTTCGTTTTTGCATAATTTAATTAGCTAATACTCGAAAATAAGAAACCCCAACGGTTTACCGTCAGGGTTTCATTATATCATTTTTATGATTAATCATTAAAATACTCTTGCCCTAAATTAAAGGTAAGCGAAAAACGCAAAGTATTTTCTAATGGATTTCTTACTTGCGATGTTGCAAATAAATATGATAAATCAATTTGTGTCATTTTAAAGCGGAAGCCTGCTCCTAAAGTAAAAAATTTACGTGAGCCTTTATCTTCACTCTCATTAAAATATCCTGTTCGCACCATAAAAGCATCTTGATAAACGTATTCTGCACCAATAGCCCATGTCATTTCTTTTAGCTCTTCACCAAAACCATCGGGGGCGTCTCCAAAAGATTTAAATATACCACTAAAAGCTCCTATGTCTTGATATTCTGAATTATCAAGTGCATCAATCACACCATCTTCATTAAAATCTTTTGGCGTAGGCACTAATAATTTATTAAATTCTGTAGTTAGTCCAATTACATTGTCTTGATCTAATATAAAATCGAAACCAACACCTAATTTCATATTCGAAGGCAAGAAATTTTCCTGTCCACCTTCATCATATTGTATCTTCCCTCCTAGATTGGACAAATTGAAACCAGCTCTCCAACGACCATCAAAGCTATTGTATGCTTTTTCTCTGGAGTAGTAATAACCTGCTACATCAATTCCAAAGGTACTACCAGCTTGAGAATCAACAGTTGCATCTTGTGGCAGTTTTAAGTTAGACCGTATATATCTACCACCAACAGCCATAGAAAAAGTAGGACTCAATTTTAGCGAATACGTACCATCAAAAGCTAATTCATTAGGTTTTACAGTAGTTCCAGGATCATTTGCAAATTGTCTTAATTCAATTTCACCTAACGTAAAATAACGAATACCTACTGCAAAAGCACTACGATCATTTATTTTATTATAAAAGCTAGCATTTAATAAAGAAATATCAGTAATAATACTTTCTAAATATGGTGTATAACTCAACCCAATTCCCATTTGACGTTCTGCAAATGCAAATTTAGCGGGGTTCCATTGTTGCGAAAAAGCATCTGTCGAAGTTGCAACCCCCATATCTCCCATACCCGCAGCTCTAGCATCAGCAGCAATTGTTAAAAAGGGCACTGCTGTTGTTATCACTCGTTGTTGTTCAGTTTGAGCAGATATTTTAAAAGCAAAAACCAGTAGGACTAGTATTGATAATTTCTTCATCTTAAATCGGTAAATTTAATTGGTCTACAATTAATAATTGAAAAGCATACCTATTTATGTTATATAGACACCCCTTGTTAACATGTAAACGAGCATTTCTTTGATATCTTGTGTGTACATAAAAATATTTTAACCTTTCAATCTTTAAGTCAGATTGTAGAAATAATTCTATAATATTGAATTTTGTAATTATTCTTTTCTTGTACAAGATATTAGCACGAACTACTTAACAATTAAAAGAAAACTTAACAACCATACTATAAGGTATTTTGTTTCGTTATTATTTATGAAGAATTAGATTACTTAGGCTTTACACTAATAACAGTTACACAATTATTTTTTATCGCCATAAAATATTATATCTAATTCATCGTTTAATTAGCCGAAAGTGACCCTTTAAATTAATCAAAACACAATTCTCGAACTACACATTAATAGTAGTTCAAATGTTTGAACTCAAGTCGTAATTATGAAAAAACAGTTTATCAAAGTTGTACTTTCTTGTGCCGTGATAGCGGGAGGTTTTACAGTTACCAGCTGTAATAAGTCTTCTGGCTCATCAAAAAACGTATCAAGAGCAACCGGATGGAAAATCAACGCCAAAGAAGGCGGTTTCCAGTTCAATACAGATTTTAAGGAGCAAGAAACTGCGCCTGGGCTTGTATTTGTAGAAGGAGGTACATTTACTAAAGGTAAAGTACAAGATGATGTGATGCATGATTGGAACAATACTCCTACTGCACAACACGTACAGTCATTTTATATGGATGAAACAGAGGTAACCAATGTTATGTACTTGGAGTATCTTGATTATTTAAAAAGTGTTTATCCACCAGAAAATCCTAAATACACTAATATTTATACAGGTGCATTACCAGATACATTAGTATGGCGTAATCGTTTAGGTTTTAATGAGACCATGACAAATAATTATTTACGTCACCCGGCTTATGCAGAATATCCGGTAGTTGGTGTAAACTGGGTACAGGCAACACAATTCGCTGAATGGAGAACTGACCGTGTTAACGAAGCAATGCTTGAGAAAGAAGGATACTTAGCTAAAGACGCTAAATACCAAGCTGTTTCGGGTGAGGTACAGGGGACTTTTAGTACAGAAGCATATTTAAACAGGCCAGAATCAGTTTATAATGGTCAAATAGATTCTTTACAGGGCAAACAGAAAAAGGATAGTACAGCTACTTATGCTAAGCGTAGTAGTGGTGTTATTATGCCAGAATATCGTTTACCTACAGAAACTGAATGGGAATATGCTGCTCAGGCAAACCAGGGTACACGTGAATACAACAATTACAGAGGTAGAAAAAAATATCCTTGGGAAGGCGATTATACAAGAAACGGAAATCGTGTTGGTAGAGGTGATCAATTAGCTAACTTTAAGCAAGGTAAAGGTGATTACGGTGGAATTGCAGGATGGTCTGATGATGGTGCTGATATTACCGCTCAAGTTAAATCATACAAGCCAAACGACTTAGGTTTATATGATATGGCTGGTAATGTAGCAGAGTGGGTATCAGATGTCTACCGACCTATTGTTGATGATGAGATTAGTGATTTCAACTATTATAGAGGAAATATCTATATGAAATCTGCAATCGGTGAAGATGGTAAAGTAAATGTACTTAGAGATTCAATTGTATATGACACATTACCAAACGGCAAAATTGTAGCTGTAAATTTACCAGGTGAAATTAAAATGGTACCTGTAGATGAGCAAGAAACTTACTTAAGAACAAATTTTGATTCTAGTGACAATAGAGGTTACCGTGATGGCGATGCAGGTTCTTCTCGATTCTTTGACCGCTTTAGTGATGAAGAAGATGAAAATGACCCAAATGCTAGAAAAATGTACGACTCACCTAGACATAAAGTAGAGCGTGACTCCGCAGGTAGTTTGATACGTCAATACGACAAATCTAACCACAGAACGTCTTTAATCAATGACGAAGTTCGAGTATTTAAAGGTGGATCTTGGAGAGATAGAGCATATTGGTTAGATCCAGCTCAAAGACGTTATTTACCACAATATATGGCAACTGATTACATTGGCTTTAGATGTGCTATGTCAAGAGTAGGTTCTAAGTCAAAAACTAAAAACAAAACCCCAAGAGGTAAAAAAGCAAGATAATAATTGCTTGAAAAAGAAAATGAACCCTGACGAAATTCGTCAGGGTTTTTTGTTTATAATCAATTTTATTTATAACTAACAATACATTTGCAAATAGCCCATTTTAAGGGGCAATCAAGCAAATTAGCACTCAAAACCGTAACGGCATAGGATTTTCTTTATAATTGAATTCACAATAACTAGTTTGCTTAATTTAGTGCACGTGTGTCGTATTTTACACCTCCTATCATCATAAGTTCTATAATCCTAAATAAACTCAATTGGTAGGTTATTTTAAAAAATTAGTATCTTAATAATCGTTTATACTATTAATATAGTAGGACTATTATATGTGCTAATTAGTCCTACAATTATCTGCTTTTCAATTTATTGTGAACTACCACTACAAACCGACAAAAGACCATTTTTTTAGGTTAATTGCATGTTATTTTGCATTTCATCGTTTATTTTAATCACTTCATCGAATAAATCAAATAATAAGTAAGAATTTTCTTTCTAATAATGTAGCGTGATTAATATAATAATACTCAATTCAAAAAAAAAGGAATTACTAACCCAAATCTTAATTTTTATGAAAAAAAACTTACTATTAATTAAAGAGATTTATATTGAAGCATTCAAAGGTTTGGGGTCTTTGTTTGTTACACAATATTTTAAGGTATTTGCTTGGTTTTGCCTTGCGAATTATTTCATAATGCTATACGCATTTGTTTTTAGGGTTTCGACTGGTTTCGCTTTTGAGTAGGTTACAAGAGCGAGTAAATTAAAAGCACTCAAATATGAGTGCTTTTTTTTATGCTTTAACATCAACGTAAAAACTCGTAGCTTTGATTTTTATCTTCTATTAATTGGGACAATTATCACTACAAATGACAATAGAACAACTACATAAACTTTTTTTAAAACATCCAACTATTTCTACAGATACTCGTAAAATAAAAGAAGGATGTATTTTTTTTGCCTTAAAGGGTGAAAATTTTAATGGAAATAAATATGCTTCAGAAGCATTAAATAAAGGCGCCAGTTTTGCTATTGTAGATGAAGTTGATTATGCACTAAATAATCAAATAATTCTCGTTGATGATGTTCTAAAAACATTACAAAAATTGGCCACATTTCACAGAAACCAATCTAGTGCAAAAATAATTGCATTAACAGGGAGTAATGGAAAAACAACTACCAAAGAATTAATTAATTCTGTATTATCTATAAAATATAAAACAATTGCTACTATTGGTAATTTAAACAATCATATAGGCGTTCCATTAACCCTACTTTCTATAAAACCAGAGACAGAACTTGCTATTGTAGAAATGGGTGCAAATCATCAAAAAGAAATAGAATTTTTATGCAGTATAGCATTACCAGATTTTGGTTATATCACAAATTTTGGCAAAGCACATTTAGAAGGTTTTGGTGGTGAAGCTGGAGTTATTAAAGGAAAAAGCGAGCTTTACTCCTATTTGATAAGTCATAATAAGCCCATTTTCATGAATGCTGACGATCCAATACAATTAGAAAAATTGGGGAATTATGTAAAAAAATATGGATTTAGCCAAAACCAACACAATTATTACAATATAAAATTTCTTGAAGCTAACCCTTTCGTTCATTTAAGTTTTGAAAATGAAATTATTAAATCACAATTAATAGGGAGCTATAATTACACTAATTGTTGTGCAGCAATTTTAATTGGTAAATATTTTAATATTCCTGATGGCGATATGAACAAAGCTATTGCTTCGTACGTACCAAAAAATAACCGTTCACAATTAATTAATAAAAATGGACACATCATTATTTTAGATGCATACAATGCAAATCCGACTAGTATGATTGCGGCGCTAAACAATTTTAACACAATGGAAACATCGAACAAAATTATTATTTTGGGCGACATGTTCGAACTTGGTAAAGCTGCAAAGAAAGAGCATCAAAATATTGCTAATATTGCCGAAGAAATGCCATTTAATAAAATATTGCTGGTTGGTGAAAATTTTGCAAAAACTAATACGAAGAATCTTAAATTCGCAAGTTTTGATCTCCTAAAAGATTATTTAAAACAGAATAAATTTCCTCAAAGCAGTCTCTTAATTAAGGGTTCTAGAGGTATGGCATTAGAGCGAGTTTTAGATTTACTATAACGTTTTTAGCTAATTTCAACTTTAGTATCAACCACTTCACTAACCGGCACAACAATCTTTCCCTTTTCGGTTTTAATTGTTATAAAAATTGCATCTATTTTCTCAATAGTTCCTTCTAAATCTTTAGTTTTTATTTTATCACCCGCCACATATGTTTTTCTGGCATAGAATGTTTTTAATAAATTAGTGACAACATCCTTAGACCCCAAACCAAAACCAAGGGCAAAGGCAAGTAGAAATGCTCCAATAATTAACGAAAAATTATTAGTAATTAATGATGTATCAATACCTGCTTGATTTAATGAAGTAATGGTTACAAAAATGGCAATAATGTAAAAAACGATAGAACTCACCAATTTACCACCACTAAAACCCATAGATTGAAATACACCAAGAAGTGCTTTTTTAATCATTTTGGCGGCAAATAATCCGACCATAAAGATTACCATAGCACTTAACAATATTGGTAAATAGCGTAGTAAATTAGCTATCTCCTGAGAAATAACGGTTAACTTCATTATATCTGCTGCAACTATAATGAATACCATAGTCAATATCCATTTCACAAAGCCTAGCAAGATTTTACTGATGTCTATTTTAAATTTTCCATCACCAAAAAGTTTAGCATCATTTATTTTATCAGAAACCGCATCAAGTTTCGCGATTTTGAATATTCTCTTTAGAATAAAGCGACTTACTTTAATAAATATCCATCCAAAAACTAAGACCACTATAGCCCCAAAAATATTTGGCAATGCTGCAGCAATATCTCTTAAAATTCCCATAAGAGAATCTGTAGCCATTTTCGTCCAATCATTCATTTGTTCCATATTGTTAATTATTAGTGTTTATTTATTTGGTTTGATAGAGTCATTTAAAGCTGACTTAATATTACAAGTGTAGAGTGAGGCCATGTCCATGACCAATTTTGCATTTGCAATATCACTCATTACTTTACTCTTCATATTCGGTGGAACTTCATGTACTGAACGTTCCAACTCCTCAAACGGATTGTTTTTTTGTTCTTCCATTTAATCCAATGTTTTATATATTTCTACAATCCGAGCTTTAGCTCGCTTAAGTCTCATTTTTACTGCACTCTCACCTATTTGCAAAAGTTGAGTCAATTCTTTTATGGGTATATCATCTTGATACTTTAATAAAAGTAACTTCTTATCCTCTGGGTCTATAATTTCTAAAGCGCGTTTAAGTTTCTCGGCTTTCATCTCATAAAGACTGTTATCACTAACAGAAATATCTACTCCAGCATCATTATCATTTATAGTATCAGAAGCGTCTCTTATTTTTCGTTCTCTATTTCTATTTACATAATTAACACAAAAGTTATAAGTAAATGAATAAACCCAACTAGAAAATTTAGATTTACCATTAAAGCTAGCCAACTTAATAAATAACTGTAAGAAAACATCTTGTGTTAGGTCTTCCGCCTCTTTTTGCGATTTAGAGAAGCCATAACATTTATTGTATATTCTTGTAGCATATCTATCGTAAAGAACACCAAATAAGGAAGTGTTGTTATCTTTTACAATATTACGCACAAGCTCTTCATCGGTAAGGTCTTCAGTGGTAATTGTCGTTTTCAAATTACTATTTAATTTCTTCTTCTTAGAATATTTGACACCATAAAATTTAAACTGACATTTATATTATTACTAATATAATACAATAAGCATTAATAGAAAGAGCCTCATAAAATGAGGCCCTTTTTTACAACCAAAACTCAAAACTAATGAGGGAACTTCGTAATCTGAATTAAGGGGAACTTTAATTCTGATTTCTTTGAACACTACAGTACCAAATTCTTGTGTTAGTGTTAGTATTAGTTTATTTTATTTCAGTTGTATATTGTTAGGCCTTGGCTAGTGTTAAATAGTTAGGCCAACAATTAAATTATTCCTGAATAGATTTCTTTTTTGAAATATATGCTGGCAAATAATTTGATTTCTCCTTTATTTTTTTCTCGTAATTAACCACAAAATATGATGGTAAAATCAAGCAAAGTGCAATTATCGATGTTAACAATCCTATCATAATAAATAATTCTATAAACGAAATATTAATCAGTATTTTCATTTCAGTAAGCGTTCTATTTGATAAGACACCAACTTTTTAAAGAAGTCACTTTTTAAGTCACTTTTTTTAAAAAAAATTAAAAAAACTCTGTTTTTAGTGTAAAAAATAGCCTTTCAAGAACTTTAGAAGCAGTGTATAATAAAGTATATTTAATTTTTAGGCACTGTAGAAAATAATAAAACTAAAACTTTAGTGGGTCATACTGGATTCGAACCAGTGACCTCTGCCCTGTCAAGGCAGCGCTCTAAACCAACTGAGCTAATAACCCAAAACAATTAAACTACAATATTAAAAGACAAAAGTAAATAATTCAGCAATTAACTAATCTATTTGTCTTAAAAAGGAATATTTCTAATCAATTATTAGATAATTGAACTAATTTTTTATCTATACCACTACTTTCACTGGCATATCTTATAAAAAAATGTATTTTTATATACATCACCTATTAAAAAATGAGGATTCAACATTTAACAGTCTTTTTTTTAACAATACTACTAACATCGTGTTCTGTTAAATTACCAGATGAAGTTAGTAAAGCGTATCAAGAACTTCCTGAAAATATTGATTTTAATTTTGATATAAAACCAATCTTATCAGACCGTTGCTATAATTGTCATGGTCCTGATGATAATACAAGACAAGCAGGTTTAAGGCTTGATATAGAAAAGGAGGCATTTAAAAAATTACAAAGTGGCAATTATGCATTTGTCGCAGGAAATCCGAAAAACAGTGAAACCGTAAGACGTATTCTAAGTAATGACGTAGAAATACAAATGCCACCAAAAGATTCGCATTTATCTTTAAGTAGTCGTGAAAAAGCGTTGATAATAAAATGGATCAAACAAGGAGCTATTTGGAAAGATCATTGGGCTTTTATAAAACCTATTAAACCAAATATACCCGATGTAAAAAATAAAAAATGGCCTTTCAACAATGCAATTGACAATTTTGTATATCAAACATTAATACAAAAAGAATTTGAGCCTTCACCGCAAGCTGATAAAGAAAGATTGTTGCGTCGTGTTTATATGGACCTAACTGGCTTACCTCCTTCAATTTCGGAAATAGATACTTTTTTAAATGATAACGATTCTAATGCTTATGAAAAAGTAGTTGATAAATTACTAGCTTCTGATGCTACAGCTGAAAGACTTGCTGTTGATTGGATGGACCTCTCCCGATATGCCGATTCACATGGTTTACACGCTGATGGTTGGCGTTTAATGTGGCCTTGGCGCGATTGGGTAATAAATTCTTTCAAAAAAAACAGACCTTATAACGAATTTGTAACTTGGCAACTCGCGGGAGACCTCTTACCGAATGCCACTACAGAACAAAAATTAGCCACAGCTTTTAATAGAAACCATCCAATGACTGCTGAGGGCGGTGCTATTGAAGAAGAATTTCGATTAAATTATGTATGGGATAGAGCGGAGACAGTTGGTACTGCTTTAATGGGTTTAACTGTTGCATGTGCTCGCTGTCATGATCACAAATTTGACCCAATCTCTCAAAAAGATTATTTTCAACTAACCGCCTTTTTTAATAATGTAAAAGAATTGGGAATGACTGGAGACGATGGAAATTATGGTCCGTTGTTGGCATTACCAGACCACGATACGCAAACTAGTTTAAACAAAATAGAACAATCAATTAATAAAAAAGAAAGTCAGTTAAAATTGACTAAAAAGGAAATTCAAAATCTAGATGCATTTATTGCCAAAATGCCATTAGATATAACAAAAGATGGATTAGTAGGTCATTACCCACTCGATAAAATAAGTAATAGCCATAATGGTTTTATTGTGGATAACAATTTAAAAGTAACCGCATCTAAAGCACCTAAAGTTATTAAAGGCAAAAAAGGCAATGCCTTTGTTTTTACTGGTGAATATGATGAGGTCTACTTACGAGATACCCCGAATTTTGAATTAAATGATAAATTTTCCGCTGCACTTTGGTTAAAGACAACCAAACGAGAAAAAGAAAAAACACAACAGTTAATAGGTACTTCAGGGGAAAAAAACAATTATTGGAGTGGATGGGATTTTTATTTGGATAGTTTAAATTATTTAAATGCTAGGCTTATACACTCTTTACCACATAATTACATTCAAGTTAAATCTAAAGATTCTATAAAGATAAATAACTGGAAACATGTTGCATTCACTTATGACGGTTCTGGCAAAGCGCAAGGATTGTCTTTATATATAGATGGGGAAAAAGCTGAAATTACAATTCCCTACAATCATCTTTATAAGTCGATAAAAACATTACAATCAGCCGTTCATGGCATAGAGACAAGACCTGTAAAAGTTGCCAAAAGTTATCGAAGTTTTACAGGTGAATACGGAATTTTTAAAGGTGCTCTAGATGATATTTTTATGTATTCTAAAGAATTAACGCCTTATGAAATTACATTATTAGCTTCTGATTCGCCACCAAAACCAACTAAAGAGCAAATTGTAACTCTCGCGTTAAAACAAAAACCAGAGATTATCGAAATAGAAGAAGAATTAAAAGACTTAAGAGGCGAATGGCTTAAATTAATGCAGCCAGTTATGGAAGTTATGGTCATGGAAGAAATGCCAGTTCAAAGACAAGCATTTGCATATAATCGTGGTGATTATGAACAACCGATGTACAAGGTAAATGCAAACACACCTGAAGTACTTCCTGCATTTCCAGAAAATACACCTAAAAATAGATTAGGCTTAGCAAAATGGATTTTTTCTGAAGATAATCCATTAACAGCCAGAGTAACTGTTAACCGTTATTGGCAAATGATATTTGGCAAAGGGTTAGTATCTACACCACAAGATTTTGGAGTACAAGGGGCCTTACCTACACATCCGGAATTATTAGATTGGCTAGCTGTAGATTTTGTAGAAAATAATTGGGACATAAAAGCACTATTAAAAACAATGGTTATGTCTAACATTTATAAACAAAGTTCCAAAGCATCTAATATTTATTTAGAAAAAGACCCCAATAACATTTATCTAGCAAGAAGTAATAGTTATCGTTTACCTGCAGAAATGATTCGAGACAATGCTTTGGCAGCAAGTGGCTTATTAGTACAACATGTAGGAGGCAAAAGCGTAAAACCTTACCAGCCTAAAAATCTATGGATTGAAAAAAATAGCTTTTCACACAAGTTGTTAAATTATAAAGAATCTGAAGGTGACAGTCTCTATAGAAGAGGGCTTTATACATTTATAAGGCGTACCTCACCACATCCTGCCATGACCGCTTTTGATGCTCCATCTAGAGAAGTTTGTATCGTTAAAAGGGAAAACACAAATACTCCATTACAAGCTTTAGTTTTAATGAATGACACGCAGTTCGTTGAAGCATCAAAAATGTTAGCAGAGCGAATGACTCTTGAGGGGGGTAGCTCTTTAGAAGACCAAATTTCATATGGCTTCAGATTAGCAATAAGCCGCAAGCCAAAAAAAGAAGAAACTATAATTCTAAAGGACTTATATCTCACACAAAGTGATAGGTTTCAAAAAAACCCTTCAGAAATAAAAAAGCTATTATCAGTTGGAAATAAGAAATTAAACAAATCGTTACTTAATGAAAAAACGGCCGCATTAACTATGGTTGCAAATACCATACTTAACCATGATGAAGCCTATATGAAACGTTAATATTACCATCGAAAATGTGTACACATAATCATAAAAAAAATTATTCTAGACGCGACTTTTTAACAAAAACAAGTTTAGGCATGGGAGCACTATCTATGGCTTCTATGTTAGACCCAATGGATTTGTTTTCAAACAATAAGCAAAACCTGGTTAATTCACTTGGTAGTGGAGGCGTATTGGGTAATCCGCATTTTCCGGCAAAAGTTAAACGCGTTATTTATTTATTTCAGAGTGGTGCACCTTCGCAATTAGATTTATTTGATTACAAGCCATTATTAAATAAAATGCAAGGCCAAGATTTACCGAAAAGTGTACAAGGGGAGCAACGCCTTACAGGAATGTCATCTGGTCAGGCGACATTACCCATTGCAGGTACTATTTTCGATTTTAAGCAACATGGAGATAGTGGTGCATGGATGTCTAATTTAATGCCACATACTGCTAAAATTGTTGATGAGCTATGTTTTATAAAATCGATGTATACCGAAGCCATTAACCATGACCCTGCTGTGACATTTTTTCAAACAGGATCACAATTGCCAGGCAGACCTTCAATAGGATCATGGGTTAGTTATGGTTTAGGTACCGATAACAAAAATTTACCAGAGTTTGTTGTCTTAGTTACGAAGGACAAATTTGGCCAACCCCTATATTCTAAAGCTTGGGGTAATGGTTTTTTACCCTCACAACATCAGGGAGTACAATTTAGATCAGGTAAAGATCCTGTCCTATATTTAACTAACCCACCAGGAATTGATGGAAAGAGTAGACGCGAACAATTAAATCATCTACAAAAATTAGAACAACTAAATCACAACGATGTAGGCGACCCAGAAATTCTTGCACGAATGGCTCAATATGAAATGGCTTTTCGCATGCAAACTTCGGTTCCGGAAATTATGGATACAAAAGACGAATCAGATGCAACTTATGAAATGTATGGTGAAGATAGTCGAAAACCAGGCACCTATGCTGCCAATTGTATTTTAGCTCGTAGATTAGCAGAACGTGATGTAAAATTTATTCAAGTATATCATCAAGGTTGGGATCAACATGGCAACTTACCAAATGCAATAAAAATTCAATGTAAAGAAACAGATCAAGCTACTGCCGCATTAATTACAGATTTAAAACAACGCGGTATGCTTGAAGACACCCTAGTTGTATGGGGGGGAGAATTTGGCAGAACAAATTATTCTCAAGGCAAATTAACTCCTGATAATTTTGGTAGAGATCATCATCCAAAATGTTTTACAATTTTTATGGCTGGAGCTGGTATAAAAAAAGGTTTTACATTAGGCGCAACTGATGATTTCGGCTATAATGTTGCCCAACGACCAGTACATGTACATGATTTTCAAGCAACGTTAATGCATCTATTAGGAGTAGATCACGAACGACTTACGTTTAAATTTCAAGGTAGAAGATATCGACTAACAGACGTACACGGCGATGTGGTTAAAGAAATTTTAGCCTAGTCTTAATTACAAGAATTAATATGACTCATAAAAAAATCATTCCAAAAAATCCATTCATGAGACACCCATTCTCTTTCATATTAACTACCCTTTTGAGGCGTTGATTAAAGTATTTTGTAAAGCCCATTAATAAATCCAATTATAATCGTACCAAATAAGAATTTGCATGATAGCATTAGAATTTTCAACATTTTTAGGCCGTTTTCATCCATTATTTGTTCATTTACCGATAGGATTCTTAATCTTAGCTATATTATTAGAATGGCTCGAGAGTTTCAGAAAAGCAGAAACAAAAAGCAAGTTAATACCTATTGCATGGCTATTAGGCGCTATTAGTGCTGCTGCTGCTGCTTTTTCTGGTTGGTGGTTAGGAGAAACAGGACTATACGAAGAAGACATGCTCTTTTCGCATCGTTGGTTAGGAATTGCACTTGTATTATTTGCCTTTATCGGATGGTGGTTAAAGAAGAACCCTAAATCCCATTCAAAATTTCTTCAAAATGGATTCAACATTGCAATTTTATTAATGTTATCTATTGAAGGTCATAAAGGAGGAAACCTAACCCATGGCGAAACATATCTAACCGAATATGCTCCAGAATCGATACAAGAAATTTTAGGTGTTTCAGCTGATAAAGATACCTTAACTATATTAGGAACCCCAGATTCAGTATTAGTGTTTAAAGATTTAATTCAACCAATTTTTAAATCTAAATGTATTGCTTGTCATAATAACAAAGTGAAGAGAGGTGGGTTAAATATGGCACATACTGATTCTATACAACTTGGAGGAGACGGTGGTCTTGCAATTGCACCTGGCAACTTAGAAGAGAGTGAATTGTTTAGACGCATTACTCTACCTCAAAAAAATATCAAATTTATGCCCCCTACAAATAACGCTTTGACTTATGATGAAATAAAAACTATTGAATGGTGGATAAGCAAAGGAGCATCTTATGAAGATGCGGCTTCTAAATTTGCCGTTGATGAGAATATTAAGCCAGTTTTATTGAGAAGATTTGGGCTTGATATGAATCCAAAACCTTGGTATGAAACCGTAACCATCGCTCCAGCTGACAGCACCAAAATAGCAAACTTAATAAAACTTGGTTTTTCAGTTAATACCTTAGGAGCAACAAATCCGCTTTTAGATATAAAATATACTGGTAAAGATTTAACAGAAGAGAAAATTAAAGCATTAGAAGAAGTTAAAAATCATATTACATGGTTATCATTAGCGCGAACAAATGTTGAAAGTGATTGGCTTTCTTCTATATCTGGTTTTACAAACTTAACACGACTACAATTAGAAAACACTAGTATTTCAGATAATGGTGTTTCATATTTGTCGGGGTTGAGCCATCTGGAATCTTTAAATCTTTATGGCACAAACGTAACCGATTCCAGTCTTGTTGATATTCAAAAAATGAACGGTTTAAAACGTGTTTATCTATGGGGAACAAAAGTGAAATCTGAAACAGCCAAGAATATCTCTGAAAATAAAGAAGGTTTAGAAATCATTTTAGGCGAAGGATAATTGTAATTACTGCCCTAATTCTTTTACCTCAACAGACGACAATTCTCCCATATTAAATGAGGTTGATATCTCAATAGGGTTACAACATACTTCACAATCTTCAACATATGTTTGTTGTTGTATTGAAGTATCCATCAACATTGATATCTGTTCCCAACAATATGGGCATTGAAAAAAATGTTCATACATTCTAAAGAATAAACTAATTTAAAGCTGCACCATTTTTTCAATTTCAGACGAACGGTAAAAAGCGGTTATAACAGCTACGGCTTTTCTTGCTTCAGTTCCGCTAACCATAGGACTACCATTTTCTTTTATAGCAAAAATCATATCCTGAATTACTGTCTTATGATTTTCATGACCTATACTAGTAGGATCTGATGCCCCAGTACCATCAATAGAAGTCTCAATTAATTTAGGTTTCTCAACATTTAGAATATTCCATTGAACAATCTTACCTCCTTCTAATAAAATACTACCATATTCTCCAAAAATCTCTAATCGCTCGGAATAACCAGGATACAAAGCAGTACCACCCGTTATTGTTCCTATTGCGCCATTATTGAAATTTAAAACACCAATTCCAACATCTTCACCTTCTATATTATGCACCATTGTTTTTACATTGCCGAATACAGATTTCACATCACCCATTAAATTCAACAATAAATCTATAGTGTGTATCCCTTGATTCATAAAAGCAGCACCGCCATCAAAACGTTTGGTCCCCCTCCATGGATTCTTAGCATAGTATTCTTTATTTCGATACCAGTTGATATGAGCATTTCCCATGAGTAACTTTCCAAGTTTCCCTTCCTTGATAGCTTTTTCAGCCAACATATAGTCTTTGCTACATCTATTTTGCAAAACACAACCTAAAATAACATTGTTATTTTTACAACTTAGTATTACTTCATCTATTTTTTCTGGTGTAACCTCCAAAGGTTTTTCACTTAAAATATGTTTTCCCGCTGCTGCAGCTTTTTTAATAGCTTCACCATGGTTACCACTTTCATTACAAACACAAATTAATTGAATTTCTGATAGGGCAAGCAATTTATCAATATCATCAAACACCTTAACTCCAAATGTTTTTTCTACTTCAGAAACTCTAGATGATGATTTTGTAAACAATGCTACTAATTCAACCTCTTCTAATTCTGAAATACATTTCTTATAGGTATTTACAATAGATCCTGTTCCAATTATTCCAACTCCAATTTTGGCCATTAATGCTTTTATTTAGAAAGAGAAGATAGCTTTTTTTACTCCTCAAAACAAGAATAAAAAATCGGTAAATTAACTAAAGTTCAACATTTAATAATTGCCCTGTTAATTGTAATAATTGTAACTCAGCCAATTTAGCATCGTACTTTGCAAGGTTCTTGTTAGTCTGAGCATTTAGCAAATTAATTTGAGCCTGTCTAAATTCTATTGAAGTTATTTGGCCCAATTGAAATTGTTCTTTTGAACGTTCGAAATTATTTATGTTCGTAATTACATTTTGCTCTTGTATTTGAAAAATACTTAAACGATTTTCATAAATAGTTCTGGCATTCTGTAAGTCTCTATTCACTTCTAAAAGAATTTGTTCTTTTAAAAACTCTTGATTTTCATAAGCTATTTTAGCATTTTTCACTTGTACAGTTGTACTTCCTCCGTCAAAAAGATTCCATGTAAGACTTGCTCCTAATGCAAAATTCCTTGTGTTTTCATTATTAGTTCCAGGGAAAAATGCTGATGCCGCAGATTGATTTAAACCCCATCCGTATGAACCAGATACACCTAAAGTTGGCAAATAACCAGATTTACTAACCTTTATATCATAAGCATTAATATTTAGGTTTTTTTCAGTTTGCAATAATACCACATTGTTTAAATCTACTTGAGACATGTATTCCTCCAATTGAATTTTTGGAATAAAATTCACTAAAGTATCCACCTCATAAACGCTATTTAAATCTTGGTTGAGTAAAACACTTAAATCACGTTTTGCATTTATGAGCTGTTGTTTTGCATTCAATAAGTTGATGCTATCATTAGTAACATCAACCTGAGCATTTAGAATATCGAGTTTTGTATTTTGTCCATATTCAAAGGCATATTCAGCACGAGTAATACGTTGCGTTGAAGTTTCTAATGTCTGTTGTAATACATTTTCGTTTTCCGTAAGTCTAGCAATTTCAAAATACACACTAAACAATTCTAACATTGTATTTTCAATAGTTTCTCTTGCTTGGAGCTCCGTTAATTGATATTGTTCTTTTAACCGTTTGTAATTATAAAAACGTCCAAGACCATCAAATAATGTATAATTTGCAGTTAGCGCCGTACTATAATTTTGCGCTTCGGCCTTATAGATTTCTGCATCGGGGAATGGTTGCGCAATCCCAGTATCAGGATCAGTTTCCACACGTCCTGGAAATTCTATTTTATTATCATTTCTACCATAATTGGCAGTAGCACTACCTGTAAGTGTTGGCAAAAACCCTGAATTAAGTACCCCTTTATTATTTGCCGCAATTGCCACTTGATTTTTAGCAACCTTTATACCAAAATTATTTTCCAAGGCTAACTGAATAGCTTCTTCTTTTGAAAGTAAATTTTCTTGTGCAAAAAAAGTACTAGTTGTAAGTAGTAGGAGTAAAACACTTAAATATAAATCTTTCATTCTTTGATGCATTCTAAATCTTTATTGCATTGAAATTAATTTTCACCCAAAATTTAAAGTCAAAAATGTTTGTTTATGATTTGACTTTTTGACCTTGAAGATGCAAATCATCCTGTTGTTCTTTTATCGCTCTTTCAACTTCTTCTTTAGTAATGTTATCACCTGTTACCAACCACTTAGTTCCCACTTTAATAATATTACTAAATGATAAAAACAATGGTAATACCATTAGCGTTAAAACCGTGGCAAATCCGATTCCATAAGCTATAGAAATTGCCATTGGTTTTAAGAATTGCGCCTGTCTACTAGTTTCAAATAATAATGGTGTTAAACCAGCTATGGTTGTAATTGAAGTTAAAAATATTGCTCTAAAACGTGATTTACCTGCTTCAAAGATTGCATCATCGAACTTCATACCTTGTCGCAAATTGGTATTGAATTTACCTATTAATACGAGTCCATCATTTACCATAATACCAATTAAAGCAATTATACCTAACAAGGATAAAATATTAACTGGAAAGTCGTGTATCCAATGCCCCCATACTACAGCTGTTAAACTAAAAGGTATAAGCAGTATTAACATTAGTGGTTGGCTGAAACTTCTAAATGTAAATGCAATAGTTATGTAAATCAATGCTAGAACTGATAGTCCTACAAATTTTAACGAACCTACAAGTTTACCTTGTTCTCTACTTTGACCTTCATAAGATGCTGTAACAGAATGGTATTTCGATTGTATTTCAGGCATTATTACTTCCTGTATTTCCGTCATAACATCTGTAGGGCTATCTTTAGGGTCTTTCATATCTGCAGAAACTTGAATTTCACGCCTTCCTTCTAACCTATTAATAGCTACATCCCCTCTTTCTATAACATAACTTGCAATTTCTTTTAATGGCACTCTTTCCCCACTCGGAGTAACGATACGCATTTCATCTAAATCAGTAATAGAAGAACGGTTCTCACGATCATAACGCACCCATACACGTATTTCATCTTGCCCTCTTTGAAAACGTTGTGCTTGGGATCCAAAAAACCCTGCGCGAACTTGATTCATTATAGTCCTTAAATCGAGTCCCAACAAATAAGCATTTTCCTTCAGTTCTAACCGAATTTCTTTAATACCCGCTGGATCATTATCTGCAATATCTTTTAAAGTTGGATTATTTAACAATGCGGTTTTAAGCTCCAATTTAGCAGCTTTTAATTCAGCGATATTATTACCTAAAAGAGAAACAGATACTGGCGACCCACCAAAATTACCTCCTGAACCATAAATAAGACTCTCTACACCAATTACGGGTCCAACAAGTTCTTCTAGTCTACTAGTAACTAAATCGGCCTTAATTTCATCTGGTCGTTCTTCACCTGGCAATAGATTAATTGTAAGTGTTGCTGCAGAAGTACCTGGACCAATCTTCTTAATTACATTTTCAAAAAGCACTTTATCAGTACCCTTTAAATACTTTTCTGTTAGCTCTTGATTGACAATTTCGGCTTTTTCCTCAATTAAAGAGATAATTGAATCGGTAACTTTTTCATTGGTACCATTTGGCATCAACAATTCAATAGAAGCTCTATCACTAGCTACTCTTGGAAAAAATGCGGTTCTTACTACACCACCTCCAACAGAGCCAAGTGTTAATATTAACGCCATTGCAAAAATTCCAAAAGTCAATATTTTATAAGACAATGCAAATTTTAATGCTGGTGAATATAAGTTATCCCGCATCCATTTCATAAATCGATCACCCATCTCATTAATAATTCGCAACTTGGCAAATGCTCTACCTATAGTAGTCTTTGGAGTTTTTTCAGCTGGCCTTAAAGCTTTCGAATGAGCTAAATGTGCTGGTAAAATTATTAATGCTTCAACCAGAGAGACAACTAAAGTTAAAATAACAATTACGGAAACTTCCCCGAAGAACTCACCTATTCTACTATCTAAAAATAGAAATATCGAAAAAGCGAGAATTGTTGTTATTATTGCGGATATAATTGGAGGCAATACCTCTAGCGTTCCATCAATGGCAGCATTAACCGGAGATTTTCCCTTTTCATAATGCTGATAAATATTTTCAGCTATTACAATCCCATCATCAACAAGAATACCAATTACGATTATCATTCCAAATAATGATAACACATTAATGGTCACATCGAAAAAGCCGGCAAAAATGAACATCCCTAAAAAAGCAATAGGCAAACCAAATGCTACCCAAAAAGCTAAACGCGTATTTAAAAATAAAGAAAGGAATATTAACACTAGTAACATTCCTTGCCAAGCGTTAGTAATTAAAAGTTGTGTTCTACCTTTTAATGTTTCTGATAAATCACTTACGACACTAAGACGAACATTATCGTATTTCTGATTAAACTCTTCAACATACAATTTAACTTTATCAGCAGATGAAATAAGATCTTCAGTATTCGTACTTGTAATTGTAATATTTACCGAAAGGTTACCATTAAAAAAAGATGCATTTGGAGTTTCTGAAAATCGATCTCTAATTTCAGCAACGTCTTTTAAACGAACAGTTCGCCCAGATGCATCAGCCCTTACAATAATATTTGATAATTCATCACCATAATAAGAACGATTATTGGCACGAATAAGATATTCTTCTGCACTTGTTTTAATATTACCTCCGGTTACCAAAATGTTGGCATTACCAACTGCTTGTGAAACCTCTGTAAAGGAAATATTATATGCTAAAAGATTATTTTCGTTAACTGCAATTTCAATCTCTTCGTCTGGGTATCCGGAAATTTCGATTTGCGAAATACCATCTATAGCTCGAATATCATTTTCAACTTCTCTTCCAATTTGCTTTAATGTAGCTAAAGGTATTTCTTCACCACTTATAGCAAAGCTAATTGTTTGACGAACAACCTCAAGCTTTGAAACTATAAGGGGCTCCATACCAGTAGGAAATGTAGGAACCCTATCTACAGCATTTTTAACTTCAAGTAACATGAAATCGATATCTCTACCTTTTTCAATTTCTACGTTAATACTACCACTATTCTCTCTAGATGTTGAAGTAACACGGTCAACACCTTCTAGCCCTTTTAAATTATCTTCAATTTTTAATACAATTCCTTCTTCTATTTCTTGTGGTGATGCACCAGGATAAGTAATTGCAATAGAAATATTTTTTGAATCTGTTAAGGGAAAAAATGATGATTTTAATGAAACTGCGCCAACAATACCAAATGCTGTAAAAGCCAATATCACAACCGTGACTGCCACATGATATCTAATGAAATACTCTATTACTTTCCGCATTATTTATCAGTATTAGCAGGTTTCTCTTCAAAGATTTTTACAGCCATTCCAGTGTATGCTCCTAAAATAGGTTTAGACACTATTACAGTACCATCTGGAACATCTTTTAAGACTACCTTTTTATCTGTAAAATAAACTGGTTTCACATCAATTAAATCTAAAATAGAATCTCTTACTACAAATATTTTATCTCCTTCGAGTAAAAGGCCTCGATCAACTTCTATAGCATTTGCTTCTTTTTTTGCATCGAGGTTAGCTTCGAGATACATTCCTTCTCGTAATTCACTATTTCTAACCTCAATAAAAGCTTTTATAGTTTGTGATGCCTGATCTACTCTACCATTAATACGTGTAACCTTCCCCTTATATTTTTTGGTTGCATCTAAAGAAGATAATTCCACATTCTCTCCTATTTTTAATAAGTCGCTAAAATTCTTACTTACTGCTACTTCTAATTCATAAACATCTGTATTAATAAATTCACCTAGTTTTTGACCTGATCGAACTAACGTTCCCTCTGTAACCAAGGTTTCGGTAAGCACTCCACTAAATGGTGCAGCTATTCTATATTTAGAAAGACGTTGTTCCAGATTTTTAACATTATAAAAACTAGTAAGAATACCGCGTCCACTTATAAAGAACTTTTCCTTTTCTGAGACTAATTCAGGTAATTCTGGAGTAGCTTTATTTAAATCGAAACCACTTAAATAAGCTTGCCATTTAGGAAAAATATCAGGGTAATCTAATCTTAAGTCTGGCATTATAGCAGTAACTTGATTATACAAATTACTTTTTGCAGATTGAACACTAGCGCTATATTCAGAAGCATCAATTCTAATAATAGTTTCTCCGGCTCTAAAACTTTCACCAGTTTTAAACAACTTATTACCTCTTTTAAACACCCCTTGTACTTCAGCATACAGCTCAACCCTATTTTTAGCTACTAGGTTACCATTGGCCGGCACAACAATAGGGATATCCGAATTCTCAACAACTTCAGAAAATACTGTTTTTACGACTTTTTGAGCTTTAGGTTTAAACGTTTTTTTGCTATCTATTATTAGATTTGCTGCGTAAAAGGCTCCTATTATTAATAAGACACCAATTACTGACAATATAATTTTTCTAGTATTCATGTATTGGTAGTGGATTGATTCTTTATAAGATTACAAAACTATCCATTAGTTTAAGCGGACAAAGTTAAACATATCATAAAAGTATAGTTACTAATTTAGCTTCGAAGAACAAATTTTGAAGAATTGACAAAAAAAAAGGGATGCAATTGCATCCCTTTAAATATTAAATTAATTATTTACTATTCTTCCTCTTCAAATTTATTATTAGCCATTCCGCTATTATCAATTTCATGAAGTTGCTTGTATTTTATATTCAATTGTAAGTCGTCTGTATCAAAAGCTACTAAATCAATACTTTTCATTTCCTTAAGACTTTCAAAAGAAGTAAATCCATTTCCTTGTAATTGTAAAAATTGAATATCTTTTAAAGTTTCTATGCCTTCTGGTACTTCTCCATTGAAGTTATTAAAAGAAAGCATTAACTCAGATAGGTTTTTCATTTTAGCAAAACTAAAATTAATTTCTCCACCTAATTTATTACCCGCCACACTAAAGTTTGTTAAGTTGGTTAAACCAGCAACAGTTTCAGGTAAATTACCCTCAAAATAATTATTTGAAAGGTCTAAGATTTTAAGTTGTTTAGCTTCTGCTATGCTTGATGGAATGTTACCCTCCAATTTGTTATCAAACAATATTAATTCTTCTAAATTTTGCATTGCAGTGAAATTCTTTGGAAGATTACCTTTTAAGCCATTCATTTCAAGTTTTACAACTTTAAGATTTGAAAGTTTAGCAATCTCACTAGGTAAATTTCCTTCAAGATTATTAAAAGCTAAATCTAAGACCTCAAGTTTTTTAAGGTTTTGTATGGTATTTGGAATCTCACCTACTAAATTATTTTTGTAGAGGTTTAAACCAACAACATGGTTTTTGATTACATCAACTCCGTACCATTGGTTTACAGGTGTTTTCAAATTCCATTGTACAAGCCATGAATCACCGTTAGTGGCGTTGTATAGATCAATTAGGGCTGACTTTTCACTCTCTGGTACCTGCGCATGTATGGCAGTTTGAAAGAAGGTGATGAAAAGAAAAGATGCATAAAGTAGTTTTTTGGTCATAATTATTAGATTTTGGGTTACATTAGAAATTCACATGTTTTATCAATATTTAAAGGCATAAATAGCCAAAAATTCAGGTTAAAAATTTTCAATAGTGAACTAATTGTTAGCTTTTAACGTAAAAAAACTAGTTTTCTGATATTTATATCGATTTATTTTTGATTTTTCCGTAAAAAAAGGGGTACAATGTGTACCCCTTTTAACCAAACTAACTAAAGTTACACACAACTACTCATTATCGTCATCTTCAAATTTCGTATCTGCCATACGAGATTTGCTGAAATTTGTTTCTTTAAAATCAATTTTATCATCTTCCTTCATGTCATAATCAAATACCAATAGCTCTCGAGAACTAAACTGTTCTAGGCTTTTAAAAGAATCGAATTTATTATTTTGAATTTGGAAAATCTCAAGGCTAGCAAGCTGTCCTACTTCCATTGGTATATCACCATTAAATTCATTATTTGCTAATACTAACTCTTTTAGTCTTGTTAGATTTCCAATTTGACTTGGAATTGAGCCTTTCAGCCCATTTTCAAAAAGTCCTAAACTTTCCAATTTAGTAAGATTACCTAAAGCACTAGGAATAACACCTTCAAACTTATTACTTGATAAGTTTAAAATTTTTAAATTTTTCATTTTCCCTAATGATTCTGGAATAGCACCAGAAATGAAATTATTAAAAATTGTAAATTCTTTTAAGTTTCTTAGTTTACCGATTTCGGTGGGCAAGGTGCCATTTATCTGATTCATCTCTAATTTAAGAACTATTAAATGATTGAGTTCAGTTAATGAAATAGGCAAAGCCCCATCAATATTATTAAATGCTAAATTTAAATACCTTAACTTATTTAGTTTACCAATACTTTCTGGCAATTGTCCTTTTAAGTTATTTCGAAATAAGTTTAAGCCAACCACATGATTTCCTGAAACTTCTACACCTTTCCAATTAGATACAGGTTCATTTATTTTCCAAGGCTGATTCCAACTTTGGCCATCTAGATTATTATACAAATCTAATAAGGCTTCCTTTTCTGACGAAGACACTTGGGCATAACCACCAAATATTGTAGTTATACAGAATGCAGTATATATAATAAGGTTTTGTAAAACTATTTTCATGCTCTTCATTTTTAGAACTATCTTACTCGTCTTCAAATTTTGTATCTGCTGTTCTAATTTCTGAATCTAAAAAGATAGATTCATTTGGATTAGAAAAGTGTTTCTCTTTATTTTCATAATCTAACATAACTACACTTGTCGCTGTAGGTATACTATTTTTAATATACTTCTCGTTAAAATTATTACTCTGTATTTGGACTATTTTCAAATTTGGTAAGCTGAAAATTGAGCTTGGAAAATTGCCTTCAAAATTATTGGCAGCTAAATCAAGAGACTTCAAATTTTTCAAATTACTGAAACTTTCAGGTATATCACCTTCAATTTTGTTATGTGATATTTCTAGTCTTTTTAATTTTTTTAATTCGCCAATACCACTCGGTAATTTTCCTGACAATGAATTATCTGAAATTGAAATAATTTCAATTTCTTGAAAATTCTCCATATGCTGAGGAAGTTCTCCACTCAATTGGTTATAGAACAAATCAAGTACTTTTAGTTTTCGCAAATTCACAATTTCACCAGGTATAGTACCTGAAAATTTATTTTTACCAAACCTCAACACTTCTAATCTTTTTAGTTGACAAATTGAAGATGGAATGTTACCTTTTAATTTATTAAAAGCAACCTCTAATTCTCTTAATTTAGTAAGGTTTCCGATTGAAGCTGGCAGTTCTCCTACTAAATTATTATCCATTAAATGTATTGCGATCACATTACCTTTTTCAATTATCAAACCATGCCAAGTAGACACTGGCTTATTTAAATCCCATTTCTGATTCCAATTCTCGCCTGCTGTACTGTTATATAAGTCAATAAGCGCGTTCTTTTCACTTTTTGGCACAACCGCCATTAAGCTTTGACAAGCAACAAAAAATAAAATAAAGTAGAGTTTCGTGTTCATTTGTAATAATTTGGTCTATAAAAAATACTGTAATATAAGATAGGAATTACCCTACAAATTAACTTTTACGCCTGCTAAAAAACAAATAATATCGACGAACGGTAACTTTTTGTTGTGAAAGTCTAAAATTATGTGGTGAAAAAAAATGGAAGATGCATTACATCTATAAATCAACCTAATTTCTCTAAGTCAATGGTTATTTTTTCCCATGATACCATTAACTCTTCAAGGTCTTTTTTCTTACGATTATAGTTATCGAAAAAAT
The DNA here is from genome assembly GCF_009649685.1 of Flavobacteriaceae bacterium EG-1. Taxonomy (GTDB): domain Bacteria; phylum Bacteroidota; class Bacteroidia; order Flavobacteriales; family Flavobacteriaceae; genus Aurantibacter_A. Next base: position 294,553 of record NZ_WJPK01000003.1, read on the forward strand.
TCGATTGCGCTATGGTTGTATCATAATCCATCAATAAATCATGGTCATTTTTTGAAATGCTTTTCTCAAGATTAGCAATTTTCTTTTCTAATGAACTAAGTTTATTTTTTAAGGATTTTAACTTTTTTTGGTTCTCAAAGTTATTTTGTCCCTTTTCGGATACCGCTTTCTCCTTTATAACTTCTTGCTTTTTCTCTATGGCTCTAAAGTTGGCCGCTTTACGTTTTTCGAGATAATAGTCAATATCTCCTAAGTACTCTTTTATTTTGGTGTCTTTAAATTCATATACCTTATTTGTAAGACCTTGCAAAAAGTCTCTATCATGCGAGACAACTATTAAGGTTCCACCAAAATTTTGGAGAGCCGTTTTTAAAACATTTTTTGATTGAATATCCAAGTGATTGGTAGGCTCATCCATCACCAAAACATTAAAAGGTTGTAAAAGCATTTTAGCAAGTGCCAAACGATTACGCTCACCACCAGAAAGCACTTTTACAAATTTTTCTACTTCTTCACCTCTAAATAAAAAAGACCCTAAGATATCTCGAACTTTGCTTCTATTTTTCTCATTAGCTGCATCAATCATTGTATCTAAAATGGTCTTATTTCCATCTAAATATTCTGCTTGATTCTGTGCAAAATACCCTATTTCAACATTATGCCCCAATTTTAAGTGACCATCATATTTAAGTTCACCAACCATTATTTTAGCTAAAGTTGACTTTCCTTGACCATTCTGGCCCACAAAAGCAGTTTTACTATTACGTTCAATAAGTAAATCTATGTCTTTAAGAACCTGATGATCCCCATAACTTTTAGAAAGGGCTTCAATTTCAGTAACTACTTTACCCGGCGTCACTGATATTGGAAACCGAACGTTCATTGCAGCATTATCATCTTGATCAACTTCTATACGGTCCATCTTATCTAATTTTTTGATAAGCGATTGGGCCATAGATGCCTTACTCGACTTCGCTCTGAACTTTTCAATTAATCGTTCTGCCTGTTGTATCTCTTTTTCTTGGTTCTTTAAAGCATTCATCTGCTGTTGCTTTATTTCACCACGCAAAGTCAAGAATTCGGTATATGGTTTATTATAATCGTAAATACGCCCCAGAGATATTTCTATGGTTCTGTTAGTTACGTTATCAAGAAACATTTTATCGTGTGAAACTATAACAACAGCTCCCGTGTGGTTTTTTAAAAATTGTTCTAACCAAATAATTGACTCAATATCTAAGTGGTTAGTTGGCTCATCCAACAAAAGCACCTCATTACTTTGCAATAAAAGTTTTGCCAATTCAATTCGCATTCTCCATCCACCAGAAAAGGTATCAGTTTTTTTATCAAAGTCTTCACGTTTAAAACCTAATCCTTGTAAAATTTTCTCGGTATCTCCTTGATAATTATAGCCCCCAATAATTTCAAATCGGTGAGTTAAATCACTTAAATCTATCATTAATTGATTATACCCTTCCGATTCATAATCTGTTCGCTCAACAAGTTGTTGATTAACCTCTTCTAATTGCGCTTCCAAAGATTTAATCTCTTCAAAGGCTTGGTAAGCCTCCTCTAATACAGTTCGCCCAACAACAAAATCTATATCTTGTTTTAAGAAACCTATATTAACGTTCTTTTCAATAGCAATGGTACCTGTGTCATATGACATTTCTTTAGACAACAATTTCAATAAGGTAGATTTACCTGCTCCATTTTTACCTATAAGTCCAACACGGTCTCCACCGTTCAAACGAAACGATATTTCTTCAAATAAATATTCTCCACCAAAAGAGACAGAAAGATTGTGTACGTTTAACATGTTATAGTCTTTAAACTTATGAGATTAATAATGAATTATTTTAGTGTTTCCAATAATATTTTTCCCGATATAAAGTCACATTTAATAAGAATATTCAATAATTAGAATCAATTTGAATATTGATTTTCACAATTGAAATCGGCATTTAAAAAAAGGCAAAATACTATCTTTACACAAAGATTTTGCAAATGTTAAAAAAAGGAACGAAAGCATACAGTATTTTAACAGGAACTTGTCCTAAATGTCATGAAGAAAGCATGTATAAGGACAAAAACCCTTATCATCTTGGAAATCTTTTCGAAATGCATGAAAGATGTTCGCACTGCAATACTAAATATAAGATAGAGCCGTCATTCTTTTTTGGAGCTATGTATGTTAGTTATAGCGTTGGAATTGCTTTTGCTGTAGCTGCGGCTGTAATTTCTTATTTTGTATTTAATGCTTCTTTAATGGGTATTTTTATTTCCATCGTCGGTACACTAATTGTTTTCATGCCCTTAATAGTGCGTATTTCTCGTAATATCTGGATTAATTTTTTCATCCATTACGATGCAAATGCAGCGAAAGTTAAACTGTAGTATATTTTTTCCTAAATCGCTCAACATTCATTTCTGCAGCAATTGGCTCATTATTTTCGATAGCATTATATAACTGGTTTGACGCATATGGTCCTACCATTATCCCTCGAGAACCAAATCCGTTTAAAACATAAAAGTTTTTATGTTCTGGGTGTCTCCCAACGAGTGGCCTTCTATCTGTAACTGTAGGTCGTATTCCAGCAACATGGTCAATTACTTTATAATCACATTTTAAGAAAGTCTCCAATTTTTTCAAAAGCTCATCTTTTGCTTCTTGAGTAGGTATATTCGTTTTATCTTTCCATTTATACGTTGCTCCCACTTTATATAAATCTTCACCAAAAGGAATAATGAATATAGATGATTTAATAGCTAATGTTTCTTTTAGAGCTGGTGCTTTAATAGTTAATAGTTCTCCTTTAGTACCTGTTAATGGCAAATAATTAAAATAAGGGTTGTTGTGTAAACCGAAACCCTCTGCAAATATCACATTCTTAGCGTTAATTTCACCATAGGTTATACCACTATCCGTTTGTTCCAGTCTATCGTGCTCAAAAGTCTCATTTTTAAACCAACCTTTTTTAACCAAATAACTTTTATAACTATCAAGAAGTAATTTTGTATTTATTCTTCCCGTATTTAAAACTTCACCAAAACCATATGGAGCATCAATATTAGCATTTTCATTTGCTAATAAATGAGATGATAAGAAATGTTGTAATCCTTTTTTATCCGAGGCTTCAAACCATAGATTTTGTTCTTCAATAGAAGCAAATCTTCTAACAACCTTAAGCTTATAGTCCAATTTAACTTTCAACTTATTTTCAAGATTTGCGTAAAATGGAACTACCATTTCCATTTGATCAAGTGCTTTCCAAGTTAAAGAAAACCTTTTAAGGATTACAGGATTATACATTCCAGCAGCAACTTGAGAAGAAATTTGGGAAGCATCAGAAATTACGTTAAATGATTTACCATTTTTTTCTAACGTCTCACAAAAAGTAACTCCCGCTATGCCTAAGCCAACTACAAGATAATCTAACATATAACAAAGGTAGAAATTGTAATCCGCATAATAGAAATGAAAAAGCCTCAACATTATTGTTGAGGCTTTTTTTTATTGAATTGGAATAAATTCTGTCTTAATAAGACCACATATCTTGTTCTCTATCTCTAATGACCTCTTTAATTCTTTTGGCCTCAAGTAATTGAAACAAAGCATTATCAGATATATAATCGTTAACCTTACGGTCACCGTGTACATTATCTTCTCTATAAATAACACCGTTGAATCTACGAGAATTTAACAACGCATCAAATGATATCGGTTGCGCTGAGTTTCTTTGGTTAAAAACTTTAGCTTCATGTAAAATCTGCCTGGCACTTGGGTACCATACCCAAAAAAGTTCAACCATAGAATCACTAGGATCCATAGAATCGTCATCAATAAAGTTAACATCTGGTGCTACTGGTGCGATACCTAATAAACGGTACTTCAATTCACCTTGTCGCTTATCAAAATACCACATACCTTTAATACGGTATTCTTCGATATCAGCAGCTGTTAAATCTCTTTGATTAATATACTCTGCAGAAAGTTCTTCTCCAGCATTAATCTGCTCATAGCCAAGATCTGTAGTATCCTTTTTTTGCAAAGTTGCTTGCAAATCAGAAAACTGTCTTTTCTCAGTAAAGTATGAATCTACATAAACATCTTGAAGCTTACCGTTCTTAATGTTTTTGATAAATACATCGTAAAGTGATCTTCTATCTGCACCTATGTCAATAGTATCAATAGGGTAATATAGTGGGAAATTAACACGTTCATCAAGGTCAATTGTTTCCCAAGTAGTTTTAGACCATAGGATATCTCTATCATCTACGTATCCATATTCAAGTGGAGTATCGTCATCTAAAGCTTTTTGAGCTTCTGTTTTTTGTCCAATCTCTTCTGGCTTTTTAGCGTTTAATATGTTCGCTTGAGCCATCATAGATGCGGGCAGTAAGGTAACGGCTCCGATCAATAAAACATTTTTCCAATTCATGTCTGTTTGACTTTAAAATATCCGGACAATCAAAACGACTGTCCGGACTTTAATTAATTATTAGTTTGTAATCTCCACAACAACTGGAGATACTTTCTTCAATTTATAACTCTTGTTATTTGTAATATAAGCATTGATGTCAAAGATTTGAACAGCATCACCTCTTTTAGCTCTCTTAAGAGCAGACTTAGCTCTTGAATCTAATTTCTGACCGTTAACAGCTACAGTAGGCTGACCTGGTACTTTTAACTTAAATCCACTTACTTTAAGATTCAAATCGAAATCGAAATCTTCAAGCATAGCACCAACAGTTGATACTTCTAAATTCTTTCTTGGCATTTTAATACTACCTGCTTCACCTCTTACAGATCCAGAAGGTCTAGGAATATCTTTAATTCTAAATTCAGATTTAGAAGATATAGCTTGGCCATCAGGTAAAGTACCAGAAGCAGTAATAGTAACTGTTCTACCTTTACCAGGATTCATAATATACTTACTACCGCTACTCTGTTTAAGACCAGGAGCCGAAGCACGTACTTTGTTATTAGGAATACCAGGTATAGAAATTGACATTGGGTTAGATACACCACGATAAACAACGTTCATCTTATCAGCAGCAATTAATGCAGCATTAGGCTTACTTATAGTTGCAAAAGAATTTTTCACAGGTACTTCAATCTCATCACCATCTTGCTTAAAGAATAATGTACCAGCTACTTCATGATCTCCAGCATTACCAGAACCAATTAACATACGTACACCACCAGCTTCAATCTTATAATCTTTACCTTCAGCAAGCTTTCTTCCGTCTAAAGTTAATTCAGCTCTTACTGGTGTAGAAGAATTATCAGTTTTACTGATAATAATTTTACCATCATACTTTTCTCCAGTATAATAAGCAGATTTACTCGCAAAAAGAGAAGTAGCAAAGTTTTTCAATGAAACTTGTTCAGTTAACTCACCTGCTAACATCGACTTTAAAGCATCTTCTTCAGTTGCTTTTACATCAGCTTGTAGTGCAGTTAATTTTGCTAAAGAAGCTACAAGTGGAAAACCTTCATAATGATAGTTAATCCAATCTTGCTTCGTACCATCACGTTTTTCAACTTTACCGTTTGCATCACCTGTTTCGAAACGAGTCTTCACTGCTTCTTTAACAGCTGCAGGAGCGATAGCTGCAACGTTTGTGCGGTAATCATTCAATCTTTTCATGAATTCTTTACCACCAGCTCCAAGAGCATCTCCTTGAAAAAATTTCTGATCCAACCAATCCGACTTATCCATTACAGTATAATCTTTAGGGTCTTCAACGCCTTTCAACATACCTGCTTTTAGACTTTCTAAGTAGTCGTAATAGTCTTTCGACATTTCTTTGATTTTCTGTGCATCTTTATACAGCTTATCATATTTTGCTGCATCTTCAGACGCTTTAGTTCCAAGACTTGCCAAGAAAGCTTCATTACTTTCTATGGTCTTGACGTTAGAAGCTTCCATACGTTCGTTCATAATACCGAACGCCGCAAGAACTTCTTTACTCATATTTAAGGCCAGCATACAAATGAAAACCAGGTACATTAGGTTTATCATTTTCTGACGTGGGGTTTCTTTTCCTCCTGCCATGTTTTCTAATCAGTTTTAATTAATACTCAATTTGGGGTTATTTACTAAAACTAATTAGCTTTTGTTCATTGCAGTTAACATACCACCGTACACACCATTCAATGAAGAAAGGTTAGAAGCTAAAGATTGCATTTGATCTTTTAAAGCTGCAGCGTTTTGCAATTGCTCTTCATTTACTGAAGCTTGTTTGCTTGCGCTTTCTAATTGTACTTTATATAAACTGTTTAATGATTCCATTTGAGAAGCAGCTTGAATCATTTCGTCTGAATACTTTCTAGTAGATTCCATTGCATCTACTGTTGGTGCAATACCTTTTGCAGCTCCTTCGAAGTTACGGATACTAGTTCCTAAACTTTCCATAAGTTGTGCATCAACACCAGCTTCTTTTAATAACTCATCTAATTTACCAGATAATGAAGCCTCAGTTTCTTTAATTTCTGCTAACTCATTATTTCTTTCTTGAGCAGCACCTCCCGCTAATTCAGGATATACTAAAGACCAATCTAATTCATCTTCTACAGGCTCAAATGCACTAATAGCAAAAATAAGTGCTTCAGTAATAAGACCAATTGCAAGTAATAAACTACCTGTTAATGGGCCAAACTCCCAGTGTAAAATTTTAAATAATGCACCAATAATTACAATTGATGCTCCAAGACCATAGGCCATTGCGAATAATTTCTTTGTTGCTTTTGACTGTGCCATAATTTTTAATTTAATTTAAGTTTAATGTTAATAATAAGGATTTGGTTAACTTTTGATTTTATTGCCATCCTTAAAATAATTCAAAGACAGGTTAATATTTAGGTTTATTATTATTTCGTAAGGTTAAAATCTTCTTCACCCATGTAATCTTGTACGGTTCTAAAACCTACATAACTACGAGCAGAATCTGCATATTCATAATCTCTAGTACTTACTTGCAAGAAATAAGCAACATCTTTCCAAGAACCACCTCGTATAACTTTTCTTTGGTTTGGACCATTACTACCATTAGGGTTCATAGTTGAAACATAATCGTAAGAATCAGAATCGTAGCTAGAATTTGTCCATTCAGATACATTACCAGCCATATTATACAAGTTAAAATCGTTTGGCTCATAAGATTTAGCTTCTACAGTATATAAAGCTGCATCTGCTGCATAATCACCACGTTGTGGTTTAAAGTTTGCCATATAGCAACCGGTGTCGCTTATAACATATGGACCACCCCATGGGTAAGTACCACCTTCAATTCCACCTCTTGCTGCATATTCCCATTCAGCTTCTGTTGGTAATCTAAATTGATTAACAAATTGTTTTCCTTTTTCTTTTTGATCGTCGTTTTTAAACTTCGTTCTCCAGTTACAAAAGGCTCTCGCTTGTTCCCAAGAAATACCAACAACTGGATAATCGCTATAAGCATCGTGCCAGAAATAATCATTATGCATTGGCTCATTATACGAATATTCGAAATCGCGAATCCAAACAGTAGTATCAGGATATATTTCTAACTCTTCATGTCTAATAAAGTCTTTTCTTCTACCAGTTTTAGAACGAGCTGCAGCAGCAATATCCATCCAACTATACTTATATTTCAATTTAGTAACATCAATAGTACGTTGCCCGTTGTATGACTCTTCTTCTGGAATATAAAGTGAATCCATTATTTCTGTATAATACTCATCTGGATAGTCAGCAGTATCCCAAATTAGATCTTCATCTAAATTTAACGAATAACCTTCATAACCAGTTTCACCAAGGCCAGAATAATTATCTAACATATATTTTTCGTATGCTGATGATTTAGTTGTATCAGCTTGCTTAAATGCATATTCACCAATACCGCCATCTTCTGGGCCCAGGCCAAGTTCATCAGCTAATATTGCTAATTTTGTTCTGGCTACAGAATCTTTTACCCATTCTACAAACTGTCGATATTCACTGTTAGTTATTTCTGTATCATCCATATAGAATGAACGTACTGTAACAGTTTTTGTTGGTGCGTTGAGAACTTTAGCTTGATCTTCTTCACTCTTACCCATAATGAAAGAACCCTGAGGGATCAATTCCATTCCGTAAGGTTTCTCCGGATACCAACGTTTTCCTTGAGCTCCGACTAGTTCTCCTTTTGTTTTAGACCCACAACTGGTGAGTAAAAAAACAAACGCTATAGATGATAACAATAGCTTTTTCATACTTTAGGTTAATTTCGATTATGGTTATAAACTGTAAACACATTATTTTTCTACTCACTAAAACTACATTTTGAGTAAATTATTGTGTCAAGTACTATGTAACTTTAAAAAAAACTTGATCAATTATACCCTTTCTTGTAAGCCTTAAACCAGCGTTCAGGTATATTCTGATCGCAAGCGTCTAAATAGTCCTTTTCTGTGCAGGGTAATAACGACATCATATTTGCTTTAGTATGTGAAGCATAAATTGATGGAAGTTCTACCCACCACCTTTCTGTGAGATTACTTTTATAATATACTAGATGCTCTGTTTCTGTGGGAACATTATATTTCGTAAAATCTTCTTTATTTAAGTATGGTGATTCTTGCACTCTAAAGTTATAGCCCTCAATAAAATACCAAATTATTTGCGCTACCAATTGGCTAGACTGCATATTATTATCCATTTCGTACACCCCGAAAGCATCAACTCGTTCACTTATTCCAGCGTATCTTGCTAGGGTACAAACTTCTCTTCCAGTTAATCCGTTCGGTGAAAAATTATCAGACATTCCCATTTCAGCCGCACGAATTGCTCGTGTATCTAAACTAACCATGTTCGCATCACGTAATATTGGTTCAGCTAAACTCATATCTGAAGTTAATTCTCCAAGTCTACACGAATCGAAAAAAAGACGTTCCATTAGGTCCATTTCTTCCTGTGCATTAAAGTAACTTTGGTATGCTAAATTTGAAAAATTAAAAAGATTATTAGGTTTATCAGTAATAATTTTACTCATATAAGAATGTGAAGATATCAATTCATCATCAATGCCGAAGTCAAACCTACTGTCTATAGACACCAGGTTAATCATACTTCTAATACCATCAAAAGCCCTATAGGCCGGATAAGTAATATCTTGAGTAGCACCTACAATTATAGGAATCACTTTTTCTTCTAGTAATCCAGCTACAATCTCCTTTACAACGAAATAAGTATCTTCTACACTTTCACCTTCCTCAATATCACCCATATCCACCAATGTAGAATTCCAATTACCCATAAGTAATTTGTAGAATTGAATTCGAATTGCAGTAGTATCTAATTTTTCTGTTTTCTTTTCGAAGGCATTCCTAGATTCTCTAACACCTACAATTGCCATAGAAGCATTCGCTAAAACAGGCAATCCATTTTTAGCTGTATGGGCATTAATATTCTTTCCTATAGATTGTTCTGGTAATAATTCGCAATGTGCCAAAACTTTATCAGCAACTGGAACTAAAAAATCATACGCCATTTAGTGTGTAGTTAAGTGTTCACTTGCAAAGTTATTCGGTTAATAGGTACGGAACAATAGCAAATTGATAAATCTGAAAAGAATATTAATCAACGAATTACATAAAACAAAAAAGTCCCAAAAAAATATTTTTGGGACTCAGTAATATTAGTTTAAAAGACTACTTCTTTGCTTTCGCTTTGGCTTTTGGTTTTGCTTTAGCTCTAGTTTTCTTTTTAGGCGCTTTTTTTTCTATTAATTCTTTAGCAGCGTCTAATGTAATTTTAGTAGCATCAACAGATTTAGCAATTTCTACTTTTATCTTACCCTTAATTATATTGTGACGACCCCATCGTGCTTTTTCAATACGAATACCCTCTTCTTCCCAGTTTTGTACAACTTTATCAATCTCCTTCTGCTTTTTAACTTCAATAAGCTCAATGATATCAGCCTCGGTTAAATTATCGAAATCATATTTTTTATTAACGTTTATAAACATGCCATCCCATTTAATAAATGGCCCAAAACGACCTGTACCTTTGGTTACATCTTTATTTTCGTAATTATAAATAGGCGCATCAGCTTTTTCCTTTTCAATAATAAGTTCAATAGCTCTATCTAAATCAACATCAAAAGCACTTTCACCTTTTGCTAGTGACACGAATTTAGCTCCAAACTTAACATAAGGTCCAAAACGACCTACATTGGCTAGAACTTCTTCACCTTTATATTCACCTAATGTTCTAGGCAATTTAAAGAGCTCCATAGCTTCTTCAAATGTAATCGTGGCCAAAGAGTGTTCTGGTAATAGACTAGCAAATTGCGGTTTTTCTTCTTCTTCAGCAGTTCCTATTTGTACCATCGGACCAAAACGACCCAATCGAACTGAAACTTGTCTACCAGTTTTTGGATCTGTACCCAATACCCTTTCCCCACTTGCTCGGTCGGCATTTTCTTCCACATCGAGAACGTTGGGATGAAAATCATTGTAAAAATCTTTAATTACTTTTTGCCAATCATCTGAACCCTCTGCAATCTCATCAAAATTTTCTTCTACACTTGCAGTAAAATTATAATCAAGAATATTTGCAAAATGACTAACTAAGAAATCATTAACAATCATTCCAATGTCAGTCGGCACTAACTTACCTTTTTCGGAGCCAATAGTTTCGGTTAACTTTTTTTCTAGAATAGTATCATTTTCCAAAAGTAATTGTGCATAATCTCGTTCAACACCTTCAACGGTACCTTTTTCAACATACTTTCTATTTTGAATGGTAGAAATTGTCGGGGCGTATGTAGACGGTCTACCAATACCTAATTCTTCTAATTTTTTCACCAATGAAGCTTCGGTATAACGATATGGTGGTCTTGTAAATCGTTCGGTAGCGGTAATATAATTATTGATTAGTGCATCACCCACTTTCATAGCAGGTAACATTCCTTCTTGTTCTTCTGCTTGATCTTCATCATCCAAGCCTTCCATATAAACCTTTAAGAAACCATCGAATTTTATCACTTCACCATTAGCTGAGAAATCATCAGAATGAGTACTTGCCTTTATTTTCACATTAGTACGTTCCAATTGCGCATCACTCATTTGGGAAGCAATTGTACGTTTCCAAATTAATTCATATAATTTTGCTTGATCACGTTCTAAAGAGGGCGACTGGTTTTTCATATCTGTAGGTCTAACGGCCTCATGCGCTTCTTGCGCACCTTTAGACTTGCCTTTAAAATTTCGAACCGTACTATAAGATTCCCCATAATTTTCTAAGATAGCATCTTTAGCTGCATTAATTGCTTCTGTGGATAGGTTAACACTATCCGTTCTCATGTATGTTATAAGACCTGCTTCATACAAACGTTGTGCAACCTGCATAGTTCTACCCACAGAAAAATATAATTTACGGGATGCTTCTTGTTGTAACGTAGAAGTTGTAAAGGGAGCCGAAGGTGATTTCTTAGCAGGTTTTTTATCAAGATTTCCTACTGAAAAATTAGCCCCTAAATTTTTATCTAAAAATCCTTGTGCTTCTTTTTTAGATTTAAAAGTTTTATTCAATTTCGCTTGAAAAACGCTTCCGCTTGCTGTTTTAAACACAGCTGCAATTTTAAAAGATGCTTCAGGTGTAAATCCTTCAATATCTCTTTCGCGTTCTACAATTAATCGAACTGCCACCGATTGCACACGACCAGCAGAAAGTCCTGGTTTTATTTTTTTCCAGAGTACTGGTGAGAGTTGGTATCCTACCAAGCGATCTAAAACGCGTCTTGCTTGTTGTGCATTAACAAGGTTATAATTAATATCTCTTGGATTCTCAATTGCTTTTTGAATAGCAGATTTAGTAATTGAATTAAAAACAATTCTTTTCGTCTTATTCTTATCTAGACCTAAAGTTTCACTTAAATGCCAAGATATTGCTTCTCCTTCGCGGTCTTCATCACTTGCAAGCCATATCGTTTCTGCTTTCTTAGCTAAATCTTTTAATTTTTTGACTAACGCTTTTTTATCGGTGTCAACTATATATTTAGGTTCAAAGTTGTTGTCAACATCTACCCCAAGTTCTTTAGAAGGAAGATCTGCGATATGTCCAAAACTAGACTCTACCTTAAAATCTTTTCCTAGAAACTTCTCTATAGTCTTTGCCTTTGCAGGTGACTCTACGATTACTAAATTCTTAGCCATGTAATTAAATTTGAGGGCACAAATGTATATCAAAAAATTTATATGAAGTCTTACCTTAATATATAATCAAAAAAAACACCCCTAAAATAGGAGTGTTTCAACATCTTTTTTAGTGACCTATTTCAAATCTAACGTACTGATTAACTCAATATTGTTATCTAAATATTTGTATTGGTACAAGACCTGATCGCCTACCATCAATAGGTTTTCGTCTAATGGTATTACATCAAAAGTATTAATATCTGTAAAATGATTGAGTGAAACCAAATTTTCTACATCAGTTTTATCATAAACTTTTAACCCCGATTCACCATCACAAACAAAAAGTTTTTCATCTTTTATTCCAAGTCCATACGGGCTATCCATCGCATATGAAGTTTTTAATTGAGGATTAGTAATATCTGAAATGTCGATTATGAAAAGTCCACTTTCAGTTGCACCACAATTATTCCCACCTCTTAATGTAACATAGGCATAATCGCCATCTACTACTACAGGATCACAAGCTGTACCGTGTTCAAATTCTGAAACAAATACAGGTTTATCTGGCGATGAAATATCATAAATATACATGCCTCGCATACTACCTAAGAATAAATTTTGATCTCTGTGAAAAATAGTCTCAATATCAAACCCGGCATAAACATCTTCTAAATCTAAAGGATTCTCTAAATCTGATATTTCAAAAATATTGATGTAATGACTATCAACTGCGTACAGAAAATCGTCAACAATTTTAAATCGTGCTAACGAACCACCTTGTCCTGTATCCCCCCCAGAATCTGATGTACTTGCCGTTTCCAATAATACATCACCACCTCGGTATAAGTATTTATCTGCATATTCTTCTTCGGTCATAAATACCGATTCGGTTTTCCAACCAATTTGCACATCATTAGCACCCGCATTTCCTTCCCAATCAAAAATATCAGCTTCTACTGGCCACGCTACGTATTGTTGTAACACATTTTCTAATCTTTTTACTTCTGTAATTGCATTGATATCAGAAATATCAAGTACAATTAAATCCATAATACTATCGGCATACAAATAATCGTCTTTAATAGAGATATCAACGTTACCAGCAATTTTTATAAAGGTGATTTTCTTTGGAGCAGCAGGGTCAGAATTATCAATTACATGAACTCCTTGATATTTATCATTAACAAAAATGTAGTTCTTATAAGCATATATTTTACCCGATTCATCAATAGCTTGTGGCGGTAATATGGTTACGCTATTTCTAAAATCTTCTTGACTCATCATCAAGGGTGTAGCAACAATATATTCAATATCTTCACCAGAGCTCGAACCGTCGTCTTCATTACAAGACATAAATGCTAAACCAATGGCGAATAGCATCAAGAAATACACTTTTTTCATAACTTTCATTTTTTGTAGGGTTGTGCTATTTAGATGGCTAGCCCTGCAAAAGGTTGCGTTCTTTATCGACCAACGGTAAGAAATCGATTATTCCTCAATGGGAAAACCAACACCATCTTTATACATAAAATACACGGGTATTTTCGATAGCATAGCGGTAAACAATACACCTATAAAACATAAAAACATTCCTAATTGAGCTATAAAACCCATAACGAAAATCAGTCCGAATATTACAATCCAATTTTTATTCCCAAGTTTAAAACTTGCCTTAATCATTTCCATGGGAGTGAGTTCTTCATTAAAAGCCATAAAAGCAGGCACTAATGATATAGGCACCATCATATATACAAGTCCCACACCACAAGCTATCATACCTAATAGCGACAATCCGAACACAAGCAATGAAAGCATAAATAACTTTCCTAGATTTTTCCCTTTCAGAAAATAGAAATAATCATCCTTCGCCATTTCATTTAAATCTTTATGCTTGCAAATTCGTAGAAAAGCAGCATTTAAAGAAAGACCTATCATCATAAAAACGACCATAAAAATGGGCATAACTACAAACATTACTAACATTAAAACAGGTGGCAAGGCACCAGATTCTAGAGCCTCCGGGTCTGATATACCCATAGCAATCATGGGAGCATACATTGCTAAATAGAAAGGCAACATACAAACAATGGTTAGTAATAAAGTAACAAAACCTTGTACCCATACCAGTTTAAACAAATCGAAAGATCTAGAGAAAATAGTACCAAAATCAAGATTTATATTTTCATCAATTTTATGTAAAATGGTTTCAAAATTCATATGATTACTTTTTGTATCAAATTAGCAATTAATTATCTAGAAACGAGGGCATCCTTAAAATAGTGCTAAAAAACCCTGTCATATTGTCACGTTTTTGAATATAGTATTATCTTTGCAGACCCTATTTTCGGGTATGCATATTTTTATAGATGGAGAAAATTATAGACGAATCGGTGCAAGGAACTACCTTGGCCATAGAAAATAAGAGTGCTAACGGACGAAAGCTCTACATAGAGAGTTATGGTTGTGCTATGAATTTTTCTGATAGTGAAATCGTTGCATCCATTTTATCAAAAGAAGGATTCAATACTACCGATATTTTAGAAGATGCCGATTTAGTATTAGTAAATACCTGTTCAATTCGTGAAAAGGCTGAATTGACTGTTCGTAAACGACTAGAAAAATTCAATGCGATTAAAAAATCGAGACCACATATGAAAGTGGGCGTTTTAGGTTGCATGGCTGAGCGTTTAAAAAATAAATTTCTTGAAGAAGAAAAGATAGTAGATATGGTTGTAGGCCCGGATGCTTATAAAGACCTACCAAACTTAATTCAAGAAATCGATGAAGGTCGGGATGCCGTAAATGTTATTCTTTCAAAAGAAGAAACCTATGGCGATGTTGCTCCCGTACGTTTAAACACAAATGGGGTGAATGCTTTTGTTTCAATAACCAGAGGTTGCGATAACATGTGCACATTTTGCGTAGTACCTTTTACCAGAGGTCGCGAACGCAGTAGGGACCCACAATCAATTTTAGAAGAAATAAATGATTTAGCCGAAAGAGGATATAAAGAAATTACACTTCTAGGTCAGAATGTTGATAGTTATTTGTGGTATGGCGGCGGATTGAAAAAAGATTTTGTCAATGCATCGGAAATGCAGAAAGCTACGGCGGTAGATTTTTCTAAACTACTAGAAATGTCGGCACTTGCACAACCAAAAATGCGCATTCGATTTTCAACATCTAATCCGCAAGATATGACCTTAGATGTTATACGTACCATGGCAAAATATGAGAACATTTGTAATTACATTCATTTGCCGGTACAAAGTGGAAGCAATCGAATTTTAAAAGAAATGAACCGGTTACATACGCGAGAAGAATATTTTGAATTGATTGATAATATTCGAAAAATAATTCCGAATTGTTCCATTTCTCAAGATATGATTACAGGTTTCCCAACGGAGACCGAAGAAGACCATAAAGACACTTTATCTTTAATGGAGTATGTAAAATATGATTTTGGTTATATGTATGCATATTCCGAAAGACCAGGAACAGCAGCTGCTAGAAAATTAGAAGACGATGTACCTTTAGCAGTTAAAAAAAGAAGATTAGCAGAGGTAATTGCCGTACAGCGCGAACATTGCAAACTGCGCACTTCAGAGCATTTAGGTAAAACTCAAGAAATACTTATCGAAGGAACTTCAAAAAAGAATGAGAACCATTGGATGGGTAGAAACGAGCACAACACGGTAGCTGTTTTTCCAAAAGAAAATTACAAAATTGGAGATTTTGTAAATGTAAAAATGGAGGAATGTACTTCCGCCACTTTAATAGGAAAAGCAGTAGGATTAAGCCATAACAATTAATAACGCTTGAGATTTCTACATCATTTAATTGAAGGCTTTGTTCCAAAATAGAAACTAATTAATGGATAATATACAAGCTATAAAACAACGTTTTGAAATCATCGGTAATGATGAAAAATTAAATCGTGCGTTACAAAAAGCAATTCAGGTAGCACCTACAGATATATCTGTTTTAGTAACAGGTGAAAGTGGTGTTGGTAAAGAATCTATACCAAAAATAATACATTCCCTTTCGCATCGTAAGCATGCAAAATACATTGCGGTTAACTGTGGTGCCATACCAGAAGGCACTATAGACAGTGAACTTTTCGGTCATGAAAAAGGTGCTTTTACCGGAGCAACACAAACTCGTAGTGGTTATTTTGAGGTTGCCGATGGGGGAACTATTTTTTTAGATGAAGTAGGCGAACTCCCATTAACAACACAAGTTCGTTTATTGCGTGTTTTAGAAAATGGTGAGTTTTTAAAAGTAGGTTCTTCACAGGTACAAAAAACAGATGTGCGCATAGTTGCTGCAACCAATGTAAACATGTTTGAGGCGATAAAAAAAGAAAAATTTCGTGAAGATTTGTACTATCGTCTAAGTACTGTTGAAATTGCAATTCCGCCATTACGAGATCGAAAAGACGATATACATTTATTGTTTCGCAAGTTTGCATCCGATTTCGGCAAGAAATATAAAATGCCAACCATTCGATTAGAAGAGGAAGCTATTCAATTGTTATTAAAATACAGATGGCCAGGAAACATTCGTCAATTACGAAATATTGCGGAACAGATTTCGGTTTTAGAAGAAGGTAGAAGTATTTCTTTAGCTACGCTAAATAGTTACTTACCAAGTTCTAGCAGCACTAATTTACCAGCAGTAATCGGACAAGACAAAAAAGATAGCGATTTCAGTAATGAACGTGAGATTTTGTATAAAGTGCTTTTTGATATGAAAGGCGACTTAAATGATTTAAAAAAATTAACCCTTTCATTATTAAAAAATAACGATACCGAAAAAGTTCAAGAAGAAAACGAATCGTTAATAAATAAAATTTACGGTAATAACGAAAAGGATGTTGAAGATATTCAAGAAGACATATCGTCTTTAGAAGTATTGCATTTACCGCAACCTGTTGAGGAACCAACTTTTATTCAACACCAGCCGCAAGACGACCGATATCATTTTGCAGAAGAAATTGAAGAAGAGGAAACCTTATCTTTACAAGACAAAGAAATTGAACTAATTAAAAAATCGCTAGAACGTAACCGCGGAAAGCGAAAAGCAGCTGCAGCTGAATTAGGAATATCTGAGCGAACGCTATACAGAAAAATCAAACAATACGATTTATAAAATAGATAGTATTGAGAAGGAAATAATTAAAATTTGAAAACAGAGATTGTGAATTTAAAACGAGCTTTCGGCATACTAACACTACTTATAAGTGCATCTTTCTTAAGTGGTTGTGGCATTTACAATTTTACAGGTGGTAACATTGGTACTGCCGAGACTTTTCAAATTCCAAATTTTCAGAATTTTGCTACTCAAAATCCGGGTTCAACTTTTGAACCAGGTTTGGCCAGAGATTTCACATTGGCCTTACAAGACCGTATTTTAAATCAAACAAGTCTAGATTTAACAAATTCAGGAGACGCAGATTTATTATATGAAGGGGAAATAATGGAATATCGTGTTTCTCCTATGACAGCTACAGCAGATCAGACAGCTGCACAACAACGTTTATCAATGGCAGTAAAAGTCCGGTTTTACAATAGAACAAAAGAAGACGCCGATTGGGATCAACGTTTTTCTTTCTTCTATGATTTTCCGGCAACATCAAACCTACCATCTGTAAAAGATGAAGCCTTAGAAGTAATTTTTGAACGTATAACACAAGATATTTTTAACGCCTCACTAGCAGATTGGTAATATAGAACAAATAGTCATTTGCAACTGAAACATGAACGTACAAGATTTTTCATATCTACTACAGCATCCAGGACAGGCGATTTCACCCGAATCGACTAAAGAATTAGAAGAAGTACTTTCAAGCTATCCATATTTTCAAGCAGCACATGCTTTACATTTAAAAGGTTTAAAAAATAATAACAGTTACAAATACAACGATGCCTTAAAGGTTACCGCGGCGCATACTGCTGATCGAGATATTCTGTTCGATTTTATCACCTCTAAAGATTTTATTCAGAACAGCATTGCCGATACTATTTCTGGTAGAACTACGCCACTTGTTGAAACCGATGTAATTGAGGAAGAAATTATTCCGGAAAAAACCGTAGTTAAGAATATTATTGAACCATCTGAAGATGCGCCATTACCGCGCAACCTAAAAGATGCCAATGCCATTTTAGATCCCAAAATCTTCGAATCAAAAATAGAAGCAGAAAAAAAATTACAAATAGGTGCACCACTCAAGTTTACCAAAAAAGAACGACATTCTTTTTCAGAGTGGTTGCAGGTAACCACTTTAAAAGCTATCGACACTACCAAAACTAAACCAAATACTATAGAGGATGCTAAAATTGAGAACATTGAGTTTCCTATTGATGAGACTTCTATAAAAAGTAAGAAGTACGATTTAATAGATAAATTCTTAGAAGACAAACCTAAAATAAAGCCATCCGATAATGTAAAACCAGTAAATATTCAAGAATCTGTTCAAATCGATAAAAACGAGCTAATGACGGAGACTTTGGCGCGCGTATATTTAGAACAAAAAAAGTACAAGAACGCCATACAGGCATACAAAATATTAAGTTTGAAATATCCGGAAAAAAGTGGTTTCTTTGCAGACCGAATTCGGGCAATAAAGAAATTGCAACAAGAAAATAAGTAGTAAAAATGGGTACTTTTAATATATTTTTGATTCTTATCATCATCGTATGTTTCCTGTTAGTTTTGGTAATTATGGTACAAAACCCTAAAGGAGGTGGATTATCTTCATCTTTTGGTGGTGGAGGCAGCCAAGTAGTAGGTGGTGTGAAGAAAACGGGCGACTTTTTAGATAAGAGTACGTGGACACTTGCAATTCTTCTAATTGTTTTAATTCTTGCTTCAAATGTTGCATTAAAAGGCGATTTTGGAACAACAGATTCTAAATTATTGGATGGTGACGATATCGAAACAACAATTCCAGAAACTATTCCAGAGTCAATTCCAGAATCTGCACCGGTAACTGCACCTGCAACAGAAGGTACAGATCCTACTGACAGCTTATAAATCGGAAAACACAAAGGGCTTCTAAGCCTTTAAGAACTTCCGTTTCATAGATACATGACAAGAAAATGCCAGCTTAATGACAAGCTGGCATTTTTGATTTACAATATGTCAGTTTTTAAGCAGTGGCACAATTTCTGCCTATTATAGCCAGAACCTAAAAATTTATTAAAAACTAGAAAATATGGCCAAAGTTAACATTAAGCCACTTGCTGACAGAGTACTTGTTCAGCCAATGGCAGCTGAGACTAAAACAGCATCTGGTATCATCATTCCTGATACTGCAAAAGAAAAACCTCAAAAAGGAAAAGTTGTTGCAGTTGGTCCTGGTACAAAAGATTTCGACGTAACTGTAAAAGTGGGAGACACTGTACTTTACGGAAAATTCTCAGGTACCGAGCTTAAACTAGAGGGAACGGATTACCTAATGATGCGTGAAAGTGACATTCTAGCAATCGTCTAACAACTAAACAAAGAACATTTTATTATGGCAAAGGATATTAAATTTGATATTGAAGCACGTGACGGACTCAAAAGAGGTGTTGATGCTTTAGCAAATGCAGTAAAAGTAACATTAGGCCCAAAGGGTAGAAATGTTATTATTAGTAAATCATTCGGAGCACCTTCAGTAACTAAAGATGGTGTTTCTGTAGCAAAAGAGATTGAGTTAGCAGATCCTATCGAAGATATGGGTGCGCAAATGGTAAAAGAGGTTGCTTCTAAAACCAATGATCTTGCTGGTGATGGTACAACTACCGCAACAGTTTTAGCACAATCTATCGTAAGAGAAGGTTTAAAAAACGTTGCTGCTGGCGCAAATCCTATGGATTTAAAAAGAGGTATAGACAAGGCTGTTGAAGCAATTGTTGACAACCTAGCAAAACAATCTAAAAAAGTAGGTGACTCTTCAGAGAAAATTAAGCAAGTAGCTTCTATCTCAGCGAACAACGACGAAACTATTGGCGATCTTATTGCTGTTGCTTTTGGTAAAGTTGGTCAAGAAGGTGTAATTACTGTTGAAGAAGCTAAAGGAACAGATACTTATGTAGATGTTGTTGAAGGTATGCAATTTGATCGTGGTTATCTTTCTCCTTATTTCGTAACAGATACGGATAAGATGATTACTGAATTAGAAAATCCATACATCTTATTGTTTGACAAAAAGATTTCAAACTTACAAGAGATACTTCCTATTCTTGAGCCTGTTGCTCAAAATGGTCGTTCTTTATTAATTATTGCTGAGGATGTTGATGGTCAAGCATTGGCTACTTTAGTAGTAAACAAATTAAGAGGAGGATTAAAAATTGCTGCTGTAAAAGCACCAGGTTTTGGTGATAGAAGAAAAGCAATGTTAGAAGATATCGCAATCTTAACTGGTGGTACTGTAATTTCAGAAGAAAGAGGTTTCTCTTTAGAAAACGCATCTTTAGATATGTTAGGTACGGCAGGAAGTGTAACTGTTGACAAAGACAATACAACTATTGTAAATGGTGAAGGTGTTAAGAAAGATATTAAAGCGCGTGTAAACCAGATTAAATCTCAAATTGAGACAACTACTTCTGATTACGATCGTGAAAAACTTCAAGAGCGTTTGGCTAAATTAGCCGGAGGTGTAGCTGTACTTTATGTAGGTGCTGCTTCTGAAGTAGAAATGAAAGAGAAAAAAGACCGTGTAGACGATGCATTACACTCTACACGTGCTGCTGTTGAAGAAGGTATTGTTGCTGGTGGTGGTGTAGCTTTAATCCGCGCTAAAAAAGTTCTTGCCAAAATAGCTACAGATAATGCTGACGAAGAAACAGGCGTACAAATTGTTGCTCGTGCTATAGAAGCTCCATTACGTACTATCGTTGCAAATGCTGGTGGCGAAGGTTCTGTTGTAGCAGCAAAAGTACAAGAAGGAAAAGGTGATTTTGGTTACGATGCTAAAGCAGATAAGTATGTAGACATGCTTAAAACTGGAATTATCGATCCTACTAAAGTAACACGTGTAGCATTAGAAAATGCTGCTTCTGTTGCTGGTATGATTTTAACTACAGAATGTGCTTTAATTGACATTAAAGAAGAAGCTCCTGCAGCAGCTGGTGGTCACGCTCACGGTGGTGGTATGCCAGGTATGATGTAATTCTGCTTCGTACAATACGTATAAATAGAAAAACCGCCATGATCATGTATCATGGCGGTTTTGTTTTATTTTAATCTTCGCGAACGAAGTAAAAGCGTTATGCTCTTGCTCTTCTACCGCCAGTTTTACGAACAACCATTACTTTGGTTGATTTTCTTGCAGTAGTTTTCTTGGCTGTAGTCTTTTTAGCTACTGCCTTTTTTGGAGCTGCTTTACGTACTGCTTTTTTAGCAGTAGTCTTTTTAGCTGCTGCCTTTTTTGGAGCTGCTTTACGTACTACTTTCTTAGCTGTAGTCTTTTTAGCTGCTGCCTTTTTTGGAGCTGCTTTACGTACTACTTTCTTAGCGGTAGTCTTTTTAGCTACTGCCTTTTTTGGAGCTGCTTTACGTACTACTTTTTTAGCTGCTGCCTTTTTTGGAGCCGCTTTACGTAATACTTTCTTAGCTGTAGTCTTTTTAGCTGCTGCCTTTTTTGGAGCTGCTTTACGTACTACTTTTTTAGCTGTAGTCTTTTTAGCCGCTGCCTTTTTTGGAGCCGCTTTACGTACTACCTTTTTAGCTGTAGTCTTTTTAGCCGCTGCCTTTTTTGGAGCCGCTTTACGTACTACTTTTTTAGCAGTAGTCTTTTTAGCTACTACTCTTTTCTTTGGAGCTGCTTTACGCACTACTTTTTTAGCTGTAGTCTTTTTAGCCGCTGCCTTTTTTGGAGCTGCTTTACGTACTACTTTCTTAGCTGTAGTCTTTTTAGCTGCTGCCTTTTTTGGAGCTGCTTTACGTACTACTTTTTTAGCTGTAGTCTTTTTAGCTACTACTCTTTTCTTTGGAGCTGCTTTACGCACTACTTTTTTAGCAGTAGTCTTTTTTGGAGCTGCTTTACGTACTACTTTCTTAGCTGTAGTCTTTTTAGCTGCTGCCTTTTTTGGAGCCGCTTTACGTACTACTTTCTTAGCTGTAGTCTTTTTAGCTGCTGCCTTTTTTGGAGCTGCTTTACGTACTACTTTTTTAGCAGTAGTCTTTTTAGCTGCTGCCTTTTTTGGAGCTGCTTTACGCACTACTTTTTTAGCAGTAGTCTTTTTAGCTGCTGCCTTTTTTGGAGCTGCTTTACGCACTACTTTTTTAGCAGTAGTCTTTTTAGCTGCTGCCTTTTTTGGAGCCGCTTTACGTACTACTTTTTTAGCTGTTACTTTTTTTGCAGTTGCCTTTTTAGCAGTTGCCTTTTTTGGTGCTGCTTTCTTGGCTACTTTTTTTGGTGCCGCCTTTTTAGCTACAACTCTTTTTTTAGGAGCAGCTTTTTTAGCAGGAGCCTTTTTGGCAGTCTTAGTCGTTTTTGACATTTTGTACTTTTTAAATTTAAAATATTTAATTGGTTTACTTTAAATTCTCTTATACCAAACCGGTTACGATCACCTAAAGATTTCATAGATAACGTTTTATATTACTATTTAGTGTAATTTGATGATTTGGCACTTTTTTCGAACCGTGTAGCTCTTAGTTCGTTAGCTCAAAAAACGGAGTGATATTCTTCGCTAAAAAGGCTTTGAAAAATATATGGCAAAATGGAAATTATGATTTCTATTGCTGTGGCTAAAAATCTGAATTGAAGTAAAACAAAATTCTGAAATTCTAATAATTTTTACCGAACAAAAAATTAAAATTTAGTTTCACTTTCAATCAGAATTAGAAATAAAAAACAATACCATACAACTTTATAAAAATCTGAATAACAACACATTACAAAGAACAAGTGTTTTACATTAGGAAATTAATATCGCCGAATTCTTAAAAAACTAATTAGTAAAAAAGAGGTGCAAAAAACTTCGCAATCTTATTAAGTGCTATGATTATTAAGAGCACCAAAAATTTAAATAATAGTAAAATATTGTTTCTAACTTACCTTTAAAAAAACACATTAAAATATATTTAAAAAGACAAGCCCTACTAACACTATATTTCACCCAAAACAGCGTGAATTTTTTTTTTGCAAGAAATATCAATTTTTACAAAAAACTAGTGTTTTTCACTTTTTATAAAATTCGAATAATCATCAAAATCGACCCCTATTTTTGATTAATAACACATTATCTCCCCATCATAAATCTTTATAGTTAATTATTCTTCTACTTATTTAGCTTTTAAATTTTTGATATATAAACTTAAATTCTTGTCATTTATGTTTTTACTATTTCAATTTTCAATTCGATTATATTATCATTTAATTTATACTTCCTGCTTACCATTATTCATTTCTTCTAGGCACTACCAAAAACCATCATTAATTACACAACTAATCATCGATAAAAACGTTATAGTAAATCAGAAAAAAAGTTCCCTAATAAATAATAATAAATCATTTTAAATGAAAAAGTTATTAATCACAATTACGCTTGTGCTAATGGCTAAGTCATTAAATGCACAAGACAAAATTTACTTTAAAGATGGTGTAACAGTTGATGCAAAAATATTAGTAGTGTCGGAGTCTGTTATACAATATAAAAGAATGGACAATAGATCTGGTCCTACTTTTGAAATTGGAGTATCAAAGATTGATAAGATTGCGTATGAGAATGGTTCGCAACAGGTTTTTAAAAAAGATATCAGCTCAAAAAATTCGAGTAATGAATTTCGACAAGACAGACTATATTTGGATTTAATAAACTATGGAAGAAATGGTGCGACGTCAATTTCTTATGAAAGATTAAATGATGACGGATCGCGAGGTATAGAGATACCCTTTAGTGTTTATTTCGATGGTGTAGATATCGAAGGCTATACTCTCGGAGCGAATCTAAAATTTTATTTAAAGAAACAAGGCAAAGGCTTTCACTATGGACCATCAATAAGACTAGGTGTTTTTGATTGGTATTATGATAGTTATTATAGTTTTAGTTATTCAACAGATTTTACCGCGTATCTCGGATTGAAATTAGGATACCAATTCCAATTAAGTAGGTTGTTTGGATTAAATTTAAATGCTAATGGCGGAGGATTCTCCAATTTCACTGAGTTTGATTATGGATATTCAGCAAATCTTGGAATGAATTTTTCGTTTTAAGAAAAATAACCACACATACCGCACACACAATTTCTCAATTGCTTAGGATGTTTTTTAAGCCCAATTGAAACACCTCCCCAACAGAGCACCGACCATTTACTTTTTCAACTGCCAACTGATCACTGAATGCAGTTTACTTTTTTTTTACCAACTGCCAACAGTGCAAGTGCTAAAATTGTCGATAAATAGCGTGCGATTTGCCCTACCCAAAAATTGTACTTATTTTAAGCTACTAAATTTCATTTCACTACAAAATTTTAGAACTAAAGAAGTGAAAAAAATAATGAGTTACGAATATCTGTAACCACAATTGAAATAGTTTGCATACTTTAAAACAGAAAATAACTCGCCAAAAAAAATTAAATTGACGAAGTAATTAAACATCAAACTATATTGGTAAAACATTTTGCAATCTAGACAACATTATAAGTAATCCATAAGCATTTTTCTCAACGCTAAATCCAACACTAAAAATCAAAAGAGCTATTTTAGCTTACGCTCGATAAGAGCAATAAAAAGAAGAAATAAAATACATGTTCGAACAAACATTTAAAAATATAGACGACCTGCTTTACAAAGATTCAGGAGCAGATAGTGAATTAGATTATATTGGGCAAACCTCTTGGGTGATGTTCTTACGCTACTTAGACGAATTAGAACAAGACAAAGCGGACGAAGCCGAATTAAAAGGCGAAGACTACCAATTCATATTAGATGAAGAATATCGATGGCCCAACTGGGCCATGCCAAAAGATGCTGACGGAAAATTAGACCATCACATTGCTTTAACAGGACCAGATTTAGTAGCCTTTGTAGATGGCAAGTTGTTTCCATATCTCGCAAAGTTTAAACAAGAAGCAGAATCTGCCAATACCATTGAATATAAAATTGGAGAAATATTTTCTGAACTTAAAAACAAAATCCAATCTGGTTACAACCTACGAGAGATTTTAGAATATGCAGACCAATTGCCTTTTCGGGCTTCAACAGACAAACATGAGTTAAGCCACTTGTACGAAAGCAAGATTAAAAACATGGGAAATGCGGGCAGAAATGGTGGGCAGTATTACACACCAAGACCCTTGATTCGTGCCATGATTAATGTAATTGACCCACAAATTGGTGAGAAAATTTATGATGGAGCTGCAGGTTCTTGTGGTTTTTTGGTGGAAGCCTACGAGTACCTATACGAGCGCATGGAAAAAACAACCGACAACCTTAAAACTTTACAAGAAGATACTCTTTATGGTAAAGAGAAAAAGAACTTGGCTTATGTGATTGGAATTATGAATATGATTCTTCACGGCATTGAAGCACCAAATATTATTCATACCAATACATTAGGCGAAAATATACGCGACATACAGGAGAAAAACCGTTACCATGTTATTTTAGCAAATCCACCCTTTGGTGGGAAAGAGCGTAAAGAAGTGCAACAAAATTTTGATATAAAAACAGGAGAAACCGCTTTCTTGTTTATTCAACATTTTATAAAGAGTTTAAAAACAGGTGGTCGTGCCGCTATTGTAATTAAAAATACGGTGTTGAGCAATACAGATAATGCTTCGGTGGCATTGCGTAAACTCTTATTAGAAGGGGCTAACCTACATACTATTTTAGATTTACCAGGAGGAACCTTTACAGGTGCAGGCGTTAAAACGGTTGTCTTGTTTTTCAAAAAAGGAGAAGCTACAAAAAAGATTTGGTACTACCAGTTAGACCCAGGACGTAACATGGGAAAAACCAATCCTTTAAATGATACCGATATGGAAGAGTTTGTCACCCTGAGCGCCAGCCTTCCGGACGGGCAGGCAGTCGAAGGGTCTCGTCCAGAAACCGAAAAGTCATGGACCATAAAAGTCAAGGATTTAGACGAAACTACGTTTGACCTTTCACCCAAAAACCCAAACACACCAGAAGAAGCACCTTTACGAAGTCCTGAAGTTATTTTAGCTGAAATGGAAACTTTGGATGCTGAAACCAATACCATTCTTCAATCTATTAAAGAGTTGCTATGAGAGAGGGTTGGGAATATAAAAAACTCGGTAGCTTTTGTAAAACAGGAGCTGGGGGAACACCCTTAAAAAGCAAGAAGGAAAACTATGAAAATGGAACAATTCCTTGGTTAAGAAGTGGAGAAGTAAACAATAGAAACATTACAAATTGTGAAATTAGAATAACAGAAACTGGATTAAATAATTCTTCAGCTAAATTATTTCCACCAAGAACAGTTCTTATTGCGATGTATGGTGCTACCGCTGGACAAGTTGGAATTTTAAATTTTGAATGTTCGACAAATCAAGCTGTTTGTGGAATTTTACCTAATGAAAATTTTGTCCCTGAATTCCTGTATTATTTCTTTTTGAAATTTAAGGAAGAACTAATTGCTCAAGCTGTTGGCGGAGCACAACCAAATATTTCTCAACAGAAAATTAAAAATACATTAATACCAAATATTACTTTAGAAGAACAAAAACAAATCGTAACCATACTCGATAAAGCCTTTACAGCCATAGACCAAGCAAAAGCCAATATTGAAAAAAACATAGAAAACGCTAAAGAACTCTTTCAATCTAAACTCAATAACATTTTTAGTCAAAAAGGTGATGGTTGGGAGATAGAAAAAATGGTTGATGTTTGCAGTATTCTAACATGTGGTGTAGCTTCTACACCAAAATATGTTGATGAAGCAGTTGGTGTTCCTTTTTTATCTGCGCAAAATGTGAAAAACGGAAAGATAATACTTCATAAGTACAAATACATTTCTCAAGAATTCCATAAACATTTAACAAAAAAGAATAAACCACAAAAAGGTGACATTTTATATTCTAGAGTTGGAGCAAAATTTGGAGAAGCTGGTGTTGTTGAGCATGATTTCGATTTTAGTGTTTATGTAAGTGTTACACTAATAAGACCTTTAGCTGATAAATTGAATAATTATTATTTAAAGTATTATCTAAATTCACCTTTAATTAAATCTTTAGCAAAATCAAGTATTACAAGTTCTGGTGTACCTAATTTAAATGTTAAGACGGTTCGTGAATTTCCAGTACATTATCCTTCTATTAAAAAGCAACTTGCAATAGTTAAAGAAATACAAAATTTAGAATATGCATATATTGAAATACACAAAAAATATAAGCAAAAGATTAATTCAATAGAAGACCTCAAAAAATCCATTCTTCAAAAAGCCTTTGCGGGAGAATTAACTGAAAACGCTGTTGTAGTATGAGTGAAGAAACCAAATAATTACATTAAGGAAGAATTAAATAAAGAAGGAACTAGTGCAAAAATTGCACAAGTTGAGATAAATGAAAGAACAAAGCCAAATAGAAATTTATAAAGCCAATGATGGCACAACTCAAATTAATGTACAGTTTGAAGAGGAAACGGTTTGGCTTACTCAAGACCAAATGGCAACGTTGTTTGGTAAAGCAAGAAGTACTATTACTGAACATATTTTAAATGTGTTCTCGGAAAAGGAATTAGAACAAAAAGCAACTAGTCGGAAATACCGACAAGTTCGAAAAGAAGGAAATAGAACGGTAGAAAGAGAGGTTGAGCATTATAATCTTGATGTTATTATATCTGTAGGATATAGAGTAAAATCAAAGCAAGGAACTCAATTTAGAATATGGGCAACACAAACTTTAAAAGATCATTTAGTAAAAGGTTATACTATTAATGAGAAAAGACTAGCACAAAAAGAACAAGAACTTTTGCCTCAGCGAGGCATCATATTAATAGCAAAAGCAGATAAAATTAGTTCATTTAGCTCCATAGGAGCGACATATTAATAACATGGCAAACACCTACACACAACTCTATTTTCATATTGTTTTTGCGGTAAAAGGCAGACAAAATTTAATTTCAAAAAAATGGCAAGACGAGTTGTATAAATACATTTCAGGAATAATTACAAACAAAAATCAAAAATTAATGATTATAAATGGCATGCCAAATCATGTTCATTTACTAATTGGAACAAAACCAAATTGTAATTTATCTGATTTAGTAAGAGACATTAAAGCCAATGCATCAAAATGGATTAATGAAAAACGATTAGTAATCGGAAAATTTGAATGGCAAACAGGTTTTGGAGCCTTTACGGTAAGTCAATCAGGAATAAAACATGTTATTGATTATATTAAAAATCAAGAAGAGCATCATAAAATAAAAACATTTAAAGAAGAATATATAGATTTTTTAAATGCTTATAATATTGAATATAAAACAGAATATATTTTTACAGAGGAATAATGTCGCTCCTCTGGAGCTTTTATAAATTAACGCTATATAACAACTATTAATATTTTGCTCCTCTGGAGCAGCAACATATATAATATGAACGAAGCACAAACCAAACACGATTTAATAGAACCAGCATTACGCGAAGCAGGTTGGGGCATTGTTGAAGGCAGTCGTTTGCGTTTGGAGTTTCCTATTACTAAAGGGCGTTTAATTGGTCAAAACAGAAGAGCCACACCCCTTTTTGCAGATTATGTTTTGGAATATAAAAACAGACGTATTGGTATTGTAGAAGCCAAAAAAAGAGATTTATATTATACAGATGGCGTTGGGCAAGCCAAAGATTATGCTGAGCGTTTAAACATTCGTTTTAGCTATGCTACCAATGGTTTGCAAATCTATGGTATAGATTTAGAAGAAGGTACAGAAGGCGATGTGTCTAAATACCCAACACCAGATGAGCTTTGGGAAATGACCTACCCAACACCCAAAGAAGATTACAAAATTGAAATCGCCAATTGGAAAGAACGTTTGTTTGCCATTCCATTTGAAGATCGAGGTGGCACTTGGCAACCCAGATATTACCAACAAAACGCAATCGCCAAAGTGTTGGAAGCGGTTTCAGAGAAAAAAGATAGAATTCTTCTCACATTAGCAACAGGAACAGGAAAAACAGCCATTGCCTTTCAAATAGCATGGAAACTGTTTCACGCCAAATGGAATTTAAGGCGTGATGCAAGTCGTGCACCTCGTATTTTATTTCTAGCGGATAGAAACATATTAGCAGACCAAGCGTTTAATTCGTTTAACGCATTTGATGTTATTGACGAAAATATAAAAGTAAGAATTCGTCCTACCGAAATAAAAAAGAAAGGTAGTGTGCCAACCAATGGAAATGTGTTTTTTACCATTTTCCAAACCTTTATGACGGATGCTCAAAAGGATGCTGATTTAGAAGAAGTGTCCGAAGATGTAGTAACCACTAAAAAACAACCAGAAGATTTTAATTTCGGACAGTATGCACCCGATTTTTTCGACTTCATAATTATTGACGAGTGTCATCGTGGTGGTGGAAATGATGAAAGTTCTTGGAGAGCCATCATGGACTATTTTTCGCCAGCTGTACAACTCGGTTTAACCGCAACACCAAAACGAGATGTAAACGGAGACACATACCATTACTTTGGTGACCCTGTTTATACTTATAAGTTAAAAGATGGTATTAATGATGGATTCTTAACGCCTTTTAAGGTAAAAGAAATCCAAACCAATTACGATGAATACACGGTAACAAAAGATGATACGATTTTGTTTGGTGAAACAGAAATTGGCGATACGTTTACGTATCGCGATTATGGTCGTAAAATCATCATTCAACAGGTTGAAGAATACAGAGTTAAAAAGTTCTTGGAAATCATTAACCAAAGCCAAAAGTCGTTGGTGTTCTGCGCCACGCAAAAACATGCGGCCTTAATAAGAGATTTAATTAATCAACATAAAAGTAGTACGAGTACCAATTATTGTCATCGTGTAACCGCAGATGATGGTAAAATGGGAGAACAACATTTAAGAGATTTTCAGGACAATGAAAAAAGTATTCCAACGATACTAACCACCTCTCAAAAGTTAAGTACAGGAGTTGATGCACCAGAACTTAGAAATATTGTGTTACTACGTCCAGTAGATTCTATGGTTGAGTTTAAACAAATAGTTGGTCGTGGCACACGATTGTTTGATGGTAAGGATTATTTTACCTTGTTCGATTTTGTACATGCACACAATCATTTCCAAGACCCTGAATGGGATGGCGAACCCTTAGAACCTGAACCATCAACAGGAAGCGGAACTAAAAGAGAATGTAATGTTTGTTATCAAAACCCTTGTATTTGCATAAACG
The DNA here is from genome assembly GCF_009649685.1 of Flavobacteriaceae bacterium EG-1. Classification (GTDB taxonomy): domain Bacteria; phylum Bacteroidota; class Bacteroidia; order Flavobacteriales; family Flavobacteriaceae; genus Aurantibacter_A. The sequence goes on from NZ_WJPK01000003.1 coordinate 325,072, forward strand.
AACCTGAACCAGATTATGTGTGTCATGAGTGTGAAAACGACCCTTGTGTTTGTGAAACGCCACCAAGACAAATGATTAAAATTAGGCTCTCAGATAACAAAGAGCGTGAGATAGATTCTATGGTAAAAACTACCTTTTGGAGTCCTGAAGGCAAACCCATAGGGCATCAAGAATTTTTAGACCAGTTGTTTGGTGATTTACCAGAATTCTTTAAAAGTGAAGATGAGCTTCGAAAAATTTGGAGTTTACCAAACACACGTAAAAATCTATTAGAAGAATTAGAAGAAAAAGGATATACAAATTCGCAATTGGAAGATTTACGCCGTTTAATACATGGAGAAGACAGCGACCTTTTTGATGTGTTGAGTTATGTTGCGTATCACAAAAATCTTGTTCCAAGATTAGAAAGAGCAGGAAGAGCAAAAATCCAAATGAATGATTACAACCACAAGCAGCAAGAGTTTTTAAATTTTGTTTTAGAACAATACGTAAAAGAAGGAGTTAACGAATTAGACGATTCTAAACTACCAGATTTGTTGGAATTGAAATACAAAGCTATTGCAGATGCGAAAAGTGAATTAGGAGATATAAAATCGATTCGAGAAACCTTTATCGGATTTCAAGAATACTTATATCAAGAAAGAGCAATTTAGAATACAAAAAATTAACACTCGCTTAATCGCCAAAAAATAGTGAAATACTTACAACTTGTAACGTATACCAAACCTTTAATCTAATTCCCATTAAAACACTTCAATTTGTTTCAATAGTTCAGGCAGCTATATTCTATTAAATATGTAATTTCATAATTTTTAAATTACATCTTAACCTAAAATATGATACAAAGAAAAATGCGACAATTGAGTCGCTTGTGTGTACTATTGTTTATAAGCAACGCTGTTGCTCAAAGCCCATGGCAAACAAACAACAATCCCTATGCAGTGTCTACCTATGAAAATATTGGATTGTATTGGACCACTGCACAATCGGGCACTTGCAGTGTAGCTTACAAAATAGCAAAAAGTAAAACCTGGCAAAAAGGCCTCGACTTAGTTTTCGATGCACGTAGCAAACAATACCGTGGTAGTATTATTAACTTACTGCCTGCCACTACCTACGAAGTAAAATTGAGTACCTCAGCAAGCTCCACAAAATTAAAAGTCACCACACGAAGCGATAGTTTCCCTATTGGTAAAACCACTACCCTGCCCGCAGGAGAAAGTTCTAAAGCGATAGTAATTACTGAATCGGGTACGCCAGAAGCCTATCATTTAGTGACAGTTCCACAAGGCGAAAATTCAACAATTGATGCACGAAACTCTTTTGAACATGCCATAGAAATTGATGCAGATTTTGTTATCGTTCGCGGCGTAGAAATTAGGAACACCAAAATTCACGGTATTCGTATAAAAGAAAAGCGACATGATATCGTCATTGAAAATTGTCACATTACTTTTTGGGGACGTATGGGCGGTGCCATTTCATACGGAAATACTATAGGCAATTATGACAGCGGCATATTTGCTGAAGATGGCACTTGGAATCTTACGATACAACGAAATCTTATTGATCATCCACGTGGTGGATCTAACGATTGGGAAACTGGTCACCCCGCAGGACCACAAGGTATAACCATTGAACAGAGTAATGGAGGCAATGTTATTCGCTACAATGATATTTTAGCTACCGAAGATCATGGTTTTAATGATGCAATTGGTGGCGGAAGTAACTATTCGAATATTGGTAATATGCATCGCGATTCTGATATCTACGGAAATCTAATTCGAAATGTATGGGATGATGCTATTGAAGTAGAAGGCTCTAATATGAACATTAGGGTTTATAATAATTATATGCATTTATTCTTTGCAGCGATTGCCACTGCTTCTACAACCCACGGTCCAATTTATATTTACAGAAATGTTGTTGGCGAAAGCCGTATTGGTCATGAGAATAGCAACGGTGGTGTTTTTATAAAAACCGGAGAACGCGATCCTTATGCTGGTGGGCGTAGGTATGTTTTTCACAATTCCATTGTTCAGCCTCAAGGTGTAAGAGATGCATTTACTGGGCACTCGGTTTCTAATATTATCTCGCGAAATAATATTTTTGATGTTCCCGGGCGTTTGGCATCCAATAAAGAAACAGTAAGTGATAGCGATTATGATTACGATTATTTTTCGGGCCGAAACAAAGGGGTCGCCAAAGAAGAAAACGGAATTAATTTCTATACCACACCTTCAAACACCCCATTGTTTATACCTAGTTACAAACTAGAGTTTTATCCAAAAACTACAGTAAACAGTATTAAATGGGGAAGATATCCACATCAATTTGGTGATAAAGAAGTTATGATAACAGACCCAGTAATTCAGTTAAAAAGTCCACTTATCGATGGCGGAGTACCAATTGATGGCTTTAATGACCATTATGTTGGAAAAGGTCCGGACCTAGGTGCTTTTGAAAGAGGTAAGCCCGCTATAGAATTTGGAAGAAGAGCTTATTTAAAATATGATGAGGGTTGGTGTCCTTGGGAGTAAAAAAAATCTGTAAATTCAACAATCATATTAAATCAATTCTTGTTTTATGCACAAAATTCTCCCACTATTAGTATTCTGTTTGGCAACGATACAACTAACAGCTCAACATTTTAATGGCCCATTACGTATACACCCTGAAAACGGCAGATATTTTACTGACAACTCGGGCAAGGCAATTTATTTAACAGGCTCACATACTTGGGCAAGTTTTCAAGAAAGCAGAACACCAGATGCACCACTATTCGATTATCAGGGTTATTTAAAAATGCTAAAGGAGCACAATCATAATTTCATTCGCCAATGGACTTGGGAACATGCCAAGAATGCATCTTGGACCACCGATGAGGTTTTATTTTCTCCGCTACCTTACAAAAAGGTAACAAAAAAAGGCAAAGAAAAATATGATGTTTCGCAATGGAATGAAGCCTATTTTAATCGACTACGTACACGAATAAAGGAAGCAGGAGACATGGGGATTTATGTTTCTGTAATGTTGTTTCAAGGTTGGAGCCAGAACAGACTAAACACCCCTGGTAGTGATCCTTGGGAGTATCATCCATTTAATCCGGCCAACAATATAAATGGCGTTGGAAAATCGGTAAAGAACAATGGTTTTGATGATGAAACTATGGGTACATTACATTCAACAAATAATGGCGATATTCTTAAAGCGCAAGAAGCTTACGTAAAAAAAGTTATTGAAACCGTAAACGATCTTGACAATGTGTTGTACGAGATTTTAAATGAAGGTGGAACAAAAAAGTGGCAATACCATATGGTGAATTTGGTTAAAGAAATTGAAAAATCGATGCCCAAACAACACCCGGTAGGAATGACGCATTCGGTTGTAGTAAGTCCTCCAATGTTTAATTGTGATTTATGGGATAGTCCTGCTGATTGGATATCACCCACACCAGAACCCATTTCATGGATGTATAAGGGAACTAATTATGTTGAAGATTATAAAAATGATCCGCCAGCCAATACTGGTAAAAAAGTTGTAATTCTAGATACGGATCATTTAGGGGGTCATTGGGGCACGTATATGTGGGCTTGGAAATCTTTTGTTCGTGGTCATAATCCAATTTTTATGGATTCATGGGAACCTTTGGCTGGTAACTACGATAGAAAAAAAAGTCCCGATATATTTTACATTGGTGGCGTAACTAAAAACGATGCAGACCACCCCGACTATGAACCTTTGCGCAAAAACATGGGTCACATTCTTGCTTTATCAAAACGCATTAATTTAGCAAAAATGACACCACAGGACCAACTGAGTTCTACACGTTTTTGTTTGGCCAACCCTGGTGAAGAGTATGTAGTATTCTTACCAGAAGGCAAAGCTACCTTAGACTTACGAGGTGCCAATGCTGTATTTGATGCAGAATGGTTTTTTCCAGTTATCGAACGAACAATAAAAGGAACAGAACCACTAAAAGGTGGAAGTTACAAAGCGATTGTTGCACCGTTTACTGGTGCGTCAGTTTTATATTTGAAGAAGCGGTAATATCGTATAGTAGCGAATATCAAAAAACGAAAATATGTCAAGCATAAAGTATATTGGTATATAATAATAAATAGTACATGGAAAATGAGTTTACCAGTTTACGTGAAGAATTAATATTAAGATTAGGAAACAGACAAAACATTTTAAACTGGACCATAATAATAATCGGTGCGTTTTATTCATTTAGCTTTACACAAAAGGCAATTTTACTATTAGCTTTTTGCCCGCCTATGATAATGGTCATGTCATTAATATGGTGTCACAATGAAATTAGAGTACGTCAACTGGGATTGTTTTTAAGAAAATCACATCAAAATGATTGGGAAAAATGGCGTAAAAAAAGAGAAAAAAATTCCAAATTCTTAGGATTAAAAATCCGTGATATTATTCCTTTTTTATTATTTATAGTTTTTCAGGTTTTTATATTAATAATTGTTTTTACACCATTTATTTTAATACATGATTATGGTAACGAATCAACGATAAAAGTTTCAAAAATTGGTTCACATATTATTTTGGTAATAGACATATTATCTATTATGGGTTCTTTCATTGTTTGGTTTAAAGTAAAAAATCAAAAACAATAAACTGAGGTTAAAAGAAAGAATAACCGTGTATGGGTAACTGGTTAAATCGTAACTACATTAATTAATACCTACGGCCAATTCTTGCATATAGTCATATACCGCTTTTAGTTCTTCACCATTACAATTGTTATTAATATAATTTCTAATATATTGCTGACCTCGCACACGAAACAAAATAGCATCTACACCATTTTGGGTGTTGCCACCAAAGAAACCTTTAAATATATTATAGAGCACAGTACCTTTATTGTAATGTGCATACCTTTGATAGCGTCTTAAATAAGCCGTTTCTACATAAGAAACTTGTGGCTCACCAATTTCATATTCGCTTACTTTATAGCCTTCGCTATTATACCGACTCTCAAAAGCATGAATACTAATTTTTGTTGCATTCTTTAGATTAGCTCTACAGGTAGTGCCGTAGACATCCATAAAATCTTCATAAAATAGTTTAAAAAAATCGGCATATCGGTCAATAAACGGAAACTCTCTATATTCTAAAAGCGTTATTACATCCGAATAATCTGTTATAGTAGGTCCTTCTGACCTAAAGTATCCAAAATCGGAAACGTCTAATGCCCAGTTATTTTCTTTACTTGCGCGAATCACTCCCTTTTTATCCTCACGAACAAACATAGGTTCTGGTAGGTATTCCAAAGTAAATTCAATTGTTTCTATAGCTGGGCATTCCAAAACAGCTTGTTTAATCGCTCTGGTTGCAACACGCTCATAACCATTTAGCGTTTCTTCTTTTTGATACGCGTATCGTTCTGTATTGTTAGAAAAAACAGGGGCGATATGAAATTTTTGATTGGGGTTACACGCACCTTCATACTTTACAGCCAGATTAGAACTTAAATCTGGTTCGATATACATTTTTAGCACAAAATCGGCTATAGCATCATCGAAACCTTTTTTTAATTTCCAGCCAGTATTTTGATTCATATGACCATTGTAGACCACCTCTTGATTTTTACCACTCCCATCTTTTGGTGGAACGTAAATAGGACCCAAAGTAAACCGTATCGACTCTAAATCATCACATTGATCTTGCAAGCCTTTTTTCATAGCTGCTAACATTCCCAACACAGGAAGATCATTGACATCTCTGGTTTCAAGAAATTTTTGCACTATAGGATTTGTATACATTATGGAGGTGGTTTTAACCGTCATCTGTTTTTCGCAAGCACCTCTATATTCAATTAACAAATCTAACATGGAATATTTTTCCCCTTTGTTGGATGAAGCCAAGGCAATAAAATCTTTTTTAGCTAGTCTTGAGCTATTGGATGTAAAACGAGCACGATACCCGTCTGCTTCATACAGTTTATAATCACCATAATCAGTAAACTCCCATACTTTTAAATCGCTTTTCGCAGCTTCTCTTATCTTCTTTAAACGTTCTTCTTCCTTTTTCCACTTTTTAGGCTGTGCGTAAGGATTGTATTTATTTGTTTCTTGTGAAGTTCCAAATTTAAAACAGAATAGAATAACAAATAATAACAGTATTTTCGAAGGCATAGGATGCATTTTGGTTGTAAAACTAAATTAGTCATTTACCTAACTTCATTGCAAGTCAATGTGGATAATAAAAAAATATTTTTCCGACATATTTTACTCTACTACTCTTTATTCTCATAAAATTCTATACGACAACATTATATAATATCAACAGGTGATGCCATTAAAAATTTAACACAATAAAAACGGTGATTAACTAGATTTTTATTGTACAAATAGTAATTTCGAACGTTCATTGCACATTATTACAATCGCTAAATAAGATTTTTAATTTTAAAGAATGGCTTTAAACACTAATGAATATTACAACAGAGATTTATCATGGCTTCGGTTTAATAATCGTGTATTACAAGAAGCTACAGACAAAAGAAATCCGTTGTATGAGCGTATTAAATTTTTAGCAATTTTTTCGTCAAACTTAGATGAATTCTTTAAAGTTCGTGTTTCAGAAATTAGACAAATAAAAAATATAGATAAGCCACTTCGCAAAAAATTAATCACCAAGCCTAATAAACTATTAAAGGCTATTAAAAGCGAAGTAGATGTACAACAAAAAGAATTAGGAAGAATATTTTCAAAGGAGATAATACCCGAACTAATCAGTGAGAATATTAATCTAATATCGCATGTCGATTTTAACGAATCTCAAATTAAATTTAGTCAAGACTATTACAATAAAAACCTTGTTTCATCAGATGAAAATAGCACAAAGGAAATTCCATTTATTGAAAATGAGGCTTTGTATTTAGTAGGTCAACTAAAAGACAACTCAATAATTTATCACAAAATAACTAAAGGTTCTCCAAGATTTGTTTCACTTCCTAAAAATAATGACCAGCACTATATTACTTTTGTTGACGACGTCCTAAAACATAATTTAAAAGCTAAGTATGGTGTTTCGTTTTATGCGATTAAAATTTCGCGTGATGCGGAATTATATATTGAAAATGAATATTCTGGAAATCTACTAGATAAAATTACAAATGCTCTTCCCAATCGACAAAGTGGACAGGTAACACGAATTTTAGTAGATAAATACATGCCTGCGGCTCTATTACATCAATTACACACAGCACTAGATATTTATGAAACAGATATCATAAAAGGAGGAGTGTACCACAATTTTAAAGACTTTTTAGATTTCCCAAATCCTACTTTCAAAAAATTATCATATAACTATTTAACCCCAATACGAGCTAGTGAATTTGAAAGTCATTCAGATATGTTTTCAATGATTGCTGAAAAAGACAGGTTATTGAACTTTCCGTATGAAGCATATGATCCAATTGTAAGGTTGCTTGAAGAAGCAGCGAAGGACAAGCGTGTAAAACAAATTAAAATTACACTGTATCGAATATCAAAAGATTCATTGGTGGCCCAAGCACTACTAAAAGCCGCTCAAAAAGGTAAAGATGTTTTCATTTTCATAGAAACAAAAGCACGTTTTGACGAAGCGAACAATATAAGGTGGGGAAAAATTTTAGAAGATAGCGGCGCCAGGGTTATTTATAGTTATCCAGGTATAAAAGTACATTCAAAAATTCTACTTATTAAAAGAGTAGTAAGTAAAGTCAATAATTTATATGGCTACATAAGCACCGGGAATTTTAATGAAAAGACAGCTAAAATTTACACAGACTCTGGCCTATTAACGGCTAATATGGATTTACTGAACGAACTATCACAAGTTTTTAAAGTATTAGAAGGAAAAGTTATTATTCCAAAATCTAAAGAGCTTTTAATCGCACCATTTAACGTACGTAAAAAATTTACACAGTTAATTGAGACAGAAATTAAAAATTCCAAATTAGGAAAGAAAGCCTATATTACTTTAAAACTAAATAGTCTTCAAGACCCAGAAATGATAAAATTACTATATAAAGCGAGCAATTCTGGAGTTAAAATTAAATTACTCATACGTGGTATTTGTTGTTTAGTTCCCGGAATCGTTGGTCAAAGTGAAAACATTTCGGTAACCAGTATAATTGGTCGTTTTTTAGAACATAGTAGGGTTTATATTTTCGGTAATGGTGGAAAAGAGAAAATGTATTTGGGCTCTGCAGATTGGATGACCCGTAATTTTGATCATAGAATTGAAGTAATAACTCCAATTTTAGATGTTGATATTCACGACAAGTTAAGAACAATGTTAAATTATCAATTGAATGATACGGTTAAAGCTCGTATTATTGATGCAGAACAAAACAATAGATATGTAAAGCATACCGACATTACTGAGTCTTCACAACTATTAATTTATCAATTTTTAAAACAAAAAACGAGCGTTGAAAAATCCGCATTAACAATATCAAATTCAAAAAAATTGTAATTCGAAGTTGCAAAATTTAAAACTTTTTAAACAAAAAAAGGAGGCTTATGCCTCCTTTCATTTCTTCTTAATAATTACGAAAATCGAATTAGTTTTAAGGCAGTATGCCTTCGACTATTCCTCCAGCTCTCATGACGTGTGATTAAACGATCAATAACAGCTTCATTTGCTTTGTGTTTCTGTTCTTTATGTCTCATTATTAAATTCATTAATTAGGTTGTGACGGCTACAACATGTACCCTTATGCTCACAACATATTGGACGTAAAACAAGCTAAAAAATTACGACATTAAGACAAGTTTAACAGCTAGTAAATACTTGTAAAAGAGCAATTTAAAACAGCATAATGCAAGCTATTAAAATTAAATTAATAACCGAGTTCTATTTCTGCAATTACAATTCCTTGTCAAATAAAACAAGTACAGATTTATAAAAGATTATCAAACATATTATTTGATAAAATCATCGTAGCTTATAGTTGCTTTTATATCGCAAACAGCTAATAGTTTTATATAAAAAAGCGGATACCAAATATGATATCCGCTTTTTTCTAAAACATACATTTTTTAATGACTGATACTATCGTCACTATTATCCTCGCGATAACGACAGCATGGGTGTACAGAATTATAAGCCTCTTCCGTGGCTTTTAATTCTTTGGTATCGTGACCCACATTAACTATAGCTGTTTTAATTTTCATTGGGTCTGTTTTGTTTTCATTATAAATTAAAGACAACTGATGTGTTGGGATGTTCCATTGAGCGTATTTTACGCCTTTCACTCCAAGGGCAGCCTTTTCAATCCTTTCTTTACACATTATACATTTTCCATTAACATCCATAGTTAATTTTTTGTTCTTTTCTTGTGCATGTACATTCACAAAAAACAAACTTATTATCGCCACTAAAACCAACTTTTTCATAGTCTAAATTTTATTTTTTTAAATTTTATATCGAAATCCTGCATAAAACATTCGCCCCATAATTGGAGCATATACAATACTTGTATCAAAATTTGCGCCAAACGGATTATCAGCACTTAACACAGGGTTTGACTGTTTAAAATTACTCAAATTTTCGCCACCAACATATATTTCAAAATGATTGCTAAATACTTTTGTTATCTGTGCATTCATTAAATTATAAGCATCTGAATACTCTTCTAATCGATATTCTGGTGGATTAACATCTGTATTTGGCAAACGTTGTTTGCCAACTGCGTGTAAAGTATAATCAAAACGCCACTGACCGCCATTATCATTCAATTCTGTTTGATAACCTAAATTAGTAAAAAAACGATTTTGAGCCAGTAAAGGTTTCTGTAAGTTTCCTGAGTTATAATCAGTATTCACATCGTAATATTTATATGCAGTTCGCAATTCTAAATTATTTACAATCTCGTGATTTAATTCTATTTGAAAACTATTTGCTTCGCTTTTTCCATCGAGATTATAAAAAGTAATTGCTCTAGGATTTTCCCAATCGACCACTACTTGATTTTTAAAATTTGTTCGATAATAGTCTATTGTAATATTCCCAGGTCTGTTTAAAAAAGTAAAACCTTGTAAAAAACTAACTCCGTAATTCCATGCATCTTCAGCCTCCAAGCCATAAATACTTCCTTCGGTATCTAAGATTTGAATTTGTCGTGATGTTGCGAACAACTGTTGATTTTCAGCAAATATATTAGCTGCTCGCCTACCGCGGCCAAAAGAAGCTCTTAAACTACCCCGGCTCCACGGTGTATATCGACCATGAAAGCGAGGTGTTATGAAATTGCCTAATCTATTGTGTGTATCGAAACGCAATCCTGCAGTAAAACTTAATTTTTCTAAATTCTCATAGCTGTACTCAAAAAAGGCACCAGCAGAGACATCATCACGATCATAAATCAAAGTGTTTACCAGTTCATTATAACCATCAAAAGCAAACGTTACACCTGTTTTAAACTTACTTCGCGTATCACCAATAATAGAATTAAAGATTAAATTAGAATACACACTTTCGTGTTCAATATCATATTCGTTCACACCAAAATAAGAATCTTGCTTATGCAGACTATAAGAAGTTTGAAAACCTACACTCTGAAAAGGTAGTTCTGGAAAAACATAACCAACTTTTAGAGAAGAATCAAAACGTTTTGTATCAATTTCACTACCCCAAATTTCATCTCCTGATAAAATAGTTAAAGGAGAAAGACGATCTGTTGTTCTATCAAAATCGACTTGTCCTACTAATTTTTCATCATCTAAATACCTTAAGTTTAAAAAACTAACCCAACCTTTTTCAGGATTTTGATATTGCAAACGAGTCATTGCATTGATTTGACTTGCCAACGGGGCGTCTAAGAATCCATCCTCATTATTATCTTCTTTAATATCACGCCGATTATGATGAATATAAGCACCTAAACTGATTTGGTCTGAAATCTTTTGATTAAAATGAGTATTCAGCTCCAAACGCCCATTGATATTACCATAACCATTTACAAATAATTTATTATCAGTTAAAGGTTTTACCAATTCTGTATTTATTTGACCAGAAATACTTTCATATCCATTTACGACGCTACCAGCTCCCTTGGTTATTTGAATACTTTCTACCCATGTTCCTGGAGTGAATGTGAGTCCGTATGCCTGCGATGCACCTCTGACCATAGGAATATTTTCTTGCGTAATTAATAAATACGGACTTGTCAATCCCAACATTTGAATTTGTTTGGTACCCGTTAAAGCATCTGAAAAATTAACATCAATTGCTGGGTTGGTTTCAAAACTTTCAGAAAGATTACAACAAGCAGCTTTTAATAATTCATCGCTGTTAATCGTAACTATATTTTGCGAACTAAAGTATGTTTTTTGTACCGCATCTTTCTTATGCTCAACGACAACTTCATCTAATGCATTGGAAGGTTTCAACAAATGATGCACCATTATGGGTTCATTAATAGTAAGCGTATCTGATTGAAAACCTACATAACTAATGATCAATTTGTTATTCGTTTTCAGATATGGTATTTCAAACAGACCCTCTTCATTAGTAATGGTTCCTGTTTGTGAATCCATCCAATAAACATTAGCACCTGCCAGTCCTAAATGCTTATTATTAGCTACTGGTTCCATTATCATACCTTTCACCAATTCTTGTGAAAAAGATAATGCCGGGAGAAGCAGCAATAGTATATATAAATTTATTTTCATTTGATATTTGTATAGAATAACCTTTTGGAGAATTTTTAAGACCCAAAAGGTCAAAATTAGATTAGTAACTAATTAAGTTGTAACAACATAGTAATTGCCATGAGCAACATAATTGCATTTTCGATAAATGTAGCCTCCGTCATTGGCAATTTAAGAGCAGTGCCTAAACAGGCACAACGAATACCTTTTTTATCAAGCAAAGATTTGGTTACTCCTACGGTAGTAATGCCCAATATTACAATTGTAACTATTAATGCAATTGTAATATTAAATCGCATTAAAAACAGCAACCCTAAGATTAACTCTATGAAAGGATAAATCCATCCGTATATTGGAAATACCTTAGCCAATGGGTCATACATTCTAAAACTTTCTGGAAAACCTTTTAAATCTAAAAATTTAAAAAAACTGAATACAATATAGAAGAGTCCCATAAAATCTAACATAGCACTAGTGCTATTCCAATTCTTATAATTTAATAAGAAGGCAGCACCAAAGATGTATAAGAAAATTAACAACAATGGTTGTAACTGCTTTAATTTTGATTTTTCAGTACTGTTATCATTCACTAGAATATTAGTACTTTTTGAATTTAATTTACTTGAATTGGTAATGGAATATTTTTCCGGCAACACCGCTCTAAATTGTTCGATTGAAATATGATTATCCATAGTAATTTCTGCGGTTTCACTTTCTAAACTAATGGATACATTTGTTACACCTTCAACAGTTTCAATTTTTTGCTGAACGTTACTTACACAACCGTTACAGGTCATTCCTTTGATTATATATAAATGTTTCATTTTTGATTAATATTTTGTCAATTCCCCTAACTAACTACTTAAGAAATAACCTTTAAGGGATTTATTTGGATTGATAAGAAACTTGTTCTTAATTAGCTGAAAAACTAAAAAAGTACAAACTTTTCATTAATTAAACCGGACAAAAAAAATCAAAGTAAGAAGACCTCATCAAGAAGATAAATATTCTTGACTAAAATAGGCGGAGGATATTGATTACCAGGTACAGTGCTACTGGTGTCTTCTTGAAGCAAATTAAGATAACTCTGAATATACGAGACCAAAAAATATTGTTGGTCCAATTCTAAATCGCTATAAGAAAACGCTAGCTCATCTTGCCCAGAAACGGTTATCATTTCATTATCGCAACATGAATTTTCATAAGAAATTTTCAATATTTTACTGGCATCGGAATCTGCACTATCCATTCCACAATCCTCAGCATGCGCAAAAAGAGAAACATTAATCAGGCGACCCATGCAATAGTGCTTACTAACCGTCCACGAAACTGTAGAAGCTAACACCATTAATGCCATTGCAACTGAAAAAATTTTATGTAAATTCTCTTTCATCATTACAAAAGTACATAATATTAAGAAGTCCTTTTAAACTACTACATTCTTTAACGAAAAATTGGCCTGCTTCTTGTAAAAATGTTCCAAATAATGACCTAAAATTGAAACATTTGCTCTTCCACATACTTAAATTAAAAAAAAGAAGTTATGAGTAGTTAATAGTCTTTATTCGGTAACTCATCGTAGATTATTACAAATAAGTAACTAATTAACTTTAAAATCTTATGAAAAAGCAATTAAAATCCCCTTTAAAATTAGGCTTTATGGCCTTTATGTTAACATTATTTATTGTTGGATGTTCTTCTGACGATGGTTCTGTATTTGATACTGGCAACCAAGGAGGCGATGATGGTGGAGATGATGACCCTACTGAGGAAGTGGCCACAATAATTTATGATGAAGCTACACCAACAAACAATATAGTTACAGCAAGTGCTAGTGGTGAAGTTGGTACAGAAGTACCAGGTAGAATAATCTTTACTTCAGATGCTACCACACAACGTCGTATGTATATCACTCAAAACATATCAGGTGAAGGTGATATGCCATTCAACGATTTCGCGCTTAATGACACTGAATTAAAAAAAGTATTAAAAGCAGATGGATCTATTGATTTGGATGGCGCCACAAAAAAAGAAATTGATTTTACTTTTAATTTACCTGTACCAGATGTAGATAACGGAACTATTGTATACAGTTTTTGGACTACAACTGGTAAAGGAGATTTTAGAGACCCTACTAAAAGATTGGCTTTAGGTGTTGGTACGATTACCGTAACTGTAGGTACAGGTACAAACCCATCTACTCCAGTTCGTGAATTTACAGACATTCAATTGTTTGCACCAGCTGCTGATGGTACCACTAAAACATTTTTCTCTTTATTAAACGAAACTGTTTACCAAATTAATCAAGGTCCTGAATTTAGAGCTTTCTGGGATTTCGGGTATTATTATAAAGATAGCCAAGCATCTTTTGCTTCTACAGCTTCTTATAACGACTCTTTTGGGTTTCCAGTAGAAGGCTTAGAGCCAGGTTCTGATGAAGAGGATGCGGCTAATGAAACTTTAAATGAAGGATATTTTTCTACTTCAACAATGCTTGCTGCAGATTTTGATGCTATCGTTTTATCTGGTTCTTTAGATGTTATTGTTAAATCGACTAGTCAAAGTGTTAGTGATTTAGCTGTAGGTAATGTAATTGAGTTTGTAGACAACTACGGTAAAAAAGGTTTAATTAAAATTACCGCTTTAGACCCTGGTTTTAATGTAAACAACAGTATTACTTTTGATGTTAAAATCCAGCCATAAGCGCAATAAATATTAGATTAGAAAGGGATGTCATTAAATGACATCCCTTTTTTATAAAATGAAATAAACAAATACTACATAGAATATTAAATGGCAGTTACAGATTCTTAAAATCAATTACTTTTGTAAAAAAAATTATGATGTTTGAAGCATTAAAGACCAAGGCAACGTCGATAATTGAAAGCAATTCAACCGTAGATGAACGATTATTAGCCATCTGTAAGCTTTTGAAAGAAAATGTTTCTTATTACGATTGGGTAGGGTTCTACTTTAAAAATGGTGACAAGGATGAATTAAAGCTTGGTCCTTATGCTGGTGCACCAACTGATCATACTATAATTCCTTTTGGCAAAGGTATTTGTGGTCAAGTAGCTATAAGCAACCAGAACTTTGTAGTCCCTGATGTAAAGGCACAAGACAACTATATTGCTTGTAGTATTACTGTAAAATCTGAAATAGTTGTTCCTTTGTTTTTGAATGGAGAAAATATTGGACAAATAGACATCGATTCAAACACCAAAGATCCATTTTCTGAAGCAGATGAACGCTTTTTAGAATACATAAATGAAAAAGTAGCTGAAATACTGACTTAAACGTTTAAAACTTTAGCATTTTTGTTGATAACCTCATCGGAGTTTAACAGCTAAAAAAATTACATTTGCTTGAAGATAACCCACACTCTATATACAAGCAAAAATGAGCACTAAAAAAGCTACTTCAGCATTAATTTCCGTATTTCATAAAGATGGTTTAGAACCAATTGTAAGAAAATTTCAAGAACTTGGCATCACAATTTACTCTACTGGTGGTACAGAAAAATTCATTCATGAGTTAGGAGTAGAAGTTGTGCCCGTAGAAGATGTAACCAGTTACCCTTCTATTTTAGGAGGTCGTGTAAAAACATTGCACCCTAAAGTTTTCGGCGGAATTTTAAACCGTCAAGATAACGACAGTGATATAGCACAGTTAGAAGAATTTAATATTCCACAGTTAGATATTGTCATTGTTGATTTATATCCTTTCGAAAAAACAGTTGCTAGCGGCGCATCGGAGCAAGATATTATAGAAAAAATAGATATAGGTGGAATTTCTCTAATTCGCGCTGCCGCAAAGAATTATAAAGATGTGCTTTGCGTATCTTCAATGGAAGATTATTCAGAGGTACTAGAATTAATTTCTACTGGAAACGGAAGTACAACATTGGAAGATCGGAAACGTTTTGCTGCAAAATCTTTCAACGTATCCTCACATTACGATACTGCAATCTTTAACTATTTTAACAAAAACCATGACATAGCCGCTTTAAAGGTTAGTGAAACAAAGGGAAAGGTTTTACGTTATGGCGAAAATCCACATCAAAAAGGATTTTTCTTTGGTGATTTTGAAGCAATGTTTAATAAACTGCACGGCAAAGAACTTTCGTATAACAACCTTTTAGACGTTGATGCTGCAGTTAATTTAATGGAAGAGTTTAAAAATGAAGCTCCTACTTTTGCTATTTTAAAGCATAACAATGCTTGTGGGCTAGCGCAACGAAATAATTTACATCAAGCTTATGTTGATGCATTAGCTGGTGATCCTGTTTCTGCATTTGGAGGTGTACTTATTAGCAATAAAGAAATTGACAAGGCTACTGCTGAAGAGATTCACAAATTATTTTGTGAAGTTGTCATAGCACCCAGCTATAATGCTGAGGCATTAGAGATTTTAAAAGGCAAGAAAAATAGAATTATTCTAATACAGAATGAAGTAGTAATGCCTGAAATGATTGTTAGAACATGTTTGAATGGCACTTTACTACAAGAAAAAGATCATAAGACAGATACTCCGGAAGATTTAACTACCGTAACGACCTTAGCACCCTCTGCAGACGAAATAGAAGATTTAATTTTTGCTTCTAAACTTTGCAAGCATACAAAAAGCAATACTATAGTACTAGCAAAAAACAAACAATTATGCGCTAGTGGTACAGGGCAAACATCTCGTGTAGATGCCTTAAATCAGGCAATTCATAAGGCAAAATCATTTAATTTTGACTTAGAAGGTGCAGTTATGGCAAGTGACGCTTTTTTTCCGTTTCCAGATTGTGTAGAAATAGCCAATAAAAATGGTATTTCTAGCGTTATACAGCCGGGCGGGTCTATTAAAGATCAATTAAGTATCGATTATTGTAATGAAAATAAAGTATCTATGGTAATGACAGGCACACGTCATTTCAAGCATTAATTTCATTACTTTTGTCGACGAAATACACCCCACTCTAACTAAAGTAACGAAACCAAACGAATTAAAATGGGATTTTTTGATTTCTTGACCGAGGAAATCGCCATCGATTTAGGTACGGCGAATACCCTCATTATTCACATGGACAAGGTTGTTGTTGACAGTCCGTCTATTGTTGCACGTGATCGCATTTCAGGCAAAATAATTGCTGTTGGTAAAGAAGCCAATATGATGCAAGGTAAAACTCACGAAAATATTAAAACCATTAGACCATTAAAAGATGGCGTTATTGCAGATTTTGATGCATCTGAGAAGATGATTAATATGTTTATTAAAAACATACCTGCATTAAAGAAAAAATGGTTTCCACCAGCACTACGTATGGTTATCTGTATTCCTTCAGGTATTACTGAAGTAGAAATGCGTGCAGTAAAGGAATCGGCAGAAAGAGTAAATGGTAAAGAGGTTTATTTAATTCACGAACCAATGGCAGCAGCTATTGGTATTGGTTTAGATATTATGCAACCAAAAGGCAACATGATTGTTGATATAGGTGGTGGTACTACTGAGATTGCGGTTATAGCTCTTGGCGGAATTGTATGTGACAAATCTGTAAAAATTGCGGGTGATGTTTTTACGAACGACATCATTTACTACATGCGTACACAACACAATTTATATGTAGGTGAAAGTACAGCAGAGAACATAAAAATAGAAATTGGTTCAGCGACTGAAGATTTACAATCGCCACCGGACGAAAAATCTGTACAAGGGAGAGATTTATTAACGGGTAAACCAAAACAAGTACAAATTTCTTATCGAGAAATCGCTAAAGCATTAGACAAATCTATACTTAGAGTTGAAGATGCTGTAATGGAAACGCTTTCGCAAACACCGCCTGAATTAGCAGCAGACATATATAATACAGGTATTTATTTAGCTGGTGGCGGATCAATGCTTCGAGGCTTAGATAGAAGATTGTCTCAAAAAACAGATCTTCCGGTGTATATTGCAGAAGATCCATTAAGAGCGGTTGTTAGAGGTACTGGTATCGCGTTAAAAAACTTGGACCGCTATAAGAGCATCCTTATTAAGTAGTTTTCTGGTGCAGTAAAATATTTCTGAAAATCCAGCTGGGACTAATTTTTAAGACCACGTGAATGCAACAAATCATCAACTTTATAATAAGAAACAAGAATTTTCTCTTGTATATGCTGTTGTTGACTATTTCGCTAGGTTTTACTATTCAATCGCATTCATTTCATCAATCACGGTTTTTTAATTCCTCAAATTGGTTAACTGGTAATATATATAGTGCGTCAAACGGAATTACCTCATATTTTGAACTTCAAAAAGAAAACAAGGCACTTGTAGATGAAAACAAAAGGTTAAGAAAATTAATTTTTAATATAGCTATTGAAGACACTTTAAAGCTGGATTCAACGCAGCTAACATATACCATAACACCTGCAAAGATTATTAAAAACAGCTATGCAGATCACCGCAATTATATCACCATAGATAAAGGTAGGAACGACAGTGTTAAAATAGATATGGGTGTAATTACCAATCATGGTATATTAGGAATTGTGGAAAACACCTCTAATAATTTCGCATCGGTACAGAGTATTCTTAATGAGAAATCGAATATAAATGCTAAAATTAAAAATACAGATCACTTCGGGTCTTTAGTTTGGGATGCTAAAAATTATAATGTAGTTCAGTTAATAGACATTCCAAAGTTAGTACCATTACTAGTAGGTGACACTATTGTTACTGGAGCAATGAGTAGTATTTTTCCTGAGAACATTCCCATCGGAACAATAAAAAAATTCGATTTAGACGATTCAGAAAACTTTTATACCATAGACATTACTTTATTTAATGACATGACCAACATTCAAAATGTCTACGTAGTAAGTAATGCAGATAAGAAAGAAATTCAAGAACTAGAAATACAAACCGAAGCTAATGATTAGTAATTATTACTTTATTAACTTCATTAGGTTTGCATTACTTGTTTTAGTGCAGGTGCTAGTATTTAATAGACTTAATTTTTTCGGGTTTATTAATCCGATGGTGTATCTTTTATTCTTGTATTGGTATCCAGTAAAAGAAAATAGAGCATTGCTCATTGCACTTAGTTTTCTATTGGGTTTATCAATAGATTTCTTCTCGGATACGATGGCACTTCATGCCGCTTCTACCGTTACTATAGCCTATTTAAGGCCTACAATTATGCGATTTGTATTTGGCGTTAACTTTGAGTTTCAATCCTTCAGATTAGGCAACTCTACAAGAGTACAACAAATAGCATTTTTAACGTTATTAATAGTAGTGCATCATACTTTTTTCTACACTTTAGAAATATTTAGTTTTGGAAATATTCTATTAATAATTAAGAAAATAGTTGCAAATGGAATAGCCACTTTAGTATTGTGCCTATTATTTAGTTCACTTTTTAGTGTCCGTAAAGAATAAAATAATTTTATTGTTTAGTTTATACTGATAAAAAAAATTAATTCTCTCATTGATGAAAAAGATTTTACTTTCATCTATCATAATAATAATCGGGATTGTATTTCTCGGTAGGCTTTCGTATTTACAAATTTTTAGTTTTTCACCTGATCAACTTTTAGAAGATCCAGCAATTAAAGCAATTTATGATTACCCAGAACGGGGGTACATATATGATCGTAATGGCAAGCTTTTAGTTGGTAACGATCCAGCTTATGATGTAATGGTAATTCCTAGAGAAGTAAAAGCCTTTGACACCTTAGAGTTTTGTAGCCTATTAAATTTAAAACACGAAAAATTAATTAAAGAGCTCAAAAAAGCACGAAATTATTCACCACGACTACCTTCCGTTCTTGTTCCGCAATTATCAAAAGAGGATTATGCTAGGCTTCAAGAAAAAATGCGTCATTACACTGGTTTTTATATACAGAAACGCTCGCTACGTTATTATGACACCAATTCAGGAGCAAATGTTTTAGGGTATATTAGTGAAGTAAATGATCGTGATTTAGCTAAGAATCCATATTACGTTCAAGGTGAATTAACAGGTAGAACCGGAGTAGAGAAGGTATATGAAGACACCTTACGCGGAAGAAAAGGAATTCAATATATTCAAAAAGATCGCTTTAATAGAGATATTGGCAAATACAAAGATGGCGAGAAAGATATACAGCCCATACAAGGAAAAGAAATAACCCTTACCATAGACAAGGATTTACAGGAATACGGTGAAAAATTAATGCATGGTAAATGGGGAGGCATTGTAGCCATTGAACCTTCTTCAGGGGAGATTTTAACAATGATTTCTGGCCCTACTTATGACCCTTCGCTCTTAGTTGGAAGAAAACGTTCTGCTAATTATAGCAAATTACACTATGATTCTATTTCTAAGCCAACTTTTGATCGATCCATTTCATTTGAAAAAAGTCCTGGTTCACCATTTAAAACTATCAACGCCCTTATTGCCTTACAAGTAGGTGCAGTTACACCTTCAACTACATTTACGTGTCATCATGGTTTTTATATTGGCAGAAGTAAAAAAGGATGCCATTGTGGTGGTGGTGCTAGAAATTTAAATAATGGTATTTATAAATCATGTAATGCATATTTTGTTGGAGCATACAAAAAGATTTTCGAACAATTTCCATCGAATGCAGATGCAATGGACGCCTGGGAAGGTCATGTTAGAAGTTTTGGATTAGGCTCTTACTTAGGTTCCGATTTACATACTGGTAGACCAGGAACTGTACCAAGTACGGAACTATATAATAAATGGTATGGTGAGGGAGACAAAAGATGGTCTGCTACCACAACCTATTCGAATGCTATTGGCCAAGGAGAAGTTAACGTGACACCTATACAACTTGCAAATATGACAGCGGCAATTGCAAATAGGGGACATTTTTTTACACCGCATATTATTAAAAAAATTGAAGGAAAAGCTATTGACATTCCAAAATTTACGGAACGCAAAAACACAACAATTGACCGAAGACATTTTGAACCCGTTATACAAGGTATGGCAGATGTATATCATAAAGGAACCGCTAAATATGTGCAAATTCCTGATATTGAAATTGCAGGTAAAACAGGTACCGTAGAAAATTTCATGGTAATTGATAGCGTAAGAACACAATTGACTGATAATTCCGTTTTCGTAGCATTTGCCCCTGTTAACAATCCAAAAATTGCCTTAGCCGTTTATATCCAAAACGGTTATTATGGCTCTAGATATGCTGGACATATTGCTTCACTATTAATAGAAAAATATTTAAAAGGTGAGATAACTAGAAAGGATTTAGAAAAAAGAATGTTAGAGAGAACCTTAGAAAGAGAATATGCCAAGCCATATAGTGGAAAAGAGTTTAAAATAAATGAGTACGATTGGAGCAAAGATGCCATTAAACACGAAATAGAAGTTCGTTAAACATTTAAAATATGGCAGTAGGGAGAAGTATTCTTAAAAGAATTGATTGGCTTACCGTATTATTCTATTTACTCTTAGTATTAATTGGTTGGGTTAATATATATTCTAGCACATTTACCGACACCGATATCTCTATATTTGACTTTAGTACCCTTCATGGTAAACAATTATTCTTTATACTTACAAGTTTTGCATCAACAGTAATTCTATTAAGTCTTGACCCCAATTTTTATGAACGTTTTTCAAGTTTGTTCTACATTATTGCAATGGCACTTTTATTGGGGCTATTTATTTTTGGAAAAACAATTGCAGGGGCAACGTCTTGGTACGATTTAGGATTTTTTAATTTACAACCTTCAGAATTTGCAAAGGTGGCCACTGCATTAGGACTTGCCAAATACCTCAGTGATATTCAAACCGATATTCGAAGACGAAAAGACCAGTGGTATGCCTTTCTCATAATATTAATTCCTGCTATATTAATAGTTCCGCAACCAGATCCTGGAAGCGCTTTAGTTTTCTTTGCACTAACATTCGTAATTTTTCGAGAAGGATTACCACTATTCTATTTAGGCATAGGATTATTCGCAATCTTAGTTTTTGTAATTACTTTAATGTTTGGAACAGTTTGGATTGCAATAAGTATTGCTGTTTTGTTTTTACTTTTTATGATGTTAAAAAAGAAAAAATTTAAAGTCCCTATAATACCTGTAACACTATCGATTGTTGCAACCTTACTTTTTTCTCTTTCTGTAAATTTCGTATTTAATAATGTTTTTGAACAAAGACACCGAGATCGTTTCAGTCTATGGCTACGTCTAGAAAAAGACCCTCAAAAACTAGAAAAGATTAGGAAAACTATTGGTTATAACAGTTATCAATCTGAAAAGGCAATTGAATCTGGGGGCAAGTATGGTAAAGGCTTTTTAGAAGGTACGAGAACTAAAGGTAATTTTGTGCCAGAACAACATTCAGATTATATCTTTACAACCATAGGTGAAGAATGGGGGTTCTTAGGAACTGCTTCAGTAGTTATAATTTTTACACTAATGTTACTACGTTTAGTTTTTCTTGCGGAACGTCAAAAAACGGATTTTAGTAGAATGTATGGTTATGGAGTAATATCGATATTACTCGTGCATTATTTTATTAACATTGGTATGGTAATAGGCTTATTGCCTACAATAGGCATTCCTCTACCCTATTTTAGCTATGGTGGATCCAGTATGCTCGGTTTTACAGCTCTACTTTTTATATTTTTAAAATTAGATGCTAATAGAATGAAAGAGGGCTATTAGAATTTCCAATTATTATTAGCATTTGAACTTTCGAGCATAGCTTCTAAATTATCTGGTAGTTTTTCAAAAAAATCTATTCCGGTTAATCTTTCCACCTCATCAACAGTAACCGTAAAATGTTGTAATGACTTTGTACTTTCTTTTCCCGGCATTAAAAAGGCAATTAACTTTAAGTTATTGATATCACCTCGTGCTACAATTTTATAGTAATATTTAGGTACCGCAACATCTTCATCCCCAATCGTTATTAATCCAGAATTAAGCACACCACCAGTTACTACAAAAATATGATTATACATTTTTGCCCAACGTCTTACCTGTTGTTCCAATCGATTCCATATACCAGCGTTAAAATCGCGATCTTGAGGACTAATATTGCTTGTATAGAATGTTTCGTCGTAAGCTTGCTTTGAAAATCGACGATCACCAGCCGGGCATAAATGACCACGGTCATAACCAGAACCCTTATAATTACGCCAATCCGCAGATTTTGTTCTTACTTCAGGGTCTTCTATAAAATATGGACGTTTACGGTCATCATATGTTAAATGCTCTTTTTTTAGTATATATGCAACCCATTCGGCTTGTTCATATGGTTCATTATATGAAAGTGTGAAATGTTGATGTTCTACAATTTCTCCAGTTGATGAACTAGGCAAAAGACTATTAGAAATTTCAGTTCTTGGTCCATCATTTTCATTTGCTGCATAAGTGCTCGGTGTATAAAAATTTTCAAACAACCAAAAACCTATTACACATAGTAGCAGTAATATTGTGTAAATTGCCTTGTTCTTAGTATTCTTATTCATACTTCAAAAGTAATTCAATTTAAGAGTATTCTAAAAATTACAATTGTAAGAAGTGACATTTATATTCGACCAAATAGCAATATAGCTCGTAGCACTTTTTTACATTGCGAAGATTAATTTAAAGAAAGGATAAATAGTATGCTTACATGGAAAGATGTTATTCACTTTTCGGTTAATGGAAACCCAAAACCTAATAGACGTGTTGAAAAATCTGCATCGGAATGGCGCGAAATTTTAACTCCAGAACAATTTAGAATTACCCGCAATAAGGGGACTGAACGAGCACACTCTGGTGAACTTTGTAGCATTCATGAAGCAGGGTTGTACCATTGTGTTTGTTGCAATGAACCACTATTCGATTCAACTATTAAATTTGAATCAGGTACGGGGTGGCCAAGTTTTACACAACCTATAAAAGAAAATGCCATTAAATATATTAAAGACAACTCTTATGGGATGATTCGTGTTGAAGTGCTTTGTAATTGCTGCGATGGACACTTAGGTCATGTTTTCCCAGATGGACCAAAACCAAGTGGTCTTCGTTACTGTATCAATTCAGAGTCTATGAAACTTCAACGTACGGATGATGAAAATAATAATTAAAACTAGTCTATTACAAATAAAAAAAGCCTGCAGATTTAGCAGGCTTTTTTTATTTTAATTTTATTATTAACCTTTAACACTAGCCAGTTTAGAGTTATCTTTTTTAATAGTATTCATTTGTAAATCTTGTAGAACATTTACCGCTTCTTCTACATACACATCTTTAGCTAAGTTCTTATGCCAACGATCTCTTTTCTCACGTAAAATAGAATCCTTAGTAAATAACTCTTGTTCGTACTGTAAAGACTTAAAGGATAAGTGCGAATCATAATCCGTCATTTTCTTGAAATAATCCGACTTCTCTTTATCTTTTTTAACCTCTTCTTTGTAAACATCATATTTTAAAGAAATTACAGTTTCATCTTGTTCAGATTTAATCCACTGCGCATTTTCTTCAATCAGTTTTATTTGAGGATTATTCGCCATTCTATTTTTACTATTGGCTATAGTTTTATCATAATCAATATATCCCTCCCAAGGCGTGTAGTCTGCCGGTGAAATTTTATCCCATTTAAGAGGGTTAGCTTGATCTCGTTCACCTAAATCGATATAACTATATCTGTCTGGCACGACAACATCACTCTTAACACCTTCTAATTGAGTAGAACCACCATTAATTCGGTAAAATTTCTGCGTAGTAAGTTTAATTGCTCCCAAATCTCCATGTTCATTACTTCTAACAATATTTTCTAATGGAATCACATTCTGTACAGTACCTTTTCCAAAAGTTTGTTTACTACCGATAACCACTGCACGCTTATAATCTTGCATAGCCGCTGCTAAAATTTCAGATGCAGATGCAGATAATTCGTTTACTAAAACTACTAATGGTCCATCCCATTGTATACGTTCGTCTTTATCATCATATACCTCTTTACCATTATCTGAAGACCGAACTTGAACAATTGGTCCATCTTTAATAAACAGACCGGCCATTTCTATAACTGTTTTCAAAGACCCGCCTCCATTATCTCTTAAATCTAAAATTAACCCTTCTACACCTTCTTCTTTTAGGCGCTCTACTTCTTTAGCAACATCTGTTGCAGCATTTCGCTCACCATAATCTTCAAAGTTTACGTAAAACTTAGGTAAGTTAATTAACCCATATTTCTTATCTTCTTTTAAGATATTTGCTGATTTTGCAAAAGACTCTTCTAGCTCTACTACATCTCTAGTTAATGAAATTACTTCATGCGAACCATCAATTTTCTTAACCGTAAGATCAACAACTGTACCTTCTGGCCCTTTAATCATTTTTATAGCATCATCTAAACGCATCCCAACGATATCTACAGCTTCCCCTCCATTCTGGCCAACCTTTATTATTTCATCTCCTACTTCTATACGTTGATCACGCCAAACTGGACCTCCAGAAATAATACCTTCAATTTTAGCACCTGTATTCGTTTTTCTCAAACGAGCACCTATACCTTCAAACTTACCAGACATACTTGTATCAAACTTCTCCTTTTCTTCTGGCGCGAAATAGTATGTGTGTGGATCAAACTCGTCTACAATAGTATTTATATATTGCACAAACCAATCTTTACGTTGTAAATCATCAACAAAATCAAAAAATTCATCTAGTGTTTTTAGTGTAGATTCTCTAGATGACTTTTCTGCTTCTTCCGGAGTTAAAGGTTTATCATCAGAAACTTTTTCAAATTCATTAGGATCTGATTCAATTACCTCTACCACTTCACCATTAACCATTTCCTTTTTTACAACTGGTTTTTTCTTCACTGCGGCTAGTTTCGAATCATACGTACCCATAGTAGCATACTTCAGTTGTTTTCTCCAACGTTCTTTTAAATCATTTTTTGAGGCAGCAAAAGATTCTACTTTATAATCAATATTTATAGATTCATCAGCAGTATAGTCAAATGGTTTTGCTAAAACCTCTTTATAAATATTCTTTGCTTCATTCATTCTTTTTATTAATCGTTCATGTACGATATTGAAAAAAGCTATATCGGTGTTTTTAATTTGATCATCTATTTGAAATTTGTATTGTTCAAATTCCATAATATCCTCTTCTAGAAAATAACGCTTTGTAGGATCTAAAACATCAATAAAATCTTCGAATACACTTACCGAGAAATCGTCATCAATATTTTTTGGATCATAATGTCCTTTTTCCAATACATACGTAATAAGCTCTAAAAGTAACTTATCCTTATCATCTGTATTTTCGAAAGATTTATTGGTAAAGCTACAAGAGGCAACTGCAATTAACATTACTAATAATGCGTAGGCTAAATTATTCTTCATAGAATTTTTTTAGTTTTAAGACAATCTATTTTTTTCGGAGGATGATTGCCAAAATGCATCCTTGATTATTTAACGAATTCCCTAAGATACTGAAAAAACCATGCCATTTTGGGACCATCGGCAATAATTTTTTGTTAAACGACCGCAAGGTCATATCTCTTTTTAAACGTATTTTTATAGCATAAATTATACAGAATGCAAAAACCCTTGATTCTAATTACAAATGACGATGGTATAACTGCTCCCGGCATTAATGCTCTTGTTAGTTTTATGAAGGAAATTGGAGAAGTAGTTGTGGTAGCTCCAGACAGTCCGCAATCTGGCCAAGGTCATGCTATTACTTTAGATTACGCATTATTCTCTGCCAAAATTTCTTCTAATGAAGAGGCAAATGGACATTTGGCATATTCTTGTAGTGGCACACCCGCAGATTGTGTAAAACTTGGTTTGCAAGAAATTCTAACCCGAAGACCCGATATTTGTGTAAGTGGTATAAATCATGGCTCCAATTCTTCAATAAATGTAATTTACTCAGGCACTATGAGTGCTGCCATAGAGGCAGGGATAGAAGGAATTCCTGCAATAGGCTTTTCATTATGTGATTTTTCTTGGAATGCCGATTTCGAACAAGCTAAAGAGTCTATAATAAAAATTGTAAAATCTGCGTTAAAAAACGGCATTCCTAATGGAGTTGTACTTAACGTAAATATACCAAAGCTAAAAAAAGAGGAAATAGCCGGTATTAAAATATGTCGGCAAGCACGTGCAAATTGGAAAGAACGTTTTGACAAGCGTACTAACCCTATGGGTAAAGAATATTATTGGCTAACAGGAGAATTCGAACTTTTAGATAAAGGTGAAGATACCGATGAACATGCTTTAGCTAATGGTTATATTTCAGTGGTGCCCACCCAATTTGATTTAACCGCACACCATGCCATTCAAGGCTTAAACAACTGGAATCTACATGAATAAAAAAGAAATATTTATTGGTTTTATTGTAGGAATTATAGCGAACACAGTAGGCACACTTGCTTATATTTTGTTTTTTTCGGAAATGGGAATTGTAGAAACTTTTGAAGCAGCATTAAAACAAGGACATTTGGGAAGCTTATTAGCATTAGGCGCCATTTTAAATCTCATTGCTTTTTTCGGGTTTCTACGAATTCGTAGAGATGAACGGGCAAAAGGTGTACTTATTGCCACTATAATTTCAGCATTAGTTATCCTATATTACAAGATGTTCTGAAGTACAGAACTATTAAAATGTGATTCAAAAGTATGAAGTACTATATAATTGCAGGCGAAGCTTCAGGCGACTTACACGGATCCAACTTAATTAAGGCTTTAAAAGAAAAAGATTTAGATGCTGATATTCGTTGTTGGGGTGGTGATTTAATGAAAGCTGCTGGTGCACATTTAGTGAAGCATTACAAAGAATTAGCTTTCATGGGGTTTATAGAGGTTATTTTGAACCTTGGTCGAATATCTAAAAACATTAAATTTTGTAAAATAGACATAGCTGAATTCAAACCAGATGCCATTATTTTTATTGATTATTCTGGTTTCAACCTTAGAATTGCCAAATGGGCTAAAGCTAACAACTTCAACACAAACTATTATATTTCCCCACAAATTTGGGCCTCTCGAGAAGGTCGTATTAAAAATATTAAACGTGACATTAATGCGATGCACGTAATACTTCCTTTCGAAAAAGAGTTTTATGAGAAAAAGCATGGGTATAATGTAAATTTTGTTGGCCATCCCTTAATAGACGCTATTGAAAATACGCCCAAACCAGTTAATGAATCTTTTCGGGCATCAAATAATCTAGATCCAATTAAACCAATTATTGCCTTATTACCAGGAAGTAGAAAGCAAGAGGTTGAAAAAATGCTAGAGTTAATGCTTTCTGTTGTGGACGATTTTAAAAGTTATCAATTTGTTATTGCTGGGGCTCCAAGTTTAGATGATGACTTTTACGAAAACTTCTTAAACGACAAGAACATTAACTTTGTCTCCAACCAAACGTATGCATTATTAAGTTTATCTTATGCAGCATTAGTAACAAGTGGTACTGCAACATTAGAAACTGCACTATTTAAAGTACCTCAAGTAGTTTGTTACAGAGCAAATTGGCTATCTTATCAAATTGCGAAACGTATAATTACATTAAAATACATTTCATTAGTAAATTTAATAATGAATAAAGAGGTGGTGACTGAATTAATACAAGATGACCTTACTTCAAAAAACATTAAAAAGGAGCTGAGCAACATTCTAATTGGTCCTAAACGCGAGCAACAAATTAATGCATATTCTAAACTAGAAAATAAATTAGGTGGTATAGGCGCCAGCGAAAACACAGCCAAATCTATCATCAAAAATATATCTTCAAAATAAGGGATATCGCATTCAAAAATTATTTTTGAAAAAAAATTTATAATTTTGAGTATCCCCATAGAACTAAATCTACTTTGATGTTGAAAAGAACACTGTACATCTCACTTAGCTTTTTGGTACTAAGTTGTGGCGTTTCTAAGAAAAAAACCACCTTATCTAAGTCGCGTACTATTACCGTAAATGCCTCTGATAAAAGACCAAAAGTAAGTGTAGAGGGTACTCCAATTAAAAAAGAAGAGTCATACAAAAGAGTAGAAAGAAGGTCCATTTCTAAAGCTGATGAAATAATAAATACTGCACTCACTTTCTCAGGCACACGATACAAATTTGGTGGCACTTCCAAGAAAGGCATGGACTGTTCCGGGCTTCTTTATGTAGCTTTTGGAGAACATGATGTTTCATTACCTCGAGTATCATACCATATGGCAGAAGAAGGTAAACGTATTAATGTAAGAAATGTAGAAAAAGGAGATTTGTTGTTTTTTAAGACTAACCGCAAAAGCAAACGAATAAATCATGTAGGCATGGTAGTCGCAACAGGCGATGAAATTAAATTTATTCATGCGAGTTCTTCAAGAGGTGTTATCGTTTCCTCGCTAAGAGAAGGCTATTGGAATTCCGCTTTTGTTAAAGCAAATAGGATACTTTAATATGAAGCTGTTACGCTTTATACCGATTAAGCTAACAGCATTTTTAATATTAGGTATCGTAATTGGCACTTATTTTCCATTTACAATAGAACAGGCTTTTATCGTTACTAGTATATTAACAACCATACTTGCCATAATTTTTATTAAAATAAAAGACAGTAAAAATATAGCTTTCGGCAGCATCACCTTTTTACTTACTATTTCAATTGGCATCTTATCAGTTACGCTATCAAATCCAAATAATTATGCAACACATTATTCTAAGTTAAAAAAGGATGAAATAGCAAGTTGGCATTTAAAAATTAGTGAAGTTTTAAGACCTACAGCTTTCTCAAATAGATATTTAGTTTCGGTACAATCTTTAAATGGTAAAAAAGCGACTGGAAAAATTTTAATAAGTCAGTCCAAAAATGATATACAAACTCTATTACAAGTAGATGATGAATTACAGATTGTCTCCGCAATTGAAACCATAAAAGCACCATTAAATCCGCACCAATTCAATTATAAAAAATATATGAATGGTTTGGGAATAAATAATCAAATTCAATTAAAAACTAACAATTATATTATAGTAGAAAATCCTAAAAGAAGCATATTTGGTTATGCATCAGAAATTCGGAATATAATTATTGAAAAGCTCAAAAAAGAAAGATTTGGCAAAGAAGAACTATCAGTAATTCAAGCATTATTATTAGGCCAACGAAACAACCTTTCATCTGAAACATATGATGACTATAAAAACGCTGGTGCTGTTCACATTTTAGCTCTTTCAGGTTTACATATAGGCATTTTGTTACTCATATTGCAATTCGTGTTACAACCACTTACCTATTTACCAAGAGGAAAAAATATTAAATTAATTTTTACAGTAATACTTTTATGGAGTTTTGCGCTTTTAGCGGGGTTTTCCTCTTCAATAGTTCGATCGGTTACCATGTTTACGTTTGTTGCTTATGCTATGCATTTAAACAGACCAAGTAATTCAATCAATATTTTAGCGCTTTCAATGTTTTTTATTCTGCTAGTTTTTGATCCAAGCCTCCTTTTCCAAGTTGGATTTCAAATGAGTTATGCGGCCGTATTTGCAATAGTATGGATATACCCAATTTTGCAAAAAGTTTGGCTTCCAAACAATCTAATATTTAAAAAAATATGGCAACTACTAGCAGTAAGTTTAGCTGCACAATTAGGTGTTTTACCCATTAGTTTATTCTACTTTCATCAATTTCCAGGATTATTTTTTATTTCCAATATTATTATAGTACCAGCATTAGGAGTTATACTTGGTATGGGAATCTTTATTATAATATTAAGTTTAACTAACATATTACCTAACTTTTTAGTCATTATATATAATTCGATAATTACGTATATGAACTCAGTAATTAAATGGGTTGCAACACAAGAGTCATTTATCTTTAAGAACATATCTTTTGACAACAATCAATTAGTTTTAGCATACTTCATAATAATTAGTTTAGTACTACTTTACAATAACACCAATTTAAAAAGAGTAATATATTTAGCTAGTAGTGTACTTTTATTTCAACTCTACACATTTTATGTAACACATAGTATTCAACAGCATACTCACTTAATCGTGGCGCATCAAATCAATAATTCTATTTTGCTACAACACAATGGAGGAAACCTAGTTGTTTTAACCCGTGATTCTTTAAAATCTGATCAGTTCACAAAAAACTATGCAGTTGCAGAGCGTCTGCGTTCCATTAAAAACCTAACAATTAAAAACGCTTATTTATACAAGAATAATAGTGTTTACATAATGGACAGTTCAGCGCTATATCCACCAGTAGAACACCCTTTAGATTACTTAATACTATCACAGTCACCCAAAATCAATTTAGATCGATTTATAGATTCAATCCTTCCAAAAAAAATAATTGCTGACGGCAGTAATTTTAACGGATATATAAAGCGCTGGCAAAAAACTTGTTTACAAAAAGAAATTCCTTTTCACTATACAGGTGAAAAGGGAGCTTATTATTTTAATACCACTAGTTATTAATGATTAGATAATTCAAACCCTTCATTTTCATCATCATGAATAAAAGTCTCTTTATCTTCTGCACCATGTGTAAGTCTTCTTAGTGGTTTAATTAAAAGTATAACCAGTAATCCAAAAAGCACAGCAAAAACAAACAAGCCTCCGAAAATATTTAATTCTCCTGCATTAGAGGCACTTTCCCCAATTACCCCAGCTACTTTATTACCAAGACCTGTAGCAGCCCAATAAACTCCCATCATTAAAGCCATGTATCTTGCAGGAGCTAGTTTCGTAAAAAATGACAATGAGACTGGAGAGAGACATAATTCTCCCATAGTATGAAAAAAATACGCCAATACTAACCAATACATTGCTGAACTACCATTAGCTTCATATTCTAATGAAGCAAAAACCATATAAACGAAACCTACCCCCATTATTATAACACCAACAGCCATTTTAAAAAGAGAATCTGCTGCTTTTCCCTTCAACTTTCTTTTGGCCCATATATTCGCTACTAAGACTGAAAACAGGATAATAAATCCAGCGTTAGCCCCCTGAAACCATGCTGCTGGAACTTCCATTCCCATAAACATTCTATTTGTTTTTTCTTCAGCATATAGATTCATTAATCCGCCCATTTGTTCAAAACAACCCCAAAAGACAATTACCATCAATAAGGACAACAACAACACTACATATCTATCTTTCTCAATTTGACCATTTAGGTTTTTATATATCATCATCATTAAGCCAGTTATAAGGGCTAAAACAATATACAAAACACCAAAACCCCAGCTATCTGCACCTTCATATGTAAAACCTGCATAGATAGCATATACCATCATTATAACAACTATTGTCAACTGCAAAGGAGATTTAAATAATTGCCCAAATAACGTTGCTAAACTAATATCATTAGATTTGTCTTCAACTGTTGGTTCATTTCCAACATGTACTAAATATCGTTGTCCATATAGGTAAACAAATAAACCAATTGCCATTCCTATCCCAGCAAGACCAAACCCAGCATGCCAGCCATAAATGGCAGCAACAAGTCCTACAGAAAGTGAAGCGGTAAACGAGCCAAGGTTAATACCCACATAAAAAATACTGAATCCTTTATCTCTTCGAATATCATTTTGTTTGTACAAACCACCTACCATTGTTGAAATATTTGGTTTAAGCATTCCAACTCCAAGTATTACCAAGCCAAGTCCTGTATAATAGGCCCATATGGCATCAATTGCCAAAACAACATGACCAGCAGTAAGAAGAATAGCGCCTATTGTAACTGCCTTTTTTTGGCCGATATATCTATCAGCAATAAAACCACCTGGAATACTCATTAAATAAACCAACATTGTATACCAACCATATAAGGCTAAAGCTTCCGTGGCGGTCCAACCTAAACCAGATTGCGGATTATTCTCTAGAGTTTGAGCAGTCATATATAAAGTCAATAAAGCTCTCATTCCATAATAAGAAAAACGCTCCCACATTTCTGTAAAGAACAAAACATAAAGACCTACGGGATGCCCAAAAAGTTCTTTTTTATGTGTTGGTTTTATTGTATCTGCCATATTATTTATCTATGCTATAAAATTAACTTATTACTTGATGTACCAAAACAAACTTAATCGTAAATCAGCCCTTTATTTTGCTTTCTTCTATATCTGGGTTTTGCTCTATTGGCTTTGCCAGATTTTGATGAATAAAATCGGTCATTTTATTAAATAAATGCACTCTTGTA
Organism: Flavobacteriaceae bacterium EG-1; assembly: GCF_009649685.1. Taxonomy (GTDB): domain Bacteria; phylum Bacteroidota; class Bacteroidia; order Flavobacteriales; family Flavobacteriaceae; genus Aurantibacter_A. The sequence goes on from NZ_WJPK01000003.1 coordinate 357,906, forward strand.
TTACCACCATAAATACCATGGTTTTTATCGGGGTAAATAGCAGAATCGAAGGGCTTATTAGCTTGTATTAAAGCTTCAGCCATTCGCATGGTATTTTGAAGGTGAACATTGTCATCGCCAGATCCATGAATTAGCAAATATTTTCCTTTTAATAATTCAGGATAATTAAACGGGGAGTTATCATCATATCCACTTGGGTTTTCTTCAGGTGTACGCAAGAAACGCTCTGTATAAATGGTATCGTAAAAACGCCATGAAGTAACAGGAGCTACTGCAATTGCCATTTCAAAAACATCATTTCCTTTTAAAAGTGCATTTGTACTCATGTGTCCACCAAAACTCCAGCCCCAAATACCCGTTTTATCTTCATCTATATAAGGTAATTCACTTAATTTTTTAGCAGCTGCAATTTGATCCTCCGTTTCGTATTTAACTAAATTTAAATAGGTCGATTTTTTAAAATCCGCTCCTTTAAATCCTGTACCCCTACCATCAACACAAACAATTACATACCCTTGAGATGCTAACATTTGATGCCAATAATCGCGATCGCCCATCCATTTATTAGCTACAGATTGCGATCCAGGACCACTGTATTGATACATAAGCATAGGGTACTTCTTATTAGCATCAAAATTTGTAGGCTTAATCATATACATATTAAGTTCATTCCCATTAATATCGATTGTAGAAAACTCTTTCGGATTTAATTGATAGGTTTCCATTTTTTGATTTAAAGCACCATTATCTGTAATTACCTTTAGCTTTTTACCGTATTTAGATTCATGCAAAGAATACTGTGGCGGTGTAGTTGCACTCGAATATGTATTTATAAAGTTTGAAAAGTCAGCACTAAAATCCGCAGCATTGGTTCCTTCCTGTGAAGACAAACGTTTCTTATTATCACCACTAGTTTCAATACTGTAGACATCTCTGTTAATTGAGCCGTTCTCTGTAGATTGATAAAATACTTTATCGTTTTCTTGATCATAACCATAGTAATTGGTTACTTCCCACTCCCCTTTTGTAATCTGGTTCATTAATTCACCATCTTGATTATACAGGTATATATGATTATAGCCATCTTTTTCACTCGTCCAGATAAAGCTATCATCTGCTAAAAAAGTAAGGTTATCTGTAACATCGATATAAGCTTTATCAGTTTCATCAAGTAAAACTTTAGTTGAATTATCTTTAGCGTTTACTTCAATCAATTGCAAATGATTTTGATGTCGATTTAAAGTTTGTAAACTCAGATAGTTTGCATTGTTCATCCATTTAAATCTTGGTATATAATATGGATTATTCAATTCAATCGCAGCAGTTTTTTCTGATTTCACATCAAAAAGGTGTAAACTAACTTTGGCATTTTCTTGGCCCGCTTTAGGGTATTTGAATCTTTCCTGAGTAGGATACAATCCTGTACCATAGATATCCATTGAAAATTGCGGCACATTTGTTTCATCAAACTTCAAAAAAGCAATTTTAGAACCATTAGAGTTCCATTTAAAGGCACGAACAAAGGCAAACTCTTCTTCATATACCCAATCGGTAACCCCATTAATAATTTTATTTTTAGCACCATCTATTGTTATTTGTTTGGTTTCTTTCGTACTTGTATCAAAGAGGTAAATATTATTCTCGAAAACATAAGCCACCTGTTTTCCGTCGGGTGAAAGCGCTGGAGATTGAATTTTATTATCTGAAATTTTAATAATTCTTTTACTTTTTATATCAAAGACATAATAAATACCAAGTCGCGATCGTCTGTAAATCGACTCAATTTCAGTAGCCAACAAAAGTTTTGTTTCATCTTCACTAAACTCATAAGATGTAAATATTAAGCCTCCTATATCAGAAGAAGATACGATTACTTCATCTTTAGCCAATGTTCTATAATCATACTTATCAATAGATACGGTACTAGACGCTCTATTCGTATTTAGAATAGTATATTGTTTACCATTTTTCATAGAACGTAGAACATCCATTCCTTCGGTTCTAAAAGCACCACCGTAAATTTCTTCAACAGTAATCTGTTTTTTTTGAGCAACAACCGTAGATACAGCCGTTAGCAATAGAATAAATACTAGTTTTAAATTCTTCATTAATTTCAATAATGTTATAAAAACGTCAAGTTTAACGATTATTAACCAAAAATTAAACTTTATTGTCAAAATAATACAAGTTTAACAGCTCTTACAACCCACAATACAAACTGAAATAAATTATAAGGCTAATTGTTATCTTTGTCAACATAATATAACCACCATGCCAACCCCTATTTCTGGATTTTCAAAACTTACCAAAGAAGAAAAAATTAATTGGCTAGCAACGCAATATTCGTTTGAAACTAAGAACACCATAGCGGTATTAAAGAGCTATTGGAATAATGACACAAAACTGCAGCAGCTGCACGATGAATTTATTGAAAATACTATTTCCAACTTTTATTTACCATTAGGTATCGCTCCTAATTTCTTGATTAACCAAAAACTACTAGCCATACCAATGGCTATAGAAGAAAGTTCTGTTGTTGCAGCCGCAAGTAGGTCTGCAAAATTTTGGCTTGAAAGAGGTGGCTTTAAATCAACCATAATAGGTACTGAAAAAGTAGGTCAGGTACATTTTATTTTCAAAGGAAATGGAGAAAAATTAACCAACTTTTTTAGTGAAATAAAAACAAAACTTCTTTCTTCTACAAAACATCTTACCCAAAGTATGGAGAAACGTGGTGGTGGTATATTAGATATAGTACTTCGAGATAAAACCGATGTACTAAGCGACTATTACCAATTGCACTGTACGTTTGAAACCAAAGATGCAATGGGTGCTAATTTCATTAATTCTTGTTTAGAACAATTAGCAAAAACTTTAAAAAACGAAGTAAAAAATTATACAGGTTTTACAGTAGGTGAACAAGACATTGAAGTGGTAATGAGCATTTTATCTAATTATGTACCCAATTGTGTTGTAAAAGCTGAAGTAAGTTGCCCTATAAAAGATTTAAAAGTAAAAGCAGATATTACCCCTTTTGAGTTTGCTAACAAAATAGTTAGGGCTGTTCAAATAGCCAATGTAGAACCACATAGGGCAGTTACACATAATAAAGGTATAATGAACGGCATAGATGCAGTTGTATTAGCTACCGGAAACGATTTTAGAGCTATAGAGGCTGGTGTTCACGCATATGCCGCTAAAGATGGACATTATCGTAGTTTAACAAATGCATCAATTAAAAATGAAGAATTCAGATTTAGTATAGAATTACCCCTTGCTTTAGGCACTGTTGGTGGTCTAACCAGCATACATCCATTAGCTAAATTATCGTTAGAATTATTGCAAAAACCTTCTGCTGAAGAACTCATGCAAATTATTGCTGTAGCGGGGCTTGCGCAAAATTTTGCCGCTTTAAGCGCATTAGTCACCACAGGAATACAAGAAGGTCATATGAAAATGCATTTAGGTAATATATTAAATCAATTAGGCGCAACATCAGAAGAAAAAAACATTCTTACGAAACAGTTTAATAACGAAACAGTTTCGCATACTGCAGTTGCAGATGCATTAAAGGCCCTGAAAAACAACTAATGAATAATTTCTATAGCAATGGTAAATTATTACTAACAGGTGAGTATGGCGTTTTAGATGGTGCACTTTCATTAGCAATACCTACTAAATATAGTCAATCATTACATGTTAGAGAAACCAATTCTTCGATATTGGATTGGAAAAGCTTTGATGAAAAAGGAAACATTTGGTTTAAAGCAAAATTTAATATGCCTTCGTTACAAATTATTGATTTTAATGATTTAGACCTCGCTAAACAACTTTTAAAAATACTCAATGAAGCCAATAAAATAAACCCTAGATTTTTAACTAATTCAAATGGATTTGCTATTGAAACTAAAATAGATTTTCCTAGAAATTGGGGGTTAGGCACTTCGTCCACTTTAATTAATAATATAGCGCAATGGGCCAAGATAGATGCTTTTACATTATTAAATAAAACTTTTGGGGGAAGCGGTTATGATATTGCTTGTGCTCAAAACAACACCCCAATCTTGTATCAAATAAAAGAAGGCATACCTACCGTTTTAAAGACTTCGTTTACCAAAAATTTTAATAACAATATATACTTTGTTCACCTAAACAAAAAACAGAACAGTAGGGATGAAATAGCACGTTACAAAACTCAAAGTATAGATAAATCAAAATTAATTGAAAAGCTATCTTCCTTAACCAATCAAATAGTTAATAGTAAAGAGCTAATTGAATTTGAGTTGCTTTTAAACATCCATGAAACCATCATTGCATCTGTTTTAAAAAGCACCCCTGTTAAAAAATTATTATTTGATGATTATAAAGGTGCCATAAAAAGCTTGGGAGCTTGGGGAGGTGATTTTATTTTAGCAACCGGCGATGAGAGCACACTAAACTATTTCAAAAAAAAGGGATACACCACGGTGATCCCCTTTAATGATATGATATTAAAAAGTTAGTTTAATAGAAAACCGACCTATTATCTTCAATTTCTGCACCTTCTTTAAGTGCGTTGTATACATCCGAATTTACCTTTGCAGCTGCAGCCGATTTTAAATTATTAGCATAAGTGCTATAATTATCCAATTTTGCAGCTTCTTGCTTTTTATTTAACATTACCATAAAAATTCCAGTTTCGCCTTCAATTAAACCAGAAGTATCACCCTCATTCATTGCATAAGCAGTACCAACTACAAGAGGCTCGCTACCAGCACCAGGAATTGTGGGTGACTTAACTGTTACTGCAGTCGCTGTTGAGGCAGTAACATTGTTATCTTTCGCAAAATCATCCATTGACTTTCCTTTGTTAGCACCAACTATTTGAGCTGCTTTTCTTTCTTTTCTAATTTTAGGAAGAACAGAAGCAGAGGCATCTTCTACAGTCATTAATCCTTTTGCATAAGTTGCAGTTAATTGAACCACGGCATAACCATTGTCTACCTCAAATCTTTTTATCTCACCAAGTTCAGTATCTTCATTAAACGCCCATTGAACAATGGCTCTTTGAGAAGACAGTCCCGGTAAGTTTTCATCCATTGCCTTTATTTTATTTACAGGTCTAACAATAAAATTTTTCTCTTTGGCTAAATCAGAAAATGCCTTATCTGAATTTTTAGAATCACTTTCAAACTGCGTAGCATCAGTAAAGAGTTTATTAAGTGTTTCTTCAGAAGCTTCTATCTCACGTACTAAGGTTGCTATTTGTACTATATCTTCTTTATCATCTACCTTAATAATATGAAAACCAAAATCGGTTTCTACCATACCAATTGTTCCAACTGAACTACTAAAAGCAAAATCATTAAATTTAGGAACCATTGTGCCTTCTTGGAAATATCCTAAATCTCCACCATTTGCGGCAGATGGTCCATCTGAATTATCTCGAGCTAATTCAACAAAAACGACGTCTTTTTTCTTAGCTTCTTTCAGCAATCTTTTTGCTTCAACCTCAGCTTCTTCTTTTGTTCTTGTAACTTCAGGGTTAGCACGTTGTGCACCTTTATAAGCAATTAAAATATGGCTTGCTTTTACCGAACCATTTGCTTTTCTACCCATCATTCTAGAAATTTTGTAGGCATCACCATCTTTATAAGGACCAAAAACCTGACCAACTTTTAAACCCATTAAGGTATCGGCAAATTTTGTTGGTAATTGCTTTTTAGCTTTATATATGGTATCAAACTTTACATCTGAATGACGATCTAAAAATGCAGCCATGTCAGTAGTAGTACTAAATCCAGCAATAGTATCCGTTTTATCCGTTTGCTGATTGTACTCAACTGTCTCATTCAACAATTTTATTACAGAATCTTCAACATTTTTAACATCAGAATCTGAAGGTTTCTCATTAAAAAATACAAATTGTAAATCTCTAGCTGGATCTTGTTTATAATCATCTTTATGAGCACTTATATAACTTGAAATTTCACTTTTAGTTACATTAATAGTACTATCCGGTATTGATGTAAATGGCACACGAACATATTTGATATCTAATTTCTCATTAGCCAATTTATAGTCAAGCTCTCCTTCTTTTAATGAAGATCCAACTCCAGCCTTTATCAAATTGAAATATGTCTGTTCTTTGGCACTTTGAATAATAGAAGCTTCATCTTGAAGCCATAGTCTGTATTGATCAGGACTATTTATTTTTAAATCTGCTATGAATTGTTTGAATTTAAATTCATCAAAATTTCCATCTTCATTTAAAAATTGTGGATTTTGAGAATAACCAGGATTCGTTTTAATATAGTTCATTATCTGATCTTTCTCAATATCTACACCAAGGTCTTCAAATTGCGCACCTAAAATAGAGTTTCGTACTTCCTGATCCCAAACTTGATTTACCGCTTGCATTGTTGAGGTGGTAGGTCCCATACGGCGACTTAGACTTTCGACTTTTTGACGAAAAACATCAACAGGAACTTCATTATCATTAATTTCCCCGATTGCAGAGCCAACTTTTGCTCCACCGCCACCCATACTTCCACTACTAAAAATACCGGAAATTACAAATGCGAATAAAGCTAAACCAATAATTAATATTAATATGGTTGTTTGCTTCCTAATATTGCCTAAAATTGCCATCTTCTATATTTATTTTAAATCAGTTGGCGAAATTAGTGTTTTCCTGTTAATTATTAAAGGAATTTATGTAAACAACCGCAATTGATATGGACTTACAATTCATAGAGAACCAGCACTTTGAAGAAGTTTATAAAAGGATCAAGTATCCTTTTCAACAATTTGTAGGCCTATGGTATCAATTTTATTACTCGACACCTCCAAAATATTAAATAGAAAATTGTCTATTTGAATTTCTGAATTTAGTTCAGGAATTTCACCTGTATAATGAACAATAAGGCCAGCTAAGGTCTCATATTCGTCATTTTTAGGCAATTCAATTTTATAATTCTCATTAATATAATCAACTTCAAGTCGTGCTGAAAATTTAAATTTTGTTTCATCAATTTGCTCTTCAATATGATCAGTACTATCATGTTCATCTTCAATTTCACCAAAAAGCTCTTCAACAATATCTTCGACAGTCATAATACCCGAAGTACCTCCATATTCATCCAATACCACGGCAATACTCTTTCTCTTTTTCGTTAGAACATCCAGTATATCATGTATTAACATCGTTTCTGGTACAAATTCAACGGGCAATAAAATACTCTTTACAGTTTTTGGTTTTTTAAATAGCTCGAAAGAATGGACATAACCGATTATATTATCAATAGTATCTTTATAAACCAGTATTTTAGAATAACCTGTTTCGCTAAAAAGTTTTGTAAGATTTTTAGGTGTTTCATGAAGTTCTACTGCCATTACTTCAGTTCTAGGCACCATTACTTCGCGCGCTTTAACAGTAGAAAAATCTAGTGCATTCTGAAAAATTTGGATTTCAGAATCTACTTCATCTTCTTCTTCAACTGCATCCATTTGCTCTGTTATGTAGTCACCTAATTCTATTTTACTAAAAGCTAACTCAACTTCATCGCCATCAGTTTTAAAAAATGTTCGTAGTATAAAATCGGAAACCCAGATAACAAAATCCGATATTAATGAAAATAATAGATAAAAAATATAGGCAGGAAATGCCAATATTTTCAAAAGTGAATTCGAATAAATTTGAAATATAACTTTAGGTAAAAATTCAGCAGTTAATAAGATAATTAGAGTAGAAATAATTGTTTGGGTAAGTAATCTAAATTCGGTAAAAAGTAAACTTATAAAACCACCTGATGTGGTGTTAAAACTAGCAAACCAATTCATTAAAAAATCACCCATAAAAAACCCATAGATGACCAATGCAATGTTATTCCCAATTAACATTGTGGCAATATACTTAGATGGTTTTCTAGTAAGTCGGGTTAATACCTGCGCTAAGAATCCCTCTTGTTTTTTTTCAATTTCAATGTGAATTTTATTTGCTGAAATAAATGCAATTTCCATTCCTGAAAAGAAAGCAGAAAACAATAACGCAGCAATAATGATGGTAATTTCCACTAATTATTATTATTATCTTGTTGACGTTTTTCAAACTTCAAACGATAGTTTCTTCTAAAAACAAACATACCAGCAGATACGATAGCAAAAAAGATAAAAAGGTATGCATTATTACGATCCACATTCCAATCAGTAAAGATTCTATATAGCGAAAAAAAGGCTACTATTAAATACAAATATTCGGTATACTTTAATATTTTAATCATTTATCTTCATCTTTAATTAACATAAGACCATACGTTTTATGGGCATTAAGTAAGCTTAAATCTTTATTAAAATCCATTCCTTCACCATCCATTACAGTACCATCTTCAGGGTTGGTATATGTAAATTTTTCTTGTGTAAAAATCCAGTCATTTCCTTGATCTAAATATAACTGTGGAGCTTCCAATTTTTTTCCATCATGACCAGTAATCACCACATTACCCTGCAAATCTATCAAATTTGTAACATTATAAGTAATTCCGTAATCTGCAGTAATAATGCTTTTGTTCCCATCAACATCATAATAGTCAACTTGTAAACCATTAGGAAAAATTCGATGGGCAAAATTTAAATTCGTAAAACTCTCACAAATTGGACTGGTTAAAACGGCATTCACATGTGCCGAATCTATTTTTTCATTTCGTAACTCTTCTACCAGAGTAGAATATTCCATTACAAAATTTTCGGCAATACCTTCTGGGAATAACAGCGGAGCAGCTTCATCACCTACTCTCTTGTAATTATCATTACAAGCACAAAAAAATATTGCCACAATAAAAATTGTGGCAATATTCTTAATATTATAAAAGGAAAATCTTTTCATTCTTATATACTAGGCACCGTAACACTACCTCCAACCCAACAGTTAAATTTAATTACTTGGCCTGCTTTACCTGATGTGAAAATATCCTGTTTAGACGGAGCTTTTGCAGAATAACTAGCCGCAGACTTATTAGCTGTACCACTTAAAGAAGGATCAACTCTACCTGCTTTTCTTGCTAAATCGGCAGCTTTCCAATAAATCGCTCTTTTAGAGAACGTATCTGTACCACAGTCATTTGCACTAGTAGCATATAAGTTAGCAATTAATAAATAAGCACGACCATTAGCAGAATTCGCATCTATAGCTTTTTGGGCATATTTTCTTGCTGTAGACTTACTACCTTTTCTCTTATTAATTACCGCAACTTTGTACGCTATTTTAGATTTTTTGATGTTATCTGTTTCTAGGCTCAATGCTTTATCAAAATCAGCAAGTGCTCCAGAAGAATCACCATTTTTCATTTTCAAGGTACCACCATATACATAAGCATCAGCCGAAGGATCTAAAGCCAATTGTGCTTCAAATAATTTTTGGAACATTGGATCGTCTGTACATTCTTTTTGAAACATAAGACCAACTGCTCTTTTTACCCATTCAACATTTCCTTTATTAGCATCAAAACTTTTTTCATATAAAGGAATTAAGTTTTCGCAATCTGCTAAAGGACCTAATTTTGAATCAATACTACCTGCAATTTTACCAAAAGATTCAGAATTGGTATTATCAGCTTTTAAAATTTTCTTTTCTTTCGAAGTTAAAGTTCCCGCCTCTTCTTTAGGTAACAATTTAGCTATTCTATTAGTTCTAATAGTAATCTCTTCTTCTACCTTAGCAGTTACATCATCATAAACATCAAAAACTTCTTGAAGATCTTTTTTACCAGCTTTATGTAAATCAACCAAACTAGAGAAGTATAAATATAAAGCCTTTGGGTTTTTAAAGTTATCGCGATCTTCCTTCATCGCTTGTCCTAAATTCTCATAGATTTCGGCATCATCGGCCATTTTGTTATCATACTTCAACATAACTTTGTCGATGATTACATCTGCTTTCTTAGTTTTCGCCGGAAAATACTTTAAGCTATTATCATACAAGGTCATTAAATCTGTAATAAAACCATCTTTCTCTGCACCAGAAGACTTCTTAATTTTATCTTTCAATATACGCTCACCGTATAAAAAATTAGCTCTATTTATATCAGGGCAATTGTCGTATACCATTTTCCATGGCGTGTAAGCCGCATCGTAGTTCTTAACCTTAGCGTGTTCCACATAAATGGAAAGATTGGTCATACATTCTTGATTCTGGGCCTGAGCATTAACTGCCGTAAAAAACCCTAAAAAGAGTATTGCCGTGAAGTAAAATTTCGTTTTCATATTATTTGATTATTTACAGGGGGTTAAAATACTAATTTTTTTCAATACACCTATAGTGTTATCTTCAAAATACAAATAGCAAACTATTTAATAACATTACTGCTAGGCATTCTAAAAAAGATATTTTGAAATAAAAATCATCAATGATATAACTTTTAGTCAAACTTTTCAAAAAATTAGTAAAGAATCTAAAAAAGGTTAATCAATTTTTCTTTTTTGAAACCACATATCATTTAATGATAAGCCTAAATTAATTTTAAAATAACTTTCTTCAATTAAATCTGCCGAAGTAGTTCCTCTTCTACCGACCTCGAAACCAAGGTTTAAATTAGAAAAGCTTCTACCCAGTGGTAAACCAAATCCAAAAGTTATGCCAAAATTGTTTATATCAGTATTATTAACCACCATACCAGTATTATCAAGTCGCAAACCAGCTCTATAAGTAACTCTTTTCCAGTAACTTGAAAATGGTCCGGAATCAGGAATATAAAAACCGCCTAATGCAAAAGTACTTGCATCTTTGTAAACCAAATTATCTAGGGCTAAAAATTCATTCTCAAAAGCACTCATTTCTTGAAAACTGTATTCTGCCCCTAAAAACCAAGACCTGTGCTTACCGTAACCAATACCTAAGGTTGTTTTAGTTGGAATTTTAATATCCGTATTTTTTAAGACAAGAGCATTTAAATCAACTTCATAAGTTTCTTCATCGCTTCCATCTACTAAAGAGAAAGATCCTATTTCCTGGGTATTTTCTGAGGTTAAATTCGCTTGAGTATTTATTCGAATCGATGTTACTAACGTATGTTTATTTTTAAAAGTTGGCGAATAACTTAGCGCATAGTTAAAATCAAACCCATTTACCCTTGACGATTTTTTATCTTGAACACCTAATTGTAGACCATCCGTACTTTGAATACTTCTACTTTCCAATGTTCCAAAATTTAAATTTGCGGTTACTCCAACACTTAAATCTTTAGCAAATTCCCATCCTATAGAAAAATATGCTTTATTAAGTCCACCACTACCAGTATATTGATTTGTTAATGTTGAATCGGCAGATACAGACACCAAATTATAACCTACTGAAGAAACAGGCATAATACCAAAACCAACTCCAAGCCCCTTTTTAAGGCTAAAACCGATTGCTAAATAATCTAAATTGGTGATATTGTTACTTTCCTGAGTGGTATAGCTTTTAAATTGTAGTTGTTTGTATGACAATCCTCCAGTATACGTAGTCATACCAAAATTATCTCCAGCTTGCACTCCCAATTGACTATAAGCTGCAGGATTTTGCAAATTAACATGAATACTATCGGCATACATGCCAATACCGCCCATCATTTGATTCTCATAGGTACTCTGAGACCTTAAATCACCAATGCCAAAATAAGAGTAAGGAGAAACTGAACCATCTTGCGCAAAAACCCCTGTAGCGGCTATTAACGCTATAACAATACCAATTTTTTTAATCATTTAATGCTTATTGTATTCCAACAGATAATTCAATCCTTCTAGTAGAAAATTAGGATTCGCAAATATGGGATTTTTTAATCGTTTAGACAAAAATTCAGCATCACCTCCTGTTAAAATAACTGTTAAATCTCTAAAACGTGATTTATACTGATCTATAATTCCATCTATTTCAGCACACATTCCAATATAAACTCCACTATGTATACTTGTTTCTGTAGAATTACCGATAAGGTCTAAAACATCAGTTTTTTCTAAAAGAGGCAATTTAGCAGTTTGATTGTTCAATGCTTTATACCTCATATTAAGTCCAGGAGAAATTGCTCCACCAAGATATTCACCATAATCATTAACCATATCATAAGTTAAGCAGGTACCAGCGTCCAAAACTAGCGTATTACCTTTTGTATTGTGATAGAAAGCAGCTGTAGCTAAAGCAATGCGATCAACACCTAAGGTATTTGGAGTGGCATATGAATTTTTAAAAGGAGTCATTGTTTTCGAAGACAATTGAATTACTCTACAAAAAACAGCTAAAACAGCAAGTGTTTTTGGTTCAAGATTTCTAACTGAAGCAACCATACCCCATTTTATTTTAGGGTAAACATCACATATTTCTTTTAAACGTTTGGGCAATCCATGTTCATCTGCAATTTCTTGAAAAACAAGCTGTTTCTTTTCAAAGACTGCAACCTTTATTGATGTATTTCCTGCATCTAAAACTAAATTCATACTACAAAGTTCGAAAAATGTATTTTAATGAATGCCTTTTTTTTGTGTTTTTTGTTTGTAGTTCCTTTTTTTGAAATTATATTTGCCACCGCTTTAAGAAAGCATGGTGCCTTAGCTCAGTTGGTAGAGCAATGGACTGAAAATCCATGTGTCCCTGGTTCGATTCCTGGAGGCACCACATAAAAACCCCGCAATAGCGGGGTTTTTTAGTATTTATTTGGCATTACTTTACATTTTTCAGACCAAAAGATTAGACTAATTCTTAACCATATTATCCTAAAACGTTGAGATAATTTAATGTTTATCCACCAGCATTATTTTAATTTGGTTGCGACGAAGTTGCAATTGTTTGGGAAATGACACTTAAATTCAACTAAAATTCCAAAAGAAAACACATAATCCTTAGTTGTCATTTTTTCATTTCTAATCTTATAGTATACTTATAATTTACTAATCTGTAGTCAACGCCTTACAAGTTGCCAATATCGTTCATTCATCTTATCCAATTTAGTTTACCGTTTATCTATCAACTCTGTTATTTAACAGAGTTAACAACGCTTCAGCAAAAAAGTTAGCTCTAAAAATCAATTAGCAACACCTTTGTCCACTAATCCCAAAAAAATTAATATGAAAACAATTTTACTTATTAAAGAAATCTATGCTGAAGGATTTAAAAATCTTGGCAACCTTATAATAAAAAATTTCTTTAAATTTTTTGCTTGGTTCAGCTTTATCATGTTTGTTATTGTTGTTTACGCATTTATTTTTAGAGTTTCAACCGGATTTCCATTTGATTGAAATAAAAGAATAAATAAAGTAGTATACTTCAAATAACATCGAAACATTTTCCTAAATGGAAAATCTTTAAATAACAAACCGTAACTTAATCGTTACGGTTTTATTTTTACATAACATTTAAAATACCAATACTATACAGTAAGGTTATATTGTTTTTAACTACTTAATGAGCTTACATATTGTCGGGCAATAATTTTATATTAAGAGAATTACGCTATTACTTTGTTTTCACATGAAACAACAATTTCTATTTATCATATCAATATTCATTTTCTTCACTTTTACTCGGACTTATGCTCAATTAAAGAATGAGAAAATTGATCTAATTATAGATGCCGATACCGCAAATGAGGTTGACGATCTTTTTGCTTTGGCAAGAGCTATTAATGAAACTAAGTTTAATATATTAGGTATCACCTCTGCACAATTCCATACCTCACCTTTAGCTTCAGATTCTTCTGTATATGAAAGTCAAAAAATAAATGAAGAATTATTAAAATTGATGAACAAAACGAATATTCCTTTACCATTAGGAAGTAATGCACCTTTAACCAACAAAGCTCGTCCTGCAATTTCAGAAGCTGCGGATTTCATAATTAAAAAAGCGCATAGTATGAAGGGAGATAAGAAATTAAAAGTCGTAATCCTTGGGCCTTGTACCAATTTAGCTTCAGCAATTATAAAAGACGAAACAATAATACCTAAGATTCAAGTTTATTATATAGGATTTTGGCATGATAAAGACCAGAATAGTTACAATAAAGATGAATTTAATTCTAGAAATGACCCGATAGCGGTTGACGTACTGCTAAATTCACCAAATCTAGATTTTTCAGTAATGACGGCAACAACATGTCAACATCTTGTTTTTGACAAATCGGAGGTCGATAAAAATTTAAAAGGCACAGGCGCTATTTCCGACTATTTGATTAATCGTTGGAATACATATGACAGATGGTGGACAAAAGAAGACCCTAAGAAACAAAAATGGATTATGTGGGATTTAGCAATTGTAACTGCACTTATACATCCCGAATTGGCAGAAAAGGCTAAATTTATAACTCCTAAAGAAAATGTACAACGCTCAATAACCATCTATACAAATATTGATGTACCAAAAATGAAAACTGATTTTTGGAAGAGTCTTGCACCTAACAGAGTCAATAAAAATTGATTAATGAAAACTTTTGATCACAGCACAAATATTTCCAAACTACAAGAATATTTGTATGAAAAAAAATGGTTACAAGAGGAAGAAGAGGTTTTAGCCACAGAAAAACCTGGTGATGGTAATATGAATGTCGTTTTACGAGTTAAAACCAATCAACGTTCTTTTATATTAAAACAATCTCGTCCTTTTGTTCAAAAATATCAACAGATTGCAGCCCCAATAGAACGATTAATAGTTGAACACCAATTTTATAAAAATCTAGAAAACAGTGCATTAAATGCACACATGCCTAAAATTTTAGGCTGCGATATTTCAAATTTCGTGATGCTTTTAGAAGATTTAGGTGATTGTGAAGATATGGTCACCATTTACAACACTCGAGAAATAAATAAAAAGGCATTTCAGAAGTTAATATTTATCATCGGACTTGTTCACCGTACAAAAGTGACAGACAATTATCCTGATAATTTAGCAATGCGAGAACTAAATCATCAACATATATTTATACTGCCTTTTTTGAAAGATAACGGTTTTTCTTTAGATGACATTCAACAAGGACTTCAAGAATTATCAATACCTTATAAAAACGATAAAGCATTAAAAAAAGTAATAAAAAAAGTAGGCAAAAAATATTTATCTAAAGGAAAAACTTTACTGCATGGTGATTATTACCCAGGAAGTTGGATGACCGAAAAAAATAATCTTTATGTAATAGATCCTGAATTTAGTTTTAGAGGATTTGCTGAATTTGACTTAGGAGTAATGGCTGCACATTTAATAATAGCTACGGGTAAGAAAAAATATTTAAAACGAATACATTTAAATTATGATGGTAAAATAAATTTTAAATTACTTTCAAAAGTAGCAGGTATAGAAATAATGCGGCGAATTATAGGTTTAGCACAATTACCAATTGATCGCACTATTGATGAAAAGAAAAAACTCTTAAAAAAAGCTCGAAAAATGATTTTAGTATGAAAATAAAACTAATCATAACTAGCCTAGCATGTGTCACAATTATTCTTTCATGTAGAGAATCAACAAACAACGTGAGCATACCTTCACCTGTAACTTCGGATTTTATTCCAGATACAATTAATTTATCTAAAGAAGATTATTATGATAAAGTACTTGGAGCATTAGTTGGTTCGGCTATAGGAGATGCTATGGGGGCTTCAACCGAAATGTGGGAAAGAAATGAAATTCAATTAAAATATGGTTATATAAATGGCCTTACTCCTGCTACACGAGAACAATCACCTGAAGGAACTTGGGATCACAATCTAATTGCCGGAGCTACTACAGACGATACCCGTTGGAAATTTTTTATGGTTAAGTATTTTTCAAGTAATCTGGCAGAATTAAATTCAGAAAAATTTTCAAAATTTATAACAGCTTACTATGCTTCGCTAACCAAAGAATTAGGTAGTGATGAGATATCGAAAAACCCTGATTTATTAGACAATCAAATTGAAAAAGTAGATTGGATCAAAGAATGGGCACGCGTTTCGTTAGCTTATCAAAATGGAGACAAAGCCTATCAAAAAGCGCAAAACCGCTTTTATGGAGGTGAAATGTCCTGCGCAGGTCAATTATACACCCCTATGTTTGGGCTACTTGCAAAAACGCCAAAAGACGCTTACAATTTGGCTTATGAACATTCAATATTCGACATTGGCTATGCAAAGGATATTTCGGGCCTTGTGGCTGCAATGACACAAACAGCAATGCGAACTAAGAATATAGATTCAATTTTAAATACCGCAGTTTTTGTTGATCCTTTAGGTTATAAGAGCTCGAGACTTGTAACTCGCATAAGTCAAAATATTCTCGACGCCTCCCGTCGAACCGTGTTAGTTTCAAGAAAACTGTCAGAAGAGAATGATACAACAATTACTAAGATGCCTAATGGATTTCCGAATACTAAGAATGAATGGTTACAACAAGACTACTTGTATACTTTTTTAGACAATGATAAGAAGGCTATTGCTTTTCATGCAGGAGAAATATGGCAAATTATGGTTACTGCAATAGAATTTGGCCAAGGTGACTTTGAAAAGACAATGCAATTTATTGTAAACTACGGACGTGATAATGATACCGTTGCTGCTGTTGCCGGAATGATTCTAGGTGCCAAAGATGGCTTTAACAACTTACCTAAAAATTTAAAAACTAGTGTATTAAAAGTAAGCAAAGAAAATATGGGAATAGACTTAGAAGTTTTGGCAGCTGAAATGACCGAAACTGTTTATCGTTAATATTACCTTTGCACGATAAAATTCAAACTATACTTTATAGTACAATTGTCTCTAAAAAAAGCACCTTGAAACAAGCATTATACATTGTATTTATTTTATTTTTCATAGTTCCATCTTTGGCTCAATCTAAAATAGACCGAACCTTAAAACAATTGAATAAAGAAAGTATTCCGTATACCTATGTTGATAGTCTAAAAAACAAAAGCAATATTTTTTTACTTGACACCAGAAAAAAAGAAGAATTCGATGTAAGTCACCTACAAGATGCTATTTGGGTAGGATATAAAGAATTTGAAATAGATTCGGTATTTACTATAATTCCAGACACAAAAAGTGAAGTTGTTGTGTATTGTTCCATTGGCGTTCGTTCTGAAGATATTGGTGAAAAACTAAAAAAAGCGGGATATTCAAATGTTAAAAATTTATATGGAGGAATATTTGAATGGAAGAACGAAGGAAATGTTGTATACGATACGCTTGGCACTAAAACTGAACGGGTACACGCCTTTAATAAACAATGGGGTAAATTATTGACATCTGGTGAGAAAGTTTACGACAAAAAGAAAAAATAGCTATCAATTTAAGTTAGCTTTTAAAATATAATCATATTGGGAATCATAATAGAAAAGCAGCAAAAACTGGATACAAAAAGAATCCATTTTAGTTTATTGAACTCCAAAAATTTATTACTCATTTTTACCCGAAACCCAGAGCTAGGTAAATGCAAAACCCGTTTAGCATCAAAGGTTGGTGATGAATCGGCTTTAGAAATTTATAAATTTCTACTGAAACATACCGTTGGATTTACACAAAATTTAAACGTTGCAAAACAAGTTTATTATTCTGAAGAAATATGGGAAGACGACTTATGGAATTCGCTTTACTTCGATAAAAAATTACAGACGGGAGATGATTTGGGAGCAAGAATGGCCAATGCATTTCAAGATGGATTTACATCAGGTTTTGAAAAAATAATCGTTATAGGTAGTGATATGTATGATTTGAGGCAAGATGATATCGAATCAGCATTTTCAACTTTAGATAAAAACGATTTTGTAATCGGACCTGCTGCTGATGGAGGTTATTATTTACTGGGCATGAAAAAATTCAATTCAAAACTATTTCAAAATAAAAAATGGGGGTCAGCAACTGTTTTTAAAGATTCTTTAAATGATCTAGTAAATGAAAAATTAACTTTATTAGATATAAGAAACGACATTGACCTTTATGAAGACATTGAGAATAATGAGGTTTTTTATCCTTTTATTAAACATATGAAAGCATGACTCAAAAACAATTAGACGAATCAGTTGCCTATTTAAAAGACAAAGGTTTTAACAACCCAGAGGTAGGTATTGTTTTAGGAACAGGTTTAGGTAATTTGGTTAACATTATTGAAAATCCAATTGCCGCACATTACAATCAAATTCCATTTTTTCCTCTTGCTACCGTTGAATTTCATTCAGGCCAACTAATATTTGGCACTATTGAAAATAAAAAAGTTGTAGTAATGCAAGGACGTTTTCATTTATATGAAGGCTACGACTTTCAGGTTATCACCTACCCTATTCGCATTATGCATCAATTAGGCATTAAAAAATTGTTCATTTCGAATGCCGCTGGAGCTATAAACCTAGATTTCAAAAAAGGTGATATTATGCTTATTGAAGATCACATCAATTTACAAGGTGGCTCCCCTTTAGCATTTAAAAATGTTGCACAATTTGGAGAACGATTTGTAGACATGATGGAACCTTACGATATAGAAATGCGTAAAAAATTAATAGCAATAGCCGAAAAAGAAGGAATTAACTTAAAAACTGGTGTGTATGCTTCAGTTTTAGGTCCCCAGCTAGAAACCAAAGCGGAGTATCGAATGTTAAAAATAATTGGGTCAGATGCCGTAGGAATGAGCACGGTACCCGAAGTAATAGTTGCTAACCATTTAAAATTACCTATAGTAGCTGTATCTGTTCTTACTGATGAGTGTGACCCTGATAATCTTCAACCTGCCAAAATTGACGAAATCATCAGAATTGCTGAAGAAACGGAACCAAAAATGATAAAACTATTCAGTGAGCTTATAAAATTAATTTAACAAAAATTCAAGTATTTTGTAAGGTTTGGAACAACTATTGAACTAAATACCGAAACAAAACAGATTTCTATGTTAAAGTCAATAATTTTCGCAGTATTAAGTGTGTCAACGCTAATTGGTGTAAATAAAAGCCATAATATTCAATATATTGATACAAACGAAGCAACTACAAGTTTTTTAACTACAGACCATACCCTCTGGAATACTTTATTAAAAAAACATGTAGATTCTGATGGTAATGTAAACTATGCGGCATTCAAAACGGATAAAGTTGATTTAGAAACATATTTGGATCAACTTAATAAAAATTCACCCTCAGACACCTGGTCTAAGAATGAAAAATTAGCCTATTATATAAATTTATATAATGCAGCTACTGTTAAACTAATATTAGACAATTACCCACTGAAAAGTATAAAAGACATTAATAGTCCATGGGACAAAAAGTGGGTTCTTGTAGGCGGAAAGAAATATTCATTAGGAAGTATAGAACACAAAATTCTACGTAAAATGGATGAACCTCGTATTCATTTTGCCATCAATTGTGCATCATATTCATGTCCTAAACTAATAAATACAGCTTTTACAGCTGACAAAATGGAAGCACAATTAGAAGCTGCGACCATAGATTTTATAAATGATTCATCTAGAAATAAGATTTCAGAAAATAACATTCAATTGTCAAATATCTTTAAATGGTATAAAACAGATTTTACTGACAAAAGCTCTTTAATTGATTATTTAAATAAATATGCCAAAATTAAAGCTTCAGAAAATGCTAAATTATCGTATCTAAACTACGACTGGGGACTTAATGTAGCACGATAGTACAATGTCAATAAGTATAATTATTCCTGTTTTAAATGAAGCAAGTGTAGTTGGACCTTTATTAACTTATCTCAGACATAATTCTTCTGCGCAAAACATAAAAGAAATTATTGTTGTAGACGGTGGTAGTTCTGACAAAACAGTTACAATTGCCAAAGCACAAGGAGCTAGAGTTATTTCTGCTAGAAAAGGTAGGGCAATACAATTGAATTGCGGCGCAAAAAATGCAATTGGAGAAATACTTTATTTTTTACATGTAGACACCTTACCTCCAAAAAATTTTGATAAATCCATTTTAAATGCTACTTCTTCAGGTAATCAAGCAGGTTGTTTTCGCATGAAGTTTAATACAAAAAGTAAATTTTTAAGTCTTTTCGCTTGGATGACGAAACTCAATTACAAAATATGTAGAGGAGGTGATCAGTCTTTATTTATTACAAACAAACTATTTAAAAAAACGAAAGGATTTAATGAAAACTATATTGTTTATGAAGACAATGAATTTACCGACAGGCTTTACAAAATAATTGATTTTAAAATTCTTCCTCGTCATGTAATAACCTCAGCCAGACGTTATGAAGAAATTGGCACAGTAAAACTTCAATACTATTTCGGTGTAATGCATTTTAAAAATTACACTGGTGCCGGACCAAAAAAATTATACGAATACTATTTAAGAAAAATTGCAGTTTAAAAATGTTAAAAATTAATACTTTAGAATAAGTTTAAGTCCATTACACAATAGCATGTTATATATTTAGCATACTTATTAATTATGAAACTGGTGAGAACAATTCTAATTTTAATATTTTTCACTTTTATTTGGAGACCAATTGTAGCTCAAAATTCCGCTGAGAATCCTTCCCAGATATACAAAAACAATGAATTACTAACTTTTAGTGGATTAAGTTTTCCTGCGGGCGTAAATGGAGAACTATTCAAAAATTTCAAAATAAATTACCAATTTACAGAACAAAACCAGTTTCAATTACAACATTTCTATGAAAAATTTGGCACTTTTGAAAGCACAAATACAGCATTATTATTTAAGCATCATATAGCCAAAAACATATATTTATTTGCAGGCCCCGAAGCCGTTTTAGGAATAAATCAAGTAAATGGTTCGTTTGAATCAAAGCAAGTAAACATATTTGGAGGTATAGGATTTGAAGCGAATACAAATTTATTATTAGAACTTGGTTATAAAGCAAGAACATACAATAGCACAAACACAAATTTTGGAAATCCAGCACCTACTTCAGTTATGCTCCGTGCGAGTTTCTAATGAAATAAATAAAATTTAGCTATCGAATTCTTCCGATCTCACCACTTTCAAAATCTAAAATCACACCTTCAGAAATCCACTTTGCAAGTGCTTGGCGATTATCTGGATCTAAAATTCTTCTTTGATCCTTTTTATTTCTAATATTTCCAATTTCTATAAAAGTCATTGCAGGATGAGTGCGCTTTACAAGATATAAAGATGTACGATCTTGAAAGGTGCCCGAATAGGTTCTATTGGGCTGATACTTTTTATATTTCTTTTGAAATGTTTTATGTATACTTTCAGCTAATTTCTTACCATTCTTACTTTTTTCATGATGGTAGAAAAAGACATCAATATTCTGACCTTTACTTCTACTATCAACATGAGTGACAATTAATCTCTGAAATTTACCTCTATTTTTACTGTGTAGTTGATTTACAATATCTACACGTTGCTTTAGTCTTGCAACCTGATTTAATGGAATAACCTTATCTAAGTAAGCTACTTCATCATGATCAATTTTTAAAATTCTTTCATCTCTAATTCCGTCGTTAGGATCCCTTATAATAATATAGACCGTTGCACCATGGGATAATAACTCTTTAGCCAAACGCAAAGTTATATCATAAGCATACTCGTCTTCTGCAATAGATTTTCCACCATAAACGGCCATTGCACCTGGATCAGGTCCACCGTGCCCAGACACCAAGTAATATACTGCACCTTTTAATCGTTCACTTCGTGAAACAACAGCAGAATGTTTGTCGCCAAAGATTTTATATTCTTTTCCTTCTACTTTTTTAATTTCGGTAGATTGTTCTTTAATTTCAGCAACTACGGGTACCGTATCTAATTTTACATTCGGAATTTTATAGGTTCTGCCCGCATATAAATGCACGCTATCTCTTAAGTTTTCGATATTTAAAGCAACAAATTCATCAAAATAGTCATAAGGATGGAGCCCTTGTTTTCGTAATAACAATAAAATACCATCACCAGTTTCGGCTTTCACTGTTGCTAAAGAGTCTTGTGCAAAAGCTTGTCCGCCTATAAAAATAGTTAGAATGAGAATTCCCTTTAATGATTTTTTAATATTCAGTAAGTTCATTAATACCTTTTGCATGAAGCAACCAAAAACAATGCCTAATTTAACATTGCTCACTTACAAAATTACACAAGCAAATGAAAACCAAGAAACCAATCTCAAAAATTAGTTAACGATTTACTTAACAATTATAAAATTGTATCTACCTAAAAATACTGCCCTATACCAAATACAAGTCCGCGCGATGCTCCCTTTGAAATTCCATATCCATAATCTATTCGGAATACAGCATTAAAAATACGCTTATGTACAAAGCGTAATCCCAAACCTGGGTATATTCTTATATTATCAGTATTAGAAAAATCATTCAATTTCCCTCCAGGATTTCTCCAGGTACCAGCATCAATAAAAAGATTGCTTTGAAGAATAAACCAATTTTTATCAATTAAATTATGTCGATATTCTGTATTTAAAACTATTGTTCCAGTACCTCTATCTATAGTATTACCTACACCTCTAATATTAATATTATTATCTACTGAAAATGGGGCAAATGGGGTTTCTTCATTTGTAGAAAGTCCAAGTCTCAGTCGACTCGCCCACACACCTTTACCATATAATTCTCGATAATAAATTAAATCGTTAAAGGCTATTACAAAGCTTGGAAAATCAGTTTCTACAGCTTTTACATATTGAAAATTAAAAGTATTCCGAAAACCATTTAATAATTGATAATCATAATCGACTCCATCATATTGGTGAATTACTTTTACAAGAGCCTTATCAATATCTAATGTACGTGGAACATTTACACTTGTTGCGCCAGAAATGTAATTATAGTTTTCCGTAAACATTCCTCCACCAAAAGAAAGTTGATTTCGTGAATTTAATTGATGCATAGCCAATAATTCTATGGCTTTATTATTGTAACTATAATCAGCAGAAGTATCATCAAAGAAAATAGGTTCCAAAGTTTTTAAATTATGATAGCTAAGCGACAAACCCCATTTTCTACTTAATAGATAAGGAGCTTTTACTTGAAGACCGTATGAATTAAATACATCATATTGATAAAAGGCGCCTAAAGTAATATTTCGTCCTAAAAAATTAAATTCTTGTAGGCCTACTCTAAATGCAAATTCATCATTACTTGATGTATATATACTAGCAAACGGAATAAGCGTAAAATTCTCAACAATAATAAAAAGTACATCAGCACTTTTTTCATCATTATAATTCACTTCAAAATCTGCATTAGATATTGATGGTAATCGCTTTAAATACTGAACATCATTAATAATTTTTACAGAATCTAACAAGGACCCTTCTTTCGTATTTAACAGGTTTTTTATAAAAAGAGTATTATTTTTTTTTGCGTCTTTTATTATTACCTCAGATACAACGGTTTGTGAAACAACCGATATATTCACTAATAAAAAACTTATTAAGAAAAAATTTCTCATAAAAGCAAAAACCTAATTCTCATCTAAAACAAAAGGCATTTCAATAAACAGATTTACCCAATTATCTTCGCTAACACCCATTAAGGTAAAATTATAATTGAGATTATAATCAAGTTGTGGCGGTGTTTCACGAGTCACATTTAAAACAACATTATTTGTGTTATAATATTGAAATGTTCGTTCTTCTGTATATGTACCTGAAAGTAGATTATTTTGGGCATCAGAAACGACCTCAAAGTAAATTACCGTATCGTCATAAACACCTTGTTCCCATGAAAACGTAGGCATTGTAGAAGCTATATTGGTTACAGTTATGCTATCTTGTAAGTTTATGGTTGGTTTAGAATCTTTTTTTATTCTAATTGGGTTACATAAATGCATTTTACCTTCATCTTCAAAAGTTACTATTACCCAAGTTCCTTCATCAACTCTAGTCTCAATTTTCTTAAGGTAGCCATTAAAAACATCCTGTGTAATTACTTCAAACTCGTCATATTCCGAAAAATCATTTTTATCGGAGCTTGCAGAGCGAGTTTCAAAATATCGAATATTGGTTGCTCCTATCCTTGGATACAAAAAAACACTAGTACGATCATCATTTTTATTGCTCGCAGCACAGGCAATTACATTATCTCTTACAATTTCCATGTCGTTTATTGCTGCTTCTAATGTACCGGCTAAAACTTCCTTATCAACAGAACAACCAAAACATAAGACACCACATAAAATAATAAGGTTTTTCAAAACGAATTCGATTTAAAATGATTTCTGATTACTTCTTCAGCTTTTTTATTTTGCGGTGTAAATCTATTATCTGTAGCACCACCTACTTTATCATGATTAACAAACCATTTCCAAACATATCCGCCAGCAAACCAATCTTCTGACCAAAATTCATCAAAGAGAACCTTGGTTGCAATGGCCTGACCCTCAAAATTTACTTGATCTTCATTACGATCTACTAGCCACGGTTTTTTTGCAGTAAAATCCATACTTCGATAACCAAATTCAGTAAAAACTACAGGTTTATTTACCTTCTTAGACAATTCTAACATTGGTTTTTTCCATTTTTGCCAACCTAACTTTAATTGCTCTACGGTTGGAGTTCTTTCTTCGGAAAGCGGAAAATATGCATCAATACCGATATAGTCTAAATCTGACCAAAATGGTGTTCTTGTATATTCATCCCAATTCGCAGCATAGGTTAACTTTCCTTTATAAACTTCCTTTACTTTTTGAATTAGATTTGTCCAAAATTCAGGTCTATTTTTCACAAATAGTTCTAATTCCGTTCCAATGCAAAAAACATCTATTTTAGAATCTTCTGCCAAGGCGGCATAAGAAATGATAAAATCGGCATAAGAAGATTCAAATATTTGCCAGTCTTTTTCATTTCCCATAACAATACTACCAGTAAATAATCCCCTAGACACCCAAATCTGGGGTTTTAGCATTACACTAATACCATTATCATGAAGTAATGCTACATATTGTTTAGCACCTTTTTCTGTTTCACCGAACCACTGTCTTTCCGAATTAAAAATTACCTCAGGAGAATTTAAATCTCGAACAAATCCGAATGGCATAACTGCAGCATGTGAAGCATTCAATGCGACTACAGGATCAATATGGTCTTGTGTAACCTCATTTCTGGAGGCAACAAAACTAACACCATTCATTTTAGAAAATTTCTGCCCTGCACAAGCAAGTTGTAAAAAGACCAAAAAAAGGAGACCTATTTTTTTCATTTAAAGTGAAATAGTCCCCTAAAATAGCCTTTTTATTAATTTAAGCTACAAAATTACACGTAAACCCAAATTAAAAGTTTGCCCAAGACCTGTATTATTTCCTCTAACAAAATTCGTATATAAGATTTCTAAATTTAGTGCATGCGTTAATTGGTATTTAACCCCACCACCTAAGGCGGTGTAATTTTGACTGAAATTATTACCTAAATCCAAACGCTGAGAATGTTGAGCAAGGGCTAAAATTGTAAATTTATACGTTGGGAAATAACTCAAGAAAAGCCCTGGTGCTATATTCATACTATTATTAGCAAAGCTATCTCCTGCTTTACCAAAGTTAAGTTCTGTATTTAATTCAGTAAACAATTGCCACTTTTCACTCGGAAAAGTGTAATCGTAAAAGAATCGGTTTTGCCACACATATCCTTTTTGTTCTAAATAAACACCTTCTTCGGTCTCATTATCAATCAGTGGAATAAAAAAAGCACTTTGAATTGAAAAATTACTTAAAGAAGCCACAGGAACAAATTTCACTGATGGTGCAATAGCAGTTAATCCGGATCTAGCAGAGCTCGCTTCTCCATCGAACTTAAAAACATCTAATGCAGACCGGTCATTAATAGTGTTACTACGAACTCTCGCAATTGCCCCAACATTCCAACGCTTGTTCTCCCCAACTCCAGTATAAACCTCAAAAGTTGCTGTAAAAAATGTTGCTCTGGGGATATCGTCATCACTAAACGTGCTTTTCGTTTCAGTATATAAGTTATTAAACCACTTAATATCCCATTGACCTTTACCCATTAATTTTGAAGGGGTATATTGTTGAATATTACTTTTGTTTGCTGGTTCATCTAGAGTTTCTTCTTGACTTTGGAGCCCAATAAAAAACAGAAATATCGAAGATTGAATGAGAACTAAAATACCTTTTCTAAAAATCATTTTTGGTTACTTATTTAACATTATGTTTTATATAGTCCTATATTATGCGTAAAACTTACGCTTAGAAAGTTTATTATTAAAAAAAGTAAAATGTTAAGTTTTTATCTTTTGTTACGACAGAATCTTAAACTGGTAAAGTATTATGGAACATATAGTTATTATTGGTAACGGAATTGCAGGTGTTACAGCTGCCAGACATATAAGAAAGAATTCCGATAAACAAATTACTATGGTTTCTGCTGAATCCGATTATTTCTTTTCGAGAACTGCCCTCATGTATGTATATATGGGACATATGAAATTTGAACATACACAACCTTATGAAAATTGGTTTTGGAAAAAAAACAGAATAGACTTAGTAAAAGGATATGTAAAAGAAGTACGTCATGAAAATAAAATTTTGATTTTATCTGATGGTACTAACATAACTTATGATAAATTAATTATCGCAACAGGTTCCAAGCCAAATAAATTTGGTTGGCCGGGTCAAGATTTAAAAGGTGTACAAGGACTATACTCTAAGCAAGATTTAGAACAATTAGAAATAAATGCGCCCAATAATAAGGTATGTAAACATGCTGTTATTGTAGGTGGTGGTTTAATTGGAATAGAACTAGCAGAAATGCTACGTAGCAGAAAAATACCCGTAACTTTTTTAGTTCGAGAAAGTAGCTTTTGGAATGGAGTTTTACCAAAAGGAGAATCAGAAATGATTAACGAACATATTTTAGATCATCATATAGATTTACGTTTAGCCACTAATTTAGTTGAAATAATTCCTGATGAAAATGGTAAAGTAAAAGCCATAACAACCGATAAAGGGCATACGATTGAATGTGATATGGTAGGATTAACAGCAGGTGTAAGTCCAAATATCGATTTCTTGAAGTCTTCAGGAATTGAATTGGGTCGCGGTGTTAAGGTAAATAGATATTTAGAAACCAATATAAAAGACGTCTATGCAATTGGTGATTGTGCTGAACAACATGAAGCGATTGGTAACAGACGTCCAATTGAAGCAGTTTGGTATACTGGCAGAATGATGGGCGAAGCTTTAGCTCAAACTATTTGCGGTAATAAACGTGAATATAAACCTGGACACTGGTTTAATTCTGCCAAATTTTTAGACATCGAATATCAAACCTATGGTTGGGTTTTTAGTGAAAGAGGGTTAAAAGACAATGAACAACATTTTCATTGGCGTCATTCTAAAGAATACATCAGCATTACTATTTCATATGATAAAGTGACAAAGAAATTTTTAGGAATCAACACTTTTGGAATACGAATGCGACATAAAATTTTTGACCAATGGTTAACTGAAGAAAGAAGCGTAACACATGTATTGGAGTATTTAAAAGATGCCAATTTTGATCCCGAATTTTATTCGCAATATGAATCTCAAATAATATCTCAATTTAATACTGCCCTAGGCACAAATATCAAACCAAAGAAAAAAAGCTGGAAACGAATTTTTGCAAAAGCTTAAAAAAAGAATATGAAAACCATAAAAACCATAGGACTTATAATTTTCTTAATAGGCTTGAGTCTTTTTACAGTTCTCCCTTTAATTGGAAATTTTAAATTAGAACAAAAAACATTTGACGAAATCGTTAGAGATAAAGGTTTTAAAAGCGAACTATTTATCCAATCTATGCAAACAGAAATAGTTGAAAGAGATTTCAATGGAATGCAAGATTTATCTCCTAAAGTAGTAAATGCTTTAGAGCAAGCAAACGCGCTACATAGAAAAAATAAGGAGTATAAAAAGGTGATTTATACTTCACCTCATGATATGGCTACACTTATTGGTAAAAGTTCCGGAAATGGATTTATTGCTAAAAACAAAGGATTAATGTGGATGTTAACATTTGGTTTTGGCATTATTGGTGCATTACTTTTTATTTTGCCCAATGTAGTTTTATTAGGTAAAAAAGGAATTAAAAACGATGGAATTTATCATGAAAGCTCAACTAATAAAGGTTGGGTTGCGTGGTTAGTATTTCTTTTCTTAGTTAGTTTTTATCTAGTACTATATTTTAGACCTGAATACGCTGTTAATTGGACTTTCTTAGTTGACCCCATAAGTGAATTTTTAAGTGGTAACCCTGCGGGACATTGGTTTGTTTACGGTTTTATGTATTGTGTGGTTATGACCGTAATGGCAATTAGAATGTACATAAAATATAGACATAATGTCTATCAAATGGTACGAACTACTTCGGTTTTATTTTTTCAAATAGTATTTGCGTTTCTCATACCCGAAATCATGACCCGTTTACAAATGCCCTACTATGATTTTAAAAATGCTTTTCCATTGGACTACGATTTCTTTTTTCAATGGAATTTAAAATCACTTTTAAATAGTGGTGGAATTGGACTTTTTATTTTAGTATGGGGAATAGTTTTAACGCTGGTTGTGGTACCTGTAATGGTATATTTCTTTGGCAAAAGATGGTATTGCTCATGGGTTTGTGGTTGTGGAGGTTTAGCAGAAACATTAGGAGACCCATATCGCCAACATTCAAGCAAATCTTTATTTTCTTGGAAAATAGAAAGATGGTTAATACACGGGGTTCTACTTTTTGCCATTGTAATGACGGGTATGACACTATATAGTTTCTTTACGGAAACTGGAACAGTTTTAGGATTAAAAACTCAAAGTGTGCAAAACACTTATAGTTTAGCAATAGGATCAGTTTTTGCAGGTGTTATTGGTACAGGTTTCTATCCTATTTTCGGAAATAGAGTATGGTGTAGGTTTGGCTGTCCCCTTGCTGCTTATTTAGGTTTTGTACAACGATTTAAATCACGCTTTAGAATTACAACCAATGGCGGTCAATGTATATCTTGTGGTAATTGCTCAACATATTGTGAACAAGGTATCGATGTGCGTGCTTATGCGCAAAAAGGAGAGAACATAGTACGTTCTAGTTGTGTTGGATGCGGCATTTGTTCTGCTGTATGCCCACGTGGTGTATTAAAGTTGGAAAATGGCCCTGAAGCTGGGCGTATTAATCCAACAGAAGTATTACTAGGTAATGATGTAGATTTAATGGATTTAGTGAACAAAAATTAAAATAAAATTATCGATAAAAATAATTAAGTTAGATTTCCCGAAACCTAATTTTATGCGTATAACATAGATAAAGTGATTCAAAAAATATTAGTCATAGCATCCTTATTTTTTTTCTTTGGAAATACATCCGGAGAAAATATTCGCTATTATAAAGACTATTATGAAACAGGAAAAAAGAAATCTGAAGGCTGGGTAAAAAACGGAGTGAAATCTGGTTATTGGAAATTTTACCACACCAATGGAAACGTAGCCGAAAAAGGACATTATGAAAATGGAATACGCGTTGATTATTGGTATTTTTACACCCCCTATAAAGTAAGAAGTAAAGAAGGTCATTATTCACGAGGCAAAAAAACTGACTGGTGGCTTTATTACGATAAAAATGGAAGACTTGATTATAAATGTCAACTAAATACAGGTATTAAAAATGGTTA
Source organism: Flavobacteriaceae bacterium EG-1 (assembly GCF_009649685.1). Lineage (GTDB taxonomy): Bacteria > Bacteroidota > Bacteroidia > Flavobacteriales > Flavobacteriaceae > Aurantibacter_A. Next base: position 387,481 of record NZ_WJPK01000003.1, read on the forward strand.
TTGTATTCAATATACCAATGGAGAAATTGCTTCCGCAATCAAATATAATAAAGGTAAAAAAATAAAGGAATGGCGGGATATTAAGAGTTTTAAACAGGAGAATAAATTAACTGATTTAAGATAATGTTCAAACTTTTTTATTCTTATTCATATTTTCGCAACTTTTATTTAGCCCTTATCTAAAAAAGCCCGGTGCCCGGCATAAATAAAGCAATATTTCATTGCAGCAAGTAAAGTGCAATAAAATATAACCTTAAAGTAGGTGTCAGCAATGAAAAACAAGATAATTAAGGTTATAATTCCTGCATTTAATGAAGCTAATTCTATTGCTTCGGTCATTAATGAAATTCCAGATATTGTTACAGAAATAATAGTAGTTAACAATAATTCATCAGACAAAACAGTAATAAACGCTAAAAGAGCTGGGGCGACGGTGCTTTCCGAAGAAAGAATGGGTTATGGATATGCCTGTCTAAAAGGTTTGAAATACGTAGAAGATCAATCCGAGTCACCCGATATTATCGTATTTATTGATGGAGATTATAGTGATTATCCTGAAGAATTAACAAAAATAGTTGATCCAATATTAAATGATGGTTATGATTTTGTAATTGGCGCCCGTGTAAAACGACTTAGGGAAGAAGGGAGTATGACACCACAGCAAGTTTTTGGTAATTGGTTAGCAACCAGCCTAATGAAATTGTTATTTAGGGCAACATTTACCGATCTTGGACCGTTTAGAGCTATAAGGTACGATAAGTTATTAGCATTGCAGATGGAGGACAAAACCTATGGATGGACGGTAGAAATGCAACTTAAAGCACTGAAAAAAAAGTTGACATACATCGAAATACCAGTACGTTACAAGAAAAGAATTGGTATTTCTAAAGTGTCAGGAACCGTAAAAGGTAGTATATTTGCTGGCATAAAAATCTTGGGTTGGATATTCAAGTATAGCATAAAATAAAGCTGAATTTATACATAAAATAAAATGTAAATATGGGATTGATTCTTACATATATAATTCTAGCGATATATAGCATCTCATTAATGCTAATATTCTTTTATAGTCTTGCGCAATTAAATTTGTTAGTCAACTATCTAGGAAATAAACGCAGAAATCAAACTGCACCAAAATTCAACTTATTAGATCCTAAAGAAATTCCGCATGTAACTATTCAGCTACCAGTGTACAACGAAGAATATGTTATGGAACGGTTGCTTGAAAATATTTCAAAAATAGAATACCCAAAAAGCAAATTAGAAATTCAAGTATTAGATGACTCCACAGATGACACCGTTATAGATACTGCTAAACATGTAAAAGCATTACGTGAAACAGGTTTAGACATTACCCATATTACTCGTACCAACCGTAAAGGTTTTAAAGCTGGCGCCTTAAAAGAAGGTTTGGAAATTGCAAAAGGTGAATTTATTGCCATATTTGATGCTGACTTTTTACCAGATAGCGATTGGTTGAAGAAAACAGTAATTTATTTTAAAGACGAAGAGATTGGTGTTGTTCAAACCCGATGGGGACATATAAATAGAGATTACTCCACCTTAACTCGTATTCAAGCCTTTGCTTTAGATGCGCACTTCACATTAGAACAAGTTGGAAGAAGTTCAAAAGGGCATTTTATTAATTTTAATGGTACTGCAGGTATTTGGAGAAAAGAATGCATTTTAGATGCCGGTAACTGGGAAGGTGATACTCTTACTGAAGACCTTGACTTAAGCTACAGAGCACAATTAAAAGATTGGAAATTCAAATATTTAGAAGATGTTGAAACTCCTGCGGAATTACCAGTGGTAATAAGTGCAGCTAGATCACAACAATTTCGCTGGAATAAAGGTGGCGCCGAAAACTTTAGAAAATCTGTTTGGCGGGTATTATCCGCTAAAAATATATCGTTCAAAACTAAGTTTCATGGAGTAATGCACTTGTTAAATAGCTCTATGTTCCTATGTGTTTTTTTAGTAGCCTTATTGAGCATACCTGCAATGTACATAAAGGCTATTTATCCACAGCTAGACTGGGTATTCTCATTACTTAAATTTTTTGTATTAAGTACCATAATATTATTTGTTTGTTATTGGTTTACATTTAAAAGTATTCAGGGTAGTAGTTTCGATAAGTTTATCGATTACATAAAACTATTTTTCACCTTTTTTGCTGTTGCCCTTGGTTTTTCTTTACACAATACGATAGCTGTTTTAGAAGGACATATGGGTAAGCGTAGTGAATTTGTACGCACACCAAAATTCAATATCAACAGTATAACAGAAAGTTGGAAGGGTAATAAATACCTCGCCAAAAAACTTTCACCAAACATGATTTTAGAAGCAGCATTAATGATCTATTTCTTATTTGGAATGTACAGTGCTGTTCCTCTTAATGATTTTGGTTTATTTCCATTTCATTTTATGTTGTTTTTAGGTTTCGGATTTGTATTTACAAAGTCCTTAACTTCAAGAGCATAAATTTCTCGTGATTAAATAATTTAAATTTCATATTTTCAGTTATTCAAACCGACTTAAACTGAAATGCAAAATCGTATTTTTTCATACGTCAAACTTCATAGAATCCCAATTTTGCTAGTAATAGCAAGTTTGTTATTTTATTTTGTTTTTGCCTACAAATTACCTCGTACCGATTTTATTAAACTTCTCTGTCTTTTTATTGCACTTTTCATGCTTTGCTTCAAATTAATTCAATTTGAAAAATGGAATTATAAATTTCTCTTAATCGTAGGAATACTTTTTAGATTGGTGTTCATAAGTACAGAACCCAACCTATCACAGGATTATTACCGATTTATTTGGGATGGAGAATTGGTTAGTAACTTCATCAATCCATATTTAGCTGTACCAAATACACTTATAAAGCAACAAGATTTGGTAGTCGCAAATGCTAAAGAACTATATAACGGAATGGGGGACTTAAGTGCTCGACATTTTAGCAACTATCCTCCAATGAATCAATTTTTGTTTGCCATTGCCGCTTTTTTTGGCGGTAAATCAATAATAGGCACAACAATAGTAATGCGTATTATTATTATACTAGCAGATATAGGAATATTTTATTTTGGCAGAAAGTTATTGCGCAACCTAAATCAATCACCACATTTAATATTTTGGTATTTTTTAAATCCACTAGTAATAATTGAACTTACAGGAAATTTACATTTCGAAGGTGTAATGCTCTACTTCTTTGTTTGGTCTATTTATTTATTATCTGTAAAAAAGTGGCTTCTAGCCGGAATTCCTTATGCATTTGCAATTTTAATAAAACTAGTACCATTAATGTTTCTTCCATTGTTTTTTAAATATTTAGGCATTAAAAAAAGTATATTATTTTATTTGACGGTAGGTATAGTAACGGTTCTATTCTTATTACCCTTTTACTCACCAGACTTTATTAATAATTATTCTCAAACAGTAGGACTATGGTTTTCAAATTTCGAATTCAACGCTGGCTTGTATAATTTCATTGAAAAAATCGCAATATATTTCGATCATAAACCATGGGAATTTATAAAAAGTTATGGTAAGGTAACACCATACATAACAATAGCAATAGTACTTCTATTTTCAATATTTAAAGTTGATCAGCAGCTTAAAAATCTTCTTTTGGCAATGCTTTGGGTATTAACAATTTATTATTTTACAAGTACAACCGTACATCCTTGGTATATCATATTTCTTCTTCCGTTAAGTGCTTTTTCGGATTTTAGATTTCCAATAATTTGGTCAGCATCAGTAGTTTTAAGTTATTACGCTTATGCTCAAATAGACTTTAAAGAAAATCTTTGGATACTTGCTATTGAATATATTTCTGTGTTTGGCTACATGGGCTACGAAATCATCAAACTAAATAAGCAAAAACCTTTTTTTCGAAAAAATACCACTTCTAATGTTGTCAACTCAATTTAATTTGTATTTTTGACTTTCAATGCAAGCACAGAATTACATATTCGCATTAAACATACGTCCGGTATCTCTACGCCGTCGTCGCCCGTAAGGGTGCGCTTCTATTATGGAAAAAGGTGAGTCCATTTCCGCTTTACGACAAAACACATTCAAAAATTTTAATTTAAATAGGTAGCAACAATGGATATTGTTATTGCTAACGAGTCACATTTTAAGTACGCCCAAATAATTTGCGATACTATTGCAGAATCTGCACAAGTGCGTGGCACTGGTATTGCAAAAAGAACTCCTGAGTATATCAATAAAAAGCTTTCAAATGGAAACGCCGTAATTGCTTTAGATAGTGATAAATTTGCAGGATTTTGTTATATAGAGGTTTGGGGTCATGAAAAATACGTGGCAAATTCGGGTTTAATCGTTCACCCAGATTATAGAAATCAAGGCTTAGCTAAAAAAATAAAAAATGAAATTTTTAAGCTATCTACTAGTAAATTTCCAGATGCTAAAATATTTGGAATCACTACTGGTTTAGCGGTAATGAAAATTAATTACGAACTGGGTTATAAGCCAGTAACATTTTCTGAGTTAACAGATGACCCAGAATTTTGGAAAGGTTGCCAGACTTGTAAAAATTTTGATGTTCTAACACGTACCGAGCAGAAAATGTGTCTTTGTACTGGCATGTTATATGACCCAAATGCAAAAGCAAAACCTACAAAAACGCCGAACAGCAAAGTCTTTCAAAAATTAAAAAGTTTAAAGGAAAGTATATTCCTAAAGAAAAATACAAAATGAAAAAATTAGTTTTAGCATACAGTGGTGGGCTTGATACTTCGTATTGTGCCAAATATTTATCAAAGGAAAAAGGATTTGAAGTACATGCAGTAAGTGTAAATACAGGTGGTTTTTCAGCTGAAGAAATTGCGACCATAAAAGAGAAAGCATTACAATTGGGTGCAACATCTTATACTTCTATAGATGCTGTTCAAACGTTTTATGACAAGGTAGTAAAATATCTTATTTTCGGTAATGTATTAAAAAACAATACCTATCCCCTTTCGGTAAGTGCTGAACGAATTGTTCAAGCCATTGAAATAGTTAACTATGCAAAAGAAGTAGGTGCCGAATATATTGCCCATGGAAGCACAGGCGCTGGTAATGACCAAGTAAGATTTGATATGATTTTTCAAATCATTGCTCCTGAAATTGAAATTATTACACCCATTAGAGATAACTCTTTAGCAAGAGAAGCAGAAATAGCCTACTTAAAAGAAAACGGAGTTGATTATTCTTGGGAAAAAGCAAAATACTCAATTAATAGAGGACTTTGGGGTACATCTGTAGGTGGCGAAGAAACATTAACATCAGAAAAAGCACTACCAGATTCAGCATACCCAAGTCAATTACAAGAAAAAAATCCATCTGAAGTAAAACTTACTTTTGAAAAGGGTGAACTAGTAGCTATTGATGGAGAGAAAAATAATCCTGTTGCCAATATAGAAAAGCTAGAAGCAATAGCATCTGCTTATGCAATTGGGAGAGACATTCATGTTGGAGACACTATAATTGGAACTAAAGGCAGAGTTGGTTTTGAAGCTCCTGCATCATTAATTATAATAAAAGCACACCATTTATTAGAAAAACATACACTTACTAAATGGCAACAATATCAAAAAGAACAACAAGGTAATTTTTATGGAATGCTTTTGCATGAAGGTAATTATTTAGATGCCGTAATGCGAAATATTGAAGCTTTTTTAACTGACACACAAAAAACAGTTTCTGGTGATGTCTTTGTTGGTCTTTATCCATTTCAGTTTAGACTGCAAGGTATTTCATCTAAACATGATTTAATGACAGATGCCTTTGGTAGTTATGGTGAAGTAAATAAAGGTTGGTCTGCAGATGATGCAAAAGGCTTTATTAAAATACTTTCAAATTCGGGAAAAATATATAATCATGTAAACCAAAAAGATGATTAAGGCAGCAATAATTGGAGGATCTGGTTATACAGGTGGCGAATTGGTTAGAATACTTTCAAATCATCCTAATGTAGAAATAGACTTTGTTTTTAGCACCACTAGAGCAGGTAAAAAACTATCAACAGCGCATCCTGATTTAATAGGATTAACTGATATGGAATTTTCGGGCACAGTAAATCCAAATGTAGATGTTGTATTTCTATGCTTAGGTCATGGTAATTCTTCCAAATTTTTACATGAAAATACCTTTTCTAATTCAACAAAAATTGTAGATCTCAGTAACGATTTTAGATTAGAAAAAGATGCCATATTTGAAGGCAAAGAGTTTGTATATGGTTTGCCAGAAATAAATAAAGCCTTAATTGAAAAGGCAAATTATATTGCTAATCCTGGGTGTTTTGCTACAGCAATTCAATTAGCGTTATTACCACTTGCAAAAGCAGCACTTTTAGATCAAGATGTACATATCAATGCGGTTACAGGTAGTACCGGAGCTGGCATTAGTCCTTCTGCAACTTCACATTTTAGTTGGAGAAATAATAACATTAGTTGGTACAAGCCTTTTACACACCAGCATTTAGGTGAAATTAATGAGAGTTTAAAGTCTTTTCAAAATAATTCTGGCGAGTTGTTCTTTCTTCCGAATAGAGGAAATTTCACTAGAGGAATTTTAGCTACTGCCTACACAAAGTTTGAAAGTAGTATTGAAGAAGCTATTGAGATATACAAAGGTTTTTATGCCAATTCATTATTTACGCATATCGCAGAAGAACCTATAAATCTTAAACAGGTAGTCAACACTAATCAATGTCATATTCATTTACACAAACATGAAAGTGTACTATTAATAACTTCGGCCATTGATAATTTATTAAAAGGTGCATCTGGGCAAGCAGTACAGAACATGAATTTAATGTTTGGTTTTGAAGAGGACCTAGGTCTCAAATTAAAAGCAGGAGTATTTTAAAAAAAAGTAGATTAAATTAATTATTAAGCGCACCGCTAAATGCGTCAAGTAAAAAGTTAACCATGAGAATAGCTATCATAGGAGCAGGAAATTTAGGTTTATCGATTGCGAAAGGTATTTTAAATTCTAAGGGATCAAATCACCTATACCTAACAAAAAGAAACCCAACAGAGATTTACAATTTCGAAAAATATGGCAATGTCATAATTACGTCGGATAATGTAGAAGCTGTAAAAAATTCACAAGTATTAATTTTTGCTGTACAACCTGGGCAACTTGAATCAATTTTATTAGAAATTAAAGGTGTTTTATCAAAAAGACATATCATAATATCTACAATAACTGGATTTAGTATCGCTAAAATTGAAACCATAATTGGTAAAGACCATAACATTATAAGAAGCATGCCTAATACGGCTATTTCGGTTGGTAAGTCCATGACCTGTATTTGCTCTAATGAAAAAGGAAAAAGTAGAATTGATTTAGCTAAAGCCATATTCAATCGCATGGGCCATTCAATAGAAATTCCTGAAGAACAAATGCAAGCTGCAACAGTTATTTGTGCCAGTGGAATTGCATTTTGGATGCGTTTAATGCGTGCAACTACTCAAGGAGCTATTCAGCTAGGTTTTGATGCCAAAGAAGCCCAAGAACTTGCTGTTTACACATGTAATGGAGCTGCTAGTTTATTAATTGATTCAGGTAATCACCCTGAAGAAGAAATAGACCGTGTAACAACTCCACAAGGCTGTACCATTCAAGGTTTAAATGAAATGGAGCACCAAGGTTTAAGTTCCTCATTAATTCAAGGAATTGTAGCTTCCTTTGAAAAAATTAGCAACATAAAAGAAAGACAAGTCTAATGTAACCACCAACCCAATCGGGGAAGCACTTATATTAAAAATATATTACCAATACAGCTATCAAAATCAATTACAAAGGCTTTGCTTAAATGTATTGAATTTGAATATTGTGTTTGAATTTGAACTTTTGAAAACATGAATTTATTTGACGTTTACCCATTATATAATGTAACGCCAGTTTCGGCGAACGGAATCTTAGTTACGGATGACCAAGGTAAAACCTATCACGATTTTTATGGAGGTCACGCTGTGATTTCCATTGGACATTCGCATCCTCATTACATACAACGATTAAAAGACCAGTTGGATAAGATTGGTTTCTATAGTAATTCTATAAAAAACCCCTTACAAGTAGAACTTGCAACTAAATTAGGTGCTTTATCTAATTGCGAAGATTATAACTTATTTTTAATTAATTCGGGTGCTGAAGCAAACGAAAATGCCTTAAAGTTAGCTTCTTTTCATACTGGAAAATCAAGAATCATTGCATTTAAAAATGGGTTTCATGGAAGAACCTCTGCTGCAGTTGCGGCTACAGATAACCCAAAAATTAATGCTCCATTAAATCAACAACAAAAAGTAACCATTCTGCCCTTAGATGACGTCCAAGCTTTTGAAAAGGAGATATCAAAAAATGATGTGTGCAGTGTAATAATTGAAACCATACAAGGAGTGGGCGGTTTAGATGAACCATCGGCTGCATTCTATAAAAAAGTAGCTGCGCTCTGTAAAGAAAACAATGTACTTTTAATTGCGGATGAAGTACAGTGTGGTTTTGGCCGAAGTGGTAAATTCTTTGGATTTCAGCACTACGAAGGAATTAAACCAGACATTATAACTATTGCTAAAGGAATGGGAAATGGATTTCCTGTAGGTGGTGTTTTAATTCACGAAAGCATAGAAGCTTCTTATGGCTTATTAGGCACCACTTTCGGTGGTAATCATTTAGCATGTGCAGCTACTCTTGCTGTACTAGAAGTTTTAGATTCTGAAAATTTAATAGAAAATGCTGCAACTTTAGAAAGTTATTTTAGAGAAAAAGCAGCTGAAATTCCCCAAATAAAAAGAGTGAAAGGTAGAGGTTTAATGTTAGGATTAGAATTTGATTTCGAAGTAGCTGACCTTAGAAAAAGATTAATACACAATCAACTTTTATTCACAGGAGGGGCTAAGGATAAATATATTTTAAGAGTACTCCCAGCCTTAAATATTAACAAAGAACATCTCGATCTGTTTTTTAACGCATTAAAAGTAGAACTAGCATGAACAATCTCTTGAATATATCGCAAAGAAATGCTGTACTGCTCACTATGGCATCATTACTTGAAAAAGAAAAAAACACTCTATTATCAGCAAATGATACTGACATGAACAGTTATTCGGGTGATGATATTGCTATGCGAGATCGCCTAAAGGTTGATGATGCCAAAGTTGAAGGAATGATTTTATCATTACAACAATTAGCTAGTTTAAATGACCCTTTAGGTGTGGAACGTTTTAATTTCACCCATGAAAACGGTATGCATGTAAGCAATAAAACAGCACCTTTTGGAACAGTTTTAATCATCTATGAATCGCGACCAGATGTAACTATAGAAGCGGCAGGAATCGCATTTAAGTCGGGTAATAAAATTTTATTAAAAGGCGGTAAAGAATCCATTAACAGCAACTTGGTTTTGGTTGAATTATGGCATAAAGCTTTACATGAAAATGGAGCAACTAAAGACTGGGTTACTTATTTACAATTTGATAGAATTCAGACGCAAGAATTTTTAGAAAGGCCAACACAAAAAGTAGATTTAATCGTACCAAGAGGAGGCGAAAGATTAATAGCATTTGTAAAGCAGCATGCAACCTGTCCTGTAATAGTTAGCGGTCGTGGAAACAATTTTATTTACGTAGATGCCGAAGCAGATTTACAAATGGCTTTGGATATTATTATTAATGGTAAGATGACTAAAATATCCGCTTGTAATGCACTAGATAAGGTTTTAATAGACTCTAATTTAACAAGAAAACAACAATTCCTACAACATTTAATTCAGGAATTACAAAAAAGTAATGTTGAAATATTGGCAGATAATGCATTATCAAGTTTAGAAGGAACAAAAGGAATAGAAGACGAAAATGTATGGTTCGAAGAGTTTTTAGATTATAAAATTGTATTAGGTCAGACTGTAGATTTAGAAGAAGCAATTTCAAAAATAAATACGTACGGTGGTGGACATTCAGCTTGTATTATAACTAACAATTCTGAACGTGCTGAACAATTTATGAATAATGTGGATAGTGCAGCCGTATATCATAACGCTTCAACAAGATTTACAGATGGCGGACAATTCGGTTTAGGAGGTGAGCTTGCAATAAGCACAGATAAATTACACCAACGAGGACCAATAGGATTACAACATTTAGTCACTAACAAATGGTACGTAAAAGGAAACGGGCAAATTAGGTAAAGATGACAAAAAAACGAATTTTATTAAAAATAGGCTCGAATACTTTAACCAAAGAAACCGACCAAATATCTAGAGGCAAAATTGAAGATATTGGCAGGCAAATAGCCCAATTAAAAGACAATTACGAATTTATAATTGTAAGTTCTGGTGCAATTACTGCTGCAAAACAATTCGTTAAATTGGAGCACAATGGAGAAGAAATTAGCATGAAACAAGCTTTGGCAGCAATAGGACAACCCCATCTTATGCGCATGTTTCAGGAAAATTTTAGAGAACTTGGATTATTTACTTCGCAATGTTTATTATCGTATTCCGATTTTGAAAATCCAAAGTCCAAAGGAAATATAAAAAACACTATTGATATATTAGTTTCAAACAATTTCATTCCTATCATTAATGAAAATGATACTGTTGCTGCAGACGAAATTCAGTTTGGCGATAATGATAAATTGGCTGCTTTAACCGCAGCACTTTTACAAGCTGATTTACTTCTGATAGCAACTAATACAGATGGTATTTACACAAAATCATCTATAGAAAATGGCCAACCCGTTACAATTACGGAGCCGGTTGGAATTAATGAATTAAAAAACGAAATCAGTGCTGTTAAATCGTCGCACGGTACTGGTGGAATGCAATCTAAAATTGAAGCAGCAACAATCGCTAGTGAAGCCAATATTGAAACCTGGATAACTAACGGACTAAAAGACAATTTTATAACAGATGCACTAAATAGCATTAGTCATTTTACAAAAATAAAAGCATGAGAAATTACCTCTCAATTAAAGACATTGATTCGTTATCCGATTGGGTTACGGAAGCACGGGAATTAAAAAGTAACCCAAGACAACTGAATAATTTAGGCAAGAATAGAACTATAGGTTTATTATTCTTTAACAACAGTTTACGTACGCGATTAAGTACGCAAAAAGCTGCTATGAATTTAGGATTGGAAGTTATTGTTATGAATTTTGGTAGTGAAGGTTGGGCATTAGAATACGCGGATGGCACTATTATGAATGAAGGCACTTCTGAACATATTAAAGAGGCCGCTCAAGTAGTTTCGCAGTATTGTGATATTGTAGCCATACGTGCCTTTGCTAATTTAAAAGATAAAGAAAAAGATGAGGCTGAACAAGTTTTAAATGGCTTTAAAAAATATGCTAATATACCAGTTGTAAATATGGAAAGTTCGGTGGGGCATCCATTACAAGCCTTAGCAGATGCAATTACTTTGGATGAAAACAATTTAAAAAACAAACCTAAAGTAGTTTTATCATGGGCTCCACACCCAAAGGCGTTACCTCATGCAGTTGCAAATTCTTTTATAGAAATGATGCAATTACAAGACGCTAATTTTATAATAACGCATCCGGCAGGATATGAATTAGATAAAAAAATAACAAAAGATATACCCATCGAATATGACCAAAATAAAGCATTAGAAAATGCAGATTTTGTTTATGTAAAAAATTGGAGTAGTTATACCGATTACGGTCAAGTGATAAGTCAGGACTCCAATTGGATGATTACCAAAGAAAAATTAGGAGATGCAAAATTCATGCATTGTTTACCGGTTAGAAGAAATGTTGTTGTAGCAGATGAAGTTTTAGATAGCAATCAATCGTTAGTAATTGAACAAGCTAACAACAGGACTTTTGCTGCTCAGGTCGTATTAAAGAAGATTTTAGAAAAAAGCTAAGGTGCATTTAAAATTAAAAGATAAAACGTGTATTGTAACCGGTGCCACTAGTGGAATGGGAAAGGCCATTGCAATATCATTTCACAAAGCCGGGGCTAATCTTATTTTGTCTGGCAGAAATGAAGAAAGAGGTAATTTATTGGCTCAAAAAATTGAAAATTCCATTTTTTTAGCTGGTGATATTAGTGAACCAAAGTACAATAAAAGACTTGTTGAGACAGCCATAGAAAATTTCGGAAAATTAGATATTGTATCAGTTAACGCAGGAATTTTAGGTCTTGGTAATGTTATTGATTTATCAGTTGATGATTGGCACATAACCTTAAACACCAATCTAAGCTCCATTTTCTATATTTCTAAATATGCTATTCCGTTTTTAGAAAAAACTAAAGGAAATATTTTAATCAATGCTTCAATAGCTGCTTATAAAAGTTTTCCAAATCATCCTGCATATTGTGCCTCTAAAGCTGGTTCAGTTTCATTAATGAAACAAATGGCGGTAGATTATGCTCCGAATATCAGGGTAAATGCAATTTGTCCTGGACCTGTTGATACACCCCTAATTTGGGACTCGGCAAAAGCCTTTAAAAATCCAGAATTGGCAGTGGAAAATGCTGGTAAAGCTACATTATTAAAACGTTTAGGAAAACCTGAGGACATAGCTAGTTTAGCACTTTTTTTAGTTTCAGAAGATGCTTCATGGATAACCGGAACAGCAATGAATATAGATGGTGGGATATTAAACACGTAAAATGAAAGAAAAATTATCCATTATAAAAATTGGTGGCAACGTAATTGAAAACGAAGAAGAATTATCAAAATTCTTGACTAGTTTTTCTCAATTAAAAGGGTTCAAAATATTAGTTCATGGTGGTGGAAAATTAGCCACACAATTAGCTAATCAATTAGGAATAGAATCCAAAATGTTTCAAGGCAGAAGAATAACCGACGCGGATAGCCTTAAAATAATAACTATGGTATATGCCGGTTTAACAAACAAGAACATCGTAGCAAAATTACAATCTAACAATTGCAACGCAATAGGGCTGAGTGGTGCAGATGGCAATATTATTAAAGCACATAAAAGGCCAGTACGCGATATAGATTTCGGATTTGTTGGCGACATAGAAAACGTTGATGCATCGATTATAGATCAATTATTGACCATAAATTTAACACCTGTTTTCTGTGCAATGTCACATAACAAACATGGTCAATTATTAAATACTAATGCAGATACTATTGCTTCAGAGATTGCAATTGCCATGAGTACTATTTATGAAACTACATTGTACTATTGTTTTGAGAAGAAAGGTGTTTTAATGGATGTAAATGATGACAACTCTGTAGTTACAGAAATTAACTCAGAATCTTACAAACAATTACTTTTTGATGATGTAATTGCAGATGGTATGCTTCCGAAAATGGAAAATTGTTTTCACGCATTAAAAAACAATGTAAAAAAAGTCTGTATCGGAAATACTAATATGTTGGACTCGCAATCTAAATTATTCACAACTTTGACGTTATAGAATGGAGCAAAAAGCACTTACTGAAAAAGCCATTGAACTCTTAAAGGAATTAATTTCTATTCAATCTTTTTCATCAGAAGAAGACAAAACTGCCGATGCCATTGAAAAATGGTTTCAAGCTTTTGATATTCCTTTTAAACGAAAAATTAATAATGTCTTTGCTGTAAATAAATATTTTGATGAAAGCAAACCTACATTATTATTAAACTCGCATCACGATACGGTAAAACCGAATCAAGCCTACACGAAAGACCCATTTCATCCACATATTGAAAATGGAAAGTTATATGGATTAGGTAGTAATGACGCTGGTGGATGCTTAGTATCCTTACTAGCCACTTTCACTCATTTTTATGAAAGTGAAAGTTTAAACCATAATATATTAATGGTAGCTTCTATGGAAGAAGAAAGTGCTGGCAACAATAGTTTACGAGGCTTATTACCAGACCTTCCTAATATTGATGTGGCTATCGTTGGCGAACCCACTTTACTAGATTTAGCAATAGCTGAAAAGGGATTGATTGTTTTTGATGCGGTTGTAAAAGGTACTCCTTCCCACGCTGCACATCCAAATACTGACAATGCTATTTACAATACTATTGAAGTTTTAGAATGGTTTAAAAATTATGAGTTCGAAAAAGTATCTGAATCTCTAGGAGCAGTTAAATTAACGGTCACTCAGATTAATGCTGGTAGTCAACATAATGTAGTTCCATCTCAAGTAGATTTAGTAATTGATGTTCGCGTAAATGACAAATACACCAATGCAGAAATTGCAGAAATTTTAAAGCTTGAGGCGCCTTGCGAGCTTAAAGAACGTTCATTGCGATTGAATTCCTCAGCGATTGATAAGAACCATCCTCTGGTTAAATCAGGCATTAAATTAGGTAGAAAAACCTATGGCTCTCCTACCCTTTCTGATCAAGCTGCATTAAACTGTCAGTCTTTAAAATTAGGACCAGGTGACAGCACACGTTCACATTCAGCAGATGAATATATTTATGTGCATGAAATTGAAGAGGGAATTGATTTGTACATTAAAATTTTAGAAGGATTTTTGCACTAATTAAAAAACAGAATTTAATAAGCAAATTTAAAGTTGTTTATTGCCAAATAGTAAACTGACACATATGAAACTTTGGGACAAAGGCTTTAGCACGGATAAAAAAATCGACCATTTCACTGTAGGAAATGATCGTGAACTTGATTTGCATTTAGCAAAATATGATGTTATGGCCTCACGTGCTCATGCTAAAATGTTAGGAAAAATTGGGCTTTTAACGGCAACAGAAACTAAAAATCTGGTTGCTGAACTAGACCAACTTACAAAAAGAATTAAAAATGGCACCTTTACAATTGAAGACAATTTTGAAGACATGCATTCCAAAATTGAATATCAATTAACGTTAGCCTTGGGTGATACGGGGAAGAAAATTCACACAGCACGATCAAGAAATGATCAAGTTTTGGTGGCGATGCATTTGTATCTTAAAGATGAACTATCTGAAATAAAATCGCAAACGAAAATACTTTTCGATCTACTGTTAAATTTAGCCGATAAGCATAAGAATGTTTTACTACCAGGTTATACACATTTGCAAATTGCAATGCCTTCTTCCTTTGGTTTATGGTTTTCAGCTTACGCAGAAAGCCTAATTGACGACCTTTATTTTATAGATGCTGCCTATAAAGTAGCCAATCAAAATCCTTTAGGAAGTGCTGCTGGCTATGGTAGTTCTTTCCCAATAGACAGAACTTACACTACTAAAGAAATGGATTTTGAAACCATGAAATATAATGTTGTTGCTGCACAAATGGGACGTGGTAAAGTTGAAAAAGCTACAGCATTCGGAATGGCTAATATTGCAGCAACCTTATCAAAAATGGCAATGGATATTTGTTTGTATATGAGTCAGAATTTCGATTTTATTTCTTTTCCTGATGAATTAACGACAGGAAGTAGCATTATGCCGCATAAAAAAAATCCTGATGTTTTTGAATTAGTCAGAGGTAAATGCAACAAACTACAGGCAGTACCCAATCAACTAACATTAGTTATTAATAATTTACCTAGTGGTTATCATAGAGATTTACAATTAGTAAAAGAAATAATAGTGCCTGCAATTCAAGAAATGAAAGCTTGTCTAGAAATTTTAACCTTTAGTCTTAAAGAAATTCGTGTTAATGAAGGAATACTAGAAGACTCGAAATACGATTACCTCTTTAGTGTAGATACTTTAAACGAGTTAGTGCAAAACGGAATGCCTTTTCGTGATGCTTATAAAAAAATGGGGAAAGAAATTAATGAGGGTACTTTTAGTCCTAAAAGAGATATCAAGCACACGCACGAAGGTAGTTTAGGACAGTTGTGTTTGAATGAGATTCGCGAGAAGATGAACAAGATTTTATAACAAAATACCATTCCGATAATTTATACAACTGAAAAATAAAACTATATGAAAAAGCACTATTTATTCATCGTATTTATTCTATCGGTAATATTTGCGAATGCTCAAGACACATATCAGAGAAATTCATCAGCTGATGTACAAGGATATGTTTTCAGTTTATTACTTAATGATGAAAATAATGTAATAAATGGTGAAGCAGAAATTAGTGTTTTATTCAATGATAACATTAATGATTTTAGTTTAGATCTTGTTTCTAAATCAGATACTTACGGTATGCAAATAACTGATGTATTTGAGGATAGTCTCAAAGCGGATTACAGTTACGTGGGTAATAAATTAAAAATTACCCCAAATAATTCTACAACTAAAAAGCGTGTATACAAAGTTCGTTATTATGGTATTCCTGAGCGTGGATTGGTAATTGACACCACTAAATTTGGTCAACGTTCATTCTTCGGAGATAATTGGCCTAACCTTGCAAGACACTGGCTACCGTCAGTTGACCACCCATCAGACAAGGCAACTATCGAATTTAGAATTACGACTCCAGACCACTATGATGTTGTCGCCACGGGTGAAAAAATTGAAGAAAGTAATTTAAAGAATGGTTTCAAATTAACAACTTATAAAGAAACGGCTCCAGTACCTATGAAAGTTGTAACTATTGGAGTAACTGAATTTGCTAGTAGGTTATTAGATGAAGTAGAAGGTATTCCTGTATCAGCCTGGGTATATCCGGAAAATAGATTGGATGGGTTTTCAGATTACAGCGTAGCTACTAATGTTCTACAATATTTTATAGATAATATTGGACCTTATTCTTATGCTAAATTGGCAAACATGCAAGCAAAAACCCAATGGGGCGGATTAGAGAATGCAGGGACTATCTCCTATTTTGAAAATTCGGTAACCGGTAAAAATGAAGTTGAAGGACTCATTGCTCACGAAATTGCGCATCAATGGTTTGGTAATTCCGCTACGGAAAACGACTGGAACCACGTTTGGCTAAGCGAGGGTTTTGCAACATACTTTGCAATTCTATATCAGGAAGGTGTTTATGGTGATCAAAAACGAAAAGAAGAATTAGCCCTAGATCGAAATCAAATAATTGCTTATTATGCTAAAAATCCTGCTCCAATAGTTGACCCTAGCATTTCAGACCCAATGAAGGTTTTAAGTGTAAACACTTATCAAAAAGCAGGTTGGGTTTTAAATATGTTACGTCACAAATTAGGGAATGAAACATTTTGGAAAGGCATAAAGGCATATTACGCTAAGTTTCAGAATTCAAACGCAATGACGGCAGATTTTCAAAAAGTAATGGAAGAGGCATCTGGTGAAAATCTTGAAACCTTTTTTCAACAATGGATATTCACCAAAGGTTATCCTCAGCTAAAATGGGATTGGGCATATAAAAAAGGAAAAATTCAAATCAATATCAATCAAATTCAAGACCACGAAATTTTTACTTTTCCTTTGGAAATCGCTGTTACCACAAAAGGTGTTTCAAAACTTGAAACTATTAACGTAGATTCTAAAACAAAAACTTTTTCTATCGCTGTTGATTCAAAACCAGATTCGGTAATACTTGATCCAAATTTTTGGTTGCTTTTTGAGGAAAAACAATAATCTGAATCCCTATTAATTATTGTTCAAATCTTATTATACCAAAGTAGCTTATGAATAAATTCTAATTTGTTTTTTACAGACTCTGAAATAACGAATGGATACGGATCACTTTCACCCATAGAACGGTTCATACTATTCATTGCAAAAAGTAGAGGAATACCAGTATCTAAGATTACTTTGAAATCCTTTTCTAAATACGGATCAAATGTGGCATTCATGCCTAATTTATTTTCGCCTGTAAGTTTAGGGTTAATTTGTAATCCAAAATTATATGCTGTTTCAAGTGCATCCATTAGGTGCAAATAATGAGACCACGTTTCTGCCCAATCTTCCCAAGCATGTGAGGAGGCATATTTACTTATATATGTAGTTTGCCAATTTAATTGTGGCCCATTTGAATAATAATTGCTTAATGCGTCTGCGTAAGAAAAGGTTTCATTACCAAATACATTTCTAAAATTTTGAAGCTGTTGAAAATCATCACGGATTAACCTATCCCAGAAATAATGCCCCACTTCATGCCTAAAATGCCCTAGTAATGTTCTATACCGCTCTTCCATTTGCTGTTTTATTTGCTCTCGTATTACATCATCCGCTTCGGATATTAAAATAGTTATCACACCATTAGCATGTCCAGTTTTCACTCCCTTTGAAGCGTGGTCCAAATCTTCTTGAGACAAAAAATCGAACGACAGTCCGCTCTGTTGGTCTTCGGTTTTACTAACAACGGGTAGTCTTAATCGTAATAATTGATAAACCAATCTATGTTTAGCATATTCTATTTTACGCCAATGTTCAAAATTTTGATCATCACTTAAGTCGGGTATAGTCCTATTTAAAGAACATGCTAAGCAAAATTCACCAAGTTGTTCCTTTTTAACTAGCCAGTTACATGTGCCAAGTAAATTATTAGCGCAATATTTATAATCTACACCATCTAATTCTTTAAGATTCCACTCTTGAAGGTTTGGGTTTAAAGCAACCATTTGATTATAATAAGAAGAATAGCCTAAAAAATACCCACAACTAATACACGTATTGTTCTCAAAAACAACAGTGTGATTGCAGTTGGAACATTGAAACAATTTCATAGTTGATTAACTTATTTAATCATATTCAGATTAATCAATTCCTGATCCGTCAAATAACGCCAATGCCCTCGAGGTAAATCTTTCTTAGTTAAACCAGCATAAGAAACACGGTCAATTTTCACAATTTCATAATCTAAATGCTCAAAAATGCGTTCAACTATCTTATTCTTTGTACTATAAATTTCGATTCCTACTTCTCTTTTAGGTGCATTTTCAATAAAACTTATTTCTTGTACGCGAACTGGTTTCTCTTCAAGCGTGATACCCTCTTGTATCTTCTTCATATCAGCACTACGTAAATCTTTGTTGAGCACCACATGATATATTTTACGGAGTCCATTTTTTGGACTTTTCAAACGCTTTGTTAAATCACCATCATTGGTAAATAAAAGGAGCCCTGTGGCTTCTTTATCCATTTTATCAACGGGTAATAATGGCGTTTTCGAAGCATTAGAAATAAGGCCCGAAACATTTCGACGTCCTCTCGTATCTCTTACTGTTGTTGTAAAATCTTTAGGTTTATTGAGCAGTACATATTCCTTTTTTACCGGATTAAGCAAACGACCATCAAACTTTACTTCATCAGTCAATTTCACCTTATAGCCCATTTCTGTAATGGTTTTACCATTAACAGTAACACTACCTGCGGAGATATAAATATCTGCGTCGCGACGCGAGCAAACACCGGAATTAGATACGTATTTATTTAAACGGACCAAATCAGGATTACTAGGTTGCTTTGACGCAGAAGCTGCATTCACTTTTGTTTTTGGCTTATTAGAGCCTTTCTTTCTAAACCCTCCTGTATGCTTTCCTGCTGATTTTTTATTCTGGTCAGAATTAAACTTACTCATAATCATAATTTTTGCAAAGGTAGCTTTAATCTTTTAACAAGTATGAGCAAAACTCTGTATTATAACAGTTAATAAAAGCTGTTAGCAGATTATTTCAGAACTACTAGAATACCTAAATAATATTCCACTGTTGAAAGCGATTAAGAATCATATCAATATCAATTAAGAGAATACTAAACACACCAATGATAATTATTAGCTTTAGTATGTTATGCAGACCAACGTAATGAAGCTTGGTATGTGCTTTCCATAACATAATAAGAAAAACCACCAACAAGGCAACGCATCCTAAGAAATAAATATACATATAACCCACATCAAAATACTTAATGAGCAATAGTGCAGGTATAATGGTTAATGCCACTAAAAAGCTAATACAGTACTTTGAAAAGCGATGTCCGTAAATTATGGGTACGGTTTTATAATTCTGTGCCAAATCACCAGCAATATTCTCTAAATCTTTAATCATTTCACGCATAAGAATTAATAAAAAGAGGAATATAGCATGTACAAAAATCACAAGTTCAAAATTCTTATAATACACAAAAACAGCAAAAAATGGAGCTATAGATAAGGTTGCCGAAACAAAATTACCAACGAAAGGAATTCGTTTGAGCTTATGCGAATAAAACCAAATTCCGAATATATAAGCCGAAAAGAACAGCACAGCTCTAAAAGACACATAACTTGCTGCAAAAACTGCTAAGAAGTTGAGAATAAAATAAGTAGTAAGTTTAAATCGTTGGCTAACCAAACGATCCAACATGCTTTTTCTAGGCTTATTTATAAGGTCTTTTTCTGCATCATAAAAATTGTTTATAATATAACCACTAGCAATTACCAGGGCCGAAGCCACAACTATTAAAAAAAGATTTAAATCGAAAATAACTTTTCTGAGTGGTAGATGGTGAGCCAAAATATAAATTGCAGCCAAATATTGAGCCAGTACAATCATTAAAATATTGTAACCTCTAACCACAGAAAACAGACTCAATAACTTTAAAAGTAAGAGCTTGTTTTTTCTACTAAGCATTTGATGATTTTAGAAGTTATAAACCACTTCTAAGTTGTAGTCTTTCAACGCTTTTTTAGCCTGATCAAAGTCTTGTGTAAAACCTAAAATATAACCGCCACCTCCAGAACCACAGAGCTTTAAGTAGTATTCATTAGTTTCAATACCGCGTTGCCAAAGTTCGTGAAACTTTGTAGGTATCATTGGTTTAAAATTATCGAGAACAACATGAGATAATTGCTTCAAATTACCAAATAGCGACTTCACGTTTCCATTCACAAAATCATCCACACACGCATCAGTATGTTTTATAAACTGGTCTTTTAACATATTACGGAAACCCTCTTGCTTCATTTTCTCCATAAAGAGTTGCACCATAGGTGCCGTTTCCCCAGTTGAACCACTATCTAATAAAAACACAGCACCTTTACCTTCGGTATTTTGAGAAGGTAAACTAGTAGACTCAATATTATCTTTGGAATTAATTAGTATAGGCAGGCTTAAATAACTATTTAAAGGATCTAAACCGGAAGACTTTCCATGAAAGAATGATTCCATTTTACCAAAAATGGTTTTTAATACTAGAAGTTTTTCTCTAGTAAGATTCTCTAGAACCGTAATTTTATTTTGGGCATATTTGTCATAAATCGCTGCCACTAAAGCTCCACTACTACCTACGCCATATCCTTGTGGTATAGAACTATCAAAATACATACCTGCTTCAACATCACTCTTTAATGTCTTAAAATCAAAAGAAACCAAATCAGGACTATTCTTTTGTATCATTTCAAGATAACCAACAAATTCTCTAAGGCTACTGTTTGATTTCTTAGCAACTTCTGAATTATTATCGTCAGCTTTTAATGCACCTTTAAAAAAATTGTACGGTATTGAGAGACCTTTAGAATCTTTAATGATTCCATATTCACCGAAGAGTAATATTTTTGAATAAAAAAGGGGACCTTTCATAGTTCTTCTAATTTGGGACTATATCATAACGCTTATAAGACGAAAATCTGTTAAAAAGTTACGCTTTTTTTGCGCCAAAACCAATTTGGTCACAAATATACTGCCCGTTTTCACAATATGCAACCAACTCATTCTTAATAAATTGGTCTATTATTGACTTTTCAGATTCAGGATACAGTAAATGAACATTGGCACCTGCATCTAACGTAAAACAGACATGAGTTTTAGATTGTACACGAAAAGCCCATATTTTATTGATTATTTCAAGCGTATTTGGCTTCATTAGCATAAAATAAGGATGACTTGTCATCATCATAGCATGTAGTGTTAAAGCCTCACTTTCTACAATTTTTATAAATTCTTTTAGGTTTCCTTCAGCGAAAATATTTTTGAATTTCGATAAATTTTTATGAGCTTGACTAAATCTCTGCTTGGCAAATGGGTGATTATGCATTAAATCGTGCCCAACAGTACTACTCACCTGCTTTTGCCCTTTGTCTACCAATAAAATAGTATCACAGTAATTTTTAAAAACTTCATGAACATTAAATGGATATTTTATACCGATTAAATCTGAACTTCCTTCAGTATCTTTATGCATACCCCACTGCACAATGGGCCCTTCTATGCTTCTAGCGGCACTACCAGAACCTAATCGCGCTAAAAAAGAAGCTTTTTGAATAAAATAATCATCAATCATTGAAGGGTTTAATAGCCTTTCAATATCCATAAGGCATAATGCCAATGCACTCATTCCAGATGCTGAAGAAGCTATTCCGCTACTATGTGGAAAAGAATTTGATGTTTCTATTGTAAAATGATATTCCTTTAAGAACGGTAAATAATTTTCTATCCTTTTAAAAAATGTGGCAATTTTGGGCTTAAAATCTATCTTAAGTTTTCCTTCAAGCCAAATATCAAAAGAATAATCCTCCACAGACTTGACTAATTTTGTAAATTTTAAATTAGTAGTGGTAGTACAATTATCTAGTGTAAAACTTATAGAAGGGTTTGCAGGAATCTGTCCGTCTTTTTTACCCCAATATTTTACTAATGCTATATTACTAGGGGATTTCCAAGAAGTTTTTCCATTACTAATTTCATTAGTGTATGGTTTAGGAATAAAATCTTGTTCGGTCATTCTTAAATAGTTTTGGCAAAGATAAGTTTTTGATTATTCTGATTTTATGCTTTTAAATGGAAGACTTAGCAGACATTTCCAACAACTTTACCATTGTTCTATAATTTCTTGAAGTAGCGGCAACTTTTAATTTTCGTTCAATTAAATTATTGGTGAGTTTTGCTTTGCCCGCTCCATTAATATAATTTAAATAAACACAGTTATTCTTTATTGAAAATTGATCATTTGTAAATTTCAACTTCTTAAAATCTGCTACGATTTCAGACTGAGGTGAATTTGATAAGAGCGTGAAATAAACTTGTTTATTCTCTATGTCGGCAGGATCTGAAAATGGGTTAGCTTCAAAAATATCTTTTAACTCATCATATTTTTTAACCAAAACAAAAACATCAAAACCAAAAGTTTCTGCAATTTCACTTTTTATTTTAAAAGCAACTTTTTTACAATCGTCTATATTAGTTTTTAAAACAATATTACCACTCTGAATATAGGTCTCAACTTCTTGAAAATTGCTTCGCTCAAGGATTTTTCGCAAATCAGCCATAATTATTTTCTTTTGTCCACTAACGTTTATTCCCCTTAATAATACAATATACGTTTGCATAACAATTATTTTTGAGTGATACCTTGGGCCGCAATATAACCAGTAGTCCAAGCATTTTGAAAATTAAATCCACCAGTAATGGCATCTACGTTTATTACTTCACCAGCAAAGTATAAATTCGAGACTAACTTACTTTCCATCGTTTTAAAATTAATTTCACTAAGTTCAACTCCTCCAGCAGTTACAAATTCTTCTTTAAAAGTACTTTTACCATCAACAATAAAACGGCAGTCGGTCAATTGTTCCGATAATTTCAACAATTTTTCTTTAGTAATATCCGCCCACTTTTCATCTTTACCTATGCCAGCAGCACGTACTAAATTTGTCCACAATCGTCGAGGTATATCAACCGCTTTGGTGCGCAATACCGTTTTTTTACTTTCAATTTCTTTTATTTCATTAAGCAATTTAAGAACTGATTCATTATAATGATCAGGCAACCAATTTATATGGACTTCAAATTTATATTTTAATGAATTTAAGATACGAGCCCCCCATGCCGAAAGCTTTAAAATTGCTGGTCCGCTCATACCCCAATGCGTAATTAATAACGGTCCTTCATCTACTAAAAGTGGTTTTCTTTTTTTTTGGCTACTTAATTTAATAGTAATTTTTGCATCCACTAGGTTTCTATCGTAAACGGCAACTCTAGCATTTGTACTTACACCTGAAATTCCTTTAATTCTAGAATCCTTAATATTAAAAGTGAAAAGTGATGGAACTGGTGCTACAATTGAATGCCCCAATTCTTGAATATTTTTCCAAATTTTAGAACTACTACCAGTTGCAATTAATACTTTTTTGGCACGATATGTTTTTTTTATGGTAACCACTTCCCAAACATTTTTAGGTTCAAAACTAAGTACGCCACTATGTTTTAAAATTTGAATACCTAATTTACTGGCTTCGGATAAAAAACAATCTATAATTGTTTGTGAAGTATTACTCGATGGAAACATTCTACCATCATCTTCAATTTTTAAAACTATACCCTTTTCTTCAAAAAATGATATTACATCACCACTACAGTGTTTATGAAATGGTCCCAAAAGTTCTTTTTCTCCTCTAGGATAATTTTTGACCAATTCAGTTGGATCAAATTGTGCGTGTGTAACATTGCAGCGTCCACCACCAGAAACTTTAACCTTTCCTAAAACTTCTTTACCTTTTTCAAGAATAGCTATTTTAAGTTTAGGATTAATAGTCGCAGCATGTATCGCAGAATAAAAACCAGCGGCACCACCACCAATTACAATTAAGTCAAACATTAATGTACTCGTTCTGGAAAATTTGTAATAATACCATCAACACCAAATTGTTTCATTAAGGCTATATCTTTCGGTTCGTTTATCGTAAATGGATAAAGTTTAAAACCAGCCTTATGCACTTCATTTACATTTTCTTGTGTAAGTGCTTTAAAATGTGGATTAATAGCTTCAGCATTCAATTCTACAGCCACTTCGGTTGCCTCAGAAATTTCCGCTCCAACGAGTACAGCAATTCTTATTTTATCATTCAACTTACGCATTGCACGTAATTCATCCCATTTAAAACTTGAAATAATAAAACTATCTAAAATCCAATTCTTATTCTTGATATTATTGTTCAACATTTCTTCTAATAAATCTGTTGTGTTAGAACCTTTTAATTCTATATTTAGTTCAACTTTATTATCAATAACATCTAAAACTTCTTGCAGCGTAGGAATACTTAAGTTTCCATCTAATTTTAATTGCTTTAAATCTTCTAGAGTAAAATCTTCAACAGCACCTTTTGCATTTGTTAAGCGATCAACAGTATCATCATGAAAAACAACAAGCTCTCCGCTTTTTATTTTAAAAATATCAATCTCTATCATATCTACACCTAAATCAATAGCTTTTTGAATTGATTCTAGGGTATTTTCAGTTACATGACCCATAGCACCCCTATGACCTATTACTTTTGGTTTTTGCCCCATAACACATGATTGAATTAAAAAAACTATTGAAAAAAGATAAGCAATTTTACGCATGACTATTTTTTTTTATAAAAGTAATCATACCATTCTAAAAATTATGAATTAAAAAAATAATTGAAAAGGAAAATCCAACCGCAGTTCTTATATTTAGTCAGATAAAAAACTAAGAGCTATTTTACATATGAGTGATAAAAAAAAACTTCGTAGTCAAGGTTGGTTTGGTAAAAGTGGTAAAGACGGATTTATATATCGGGCATGGATGAAAAATCAGGGCCACCCTGATGATGAATTCTCAGGTAAACCTGTTATCGGTATTTGCAATACCTGGTCAGAATTAACACCATGTAATGGGCATCTTAGAGAATTAGCGGATCACGTAAAACGCGGAGTATGGGAAGCAGGTGGTTTCCCTTTAGAGTTTCCAGTAATGTCTTTAGGTGAAACATTAATGAAACCAACTGCCATGCTATTTAGAAATTTAGCTAGTATGGACGCTGAAGAAAGTATTAGGGGTAATCCAATAGATGGTGTAGTGCTATTAGGAGGATGCGATAAAACTACGCCATCTATATTAATGGGTGCTTGTAGTGTAGACATACCAAGTATATTTGTTTCTGGTGGTTCCATGTTAACGGGGAAATATAGAGGTAAAGATATTGCCACATCTGATATTTGGCGATTTAGTGAAGCCAACCGAAATGGTAAATTGGATAATGATGAATTTCGTCTTGCGGAAGCTATGATGTGCAGAAGCGATGGACACTGTGCAGTAATGGGTACTGCTAGTACTATGGCTTGTATGGTTGAAGCACTTGGAGTAACGTTACCACATAATGCCGCTATACCTGCATCAGATTCAAGAAGAAAAGTTTTGGCGCATTTATCAGGAAGGCGTATTGTAGATATGGTGAAAGAAGATTTAACACTTTCGAAAATAATGACAAGAGAAGCGTTTGAAAATGCCATTATGGTAAACGCAGCAGTAGGAGGCTCTACAAATTTTGTAGTACATTTATTAGCACTAGCAGGACGTATTGGTGTCGATTTAACTTTAGAAGATTTTGATAAATTTTCAGCTAACATTCCACTACTAGCCAATTTACAACCTTCAGGTAAATTTATGATGGAAGATTTTTATTATGCTGGTGGGCTTCCAGTAGTAATAAAAGAGCTCAGAGAGCATTTAAACAATACCGCAATAACAGCTAATGGAAAAACAATTGGTGAGAATACTGAAGATGTCACATGCTATGATCGTGAAACAATAGGTACCACAAAAGATCCAATAAAGGAAGACTCTGGAATTGCAGTATTAAGAGGTAATTTATGTCCTAATGGTGCTATAATTAAACCTTCAGCCGCCACTCCAGAATTAATGCAACATAAAGGTAAAGCCGTAGTTTTTGAAAATATTGAAGATTATAAAGAACGAGTTGATGATCCTAATTTAGATATAGATGAAACCTCGGTTATGGTATTAAAAAATGTTGGACCTAAAGGGTACCCCGGCATGCCTGAAGTTGGTAACATGGGATTACCAAAAAAATTATTAGCTAAAGGTGTTACTGATATGGTTCGAATTTCGGACGGTAGAATGAGTGGTACTGCCTTCGGTACAGTTGTTTTACATGTTGCACCAGAAGCTGCTGCAGGTGGTGCTTTCGGACTAATTGAATCTGGAGATGTAATTGAATTAGATGTAGCCAATCGAAAATTAACATTGCATGTTACTGATGAGATTTTAGCAGAACGTAGAGCTAAATGGAAACCTCAAGATTTAGGAATTCATCGAGGATATGTAAAAATGTTTATTGACCACACCGAACAAGCCGACAAAGGTGTAGATTTGGATTTTTTAAAAGGCAAGTCTGGCAGTGAGGTTACCCGAGATTCACATTAATAACATACTATTAAATGGTTCAATTAAAGAATTTTTTTTAGTTGAACCATTCTTATTATTACTACAAAAAAATGTATTTAAGAGTACAACTGTATAATATAAACCTCAAGAAGTTCTGCAAGAATCCAACTGTTAGAGAAGTTGAAATAAAGTGAAAAACCAACACAATTTACCTTTTATTTTGAATTTACTTAATCCATTTATTTCTATTTGATATTGTTACCCTTAAGGTTTAAATACCTCAATTCTCTTGTTTCAAAGCTTCTAAAACAATATCTTGAACCTTCTAAAAATATTTAATTTCTATGTACTCAATTGGTTATGATATTGGCAGCTCTTCAATAAAAGCAGCACTTGTAGAAACTACTACCGGAAAATCAATTGCAGTAATAAGTGAACCAAGTATTGAGATGGAAATGCTTGCCCTAAAAAACGGGTGGGCAGAGCAAAACCCAGACGATTGGTGGTTGCATGTTTGTAATGCTACAAAAAGGTTAATTGAAGAAAATAATGTATCGGCTACTGAAATTTCTGGCATTGGCATATCATATCAAATGCATGGTCTTGTGGTAGTTGATAAAACAGGAAAACCATTACGTAATTCAATTATTTGGTGCGACAGTAGAGCAGTAGAAATCGGACAAAAAGCATTTAATGAAATTGGTGAAGAAAAATGTGCATCACATTTATTAAACTCACCAGCCAACTTTACGGCATCCAAATTAAAATGGGTAAAAGAAAATGAACCTGATTTATTTTCTAAAATCCACAAGTTTATGCTCCCTGGCGATTATGTAGCCTATAAGTTAAGTGATCAAATATGCACTACAATTTCAGGCTTATCAGAAGGCATTTTTTGGGATTTCAAAAAAAACGATATTGCTGAATGGCTATTAGACCATTACGGAATTGAAGAAAAATTGATTCCAGAAATTAATGATACTTTTTCGATTCAAGGAAAAGTATCTGAAAAAGGCGCTCAAGCATCGGGTTTAGCAGTGGGTACTCCAATTTTATACCGCGCTGGCGACCAACCCAATAATGCACTCTCTTTAAATGTTTTTAATGCTGGGGAAGTAGCCGCAACTGGTGGCACATCTGGTGTAATTTATGCAATAACCAAAAGTTTATCGGTTAAAGAAAGTGCACGTGTAAACAACTTTGCGCATGTAAATTATACTAGCTCACAAGTGCACATAGGTAAAATGGCCTGTATTAATGGAGCGGGAATTCAATACCGTTGGCTGTTGAATAATATGGATGTTTCGTCATATCAAGAAATGAATGATTTAGCAGCTTCGGTGGCTATTGGCTCAGATGGCGTTACCATTCATCCTTTTGGAAACGGCGCGGAAAGAATGTTGAATAATAAAACATTGGGCACACAGATGTCCAATATTAATTTAAATATTCATACAAAGGCACATTTATGCAGAGCAGCATTAGAAGGTATTGCTTTTTCGTTTGTTTACGGCATGGAAATTTTGTCATCTGATGGTATTAGTCCAACTGTGATAAGAGCAGGGAACGATAATTTATTTAGATCCGATATTTTTTCAAATACGATTGCTACATTAATTGGACAAGAAATTGAGATTTACAATACCACTGGGGCTATAGGTGCAGCCAGGGCATGTACATTACATAATGGAGATTTCAATGCCTTTGGCAAACAAATAATGGAAAATGATTTTGTGATGGGCTTTAAGCCATTAGAAAATAAAAGTACGTATAAAGCTGCGTACGAAAAATGGAAACACGAACTAGAACAATTACTTAAAAACAACTAATTATGGCGCTCATAGGAGACAAAGAATATTTTAAAGGAATAGGCGAAATAAAATTTGAAGGCAAAGATTCGGATAATCCCTTTGCATATAAATATTACAACTCAGAACAGGTGATTGCAGGTAAAACAATGCGTGAACACTTTAAATTTGCGGTTGCATACTGGCATACATTCTGCGGACAAGGTGCTGACCCATTTGGACCAGGAACTCAAAACTTTCCTTGGGATGAGCCATCTAATGCTATTGATGCCGCTAAAGCAAAAGCAGATGCAGCTTTCGAGTTCATTACAAAATTAGGAGTAGACTACTACTGTTTCCATGATTTTGATTTAATTCAAGAAGCGTCAACTTTTTCGGAATCTGAAAAGCGCCTATCAGCTATCGTTGATATTTTAAAAGAAAAACAAGCAGCATCTGGTGTAAAACTTCTTTGGGGAACTGCTAATTGTTTTTCAAATCCAAGATATATGAATGGAGCTTCTACAAATCCTGATTTCAATGTTTTAGCTAGAGCTGGAGGACAAATAAAATTAGCTTTAGATGCAACAATTGCGCTAAATGGTGAAAATTACGTATTCTGGGGTGGTCGCGAAGGATATATGTCACTTTTAAACACCGATTTAAAAAGAGAATTAGACCATATGGGTCGTTTCTTAGGAATGGCACGTGATTATGCTAGAGGTCAAGGTTTTACAGGTAATTTCTTTATTGAACCAAAACCGATGGAACCAATGAAACATCAATATGATTTTGATTCCGCAACGGTTGTAGGTTTCTTAAATCAATATGGATTACAAGACGATTTTAAATTAAACTTAGAATTTAATCACGCTACCTTAGCAAGTCACACAATGCAACATGAAATGGAAGTTGCAGCGGCTCACGGAATGTTAGGTAGCCTAGATGCCAACCGTGGTGATTATCAAAACGGATGGGATACGGATCAATTCCCAAACAATATTACAGAAATTACAGAGGCCATGATAACTTTTTTACAAGCAGGTGGTTTACAAGGTGGTGGTGTTAATTTTGATGCTAAAATAAGAAGAAATTCTACGGATATGGATGATGTTTTCCATGCCCACATTGGAGGTATTGACACTTTCGCAAGAGGTCTTATAACAGCAGATAAAATTTTAACTTCATCATCGTATGAGTCGCTTCGCAAAAAGAGATACAGTTCTTTTGATGCAGGTAAAGGAAGTGATTTTGAAAATGGAAAATTAGATTTCAATGATCTTTACGAAATAGCTAAAGAAAATGGAGAACTAGATTTACAAAGTGGCAAACAAGAGCTGTTTGAAAACATCATCAACCAGTATATATAAGCAGTACATTTTTATTTTATATAAAAAACCCAACATTTATAATGTTGGGTTTTTTATTGCTACAATTTTGATAATATGTACTTATCGAAATATAATATAAGTACTTATAACTACTAAAGTTATTAATAAACCAGCGGGTTTTACATATTTCCAATCAGTAATATTAACTTCATTCGTATATTCTTGAATATAATCTTTATCTCTTGGCTTCATTTTACCAATTATCAACATCAAAATTATTGTTAACACAAAAGTTATAGCCTGCATATGTAACATATGAGGTAACCATTCTACACCAAATCCTCTTGATAAAATAATATACGCCACATACACTACAAAGGCAAAAGCGATCCCCACTTTAGCCGCCGTTGCAGGAACTCTCTTAGTAAGAAAGCCAATAACTATAGCAGAAAGTATTGGTATACTATAGGCACCGTTTACTTGCTGTAAATAACCAAACAATCCACTTGAAGCATAATACAGAAAAGGAGCCAAAACCATAGCAAATATTGCCAAACCTATTCCAAATTGTTTTCCTTTAGAGACAACTAAAGATTCATTTGCGTCTTTATTAATATATTGTTTATATATATCAACACCATACAATGTAACACAACTATTTAGAGCACTATTAAAAGAACTCAAAATAGCCCCAAACAGCACAGCAGCAAAAAAACCAACAAAGGCGGGTGGTAATACTTGCGCAACCAATTTTGGATAAGCTTGATCGGCTCTTTCTAATTGCCCATCGAACATATGAAAAGCTATAATACCTGGTAGAACAACGATAATAGGCCCTAAAATTTTAAAGAATGCAGCTAGCAATAGGCCTTTTTGTCCTTCTGCTAAATTCTTTGCACCTAGAGCACGTTGAATAATTTGTTGATTACTTCCCCAATAAAATAACTGCACCAATACCATACCAGTGAAAATTGTAGCAAACGGAATACTCGAAGATTCAGACCCAATTGCATTAAACTTTTCTGGATGTTCCGCAGTCAATTTAGATAAGCCACCAAGTATGCTATTATCATCACTAATAGCTAGTAATCCAAATACTGGAATTAATAAACCTCCTATCAACAAACCAATAGCATTTATACTATCTGACACTGCAACGGCTTTTAATCCTCCAAAAATTGCATAAATACCACCAATTAAACCTATGCTCCATACACATACCCAAATTGATGCCCATTCCGATATTCCAAATTTTCCAGGCAAATCAAACATTCCACTAATGGCTAATGATCCAGAATACAAAACAATTGGCAAAAGTACTATTGCATAACCACTAAGAAACAATCCTGAAGTCATTGCCTTTGTTGTTGTGTCAAATCTACGTTCTAAATAAGTTGGTATAGTACTTATTCCTCCCTTTAAATAGCGTGGCAATAGATATATTGCACAAATCACCATTGCAATTGCAGCCAGTGTTTCCCAAGCCATAACCAAAATACCATCGCGATAAGCATCACCATTAAGTCCAACAATTTGTTCAGTAGATAAGTTTGTTAATAATAATGAGCCGGCAATCACTCCTGCCGTAAGACTTCTTCCTCCTAAGAAATACCCATCTGAAGATTTTTCATTTGTTGACCGTGTTGCTAAATAAGCTATAACAGCAACTAATACTGTAAAGCCTACAAAAGAAAGTATTCCGAACATATAAATTTTGGTTTGATTGTAAGGCTAAATATATCAGATTATTTATTAAAATCTACGAAATTGCGCTTATTTCTAGTTACATTTTTAATAATTCGGCTTATTTTTAAATAAATTAATAGCAAGTCTATAAAATTCTCTTCAGCTTTTAACCATTTGACTTCTTGACAACCGCTTATTTTAGCGTAATATTGCAAAATTAACTTATATAAATTCATAGCTGTCAATCGTATTAGACTAATAATTTTATAAAGAAAGATGAAAAATATTTTTTTACTAGCAACCATCATTCTGTTTTTGTCTTGTAATGAAAAGAAGAAAGAAGAATTAATAACCATCTCTCCAGAAGAACTTCATGCCTCTGTGGATAAGGTCATAGAAATTATGATTCATGATATTTTTTCACCACCAGTAGCAAGCCGAATTTTTGCATATCCAAATATTGCTGCTTATGAGATTATTGCCATAGACAACCCAAAATTTCTTTCTTTAGCCGGACAATTAACAGCATTAACAGCCATTCCAAAACCTAATGAGAATACGTCTATTAACTACCAAATGTCGGCAATTATTGCACATATGGAGCTTAGTAAAAGACTGATTTTTTCTGAAGATAGAATGGAGGCTTTACGTGACAGTCTTTATCATAATTGGAATTCTAAAAATCCTGTACTCTTTAATGCCTCAAAAACCTACGGTCTTAAAGTAGCTGATCATATAGGAGATTGGATGGGTAAAGATAATTATGCACAAACGCGCACCATGCCTAAATTCACAGTAGATGTTGAAGACCAAACTAGATGGCAGCCTACGCCACCTGCATACCATGAAGGCATAGAACCACATTGGAATAAAATTAGACCTTTCGTGATAGATTCTGCCTCACAATTTAAACCAATTCCTCCACCAGAATTTTCGTTAGAAAAAGATTCTGATTTCTACAAAGAGCTTATTGAGGTTTATGATATTAGTAATGAGATTACTAAAGAAGGAGATACATCAGATGGAGTAGCCATAGCTCAATTTTGGGATTGCAATCCATATGTTTCGGTTACGAGGGGTCATTTAATGTTTGCCACCAAAAAAATTACGCCTGGTGCCCATTGGATTGGAATAACGAAAATCGCTAGTAGAAAAACAAATAGTGATTTTGACGATACTTTATTTGCTTACACCAAAACATCCATAGCAATTGCTGATGCATTTATTAGTTGTTGGGATGAGAAATACCGAAGCAATTTAATACGCCCGGAGACACTCATCAATCAACATATTGATGAAAGTTGGCAGCCTATTTTACAGACACCTCCATTTCCCGAGTATACTAGCGGACATAGTGTTGTTTCTGGTGCTGCGGGTACGGCCTTAACGGATATTTTTGGTGACAACTTTGCATTTGACGATGATACCGAATTACCTTATGGCTTACCAGTTCGTAGTTTTGAATCTTTTAATGCTGCTGCAAACGAAGCTGCAATTAGCCGAATGTATGGTGGGATTCATTATAGGGCTGCAGTAGAAGTTGGCGTTAAACAGGGGCGTGATTTGGGTCAATTCATATTAAAAAACCTTAAAATGAAAGCAGATTCAGAAATGGCATCAACTAAATAATTATCAATATCCAAAGCCTAGTCCAAATGTAAATCTCGGACCGTCATCACTATTAAAAACCGCAAAGGTTAAGGATAAAATATCTGCTGCATTTAAGAAAAAACCGCCGCCAGTTGAAGTATGCCATTGATTAGAATCTTGATTATTTACCCAAACTCTACCATAATCAAAGCCTCCGTATAACCCAATAGACATAGGTAAAATTCCCGTTTTTATTTTACGTAAACTATACCTTAAATCAGTATTCTGATAATATGCTGTTTTACCTGTAAAACGCTGATTTCTATAGCCACGAAGACCGTCAAAACCTCCGATATTCGCTCCTTGATAAAACTCAAAACCATCTCCAATATTAAAATGAGCTTTCCACTTGGCAGCCAATACAAGCCTACCATTGGGTATTAGTTTATGGTCTATTGAAAGGCTTGGCACTACATATCCATAACTTTGAGTTTCTGACCCTGCTGTAGTTTTATAACCTACTAATAACGAAGTTGACATACCTAATGTTGGAAATGCGGCATTATCCGAATTTGAATAATCATATTCACCTTCTAAACCTATAAAGTCTTTTTGATTATCTTCACCGTTAGTCACATAAAACGTATTTACGAAGCGATTATCAGTTTCTTCTACTTCAATACTTTCATAAGAAATTCCAGTACGAAACTTAGAACCCAAATCTCCACGCCACACTAATGAAGGTGCAAAACGAATTTTTTCAATTTTCACTCTATTATAATCAAAATTTAAAACATCATCAAGATTCTCTGTTTCATTACCTAATCCAAAAAAGTTAATACTAAAATTAGGACTCGTAAACCTTGCATCAAATTCAAAATTTGCTTTCCCGAAAACATGTGAAAACTCTCCTTTATAACCAAAATCAAAACCTTGTGTTGCAAAGTAGAAAGCCCCATTTATAGTATGTTGACTTGAAAAAGGGTTTTGTTTAAATGCGTTTTTAGTATACATATTAGAAAAGCCAATTCTAAAACCATCATCAGGATTTGAACCTATTGATGGTACAAATTGATTAGAACTACTTTTTAGTTTTATTGGTTGATAAGTATTTGTTTCATAGTCATTGCTCAATCTTATCCTAGCACCTTCTTTATTTTCAAAAGTATTATTTTTCAATTTTTGATCATAAATATTAACTCCTTTACTATCTACAATATTGTAAATATCATTGTTATGACCACCAACTATTCTAAGCTTGCTATGATTTGATTTCACTCCACTTACATCAAAACGATCATCATCATCTAAACCATATATCCATATTTCTTTGGTGATTTCCGGATCGTATATTTTTTTAAAAAACTGCTTTCCAATTTCGCCATTCTTAATTCGATTACCCAGAACTTCGGTTTTTCCATTTGATAATCCTGTTATTGTAAATTGATCATCCTTATCAGTACCAACAACAATTGAATATTTATTTATTATTTTATAATACTCTCTAGCTGTTTGCAATAATCCATTCTTCCGACTCAAAAGTTTTTTCTTAATGACCTCTAATCGTTCATCTTGTATTTCCTTTGGAAATTCTTTAAAAGCTGCATCAACAATCTGCGAAGTAATTTTCTCTTGTATAAATTTTGTTTGTTCTTCCCATTGCTTTAAATCGGTTTCGGGCAATAGCACCATATCTAATGCAAAAGTTTTAGGAGAACCATTAAACCCTTTTACACTTCTAATTTCTTGATTGAAACCCTCCATTAATGTCAAACTAGGCATTGCTCTTGTAGCTAAATTCATAAAGAAACCATCTCCCATTTCCGAATAAACTTGATCTCGATCCCGTGGCACCGGTTTATATATTACTTTATCCTCCTTCTTATCTTTAAACTCTGCCCATCTCCATTGATCGGTATGGCGATCCCAATCTCCAATCATCATATCAAATAAACGTGCCCGTATATACGCAGATTTATCTACAGTATATTCTTCATCTTTACGCAGTTTTTTAAGCAAATCATCTGTACTAATCATTTTATTTGAATATCCAAAGCTAGCTTGATCACCATGACCATTATCTGTTCGCTCTTCAATCATATAAAGTTCGTCTCCAAATTCATCATTATAATCACCAATGGCATCTTGTTTAGGAATATAATATAGCGTGGGATTTGTATGATAGATTCCAACAGCATCAGATAATTTACCCACAGTAAAAGGTGCATACGGGTGCGAACCAGTATAAAAATCTAATAATAATTCTTCAGTATAGGTTCCAATAAATTCTCCAACAACATATTGCTCTTTAAATGCCATTGCTTGTAGATAAATTTCTGCACTCTTCTTAAGTGCTCTCATTACATACTCTTTACCGTCAGGATTTACTAATCGCAATGATTTAGATTGATGTCCTCCCCCTTTACGAATTACTTTTAGTCCACCAAATAAAGTATCTAAGTCAATTGTAGGTGCAGTAATTTCAGTAGAATAAATATCACGATATCTATCTCCCCAAAACCATTTAAACAAACCACTTTTATTTGTTTCTTCCTTAGTATAAATTGAGGATTTTACTGTAGGAGGAAAGTTATTTGAGTATTTTTTGAAACTGTTTTTTTTATCTGCTTTTAGAACGTTAGTAGCGAATAATTCTTCTTCTTTATAATTATCATCAACTCCATAAAAATAAACATTGGAGGAACCATCATCATAAATTTCTAATTTTGAATAGCCCATTTCGCCAGTAGAAAACTGACTACCATTCATTAATTTTGTGGCTTCTTGTTTAGCACCAGAACCACTTATAATTTGAGGGGTATTATTCTCTAATATATATTGTAACGAATGTTCATGACCAGAAACAAATATTACCTTTTCAGAATACTGTGCTAATGTAACTAAACGTTTACGCAATTCGTTATATCGTTTGTTGGATAAATCTTGATGTGAGGCTCCAGTAGTTTTTCTTAATAAATTAATAACCGAACCAATTATTGGCAACGGTATGTTTGAATTTGTTGGAAAAATATGTTGTTTAAACGAAAAATGACCTCCATGGTTTCCGTAAGTAGACATGGGGTGATGCACAGCAATCACGGTTGTCTTG
The DNA here is from genome assembly GCF_009649685.1 of Flavobacteriaceae bacterium EG-1. Classification (GTDB taxonomy): domain Bacteria; phylum Bacteroidota; class Bacteroidia; order Flavobacteriales; family Flavobacteriaceae; genus Aurantibacter_A. The sequence goes on from NZ_WJPK01000003.1 coordinate 423,954, forward strand.
TCTGCATTCTTTTTTATAAGTCCTTCTACTTCTTCGAAGAACTTTTCACGATCTTTAATTTCACAATTATCATTCATATCTGGGTGTTTATCCCAGTCTGTTAAATACCACTCAGAATCTATAGCGATTACAACCACATAGTCGTTTATTTCAATTTTTTCAATAGGACAGCCATCTTCTGGAAAAAACACTTCTTTACTATCCAATTTTTCTTGAATATATTTTTGTTGCCGCTCCAAGCCTTCGAGGCCATCTGAATACCAATCATGATTTCCAGGAATAAAAAGTGGCTTTCCTTTAAAACCTTCTAAAGCTTTTAACTGAGCGTCCAAACTATTTTTGGCTTCATCAAAATTTTTATGATTTTTTTTTGGTAATCCAGCGGGGTATATATTATCTCCAAGAAAAATTGCAGTACTATTCGGACTGGCTTTTTCTAATCTTGTTTTAAATAATTTTAGATTGCTATTTAGGCTTCCCATTGGAGATTTACCTGCATCTCCAATTAAATAAAAACTATGTACAGGTGCTTTAGAAGATTGTTCTAAAACCACCAATTTCTCATTTGCGTATTTTGTCTTTTGCGTTGCACAGCCACTTAAAAGTAGTATTGATAATATAATGAAATAGTAATTTTTCATATTTATTTAGAGGATGTCTAGTTTTTTTAAGTTTTACTACAAAATAACCTTTTAGAACTGATTATTCAAAAACAATAGAGTGAATTAATCACTTATAAATTTAAATCATACACTTTCATCAAATATTAAAAACAATTAAATGTTCCAGTATTTGTTCTTCAAATTTAAAATTTTGTAATTTGTAAGTTTCAACTACATACTATGTCTGATATAATTGATAAAGCTGAAAAATACTCAAGCAACCTATTATCTAATAATCTCGATTCAAAATACTTATATCACAATTTAAAACATACCCAACGCATTGTCAAAAGCACTAAAGAATTAATAGCAGCTAACGACTTAGATGATATTTCTAAAGAACACTTATTAATTGCTGCTTGGTTTCATGATACAGGCTATACTTCTGGACCTGATGACCATGAAGAAAGCAGTTGCAAAATAGCGCACCAATTTCTTTTAGATAATGGTTATGATTTAGAAAGAATACAAAAGGTTGAACAAATAATTCGGGCAACTAAACGAGATTTTAAACCTCAAACACTTTCTGAAAAAATTATTCGTGATGCCGATTGTTCTCATTTTGGACATAGAAGTTATTTTGAAACTACAGAATATTTAAGAGAAGAATTATCGCTCTTAGGTTTGGCAAAATTTTCAAGTAAAAAATGGCGTGATATTAATATTGAAATGTTAGAAAACGAACATGTTTTTTATACAGATTATGCTAAAGAAAATTGGCAGGAAACTAAAAATCAAAACATTAAAACTCTTTTAAAAGAAAAAAAGAACGAAAAAGCGATAGCCAAAAAAGAACAATTAAAAGCAAAATATAAAAATGAAAGTCCAGATCGAGGCATTCAAACATTATTTAGAGTAACCCTAAAAAACCATATAACTCTCAGTGATATTGCCGACACAAAAGCAAACATTTTACTCTCAGTAAATGCCATCATTATTTCTGTAGCATTAGCCAATTTAATACCAAAATTAGACAATCCCTCTAATGCTTATTTAATTTATCCTGCTACTATTTTTGTTGTCTTTAGCGTAGTTTCTATGGTAATGGCCGTATTGGCCACTAGACCAAACATTACAAGCGGAAAATTCACAAAAAAAGATGTAGAAGATAAAAAAGTAAACCTATTGTTTTTTGGAAATTTTCATAAAATGAGCTTAGCGGAATACGAATGGGCCATTCAAGAATTGGTAAAAGACAAAGATTATATTTACAGTTCTCTTACAAAAGACCTATATTTTCTAGGTTTAGTTTTAAATAGAAAATATAAAATATTACGTTGGACTTATACTGTATTTATGGTCGGTATTATTATTTCTGTACTAGCATTTGGATTATCATTTCATTTTAATGGAGTTCCAAACTAATAATTTAAAATAGTACAAATAATAACTTAAGACTTCAGCTCCTCCATTAAATCTGCGTAAGTATAAGTTGTTTCTGATTTTTTATCTTTTTTGTACAAAATTTCAGCACGTATTGCTTTTAATCCAGAAACACCTTGTAGTCCTTGCAATTCAACAATCTCAATTTTACCAGTAAAATATCCTTTTGATTTTAAGAATTTTATATATCTCAAATATTCTAGTTCATCACTTTTTTGAGAATAAACAATTACCATTTTACCGGTTTGTGTAAGTCTTTCATTCGTACCTTTTACGAAAGATTTATCAATACGTTTTTTTATAATTTCGTATCGAGCATTATATGTACCATCAACATCGAATTGTTTTTCATCCATTCGAAAACGAATAGATAAAGATGTATTATAAACTAAAATTAAAGAGGCAACATCTAAAGGAACAGGTAATTCTGGCTTTAAACGGTAATGTGTATTTTCCATATCACACATAACCTGTAGTTGCCATAATCGAAGATTGTTTAAATATAAAGGTTCGTAACTTAGTTCACCAGTAATACTATCTCCAATATACATATTATGTTCAACGCCATCTGTTTTATATCTCTCGAAATAATGCGGATACATTTCTTGCGCTTTACCTTGTTTTCTATCAATTACAGAAGCCAATTTTTTATTAATAATCATCACACTTTTATCATAGTTTTTTCTATGATCATAGTATGAATTAGTTTCATCATCAATTTTTTCCTCATAACGTTCTATGAGACTTGCAATATCATTATTCTGAGTTTTTAAATGATTAAAAACGGGAATAACTTCTTTGTTTACAAAATTATAAATTGCTTGTTCACTATTTGTATGTAATGATTCTTTAATTTCTTCCAAATGATTACCTACTCTAAATATCAGTTCTTCATAAATAGGAAGTTTGTTTTTCTTCCATCCCTTCGTTAAAATATTACTTATTTCAGATAATTGAATCATCAAATCTCGCTGAATAGCTTCATTTCTAGCAGTAGAAGAATCTCGTATATCAATTTGTCCATAAAGAGGACTAACATCCTTAAAAACTATTTCATTAAATGATGGCTGTAGTCCCTGGTTGCTCTCTTTAATAAATTTTTTAGCTTCTTCTTGAAATTTCCAATAAACAGAAGAATGAACAGAGGTACATTCGTTTTGTATTACTGCATCTATTAAATTTTCTTCTTCAGCCTTTGCACGAAGAACAGCCGAAATTATGTAAGGCATAATTTGATCTAGCCGTTGTGCGTTTATACTATTAAGTTCTCCTTTATTTGGTGAGGTTATTTCCAGCACCCCTAACAAATTATTATCGCTAGCAATTGGAGCGAAAATAGCACTTTTAAAACCATCTTCTTTTAAGTTTTTATAAAGTGCTACACCATCATTTAAATCAAACATTTTATCAACATCCGAAATAGCTAAATATTGATTATCACTTAATAAAGTTTGATACGAACTATCGCATAAAACAGATTGGCAGGAGACATGATCTTCGTTCTGCAATAACACACTTCTGTTATTTTTACCAACAACTTGTTCAAATTGGTTCTCTAACGGATTATAGACTACAAAATTTGCACTAACCCCCTTTAAGTTAAAAAAAGAACGGAAGGTTTCCGTAAATTTTTCTAAAATTACATTTTCATTTCCAGTACTTTTCGAAATAAGATTCGATTTAATTTCAGAAATAGAATGTTCTGTAGTTACATCAAACATATTCATAACAATAAATCCTCTTGATATAAAACTATTTGGTGGAATTTTCTCCTTCCATAATGCTACGTTATTATAACTATCAAGAAGTTCTTCAATGTCATTCTGAGATAATTTCTTAGCCTTATCAGTAGGTATTATCTCTATAAAATCAGCATTATATAAAATGCGATAATGCTTCATTATTCCATTTACGTCTGGAATGTCATAAAAAAACGGCCTTTTAAAATCTACAGAAACACCATAATAAAAATTAAGAATTACCGAACAAGCCAAAACGTACATTTCGCCTTCTGGCAATTCTCGCATTTTTGGAATAAAATCTAAACCAGCATCTTTTATAATTTTCTGAAAACGTTGGGATGAGTTAAAAACTATATCTTCATACGGAAGTGACGCAGCTTTAATTTCATTATTTGTTAAAACTTCTGGAAAAGAATCACGTAACATTAATTGAATTAATTTTTCATGTCTTTGCAACAACGTAATATCTTTAAAACCCTCTCTTAATTCGGGAAAAGGTTCTTGAGCTTTTAAAATAAATTTTGCTCGCTCCGCTAAAAACTCATCATCACCTTTTGCTACCAATTCATAATGATTCAATAATTTATTGAAACTTACATATTGTTGCATTGGCAATTCTTTGGCTTCAATATATCCCATGCTTATTATGACGCTTTTAATGCACTAAAATTACAAAAGATTTAACATAAAAGTGTTAAAGTACGCTTATCTGTAGCTTATTGAGGCTATATGTATTCTTAGCGTCAATTTTGCCAATATATCTAAATTTAAAATATATAAAACGACTATTAATAAAGCTGTTCATATGTTTTTTTTGCATATTTATATAAAAATTTTAAATGTCATCAGATTCTAGGTTATCTCGTGCTTATACTACTGCCAAAACGGTACCTTTCGATGATAACTCTAAATTTATCCTTTTTAGTGATTGCCATCGTGGTGATAATAGTTTTGCTGATGAATTCGCCAACAATAGAAACATTTATTACCATGCACTAAAACACTATTATTTGGAGGGGTTTCATTATTTTGAATTAGGTGATGGCGACGAGTTATGGGAAAACCTAAACTTTGAATCTATTTTTGAGGCGCATAAAAATGTGTATAAATTGCTTAAACAATTTCATTTAGAAAACAGGTTACATATGATTTGGGGAAACCATGATATGGTATACAAAGACCCCCACTATGTAAAGAAAAATTTATCGAGCTATTTTGAACCTATAGATGATAAAGACAAGGAGCTTTTTGAAGGTATTACATACAATGAAGCTATTATTCTAAAACATACCGAGAACAATCAAGAAATCTTTTTAACCCACGGTCATCAAGCAGATTGGTGGAATTATACGTTTTGGCGTTGGGGCAGATTTTTAGTTCGTGTATTATGGAAACCTTTACAGGTTTGGGGAATAGCTGATCCTACAAGTCCAGCAAAAAATTACACCGAACTTAGAAAAATTGAGCGTAGATTAAAGAAATGGATAATAGCTAAAAATTTGTTATTAACAGTAGTTGGCCATACGCATAGACCTAGGTTTCCTGAACCCGGTCAAATTCCACTTTTTAATGATGGTAGTTGCGTTCATCCAAGAAGCATAACAGGTATTGAAATTGAAAACGGGCAAATTTCATTAATTAAATGGCAAATTGCTTCTACAGAAGATGGCACTCTTAAAATAATTCGTATTTTACTTGAAGGACCTCAGAAACTAATTGATTATATGAATGACTAAACTTCAAAAATTAATTTAATCTACTTTAGACTAGTATAAAAAAATTACACGATTCTTATTCCAATTTAAAGGTAATTGGAATACTGTAAGGTACGTTTACTGCTCTACCGCGTTGCTCTCCTGGAGTCATCTTTGGTAACGCCTCAATAATTCTACTTGCTTCATTCTCTAGGTTTTTATCAGGCCCTCTAGTTCTAATTCTAGAAATATTTCCTTTGGCATTAATCATAAATTGAACATACACACGACCCTGAACACCCATTTCCATTGAAACAGTTGGGTATTTAAATTGTTTTCTTACATGTTCTTGTATTTTTTCTTGAAAACAATTCTTACGCTCTGCATTACTTGTAAATTGATTGCATCCTGGAAAAATAGGAACATTTTCAATAACAGAAAAAGGAACTGTAATTTCTTCCTCTACCTCTTCCACGACTACCTCATCAACCTCTATGACAGCTCGTATTTCAGTATCTTGATTAATTTCAGTACTTTCAATAATGGTCTCATCAATCTCATCACTATCCTCAACAATCTCAATTATCTCGGGTGCTGCTGGTGGCGCTGGAGGTGGTGGTATTTTAATAGTCTCTGTTATTGGCACTTGTTCTTTTAAATCATCAACCGTATTCAAATGCTCAATAAACGTTTCAGTTTTTTCATATGTCTTATACTCTAGCGCCCGCCAGGTTATAAAAAGAACAATGGTTAAACCAATTACAAAAAAAAGACTACTATCTCGGTTTAAATCTACGTTAGGGTTTTTTTTAACTTCCATGATAATTATTTTTAATTACCTGAAATTAAAATACTTACACCGATTATAAAATGATATTTATCAGTTAAAATTGACTATTATTTAGAACATCAAATTTTATTGAAATAGGACTATGGATAGTATTTTATCAATAAAAAAAATCCATTACAATTCTTTATCTAAAATTAAGTCTGCAATACCAAGAGTCTAAAAATCATTATTTTTGATTTACACTAACACATATAACTATTTACATAATGTTAAAAAAGACAATTGCTATTTCATTAATTTCCTTGTTATTTGTTTCCTGCTGGAAGAACAAAAGTCCAGAAGATTTAATACGTTTAAAGGATAAATTTAAAGCATCTGTTTCATCTTTTGAAAAAAAGAAAGAAACAGCAAATAAAAATGTAAACAAGGGATTAGAAACCCTTAATGCACTCAAAAGCGCCCTTGAAGACACCAAAAATGAAGATAAAGAATTTGCAAAAGTTTATGGTGATTGGGAAAAAGTTAATAAACGCGTAGAAAACCTTAATAAAGAATACGAAGATTTAAAAGAACATGCTGCTAACTTATTTACCGCTATGGATACACAAACCAATAGCCTAAGCGATGAAGCTAGTAAAAAAACTTTACTAACAGCCATTAAAAAAGCACGTACAAAATACAATGGCACATTAGCTAACACTTCTAAAGCCATAGACAAATTAAGATTACTACATGGTGATGCTGTAGAAGTTGTTAAAGCATTAGAAGTTGCTGCGGCATTAAATTCTTTTGACAATATTAATGATCAAATGAAGAGTATTGAGGGTCGTGTTGATGGCATCATGCAAGAGTTAAATTTTGCAGTTGTAGAAAGCAAAAAACTTTATGAAAAGAAAATTACAGAATTAGCGGAATAATAAGTTGTTTCATCCTGTATATTAAACAAAAAGGGAAGAAACTTTAATTTCTTCCCTTTTTAAAATAAGTTATTAATATATATAAAGGTTATACATTTTCAGGCACCTCAAAACCAGGACGATAATTACGCTTCAACATTTTATCTGCCTCTGAATCACCAACAAAAGATTCTGATTTTGGATTGAAGGTAAGTACTCGATCTAATCGATATGCAATATTACCTAAATGTGCCAAACCAGAAGAAAGGTGAGCCGTTTCAACAGGGCCATTTAAAATAGAAGAATCTCTTTTTCTAACTGCTTCTATAAAATTTGCAAAGTGCCCATCGGTTCCTCCATCGCCTCGATCCATACCAGTTCCTGACGGACCACCATCTTCACCTGATTTACCTGGAGTTCGATCTTTACCTAAATAAGTTTTGTATTTATCATAACCATCTACAACAAGAATACCTTTATCACCATAAAAAATATTACCCACGGTAGCACCATCTTCAGTATTCGTACACCAAGGTCTTACTTCAAATTGAATAATTTTTCTTTCTTCTGGATATTTATATACCGATGTTAATACCTCAGGGACCTCCTTACAGTCATCCCAAAGAAATTTACCACCCATCGAAGTAATCTTAGTGGGAAGCCCAACATCTAAGCCCCACATACATAAATCGGTTTCATGGATACCTTGATTGCCAACATCGCCATTTCCATAATCCCAATGCCAATGCCAATTGTAATGAACCAAATTTTTTGTAAAAGGACGTTTTTGAGCTGGACCCGTCCATAAATCATAATCAATACCTTTAGGTACTGGCGAAAAACCTTGATCACCTATATCTCCTCTCCAACGGAAAACGATACCACGTGCCATATAAACTCTTCCGATATAACCATCTCGCATTAAATCTATAGCCTCATTAACAGCAGGTGAACTTCTTAATTGTACCCCATGCTGAACAATTCGATTATATTTATGTGTTGCTTCAACCATTTTACGACCTTCCCATATATTATGCGAACCTGGCTTTTCCACATATACATCTTTACCTGCCTGACATGCCCATATTACTGATAATGCATGCCAATGATTTGGTGAAGCTATACTAACAACATCGATATCTTTATTGTCCATAATCCTACGTAGATCCTGTTCTAAAGACACATCTTTTTTATAAGTTTCTTTGAAGGATTTTTGACGCTCTCTTAACAAGTTCATATCGGGATCACATAAATGAGTAATCTGAACCTTGTCTTGTACCATAAGACTTTTAATATGGCTTTTACCTCGACCATTAACACCTAAAACAGCTGCGTTAATTCTGTCATTTGCACCAAAAACACTTGCCGAAACTATCGTTGGTGCTGTAATTACTGCAGAACTAGCAACGGCGGTTTTTTTGATAAAAGACCTTCTAGTTGATTTCATTTTTATTGGTTTTAAATTAAACAAAATAGTTACAATCCAAATACATCAATTAATGACAAAATAAGTTCCTGACACGCATTACAATTCGATTATAACTCTAGAAAGTTACTACAAAAATTGGTTTCGTTAACGTTAACGGATAATTTTTATGTTAAATATTAGAAAAGACTAAAAACTTTAAGAACATTATTTAATGTTATGTACAACTAAAACAGCACTTTATTAACATATTAAAAAAAATAATCAACTATAATTATTGATTTATATATATTTATATTAATTTGTTGAGATTATTTCATTAACCATTAAAACCCTCGTAAAATGAAAAAATTAGTTGCCGAATTTATTGGAACCTTTTGGCTTGTATTGGGCGGTTGTGGAAGTGCTGTACTTGCAGCAGGCTTCCCTGAGCTAGGAATTGGATTCGCTGGCGTATCCTTGGCATTTGGTCTAACCGTCGTTACAATGGCCTATGCCATTGGACATATATCAGGATGTCACTTAAACCCAGCAGTCTCAATTGGACTTTGGATGGGTGGCAGATTTGATATAAAAGATTTAATACCTTATATAGTTGCCCAAGTATTAGGTGGTATTGCAGGTGCAGGAATTCTTTTTCTTATTGCCACAAATCAGGCCAATTTTGAAATCGGCGGATTTGCAGCCAATGGATATGGAGAACATTCACCTGGAGGTTTTAACATGACAGCTGCTCTAGTTACAGAAGTTGTAATGACCTTTATTTTCCTATTTGTAATTTTAGGTGCTACACATTCTAAGGCACCAAAATATTTAGCCGGTTTGGCTATTGGGTTATGTTTAACCTTAATCCATTTAATTAGTATTCCAGTGACTAATACTTCTGTAAACCCTGCAAGAAGTACTAGCCAAGCATTATTTGCAGATGGGGGCTGGGCAATGGGTCAATTGTGGCTATTCTGGGTAGCTCCTATTGTTGGTGCAATATTAGCCGGAATAGTATATAAATATCTATCACCAGACAACTAAGAATAATAACCTAACCGTAAACCATTAAAAAGAGTTCTTACGAACTCTTTTTTTTATTCTTGTGTGACATATAACGATAAATGCATCAAAAATGAAGTACAAAATAGTATATTTAAAAACACAATAATTTAAATTTTAAAAATGAAAACTCCATCGGAAAGAATAAAAGATTTAGGACTAATCTTGCCTCCAGCACCACCACCAGCAGGCCTTTATAAACCAATACTAGTTGTTGACAACTATCTATACGTATCTGGTCAAGGACCTATGAAACCTGATGGCACATTAATGACTGGTAGAGCTGGTGATGATTTGAACATTGAACAAGCAAAATTAGGAGCTAGACAAGTTGGACTTACTATGTTAGCCACTATAGAAGCACATTTTGGGAGTATTGATAAAATTAAACGCATAGTTAAAACTTTAGGCATGGTAAATTCTACACCAGATTTTGGTGACCAACCATTAGTAATTAATGGCTTTAGTGAATTAATGTCGGATGTTTTTGGTGCAGAGAATGGTGTTGGGGTACGCAGTGCTGTTGGAATGATTCTACCTGGCGGTATTCCTGTTGAAGTTGAAGCAATGTTTGAGTTACATTAAGCTGTACTAAACGCTATTTTTTATAGATAGACATTCTACTTCATCACCAAAATTATTTAACAAAAAACACACAAATAAAAGGAGCAACATTCCGTTACTTAAGTAAACACTGTATTATGAATAGGCGCCAATTTATTGAGCACTCACTTATAGCATTTGCTGGAACTACATTAATTGGCTGCATAGAAGACAATAAAATTCCGTTTAGTAAAAACCAAGTTATCGGTTGTTTTGGTGACAGTATCACTGCCAGTCAAAATGGTTATGTAAGAATGTTACAAGAGGCTTTTAACAATACCAATCCTGAATTAAATTTGAGGTATTTAAATTATGGACAATCAAGTGAAACCATAACCGGACTTACCGAAAAGGTTCATCCAGGGCCCAGACCTTTCCTGTTTGATAGATTAGAAAGTGAGTTAAAAAAAGCCCCCCTTGATATCGCATTCTTTTGTTATGGAATTAATTGTGGTATTTATGGTCCACCCTCTGAAGAACTATTTAATACATACAAAAAAGGCATTTTAAAATTTTTAGACCGAATGAAAAAAGAAAATGTGAGTGTTGTGTTATTAACTCCACCACCTATTGCCTTAGATGTAGTTTCAAAAATTCAAACCAATGCTATTGAAGATTATGGATATTTAAATCCATATCCAGAATATGAAACCGAAGTACTAAAAGAATTTGAAAACATTATTCTATCTACAAATCATTCTACAATAATCAATAAAATTGATATACATACACCACTTTTTAAAAATCGTTTTGAATGTTACGATACTGATCCTATTCACCCAAATAAGAGAGGGCATCAATTAATAACAAGTACGATCATCGAAAAAATAGGCTTTTAACAACGCTTTAAGTTCCCATGGCAAGGTATTTGTTATCTTTATCGCTATATAAATCGCTTAAAATGTCGGTGAAGTATTTATTTTTATTTTCTTTTATACTACTGTCATACAATAGTTTCGCTCAAGGTGGAGACCTACCTGTTGACAATCCTATAAAAATAGAGGCTGCTAACAAATTAGATGAACAAGGAACACAACAAAAAGGATCTTCGTTAAATATTCCATCTGTAATAGATAATGAACCTACTATTAGCGAGGATTTGTCGAAAAAGAAAAATCCTATTAGCATGCTTCCAAAAAGAGAACTTGTACAAGCCGGCGAAGGAATGAAGATTGATCCAAAAGTTGGTAATAATTATACTAAGGAGGGAGATAATCAGTTTTTTGGAAATCAATATTTAGGGGATATAAAAAATAATGGGAAATTTATTGGTATTGTTTGTAGAGATCACGAATATGTTGATGGAGATCGAGTGAAAATTTCCGTAAATGACCGAATTGTAGATGCGAATATTCTTTTAACCGGAGGTTTTAAAGGTGTAAATGTAGATTTAGAAAAAGGTTTTAATCGCATTGAATTTGAAGCGCTAAATGAAGGTTCTTCTAGCCCGAATACAGCTCAAGTAGATGTATATGATGATCAGGGCAAATTAATATATTCTAATAAATGGTTGCTTTCAGAGGGTTCTGTTGCAACTTTTATAGTTACAAAAGAATAAGTTCTCATTATATAAAGGCAAAAGCTAACTTAATATCATCGTAACTTATTTTTCTATTCAGGGTTTCGAATACATATTTTTGACTTGGTGGTCCATTTTGTTGTTTTTTCACAGCGCTTGCAACTTCTTTCAATATACGCTCATCTGGACGATAAAAATCTAAGTCTTCATTTGGGTAATCTTCTCGTAATCGAATTACATGTCCGGCAATGGTTCCCACAGAGAGTCCTCGTTCAATAGCAATATCCTCCAAAGACATCTTTTTCTTTAAATAATCTAATGTTATTAAATATGTAGACTTTTTCTTTTGTTTCTTTTCTTTTACTTTATTAGTATGCTTTTTTATCTCATCTAAATCGGTTAAACCTCCACAATTTTTTATAAATAATTGCGCTTGAGTTTCTAAGGTTTTTAAATCATTCTCTTCATCAACTATTTTAGATAGCTCCTTAAAACGTTTATCTGCTTTTAAGGCCAAACCATCAACCTGCAATGCTACTTCATTAAAACCAGAAAGTTGTAGATTGGCAATGTTTTTTAGCCTTGACAAGGCAACATATCCCTGACCATTTTCAAAAGTTTTAGAAAGGTCAATCATTGCAGAATCTAATGTCATTCCCTGGCATTTATGAATCGTTATTGCCCATGCTAATCTTAATGGAATTTGATCTAAACTTGCTAATACTTTTCCATGATCATCATGTACACCCCAGGTTTCTTGTCGTACGGTTATTCGTTTACCCTGTATGGTTTTTACAATAGGATAACCATCATTACTAAACTCAATAATTTTACCTAAAGTACCATTCACATATCCTTGTTCTGGGTTATTCCGTACAAACATTACTTTCGCTTCGATTTTCAATTCTAAATGCTCTTGCGCCAAAACTGATTTCTTTAATGTCTCAACAAGCTTTTGATTACCTTTAGTCTTAGCCTTAAATTTTTTTGCACTACTTGTCAACTTATTCAACTCAATTAAATTGAGTTGATCTACATCCGCATTATGAGTAAATAGCTTTGTAGGAATTTCATCTTGATTTAATAAATTACTTTCTGCTTTCTTTAATATTTCGATACTACGATGTGTAATATTTGCTGATCTGATTTCATTTAAAATATTATTCAAGATGTTATCACCCTCTTGCCGATACTGTTCAGTTAAGTAACATACATTTAATTTGGCATCGAGCCATGCCTTAGACATAAATGCAAATTTATCTTTACTTCTTTCATCATTTCTTCCTATTGGTGGTAATTGAAAAAAATCACCACAAACAATAATTTGAATTCCACCAAAAGCACAATCATCCTCCTTAAAAAAACAAAGTACCTGATCAACCATATCTAGTTGGTTTTTATGCAACATCGAAATTTCATCAATAATCAAAATCATAGATTCTTCAAGATGTTTTTTGAGATATTTCTTAGTACGCATTGTTACCAAGTTAGCACGAGACAAGCGATCTTTTATCCCAAATCCTGCCCAAGAATGAATGGTCATTCCATTCATATGTGTTGCCGCAATACCTGTAGAAGCAGTAATTGCAACAGGTACTTTACGTTCTTTCAAATACGTTATGTATTGATTTAGCACATACGTTTTACCGGTACCTGCCGAACCTGTTAAAAATACATTTTTACCAGATTTTAATAATGCTAGGGCCTTTTCTTGTTGCACTTTAAGAGTTTAATGTAAGAAACACAATATAGTTTTTTTATATGAATACAAATTTCTTAGAATAAACCAAGAATTTTATCCACTACACTTAATGACTTTTTTGCCAAGGTACACGACCACCAACCTGAATGTGTTTCATTAAGATTGAATTCAGTTCTTTATATTTTTCAGGTTCCTGTTCAATTAAATTATTTTGCTCAAGAGGGTCCACTGACAAATTGTATAGTTCATATTGTTGATATGGACTATTTTGTAGCAATTTCCATTCCCCTTTTCTGATTGCATAAATAGGTTGTCCACCGTACCAAGTACCTCCTTCGCGTCTAACAAAATAATACGACCTTTCAGAATCTACATTAAATTTTGTTCCGTTTAACTCATTTAACAAACTTTGACCTTCAATTTCATCCTTAGGAACTGTTCCAGCAATTTCTAATAAAGTAGGATAAATATCCATGGTCATCCAATTGTTTGTAGAAATTGTTCCAGGTTTGATCTTTCCGGGCCAACTAATACAAGTTGGCACTTTTAATCCGCCTTCATACATGCTTTGTTTTCCGTCGCGTAATGGCCCATTATTAGCTTTACTAGGCAAGTGCCCCCCATTATCGCTTGTAAAAACTATAATTGTGTTTTCATATTCACCCGTTTCTTTTAATGCGCTAATAACCTTCCCAATTCCTTGATCCATATGCTCAATAAATGCAACAAGTTTAGCTCGCGTAGAATCTATATTCTTTTCTCTTTTTAATACTTTATTCAGCCATTCTTTTGGCGGTTGTACCGGAAAATGAGGAGCATTATAAGCTAGATACAGAAAAAATGGTTGTTCAGATTTAGCTTGATTTTTAATATAATCTACAGACCAATTCGTAAATAAATCTGTAGCATGACCTTTTGGGTCTATGATTTTATCATTTAGCCTCATATAGTTAATATCATGGCGGCGATGCTTCCAATAGTCATCCATCATATCACCTAACCAACCATGAAAAAAATCAAAGCCTCTATCAGTCGGAATATTCGGAGATTCAAGACCTAAATGCCATTTACCAATTATTGCTGTATTATACCCTACCCGTTTCAGCTCTGTTGGTAAAAGAGTAGCTTTGGGATCTAAATAACCCCAATTATCTTCTTCATAAGTACGAATTACACCAGGCACGCCCACGCGATCCTGATATCTACCTGTTAGAATTGCAGCACGGGTTGGTGAGCAAACCGTAGAATTAGCATAAAAATTATCAAACCTCATACCTGAAGTAGCAATTTTATCAATATTTGGAGTACGAATATCTTTAGTACCGTAATAAGAGACATCATGATAACCTTGATCATCTGTTAGGATATAAAGAATGTTAGGTTTACTCAAATCTTTCAATTGTTTTTGAGCGAATATTTCTCCATTCTGTATAATGGTGAAGAGGAATAAATAATAAAAATACTTCATTAGTGACATTAAACTTTAAATAAATGATAATCCAGTATTGTGAAAATAATGGAGATTAAAACTAAATACTAATTTTTAACAGCAAAACAACTTGATTTCTCAATCACTTAATTTAGGTTAACTTTGTAGATTAATGAAAAGTTGATTATGGCAGATAAAAAAGTAAGCATATTAAATGCATTCAAAACCATTATTTGGCCTAGAAAAAATCTTGTCTTTATTGGCTTGTTATTAATAGTTATAAGCAAAGCGGCTAGTTTTGTCACACCAATAGCTTCAAAATATTTAATTGATGATGTAATAGCAAATAAGGATATTGAGATGCTAAAATTACTCGTAGTCGGAGTTATATTAGCCATTTTAGTTCAAGCAGTAACTTCATTTTTATTAACGCGTATTTTAAGTGTACAAGCACAATTTTTAATTTCAGAATTAAGAGCGCAAGTACAAAAGAAAGTATTGTCTTTACCTATTCGTTTTTTCGATAACACAAAATCTGGTGCGCTAGTATCACGAATTATGTCTGATGTTGAGGGTGTGCGAAATCTAATTGGAACGGGGTTAGTACAATTAGTAGGTGGTACCATTACTGCAATAGTCTCATTAGTACTCTTATTAAGAATTAGCCCTACTATGACATTATTCACATTTATACCTTTAGCCATTTTTGCGGTTATCGCTTTAAAAGCTTTTAAAATTATCAGACCTATTTTTAGAAATAGAGGTAAAATAAATGCCGAAGTAAAAGGAAGACTAACAGAAACTTTAGGTGGTATTCGTGTAATAAAAGGGTTTAATTCAGAAAATCAAGAGCACAAAATTTTTGAAGAAGGCGTCGATGAGCTCTTTCAAAATGTAAAAAAGAGTTTAACCACCACAGCATTTATGACGAGCTCTTCTACTTTTCTCATCGGAATTGCCACAACTGGTGTTATGGGTTTTGGAGGTTATAAAATTATTCAGGGCGAATTAACTGTTGGAGATTTATTAATGTTTACAGTACTTCTAGGTATAATGGTGGCTCCAATTGTGCAAATGAGTAATATTGGCAGTCAACTAACCGAGGCACTTGCAGGTTTAGATCGTACTGAAGAGTTGATGAATGAAATTTCAGAGGATGAAGAAACAAACCGTACAATAGAATTAAAAGGACTTAAAGGGGATATGGTATTCGACAATGTTTCTTTTTCATATGAAGAAGATAAAGAAGTACTACACGATATTAGCTTTAATGCAAAATCTGGTGAAGTTATTGCACTGGTAGGTAGTTCCGGATCAGGTAAAACAACAATTGCCGGACTAGCAGCTAGTTTTCTAAATCCTAAAAAAGGTAAAATAACTATAGATGGTAACGACTTATCGAAAGTAAATCTAAGTAGTTTCCGTCAAAACTTAGGAGTCGTTTTACAAGATGATTTCTTATTTGAAGGAACGATTAGAGAAAATATCCTATTTCCAAGACCAAATGCCTATGAAGAGGAATTACAAAATGCCGTAAAATCTGCTTATGTAAATGAATTCACAGACCGATTTGATAATGGATTAGACACCTTAATTGGTGAACGTGGTGTAAAATTATCTGGAGGACAACGACAACGTATTGCAATTGCAAGAGCTGTGCTCGCTGATCCTAAAATATTAATTTTAGATGAAGCCACTTCAAATTTAGATACAGAGAGTGAAGCACTAATTCAAAAAAGTTTAGCTGAACTTACGAAGGGAAGAACTACGTTTGTTATCGCACACCGATTAAGTACAATTCGCAAAGCTGATAAAATATTGGTTATTGAAGATGGTAAAATTGCAGAACGAGGTACGCATGATGAGTTAATTTCTATAAATGGCAGATATCATAATTTGTTCACATATCAGGCAAGAATATAATTTACTTTTTAAGTATTCTTCAAAAACGCAACTTACAATCATTATTATTTCCCCCCTTTAGATATAATTTTATCAAAATAGTTAACGCCTATTTTTAAAATCACATTAATTTTAAAGTAAACACTCAAATACTTCCAAGTCTAAACTAAATTTAGCAAGTTCGTTAGAATTAAAATTTATTTAAACTTGGACCAAAATTCATATATAGCACATTTAAAGGCTAATTTTCCTCAAGGTAAAACTAAAGTCTATCCTAAAAATCATGTTTTATTTAAAATTCATAAAAAGGTTAAAACTTTTCGATGGATATTATCTGGTTTAGTAAATTATTATCTAGAAAGTGATGAGCCAGAAAACGACATACTAGTTTGTCAAATATCAGAACCTTTGAGTACTTTAGGTGTAGACGGTTTAAATTCTCCTAAAAGATATAATTATAAAGCAGTAACTTCCTCTAATGGCGCAACCTTTTTTGAAGTTCCAATAAGTGCATTAGAAACCTATTTAACAAAAGACAGCAAAAATAAATTACTTATAAATATAGCATCAACTTTATACCACCAACTTAAATCTGCTCTATTAAAACAAACTGAACTTTCACAACCGGCACGAACTAAACCTATAGAAGATGATAGGGAATTTTACATGTCCCCAGAGACCAATACAGCCGAAATAATAAAATTAATGCGCTGTTCTCCGTTTTTAGATCAATTTTCAGAGAAAAACCTTTCTAAAATTGCCAGCATTTCAGAACGAAGAGAATACGAACCTTACGAGTTACTTTACGTCCAAGATCGATTTACAAATGGCCTTTCTATTTTAATAAATGGAGAGGTAAGCATTAAAAGAATAGAAGGGAATATTGAAATAAAACAACGCTCAATTAAAGATCCTGGTTTTATTTTTGGTTGGTCAAGTTTTTTAGGCGACAAAGACATTTGTTCGGCAATAACGGTAAAAAAAAGTGCGCTTTATTTTGTTCCGTATTCCAAGCTTAAGTCTATGTTTATTTCAGATAGAGCATTTGAAAAACAATTTTACAAACAATTACTTTGGTTAATCGGAAACCAAATTAACGCTGCATTTTTACGGTATTTAGGACTTTTAGGAAAACACAATTTACAGGCGGTTTTTCATTTAATAGAAAACAATAAATCTAGGTTACCTTTAACTTCTAAACTTCACCAAAGTATACATTTATTAAAGAATGTAAACACCAAAGAAATTGCTTATGCTAGTTTGAAAACCATATTAACAACGGGTACATCTTTAGAACGTCATATAGCTTCTTTAAGCTTAGAACTGTTAAAGGATGATAATGAAGAACTTCAATTTATTAAGGGCTTAGAGAATATTTACACTACCGTAGTTGAAAGCACATCTAAATCTACTCTTGAAATCAGAAAAGAATGTGCTACGGCCACAAAAAATCTTTTTCAAAACCAAAATTACCACATTGATGGATGGGAAAATTTACCTGAAGGAAATGGTCATATTTTCATTTACAACCATTTAGTAAATGACACTCATTACACACTTAATAACGATTTTCAAATTACATTAGATTCTCATTTCATAAGTGCTATGGTACTGCAAGATAAATATGACGACTCAGGAATAAGAACCATTAGAATAGGACGTGGGCAAGAATATGGTCATCAAAATTATTATAACAAATTAGGCCATATTAATGTTTACACTAAAGAATCTGAACAATCTTCCAAAGAGCGAAAAAAAATTTCTCGAAGTATCTTTTATAATCAAGCAGAAGACTATTTAAAGAATGGATACAATCTTATAATAAGTCCTGAAGGAACGTCATATCGTACAGAAAACTCACCTGGACCCTTTAAATTAGGGAGTTTTAAATTAGCTATGAACATGAAACCGCAACCAAAAATTGTTCCCTTAGTTATGGTAAACTTCGACAATAGAATAAAAGACAACCTTTTTTATTGCAAAATACTTCCTGCATTCAAATTAAAAGAACATGTGAAGAATACTGATAAAGAAAGTCTAATTTCATTTGTAAATGAATATCAAAAAGAATATGTGGATCATGTAAAGGAAGCTAGAAAAACCGCCGAAATTTTAATGAATAAGGCAACGAACATCTCAGATTTAAGTGACCCACCAGAAATGTGGTTTAATGAAATTAAAAGATTAAATAAAAGAGTTTCCAAATTAGAACATCAAAAACAACTATTTGCATTTTATGGTAGTTCATCCATTCGTCTATGGATAAGTATGAAAAAAGATTTAGCACCTTTAAATGTAGTGAACCTTGGTTTTGGCGGTTCTACTTTTCCTTGGTGCATACACTATTTTGATAAAATTTTTAACGCAGTTAAACCAAAAAAGATAATACTTTATGCAGGAGAAAATGATCTAAATGAAGGCAGAACTCCGCAACAGGTTTTAGCAGATTGCCAAGAATTGGTGAGCTTGATAATTGAGAAATATCCTGAGGCAAATTTGGCTTTAATAAGTTTAAAGCCCAGCATGGAAAGAGAAGCCATGATACCTCAAATTATAGAAACCAATTTATTATTATCAAAATATATCATAGGAGAATTAAAAGCGCAATTTATAAATGTTTTCGCACCCATGATTACTTCTGAGAATAGACCCAGGCCTGAATTGTACATGAGTGATGGTCTTCATTTAAACAAAGAAGGTTATCGAATTTGGAGTAGCACTATCAAAGAGGCATTATTAATACCTGAAACCGATATTAATTAATTTAATCAATTGTGAAATTGTAATCGCAACTGCTCTTAAAGACATGAATTAAGATTCCGGTGCCAACTCAACTTCCAATCCCTCTAAATCTTCCGTAATATGTATCTGGCAACCCAATCTTGAATTGTCTTCAACATTAAAAGCTTCTGCTAACATTGCGTCTTCATCATCCGATTTTTCAGGAAGTTCATGATCCGATTTCACATAACATTGGCAAGAAGCACACATAGCCATACCACCACAAATTCCAATTGTTCCTTCAGGAGCCAGTTCATAAGAACGAACAATCTCCATTAGATTCATATTCATATCTGTAGGTGCATCAACCTCATGAGTAACACCATCTCTGTCGGTTATTTTAATTTTAATATCTGACATTATATTTAGGTTCGTTTATCTAATTTCTACTATTCAATCGCTTTCACTACTGCTTTTGGAGCCTCTTTTTTAGAACCGTCAAAACCAGTAACACCGCCAACAGTTGTATACTTCATTACGTATTTCTTATCTGGAAATATACGTTGATAGGCACTTTGACACATTAATGTTGCTTCATGAAAACCACAAAGAATCAATTTCAATTTACCTGGGTAAGTATTAACATCACCAATAGCATAAATACCAGGAATATTAGTCTGATAATCTAAGGTGTTATCCACTTTTATAGCATTTTTTTCGATATCAAGTCCCCAATCAGCAATAGGGCCAAGTTTGGGCGAAAGACCAAACAACGGAATAAAATTATCTACTTCCAATTCAATTTCTTCACCTTCATCACCAGATTTTCGAATAGTTACCGATTCTAAATTAGCATCTCCTTTTAATCCAATTATTTCAGCAGGTGTTATCAAATTAATTTTACCGGCATTCTTAAGGTCCTGAACTTTTTCTACAGAATCTAATGCACCACGAAATTCGTTTCTTCTGTGAACTAAAGTTACTTCAGAAGCAACATCTGCTAGAAAGATACTCCAATCTAATGCTGAATCACCACCACCTGCTATAACAACTTTCTTATCGCGATAAACCTCAGGATCTTTGATTATATATGCCACACCATTATCCTCAAACTTCTCTAGATTATCAAGCAAAGGTTTTCTTGGCTCAAAACTACCAAGACCACCAGCTATGGCTACAATAGGAGCTTGATGCTTCGTACCTTTATTAGTGGTAACTACAAAAGTACCATCCTCTAATTTATCAATAGTTTCTGCTCTTTCACCCAAGGTAAATCCTGGTTGAAAGGCTTTTATCTGCTCCATTAAATTATCTACCAATTCACCTGCAAGTACTTCAGGAAATCCTGGAATATCGTAGATTGGTTTTTTAGGGTAGATTTCGGAACACTGGCCTCCAGCTTGTGGTAATGCGTCAATAAGATGACATTTTAATTTTAATAGTCCTGCTTCAAAAACGGCAAAAAGTCCAGTCGGACCCGCGCCGATTATCAAAATATCTGTTTTAATCATTTAAAAATACATTAAATATAGAGTCAAAAATAGTTTGGTATATTATTAAGTTACTCGTTAAAAGTTAGTAGTTTATTCGATATTGATTACCTCTTCAATTTGTGGTGCATATTTTTTAATTGTCATTTCCACACCACTTTTTAAAGTCATTTGATTGACAGAACAACCAACACAAGCTCCTTCAAGTTTTACCTTTACAGAGTTCTCATTATCAATTGAAATCAATGAAATATCACCTCCATCACTTTGCAAAAAAGGCCTAATTTCTTCAAGCGCTTTTTCTACGTTTAGTTTTAATTCTTCAGGTGTCATATTATTTTTTCTTAACTGCAGAACAACCTGCCATTGTTGTTATTTTAATTGCTTCAGTTGGTGGTAGACTTTTATTTCTACTTACAACCTCCTGAACCATACTTTTGGTTAAATCTTCAAAAGCACTTTCTATTGGTGTATTTGTTTGCAAAGCTGCTGGTCTGCCAACATCTCCCGCTTCCCGAATACTTTGAACTAATGGTATTTCTCCTAAAAAAGGAACCTTTAAATCTTCAGCCAAATGTTTGGCACCTTCTTTACCAAAGATATAATATTTGTTCTCAGGTAATTCTGCAGGAGTAAAATACGCCATATTCTCAACAATACCCAATACTGGTACATTTATAGATTCTTGTTGGAACATTGCTACACCTTTTTTTGCATCTGCCAAAGCCACTTCTTGAGGGGTACTAACGACTAAAGCACCAGTAATTGGCATTGCTTGCATTATACTTAAATGAATATCTCCAGTACCAGGAGGCAGGTCTATTAACATGAAATCTATTTCTCCCCAATGCGCATCAAAAATCATTTGATTTAAAGCCTTTGATGCCATTGGTCCGCGCCAAATTACAGCTTGATTAGGTTGTGTAAAAAACCCGATTGAAAGTAATTTTACTCCATAACTTTCAACAGGTTTCATTTTAGATTTGCCATCAATATTTATTGCTAAAGGTTTTTCATGAGTAACATCAAACATAATAGGCATTGATGGTCCATAAATATCGGCATCCAATAAACCCACCTTAAAACCCATTTTAGCAAGTGTAACAGCAAGGTTAGCAGTTACCGTAGATTTTCCTACCCCACCTTTTCCGGATGCCACAGCAATAATATTTTGAATACCAGGTAAAGGCTTACCTTTTATTTCATTGGTTTTTGGCTTTGCTGGAGCATTAACTTTTATATTGATTTTAATTTTTGCCTTCTCATAAACTTCTTGATGGATAATTTTTAAAATCTCAACTTCAGTTTTTTTACGAGCTTGTAAACTAGGATTTGCTATGGTAATATCAACCTCTACCTCATCACCAAAAATTTGTATATTTTTTACAGCGCCACTTTCAACCATATTTTGGCCTTCACCTGGTACTGTAATTTGCTCCAATGCCTTTAAAACGGCTTTCTTTTCAATCTTCATTATATAAAATCATTCTAAACAACAAAGATACGGTATAGGGATTAAATGATAAAGATTTCGAATTTAAATGTAGTGTTGAGAAATAACCTAAAAATAATTATTTTGTTAGGGTAATTTAATATTGTTTAGCTACCCTTTATTTGATTCTCTAACTCCATCCAATGTTGGGCTTCATACATAGTATCAAATATTTTTAACGGAACGAGAGAAAAAATCTCCTCATACTTTATGGTTTTCTTTGTCTCTTTATTGGGTGCTACCATTACAAATGAACTTACATCGGCATAGAAAGGGCAATGCATATACGCAATAATATTAATTGTATAATTAGAAGTTCTATCAAATATATATCCATATTTTTTTTTGCCATAAAATTCACGATACACTTCGTGTAAGGATATCACTTTTGCAGTATCAATAACTATGCTGTCATAAATCTTACATACAACATATGTCTCGTAAAAATATATTTTAGCAAAATCTAGCTCTAATTCACGGATTGGCGCAAGTACCATTTGAATTACAATTTTAGAAGAAAAATACTACATTTTTTTATAAAATAAAAGACATTAACAATAATTGAGTTACTTTATAAGCTCAATTAGACAGTAATCGAAATAATTGATTCCTATTCCAATTCTTTTATTGGGTCCCAAAAATAAGTTTCCAGATTTTGAATTTGATTCTCAACAACAACTATACCTTCACTTTCCAAAAGTTGTTGCATAAGATTAGTTCCATCGAAATGATGTTTACCAGTTAACAAGCCTTTTCTATTTACCACTCGATGTGCTGGAACATCTAAAGTTTCATTTTTAGCATTAGCTGAATTAACTCCATTCATAGCCCAACCCACCATTCGCGCACTTCTTGCGGCACCTAAATAATTGGCTATTGCTCCGTAAGAAGTAACACGGCCATAAGGTATTTGCCTTGCTACCTCATATACTTTTTGAAAAAAGTTTTTGTTTTCTGGTTTCAAAACTTAACTAAAGATTCTAATTAGAGTAATAACTAACAAAACAACCATTAAAATACTAAGAATATAATTTGAATTTTTCGAAAATCGTTGATTCTTATTCTCTAATTTGTTAAAATATATGGTGTACATATATAGCACCGTAAACGTACCACAACCGGCGGCTAGCACAAATATTAAAATATCCCACACTTGAAATTTTATCCAGCCAGAAGCATTCCACATTACATTTAATCCGCTGTAATAGGGTATCGTTAGTAAGTTCAAAGCAGCAAGACCCATTCCTTTAAAATAACTATTTCTCTTACTCACTTTTATCAATCTCACTTCTTCTTTCTTATTTTTTCTTGCTGCGATATAAAAATAAACTGCAAAAACTGCAAAAACAATAACTGCAATTTTTAATAGCCATTCTGAAACTATCGGGTTATTATGTAAAAACTTAGAAATCCATACCGCAATTAAAGCTTGAATTAAAATAGTAGTGGAAATACCTAAGCTAAAAACAATTCCATTCAATTTACCCTTATTCACACTTACTTTTGCGGCATTCATATTTAACAATCCTGGAGGAACTGTAGCCATAAATGCTGCTGAAAAAGTGGCAAAAAAAAGGATTAATAAATGTGTCATTAGTTTGGCGGTAAACGAAACTGTATATAGGTTATTGGTTTGTTTTTATCAAGGTACTGATTTTCATAGAAAGTTTGAATTTCTAAAACTTCTTTTGGACTTCCTTCATTCTTATATACATCATGATTAGCATAAACTACTTCAAACGCTAAACCATGTAGAAGTCCTAAAGTATAACCATGCATAAATTCGCTATCTGTTTTAAGGTGTACCAAACCATCTTTTTTTAATATTCGCTGGTATCGATTTAGAAATTCGTTGTTAGTTAATCGATGTTTGGTGCGCTTATACTTTATTTGAGGGTCAGGAAAAGTTATCCAAATTTCAGACACCTCGTTCGTAGCAAACAAATCGTCAATTAGTTCTATTTGGGTTCTTAAGAAGGCCACGTTACTTAGATTATCTTCTAGAGCAGTTTTTGCTCCTCGCCATAATCTAGCACCTTTTATATCTACGCCTATAAAATTTACGTTTGCATTTCGCTTTGCCAGCTCAATTGTATATTCTCCTTTGCCACAGCCCAATTCTAATACAATAGGGTTATCATTTTTGAAATGCTTAGACCATTGGCCTTTTAATTTAAAATTACCCTTAGAAATTTCTTCTCGATTTGGCTGAAAAACATTATCGAATTGTTCGTTTTCTTTAAACCGTTTTAATTTATTCTTACTGCCCACCCTCTATTAAGTTATTATAATTTTGGGCAAAGCTATAGGAAATCTTTAGCAAATAAAATCTAGACGAAAAATAGCAGTAAATTACATTTGTAATCCCTCAGTTTCTTTAGCTTCAATAAGTTCTTCTATTTGATTCTCTTGATCTATCTTTTTTAACGTAAAAGAAAACTCAGAACCAGCACCAACCACACTTTCTACATAAATTTTTTCTCCATGTGCTTCAATAATGTGTTTTACTATTGAAAGACCTAAACCAGAACCACCTTCTTTTCTGTTTCCACTTTGATCAACGCGATAAAATCTTTCAAATAATCGTGAAATATGTTTTTCCTCAATTCCTTCACCATTATCAGTCACTCTAATAATTACTCTATTTTTAATTAAATTTTCAACACTTACTTCTGTAGTTCCATTTTTAAATCCATATTTAATAGAGTTTACCAATAAATTTACTAATACTTGTTGAATTTTTTCGCGATCGCCTTTTACATAAATGGGTTTCTTATAATCCATATCAAAAGTGAGTACAATCTTTTTCTTTGCAGCTTTCATTTCAAGTAAATCAAAAACACTTTGAATAAGCTCTACAATATCAAAAGCAACTAAATTAAGATTCAAATCTCCAACCTCCAATTTAGTTATCATATCTAAATCTTGCACGATGTAAATTAATCGGTCTACTCCTTTATTTGCTCTTTGCAAATATTTTTTTCGAACATTTTTATCGTCCATAGCACCATCTAAAAGAGTTTCAAGATATCCTTGTACTGTAAACAAGGGCGTTTTTAGCTCATGCGAAACATTACCTATAAAATCTTTTCTATACTCTTCTCTAATTTTTAGGGTATCAATTTCTACCCGCTTATCCGCAGCAAATCTTTCAATTTCTTCGGTTAATGTCTCCATATCAGTAGTTACAGGTCCTGTAGCTAAAGATTTTGCATCTAATAGGGAAACATCATCATAAATTTGTTTTATTCGCCTATATATATACCTTTCAATACCAATTTGAATAATTATAAAACTACCAATAAATATTAAGGGCAAGTTTATTAGAAGTTTCGAAGCATTGAAGTTACCATTGTTATACATTTCAATAATAAAAACAAAGGCACAGAACGTCATTATTAAAAATGAAGCCCGTATTGCAAATTGATATGACCTTTTAAGTATTGTGGCCATGATAATAAAATTTTAAAATTTGAAGAAAACCCTACTAAGTTTAGAAAGACTAACTAAGCAAAAGGCTTAGAAAAATTGAAAAGAATTCTTCAAGAATGAATCTAAATTTAGTGACTATAAAGAAATTTAGGAAGTCAAGCACCTAATTTTTACACAAAAATGCTATTGTAAGCAGTTTTTATAATACAAACTTATAACCAACACCTTTTACTGTTTTGAAATGATCCTCACCAATTTTTTCACGTAACTTTCTAATATGCACATCAATAGTACGACCACCTACTACCACTTCATTACCCCATACTTTATCTAGTATAACTTCTCTTCTAAAAACTTTACTTGGTTTAGAAGTTAATAAAGCAAGCAACTCAAACTCCTTCCGTGGAAGAATAATCTCTTTACCTTTTTTAATAACTTTATACTCTTCTCTATTTATTACGATATCGCCAACCTTAAAAACATCTTCGGCTTCATTAGATTCATCTTTTAAACGACGAAGAAGTGCTTTAACTTTGCTTACAAGCACTTTTGGTTTTATTGGCTTAGTAATATAATCATCTGCACCTGCATCAAAACCAGCTACTTGAGAATAATCTTCACCTCTTGCGGTTAAAAAGGTAATAAGTGTATTTTCTAAACTTGGCATTTTCCTCATTTGCTCACATGCTTCAATACCATCCATCTCTGGCATCATAACATCTAATATAACAAGATGTGGCTTCCTTTTTTTTGCCTTCATTACTCCCTCTTGACCATTTTTAGCCGTAAAAACCTGATAACCTTCAGCCTCAAGATTATAACTAATAATCTCTAAAATATCAGGCTCATCATCTACTAAAAGTATTTTAATATCTTTCTTTTTCACGTTACAAGGTTTATTTAGACTAAAGTAAAATCAATATAATGTAAATATAAGGCATCTAACGACAATGGTATTAACTACAGTGAATAAGGTAACATTTCGGTAACATTTTACAAACACTTCAATAATATTGAATTTCTTAATAATGTAGGAAAAATAGGGCTTTATAATCAATTTCAATTCAAAGAGAATAAATAATAGCAGTTTTACGTTAGGTTCTTAAACATTTTATAATGTATTTCATTGATTTAAAGCTAAAAACAAAGGGTTTGAACAATGAAAACTTATAAACATTTTGTACCTTTGTGGTATATTTTTTGTAACTAACCCTGTATGAAGCACCTTTACCTTGTAATTGCTTTTTTATTTATTTCGTTAGCTTATGGACAAGACTCCTTGGCTAGCAACGATATAAATGGGTTTAAACTTTACCCAAATCCAGTTACAAATGGTAAAGTATATATAAGTACTTCGGATTCAGCTCCAAAGAAAATATTAATTTTTGATGTATTAGGAACACAAGTTCTTCAAACAACAATTTTAGGAAGAGAAATAAATCTTTCTGAACTAGATGCTGGTGTTTACATTCTTCGAGTATATCAAAACAACAACATGGCGACCAGAAAATTGATAGTTAAGTAATTGCATTTCAATAGATTATTTCAATTTTCATGTTCGACAAGCGGCGTAAAACTTAGACGAACGGTTAACGTGTTATCTTTTACCTACGTTTGGTCGAATTTCACAACATTTATTGCCCTTAAGCATTCTCTTACATTATCTTTACAGTGTTGATCCCAAATCAATACCTATGAAACTAATCTACACAGCACTGCTATTGGCATGTGCTTTTACGTTGTCAGCTCAAGAAATAGCTAGTGTACAATCGAGCTCCTCAGATGAAATATTGAATTTCAAATTATATCCCAATCCCGTATTTGATGATGTTGTTTATATTACTACTAATCTAAACGCACCGAAAACTGTTGTTATATATGACATTTTCGGCGAAATAGTACTTAGAAGTAGGATGATAAATAAGGCACTTTCTATATCTGCTTTAACTCCTGGGGTCTATGTCATGAATGTTACCGAAAAAAATAAAACTATTAGAAGAAAATTGGTCGTAAAATAAAGCCCAAAACTCAATTAATACTCATGCCCTGCTCTATTTTTAGAACAGGGCTTTTCATTTATTACATTTTCGGAATCGTTATCTTTGCTAGTTGAAATGCCAATAAAAGTAAACGACATATTTAACATTAAATCTGAAATTGAATTTGAAAATTTTGCACTAGAAGTTTTCAGGTATCAATATCAGAATAACACTGTTTACAATCAGTTTTGTAATCAATTAAATCGAACGGATCTTACTGTTAAAAACGTAGCTAACATTCCTTATTTACCTATTTCGTTTTTTAAAACTAAACAAGTTTTAACTAATAGTTTAGAATCAGAAATTATTTTTACTAGTAGTGGTACAGCCGGAACTGAAACCAGCAAACATTATGTAGCGAACATTAACTTATACAAAAAGAGCTATATGGCTGCATTTAAACATTTTTATGGTTCAGTTTCAGAGTACTGTATTCTAGCGCTTTTACCTGCTTATTTAGAGCGTGAAGGATCTTCACTTATTTATATGGTTCAAGATTTAATTAATAAAAGTAAACACCCTGATAGTGGCTTTTATTTAAATGATTTTAAAAAACTACAAAACAAATTAAAACAACTAGAGGCTTCTGGCACCAAAACACTATTAATTGGTGTTTCATTTGCACTTGTAGATATGGTAGAGAAATTTAAATTTCAACTAAATAATACAATTGTAATGGAGACGGGAGGAATGAAAGGACGTAGAAAAGAAATTGTTCGAGAAGAATTACATCATATTTTAAAAAACGGTTTTGGAGTTAAAAAAATACATTCGGAATATGGAATGACAGAATTATTATCTCAGGCTTATTCTGTTGGTGAAGGAATCTTTAAAACACCACCTTGGATGAAAATTATAATAAGAGATACCGAAGACCCTCTCAGCTTTAAGCCAATTAAAAAATCTGGTGGGGTAAATATAATTGATCTTGCGAACAAAGAATCCTGTTCTTTTATTGCCACTCAAGATTTAGGCAAAGTGTATAAAGATGGAAGTTTTGAAATTTTAGGACGTTTTGATAATAGCGATGTTCGCGGCTGTAATTTAATGGCAATCTAACTATATTAAAGACCCAAAATTTTAGCATCTACATAAAAAGTAGAATTCACATGAATTTCATGATCTTGCCCTAAAGTTTCATCCGTTACAGTATTTAATCTAAGGCTGTAACTATCTTTCTTGATGTATTCTTTTAATTCAACATCGGTAACATCCAAATCTAATATTGATACTGTTTCAGAAACTTCTTCTTTATTAGCAATTAAGATTTCATCGAGACCATCTGCATTAATATATACTTCTATAGACTCAAGAAAACTAAAATCAGTATCTTCAGGTGAGGTAATGTTTAATTGCAATTTGGTAAGTTTAATTGATTCAATTAAATCTTTTCGAGTATCATTTGAATCAAATTTGGACTCTGAATTAGTTTCAGTATCAGGAGTGAAAACATCAAATGGCAAACTAATTCCTGTTGATGCAGGTATTGTTACTTCCGTTTCATAGTCAATATTAAACTTTGTCAATTCATCTAGTTTGTCACAACTAGAAGCTAAAAGAACTAAAATAATAAGAGCGGTAAAACTACGCATGATATCTACTGTTTAATTTTATCAGTATCCCTCTAACGCAATATCAACTTATTTATTTGAAAATAACCGCTAAAATAGAAATACTGTTAATGGTGTAAAATAATGTTGATGCGCTACTCTTTTTCCCATATTTCACCATTATCTAATCTTTCCAATTGCGTAAGACCTTTTATTACAAAAACCAGCTTAAAACTAGACATTTCGGAGCCTTCTACAGTAACATAATCAGCGTTTTGAGTAAAGTTAAATCTATCTACAACATCGCTACCTCCATATAAAAGATTTACTTGAGTATCGTTTATAAATTCAATCCACTCAACACAATTTACCTCCGAATTTTGAAAGTTATTACAATCGGAAATTTCATGGTTATAACGTCCTGTTAATTCTATAACCGGCATAGCACAACATTCCTTAGTATCACTACAGCCAATACTTGAAAAAAGTAGAAGAAGTGCAGCTATTAATTTATTCATCAACTTAAGGTTATACTACAACCAACACAAAGTAGTTTTTTTTACCACGTTGTAACAAAATAAATTTACCATTTATAAGATCAGTTTCAGAAATCAAGTAATCTTCCTTGACTTTTTCCTTATTAACTGAGATAGAATTTTGTTTTAATTCTCTACGAGCTTCCCCATTAGATCCTAAAAAACCTGTTTTAGCTGAAAGTGCGCCAATCATATTTAAACCAGCATTTAAATCTGCCATTGAAATTTCTGCTTGTGGCACACCATCAAACACATCTAGAAAAGTTTTCTCATTCAATTTCTTCAAATCTTCCGAAGTAGATTTACCAAAGAGTATAGCACTAGCTTGTACTGCATTATCAAAATCTTCTTTTGAATGCACCATAATGGTAATTTCTTGCGCTAAACGCTTTTGTAATACCCGAAGGTGCGGCGCTTCTTGATGCTCTAAAATTAAATTCTTTATATCATCCTCTGTTAAAAAGGTAAAAATCTTAATATATTTTTCTGCATCTTCATCAGAAGTATTTAACCAATATTGGTAGAATTTATATGGCGATGTTCTTTCTGCATCTAACCAAATATTTCCTGATTCTGTTTTGCCAAATTTTGTACCATCAGCTTTTGTAATTAACGGACAAGTTAAAGCGAAACCCTTACCTCCACCTATTCTTCGTATGAGCTCGGTACCCGTAACAATATTACCCCATTGATCACTTCCACCCATTTGAAGCGTACAATTATTATTTTGATAAAGGTGTAGAAAATCATACCCTTGAACCAATTGATACGTAAATTCAGTAAATGACATCCCCTCTTTAGATTCTGAACTTAATCTTTTTTTAACCGAATCTTTCGCCATCATATAGTTTACCGTGATATGCTTTCCAACATCTCTAATAAACTCTAAGAATGAGAAATTTTTCATCCAATCGTAATTATTGACTAACTCCGCGGCATTCTCAGCATCCGACTCAAAGTCTAAAAAACGAGCCAACTGATTTTTTAAAGCATCTTGATTATGACGCAAAGTAGCTTCATCAAGCAAGTTACGTTCTGCAGATTTTCCTGAAGGATCTCCTATCATACCCGTCGCACCACCAACCAAAGCAATTGGTTTATGGCCTGCCAATTGAAAATGGCGCAACATCATAACACCAACTAAATGACCAATATGTAAAGAATCTGCAGTTGGATCAATACCAACGTAGGCGGCTTGCATACCCTTAGATAAATGCTCAGCTGTGCCCGGCATAGCATCATGTAACATGCCCCTCCATTCTAGTTCTTCTACAAAATTATTTGCCATTGGTATTCTCTTTTTAATTCAGTGCAAATATAATTTAATTCATATGTTACTGAATTAGTATTCAAAAATTAATCCAGTTCAAATAACTATTTTAGCAACATGATTTTGGTTACAGGCGGTACAGGTTTAGTTGGTTCACACTTATTATTGCAATTAGTTAAAAATGGTAATTGCGTACGGGCGATACATCGAAAAAAAAGTAATCTTAATCAGGTACTCAAAATATTTTCCAATTATACAGAAAAGGCGGAAGAACTTTTTAAACAAATTGAGTGGCAAGAAGCAGACATTAACGACATTCCAGCATTAGAACAAGCCTTTTTAGGAATAACCCATGTTTATCATTGCGCGGCCCTTATTTCATTTGACCCAAAAGATTATCACAAATTAAAAGAAAGTAATGTTTATGGTACTGCAAATATTGTAAACTTATGTTTAGCAAATGCGATTAAAAAACTCTGTTATGTGAGTACAATTGGCACAATTGGAAAAAGCATAAACGGTAAAATGGCTACAGAAGATTCCGATTGGTCAGAGACTAATGCTAATGTTTATGCTTTAATGAAACAAAAAGCGGAAATGGAAGTGTGGCGTGGTTCTCAAGAAGGACTTTCGGTGGTAATGGTTAATCCTGGAGTTATAATAGGCCCAACAAAATGGAATCAAGGCTCGGGCATGTTATTTTCCACTGCTTATAAAGGATTCAATTTTTATCCACCTGGAGGAACCGGATTTGTAGCAGTACATGATGTTGTTCGAATTCTAATTTTACTGATGGAAAGTTCAATAATAAATGAGCGCTACATTATAGTTGCAGAAAACTTAAGTTATCAGGAAATTTTGAAAAAAGTTTCTAATGCTTTAGGTAAAAAGCCTCCCAGAAAAAAGCTGAAAATTTGGCAATTAAAGATTTTTCGTTTAGCAGATTTTTGCCGTAGTAAATTAACAGGTAAACAACGAAAAATTACAAGAAATTCAATACATTCATTTCAGAATAGACAGTTTTTTGAAAATAAAAAAATAAAAAAAGATTTAACATTTGAATTTGAAAAACTTACGGAGACAATCAATTTTACGGCAGAATGTTTTTTAAGAGAAAACTAGTTTTATTTTTTCAATTTATTTAATTTTCTAATTGAGTCTTTTTCAATATTCTTTAAACTATCATTCACTTTTTTCAGCTCTTTAATTCTTTTCTCTTCTGTTTCTAACATTAAAGCCACTTTAGAATAAATTGATTCATATTCTACAGGTTTAGATGCATAATAACGATCACTTAATACAAATTGAATACTGTCAATACCATGTTTTTCAAATACAAATTTCATGGCCTGAACCCCATTCGTTTCAAGTATACTAGAATTAGAAGTTTTTGCAGCATTTAAAATTGCTAAATCATTTAAGACTTCTACCATTTTATCAGTAGCTAACAAGTCTTCGGGGGGTTCAATTAACTTTTCGGAGCATGAAGCTAACAATACTAATCCCAATAAGAATAATACCTGTTTCATATTATCGATTAAATGTCAATCGCATTGCACGCTTCTCCTTAGAAAAATTTCCATTTTCATAAGCCAAATGTCCATTGACAAAAGTATGCGTAATGCGCGATTTAAATGTTGTGCCTTCAAAAGGTGACCATCCGCATTTGTAGACAATATTTTCTTTCGTAATTAATTGTGGGTTTTCTACATCTATTATAGCAAGATCTGCAAAATATCCTTCCCTAATATAGCCTCGTTTTTCAATATCAAATAAGATTGCAGGGTTATGACTCATTTTTTCAACAATACGTTCCAAAGAAATAATTCCCTGATGATATTTTTCTAACATCGCCACCAAAGCATGTTGAACTAAAGGTCCTCCAGAAGGTGCTTTTGTATAAACATTATCTTTTTCTTCAAATGAATGTGGGGCATGATCCGTAGCAATTACATCAATCCTATCATCTAATAATGCTGTCCATAATTGATTTCGGTCTTTTGCAGACTTTACTGCTGGATTCCACTTAATTAAAGTCCCTTTTGTATTATAATCTTCGTCTGAAAACCACAAGTGATGAATACAAACTTCAGCTGTTATCTTTTTATCTTTTAATGGAATATCATTTCTAAAAAGGTCGGTTTCTTTACCGGTAGATAAATGAAAAACATGTAATCTAGCACCCGTTTTTTTTGCTAAAGCTATAGCTTTGGAAGATGAAAGATAACAGGCTTCAACACTTCTAATTTTTGGATGCATTTCAATCGGAATATCATCTCCATATTTAGCTTTATACTTTTCTAGATTTCTTCTAATTGTACCTTCATCTTCACAATGAGCCGAAATAACCATTTCGGTATTACTAAATATTTTTTCAATCACCTCTTCATTATCCACTAACATATTACCAGTGGAAGATCCTAAAAAAAGTTTCACTCCTGAACAGGCATTTTTATCAAGCTTTTTAATTTCCTCAAGGTTATCATTAGTACCGCCAAACAAAAAAGAGTAATTAGCAAAAGCACTAGTAGAAGCTATAGCGAACTTTTTCTCTAACTTTTCTATAGTTGTAGTTTGCGGGTTTGTATTGGGTTGTTCCATAAAGGTTGTGATTCCACCTGCTACTGCCGCCCTACTTTCTGTCGAAATATTTCCTTTATGCGTTAATCCTGGCTCCCTAAAATGAACTTGATCATCAATAACTCCAGGGATAATAAATTTACCTGCCGCATTAATTATAGTAGCATTTGGCTCAGAAATATCATTTGCTATTCTTTTAATTTTTTGGCCCTCTAGAAGAATATCGCTTTCTAAGACTTTTCCTTCATTTACAAGCTTGCCATTTTTAATTAGAATTTTATTCATAAAACCGATTTAAAATCTACTTTTTTGAAACATACTGCGCATCTTCATCATAAATACACCCCAAATAGCCTCACTTATAATTGAAGAACTCATTTTTGATTTTCCTTTGACACGATCTCTAAAAATAATGGAAACTTCTTCTATTTTATAATTTTTAAGATAGGCCCGAAATTTCATTTCAATTTGAAAAGCATATCCTATAAAACGAATTGAATTTAAATCAATATTTTCCAATACCTCTCTTTTATAACAGACAAAGCCTGCCGTTGGATCATGCACACGCATACCGGTAATCATTTTTACATAAAACGAAGCTCCATAAGATAAAAGCACCCGATATAGCGGCCAATCAACCACATTTACCCCTTTTTTATAGCGTGATCCAACCGAAACGTCTGCGCCATTCAAACATGCCCGATATAATCTTGATAAATCTCTTGGGTCATGAGAAAAGTCAGCATCCATTTCAAAAATATAATCATACTTTCTTTGAATGGCCCACTTAAAACCATGTATATAGGCAGTACCAAGTCCTGATTTAGCCTTCCTCACTTCCAAAAACAAAGAATCTGGAGTATCAACCATCTTATCATTAACCTTTTGTGCGGTTCCATCAGGAGAATTATCATCCACTACAAGCACATGAAAATTCTTCTTTAATAACTGAACTGCATCAATTATGGCCTCAATGTTCTCAATTTCATTGTAGGTAGGAATAATGACCAGGCAATCTGACATTGGTTTAGTTTGAATTGAACAAAAATAGTGTTTTACAGAACCTTAAAGATCAAGAAATATATTTTTATCATCATTTTAAGATACTGTTACCATAAGTCAAAGGTTCATTCTTCGTAATTTTGCATCAATAATTTTAGTAAATGAACCCTAGATTTCCTAAACTACTGCTATATCTTCTTGGTGGCTTATTGCTACTAAACTTGATTCAAGCAAACTTTACCGAACTTATATATGACGAGGCATATTATTGGCAATTTGCTAAAGAAATTGCCTGGGGTTATTTTGATCATCCACCTATGGTTGCTTGGATTGCAGCCATTAGCGGATTATTTTTCGATGGCGAAATAGGAGTTCGTTTTGTAAGTTGTTTACTTTCAGTTGGCACAATGCTTATACTTTGGATGATGATAAATCACCCAAGAAAAAATGAATACGCGCTCCACTTTTTTGTTTTAGTTTTCTCTATGACATTAATGAATGCCTATGGTTTTTTAACACTTCCAGACACTCCATTAATTTTCTTTACCACTCTTTTTCTTTGGGTATATAAAAAGTTTCTAGAAAAAAATTCTTTGGCAAGAGCTCTGGTATTAGGAATTTTAATGGCTTGTTTAATGTATAGCAAATACCATGCAGTGCTTGTTATTTTCTCTATTTTAGCTTCAAATCCAAAATTATTAATCAACAAATATGCTTGGGCCGCTGTAGCTTGTGCCTTGTTCTTTTATATACCTCATTTTTTCTGGCTATTCGAAAGTGATTTTATTGGAGTAAAATATCACTTGTTTGAGAGACCAAGCTATCCTTATGATTTTAATGACAATACGCTTGCCTTTCTACTAAATTTAGTGACACTATTTGGCTTCACATTTCCACTTATTTACTACGCATTGTATAAAACCAAAATTAAAAACCTATTTACAAAAGCCTTAGTTTATTTAACATACGGAGTAATACTTTTCTTTTTTGTTTCAAGTTTTACCCGTTTAGTGCAAACACAATGGTTGGTAGTTATTTCTATTCCATTAATCATTTTAGTTTTCAACTTTATGCTTGAAAATGAAAAAGTACGAAATTGGATTTTTAAATTAGGGCTACTGAATATTGCTATTTTATTATTTCTACGTCTAGGGCTAGTTTTTGAGCCACTTTTCCCCATACATTATGAAAGTCATGGCAATAAAAAATGGACTAGTGAATTGCATGATCAAATAGGTGATACGCGAGTAGTTTTTGAAAATTCCTATAGAAGAGCACCAATGTATTCCTTCTATACTGGTGTTGAGACATACTCATTAAACAATCTTTTTTACAGAAGAAATCAATATACCCTAGATCAGTCAGAATCAATGATGCGTCATGAACGTGTACTATATGTATCCGAATTTATTGAAAAAGGTGACATAGTTTACACTCAAAGTGATGGCAAAGTTTTACATGGAAATTTTTATGAAGATTTTGAAACATTTAGAAAACTTAAATGTAAGATTGAAGATACCCCACTTATTCCTGGCGACAAAAAAGATGTGAAATTTGAAGTATTCAATCCGTATGGATTTGATATTGATTTAAAAAAAATAAGATTTGGATTGGTCTATTTAGACAAATACAAGAAGATTATTGAGATTTATGATTTAAAAGATGTGCAATCGGTGAAAGAAATATCACTATTAAAATCAAATGAAAACACAGAATTCACGTTTAAATTACCTAAGAAGGTATTTAACCCTACCTATTTAAGGTTAGGGATTTCGGAAAAAGGACAACCTTATGGACTACCTTATGGATTAAATGGAGAAACGCAAAAACTCTATTAATGGAACCAGTATTACGAGCAACATATAACCTTGATTGGATAACAATACTATTATTTTTTAGTATTGTAGCTCTTGTAATTGCAAAGGCTCTTTTTTATAGTAGATTCTTGAATTTCATAATTTTACCTTTCAATAATAAATACATTTTTATGTATAATAAAAAAGATAAATTATTAAATTGGTTTCATGTCTTTTTTTCTGTTTTTCAGATAGTTAACTTTTCAATATTTGCCTATTTTACATGGTCAATTTTAGGGAATCAAGAACAATTAAATTCCCCATTCTTTTACCCAATAATTCTTGCTTCGGTATTCCTTTTTTTAATTGCAAAAGTAATTGTACAAATGGGAAGTGGATTTATTTTTGGGACAACCAAGACAATAAGTGAACTAGTTTTTAAAAAATTATCGTATTTGAATTATAGTGGCCTAATTTTGCTGATTGCAAACGTAATTTTAGCTTACATTTTTCAAAATTCTAGAATAGTAGTATACATAACTATAGGATTAGTATTCTTAATAAATGCAATAGGATGGGCAACAGCACTGCAAAATCACCAAAAATTTCTAGCCAATAATTTTTTCTATTTTATTTTGTACCTTTGCGCTCTTGAAATTGCCCCCCTAATAATTATCGGAAGTTATCTTAAATACTGATACATGAAAGTAAAAACGATTTTGGTATCGCAGCCAGAACCGAAAATGGAAAACTCTCCATATTCACGGCTTATCGACAAAGAAAGGGTTAAAGTAGATTTTAGACCTTTTATTCATGTCGAAGGTGTCGATGCAAAAGAAGTACGTCTACAAAAAATAGATTTAAAAAATTATACTGCAATAATCTTAACATCGAGAAATGCGGTAGACCACTATTTTAGAATTGCGGAAGAAATGCGTTTCAAAGTACCAGACACAATGAAATATTTCTGTCAATCTGAAGCTGTAGCGTACTACCTTCAAAAATATGTTGTTTACCGTAAGCGTAAGATATATGTAGGTAAGATGAATTTTGCCGATTTAGCAGCGCTTTTTAAGAAATATAAAGACGAGAAGTTTTTACTTCCTTCTTCTGATGTTTTAAAATCGATTGTCCCAGAAACTTTAAATAAAATAGGAATTGATTGGACACGCGGTATATTCTATAAAACAGTTATCAGTGATTTATCTGATTTAAGGAATGTATACTACGATGTACTTGTATTTTTCAGTCCATCTGGCATTGAGTCATTGCTTAAAAATTTTCCAAATTTTGAGCAAAATGATACGCGTATAGCTGTTTTTGGAAATTCTACAGTGAAAGCAGCAACGAGTGCTGGACTTAGAATTGATATTCAAGCACCAACCCCTGAAACACCATCAATGACTATGGCATTACAGAAGTATATTAATGCTGCCAATAAAAAATAAAGTAACAGAAACATCACATTTAGTTGTTTTGTTACATATTATAGAAAATCCCTGAAATGTTATTTCAGGGATTTTTCATTTATAAACTTCGTTGATTAAATTTTAAAAAGCATATCGCTGAGGACCTCCTCTACGAATCTCTTCACTAGCGTAGGCTTCAAATTGTTTAAAGTTTTCACGAAAAGCATTTGTAAGCTTAAAAGCGGTTGTATAATAAGCTTCATCATCATTCCATGTGGTTCGTGGACTTAACACCTCAGTAGGCACACCAGGGCATTTTCTAGGCTGAGCAACGCCAAAAACAGAGTGAATGTGATAATCATCATAATTATAAAGTCCTAATTCACCATTAAGCACAGCATTAATCATAGCTCTAGTATATTTTAATTTCATTCGTGTACCAATTCCATAGGGCCCACCTGTCCAACCTGTATTTACCAGCCAAACATTTACACCTGCCAAGGTCATTTTTTTACTTAGCATTTCGGCATATTCAGCAGGATGAAGCGGCATAAAAGGTGCTCCAAAACAGGCGGAAAAAGAAGGAATTGGCTCAACAACCCCTGCTTCAGTTCCCGCAACCTTTGCTGTATAACCAGAAATAAAATGATATGCTGCCTGACTTGGTGTTAATTTAGAAATTGGAGGCAAAACTCCAAATGCATCGGCGGTTAAAAAGAAAATATTTTTTGGGTTTTTACCTATTGAGGGCCTTTGAACATTTGGTATATGATAAATAGGATAACTAACTCTTGTATTTTGCGTTATTGAAGTATCGGCAAAATCAACATTACCTTTAGAATCTAAGATAACATTTTCAAGAATGGCACCTTTTTTTATCGCACCGAATATTTCAGGTTCATTTTCTTGAGAAAGGTTAATCACTTTTGCGTAACAACCACCTTCAAAATTAAAAATAGCATTCTCATTATTCCATCCATGCTCATCATCTCCAATCAATTTTCTATTAGCATCAGTAGACAAAGTAGTTTTACCAGTACCAGACAAACCAAAGAAAATAGCCGTATCCCCATTTTTACCTACATTTGCAGAGCAATGCATTGGCAATGTATTTTTTTCAACTGGCAAAATAAAATTGAGTGCAGAGAATATTCCTTTCTTTATTTCTCCAGTATACCCAGTTCCACCAATTAAAGCAATTTTTTTAGTAAAATTTAGAATAGCAAAATTGTGTTGTCGCGTGCCATCAACTTTCGCATCCGCCATAAACCCAGGGGCGTTAATAACCGTCCATTCAGGTTCAAAATGTTTTAATTCTTCATAGGTAGGTCTAATAAACATATTATAAGCAAACTGATTAGACCAAGGGTATTCATTTATTACGCGAATATCCATACGGTAATTGTGATCCGCACATGCATAACAGTCACGTACAAACAATTCTTTATCATTCAAATAAGAAATTACTTTATTATAAAGTGTATCAAATTTATCGGTTTCAAAAGGGATATTTATGTCGCCCCACCATACTTTTTCTTCAGTAATTGCATCTTTTACAATAAAACGATCTTTTGGTGATCGCCCTGTAAACTCACCCGTATTCACAGTAAGTGTCCCCGATGAAGTCTCTACACCCATTCCTTTTTCTAAAGTAATTCTGTGAAGTTCTGTAGGGTTTAATTGATAATGGATAGTTTTTGATTTAATTCCGTAATCTAAAAGTGAAATTGATTTTTTCATCTATTATTATATTTTCAATTATCGCATTGAATTTTGATGCAAAATTATCATAAATATAATTTTAAACCTCTTAAATTGAGAATAATTTAGTTGAAACGTTTAAAACATTCGAAGCCAAGTAAACACCAAGCGATTATTAACATTAAACCTCCAATAGGTGTTATAAATCCGATAGCTTTAAAATTGAAAGATGTTAATTCATTAGTAGCTAAAAAATAAATCGAAAAAGAAAAAAGAAATACACCCAAAACTACGAGGTAAAAAATCCATTTTTTATTTTTTTTAGGTATTTGTCTTATACTCCCTAGAACAAGTAAGAACAAAGCATGATACATTTGGTACTTTACGCCAGTTTCAAAGGTTTGAATAGCATCGGAAGTAATCATATTTTCTAATCCATGAGCACCAAAAGCCCCCAATATTATTGCCAATACACCTATTAGAATTCCTATTAAAAATATTGTTTTGTTCATAACCTAAATGAAGAATTAATGAATAAATATAACAATTTGATACCTTAGAGCTTCGTTAAACAAAAGTAAACAATTCGAATTATGCGTAATATACTCGTTGTTGGAGCAGGTAAATCAACCTCCTATTTAATAGATTATTTACTCGAAAAATCTATTTCTGAAAATTTACACGTAACCATAGGCGATTTATATCCAGAGCATATTTCAAAAAACGTATCTAACCATGAATACTGTACAGTTATTAAGTTAGATGTTTTTGATTCGATTGCCCGACAAAATGCTATTTCGAATGCTGATATTGTCATATCAATGTTACCTGCCAGGTTTCATATAAAAATTGCAGAAGATTGTTTAAGCTTGAAGAAGCACCTAGTTACTGCGAGTTACATAAGTAGTGAATTAAAAGCTTTAGATTCTCAAGTAAAAAAGGCTGGTTTAATTTTTATGAACGAAATTGGACTTGATCCAGGTATAGATCATATGAGTGCAATGAAAGTATTAGATGGTATTCGAGAAAAAGGAGGAAAAGTTGTTTTGTTCGAATCTTTCACCGGTGGTTTAGTAGCCCCTGAAAGTGACAATAATTTATGGAATTACAAATTTACGTGGAATCCTAGAAATGTGGTAACAGCGGGGCAAGGAGGTACAGCAAAATTTATTCAAGAAGGAACATACAAATACATTCCATATCATAAATTATTTAGGAGAACTGAATTTTTTGAAATAAAAGGATATGGAAAATTTGAAGGATATGCTAATCGAGATTCTCTAAAATATAGAGAGGCATATGGTTTATCAGACATTTTAACCTTATATCGTGGTACAATGCGAAGAGTAGGTTTTTCTCGAGCATGGAATATGTTTGTTCAACTAGGAATGACAGATGACAGTTTTACAATTGATAATTCTAAAGGTATGTCATATCGCGAATTTGTAAATCTCTTTTTACCATATTCCCCAACCGACACTGTAGAATTAAAGCTTCGGCTTTATTTAAAAATTGATCAAGATGACATTATGTGGGAGAAATTACTTGAGCTAAAATTATTTGACTCCAATAAAAAAATTACCCTAGAAAATGCAACACCAGCACAAATACTTCAAGAAATATTAGAACAAAGTTGGACCCTTAATCATGATGATAAAGACATGATTGTAATGTATCATAAATTTGGATATGAACTAGAAGGTATTAATCGTCAAATAGATTCGAATATGGTGGTAATTGGCAAAAATCAAAGTCACACAGCAATGGCAAAGACAGTTGGTCTACCGGTGGCAATAGCTACTTTGCTAATTTTAAACAAAGAAATAACTACTCCGGGAGTACAAATTCCTCTTTCTAAGGAGGTTTACGAACCCATTTTAAATGAACTCCAGAAGTTCGGAATACTTTTTAATGAATATGAAGTTCCTTATTTGGGTTATAATCCAGATTCAGTAGCAAGTTAAATTTAAAATTTCTACTAGTTAATATT
This sequence comes from Flavobacteriaceae bacterium EG-1, assembly GCF_009649685.1. Classification (GTDB taxonomy): domain Bacteria; phylum Bacteroidota; class Bacteroidia; order Flavobacteriales; family Flavobacteriaceae; genus Aurantibacter_A. The sequence goes on from NZ_WJPK01000003.1 coordinate 465,757, forward strand.
TATTTGTCAATACATAAATATTCCAAATTGAGCTCATTTATATAGTAAAACAAAAAATCGTTCTTTTTGTTTGTTATGAAATTATTAATTTCACCATCAATTTGAAACCCAAACCATGAAATCAAATAACAAAAACATCAAAATTGATGGAATTGATAAAAAAATATTAAAATTTTTAATGAATGATGCACGTACTCCAATTTTAGAAATAGCAAGAAATATTGGAATTTCGGGAGCTGCGATTCACCAAAGACTTCGAAAATTAGAGAGTTCGGGGTTAATGACGGGTTCAAAATTTATAGTTAATCCTAAAATATTAGGCTATACTACAATGGCCTACATTGGTATTTTTTTAGATAAAGCTATGAGTAATCCGAGTGCAGTTAAAGAACTTGAGAAAATTCCCGAAGTTTTAGAGTGCCATTATACTACAGGCAATTGGTCTATTTTAATTAAAGTGCTTTGCAAAGACAATGAACATTTAATGCAATTATTGAATAAAAAAATTCAACAAATTGAAGGTGTATCACGAACTGAAACATTTATTTCATTGAATCAACAAATAAATCGTCAGATTACAATTTAGAATACAATTAAACTATATGAACATAAAAAAAGCCTGCTTTAGAAATATTCTAAGCAGGCCATACATTTCAATTTTTTTATAGTTTAATCTCTACTTCCACCAGCCACTTTCATTGCAAAATACAATAAGGTTGCAATTGCACCAATTGCCGCTGCTACGTAAGTACGAGCAGCCCATTTTAATGCATCTTCTGCACCAGCATATTCATCAGGGGCAAGCATATTCTTATTCTTTAACCAAGCTAGTGCTCTATTACTAGCATCATATTCAACGGGTAATGTAACAATACTAAACAATGTACCTATACCGTATAGTGCAATACCAACCCAAGCTATAGTACCGCCAATAGCAGTAGAACCCATTAACATTAAACCTCCAAAAATAACCCACATCGAAAATTTGTTGGTTACATTTAAAATTGGAACCATTTTAGAGCGCATCTGCAACCAACTATAAGCAGTTGCATGTTGTACAGCATGTCCACATTCATGTGCCGCTACTGCGGCTGCGGCTGCGTTTCGCTGACTGTAAACACCTTCACTTAAATTTACCGTTTTGTTAGCGGGGTTGTAATGATCCGTTAACATACCCGGGGTTGAAATAACTTTTACATCTCTAATTCCATTATCAGCCAACATTTTTTCAGCTATCTCTGCCCCACTCATTCCATTACGTAATTGCACTTTTGAATACTTAGCAAATTTGCTTTTTAATTTGCTACCCACCCACATGCTTATGAGTGAAAACACTCCAGCTATTATCATGTAGCCCATATCAAATCCAAACATATATTTATTTTTTTAGTTAGTGAACTTTAAAATTACAATATAAAGAGCAAATATCTAGCCAAAATTAAAAGACGCCAAAATGGCGTTTTACTTATACTTTAATTTAAGAATCAATATCCAAACCACCAATATTAGTGTTACGCCATTAGCCAAAATCACCGGAGCACTTTTAATTGCGATACCATATACCAACCAAAGTGACAACCCTAAAGCCATTATTAAATACATTACTAACGAAATATCTTTAGTAGATTTTTCTTTAGAAATTTTGTACACCTGCGGAATAAAACACGATGTCGTGACTATTGCTGCTACAAGCCCCAAAATTTCTATAGTATTCATAGCCCATTAATTAACCCACAATATTCACAATTTTACCAGGTACTACAATTACCTTTTTAGGTGTACGACCTTGCAATTGTTGTTGCGTTTTTTCATGCTCCATTACGGCTTCCTCTATTTCGTCTTTTGATAAATCTAAAGAAAGTTCCATAGTAAATTTCATTTTTCCATTAAATGAAATTGGATATTTTTTACTGCTTTCTACCAAATAAGACGGTTCAAATTTTGGAAATTCTGCTGTTGAAATAGATTTAGAGTGACCCATTTTTGACCATAATTCTTCGGCAATATGCGGAGCATAAGGTGAAACCAAAATAGCCAAGGGTTCTAAAATCTCTTTACTTGTACATTTTTGCGCAGTCAGTTCGTTTACACAAATCATAAATGTAGATACCGAAGTATTGAAAGAGAAATTCTCAATATCTTCTTCCACTTTTTTAATAGTTTTATGCAAAGTTTTGTAACTATCTTTAGTTGGTTCTTCATCAGAAATTACAAATGAACTATCTGCACCCGAATGATACAATTTCCATAATTTTTTAAGGAAAGAATGCACTCCGGTTATACCGGCCGTATTCCAAGGTTTCGATTGTTCTAATGGCCCCAAGAACATTTCGTACAAGCGCAAACTATCGGCACCATATTCTTCACAAATAGCATCTGGGTTTACAACATTGTATTTGGACTTCGACATTTTTTCGACTTCGCGGCCAACAATGTACTTGCCATCCTCCAAAATAAATTCAGAATTCTTGTAGTCTTTTTGCCAATTTCTGAATCCTTCAACATCTAATTCATCCGAAGCATTTACAAGCGAAACATCTGCATGAATTGGAATTACAGATTTCCCATTAATTAAATTCTTTGATATTACATTGCCTGTGCCTTCCTCTCTATAAACAAAAGCACTTGTTCCGGTAATCATACCTTGATTAATCAACTTTTTCGCAAACTCATCTTTCGGTACAAATCCGCGATCAAACATAAACTTCTGCCAAAACCGACTATACAATAAGTGCCCAGTAGCATGTTCACTACCACCAATGTATAAGTCCACATCTTGCCAATAATTAATCGCTTCTTCCGAGAAAATTGCATTGTTGTTATGAGGATCCATATAACGGTTAAAGTATTGCGAACTACCGGCCCAACCTGGCATCGTGTTCAACTCCAACGGCCACACCCTTTTATTATCTATTTCGGCATTTGCTACAACTTTATTTGCAACAGTATCCCAGGCCCAAGTTGTTGCGTTGCCTAATGGCGGTTCACCTGTTTCTGTTGGCAGGTATTTTTCAACCTCTGGCAATGTAATCGGCAAATAATCTGTGGCAATCATTTGAGGCATTCCATCTACATAATACACCGGAAATGGCTCACCCCAGTAGCGTTGCCTACTAAAAACAGCATCACGAAGGCGGTAGTTAATTTTCCCTTTTCCTTGCCCTAACTTTTCTAATTCGTAAATAGCAGTTTTAACAGCTTTTTTATAAGATAATCCGTTTAAGAAATCAGAATTAGCGATTATCGTTTTTTCTTTGTCAGCAAATGCTTCTTCAGAAATATCTACACCTTCGAATATATTAGGAATCGGAATATTAAAATGCTTGGCAAAATCATAATCACGTTGATCCCCACACGGCACAGACATCACAGCACCTGTTCCGTAGCCCGCCAACACATAATCACCTATCCAAATAGGAATGGGCTCTTTGGTAAATGGATGTTCTGCATATGCACCAGTAAAAGCTCCTGATATTGTTTTTACATCAGCCATACGATCGCGCTCAGATCGTTTTGCGGTAGCCTCTATATAGGCCTCAACTTCAGCTTTTTGTTCAGAAGTAGTAATTTCTGCAACCAATTCATGCTCGGGTGCCAGCGTCATAAAACTAACACCGAAAATAGTATCCGGCCGGGTTGTGAAAACCGATATTGGATATTTTTTTTCATCCGCAGTGTAAAAAGTAACAGCAGCCCCTTGTGATCTTCCAATCCAATTGGTTTGCGAATCTTTTAGTGGTTGCGGCCAATCAATTGTATTTAAACCATCGAGCAATCGTTGTGCATAAGCACTAATACGCATGCTCCACTGCGTCATCTTTTTACGAATAACCGGATGTCCCCCTCGTTCAGAAACACCGTTTACAATTTCATCATTTGCAAGTACCGTTCCTAAGGCAGGGCACCAATTCACTTCGGTTTCCGCTAAGTACGTAAGTCGATATTGCAATAATATTTCTTGTTGTTTTTTGGTAGTAAAGCTATTCCATTCAGCAGCATTAAATAGTATAATATCTTCGTCACAAACAGCATTAACATTTGTATTTCCTTCCGAAGAAAAAATAGTGATTAATGAAGCTATATCCTCGGCCTTATCAGAATCAATATTATACCATGAATTAAAAAGTTGAATAAAGATCCACTGTGTCCACTTATAATATTTTGGATCGGAAGTACGCACTTCGCGACTCCAATCAAAAGAAAAGCCTAACTGATCTAATTGTCTACGATACGTTTTAATATTTGCTTCGGTAGTTATTGCCGGATGCTGACCTGTTTGAATTGCATATTGTTCCGCTGGCAAACCAAAAGAATCATACCCTTGTGGGTGCAACACATTAAAACCTTTATGTCTTTTGTAGCGCGCGTAAATATCACTCGCAATATAACCCAAAGGATGTCCTACATGTAATCCAGCCCCTGAAGGATACGGAAACATGTCTAAGACATAAAATTTAGGTTTTTCGGCATTATTGTCAGCTTTAAAGGTTTGGTTGTCTGCCCAAAACTTTTGCCATTTTTTTTCAATACTATTAAAATCGTAAATCATGGTCTATTTTCTTCCTCGGCAAAAATAAGTTTAATAAGGGAAAGTCGAAAGGAAAGCAGTGCTCTATAACCGTTTTAAACCATTAATAATTTACCACTTTGTAGCACCCATAACATAGACAGTATTGCTGAAAGATTAATAGCATAACCGAATAACTTCATTTGCGAAAGTGAATATGGTTTGTCTTTAAATAAGAAAAAAACATCAAAGAACAACCATATTGAAAAGGTTAATAAAAAGACACTTAAAACAGCATCTTTAAACCAAGTCCAAACGAGATATGATTCTAACACTAATATAAATAGCATTAGAATTTTGGTGATTTTACGACCTAAAACTGTTGCTGTAGTTCGTTTTTTAGATGCTAAATCTGGTTCAATATCCATAATCTCTCCTGCTATATGTGCTTGAAACGCAAAAAGCGAAAGGTATACTAAGGTTTGCCAAGGCAACATTTCAAGATTATTTAGTTCAGTAGCAAAGAAGGCAGTAGTGACGTATCCTATTTGAATAAAGATTTCGAACGGTGGTCGCTCTTTAATACGAAATGGCTTAAAATTATAGACAATATTTACAAGCACCATAAACACTAAAAGCAAGAACATCTTAAATCCAGATAAGTATGTAAAAATTGCTATAAAAGGAAGTATAACAATAGTAATTTTCCTTAACAAGCCATCTAAATGAGCTCTTGATGCTTTTGCACCAAATAAATAATTACCTTTTCTATCATTAACCGCATCAGCTTTTTCATCATTATAATCATTTAATCCATAAACTAAATAATTTAAAGGAAATGTGACAAAAACTAATCCTAACCAAAACACCCAAGATTTCCAGAAACCCTCTTGATTGCTAAAAGGTACGAGGTAAATCCAAATCGTCGGAAACCAAAGACCGGGTCTTGATATTTTTAAATCTACTAAAATAATTTTTTTGTATTGCTTAAATCTTTCGAAAAAGTATTCGCTTCTTCAACTATTGAACGTAATCTTAATTGTTTTAATATATTTCAAATTTACTTTGCTAACTTTACTCTTTCAACATTTTTATAAATGGCACAGTCTTTTGAAAGCTATCAAAAACGCAAACTAATATCATCTTATTTTTCAGTGGTATTGAGTATTGCTTTGGTCTTATTCTTGCTAGGAATATTGGGTTTAATGGTTATTAACGCCAAAAAAATGGCCGACCATTTTAAAGAACAAATCTCTGTTTCAATTTTCTTTAAAGATAGCGCTAAAGAGGTGGAAATAAATCAATTAGAAAAAAGTTTAACTGCAGCAGACTATACAAATTCTGCTACTTATGTTTCAAAAGAAGAAGCCGCAAAAAAACATGCAGAAGAAATAGGTGAAGATTTCGAAGATTTTTTAGGATATAATCCGCTTAAAAATTCAATTGATATCACTTTAAAATCTGAATTTGTTACTCCAGAAGAAATGGAGAAAATTGTTGCAGAACTATCAACTAAAGAATATATCGACAGTATAACTTATGATAAACCCCTTGTAGGTCTACTGAGTGATAATATTAAAAAAATAAGTATATGGGTATTAGTAGCCAGTGCAATATTTACTTTTATTGCAGTTCTTTTAATAAATAGTTCTATACGACTATCTATTTATTCAAAGCGATTTATCATTAAAACAATGCAAATGGTAGGAGCAACTAAAACATTTATTCGCAGACCATTTATTTGGACTAACGTAAAATTAGGAATGATTGGAGCTTTGGTTGCTAGTATTGCATTAGTTGGAACTTTGTTTTATGCCGAAAATTCTTTTCCAGAATTAACAATTTTAAACGATTATACCATTTTAGGAGTTTTATTTATAGCAATTTTTCTAACAGGAATTCTAATAGCCTTTCTAAGCACTTATTTCGCAGCACAACGCTTTTTAAACCTAAGAACAGACGAACTATATTATTAATACTTTAACGCTAAATAGTAATTAGCGTTCAATTTAAAGTTCTAATAAGAATAAATAAGCAAGAAAAATCATTTTTAACCGTTGAAGGAAAAGACTAAATTTGCAGCATGGGCAAAAAAGAGGGTAACAGCGCAGATCAAGAAGTAAAGAAAGAGTTTATCTTTCAAAAGAAGAACTATTTATTTATGTTTATAGGCCTTGCATGCATCACTTTAGGCTTTATTTTAATGAGTGGCGGAGGAAGTGATGACCCCAATGTTTTTAATCCTGAAATATACAATTTTAGAAGAATACGTCTTGCCCCTACCTTAGTATTAATAGGTTTAGGAATAGAAATTTATGCCATTTTGTTGAATCCACATAAGAAATAATTTTGGATATACTAGACGCAATTATCTTAGGTATAATTCAAGGCTTAACAGAATTTTTACCCGTATCTTCTAGTGGTCATTTAGAATTAGGAAAAGCTATTTTAGGAGACAATTCTGTACCAGAGGAAAGTCTTTTATTTACTGTAATACTGCACTTTGCTACTGCGCTAAGTACTATTGTTATTTTCAGAAAAGATGTTTGGGAAATATTACGAGGGCTTTTAAGTTTTAAATGGAACGAAGAAGCGCAATTCTCTATTAAAATTATTATTTCAATGATTCCTGCTGTGCTGGTTGGACTATTCTTTGAAGAAGAATTAGAAGCATTTTTTGGAGGTAATATTCGTTTTGTAGGCTTTATGCTTTTAATTACTGCTGTTTTATTATACTTCGCTGATAAAGCCAAGGATACAGACAAAAAGGTAAGTTATAACAACGCCTTTATTGTGGGTATTTCTCAAGCTATTGCAATGTTACCTGGTATATCAAGAAGTGGTGCTACCATTTCAACATCAGTATTATTAGGTGTAGATAAAACCAAGGCAGCACGTTTTTCTTTCTTAATGGTTGTTCCCTTAATTTTCGGTAAGATTGCCAAAGACTTAATGAGTGGTGAACTTACTTTTGAAGGTGATAATAATGTAGCTATGGGTGCTGGTTTTATTGCTGCTTTTGTTGCTGGTCTTGCTGCCTGTACTTGGATGATACAATTGGTTAAAAAGAGTAAACTCTCTTATTTTGCAATCTATTGTCTTGTTGTGGGTGCTATTGCAATAGGCTATAGTTTTTGGGGGTAATTTCTATTCATTTAAAAAAGTCCGTAAATTTCTAATTCAATTAAAAACGAATTAGTTCAAATTCTTTCATATATAAATCAAAAATTTAGTTTTGAATACTAAAGAAGAATTTTTAGCAGGCCAATTATTACTAATAGATAAGCCGTTGGGATGGTCATCATTTCAGGCGGTAAATAAATTAAAGTGGTCTATTAGAAAAAAATACGATTTGAAAAAAATTAAAATCGGTCATGCCGGAACCTTGGATCCGCTTGCCACAGGACTACTTTTAATTTGCACTGGAAAATTCACAAAAAAAATAAACGAATTACAAGGTCAAACAAAAGAATATACAGGTACCATTACTTTAGGTAGTACAACACCTTCTTACGACCTAGAAACAGAAGTAGACAAAACCTTTTCTTTAGAAAACATTACTGAAGAATTAATTTTCAAGGCAGTTGAAAGTTTTATCGGTGAAATAGAACAAACCCCTCCTATATTTTCTGCATTAAAAAAAGATGGTAAAAGACTCTACGAGTATGCTAGAGAAGGTATAGAAGTTAAAATTAAAAAGCGACAAGTAACTGTTCTCGAATATGAAATTACCGAAATACGACTTCCTGAAGTAAAATTCAGAATAGTTTGTAGTAAAGGAACTTATATTCGGTCTTTGGCACATGATTTGGGAGTAGTTTTAAAGTGTGGTGGTCATTTATCTGAATTAAGAAGAACCAAAATAGGGGTCTATCACGTAAATAATGCTCAAGATCCAATCGATTTTGAGAATAAATTACTCGGAGAAGATGTCGTATAACGAAAATAGCAGCGATTTTTTCCGTTCATCGAATAATTTAAATAATTTTCTTAAAACGAGGTTATAGCTCTTATGAATCTGAACCGCAAACAATTATCATTACTAATAACTGTCTTTTCGATGGGTATAATGATATTGGGGCTTTATAATCTAAGCTTAGGCAAGGCGGACGCAGAAGAAGACGAGTACATCGTAGAAATGATGTTGGCTGAAGAAGATATTGAAGAGCTACTAGAAGAAAAGAAAGCTCTTGAAGATTTAGCCAATGCAGATCCTATAAAAAGCCATTTAGCTTATAACGAAACAGCAAAACCTAGTTATGGCGATCCAGAACCACTAAAAACTTTAGAAGAATTGATGGCCGAAAAAGAGGCCTCAACTGACGATCCATTAGATGGTCCAAACATAGATTCTGAATATGCGGAGCGCGTAAAAGAATTGGCAAGAAAAAGAGAAGAAAAGAAACAGTTGTTAGGAGAAAAAGAAGCGGAAAAGAAAGAATTCACAAATAACTTAGCAAAAAGAAGAACATCTGTATCGTACTCTTTGGTAAATAGAAATAATTATAGATTACCACCACCTATTTACACTTGTATAGAAGGTGGCAAAGTAGTAGTTAATATAACGGTTGATGCTTTGGGCAATGTTACACATGCCGACTTTAATGCTAAAAGTTCTGGCACATCGAACGGTTGTTTAGTTGACAATGCCATTACTTATGCGTTGAAGGCAAAATTTAATACCGCTGATAGATCAACTCAAAAAGGAACAATTACCTACATATTTCAAGAAAAATCGCGCTAGTTTTCGATTAATTTCAACAAATCTTTTAATACACTTTGTCCTTTATCTTCATTATACCAAATCTGCAATTCCTCTTTAAATTCTGGCAGTATTTTACCATTAACTAATTTATGGTCTTCAACTATTTTCGTTGCGGCTCTTGATCTTGGTCCCCAATCTCCGATCACTTCTTGAGTGCTTTCTTTAATATTAATTAATTTAGGAATAGACATTCCTACGTTCGTTAGAAAACGATTTATTAAATCAGTATGCTCATCACGTAAAATAATCTTAAGCGAAATATTCGGATTAAGTTCAGCTATTTTATTCATCACTGGTAATGCAGGAGAAGCATCGCCACACCAACTCTCAGTTAAAACTAACCAAGTAATTTTACTATTCAATTTATTTATCTTGGTGATTGCTTCTTCTCCGAATTTTAAAGTTTTATCCCATCGCTTCATACGTCTATTATTTAACTGCGTATAATTTGAGAGCGCTTCCGATTGTACTGGTCCAGTGGCCTTACCTTCTTCTGCCAAATTCGATACTAAAGCTCTATATTCTTGGTACGACATTGCTTTTTGCAAGCCCTCATGTATAAGTACATCTGTGGTTTTTCCGTCGATTTGGGTTTCAGCCATTTTATTAAATTCTAAGCAAAATTAATTTGCAGTTGGAAATAAAAACATGATTTAAGTCACCTTTGGTCGCAAGTAAATTTAGAAGCTTACAAACTTTTTGGGTTCACCACCAAACTATTGAACAATCTTGCTTTTGTTGTAAAAAATTTATTCTGTAGTGCTATCTGCTTAAGCTTTGCATCAATTAATTTACTTTCCCTTGAATTTATTAAAAACAATGAGCTCTCTCCAAAGTTGAATTTTCTTTCTTCAGCTGCTAAAAGAGTTTTATAATTTAAAACAATTTTGTTTATTAAAAGCATCTGAGTTTCATATGAATCTAGTTCATAATAAATACTAACTATCTTGTTTTTGAGTTTTATTTCTGCATTATCTAAATCAAATTGTGCATCTTGCAATTTAAATTTTGCCAATTTTAGATCACCTCTTTCTCTTCTAAGAAATAAAGGAAGGTTAAGACTAAGTCCTCCTTTATAATCGTATGTTTGAAATGTATTGATATATTCTGGAGTATCTGTTAAAAAATTATATTCTAATTTTACCTTCGGAAGTAACTTATTAGCTTTTAATTTTTTATTTACTTCTAGACCTTTAATTTTATATCCTATAGATTTCAACTTCGGATGAGTTTCAATGTCAAAACTATCTAATGGCTTACCTAAAATTTCTAAAGTTGTATCTATTTTTCCATGAATATTTTTATCGGGAATTACATTCGATTGCAATTCCATAGGAATATTATTATTTATCCATAAAAAGTTAGAAAGTTCCAAAGTACGTTTTACAAACTCCACCTGAACTTGCTCAAGGCTTAAGGCTCTATTCTGAATTGTAATTTTTGCTTCTACTGTATCAATTGCAGCTAAGTCACCACTTTCTGATCTCCGCTTTATCCCTTTAAAACGAATATCAGCATTGCTTAAAAAGCTTTTAAACATTTCCACCTGACTAAATGCTTGCAACCAATTAAAATAAGCTAATGAAGCTTCATATAGAATTTGATTAATTAATAAATCTCTATCAGCTTTACTCTGTTCCCTAAAATATTTGGCTTGCTTTAAAGTTGCCATACGGTCATTTATCCAAAGCCCTTGACCAATAGAAAGTGAAATACCAGCGCTGTACAATCCATTTTCAGGAACAATATCTGAAGGATTTAAATACTCTCCTTCATTTTGCAAATAGGTTCCTTTAAAATCTACTCCGTACCAAGTTGGTATTTTAAATGTGGCATTTAAACGATCATAATAATTACTATTTTTAAATTCCTTTCGATTATAATCTACTTCAATTTTGGGGTCAAATCCTCCTCGTGCTTTCATTAAATTAGCCTGCCCAATATCAATTGTTAATTCTGCTTGTTTCGCTATTGGATGATACTTTTTAACATAACCTAAAAACTCGTTAAACTGCAAAACTAGAGTGTCATTACTTTGGCTCTGCAATGAAAATGTCAATAGTAATAATAAAAATGATAAATACTTATGCATCTTATTTTTTTATAGTTTCTGATGCTACACTTTTGGGTTGATAGTAATTTGCAGGAAACCCATTTAATTGCCTCCATAGTTCATACCAAATTGAGACATCTTCTAAAAGAGCAATTGTATTTGCACCCGAACCAACACGAATATCAGTCGGCCAGGGTTGATCATCTGGATCAGGAGCAAGTAAAACCCTATACATTCCGTTCTCGCTTATAAAAGTGTTAATAGCTACAATTTTTCCTCCAAAAGTACCATACGAAGCATTGGGCCATCCACTAAAAAATATAGCAGGCCATCCGTCGAACTGTATACGAACTTTTTCACCAAGGTGTATTAAAGGAAGGTCTAAGGGTTTTACAAAGGTCTCTACTGCCAACTCAATATTCGCAGGCATAACACCTACTAGACGATCGCCTTCTTTAAAAGTTTCACCAATACCAGCTTGAATTACTTTATTTATATAACCATTTTGAGGAGCCTTAATGTAATACATAGAATTACGTATCTCATAGTTTGCATATTGATTTTCAAGCTTAGTAACCTGTGCTTCAGAATCGAATTGGCTAGATTGTGCTGTAAACATATCACTTCTTGCCTTGGAAATCTTATCAGTATATTCCGCTTTAATCCTATTAATTTCTACAGCAGCATTGAGCACCTCATTCTTTGCAGTTAATAACTTATTCTCTTGCGAAATTAATTTTGCTTGTGTCTCTTGAAGCTTTAATTTCTTTTCTTCCAAATTTGTTAAGGACTTAAGACCTTCGGATTCCAACTGCTTCACTCGAGTAAATTGTCGCTCGGCGATACTAACATTAGTTTTAGCGGCCTCAAAATCAATACTATCACTCTTAACTTTCAATTTAGATTGAATAAGCTTGTTTTTGGCTTGTTCAAATTTTAATTGCTCTTCATTTTTCAACGCATTAATTTGATTTTGCAATGCTTCTATCTTGCCCTCATATGATTTAACTGAAGCTGTCTTCGCACTAATTTGCATTCCAGTTCGCTCTACTAATTGTGGATCGAAATATTCGTCTTTAATTTCTGATATAAAAAGAATTGTATCACCCTTTTTAACATAATCTCCCTCTTGAACATACCACTTTTCTATTCTACCTGGTATGGGAGATTGAATTGTTTGAGGCCTCTGATTTGGCCTAAGAGTAGTTAAATAACCTGTTGAACGAATATTTTGCGTCCATGGCAGAAACAATACTATAAGTACAAATATGGCTGAACCTAATAAAAATCTATTAAAATGCTTATAATGACGTTCATGAAAAACCCGTTCAGTAGATTTATATCCTTTAAGATGGACAATTTTATTTACTGGATTATTTGAAATATTTAACATAGCATCCTATTTTTTAGAAACAATTTTTCCATTTTCTAGGCTAATAATTTGTTCACATTTGGTTGCCCATTTCTCATCTTGACTAACTACAACTAAAGACCATGGATTTTGCTCATCAACTAAAAAATTTAAGACCTGCATAGCTTCTGCTTGTTCAAATAAATAAAGAGGATCTTTAAGTATTAATAATTTTGGTTTTTGCACAATACTTCTTGCTAAAACTATCTTCCTTGAAACTGTAAACGGTATTTGCTTTCCTTCGGGATAAATAACCGTATTTAAACCATCTGGTTGTTCTTTAATAAATTGTAACAAACCAACACCTTCTATAGCCCAATACAAATCTTTTTGAGAGATTGAAGTGTCACCAAAAGTTATATTTTCCAATATAGTTCCTTCAAAAGGGCTTTCTTCTGTTAAAGACTGTCCAAGAAAGGAACGATAATGATTTGGGTTAATACCTTTTAAAGAGATATTATTTACATATATATTTCCCTCTTCTGGCTCAACAAGTCCCGCAATCATTTGCAGCAAAGTAGATTTACCAGAGCCATTGGACCCAATAATAAGTGTTTTGCTTTTCGGTTCAATTTTTAAAGAAACCTCATCAAGAATTTTTTTACCATTACCTGGCACACTAATAGATACACCATCAAATTCAATAGCAAATTCACCATCTTCTGATAAAGGCTTTTGTCCATTTTGATTTTCTAAATCTTTATCAACTACTTGCCCTAGTTTTTCCAAAGAGGTTAATAAATCATAGATAGTTTCTAATCCCCGAATCAATTTCTCAACTGACGATATTACTAATAGAATAATAATCTCGGCAGCAACAAATTGACCAATATTCATCTCTTGATTTAACACAAGTAAACCCCCTATTAACAACAATCCTGCCGTAACTAGTACTTTAAAACCAATCATTTGAATAAATTGAAGTACTAAAACTCTAAAATGACTTTCTCTCGCCTCTAAATATTGACTTACTAACATATCATTTTTATCAACCGCAAGACTAGTTCTACCAGATAATTTAAAACTTACTAAAGACCTAGCAACTTCCTGTATCCAATGTGCCACCTTATATTTTTGCTTTGATTCATCTAAACTAGTATCCATTCCTTTTCTTGCTGTAAACTTAAAAACCACATATATTAACAGTAGTAATAGTAAACCATAAATGATAAAAAATGGATGGTAGAATGATAAGAGTAGTAATCCAAAAATTATTTGCAGAATCGCCGCAGGAAAATCTAAAAGAATTTTTGACAAACCTTTTTGAACATTTAATGTGTCAAAAAAACGATTGGCTAATTCTGGCGGATAATAGTCTCGAAGTTCATTCATCTTTATTTTTGGAAAGCGATAAGTAAACTCAAAAGAGGCTCTAGTAAAAATCTTTTGTTGCATATTCTCAATAATGCGAATTTGCCCTAATTGCAAAACCCCTCCAAAAGCAACGCCACCAGTAACTAAAACCACTAAAACAACCCAAGAAGTGCTTATTTCTGCTCCTTGAATTAAGTTAATGATTGCTTGAATACCTAATGGTAGTGATAAATTTACGAGCCCAGCAAATATTGCATAATAAAAGGTTTGCATTACATCTCGTTTATCCAGTTTTAAAAGACCCATAAGTCGCTGCCAAGCAGACATGGTGTTTTTAGCCATTATTTATGATTTTAAAGTACTGAATACAAGATTTGAAAAATATTGAGTTGGGTCACCATTATTCCGGCAATCAGTTAACGAACTAAAATGGTCTTTAAGAAAATGTTGATGTAAAGATCCCTCGAGAATTGTGCTAGCCAAGCTCAAAGAATATTTATAGTTTGGGTTAACTTCTTTTATGAAGTTACTTATCCGGTTTACCAAACGCTTATAAATAACAAAATAGCCCTCTTTATTTTCTATGTCTACAACCTTGGTTAAGTAAGATTTAGAATATTCGTTAATAACTATTTTGTTTAAAATCTCTTCGTTAATATGTGAGAAGGTAGAATCTTCAACAATCTCTTTGGTAACTATCTCGATAGCTTTGCTTAATTTTTCCATGGCAGTTGGTAAGCTGTTCGTTGCAATAACCAATTTATATTCCAGCCAGCCCCAATACCAAGAGGTTAAATAAAGTAAAAGTTTATGCTTATTCTCAAAGTAACGGTACACCGAACTCTCATTTGACCCAATTTTTTGACCCAATTTTTTGAAAGTAAAGCTTTCAAAGCCCATATCCTCAATCATTATAATACTCTCCTTAATAATTCTTTTACCTAAATCTGATGACTCCGGATCCTTTACATAGATTTTATCATTGATTCCGATTTTTAACGATTGTAATAAGTGCTCCATAGCCAAAGTTATTTCTAACAAAATTCAAATATAATAGTATTACTATTAACAAACAATAGTAAAACAATTAATTAACAATTGTTTTACAGTTATCTTGTGAAAATAATTGTAAATAACATTTAAGTTATCTTTAGCTAAAATTTAGTTATGGTTAAACATCGTTGTGGTTGGTGTATAGGTGATAAGCTTTATGAGGATTATCATGATAATGAATGGGGCACTCCTATAAAAGACGACGATACGCTTTTCGAATTCCTAATTTTAGAGACTTTTCAAGCTGGCTTAAGTTGGATTACCATTCTACGCAAAAGAGAAAATTTCCGAAAAGCTTTTGATCTATTTAATTACAAAAAAATAGCTCAATACGATCAATCCAAGAAAGATTTGCTTTTGCAAAATGCCGGAATCATTAGAAACAAATTAAAAGTAAATGCTACAATAACCAATGCCCAACTATTTATTAAAATCCAAGAAGAATTTGGCAGTTTTAGCACTTATATATGGTCATTTGTAAATAATAAACCTATTAAAAATAAAGTTAAGAACTATAAAGATGCGCCTAGCAATACTAACCTTTCGGATACAATTAGTAAAGATTTAAAAAAAAGAGGCTTTAAATTTGTTGGCAGCACTGTTGTTTATGCTTTTATGCAAGCCATAGGTATGATAAATGATCATGAAACAAAATGTTTTAGATATGATGAAGTATAAAAACCGAATACTATTACTCTTCACAATTTTTGTTTGCTTTAGTTGTGTAGCACAAACTAAAATTGAAAGACAACATCGAATAAAAAAGTCACAATTTCCTACTAATGCTATAGAAACGCTTACAGCAAATAGTTCCGACATAAAGCGTGTTAAATATTATCAAGAAATTGATACTACCCAGAAAACTTTTACCGCCAAATTTAAAAAGTCACGTCTCTTTTACGAAATGGATTTCACAACAACAGGTGTATTTAAAAGTGCATCATTTAAAATACAAGCAGTAGATATACCAGAAGATAGTTATCTAAAGATGTCAAATTATCTTAGCAATAATTTTGAGAATGTTAAGGTTCAAAAAATGTTGCAAGTATATTTAATGCAAACCGGACAACGTGTTGAAAAAGTCATTAAGAATACTTTTCAAAATTTAATGATTCCCAATATGAATTATAAGTTGTTAGTCCGCGGTAAATTAAATAAGAAAAAAACTGATATTGAAATTCTGTTTGATGCCAGTGGAAATTTCATTGATCAAAAAGAATTACTTCCTCCCAATTATGACAGGATCTTATATTAAAATTGACAACGAATATTTAAATGCTTTAACACATGAATTTGAAGCAGTTAGCAATTCTGAATTAGCTTCAATTCAAAAAGCATACTTACGTAATCAGTTCGAATTTTTTGGTATAAAAACTCCGGAACGAAGAATTGCTCAAAAGCCTTTTTTAGTAAAAGAGTACTTACCGTCTAAAGAAAATTTAGACCCCTTAATACGTACCTTATGGAATAAACCGCAGCGAGAATTTCATTATTTCGCCCAAGAATTAGCTTATAAATACAGAAAACAATTAGATATTGAAGATATTATTTTATTTGAATTTATGGTTATCACAAAATCTTGGTGGGACACTGTAGATTTTATCGCAACCAACCTTATTTCTGATTATTTCAAAAAATTTCCGAATCAACGAGATGTAATAACCAGAAAATGGATTGCATCTAACAATATTTGGCTTCAGAGGTGTTGCTTACTATTTCAGTTAAAATGGAAAGATAATATTGATAATCTTTTTTTAGAAAAAACTATCTGCTCACTTTTGGGTTCTAAAGAATTTTTCATTAACAAAGCTATAGGTTGGATACTTCGCCAGTATAGCAGAACAAACCCAAATTGGGTATTAGACTTTGTCTCCAGAACAAACCTGCATTCTCTGAGTAAAAAAGAGGCCTTAAGGCTACTTTGAAAATAGATTTAATTTAAAAAACTCGTATAAATCAATATTAATAAAAATAAGAAGCATTCCGTAGAATATATCTTCAATAGGAATTGTAAGCATTCGAATTCCTAAATTCTCATTATTATTATACCAAACAATAGGAGCGTCTAAAAAGCTCCCTGTAAGAAGACCATTACTTAAAAAGAAAAAAGGTAAGATCATAAAATAAGCCAAATAGTGATAGGATAGGTTTTGCTTTCTAATGAATGCAACAATCAAATAAATTGCCGCAAGTAAAAAAGTTATACTCGTATACCATTTATCAAGAGAAAATAAACCCATTACTAATAAATAAAAGAACAAAAGAATCGAAATTAATTTTTGAGAAGATTTTAATGGATTAGTTTTTACTAGATATTTAAGTGCAAAATATGTAAATACACAAGCATAAGGTATGCATAAGAAAAATAGTACTTCTTCAATTGGTAAATTAAAAATATACCATCCGATTAAATAATCCGAGTTAAAGCCCCAAATTCCATTATAAGTAAAATCTGCGTCCCAGATTAAGAAGAAACCTCCAACAATTATATTAGCAAAAAAAAATGGTTTCCACTCCTTATAAAATGCATGTTTAGAATAAAAACTAGCTATAAAAGGAACAAAAATGCAACATAAATCAATGAATAGATACGTATAAGTTTGCATTATTAAAGAAACTGTTTAAAGTATTTTAAGGGTACATAAAGCATTCCAAAACATTCACCATGTTCTTTACCCAATTGTTTATGATGTACTTTATGTGCCTTACGCAAGGCCTTTAAATAAGGACTTTTCACATTATCGAACCAATTAAATCTTCTATGAATAACTACATCATGCACTAAAAAATAGCATAAGCCATAAAGAAAAACACCTAATCCAATAAAAAATAAATAATTAAACGTAGGGAATGTACCGAAATAAAAAAGCAAAATACTTGGAATAGCACCAATTACAAAAAAGGCATCGTTTTTTTCAAAAACGCCTTGATATTTGGGTTGATGATGATCCTCATGTAAAACCCATAAAAAGCCATGCATCACATATTTATGAGTACACCAAGTTACTATCTCCATAAACAGGAATACGACCAAAGTTAAAGATATGTAACCAAAGACCATCATTAAAATAGTTCTTTAAAGAAATATAAATTTATAATTTCTAAATAACATTTAAGCGATATCGCAGAATTGCTTTCGTAAGCAAAACAAGTTTTAAGGAATTAGAAATTCGTATTCTACCTTTCAAGATTCGCTTACAATCAGATCTTTTTATTTTCTGTAGTAATCTTAAATAATACCGATAAGCCAAGTAAACCCCTAATTTACCTTCCAAAGGCAATAATACAATACCTTTATAGGCTTCTTTAAAATCATTTTCAACGTCCAAAATAATTTCTGCTTTACTTTTTTCAGTTAATTCACCATTTTCCAAATTTGGAAAATATGAACGACCTAAATCTTCATTATCTTGTTTAATATCACGTAAGAAATTCACTTTTTGAAATGCCGAACCTAAGCGCATAGCATAGCCTTTTAGATCTTGAAACTTTATTTCATCATTATCTACAAAAACTCGTAAACACATTAAACCAACTACATCAGCAGAACCATATATATAATTCTCATATTCTTCAACGGTCTTATATTCTGTTTTATCTAAATCCATACGCATTCTATCCAAAAAATCTTGCACATAATTTTTTAAATCATATTTATGCGCAATTTCTTGAAAAGCATTTAATATCGGATTCAAACTAATTTTTCGATTATAGGCTTTATAATAATCTTGTTCAAATTCATTAAACAATGTTTCTTGTTGGTAATCATGGAATGTATCTACAATCTCATCAGCATATCTTACAAAACCATAAATAGCATAAATAGCTGGTCTAATTTTAGGTGAGAATAATTTTATTCCCATTGAGAATGAGGTGCTATAAGTTTTTGTTACCAACTTACTACAATCATAGCTAGAATTATCAAATAGTTTTTTCATGCTTTTTTGTTTTTTAATAGCAAGTCACTTACCAACTTACCAGAAATTAATGCTGGAGGCACACCAGGGCCCGGAACTGTTAACTGACCTGTAAAGTATAAGTTTTTCACCTTTTTACTTTGCAGCTTTGGTCGTAAAAAAGCAGTTTGAGACAAGGTATTTGCCATACCATAAGCATTGCCTTTATAAGAATTATATTCATCTATAAAATCACTTATACAAAAAGATTCGCAGAACATAATATCATTTATTACTTGTTGATTAGTTCGCTGTTGAAAACGTTCCATAATTAAATCAAAATACTGTTTTCTAAGCTGTTCATTATCTTTTAAACCTGCTGCAATAGGTACTAAGAAAAAACCAGCTTCACATTTTTCTGGTGCCATTGTATGATCTGTTATGGAAGGAAAATTAGCATAAAACAATGGATCTGAAGGCCATTTAGGATTATCATAAATTTCTTCAGCGTGATTTTTAAAATCTGTGTCGAAAAACAAATTATGGTGTTCTACATTTTTAAGTTTCTTCTTAAATCCAACGTAAAAAAGCAAAGATGATGGTGCAAAAGTTTTTTTTGCCCAATAGGTTTCAGAATATTGTCTATACTGTTGCTCCAATAATGTCTCTGAGTGATGATAATCTGCTCCACTAACAACATAATCGCATTTATATAATACTCCTTTACTTTGAACGCCATTAACTTTATGGTTCAATACTACTATTTTATCTACTGGTCGTTCTGTAATAATATTTACACCCAACTCTTTAGCTAATGTTGTCATGGCCTTTACTATTTCATACATACCACCTTCAGGATGCCAGGTACCTAATCCAAAATCAGCATAATTCATAAAACTGTAAAAAGAAGGCGTATTATTTGGTTTCGCACCCAAAAAAAGCACTGGAAATTCTAATGTAGAAATCAATTTAGGATTGGTGAATTTTTTTCTAACTACACTACTAATCGTTTTAAAAAATTGATCCACTTTTAGAATAGTATCTGTAGTTACTAGTTCCAGTGGAGACAAACCAGGTTTTAATACCACTTTATCTATTGCGATACTATAATTCTCTTGGGCATCTGCAATAAATTTTCTGAGAAACTTAGCACTACCTTTTTCAATTCTATCGAATTCAAGACATATTTTATCTAAAGTATCACCAATTGTAATTACATCGTCTGCAAAGAAAATTTTGTACGCCGGATTCAATTTGTCTAACCTATAAAAATCAGAAGGCTTCCTATCAAAATTTGCAAAAAACTTATTAAAAATATCCGGCATCCAATACCAACTCGGACCCATATCAAAAGTAAACCCTTCTTTTTTTAATTGCCGAGCTCTACCACCAACTAAACTGTTCTTTTCAAATATAGAGACATCAAAACCAGCTTTTGCTAAATAGCAACTAGCAGATAAAGATGAAAATCCTGAACCTATAATTATTATCTTTTCATTTGCCATTTGAACTAAATATAAGAAGATACTTACAATAAACATCTCATAATTACGGATATGCAATTGAATCTTAAAACCTATTTATAACTAAACAAATCTGTAATTTATATTTGTCTAATAAAAAACATTTAAAGTTAGACAAATATACAAGATAATTTAACTCTGTCTAATAAATAAGTGTATTTTTTAGACAAAATTGTATATTTAGGCTTTTCAAAATATCAACAGTAAGATTAATTGGCGTTTGCCAGTTAACTTTATAAAACAGATTCATGGCTTCGTATTCAATGGCTGAAATTGTTTCTTTAACAGGCATAAAGGCTCACACTTTAAGAAAATGGGAAACCAGGTATGATTTTATTATTCCTAAAAGAACGAATACAAATATCAGATACTACTCCGATGAGCAACTACGTAAATTATTAAATATTAACATTCTAATTCGAAATGGAAATCGCATTTCGAAAATAGATAAGATGACCAATACTGAAATCAATGATAAAGTTGCATCTATATTATTAGACTCAAATCAATCAGATGAGATTAATGCTTTAATAATTAGTATGATTGAATTGGATGAACTCGCTTTTGACCAAACAATTAATAGAATTATTAAGAACAAAGGTCTTTTAACTACGGTAACTGACTTTATTTACCCCTTTTTAAATCAAATTGGAATTTTATGGACAACCCATAAAGCGATGCCCGCTCAAGAGCATTTTATTTCTAATTTAATACGACAGAAGATTTTTGCAGCAATAGAAAAACTACCCTTAGCAAAAGAAGAAGCTCCAAAAATTTTACTTTTCTTACTCGAAGACGAAGATCATGAAATAGGCTTATTGTTAGCTAATTATATTGCTAGAGAATTAGGCTGGAGAGTATATTACCTCGGTTCTAAAGTTCCAATAGAAAATATTGAAAAAGTAATAAATATTACCAAACCTCAACTTTTGCTTTCACTTTTTATATTAATTAGACCAAGTTGGGTAAACAATAAGATTGAAATTTTAAAAAATATAACTCAAGTACCAATAGTAATATCAGGTAGTCAAAGTAATTTTACAGATAATATTAATTCAAAGCAGATTAAATACTTCAAAAGCCCTACTGAAATGGTAGATTTCCTCACCGAGAGTATAAAAAAAATTAAATAAATATCTTGTTTTTATGGAATACCCATTAAAATTTCAAGGAAGCTTTCTCTATCTATTTCTTCTGCCCCTAAACTTTCCAAGTGCTTTGTGTAAACTTGGCAATCCACTAACCAATAATTTTTTGCATCGAGTTCTTTCACTAAACTTATGAATGCAAATTTAGAAGCATTACTCTTTAAACTAAACATACTCTCACCACAAAAAACATGACCCAAATCAATACCATACAAACCACCAACAAGCTCATTCTCACTCCATACTTCATAAGAAATTGCATGCCCCAATTCATTTAATTTAATATATGCAGATTTCATTTCATCTGTAATCCATGTTCCATTTTGACCATCTCGTTTAACCTTTGCACATTGATTAATCACTCTCACAAAACATGTGTTTTTAGTCACACAAAAATTTTTATTTTTAATTATTTTCTGCATACTTTTTGAAACTTTTAGCTTTTTCGGAAAAAGTACCATTCGAGGGTCCGGACTCCACCATAGAATAGGTGAACCATTTTCATACCAAGGAAATATTCCTTGTTTATAAGCTAATAATAATCGCTCAGGAGAGAGATCACCACCATAGGCCAATAAACCTTCATGAGTAGCATTCTCAATAGGTGGAAATTTTAGTTCGTCAGTTAATTCAGATAAATAATTCATGATAGCAGTTTAGTACAAAAATAAAACCCTGCAATTCAGCAGGGCTTATCAACCAAATATTGGTTTTAATTTAAATTTTCTCAAACAACAATCTACGTAATTATTTATTAAAAAGGAAGATCGTCATGTTCTTCTTCATTTAAGTCATTTGCAGGTTCAAATGCTTCAATAGGTGCTGCTGGTGGTGGTGTAGAACCACTACCTTGTGCAGCTTGTAAATTTTCAATTCTCCAGCCTTGTATTGAATTAAAATATTTCACTTCTCCTTGTGGGTTAGTCCATTCTCTACCTCTAAGATTAATACTAATCTTAACATTTTGACCCGGTTGGTATGCATTAAGTAAATCTGTTTTATCTTGAACAAATTCAACCATTATATGTTGCGGATATTGTTCTTCTGTAGTAATTACAATTTCTCTTTTGCGAAAACCATTATTTCCAAAAGTTTGTGTTTCACCAACTAATTTTATTTTGCCTTGAATTTCCATATCGTAATATTATTCTGAATTCGAATTAAAAAAGTTATTAAAAATACCAGTAATGTAGAAATCGTCCTAATATTAACGCATTAAGTTATTAAGATTAACTAACTATTTGGATAGCTTTTAAGAAAAGCATCCATTTTCTACGTTTTATATTCCTTACTTGACTATTTTCAATCTATTTTTAGTGAACTTTAATTATTTTGATTATAACATTTCTTTACCAAAAGAGCATACATCTACACTATTTACAAATAGAAGGTTACTTTCACCTCGTTTTTACTCAATTTTACATGCAATTTTTAATCTAAAAATAATTGCAATTCACACAATATAAAAATAGGAAACCTAATTAATTCAAATAATAATCGTACAAACTTCACCAAAACTGCTAAAAATCAGTTCGATATAAAAGGGGTAGATTTTAAATATTATAAAATGCGCTATCTTTATCAAGCATTAAAAAGCGTTGATGAATTTCGCACCTGAAAAGAAAACTACAAACATTATTTTACTTATAACGGCCTTCGTTATAGTTAGTTTAATACTTTGGAATACGAACAGCTTCTTTAAAAAATTTAAAGAAGAAGAACGTTTTAAAATGGAAATTTGGGCAGCAGCGCAATACGAACTGCAATCGATGCCAGCAGATGCTGAAATTGGAAACCTTCCAATTTTTGTTTTTCAAAAGAATACATCTACCCCAATGATTCTAATAAACAAAGATGGGTCTATTAAAGTTAATAATTTTCCAAAAGAGCACGAAAATGATTCAATTTATATTCAACGTAAAATTGTTGAATTTGAAAGTCAGAATACTCCAATTGCAATTGGTGATAATGTAGAACAATTAGCAACATTATATTATGGCAATTCTGAAGTACTTAACAAATTAAAGTATTATCCTATAGCGCTAATGCTTATTATTTTCTTATTTGGAGCAATGATATTTTTCTTTTTCAAAACAAACAAAGCTTCAGAACAAAACAAGTTATGGGCTGGTATGGCCAAAGAGACTGCACACCAAATAGGCACACCATTATCATCACTCTTAGGTTGGAATGAACTACTTAAATCAGAAAATATAAATCAGGATATTACTAAAGAAATTGAAAAAGATATTACAAGATTAGAAACAATTACAGAGCGTTTTTCAAAAATTGGATCTACCCCAAAACTTGAGAAACATAACATTGTTGAAGAGACGAAAAGTGCTTATGAATATTTAAAACTTCGCAGTTCAAAACTGATTAATTTTTCATTTAGTTCAAAAATTGAAAATGTTCCTGTACTAATGAATCCATCGCTTTATAATTGGACAATAGAGAATTTAGTAAAAAATGGAATAGATGCCATGCGAGGTAAGGGCAATATTGCTATTGAAATTTTGTTGGATAATAATTATGTGAAAATACACATTGCTGATACTGGTTCTGGAATATCAAAAAGTGATTATCAAAATATATTTAATCCCGGATTTACAAGTAAAAAAAGAGGTTGGGGTTTAGGACTTTCTTTAGTGAAAAGAATAATTGAAGAATACCATAAAGGGAAAATTAAAGTACTTTCGTCTACTAAAGAAGGAACAATTATGCAGATTTCGTTTAAAATAGCAAACGTATAGTTAGTTATGGCACAAGAAAAACTTGAAGTTATACAAGAGTCGGTTATTACTAATAATTGTCCACAGTGTTTTAATCAAGACATGAAACTAACGTTTTATCAAAAACACCGTTATAACAAATTATTTCATAAAGTAACCAATGAAATTACTCATCAGGTACAATGTAAAACATGCGATTCTTTTATATACCCAGTAGATTGGACACCAGACATTGAGCGCATATTCGATTATAAACGAAAAATGGTGACTCCTGAAAAGGCTTCAGTAAAATATACAGGTCTTTTTTACGGATTAATTCTTTTTTTGATTGCTTTAGTAGCGGGCGTTATTTATGTATTTACCCAGGGTATTATTGAATTTTAGCACGAATAGACATTGCTACTTCTTCAAATTCTTTAGTTGTTAAAGAAACTTTATTCTGAAAAGTAGCATTTGCCATAGAGTTAAGCGGAATTAGATGTACATGTACATGTGGCACCTCTAATCCAATTACTGTCATACCAATACGTTGACAAGGTATTGCAGCTTCAATAGCCAAACCAACTTTTCTCGAAAATGCCATTAATCCCAAATAAGTATTTTCATCTAAATCTAAAAGACGATCTACTTCCTTTTTTGGCACACAAAGCGTATGACCCTTTGCATTTGGATTAATATCTAAGAAGGCAAAGAACTGATCGTCCTCAGCTATTTTGTAGCATGGAATTTCTCCTTTTATAATTTTAGTGAACAGACTAGCCATATCAAAGTTATTAGGATCTAGTAATTTCTAAAATATCAAACTTTAGGGTTCCATTTGGCACAGTAATTTCTGCTATATCACCAACCTTCTTCCCTAAAAGACCTTTACCAATTGGTGAATTAACTGAAATTTTACCAGCTTTTAAATCTGCTTCACTTTCTGCAACTAAAGTATATTTCATTTCCATACCATTAGTTTGATTTTTTAATTTTACCGTTGAAAGAACGAGGACTTTAGAAGTATCTAATTGTGATTCATCGATAAGTCTTGCATTAGCATATACATCTTCAAGTTTTGATATTTTTAATTCCAAAAGACCTTGTGCTTCTTTTGCCGCATCATATTCGGCATTTTCAGACAAATCTCCTTTATCACGGGCTTCAGCAATAGCTTGAGATGCCTTTGGGCGTTCAATATCTTTCAATTGTCGCAGCTCTTCTTTTAGGTTTTTAAGTCCCTCAGCGGTATAGTAAGATACGTTGCTCATAAGTTCTTCGTTTATATGGTGTATACTTCTTGGTTTTCATTTATTTATGGTTCAAGAAGCTGTAAAAAGCAAAACCCCCTATTTCCCCAAGGCCTTCCTTGGTTTTTTAGAGAGAATATATAGCGAATATACGTAATTTTTACTCAAATTTGTACATGAATTCCCAAACGAACAACATCTTATGAAACGAATTATTGGTCTGGTAATAATGGTTTTGGCATTGTCTTGTGATAGTGATAGAACAATACGAAATCCGTACATACAAGAGATAGGGTTCCGTATTGACCTCAATTTAAGTCTCCCATTGTACAGTCCATTAACTAATCCTAATAGACCTATTTATGTTGGCACAGATGGAGTTGGGAATCGAGGTATATTTGTAATTAATGCGGGTTTCGACCAGTTTCGAGCATTTGAAGCCACTTGTCCTAATCATCCACCAAATAGTTGTTCTACAATGAAAATTGATGGAATAAACGCAATATGCGAATGCGAAGACTATGAATACAGTTTGTATACTGGCCAACAATTAAATATGCCTGATGATGATAAACAATATTATAATTTACTTGAATATCGTGCAGTTCAGAGTGGCAATTCGGTTATCATTAGTAATTAAATTATAAGTTATTGATTTTTTTTAAGGCAAACCCTGGGGCTAATCTTGAAATAAGGTGTATCAACTTTACCTTTCCCACTTTTACCTCTACCTGACCTTTTTCAACACTAGAAATCATTTCATCAACAGCTTTTTCAGTAGAAATAGCTATATCAGGTGCATTACCCTTATGCCATGGAGTATCTACAGCCGGGAACATAACTTCAATTATTGCTATTTTTTTTGAATTCATTTGAATTCGTAGCATTTGCGTAAAAGAGTGAAGTGCCGCTTTTGTTGCGCTATAAAATGGATATATTACACGCGGAGCATAAACCAAACCTGTTGTAATATTTATAATACTAGGATTACTATTCTTTTCTATTATAGCGATAAAGTGTTTCGTTAGATGAACAGGAGCTAAAAAATTTGTGTGAATTTCTGCTTCAAGTTTACTGAGTATATCAACATCTTTATAAAAACTTGCAGTATGTGTTATAGCCGCATTATTAATTAAAATACTGCATTTCGGATAATTCTTTTTTACCCAATCAGATAACCGTACACACTCTTCTTTTTTTGAAATATCGCATTGAAAAATTTCTAAGGAAGCTATTTCCATTTTAGCTCTTTGTAATTTGTCTAACGAACGAGAGCAAATTATTACTTTATTATTCTTTTCAGAAAGTCTTCTTGCCAATTCTAAACCAATACCTGAGCTTCCACCCGTAATTAATATAGTTTTATCTTGTAGTAGCATAATCTCTATTTTGCTACAAAGATCTTACCAATAGTGTACTCGTACATTGACCTATGTTAAGAGCCCCATTTTTCTTCTTAATCTGCTTAATGATTCTGGCGCAACTCCAATATGTGAAGCCACTATATGTTGTTTAATTCTTTGCTCTAAATTAGGATGAAGTTCTAGAAATGAACGATAACGATGTTCTGCGTCAAATAACAAAAATTGTCTTTCTCGTTCTTCTTTTTTTATAAAACCCTTTTGCAACATCGCCAATAAAAAAATGTTCCATCCTGGATATCCGTCAAAGAGATTTTTCAATTTGGTATAATTAACTACCTCAATTACAGAGTCTTCCAAAGCTTCAATGGTAAAATAAGATTCTCTATCTTCAATTATTGCACTATAAGAACTTAAAATATTACCCTCTGGGAAAAATGCTTTAGTAAATTCTTCTCCAGATTCATTGCTATAGTAATATCGGAAAAGTCCTTTTTTTACAAAGGCAATTGACTTTGGTTTTTGACCTACTGATATAAAATCATTTTCCTTATTTACATTTTTGATTGTAATAAGCTCACGAAATTTCTTTTCTAGAGCAGGTTGAAGTTCAAGCATCGATTTTACAAAGTCGACAAAAGAATAATCCATACTATTACCTTAAAAAATATTAGATAGCCCCTAAAATAGAGTCCATTACCCAACTTCCGTGCAATGCTGTTTTACCAGTAGACGGATGTTTTATGTTTTGAAATAGATCTTTAGCTAAATTTTCAACATGAAATTGTTGAACATGCTTTGGATGTTCAATAAATTCCTTTTGAAGTCCATCTTCATTTTCTAAAATTATATCATCTTCTCCAAAAACTGAAAAAGAAATCTTGCCTTTACTGCCGAATATCTCAACTAAATCTTCTCTTTGGTAACATCCAAAATTCCATGTTGCCTCGCCAGTAATTCCATTTTCATGTAACCATGTACCCGAAATTGCATCTTTAGCTGTATATAATCCTTGTTGATTTAAAGAAACACCATTGGCTTGCGAAACATTTCCTAAGTAATAAATAAAAAGATCCAAACCGTGAGAAGCTAAATCATCAAAATAACCTCCTGGTGCAACTTTCGCATCGGTACGCCAATTATAAGCACCACTAATGTCAACTTCAGACGGATCTTTAGTAAGTATCCATCGAATATGTCTTACATCACCAATTTTTTTATTATCTAACCATTGTTTAACAGCTAAAAAACGAGGTAAAGATCGTCGATAATATGCAACGAAAAGTGGAATATTTTTTTCTTTAAATGCTTTGTAAACTTCTAAACTTTCGGCATAACTTGGAGCCATTGGTTTTTCAACACAACAAGGTTTTCCACTAGCGGCCACCTTTAATGCATATTCTCTATGCGAATCTGGTGGGGTGGCGATATAAACTGCATCGACCTCATCATCTTTTATAAGTTCATCGGCATTGGAATAAAATTTAGCAATACCATGGCGCTTTGCATAATCTGCTGCTTTTGCTGCATCTCTTCGCATTACTGCTACAATTTCAAATCCATCAGTATTTTGATATGCTGGTCCACTTTTAACTTCGGTAACATCACCACATCCAATTATTCCCCAACGTATCGTTTTAGAAGTATTTTTCATTTTATATTTTGCATTTTTTTTAGCTCGAAGGCCTATTTTTTAAACTAGATAAAAATTCGATTAAATCGCGAAGTTCTCTTTTCGACATAATCCTACCCAAAGCAGGCATACTTGATGTCATGTTTTCACGCTTAGCTATTCTTGATATTGCTACTTCTAACGGTTCTGCATCAGAAGTTCTTAAAATTAATTCATCATGCGTTTCTTCTTCTAATAGTCCGGTTACTTGTTGACCATCTTTTAAAGTTAGTGTTACATTACCATAACCAGGTGAAAGACGAGCAGTGGGATTTATTAAAGCCTCCAAAATTTGTTCACGACTCAATTCATCAGCTATACCATCTAATGGAGGTCCTACTTGACCACCTTGTCCTTCTAAAGAATGACAACGTACGCATTGTCCTGACAAGCTATTATTAAAATATCTAAAACCAGCTCCCCAATTACCTCCAAAAAGTGTTTCTTGATAAGCATCAACACCATATCCAGCAGCTTTTAATTTATCCAATTTAGCAATTAACGATTCTGAATTTGTTGCCTGTACGGCTTCCATCAAATCTAGAATTACATTAGGAGATATTTTCTTGCTTGCGGCCTGGTCAATCATAGCACTTAATACAGGTTCACTTTTAGCTATTGGCATTGCTGCTAAAACTCCTAACATACTCTGTTGTTCTCTAGCGGATCCATTTTTAAAAATTGGTTTTACAATACCAAGTATATCATTAGCGGGCACATCAATTTTAGACAACATATCAACAGCTACAACTCGTACTTCCGTACTTTTATCTTTCATACCTTGTGCCATTACATCTTTAATATCATCAGCATTAAGACTACCTAATGCTTGTAATGCTGCAACTCGTACCTTTGATGTTTTATTATTTTTCAACAATGCCTTAAGTTCATTATTAAAAGAACTTAAATTAATAGCCCCTAATATTTTTGCAGTGGATGCAAGAATCTCAGGATCTTTGCTTTTAAGAAATTTTGGAATAACTGCTTCAACTTTTTGCTGAACAATGGCAGCCTCTCTAGAAATATCTGCACGTCTACGACCGTCTACTCTATCTAAGACTGAAGGCTCGGTCCAATTTGAAATCGCAGCCAAGGCTTCCCCTCTAAGTATACTTGAAACATTTTCTCGTTGTGTAAAGGAAATTAAATTATCTAAATCGCTTTCACGCCCAACTCTTAGCGCAGCATTTATTGCTCTTCGAAGCAAAGGTTCTGACGTAAAATCAACATTAACTAAAGTTTCAGCCAAAGCCGGCATGGCAGTTTCAATAGACCAATCATCATTTATAGCTCTTGCTGCTTCGGCAACAATATATTCATCCGTATCATTCAAAAATTCTGCAACTTTTGGACTTTGCAATCTTCGTAATACCAAAACAGCAGCAATTCTTAAACTTCTATTTTCATTTCCTACTAAAGCTGTAATTGCATTTATATCTCCTATTCTACTTAATGCTAAAACTCCTGCATGACGCAAATAATTGTCTTCATCTGCATTTGTCGCTAACATTTCTAACAAAGGTTGAACAGCATTTGCATTTTTTATTCTACCTAATGCTTGAGCTGCAAAAAAGCGAACTCTAGCACTTTCATTTTTCAATAGTGGAATTAATTGTTCACCTGCATTAATATTTTTAACATCACCCAAAATTTTAGCGGCTTGCGCTACTATTTCTTCATCCGAATCTTTTAGTAGTTCAAGTAGCGGTTCTGAGGCCTCAACATCTTTCCACCCCAATTGTCCTAAACCCCATATACTATGAATTCTTGCTAATTGATTTTCATTTGGAGAAATACTTTCTTCAAACATGCTAGCTCCTTTATCACCTCGTGCAACTAATTCGAATTGTGCTTTCTGACGAATTCGCATATCACCATAATTTAAAAGGTTTTTAAGTTCATCTTCGGACTGTGTAGCATAATCAAGTGTCATTAATTCTTTGGTCTTCTTACGTTCCGCTTTTAAGTCATTTTTAGTTTCAGCAACATCCATTTTCCAAACACGCCCATAATCTTTTGTGTTCCATCCATTAATCCAATCTGCTACGTATAGAGCGCCATCCGGTCCAAATCGGATGCCAGTTGGTAAAATACCACTTACAACGTCTTGTTCCGACTTTAATTCAAAAGAAGCTCCGCTTGGCTTTAAATCAAATGCCCAAATATGGGAACGGCCCGGATTTCCAACAAATTCGGTTAAGAAGAATTTATTTTGCCACTCTGTACCTAAAGCAGTACCTGGATTATATACCATACCGGTTGGGCCATTATGAAAATTCTGAATTGGCGGTAAAAAATATGCTGCCTGACCCTCCCAACGAGGCATGTACATTTTTTCATCCATCCAAACATTATAACCATTGTTTTTAGGATCAGTGTATTTTCCATATTGCCAGTTAGCCCGCCATCCGGCATCATGACCTTCAACAATATAAACTAAACGTTCACTTTCACCACGATGGTCACCGTCATTATCAGCAGTTATTATATTTCCATATTCATCAAAAACAAACTCATGTGTATTTCTTAATCCTGCTGCATACACTTCAAAATCTGACCCATCAGGATTTGACCTAACTATCACCCCTTGGTTGGGGTATTTATGATGCACACCTTCAGTTGTTGTAAGGTTCATTCCGATATCGCCAATTCCCCAATAAATTTTACCATCTGGTCCTTCAATTGCTCCAGACATTCCATGACCACCAAAACCGATATGAATTGCAAAGCCGTGAGCAATTGAAGTTTTTTCATCAAGAATTTGGTCGTCATTAGTATCTGTTAAGCGCCACATATCTGGTCCTACTCCAACGAAAACATCATTCTCACGAACTAACAATGCCCCAGCAACATCTGTAATCTCTTCGTTAAAATCTTCTAATATTCTGGTAGAAACGTCGGCAATTCCATTTCCATTAACATCCTCGAGTTTCCATATTTCATCTTTTTCAACTGCGAGGTCACGCCAATCGTGAATCGTATCATTATTTAAATCTTTTAGCCATGAGTTTTCTTCACTCTTTTCGGAAGCAAAGGTCTCATGTAAAAAATTACGTCTATCCTCTACCGTTTCAAAACTAATGGAGGGTGTCATCCAATCACGATAGCCACGAATATCAAATTCTGAATTTTTTTGTCGATTGGTACGCGTCAAATAAATAGCACCTTCATCATCTACAGACATTGCAACCGGATCCGGAGCTAATGAATCTGAAGCCCATAATGTTAATTCTAATCCGTCTGCAACAATAGCAGGAGTAATTTCTCGTACCTTTTTAGCATTTTCAATTCCTAAGACTGAATCTTCAGTAATAGTAAATGGAATTTCTTTTGGTTTTTGCGGTTTTGTATCACAAGAAATAATAATCGAAAGAATTGCCGATGTTAAAATAAGTACACGAATAATTGGAATAGTTTTCATTAAGTTGGTTTTTGAAAATTGCTGAGCTTAACAAAAATAACAGAATATTTGAATGATAAAGGGGCAATCTTTAAATAAGATTGCCCCTTTACTTTTAAGTAACGATTTATATTTAAAAAAAGATACTCGCACCCAATAAAAAGTTAATACCTGCTTGTGGGTAATAACCTGCCCCTTCTATTGTAGTTATCGTTCCTGGCACTGAAAAATCATCATCGTAAGTATAGAAATATCCATTCGATTCATATTCAGCATTAAAAATATTATTTATCAAACCAGATAACACAATACTCTTTGCGAATGAATTCATTGGAATTTCATAACTAACATTGATATCTGTCTGTGAATATGCATCTAATGTTGAAGATTCAGCATCAATATTTCCCATATACTGTTTACCAACATATTTAGTTAATAATGACAATTGCAATTCATTTGTTGGTGAATATGTAAACTGATTACCAATTATTACATTAGGAGAAAAGGAAATATTAGTATTTCCAAGATTTTGCAATTCACCATCGCGCTCAAAATAAAAATCTTTATTCTTATTTGTACTTAAAGCCAAATTCGGTTGCCATTTGAAATAATTCCCTAAAGCTAGACTGGCATCTATTTCCAAACCTATTCTAAAACTATCACCTACATTCGCTCTTAATGGTGCTCCAACATCATTCAGTTCACCAGTAAGTACAAGTTGATCAACATACTTCATATAATAAACATTGGTATTAATCTGCACGTCTGAAGTAATATAACGCCAACCAAGTTCAAAGTCATCTAACTTTTCAGGTTTAGGATTACCACTCTCATAATCGTTTCTATTTGGCTCTCTATTAGCAACTGCATATGAGAAATATAAATTACTATTAGTATTTACATCAAAAGTCACCCCAGCTTTTGGGTTGAAAAAATTGAAAGTATCATCAACAATACCTGTATCTTCTCCATTAGCTGTGTACCCTACAGTTCTGAACTGCAAATCGCCATATACATTCCATTTATCATGTATTTGATAATTAGCTTTTGAAAAGATATTAAAGTCTGTTTTTACCGAATTATCATCATAATAACGGTCTAAATAATCTCGATTATTCGCGAATCTCGCCCAAATTATCTCACCATAATGGTCACCTTCATACTTATTCCATCCACCACCAATAACCAAATCTAATTTCTCATTCTGATAATTAACCGAAAAAACAGTTCCAAAAAAATGATTATCAAGCCAACGTCTTCGAATTAAATCAGTAGTATTTATTTCTTCAGTATCTAAATTAAATGGTTGAATTCCATAGGTAGAAAAATCGTCATCTTCTTTAAATTGCTCAAAAAAGCCCCTTCCACGAGTATAGTGTAAAGCAATATTGGCGTTCCAATTATTTGTTATTTCTCTATTATACAATAGCTGAGCATGATTTTGCTTATAATCATCTACTTCGTTATTATGAAATTGGGTATTTCCGTTTTCATCGGTATATATTCCAGCCGAATTAAAAGTTCTATCACTTTCTAATGTTTCAGCATCGATTCCATTCCAAGATTGATATGTTATTTCATGTCCGCCAAAAAGCAAGGCTTTAAAAAGATTTTTATCATCTTTAAAAGTACCCTGTAGAAAATAAGAATCTAATTTAGATGACGCACGATCAACGTATCCATCAGAAGTTATACGCGACAAGCGTCCTGAAACTTCAATACTTTCGTTTAATAATCCTGTGCTGAATTTTAAACTATTTCTAAGTGTATTAAAACTACCAATTGATGATGAAATTTGTCCGTATGCATCTTCAGAAGTAGCATCGGTCAAAATATTTAAACTAGCACCAAAAGCACCCGCTCCATTTGTTGATGTACCTACTCCACGTTGCAATTGCAAATTTTCAGTTGATGAGGCAAAATCCGGCATATTTACCCAAAAAGTTCCATGAGATTCCGAATCGTTATAGGGAATACCGTTAATGGTAACATTCACTCGAGTGGCATCACTACCTCTAACTCGAATACCGGTATAGCCAACCCCTGCTCCCGCATCTGAAGTCGTAACCACTGAGGGCAAAAAGTTCATTAAAATAGGGATATCTTGCCCTAAATTTCTTGGCGCTATTTGTTCTTTTGTAAAATTGGTAAAAGTAACTGGAGATTGAGCAGTTGCTCTAATTGCAGAGACGAAGACTTCGTCTAATGTAATTTTTTTTCCTACTAAAGAATCAATTTGTTTTTCTTGGGCCTGTGAGGCCATTGTTAAGCCAAATATGGCTAAAGTTGTGACAATAGTTTTCATTCGTACTAATAATTTAGTGACGAATAAAAGGGGCTATTATTCTAAATTAATAATGGTTTTTGTTCAATTAAGAACTATAAAAATTCCAAACAGCGTAATTTCTCACGCATTCCTTGGCAGCATTACCTGCCCAGGTTCATTGGGTATAATCTCAGCTTTTTACAGCACCCCTTTGAGATACGGCAAATGTAAGTCGCAATCTTTAGTTTTCACAAAAAAACAGTATAATAATTTTAACGTTCTTATAAACTCTCTCAGGCTTAAATTCGTATATCTTTAAGACTTAGAGAAGTAAGCAAGTTATGAGTGATGAAATAAATAATAAGTTTAATCCAAAAATTGTCTTTAGTTATCTTGTATTAGGTATTCTTGCAATAGTAGCAGGGTATTTTATTTATTCTGAGGTACAAGTTTTTCTTGCTGAAGATACAGTGAGCAAAAATGATAGAAAGTTATTAAAAACAGGAGTTTTAGTAACCAAACTGTACGAAGCCGAAAGTCTGTCAAAGTTGGCCTTACAAACAAAATCTACTAAGAATTTTGATGCATATGCGCAAAAAATTGATTCAATTTATAGCGAAATAGATACTTTAAAATCATTTACTAAAAACTCGGAACAAAAGCTAAAACTTGATAGTGTTATTACGTTACTAGAGCAAAAAGTGGCAAATAATAATGAGCTAATAATATTAAGCACAGAAAATAATGGCAATAATTCTATTGAAACAGCTTTAAAAGAAATAGACAAGATTGAAGAATCTTATGGGAAATTTTCTGCTGAGAATTTATTTTCAAAATTCGATCAATTTTCACCTAATTTGCAAAAATCACTTCGAGAATATGCAGCTCTATTAAGTAAAAACTCGCCTACCAATTTAGATGGCAGTGAAAACGCAGCTTATATAGACTCTATTCTAATGGAATCTAAACTAATACTTGAAAAAGCGTTAAAAAAAAGCGTTAAAACGCAACGGTCTTTAGCGCAAAAAGAAATACAAATAACGAAGAATGATCGCGACCTTACACAGCAATTACAAGAAATTATTTCGAATTTCGAACAAGACATTATAATTGATTCATATTCAGAAAGTCTTGCAAAAAAAGATGCCTTACGACGGAGCATACGATGGGCGGGTATGGCTGCTATTCTTGCATTTATTATAGTAGGTATATTTTCGTTTTTAATTAATAGAGATTTTTGGAAAATACAAACTTACCAACGTCAACTAGAAAAGGAAAAAAAATATTCTGAATCGTTATTACGAAGTAGAGAACAATTAATATCAACAGTTAGCCACGATTTACGCACACCATTAAACACCATTAGTGGTTATGCAGATTTAATGGACAATACCGACCTAACCACAAAACAAAGTGAGTATATTAAAAATGTAAAATCAGCCTCGGCATATGTAAATAATCTGGTAAATGACTTATTAGACTTTTCAAAATTAGAAGCAGGAAAACTTAATATCGAAAAAGTACCTTTTATTGCTGCTCATCTAATCCAAGAAACTGCTGAAAACTTACAAGAATTATATAAGAATAAAAATTTAAAATTAAATTTAATTTTAGATGAAAGCTTACAGAAAACATTCCTGGGTGACCCTTTTAGAATTCGCCAGATTTTAACCAATTTAATTGGTAATGCATACAAATTTACCGAAGACGGGTTTATAGAAATTAATGCTAAAACAACTTCTTACAAAGGAAACAACTTAAAATTACATATAGCAATTACCGATTCTGGTATAGGTATACCAAAAGAAAAACAGCAGTTAATTTTTAAAGAATTTTCTCAAGCTGAAACCAATACTGATAAAAAATATGGAGGGCATGGGCTTGGTTTAACCATATCAAAAAAATTAGCTGAATTATTACATGGTTCGTTAGATTTAGAAAGTACTGTTAACAAAGGAAGTACTTTCAAACTAGAGTTACCAATAGCGGTATCTGCTAACAAAATTAAGTCTAATAAAAAGGCACCATATTTAGCCCCAAAATTAAGAATACTAATTATTGATGATGATACTGCATTGCTTCATATGCTAAAAGAATTAGCTGAAAGCATGCAAATAACAGCACATACATTTACGAATTTCTTACAAATTGAGAGCGAT
Source organism: Flavobacteriaceae bacterium EG-1 (assembly GCF_009649685.1). Classification (GTDB taxonomy): domain Bacteria; phylum Bacteroidota; class Bacteroidia; order Flavobacteriales; family Flavobacteriaceae; genus Aurantibacter_A. The sequence goes on from NZ_WJPK01000003.1 coordinate 502,246, forward strand.
TCTCATTTGGCTTATGACATTGTACTTACTGATATTCAAATGCCACAAATTAGCGGTTTCGAAGTTTTACAAAAATTACAGTCTGGAAAATACATGCATTATAAAAAACAACCAATTATTGCAATGACAGGTCGTAGAGATCTAGAAAAAGAAGCCTATACATCTATTGGTTTTGCAGAGGTAATTAAAAAACCTTTTTCGAAACAAGAACTTATTACAGTTCTTAAATTAATGGGTATAGAAACTCAAACACCGGAGGACGAGAAACCTATTGAGGTATCCTCCAATATTAACAACTCGATTGACGAACCATACAGTCTAGAGTTTATATATTCTTTTTTAGGTGAAAACGAAGATGCTATACAAGAGGTATTGGTGACTTTTTTAATGGACACGGAAACCAACATGAAGTTATTAGAAGACACTATAAATAATTTGGATCAAAAACAGATAAATCATGTTGCTCATAGAATGCTACCAATGTTTAGACAGTTAAAAGTAAATTCTGTAGTACCTATTTTAGAACGGCTAGAATTATTAAAAGAATCATCAACAGACAGTTATACGCTGCAGAAAGATTTAATAACACTAAAAGAAAATGTTAGCATACTTGCCAAAGCTTTAAAACGACGCTTGTTTAAAGATCAAGCTTATAGTGGTTAATTTTATTATAAAGTGTTTTTCTAGTAACCTGTAATAACTTAGCAGCTTTCGATTTATTAAAATTTGTTTTCTTTAAAGCCTTTAATATTCGTTCTTTTTCAAATTCTGCCTTTGAGAAGTTTTCGACTACAGAATCTTTAGCAGCCGGATTTACCACTTCTTTAGGTAGTGCATTCAAAAGAATTTCATCTCCATTAGTCAATAACACTGCTCTCTTTACAACATTTTTAAGTTCACGCAAATTTCCAGGCCATTGATACTTTTGAAAAGCATCCCAAACCTCTGCTGAAAAACCATGTACGTTTTTATTTAAATTTTCATTTGCTTCGTCAAGAAAGCGATCTGCAAATAACATAAGGTCCTCAAAACGCTCTTCTAAAGATGGTATTTGAATAGAGAATTCATTTAGTCTATGATAAAGGTCTTCGCGAAAAGTACCATTGTCTACCGCATCATTTAAATCTTCATTCGTAGCCGTAATAATTCTTACATCCACATCAACCTCTGCAGTACTACCAACCCTTTTTATTTTGCGTTCTTGCAAAGCTCGAAGCAGGTGTACCTGATTGTCATAAGAAAGATTCCCTACTTCATCTAAAAATAGAGTGCCTTTGTTGGCTGCTTCAAAATTTCCAATTTTATCGGAAATAGCTCCAGTAAAACTACCCTTTATATGACCAAAAAATTCGCTAGCTGCCAGTTCCTTAGGTATAGCTCCACAATCAACAGCAATAAATTTATAATTACTCCGCGCACTATTATCATGTATTGCTTTCGCTGTAACCTCCTTACCCGTACCACTTTCACCTGTTATTAGTACAGACATATTGGTTGGAGCTACTAATTTAATATACTCTTCTAAAGTTTTAGAAGCTTCACTTACACCCGAAACAATAGCGCCAGTTGCAGAAGTAGGTTTTCTATTATTATCAGATTCTTCTGATTTTATGGCAACACTATTTGAATTTTCTTCAACAATGCTAGCTTTTAATGCAGATTCAATCACCTTTACAATATCATCTGGAGTAAAGGGCTTAGAAATATAGTCGTAAGCCCCTTGTTTCATAGCTTTTACAGCAGTACCAACTTCAGCATAACCTGTCATTAGCACAACTTGAGTCTTATCATTTTTGGCTTTGATATCCGTTAATAACTGAATTCCATCATAATCGGGAAGCCTTAAATCGGTAAGAATAACATCAAAATTAAATTCTTCAAATTTAGATTTAGCCTCGGGCACAGTATAACTAGTATCAACTAGATACCCTTTTCTAGTCAAAAACTTTTGAAGCATTTGGCAGAAGGCGGTGTCGTCTTCAATAATTAAGATGTTTGGCATAAAACGTACTAGGTTTACTTATGTACGTAAATATAACCTAAGAAAGCTGTTATGTACTTAAAATAATATTAAAAAATACTAATAATCGATTAATGGTATAATATGCTTATATACTCATTATGAATATCTTAAATACAAATACACAGGAGGAAGAAATATAAAATATCGCTATTAAACAATTGATATTATTACAGGTATTATGATAAAAATGCAATTTTGATTATAATAAATATCTTAAAAATATAGAAAGGGGTTGCTGTTGCAACCCCTTTCTGACCAAACCAACTTGATACAAAACAAATAACTCAAGTTATTACATTTCAATCCAGTTTCCATTTTCATCGGCATATAAAGTACCGGCAGTACCATCTTCTAGAGATACTTCTAATTTGTATTGATTAGACTCATTAATAAAAGCCTTATCTATACTAGCAGTAGGGTAGTTTTTTGATACAGCCTCTGTCACAGCTTCAGGTAATTCTTCAGCAGCGATTTCAGAAAAACTATCTTGTGATGCCACTACATTAGCTTCATCAATAGTTTCAGTAGCTTCAACAGCAGTTTCGGTAGCTTGCTCTGTCACTTCTTCTTGAGCAAAAGCAGTCATTGTCCCGATACTTAAAGCTAAAACGAATATTATTTTTTTCATGATTTTTTCATTTTAATAGTTAAACTTATTACTTGTAGAGAAAAAATAATACCAAACTAATCAAGATAACATAATCAATTGATTTACAGTATTTTATGTAAAATAGACACAATTAGCACTGTGTAAAAGTGTATACCTTAACCCCAAAAGCGTATAAAATATACGCACAAAACAAAATTTTAGATTTTTTATTTAGAATAAATGGTGGTGATTTTTAGCAAAAAAAGCTCCTGCTTTGCAGGAGCTAAATTTGTTTGTAACAAGTTTAATAATAGCAACTTGGCTTACATTTCTATCCAGTTACCTTCTGCGTCAGCATATAACTCAGCATTTTCACCTTCAGCAGTAGCAACCTCTAATTTATATTGCGCATTTTCGTTTGTGTAAGCTTTAGAAATAGTTGCTCCTGGGTGAGCAGCTTCTAATGCAGAAATAATTGCCTCAGGAACTTCTTCTAATGCAACTTCATTGAAACCTTCTTGAGCTTCAACAGCTTCTTCAGCAACAACCTCAGTTGCTTCTTCTGTAGCTTCAACAGCCTCTGTAGCTTCTTCCGCAACTACTTCTGTAGCCACAGCTTCAGTTGCAACTTCTTCAGCAACTACTTCTTGTGCAAATGCAGTTAAACTTCCTAGAGACATAACTGATACTAATACTAATTTTTTCATCTTCTGTGTTTATTAAAATTATTATTTGTTTTGATAATCACAATAACATAAGAGAAAATAATGCCAATAGATATTTTAATCAAATAAGCATTGTAAAACACTGAATATCAATTATATAAAAATAATCAAAATAAAATAGGATTGTGTACAGGTGTGTAATAAACACAAAAAGTGTGTAAGGATTACACACTTTTAATTAAATAGTAAATGTAAATATATTAACTAACCTGATGAGCAGGTTTTAATAAATCGTTTACGGTCTTAACAGGGTTAAAAGTAATTAATGGTACTTCAACGAAAATAGTATTCCAAAAAGCCATTGCACCGTTCCAAAGCCCTGGTAATTCAAGAGCTTTTAAATCTTTACCATCTTTTGTTTTTTGAGCAATAAAACCTTGTTTAGGATCAACATAATTCAACAAATTATATTTCTCACCTTTGTAATTACGAACACCACATACCAAATCTACTGGATTAAAGTGTGTTGAATTCTTTAATATATCAACTTGTCTTGAATCTGACATATCAATTTGAGCTGATTCGATAATTTGAAGGGATACGTGTTTTTTTGCGTCAATAATCCAAAAAGGACCACCACCTGGTTCACCTTCATTTTTAACCATTCCACAAACACGGATAGGCCTGTTCAATTTATCTTTTAGAACAAGAAGTTGCTCAGAAAGACTAAAATCTTCATAAGAATCTAAAAAATAGGCATTCAATTCTTTTTCTATAAATGATTTTATTTCAATTGTATCGGCAGCACTTACCGCATCATCTTCAATTGCCTTAGCATATGCAAAAGCCTTTTCTTGTACCTTAATCAAGTGTCCCGCCAATATTTTTTTGCTTTCTGCAATATCACCTGCGTATTTAGAGACAGCAACATTATCAATATTTTTGATAAAAATTATATCAGCATCCTGATCGTTTAAATTTTCAATTAAAGCACCATGTCCGCCAGGTCTAAATAACAACGACCCATCTTCATTTCTAAAAGGTTTATCGTCTAAATCTACTGCTATTGTATCTGTTGCAGGCTTTTGATTGGAATAAGTAACATTAAAGGTAGTTCCAGTAGTCTTTGTAATATTTTTATTGGTCTGTTCATATTCTTCAGCAAACATTGCATCATGTTGCTCTGAAATAGTAAAATGTAGCTTAGCTAATCCATTAGCACTTGCATAAGCCACCGATTCGTTCAAATGCTCTTCAAAAGGAGTAGCTGCATGACTACCGTATTTATGAAAAGGAAGTAATCCTTTTGGAAAGAATCCATAATTTAGAGCATCCTTCGACATCATTTCATTTACAAAAGCATATACTTCTTCACCTTTAGAAGTTGCAAGGTTTCCAATTTTATTTTTTACTAAATTATAAAATGGAAAATCAGTTAAACCCTCGGCAAATTTTTGCATTGCACTATCTCCAGTTCGATTAATATAAGCATCAAAATCTTCTTCTGCTGCATTGTATTTATCCAAGAAGTTAAATAGCGACTTAAACATTCTGGATGCTGCACCGGAAGCTGGCACAAACTTTAATAGTGATTTATTCTTTCGATTTGATTCGAAATGTTGAATTAAGGTTTTCTTTTCATCAGACGAAAATTTTAAAATTCCTTCGTTTACAATTGCTGCACTACGTAGGTGCACAAACGGAATTCCGTCTCGAAAGGTTTCAATTTGGTCTAATACTTTGTCTTTGGAAATTCCTTTTTTTTCTAATAATTGCTGATCGGCTTCTGTAAGTCTCATTTATGCTCTAATAATTTATCAATCTCTTTTATTGCAGTATTTAAACGATATTTTTTATCTCCCTTTAAAGTAATGAAATTTCGATTATACTTTTCTAATGTTTCTTTAAAAAAATTAAACATATACTCTCTTTCATTGGGTTTATCCCTTAAATCATCGCCAACCCAAGGTACATCAATATACGTTAACAAGTACAAATCATATTCATTTTCTAATGCATGCTTTTCTAAGATTGGATCACATTCTCCAATATAATATGCTTCAGAATATACTTTTGTTTCTAACAAATCTGTATCGCAAATAAGAACATCGGTTGCTTTTTTTGCAAGTTCATTCTCCATTTTCATTTGACCTTCTGCGATGGGTAACAAATCATGAGGTTCACAAGTTTTCCTTTCATTATTCCATTTATCTTGCAAATACTCTCGGGCATATTCGGGTACCCACACAGTATTATAATGTCGCGCTAACTGTTCAGATAAAGTTGTTTTTCCGGTAGATTCAGGCCCGAATAAAACTATTTTTATTACATCTGTAGTTTCTTGTCTAAACTTTTTTTCCATGCGAAATAACCGAATACGGCCAATATTGTAAAAATTAGGTATTGAAAGCTAGTAAATGTAAATCCTTTATAAAAATATAATGGAACGGATATAACATCACCGATAATCCAATATATCCAATTTTCTACTTTTCTTTTCGCCATTAGCCACATCCCCACAAAAAAGATAGCAGTTGTTATGGTATCTACATAGGCCGTCCAACTCGTCCATTTGCCAAATATTTGATACACAATAAACACAAATATTATGGTACTTATAAAAATGTAAGCAGATATCTTATGTTCCTTTTTTGTAACCAATGTAATTGGTGTAAAATGTTCAGCATCTATTTTTCTAGTCCAGATATACCATCCATACAAACTCATTATAAAATAATATATATTAATAAGCATATCACCAATTAATCCCCATTTAAAAAGCAAGTAAACGAAAATAGAAGTGCTTAATAAACCAGTGGGATATACCCAAATATTATTTTGTTTAGAAAACCAAACAGAAAGGAGACCGAAAAATACAGCAACAATCTCAAGAATTATATCTAAAGTATCATAGGTACTATACTGTCCAAAAAGATAATCAAAAATGAGGTTCATATTCACTACGATCAGATTTTACTATTTTCATATAGAGAAGTCCTTTATCCATTAACTCGAATGAGGTTTTAATTTCTTTATTTAACACATTCATGACTTCACCATAACTTCCAAACACCTGAGTACTTAATGGATTTTCCAATATTGTAAGTCCAGACTCCCGTAGTTTTTTTATAAAATTTATAATATGAATTTCATAATCGTCTTGTAAAGGTGAAAAAGTAAGTTCTACTGATATATTCATTTTTGATTGTTATTTTACTTTTAGAAATTATTATTAATTACAACTCATACATAGTAGTCAATTTTATTTATTTATGATTCTAATAAAGTATGATTGATGGCATATACCAAGGTAAATCCTTCAAATTCCAAAAACGAAATATCATAATTAGAAGAATTACCCAAATATATAATCTCCCCGGTTGTCTGACTATCATCCATTGCAAAATCTTTCACATTAATATGTCTTAAAAAACTAAGTCCTGGTTGAGCATAAATCTTATACAAAGACTCTTTAGCTCCCCATACTATAGTTAGTTTTCGAATTAGCGCATCAGAATTTGCTATGGTTTTATATTCAGCAATTGGAGTAAATTTATGAGCAATACGTAATATTTTATCACGTTGCAATTCAATATCTATTCCTACTTCATTGGTTTCACTAATTATAATACCAGTAAAATTATTAGAATGTGTAATAGATATTTTTTTACCATCTTTTAAATGAGGTTTACCGTAATCATTATAGAAAAGGTCTTTATCTTCATATCCTTCAATAGCTAATAAATGACGTATACTTAGAAACCCTCTGCGATGCATTTCAGATTTCATACCTGCCATTCTATTTTTACAATTTGGTGTCAGGTTTACTGTTTTAGCTAAATCTGTTTCAGACTCTTCTACTTTCCAAACATGAAGTATTGATGTAGAATTAATCGTTATAGTTTTGTAAAGAGGCATAGTAATTTATATGTAATTCGTACCTTCGCAGCTGTAAATAGGCATAAAAAAGCCTTCGAACGAAAGTAAAAAGAAAAAAGAATATGAGCACCGAAACAGTTAGTTATGTGCCTTTTAAGGTGAAAGATATTTCCTTAGCAGACTGGGGAAGAAAAGAAATTGATTTAGCTGAAGCTGAAATGCCCGGATTAATGTCACTTCGTGAAGAGTATAAGGAAGAACAACCTCTAAAAGGAGCACGAATAGCTGGATGCTTACATATGACCATTCAGACTGCCGTTTTAATCGAAACTTTAGTTGCTTTAGGTGCAGATGTTACCTGGAGTTCTTGCAATATATTCTCTACTCAAGACCATGCGGCCGCTGCAATTGCTGCTGCTGGAATTCCTGTTTATGCTTGGAAAGGAATGAATGAAGAAGAATTTAATTGGTGTATAGAACAAACTTTATTTTTCGGTGAAGAACGTGAGCCTTTAAATATGATTTTGGATGATGGTGGGGATCTTACTAATATGGTTTTAGATGATTATCCAGAATTAGCAAAAGATATAAAAGGGCTTTCTGAAGAAACAACAACTGGTGTTCACCGTTTATACGAGCGAGTTAAGAATGGTACACTTCCGATGCCAGCGATAAACGTAAATGATTCGGTTACAAAATCTAAATTTGATAATAAATATGGTTGTCGCGAAAGTGCTGTAGATGCAATTCGAAGAGCTACAGATACTATGCTTGCTGGTAAACGTGTGGTTGTTTGTGGTTATGGTGATGTTGGTAAAGGCACAGCAGCTTCTTTTGCTGGTGCAGGTGCTATAGTAACTGTTACCGAAATTGATCCAATTTGTGCCTTACAAGCTTGTATGGAAGGATTTGAAGTTAAAAAATTAGAGACAGTTATTGGTAATGCTGATATTGTTATAACTACCACTGGGAATAAAGATATTATTCGTGCTGAGCATTTTAAGGCTTTAAAAGACAAAGCCATTGTGTGCAATATTGGTCACTTCGACAATGAAATTGATATGGCCTGGTTAAATGGAAATTACGGAAATACTAAGGATACAATAAAACCACAAGTAGATAAATATTCTATTGATGGTAAAGATATTATTATTTTAGCTGAAGGTCGTTTGGTTAATTTAGGTTGCGCTACAGGTCACCCTAGTTTTGTTATGAGTAACTCATTTACAAACCAAACGCTAGCACAAATAGAATTATGGAAGAATAGCGACGCCTATAAAAACGAGGTTTATATGCTTCCTAAACATTTAGATGAAAAGGTTGCTGCATTACACTTATCTCGATTAGGTGCCGAATTGACAGAACTTAAGCCTGATCAAGCATCTTACATCGGTGTTACAGTTGAAGGACCTTACAAACCCGATTACTATAGATATTAAATAAACATTAAGTTGATATAAAGAACCCTTGTTTAAAAGCAAGGGTTTTTATTTTTACACTAATAAATAACATAACATGAAAATATTTGTTGACATGGACGAAGTGATTGCCGATACATATGGTGCTCACATAGACATTTACAACCAAGAATTTAATGGCAATCTTACAACAGAAACTTGTATGGGTAACGAAGTTTGGAAAATGGTTCCAACAGCACATCAAGATAGTGTTAGAAAACATGCAACAAGAAGGGGTTTTTTTAGAAATTTACGACCAATAGAAAATAGTATAGAAGTGCTTTCAAAGTTAAATGATGTTCATGAACTTTATATAGCTTCCGCAGCAATGCAGTTTCCAAATTCATTAGAAGAAAAAAGCGATTGGTTAAACGAACATTTTCCATTTATACCTTGGCAGCATATTATTTTATGTGGACATAAGCATATTTTAAGAGGCGATGTACTTATAGATGACCGAAGCTATAATCTTGAACACTTTAATGGTCGAGGCCTTCAGTTTACATCTCCACATAATATTAGAACCACAGGTTTTGAACGTGTAAACAATTGGTTAGAAGTGGCCGAAAAGCTATTATAAATTGAATGGTTTCTTATAAGGTTGCTTTTATCAATTCTTTTATTTTAACAGCCTTCTCAAAGTGATCTAGCTTATTCTCTAGAATCCACCATCTAGCTACCTCCATCAATAATTCAGGGTTATCATTCTTATTTGAAAAAAAAGCATAAAAAGACAGACCTACATTTGTTCCTTTTTTAGCAATTTTAGCATCGCAAATTTGAATGATCTTATTTCGAATCTCTGTATTCATTTACAATTAGGTATAAATAATCAATAAAACTATATAATTGTAATTGTTTCAACCAATTAATAATCTTTTATAAAGCGAATAACATTCGTCCGCATTTTTTTGAATATTGATTTCATTATCAATACGTTTTTTTGCATTGACACCCATAATTTTTCTTAAAGATTCATCATTAACCAATTTAGAAATTGCCTTCCCTATTTCTTTTGAATTTTTTAGCGGTACAACAATTCCTGAGTTTTCATCAATTAATTCTACACAACCACCAGCATCAGTCATAACTATAGGCTTCTCCAAACTCATAGCCTCACAAATTGCTCTACCTAACCCCTCACTTAAAGAAGTTTGTGTATAAATATCAGCTCCTTTAATTAATGAAACAGCATCTTTTCTTAAACCTAATAAATGAATTTTTTCCGCGTTAGGAATTCTCATTTTGAGCTTTTTAAAATCTTCACTATCAGTTTTATTTCCAATAACTATATAATGAACATCTTTTTCAGTATTTAAATAATTAAAAGAATTTATAAAGTATTTAATGCCCTTAACACTCCTATGATTACCCACTAAACAAATTTTTACAGCATTCTTAGGTATCTGCATTTGACTATAATCGAAGGCCACAACATCTTCAAACCATGAGGAATCATACCCCTTATATATCATTGTTGCTTTCTGTTTATTATTGCCAATAAGTTGCTTTTTCACATGGTTATACACAAAATTACTATTACAAACAATAGCGTCTAATTTAGGGCTTAAATAAGTAAAATAAGAAGAAGCATCATACCAGTGCAGACTTATTGAACCAAAATAACTCACATATTTAACCGAGTTCTTCTTACCATAATACAAAATACTTCTTGAAGCTTTTCCGCTAAAAAATTGAACAATATCTATACTATTATCGTTTATTATTCTTTCAACAGTTTTACCATAACTTTTATCAAACTTCTTTTTAGGAAAGGCCTTTACTGTCTTTATTGAATTTACATCAAATACCTTTTGAATTTCTTCACTAAAATTTCCGACAACAATAGCATCGACTTTTAAACTTAATAGTAAAATAAGTTCAATTTGAGCCTTATAAATGTTTTCGCTTCCTGCAAAAGAACCGATAAATAACAAATTCATATTTAACAATTAAGGTTACTACTTAAAAACAATTCATCTAACTTTTTAGCACAGTTCTGCCAAGAATTTTCAAGCACAGTTGCTCTAACATTAACGTTTTTTTTATCAGCTAGGCGAATAAGTTCTAGCACTTTACTATAATGCTCATTGTCATCAATTAAAAATCCATTTATATTGTGTTTTATTATATCTGGTGCGAAACCGGTTTTAGTTGCAACAGGAAAACAATTTGCCAACATAGCTTCTAGTAATGGCACTGGGCCTCCTTCATTTTTAGAAGCACTAATGAAAACATCTATTTTATCGTACAAATTAGGGTAGGTCTCATAAGGCTCATTTTTAAGATAAGTAAAGTTTTTGAACGAATTTAACTCGTCAAACTTTTCATATTCTTCCCAATTTTTACCGATTATATAAAAATTTCTTTCAGGCATATTTTTGATTATAGCATAAATTAAGTCCGGGTTTTTACGTTCACTAAATGCACTACAAAAACCAACAGCACCCATTTCTTTTCTTTGATGCGGGTAAAAGAAATTTGGGTCAGAAGCAATATGCAAAACCACTGTCTTTTCTTTTTTTAATCCATTCGATATAAGTTCTCTCTGAACAGCAGAATTCAAACAAATTACGTAATCTGCCCTATTCAAACACCAAATTACATGCTTTTTTGAAAAAGAAAAGGTCCAATTAGTATGTGTAAACATTACAATATTTTTCTTTGTTAATATTTTAGGGTTATGTCTAATAGCCCTATAAAAATATTGGTGAAAAACAAAAAAATATCCATCAGCATCCGGCAAATCTCTTAATTTATTATGGTAGTAAGTAGTAGCATTTAGTGAAGAAAATTTAGCTAACCGTCTTACTTTTGCTCCAAATATCCAGTCTTTATCTACTTCTCTTGCTACATAAATAATATTTTGAACTAATTTTTTCTTATCTGTTTTAACAAATTTAGAATTTAATATTGCTAATAAATACTTCCATTTGTACAGTAAATTAAAAATAAAGACTTCTTTCATTTTACTTAAAAAGTACATTGTAACTAGTTTATAATAATAACATTTTACAGCTATTAATTCACAGTATATAGTTAATTAAACAATATATATTAACAAAAAATGGTAATTTAAGGCTATCACACGAATCTAATTTAAAAAACATATAATCACCTTTGTCATCAAAACTAGAATAAAAAAAAACCCTCAACAACTTAATGAAGAGGGTTTAAATAGGTTTATATTTCTTTAAGCTTCAAATGGCTCAATTGAAACATATGATTTTCCACCAGCTTTCTTTTGAAACTGTACAATACCATCAACCTTAGCATGTAATGTATGATCTTTGCTTGCATACACATTTTCACCTGGGTTATGTTTTGTACCTCTCTGGCGAACGATTATGTTACCGGCAATTGCAGCCTGACCACCAAAAATCTTAACTCCTAATCGTTTCGATTCTGATTCTCTACCGTTTTTCGAACTACCTACACCTTTTTTGTGTGCCATGATATATAATTTTAGATCAGCACTTTGCTTTTAATTAAAGTTCTGATATGATTTATAATTAAGCTTTACCGCCGTCTAATTCGTCTTGCCATTTTTTAAGCTCGTCCCATTTACCATCAGCAGCTAATTTAGCTTGTGCCGGCCATGTATCGGTAACATGATTACCACGAACTTCAGCAATGATTTCTGAAATTTTTTCTGGCGTAGATTTTGCTAAATCAGCAAAAGTTGCAATACCTGCTTCTACTAAAGTAGATGCTATTTTAGGACCAATACCTTCGATTTTTTTCAAATCGTCTGATTTAGTCACCTCTTTTTTCGGAGCCGCTTCTTTTTTTGGAGCTGCTGGTGCTTTTGCTGCTGGTTTAGAAGCCGCCGCTTTTGGCGCTGCTTCTTTTTTAGCAGGTGCAGCTTTTTTAGCTCCTTTAGCAACAATGCCCTCAATAACAATCTCTGTTAAAGACTGGCGATGTCCATTTTTCTTTTTATAACCTTTACGTCTTTTCTTATGAAAAACGATTACTTTATCACCTTTAAGGTGCTGAACGACTTTAGCCTCTACAGCTGCGCCGTCTATAGCCGGGGCGCCAATAGTTACATTCTTACCATCATCTAAAAGAAGAACATTATTAAAAGTTACCTTTTTACCTTCTTCTGTTTGTAAACGGTGAACATATACTTTTTGGTCTTTCGCAACTTTAAATTGCTGCCCTGCCATCTCTACAATTGCATACATAGCGTATATATTAGTTTATTAAAATAACTTACCTTTTCAATAAGCGGATGCAAATATACTGCTAAATCGCTAATGTACAAGTGAAAGCACGAGATTTTAGCTGTTTTTTTTACCAATACAATTTTAATAAGAATTTACAATCCATTAATCTCTATCATGTTGTTTTTGATAATGTAATAAAAAATTCTATTCTAAAGTTTTAATATTCAGCAAATCAACACATTACTGCACACGATAAAATCTTGTTAAAGCGAATCACCAATCCATGAAATTTATTCAAAAAAATTATATTCGTGTAACAATTCTTTCAAAACAAGTACTAATTATCACAAGTAACTAAACACACACTATATGAAAGTAAGAATTCGTTTTGCTGCATTTCTATGCTTTGCAACAACAGCCTTAATGGCTCAAAAAGTCGACTATGAAGAATACGACCTAGCAAACGGTATGCATGTAATTTTGCATCAAGATAATAGTGCACCGGTAGTAACAACTTCGGTTATGTATCACATTGGAGCAAAAGACGAAGATCCTAGCAAAACAGGTTTCGCACACTTCTTTGAACACCTGTTATTTGAAGGCACAAAAAACATAGAACGGGGCGAATGGTTTAAAATAGTATCTGCTAATGGCGGTAAAAATAACGCCAACACCACACAAGATCGCACTTATTATTATGAAGTTTTTCCATCGAACAACTTAGAATTAGGTCTTTGGTTAGAATCGGAACGGTTAATGCACCCGGTAATCAATCAAGTTGGAGTAGACACTCAAAAAGAAGTGGTACAAGAAGAGCGTCGTATGCGTTACGACAATTCGCCTTATGGTCGATGGCGAGAGCAAATAGGCATCCATTTATTTAAAAAACACCCCTACAAGTGGCAAACAATTGGATCGCTAGAACATTTAGCAACCGCAAGTTTAGAAGATTTTCAAGATTTCAATAAAACCTACTATATACCTAACAATGCGGTATTGGTAGTTGCTGGTGATATCAATCCTGCAACTACTAAAAAAATGATTCAGGATTATTTCGGTCCAATTCCTAGAGGAGCAGAAATAAAAAGAAAGCACATTGAAGAAGACCCGATCACACAGACGATAAAAGCTGAATTTAAAGATTCGAACATTCAAATTCCCGCAATTTTCGCAGGCTACAGAACTCCAAAAAACACCGATAGAGATGCTTACATATTGGATATGATATCTACTTATTTAAGTGATGGAAAAAGCTCTAAACTCTACAAAAAATTGGTTGATGTAGAGAAAAAGGCACTACAGGTTTTTGCTTTTAATATTTCGCAAGAAGATTATGGCACCTATATAATTGGAGCTTTACCCATTGGCGAGCACACACTACCCGAACTTTTAACATCAATAGACGAAGAGATACTTAAAATTCAGAACGAATTAATTTCTGAGAAAGATTATCAAAAAATTCAGAACAAGTTCGAAAACCAATTTGTAAGCTCTAACAGCAGTATTTCTGGCATAGCAAATTCTTTGGCACGCAATTACATGCTGTACGACGATACTTCTTTGATTAACAATGAAATTGAAATTTATCGGTCAATTACGCGCGAAGACATACAAGCGGCCGCCAAAAAATACCTAAATAAAAGCCAGCGTGTTGAATTAGAATATTTACCAGACGACCAAACAGGCAAATAATCAAAGTAGTAGTAATCTCACGAAAACACACAAAATGAAAAAATACATATTCTTTATTCTAGCCCTGTGCTCTACAATAAGTTACGCACAAATAGACCGCAGCAAGCAACCCAAACCCGGACCTGCACCGGAAATAAATTTAAAAGAACCACAACGTTTCAACTTATTAAATGGCTTAAAGGTCATGGTTGTTGAAAATCATAAATTACCAAAAGTCTCCATTCAGTTAAGAATAGATAACCCGCCAATTTTAGAAGGCGATAAATCAGGTGTTTCTATCTTAACTGCTAGTCTTTTAGGTAAAGGTTCGACATCAATACCAAAAGATGATTTCGAAGAAGAAGTAGACTACATGGGCGCTCGCATCAGTTTTGGATCACAAAGTGCTTTTGCAAGTTCTTTAAGTCAGTATTTTCCAAGAATTGTAGAATTAATGGCCGATGCAGCCATTAATCCAAATTTCACACAAGAAGAATTCGACAAGGAAAAAGAAAAACTATTAACGAGTTTAAAAAGTCAGGAAAAAGACGCTAAAGCAATAGCAAACAGAGTACAAAATGCCCTTTCATTTGGTACGGACCACCCTTATGGCGAATACGCTTCCGAAACATCAGTTAACAACATTTCCTTGGCCGATGTAAAGCAATTTTACAGAGATTATTTTGTACCAGCCAATGCCTATCTTGTGATTATTGGTGATGTAAATTTCGAAGAAGTAAAAGAATTAGTAGAAACTCATTTCACCTCATGGACGAAAGCCACACCACCATCTTTCTCCTATACAAAACCTACCGACCCATATTATACGCAAATCAATTTTGTAGATGTACCCAATGCGGTACAATCGGAAATATCGCTTCAAAATTTGGTCGATTTAAAAATGGCTGATAAAGAATATTTAGCGGCATTATTAGCCAATAGAGTTTTGGGTGGTGGCGCACAAGGTCGATTATTTCAAAACCTAAGAGAAGACAAAGCATACACCTATGGTTCGTACTCGAGTATTGGAAACGACAAATATGCGCAAAGCACCTTTAGAGCCTCTGCTAGTGTTAGAAATGCAGTTACCGATAGCGCGGTAGTACAAATATTATCTGAAGTTGATAAGATCATTCAAAAGCCGGTTACAGAACAAGAATTAAATGATGCTAAAGCCGTTTATATTGGTTCTTTTGTAATGGCCTTAGAACAGCCCGAAACTATGGCTCGTTATGCCATTAATCTTGCTACCGAAAATTTACCAGCTGATTTTTACCAGAACTATTTAGAAAATATAAATGCCGTAACCGCAGAAGAGGTACAGCAGGCGGCACAAAAATATTTTTCATCAGATAAAGCGCGCGTTATCGTTAGTGGCAAAGGAAGTGATGTCTTGGAAAATCTTGAAAAGGTATCGTTTAATGGAAAGGTTGTCCCTATTAAATATTATGACAAATTTGCAAAACCGACAGAGAAACCAGATTACAACGCTGCCGTTGCCGAAGGCGTTACTGTACAGTCTGTAATCGACCATTACTTTAAGGCCATTGGAGGTAAAGATAAAATTGCAACCATCAAAAGCCTTCTATTAATTTACGAAGGAGAAGCAATGGGCAGCAAAATTAAAACCGAAGAAAGACGTACTGTGGACAAATATGCCCAGACCACTTTTATGAATAACAATGCTATGATGGGAATAGTTGCGAAAGGTGATGAACTTTTTATGAAACAAGGTACAAACAAAATGCCAATGCCCGCTGAAATGGCTGCTGATTTACAAGGTGCTATGGGCATCTTTCCAGAACAAGGTATTCTAGCTACAGGTAAAGCTAAATTAGCGGGAACAGAAGATATAAATGGTAAGAGTGCCTACAAAATTGAAGTACCAGGCACCAGCATACAAGCTACTTATTATTATGATATTGAATCTGGTCTTAAGGTAAAAGAAGCCTCAATAATCAATATAGGTGGACAGACACAAAACCAAGTGACCATTATGAAAGATTATACTGAGTTTGAAGGTATTCTTTTTCCATCAACAAAAAGCACAATGATGGGCCCGCAACAAGTAGAAAGTAAATTACTTGAAGCTTTAATCAATAAAAATGTTTCGGAAAAAGATTTTGAATGAACATTTTATTATAAGCTAATATCAATAAAATAGACCTGCAAAAATATCAGGTCTATTTTTATTCTTATAACTATTGAATTTCTATCCTATTTTCCTTATTGTGGCTTCTCCTATAACAATTCCACGGTCAACATTTGCACTTCCTTGATATGTAATATGAGTTTCTCCATAACAGGTAACTTTTAATTTATCGGAAACGTTTACTCTAATATCACTTTCTCCGTAAGCCGTAATTTTAGTCAACTCGTTATTAATAGCTATGGTATTTACCTTGCTTTCACCATAAGTAATAAAACGTTGATTCGCTACTGAACCTTCCTCAATTTCAAAATAGCTCTCCCCATAAATGGTTACTTTCATTTTATCTAATTCTACATCAGACAAATAAACCTGCGATTCACCATAAATTCTTAATGTAAATTCTTTTTGATTAATCTTACTTTTAGCATTAATCCTCTCTTCCCCTCTAACAGATAAAGTACTTAGTTTTTTATATTTAATCGTAGCACGGACCTTTGTTCCATCGTAAATCGCCCTACTAGTATTATAACTTTCCCCAGTTGTATTCTCACTTTTAGTAACCATTTTTGCACCATCTAAAAAAATGCGCAAGGTATTGCCTTCTACTTCAATATTAATTTTGTCATCAGACACTCCGGATTCGTCTATCTGTACAATTTCTTTATCCCCTTCAATTAAATTAACTGAAATATGTGGACTAATAATAATCTTATCAAAATGCGCTACCTCAATTATTTTGTTGCTTTTTTGCGAAATAGCTGGCGTTACAACAAACAAAAGCAATCCCATTAATTGTATAATATTTTTCATCTTCTTACTAAGTTATCGTATTCAATAGTTTTTATAAAGATTACTATCAGTATCATTTGTTACAGTTTTATAAAAAATTAAATTAGATATAGTTATCTAAGCCTATCAAAAAAGGCTTAATCGCACAAATAAATCGGACAATTTTTAAAATAAGGTAGTAACAAGAAAGTCCTTAAAACTCCGTTACCAAATTCTATGAATACGCTATCTTTGTATTGAATAAGCTACAAAATCATGAAAAAAATTATACCATTTATCTTATTATTCTTTGCAATAATAACTTTCTCTTGCAAAGAGAAAAAAAGCGCTGAAACTAATCAAATAAGCAAAGTAATGGCAATTCATGATGAAGTAATGCCTAAAATGGGTACAATTGGTAAAATGGTTGGCGAATTAACCGAACTAGAGAATGATAGTACCAATATTAATAAAGAGTATGAAAAAGCTAGAAAAGACCTTCAAGAGGCTCATAAATCAATGATGGATTGGATGAAAGGTTTCGGAGACCGCTTTGATTCTGATGAAATTCTTAACGGCAAAGCCTTAACAGAAGAAAAACAAAAATGGTTAAACGAAGAAGAGGAGAAAGTTAATGCTGTTAAAGAAAAAATTAACACCAGCATTGAAAATGCCGAAAAACTCTTAGCGAACCCGTAAATTTCCATTTTTCTTGGGTTTTTAAGTCAATCATCGATAATAAACAATGATTGTAGAGTTTTTAGTTTGTAACGCCTAGTTTAATATATTTTCACCAAAAAATTGAATTCCCAAAACTTTAGGTGCTATGAAAAGATGCGTATTGGTATTTATATTATTTATGAGTATGATAACTGCAATGGCTCAAGAAACTGCAGAAATGACTGAGGTTATTGAAATGCATGATGTAGTTATGGCCAAAATGCCCAAACTTGTGAAGCTTATTAATAAACTTCAAACAGCAGCTCAAAAAAGCGACGAAGACGCAGAATATAATGCAGCAATATTAGAATTAAAAGCTGAAAATAAGACCATGCAAAAATGGATGGAAGACCTTGGCAAACGTTTTGATACCGATGAATTGATGAAAGGCAAAAAACTAACCTCTCAAAAACAGGAATGGCTTAATGAAGCCATGGCAACCATTAAAATTCTTGATAAAGATGTAGAGAGTAGCTTTATAAAAGTTGAAGCACTACTTAAAGAGTAATATAATTATTTCCAGCGCAAAGTTTCCATTATTGTACGAATATCATTTTCTAGATATGCCGCTGCTGGGTATATACTGTCAAAATTAGGTTTTACATAAAAATAAAGTGAGCCCGTAACAAAATTCTCTGTGCTATCAGTCACAAAGAATTGCGCCTGTGAAGCTGCATCTCCACTAACTTCATAATACATTCCAAAAATTCTCTCATCCGCATTATAAAACTCACTAGGTTTTATACCGTCAGCCTGCGTAGCATGCTCATAAGAAAGTTTCTGTGCATCAATCATCAGTTTTTGAAGGTTATTGTCAATCTTTTTATGTGTAATAAAAATAGATCCTTTCATAAATGGATAATTTAATACTAAATCACCCTCTCTAAGTCCTTTGGTATTTTTAACGACCTCAGCGAACTCATTCTTACTAAAGCTAAAATATTCAGTATCTACCTTTTCATATTCTCCCTTAGGATACTCTAATCGCAACTGTGCTTTTGGTTTAGGCAACAACACCTCATCTTTACAAGCACTAAAAGTTAAAACAACTAGTATAATAGAAGTAATTTGTCTAATCATTTTGTGGCAAGGTTACTTTAATTTGTTTCAATCTTTTTTTATCCAAGCTCTCTATGCGAAATCGATAATCTTTAAACTCCAAAGATTCCCCTCTTTTTGGAAAACTTCCTGCAATTTCCAAAACAAAACCAGCTACTGTTTCTGACTCTCCTTTTTGATCTTCAAAATCTTCTTGATCTTCAATTTTAGCAACTTTATAAAAGTCTTTCAAAGTAGTTTTACCTTCAAAAACATAGTTAAACTCATCAAGTTTTGAATATATTAAATCCTCATCATCAAACTCATCACTAATATCACCTACTATTTCTTCAATAATATCTTCTAGGGTAACTATACCTGATGTACCTCCATATTCATCAACTACTACCGCTAAATGAATTTTCTTATCTTGAAACTCAAGCAACAGATCATCAAGTTTTTTATTTTCTGGCACAAAATAAGGTTCTCTTATTAGTGACATCCAATTAAATGATTTCTTATCAATATGCGGTAGTAAATCTTTAACGTATAGTACTCCGAGAACATTGTCCATATTTTCGGAAAATACCGGTATTCTAGAATACCCTTTTTTTATAATTTCTTGCACAACCTCAGGAAATTTCATTTTCTCCTCAAGTGCAAAAATATCAATTCGTGGCCGCATCACTTGCTTTGTATCCGTATTACCAAAGGATACTATTCCTTCTAAAATTTTTTGCTCTTCTTTAGTAGTATCGCCTTCTGAAGTAAGCTCTAAAGCTTGAGATAAATGATCAACACTTAAACTAGATTTTTCTTTTCCAAATTTATTATACATAAAAATCGTTGCAGAACGCATGGGTAAACTTAGTGGTGAAAAGATAAAATCTAGCGCATTTAAGGGTTGTGCCATTAACTGTGAAAAACTAATTCGATTTCGATTTGCATAAACTTTAGGTAGTATTTCACCAAACATTAAAATTAGAAAGGTGGCCACAACCACTTCAAGTAAGAATCGTACCGAAATAAAACCAAAAAGCACGTAGTTTATATTTACAAATACTACATCTCCAATAGCACTAAAAAGAAGTACAATACCAATATTAATCGCATTATTTGCTATTAATATTGTGGCCAATAATTTTTTTGGTCTTTTGAGAAGCTTTGTTACAATATCACCACGAATAGTTTTATTCTCGGCAATTTCATTAACATCAGTAGTAGACAAACCAAAAAAGGCAACTTCAGCCCCAGATATTAGGGCAGAAAATACCAGCAATAATACAAGAACAGCTATTTTGAGGGCTATTTCGCCATCATAAGTAACAAAAGCTAGTAAAGAACCAACGGAATCAGGGTCCAATATTTATAATTTAAACTAATTTCTAAAATGGTAAATCATCTTCAGGCTGTGGTTGGCTTAATACAGATTCAGCTGATTTTGCCTGAATATTTTGATCAACAGTCCTACTTTGTTGCGCACTATTTTCGCTTTCTCGTTTTGTCGTCAAAAATTTAAAATCTTGCACATGTACTTCAGTTGCATAACGCGTATTACCATCTTCGCCTTGCCACTGTCGTGTTTTCAACCTACCTTCAACATAGATCTTATCTCCTTTACTCAAATACTTTTCACATATTTCTGCAGCTTTATTACGTACAACAACATTATGCCAATCTGTATTGGTAACTTTTTCACCAGTTTGCTTGTTAGTATAACTCTCATTAGTAGCCACCGGAAATCTGCCTATGCTGTTACCTCCTTCGAAATAATGCATTTTTACCTCATCACCCAAATGCCCAATTAGCATTACTTTATTTAATGTTCCACTCATAATAATACGTAACTCAATTATGTAAGTACAAAAATACTAAGAAACTACTTAAGTTTTAATCTCTTTAATAAAATCGGCCAATAATACTGGTACGGGGTAATTTTTAATAGTATTTA
The DNA here is from genome assembly GCF_009649685.1 of Flavobacteriaceae bacterium EG-1. Classification (GTDB taxonomy): domain Bacteria; phylum Bacteroidota; class Bacteroidia; order Flavobacteriales; family Flavobacteriaceae; genus Aurantibacter_A. The sequence continues at coordinate 523,331 of NZ_WJPK01000003.1, forward strand.
TTGGGGTTGCGTTATCAAGAATTTCTTTGGTTCTAATTATCCAAAAACTAGTATATAGATGTTGATGTGATAGCTTATGTATAATTTGTTTATCATTATGTAAGTAAAAATCAGTAATAGACTTACTCTCAATAAGTTTTTCAACTTCCAGCATTAACGTTGATTTATCAATTTTTTTGGTCGATTCTATTAATGGAAATTCCCATAAATTTTGCCAAATTCCTTTTCCTAATCGTTGTTGAAAAGATATTTCCTCTTTTTCATTAAAAATTACCAAATAATTAAAAAAGCGCTTTCTAACTTTAGTTTTTTTTATTTTAATTGGTAAAGTAGGAACCAAGTTTTTCTGAATGGCAACGCAGCTAATATTTAAAGGACACAAAGAGCAATCTGGATTTTTCGGAGCGCATTGCAAGGATCCGAATTCCATAATTCCTTGATTATAGTCACGAATATGCTCTGTATTCATAACTTTAGTCGCCAATTCTTTAAAGTATTTAATTCCCTCTGTGCTATTTATTGGCAGTTCTACTCCGAAATAACGGGCCAAAACTCTATATACGTTACCATCAACTACCGCTTTAGGTTCATTAAAGCAAATAGAAGCAATTGCACTAGCCGTGTAATCACCAACACCTTTTAGCTTTATTAATTCTTTGTAAGTATTTGGGAAGTTCCCATTCATTTCAAACGCCACTTTCTTAGCTGTAGCATGCAAATTTCTAGCTCTAGAATAATAACCCAAGCCTTGCCATAATTTTAAAACTTCTTCTTCTTTTGCTTGTGCTAAGAGATCAATCGTAGGATATTTCTCAGCAAATTTTAAATAATATGGAGTTCCTTGCTCAACTCTAGTCTGTTGAAGCATTATTTCTGATAACCAAATAAGATATGGATCACGTGTCTTTCGCCACGGTAAATGGCGCATATTCAAGCGATACCAACCAAGTATTTTATGTGAAAAAGACATGTATTTTACAATAGTGGATCAAAGTAACAGTTTATATACTTAAAATTAGCCCTTTAGAGTAAAAGATGAATTAAATTTATATATTTGCAAGCCAAAAAAACTTAGTAAAACTAATTGAAATAATGACGAAAGCTGAAATTGTAACGAAGATCTCGGAAAAATTAGGGATAGAGAAAGGAGACGTACAGGCAACTGTTGAATCTTTTATGGAAGAAGTAAAATCATCTCTTGAGAGCGGTGACAATGTGTATCTTCGAGGATTTGGAAGTTTCATTGTAAAGACCAGAGCAGAAAAAACTGGTAGAAACATTTCTAAGAATACAACTATTAAGATTCCCGCACATAATATTCCAGCATTTAAACCTGCAAAGGTTTTTGTTGAAGGAGTAAAAAGCAATGTGCTTGTTAAATAAAAAATAACGTTAAAAAAAAGTTTTATGCCGAGTGGTAAAAAAAGAAAGAGACATAAGGTAGCTACACACAAGCGTAAGAAGCGCAGAAGAGCTAACCGACACAAGAAAAAGCAGTAATTAAACACTGCTTTTTCATTTTAATACGTTCATTGACATAGAAATTCCATTAAAAGAGAATTTCGGCAGGCAATTATGTCTGTTTCAACCATTGTTTAATTAATCCGTTTATGACGGATATAAATATAAATTCAGGTGAATAGAGAATTAATCGTAAGATCTGGTTCAGGCGCCGTGGATTTTGCCTTATTAAAGGATGGAAAACTAACAGAATTGCATAAAGAACAAGACAACAATGACTTTTCTGTCGGCGATGTTTTTTTAGCTAAAATACGTAAGCCCGTAACGGGTCTTAATGCAGCTTTTGTGAATGTAGGGTATGAAAAGGATGCTTTTCTGCACTATCACGATCTTGGGCCGCAATTATCTACAATGCTAAAATTCATTAAGCAAGTTAGCTCAGGTAAACTAAAAGAGTATTCCCTGAAAGATTTTCCATTTGAAAAAGATATTGATAAGCATGGCACCATTAATGATGTCATAAAAGCCAATCAATCACTATTGGTACAAATAGTTAAAGAACCCATATCTACAAAAGGCCCAAGAATAAGCTCAGAACTTTCTTTGGCTGGTCGTTTTTTAGTTATGGTTCCATTTTCAGATAGAGTTTCAGTCTCACAAAAGATTGAAAGTAAGGAAGAAAAAGAGCGTTTAAAAAGGCTCGTTCGAAGTATTAAACCCAAAGGATTTGGAGTTATAATACGTACTGTAGCCCAAGGCAAAAAGGTAGCGGAACTAGATAAAGATTTAGAAAACTTGCTGAATAAATGGTCAGCAATGTGTAAAAAATTACAAGGAGCAAGACCTCCTGCGAAAGTTTTGGTAGAACTAAATAGAGCTTCATCAATACTTCGAGATGTCTTTAATGATTCTTTTACAGGAATTCAAGTTGACGATGAGACCTTATTTGGACAAATTCAGGACTACGTTGCTGAAATTGCACCAGGAAAAGAATCAATTGTTAAACTTTACAACTCAACCGTTCCAATATTTGAAAAATATGGAATAGACCGACAGATAAAAACTTCATTTGGTCGTACTGCTTCTATGAGTAAAGGAGCATATCTAATTATTGAACATACTGAAGCCATGCACGTAATAGACGTTAATAGTGGTAATCGTTCAAATAAAGCCAAAAACCAAGAAGAAACAGCTCTAGAGGTAAATTTGCTATCTGCATCAGAGATTGCTAGACAATTACGCCTTAGAGACATGGGAGGTATAATTGTTGTAGATTTCATTGATATGGTAAAAGCAGGCAACAGAAAAAAGTTATTCGAACATCTTAGAGATGAGATGAAAGATGATCGTGCCAAACATAAAATTTTACCTCCAAGTAAATTTGGTTTGATTCAAATAACTAGACAACGGGTAAGGCCAGAAATGAATATTAAAACAACAGAAGAAGACCCAAATAAATTAGGTCAGGAAATAGAAGCTCCTATCGTTTTAGTAGACAAAATTAATGCCGACCTTGAAAAGTTGTTAAAAGGCCCTAAGAAAGATTGTAGTATTACCTTAAATCTACATCCTTTTATTGCCGCATACATCACCAAAGGATTTCCATCGATACGTTCTAAATGGTTTATGGAACATAAAAAATGGATTAAAATTCAGCCTCGTGATGCCTATACTTATCTTGAATATAGATTTAAGGATAAAAATGGTAAAACAATATATTAAGCATAAGCGACCTCTTAAATGGGGTCGCTTTTTTTGTTTTAATAAGTTTAACCATAAGAACAAAATCTAGTTAATTAAGTACTTTTAAGCCATGTATTTTAAAAATGACAAATCTTATACGCTTAACGAGGCAACCAAAAAGTTGGAACATTACTGTGCTTATCAAGAGAGGTGCCATAAAGAGGTAGTTTCAAAATTGAGTAATATGGGCATGATACCCGACGCAATTAATCAGATAGTAGCCCATCTTATTCAAGAGAACTATTTGAATGAAGAACGTTTTTCACGTTCTTTTGCAAGAGGAAAATTCAGAATTAAAAAATGGGGGAAAAACCGAATTACAGCCGAACTTAAATTAAGAAACATTTCTAAATATAATATAAGAGCAGCGCTTACCGAAATAGACGAAGATGAATATCTATTCACTTTTAATGAATTAGCAGAAAAAAAACTAACTGAAATTCAAGAAAAACAACCTCAAAAAAGAAAGAAAAAACTTGTCGACTTCTTATTTTACAGAGGCTGGGAAAGCCATTTAGTATATGACAAAGCTAATGAGCTAATTAAAAATTAAATGAAGCTCCTAAGTTTATCGCAAACTGATTGTGAAATTCTTCAGATGGAGTAAGGTCATCATTATACTTCGCTATAGGCGTATAAAATTCGGCAAAGACACCAAAACCATCTGTAAAAAAGTATCGCCCACCTAAATGCCCACCAAAATTCTTCAAGCTTAAATTTAAACCAGGATAAATATCAGCATTCTCTGCAAGTTTAAAGACATCACCAATATTCGCATTAGCTCTTATTTTAATATCAAACTTATCAACAAAAGGAACGTTTATCAACTCATTTACGCCCAACATATAAGCGCTAGAAGCTCCGACAGAAAAATTTTGTCCAATACCATAATCCAAAGTTCCCGTAATACCTGTTCCATTAGATTGAGCATTAATTCCTATTTGAAACTTTAAATCCCCAGCTCCATCATAAGCTTGCGAAAAACCAATAGTTGTAAATAAAATAGTTGCTACAAAAAGTAATATTTTTTTCATCATTATAAGCGTTAGTGTTTACAACAAAGGTATTAATTCAAAAGAAAATTAAGTTCAGATTATTCGATTTGTACGTGTAATGGCTCGTTTATTTTTAGCCTCTATCCATTTTTGACCTTTTAGTTTTCGCATTAAAACATCAACATGTCGCATTAAAAAAATATTATACGCCGCTTCTAAGAAATTAAATGGATTATGTGCTAAGGTTCTCAAACTCATTGAAAATCCCGGGCTCAAATACTTCATATAATGCCAATATCCTTCCGGCATATATAATACTTCACCGTGTTTTAATGTAGTCTTAAAGCCATGTGCTTTAATCAGAGCAGGCCACTTTTCATAATTTGGATTAGAAAAATCTATTCCTTCATGAGTAATTATTGAAAAAGGGATTCTGTATAGATACTTATTTTCAGATTGCGGAAATAACACACATTGTTTTTCTCCTTCAAAATGAAAGTGAAAAATATTCGCAAAATCAATATCATGATGCATAAATGTGTGTGAATTTTCTCCCCCAAAAAAAAGCATCGGCACCTTTTTCAAAATTCGAATTCCAAAATCTGGAATTGAAAAATCTTTTTGCAAGGCAGGAACCTCCTTTAAAATATTCCAGAGGAAAATTCTATACTTTGTTGGTTTGCTTTTTAACAAATCAATGTATTCCGACATTTTCATCTTAGCATGAGGTTCATTAAATCCATCATCATGATGTACTGGTCGATCATCATATAGCGGTACAATTTTATCACCTGCCATTTGCCTCATATATTCCAAATTCCACTTAGAATGAGCAGCCCATCCATCATTGAAATTCTCAATAACTAATGGAATTTGTGGCTTGAAAAAATCATTTAAGAAATCTTCTTTTGTTATTGTCGCTACGCGTTGTATTTCTTGTAGTTTCAATGGTATAAAATATTTTCAAATTTAACTACCATGAAAAAATTAGTCAAATTTATTTAAACCAATATAAAAATAAATGTAGTATTATTCAGTCATTTTTGCAGCAGTCTTAGCAGCTTCATTGCGATCAATTGAATGGCCAGGTCTTGTCCATTTTGGTTTTTCACCAAGTGGTTTTAATTCAGAATCTTCAGCCTCAATTGTTTTAGGTTGTGATATTTTAGTAAATGGTTTCTGTGGATTTAAACCTAATAGTTTAAACATTTCCATATCTTCATTTACATCAGGATTTGGTGTTGTTAATAATTTATCACCCGCAAAAATAGAATTTGCTCCAGCAAAGAAACACATAGCCTGTCCTTCTCTACTCATTTCTGTCCTTCCTGCAGACAAACGAACTTGTGTGTCTGGCAAAACTATTCTCGTTGTCGCTACCATCCTAATCATCTCCCAAATAGAAATAGGTTCCATATCAGCCATGGGTGTTCCTTCAACTGCAACTAAAGCATTGATAGGAACTGATTCCGGCTGTGGGCTTAATGAAGATAATGCAACTAACATTCCAGCTCTATCCTCTAATTTCTCACCCATACCAATGATACCTCCACTACATACAGTTACATTACTTTTTCGAACATTTTCTATAGTTTCCAAACGATCTTCAAAAGCACGTGTAGAAATAACATCTTTATAATAATCTTCTGAAGTATCTAAATTGTGATTGTAAGCATACAATCCGGCTTCAGCCAAACGCTTTGCTTGATTTTCGGTTAGCATACCAAGGGTACAACAAACCTCCATATCAAGCTTATTAATGGTTCTTACCATTTCAAGAACTTGGTCAAATTCTGGTCCATCTTTAACATTACGCCATGCAGCCCCCATACAAACACGCGAACTACCTGATGACTTTGCACGTAGAGCCTGCGCTTTAACATGTGAAACCGTCATTAAATCATTGCCTTCAATTTCAGTATGATATCGTGCTGCTTGCGGACAATATCCACAATCTTCTGGACAACCACCTGTTTTAATAGATAATAGTGTAGAAACTTGTACAGTATTTGGATCGTGGTTTTCCCTATGAATAGTCGCTGCCTCATAAAGCAGTTCCATTAAAGGTTTATTGTAAATATCAAGTATTTCTTGCTTCGACCAATCGTTTCTTGTCTTACTCATATGTTGATTAATTCGAATTCAAAAATAGGTTAATTGCTTTTGAATTCCCAATTAACATGAATTAAGAAATCATAACAATAAAAAGTCCCGAATTACTGCTGCAAAACGGAACTTCTAATTTTTATGAAAAAATTATTCTTCTTCGGTATTCTTTTCAGTTTTAGAAGTTTGATTAGAAACATCCTTTATCTCCTCACCTTCCACGTTCTTACCTTTTAAATATTCAGGTAATTGCATACCTGCCATATTAAACATTTCTTGTAGTGGCGGTACAGATTTATACATTCCAGAAATAAAGTTCGCTGTAGAGTTTTTGCCATCCTCACCTTTAGCACCGGAATCCCACACCGTAACTTTATCAATTTTGATGTTTTTTATAGCCTCTGCTTGAGTTTTAACTAATTCAGGTAGTTTATCTGCTATCAATAATAAAACCGCATCTTTAGGGTCATTACCTGCAGCTTTTACGATTTCATCTAAACCTTGAGCCTGTTTTGTTAATATCTCAAAAAGACCTTGGGCCTCAGCCTGGGCTTTAAACAAAATAGCATCTGCTTCCCCTCGAGCTTTTCTACGTATGCGTTCTGCTTCTGCTTCAGCATCAATTTCTACTTTCTTTTTATCGATTTCCGCAGGAACAACAATGTCTGCAATTTGAGAAGAACGTTCTCGGTCTGCTCTAGCTATTTCAGCATCTTTTTCCGCTGCATAAGATTCTTCAAGCGCTTTTGCTGATTGAACTTTTTCCGATGCAATTGCCGTTCGCTCTGCTTCTGCTTCTCGTTGACGTCGTAAAGAATCTGAATTAGCAACATTAATTTTCGCTATATTCTCACCTTCCACGGCCTGTGCATTTGCTGCAGCAACTTGTGTTCGTTCATCCTGTAATGCATTAGCCTCTCCAATTGAACCATCTCTATTTTTTTCAGCAACAGATTTTCTAGCAGCATTTATCGCATGCGCTGCAGCTTCTTTACCTAATGCTTCAATATAACCTGACTCATCTACAATATCAGTAATATTAACATTAATAAGCTTCAAACCTACTTTCTTTAATTCAGACTCTACACTTTGCGATATATTAGTTAAAAACTTATCTCTGTCGGAATTGATTTCTTCAATATCCATTGAAGCCACTACCAATCGCAGTTGTCCGAAGATAATTTCCTTCGCTAAATCTTGAACTTCTTGCATACCCATACCCAACAAACGTTCTGCAGCATTTTGCATAACACCTGGTTCTGTAGAAATACCAATAGTAAATCTGGATGGCACATTAACCCGAATATTCTGTCTACTTAATGCATTTGCCAAATCAACTTCAATTGAAATAGGTGTTAAATCCAAGAATTCGTAATCTTGAATAACCGGCCAAATAAATGCCGCACCCCCATGTATACAACGAGCAGAATTGCCAGAGCCTACCTTTCCATAAACTACTAAAATCCTATCAGAAGGACATCTTTTATATCTTCTAATAAATGATATAATAATGATAAAAAAGAAAAGTATAGCAAAGCCAATTGCCAAGAGAGAGGCACTTCCTCCTAATTGTAATGGAACTAAAATCATATGGTTATTTGTTTAAAAGTTCAACAATCAATATTCCGTTATCGGTAACATTTTTAACTCGTACAACATTACCTAAAACTAAGTCATTTTCTTCATCAGTCAACGCTTCTAATTCTCTCAGTGTACCTTGTACTGTTACGCTTACTTTACCAATTTTTGAACGATTAGCGCCAATAGTTAAATATACTTCACCTACTTGATTCAAAGCATTTTTAAGTTTCAAAGTTCCACTGCTTTGCATCTTTCCTAAATAATAGAAAAGTGTAGCCATAGCTAACATCATTAATAATCCACAAACAATCGAAATTAACACAGTTAATGTCTTCGACATTCCAGCGTCCAAGCATGCAATTCCAGACCATCCAAATATGGTTAAAAAACCCATTAGATTTTTAAAAGAAAGAAATTGAAATCCAATTCCTGTATCGCCATCAATATCAGCATCTACATCACCACCATCAAAATCATCAGCATCACCACCGATTAATGTTAATATCAATAATATGATAAGCATTACCGAAGCAATTAGTGCCACAGTCCAATACACCTTTTCAAACATTGCTAAAGCAGCAAACCATTCTTCCATCGAATTTATTTTTTGGTTTAAAATTCATATCTATTGTAGACTAATTCTTTCATCTATGTAAGATAACACCTTTTTTAAAAAAACACTTTTAATTAAATACTCAACAACACACTAACAGCGTTCCCACCAAAACCAACGGCATTCACCAAAACTTTTTTAATTTTTGAAGGACTATTCAAAACATCCAAATAAGGCACTTTAATAACTTGTTGATGTTTGAGCATTAAGATAGCTAATTCAACACTTAACATTCCTGATGCCCCAAAAGTGTGACCTACCTTCCACTTGTTAGTAGTTAAAAATGGAATTTTGTTACAAAAAACTTTTTCAATCGCCCTATATTCAGCTAAATCGCCTTTAACTGTACCTGGTGTATGTGTAACTATTACATCAATTTCTTCAGCATTAAGTTCGCCCAATGCCATCCGCATAGCACTTTGGAAACATTTAGCATCCGAAGAAATAGAGATATTATGTTCCAAAATCTCAGTAGCATAACCAATTCCTTCTATTTTTGCCAAGGCATTTTCAGAAAAACCCTTTTCAAGACAAACTACTGCAGCCCCTTCACCAAGAACCATACTATTAAATTTTTTGGTTAAATCTAATGCCTTACAAGGGTACATATCCGTTTCATGTGAATATATTTTTAAAGCCTTCATCTGGGCAATTGTGAAAGGGGTCAAAGGAGCTTCGCTTCCACCAACTAAAAATTTATCAGCCATACCACTCCTTAACCAAGCAACACCATTTAACATGGAATGTAATGCTGTAGAACATGTTATGGAATGTGAGATTTCAGGTCCTTTTGATTGCAAATCATGAGCTACCCAAGAAGAAATATTCCCTAATGTTGTAGTTGGAGATGACAAAGTAGAAGTGGTACTTTTATCAAGAAACTCCCGATGAAATTTTTCAAAAAGAGCGGTAGCACCTCTGGATGACCCAATATTAACACCAAAATTATCCTTCGTTGTCCATCCCGCCTGAGCAACAGCATTTCTTGCCGTAAATATTGAAAATAAAACTGTATCATCAAGATTTCTATACTTAAGGTCTGAATTTCGAAGCAATTCAATTTCTTGTTTTGATTTCTCTCCTAATGGAGATATCCATTCTAAAGTTCCATTTACTTCTTGCTGCTTCAAATAATGTTTATTGGTCTGATAAGAAGACCAAGATTCTTCTACAGAATTCCCAAGTGAGGATATTCCAGCTAAAGCGGTTATATAAATTGAATCGTTCAAATTAAAACGTATTAAAGAATTTCCAAAGAAGCCTCGATAACAGTATAGACTTTCTTCAATTGTTCATTAGTAATTACATATGGTGGAAGAACATAAATGGTATTTCCCAATGGTCTAAGGTTTACACCTTCACTCATATAAAAATCATACAACTTATCTCTAAAGGAACCATATCTATTGGTTTCAACTGCTAAATCAATTGCTAAAATAACCCCTAAACAACGTATTTCTTTTATATTTGGATGTTTTTCAAATTTTGCACTAAACTCACGATGAGAATTTTCAATATACTTTCTACGTTCAATTATTGCATCAGAATTTAAAAGTTTTAAACCTGCCAATGCAGACACACAACCTAAAGGATGAGCACTAAAAGTATGCGCATGAAAAAAACCTTTTGCAACATCTTTACTTAAAAAGACATCATAAATTTTTTGAGAACAGCTTGTTATACTTAAAGGAAACATACCTGCAGTTAAGGCTTTACTTAAACAAATAATTTCAGGTTTATACTCCAAATAATCGGATGCAAAATTTTTACCTGTTTTTCCAAAGCCAGTCATTACCTCATCAGCTATTGTAACAATATTATTTTCATGACATTTTTTAATGAGTAAATCAAGTCCCTTAGCTGAATGAAATTTCATACCTGCAGCGCCTTGTACGATTGGTTCAAAAACAAATGCAGCACATTTGTTTTGTTCCAATATAACTTCTAACCGTCTTAACACATTATCTATGGTTTGGTCTTGAGGAACAGGGATACGTTCAACTTTAAGAAGAAAATCTTCAAATGGCCCGTTATAAGAAGATAGACCAGAGGCACTCATTGCTCCAAAAGTATCACCATGAAAACCATCTTCAAAAGCAATTAGCGTATCTCTCTTATCTTCTAAGTTATGATGATATTGGAAAGCCATTTTAATAGCCGCTTCAATTGCAGTTGACCCATTATCATTAAAGAATATTTTCTGTTGATTATCTGGTAAAATTGTAATAAGTTCTTCAGATAATTTCACTGCTGGTTCATGGGTAAAACCACTGAACATAACAAAATCTAACTTTTTCATTTGTTCAGAAATAGCCGCAGTAATGTATTCATTGCAATGACCATACATTGCAGTATACCATGAAGCAATTCCATCTATATATGAATTACCTGCTTCATCCCAAATTAATGCATCTTTAGCTCTTACTATGCCTATGCGTGGAGCAGCAGTTTGATGCTGAGTTAGTGGATGCCATAAATGCTGTTGATCTCTTTCCGAAAGATTTTTCAAATATTCTAGGGTATTTAATTTGAGTTCTTAAACCTCACAAAGATGAGAATTAATGCTGATAAGCAAATAACTAATTTAAGATAACCATAAATCAATTTATTAAGAAGTTACAATAGCTCCAGCGCAGGTCTTAATTGATCAGCATACCTTATTATTGTAGTTTTATCTATAGTTTTTTCTTCATCAATTCTACCTAAAACTGTAACACCAGTTTTGTTCGCGATAATACTTTCTGTTGTAGGGTGTTCATTTCCACTAAATAAAACTGAAACCTGGTACCCTCTTTCTACTAACCAATTAATGGTCATTAGTGAATGATTTATACTCCCCAAATAATGTCTAGAAACTACAATCACCTTATAGTTTGGCATAATTATATCAAGAATAGTCTCCTCTTCATTTAATGGCACTAACAAACCACCTGCACCTTCAATCACCAAAGAGTTCTCCGTTTCAGGCTCAATTATATTTGAATGTTCAATTTTTATACCGTCAATTTCAGCTGCAGCATGCGGACTCATAGCTGTGCTTAACTCATAACTGCTCTTGTGAATGAATGATTTATCATTTGAGATCAAACCTCGAACCTTATCGCTATCTGTGGCTTTTAAATCACCCGCTTGTATAGGCTTCCAATAATCCGCTTTTAAAGATTCTACTATAATTGCAGCTGCCAAGGTTTTACCTACATCTGTTGATATTCCAGTAATAAAAATCCGTTTCATTTTTGATTAAATTTAGTTTTACAATCTTCACATCGGTACTCATATTTTGTGTAAAATGGTAATATTCCAAAAAGAAATCCAACTAAAAAAGACCCAAATGATTTTAAATCCTTAATATTAGTAAAATAGTTAACTTTCTCACTATTACATTTAGGACAATGAATAGCGCCACCTGTATCATTTAAAGAATATGGGCTTATAGCCGCGAGAATTTCCTTGGCTGCAGCCTCATCTTCAGAGTATACCTTTAATTTTACTCCTCCAATGGCATTACTCACCAATGGATCAGTATCAATAGTATTGTTATCAGTTAGAAACACTTCTATTCCTTCTGTTTCCAAACGTCCCTTAAAAATTTGAGCTTCTGCAGAATATTGAAAAAGGGCTACAGTAGCAAATGTACTTTTTGTAACTTTCTCATGTAGATTTCTAACCGTCATCTTATTACCAATTATCATGCTACATAAATTTAGCCAAAATACCTAAGCTTCTTGTTATTTCGACCTTAGAATTATAACTATGAATACAAAATCGAATTCGTTCTTTACCAGCGGGAATCGTTGGTGATAAAATAGGCTTTATATCAAAACCATCTTCTTTTAGTTTTTCAGCAAGAGTTTTTACACACTCATTTCCGGATATCAAGGCACAATGAATCGAAGAATTACTTTGAATAAACAAACTTGTTAAGTTCATTCGCTGAACCTCTTGATTAAAAAAAGATATCTTTTCTTGTAATTGAATTCTACTTTTTTTTCCTTTTTGAACATTCAAAAATTCTATTGCTACAACAATACTAGCAATCGCATGTGGAGCTAATGCCGTAGTATAAATAAAACTACGAGCAAAATTTACTAAATATTCTATTAAACTAGAAGTTCCTAATACAGCAGCTCCATGACAACCAAAAGCTTTTCCAAAAGTTATAATTCGGGCAAACACTTTATTTTCCAATCCTAATTGAGAAACAAGTCCATTTCCTTTCTCACCAAATACCCCAACAGAATGGGCTTCATCAACAATTAATCGTATCTGATTTTTCAGACAGAATTCAACAAATAAAAAAAGGTCAGGCGAATCACCATCCATTGAAAAAACAGCTTCAGTTACCAAATAAATATCAATAGGAGATTCCTCAATTGGACCAATTCTTTTTACTAAGTTCTGATACTTAAATTTTAAATCTTTAAGGTCATTATGTTTAAATTTTATACTTTTAGCATTTCCCAAATTAATACCATCTCGGATACTTGCATGAATAAACTCATCATAAAAAACAATATCACCCCGTTGTGGTACACTTGAAAAAAAACCAATATTAGCATCATAGCCTGAGTTAAAAACCAAAGCAGCATCTGATTTAAAAAGATTAGCTAATCTCAATTCTAATTTTTTATACAGTGGGTGATTACCAGTTAATAATCGAGAACCAGTTGCACCGTTATTAATATTTTCAAACTGAGAAAGAAGCTTTGAAACGTCGTTTGAAAAGGATTTTTCTTTAGCAAAGCCTAAATAATCATTAGAAGAAAAATCAACTAATCTTGATTCCTTAGATAATTCGCGCAACGAGCCATCTTCTGTTCGTTTGGTAAGTTTTAATTGTAATTTCTTTGGCAAATTAGACATAAACCAAATTTACCAACTTTATTAAGATACATGTGTAAAAGCATTCCGAACTTTAGAAAAATTAGTGATGCTCAAGAAAAAGATTGAATATTAAAAATTACTAATTCAACTATTCTATAACATTAAATTCAAAATCACTTGCAGTATGATTTATTAAACTATGCTTTATACTTATATGAATTTTATCATCAATAAAGGATCTATTTCCATTTACTAGATAAACATTTTCAAAATCTAATTTAAAACGACCATTTTCGACCATAATAATTCCAACTTTAGAAATATATGCATCTTGAGCTTCATTAAGAATTGCAATAGTGTTATGATTGTGGTAGGAATAATAATTAAATGAATCACTTTGTTGAGCTATTAAGAATTGCGGGTCGATAGTTAGCGATTCGAAACGTTTTGAAAAATCTGAATATTTACTGACACCGAAAGAATACCCAAACTGCTTTTCATTTGTAGTTTCATATAAATCCAAAAGATTAATATACCCTTCTTCTTCCATATATCTGCTAAATTTAAGTTCAAAAATAACAGTGTCACCAACCTTATAATCTCTTGTATTCTCAAAAATAAAGCTGTCTTCTATAGTTAATCTAATATCTTCAAATCCATTATCATCATATGAAAAACAACCTATGAAGGTGAAACAAATCACTACCAAAATCAATTTATACATAATATTCATAATCTATATTTTAAAATCTATATCCAACTTTAATTCCAGTCCGAACTGCTGCTACATTTAACAAAATAAAATCAATATTGAAATTTGTACGAAGACCTATTTGTGCTTCAACAACCAATTTTCTTTCCAAAAAAAGAAAGCGATAACCATACCCTGTACCTAGTCCTCCTACTGTATAATCTTTAACCCCAATATTATAAACTCCGTATCCAAATTCATTTGTGGAACGAATAATTCTACCTCTTTCTTCAACCTTACTTAAAGACCCAAAAATTTCTATGAAGTGACTTTTATTCTGTGCTCCTTGAAAATAAATACGTGCAAAGGGCATAAGTTCAAATTTTGTATGATAATCGTAATTATCATAACTCGTATTTAACTCTTCTCCACGATTTCCGTAGAGGGCACCAGCTAACCCTATTGCCCATTTATTAGCAATAGTACGTTCATAACTAATATCAAAACTCTCAAAAACAGGAAGTAATAGATTGGTTGAAATGTGATTTTTAAATTGCGAGAATTTCTCTTTTTCTTGCCCATTTATATTTGAACAGGATATAAATATTAATAACAGAGACAACACATTATTTCTCATTATGTATTTTATGTAAACCTTATAATGAAGATGAGGAAAAGCGAAAAGGTTGCTTTAATAATTAAAAACAAAAAGCCATTTACATAATGCAAATGGCTTTTAAAAATTATAAAGATCTTTAATTAATCAGCTAACACAATAACCTTATTTTCGCTCATTTCTACAGTACCACTAGAAATAGCAAGCACAAATTCACCTTTAGAACCTTTAGTAAATTTAGTTTCATGTTCCTCTTCAAGTGTTACATTACCTTGAAATGAAACATTTCCTTCTTGCAATAATGAAACTATAGCAGCGTGATTATTCAGCATTTGAAACTCACCTTCTACTCCTGGTACAGTTACCGAGGTAACTTCTCCTGAGAATAAAGTAGCTTCTGGTGAAACGATTTCTAAATACATTACTTATACGGTATTAAATGGTAATATTAATTAAGCTTCAGCAAGCATTTTCTCACCTGCTTCTATAGCTTCTTCAATAGTTCCTTTAAGGTTAAATGCCGATTCTGGAAGATGGTCTAAATCTCCATCCATAATCATATTAAACCCTTTAATTGTTTCTTTAATATCAACCAATACACCAGGTATACCAGTAAATTGTTCTGCTACATGAAAAGGTTGCGACAAGAAACGTTGTACACGTCTTGCCCTACCAACAGCTAGTTTATCTTCTTCAGACAATTCTTCCATTCCTAGAATAGCAATAATATCTTGCAATTCTTTATAACGTTGCAACAACTCTTTTACACGTTGGGCACAATCGTAATGTTCATCACCCAAAATATCAGCTGTTAAAATACGTGAAGTAGAATCTAAAGGATCCACTGCTGGATAAATACCTAATTCCGCTATTTTACGAGAAAGTACTGTTGTTGCATCTAAGTGAGCAAATGTAGTAGCAGGAGCCGGATCCGTTAAATCATCTGCAGGTACATATACCGCTTGAACAGAAGTAATAGAACCTCTTTTTGTTGACGTAATTCTTTCTTGCATCGCACCCATTTCAGTTGCTAATGTAGGTTGATATCCTACTGCAGAAGGCATACGACCTAATAACGCAGATACTTCAGAACCCGCTTGTGTAAAACGGAAAATATTATCCACAAAGAAAAGTACATCTTTACCTTGTCCTTCACCTGCACCATCACGGAAATATTCAGCAATTGTTAAACCTGATAATGCAACACGAGCACGAGCACCTGGCGGCTCATTCATTTGACCAAAAACGAAAGTTGCTTTTGAATCTTTCATCGCAGACTTATCTACTTTAGAAAGATCCCAACCACCTTCTTCCATAGAATGCAAGAAATCGTCACCATATTTTATAATACCAGATTCAAGCATCTCTCGAAGCAAATCATTTCCTTCTCTTGTTCTTTCACCAACACCCGCAAATACTGATAAACCACCGTGACCTTTTGCAATGTTGTTAATTAATTCTTGAATTAATACTGTTTTACCAACACCTGCGCCACCAAAAAGTCCAATTTTACCACCTTTTGCATAAGGCTCAATTAAATCGATAACTTTTATACCAGTGAATAACACTTCTGTAGTAGTAGTTAAATCTTCAAATTTTGGAGCTTCTCTGTGTATTGGCAAACCATCTTTTCCAGCTTTTGGCAAATCGCCTAAACCATCAATAGCATCTCCAATTACATTAAAAAGTCTACCATATACATCATCCCCAACAGGCATTTGAATAGCGCTACCAGTAGCAACCACTTCAGTACCACGACTTAAACCATCGGTAGAGTCCATTGAAATTGAACGAACAGTATTTTCACCAACGTGCGACTGTACTTCAAGGACCAATTTTGAGCCATCGGCATTATTTATTTCCAATGAATCATAGATTTTTGGCAGTTCATCACCTGAACCAAATTCAACATCGATTACTGGGCCGATGATTTGTGCAACTTTACCTGTAACTTTAGCCATTGTCTACTTATTTTTTATTTAGGATTAAAGGCTTCTGATGCAAGAACTTCCATAAACAACAGAAGCATCCTTTTTTCAGGCTGCAAATATAAGATTTCAATCTCATATAAGAAACTCCATATTAATTTTTTTATACATTAAAAAAGCCTTCGATTGAAGGCTTTAAAATATATAGAAATTGAATTCAATATTATTGTAAGCTGACTGAATAGTTTGTTGGATAGTCTATAATATTCAAAAGCGATTCTGAACTTTCAAAGTTGGACCCATAAGTTGCATCAATCGCTTTTAAAAATTGATTAGCTAATATGGCATAACCCTTTGCAGTTGGATGAACTCCATCTAAACTAAAAGCCCCACCAGTTACCAAATCAGATGTTAATATAAAATCACCATCGGCTATTCCACCGTTTGCAATTTGTTTCATTAATGAATTAGCATCCACAAATGCCAAACCTGCACCATCTGCTGCAGATTTAATCGTGACATTAAATTCATCAGTAGCTGTGTTTAAAACTGCTTGCTCCTCAGGGGTAAGCACCCATTTATCACCCAATGGCAAGGTTACTCCATTTGCAGAAAACTGTCCAGCTAAATTTATTGGAAGCCCTTGATCCATTAATGCTGCTATATTATCGTTATCAATTGTAGCAATAAAATTACTACTCGGCAAAACCAACAAATCACTTTCAGTGGCTTGCCTTGCTTGTCCATAAGTCTGGCCTAGCAATCCTGCAACCAAAGGTGCAGCTTGCTCAGGCAAACCTAATGACACTACAAAAGCCTTAAATTCAGCGCTACCACCTAGAGCACCAGCAATTTGAACTGTCAAATCATCAAGATTTTCATCTAAGATTACAACACCACTAGCTTCAGTTTCAGAAAATTCTATTATTCTATTTGTTTCACCTAAAGCTGTAAAAACTTGATTTATTGCTCCAAAAACCGAATTAAGGGTAGGAATCTGCGGTGCAAAATCAGGGTTTGCCGGATCCAAAGGATTATAAGGTACCGTAGTAAAGTGGGGAATAGTCGCCACATAAGGTATATTAGCTATAACACCTTTAGCACCTCCTGAAGTTAATCCTGCCACTAGCGCACTAATTGCAGCATCAAACTGTGCTTTTGGAGTTATAGGATCTGTTTCATCACCACCAGAGGTAGCAAAACCTAAAACATCATTATTTCCAGCCCATAGGGTGAAAAAGGTTGGGTTCTGCGCCATAGCCATTTCTAATATAGAAGCGTCTGGAGTAGTGCCTGTCATACGCACAAAATACGGACTTGCATTTGGCAAATTAGCTGGGTTACCATAACCTGGAAAAACCATATGAATTGCTTTCGCTCCTGGAACCCCCATATTATTAAATGGTCCGGATGGATTATTTACAAATATATCTGTTGTGGGTATTGCACCTGGGTTTAATTCAATTAACCGTTGCGGACCTGTACCATTAAAAACAAAGCGTGTTTCTTGAATTTGACCTCCACCTGCTAACAATCCTCCAAAATTATCATTCATTAATGGTTGAATAAAAGCACCACCTCCAACAAGTGCAAACTTATTAGCCAACATATTAGTCATAGAATTTTCTTGACTTGCCTTAAACAAGGCACCATCCGTATAACCAGCAGTTAATGAATTACCAACAGCAACATAATTTGAAAAGTCAGCAGAACCAGCGGTTAATGCCGGAGCTTCCGCTTCTACAATTTCTTCCCCTTCCACCTCAACTATCACATCTTCCGGTTCGTTACAGGCATTAAAACCCACAAGAAGACCTATTAAACCTATATATCTTAATTTCATTGTCTTATTTTTTATGTTTTTAAAACTCATGCTTAACCAATTTTAATTATTAATTATCCATGAGGCGTAATACATAGAACCTATAAACCCTGTTCCAAAAGCAGTAAAGTACTCTTTACCTCCTAAATTTGTACCACCTATTTTAAATGTTGATTTTATCTTAGGAACATTGAAGTTGATTTGCGCATCTACAGTATGAAATTCTGGTACTAGACCATTACCAAAGGTTGCTTCCCAATAATAATCATCACTAAACCTATAGGCAACATTAAAACCTACATTTTTAAATACCTCAGCATTTCCAAAGGAAGCTTTAAATTTATGTTCTGGAGTATTAAAATTCGTTGTAAAATCAGGGTACAATTCTCGATCAAAATCTAACTTAGAATAAGTATAACTACCTGTTAAATTGTAATTACCAAAAACTTTCATTCCTAATTCTATAGAGGCACCATATGAATTTACATCGGCCTTAGAATTCGTATAAGAGCTATATGCCTGATAATCTCCATTTGCAATGGCAGCAACAGACAAGGCACCATCACCAACAGTACCATATAAAGGCGATACAACTACTTCTTGTGATATAAAATCTTTAAACCTATTATAGTATGCACTAAAATCTATCGTTAATTTATTCACTTTACCCCTATAGCCTATTTCTGAAGAAGTCACTTGTTCGGGTTTTATTAAACTGGGATTAGAAACTTGTAGGTCAGCAGGGTTACCTGTCTCACCCAAGGTAGCCACAGAAGAAGCAGTATATGAATTTTCATAAGCCGCTCTACCTGTTTGTTCTACGGTTGCGGGAACACCTAGTTGCTGTCCACTATCACTTATACTATAAGTTCTAGAATATCGATCGAGGTTGTCTGGTGCTCCACCAACTAAAATAGCTCGGCCAGCATTAAGACCTATAAATAAATCTTGAGTGGTAGGGTTACGAAAACCAGTTTGCACGGATGCTCGTATATTATGATTTCGATTAAGCGTAAACCCAGCAGATATACGTGGAGAAACAAATCCATCGAAAAATTCAGATTTGTCATAACGTGCAGATCCTGTTAATTTTATAGACTTTTCATTTTTTAATGGAATCGTTTTTTGAATTTGAGTATAAATTCCATATTCGGAGTAATCAATTGGCCCATCATAATCAGTATAAATATTTCCAGCAGAATTTAAATTGTATTTACGATAGGATCCTCCCACTTGAATATCAGCAATATCAATTAAGTGGCTAAAATTATAATTGGCATCGGCATGATAATATTTAGATGCATCAAAGAATTTAGAACCTGTTGTTAAATCAGGATCATTAATACTTTTTTGAAAAGCGGCTTCAAATTCAGGTGTACCTGGCTCATAACGTCCTGTATCTGCTACTTGGCGTGCTTGCGCATGTTTTTGAGCTTCTGTTAAATTCGCGCCGGACAAAGTCAAACCTGCATACGTTTCAATATATTCACCAAACCAATCCTCATTAGATTTCCAAGCACTGTTAATATTAATGCCAGTAAAAACCATATCATATGATTTACCAGCTTTATCTGCTACTACGTATCCTCTAACAAAGAAATTGTCATTACGAATTTCCAACTTATGTTGTTGCTGAAAAAAGTCTTTAATATTATATCTGTTAGTTCCTTGATAAATTGTATTACCAGTTCCTACTTTACCAACATAAGATATTTCAAAGTCTGTTTCCCACGGTCGATAATATAGTCCCCAATCAGCCTTAACACTTTCTGCATTATAATCAGTTAAATCTCTTTCATTATAACCTGTTCTACTAACTACTACATCAGGAATGACTCCTAAACCAGAGGCTGCACGAATATTTGTAGAAACCTCATCTCCATACACATTAATTCCATCATAATTATAATCTGCACGAGTTCCACCCTCAGTAGTTTTATCCACCTCACTAGTTGCAGCCCAGTCGGTACCTTTTAAATACCCAAAGTTCACCTTTCCCGCAAATTTCTCACTAAATTTATATGCAGCTCTTATACCAACATCGGTATAAGAATTATTACCAGCAGCATCTTGAACGGTTACCCCTCTTTTTACGCTAGCACTAAGCCCCTGATAATCGAAAGGATTTTTACTACGCATGAATAAAATACCATTAAATGCGTTCGCCCCATATAGCGCAGAAGAGGCACCAGGGAGAATCTCAACACTTTGTACATCGGTTTCCACCATACCAACTAGGTTCCCTATCGGAAAATTTAAAGCAGGTGTCGAATTATCCATACCGTCTACTAATTGCATAAATCTGTTATTTGCAAATGTGGCAAACCCACGAGTATTTACAGATTTAAATGTTAAACTATTCGTATTTACATCAACACCTTTTAGATTTTCAAGTCCATCATAAAAATCAGCTGAAGCTGTATTTTTAATTTCTTGTAGTCCAAAACGCTCAACAGTTACAGGAGATTCAAATATACGTTCAGGAGTTCGTGAGGCTGAAATAACTACCTCATCTAAAAAAGTTTGAGCTTCATTTAACGTAATAGATAAAGTCTGATTATTAGAAGTCACGTCAACTAAAGTCTCTGAATAACCAATACTTGTAATTTGCAATTGAAAAGGAGGTATTTCATCCGTTTGCAAAGTAAAATTGCCATCAAAATCGGTAGTTGTTCCAATAGCTTTTCCGCTAATTACGATATTAGCACCTGGCACAGGCTGTTCATTATCATCAATAACGGTACCTGAAATTGTTGTTTGCGCTATTGCAAATGTCCCCAGCAACAGCAGGGGAATTAAAAGAGCTGTTCGCATATTATGTTTAAGTTATGTTAGTTACTAAGTCTACTGCAAGATACCTAATTTTCGTATTGATAAGTACTAAAATGAAAAAAATTATGCATGCATAGTATTTATTTCTCATTTTTTAACATATTTAAAAGCGAATTTGACAATAATATACAAAAAAAGACCTTGTAAAATAACAAGGTCTTAATTTTGTAAGATTTGTAGTTACTTATTCGACAGTAACCGATTTTGCTAAATTTCTTGGTTGATCAACATTGCAATTTCTCATTACTGCTATGTGATACGATAACAATTGTAATGGAATAGTTGTCAACAAAGGGGTCAACGACTCAAATGTTTCAGGAATTTCAATACAATGATCAGCAAGCTCTTTAACTTGTTCATCACCCTCTGTAACAATTGCAATTATTTTACCCTTTCTAGATTTAATTTCTTGAATATTACTCACTACTTTTTCATAGTGACCTTTATTTGTAGCAATTACAAACACTGGCATTTGTTCGTCAATAAGGGCAATAGGACCATGCTTCATTTCAGCTGCAGGATATCCTTCTGCATGTATATAACTTATTTCTTTAAGTTTCAATGCTCCTTCTAATGCTACTGGAAAATTATATCCTCTTCCTAAATAAAGACAATTTGTAGAGTCTTTGTAAACATCAGAAATTATTTCGATAAGCGAATTCGATTCTAGCGCTTTTTCTACTTTCGCTGGAATAGTTTCAAGTTCTGTTAAATATTCACGAAATTGAACATCAGTAAAAAGTTCTTTCTCCTTAGCTAAGTTTAGGGCCAATAAGGTTAAGACAGTAATCTGAGTAGTAAACGCTTTTGTAGAGGCAACTCCTATTTCAGGACCAGCATGGGTATATGCACCGGCATGAGTTTCTCTTGCAATAGATGAACCAACAACATTACATACACCAAAAACAAAAGCTCCATTTTCTTTCGCTAATTTAATTGCCGCAAGAGTATCTGCAGTTTCGCCTGATTGTGAAATAGCAATTACAACATCATCCTTATTAATTACAGGATTTCTATATCTAAACTCAGAAGCATACTCTACTTCAACAGGAATACGTGTTAAGTTTTCAAATATATATTCCGCTACCAATCCTGCGTGCCATGAGGTACCACAAGCAACAATAATAATCCTGTTGGCGTTTAAGAATTTATCTAAGTGTTGATCTATACCGGCCATTTTTACTATACCTTGCTCGGCCAATAATCGACCTCTATATGTATCTAAAATAGCTCTAGGTTGTTCATATATTTCCTTCAGCATAAAATGATCAAAGCCACCTTTTTCAATTTCCTCAATATTCATTTGCAACTCTAGAATATTAGGATAAGCAACAGCATCATTTTTAATTTTACGAAGTTTAATTTCTTTACCTAATCGAACAATTGCCATTTCTTCATCTTCGAGATAAACAGCATTGTTCGTAAACTCTATAAATGGTGAAGCATCAGAAGCTATAAAAAATTCATTTTCACCTATACCAATAGCTAGCGGGCTACCTAATTTAGCAACTACAATTTCATCTGGCTTATTCTTATCGAAAACAGCAATTGCATATGCACCAACTACCTCATTAAGTGCAATTTGAACTGCTTGACCCAACATTACATTTTCTTTGGACTTTACTTCTTCAATTAAATTTACCAAAACTTCGGTATCGGTATCAGATTCAAAAGTATAGCCCCTTTTTATAAGCTCTTTCTTTATTGATTCATAATTCTCAATAATTCCATTATGAATTATTACCAAATCACCTGAATTTGAATAATGAGGATGAGAATTTATATCGTTAGGCACACCATGGGTTGCCCATCTTGTATGGCCTATTCCTAGGTTTCCATTAAGAGAAATTTCGAGCTTAGATTTTTTCTTTAAATCTTCGACTTTACCTTTGGTTTTGCAAAGATTTACAGTATTACCATCATACAATGCAATACCAGCACTATCATACCCTCTGTACTCTAAGCGTTCTAACCCTTTTATAATTACCGGATAAGCATCTCTATGACCAATATATCCAACTATTCCACACATACAGTTTATTTCTTTGTTGTAAAATTTTTATTACAAATTTATATTAAGAATAAAAATAAAGAACCTTATTCTAGAAATAGAACGGAATTTATCGGTGAGTGGTATATTAACAACAAAAAAAGAAGACTTAGCATTAACAAAATAGGATGTTTTTAAAATACTTCCTATTTTGTTTCAGTATAGTAAATTTCAAGCTTTAATTTCTTATCCTCTTCTTCAGCAACAACATTACTTCCATAAAGTACGGTACTTAAAGGTGTTAAAATAGATGAAGCTGGCAGTTCTTCTTCTTCACCATTTGCAAGCATAACATTACGAGCACCTGTGATACGAATATCTGCAGAGACTTGAAGGCCCAAAATTGCATTAACAGAATCTCGCACTATAATATCATTTATATGGTCTGTAATATTTATTTTATATTTTACCCCTCTATCATTTGACTTTTCTATTAAACCATCATAATTCAAATATGCTTCTAGAGAAGTATCTGCGGTACTGTATTCCGTTATTACATTATATATTGGTTCATTTGTTTCAGCATTAAACAAATATAGTCGAGGAGGTTCTTCATCAGTATTCGCCATAACATTTTGATCAATATAGAATGTTAAATTTGCCTCATTTATAATCCAATTATTTGCTTTTATTTGATTAATTTCTAACTCATCTTCAAATAAATGGATTTCAGCTGAAGTGCCAGCTCCTCCTTTTAAATATATTCTTGAAGCATTATCTTCAGAGGAAATAGCCTCAGTTATTTCTACAGGATAATCTTCATTTACAAAGGTATTAACTGCATTGGCGGAGGTGGTAGCTAAAGCTAGATTAAAGGATGAAGTTAATTCTTCGGTAGTGGTGTCATCAACAATATGATCATAATGATAATAAACTTCAATACGAGCATTTGAAATATCTAAGAGAAACAAGAGTTCTTCTTCTGAAGGAGTAATAGACATATTTATCCCTCTAAAAAATTCTTTAAAATTAGCTGCATTCAATAATTCTGTATCACCTTCTTTATCCAAAATGTTTTCTTGAAAAAAATCAATACCCGCAGTCCCTAAACGCACTCTAATACCTGGTGCAACTTTTGTTTTAGTTGTTTCATCTTCTTCCGTATCTGGATCATCTTCTTCCCCTGGAAGAACAAATTCTTTATTATTAATCAAATAAGTTCCTTCAAAAAACACTTCTTCAGTAAAAGTTGGTGAAAATTCTTGATTCGAATAATATTCTTGGGCTTCTTGAAAATTAGAATTAGGATCTAAATCACGTAAATAATAAGTTGACCGCTCTACTTTAAATGTAAATTCCTGATTTCTATTACCATAAATACTATCCAGTTCAAAGCTTTCTGCATAACTTACCACATCAATCGATTCATCAACATCATCCCGAATACCGTCTCCATCAGTATCTGGATTTTGTGGATTTGTACCATTTGCCGATTCGGTTATATTTGAAAGACTGTCGCCATCGCTATCATTTGTTGCATCTAGTTCAAAGCCTACTTCCGCAGAATCTGGAACACCATCTGCATCCGAATCTATCTCATTAAGAATATAAGGCAAATATACTACCACACTATCTATAGTTTCATTTTCCGGTATAGCATCACTATTAGTTAATTCGGTTTCTTCAGTGTAGATTCCAAAACTAGGATTACTAGTTGAAAGTTGTACTTGACTATTAATACTAGCCACAGTTTTACCATATACTGGATCATTATACACCCCTATTTGATATAGGGGCAATTGATTTGTTTGTACGGCTCCTACTTTTTTATTAAAGGCTTGAACATTATAGTCAGCTTTATTTGTTGTAAAAGGAGAGGAGCCCACTATTGTTGCACCAATGGTAGTTGGGTCTTCTGAACAAGAAAATACTATCGCAACTAATAAAAACCCCGTAACTACGGAAAATTTAAATCTCTTCAAAAACGTCATTCAAATTATTTTAAAACTTCGGTGTCATAAAAATTCGCGTATGCTTCTTCGAATTCTTGCAAAGTAACATATGGTAACACAGGTTTTTGAAGGTTGGAAATATGGTTTTGCAAATCTTCTGGAATTTCTTCCGATGCTAAAATAATAGCATCAGAAAAATCTGCAGCTACTTTTAACAAATTATTATAGTCGGGTTTAACTAAAGCAGAAATATCATCTTCAGAAATACCATCGAAAGATATTTTTTTAATCATATCTGCATCTAATTCACCCTCAAAACCTTTACCATAAACAGATGTAACTATTTTACTATCTGCAAAAAGAGGCTCATCTGCATAAAACTTTCTTAAATATAATGGTAAAAGTGAGGCCATCCAGCCATGTACATGAATAATGTCTGGTGTCCAATTTAATTTTTTAACAGTTTCAACAACACCTTTTGCAAAGAATATTGCACGCTGATCATTATCCTTAAACAAATTACCATCAGCATCTGAAAAAGTAGCTTTTCGTTTAAAATATTCGTCGTTATCAATAAAATATACTTGAATTCGCTCTCTTGGAATAGAAGCCACCTTAATTATTAATGGCATATCCATGTCATTGATAACCAAATTCATACCGGACAGTCGAATTACTTCATGTAGTTGATGTCTTCTTTCATTGATGTTACCATAACGAGGCATGAAAATTCTAATTTGGCCACCATTACTGTTAACCATACGTGGAGTTTCATAAGACATAAGGGAAACTTCGTTCTGCGGAAGATAAGGTACTAATTCAGAAGATACGAACAATATCTTTTTGCCATTCATAAAAATTGTATTTTGAGATTCGTTCAAACAGAATTGCAAAATTACAAAAATTATGCCGATTAGCCTTAATTGTAGTAAGTTTGCGACCGTTTAAATTCAAAAAGTGCAAATAATAAATTCCATAGCAGACCTTAGATCCTATCTTTCTAGCGAACAAGAACCTTTTAAATTAGGTTTAGTTCCCACTATGGGGGCTTTACATGATGGTCATATGTCTTTAGTTTCGAAAGCAGTAAATCAAAATGACATTACCGTTGTTAGTATTTTTGTGAACCCAACACAATTTAATAATAGTGATGATTTAGATAAATACCCGAGAACTTTAGAGGCTGATATTAATTTATTAAATAAAATTTCTGAAGACATCATAGTTTTTGCCCCGAAAGCAACAGAAATCTACCCAAAAGGTCTATATTCTAATTCATATGATTTTGATGGTTTAGATAAGGTCATGGAAGGCGCCTTTAGAGAAGGACATTACAACGGTGTAGGCACGATTGTTGAAATACTTTTAAATATTATAGAACCGAATAAAGCGTATTTCGGCGAAAAAGATTTTCAACAACTTCAAATTATTCGAAATTTAGTAGCCAAACAGAATATACCAGTTGAAATAATTGGTTGTTCAATAGTTAGAGAACCAAATGGTTTAGCGCGAAGCTCAAGAAATGAGAGACTTTCATCAGAAATGAGAGAAAAGGCTTCATTTATCTATAAAACGCTTCAGATATCTAAAAAGAAGTTCGAAAACATGAGTGCCAATAAGGTTTTGAAATGGGGTAAAAAACAATTTGAAGAGCATGCAGATTTTGAATTAGAATATCTTTGTATAGCGGATGCAGCTACTTTAGAGGTTGTAAGTAGAAAAAAACCAAATGCAAAATATATACTATTTATTGCCGTTTATGCAGAAGATATTCGGCTAATTGACAATATAGCTTTGAATTAAATTAAATCAAATTAATTAACTTTACAATGCAAATTGAAGTAGTAAAATCGAAAATACACCGAGTAAAGGTTACAGGCGCTGATCTCAATTATATTGGCAGTATTACAATTGACGAAGATTTGATGGATGCTGCGAATATTGTGCAAGGTGAAAAAGTACAAGTTGTAAACAACACTAATGGTGAACGACTTGAAACATATGCCATACCAGGCCCTCGTAAAAGTGGAGAGATTACGCTAAATGGTGCGGCAGCTAGAAAAGTAGCAAAAGGTGATGTACTAATTTTATTCACTTATGCACGAATGGATATCGAAGAGGCCAAGAAGTTTAACCCCTCTTTGGTATTTCCAAATGAAGAAACAAACCTATTAGAATAGTTTGAAAATACATTTAAAGAAAATATTAAAAACAATACTCCCAATTGCATTGGGAGTTTTTTTTGTTTGGTATTGGTACGATTCTACCTCACCTAAAGACAGAGAACAGATTTTATTTTACATCAAACAGGCAGACCTTTTTTGGGTGGGCTTTTCGATGGTTTTAGGTATTTTAGGACATGTTTCTAGGGCGATACGATGGAATTATTTACTTAAACCTATGGGTTATAAACCGAGATTGAGCAATAATGTTCTTATCATATTAATGTCCTATTTTGCCAACTTAGGTGTTCCTAGAATGGGAGATTTGTTACGAGCCCCAGCATTAGCAACTTACGAAAACGTACCTATTGAAAAGGGTTTTGGCACTATTGTTACCGAAAGAGTAATAGATGTATTAATGCTTTTTACAATAATAGCTGTTACTTTTTTCTTACATACAGATATTATTTTAAGCTACTTTCAAGAAATTGGTTTTCCGCTTAATAAGTTATTTATATTAATTCTTTTAGGTCTAGTAGGTTTAGCCTTTTTTACTTTTTATATTAAAAAGTCAAAAAATGAAATCGCTCTTAAAATCAAGAATTTCATAAATGGACTAATGGAAGGATTATTAAGCATCTTTAAAATGAAGAACAAATGGCCTTTTATCTTTCACACCCTATTTATATGGGGATGTTACATAGGTATGCTATGGGTTATCAAATTTACTGTTGCTGAAACTATAACACTGTCATTAAGTCAACTAATGGTAGCTTTTGTTGCAGGAGCATTAGCTATGATGTTTACTAATGGTGGAATAGGTCTTTATCCTATTGCAGTGAGTAAGGCCTTAGCAATTTTTGGAATAAGCGATGTTTCTGGTGATGCCTTTGGTTGGATTATGTGGATTGCACAAACCTTAATGATCGTGATTTTTGGGGCAATATCTTTTCTCATATTACCGTTATTGAACAGAAACCGCTAGGTAATTCCAACCTGCCAAAAAACTACACATGAAACGCTTACTAATTCCTTTCGCATTATTTATATGCTTTGGCTTAAGTGC
Source organism: Flavobacteriaceae bacterium EG-1 (assembly GCF_009649685.1). Classification (GTDB taxonomy): domain Bacteria; phylum Bacteroidota; class Bacteroidia; order Flavobacteriales; family Flavobacteriaceae; genus Aurantibacter_A. The sequence continues at coordinate 551,713 of NZ_WJPK01000003.1, forward strand.
TCAAGTAAAAGTTGAAATATTTGAATCGTTCAAATTACAAGAGAGACGGGACGTTAAATATTATTTTCCTGAAGATTACGATGAAGCCAAGAAATATCCTCTTATTGTAGTTTTAGATGGTGAATACCTTTTTGATCAAGTTGTGGCTAATGCAAAATTTTACAGCAAATTCCATGGAATGCCGCAAAGTATTGTAGTCGGCATTGAACAAAGTCAAAACGAAATCAGATTAGATGATTGTGCTTATGAACCAGACACTGGTTTACCATCAGAAAAAGCTAAGAAATTTTTCGAATTTCTAGGTATGGAAATAATACCATATTTAGATTTGAATTATAGTACTGCTCCTTTTAAAATGGTAGTTGGTTATGACATTACAGCTAATTTTAGTAATTATTGGTTATTTAAAGAACATTCTTTATTTAATGCCTATATAAATATAAGTCCAGATTTAGCACCAGAAATGGAAACTCGGGTACCTGCTCGATTAGGCGCTTTCGACAAACAAATTTTTTACCAATTAATTCTGGAAGGTGAAAAAAACAAAAATACTGCTCGTATTTTAGCCATGGATAAGGCTATTAAAGCAATAGAAAAAGAATCGTTACATTACAACTTTTATCAATACGATGGTGCTGATCATACTTCTGTGGCAACCTATGGAATTGGTGAAGCTTTTGACAATATTTTTGGGATGTTTAAACCAATTAGCCCCAAGGAATATAAAACCCAATTATTAACGTCAGATGAACCTGTATTTGACTACTTAGAAACCAAGTATAAAAATATTGAAGATTTGTTTGGTTTTAAAAAAGATGTTAATCTAAATGACCTAATGGCAGTTTATGCTGGTATTCGTAAAAAGGAAGATTATGATTCTTTAAAACCCTTATCCGAGCTTTGTAAAAAAGAGTTTCCTTCAACAATGTTAGGGTTTTATTTTGAAGGTGAATACTTCGAACAAATGGGCGAGCCTAAAAAAGCGCTACGTACTTTTGAGAAAGCCTTTGGAATGGAAGAAATTGATTTCCTGACTAAAGAAATGGCTTTAGAAAAAATTGATGCCCTAAAGGCTGATTTCGGTTATTAGAACAAAACATACTATACTTACCTAAAAAGCTAAGAATATACATTTAAAATTAAAGGTGCATATTCTTGGCTTTTTCATTTAGACATACAATTACTAAATCACTATCTTGTTTTTCTAAAACTAGATTGTATGAATGTAATTGGCCGACTTTTAATCATAATTTTTATTTTATCCTCCCTATATTCTCAAGGACAAAAGAACATCACAAACAATTCAAAATTTGAAATATTTCGAGGTACAAATATAGCCCATTGGTTATCTCAAAGTAAAGACCGCGGAATTGAGCGTCAGGAAAAATTTACCGAAAAAGATATTGAAGCAATTGCTAAAATGGGTTTTGATCATATTAGATTACCCATTGATGAGGAACAAATGTGGGATAAAAATGGAAATCGGAATAATGATGCATTCCTACTTATGGAAAATTGTATTAACTGGTGTGCATCAAATAATTTAAAAGTAATTATCGATTTACACATTTTAAGATCACATCATTTTAATGAAAAAGAAAAACCTTTATGGACAGATTCTAAGGAGCAGGATAAATTCTTTGATTTATGGCGAGATCTTTCTAAGTCACTAAATAAATTCCCAAATAATCTTGTTGCCTACGAGTTAATGAATGAGGCCGTTGCAGATGATCACGAACAATGGAACAACCTTGTTGCTAATGCTTTTACCGCTATTCGAGAACTAGAACCAAAACGCACAATCGTTATAGGCTCTAATCGATGGCAATCAACCGAAACATTTGATGCTTTAAAGGTTCCGGAGAATGATAAATATATTATATTGAGTTTTCATTTTTACTCACCTTTTCTTTTAAGTCATTATGGAGCAAGTTGGACTGATTTAAAAGATTATAATGGCCCAGTTCATTATCCCGGAAAATTACTATCACAATCCGAATTTGATGAACTTCCAGAAATTCAAAAAAAAGCTGCAAAAAAATACATTAATCAAGAATGGAATAAAGAATATATTCTAAAAAAATGGACAAAACCGATTCAAAAAGCCAAAAAACTTGGATTGCCATTATATTGTGGTGAATTCGGAATTATTTCTGATGCGCCAAATAAAGACCGACTACATTGGTATAAAGACTTGATAAGCTTATTTAATAAAGAAGGAATTGGTTATGCCAACTGGAATTATGAAAGTGATAATTTTGGCCTAGTTGATTCTAATGGTAAAAATGAAAAGCTTATTCAAATAGTCACTAGTAAAGAATAAAATAAATAGTAGTTTATTCTGCTTGATTGATATATTCATCGAATAGTACAATCCTTGTATTATATCTTTATCATTTTGAACTTTACTATATCTTCGTCTTAAATCTTAAAAAAATAATGGCCAAAACTAAAACAGCTTTTTTCTGTCAAAACTGTGGCACTCAATATGCCAAATGGGTGGGGCAATGCACCGCTTGCAAAGAATGGAATACTGTTGTTGAAGAAGTGATTCAAAAATCAGAAAAAGCTAGTTGGAAAACAGAAATTAATCCAGTTAAAAAAACTTCAAAGCCACTACGTATAAACGAAATTAGCACAGAAAAAGAAATAAGATTAAACACTTTTGACATAGAATTTAATCGTGTACTAGGTGGTGGGTTAGTACCAGGTGCATTGGTCCTTTTAGGTGGTGAGCCAGGTGTAGGTAAGAGTACACTTTTATTACAAATAGCTTTAAAATTACCATATAAAACATTGTATATTTCAGGGGAAGAGAGTCAAAAGCAGATTAAGATGCGAGCTGATCGAATTCATCCCCAAAGTGAAAATTGCCTGATACTAACAGAAACAAAAACACAAAATATTTTTAAACAAATTGTAGCTACTGAACCTGACATTGTTGTTATAGATTCAATTCAAACCTTACACACAGATTATATAGAATCGGCGGCTGGGAGTATATCTCAAATACGCGAATGCACGGCTGAACTTATAAAATTTGCAAAAGAAACCAACACACCGGTAATACTTATTGGCCACATAACAAAAGATGGATCAATTGCAGGGCCAAAAATTTTAGAACATATGGTAGATACTGTTCTTCAATTTGAAGGTGATCGAAACTATGTCTATCGAATATTAAGAGCATTAAAAAATCGTTTTGGTTCCACTTCAGAATTAGGTATTTATGAAATGCAAGGTGGTGGATTAAGACAAGTAAATAATCCTTCAGAAATATTAATCTCTAAAAATGACACAAGTTTAAGCGGTACGGCGATAGCATCTACTGTAGAAGGTCTCCGACCTTTAATGATTGAGATTCAAGCCTTAGTGAGTACAGCTGTTTATGGAACTCCTCAGCGCTCAACAACCGGATATAATTCGAAACGACTAAATATGCTTTTAGCTGTATTAGAAAAACGTGCTGGTTTTAAATTAGGAGCAAAAGATGTTTTTTTAAACATTACTGGAGGTATAACTGTAGATGACCCAGCACTAGATTTAGCAGTAATTACCGCAATTCTATCCAGTAATTCAGACATACCAATAGAAAAAGGAATTTGTTTTGCTGCAGAGGTTGGATTAGCTGGTGAAATAAGACCCGTACAACGCATTGATCAACGCATTATCGAGGCTGAAAAACTTGGCTTCAAAACAATTTACGTTTCAAAAAACAATAAAATAAGTCTTAAATCCACAAACATAGAAGTTCTCTTAGCAACAAAAATAGAAGATGTTGCTAATGCTTTATTTGGTTAACGCTTGTCGCGCATAATACGTGCAAAAACCATAATTATCACTATTACAGCTATAATTATCACTAATTGCCAGAATCCAATTTTAAGAAATATCATACTATATTTTTAGGGTGCTGGGTTCGGAAATTCATTGTGAATTGCTTCAATACCCTCAAGAACCTCATCATTCAATTTTATATCAATACTAGCAATATTTTCTTCGAGTTGCGTCAAATTAGTAGCACCTATTATTGTGCTAGTAACAAAAGGTCTACTATTTACAAACGCTAACGCCATTTGCGCAGTAGAAATTTCATGGTTTTTTGCCAATTGATGATACTTTTCAGTGGCTTGTACAGCTGTTTCACTACTATATCTAGAGTAATGAGGAAATAATGATAATCGTGAAGCTGCAGGTGACATTCCTCCCAAATATTTTCCTGAAAGTGTCCCAAAACCAAGAGGAGAGTATGCTAGGAGCCCTACTTTTTCTCTTATTGAAATCTCTGACAATCCCACTTCGAAAAGTCGATTTAAAAGACTGTAAGGATTTTGAATAGAAATAGTCCTTGGCAAAGTAGCATGTACTTTACTTTCTTCTAAAAAACGCATTAATCCCCATGGAGTTTCATTAGAAACGCCAACTTGTCTAATTTTACCTTCTTGAATAAGATCTCTAAAAGTTTCAAGAATTTGGTGAATATTATCTTGCCAAAAATCCGATACATCATGTTTATATCCTCGCTTACCAAAATAATTAGTAATTCGATCTGGCCAATGCAGTTGATATAGATCTATATAATCGGTCTGTAAACGATTTAAACTTAATTCTACAGCATTCGTTATAGATTCTCTTGTAAAACCCGTTTCGCGAATGAACTTCGTAAAATCTGCTTTACCAGCAATTTTACTTGCTAAAACTACTTTTTCTCTACTATTATTTTTCTTAAACCATGTTCCAATTATTTTTTCTGTATGAGCATATCTATCTGGATGAGCTGGCACAGGATATAACTCTGCAGTATCAAAAAAATTAACTCCTTGATCAAGAGCATAATTCATTTGTTCATGACCTTCAGCTTCGGTATTTTGACGACCCCAAGTCATGGTTCCCAAACAAATTTTACTTACTTCGATATTTGAATGTTTTAGCTTGGTGTATTTCATAAGCAAAGTTTTAGTGCGATAAATTGGCAAATTTAACAATTTTAAAGCTCTCAATATTCAAAGAACTAAAGCATTTAATTTTATGATAAAACAAGCTAAATGTAAGTCTTTTACTACAATAGTGTAAATAAAAAGTTAAAACAGCGAAAAACCCAGTATTTCTTACTGTTAAAGTGCAATTATCATGCACTAAAAAATACCCCATGCCGTTAGTTGAAAACATTTAAGTGTGTGTGTTTTACCCCCGAATGACCACCATTTTACACCAACCAAAACGACGCCCTACTTATGACCAAGCTAAGATTTTTATCTGGCAAAAATAAATTGCAACTCTTCTTTATTTTTGCCTTAGCAATATCCTCATTATTCGCATATATAATTCCAAAATCGGTTAATATAAATACCATTTCGATTTTTGAAGAAGAGACTTTTATTGCATCACATCCATTAACTGGTATTTCAGACAATGTTGTAATTTGTAGTGATGATGGATCAGAAGTACATGAAATATATTTATGTGGTGCTACTGATGACAGAGTACTTAATGCGAACATATCAAATTACAAACAAATTATTTGGTCAAAATTTCAAGAAGGTAGTTGTTCAGATGCTCAAACTAATTGTCCAAATACATCACCAACCTGTTCATGGTCTCAACTTAGTACAACTTCTCAATATACAGTAACTGATAGTGGTGAGTATCGCATTTATGTTCAATATAATGACAATAGTATTGTACGATATTATTTTAATGTTTATTCCAATAGTCTTGACCCAAATGCAGTGGCAACAGATATAGATTGCAATGGTCCAGGAAGTATCACTATAAATAACGCTCCTTCCACTTACGAATTTAGTATTAACAACGGGGCTTCTTGGCAAGATTCAAATGTCTTCTCTATAACTAGCGCTAATACTTATGACGTTCAGCTTAGAAGAAAAAATAATGTTGGCGGATGTTTATTTGAAGTAAATAATATTACAGTAAATAACATCAGTATAGATGCCACTGCTACGCTAATACCGATTACATGTACAGGTGAAAAAGGTGGGATTAAAATTGACATTAATGCAACTTCATTAACATATATATATGAAATAAGTGAAGGTGGTAATCTAGTAAATTCTTCAGGTCCTATTACTAGTAATACTTATACTTTTAACAACCTAGATTCAGGCACCTACGATGTTGAGGTTAGATTCTCGAATAGTATCGGTTGTACTTGGACAACCACTGAGACATTAAATCCATTTAATGCAGTAAAGCCTAATGCCGTTGCAACTAAAAATATAGACTGTACCGATGGCATCATTTCAGTAACTCATTCTGGTGGTACAGCACCTTATGAATATAGTTTAAATGGTAGTGCTACATATTCATCATTTACCTCAGGAAACCAAACAGATATTCCTGTAAATACGGCAGGGAGTTATACAATAACAGTTAAAGATGCGAATGGTTGTGAAATAGATTCTACACCTATAGATATAATCGCCGAAGCTGAAATTGCATATACAATAAACAAGAAAGATATTTCTTGTAATGGTGCAAATGATGGCAGCTTAAAAGTAGACGTTACAGATGACCAAGGATATAATCTCACGTATAGTCTAAACGGCGGAAGTTTTCAAACATCTAGCGTATTTAGTAATTTAAATCCTGGTAATTATACAATAACCATCCGAAAGACTAAGCCAGGAAGCACTTGTACACTAACAACTACATCTCAAGTTATTGCTGAACCGACAACCTTGTCAGCTACTGCAGCAGTTACTACACCCATCGATTGCGACAATACAACTGCAACTATTAGCGTAACAGGGTCATCGGGCGGGACAGCACCTTACAAATACAGTCTTAATGGCACTACATTTCAAACCAACACTACATTTACTGGACTCGGTTTCGGTGATTATACGGTTACGATTGCAGATCAAAACAATTGTAAAGTTTCCATTCCGCTAACAGTAGATGCAAGTGCACACCCTTCAAACTTACTATTTGCTATAGATAATGTAAATTGTACAACTAAAGCAACTGATATTGCAGTAACCGTAGAAAACGGAACAGGGCCTTTTACGTACCGTATTGTATCCCCTATTCCCTCTACTGCAAGTTCTAACAATGTTTTTACTGGACTTATCCCAAACTTAGTTTACAAATTTGAAGTAGTAACTGCAGACAATTGTACAATTGTACGCGACTATGTGGTTCCGCAGCCAATGCAATTCAGCACTTTCGCATCAGTAAAGGAAAACGTGAGCTGTTCTGCTGCCACAGATGGAGTTATTGAGGTTGCCGTAAATGATTTTCAAACGTCATATGATGTGGTAATCGAAGATAGTTCTGGCAATATTACTCCCTTCGGTGTAACTAATATAACTAGTTCTCCTATAACCATTTCAAATCTACCTGCGGATACTTACACAATTAAAATTTCTGATGAATCAGGGCCCTGCCCAAAAATTCAAACAGCAACTGTAGAGCAACCTGCTTCACCATTAACTGTAGCTTCTTACGATGTTGTTCATGTACTTTGCGGTAAACCAGGTTCAGTAAAAATAAATGCAACCGGAGGTTGGGGATCCTACAAATATCAGGTTCGAAGACCCGACAATACGTTATATCCATCTACAGCTCAAACTAATAAAACTATTACTGGACTTACACAATTTGGTCTTTACACAATCATTGTTACCGATATTAATGGATGTGTAGAGGACACTCAAACCTTTACCATTGAAGATCGTCAAGGACCCGTCGCTGAAGTTGACCAATCTACATCGGAATATTGTTATACTACGGCAACTAAAAGTTCTTTAAAAATCGATATCCTTTCAGGTTATCCTCCTTATGTATACACGGTAAATAACGGACCAAAACAGACTGTTACAGGCACCTCATTTACATTGAGCAACTTAACTCCTAAAAAATATGTGGTAAAAATTATAGATTCAAACCTATGTTCAACTATTGTTTCTGATACTGAAATAAGACCGCAACTATTCTCAGTTGGTACGGTCACAAAACCTTTAGGATGTGGTTCTTCACCATCTGACAGAGCCACCCTTACTGCAAAGTCTAGCGGAGGTTATGGAACTAGTACATTTGAAGTACGAATGGATGGTGGCGCATGGAGTTCAGTTACATTTCCATACCACACAGATGTAGTTGGAAGTTATGAGTTTAGAGCCACAGATCAAAAAGGTTGTACTGCAATATCGCAACCTGTGAATGTGGTAGTCCCTCCAGCAATTGGTAGTAATAATAAAATTACACCCACAGCTTGTGGATCAAACAATAACGGTAGTATTGTAGTCAAAGGTACAGGTGGCACACCTCCATTTCTCTATAGCTTTGACGGAAGCCCGTTTTCTACAAAAACTCTTTATAATAAATTAGATGCTATTGATTATGTATTAGTAATACGAGATAAACTAAATTGCGAATTTACCGAGACCGTAACCATAGGAGCGTTACCCAGTATTTCAGCTAGTGCTATCAAAACTGCTGACATTAGTTGTAATCCAGGTACAGGAGACTCACCAGGAGTAATTGAAGTATCTAATGTTCAAGACGCTGTTGGCTTAGTACGAGTACGACTTAATGGAGGTGATGGTACCACTCCAGGTACACCACCATGGGTATATCAAAATGTAGGAGGATTAGATATGAGTAATCCCGCTACAGTCCACACTATTAATATTAATAGCCATGGCACTTACCATGTAACGGTAGAAGATGAACGTGGTTGTATTTGGAAATCAGATCCTATCACCATTACGAGACCTCCGATTCCACATGGCGTAACACAACCTGTAGGTATGCAAACATGTGCAAATGGAGCCACGTTTGATTTCACGGTAAACCCAGATCCAGGCCTTGTTGGACCCTTCAAAATGCGCATGTGGCCAGGCAGTCCTGATGACCCATTTGGTGGTGCTTGGCGTGATTTTGACGCCGCTACAAATCCTTCATATGATGCGGTGGATCCAAACAATGAACGAGACTATCGAGTTTCTGGACTTCTATTTGGAGTAAACTATGACATTATTGTTTTAGATATGAATACACAATGTACATATGTTGCAGATTTGGGAATGGTAATTGCTCCAGATCCACCAGATGATAAATTCAAAGCTTTTTCTACGGTACAATCCTATGTTTGTGCTAATAGTACAGGTGGAACAGCCAGAATAAGAGTAGAAGCTGCCGGAGATGCCAATACATTCGGTACTGGAGGACCAGATGGAATTCAGTCTGTTAGTTGGAAAACGTATAATGCGAGTGGAAGTAGTAATGCTGCTTACATGCATTCTGGTACTGCTAATGATAGTGGTTTAGGAGGGGATATCATATTCGACATTCCTAATGTTATTTCAGGATGGTATGTTGTAGAAGTCCAAAATGAATCTGGTTGTACTGTGGGACATCGATTTAACATATACGCCCCACCTGTGGAGCTAAAAAACCGATTACAAGATTATTCACCTCCAAACTGTAACATTGGTGCCCAAATTGCTGTTGAAGCTAAAGGTGGGTGGAATGATCAAGATTCTTACCAGGCAAGTAATACAATTGATCCAACGTGGAGAGAATACGAATATGCTTACGTTTTAGCAAGTATTGTAGACCCAACTACCATACCAGCATCGGAATGGACAACAGATGATTATAAAGAGATTACGCCCACGGCATATGACGGTGTAAACAACGTTTATCAAGTATGGGTAAGAGATGCTGCAGGATGTATGGACGAACTTGACACTCCAATTACGATTATCAGGGATTTAGATCCTGTACTTGATAGTGTTGTTGTAAACAACCGCTGTAATACACCAAATGAATTGTATAATACAACCATTAATATTAGTGGGGGTACTGGAACAATTTATTATACTTGGGATGGAGAAGTTACAACTTCTAACACGAAAGATCTTACTCCCGGTGAACACACTGTTCAAGTTACAGATGAAAACGGCTGTGCTACTTTATCAGAAGATTTATTAATATATCCACAGATGCAAACTTCTGCTTCTGTGACGCAAATTGAACCTTGTGACCCACCAAATAGTGGTGAAGTACTTGTAGAAGTATATGGTGGTTCAGGAGATTATACAATAGAACAAATTTCTCCGGCCGGACCAACAAATACAACGGGCATATTTACAGGTTTAACGCATTCAATTAATTATGAATTCAGAATACATGATAATTTATCAGGATGCGCGGATCAAACAGTAACCGCTTATATTGATGAGCCATTAATTCCGAAATTTAGAACAGTTACACCTGTACAACAAGTAACTTGTAATGGAGATGATAATGGTAAAATTATAGTAGAACCGGAGCCAGGACAAAGCAACTTAGATGTTTTGTACGATTATAGTATTAATGGAGCTCCATATCAAGCATCAAATGTGTTTGACAATCTTGCACCTGGAACCTATACAATTTCTATACATTCTGCTAAAAATTGTATCCAGACACTACCACCTGTAACAATAACAGAACCAACACCATTAGTTTTAGACACACCTACAGCAACACCGTTTGCATGTACAGCTGATAACTCATATGGAACTGGCATCTTAAGTGTTACAGTAAATGGCACGGGCACTGGTCCTTACAATTATAGTTATAATGGATCTGGTTTTAGTTCTAGCGATACGTTCGAATTCCTTTATACCTCAAGTTCACAAACAATAGTTATTGATGTTGTAGATGCAAATGGGTGCACAGACCAAACGTCGATAATTATACCGGCTGCTGAAAAAGTAGAAGCTAGTGTAAATGAAATTCAAGCCATGAATTGTGATGATGATGCAATTATTGAAATTGTAGGAACTCCCGCTGCAACTAATCCTACTGATTATGAAGTACGCGAATTAATCTCTGGCAATTTAATAAATGGAACAGGTCAGGGCCAAATTACGCTACCTGCAGGCAATCCTGGATATTATATTTATGAATTATTAGACACTACAACTGGCTGTGCATCAATTGTTACATATAGTATCGCTCCCTTTGATTTTATTGGTGTTTCAGCAACAAAACTTGAAGATGTACATTGCTATGGTGATGCAGATGGCGCCATTGAGTTTACCATATCCGGATATTCAGGAGCATTCGATTTTGAAATTTTCGATACAACTAATCCAAGTACTGCTTTTATAACTGGTTCTGGAAACACATCTACGCCTGTTTCTACAGTAAGTACATTACCAGTAGGAACATATTTTGTTCGAGTAAAAGCAACGGATATTCCATTGTGTGAAGCAGAATCGAATCATATTACGATTCAATCACCAGAATCTGCTTTAGATTTTAGTTACGAAATCACTAATCTTTTAAGTTGTGTACCTGGTAATGATTCAGAAATCACTGCAACCCCAGTTGGTGGATGGGCTGGATATGAGTTTGAATTAGTAGACCCAGCAAATCCTGGAACACCAATTCAATCTTTTAATCCTAATAATGTATTTAGCGGTTTAACTTCTGGTATTAATTACGAACTTACACTTAGAGATTCAGGTGGATGTGACAATGTAATGCAGGTAATTACAATACCAACAATTGATGCGATTATTTTAACCGAAACAAGTACAAACCCAACTTGTCCGGGTGCTGTTAATGGCTCAATTACTGTAAACGCTTCTAGAGAATTTGGAAACGGACATACAGATTTTCAATATATCTTAAACAATGTTACAGATGGCGTAAGTAGTGCGCCTCAAGATGGTAATGTATTCAACAATTTAAATGAGGGCCATTATAATGTAACAGTTATTGATGGTAGAGGATGTGATGTAGTATCCGCTTCAATAGACATAATTGACCCAGCAGAGGTTACTGTAGATGCAGCCATTACACAAGAACCTAGTTGTACACCTAATCAAGGTGAAATTACATTATCTGCAACTGGTGGTTCTGGAGTGTATGAATATAGCATGATTAATCCTGCTTCTGGTACATGGACATCTAATAATGTATTTGCCAATTTAGGACCTGGTACT
>NZ_WJPK01000004.1 GCF_009649685.1 Flavobacteriaceae bacterium EG-1
TGATGTTGAAGATATTAATGGTTTAACGGAAACGGCTACGGTAACTATTACGGTAAATCCTATTGCTGATGCTGTTGGTGATGCTTTTAGTGTGGATGAGGATACCGTCTTAAATGAAGATGTGTCTACTAATGACACCCACACTACTGCTACAACTTATGCACTAAATACTGATGCTTCAAACGGAACTGTGGTCATGGCTGGTGATGGTACTTTTTCATATACACCTGATGCGAATTTCACTGGAAGTGATTTCTTTTCTTATGATGTTACAGACACTAATGCAAGTTCTGAGACCGCAACCGTCAACATTACGGTTATCCCCGTAAATAATGGTACACCACTCATACCAGTTCTGAACATTAATCTTATTACAGCTGATAACATTATAAACGAAGCTGAAGCCACAGGCCCTATTTTGGTTAGCGGAATGGTGACTGGTGATTTTAGTGCTGGTGACATTGTAACCTTAACCGTAAATGAAATTCAGTATACGCAAAGTGTTGCCGCTTCAGGCGCTTTCGAAATTACAATTGCAGGTAGCGAACTCGTTTTAGATAGCGATTCAATTATTGCTGGTATTCTTTCAACATCCGATAGCTTTGGAAATACAGGTACCGCCACAACGCAACATCAATATAATGTTTTAGTTGAAGCCCCTGTAGTAAATAGTTTCACGACCCCCGACAGCGCTCCAGTTTTAACTGGTTATGGAAGTCCTAATGAAACATTAACCATTCAAATTGATGTGAACCAAGACGCTATTTTTGATGTAACGTACAGCGTTACAACCGATTCCTCTGGTAATTGGCAAGTTGACACTAGTGCAGCAATTCCCGATTCTGGCAACTATAGCGATATGCCTTCTGGTACAATGCTAGATATTACAGCAACGGACCAAGCAGGCAATGAAGGTACTGGTAGAGTTAATATTGAATATGTGGTTGACCTCGATTCTGATAATGATGGATTACTTGATACAGAGGAAGAAATAATTGGAACGGATCCTAACAATCCTGATACCGATGGAGACAGAATAAATGATGGACAAGAAGTTCTTGATGGCACAGACCCGTTAGACCCGTGCGATTCTTTTGGTGGCACACCTCCTCCAGGAGCACCATGCGATATTTATATTGAAAACGATATGGTTAACCCGAGTGATTTAATGAATGGTAAATTTCAAATAATCAATGTTCATTTATTTCCTGAAAACTCAGTTGAAATTCATAATAGATGGGGACAACTCGTATGGCATACAGAAACCTATGACAATACAAACAATGCCTTTGATGGAATTTCTAAAGGACAAATTGCAATTCCTCAGAATAAAAAACTACCATCGGGAGTATACTTTTATCGTATTAATTATGTCTCAAATAATGAAGACAAAGTATTAAAAGGTTATTTATATATAAATAGATGATGAATTATCTGAAAACATATAACCTAAAAATAAACAGACTGGTCTTTTTGACAGTAGTTCTGTTCGGTGTATGCGTAAATCTTACGGCCCAACAAGATGCGCAATACACTCAATACATGTACAATACTATGGCGGTGAACCCAGCATACGCCGGTACTAGGGAAGCACTAGGCATTTCACTTCTTCACCGATCTCAATGGATTGGAACTGATGGCGGACCAAACACACAAACGTTAAATATTAATGGTCCTGTTAACGATAAAGTGGGAATTGGACTTTCAGTAGTTCATGACGAGATAGGAAATAATACGAATCAAAACACACAATTTGATGCTGTTTTTTCATACACAATTCCAATATCAGAAAGCAAAAATATTTCGTTTGGATTAAAGGCTGGCGGTCATTTTTTAAATATTGATTTCAACAAACTAAGAAATTACAATGCTAGCGCAACTCCAGTTACCAGTAGTTCTCTTTATAAAAAGTTTTCGCCCAACATTGGAGCAGGTATTTATTATCACACACCTAAATTTTATGCGGGATTATCAATACCTAACTTATTAGAAACAGAACATTTTGATAATTCGAGCACGAGCAGAACCGCAATTGCACAACAAAAAATGAACTGGTATCTAATATCGGGTTATGTGTTTGATTTGAATATAAACCTAAAATTTAAACCTGCAATCTTAGTAAAAGGAATTGATGGAGGCCTTTTTCAAACAGACCTTTCTGCCAATTTTTTAATCAATGATAAATTTACATTAGGCGCCGCATATAGACTAGATTCTGCGTTAAGTGCTCTTTTTGGTTTTCAAATGACCAAGCAATTTATGCTTGGTTTAGCCTATGATAGAGAGGTTTCACAATTAGGTGGAACTCGTTTTAATGATGGATCTTTCGAAATTTTCCTTAGATATGAATTCATCAAAAATGGTAAAATTGATTTAACCCCAAGATTTTTCTAAAATACTATGGAAATGAAATCAATACGAACATATCATATTTTATTCCTAATCTTTTTTATAAATGCATTGGGCTTTTCGCAATCAAAAAAGAAAAATGCAGCAAATGATAATTTTGATGCATATGGGTATATGATGCCAATAGAATCTTATGAAAGTTTATTGAAAAAAAAATATGATGAACCAATCATTTATAAAAAACTAGGCAACCAAAATTTTTTAAGTGCTAATTACGATGTTGCAACTTATTGGTATGAAAAACTAATAAACCTTAATGATATTGAAATAGAGCCTGATTACTTATATAGATACGCATTATCTTTAAAATCCATAAAAAAGTATGAAGAAGCAAATTTATGGATGGAGAAATTTAGAAAAGCAAAAAACCAAGATATTCGGGCAAACTTATACGCAGAAAATACAGATTATTTAAAAGATATTACCATACCAACGGATCAATATACCATTGAAAATTTTGATGTAATTAATTCCGCTGAATCAGACTTCGCTCCTTCTTATCTGCAAGAAAAAATGGTATTTGCAACCACTAGAGATTTAGATTCTGAAGTTGACTATAACAACTTGGTGTATTCAAATTTATATACGGCAGAATTTAGTAAAAATAGTGAAACCGTTAGCTTAAAAAAGTTCTCAGCATATATTAATACAAAAGCAAATGAATCGTCTACTACATTTAGTAATGATGGAAAAACCGTTTATTTTACAAGAAATAATTTTGAGAAAAACAACTTAAAAAGAGATAAAAATGGAATTAGTCGATTAAAAATATACAGGGCCACTTTAGAAGGCGATTCTTGGGCCAACGAACTTGAATTACCTTTTAATAGTGACGAGTATTCCGTTGCTCACCCATCACTAAATAGCGCTGGAACCAAATTATATTTTGTTTCAGATATGCCCGGTGGCAAAGGGGCATCGGATATTTATGTGGTAGATGTACTAACAGATGGAAGTTATGGAATTCCTCAAAACCTTGGAGCACCAATTAACACTGAAGGAAAAGAAACCTTCCCATTTATTTCCGAATCCGAAACGTTATATTATGCGTCCGATGGGCATCCTGGACTCGGAGGTCTTGATTTATTCAAAGTAAATTTAAAAGATAAAAAAAGCATACTTAATTTAGGAAGTCCTATCAATAGTTCTGAAGACGATTTTTCAATTGTTATGGATGTTAAAGAAGAAAATGGTTTTTTCGCCTCTAATAGAAAAGGTGGCCAAGGAAGCGATGATATTTACAGTTTAACGCTTCGCAAAAATGAGTGTTTTACATTTATTAATGGGGTTGCATTAGATAAAGATTCGGATACACCGTTGGCGGAAACTATCATAACTGCGTTAAATAATGAGGGTGAAGAAATAGCTAAAAGTCAAACAACATCAGACGGTACTTATACTATTCGTATTCCGTGTCAAGAAAATCAATATCAATTAACCGGATCTAAGGATGGGTACGAAGATGGCAGCTTATTTATGCTAACATCGCCAGAAGAAAAACAAATTAATGCCACTCAGTTGAAACTTGAAGAATCGAGTAAAGTAGCTAACGTGGGATCAGATTTAGTGAAAATTCTAAAATTGACCCCAATTTACTTCGATTTGAATAGTTCGTATATAAGAACAGATGCTTTTGCTGAACTAGACAAAGTAGTAGATTATATGTTAAGACGTCCGGAAATTCGAATCGAAGTTGGATCGCATACAGATAGTCGCGAACAAGACAATTACAATCTTTGGTTATCGGAAAGACGCGCAAATAGAACCGTAGCATACATACTTTCTAAAGGTATTGATGCTTCAAGAATTTCAGGCAAAGGTTATGGCGAAACTCAATTAACTAATCATTGTAAAAATGGTATGCCATGTTCCGATAAAGATCATCAGCTAAATAGAAGATCTGAGTTTATTGTAATTGAAAAATAAAACAATGAATTTATTATATTCCGCTTTTAAATAAAGCCCTTTTTCTTGTTTTGTATTTCTTTTTAAAAACCTTGCATAACGATCACCACTTCTATTTAAGGTCTTAATCCAATTAATTTTAAGTTATAAGGCTTTTCTTACAATATGCATTTCGTCGATAAGCCCCCGTATCCAATAGCCTCATCGTAAACCACATTTTTCTGGCTTTTCACCACAAAATAAATAGGGAGCGCCAACAAAAATAAATTTGTTGGTTAATTCCCTAGCTATATTTGTTAAAAACCATTAACACATTAAGTTAGGCTTAATGACAAAAGCGTAAATGAATTTTCTAAATCAATTCATTTGCTAAACAAAAAAAAACCCCGTATTGAATTCTAATTTCAATATTAATTTCACATTTAAAATATGAAAATTTCTAATCTATTTTTGTTAAGAAAAAACTCATTTTTTATCATCATCATAGGTGCATTTCTACTCTCTCAACATACCTCTGCGCAATGCAACGGTCCTGCGAATGATTGCGATAATGATGGAGTCATAAACTCAAATGACCAAGATGATGACAACGATGGGATACTAGATACTGTAGAGGCCATTGGAAATGACCTTAACGGCGATGAGGATGGAGATGGTATACTTAATTGGATGGATAATTCAGATAATGGTAATGCTGGTGATAGTTCTACAACTGATTATACAGACTCTAATAGTGACGGAATTCCTGATATATACGACTTTGACAGTGACGGAATTGCAAATCACTTGGACTTAGATAGTGATAACGATGGTATTCCAGATACAATAGAAGCACAACCTTCTAATAGCTACGTAACTCCGGGAGCTGTAGACCCCATAACAGGTATACCAGCAATAGGATCCGAT
This sequence comes from Flavobacteriaceae bacterium EG-1, assembly GCF_009649685.1. Lineage (GTDB taxonomy): Bacteria > Bacteroidota > Bacteroidia > Flavobacteriales > Flavobacteriaceae > Aurantibacter_A. The sequence continues at coordinate 5,221 of NZ_WJPK01000004.1, forward strand.
ACTGATGGAATAGACCCAATTAATAGCGATTTCGATACAAGGCCAAATTATTTAGATATTGATAGCGATGATGATGGTATTTCAGACACCACTGAAAATGGTGTAGATATTAGTGCAGTTGATTTTACAGTAGATTCTGATTCTGATAGTGTTCCTGATGATATGGATGCTTCTTTTGGTGGTACCGATGCGAATAATAATGGTACTATTGATAGTTTTGAACCTATAGATACTGATGGTGATTTAGTTGTTGATTACTTAGACATTGATAGTGACAACGATGGTATTTATGATACTGTAGAAGCTGGCTTGGGTGCTTTTGATGGTAATAGAAATGGTAGATTTTCTTCAAATGCTACTACTGATACAGACGACAATGGAATGGCAGATGCAACAGAAAGTAATGTACCCACAAGTACGGATAGTGATGGTATCCCTAACTATCTAGATTTAGATAGTGATAACGATGGTATTCCAGATAATATTGAAGGCCAAACTACATTGGGTTATATTCCTCCAAATAATGATGCTAGTACTGCAAATGCAGGGCTAGATTCAGCTTATCCTTTGGGAATTTTACCAATTAATACAGATGAATTAGATATCCCTGATTATTTAGACTTAGACTCTGATAATGAAGGAAATGATGACACTTCTGAAGCCGGACTTACCTTAAGTGGTTCTTTTGGAGCCAATGGTTTAGATAGCAATAGTGAAAATTTAGATGATTATTCAGATGTAAATGGTTCTTTCGATAATACGCAATCTGATAATTTTCCTGATTCAGATTTCGATATTCAGAATACAGGGGATGTTGATTTCCGCGATGCTATCGATGATGATTTAGATAATGATGGCATTCCTAATTATGTTGATTTAGATGATGATAATGATGGTATTCCAGATGCAGATGAATGTGGCCCGGGAGCTCCTTTGTCACTACTCCCAAATGGAGACTTTGGTGTCGCGAATATTGGAACGGATACTTTTTTCAACGGAACCGGCAATGGTTCTGGCAACCCCGATAATTATAACACCTATACAAAACCTATGCCCGCTGGTATCACAACAACCTATGGGTATGAGGCTCCAAGGCCATCTGATGGTAATTATGCAATTGTGACAAACTCTGTCGGATTCTCCTATGTCAGTTCAGAACCAATTCCTAACTTTTGGATAGACATTCAAGATTTTACATCTGACGCGTCAGGAGATTTGGGTTACTTTGCCTTATTTAATGCCGATGGAAACCCAGGTAGATTCTACGAACAAAATGTAGGAAGTCTAATAATTGGAGAACAATATGAGTTTAAAACAGCAATTATAAACTTATTTAATCCAGGATATTTAAATAATGGTATAAACCAATATCAAAATAACACCCCAATTCCCCCCAATATATCTATGCTAATTTTGGATAGTAGTGGTAGCACAATCGCACAATACGATTCTGGCGATATTGCAAATGATGGAACATGGAAACATATTACATTAGCTTTTACTGCTACTGACACAGATATAACCGTAGTAATTGAAAATAATTCTGCTGGAGGTATTGGAAATGATTTCGGAATTGATGGAATTTCACTTCAATTATTGTGCGATTTTGATGGGGATGGTATTCCTAACCACCAAGATTTAGATAGCGACAACGACGGAATTTTAGATATTTATGAAGCTGGAGGTACAGATGCTGACGGAAACGGTATTGTAGACAGCTTCGTTGATAGCGACAACGATGGTTTAAACGATGCTCAAGATAATATTAATAATGGGGCAGTTTCAGGAGAAATAAGTAATGGAACTCCTTATTTATATCCTAATACTGATAATAATGGCGGTGTAGACTTTTTAGATATTGATGCTGATGACGATGGAATTGTTGACAATATTGAAGGACAATCAACCAATGGTTATAATCCGCCATTAAATGCGGATGATGACATGGATGGAATTGATAATCAATACGATATCGATTTTGTTAGCCACAATGCTTTTACTCCAGTTAATACCGACAATGACACATTTGAAGACTTTAGAGATTTAGATTCCGATGATGACACAATTGACGATATTATTGAAGGTTGGGACATTGACGCTAATGGAACGGCAGAAGTGGTTCCAACTTCTATAGATGTAGACAATGATGGTTTAGACGATGGTTTCGATAATGATATTGCCAATGTAAACCCAACGAACGGTCAAATACCAACAGATTTTCCTGATGCCCAACAACCTGGTGGTGATAGAGATTGGAGACAAGGACTCGATAATGATAATGATGGAATTCTTGATACAATTGACTTAGATGATGATAATGACGGAATTCCAGATATTGTTGAAGGAGATTTAGATTCTGATGGTGACGGAATTAAAGATAGTTTTGATTTAGACTCGGACAATGATGGAATTCCAGATATTAAAGAAGCTGGAGGTACCGATGATAATGGTGATGGTGAAGTAGATAATTTAACTGATACTGACAATGATGGTCTTAACGATGAACAAGATATTATTAATGGAGGTCAATCTGGTTCCGAGATAACTACTGGCACTCCTTTACCAAATCCTGATTCTGACAATGATGGCGTTGATGATTATTTAGATTTAGATTCTGACAATGACGGTCTACCTGATGTTTTAGAAGCTGGTGGTATTGATGCCGATGGTGATGGAATAATTGATGGATTTGTTGATAATGACAATGATGGATTTTCAGATAATGTTGATACCGATGATAATAACCTACCTGGTGAACTTGACGGTGGACAATCATTACCTTATCCTGACTCTGATGATGATGGTGTTGATGATTATTTAGATTTAGATTCGGATAACGATGGAGTAACTGATGTTACTGAAGCCGGTGGTATAGATACTGATGGTAATGGTAGAATCGACAATTTTATTGATGCCGACAATGATGGTTTTGCTGATAGTGTAGATACTGATGATAGTACAACTCCAGCAATACTTGATGGAACCGGAATTCCATTAGCGAAAAATGATTTTGACAATGATGGAACACCGAATTATTTAGATATTGATTCTGATAACGATGGTATTACTGATGCCACTGAAAATAGTGGTGGTGACGATAATGCTGATGGTGAAATCAATGGTTTTACAGATTCTAATGGTGATGGACTTGATGATGCAACGGCTGCTTCACCACTAACACCTCCAAATACTGATGGTAATACGAATGATGATGTTGATTATTTGGATATTGATGCAGACGATGATGGCTTACCTGATAATATTGAAGCTCAACCAACTCTAGGATACGTAGCTCCAAACGGTACTTCGTTCACAAATGGTTTAGACACAGCATACACGACAGGTTTTATTCCAGAAGATACTGATGGAGATTTAATACCTGATTATATCGACTTAGACTCTGATAATGATGAAATTGACGACCTTACCGAAGGTGATAGAGGAACTTTTGCAAATATTGATACTGATGCAGATGGATTAGATGATGGTTTTGAAGGAGCCAGTGTAAACGATCCTTATGATACTAATGATGAAATTGAAGATCCCACAACTTTACCAGACAATCAACTACCTGGTGACGATGTAGATTACCGTCAAGGATTAGATTCTGATGGTGATGGTGTACTTGACGCCCAAGAGTTAATCGATGGTACAAATCCGAATGACCCATGCGATTACCAATTAGCAAGTATTACGGAAATACAAAGTGGAGATTGGTTATTAGCCGATTGTGACGGAGATGGTGTTACCAATGAACAAGAAGAAATAGATGGTACCAATCCCGAAGATTCGTGCGATTATAACTCCTCAAATATCACTTTAACTCAATCAGAGGATTATTTAATAGGTGATTGTGATGGTGATGGAATCATTAATAGAGATGAAATTACCAATGGTACAGATCCTTTAAATCCATGTGATCCTGTTCAAACAGCAAATTATAATGGTTATGATGCTTCGAACCCTATTTGGAGTGCTTCCGATTGTGATGGTGATTTAATATCAAACGGTCAAGAAATTATTGATCAAACTGATCCATATAATCCATGTAGTTCTATTGGTGGAACACCTCCTTCAGGTCAAAATTGCGATATAGAAATTGAAAGCGACTTAGTGCAACCAAATCTTAATAATGGTATTTTCCAAATCAATAATATAGAATCTTTCCCAAACAATACGGTGAGAATATATAACCGTTGGGGCATTCTAGTTTTCGAGACAACGGGGTATAGCAGAACTAATGCTTTCAGGGGAATATCTAATGGAAGGGCTACTGTTAAAAAGGATAAAGAATTACCAGTTGGTGTGTACTACTACCTAATAGATTATGAAATAGAAGGTTCTATAAAGACCACATCAGGTTACTTATATGTTAACCGCTAAAATCCCCTAACAGTTTAAAAGTCAAAAAGAATCATGAAAAAAATCATAATAATAACAGTAGTATTAATTACATCGGTTTGGGGCATTCATGCACAACAAGATGCACAGTATACACAATACATGTACAACACAGTTGCTGTTAATCCTGCTTATGCAGGATCTAGAGGAGTTCTAAGCATCAATGCATTACACAGATCACAATGGGTTGGTTTAGATGGTGCTCCTACAACGCAAACACTTAATGTAAATACACCAATTGGACGAAGAGTTGGAGTTGGATTATCAATCGTTAATGACAGAATTGGTAATGGAACAAATCAAGATACTTATTTTGATGCCGTCTTTTCTTATACCATTCCTACATCAGAAACGGGTAAACTCTCTTTTGGTTTAAAGGCTGGTGGTCATTCTTTAAATTTAGACTTTAATCAGCTAAAAAATTATAATAACGAAGCATCATCTTTAGGGATAAGTGACATCGATAAAAAATTCTCACCAAATTTTGGAGCAGGTATTTATTACCATACAGATCGTTTTTACGCCGGTCTTTCTGTTCCCAATTTCTTAAAAACAGAGCATTTTGATACCTCGAGTACTTCGATTGCTCAAGAACGAATGAACCTTTATTTAATAACTGGATATGTTTTTGATCTTAATCAAAACTTAAAATTTAAACCTGCAGCTTTATTAAAAGCCGTAAATGGCGCACCATTACAAATAGATTTGTCCGCTAATTTTATGTTTAATGAAAAATTTATTCTCGGTGCTGCCTATAGATGGGATGCCGCTTTAAGTGGATTATTCGGATTTCAAATTACCGATCAGTTCATGTTAGGTTTAGCGTATGACAAAGAAACAACTGAATTAGGAAATACTGCTTTTAACGATGGTTCTTTTGAAGTGCTATTGAGATATGAATTGTTTACAAGATATAAAAGGGTAATCGCTCCTAGATTCTTCTAAAAACTTCTTAAAATGAATAAAAAAATAAATTATCTGCTTATTCTTACAGTTTTGGCTTGCACCCTAGTAACTGCACAGAATAAAAAAGTGAATAAAGCTCTTGAAGAATTTGAAAACTTATCATATGATACAGCAATAGATTCGTACGAAGATTTAATCAACAAAGGATACTCGGAAGAACAGATTTATAAAAATCTTGGGCTAGCAAATTATAAAAATGCCAATTACACCGAGACGGCGAATTGGTTAAGTAGACTTTTTAAATTAAACAATAGTGATGTTGAATCTAATTATGTTTACATGTATGCCCAATCACTAAAATCATCTGAAGAGTATGAAGCTTCAAACGTTTGGATGCAAAAGTATGAGGCTGTGAAAAACACAGAAATTAGAGCTCAAAAAATTGCTGCAAAACCAGATTATTTAACTGAAATTAATGAGCAATCTGGAAGATATGACATTAAGAATTTAAGTATCAACTCTGCTGCTTCCGATTTTGCTCCTTCATTTAAAGAAGACCAATTAGTTTTCTCCACAGCTCGCGATAGCGGTACAACTGCTAAATATGTACATTCTTGGAACAACAAGCCTTTCACTAATTTATATATAGCAACACCGTCTACTGATGATGATTTTGGAACGCCTAAAAAATTATCTTCATTAAACAAAAAAACTCATGAAACCTCAGCTGTTTTTACTAAAGACGGTTCAACAGTTTATTTTACAAGAAACAATTCTAATAACGGGAATTTCTCTAGAGATGATAAAGGAGTTAGCAGATTAAAAATATATCGTGCTAAACTAGATGATGGCATTTGGAAAAATATTTCTGAACTTCCATTTAATGGTGATAATTTCTCAACTGCCCACCCAACTTTAAGTAAAGATGAAAGTAAATTGTATTTTGCTTCTGATATGGAAGGATCATATGGTGCTTCAGATATTTTTGTGGTTACTATAAATGAAGATGGTAGCTTCGGAACCCCAAAAAATCTTGGAAATGGCATTAATACAGAAGGTCGTGAAACATTTCCTTTTATAACTGAAGACAACGTGCTTTACTTTTCTTCTGATGGTCATCCAGGTTTAGGTGGACTAGATGTTTTTGCAACTCAATTAGGAGATTCAGAAATTTTAAATATCGTAAACATTGGGAAACCAATAAACAGTGAACAAGATGATTTCTCATTTATTATAAATAGTGAATCACGTAAAGGTTTTTTTGCCTCAAATAGAGCCGGCGGTCAAGGTGGTGATGACATCTATGGTTTTATTGAAAATGAACCTATTAACCTTCATGTAAAAACTTTATTATCGGGTATTGTTAGTGATGAAGAAAGTGGTGAGTTGTTAGCAGCTGCAAATGTTAAGATGGTAGATTTTGAAGGTAAGACAGTAGCCGAAACTGTTTCAAATGAAAATGGTGTATTCGCATTAGACGATAACTTTAAAAATGGCACATATACAATAATAGGTATTGGTGAAGGTTACAACCGTTTAGAAACACAAGTTACAGTTATACGAGGGCAAGACAAAACAGCATTAGAAATAAAATTAAATAAAGTTTTAAAAGAAGCCCCTGTTGGTACAGATTTAGCCAAGTTCTTAAATCTGAAACCAGTATACTTTGATTTGGATAAATCGAATATACGATCTGATGCCGCAACCACATTAACAGCGGTATTAAAGTACTTAGAATTTTATCCAAATATGAGAGTACAAGTACAATCTCATACCGATGTTAAGGCTAGTAAATCCTATAACAATAGACTATCTAATAGACGTGCAAAAAGTACAGTTTCTTATTTAATTGAAAACGGAATTAATGAGGAAAGATTAACCAGTAAAGGTTTTGGCGAATCACAATTAATTAACGACTGTACAACTTTAGAAAAATGTACAGATGAAAAACACGAAGAAAACAGAAGATCAGAATTTATAGTTTTAGAATAATAATTAACCAACTCAAAAATGGGCCATTCATAAAGAATGGCCTTTTTTATTTACAATAAAAAATTATCATTTTAAAATTAAAAATGATTTGGTATCAAAGTTCATTTCTATTTAAAGTGTCTTAATTTTGCATTTATAGATGAATGTGAAAATGAAAGAAAACTTTCGAAAAACAGCCAAAGTCACTTTAATACTTGTTTACCTAGTCATTGTTGCGGGAGCCGTGGTTCGAATGACAGGTAGCGGCATGGGTTGCCCAGATTGGCCTAAATGTTTTGGTCACTATATTCCACCAACAGAAATCTCTGAATTGCAATGGCATTCAGAAATGGATGTTAAAAAAGGACAAATAATTATTGTAAATGAAACTTTAAAAGTTGCTAAAGCTAATTTTACAACTAATGAGAATTATAATGAACAGAATTGGTTACCCTATACCAAACATAAATATGCTGAATTTAATGCAACCCATACTTGGATAGAATACATCAATAGATTGTGTGGTGCACTAGCAGGACTAGGAACATTTATACTTGCAATATTATCTTTTAGCTTTTGGAAAACCCATAAAAGTATAACATTAATTTCATGGCTTACAGTATTTGCAATGGGCTTTCAAGGTTGGTTAGGTGCAACCGTTGTTTACTCGGTTTTAGAACCAGCTAAAATTACCATTCATATGATAATGGCCTTAATAATTGTAGCATTATTAATTTATCTGGTCTTTAAATCTAAAGCGAAAAACGCCACTGACCGGTATTCTAAAAAGCTAAACACCTTGTTAGGAATAGCACTTTTTCTAACGCTAATACAAATAGCTCTGGGTACCCAAGTTAGACAATTTGTAGATGAGCAAATAGATATTGTAGGCTATACTGCAAAAAATCTTTGGCTACAAAATGCCTCTATTCAATTTTATTTTCATCGAACTTTCTCAATTATAGTGGTGCTTTTAAACTCTTTTATATTGTATCGAATTCGAAAAGACAATCTGAGTTTGAGTAAAATCAACTGGGTTATTCTTTTAATAGGATTAGAAATAGTAACTGGTATATTTATGTATTACTGGGATTTCCCCTTTTCTACACAAGCAATTCACTTAGTTTTAGCCTCAATACTTTTTGGGATTCAATTTTATTTGCTCTTGGAAGCCTTAAATACTAGAAAAAGTAATAAAACTTTGTAACTTTGCCAACTGCCCAAAATATAGCAAATGATTTACAAAATCAGGATAATTTTAGATGCCGATGAAGATATCTTTAGAGATATTGAAATTGATGCTAGCAATACCTTAGAGGAACTGCATAATGCCATAACTCAAGCTTTTGGTTTTTTAGGTAATGAAATGGCTTCATTTTATACGTGTGACACGAATTGGAACCAAGATGAAGAAATCGCACTTTTTGATATGAGTGAAAGTGGTTCGGATGTTCGATTAATGAACGAGACCTTTTTAGAAGATTTGTTAAGCGTCCGAAACCCTAAGCTTATTTATGTTTATGATTTTATGAGTATGTGGACTTTCTTCGTAGAATTGGCCGATATTGTAAAAAAAGAAGATGGTCGTTCATACCCGAACCTTTTGTTTACTTTTGGAGAAGTACCAGACGCTCCTCCAGAAAAAAAATTCGAATCTGAAAGAACTGAAGAAGACGAGAATGAAGAGTATTTAGGAAATTACGACGACCTTGATTTTGATGAGAATTGGAACTAGATTTCTTTTTAAAAATATGAACATCACATTATAATTGATTGATTCGAACCCTTGATTTATTTTGCCCCATAACTCTTTTAAGTACTAACTTCTAAATTTTAATTAAAGCATGATTAACCTCTATCCTACTCAAATTGAAACGCTATCATTACATCGCGTAGGTAATAAAAATAAAAGCGAAAGTCTGTTCCTTTCTGATGAGGCTTTTACGCTTAATGACGAAATTTCAGGCTTATTAAAAGAGTATTTTTTTAAGCCTTTCAGAGAAAAAGAAGAGAATTATTTCAAATTATCAAATGAGGTTGATGTTGAGTTTAATGAGATTTACAAACTAGCAGTAGAAATTTTCGAAGATCCAGAAAGCATTCATGCAGCATCGAAGAAAATTGCTAAATATTTATACGATCAAGGGGACCATCCTCATATAAAAAGTGGGGAATTGTATGTAAGCTACTTGCATAACGTAGTACTCGACAATAAGAAAATAGATGCCATAGGTATTTTTAAAAGTGAATTAAAACAAGATTTTTTACAATTCGATGAAAAAAGTAATAATCTTGATTTACTTATTGAGCAGGGCATTAACATAAATAAATTAGATAAAGGTTGTATTATTTTTAATGTCGAAAAAGAAGAAGGCTATAAAGTTTTATCTGTTGATAGTAACCGATACGACACTAAATATTGGCTAGAAAATTTCTTAGGTTTAGAACCCTTAACTGACGACAATTTCTTAACTAAAAACTATCTTAAATTCTGTCAAAATTTTGCTAAAGATGTGGTTTTGCCAGCCGAAGATAAACAGCAAGAAGTATTGTTTATGAATAAAGCAGTAAATCATTTCGCTAAAAATGACGCTTTTGAAGAAACTAACTTCTTAAATGAAGTAATGGACAACCCGGAACTTATTCCCGAGTTTAAACATTACAAAGTAGAAAAGGGCCCTAAATATAGTATTGAAGATGTTTCTAATTTCGACATTGCTAACAAAGCAGTTTCTGTTGCTCGAAAAAAGATAAAAAGTGTTATTAATTTAGATACAAACATTCAAATTAAATTGGACTTTGTAAACCCTGAATCAGCCGAGAAATTTGTTGAAAAAGGTTGGGATGAAGAAAGACAGATGTATTATTACCTCGTATATTTTAATAAGGAGAATAATTAGACTAATAAAAATTAAACTTGTTAAATAAATGCTACAGTTTTGATCTTTTTGAAAGGTTATATTTTTATATTATGCTCAATTATTTGTTTAACACTTACATCTTCGTAGTTTCTTCGTACAAAATTAAGTGCTAAATCTAAAACCTCACCCATAGTTTTACATTTGCCAAAATTAGAATCTGAAGTAAGTTCTTCAATTTGTGCTTTTAGCATTGTAATATTCTCATTTGTAGAAATAGTATCCATTTTACAAATAGCTCGTAATTTTTTAATACGGTTACCGGAACTCAAAATACGTTTGGCGACCATAGAGCGTTCTTCTAATTTATATTGATCTACAGAATCTCTTAAAAGTTTCTCCCGAACCAATTCAACCATTTGAAAATTTTCTTTAAAAAACTGTGGCCGGTATACTTTTAACTTACCTTCAAAGCACTGTTGATCAAAATCAATAGCTCTAATTTTATAGACGACATGATCAAAATCATGCGTTGGTACAATCACATAATTATAAGACCGCATATCCCCCAACAAACGTATCATGCACCGCTCATTGAATTTCACAAACTCCTTAGCTAATTGCGATTTTTCAGGTTCCGAACAAGTAGGTAGCATGTTTTTAATAAACTCATCGCCAGGTATACCAGCTATATGTTCTTCAATAAGAGTGTCTTTGTAAACCAAGAAGTTTAAATTATAAGGCGAAAGCATATGCTCTAATTCCAAACCATATATACGAGAAGCATCTGTCTTTTTTATATAGAAGTATGTAAAATTGTCGTTAAGTATATTTCTAACTTTAATTCGAAATGGCTTCGAATTTCCGAAAGTACAGAAGTCTACTGCATCAACATTTAAATATTGATTAATATTTGTGCTACCGTCTGAAAGAAAAATTGAGTACACCTTTTTTAAACTATCATCTATTTCTTTTCGCTCAAACTCAGAATAATAAACACGCACCCATAAAGTATCTACATCATTTTTATCATATAAAACTACTGATCCAGAAAAACGCAAAAGGTCATCGTAAAAAATAGGTATTTCACTTTTACGATTATAATTTGCTAAATATTCATCTAAGCCTTCACTTACAGGGTATGCTGGCTTCTTTTTTGACATTAATTTTTCTTCCGACATTCTTTTTTCTATATCAATTGTAACAAATGTATGCTTTCTTCGTCAACTATTAAGAACGCTATTAAAGCCATTATATTTTGGAGAAAATACTCAGGGTAGAAAACTTAACTAAAAAATTTGGATCGTTAACAGCTGTAAGCGATTTATCCTTTTCAATTGAAAAAGGCAACGTCTACGGAATATTGGGTCCGAATGGTAGTGGTAAATCTACAACTCTGGGTATCGTACTAAATGTTGTTAATAAAACGATGGGAGAATTTTCTTGGTTTGATGGGAAAACCTCAACCCACGAAGCTTTAAAAAAAGTTGGTGCTATTATCGAACGCCCCAATTTTTACCCTTATATGACAGCCAAACAAAATTTGAAATTAGTTTGTAAGATAAAAGAGGTGCCCTCTGATAAAATTGAAGAAAAACTAGAATTAGTAGGATTATTACATCGGCAAAATAGCAAGTTTAAAACCTATTCATTGGGTATGAAGCAACGACTTGCTATTGCCTCTGCTCTATTAAATGACCCTGAAATTTTAATTTTAGATGAACCAACAAATGGATTAGACCCGCAAGGAATTCATCAAATAAGAGAAATTATAAAAAAAATTGCAAGTCAAGGTACTACTATTCTTCTTGCTTCTCATCTACTTGATGAAGTCGAAAAAGTATGCAGTCATGTTGTTATTCTTCGAAAAGGTGTCAAGTTATATTCAGGCCCTGTTGATGGTATGTTGGCTAGCCATGGATTTTTCGAATTAAAAACAAATAATATGGAGAGCTTGGCCAATTATTTAAAAACACATGATAGTTTTGGCGACATCAAAATTGAACATGGTTTGTTAACGGCATACCTTACCCAAGAGTTAGATGCAGGGACTTTGAACAAATTATTACTAGAAAAAGGTATAATACTTTCACATTTAGTAAAAAGAAAAGAAAGTCTTGAAGAGCAATTCTTATCACTAACCCAAAATCAAGCAAACTAACAAGCTATGTTGCGATTATTAGAAATAGAGTTCATTAAACTTTGGAATAATAGAGCTAGTAAAATACTGGTCATTTCTTATTTTGTTCTATTAACTTCCATAGCACTCGTTGCTGCAATAAAATTTGATATTGGGCCTATTAAATTTCACTTGGCGGATCAAGGAATATTCAATTTTCCATATATATGGCATTTTAACACATTTATCACAGCCTTTTTTAAATTATTTTTAGCCATTGTTATCGTATCTATGATGGCCAACGAATACAGTAACAAAACCATAAAACAAAATTTAATTGACGGTCTATCCAAAAAGGAATTTATATTTTCTAAGTTTTTAACTGTTGTTTCGTTTTCACTAGTTTCTACCATTTTTGTATACGTCATCTCTTTAATACTTGGTTTAACTTATTCAGATTTTAATGAGATTTCTATCATCTTCTCGGACTTAGAATTTCTATTGGCTTTTTTTGTTAAGCTTATGGGCTTTTTTGCATTTTGCATGTTCGCAGGTATTCTTGTAAAGCGATCTGCATTTGCGCTAGGATTCTTAATATTATGGCAAATATTTGAAGGGTTTGCAAGAGGTATGTTTCGATGGAAAATTTTTGAGAATCATACTACTACAGATGCAGTTATGGGTCTTTTTCCACTAAACGCTATGTGGAATTTAATTGATGAACCTTTTTCAAGACTAGGTGCAGTTCAATCTCTTGGTGATCAAATCGGTGAAAATTTCAGGTTCGACTACGCAGTTCATTGGTATGAAATAGTAATCGTGCTAATTTGGACGGCTATTTTCGTTTATCTATCCTATGTATTATTAAAAAAGCGTGATTTATAGTACCTTATGCGTTCGAGAGAACGCAAAATGAAAAAATACAACTTACTTTTTATGCTGTTTGTTTTTGCCATAAATTATGGTCAAGATGAGACTGCTAATTGGTATTTTGGAAACGGAGCAGGTCTTCAATTTAATAATGACGGAAGTGTAACTATTCTTGAAAATAGTAAAATAAGCACCGAAGAAGGTTGTGCTAGTATTTCCGATAAAAATGGTAGTTTATTATTTTATACAGATGGCATTACGGTTTACAACCGCAATCATACTATAATGCAAAATGGTAATAGACTATATGGCGACCCTTCAAGCACCCAATCCGCAATAATAGTACCAGCACCAGCAAGTGACGACATTTTTTTTATTTTCACAGTAGACACTTCAATTGAAGAACATGATCCAGACTTTGGTCTTAATTATTCTATTGTTGATCTTTCAGAAGATAGTGGCAATGGTGCTGTTACAGTAAAGAACATTAATCTACTTCAAACTTGTTCAGAAAAAATAGCAGCCGTAGTTAAAGATTGTTCTAAAGAATCTGTTTGGGTTATGACACTGTCTACAGAAGATGGCCGAGATGGCTTACCGAACACATTTCACGCTTTCGAGGTAAATGAAGACGGTGTAAATACTAACGCAATAAAAAGTAATTTTCCAACCTCTTTTGGTGATCAAAGAGGATACTTAAAGTTTTCTTCGGATGGAAAACAAATGGCTAGTGCAAATGAATTTGACGGTCTATTTTTATATGATTTTGATGCAGAAACGGGCAAAGTTTCCAACCCTCAAAGGATAATAATTTCAGCACCCAATAAAAACCCTTACAGTGTTGAGTTTTCTCCTAACAATCAATTCCTATATGTTCATACCCATTCCGACACCCCTGCTTTAGAATCAAATCATAATTCTAATTTAGTACAATATGATTTGCTAAGTACTAATATTTCGCAATCCGAAATAATACTCAACAGTAGTGCCAATTATAGAGGTGCATTACAACTGGGTGCAAATGGTAAAATTTACAGAACGATTACTAACTCATACCTTGAAGGCACTCCTTATTTAGGTGTAATAAACTATCCTAATCTTAAAGGTGAAGAAGCCAATTATCAACATAATGCAATTAATTTAATAAATGGAATTGCCATGCAAGGTTTACCCCCGTTCATTCAATCGTTTTTTGCAAAAACTGGACTTATAAAAACAGCGGATGGAAAAACAAGTACTAGTGCTACTCTTTGCACAGGTGAAGAACTAGTCTTAGAAACAACAGAAATTGAAGGCGCCACATATGTTTGGGAACATGATGGCTCAATTATTACAGAGGCTATAACTAATAGTTTGCAAATTGCTGAATTAAATGAGCACAATTCTGGAAAATATCGACTTACAATTTCTCATGCAGATGCAACACAATGCGATATAATTGGAGAAGCACAAATTAAAATAACTGAACCACCCATTGCAAATCGGACAAGTTTAATACAATGTGATATTGATGATGAAAATGTTAATTCTAGTTCAGATGGATTTACTTATTTCAATCTTGATCAAGCGCGTAGTACAATTAACGCTGAGGATGGAAATTTAATTACTTTTTATAGAAGCTTAGCCGACCAAGAAAATAATATTCCGATTGAACTTACCTATGAATATAGAAATGAAAGCCCTACTAATCAAACAATTTATGTAGTGGTTACAGATAAAAATGGCTGTACTAATGAAACCGAATTAACACTTGAAGTATTACCTACCACTGGAATAGATAGAACAAAAATTTATTATGCCTGTGAAACAGATGCTTTAACGGAGGAATTATCAGGAATTTTTGATTTACAAGCAATTAAAGAAAATGACTATAATGATTTTGATGTGGCCTTTTACAAAACAACTCAAGATGCAACCTTAGAGACAAATGCAATTATTGAAAACAATTATAGCACTGTTTCCACTAATATATATGCCCGGATAGAAGTGATGAATCAATGTCTTGGCATTGAATTATTAGAGTTTAAAGTAAATCCATCTCCAATAGTAAACTTAGAATCTGAGTTCCTAATTTGTACAAATAAACCAGATTTAGTCATACATGCAGAACAAGGGTTTGATAGTTACAAGTGGTATAAAATAGATGAAACGGAAACATTAATTTCTAGCGATTTAATTGTAACGATATTAGAACCAGGTACATATCGATTAGAGATTGGTTTATTTTATGATGATGAACAACATTGTAGTACAAGTAAAACATTTAAAGTATTACCATCTAATAATGCTCACATTTCAAATATCGAAATAGAAGATTTTCAAGAAAACAATAAAATTAATATTGTTGCTATAGGAGACGGAGATTATGAATATAGCATTGGAAATGAGAATGGTCCATACCAAGAAAGTCCAATTTTTGAGAATGTAGCTCCAGGTTCATTAACCATTTTTGTAAGAGATAAAAATGGATGTGGTATTTCTTACGAGGAAATTTCAGTGATAGGATTTCCTAAATTTTTCACTCCTAATGGAGATGGCATTAACGAATCATGGAATTTAATTGGAGTACCAGAAAACAAATCTGTACAACTTCTTATTTACGACCGATATGGAAAATTGTTATATAAAATAGATGAATTTCAAAATGAAGGTTGGAACGGCACTTACAATGGTGAATTTTTACCAGCATCTGATTATTGGTTTAGTGTAAATATGGAAGAAGGCAGAAAATACCAAGGGCATTTTGCATTAAAAAGATAGATTTAGTACTAAAAAAATCCTATTGAAAAATATACTATTCATATTGTTATTTATTTTCAGCAAACTTGCGTTAAGTCAAGAATGCCCTGTAATTACTGTACCCGTAGATGAAGCAACTAATATACCTGTAGACACCGAAGTAACATGGGAAGAAGTGCCAGGTGTAATTGGGTACATCGTATCCTTGGGGACGACACCAGGAGGTGGTGAAATTGTTAATCGCAGGTCATCTGGGCAAAACAATTTTTATGTTCTAGAAGTAGGGCTTCCTGAAAATACACGTATTTATGTTACCATTCAACTATTCCTTTTTGGACAACCAGTTAAAACATGTAAAGTAGAAAGTTTTGTTACTGAAGAAGTAACTACACCTCCACCATGTACAAGCATATCTTTTCCTAAACATTTAGAAAAAGGTGTAAAAACATCAACAGTTATTAGATGGCATTACGCACCTACGGCAACCGGTTATCGAATTACAATGGGCACTGCAGATAATAAGAGTAATATATTATCTAATTATGATGTTGGTAATAAACTCTTTTATAAAAGCCCTACAGACTTTCCCTTAGGTGAAGATATTTTTATTGCCGTAACCCCTTATAACGAAAATGGCGATTTGAGTCCTTGTAAAATAGAGCAATTTAGTACCAGTGCTGCTGCAGAAGTTTGCGACCCACGATTTGATAGCACAATTGGTGCAGTTGTTACGAATAAACCCAAATTAAGCTTTCCGGAAAAAATTGCAATATGCCGCAATAATCTACCAGGTTTTTTTTCGAGTAAAGATAATGCCGATGGCCATAGATGGTACAAAATTAATCCTGATCAATCAGAAACATTAATTTCTGAATCTAAAAATGTTTCCATAAATGAAATTGGCCGTTACAAATATGAAGCTTATAACAATATAACCCAGGCTGTCGGCACTATTGAATGTAGTGCTGCAAGCGAATTTATCGTTGAAATGTCTGAGCTACCAAGAATTACAGATATGATTGTTGAAAAAATTCCCGGAAGCAGAATAATAACGGTAATTACCAATGATGATGGCAATCACGAATTTGCAATTGACAATATTGAAGGCCCCTATCAAGCTGGTAATATTTTTAATAAAGTTATCGGTGATAAACATGTTATATATGTACGAGATGTACAAAATTGTGGTGTTACTCAAAAAAGTATCCCTCGCGATTTAAGTCGTGATAATTTTCCAATGTTTTTCACACCTAATGGCGATAGCATAAATGATTATTGGCAATTCACCTTAATTGACGATTCGCAACAAATAAATTTAAACACCATTTTTATATATGATAGATATGGTACTATGTTGGCTCAGATAGACCCAAATTCTCAAGGCTGGGATGGCAAATTTAGAGGAAAAGAAATCCCCTCTTCTACTTATTGGTATAAAGCCATTGCTGAAAATGGTGATCAAATTAATGGTTATTTTGCTTTAAAAAGGTAAGAATTGAATTCATTAGTAATATGAAAGGTAATCTGCTAAATATTCTACTCCTATTGGCTGTTTACTTCTCGCATGCTCAAAATTGCACCAAAGTGAATTTCCCAGCAGATGGTGCAACAAATATTCCAG
This sequence comes from Flavobacteriaceae bacterium EG-1, assembly GCF_009649685.1. Classification (GTDB taxonomy): domain Bacteria; phylum Bacteroidota; class Bacteroidia; order Flavobacteriales; family Flavobacteriaceae; genus Aurantibacter_A. The sequence continues at coordinate 22,706 of NZ_WJPK01000004.1, forward strand.
TTGATGCAACAATTACTTGGCCTGAAGTGTCTGGAATTAACGGTTATTTAATCTCTTTAGGTACTACCATAAATGGCACTGATATTCTAAGAAGAGAAGCCACTGGCATAAATAATTTCTATGTAGCACCAGTAGGCTTACCAGAAGACACTCTAATTTATGTTACAATAAGCGTGCTTTTATTTAACGCAACACCTACCGATTGTGAATCTTCAAGCTTTAGAACTACAAATGTTACTTATGCTCCTACCTGTACTAAATTAATCGCACCAGACAATAACGCAGCAAACGTTACCGTGGTTTCTGATCTAATTTGGCAATATTCTTCAGGAGCAACAAGCTATAATATAACCATTGGGACGTCCCGAGGTGGTAATGATATTTTGGATGATTTTAATGTTGGAAACGTACTATCTTACAATCCGTCAACAGATTTTCCACAAGACGTTCGAATTTATGTAACTATCAGGCCCGAAAACGAAAACGGTTCTTCCTTTAGCTGTTCAGAAGAGAGTTTTTTCACCGGACATGTGGATGACCCCTGTGTAGAAATAAATCTTGTCACTGGAGAGGTGCACTATTTAGCCCCGAAAATTAATTTTTCCACATTATTTATTAAGTGTACTAATAGTGGACCTATACCTGTAATTGCAGAAGGTGAAGCAGATGGCTTTCGTTGGTTTCAAATTATAGAAGGAGAAGAAATTTTGCTATCCGAAAATAAAAATTATCTAATAAAAGAAACAGGTAATTTCTTACTTGAAACCTATAATATAGTTAAGCGAACAGGAATTGAAATAGAATGTTCTAGCACAAGTAATTTTAATGTAGTCTCATCTGAATTACCGATTATTGAATCTATTGATATCAGACCTCTTTATCTAGGCAAACAAGTAACAATCAACACTTTTGGCATAGGAGATTACGAATACGCCATAGATAACGAAAATGGACCCTATCAAGATGATTCCATTTTCATTAATGTAACTGAAGGTTCGCACATGGTTTATGTACGTGATAAGAATGGTTGTGGAATTGCATCTCAGCTTATTGAAAGAGGATTAAAACTAGAAGATTTTCCTAATTTTTTCACTCCAAATGGAGATGGAGTTAATGACTATTGGCAGCTTATTCATCCACCTGAAATTATTGAGCTACAAGAAATTGTAAAAGGTAAAATTTCAATTTATAATAGATATGGTGGTCTTATAGCAGAAATAGACCCCAACTCGCTTGGGTGGGATGGTAATTTTAATGGTCATCCTGTTCCATCTGCAGATTATTGGTTTAAAGCAATTTCATTCAATCAGAAAGAAATAAACGGTCACTTTACTTTAAAAAGATAACTCATTCAAACAACACACAAAATTCTACTGGAATTCCAGTAGAAAACCATCACTATTTCCTAGTATTTTTTCTGCTATAAATGTACGTGAATCTCCTTTGTTTTATATTGTTAAAAGAACAAAGTATACAATGAAAAAACTAGTTTTCGCACTTATGCTTTTTTGTGTTTCATATTCTTATTCACAACAAGCAAATGATTGCATTGATGCCATAATAGTTTGTGGCAATACGAACATTTCAAGTAATGCTACCGGCTTTGGAGCTCAAGAATTGGATGGCTCTAATGCTTGTTTATATTATGAAGAAAACAGTTTATGGTTGAGTTTAACAATAGGTACTGGTGGCAACTTAGCTTTCAATATTATTCCAAATAGTACGGACTTAGTAGTGGATTATGATTTTTATATTTTTGGTCCAAATAACAATTGTGAAAATCTTGATGATCCTATTAGATGCAACACAACAAATCCATTACAGGCCGGATTAAGTTATAATCAAACTGGATTAAGAGATTCAGAAACAAATTTTTCGGGAGGTCCTGGAGAGCTTGGAAATGGATATGTTTCTTCAATTCCAGTGAGTGCTGGTGAACACTACTATATTTTAATTGATAGACCGATTGGTACTGGCGGGTTTACCCTAGAATGGACCGGAACTTCTGGTTTTTTACCTATGCCGAATATTAAAAAACCTGATAATATTCAAACGTGTAAAGTAGAACCATTTAGCTCAATTGATCTTACTATCAATGAATCACAAATTACCACAAATACTACAAATAGGCTGGATTATTTCTCAACATATGAAGATGCTTTTGATAATAAAGATGCTATTAATAATCCTGAACAATATTCATTTTCCGGGTATCTCGAAACCATTTATGTGAGAGCTACAAACGCAAATGGATGTTTTGAAATAGTTGATTTTAAAATTGAACCAAAGCAATTAGACAATCCACCTATTTTAAGTTACACGTCATGTGATAATGATCGAAATAATACTGAACCTTTTTCAATTGCGGAAATAAAGAACGATATTGAAAATAGTTTTCAAAATGAAACCCAATTTAATGTTTCACTCCATACTAATGAGGCAAATGCGAATTCCAATACTGCTCCCATAGAAAGCACATACTTTAATGTATCAACAAGTCAAATTTATGCTCGAATAGAATTATCTAATTCAGCAGAATGCAATATAATATTCCCTATCGATTTAAAAATAATTTCAAGTTCTTTTCCAGAATTAATTACTTTTAGTCAATGCGATTTAGACGAAAATAATTCAACAGATGGTATAACTCAAATTAATCTTGAACAGTCTTTTAATGAACTACCTCAAGGTACTGTAAAATACTACGAATCGCTTGAAGACATAAATAACAACAATCCAATTTCAAATATTAAAACCTATCGCAACACTACACCTTTTAACTATGTAATTTATTATAAATCAATTTCGGAAATGTGTGTTAGCACTGGAGAAATTTCTATTGAAATTAAGCCTACCTCCATTGATTTCCATGAAGTGAATACAATTATCACGTGCGATGACGACCTTAATGACAATGAATTGTTAGGTAGCTTTGATATTGACAATATTAAACAAACATACTTTGCTAATACTGAAGTTTCTTTTTTTGAAAATTTTAATGATGCTGCTTTAGAATTAAATCCAATTTTGGGTAGTTATAGAACTTCATCAACCACAATTTATGTCCGTTTTGAGAATTGGGGTGAATGTCAAAATATTCAAAAAATTGAATTCGTGGTAAATGCTTTACCGATAACAGATGCTATTAAAGATTATCAAATTTGCTCAAATGGACCTCCATTAATAATTAATGTCCCTGACAATTTTGATTCGTACGTGTGGTATAAAATAAATGATGATTCATTTCAAGAAATAAGTACTTCCAATGAAGTGCTAATTTCTGAAGAAGGAAATTACTTTTTAGAGATAGGAAATTATTTCGACGCTAATGAAAAGAGCATAATTTGCACAAACACTTTTGATTTTGAAGTCGCTGTTCAATACCCACCAACTATTGAAAAGATTAAAGTTAATCATGCTTTAAATAATAATAATGTAGAAATAATAATTGCAGGTGATAGTGATTATGAATATGCCATTGACAATGAAAACTATCAAAAAGAACCACACTTTTATGGACTAGATTCTGGACTTTATACAGTTTTTGTGAGAGATACAAATGGCTGTGGCGTTACGGAAAAAGAATTTTCAATACTTGGATTCCCTAATTTCTTCACTCCAAATGGCGATGGAGTTAATGATACTTGGCAAATTACAGGAATGGATGGTAACTTCACTGATACTACAATTAATATTTATAACCGGTATGGAAAGCTTGTAAAACAAATATACACGAATGAAATTGGATGGGATGGAACTTTGGGTGCTTCACTGTTACCATCTTCAGATTATTGGTTTCGACTAAGCCTAAACAATGGTCAAATTTATCAAGGTCATTTCACACTAAAAAGATAAAACCTTAACAAACAAACAGAATTTAATAATTCTCTTAAGGCAATTTAAATTACTAAAATTTACTAATTCCAAGCATTCATATTTTTATTTGATAGACTTTTTCGTTGAAGTATTCAAGTATTAGCTGAAGTGAAATGCCAATGATGAATTTCTTGGTTAATTTTGTTCTATATCAAATTCGGTGTAAATAATTTAACTCGATTAGTTTATGGGTGATATTATTAAAACTTAATTTTACGAATTACTTAAACAGCACTTGTTTAAATGACAATTAAGAAAAAGGCTCACTTTCAACAAATAAAGAAGATTCAGCTTTTTTTATTGCTGCTGATGTTTTATCAATTTGTAACGGCACAAGTAACTCCACTTGAAAAAGCGGCACTTCTTGCATTTTACAATGCGACCGACGGACCAAATTGGGTAAGTGAAAATGATGCTGACCTTACTAACGATTGGGATTTTACCGGACCGGTGACAGACGATTGGTTTGGCATAACAATTAATGGTGGCCACGTAACAGGCCTAGATCTTAATTTAACCAACGATGTTGCAGGCAGCAATAATCTAGCAGGTATAATACCTAACCAGATTGGAGACTTACAATGGTTAACAATTCTCGATTTAGCAATTGGCGAACTAACTGGCCCTATACCCTTAAGTATAACTACACTGACTGATTTACACACACTTAACCTTTTTAGTCATAACCTTTCAGGTACTATTCCTCCTTCAATTAGTAATTTAACTGAATTACAGATTCTTTTTTTATCGCAAAATCAATTTACTGGTGAAATTCCGCTATCAATTACAACCATGTCTAAATTGAACAGGTTACAATTGAGAGCAAACAATTTATCAGGTGAAATTCCAATCGAAGTAACAAATATGTCTTCGCTAAGTGTCTTACAATTAGGAACAAATCAATTTACCGGTTTTATTTATCCAGAATATGGTAATTTAACGAATCTTACCATTTTAGAACTAGAAAATAACTTACTAACAGGAGAGATTCCCGCAGAACTTGGTAACCTTACAAATCTAATTGACTTAAGAATTGGAACGCAAGATTTAACAGGAACTTTACCAGTTTCATTAAGAAATTTAGTCAATGCAAGACAAATTCATATTCAAAACACACTTATAGATGGAGAAATACCAACAGAATATGAAGAACTCAGCAGTATAATTGAATTTTTGCTACATGAAAATCAATTGACAGGAGGTATTCCAGATTCCTTTGGCAATCTGACTACTTTAGAAAGGTTAGATTTACGAAACAATCAACTTACAGGGGCTATTCCTAATAGCTTTTCTTCACTGAATAATCTAAGGTATTTTGCGGTTTCCAATAATCAATTGGTTGGGTCTTTATCACCTGATTTTGCTACATTCATTAATCTCGAAACAATTTATATATCAGACAACCAACTGGAGGGGATGATACCTGATTTCTCAACATTGCCCAACTTCAGATGGCTAATATTCAATAATAACCAATATCAATTTGGTGATTTTGAAAATCAATTCGACCAGTACAATGTCAACCTCTCAATTTTTAATGATAATCCTCAGGCAAAAGTTAATGACATTGAAATTTTAGATCATAATATTGGCGAGGATGTCATCTTAACCACAACAGTGAGTGGTGCTCAAAATCATTATTCATGGTATAAGGACGGGGTTTTGATTTCAGGAGCACCTGATAGCGCTACATTAACTTTAAACAATGTTCAAACCGGTGATGCTGGTGTGTATCACGCAGAAATAACTAGTGATATTGTTACTGATTTAACTTTAATTCGAAACGATATTACTTTAAATATCGGTTGCTCCAATCCAACTGCAGACAATCTGGAAGATGTTATAGCTTGCGAGCCTTATGCATTACCGAAACTCTCGGTTGACAATTACTACTATACTGCGACCAATGCAGGTGGTATCCAGCTCGATTCAGGAGAAGAAATAACAAGCTCTCAAACCCTTTATGTGTATACCGGAACAAATGGCTGTTACAATGAAAACAGTTTTACAATAACTATAAATCAGTCACTCTGTGAAGAAATACCAGAACCGGAAGCTGAACCTGGCCCAGAGAATCAATGTACAGTAGTTTTTCCAAATTTTTTCACACCAAATAACGATGGTATACATGATAGGTATGCTCCAATTACACAAGCCTGTTCACCAACTGGAATATTCAGTATTTTTAATCGCTATGCTCAATTAGTATTTCAGACAAACTCCTTGAGCAACACTTGGGATGGCACATTTAATGGACAACGCTTGCCAGCATCTGATTATTGGTACAAATTTGAGAGTGTAGAAAATAGAGAAGTCATCACTGGTCATTTTTCGCTAAAACGATAGTTTTAAAATATTCAATTCCATTTAGGCCAAAACCATTCGTCTTTTGTAATTTTAAAGTATGAAATTTAAAATTGTTTCAGATTTTCAACCTACTGGTGATCAACCACAAGCAATTCAACAATTAGTTGAAGGCATAAATACCAATGAACGCTATCAAACGCTTCTCGGAGTAACTGGGTCTGGAAAGACTTTCACAGTTGCTAATGTCATAAAAGAAGTACAAAGGCCTACTTTAATCTTAGCACATAATAAAACCCTAGCCGCTCAATTGTACTCAGAATTTAAACAGTTTTTTCCCGATAATGCTGTTGAATATTTTGTTTCATATTACGACTATTACCAACCCGAAGCATTTATTCCTACTACTGGATTATATATTGAGAAAGATTTATCAATAAATGAGGATATAGAAAAATTACGTTTGAGCACAACCTCCTCCCTACTCTCTGGCAGAAGAGATGTATTGGTTATTGCTTCTGTTTCTTGTTTGTACGGAATTGGAAATCCCGTGGAATTTCAAAAAAATGTTATCCGTATTGAAAAAGACCAAGTAATAGCGCGAACAAAATTTCTCCATCAATTAGTCCAAGGTTTATATTCGAGAACAACAGCAGACTTTAGAAATGGAAATTTTAGGGTTAAAGGTGATGTAGTGGATGTTTTCCCAGGTTATGCCGATCATGCGTTTCGTATTCACTTTTTTGGTGATGAAATTGAAGAAATTGAAGCTTTTGATCCCTTTAATAATACTATAATTGAGACTTATGAGACGTTAAATATTTATCCTGCCAATATGTTTGTTACTTCTCAAGATGTACTTCAGAATGCTATTCATAACATTCAAGATGATATGGTTGCTCAGGTAGCCTATTTTAAAGAAATAGGCAAACACTTAGAAGCCAAAAGATTAGAAGAAAGAACAAGTTTTGATCTTGAAATGATTCGGGAATTAGGGTACTGTTCTGGTATTGAAAATTATTCAAGATATTTAGATGGTCGTGAAGCTGGAACTAGACCTTTTTGTTTGATAGATTATTTTCCAGATGATTATTTAATGGTAATTGATGAAAGCCATGTAACGATACCGCAAGTTCATGCCATGTATGGTGGTGATCGTTCTCGAAAAGAAAACCTTGTTGAATATGGATTCCGTTTGCCAGCAGCAATGGACAATAGACCTTTGAAGTTTGAAGAATTTGAAGCACTACAAAATCAAATAATCTACGTAAGTGCCACTCCTGCAGATTATGAATTACAATTAAGTCAAGGAGTTTATGTTGAACAAGTAATTCGTCCTACAGGTCTACTAGATCCTATTATTGAGGTACGACCAAGCCTAAATCAAATTGACGATTTAGTTGAAGAAATACAACAAAGAGTTGAAAAAGATGAGCGTACGCTAGTTACAACACTTACAAAAAGAATGGCAGAAGAACTCGCAAAATACCTGACTCGAATTAATGTTCGTTGTCGTTACATTCATAGTGATGTAGATACCTTAGAACGGGTTGAAATTATGCAAGATTTACGAAAAGGAATTTTTGATGTCCTAATAGGTGTAAATTTATTGCGAGAAGGCTTAGACTTACCTGAGGTCTCTTTAGTAGCTATTTTAGATGCTGATAAAGAAGGTTTTCTTAGAAGCAACCGTTCGTTAACACAAACCGTCGGAAGGGCCGCGAGAAATCTTAATGGACTTGCTATAATGTATGCTGATAAAATTACAGCTAGCATGCAGAAAACAATCGATGAAACCAATTACAGACGTGAAAAACAAATTGCTTATAACACTAAGCATAATTTAGTACCCAAGGCATTAAACAAAAGTCTCGATAGTGTTCTTTCAAAAAATTCCGTTTCTACCTATCACTTCGAAAAAGAAGAAATGCGGGCAGCAGAACCTGATATGGATTATTTGACTAAAGAACAAATTGAAAAATTAATTCGATCGAAAAGAAAAGAAATGGAAAAGGCAGCTAAGGATTTAGATTTCATGAATGCCGCTAAACTTCGAGATGAAATTAAAATTTTACAAGAAAAATAATTGCTTTTTTGGCAAAATCAGACAAAGATGTAAGCACTAATAATTTAATTTTCAAACAGTTAATTTAATAGTGATTTTCAAGTCTCATTTTTAGAATTATATTCATAAATTAGCATACTCATATAATAATAATTATTTGCTTTCTTCAATTATTATTATTTATAAAAATAAGATTTCTCCAAAAAAATGAAACCAACATCTATTTATTGAATTTAAAATTGGTTTTTAAATTATCACTTCATTTAAAGCTATATAGACAATTGAAATAGAATTATATATGAATTATTTTTAGACTTGTCTAAATTATATAATTTATTGAATCATAGAAGATTATAGTGTATATGTTAGTTTTTTTCATGAATATATTAATACGTAGTAATCTATAATTTCTTTTATTCAAGATGAGGATTTATTGTATTATTTTCATCCTATTTTTTATACAGTTTCATACAAAAAAAAGCACCCCTATTTTAGGGGTGCTTTAATAAACAACCAACCAACTTTACATTATTCATGAAAAATGAAAATGTAAATTCTTTTACTTAATCCAATAAGATATTTCTTTTAGGTTTAGGTAATGCTTCCTCTTTTTTTGGAATACTAAACTTTAATATTCCATTTTCATATTCTGCTTTTATTTTTTCTTCGTCAATAGTTTCCGGTAAGGTAAAAGCTCTTCTAAATGAGGTGAAACCAAATTCTTTTCTCGCATACTTTTCGTTAGATTCTTCGGTCACTGTTTTTACTTCAGCTGATACAGTAAGTACATTACTATCTACTTCTATTTTAAAATCTTCCTTTTTTCTACCAGGAACCGATAATGTAAGCTCAAAATCTTTTTCGTTTTCTTTGATATTTACCGGTGGAACTTTAAAATTTAAATTTTCTATACCTCCAAACCAATCTGGTTTTAATATTTCATTTATTAATTCAGGAAATAACATATGACTTCTTTTTACTATGCTCATGATATATTTTTTATTTGTTAAACTTCAATTGCGATATTGAGAAGTCAAATTATATACCAACATAAAAAATGCGTCATTTTGACATTGTTTAGCACTAACAAGATGTCATAATGTCATTATCTGGATTAGGCAAATTAATTATAATGTGCTTTGAAGATATTGATAAGCACTTTTGGTGGCACTATTTTATTAGGATATTGATGCATTATAGACAAAACCTGTTGTATTGCTGAAGGTGGCAATCCCATTCCTAAGCCAACATTATGAATTTTACTTACTTCAACTTCATCTTGTTCTTCATCTACATTCATTAAAAGCACTAGTCGATGAAATTGAAGTATACGATCTGCTTGAGATTTAGGAATTATGTGTTTACTACTCTCCTTCAACAACATTTCAAATGTATTGCGACTTACACCTAATTGTCCTGCGACACTTAAAAGGAAGTTATATTCAGATTCCTTAATGGTTTTATCTACACGAGCAAACGAAATCATTTCAGATAAAATACTAAGTTTTTCTTCGTAAGTGCTCATTTTTTAGGCTTGAGAATTATAATCACTACTTTAATAACAGAAAAAAGCTAGCTTTCGTATAAATAATCTGCTTAAAACAAGGTAATTACCTCTAGTATGTTTTACCTTGCAATAGCAATAAATTAAGACTATGACAAACAACGATGTGTTGAAAAAATTAAGAGTTGCTTTGCGTCTCCGTGATGATGAAATTGTTGAAATTTTAGCCTTGGTAGATTTTAAAATTTCTAAAAGTGAATTAGGTGCGCTTTTTAGAAATGAAGACCACCCTAATTATCGCGAATGTGGTGATCAAATATTACGTAATTTTTTAAATGGTTTGGTTTTACATTTACGAGGTACAAAAGAAAACCCACTTATTCCTGGAGAAGTATTACTTAAAATGAAAACTAAAAGCAAACCCAAACAAACTCAGAATAAAAGTAAGCCAAAATCGAATAAACAAGCAGACCTTAGCTATGTTAAATATAAAAACAAGAAAAAATCCTAAGTAAGATAAATTTACCACTCAGGATTTTTTTCTAAAAAATTTCAATTTTCTATTCTTCTACTCGAATAGCTATAGTATACAACTTTCCTTCCTTGACTTCTTTTAAAGCTACTTTTTTATAATTTAATTTTGCTTTCACAAAAGATTCAAGCTTGTCGTTCTTTGTATCAACTGACATTACCACAATTTCGCCTTCATTATTTAAAGTGAAACGAACTTGTGCTGATTGATTAACAATATACTCGCTCAACTCATTGTCTTTTAAAATTTCAGAAATTTGCTCTGATAAACTCTTTGTTGGTTCGTTGCTGTTTACTTCATTTGCAAAAATACTCCCTGTGAAAAGTAACATTGCAGCTACCATAACTAAACTTAATTTTCTCATGACTTTTGTTTTTTTGTCCCGACGATTATCGGATGATTAATAATTGATTGATAAAATGATGAATAAAAACCTATTAATAGGCTTCTGTTAAAAAGACGATTCTAAATTATAAATGTTACAGCCACATTTTATTTTAACACAATTTTAAAGAACAATTCTTAGAAATTTGCGTTCAAAAATAAATTTAAAATCTACTATAACTATATATTTATATTGACCTTAACCAAAATATAATACGGTTACAATTTAGTCACAAAAAAAGGCTGTGAATTAACACAGCCCTAAAATAATTTATAATTTTTGAAGAATTATGCCAACACTTCTTTAACCTTATCAGCTGCTTCTTGAAACTGAACTGCAGAATGAACAGCAAGTCCAGAATTATCAATAATTTCTTTCGCTAACTCAGCGTTTGTTCCTTGCAATCTAACAATAATTGGAACTTGTATTGCATCACCCATATTTTTATAAGCATCCACAACACCCTGAGCAACACGATCACAACGAACGATTCCTCCAAAGATGTTAATAAGAATCGCTTTTACATTTGGGTCTTTTAAAATGATTCTAAAGGCTTCCTCTACCCTTTTAGCATCTGCTGTACCTCCAACATCTAAAAAATTTGCAGGTTCACCACCAGCCATTTTAATTAAATCCATTGTTGCCATTGCCAATCCAGCTCCATTCACCATACAGCCTACATTACCATCTAAATCAACATAACTTAATCCAACTTTACCTGCCTCAACTTCGATTGGATTCTCTTCACGTAAATCACGCATTTCTGCATATTGCTTTCTACGGAATAACGCATTATCATCAATGGTTACTTTGGCATCAACAGCCATAATCTTGTCGTCTGAAGTTTTCAAGACAGGATTAATTTCAAACATACTTGAATCACTTTCAACATATGCTTTATATAAACTTGAAACAAATTTCGTCATTTCCTTAAAAGCAGTACCAGACAAACCTAGATTGAATGCAATCTTTCTAGCCTGAAAAGGCAAGATGCCAGTGGCAGGATCAATTTCTTCCGTAAAAATCAAATGAGGTGTACTTTCAGCAACCTCTTCAATATCCATACCTCCTTCGGTAGAATACATAATCATATTACGACCTGTACCACGATTTAATAAAACTGACATATAAAATTCACTAGTCTCACTATCACCCGGATAATAAACATCTTCAGCTACCAATACTTGATGTACTTTTTTACCCTCTGCAGATGTTTGGGGCGTAATCAAGTTCATTCCAATAATTTGTCCTGCTATTTCTTCAACTTCTTTCAAGTTTTTGGCAAGTTTCACCCCACCACCTTTACCACGACCACCTGCATGTACTTGTGCTTTAATTACGTGCCAGCCTGTACCGGTTTCCTCAGTTAATTTTTTTGCAGCTTCAACTGCTTCATTAGCACTTTGGGCTACAATACCGCGTTGTATACGCACTCCAAAACTTGCTAAAATTTCTTTTCCTTGATATTCGTGAAGATTCATTGATTAAAGGTATATATGTTCGTCTGCAAAAATAGGAAACGAGGACCGATTTACAAGCATGATGATCTAAAAAGCGATGTATGACGAAAAAAATTATAAATTTTTAAAATCCAGAGGGTCAAAATTTTTAAAATGACCATTCAGTTCAATGGTCTTTTTGGTACGACCCACTTCTTTTAAAACTGCAATTGTTGAGAGCAAATGTGATTTTATAAATGAAAGCCTTTCACTTTCTTTTACTAATTGCAGTAATTGAAATTCTTGCTCAAAAGATAAGCCCATTTTGTGCGCCAAAATGTAACTATTAAATTTATCCAATGGAATAGGTGTAAAGGGCACATCCATTAAATCATAAAGTTGTTCAATTTTATTTAAAACTCTGCGACGCATAACATCATTCGCATCATTTACAGTATCTAGAAATTGTACTTCACCCCCTGAATATAATTTATTGGGCATTTGTCTTTCAAAAGATAATATTTTAAAGGCTTGGCGAGCAACACAGGTAACATCCATTGCACCATTTTCATATGTAGTTACAACTTCTACCAATTGAACTTCTGTACCATAAGCAACGGTATCGTAAATATAAACCGGTATTCCAAAAGTTAAGGCCTCCTTACGGCAATCATGTATTAACTCTTTATAGCGTTCTTCAAAAATATGTAAGGGTACAGTTTCACCTGGATAGAAAACAGATTGTAATGGAAATAATGGTAACTTCATTTATTCTAATTAAGAATTTAAAAATACAATTCAATGCGCAACCCTACAAGTACAAAATTTTAAATTGTTATATTTGTAACTTTTTGTTGTATTTTTTATTATGTTGGTATTATTTTTTGCTGAATAGCGTTTAACAAACTAGATTTGCAATAAATACTACCACAATATGAAGAATGCCGATTTATTAAAAATTGCAAACACTTTTGGAGATCCAGTTTATGTATATGATTCTGGCAAGATAATAAGTCAATTTAAAAGACTTACAAACGCATTTAGTAATGTAAAACAATTAAGGTTAAATTATGCTACTAAAGCATTATCTAATTTAAGCATTCTGAAATTGATGAATTCTTTAGGAAGTGGATTAGATACAGTTTCTATACAAGAAGTAAAACTAGGACTGCTGGCAGGTTTTAAACCTGAATCCATAATATTTACACCTAATGGTGTTTCTTTAGAAGAAATAGAAGAAGCATCTGCTTTGGGTGTTCAAATTAATATTGATAATCTTTCAATCCTAGAACAATTCGGAAATAAGCACCCAGATGTGCCAGTATGCGTTCGAATTAATCCACATGTAATGGCTGGTGGTAATTCGAATATCTCTGTAGGGCATATTGATTCTAAATTTGGTATTAGTATACACCAGATTCCTCACTTGCTACGAATTGTAGAAGTAACTAAAATGAATATCAATGGTATACATATGCATACTGGTAGCGATATACTCGATATTGATGTTTTCTTATATGCCTCTGAGATTCTCTTTGAGACAGCTAAGAACTTTAAAAATCTAGATTTTATTGACTTCGGCAGTGGTTTTAAAGTTCCATATAAAAAAGGAGATATTGAAACCAATATCGAAGAGTTCGGAAAAAAATTAACCAAACGTTTTAATGAATTCTGTACCGAATATGGTAAAGATTTGACATTAGCATTTGAACCAGGTAAATTTCTTGTTAGTGAAGCAGGACATTTTCTAGCGAAAGTTAACGTGGTAAAACAAACTACATCAACTGTTTTTGCAAGTATTGATTCTGGTTTCAATCATTTAATAAGGCCAATGCTATATGGAGCCAACCATTCTATTGTAAATATTTCAAATTCCAATGGTCGTGAGCGCTATTATTCTGTAGTTGGCTACATCTGTGAAACTGACACCTTTGGCAACAACGTTAGAATTAACGAAATATCTGAAGGCGATATTCTTTGTTTTAAAAATGCTGGTGCTTATTGCTTTACAATGGCTAGCAACTACAATTCTAGGTTCCGTCCACCCGAAGTATTATGGCACGAAGGAAAAGCACATCTTATTAGAGAACGAGAAACTTTTGACGACCTAATAAAAAATCAAGTAGATGTCAAGAATTTATTTGAAAAGAAAAAGGAAAAAGCGGGAGTTTAAAAACAAAAAAAGCGATTAAATATATTTAATCGCTTTTTTTGTTTTTGGTTTGATTCTTTACCGATTTAAAAAAACTCTTTGCACTATTCGTGCTATCCAAAAAACTAAATTCCTCTTTCTTTTTGAACAGATTTCAACCATTCTTGGTGTAATTTAAGAAGCTCTTTTAACTTATCTGGATTGGACTTTACCAAATTATTTTTCTCTGAAATATCGTCCTCCAAATTGACTAAAAATAAATCAGGAACAATTGCCTTCTTATTATTACCCATTGGTTCTCTAACATTACCAATTAGTTTCCATGGTCCTTTTCGAACTGCCCATTGTCCCGTAGCGTCATCATAACTTTTTAATTGCCAATGCACTACATCGTGTTGCGACTTTGTATTCTTATTAAGAATTATTGGCATTAAACTTTTTCCGTCAATCTTTTCAACAACCGTAGACCCTGTTAATTCAGCAATCGTACTAAACCAATCCATTTGTGTAGCAATCTGGTCCCGTACCTCATTTGCTGGCACCTTTTTTGGATACCGAATAATTGCGGGAACTCGAATACCACCCTCAAACAAACTAAATTTACTACCTCTATACGGACCTGCATTACCCCCACCCCAAAAAGCTCGCTCTTCTAATGAATGACCATGATCTGACTGAAAAACAATTATTGTATTTTCTGCAATCCCTTTTTCATCAAGATAATCTAGAACACTACCTATCTTTTCGTCTGTATTTGAAAGAAAAGCAGCATACTCCTTTCGAGGTGAAGGTAAATCTTTATAATATTCTAACCATTTCGGAGCGCCTTGATATGGGTAATGAGGTGAGTTAAAAGCCCAATAAATAAAGAATGGCTTTTCCTCTTTTTGCTCTATAATTCCCTTAACCTCATCAACCATTAAGTCAGAAAAATGCTTGCCTGGTAAATAAACTTCTTGTTCATTTTTGTAAAGGTCATGTTTGTTTGGACCCGACCAATAGAAGAAATGAGAATAATTATCTATACATCCTCGTTGATGACCAAAGAAATAGTCAAAACCCTGCCCATTTGGTAGGTTTTGTGGTCTGTGGCCTAAATGCCATTTACCAATTAGCGCCGTATTATAACCATTCTCCTTAAGCATCTCTGCCATTGTAACTTCTTCTGTAGGTAAACCATATTCCCCTTGATTATCTGCGTTTTCTGGAATAGGGACATTACCAGGAAGCCCTGCGCGTAAATTTGTTTTTCCTGTTAATAGTGCTGCCCTAGAAGGTGAACAGACTGGAGCGGCTGCATAAAACTGAGTGAATCGTACGCCCTCTTTAGCTAACCTATCCATATTTGGCGTGTACAAATCTTTTGCTCCATAAGAATTAAGATCCATTGACCCTTGATCATCTGTAAGAATTACAATTACATTAGGCTTTTCATTTTTAAACTGCTGCGAAAACAGTAATACAGGAAATAAGAATAAAGCTATATTATATTTCATACTTATAAACAATTGAATTATTTTTTAATTAAAATTTCTAGTGTAAGTTATGTTTGAAGGTTCTAATGTTTCAAAAACATAATACGCTGTTAAATTACTGAACCTATATAGATTAAAATAAACATTCAGAAAAATCGTTAGTTTTGGTATAGAAATTGGACTAAGCCCAAGTATAAATAAAAGTATATGAATATTTTACCTCAATACACAAAAATGATGGCTATTATTGCCTGCGTTGTATTCGCATACAACGCAAGTGCGCAAGAAGTTAAATGGTTGTCTTGGAATGAAGCTGCAGAATTAGCTGCTACGGATAAAAACCCTAAAAAGGTGTTTGTAGACATTTATACAGATTGGTGTGGATGGTGTAAAAAAATGGACAAGGATACTTTTCAAAATGCAGAAGTTGCGGCGTACATGTCTGAGAATTATTATATGGTAAAATTGGATGGTGAAGGAAAAGAAGAAATCACCTTTAAGGGCAAAACTTTTAAGTTTGTGCCATCTGGCAGAAAAGGGTATCACGAATTTGCTGCGGCATTAATGCAAGGCAAAATGAGTTATCCGACTACAGTTTTTTTAGATGAGGATATGAATATGCTTAGCCCTGTACCTGGTTATCAAAAACCAGAACCTTTTTTGGATATCGCAAAGTACTTTGGAGAAAATATTTATAAAAGTAAAGACTGGAAAGAGTACACAAAAAGCAAATAACAACTACTTAAAAATCAGCTTTTTGCAAGAATGGATTGATGTTGATCTTTGATCTTAATTAATGTCAACTTTAAGCATAACTAAGCCTCGACATTCATCATATATAACCATTTTACATTATTTTAGTATGGGTCTTATTTTCACACTAAAGCCGTGTTTGTTTATATTATAATTAATATTCAAATAGAATTACCCTTATTAACACGCTTATTAATTGCTAACATAAAATACTTGTTTTACAGTGATTTATTTTACAATAATCATATCTTACATGCAATTAATTGGTTTTCATTTAATTACTACACTAATATTAATGCTGATCTTTAATCAGGTATTATGTCTGTCTAATAAATAGAGAAAAACATTAATAAACTACAAAGTTATGATTAGAAAGTAGACTATTATTGATCTAAAGATCATACATATGTAATTAAAACAATACTTGGTGGATTATTTTTGCCAATATCGATTTATTTAAATCTCGAAATATGCGTTACAACATCTTGATTTTCATCAAATTATAGATAGTTTAATTTAATTTTTAATCTAGATTATTCTATACTTCTCGAAACTATTGATCTCTATTTGATTAGGATACTTCTGTTAAAGTTGATCTTTAATACTAGAATAAATTACCACTGAATTCAACTCTTAACAACTTCCTTTTTCACCTTTATAAATTCCAAATTTTATTTTTGAAAATCAATGGTCTGATCTTTATGGTTTTAATAGCTATAACTTCACTAGGATCTTTAACTTGCAGTAAGGATAGTTTTGAAGTTATTTATAGAATGTTATCCTCAAAAGTTTAGTAAACACCCTTTGAATTAAACAATAATATTGTTTTTGTAGTGCCAATTTTACTATTTTAAAATTAAGTTATTGCTAATAAAAATCACTTCATCACACTAAAAGTAGAGTACCTTATAAAAAGGTCTTAACTGAAGATTATTTTGCGATTAAAAACCAATAAATGATAAACACTAATAGACAATTACTTATTTAGACCAAACGAAAATTATAGAACTACCGCATATAATTGGAGCAATAAATGAGATTAAAACAATAATGACTCCATCATCAAACCATTTTAAAATGCAGACGTAATTATTCCTAATAAATGGATAGATTGTTGTTTATTCTTTCGTAATGTAAAAAGGTTTATTACCTACTGTAGTTGGGTGACTCTTTAGTAATAGTAACGTCATGTGGATGACTCTCATTAATTCCACTAGCCGTAATTTTCACAAAACGACCCGTCTCTTTTAAAGTTTCGATATCCTTAGCGCCGCAATAGCCCATCCCTGCACGAAGACCTCCTACAAATTGATGAATGCTTTCGTATAGTTCTCCTTTATACGGAACGCGACCTACAATACCCTCAGGAACTAATTTTTTAATATCATCTTCTACATCTTGAAAATAGCGATCTTTACTACCTTGTTTCATTGCTTCAACTGATCCCATTCCGCGATACGATTTAAACTTTCTTCCTTCGTAGATTATCGTCTCACCTGGCGATTCTTGAGTACCTGCTAATAATGAACCTAACATTACCGTATCTGCACCCGCAGCAATAGCTTTAGGGATATCCCCCGTGTATCGAATTCCTCCATCAGCAATTACCGGAACACCTGTGCCTTTTAAGGCCGCCGCTACTTCTAAAACAGCCGAAAATTGTGGAAACCCAACCCCTGCAACAACTCTAGTTGTACAAATAGATCCTGGTCCAATTCCTACTTTTACAGCATCTGCTCCTGCATCCACTAAATATTTAGCTGCTGCGCCTGTTGCTATATTACCTACTACAACATCAAGTTCTGGAAATTTAGACTTAACTTCTTTTAGTACATTTACCACACCTTTGGTATGACCATGAGCCGTATCGATAATAACTGCATCAACACCAGCATTTACTAATGCCTCTGCTCTTATTACTGCATCGCCTGTTACACCAATTGCTGCAGCAACACGCAATCGTCCAAAACTATCTTTGTTTGCTATAGGTTTTTGCGTAAGCTTAGTGATATCTCTAAATGTAATTAATCCAATTAACTTATAATTATCATCAACAACTGGCAATTTTTCAATTTTACTTTCTTGTAAAATATCTTCTGCCTGTGCTAAAGAAGTACCTTCACTAGTTGTTACTAAATTCTTCGAGGTCATTACTTCAGCCAGAGGACGCTCATTATTTTTTTCGAAGCGCAAATCACGATTAGTAACAATACCTATTAATTTACCATTTTCATCAACAATGGGAATACCTCCAATACTAAATTCCTTCATTGCAGCTTTAGCATCTTTTACCTTAGATTCTAAAGGCAAAGTTACTGGGTCTATAATCATACCACTTTCAGCACGCTTAACCTTACGAACTTTCATCGCTTGCTGCTCTATACTCATGTTTTTATGAAGAACACCTATTCCACCCTCTTGAGCCATGGCTATTGCCATTCGAGACTCAGTAACTGTATCCATTGCTGCTGAAACAACAGGAACATTGATTGTGATGTTACGGGTAAATTTTGTTTTGATATCTACTTCTCTAGGAAGTACTTCCGAATAGGCTGGCACTAATAATACGTCATCATACGTTAGACCTTCTCCTAAAATTTTATGTTGGTGGGCGTTCATGGCAATTAGAGATTAATTGCGTGCAAATATAGGGTTTTTTAAGCCAGTATTCACACTCCT
The DNA here is from genome assembly GCF_009649685.1 of Flavobacteriaceae bacterium EG-1. GTDB lineage: Bacteria > Bacteroidota > Bacteroidia > Flavobacteriales > Flavobacteriaceae > Aurantibacter_A. Next base: position 41,870 of record NZ_WJPK01000004.1, read on the forward strand.
AAAAAATCTATTAACTATTGCTGTCTTCTTAATGTTTGCGATAAAACCAATAATGCAGAAACTGCAAAAGTTACAGTCATTAATACTCCAGAAAAAATCACCACGTATTTCATCCACAATATACCAGACCATATTAAATAAATTCCTCCAAAGGTTAATATTACTGATATAAATGGTTCAATAGTTAAAAAAAGTTTCAACTTTTTGGAGGCTTTTGTCAACCAAACCAGTCCTCCTAGAAGAAAGAAAATTAAAGACATTGAAAGAATGTGGGTATGTATAATGGTAAGCATTTGCCGGTCGCTTTTTTTAAACTTCATCTCAGCAGCTTCTTCATCATCTTCATTGCCTAAATAATTCTCTTCAATACCAGCAGGGCTATTACTATCTGTTTCTGATATAAACAATAAACCTGTAAAAAAACCTATAGAAAGCACTACCACAAAACATGCAATAAATATTTTTATTTCCCTAGGAAAAGTTAGCAGTAAACCGTTATACTGCATCACAGTATATTCTTTTCTTGTAAGACACCAACAGTCTGAAGTAGATTATCTATTGCTGTAGTCATTGAACGAACAGAAATTGTAGCACCAGAAATACCATCAATATTCGTTTCAAAATTAACACGGTCTTTTCCTGTTTTACCAAAAAATTGTTTTAGCCACCTTTTACTTCCTATTTCACCACCATATTCTTCTCGATATATTAATACTTTAGAATTCACAATTTCAAGTTGACTATTAAAAAGTACTAGATAGTCAAATTTAGCTGTCTTACTAGCGGCTTGGTCTACAAAAACATAACCTAATAAATTATCATTTTTATAAACCGAATTAAAGTTATTCTCAGTAATTTTCGAAGGCAGTTCTGCATTTAATTGCTCATCAACAATGATTGATTTGAAGGACATGTCGGAAACTTCAAAAGTTCGCTCTACTTCCTTAACTACTCTTTTTTCAACTTTTTTGGGCAAACCGAAACCGAGTAATAAAAAGGTTGATAATAATAAAACACCGTATGTTGGTTTAAACAAATGCATAAGGCAAATATAGCTATTTGGAATTAATCTTAATAAAGATGAAATCGATTTTTCTAAAAATCCTTAGCACCACTTAAATTTAGTAAGCCTAATTTTAAAACCAAACCCCTATTCCAAAATTCAATTGATTATCAACATCACTACCATTAAGCGCATTGCTTTTAAACTGATAATCTCCTTTTAGCACAACTCCTGGCGCAATATGATACGAAAGACCTGTGGTAACATCGGTTCTATCATACAATGGATTTTGCTCTAAGTCACCAGCAGTATCAGCATGTGTGTCATAATTTTCAAATCTTGCAAAAACAAATAATTTTTGCTTTTTATTTGCAGTTAATAGATTATATGATCCTTCAACATAATACCCCATTAATGCACTACCTAAATCCTTACCAGTTAAAATGTTATAAGCGTCGGTATCTGAAAGTGAATTGTAAATAAATTGACCTCTAGCAGCAAAACGTTGATAGGCATATCTTGCATCTAAACCAAACATAGAAACGCCAATATTTGACCCTTCGAGCACTTCAAACTCATCAGACGCTTGGGTTTGTCCAAAATATGTTGACAGTCCTAAACGAAGACCTGCGATACCATAATAGTCTAATTTCGCCGAAAAAGTTGGACTATCCATAGTTGAAAGTGCTCCACTTTGTCTACCGGATCGCAATCCATCTGAACCCTGAAGCAACCCTGAAATACCACCAAGCCCATCAGCCTCTATTGTTTTAAATCCGTTAAAAACATAAGCTTGATATCCTAAAGACAAATCATTAAAATTACCACTTACGCCTACTCCAATTTCACGCCATGTAGTTGGCACTATATACCTATCAACAGAAGGCCTATCTGTGCCATTAAAAGTGGTTGGCTCATGAAACTCATTGATTATTCCCATTGGAACAAGCATTAATCCACCACGCAAGTTCACGTTATTTGCTACATTGTAGTTTACAAATGCTTGTTCTATTACTAATAACCGAATATGTTCCATTTCAACCTCCGTCACAAATTGTGCTTTTTCGTTAAAACGATATCCGAATAACAAAACCATTCTGGGTATGTCCAATGTGGCATTATCACTCTCTGGCTGATTATAAGCAATCTCAGCATATGCACTAACGGTTACCGTTGAGGCGTAATTACCAGAAAGAAGACGTTGAGCACTATTTAACTGACTTTGTGGATTTAAAGCTATTGAATCTATTTTTGTCTGCGCAAATACAAAAGAAGAAACTAGTAAAAATGATAGAAAAATTGCTTTCCGCATTTTGGTCGATTGTTTTAAATAAGCTGCAAATATAAAGTCAGTTTTAAGATTCTCAAAAGTTTATTTAAATTAAATCTAAATAAAGATGAAGATTTAACTTTTCTTCCCTCTTAAATAAAAAAAATCGACCTCTAAAATGAGGTCGATTTTTTTATTAATTTATTATGATATGTTACGCTTCGCAACTTGCACAATCTTTTTTCTGTTTAAACTTCTGGGCAGCATTCATACTGTGCTGGTAATAAAGAGATTTTAAACCTAATTTCCATGCAGTAATGTGTATTTTATTAATTTCCTTAACTGGCATTTCTGGATGCACTATAATGTTAACTGATTGCCCTTGATCAATATGATTTTGACGATTTGCAGCTTGATAAATAATATCCATCTGATCTATTTCAGAATATGTTTTAAAAACGTCTTTTTCCAAATCAGACAAAAATTCTAAATGCTGTACAGAACCATCTCGCTCTCGAATACTACGCCATACTTCAGTAACATTTTGACCCTTTTCTTCTAACAATTCTACTAAGAACGGATTTTTTATTGTGGTTTTAATTTTTGCAATATCCTTCACATAAATATTCGACCAAATTGGCTCAATTCCTTGTGAAACTTGACCTAAAATAAAGGCCGATGACGTAGTTGGCGCTACCGCATTTAAAGTCGCATTCCGTCTACCATACCCTTTTAATATTTTGGTTTCTCCAAATTTATCAGCTAATTCTTCAGATGCTTTATATGATTTAGTTTTTATCTCTCTAAAAATTTCACTATTTAAATTAAATGCTTCTTGACTATTAAATGGAAGCATTTTTGATTGTAATAAAGAATGCCATCCTAGTACTCCTAACCCTAATGAACGATTATCTTTAGCAAAATTATATGCCCTTTCCATAAATAGGAAAGTCTGTCTATCTTCTCTACTATCAGAATCTCTATATGCCTCTAGTTTCTCTAAAAATTCTGTTATCACAGCATCCAAGAAATAAACCATAGTTTCTACGGCATCGGTATCTTTCCATTTATCATAATGTAAGACATTAACAGAAGACAATACACATACAAAAGACCAATCATCATTAGAAGGTAACATTATTTCAGTACAAAGATTACTTGCATAAATTGGCAAATTTTTATCTTTATACACATCCGCTGCTCCATTATTAGCATTATCCTTAAAGAATATATATGGATAGCCCATCTCACCTCGTCTCTGTAACACTCTAGCCCAAATGGAACGTTTATCTGTATCACCAGCAATCATTTCTTCCATCCATTTATTGGTTACAGTAACACCATGCGTTAATTCTTGAATAGGATTACCTTCTGTTCCGATTTCCAAGAATTCTTCTATGTCTGGATGTTCTACTGGTAAATATGGTGAAAAACGTCCGCGTCGCACAGAACCTTGACTAACCACATCTACCATTGATTCAAAAAGTTGCATAATATGAACAGCACCAGATGCTTGACCATTATTTTTAACTTCTGCTCCGCGATGTCTTATTTTACCAAAGTAACCAGATGTGCCTCCTCCTAATTTAGACATCATACCAACTTCTGATTGGGTATATAAAATATTTCCCATATCGTCATCTATATGCGAACCAAAACAGCTTATTGGTAAACCTCTTTCTTTACCAAAATTGGACCAAACTGGTGATGCTAATGAGAAAAAACCCTCTGACATATAACCATAAAACTTATCTGAAAAGCCAGGAATATTTAAAAGTTGTTCTGCTCTATCTGCAATTTCTCTTATGCGCTGCTCCGCAGTTACCCCTTCAGTTAAATAACCTGAATTTAAAAAGTTACGACTGTGATCGGTTAACCATTGAAATCCGGAGTCCTTAGTTTCTTTGTGTTTTTTTAATGTTTCCTTTCTAGCTTTTACAAGTTGATCGGTTTCTGAAATACTTGTTGTTTGAGTTTCCTGGGTAGTGTTTAATTCGTTCATTTAAAAAAGATCGTCGCTGGTTATACTTTGTGTTCTTTTGCTATAGTTAATAGATCGTTTTACGAAGAAGTCGCCATGCTTAGTACCAATGATTTCATCGTCAAACCATTCTGTTTGCGCTAATAATGATTCGTCTACTTCAAATATTTTTTCAATTCCAATACTCTCTAATGAGTTATTAAAACGATTTTTAATAAATTCATTTACAACTGCTTTCGATAAGAAGTCAAGTTCACCATCCTCAAAAATCCAATCTACTATTGAACTCTCTGCGATGAACGCATCTTTACACATTTGTTGTATAGTACTTTCATGCTCGTGATCAAACCATTCTGGATTTTCATCCTTAATAATTTTAATAATATCAATCCCAAAATCTCCGTGGATTTGCTCCTCTTTAGATGTGGCCTCTACTACATTAGAGATTCCTTTAAGCATATTCTTATGCTTATTGAAGGCCATTATTATTAAAAATTGTGAGAATAATGAAACGTGCTCTATAAAAAGTGAAAACAACAAAATAGATTCCGCATACTCCTTATTATCGTCACTTTTAGCATTCTTAAGTGCAGTTTCTAAATACTGCACGCGTTTCATAATTACAGGCTTCTTTTTAAGCTTTTTAAACTCTGCATTTAAACCTAATATTTCGAGTAAATGAGAATATGCATCTGCATGTCGCACTTCACTTTCCGCAAATGTTGCACCAACTGAACCTATTTCCGGTTTTGGCATTTTATGGTAGATATCTCCCCAAAAACTTTTTACTGCTACTTCAATTTGCGAAATAGCCAACATGGTATTTTTTATTGCACTACGCTCAGTTTCATTTAAACGCGTTTTAAAATCTTGAATATCACTAGTGAAATTAAACTCTGAATGTATCCAATACGAATGACGAATTGCAGGTACATATTCGTACAATTCTGGATACTCGTAAGGTTTTAAATTAATACGTTTCTCAAAAATGTTTGTTTTCCTTTTTAAAGCTTGTTCATTTCTGTAAAGAATATACCCTTTAGCAACATCAAAAAAGCCACCTTCCATAAGTTTATTCTCAACAAAATCTTGCACCTCTTCTACTGTTGGCACATAGTTCTCATCTATAGCTTTTCTTTCTAAAAGTGAGGCATAAACGTTATCTGAAATACGAGTTGCATCTGCAAATCCACCATGATCTACGGCTGTCATAGCCTTTAAAATGGCGTCAGTAATCTTATGCAACTGAAAGGGTTTCTTGGTGAAATCCCTCTTGATGAGGTGGGTAATTTCCATGGAATTAAAATAGGATTATTAATGGTCTACTAAGTGTGCTGTAAAGTTCAATTTTTATTCCCTTTACTTTTCCTTAACATTGGTTGGGTTTTCCACATCTTTATTAACATAATAAAGATATGGAATAGATAATCCTATTTTTAATGTTGATTATCAGTTTTTTAAAGAAAATAAAAAGATTTAAACTTTTTAAAAAATTATTTTTAATTTATTTCAAACCAATACCACACCCCATTTCTTTCATAATATTTTTAAGAACAATTATTTGATTCTCAAAGGAGTAAAAAATACTTATATTTTTACATGATTTTATTCGAAAAATTGAAATGAAAATCTTAAGGAGAAAATTAAAAAACGCGAGTTAAAGTTTGGAATGGTTTTTTTATGGTCATAAATCTACTTTCAAGAATTTAAATTTACCAACCCTAAAAAAGAAATAATAAAAATTATGAAAACCAACATAAATGTTGCAAGAAATAGTGATTTAAATTGCAATTAAAAATGCTTAGAATTCAAACTTTATTTTAGTAAAAATTCTTTCTTTAAGTAAGACAAAACAAGTAGTGTTTTAATAACTTTTCTTTAAAAAATATTATTAATTTTAGAAAAAAATGGTCGGTTTAAGCATGTAAAGATGCAAGCTAAAAATTAACAATTCTATTCGCATTAAAGTTGAAAGGCATTTATAAATTGCTTGACTTTTCTTTCTATTCAAACCTTAAAGCATAATGAAATAAATCTTAATGTAGTTTAGAAGATTGCTGCAACTTTTAAAAATTACAATTTAGGGCAGCGACTACAATTTGTTTTTCCTTTTTTCTTGTACTTTTTGCAGCACTTTTTCTTTTTACCTCCCGAGCAACCACCACAATCAGTGGAAACCATAACACAAGGACTCATTAATATTACTGGGCTCATTATTTTTATTAAATCTAAATAATAACAAACCTACAAAAAAAAAGATTCCGAAAAACGGAATCTTTAATATTTTCGAAATAATTACTTCTTATTCAGGCACATCTACTGTATTAACAATGGCATTGATATCTCGGTCAAACATATAATGTCCAGATTTATCATCACCAATTATATTTAATTTATCCAATAAGGTACGAGCAACTGCTTCTTCTTCTAATTGCTCTGTAACATACCATTGCATAAAGTTATGTACATTATAATCTTTCTTATCTAAACACTCGAAAATCACATGATTAATTTGCTCGGTAACAAACATCTCACTTTTTAAAAATACTTCAAAAAGTTCATTTAGTGATTTATACTCTGGTGCAGGCTGCTCTAAAGCTGGTACAAGTACTTTACCACTCCTTTCGTTAATAAATTTAACCAATTTTATCATATGCACTCGCTCCTCTTCAGATTGATTATAAAAGAATTCTGCGATACCATTATAACCATTAGCATCAGCCCATGATGCCATTGCTAAATAATGCATTGAAGCATTAGCCTCATACTTAACTTGATCATTTAATAACTTCTCTATTGATGAGTTCATAGGTTTTTAATTTTTAACGAAGTTAATCAGCTTTCATGTGTATTCAAATTATAGGCTATAAATTTTTATTTGCTCAGATGTTTTTCATCTTATGTTTCCTCCATATTTAATATAAATATCGTGCCTTTATTTTAAAAATGTAAACAATAGCAATTAATATATGACAACATTAATGCCACTGATAAGCAAAGTACATACTTTGCTCACTCCCAGTGGTTCGAATTGCATGGGGTACGTTAGAAGGCACGAAATAAACATCACCTTTTTTGCCGGAATACACCTTATTTCCAATTTCCATTTCAGTTTCTCCATCAATCATTAATATAATTTCGGTTGCAAAATGCGTATGCGGTTCATGACTCTTTATTCCTGAATTTAAATTAGTAACATGCATTTCATAATACGGACACATAGCGGTAGATCTACGAAAATAATTACGCAAACCGCCCTTATCATGTGGCTCAAACTCTAAATCGTCAAAATCTATAATTTGCGAACCACCATCCTTTTTACCTCGTCTTAAATCTACTTTGTTTTTCGCCACATACTCCATTGTATAAAATATTGCATTGGGCGATACTGCTCTTAAAGTTATCGTATCTTTTGGCAATAAAATAACTACACTATTTGGACCAATCGTCTTTTTCTTTCCGCGCACTGAAACTTGCACTTCCCCCTCTTTTATTATAAAAATTTGCTCCTTAATTGTATTTCTAATCGATAGCTGTTGCGAAGCTTTAGTAAGATTAACTGTCTTTAGTTCTGCCATACTAAAATGGCTAGTTTCTCCTTTTAATATAATAGTATCGGCATTTGATTTTGGAAATTCGTACAGTCCTTCAACAACAGTTTGCGGAACAACATCATCCCATAACCAGGTTAAAGATTCTGGTAAAATTGCACCTCCATGATTTCCGTTGTGCGCTCCTTTGCCAGGTTCAAACCTATAATTGTAATCCATATACTTTAAAGACGATTCCATTTGAAGATTCGCCAACCACCAGTTGCCATGATTATTATTTAAATCGCCATCACCATCTTGTAAAAACACTTTTATATTCTTTTTATCCGTTTTTCGAATCATAGATGGATAATTATGACCTCCTCTAATATTAGTAAAACTCCCTATATGACTTAGTACTTTGTTAAATTGATTCGGGAAAAACCAAGCTGCTGAAAACGCACAAATACCACCTGACGATATTCCTCCTATCGCTCGCATTTTTGGGTCGTCGGAAATGGAATAATTCTTTTTAAGTTCAGGAATCATTTCTTCCAAAAGAAATTTACCATAGGTATCTGAAATATCGTCATACTCAAAACTTCGGTTCGAAGATTTCCATGGACTTTCTACCTGTACCAAATCTAATGAGTGGCCCGGGTTTATAAACAATCCAATTGTTACTGGCATTTTTTCCTGAGCAATTAAATTATCAAAAACGGTTGGTACTTTAAAATGACCATCTTCTTGCACATAAGTATGACCATCCTGAAAAACCATTAGTGCCGCTGGTTTAGAAGCATCATATTGTTCAGGCACATACACATAATAATCGCGAATAGTATTCGGAAATACGGTGCTTTTAAATGTGTGCTGTGTTAATTTTCCTTTCGGTATATTTTCGTAAGTATTAGATTGTGGCCCGCCTTTATACTCTTCTTGAGCAAAACCAATTATCGAGATAAATAATACTAAAAGGGAGAATAAATATTTTAAAGGTCGTTTATTCATATATGCTAAATGGTTTGATAAACTAAATTGACTTACTTGCATGTTTTTTTATTTTAGTTGACCTGTATATAAAGTGTTAAGCATTTTATTCGCTTCATTCTTTAAGAAAGTTTTCTAATAAAAACACACCGTTTTTATTCGCTATAATGATGTCCGGTTTTTGATCATTGTTCATATCTTCTATAGCGATATTTAATCCAGCGCCAGAATCGGAATCTATAAAATGCTCCTTAAAATATGGTTCTTTATTCGGTGTAAACTCTATCCAAAATAAAAGTGGGGCATCAGCATCGCCAGCATCGTTGCCGTTATGCGCTAAATATCGCTTACCTGTTAAAAAGTCTTCTTGTCCGTCACTATTAAGGTCAACCATAATAGAAGAATGCGTTTGCGCTGTTGTAGTACTTATTAAGTGCGTAACAAAACCTTCTTCTTTTTTTTCATGCCACCATACTCCAAGTTTATGGGCCGATGCACTTACAACATCATTAAGACCATCACCATTTACATCCAAAACCTGCATATGAGAACAGGGTTCACTAATTTTTGACTCGTGAAATTTCCAATTACCAGCTTTTAAATCAGTCGTACCTTCGAACCATCCTTCTGCCACAACTACATCTTCAATTCCATCATCATTAATATCACCAAATCCTATTCCATGTGAAAACCTATTGGTTGCTGGAACATTTTCAGCACTAAGTGGAAAACGTTTCCACTCTGTTTCTCCAGGGCTTAACGGCGCTTGCAACCAAACGATTTGTTTTTTATCTACATCACCGCAGAGAATATCCAAACGTCCATCGCTATCAATATCTATAAAGCTAGGCGATTCATTTGCAATTCCCATTCCATTGGCGATAATATGTTTTTGCCAAACACCTGGTTTATTTTGTGGATTCTCAAACCAAAATGCGGGCTTGCCAGGATAGTCAATTATAATAACATCATCCCAACCGTCTAAATTAACGTCCATTGCCTGGTTCAAAAAAGATTCACAATATTCTTCACGAGGTTTAAAAGTTCGCGATGGAGCCATTTCATGACGCTTCCAATTTGGTGCCTCAAACCAATAGTAACCTGCAATTATATCTATTGCGCCATCTTTATTTAAATCAGCTGTTGCCACGCCTTCAGAAATAAAATCTCTAGTAATAATGGTTTTTTTAAAACCTTTGGCAGTTAAGCTCTGACCATTTACATTATAAAAAACTAAACACGTTAAAAGTGAAAAAATGAAGATTTTAAATTTATACTTTTTCATAAACTTTAGTATGACTCTAAAATTAACGAATATTCTTAAGTAGTATAAACCAATAATTTATTGTCGTAGCGATTATTTATATTTCTTATTTAGTGCTGATATTTAGAAAAGAGTTCAGTTGCCTTATTAAATGCTGCTTCAAAAACCATCCAATTTACACCGGTATCCACCTTATTTGTGGTAAAATAGGAAAGCATATTTTCTGTGGGCATGTTACCGGTTAGCTCATCTTTTGCCATAGGGCATCCGCCAAAACCTTGAATAGCCCCATCAAATCTTCGACAGCCAGATTGATACGCGGCATCTACTTTCTCCATCCATTTTGTTGGCGTTGTATGCAAATGCGCACCAAATTCAATCGCTGGGTATTTAGGAATTAGATTTGAAAAAAGATATTCGATATTCTCTGGTGTTGAAGAACCTATGGTATCTGATAGCGATAATATTTTAACTCCCATTGCTGCTAGTTTCTCTGTCCATTCACCAACCACATCCACATTCCACGGGTCACCATAAGGGTTTCCAAATCCCATAGAAATATAGGTTATTACTTTTTTATTAGCAGCAGCTGCAATATTTAAAATCTCATCTAAAGTTTTAACCGATTGTGCTATTGTCTTATGCGTATTTCGCATCTGAAAATTCTCAGAAATTGAAAATGGAAATCCTAAAAAATCAACTTGGTCATGAAGAACTGCATCTTGCGCCCCCCTTACATTTGCCACAATTACAGAAAACTTACTTTTGGTTTCAGAAAAGTCAAGTTTGGAAAGAACTTCTGCTGTATCCACCATTTGTGGGATTGCTTTTGGTGAAACAAAACTGCCTATATCTATAGTATCAAAACCACATTTTAATAATGATTGTAAGTACACGACTTTAGCATCTGTGGGAATATAAGTCTTAATGCCTTGCATTGCATCTCTAGGGCATTCTATAATTTTGACTTTTTGCGACATTACGAAAAGTAAATATTAGTGTACTTATTAATTCGGACAAGTTCTAAATATTTAAATAATTTCCTTGTCCGCTTTTATCCAAATATTAAATTGTATGGTACTTATTAATAAAGATATCCGACAAAATTAGCACTATTTATCTGATAACAGTATGTAAACGCCAATCCCAATAAATACGTATATCTGCATCCATTTTAAAATGTGTCCTATTTTTGAATTCCTTTTTACAACATCTGCAATTACTGCTGCCAAAATTGCAATTAAACAAAATATTATTGCCGACACGAACATAAAAAGCAATCCTAAAACATAGAATTGTATTACAGTACTTAATGTATCACTAAACAAAAATCCTGGAAAAAATGCCAAAAAGAATATGGTAACTTTCGGATTTAAAACATTCATTAAAAAGCCTTGTTTAAATAATTGTATTAGACTTTTCTTAGGAACATTTTTAGCATTTAAATCGATGGCATTGTTATTCCTGTACACCAGATATGCCAAATAAAAAAGATAGCCCGCTCCGAATAATTTGATAATAAAAAATAATGAATCGTGCTGTTTTATTATCGCTGAAATACCAAAAGCTAATAATGTTGTGTGCACTAAACATCCAGTAATGAGCCCTGCAACAGTGGCTAAACCAAACTTTTTACCATTTACTATGCTCTGCATTAAAACATAAATATTATCAGGACCGGGTGAAATAGCCAAAACTGCAGTAGCGATTATAAAACCAACTATTATTTCAAAATTCATGAAAAGGTTGTTATCAAACGGAAAATTACAAATATCTTTTTGGGTTTCTATTTTTCTTTATCTTTCGAGTAAAATAAAAACAAATGAAAAAATACGGATTATCTCTCATTATACTGCTCGCCATATTAGCATGCGGATTTAAAAGTACAGAAGTTAAAAAGGTCGAAAAAACTGTAACTATGGAAACTACTAAAATTCAAGATAGTGTATTAAGACACGTAGTACTTTTTAAATTTAAAGACGGCACATCACCTGAAAACATAAAAAAAGTAGTTGATGCTTTTTCTGCACTTCCTTCAAAAATTCCTCAAATTGTTGGTTATGAATGGGGTGTAAATAATAGTCCAGAAGGTTTAAACAAAGGTTTAACTCATGGGTTTTTACTAACTTTTAATTCAGAAGCCGATCGTGACATATACCTTCCACATCCAGACCATAAGGCATTTGGTGAAATTTTAGGACCACATTTAGATGATGTTACTGTGCTCGATTACTGGAGCAAAACAAATTAAAAAGTGTGCGGTGGACAGAACTATTTTTCTGCCGCTTACTTTTTTTCAAGAATTGCTTTATTAATTTTCTTAACTAGAGCTGGACCTTCATAAACAAAACCCGTCCATAGTTGAATAAGGGATGCTCCTGCCTCTAATTTTTCAATAGCCTCTTCGGCTGAATGAATTCCTCCAACACCAATAATTGGGAAAGCTTTATTGCTTTTTACCGATAAAAAACGAATAACCTCTGTACTTCTCTTAGTTAACGGTTTACCACTTAATCCACCTTTTTCTTCGGTATAAATTAAATCTGATTGTAAGTCTTCGCGCGAAATTGTAGTATTGGTGGCTATAACTCCATCTATTTTAGTTTCATTAACAATATCAATTATATCTAATAATTGATTATCAGTTAAATCTGGAGCTATCTTTAAAAGAATTGGCTTTCCATCATTATTATTTTTAATACCACGTTTTGCGTTCGCTGTTTTTAACTCCTTTAATAAAGCTGTTAAGGGAGCTTTATCTTGTAATTCTCTAAGACCGGGAGTATTTGGAGAACTTACGTTTACAACAAAATAATCGACATGATCAAATAAAGCATCAAAACAAATCAAATAATCCTTTGTGGCTTCATCATTAGGAGTAATTTTATTTTTACCAATATTACCACCAATAAGTACTTTATGCTTTTTCTTTAGTTTTTCAACGGCCTCCATAACACCGTCATTATTAAAACCCATTCTATTGATTATCGCCTGATCAGCCTTTAATCTAAAAAGTCGTTGTTTTGGATTTCCAGGTTGAGCTTTTGGTGTTAATGTTCCTATTTCAATAAAGCCAAAACCGAAATTAGAAAGTTCATTATACAAAACAGCATTTTTATCAAATCCGGCTGCTAAACCTACAGGATTCTTAAATTTTAATCCAAAAACTTCACGCTCCAAACGTTCATCAGTAACTGTATAAATTGCTTTAAAAATTGAACCAAAACCTAAAGATGATAATACTTTTACGAGGTTAAAGGTAATATAATGTACACGTTCAGGGTCTAGAAGAAAAAATAAAGGTCGAACAATGGTTTTGTACATAGTTGGCTGTAGTATTTACACAAAAATACAAACTAAAAACTGTAATTATTACCAGTTGAGATAGAATTAAACCTATTTTTCTTCTACCGCAGGTGCCTCGTATAAAACAGGGGTTACCACTATAGGTTTGCGAACTGCCTCATGACATAAGGTAAGGTAAAAATCGTATTGTTGCTGATTAAATGTTGCTATTAACTCTTCATCAACATCTCTTGAAGTTTGCATCAATTTTAATTGTAATTTTCTATATTTTCCTGCTAAAGTCAATAGTTCTTCTGGTGTGCTTTGCGGATGTTCAGCCAAAAGTTTAGTTATTTCATCATCAATACTTTTAGAAGCAAGCAAATATTTAGCACGTAGTTCTTCTAATTTTTGCTTTTGTGGCTCATTTAATTGAAAAATTTCAACTACAGGATTAGCGGTTGCTCCACCAATATCTAAGGTGCAATCAATTGATTGTCCATAACCATAAGCTATTGACAGAAAAAAAATAATAAATACATTTATATGCTTGAAATAAACCATACAGATTTGGACTTAGTAGGTTATACAACTTACTTATAAACAGTATTTTTACTAAAAAATTATATTCATGAAGCAGATTATTGACCGCTTTTTGCGATATGCTATGATTGATTCGCAAAGCAATCCCAATTCAAAAACTACTCCAAGTACCGAAAAACAATGGCATATAGCTGAAGAAATTGTTTTTGACCTACAAGAAATTGGTCTCACAGATGTAACCATTGACAATAACGCTTACATTATGGCCACCTTACCAAGCAATGTTGATTATGATGTACCTACTATTGGGTTTATTTCTCATTTCGATACTTCACCTGATTTCTCGGGAACAGACGTTAAACCGCAAATAATTGAAAATTATGATGGAAAAGACATCGTTCTCAATGCTGAGAAAAATATAATTCTTTCTCCAGATTATTTCGAGGATTTACTTCAATACAAAGGTCAAACTTTAATCACCACAGACGGCACAACCCTTTTAGGTGCTGATGATAAGGCAGGAATTACAGAGATAATTACAGCTATGCATTATCTTGTAAGGCATCCGGAAGTTAAACATGGTAAAATTAGAATTGGTTTCACACCAGATGAAGAAATTGGACGTGGTGCTCACAAATTTGATGTCGAAAAATTTGGTGCCGAATGGGCATATACTATGGATGGAAGTCAGATTGGAGAACTTGAATATGAAAATTTTAATGCTGCAAGTGCCAAAATTACAATAGAAGGACGAAGCGTACATCCGGGTTATGCCAAAGGTAAAATGATAAATGCAATAAGTATTGCAAACGAATTCATGTCTATTTTACCACCAGAGGAAACTCCACAAAACACTTCTGGTAGAGAAGGATTTTTTCATATTCATTCGTTAAAAGGTGAAATTGAAAATGCTGAATTTCAATTGATTATCAGAGATCATGACAAAATTAAATTTGAAGAAAGAAAACAACTACTGCAGGCTATAACCGATAGTTTAAATTCTATTCATAATAATTGTATTACTTTAGAAATGCACGACCAATATTACAACATGCGTGAAAAAGTAGAGCCCGTTTTACATATTGTAGAAACTGCCAAAGAAGCCATGGAAGACGTTGGTGTTACCCCCATTATTAAACCCATACGTGGTGGTACCGATGGTTCACAATTAAGTTACATGGGACTACCATGCCCAAATATCTTTGCGGGTGGACATAATTTTCATGGCAAATTTGAATATGTTCCGGTACACAGCATGGTTAAAGCAACCGAGGTTATTGTTAGAATTTGTGAATTTACTGCTCGTAAAGCCATGAAATAAGAACATTATATGGATTATTCAGAAAAAATTGAAGCTTATTATAACCAGGAACATCCATTTAAAAAAGGTATTCAAATACTAAGAGAGTTAGCATTAAAAGCGAACGCTGAGGAATTTTTTAAATGGCAAGCACCAGTTTATGGTATTGATGGCAAAAATGTTTTCTGGATTGCTCGATTCAAAAATCATTTTGGTATTGGATTTTTTAACGGTGTGTTTTTATCTGACCCAAAACAGGTTTTAGTCAATGTACAAAAAGAAACCATAGCAATGCGACACTGGCATTTTAAATCGATTGATGAAATAGATAGTACTGTTGTTCTCAATTATATAATAGAGTCTTTAGACAATGAAAAGAAAGGCTTAATATTAACTCCAGTAAAAAAGAAGAAAGAAAAAATTGTTATACCCAAATTGTTAAAAGATGCCCTGTTTAAAAATTCTGAGGCAAACAAAAAATTTAAATCGTTAACGCCCTACAAGCAAAAGGAATACATCGAATATATAGCAAAAGCAAAACAAGAAAAAACTAAACTGTCTAGACTAGAAAAAATCATACCCATGTTGGCAGCTGGTAAAGGTTTAAATGATAGGTATCGCTAAATAAAAGAATTATGCAGCATATAGTATACTTGGAAAAATATAAAATTTTATTTTTTTATTAATCTTGTTTTAACACTTTATAATTCATTACAGATACTTGTCCTAATATATTTGACATCAGTTTCAAATGTTGTTATCAAATAAATTAGGACAAATTACTTTATTATACTGCATTTTTCAACATTATTACAACATCGGCAACTTATAGCCATTTTGATAATTTGCTTTTAAGAACTGATTGGCGTTCTTTTCCTTAAATTGATTAGCTTCTGTGTCCCAATAAATGCGATTCCCCGTTTTAAAAGCAACATTACCCATATGCGAAACTAAGGCAGCATCATATCCTACTTTTATTGGAGCATTCAGTTTGGCAGCATCTCTAGACTTTACTGCTTCTATAAAATTAATGGTGTGTAAATCAAGTCCACTAATATTTCCGGCTCCTTTTTTAAAGGCTTCCATTTTTGGAGTTTTCTCTTTTCCCCAACCATTAAACTTTCCTTCCGGAATTACTTCCCAACCATGCCTATCAACAACCAATGTTCCGTTATTACCGATAAAAGAAATACCATGATCTCTTCCATAATTACCTCCACTTATACCAGTAGCATGTTCCCATAGTATAGAAAAATCATCATATTCAAAAACTGTTTGCAAAGTATCTGGTGTTTCTGCCGCATCATCTGGATAGGCAAATTTACCACCCAATGCCATTACTGATTTTGGTCTTCCGGCATTCATTCCATAAAGAGCATAATCAATTAAATGAACTCCCCAATCGGTCATTAATCCACCTGCATAATCCCAAAACCATCTAAAATTAAAATGAAATCGATTTTCATTGAATGCTCTTTTTGGTGCTGGTCCTAACCACATATCATAATCAACCCCTTTTGGAACAGCTGAATCTGGTATATTTGGCACAGGTTTCATCCAACCTTGGTATGCCCAAGCTTTTGACAAGCGTATATTACCCAATTTACCAGAGTGAACATATTTAATTGCGTCTACAAAATGTGGTTGACTTCTTTGCCACTGCCCTATTTGCACCATGCGATCACTAGAATTCACATAGTTCAACATGATATCTGCTTCTTGAACTGAGTTCGCAATTGGCTTTTCGCAATAAGCATCTTTACCTGCTTGAAGGGCATCAGTTAACATTAGACAATGCCAATGATCTGGTGTTCCAATTATTACCGCATCTACATCCTTATCATCTAAAAGCAATCTATAATCTTTATACCATTTTGGTTTTTTTATACCGGCTTTTTCTAAATCTGCCGTTCTTGCTTGAAGTACATTTTCATCAACATCACAAAGTGCAACTACCTCCACCTCACTTATTTTAAGCATAGAACTTAAATCTGAAAATCCCATCCCTTTACAGCCGATTAAACCTACCTGAATTTTATCATTTGCACTTACTTTTTTTCTAATTGTTGCTAGGAGCTCCATTGGAAACATAAATGCTGCTCCTGTACCTGCGAGTGCTAATGAACTTTTCTTTATAAAACTTCTTCTATTGTTAATCATTTTGTAGTATTTAAATCTCTTTGAAGATAACATTTCTTAACATAAAAAAAGGCCTCAACCAAATGGTTGACGCCTTTAAAAAATAATTTCTTAATTCTACTTTTTCTCAATAGGCGAAGTATTTAACTTCTTACTCATTTCCATAGAAATTGCAGTGCGGTCAAATTTTAGCTTACCAGCCATTGTTTCTAAAACACAGGAATAATCTTTTTCATTCAATTCTAAAATTTTGCCATGAAGGCCACTTTTAGTAATCACGCGATCTCCTCGTTTTAATTCTGCTGCGAATTTTTTCTCATCTTTTTGACGCTTCATTTGCGGTCTTATCATAAAAAAATAAGCAACGGCAAAAATTAGAATCATTGGCAAAAACTGCCCTAAATTCTCCATAATATAGTGTTCTCGTGTTTGTTAATTACTTTGTTGGCCCAACAGCCGCTGCATCCTTAGGTGTTACAAATGCCTTGATTCTTAATAATTCTGAACCCTTTTCGGTATTTGCTTTCACAGTAATTGTTTTTGTTACTTGGTTTTGTCCTGAACCATTAAACTTAACAACTAATTCACCGGTTTCACCTGGTGCAATAGGATCTTTTGGAGGATTAGGTACTGTACATCCACAACTACTAGTTGCATCGGTAATAATTAATGGAGCATTACCTGTATTTGTAAAAACAAAAGTTGTTTCTTGGGCTTCTCCTTGATTAATAGTACCAAAATCGTGCTCAGATTCTACAAATTCCATTACAGGAACTTGCTTAGCCGCTTGATCACGCTCAGCCGCAACTGCTACATTTTCAGTGTTGATTTTTGCCGTAGCATTGTTGTCTTTACAAGAAACAAATACTAGCGCCCCGATTAAACCAAATACTAGAAAAACTCTTTTCATCACTTTACTTTTTTTTGACTTACCATTTATTCTGGCAAGTAGGTTGTTAATTAATTAGATATACTATCTCTTGATAATATATATAAAACGTAAAATTACAGAAATATTTTATAAAAGACCTCTGCCCATCTTTTTAAGTTTTCCTTCTGCTTTGTATTCTTTAACTAGTTTATCAAGAATTCCATTTATAAAGATGCTACTTTTTGGAGTAGAGTACTCTTTTGCAATTTCTAAAAATTCATTTATAGTTACTTTTTCTGGTATTGAAGCGAAATTTAATAATTCGCAAATTGCCATTTTTAACAAAATTGAATCTATTTCAGCAATTCTATCTTTATCCCAATTTGGAGTTTTGCCCTCAATTTCTTTTTCTAATTCAGCATCCGTTAAGAGTGTTTTGTTTAAAAGTTTTAAAGCAAAATCCAAATCCTCATCATCTTTTAAAAGTGTCGGTAAAAAGAAAGATTCTGATTGCTCTTCTTTTGATTTTTTTAATTGCTTTAATATAAAAGTATTTACAATAGGAAGATCGTCAACCCAAGTTAGTTTATCATCTTCGAAATAGTCATAAATTTTCTCGTTGGGCGCAATAACATTTTTGTAAAGATTCAATATTAATTCGCGATCTATTGCGTAAGAATCTTTAGTAGAGTTCATATAACTTACATAGTTATCGTTTTCAACTATTTCTTTATAAATTAGCTTGACATACTCCTCATTCAAATACCAATTTTTTAATTTCCGATTTTTTAATTCCTCTTGAAGGGTATTATTTTTTACTATTTGCTGTAACAATCGATTGTTTACAAATTTGCTTTTATTAGGATAATTGTTAGAAGTATTTTCGAGATAGCTTTTGTTTGCTAGTTTTACCTGTCTTTCGGCCATTAGCTGAATTTCTGCCAACAAACTTAATAACACTAAGTACAAATTGTACATATTCTCAATACTTGTCCTAAGAAATTTTTGCTGTTTTTCTAATGAATCATCATTTGATTGTATTAAGGCATAAATGCATTGCATTACCTTCACCCGAATATGTCTTCTTGTTAGCATTTAAAAGAACTTTTGCGATTTGGTATTAATTCTCGACAAAAATAGGAATCTAATTTTATCTAACTACTATATATTCATGGATCTTATGCATTTAATAACATTCGTTTAATCATCAAACTACTATCTTTGCCCCTTTAAAATCTGAACCCCCAGATTTATTGGTCGACAAATGAAAGAACTTAAGCACTTAAATAAATACTTTCGCAAATACTGGTTTAAGTTATTGATAGGTATTTTAATCACTATCATTGCTAGAATTTTCTCATTGGTACTACCCTCTTATGTAAATAAGTCTTTTGAGGTTATTGACAACCTTGTAAAAGAAAATATTAATAAAACCGAAGCAACAGATTTACTAACGCTTTATATTTTTATAATTATTGGTACGGCTATTTTATCAGGAATTTTCACCTTTCTCATGCGCCAAACCATTATTAATGTTTCACGCTATATTGAATACGATTTAAAAAATGAAATTTTCGACCACTATCAGTATTTGAATCTAGATTTTTATAAAAAAAATCGTACTGGTGATTTAATGAACCGAATTAGTGAAGATGTAGGTCAAGTACGAATGTATGCGGGTCCTGCAGTTATGTATGGTATTAATGCACTTACTTTATTTGGCTGTTTAATTCCTTTAATGTTCATTAAAGCACCTACACTTGCCTTATATACGGTTTTACCTTTTCCTATATTATCGTTTTTGATTTATAAAATAAGTAAGATTATTCATAAACGTAGTACTAAAGTTCAAGAATTCCTCTCAAAACTTTCAACTTTTACACAAGAATCATTCTCTGGAATATCGGTAATTAAAGCGTATGGTTTAGAACCGCAAACTCATGAGGAAGTGATTTTATTGGCGAATGAAGGAAAAGATAAAAGCATGGACCTTGCTAAGGTCAATGCTTGGTTTTTTCCTTTAATGGTACTTTTAATTGGTGTTAGTAATCTATTTGTAATTTATATTGGTGGTAAGCAATACATTGCTGGTGAAATTGGTTTTGGCCTAATCGCAGAGTTTATTTTATATGTAAATATGCTTACTTGGCCAGTTGCAATTGTTGGTTGGTTAACATCTATTGTACAAAGAGCAGGAGCATCTCAAACACGAATAAACGAATTTCTAAAGGAGGAACCCAAAATTAAAAATGAATCTGCTGTTGAAAATATTATTAATGGCAAAATAGAATTTAAAAATGTTTCATTTACTTATGATGACACGAATATAAATGCATTAAAAAATATTTCGTTCACTATAAATAAAGGTGATACTGTTGCGATTTTAGGTAAAACAGGGTCTGGCAAATCAACCATTTTAGATCTTATAGCACGATTGTATGATGTTACCGATGGAGAAATTCTTATTGATGATATTCCAATTAAAAAATTAAATTTAAAAAGTTTAAGACAAACTGTAGGTGCTGTACCACAAGATGCTTTTTTATTTTCTGATAGTATTAAAGAAAATATCAAATTCGGAAAAAAAGATGCAACAGACGAGGAAGTAATTAAAGTTGCTAAAAATGCTGTTGTGCATGAAAATATAATGGGCTTCAGTAAAAAATATGACACCGTTTTAGGTGAACGTGGAATAACGCTTAGTGGTGGTCAAAAGCAACGTGTTTCAATTGCGCGTGCTCTATTAAAAGATCCGAAAATATATTTATTCGATGACTGCCTGTCAGCCGTTGACACGGAAACAGAAGAAGAAATTTTGAACAATTTAGAACAAGCTTCAAGCAACCGAACAACGCTTATTGTTAGCCATAGAGTCTCCTCTGCAAAAAATGCAGATAAAGTATTAGTACTTGATGAAGGAAAATTATTACAAGAAGGAACGCATGATAAATTAAATACGTCAGAAGGATACTACAAAGAACTATACCTTACTCAACTTTCAGATAAAGAAAACTAACAATATAGTTGCCGTATCGACATTTTTTCGTCATTTTTGGTAGTACAAACACTATAATACCATAAATAATGAGCGAGAAAGACATGTTGGATCAAGAAGAGATTCATTCAAAAGTTTTACGCGCCGGTAGAAGAACATATTTCTTTGATGTAAGAAGTACAAAGGCGGGTGATTATTATCTTACTATAACGGAGAGTAAAAAATTTACTCACGATGATGGAACTTTTCATTACAAAAAACACAAAATTTATCTTTATAAAGAAGATTTTGAAGCATTTAGAGAAAATGTTGAGGAAATGATGGATTTTATAATAGAAGAAAAAGGAACCGAAGTTATTTCAGAGCGTCATAAAAAAGATTTTAAAAAAGATGAAGACAATAACCACTTAGAAATTTCTGAAAACGGAACTTCGCAAGCATCTGAAAATTTTACTGATGTTAATTTTGATGACATATAAAACTATTGATTCTTTAAGTATTTTAAACGACCTAATAAGGTCGTTTTTTTTTGAACAACTTTAGAATCAACTCATTTTTACATAAATCCAATTAAAGATAAAAATGCCAATTACTACAATAGCTCCAACACCCCATCCAAGAAAATAAATAAATACAATTAAGAGCAAGAGGTAATAAATAGGATACATCACTAAGCAAAGTGCAAATCGTAATGTATCTGTAAATTCGGGCTCCCAAACTTTTGGCTTTAGCAGTAATCGCCAAATTAAAATAACTGGTGAATTTAAAAGGATAAAAAAAGGATAAACTATTCTTTTTAAATAATTCGTTCTCGATTTTAAAATCGATTTTTCTTTAAGATACTCTTTATTTTGGATACTCTTATTTGTCTCGATAGGATTAAGATAATCTACATTAGTAGCGTTTAGTTTACTAATTATTTTACTATAATCCCCCTCTGGAATATGTGTTGTTAAATTTTGAAGAGAAAGCGAAACCTCTTCCTTAATTTTATCAATGGTAATCCTTTCGTCATTGGCAACTAATAGATCTTGCAATGCTATGGGTTTTCCGAAATAAATTGAAACGGCATTTTTAAATTTCGTTGCAGATAAATAATTTAAACCTACAGGTACTAATTGAATTTCTAATTTTGGATTATCCTTTAAAGCACGAAACAATATACGAGTAAATCCTTTGCTTAAAGGACGTACGCGTCTTTCTAAATTATGATTAGCCTCAGGAAACATTAATAGAGCTTCACTTTCATTTAAAAGCTTAGCACACCTGTTAAAAATAGCTTCGTTTTGTTTTAAAGTTGCTCTTCCATCCCTAATTCTATATATTGGAATCATTCTCACTACTGAGAACAATTGGTTAAGAATTGAACTTTTAAAGACATCGGAACGAGTAAGGAAATAAGGTTTTCTTTTACAGTCTACAGCTATTAACAAAGGATCTAATAAAGCATTTTGATGATTTGGCAAGAATAATACAGGTTGGTGTAATGGAACATTATGGAGCCCATTAATTTTGATCTTACCAAAGTAAAGATGCAAATTAGTTTTTATCCAATACTTTATAAGTTTATATACTAAATTTTTCAAGCTAATGTTTCCTTTTTGATAGGCTTATAACCCCATATGCTAGCAAGTATTAATCCAGAAATCAAATGCCATATTCCCCAAAATGCGGCTAATAAGGCCATTCCGCCTAATCCTTCAAAAAAGGTGAAAATTAAAAGCAAACCTAAACCAGAATTCTGAATACCTGTCTCTATAGTTATTGTCCGGACATTCTTATTTGATAAACCCATAATTTTTGCAAATGTAAACCCCGTAAAAAAGGCAACTAAATTATGAAGTAATACAATCCAAAAAACATAAAAAATATAAGAAGCAAATATGTCTAAATTTTTGTAAAATGCTATAATTATTAATGACACAAAAATAAAAACGGAAGCAATTTTTAGCACTTTTGCCATTTTTCGTGCCAGCTCTTTTTTAAAATGATTTAGCACCATTCCTAGCATTAATGGCACTCCCAACAGTAACGAAACTAATTTAAACATCTCAATCGGGGAAACAGAAATATCCTTTAATATTGTTGCCGTTGGCTCATATAAACTACCCCAAAATTGGAGGTTTAAAGGAGTCATAACTATGGCTAATAAAGTTGCAATAGCAGTAAGGCTAATCGAAAGTGCGGTATTCCCTTTAGCTAAATGCGTAATGAAATTTGAAATATTGCCACCTGGACAGGCTGCTACCATTAGCATACCTAATGCAATACTCGGTGCAGGATTTATAAAAAAAACGAGTATATAGGTTACCGCAGGTAAAATTATAAATTGACTAAAAACACCTGTAAAAACGGGGCGAGGATTTCTAAATAGATTTTTAAAATCTTTAAAGGAAATTTCAAGAGCAATACCAAACATTACTAAGGCCAAGGCACAATTTAATACCCAAATAGTTTCAGTATTAAAATTTATGTGAACAGTATCTAGTAGAGTATCGGTCAAAAAAACGTTTTCAATTTTGAATATAACAACCCTTGTTGTTTTTTAAACTTACAACGAAAGATAAGATAATAATATCAATAGTTTTTACTCGTAACTTATGAATATAAAAGTTAAATAAATATCAGAAGCATTAGTAACAAACTAAAACAAAATATACATTTTTTCATAGTTTAATTTTTAGTCGATTATATTATTCAAACAATCGTATCGACAATTACCCTACCTCATTATTTTTAATTACAATTAAATCCAATTACTTTTATTCCAACCAAGGTTGTTATTAATCTTTATTTTGTTTGTTACAAAAAGTTAAATTTTGACAACAAAATCACGTACGACGAAATCTAAAACTAACTAATGTCAGACACACCAAGTAACATGCTACCATTAGGCACTAAAGCTGCCGATTTCACTTTATTAGATACTGTAAGTGAAGAGCATCTAAGTTTAGATAAATTAAAAGGTAACAAAGGAACCGTTATAATGTTTATTTGTAATCATTGTCCATTTGTACTTCATGTTAATCCTATTATTATTGAATTAGCAAAAAAATACCTAGAAAAAGGAATAAGTTTTATTGCTATTTCAAGTAACGATGTAAAGAAGTACCCTCAAGATGCACCGCACTTAATGAAAAAGGTTGCAAAAAAATTAATGTACCCATTCCCTTATTTATATGATAAATCACAAGAAGTAGCTAAAGCTTATCAAGCTGCGTGTACACCAGATTTTTATTTGTTTGATAATATGCTAAAATTAGTTTACCGTGGTCAAATAGATGATTCAAGACCTGGCAATGGCAAGCCTCTTACTGGAAATGACTTACATAGTGCTTTAAAAGCTTTATTAAAAAATGAAAAAATAAATCAAGTGCAAAAACCCAGTATAGGTTGTAATATTAAATGGGTTACTCATTAAATTATTCACTATGAAAGTAGAATTAAATGAAGCCCTAACAAAACTGTCACTAAAAAATGCTACATTTCTTTCCGTATTTAATCACGGTACTTTAGCAGTTGAAATATACAAACCTGACCAAATAGACTACCAAAAACCTCATACTAGAGATGAAGTATATGTGATTATCTCAGGTAGTGGTACTTTTTACAATAATGGTTTAAATACCACATTTTCCTCTGGTGATTTTTTATTTGTAAAAGCTGGCCACGTGCATCGATTTGAAAATTTTACAGAAGACTTTGCAACTTGGGTAATTTTTTATGGCCCTGAAGGAGGTGAGACCGAATAAGAATTAAATTATTATTACCACCCTTCCCTCTTAATTAAATTTTCAATATGCGTATAATGATGTCTTCCATGCCATGCATATTTACAAACATTCTCGGCCACTGTTACAACAATTTGGTCCTCAGGATGTGTATAACATTTTTGCATATCGACATCAGACAAGCCACGGAGTAAATAAACTAGTTTCGCATGTAATGCACTTAAGTATGTTAGTGAAAGCTGAATTGGGGCTGTTTTTGCATCAAACAACTTGCTCCATTCTTTCTCTTCATATGCCTTTATTATAGCTGTATTTTCGGTTAAAGCCCATTTAAATCGCGTATAACTATGATGATGGCTATCCGCAATATGATGTACCAGCTGTCTAACGGTCCAACCTCCAGGCCTATAGGTTGTACTTAATTGTTGTTCATTTAAATTAGAAACCAAATCAGATAACTTCCTAGGATATTGCTCGAGTTCATCTATATTCTTTTGTAATAATTCTGAAGTAATTTTAGTTGGTAATTGAAAATGCCCAATTGGGTATCTTAACCTTTCTATTTCTGTAGTATCCATGTTATAAAAATAATAAACTTTAATACATTTTTAACCCAAATGAAATGCGTTTTTATCTTTAATCTAGTAAATTTATAGACTTAATTTTCTTAAACTAAGAATTAACTAAAAAAATAAATTATGGCCGTTATACGATTGGGAGATAAAGCCCCAGATTTTACAGCAGATAGTTCTGAAGGAACAATTAACTTATATAATTATTTAGGTGATAGTTGGGGCATCCTATTTTCTCACCCAGCAGATTTTACACCAGTTTGTACCACAGAACTAGGTACAGCAGCTCAATTTAAAGGTGAATTTGATAAACGAAATGTAAAAATGCTTGCATTAAGTGTTGATGGTGCTGCCTCTCATAAAGAATGGATTAAAGATATTAATGAAGTGCAGAACACAACAGTTAATTTTCCAATTATAGCAGATGAAGATAAAAAAGTGTCAACTTTATATGACATGATTCACCCAAATGCAGATAACAACCTTACTGTTAGGTCTGTTTTTATTATTGCACCCGATAAATCTGTGAAACTAATTTTAACATATCCAGCATCAACTGGTAGAAATTTTTATGAATTATTAAGAGTAGTAGACTCTTTACAATTAACGTCCTATCATAAAGTTGCGACTCCAGCAAATTGGAAAAATGGTGAAGATGTTGTGGTTAGCCCTGCTATTGCAACGGAAGATGCAAAGAAAATTTTTGAGAAAGGTGTTAATGAAATTAAACCTTATCTAAGAATGACACCTGATCCAACGGCTTAAGATTTGAACTATAAAACAAAATAATAGTATTAAATTTTTAGCAATCAAAATCTTGTAAGTAGATACAACAATTGAATGAATGAATAAATTACAGAGGATTGTATTATAATGTAATTCAAACTTTACGAAAATATAACCCTAAAACCCTTTCTTTTAATAATTTAACACTATATTTGCGCTTTAATTTAATTATTTAATTTTTTTGTATTATGAGTAAAGGAACAGTAAAATTCTTCAATGATTCCAAAGGTTATGGTTTTATCACTGAAGATGGTTCAAGCGAAGATCACTTTGTACACATTTCTGGTTTAATCGATGAAATTCGTGAAGGTGACGTTGTAGAATTTGAACTACAACAAGGTAAAAAAGGATTAAACGCCGTAAATGTGAAGGTTGTTGACTAGGTAAGAATAAACTTTTTTTATAAAAGCCCCGACGTAATGTTGGGGCTTTTTTTACATAATTTTTTGAAATATAAATCACTACGCACATAATAAATTATACTTCTCGAAAACTTTTTGATAATTTCTCTCGTAATTAAAGCAACCATTTTAAGATTTCATTATCTAAAGGTTAAAATAGTAATAACGAGAACACACTATTATTAATAGAACACATTATGATTACATTTTTTGGTATCCTTTTTATACTTTTAGCAGTAAACCTAGTTTTACTTTTTTTAAGTACAGGTCGCGCTAAGTCGAAATAGTTTTCGATACAAAATAGTTTTATTTCAAAAATAAGCTTGCATGGGTGAGAACCCCCTAATTTTAAACTAAATCGTTATTTTATTACGAATTGTTAGTTGCATTTTAGGAAAGTTATAAAACAAAAAAACTTTCAATCTTATATAAGATTGAAAGTTTTTTAATTCTATTAGGGTTAAGATTAATTAACACCCATTAGCTCTACATCAAATATTAAAGTTGCATTTGGAGGTATTACTCCACCAGCACCAGCTGTTCCGTATGCTAAATTAGATGGAATAACAAAACGAGCTTTATCACCTATTTGCAATAAACTAATTCCTTCATCCCAACCAGAAATAACTTGACCTACACCCAATTGAAAATCAATTGGTTGATTTCTTTTATAAGACGAATCAAAAACTTGACCATCTAATAACGAACCTTCATAGTGCACAGAAACCTTCTTTCCTTTTTCAGCCTTAGCACCATTACCTTTTTGAATTATTTTATATCGCAATCCACTATCTGTCTCATCAAAACCAGCAGCAACTTTATCTAATTCAGCAGCTTGCGCTTCTTTTTCTTTTTTAAGTCTTTCTTCTTTTGATTGCTCAAAATTTTTAAAGGCAGCAAGTCCATCGAAATTCTTAGCTTCATCACCCACTCTAATAATTTCTAATGTTTCTATTTTATCACCTTGTGTGATAGCATCTACAACTTCTTGTCCGCCTGCAACAACGTGCCCAAATACAGTATGCTTATTGTCTAACCATGGTGTTGGTACGTGAGTGATAAAAAATTGACTACCATTTGTACCTGGACCAGCATTTGCCATTGAAAGCACACCTGGTTCCGAATGTTTTAATTCTGGATGAAATTCATCATCAAATTGAAATCCAGGATTTCCAGTTCCTGTTCCTTGTGGGCAACCTCCTTGTATCATAAAATCTGGAATTACCCTATGAAAGCTTAGTCCATCATAATAAGGTGTTCCTTCAGTTTTAGCCGAATTTTTTTGTTTTCCCTCCGCTAAGGCAACAAAATTACCAACTGTACCAGGAGTTTTATCGTGGGTCAATTTTACTAAAATCTCGCCTTTCGAAGTATTGAACTTCGCATAGATTCCGTCTTGCATTTTACGTATTTTAAATGAGCGGCAAAGATACTAAATAGTGAAGGAATTTATTGTGTATCATTAACCTTTGATTTTAATACTGGGCTCAACTCCATACTTATCAACTAAATAAACTAAACTTGCCATAGTTGCAGCTCCCATTTGTAATTCTCTTTTATTCACATGTTCAAAAGTATCATTGGCCGCATGATGATGATCAAAGTAACGCTGTAAGTCTGGTCTTAAACCAGCTAAAAGCATTTCTGAATTTTTTAATGGATTAATATCAGCACCACTCTGGCCTCTTACAAACATATGTATCAAATACGGTTCAAAAAGTGCTTTCCAACTTTGTACTTTTTCAAAATTAGCATCGGAACAATCTAAAGAAAATCCACGTGGTGTAAAACCTCCAGCATCACTCTCTAATGCAAAAACATGATGCTCTCCTTTGCTCTTAGCAACTTTTGCATATTCATTCCCTCCACGTAAACCATTTTCTTCATTCATAAAAAGAACGACTCGAATTGTTCGTTTCGGTTTATAGCCAGTTTCTTTTAAAAGCCGAAGAACTTCCATACTTTGAACACAACCTGCACCATCATCATGAGAACCATCTCCTAAGTCCCAAGAATCTAAATGACCACCTACAACCATTATTTCATTTGGATGGGTACTGCCTTTTATTTCTCCTATAACATTATAAGATTTTACATCTTCTAACTGCTCACAATTTTGCTTAAAATAAAATTTTGTATCACTATTCAGTTTCAATGTGGTACTCAAAAGATCTGCACCTTTAGTGCTAATTGCAGCAGCCGGAATTCTATTTTTTACTGGAGTATCACCATAACTCATTGAACCTGTATGAGGCAAATCATCTAATCTTGAGCTCATTGATCGCACAATTATACCAACCGCTCCATATTTACTGGCTTCAGCTGCTCCCATATATCGTTGATCTACACATCCTGCATAAGCATCAAAAGTGCTAATCAATTTCTGATCAAAAGGGCGATTAAAAAAAACAATTTTTCCTTCAATTTTTTCACGACCGATTATTTTCAACTCTTCGATTCCTTGTACTTCAATTATATTTGCTTTTAAACCTCCAGGTTGCGTAGCTACAGACCCACCCAATGCGCATATTGGAACATTGGTACTCGTGCCTGGTGTACTTTCAAAATATGCGAATTCTGGAGTTCCTCTCACCCATTTCGGAACCATTACTGGCTGCAACCATACGCGATCTAATCCAAGTTTTTCTAATTGTGCTTTTGTATAATCAACTGCTTGTTGTGCTTGAATAGACCCCGATAATCTTCCACCAATTTGATTTGATAAATGATTTAACCAATCATAACCTTTAGCATTGGTTAAGGATACATCGTATATTTTTCTTAATTGCGATTCATCTGCTGTTTGTGCATAAGTAAACATCCCCAGCAAAAATATTACCAAACATAATTTCTTCATTAATTGTCGTTTTCTAATTCTTGTTTATAAATCTCTAAATTCTTTTTCACTTTATCATCCAATTCCGGTTCAGCAATATCACTATAAGTTTTTAACACTTGTAACAAAATAGAAGCTACAATTACTCTTGCCGATTTCTTATTATCTGCAGGAATAATATACCAAGGTGCATGAGTTTTACTAGTGCGACTAATCGCATCCTGATAATACTTCTGATATATATTCCATAATTTTCTTTCTTCTAAATCTCCAGGTGAAAATTTCCAGTTTTTCTTTTTCAAATACAACCTTCTTAACAATCTTTGCTTTTGTTCTTCTTTTGAAAGATTAAGAAAAAACTTAAAAATTATAGTACCATTATCAGCCAAGTGCTTTTCAAAATTATTTATTTGCTCAAAACGCTTGTTCCAAAATTCGCCGTCAATATCATTAACGGAATGAATACCTGGTAATTTTTCACCCAAAATATATTCTGGATGTACTCTTGTTACTAATACATTCTCATAATGCGTTCTGTTAAATACTCCAAATTTTCCGCGCGCTGGTAAAGCAATGTAATGTCTCCACAAATAATCGTGTTTTAACTCTATTTCAGTTGGTACTTTAAAGCTGTATACTTCTACACCTCTAGCATTGAAATCTTTGAACACCTCTCTAATAAGACTATCCTTACCAGCTGTATCCATACCTTGCAAACACACTAATACATTATATTTACCGTGGGCGTACATGGTATCTTGAAAATCACCCAATTCACGACGGATAAGCTTAAGCTCTTTCTTTAGTTCTTTCTCATTTGCTCCCAAATCGGTTTCAGTTGAAGCATCTTGTATTTTTGTTGTTTCAGTCGCTATATAAGACGTAATATTGACATTTTTCATGGGCTGAATATAAAATATTTAATCGATGAAGTGTAATTTATGTTAAAAAAATTGGCAGTTAAACTTTATTAAAAACCACTTTATCCAATATTCAAGCTTTACTATGTTGACCATCGAAAAAAATAGGTCGCAATGTGCTTCTTAACTTAACTTTGTAGTGTAAAACGCCCCAAATTTTACAATATAAACCTTGTATTATGAAAGCACATTACTTCGTGTTTTATAGCCTACTTTTAGTACTTTTCTCATCTTTTGAGATAAGTGAAGAATGCGAATACGCAGGATCTAACATGGGTTACGTTAAGTCTCAAACCCAAAAAGCTATAACTGCTTCAAATGTGAACGAATCTCATTTTATGGCTTATAAAGCTCTTAATGCCTTAGAGAAATCACAAAAATTATTTGATGATTGTGGTTGTTCCGACGCTTTTGATTACATGAAAGAAGCATTAAATCAACTTAAATTAGCCACTAAATCTGCTACTTTAGAAGAAACCAGATTGCTTTTAAATGAATCTTTAGAAAATACTATTGCTAGTATAGAGGCTATTGAGGACCACGAAAACCATAAAGGCTCTTACGGAACTGATGTCTTGGTAATGAATACAGTTGATTCTGAAGATATTATTCACACACCTAAGGCTTCTGACAAAACATATGATTTCAAACAAAAAATTGATATTTCACTTATTAGTTATGAGGCCTCATTACAAACTGTGGTAGAAACAGTAAATTGTAAAGAGGCATATGCATTTGCGATGCGCATATATAATCATTGTGAAGCACAATTATTAAA
Organism: Flavobacteriaceae bacterium EG-1; assembly: GCF_009649685.1. Taxonomy (GTDB): domain Bacteria; phylum Bacteroidota; class Bacteroidia; order Flavobacteriales; family Flavobacteriaceae; genus Aurantibacter_A. The sequence continues at coordinate 73,065 of NZ_WJPK01000004.1, forward strand.
AGAAAACCTATCAGAAGGCAAAAAATACTATAACCTTAGAACAAAGGCGATAACCAAAGAAGCACTTGATCAAATAGGTGATTGTATGGCCAAATAAGCTATTTACTAGCAAATAGCTTCACATCAGTGTCTGTAACCTCTTTGCCTCCTAAAATTATTAACCGCTCTACTACATTTCGTAATTCTCGGATATTACCTGTCCAATCGTAGCCTTTTAGCATTTTAACAGCTTTTTCAGAGAAATTTTTGGGTGAAACTCCTTGTTCAGATGCTATTTTCTTGGCAAAATGTTCGATTAGCAAAGGTATATCGTCTCTTCTTTCATTTAAAGAAGGAACCTTAATTAAAATTACCGCCAATCTGTGATATAAGTCTTCTCTAAACTTACCGTTTTCTATTTCTTTTTTTAAATTTTTGTTGGTAGCTGCGACTACACGTACATCAACTTTTATGTCTTTATCGGTGCCTACCCTAGAAATTTTGTTTTCTTGTAGAGCTCTTAAAACTTTAGCTTGGGCTGAAAGGCTCATATCACCAATTTCATCTAAAAATATTGTGCCTTTATTTGCTGCTTCAAACTTACCTGCACGGTCTTTAACTGCTGAAGTAAATGCTCCTTTTACATGACCAAATAGTTCACTTTCTATTAATTCTGAAGGTATTGCCGCACAATTAACTTCAATAAATGGTGCACGACTTCGTTGACTTTTCTCATGTACCCAATGGGCTACCAATTCTTTGCCAGTTCCATTAGAACCTGTAATTAAAACTCTGGCATCAGTCGGTGCAACTTTTTCAATAATATCTTTTATTGCAGATATTTCTTTACTATTACCAACCATTTCATAATTTTTACTAACCTTCTTTTTCAAGATTTTGTTAGCAACTACTAATTCTTTACGATCTAATGCATTTCTTACAGCCGTTAAAAGTCTATTTAAATCTGGTGGTTTAGAAATATAATCGAAAGCCCCAGCTCGCATTGTTCCAACAGCAGTATCTAAATCACCATGCCCCGAAATCATAATAAATGGAATTTCAGGCTTTATTTTCTTAGCCGCTTCTAAAACTTCTACGCCATCCATTTTTGGCATTTTAATATCACATAAGACTAAATCAAAATCGTTGTTTTTTATACTTTCAATCCCTTTTAATCCATCTTCTGCCTCTTCAACAATATAACCATCGTTTTCTTCCGAAAGTATTTTCACCAAAACTCGACGAATTGCCGATTCATCTTCAACTACCAATATTTTTGACATATGTATGTTATTTAAAGTCCAATTCTAAAACCGGCCCTAAAATAAAAACTAGGGTCGTCATTTATTGTAAAAATATCATTTCTTTCCTCATCTCTCAAAACTCCTGTCTGAAATAATGTATGTCCCATATAACCATAGACAGACATAACTTTTGTTAAATTGAATTGGTAACCAACAGTTGCCAATGCAGCCGAAGAAGAAATACTAGATGCAAAACCGGCATCTGGCAAAATCGTACTGTTTTGAAGGTTTACAAAATATCCGTCTAAAATAAACTCGGTTTGAATTAAATGAGTGTCATTTAAATGAAATTTAATACCTGTTTTGGGTACGCCTACAACATATGTCCACTTTGGATGAAAACGTTTCTCATAGTATACAAAAGGCAACGGAATTCTAGGTGTTACTGTAGAATTATAAGCAACTCCCACAACTAAACGAGTTGGTTTATTAATATTTTGCCTTTCTCTAAATCCTCCTATTGTTGCATTTACCGAAAAATCTCCATTTTCTAAGGGATTGGTTAATGTTGACGCCAAGCGCGGAGTTACTACTGCAATTAATCGCCAATCATCATTATAGCGGTGCACATACGCCAAATTAAAATCAATGATATGAAAATAATTTAACTCTTCTGTGCTTAGTTGAACGTCTACTCTATCTAGATCATAAGTTAACCGATTGTATTCTCCCCCTATTACCAAATTATGAGAGTCTTTTAATTTTATTGGCACATTAGTCACCAATTTTATACGCGATAATTTTGCTCCGGCGTCATTTCGCGGCATTAACATGTACTCCGCACGAAAAACATCTGGTGTTTGTGCCATACAAACAGTAGAAACTAAAAAAAAAAGAATAAACCTTATGGAACTATTCCTACACCCTAATTCTAATTTTTGCATGTATTTTACAACTAATTTATTAAGATGCATTAATGCTGATAAATATGAACATCTCTTTGAGGGAACGGTATAGAAATATTATTTGCTCTAAACTTTTCATCTATTGAAAAACGAATAGCACTTTTAATTTTTGGATCACCAAAGCTATCATTGATATAAAAATTTATAGTAAACATTAAAGCAGAATCTCCAAAATCTTCAAAAATCACAAAAGGCTTAGGATTCTTTAGAACACCAGGCTGATGCTTTACTACTTCTTCTAGTATTTTGGACACTAATTTTACATCACTTCCATACGCCACCCCTACTCTAACGTATTCTCTAGTAGTTTTATGATTTTGAGTGTAATTATAAATACTGTCGGTTAAAAATATATGATTTGGAATTACAACAACTTTATCGTCTCTTGTTAGTGCTCTTGTAGTTCGTAATCGAATTTCAAAAACGCGACCAACTTTACCATCTACTTCAATAATATCACCAACATGGAGTGATTGATCCAAAATCATCATTATACCAGATATTATATCTTGAAAAAGATATTGTAACGCAAAACCTAAACCAACAAATAAAGCTGCAGAAGCAGTTAATAGAACGGTAAGATTTACTCCAGAAGAGTGCAATACAGTTATTACAACCAGTATATATAAAAGGTATCTAAGGAAGTTAAATATGCTAACAAACTTATTCTTATCCTCTAATGGAAGTTTTTTAGTTACAAATTTGTTAATCAGTTTTAATAGTACCGAAACTAGAATTAATACTATTATAATTGTTATTAATGTACCGATGGTAATATCAATATTTTCGGTATCAATCATAGGGTAAGACAAAAAATTCCTTAAGACTGAAGAAATACCATCTAAACTATCCATTTTAATATTTTAACCATTTCCACAATTCTTTATACGTAGGTTTCTTACCATACATTAAAATACCAACTCTGTAAATCTTAGCGGCCAACCAAACAATTGCAACAAAGGTAATAATTAACAATATGATCGATGTAAATACTTGCCAAATTGGAACTCCACCTTCACCAATACCTCCAGGCAAACGCATTAACATAACAATTGGTGAAGTTAGCGGAAATAATGAAAAACCTACGGCTATAGGCCCATGCGGATTACTAAATACTGAAAAGAATCCTACATAGATTGCTAACATTAAAGGTAAAATTATTGGAAAAATAAATTGCTGCGTATCTGTTTCACTATCTACAGCTGCACCAATTGCAGCATAAATAGAGCTATAAATTAAATAACCTAAAACAAAATAAATAACAAAAAAGCTAATCAACATCACCCAAGGTATATCAAATAATTCTTGAGCGTATAATTGCATGGTTTTATCTATAGTTGGTACCTGGGGTGCTATATCACCAGTCATACCATTCGTTAAATTTGCGGTTGCATTTAATGCCGAGGGATCAATATTAAAAATAGAAAATGTAACCAATAATAATAACGAAGCCGAAACTATCCATATTGCAAATTGGGTTACTCCAGCTAAAGATGTGCCTATAATTTTACCTAGCATTAAGTGAAAAGGCTTTACCGATGATATAATTACTTCAATTATTCTACTTGTTTTTTCTTCAATTACACTACGCATTACAAAACCACCATAAATAATAATAAACATCATTATAAGATAACCAAAGCCACCACCAATAAATGCTTTAATTTCATTAATTCCTTTTAGATTTTTTTGTCCTCCAAAAGTTGCTGTCTTTAGTTCAAAACGTTTTTCCATTGTTGCGAAATCTTGAACAGAAACACCTAACTCCTGTAAGCGATTTAATCGCAGTCTATCATTAAAAACACCTTCTATTTTGTCAATTATGGCTGTGCTTGGGGTTTCTTTAGTATAAAAAAATGATTGCAAAGCAAGCTCTTCTAAATCGCTATTTTCAGGTATATGCAACAAGCCAATATAACCCATACTCGCTGCTGAATCCTTAGCGGTTTCTAATGAAATATTACTAAAATGCAAGTATGAAGTACCTTCTTCACCTACAAAATCATGGGTAAAAAAGTCACTCTCATTTAAAACGCCAACTACTTGTCGTTCGTTATCATTTATTTTAGTAAGGTAGGCAATTAATACTACCATTCCGACCATTAGGATGGGACTCAAAAAAGTCATTACTACAAATGACTTATTTCTTACTTTGGCCAAATATTCGCGCTTGATAATTAAACCTAGTTTATTCATGACCTCCCTTATCTTGAACATTTTTTATAAAGATCTCATTAGCAGATGGAATAATCTCTACAAAACGATTGATATTTGCTTTAGAAGATAAATATGCAAGCATTTCTTTAGAATCACCACTTGGTAAGTGTACTTTAAAATCGAGCTGTTTATCGTCTTTATTATATTTTAAAAAACTAACATCAAATTTGCTAGAAATCTCTTCAATGAACACCTCATCTTGTACTAATTCTAGTCCAATTTGAAACGTATTATTTTTATATGCTTTCTTAATATCTGATAATTTACCATCTAATATTTTCTCAGATTGATGAATAAGCGCAATATATTCACATAACTCTTCTACAGATTCCATTCTATGTGTAGAAAAGATAATGGAAGCACCTTTCTCTTTTAAAGTTAATATTTCGTCTTTTATGATATTAGCATTAATAGGATCAAAACCACTAAACGGCTCATCAAAAATCAACAATTTAGGTTCATGCAATACGGTAACAATAAATTGAACTTTTTGCGCCATTCCCTTTGAAAGCTCTTGCACTTTTTTATTCCACCAATCACCAATTTCTAACCTTTCAAACCAATATTTAAGACGTGATTTAGCATCTGATTTACTTAAACCTTTTAGTTGAGCTAGATATAGTGCTTGTTCGCCTACTTTCATTTTTTTATACAAGCCTCTTTCTTCAGGGAGATAACCAATACTGGAAATGTGCTCTGCTTTTAATGGCTCACCATCAAAATACACTTCACCTGAATCTGGAAAAGTAATCTGATTTATAATTCTAATTAATGTGGTTTTTCCAGCCCCATTTGGCCCTAACAGACCATAGATACTATTTTTAGGAATTTCGAGAGAAACTTTGTTTAAGGCAAGATGTTCACCATATTGTTTGGTAACCCCTTTAGTAACCAAAATGTTGTTCATGCAGGCATTTTGTTCAAAGATATGGAATTGAATCAAAAACCAAATCTTAAATTAACTACGAATTATCTATGAATTGCCAGCTAACCACTCAATAAATAACCATCAATGTCATAAAAAACAAAACCCATCCTTAAATAAAATTCAAGGATGGGAAAAAAATTGCTATGAAAAAGAAAATTATACCGGTTTAACCGATATATTCTCAAATATACGTTTTTTATTTAAACTGCAACTTACTTTTCGATTAAGAGAACATATCTTTGACCTTCTCAAAGAAAGACTTATCTGATTTTTCTGGCTTTGGCTCAAAATTCTCACTATTTTGCATACGTTCAAAAAAGTCTTTTTGCTCTTTATTTAGCTCCTTTGGGGTCCATACATTAACATGAACCAACAAATCTCCGCTACCATAGCCATTTATATTAGAAACGCCTTTACCTCTTAACCTTAGGATTTTACCAGATTGAATACCAGGTTCTAACTTAATTCTTACTTTTCCCCCAACAGAATCAATTTCTTTAGAAGTGCCTAATACAGCCTCAGAAATACTAATATATAAATCGAAATGTAGGTTATCACCTTCCCTCTTAAGAGAAGCGTGATCCAATGTTTCGATGGCCACTAATAAATCTCCCGAAACACCATTACCAGGCGCCTCGTTACCTTTACCGGGCACTTTTAACTGCATTCCTTCTTCAACTCCAGCAGGGATTTTTATTGATACTGTTTCTTCATCAACCACCAAACCTTGTGCATCAGCACCATTTGGTTTCTTATCAATTTGCTGACCACTACCACCGCACGTACTACATGTGGCTGCAGTCTGCATTCTTCCTAGTATTGTATTCGTAATCTTTGTTACTTGTCCGTTACCATTACATGTACTACATGTTTTATAGGTTACTCCAGCAGCTTGTTTCTTACGACGAACTTTAACCTTTTTTTCTACACCATTAGCTACCTCTTCCAAAGTAAGCTTCACTCGAATTCGTAAGTTACTTCCCTTTACTCTTCTTTGACCACCTCCGCCAAAGCCGCCAAAGCCACTAAAACCGCCACCTCCACCGCCAAAAGCGCCTCCAAAAATATCTCCGAATTGGCTAAATATGTCATCCATATTCATACTACCTCCTCCGAAACCGCCCCCGCCTTCAAATGCAGAATGACCAAATTGATCATATCGGGCCTTCTTATCTGGATCACTTAATACCTCGTAAGCCTCTGCAGCCTTTTTAAACATTTCTTCAGCCTTAGGATCACCTTGATTTTTATCTGGATGATACTGGATTGCCTTCTTACGGTATGCCTTTTTAATCTCGGTAGCCGATGCCCCTTTGCTAATGCCTAATATTTCGTAAAAATCTTCTTTCACTTTATTGTTTTAGATAAAATCTCTATTTAGATTTATTTGCCGACTACTACCTTCGGATGCCTGATGATTTTATCACCTAATTTAAATCCCTTTTCCACAACATCAATAATCTTTCCTTTCAATTTGGATTTTGGAGCTGGTATTTGAGTAATTGCATCATGTATTTCAGCGTCAAAAACATCTCCTTGTTTTGCCTTAACTTCTTCAAGACCTTTAGACTTTAAAGTTTCACGAAGCTTATTGCTAATTAACTCTACTCCTTTAAAAGACTCCTTATCTTCTGATTTCTTTAGCTCTGGTAATGCCCGATCAAAATCATCAAGTACAGGTAGCATAGCCACAATAACTTCTTGACCCGCCGTCTTAAATAAATCCATTCGCTCTTTTGAAGTACGTTTTTTGTAATTCTCGAATTCTGCGAAAAGTCGTAAGAACTTTTCTTTTTCTTTAGCTAAATCACTTCTAAGCTCATCCTCAACAGAAATTTCCTCTTCTATATTTTCAGTTTCCTGTTGCTCTCCCGTAACCTCGGTTTCATGAAGTATTTCATCTAATTCTTCAGTGCTATCTTTTTCACTCATGGCTTGTGTCATTTTTTATCCATTCATGGAATGGCAAAAGTACTGCCAATTCTTAAAAAATGTCATAATGTCACAAACTTTTTGAAAAATCGGTCAATTCGTGAATTGTTAAAACAATTTTGACCTGATATGAATAGAATTGCTTTTAGCAATTACACTTAAAAAAGGCCAACACTATTTGCCCCCTGTATTTCTTTTTGACCATAAATTGATTGCAGAGCTGAAGAAATGTTTGGGTGTTTGAAGATAAACCCATCTTCCTCAATCTTTTTAGAACTGACACGCTGACTGGAAAGCACTAAATAAGACATTTTTCCTAAAATCAATTTAATTATAGATGCTGGAATATTAGGTAATATTAATGGCCTTTGCACAGCTTTGGCAATTTCTTTAATTAATTTATTCTGTGAAACTGGATTCGGTGCTACTGCGTTGTAATTGCCATTTAAGTTATTTTTAGCTGTAAAAAGAAAAATACGAGCTAAATCAGTAATATTAATCCAAGATTGCCATTGTTTACCACTACCAAAAGCAGCACCCGCATACAGTTTTACGGGTGTGGCCATCTGGGGTAATGCACCACCATCTGCTGCAAGCACAAGACCAATTCGTATTTTAGTAACGGTTATTTTTAACGATTTAAAACTATCTACCTCATTTTCCCATAATTTAACAACTTCCCCTAAAAAACTATTATCTACATTTTTTTCTTTTTCATCGTAATATTTTTCCAAGGAACTTGGATAAATTCCAATTGCTGAGGCCGATATAAAAGATTTTATATCGTGCGATTCTAAATTATTTATTGCATTATATAGCGTACTTATTGAGTTAATCCTACTATCAATAATTTTCTTCTTATACGATTTACTCCATCTCTTAGCTATTGTAGCTCCAGCGAGATTAATAATCACCGAAACCCCTTTAAAACAATTATTATCTAATTCACCGGTTTTTGGATTCCAGTAAAAACCATGGTAATTTTCTTTAGAAACTATCTTATTTCGACTTGTAGTTAGGTAATTAACAGCAATACCATTAGCATGACAAAGTCGCACTATTTCTTTGCCCACCAACCCAGTTGCTCCTGTAATTAAATACCTCATGCAACAAAGGTATTAGTTAAAGTGCTTGTTACCTTGCACTTTAATTATGATTTAACATCTTTTGCTCACGATAAACAGTTAAGCCAGTTTCGTAGCCCGTAACATCTCTCTTTTACCAGGCGGACCAGGTAGTTTTTCCACAGAAAAGCCAACAGCCCTCATGGCTCTTCTTACACTTCCTTTTGCGGAATATGTAACCAAAACTGCTTTTGTTTTCATTGCCCTATACATTTTTTCAAAAAGAATTTCTGTCCAAAGTTCAGGTTGTACACGAGCCCCAAAGGCATCAAAATAAATAAGATCAAAAGCATTAACATCTTCAATATTTAAAAAATTTTGCTGTCTTTTTGTTAGTATAAATTCTTCTGTTAGAACAATGTTAGACTCCCATCTACTTTCATGCATCTTACTAAATTCTTCTGCTAAATCTTCAGCTTTCAAACATGTAATATAATTTAATTGGTCTAACTCATTCTTGGACACCGGATAAGCTTCAATACCAGTATAATTAACTTTTAAATTAGAAGATTTACTACACATTAGTGTAATTAACGCATTTAAACCTGTACCAAAACCTATTTCTAGTATTGAAATTTCTTGATCCCTAAATAGATTGAGTCCGTTTTTAATAAAAACATGCTTTGCTTCTTGTACGGCCCCATGAATAGAATGATATTGTTCATTCAACTCTTCGATTTGAATGGTCTTTGATCCATCAGAAGTAGTAATTATTTTTCTATTCACTGTCTTTCTACTTATTTCTTTATTAAAACCCCTTCAGCAATAAAGCTATACGTCTTTTTTGGTGTTGTTATTCTATCGATTTCTTCCTGTTGTTTACCACTATCTTTTGCATAATGTTTTTGTTCTTCAACGCTAATATTATTTACAAAAGCATTTCCATCAACAACGACTTCTTTTCCTTTAATATCCAATGGCATAAAAAAGCTATAATCTTTAAACTTAACCATTGCTTCTTCTCCTTTATCCAATTCTAATTTCATCCAACAACCCTTTACTTTACAAACATCCAGCACTGTGGCCGAAAATTTTGTTTGAATTGAGTCAATCGATTCAAGATTTTGGTATTTATTGTACATCATTTTACTAGAAATACTATTGGTGGCACTAATTTTTTCACCAAAAGCATCATATCCTATTTCCTGTTTTTCATCAAGTTGCACATTAGACTTAACCTCTTGTGCAGCAGATATATTAAAAACAAGTAAAAACGTAACTAATTGATAAAATCGATACATAATTCACAAAAATTAGATTCAAACAATAAAATTCGTCAATTTTAATTGAAAAAGCTCGGGTAGATGATAGAATTAGTTAATTTTATTCTTTAAAACTGATTATAATATGAACCCAAGTACACTTGACATTCAAATAAAGAAGGCTAAAAGTTCTAAAATTGGCCAAGTTGATTTCAACAACCTTGCTTTTGGAAGCATTTTTTCTGACCACATGCTTGTCTGCGATTTTAAGAACGGAGCTTGGGAAGCACCTAAAATAGTCCCTTATGGACCGATATCATTGCAACCATCTGCAAAAATATTCCATTACGGACAATCTATTTTTGAGGGCATGAAAGCCTATAAAGATGAAGAAGACACTATTTGGTTATTTAGACCAAAAGACAATCATGCAAGGTTTAATATTTCTGCTAGCCGAATGGCCATGCCAGAAATTCCAGAAGATTACTTTATGGAAGGCTTAGAAACTCTATTAAATGTAGATAAACAATGGATTCCAACAACAGATGGAAGTGCTATGTATATTCGTCCATTTATGTTCGCTTCAGGTGAAGGGTTTCATGCATCACCCGCAGACGAATATAAATTTATTATTTGTTTAGCGCCTTCTGGAGCATATTTTTCAGGAAAAGTAAAAGTTCTTATCGAACAAAAATATTCTAGATCGGCAAATGGTGGTGTTGGATATGCTAAAACTGGAGGTAATTATGCGGGACAATTTCATCCTACGCAGTTGGCAAAAGAAAAAGGGTACCAGCAGGTTATTTGGACCGATGATCATAATCATGAAAATATTGAAGAAGCCGGAGCAATGAACATATTTGTTCGTATTGGAGATACTTTAATTACCGGCCCTACCAGTGACCGAATTTTAGATGGTATTACCCGAAAGAGTATACTTCAAATAGCTGAAGCTAATAATATTAAAACAGAAGTTAGAACGCTAACTGTCACTGAGGTTGTAACGGCTGCAAACAACGGAACACTTAAAGAAATGTTCGGTGCAGGTACAGCAGCAGTAGTATCACCAATTTCTGCATTTGGTTATAAAGATCAAGATTATGAACTGCCAGTAGTTAAAGATGGCTATGCAGATTTAATGAAAAAGACTATAACAGATATTCAATACAACAGAGTTGAAGATAGTTATGGGTGGCGCTATCGAGTTACACAATAATAAACTTCATTAAAATTATTTAAAAAAACAAAACCCTGATGTCTCCATCAGGGTTTCTGTCATTGATTCAACTATACTAAACACTAACCATTAACTATAAACATATAGTCTTATCAATAACCAATTTTTTTGACCTAAATGTAAGTTAAACTCTTCTATAGACGACTATTAATTTGAAAAGTTACATTCACAACTACTTTTTAACACCAAATTTAACAAATGAAGAAAACACTTGTGCTTGGAGCCTCTTTAAAACCTAGTCGCTATAGTAATATGGCAGTAAATAAATTAATAGACCATAACATAGATACTGAAGCTTTTGGTTTAAAAGCAGGTAAAATAGGGCGTGTACAAATAAAGACCAATTTTAACGAATTTCAAAATATTCATACCGTTACATTGTACATTGGTCCAAAACGACAACCAGAATACTACAATGCTATATTAAAATTAGCACCCAAAAGAGTTATATTTAATCCGGGAACTGAAAACCCAGAACTATATAACATACTAAAATACAATAAGATAGAATTTGAAACATCCTGCACTTTAGTTCTTTTATCTACAAATCAATACTGAATTATCTTACAATAAACTATTAGATGAAATGCACTAAATTTTAACACTTTCTTTAACATTTATAACGATAAAATTCAACCTTTTATCGCAACAATTGAAGCATTACACTTTATTATTTTTATTACGAATTAACCATAACCCAATAAAAGTAATAAGACCATTTATAGGTAATAATTCATAACCAAAAACGTATCCACCAAGACTTTCTTTTGGTATTTTTCCTAATATAAATGTTAACAGCACAGAAAGTAATGCTATTATCCAAACATATTTGTCTTTCACCTTATATTTTGTTAGTATCCCAAACGAAAACAAGCCTAATAGTGGTCCGTATGTGTATCCTGCTGCCTTTAGAAGGCCATCAATTACGTTAGTATCTAGAACATATTTAAAAATAATTACAACTAAAACAAGTAAAATACTCATAGTAATATGAACTTTTTTGCGAGTACTTTTTTGTTCGGCCTCCGGTAATTTCTCTATACCTAAAAAATCTACACAAAAAGAAGTAGTCAAAGAGGTTAATGCGCTATCTGCGCTACTATATGCTGCCGCTATAAGACCTAACATAAACGTTGTTCCCACTACTATTCCTAAATTACTTTTTAATGCAATTTCAGGAAATAACAAATCAGTTTTTACTTGGCCATCCATCATTGGTATAGCAATATTAAACTTATCAGCATATATAAAAAGTAACGCACCCAACAACATGAAGATAAGTGTAACTACTCCCAAAGTTAAACTGAATGACACCATATTCTTTTTAGCATCTCCAAGGTTTTTACACGTAAGATTCTTTTGCATCATATCTTGATCAAGCCCGGTCATACAAATTGTTACGAACATGCCACCAAAAAATGATTTTAAAAAGTAATTAGGTGCAAAGAAATCATCGGTAAAAAAAGTTTGACTGTACTGCTTAAACTCCTTAGAATCAAGAAACTCACTAACCGTCCAATTTAATTCATTTAAAATAAAATAAATTGAAAAACCAACAGAAAGCAACATAAACAGAGTTTGTAATGTATCTGTCCATACAATAGTTTTTATTCCTCCTTTAAATGTATACACCCAAATTAATAATATTGAAATTGTCACTGTCAATTCAAAAGGCACACCCAATTCATCAAAAACAAACTGCTGTAATACAATGGCAACTAGAAATAATCGAAAAGCGGCACCAATAACACGTGAAATAAAAAACGATATTGCTCCAACTTTATGACTGACCACTCCAAACCTTCTGGCCAAATACTCATATATTGACGTAAGGTTCCATTTATAATAAATGGGTAGTAAAACATAGGCTACAACAAAATAGCCTACCACATAACCCAATACTACCTGCATATAACTAAACTGAGAATCAGCAACCCAACCCGGTACAGATATAAAAGTTACACCTGAAAGCGAAGCACCAACCATACCAAATGCAACCAAATACCATGGAGACGATTTACCTGCTTTAAAAAAATCCTCATTGCTATCGTTTTTACCTGTTAAATAAGAAATAATAATAAGTAATATAAAGTAGCCAGCGATTAGTAATAAAATACTAGTTGGAGTCATAAAAGTTAATTTAAAATGCAAAATACAAATATTACATGATTTTAATGAGACCACTCATCAATCTAAAAGTGTAAATTTGCATTTATGGATTTCTCTTCTAAACTTCTAGAAAATGCAGTATATGAAATATCGCAATTACCAGGCATTGGTAAACGCACTGCACTTCGTCTTGTCTTACACCTTTTAAAGCAACCAGAGAATCAAACTAACAGTTTAGCTACAGCATTAGTAAGCTTAAGGAGCCAAATAAAATTCTGTAAATCATGCCACAATATTTCTGATGTTGATTTATGTGAAATTTGTGCTAACCCTAAAAGAGATGAAAATATCGTTTGTATTGTTGAAGACATTCGTGATGTTATGGCCATAGAAAACACAGGGCAGTTTAGAGGACTATACCATGTACTTGGCGGTAAAATTTCACCAATGGAAGGTATTGGCCCACAAGACCTAAATATAAGTTCATTGATAGCAAAAGCTAAAAGTGGTATTATTAAAGAAATAATATTTGCTTTGAGTTCTACTATGGAAGGTGACACCACCAATTTCTATATTTATAAACAAATTGAAGGGTTAGAAATTAGTACCTCTACAATTGCACGAGGAGTAGCCGTAGGTGACGAACTTGAATATGCCGATGAGGTGACATTAGGCCGAAGTATTATCAATAGAATTCCATTTGAAGGGTCTTTAAAAGCGAATTAACACACCTTTAATTATTGCAATAAATTAAACGTTTCGGACGTTTTTTATTTACTTTTGTATAACATCTATTAAGATTAGAGCGTACTTGAAATATGTCGAAATTCGAATTAAAATTACCAAGAATGGGTGAAAGTGTTGCAGAAGCAACATTGACAACATGGTTGAAGGAAATTGGAGAAACTATTGAGATGGATGAGGCTATTTTTGAAATTGCTACAGACAAAGTAGATTCAGAAGTTCCGAGTGAAGTTGAAGGTATTCTTATTGAAAAAAGATTTGACATAGATGATGTTGTTAAAGTAGGTGACGTAGTTGCAATAATAGAAGTGGATAACAACTCAATTGATGAATCTGACTCCATAGAAATTTCTAATAAAGAAACTCCAATTGAAATAATTACCGAATTAGAAAACAATATTGAAAACGTAAAAGCAACAACAACTAATGTAAATCAAAATAGCGAAAGTTATCGTACCAATGACGCCAATCGTTTTTATTCTCCATTAGTAAAAAATATTGCAAAACAAGAAGGAATTTCCGTCGAAGAATTAGATACAATAACAGGATCGGGTCTTGAAGGTAGAGTAACCAAAAATGATATTTTAGATTTCTTAGCCAATAAAAATTCTGCGCACACACAAACAGAAACCACAACAATAAACAAAATTGCCCCTGTTCAAAAAGCTGAGAAATTAGAGATCAAAGAAGCCACTACAGCCATGCCATCAAAAAAGCCGGCTACAGTAGAGACTGCTCAAAAACATCAAATAAGCACAGTTAAAAATATCAGTGGTAATGAGGTGATAGAGATGACTCGCATGGGTAAAATGATTGCGAAACACATGTCTGATAGCATAGCGACTTCTGCTCATGTACAAAGTTTTATTGAAGTTGATGTTACCAATGTAGTTACATGGCGAAATAATGTTAAAGATGCTTTTGAGAAACGAGAAGATGAAAAACTCACCTTCACTCCTATTTTTATTGAAGCTATAGCCAAAGCTTTAAAAAAATATCCAATGATGAATATTTCTGTTGATGGTGATACTGTTATAAAGAAAAAGAATATTAACATTGGTATGGCCGCAGCACTACCAGATGGCAACTTAATTGTACCTGTTATTAAAAATGCAGACCAATTAAATATGGTTGGTATGGCTAAAGTTGTTAATGATTTAGCAAACAGATCTAGAAATAATGCCCTAAAACCAGACGAAGTACAAGATGGTACTTATACCGTTACCAATGTTGGTACATTTGGCAGTGTGTTTGGCACGCCCATTATCAATCAACCCCAAGTTGGAATTATGGCATTGGGTGCTATACGAAAAATTCCATCAGTTATTGAAACTAAGGAAGGAGATTTCATAGGTATTCGTCATAAAATGTATCTTTCTCATAGTTACGACCACCGTGTTGTAAATGGTGCTCTAGGCAGTATGTTTGCAAAATCAATTGCTGATTATTTAGAAGCATGGGATATTAACAGAGAGATATAATTTAAATATTCTTCATTTTTTATACCAAAAAACTCTTTCCATTTATTGAATTATTAATTTTAACAATTGTGAACATCTAATTTCACTATTAACATTATTCTAACATTCAATAGCTAAAGTAGGGCTTAACTTTAGCGAACCAATCAAGATTTACCAAAACCAATAATGAAATTATGTCAACTGCGTGTGAGCACATTTTTAAATATGCTCATTATTTTAGTCCCCTCAGTTATTTTGGCTCAAGAAAAGGTCGACAAAGAAACTATTAAATTATATACTGATTGTAATTGTGAAAAAAGTTACATCAGACAAGAAATCAACTTTGTAAATCATGTTCGTGATCAAGCACAGGCCAATGTACAGTTATTTATTTATGATATTGCCAATGGTAGTGGGGGCCGAACCTATAAATTAGAATTTGAAGGTTATGAAGACTATAAAGGAATAATCTCTAAACTTTCATTCGACTCTAACGCCAATATGACAGCCGATGATGTTCGAAAAGGACTAGTTAAGAAAATAAAAAATGGACTTTTAAAATTTGTTATAGAATCTGATATGGGTGAGCATATTAGCTATTCTATAGACAATAAAGGAATGGATGCCATCCAAGATATTGATTTTAAAGATCCTTGGAACAATTGGATATTCGAAATCTTTGGAAGAGCCAGACTAAATAAAGAATCTAGTAGACAATCTTTTTCATACGCTGTAGGTTTTGAAAGTGATCATGTTACAGAAAAATGGCGAATTCGTACAGATTTACAATTAAACCAAGCCAATAGCGAATACGAACAAGATGACGAGATTTATACCAGTGAAAGATTTAGATATTCTGGAGATGGGAGTATCGTAAGAAGTTTATCAGACCATTGGTCAGCTGGGATTTTTGGTGGTGCTCGACATGATACTTTTACTAATTTAGATTTTAGATATTATTTCTCACCTGCAATTGAATTCAATATATTCCCATATAAGGAAGTACTTCGTCGTGAAATAGTTTTTGCGTATAAAATTGGGTATTTTCATAGTGATTATATTGAACCTACCATCTATGATAAATTGCAGGAAGGCATTTTTAACCATTCATTAGATGTACAAGTTCGCTATAGACAACCTTGGGGAAATATATACACAAGATTAATTGGATCTACATTTCTAAATGACTTTACAAAAAATAGAATACAACTTTCTGGCAGCACTTCACTAAGAGTAATTAAAGGTTTAGCCGTAAGCTTTTCAGGAAATTTTCAAATTATTCGCGACCAAATAAATCTACCCGCTGGAGATGCTTCAATTGAAGATGTACTTTTACAACAAAAACAAATAGCAACAGAATACCAACTGGGGGCAAGTGTCGGCCTCAGTTATACGTTTGGTTCAGCTTATAACAATATAATTAACACTAGACTGTAGTGTATGTTTAATTAATAATGGCCTTAGAATACGATTCATTTGCTGCTATACATTACAAAGCTTATCGACCACCATTACACGAAATTATTTTAAAAAAGTATTTTACAGCCAAAACAAAACATGAATT
Source organism: Flavobacteriaceae bacterium EG-1 (assembly GCF_009649685.1). Classification (GTDB taxonomy): domain Bacteria; phylum Bacteroidota; class Bacteroidia; order Flavobacteriales; family Flavobacteriaceae; genus Aurantibacter_A. Next base: position 89,770 of record NZ_WJPK01000004.1, read on the forward strand.
AGGTTTAGATATTGGGTGCGGTACTGGTCACTCCTCAATTGCCTTAACTAAACTTTGCAACCAGGTAATTGGTATCGACACCAGTAAATTCATGTTGGAATACACAGCACCACATAAGAATATAAATTATCAATATTTCGACGGACGAAATCTTAAATTTGATGCCGATAGTTTTTCGATAATAACCTTGGCAGGCTCATTGTTTTATGCCAAATCACAAGGATTTCTTGATGAACTAATTCGGGTTTCAAAAAACAATAGTCAAATAATTATATATGATTTTGACGTAAATCTAAAAAGCATATTATCTCATTTTAAATTTAAAGTATGTAATCGTCAAGTCTATGATCACCAAATCGATTTTTCTGGACTAAATGATAACAATATCATATTACAAACTAACGATGCAGATAATATAACTTTAGAAATCTCATCTAAAAACGTGGCTCATTTATTGCTCTCTGTTAAAGCACAAAGACTATTTTTTGAAAAATTATACCTAGAACAAAACGTACATTCTCAATTAACGGAAAACTTAAAGGAATTATCTAACAAGGATAATTTTATGGTAAATGTGAGTATTTTTTGTAAAGTCTACAAGGTCTTTAAATAGTTCACTTAAAAGAAGTAATATTTTCAAATCATAGATTTCACTAAACTCTTTGAAAACCTATCTTTGTAAAAAGATAATTTTTGATGAACTTAAAACTAAGTAGACCAATTTGCTTTTTCGACCTTGAAACAACTGGGGTTAACGTGGCTAAAGACCGTATTGTAGAAATATCAATATTAAAAATTTTTCCAAACGGAAACAAAGAAAGTAAAACATGGCTTGTAAACCCCGAAATGGAAATTCCCGCAGAAGTCACTGCTATTCATGGTATTAGTAATGAAAAAGTAGCGAAAGAACCTACATTTAAAGAATTGTCGAAAGAAATCTATAGAATAATAAAAGATTGTGATTTAGGTGGTTTTAATTCAGACAGATTTGACATTCCATTACTTGCAGAAGAAATGCTTCGTGCTGACGTTGATTTTGATATGAAAAACATGGCAGCTATAGATGTACAGACCATTTTTCATAAAATGGAGAAACGTACCTTAGCGGCTGCCTATAAATTTTATTGTAATAAGAATCTGACTGACGCGCATAGTGCAGAAGCAGATACTTTAGCAACCTACGAGGTTTTACTTTCGCAATTGGAGCGATATCCAGAATTAGAAAATAATGTAAAAAAACTAGCTGAATTTTCTAAACATAAACGATTTGCAGATTTTGCAGGGTTTATTAGTTATGATGAAAATGATGAAGAGATATTTTCTTTTGGTAAACATAAAGGTAAAAAAGTCCTTGATATTCTCAAGCACGAACCAGGTTATTTTGGGTGGATTCAAAATGCTGATTTCCCTTTATACACAAAAAAAGTGCTTACACAAATCAAGTTAAGCCAATTAAATAATAAATTAGGCTAAATGCGATTTTTCTTATTCCCCCTACTATTTATCGCTCAAATCAATGCACAAGAAGTATTATTTGAGGGTAATGTTTTTGATTCTAAAACGAAGGAACCTATACCTTATGTAAATCTCAGCTTTTTAAATACTTTAAAAGGAACTTCTACGGATGAAAATGGTCACTTTTATCTAGATATCCCAAATGAACTTTTAGAGCATAAAGTTCATATATCATCTTTAGGCTATAAAGACACCATAGTAGTAGCGCAGACTGTATATAAGTCAAAATTGTTTCATTTGGTTGAAGAATCGTTTGAACTTGAAGAAGTTGTGGTATCTAAATCTTTGGGCGATTCTTATGTGTTAAATCCGATTAGTAGCTATAGTCTCACAGGTGGGTTTGACTCCTCAGCAACGCCTTGGGTACTTGCCCTTTATTTCCCTAATATTGGTGCTCAAAAAAAATACATCGAAAATATTACTGTATTCTTTCAAAAAAATCCAAAATTTAGTCAACGAACATCTAGATTTCGAATTCGAATATATGGTGTGGATTCTAAAACAAAAAATCCGTCTAATGACTTGGTACGTAAAAGTTTGGTACTAGAATCGGAGATAAATAAAGATTATGTTTCATTAGATCTTTCTAGTCTAAATATAGAAATTCCAGAAAATGGTGTATACATAGGTCTGGAATGGTTATTTATTTCAAACAACTGGTATCGGAATATTGTCACCAATCCAATCACTAAAAAAAAATCTGTTGAAGATCGGTTTGCACCAACTTTTAGCGGCGTATATGTAAAAAACCAGAACTATCGGGCAATGGTCTATGGTATGGGAAAATGGACTGATTTTACCGTAAAATCTAAAAACGGGACTGAAAATTTCGTGCCTGCAATTAGCTTAAAACTAAAAAAGAGTAATTAATTTTGTCGCCGATTGTATTTCACTAATAAGCATCATATGAAGATAATTTGTATTGGAAGAAATTATACGGACCACATAAAAGAATTAGATAATGAACGGCCTACAGAACCGGTAATATTTATTAAGCCAGATTCTGCTGTTTTACCCAAAGAACAAGACTTTTATATTCCAGAGTTTTCCAATGACTTGCATTATGAAGTTGAAGTACTCATTAAAATTAAGAAAGTAGGCAAGCATATTAAAGCGAAATTTGCCCATTCTTATTACGACGAAATTGGCCTAGGTATTGATTTTACTGCTCGCGATGTACAAACTGCTTTAAAAAATAAAGGTCTACCATGGGAAAAAGCAAAAGGCTTTGATGGATCGGCAGTAATAGGTAATTGGTTAGATAAAACGAAGTTCAAAGACTTAAATAACCTTGAATTTTCACTTTCTAAAAATGATAAAATAGTACAAAAAGGAAATACAAAATTAATGCTCTGGAAAATAGATGAGTTAATAGCCTATGTTTCTACTTTTTTTATGTTAAAAAAGGGAGATGTTTTGTTTACAGGAACACCGTCTGGTGTTGGTAAGGTAGAACCAAATGACTATCTTGCAGGCGAATTACAGGGGCATCAACTATTTTCTGTAAAAATAAAATAATGATCTACAGCTTAGACAAAATTAATGAGATGGCCGAAGGCGATCAAGATTTTATTAATTCGGTAGTTACCGTATTTTTAGATGAAGTACCACACGATCTTGAAGAATTAGAGAAAGCACTAGTTTCTCAAGATCACGAAAAGGTATACCAATTAGCTCATAAAATAAAGCCAAATGTTGACTTATTAGGAATGGAGCAAACTCGTGCAGCTGCCTTAGAAATTGAAACCATGGGTAAGAACAAGGCAAGCATATCCGATATTGAAAAAGTTTTTCCTGCCTTAAAAACCGATATTGTACAAGTTATATCGGAACTAAAGAATGATTTCAACATCTAATTTATGTTCGCAGAAATCATCACTATTGGCGATGAGATTCTCATAGGTCAGATTGTAGATACAAATTCAGCCTTTATAAGTAAAGAGCTTAATAAAATAGGGGTTTCGGTTTATCAAATCACTTCTGTTCAAGACGATGGTAAACATATTTTAAATGCTCTTCGAGCTGCCAAAAGTCGCGCTCAAATAATTATTGTCACTGGAGGCCTTGGTCCAACAAAAGACGATATTACCAAACATACATTTTGCGAATACTTTAATGATCAATTAATTGAGAACAAAGCAGTCTTAAAACACGTTGAAACATTATTTGCAAAATATATTAACACTCCTATTTCCAATATAAATCGACAACAAGCACTAGTACCCTCCAAGGCAACAGTTTTGCATAATGCTAATGGTACTGCACCCGGAATGTGGTTTAATGAAGACAATACTGTTTATGTTTCATTACCAGGTGTTCCTTTCGAAATGAAACACCTAATAACCAACGAGGTATTGCCAAAAATTGCTCGCGAATTTAATCGACCATACATTTTACACAAAACATTAGTGACTTACGGACTTGGAGAAAGTGCCTTAGCTGCTAGAATTGAAGATTGGGAAAATAACCTTCCTGATTTTATAAAATTAGCGTACTTACCTAATTTAGGTAAAGTTCGATTACGTTTAAGTGCAAAAGGACCAAATAAAAAATTAATTCAAAAGGCAATTGAAGTTGAAAGTCGTAAACTTTCAAAACTTATTGGCGATTTAATATATGGCACAGAGAATGAAGAAACGCTTGAACAAATAATCGGTCAATTATTAACTAAAAACAAACAAACATTATCTACTGCTGAAAGTTTTACAGGTGGCAAAATTGCTGAAAGTATTACAACTATACCTGGAGCATCTGCCTATTTCAAAGGAACGGTTGTGAGTTATGCAACTTCCATTAAAATAGATATTCTTAAGGTTGATACCGAAATAATAAAAAAGTATTCCGTTGTAAGTGCTCCTGTGGCAAAGGCAATGGCTGAAAATGTTAAAAAATTAATGAATAGTGACTATGCAATAGCCACTACTGGGAACGCTGGTCCTACTAAAGGAGATTCAAATGCAGAAGTAGGTACCGTTTTTATTGCAATTGCAACACCAAAAAGTACCATAGTTGAGAAGTTTATTATGGGTAGCCAACGTGAAAGAATCGTTGAAAAGTCTGTAAACAAGGCTTTTGAGCTACTACAAAAAGAAATATTAAAATTCTAGATAAGAATTTTGTCATCCCGTAAAATTGGTATAAATTTGCAGCCTGTTTAAAGAAAAAGTAAGCATAATGTCTAAAGTTTGTGAAATTACTGGGAAAAGAGCGATGTTCGGGAACAACGTATCATTCTCAATCAACAAAACTCGAAGAAGATTCAACGTTAATCTATCTAAGAAACGTTTTTATATTCCTGAAGAAGACCGTTGGGTAACCCTAAAGGTTTCTGCTAAGGCATTAAAGACCATCAACAAAAAAGGTATTTCTGCAGTCATGAAAGAGGCTCGCGCACAAGGAATGCTTAAATAGTCCTTTATTTAATTAAAAAGCAATGGCAAAAAAAGGAAACCGAGTTCAAGTTATATTGGAATGTACAGAGCATAAAACTTCTGGACAACCAGGCACCTCTCGTTACATTACAACAAAGAACAAAAAGAACACTCCTGAACGAATTGAGTTGAAAAAATACAACCCAATTTTAAGAAAGATGACTGTTCATAAAGAAATAAAATAATTATAATTTCTGTTTCGGCAGAGATGTCAATAAAAGATATTAGTCATGGCAAAGAAGACGGTAGCAAGTTTACAAACTAGTTCTAAGAGATTAACGAAAGCAATAAAAATGGTTAAATCTCCAAAATCAGGCGCCTACACTTTCGTGGAATCTGTAATGACTCCTGAAAGCGTAAATGATTGGCTTTCAAAGCAATAATTAACTAACTCAAATTATACTCACCGCCATAACTTTTAGTTTTGGCGGTTTTTTTGTTTCCCTGCAGTAAGGCTTGCGAATTGCAACGATTATTCCTACTCTATCACAAGTCCACCATAATAATTTATCTTCCATTGCTTATCTTTGAGATATCAATTTCTTAAGAACCAATGAGTTTATTTAAAAATATTTTCTCTTCCAAGAAAAAAGAGACACTTGATAAAGGCCTTGAAAAGTCGAAAACTTCATTTTTTTCTAAACTAGGTAAGGCTGTTGCGGGAAAATCTAAGGTAGATGATGATGTACTTGATAATTTAGAAGAAGTATTAGTTTCTTCTGATGTTGGTGTAGATACTACTTTAAAAATAATTGACCGTATAGAAGCTCGTGTTGCTAAGGATAAATACATGAGTACTGATGAACTAAATGGAATTCTTCGCGAGGAAATAGCCGGATTATTATCAGAGACAAATACAGGTAATGAAACTGAATTTGCTGTACCCATCGACAAAAAACCATATGTAATAATGGTTGTTGGCGTTAATGGCGTTGGCAAAACCACCACAATTGGCAAACTTGCTAATCAATTCAAAAATCAAGGTTTAAAGGTGGTATTAGGAGCTGCAGATACTTTCAGGGCTGCAGCCATAGATCAATTGCAGGTATGGGCAGACCGTGTAGACGTACCAATCGTAAAACAAAACATGGGTAGTGATCCTGCATCTGTTGCTTTCGACACCTTAAGTTCAGCCGTTACTCAAAATGCTGATGTAGTTATAATCGATACCGCTGGTCGTCTTCACAATAAAATCAACTTAATGAATGAGTTGACTAAAGTAAAAAGAGTAATGCAAAAGGTGGTTGACGATACCCCTCATGAAGTATTATTGGTTTTAGATGGGTCTACTGGGCAAAATGCTTTTGAACAAGCGAAGCAATTTACAAAGGCAACAGAGGTAACCTCGCTTGCAGTTACAAAATTAGACGGTACTGCTAAAGGCGGTGTGGTTATTGGCATATCGGACCAATTTAAAATTCCTGTTAAATATATTGGAGTTGGAGAAGGAATAGAAGATTTACAAGTATTCAATAAAGTAGAATTTGTTGATTCTTTTTTTAAGGTATAAAAATTAAAGAGCATGAAAAAGTCAATAATAACAGCTTATGTATTTTTTCTAACGCTGGGATTATATGCTCAAAATCAATTTTCCTTAAATATAGACTCGACTAATTCCGGCTCCTTATTTTTTAACATAAAAGCCAAACAGTTGTCCTTAACTTCCAAAAAATCTGCAGTTCTTAAATATCCCACTCTGGTATTTCATGAATTAGAAATAATCAAAAATATAACTGCAAATATTGCTTTCAAAGGGAATATGCCCGTATACGAATCTAAAAGTTATCACACGATGCCAGTTCATATACCAGATTCTACTAGCAATTATTCATTGAAAATAGTACAACCCAAGAAAGATTTGGAATTACTTTTTGGTTTATAAAAAAGGGCTTGGTTTAATTCATTATGCACTAATTAATCACCTCATTTATTTTCGTCCATAATTCCTCATCAAATGTGGACAAAGCAAAATTGGAATCGTCAGCAGCATTTCCCATTCGTATTACGACTAACTTTTTACTAGGAACAATGTATATTTTTTGGTCATTTTTACCTAACGCAGCAAAAGTTTCGTCTGGAGCCGTAGGTATTAACGAACCATTAAACTCTTGTTGAATACTAGGAAGATGATAGGTTTCTTTACCATTTAACCACCATAAATAACCATAAGCTTCATTAATGTCCTGCGATGTATTATGAGACGCTATTACATATTCTTTAGAGACCAATTGCTCATTATCCCATTTACCTTCAGCAAGAATAAAAAGTCCAAACCTAGCCATACTTCGTGTTGTACTCCAATAGACATTTAAACCATTATTAGCTATCCAGCTACCTGTCATTCCAATTTTATCTTTCAAATTTGTGTCAAAATAAGTTGACCAGTCTTCGCCACTCGCTTGCGCAACAACATCCTGTAATTTCACATAAACATTATGATAAGCCCATCTATCACCAGCATCAGCGATATATTGCAAGTTTTCAGGCGAAACATCATCTCCCAAACTATCATCCAAACCAGATGTCATTGAAAGTAAATGTTTAGACGTAATTAAATTTTCCTGTTCAAGTGTTGCACTTGTCCAACCTTCACCTAAATATTCAGAAACTTTAGTATCGACGTCAATTAAACCTTCATCTTGTGCTATTCCGGTCACGGTTGCGGTAAGTGTTTTACCTGCACTAGCCCAGTACCAAGGTTTTGTAGCTGAATGATCATTCAAATAACTTTCAACTACAATCTTTCCATTTTGTAGAATAATAAAACTCTTCGAGTTTTTTTCCTCTAAAAAATCGATTAGCGATTGCAATTTACTCTCATCCCATTCTAATTCTGATGGCGTTACGGTTTCCCATACATCAGAACCTATTGGAGGAAAGTACAGTTCTTCTGTAATTGGAGTTTCTACAATTTCGATTTCATCAACTTGTTCTTCTTTGTCTTTAGAACAACCAAAACCCACTAATAGAATAGTTGCAAATAATATAGATTGAAGTCTCATAGCTAAATTATATAATGTTTGGACTAATTTTCTTTTCAACAGTTTAACGTATATATTAAAGAAATATGATGGAAAGTCGACCAAATGAATAGGCTTATCGTATTTTTGCCCTTGCTTACTATATTAATAGTGGTTATTTACACCTATGAGAACAAAAACGCTTAAAAAGAACAAAATTAATGTTGTAACCTTAGGTTGCTCTAAAAATGTATACGACTCTGAAGTACTTATGGGGCAACTAAAAGCAAATGACAAAGAAGTTGTTCATGAAGAAGAAGGAAATGTAGTCGTTATAAATACTTGTGGATTTATTGCAAATGCTAAGGAAGAGAGTGTAAATACGATTCTTGAATATGTTCAGAAAAAAGAGGCTGGTGAGGTTGATAAGGTTTTTGTTACTGGATGCTTAAGTGAGCGATACAAACCAGACCTACAAAAAGAAATTCCAAATGTTGATGAATATTTTGGCACTAGTGAATTACCAAATTTATTAAAAGCATTAGGTGCCGATTATAAACACGAGCTCATTGGTGAACGTTTAACCACTACCCCAAAAAATTATGCTTATTTAAAAATTGCTGAAGGTTGCGATAGACCTTGCTCCTTTTGTGCCATACCTATAATGCGTGGAAAGCACAAAAGTACTCCAATCGAAGAATTGGTGACGGAAGCAGAAAAACTAGCTGCAAAAGGTGTAAAAGAGCTAATATTAATTGCGCAAGATTTAACTTATTACGGACTCGATTTATATAAAAAACGGAATCTTGCAGAATTACTAGAAAACCTGGTAAAAGTTGAAGGCATTGAATGGATTCGTCTTCACTATGCTTTTCCTACCGGCTTTCCTATGGAAGTGCTTGACGTTATGAAACGAGAATCAAAAGTTTGTAATTATATAGATATCCCTTTACAACATATTTCAGATGTTATTTTAAAAAGTATGCGTCGTGGTACAACAAAAGAAAAAACTACGAAACTTTTACAAGATTTTAGAGTAGCCGTGCCCAATATGGCGATTAGGACAACACTAATTGTGGGGTACCCTGGGGAAACAGAAGAAGATTTTCAGACCTTAAAGAAATGGGTTGAAGAAATGCGTTTTGAGCGATTGGGCTGCTTTACTTATAGTCATGAAGAGAATACGCATGCTTTTTCATTAGTAGATGATGTACCGGAAGCCATAAAGCAAGAACGTGCCAATGAAATTATGGAATTACAATCACAAATTTCATGGGAGCTTAATCAAGAAAAAATTGGAAAAACATTTAAATGCATTATTGACCGCAAAGAAGGTAATCATTTTGTAGGGCGTACCGAATTTGACTCTCCCGATGTTGACAATGAAGTATTAATTGATGCCACCAAACACTATTTAAAACATGGTGAATTTTACGACATTGAGATTACGGAGGCTGCTGACTTTGATTTATACGGTGAACCAAAACTGTAATCTAACAATTAACAAATTAATATAAGTATTTAAGGTAGACATTGCTGTACTTTAAACAGAAAGTACAGCATACGTATAAATTCGCTATTTTAGAAGGATTCAACTAAACTCTTAAACTAAAATGTCGCTCATTAAAATATTCTATCAACTTGTTTTACCCTGTTTTTTTATTTTGAACTGCCAGGCGCAGCACAATTTTAAAATCGAAATTCTAGATAATACTGCCCTCCAATTAATAGACCCCAATGCTGAAATAAAAGTTATTGGTAAAGGATTCAACTGGACGGAAGGAACACTTTACATAGAAGAGGGAGATTACCTCCTTTTTTCTGATATTCCAAGTAATACCGTTTTTAAAATAAATGCCAAAGGTGAAAAATCGGTGTTTTTAAAACCATCTGGTTATTTGGGTGAAAAATCATATGGGGATGAACCAGGTTCAAATGGACTTCTGCTTAATGAAAAAAAAGAGTTAGTCTTATTACAACACGGGGAACGCCAAGTGGCTAAAATGAATAGTGACTTAAAAAAACCGAAAGCGGAATATACGGTTCTAGTAAACAACTTTAAAGGTAAACGATTTAACAGCCCTAATGATGGCGTATTTGATAGTACCGGAAATTTGTATTTCACAGACCCTCCTTATGGTCTTCCTAAAAAAATGGATGATCCAGCAAAAGAGTTAGATTTTCAAGGTGTTTATTGTTTATTACAATCAGGTGAATTAAAATTAATTGATAAGTTATCACGTCCTAATGGAATAGCACTGTCTCCGGACGAAACAAAATTGTATGTTGCAGTTTCGGATCCTAAACATGCCGTTTGGTATCAATATGATGTAACAGATATTGGTACTGTAGAAAATAAACAATTACTATTTGATGTTACCAACCTTGTTGGTAAGGAAGGACAAAAAGGACTTCCTGATGGGATGAAAATACATAGTTCCGGACATATTTTTGCGACAGGTCCTGGCGGTGTTTTTATTTTGAATCCCGCGGGTAAACCAATTGCAAGAATACATACGGGCCAAGCAACCGCAAACTGTGCTTTTTCCAACGACGAAAAGCGCTTGTTCTTAGCTGCAGATGATTATGTTTTGGAAGTAACCCTTAAATAATTTAAAACTAATTATTGATAAAAAAACTATTGTCTTAGCTCCTGTATAAACGTCGTTATTTCACCTACCGGAGCAGTCCATATTTCATTTTTAGGATCTTTAAGATAAGGCAACAATTTTTCAAGCATCGCAACCTCTGTAGTTTGAATATTCTCATCACCAATATCATGACCTGCAAGTATTAACCACAAATTATTTGCTTTAGCATGCTCAATAAGCTCCATAATTTCTTCAAAACTCTTTCCATCCATTTCAACTCCTGTTAGCTGAGACAAATCGCAAAAAGCTGGATCATTAGGAACTTCATCAAGCCAAGTTCTACCTGAAGTAAATTGTTTTGCTATTACGGGTACATAACTCATAGTTGCTTCTCCCCTACCTACAAAAGTTTGCCCGCAAGGGTAAGCAAAAACACTAGGTTCTACACCTAGCATTTCTTTAACTTTATTATTAGCTTCCTTTAGTTCTTTGCGCATTTGATCAATAGAATATTCTTCCAAAGCTTCATTTCTTGCCCACAAGAAATTTCCTGAGCAGGGATGATTTAGCGAGTGATTACCTATTTCATGACCATTTTTCGCAGCTTCTTTCCATTTGTCAATTTCCTCCATCATTAAAGAAGGAACGACATAAAAAGTAGCCTTTATATCATATTCATCTAAAATGGGAGTTCCCGTAACAACCTGACTGCTTCGCCCGTCATCCCACGTTAAACTAACAGCCATTTTATTTTCATTAGGCCATTTAAATGAATCCGATTTTTGAGGGAAAATTAAACTTGAACCTAGCATAAGGAGTAGCAGAATGTAAGTTTTCATATTTAATTTATTTTGTGGTAATTAATATAGATAATTTAATTTGTAAAAAAAAAGCTCCGTCACAAGTTCATTTTACGCTTGTAACGGAGCATTAAAAAACAAATTTATTTAGTTATTTTCCTAACATCAAAAGCTCATTACATTTAATTTCGGTAATGTATCGCTTCTCACCTTCTTTAGTTTCGTAAGACCTATGCGTTAATTTTCCTTCTACTGCAACTTGCTTACCTTTTACCAAATAGTTCTCTACAATCTCTGCAGTTTTACCCCAAGCTACCACGTTATGCCATTGCGTATCCTCCACTTTTTCACCTTGAGCATTTTTATAAGAATCGCTCGTGGCTACAGAAAATTTAGCAAGTTTAGTACCGCTCGTTAAGTTTACAATTTCTGGATCTTGTCCAAGATGTCCAATCAACTGTACTGAATTTTTTAATGCGTTCATAATATTTATTTTAATGTTAAACAGTTAATACTACCAAAACCTCCTTGGCTTGGCTCTGCAAACATATAATCCACTAAGAACGATATTCGGTTGCAAAATAATTACTTTCGCTTGTAAACGTTTGTAAACTCTTTAAACTCTGAATTTCAAAACATTACGTAATATTTTATTCATAACACAAATCAGTGTACATTTATATAGTAAAACGTTTAGCTTAACAAAATGAATAAATTTATTGCATTAATCTGCACTATAACTTTTACTATTATTGTCATTAATTCATTAAATGGGCAGTCCATTTCGTTTGCAAAACCAGTAGATATTAGCAACGGAACTGTTTCCGGTGTTAGTGCTTTAGACGTAGCCGACTTTAACAGTGATGGACTTCTAGATGTGGCTGTTCTCGAAGGAAGTGTACATGCCAATGGTCGGTTTACACTTGCGTGGTTTGAACAAACCAAATCGACAAATTGGATTAGACATGATTTTAATATACCAATTGAATTCGACGATTTTATAGGTTCTGCTAAATGTGGTGATATCGACAACGATGGTGATAGCGACTTAGTATTTAGTAATGATGGACATGCTACCGGACCAGTAAATATTTATCTTCTTAAAAACCCAGGGAAGACTAAAATAAGCGAACCGTGGGAATACTCTTTAATTTCAAATATTGAAGGATTTCATGCTAACGATATGCGATTATCTGATATGGATGCTGATGGTAAATTAGATATTATTGTACGACATAAAAAACCCGAAGCTGTAAAAATTATATTTCAAAACGACAATGATACTTGGATAACTAAAACTGCTTACGAAGGTCAAGCCGGAGAAGGTTTAGCGGTTGGAGATATTAACAACGACGGAATAATTGATATTTCAATGACTGGTCATTGGCTACTTGCTCCTAAGAATCCAAGAAAAGAAGAATATTTAAAATATGACATAGAATCTCATTATAAAGAAGTTAATAAAGGTACTAAAGAGGAAATTGGTGATATAAATAACGATGGCCACCTCGATGTTTTACTTTCTCCAGCTGAACATTTTAAAAAATATGGCGGTGATAATTATGATTTAGCTTGGTATGAGGGCCCTCAAAAACCAATTCAATCTAAAGCATGGAAAAAACATATTATTAAAAGCAATTACAACAAAGCTCATTGCGCTAAACTTGCTGATTTCGACAACGATGGCGACTTAGATATATTAACAGCAGTTGCCTGGGATAATAGAGAAATAAAAATATATATCAACGACGAAGGAGAATTTAAAAACTCCTATCAAGTAGTAATAGGAAAAGGCATCTATTCGGGGGCCGTTGCTGATATGGATGGAGATGGTGACTTGGATATTATAGGAGAAGACAAATATTCTGTCAACTCAAAACCTTGGTTTTATGAAAATCTTCTTATAAAATAGTTAGATATAAATTAATCTTTTTACTTCCAGCTAAGCGACAGGGAAATTACACAGTTCAGGAACTTTTTTTAACGTAATTTAGCGGGCTTCAAACTCATAAAAAAAATTAACAATTTCACAATTCGTACGTTATACAAATATCAATCCTGCCAACAGCCCAATTTTTTATGGCTACGTTATTTTAGTAATAGGAACCATTGGCATTTATTGTAGTATACCTGGACAAACAATTGGAGTATCGGTATTTACAGATCCCGTAAAAAATGCCCTTGACCTCACAAGAAACCAATTTAGTAATGCTTACATGATAGGCACTATAGCAAGCTCATTAATTATTGGCAGGGCAGGAATTTGGTTCGATCAATATGGTGCACGATTAGTTGCTTTTTGTGCAGCAATAGTTTTGGCAATCTCCCTTTTCCTATGTTCCTGGTCTGTACACATGAGCACCTTTTTAAAAGAAATATTAAACCAAGACACTTGGCTGATTCCTTTTACTATAATGACCGTATTATTCTTTTTATTACGTTTTGCAGGTCAAGGGGTGTTAACAATGGCATCGCGAAACGTAATCATGATATGGTTTGACAAAAATCGTGGAAAAGTAAATTCTTTTAGCAGTGTTGCTATATCTTTTGGCTTTTCTTCTTCCCCGCTATGGATAAATTATTTAATTGAAAATTATAATTGGCAAAGTGCATGGCAATTTCTGGGGTATGGTTTGTTGGTGGCCAGTGTATTAATTTATACTTTCTTTAAAAATAAGCCTGAAGAATTTGGGCTTTTACCAGATGGAGTACAGGAGAAATTAGAATCTAATGTAAAGACAATAGCAGTACACAAACAATTTTCTTTAAAAGAAGCAACTGCTACACGAGCATTTTGGATGTATTCTTTAATGCTATCGTTCAATAGTTTTTTTGTTACTGGTTTAACTTTCCATATTGTTTCAATATTTAAGAGTGAAGGATTTCCAAAAGAAGATGCAATTGCTATATTTTTACCAGCCTCAGTCATTGCAGTTTCGATTTCAACTATTGCCAATTTTTTAAGTGATTACCTGCAATTACGTTTATATTTATATTTAATGATTAGCGGTGGAATTATTGCTTCTATAGGATTTTTATTTCTCTCTACTACATTAGGCATTCCTTTATTAGTAATTGGATTCGGCATGATGAGCGGATTTTTCGCTGTTTTAAATACCATTGTTTGGCCACGATTCTATGGGCGAAACAACTTAGGTGCTATCACTGGAAAAGTAATGTCATTTTTAATTTTAGCTAGTGCACTAGCCCCAAGCATTTTTAGCCTTTGCTTTAGCACTTTTGGTTCTTATCAGTTATTGGGCTGGCTAGGACTAATATTTTTGACTTTTTTAGTTTTAGGATCTTTGAAAGCCCGAAATCCTCAGTAAAAAATAATAGGGCATTTTAATCAAAATATTACTTTAAAGTATCTTGCGTAAATAGCAATCATATTTTTAACATAACATTCATCTTTAATTGTGTATTATGAAACTTGTTATTGACCCAAAAGTAAAATCAGTTTTTGACAGCTATCCAGCTTCAATTCAACCCAAACTGTTTAGGATACGAGAACTAATTATAACTACTGCTTCTGAAATTGAAAATCTCCAATATTTAGAAGAAACATTAAAGTGGGGTGAACCTAGTTACTTAACAAAATATGGCAGTACAATACGAATGGATTGGAAACATAAAAACCCTGATCAATATGCAATTTATTTTAAGTGCACTTCTAAACTAATCCCAACTTTTAAAGCTGTATATAAAAACACATTTAACTACGAAGGAAACAGGGCTATAATTTTTAATTTATTTGAGGGGATACCAGAGAAAGAATTAAAACATTGCATTTTAATGGCATTAACATATCATAAAATAAAACATTTACCATTCCTTGGAGCATAACATTACCTATTACTTAATTTAATTCTTGTATTTTTAATTAAACAAAAGACATTTAGATTATGAAAACAATGACTTGCAAACAATTAGGTGGTGCTTGCGAAATGGAATTTAAAGCCAATACTTTTGAAGAAATTGCTGAATTAAGTAAAAAACATGGTGCTGAAATGTTTCAAGCTGGAGATACAGCACATTTAGCTGCCATGGGAGCAATGAAAGATTTAATGCAACAACCCGGTGCTATGCAAGCATGGTTTACCAAAAAGAAAGCAGAATTCGACGCTATTAAATAAATTATATTATTTTTTTTCTAAAATTTCTTTAATATTAGGTTTAAAATAACTTGGCCCTTTAAGTACTTTTCCGTCTTCGCGGTAGATTGGTTTTCCGTCTGCTCCTAATTTACTCATGTTACTTCGCTGAATTTCTTCAAAGACTTCTTCAATTTTATATTGCATTCCATGTTCGAGAATTGTACCACACAAGATGTACAGCATATCACCTAATGCATCAGCAACTTCAACCATATCGTCATTTTGTGCAGCCTCTAAGTACTCTTTATTTTCTTCATCCATCAAATTAAACCTCAGCATATTCTTTGCTTCACCTAAATTAGCTCTTTGTACTTGGGATACGCCCAAACCGAACGAAGTATGAAACAATTCAACTGCATCTATTTTACTTTTCATATTCTTCTTATTTGAATTAGATTTGCGTAAAAATATGCAATATGTTCAGCACAGGACAAATCATTTTCGCTTTACTTTTTATATTTGTTTTTGCTATAGCACTTGGCTACGCCTATAAAGGTGATAGAAAACTACACAGTAAAAATTATAAAGGTGTTAAATGGGTCGCAATCACTTTTATTCTATTTATAGTCATACTTTATGCGTTAAAACACGTGCTTCGCTAAATTTTCGCAACGTCTCTTTATTCCTACACCACATAAAATAACAATTTCACAACAATTCCATTTAAAATCACTATTTCCATACGAAAACCCTTTAATTTTACGTTAAATTAGTAAAGGGCGAACAATGATTACATTCTTTAGCATACTATTAGTACTTATTGCGGTTAATGCAGTTTTAATGATTTTTAGTTTGAATAGCGTTGATTCTTCGGACAAAAAACCTGAAAAAGATATTATAAACGATGTTATTTCAAAAGCATATCGCATAAACTTTACTTCTTCTAATGAAGCTTAAAGCTGACCATTTTTTTTAACTCACTCTTATTATCATTTTACTTATAGGTAAACTTCAGACCTTTTTTATTTAATTATTGTATTTTTCGTACATGAAACAATTCCTACTTGTTTTTTTGGGCGGAGGCGTCGGTAGCGTATTACGTTATGCTATTGCTAAATCTTTTAATGGTTATTTTCAACATTTCTATTTAGGAACCTTTTTAGTTAACATAATAGGTTGTCTGATTATTGGCTTTATACTGGGTTTAACTGCCAAAAATAATTTTATTAATGACAACTATACCTTACTACTAGCAACTGGGTTCTGTGGAGGATTTACCACATTTTCTTCTTTTGCTTTTGAAAAACATACCTTATTAAGTGCAGGCGAGTACTTTAACTTTTCTATTTATACCATTTCAAGTATTGTAATCGGAATACTTGCTGTTGTCTTGGGTTTATGGTTATCCAAATTAACCTAACCGTTTAACGCTACATTACTAATCTTTATAGTAATGTATAGCAATCTATTTTCACACCCTTCTATTTCAACTTTATAAGATCTTCCAATACACTTTGATAATTATCATTCATTAACCTTCATTTTTTCATATTTCAAATATTCTATTCTTTTTAATGCATACCCCTAAAATTTTAGGGTGTATTATACGATTATCATAAAAATTACTTTAATACCCTTCATTTTTTAGGGTATATTACTCAAAACATACATATTTGTGACAAATAACTGTTTATTTAACCAATGTGATCTTAATTGATCTCTTAAAAACCTTTACTAGAAAATGAAACAGATTGAAGCAATTATTAGAAAATCCAAATTTGATGATGTCAAGAAGGCATTACACCAAATTGAGGTAAATTTTTTCAGTTACTGGGATGTAACTGGAGTTGGAAATGAAAAACAAGGCCATGTTTATCGTGGTATTTCTTACAGCACATCAGATATTCAACGTCGATACTTATCGATTGTAGTCTCTGATGAATTTTTTCAAAAAACTATAGATACTCTTTTAGAGGCTGCATACACTGGCAATGTTGGTGATGGGAAGATTTTTGTTTCTGAAGTAGTAGAAGCATATAGAATACGTACAAAAGAAAGCGGCCATGCCGGTATTAACTAATTTTTAAACTGACTAAACTTTTATAATTATGGACGCAGGATTATTTACAGCGAATAATGTATGGATGATGCTAGCAACAGCGCTAGTCTTTTTCATGCACACTGGCTTTGCCTTTTTAGAAATTGGCTTAACAAGACAAAAGAATACGATTAACATACTTTTTAAAAACATCTTTATTATTACAGGTGGTTTATTGCTTTATTATGCTTGGGGATTTAATATGATGTATCCAGGCTTCGAGGATGGTGACCCAGGAATTTTCGGATTTGCAGGATTCGGTATTGCCGCTCCTGAAGGTGGTATGACTCCAGAATATGCCGATGGCGGATATACTTGGTGGACTGACTTTTTATTTCAAGGGATGTTCGCAGCTACAGCAGCAACAATTGTTTCTGGTGCAGTAGCAGAGCGTATTAAAATTGGATCCTTTATGATTTTCACTGTAATCTATGTTGGATTAGTTTATCCAATTGTAGGTGCATGGAAATGGGGTGGTGGATTTTTAGATTCATGGGGATTCTATGATTTTGCAGGTTCTACTTTAGTACATTCAGTTGGTGGATGGGCTGCATTAGTAGCTGTTGCATTATTAGGTTCTAGAATTGGAAAATTCGGTGAGAACGGTGAATCTAAAGCAATTCCCGGTCACAACATACCTTTAGCAACTGCTGGAGTTTTAATACTTTGGTTAGGATGGTTTGGTTTTAACGGTGGATCAGTGCTTTCTGCAGATCCTGAATTAACATCTTTAGTACTTGTAACTACAAGTTTAGCTGCTGCAGCTGGTGGTTTTGGAGCATTTTTCTTATCAACTGTTTTATACAAAAACTTAGATTTAACTATGTTCTTAAACGGAATTTTAGGTGGTCTTGTTGGTATTACTGCTGGTGCAGATTTAATGTCTCCTAACGAAGCAATTGTTATCGGATTTATTGCCGGTTTAATTATCGTTGGTGGTGTAGCACTAGTTGATAAATTAAAATTAGACGATCCTGTAGGTGCAATTGCAGTACACTTAATTTGTGGTATCTGGGGAACATTGGCCGTTGGTATCTTTGGAAATTTAGCAAGTGGAAGTCAATTCATGACTCAATTATATGGCGTATTAATTGTAGGTGCATTCTGTGTAATTACTTCATTAATTATACTTGGTGCTTTAAAAGCAATTCTTGGACTTAGAGTTTCAAAAGAGGAAGAAATTGAAGGACTTGATATTCATGAGCACGGAATGGATGCGTATCCTGATTTCACAAACGACTAACATATTATATAACTCAAATTTAAAAACGGAGCGTTTTGCAGAACGCTCCGTTAAAATAAAACTTTCAATAATTAAACATCCTACTTTAATGTAGGCTCAATCAAACAATCGTCCTTATTTAACGGACAACTTAAATTTAAACATATGAAAGCTATTACAAATATAAAGTTCTTAAAAAATATATTTACTCTTGCCCTAACATTATGTGTTTCAGCAGTATCATTTGCCCAAGATGATGAAGAATCTAAACCAGCATTGGAATTTAGTGGTAGTGTTGATGCATACTACAGAACTGCTTTTAACGATGCAGGTTTAGCTACTACAGATCCAGGAACAGCTTTTGCAAACCAAACCGGTTTTGCTTTAGGCATGGGTAACTTAATTGCTAGTTACGGTACCGATAAAGTTGGTGCTGTACTTGATTTAGTTGTAGGACCAAGAGGTGCTGGTGCAACTTTTAATACCGACATAATGGATGGTATTGTAAATCAGGCTTATGTTTACTGGAATGTTTCAGAAAGCACAACTTTAACAATGGGTCGCTTTAATACCTTCTTAGGTTATGAGGTAATTGCTCCTCAAGCAAATTTCAACTACAGTACTTCTTATTTATTCTCTAGCGGACCATTTTCGCATATGGGTCTTAAAGCAGATTTTGCTTTATCTGATGATTTTAGCTTAATGGTTGGAATTATGAATCCTTGGGATACTAACGATATTACCACCACAGGTGAATACTCTTTAGGAGCTCAATTAGGTTTCTACGGTCAATATTTAAACTTTTACTACGATAGTGGTAAAAACGGTGGTTTAGGTACTGAGATAGATTTTACTGGTGGTTTTGATGTATCAGATTCTTTCTTCTTAGGAATAAACGCTGCTTACGACACCAATAGTGCCGAAGATACTGGATTCTACGGTGTTGCCCTTTACCCACAAATAGCTACTTCTGATTCTTTTTCTCTTGGATTAAGAGGGGAATATTTTGCTGCAACTGTAAACGGTGGTGATGATTATGATGATGTTACTGCTATTACCCTTACAGGTAGCTATTCACTTGAGAATTTCATCTTAAAGCCAGAATTAAGATTAGATAGCATGAAAGACGGTTTCCTTGATAGTGACGGTGCCGCTTCTGATAGTTTAGCTGCTTTCACTTTGGCTGCGATATACTCTTTCTAAAATAGTTGGTTGATTGTCTAGTTTGAGTTTTTAAGTAACCCCGATGTTTTTAGAGGTATTTACATCGGGGTTTTACTTTTTCCCCTTTTTAAAATCCTTAACCCCTGCAATAATCTTAGTATCCAATGCATTTACACTAGGCACAATCGGACAAGAATATTTCTTGTTGTATGCACAATAAGGATTATAAGCTCTATTAAAATCAATAGTAATTTCATTCGAAGAAGGAATTCTTAAATCTATATAACGCCCTCCTCCATAAGTTTCTTTGGTATTTGTTTCATCAGTAAAAGGCAAAAACAAATAATCTTCATAACCTTCCTTTTTCATCAATTCCTTATTTTGATACACCTCTAATTGATGATTTTTTCCATTAAGCTCAAATGAAATAACACCATAAACTACTTCTTCAGATTTATCACCTGTTGTTCTAGGCATCATAAATGGAATTGCCTCTGGTGTTCTCATAAACTTTGCATTAACAATATAATTTGTATCCGGATTAAAGAAATCTAATCCTTCAAAGTTTTTTCGAAATCTATCCGGTAATGGTGATGTTTCAGGGTTGCGAAATTCCTCATTAAGTTCATTTTGAAATTCAATAATAGCAGCTAGTTCATCTGTTTGCGGTAAAACAATATTTTTTTCCGCAATGTCGTGGTATTTTTTATCTTGTTTACAACTAACAATTAATAAAACAGACAGAATAATTAGTTGGAATTTTGAAAAATCCATTATTGAAATTTTAGCACTCATACCTATAATTGATTAATCTTTACTACTTAGAAACATCAAGTATTTTAAAAACTACACTTAACAACTTTGTTATAGCTTAAATACAAAATTACATTCTATACTTCAATTACTTACTATTCCGTAATAATATCATATCGTGCTTCTTGTAGATACTGTGCGATGATATCATTGTATTCGGGAGTTATTCTTAGTAATGTTGTATTCTCTATTGCATACAATTTATCTTTATTTGTATATCCTTGTTTTAACAATTCTTCTAAGTAAAATAAAGCTGTATCGTAATCATTAATCTTAGAATTATATGAAATCACATTTATGTAGTTATCATACTCCTTAGGTGCAATAATTGTCATTAGCATCCATAAAAAGTTAAGAGCCTCTTCATCCACAACTTCAGACAACTGATTTAAATATATATTATCTTCAATAAGGGCATTTAAATAACCTTTTAATCGAATACCCATATTTTTCTCATAAATATTAGTGCTATTCTCATATTTAGCAAGTTCTTCCTTTTGATATGCCCACCAACCCAAATTATTATAGTTGTAGTTAATAATATCCGATTCGAGATAATAATCATAATCATCTTTTATTAGGTTTTCCTTAAATAGAGCTGTATTTTGAATACGTTTATCTACCTTATAACCCTTACTTCTTCTCAAGGTTTTTTGTGTCGCTTTAATAGTATCTAAATAATCATTATCCTTAAAAATTCTTAGCATTTGATTCAAAACATGATCTGCCATTAATTTTTTATTATCCGTTAAAAGCCTGCTTACTTCACCAAGATTATCTCCAAATATTTTCTGCTCGAAAACTTTATCAACTTTGGGTTTTTCTTTAGCCATTACAGTTAAGGTAAAATACTCCAATGCCATAGACAAATATTCCGAACTTGGCCAATGATGACCCCCTTCAAAAACTAGTAATTGATTTGGAAATTTTAACCTATTTAATAGCTTTTCAGCATCAAGCATATTCGCATAATTAAAATCTTGATTGCCTACTATTCCAATAAAATGAAATTTATTTTTATTTGACAATATTTCTGTATTTGCAATTGGCGAACCACACGAAAGTACACCCTCAATATTTTTAATAAATGTTGGTATTACAGAAGCCAACCTTGCACCTTGAGAAAAACCTGCTGTATAACTTCGGTCTCTTTGAATAGGCAAAATATCATAAACTGAATTGAACATTCTATTGGCGATAATTACATTTTTCGTAATAGACAGACTATCCTTTAAGTCATTGGAGGCCGCTAAAATATAGCCATTTTTTTCTGCTGCTGGTGCCATTACTTTTAATGCTCTTTGACCATTACCTTCGATATCAAATACAAAAATAATTGGCCAAGTTTCACTATCATTAAATTTTCTTGGCAAATAAAGCGAATAGCTTTCAGGAATAGAATCGTTAATTGGGATAGAATCTAATACAATTCCTTTTTTTAAAACAAGTTGCTGACCTATTGATGAAAAAGAAATTGCAAATATTAGTACGAATATAATTTTCTTCATATAAATTAAAACATCAAAAATCTAGCCAAAATAATTTTCACTTCTTAACAACCTAAACAAAAAAAATTAAAACTAAATAACGCATTATTTTTAAGCCCCTATTTTACCTATTTCTACACCTTCTGAATACGCTACCTTAACATCATTCTCGTTGAATGCTTTTTTAATCGCTTTATTACTAGCAAAAGTAACCTCCCAAAAATCATCAGGTAAAGCATAAGGACGTACCGTGAGTTGTATATTATGTGAATCAAAATTTGTAATTCCAATTTCGGGTTTTGGTTCTTCCAAAATATTTGGTATTCCTATAAGTGACTTTTGAATAATCTCTTTCACGCGAGGAAAACTTTCCTCGTAAGGCATAGTCACCTCCAGTTCAAGGCGAATCATTCCTTTTTCCGAGTAATTAGTTACTACCGAATCAGTTATTTTTGAATTCGGAATAATCAATATTTTATTGCCTGGAGTTAAAACATCTGTACTAAATATTCCTATTTCTTCAACACGACCAAATTTATCTTCTACTTGAATCCAATCGCCAACTTTATAAGGCTTTAAGGTTAATATTAATATTCCTGAAGCAAAATTACCAAGACTACCTTGTAATGCCATACCTACTGCAAAACCAGCTGCTGCCAAAATAGCAACCAAACCTGTAAGGTCTGCTCCTAAAACTGAAGCAATAGCAAAAAGCACTGCTCCTTTTAATATAATGCTTACTGTTGATGATAAAAACGGGCGCAATGTTTCAGAAAAACCGGTACGCTCAAGAGCTGTTCCAACTATTTGCACTAACTTCTTTACCACCCTAAACCCTATCCATAGAATAAGTCCAGCAATAATTATTCTAGGCAAATAAAAAATGGCTTTATCAATTGCAATTTGTAAATATTCATTTCCTTTTTCTAACCAATCCATACATTAAATTAAATGATAATATTGCGCTATTACAAATAATCAGATTTCTTTTTGCAAACTTATATCGTATTACCCTTTTTGAATAGGAGCCCTAGAAACTACATCTGAAAGCACAATATGGGTTCTTGTTTCACCATATTGTATAAGTTTATCTATAAATTTTTCAAGATGAAATTGATCTACGAAGACCACTTCCATTATAATATTTTCATTACCAGTTATTCTATAGCAATTAATAACTTCTTTTAAAGAATCTACCATTGCTAAAAATGGTTTTAACTTCCCCATAAATGCGCGAACTGTAATAATCGCTCTTAATGCATGACCAGATTTCGAGTGTGATACTGCGGCATGGTAACCTGTAAGTATTTCCAAATCTTCTAATTTTTTAACTCGCTCGGCAACTGCCGGTGGTGACAAACCTACTTTTCTTCCAATATTAGCAAAAGATTCTCTCGCATTTTTTTGAAGGCAATCTAAGATTTTCCAATTCAAATCATCTATCTTATTATTCAAAGCTTTTGTAATTAAATTATTTATAATCGAAAGCTAAATTAATCAATTGCTTTTTATTCTAAACACAACTTATTGTTTTTGGCACTAACTTTATATTGAAATTGCTATTCACTATGTCCTCACAAAATCTTAGAACCGTACCGGTTTATAGGAAATCTCTAGCACTTTGCGAAATGAGCAGAGAGATTGCCTCATATGTTACACTCAATAAGGATTTATTGCTGTTGTACAAATCGAATAACTTAAAAGATATTATAGCCGATGCCATCTTAACTGATGCCATTTTAATTCCCCAAAAAATAGAAATAGCAGAAAACACTAATTGTCGTAGAGAACGCTTAAAAACCACGGGGTATATTAGCATTATGCTTCGCAATATAAGCTCATATTGTAATGGATTGGAGCATCATGGGATAAAAGAGAAAGAATATTTAAACTTGCTTCGAGACGAAGTAATAACTTTTCGCAGATCTTTTAAAAAATGGCGCAAATCTATCTTAAATGATGATTAGCCTTATATAATTACAAGCTTTCACATTATATTTATTATCATAAACAATTTATTTTTTCGTTTCATATCAATTATGTGATAATTTTGAAACGAAATTAGTTCTTAATGAAAACAACAATTCTTATTAATTGTCCGGATCAGTCTGGTATAATTTACGCAGTAACAGGCTTTATCCATTCGCATGGTGGTAATATTATTTATCTAGACCAACATGTTGACAAGCATTCAAATGTCTTTTTCATGCGTTTGGAAAGTGATTTTAAAGACTCAACTTCCTTACCAGCATTCAAAGAAGCTTTTAATAAAGAATTAGCCGAAACCTATGATATGGAATGGAACCTCTATTCCGATGACGCAAAACCTAAAATGGCAATTTTTGTTTCTAAATACAATCATTGCTTATATGATTTGCTCAGTAGGTATAAATCTGGTGAATTAAATGTTGATATTCCTTTTATCATAAGCAACCATTCTACGTTAGGTGATATTGCCCAACAATTCGGCATAAAATTTTATCACATACCAGTTACAGCAAATACAAAAGATAGTGCTGAAAAAGAACAATTAAGACTTTTAAAAGAACATCAAATAGATTTTGTTGTACTTGCACGTTATATGCAAATAGTAACCAATACACTCATTGAAGAATACCCGAATAAAATTATAAATATTCATCACTCATTTTTACCTGCATTTGCAGGGGCTAAACCTTATCATGCAGCCTTTGACAGAGGAGTTAAAATTATTGGAGCTACCAGTCACTATGTAACAGAAGATTTAGACGCTGGTCCAATAATCGAACAAGATGTAACAACAGTTTCACATACACATAGCATACAAGACTTTATAGCTAAAGGGCGAGATTTAGAGAAAATTGTATTATCACGAGCTATAAAATTACATTTAAAAAGAAAGACAATGGTTTACAACAATAAAACAGTAATTTTTGCGTAACCTATTTATAACCCCCATATAATTAGGTAAAAATGAAGAGAATTATAGTTTTATTTGCGGTATCATTTCAATTAATATCTTGTGGCGAATTACAACAAGTAATAAATCAATTACCACAAGAAAGTCTTGGTAATACAGAAATTGCAAGTGGCTTAAAACAAGCATTAGATTTCGGAATAGATAAACAAGTAAGTAAATTAACCAAAACAGATGGTTTTTTTAAAAATGAACTTGTAAAAATTATGCTACCAGATGAACTGCAAAAGGTTGATAAAACACTTCGCGATATAGGTTTAAGCAATTTAGCAGATGAAGGATTAAAGGTGCTTAACCGAGCTGCTGAGGATGCGGTTGGTGAAGCAACTCCAATTTTTGTTGCTGCGGTGAAAGGCATTAATTTTAACGACGCAAAAAATATTCTAATGGGTGGTGATGGTGCTGCAACTCAATATTTAACAAGCGCTACCGAAACCGCTTTATACAGTAAGTTTAGTCCTGTTATTAAGTCTTCATTTGACAAAGTAGGTGCAGACGATATATGGACTACTCTCATTAACAAATACAACAGTATACCCTTAGTTAAAAAAGTAAATCCCAATCTTACAGATTATGTTACTCAAGAAGCTTTAAATGGCGTTTATAAAATGATAGCAATAGAAGAAAAAGAAATAAGAACAAAAGCATCTTCACGAACTACTGCATTACTACAAAAGGTTTTCGCTTTACAAGACTAATAATAATTAGTAAGTACATAAAAGCCAAATTTTAAATCTTGAAAGAATTTAAAAACGGCAATATTTAACAAAATAGTCCGTTATTTATAAAAGCAAGTTAGCCATATGGCCTTGTAAAAAATTATTTGAGTTAGTATTTTTTGAGTTAGTTAGTTAAAACCGGTGGGAGCACCGGTTTTTTTTAT
The DNA here is from genome assembly GCF_009649685.1 of Flavobacteriaceae bacterium EG-1. GTDB lineage: Bacteria > Bacteroidota > Bacteroidia > Flavobacteriales > Flavobacteriaceae > Aurantibacter_A. Next base: position 115,787 of record NZ_WJPK01000004.1, read on the forward strand.
TTTAAAAACCAAACCAAACCTAGATCTACTGAAAATTCTTACGGTAAAACCACATGTTATTATTGCGTATCAGATACATACCCAATAACCATATTATTAAAAATCTGAGACTCTTCTACGTTTACAACATGACCACAATGTTCTATAAGTAATAAACTTGCTGAAGTAGATTTTTGTACCAGCTTTTTTACAGCTGGAAGAAATAGATAATCCTCCCCCCCCATTACATATAAAGTTGGAATTTTCACCTCCTTATTTCTAAATATAGATAACAAAGGATTTACCTCAGATGAAAGTTTAAACCATCTTAAAAACTCATTTTGATACAATTTTCTTGCCTCCTTGAGTAATAAAGATCTTGACTCTTTATGATTACTATATGGCATAATGGCAAAAAAGAACATTCGATATAACCATAAATGCGGTACAATTGATTTAAATGTTTTACCAACGCCCATCAATATCTTCCATCGGAAGTTAAGATTCATAACAGCTCCACCCAAAACCATACTTTGAACTCGATCTGGAAATTGCTCCGCCAAATTTCTTATTAAAATAGTACCTAATGAAATACCAATAAAGTGAGACTTTTCAATTTTTTCAAAATCAAGTACCTCTTTAATATCATTTGTTAACGAATCAAATGTATAAGAATCAATAACAGCATCGTCAAAATCTGGTTTTGAATCTCCATGTCCTCTTAAATCGAGTAAAAGCACATTAAAATGTTGCTTAAAGGCACGGAGTTGTTTAAACCAAACAGATGAACTTCCACCTGCACCATGTACAAATGTAACCCATGTATCGGCAGTATTATGGCGATAAGTTGAATAATTAAGCATAGTGTTCTAGTCTATGAATAAAAATGATAGCTACGCAATGTATTAAAACTTTTAATATCATCGACGAAATGCATTTTTTTTAATCAACAAAACTTACACATTTTACATATTCCATTATGTAAAGGTTAAAAAAATGTCAAATAAGCTAATTTTCCAATCTGTATATCGATTAAATACATCTAAAATCTTGTTTCGCCCGTATATTTACAAAGTATAATATTTAGACTATGGAAAAGCAATATTGCAAAGTAGGTACAATCACCCCAATGACGACTGGAGAACAAGCCATCGCACTTTTAGAATATCAATATCAATCTTTTAAAGAAAGAGCTTCATCTAATACAAATCTTAGTGAATACTTTGAGCAAAAAGCTGTAAAGATTCAGAAGGTATTAGAAAAATTAGTTTAAGCTACTTCAAAAGGTTCTTTAATTCCGTAGCCATTTCTTGCTGTAAGTTTTTAGCATTTTTAGCCGCAGCTTCATCAAAATCTATGCCTTTTGAGGCGTAAATAATACCGCGAGAAGAGTTCACTAGCAAACCTACGTTTGCATTCATACCGTAACGACAGACTTCAAATAAGTTACCTCCTTGTGCCCCTACGCCAGGTACTAACAGAAAACTATCAGGAATAATTTTACGAATATCAGCCAAATAACTAGCTTTGGTTGCACCAACTACATACATTAGATTTTCACTGTTTTTATATGTTCTAGACACCTCTAAAACATTTTTGTACAACTCCGTTCCATTTACAATTTTTGTTTGAAAATCGAATGCACCATCATTTGAAGTTAAGGCTAATAATATTGTATGCTTATCTTTAAAAGCCAAAAAAGGCTCCACAGAATCTCTACCCATATATGGTGCAATAGTTAACGAATCAAAACCTAATTCTTCAAAAAAGGCCTTGGCATATCTTGTAGACGTATTCCCTATATCCCCTCTTTTAGCATCTGCAATTGTAAATATTTCAGGATATTTTTCATTTAAGTATGCAATTGTTTTCTGTAAAGCACCCCAACCCTTTATTCCATATGCTTCATAAAAAGCAATATTAGGCTTATATGCTACACATAACTGATGAGTGGCATCAATAATGGCCTTATTGAAAGCGAAAATCGGATCTTCTTCTTGTAGCAAATGCTTTGGAATTTTATCCAAATCGGTATCAAGACCTATACAAAGAAAAGATTTTTTTTTATGAATTTGCTGAACTAATTGCCTGGTTGTCATTTAACAATAATCTTCGATTGTACAGTTATACTAATATTTTAAACACTCTGATTTTTTTTGCGACTACACCCAAATAGCATACATCTGACTTCTAAAGTTCTAGAAAATTTCAGAGGCTTCTTTAAGTTTCTCAGTATTTTCAACTAGACTAAGTTCATCAATAATTTTTTGAACATCACCATCTATAATATTCTGTAAATCATAAAGGGTTAAGCCTATTCGATGATCGGTAACTCTACCTTGCGGATAATTATAAGTTCTAATTTTAGCAGAACGGTCACCACTACTAACTTGCGAATTTCTCTTCGCAGCATCTTCCTCTTGTTTTTTTGCTAACTCTAAATCATACAATCTCGAACGCAATACACGAAATGCTTTATCTTTATTTTTGTGTTGCGATTTTTGATCCTGACACTGTGCTACCAATCCCGTAGGTATGTGAGTTAATCTAACAGCAGAATAAGTTGTGTTAACTGATTGTCCTCCTGGTCCAGATGAGCAGAAAAAATCAATACGAACATCTTTTGGATCAATCTGTACATCAAAATCTTCAGCTTCTGGCAATACCATAACAGTAGCCGCACTTGTATGCACTCTACCTTGGGTTTCAGTTTGTGGCACACGTTGTACTCGGTGTACGCCAGCCTCAAATTTTAAAGTACCATATACATCCGTACCCGTGACTTCAAATTGAATTTCTTTAAAACCTCCACTTGTACCTTCACTTAAATCAATTACATTAGTTTTCCAACCTTTTGATTCACAGTATTTTGTATACATTCTAAACAAATCACCAGCAAATATACTTGCTTCATCACCTCCTGTTCCCGCACGAATTTCAACGACAACATCTTTTGCATCTTCGGGGTCTTTAGGAATTAACATTAACTTTATTTCATCCTCAAGATTCGGAATACGTTCTTTCGCTTCTTCCAATTGCATTTTTGCCATTTCCACCATTTCCACATCACTGCCATCTGCAATAATCTCTTCGGCTTCTGCTATATTATTTGTAAGCTCAATATAAACTTCACGCTTATCCATCAGATCCTTTAGATCTTTATATTCTTTTGTTAATTGCACATAACGTTTTTGATCTACAATTACATCAGGTTGAATTATAAGGTCTGAAACCTCATCAAAACGTTGTTTAACTACATTTAATTTATCTATCATCTAAGGTGAAATGTTGGAATGCGAATTTACAATTTTTACAAGTATTTATTATGCACGTATTTCAGAATCTTTAATCTACAACAAAAGTTGCACCCATACTAATGATAAATGCGTCTAAACCTGTACTTCTATTGTAGTTCGCTAAACGAAGATCTACATTCTTTAAACCAAAGCGCAACAATTTAGTTCGTGTAAAAATGTCGCGATATCTAAACCCTAGTCCGTATTGATGTGAATTGTATTTCGAAAGATCAAAGTCGGAGGTGTAATATGCTAATGTAGAAAGTGCTTGTTCCTTTTCAAAAAAATAATCTGCAGCTGTCTGATTATAAAATCTATATGTAGGATACAAGGTAAATGCATCTGATATTTTAATAGGAATTTCTAAACTCGCTGTATGTGATCTCAGCCCCCAATCGTCTGAATAAAATCGGTAGTAAGTTCGTAATACTACTAAATCGTTGATAAAATAATTCAACCGAGCACCTATTGGTATTTTTAACCTCGTATTAGGCAGCCGCTCAACATCGTCTGCCAATTGAAAATCTTGAATAAAAAAATCTGCTGTATCACTAAAATATACTCGTTGAAATGGTGTACTTAGTAATCCCTTTTGCATCACAATATCCATAAAAATAGACCCCTGTACTTTTGCTCCCAAAATCTGTAAGAGCCCCAAAGAAACAGAATATGAATTTCTATTTTCATTTTCAAATGCAGAAAATTGATTAACATATGTACCACTTCCGTCTATTCTACTATCAAAAAAACCATCCCTTAATTCAATAGGATATTGCGGATTCCATGTGTCAAAATACGCCTTTCCACTAATAGAAAATTCGGTGTTTTTTTCATTAAACAAGTGCGAGTAACCCAAACCTAAACCAAATGAAAAATAATCATATTCATTTGCGATATATGCGTTAAAATTGTAATTAGAATTTCTATTATCTGAAGTGTGTTTATAGGTAGGATTAAAATGTGCTAAAACATCTTTACTGGATGCTCCACTAGAAGCACTAAACGGACTTGCAACTCTATTAATATCTCCATCAAACGGATTAATATTACTAGAAGAAGCACTAGTATAAGCAGATATTCCTGTATCAATAGTTAGAACATCATCCTCATTTAATGGTAATTGAACAATAATACTAGAGGTTGCATCCGACAATTCTTCTGACCCCTCTCCACCAGACACTGCTGCATTTCGCCCATCTTGGTTGTAATAACTAAATAACAATTCGACTTCTGCGGCTTCAAGCACCCTTTTTTTATATCCCGTAGAATCTTGCTGGGAAAAACCAACAAAAGAACATAGTATAAAGCTAAAAATGAAATATTTACTCAAGTATTCGATTTTTAATAAAAAGACTTCTTATCTATTTCAACGTTAAAAGTTATTCTATTTTCGGGTTAATTGCACCCACATCCACCACCAGATCTACCTCCATTTGCACCTGAAGCTCCTTCTCTATAAATCTGAAAATTTGTTTCAAAGCGTTCACTATTTTTTGCTGATAGCAGCATCTCTTCATCATTTACGTAAACTTTTTCATATTCTTTTACCACTGCACAAGAAGTAAATGAAAATATCAATACCACTATTAAAACAAGACTTTTCATAGTCACTAATTTTCAAAAAGTATTTTTCAAAAAGCTAATTACGTGTGCTTTCAAATAAAACACCATCACTTTTAAACATTTTATTATTTTCGTCAACAATAATAACTTCCGTTTCTGCAAGCTGATTTATTAAAGAGAGACCTGTGTCAACACCCATTATGTATACGGCAGTTGCAAGTGCATCACACAACTCAGCATCTTTTGCGAAAATTGAAACACTGTTAATTCCGCTTGTTGGGTAACCTGTTCTTGGATCTATAATATGAGAATATCTTTTTCCTTTAAAAGTTACATACTTCTCATAATTTCCAGAAGTGGCAACAGAAGACTCCACAATCGGTAACCAAGAAAAAATCCGATCCTTATTTAATGGATTTGCAATACCTATTAACCACTTTTCACCGCTAGCTTTCGTACCCCAAGTTGTTAAATCTCCTCCAGCATTTATCAAACCAGCAATTACTTGTTTTGATATTAGTAGACTTTTTGCTTTATCTGCTGCATAGCCTTTACCCATAGCTCCGAATGAAATCTTCATTCCTTTTTCTTTTAAGAAAACTGTTTGTGCTTTCTTATCCAATATTATTTTTTCATATCCAATTTTTGAAATCGATTTTTCAATTTCCTCTGGCGTAGGTAAATCTTCCATACTTCCATCAAACTTCCAAACTTTATCTAGTGATGAATACGAAATATCAAAAGCACCATCAGTAATATTAGAAACTTGTTTTGCTCTTTCTATTAAATTAATAAGTTCAGTACTAACTTTTACTGGCTTTATCCCTGCATTTTTATTTATTAGAGACGTTTCTGAATTTGGATCCCATGCTGAAATTAACTTTTCGATACGCGTAATTTCTGCAATCGCTTCTTCAATATTTATATACCCTAATTCTTCATTAGTAGACACCACCGTTATCTCAAAACGACTACCCATCAACTTTAGGGTCTTATGAGAAGAAACATATTTTTGTTGACTAAAGGTTGACAAACAAAAAAAACATACTAAAAATGTAGCTATATATCTCACTTTATAAAAGAATTTAAGTGTGAGACATATTTGTTAGGAGCAAGTTTTTTATATCCTGTTTTACCTAATACTTTCTCGTCTTTATTTAGCACTACCACTAATGGGAAATGACCATTTGGATTGTACAACGCTGCTAGCGACTTATTTTGAGTTTCTAATTCTTTTGCTAGTTTATTACTTTTTTTTCTTGGAAAATCTGCCCGATAAAGAATATAATTTTCATGAGCATAACTATTAAATATTTCGGATTGCCATATTTCTTTATCGAGTTTAATACATGGCGCACACCAATCAGAGCCAGAGAAAACCAAAATTATGGGTTTATTCTGATCTTTAGCACAAGAAAGTGCTGTTGTATAACTATCTTTCCATTCTTGACTAAAACCATTTAATGCACTAAAAACAAGTACAAAAAACGTACAATATTTAATTTTCATAGGGTGTTCGTCTCTATAACTAAATTGAACTTACTCAAAAATTCGAAGTATTCCATCAGATTCTTCAACCATATACACCTTTAATGCCTTTGCTGGTGTAGCATCTACAGAATTTAATGGTGTACCATCTTGTTCGAACCGGGAACCATGAACGTCGCAGTAAAAAATTCCACCATCTATACTCTGAAAACGTACTTGATCGTAACCTTGATGACTACAAATCTGACTTGCTGCAATAATTTCACCTTCTAAATTCCTAGCAACTACTACATCATTTTTTAGAATAAATCCGCCATTGCTTGCTAAATTCGCAGCCTCGGCTGAACTTAAATCTACTGTAAAATCAACATTATTTGGCACTTCCTTTACTTCTCCCTCTACATCTGAATCACCATCATCATTACTAGAGCAACCTTGAACACATGGAAAAGTTAATGCAAATGCCGCACCAGCACCAATACTTCTTAAAAACTCTTTTCTTTTCATAGCTTTTGGGGTATATACTAAGAAAACGTTTGAAACACTGTAATCGTATGCCCTAATACCTAAAGGTACCGTGTTCACTAATGATTGTAAGTTTTTTTGTTGAAGATTCTTCTACTTTTCCAATAATTTGAGCATCAACACCAAAATTTTGAGAAATTTGAATTATATCTTCCGCAACATCTGCACTTACATATAATTCCATACGATGCCCACAATTAAAAACCTGATACATCTCTTTCCAATCGGTATTCGATTGTTCTTGAATCAACTTAAATAATGGTGGAATCGGAAATAAATTATTTTTTACAACATGAAGGTTGTCAATAAAATGTAAAATTTTTGTTTGTGCACCACCACTGCAATGCACCATACCATGGATTTCTTTGGAAGAATACTTTTCTAAAACATTTTTAATTATAGGCGCATAAGTTCTAGTAGGTGAAAGCACCAATTTACCAGCATCTATGGGTGAATTATCGACAGTATCCGTTAATTTTACACCGCCAGAATACACTAAATTCTCAGGAACTGAAGCATCAAAACTTTCTGGATATTTTTCAGCTAAGTATTTTGAAAAAACATCGTGCCGTGCAGATGTAAGTCCATTACTTCCCATACCACCGTTGTATTCCTTTTCGTATTTCGACTGACCAAAGGAAGCTAATCCCACAATAACATCGCCAGCTTTAATATTTGCATTATCAATAACATCTTCACGTTTCAACCGGGCTGTTACGGTAGAATCTACGATAATAGTTCGCACCAAATCTCCAACATCTGCCGTTTCACCACCAGTAGAATGAATAGTCATACCATGTTCGGCAAGATCTGCAATTAACTCTTCTGTACCATTGATTATAGCAGAAAGCACTTCACCAGGAATTTTATTCTTATTTCTTCCAATAGTAGAAGAGAGCATTATATTATCTACTGCTCCAACACAAATTAAATCATCAATGTTCATGATTAAAGCATCTTGGGCTATTCCTTTCCAAACCGAAACATCACCTGTTTCTTTCCAATACATGTATGCCAAAGAAGATTTGGTACCCGCCCCATCAGCATGCATTACCAAACAATATTCATCATCATTAGTTAAATAATCGGGTACTATTTTACAAAAGGCTTTTGGGAATAAACCTTTATCTATATTCTTTATGGCATTATGAACATCTTCTTTAGATGCTGAAACACCTCGTTGATTATACCTTTCGCTAGTTGAAGAACTCATGTATTTGTATTTGTGGCAAAAATAGTGGAAACCTATAAATAATGGATTCGGTATAAAGGGAATAATTTAAAAAGTTGTCTGTTATTATTCACGTAAGTCTTTATCAAAAAAATAGAGCCACCTACTTTCATTCGAAAGTGGTGACTCTTCATTAAGGTTGGTTGGTAATATTATTCCCAATTAGGCATAAATGCATTTGTAAACAGTGGTTTCTTTTTATTTACAGCATTAACTTCTTCAGTTTTATAAATTCTTTTTTCAGACACACCATCGTTAGAGGTATTTACAAAAATAATAGAACCGTCATCTGGAGAATATTTAGCATCTAAATCATTCGTACCTGAAGCTTTATCCGTATCAATTTCTGTGGTCGTATTTGACGACAAATCGTACTCAAAAATCCTAGAATCTAATTGTCGATAAGCTGTATTTTCCGCAGCAGACATATCTCGCGTATAAAGCACTTTGGTTCCATCCGCAGAGAAATCTAAACCACCTAATGCTCCTGATTCACCAGAGATAACCACCTCAACTTCTGCATCTGTGGCAACATTCACTACCGAAATTTTAGCATTGTAACCATCTATATTATTGGTTTTTATTACTACCAAATTATTTGTAGGGTTTACTGCTACTTCAGAAATAAACAAACTACCAGCATGGTATACTTCTTCGATACCGGAACCGTCTACATTAATAGAATATAATTTATTAAAGTTGGTATAATATAATTTCGCACCATTATTGTACCAAGTAAACTCTATCTCATCTTGTCTAAATCCTGCTACAGGTACAGTACTCGTAACTTGTTTTATGTCGGTACCGTTAATATTCATCGTAAATATGTGGGTCTCAGCTCCAACAGTTCTTAAAAAAGCTATCTTATTTACAGTTGTATTCTTTATCGGTCGATAACTATTTAAAGTAGCACTTGTTAATTGCACCTCATTTTGATCCAGTTCTTCATCCGATTCTCCAATAGGGTTAGCTCCTGAAAATATAACATTATTACCATCTAATTCGCGCACGTATAAAAATCGATTTGCATCAATACCAGAAGTAACAAAGCCCCCCAGTTCACTCTTCACAACATCATTAACTCCATCATCTGCAGAAATTTGCCAAATGTAATTGTTACCTACTGCCAAATTATCAACAAGAAAGGTGGTGTCTTTTATTTCGTTGTATGTGGTAACTTCACTGGTAGATCCATTTCTTAATTCTAAAGTATAATTAATTTCATCATCATCGTTTTTTGCCGATGACCACGAAAATTGTACTTGCGTATTAACATCCTCTGCACCGTCTTCGGGGAATTTTAAAACAGAAACTATAGGAGCTACATTATTTGCATCATCAGTATTGAGTTCAAAAACCACATTAGTTGTCTTGCCTTCAATAATATTAACCGCTTCAAAGGCAGTTTGATATTCTGTTAATTCGGCTTGAAATGAGTATTCTCCTATTTGAATATTCTCTATTGTAAAATTTCCTAAATCATCTGTAAACACGGTAGTTGAAACAGGTGACGATGAAATTTTTACATTTGTTAATGGAGTATTTTCGCCATTGGTAACGACTTTACCAGTTAAAGTGCCAAATACATTTTCATCAATAGGCTCTTCTGAGCAAGATGTTACTACGAACATTATGCACACAGCCAAAAAACAGTTTAGAATATAATTTTTCATTTTTAATTTTTTAGCGATGAATTAACGTTTATTAGGAATCATAAATTCTGAAGGTGCCCGCTGATCAATATTTTCAATCACTGGTTGCTCTTCATTCTTTAACTTATTTCTGCCGCCAAATTTATACTTAAGTCCTAGCCCAAGATTGTAATAATAGTCGTCACGTTTGCCACTTATAACGCCATCCAATTCATCCGAAAAAGTAAAATTACTCTCGGCAAATGCCCTAACGTCAATATTTTTAGATAGCTTATAGTTTAATCCAACACCTGCTTGCACCTTTGGTGCTGTAATTTGAGTTGGCTTTGCTTCATCAATATGCCGAATATCAAAAATTACACCCCCACCTCCATAGATATATGGTGATAAATTATCAAAGGGCAATAAATTCAATTCAAGATTTAATTGTGCAGCCATATGTTCTCTACTAAAAGAATTACCACCTTTAAAATTTAAATAATCAACATTCAGGGCGAGACCAAACTTCGGACTTAATGTTCTCAGATATCCGAAATTATAGCCTGCCGCAAATGTTTTACTACCTAAATCTCCATTTAATATAGATGCAGTACCATTTACTGTTATTGCATTTTTAGCATCTTCAGTTTCTTGTACCCTATCGTATAATAATTGAGATTCTTCAAACTCTTTTTGAGCTTTATATGCATCCATTAACTTTTTATTGGTCAAACCACCTTCTTTTGAAGTCCACAAACCAGCTTCAATACCCTCAATTATTAAGGCCTCTAGTGCTTTTTCAATTGCATCTTTCATTGCCAATTGCACCGGTTCATTTTTTGTAAAACCAGTTTCAGCTTCTAAAAGTCTTTGAAAACTTACATACCGAAATAAACTTGCATCAACTGACTGTGACAAAATAGTTTTAGACACATAAACCGTCTTTAATATTTTTCCATTACTGGTAGATACTGCTCGTAAGTAAATTGAAATTCTATCTTGACGATATTTTGTAGATGCTCCTGCTCCAAAATAACGAGCGCCAGCCCCTCCTGTTATAATATTGGTATCATACGAAACAATTCCTCCTTCTAAAAGTATACCAGCATACAATAAGGGTGGTAAATTGGGTTGTGGCGAATTTGTACTGCGCCCGAACTCCTCTCTTGTTGAGCGAATAATGTTTCGTTCATTTAATAAATTACCTAGATTTTCACGTTCTATTGGTGTAAACCATTTAGAATCTTCTAAGGCTTGAATCAACATCGTTGTTGCCCCTTGTGAAACAGCTGTACTAAAAGTACTTCCTCCTTCTTGTGCTTTATATTGACCCGTTTGATCTTTAAAATTATACACACCCACAACAAGCTCTTGATACGGTTCTGGCAAATCTCGTAAGACCTGAGTTTTAGAGGTCAACTCCCCTATTCTAGCATCTTGCGGTGCGTATGGCTGATTTAAATAAGCACCACACCCTGTTAAAACAAGAGCGAGAAAGAGTATTGAAATACTTAAAATTCTTTGAAACATGGGGCAGATTTAATTTAGTTTGGGACAATTATTTGTGTCTGTTCGCCTGTGATTGTATCTAAAATATTAATAACCAGACCTTCGCCCGATTCAAAAATTTCTAAAGCCAAATCACCAACATTAAAGGAGCCCTCTTGCAGCTCTTCACCAAGTTGCGAACTAAAAACGTTTCTAGATAAATTGCTTAATAACTGACTATTTAAATTCTCCTGAAAACGTTCTAACTCCGTTTGTTCTTCGTTAGCGTTAGCAGGATCAGTAAACGAATTCTGTGACTCCGCTGAGCTCAGCAACCATTGATAGTTAAATGTGTTTCCACCAAATGCGGGGTTAATGGGAGTATACACCATTTGCTGTGCAAAGCCATAACTAGACATTGTTACTGCAAGAATAAATAATAATCGCTTCATAGGTAATTTGATTAATATCTTGTAATTTGATTCGCGTTGTTTTTCAACCTTTGGAGATATGCATTTACACGGTAAATAGAATTATCTGCCATTGATTTTAAATATTGAGTTCTAGGGTTAACAAAAAACTGTACTACTATTTCATCTTCAACAAGGACAACTATTTGCGTATTACTGCCAATTGCCAAACGTTCTTCAATCTTTACAATTTTATCTGCATTTATATTGTTACTTAAATACAACGAATAAAACATATCGTAAAAATCATTACCAGCTTTTGTTTTTGTATCCTCTATAACCATACCTCTTAAAATAAAACCGTCTTCTTTAGACTCTTTTACGTCTTTATTTGCTGATGATCGGTTTAGACTTTTTACTTCGTCTGCTTCACCTTCAATACCGTTTAATATTTTGCGATCTTTTCCAATAATTTTATCATTTTCATAGACCAATAAAAGAATAATTGTTCGATCACGTTCATTTACATTAATACTCGTATTTGAGAGGTTTTTCTTCGCCCCAGGTTCCAATACAAATCGTCCTTCTTGCTTATTCGTATTTTTGTTTTTCCCAGATTTTATTACTGACAAAACATAACGTAAACTTTTGTTTATCTCTGTTTTATTATGGGCCGAACCTGTTATATTGATGATACTATTATCTTGAATATCAAGATCTATTGCTGCTGAAACTTCTGTATTATAGATTTGCGAATATGTTACCAGTGGTAAACACATGAGGCAAATAAAAGCTATAAAAGAATATTTCATTTTATAAATTTTTAAATCAATTGAAATTTCGAATCGTTATCGATTTCGCATTTCCCTGAAGATTCAATTGTATTTTTTCTGTCAATGTATTACTGCCGAAAATCACGACATTTTGTTCATTGCCATTTTGAATAATATTTCGCTCAAGATTTAAACTAGGCGCATTCCCATATTCCAATAAAAAATTGTTGTTCCCGTTTTGCAATACGTTAGTGCTGAATGTTTTTGCTGCTACATTAATATCTGCATTGTTAGCATTTCCATTTTGCACCAAACTTATGGTACTATAATCCGTTTGTGTTTGAACTGCTGAATTATTATTTGAACCTATTTGTTGTATGTATACCGCATTTGAAGCTGCTTGCGGTACATTTGATTGCACTTGCGAAACCGATTGTAAATTTTCAAGTCCTACATCACTTACTAATGATGCTCCAACGTCTTCTACAACTTCTATTTGAGCATAAAGCGTATTAAAGCCCACAAAAAGTAGCGCTATAAGAATATATTTTATTTTGATATGATGAACACCCATAATTTGGTTCGCTTTATAAGATTAAATTTCGTAAACAATTTGACCGTATTAAAAAATAATGGTTCAACGTGTCAGTTAATCGCCTACCTGCTATTTATCAACACTTTAACTTCTAAGTTAAAGTGATAATCTAATAAATGGGATGACGATTTTATCGCCATCCCATTAGTATTTCAAAAAATTGAGGGAAAATCAATTTTAATACAAATATTAGTTGCTTTGCATAACACTCATTGCGTTACCATTACCATTTTGCATTAGATTAGATGTATGATTATTTCCCGATTGCATTAAAGTAAAATTATTACCATCTCCATTTTGTGCGAATGTACTAGAATGATTGTCGCCTAATTGAGAAATAACTGATGTATTATCACTTCCATTTTGAGTTAATAAACTATTATTTCCAAGTCCGTTTTGAGTAACCATAGCTGAGTTTCCACTGCCATTCATTTGCGTCAAGTCACTAACATTACCAACACCAGTCTGTATAACTGAAGCTGTACCCTCATCCGCTGATTGAAGAATGTTACTAGTATTTAAACCACCACCTTGTATAACAATAGCTCCATTTCCTGAACCAGTTTGCTCTATATCACTAATACCTTGAATAGCCTGGGTAACTGAAGCTGTATTGTTATTACCTGTTTGTTCAATATCACTAAGGTTTAACAATCCATCTTGGTCTACTGTTGCTGTATTAAAATGACCAGACTGGGTAACAACACTTCCATTGCCTCCATCTTGAGTAACCGTGGCGGTATTATTATTTCCTCCTTGATCTATTTTACTGCTATTTGCACCAGTTTGAGTAACTGTTGCTGTATTTACATGTCCAGATTGATTGATAAAACTACCTAAACCAAGTGGTATTATTATATCATCATTAACATCAGTCTGTGTAACTGTTGCTGTATTACGATTTCCTGTTTGATCAATATCACTCAGATTACCACCCCCTAAAAATCCTAAATCTTGTCCAGTTTGAGTAACCGTTGCTTTATTTTGATGCCCAAGTTGATCAATATCACTTTCATCTGTATCACCTGTAGTTTGTGTAACTGTTGCCATATTAACATTCCCTGTTTGAAGAATGTCACTTTTATTTCTGTTACCTGCCTGATCTACGGTAGCTTCATTACGAATACCACTTTGAATAATATCACTATCTGCTCTTCGGCCTGCCTGAGTTACATTAGCTTTATTCAAATTATTTGTTTGGGTAATATCACTATCTGCTCTATCACCAGACTGTATTACTGTAGCATTGTTTTTAAAGCCATTTTGATCAATGTTGCTATCAGCTCTTGTACCCGTTTGATGTACATCAGCAACATCTCCATCTCCATTTTGATTTATGATACTATAAGAGCTACTACCATCTTGAAATACATTAGCATCGTTATTGTCACCATTTTGATTAATTATAATCTCACCCGTAGCATTACTATTCCATTGTTCTGCTTCAGCGTCATTATTATTACCTGATTGCGTAATTCTTGTGTCATCATTATCACCATCTTGGTCTACTTTTGCCCAGTTATCATCACCAGTAACTTCTATAGTAGCATAGTTTCCATTTCCACCAGGCGTATGCTGTCTAATTTCGGCATAGTTGCGATCGGCTCCATCCGCATTAGTTCCAATACTAATAAAGCCTTCGTTACTATCACCGTTTTGTTCAACCCATGCTTCGTTGTCATCACCGTAAATATTAATTGCATGAGGTGGGTTAAAATGTTCAGCATTAGGATGTAAGTTATTATTATATGTACCTTTTTGCTCAACGGTAGCTTCATTTCCATCACCAGCAATACGAACTATAGAATTATTTTTAGTCCCTTCGCTTTGCGTAACATTAACTGTATTGCCATCCGACCTTCCAGGGCCAGCAATTTCAATTACAGAATTTTGATCCGTATCACCTTGTGTAACATTTGTTTCATTGGTATCTCCCCATACCCTAACCACTGATCGTTGTTCAAGCCCCGATTGATCAACGACACCTGTATTTCCGCTGCCATTTTGACTGACATTACTGTCGTTATCTTGAGCCAAGACTACTGAGCCCATCATTAACGCGGCTGCGCCTAAAATCATTTTTTTGTTCATAATACTAATGGTTTAAAGGTTATAAATTAATTGTCTAAATATTTTAATTAATTGATATACAGTTATTAGCAAATATTTATTTGCAAAATCCTGTTTAAACCAAGGCACACGAAAGTATTGTTCTTTAAGATATGTGGGGTATCAAAAAAAATTAACTACTAAAAAAAACGGGGGAGCGAAATGTGAAAAACATTTCAGTAAAATTGCATTTCGGGGAAATAATAAATGCAACAATATGAAGTACTAAACTAGAATTATTTTAACATTTGAAATTGGTATTATCGTTGAAATACACATTGTTTTCGTTAAACGGTAAAATTAACCTTCAAAAAATGTTAATTTGATATTTTTACTATTCATAAATTATCATATCGTTATATTTTATCTTACAATAAAAGTCAGAATTATTACAACCTGCTGATAATCAACTACTTTATATTTATTTGGAAGTAATTTAAAAATGGTTTATTAACTTTTGTTCTAATACCTTAAAACTTTCCATATAAGCCTGCTCCTAAAACAGCTCTTCGAGGCACATTATTTCCCGATAATGCCCCAGTGTAATTAGCAAGAATACCAAACTTATCAGTTGCTTCAAAAATTAGCTTTAAGCCATAGGCCACATATTCTTGATCATTAACATAAAAACCAGTAACTAAATTGCTAGCAGGCAAACTTACCTCACCATTATTAAAAGAAGAAGAGGCATTTAAAAATCCAATAGTCCATAAACCTTTTAAAGGTTGCGCACCTAACTCAGCATCAAAAACAAAACTAGAGCTGTGATCGTTAAAGCGAATATCAACCCCTGTTGATCCCTGGGCATAAAAAGGTCCAAAACTTCTACCTACGTTAATTTTTGGTGATACTGTATAGGTATCATATCCACTTCGCAAACCTGAATCCTCAAAAAACTTTCCAGAATTCAAACCTATATTCAATTGTGCTGCTACAACCCAAGTACCTTTATGTATTTGTTGCTTCACACCAATCGAAATATTTCCTAATGCAGTTTCCGAAGCTTCAGAAGTAATTGGTGTAATGTTTGAGTCTACCAATTCTTCTGCTTTAAGCATTCGTATGGGTAAACTAAATACTAAAGTAGTTTTATCACTTACACCATATTCCGAATACAGTTGGATTGTATTATCGGTTAACTTTCGTTCTGACTGATAACCTGGGTTTCCATAAATACCAGAATATCCACTAATACTGTAATAAGATAGTTGGGTATAAACTTCGTTTTTAGATTTTGTCCATGCTCCTTGTGCAAAAACAGAAGCACTAAAAAAAATAGCAACTATTACAGATAACTTTTTCATACAATCGATATTTATAGATTGCTTAGTACCAAAAAGGTTATAAAACTTACAATACCACCCTAAAAAGAACTTAGATTCGTTAAAAAACGATATTCTCTCGATTAATTCGCAAATAACAATTCTTGATATTTGGCCAAAGGCCATAAACGATCATCCATTAAACGCTCTAAACGATCCGAGTGATAGCGTATTTTTTCAAAATAAGGTTTTACCGTTTTGCAATACGCCACAGCTTTTTTATTGGAATCCGAAATAGCATTCGCACTTCTGCGTGCATCAGTCATTGCATCACATTCTTTTTTTAAACCTGAAATATGTTCTACTAATCCTTCTAAAATGAGGTGTTGTGCCTCTGCCATTTTTTTATATCCAGTTCCGTAAAGATTTTTTAATCCAGAAATATTGGATATTACTTTAGTTTGATATTCAATGCACGATGGTAAAATATAGTTATTTACCAGTTCGTTGAGTACCCTACCTTCTATTTGATTATTTAAGATGTAATCTTCTAAATCTACTTCTTGCCGAGCTCTTAATTCTACCTCACTAAGCACATGCATACTACCAAAAAGTTCAATACTTTCTTTGGTCGTCATTACAGCTAAAGCCTCTGGTGTATTCTTATTATTACTTAATTTTCTTTTTTCGGCTTCCTTTTCCCAATCAACACTATAACCATCACCATCAAAACGTATTCTCTTTGATGTTTTTATATATTCACGCAATACATTAAAAACAGCCTCATCTTTTTTAAGGTTTTTCTTATTGACCAATACATCAACCTCCTTTTTAAATGCTTTAAGTTGTTTGGCAACTATTGTATTTAAAACGGTCATCGGTTTTGCACAATTGGTTTTTGCTCCAACCCCGCGCATTTCAAATTTATTACCAGTAAATGCAAATGCAGAGGTTCTATTGCGATCTGTATTGTCTAAAAGTATTTCAGGAATTTTACCAACTACATTCAATTTTAATTCGGTCTTTTCTTCAGGTGACAATTTTCCTTTGGATACACCTTCCAATTCATCTAAAACATTACTTAATTGTTCGCCAATAAATATTGATATAATTGTTGGTGGTGCTTCACCACCACCCAAGCGATGATCGTTGCTAGCAGAAGCAATGGATGAACGCAATAATTCTTCGTAAGTATCTACTGCCTTTATAGTATTTACAAAAAAGGTTAGAAACTGTAAATTCTTCATTGGAGTTGAACCCGGACTCAATAAATTTACGCCAGTATCTGTAGCCAAAGACCAGTTGTTGTGTTTGCCCGAACCATTTACTCCTGCAAAAGGTTTTTCATGAAAAAGCACTTTAAAATTATGTCGGTCAGCAATTTTGTCCATCACATCCATTAATAAGAGATTGTGATCTACTGCTAAATTTGCCTCCTCATAAACTGGAGCCAACTCAAACTGATTGGGAGCTACCTCATTATGTCTTGTTTTTACAGGAATACCTAATTTAGTGGATTCAATTTCTAAATCCATCATAAAATTTAAGGCACGAGAAGGAATTACACCAAAATAATGATCATCTAACTGTTGCCCTTTCGCAGCTTGATTACCTATTAACGTTCTCCCTGTCAACATTAAATCGGGACGGGAATTTGCCAAAGCTTTATCAATCAAAAAATATTCTTGCTCCCAGCCTAAAGTTGCATTCACTTTAGTAACGGTCTTGTCAAAATATTTAGCAACTGCTGTTGCCGCATCATCTACAGCATTTAAAGCTCGTAACAATGGAGCCTTATTATCTAATGCCTCGCCTGTATACGAAACAAATATGGTAGGTATGCATAAGGTGGTACCATAAATAAATGCCGGTGATGTTGGATCCCAAGCCGTATAGCCTCGTGCTTCAAAAGTATTTCTTATACCACCATTCGGAAAACTTGAAGCATCGGGTTCTTGCTGCACCAGTTGTCCGCCTCCAAATTTTTCTATGGCTCTACCATCAGTTAATAAATCAAAAAAAGCATCGTGTTTTTCTGCAGTAGCTCCAGTTAGGGGTTGAAACCAATGAGTATAATGTGTGGCTCCCTTATTTATGGCCCACCCTTTCATGGCTTCAGCAACCTGATCAGCAATTTTTCTTTCAATTTTAGACCCTGTAGAAATAGCACCTTCTACACTTTCTAGCGCATCTTTGGTAAGATGCTGCAACATACTTTCTTCATTAAAAACGTTCATTGCATAAAGCTCTGAGCGTCTACCCGTTTCTTCAATTTGTACCGGTTTTCTATTTCTACTTTCTAGAACAGCTTCAAATCGTAATTTCGACATAGGATAAATATTTGAAGGGTCAAAAATACCTATTATGCATTTTATAAAAAAAAGATAATCTAATTATTATACCCACAAAAAAATAGGGGGTTATTAATAAAATATCAAATTTTTTAAATTTTACCCCCATACTTTTAGGCTCATTCACAAATTATCATATTTTTGTTTGTCTGAAAATTTATTTATTTAAATCAAAATTATCAATAATTATGAGCAAGATTAAACTAGAATACATTTGGCTTGATGGTTACTTCCCAACTCAGAATTTGAGAAGTAAAACAAAAGTTGAAGAACATGAAAACTTCAAAGGGACCTTGGAAGAAATAGGCAATTGGTCTTTTGATGGATCATCAACACGTCAAGCCGAAGGTGGATCTTCTGACTGCTTGCTTGTACCTGTAGCAATTTATCCAGATCCAGATCGTGTTAACGGTTACTTGGTAATGACAGAGGTAATGAATGCTGACGGTACCCCACACGTATCTAACGGTAGAGCTACGATTGATGATGATGATAATGATTTCTGGTTCGGTTTTGAACAAGAATACTTCATCATGGATACAAAAACACAACTTCCATTAGGATTCCCAATTGGTGGTTATCCTGCTCCACAAGGAATGTACTACTGCTCAGTAGGTGGTAAAAACACGCATGGTAGAGATTTAGTTGAAGAACATGCTGACTTATGTATCGAGGCTGGCTTAAACTTTGAAGGTATTAACCAAGAAGTTGCTTCAGGACAATGGGAATTTCAATTGTTCGCAAAAGGAGCTAAAAAAGCAGGTGATGAAATCTGGATTGCTCGTTATTTATTAGACCGTTTAACTGAAAAGTATGGTTACTATATTGAATACCATCCAAAACCATTAGGTAAGGATATGGACTGGAATGGTTCTGGTATGCACGCAAACTTCTCTAATGAGATTTTAAGAACTTGTGGCGATAAAGAAGTGTACGCAAAAATTTGTGAAGCTTTCCGTCCAGTTGTAAAAGAACACATTGCTGTTTACGGTGAATTTAACGATCAGCGTTTAACAGGTTTACATGAAACCGCTGCTATCACTGATTTCTCTTGGGGAGTTTCTGATAGAGGAGCATCTATTCGTATTCCAATTATTGCTGTTGAAAAAGGATGGAAAGGTTGGTTAGAAGATCGTAGACCGGCTTCTAATGGTGATCCATACAAAATTGCAGCTCGTATTATCAAGACTGTAAAAACGGCTGACGTTTAAAATTAAATTAATTGTTTATTATAGAAAAACGCTTTGGGCTTGCTCAAGGCGTTTTTTGATTTTAAGAAATTGTCAAATAAACAAAAGCGATATACACACCTAGCAGTATTAAACCATCACGCCAACCTAAACGCAAACCTTTAGGAATAAATACTAATGGAAGAATTAGAAAAGAAATTCCCAACATCCAAAAGATATCATTACTCAATAAACCTTCATCAACTACGCGTATCGGAGTAATTATTGCTGTGATACCAAGTACCGCTAAGAGATTAAAAATATTTGAACCAATTAAATTCCCTAAAGAAATAGCTTTCTCTTTCTTTATTACCGCTATTATAGAAGCTGCCAACTCTGGAATACTAGTACCTATTGAAACTACAGTTACTGCAATTACACGTTCGCTTACGCCATATAATGTAGCCAAGCCAACTGCTCCACCAATCAATAATTCTGAACCGCCCCAAAGCGCAGTTCCTCCCATACCCAAAAACAACACTAATTTGTATAAAGGCAATGGTTTATCATCTTCGGGTGCTTCATCTTCTACGGCCTGTTTTTGGAAACGTAACAGGTACACCAAAAACATAAATAAAACAGCAACCATAATTATACCTTCGTATTGTTGTAATTCACCATCAAAGAATATAAAACCGAAAAAGAGTAAAGACGCAGCCATCATCACTGGCCAATCGGTGGTATAAAAAGTTTTACGCACATCTATACTTCCCAAGAGTACAGTTACTGCCAATACCAAACCCAGGTTTGCAATGTTAGATCCAACAACATTTCCCAAAGCCAAATCTGGAAAACCATCCAAGGCTGCTTTAATACTAACTATAAGTTCTGGTGCCGAAGTTGCAAAAGAAACCACAGTCATACCAATAACTATTTTAGGTATGTTCAATCGTAATGATAAGGCAACTGCCGCTTTTAATAGCCAATTTCCACCGGCGATTAAAAGTGCTAAACCAAGAATAATAAAAAGAAAATGCTGCATTTATTTGTTTTCTGTAAAGATAGAGTAGAACATTCAATTGCATCATTGCTTCATTTCATTTTTATGAATTGATTGGCGCTAATTTATTCTTTAGAATTTCAATTAAAGTAATGAGATTAATAAAAAAGCTTCTTTTTAAGACGAACTAACCCTTACCCACCGCATAAAGGAAAATCAAACCCCTTCAATTGTTTTAAAATGTAATTATTAAAACGTTTTAAGTTAATAATTAAAACTATTCACAAGACACTAAGTTCTAAATTTAAATTAATAACATTTTTATACTTACACAACTGTATGTATTTACACAAGTTTAACAGATATTTCTTGCAAAATAAATAACCAGTGAAGTATATTACGTTCACAAACACCAAACTGTTTACCTTTTTTTATTGGCCTTTAAGGTTAAATAGTTTTAGGGTATTTTTTACTCAACCCCTGCAAAGGGTGCAACCTAAAAACCATTTTAATATGTTCGTAATTGCCAAATTTCTTTTTTATTTGCTAATATCATTAGTAATGATATTTCTCTAAGTAGTATTCTATTATCCTATTATCATTGGGCTACCAATTGGCAGCTCTTTCTGCTTATATTTGTATAAATCATTGGATATGAAAAAATCTTTCTTTCAATTCTTAGCGAAGATTAACAAGATACTCCTACCATCGTATTCCAAAAAAAGATTAGACCTTGCTAAGGCCTCTAAATTACAATTGGCTATTATCGGGTGGCGCTATTATGTTACTACGAATGCAATAAGTTAATAGTGAAGTATCGAATTAACTTCAAAAGATTTAAGTTTCTCCCTACCGTTCAGAAAATCGAGTTCTATTAAAAAATTACATTGTATTACTTTTCCACCCAATCGTTCTACTAATTTACATGTAGCTGCTGCTGTACCTCCTGTGGCAAGCACATCATCATGCACCAAAACACGATCTCCTTTTTTTATAGCATCTGTATGTATCTCTAAAGTATCTTTTCCATATTCTAAGCCATAAGTTTCGCTAATGGCTGCGCTCGGAAGTTTTCCTGATTTACGCACAGGAACAAAACCAGCATTTAATTGTAATGCAAGCATTGGCGCGAAAAAAAAGCCACGACTTTCCATTCCCACTACCTTATCAATTTTCTGACTTTTTAAGAAGTTTTGAAGTTCCGTTAGTGCAAATTTTAGTGCAACCGGATTATTTAATAACGGCGTAATGTCTTTAAATACGATACCAACAGCCGGAAAGTCATTAATATCTCTGATGTAGTCTTTTAGATTCATTATTATGTGCTGCTAATTTTGCAGTAAATGTAAAAAGAAATATATTTGCACCCCTTTAAAACGGGAAATATCGGCCTCGTGGCGCAACTGAATAGCGCACTTGATTACGGCTCAAGAGGTTACAGGTTTGAATCCTGTCGAGGTCACCAATAAAACCAGTACTTAACAACGTTTTTGTTAATACTGGTTTTTTCATTTGCAGAAAATTTGCAGAATAATTGCGATTTAAAGAGGTTTTTACATCATTTGATTTGGTGGTTATGCATAAAAAAACCCTCAATTAAGAGGGCTTTTACAACTACAGAAATAGCTTATTACTAACTGAAGATTAATAATACCGCTAAGATAGTTTGGATTACGCAATATTAGATGCATGACTTATTGCAAAACAAAAAGACCGTCCTAAACCAAAAAAAAGGACGATCTTTAAGCAAAAAAGGAAATCATCTATTTAATACATTGACCTGAATTGTCCGTTTTCTGTTATTCTGTTAATAACCGTGTGATTAGGTGTGAACCCGTTACCTTCTCTTTTAACTATTTTCAACATATTATTCATGCGGTCAGTTTCTCCGTTTTCAATTAAACCCTTTGTTAGTGCTAAGTTTAGATTTCTAGCTAAAATCTTTGAAAGTTCAAAGGCTTCATTTTGACAATGATTTTCAGTATAGAATTTTGCACTCTCCTGAATTTCGTTCTTACCTTCTTCTGATAATATTACTTTGCCATCCTTTACGATAAAGCCATAAGCATTAAAATTTGATCCGCTTGCAGAAAGAGCCTTTTTAGCTTGGTCAATACTTTTGCCCATTGAAGTTAAATTGAACTCGTCCGTTGCATTAGGAAATTGAAATTGTTTTCTAAGTAAATCCATTACATGATTAAAACCTTTTTCTAGTACTTCGGTTGCTTCATCATCATTAAATGATGTACTCAATAATTGTTCAGCTTCAATAAGTGCATGATTCAACTTGTCGGAAATTCCTGTTGCTGAATTATACAATGTTTCGATTTTAGCATTGTCAGTAAACATAAGTACTGGCTTGTCGTTTTTACTCGTTTTCATTTTTAAACTTTATTAAATTAATATTGATTTATTTTTTTGTTGCGTCAATGTACCTTATTGAATTAATTGTCTTTATTCCAGATTCAACAACGGGCATGGTCTTTCTTGGACTTCCTAAGATTCTATTCATAACAGACTTATACGCTTGCGTGTCACCGTCCAAGGCTTTTTTGATTTGGACTAAGTGCATTGTTGACTCAATATCCAATTCATCAACCGATACGCCTAAAAAGTCAGCTAATCCAGTTTGCGCCTTTCTCAATTCTCCTTCGGTTGCATGCTTAGCAATATCCTTTAATAGATATGACTGTCTTTTGCCTTCTACCTTTGCAAGCTTTGAAGGTTGATTGTCTTTTGAAAATTTTGTTTTGTTTCCAATACGTTCTAAATGTTGTCTTTTTTCCATTTTTTCCCCGTGTTTACCCCGTCAAAATGCAATTCTCATTTTGATTATAACCGTTTTGTTGGCTTGAATACGTTTCTTGTCTTTGCTTGATTTTCATACATAGGTTCAGGGTCTGTAATAGTAATTAACACCCCTTTGTAAAATTCCCATACCGATCCATCAGGCATGATAAATTCACCCTCCGCATCTTTACCGTTCACTTTAGCCTCATCTCCTAGTTCAGGAAAATCATCAATTTCGATATGAGGGAATTCTATTTCGGTTGCGTTGCAGTCCTGTACTATCTTGTTTTTGATTGTTGTTTTGAAAATGTTCCTAGTTTTTTTCATGTTGTTCGTTTTTATTGATTTACTTACTTTTTATATGTGGGTGTAATGGGTGTAATGCCTATGACACCCTCTATGACACCCAAATTTTACTTTAACTTATTGATTGTTAGATAGTTATATTTAATATGACACCTATGACACCTATTTTTATATTATTATATTATTAATATTATATTTTCTAAATATTTATTTTTTCTCCATTTCTGTATTGATATTTAGGTGTCATAGGTGTAATAAAACAACCAAACCACCAATAAAATAAGGCAATACAAGAGTTTTAGAGGGTGTCATAAGGGTGTAATTTCCATGACACCCATGACACCTAAACACTAGAAAACGGCATTTTTAGCAACCGCAACTTTTGATGCAATCCATTTTCTATTCATTTTAGAATATTCAAAAGGCAACTTTTTATACTTCAAATACACATTCATTAATCCTTTCACATTATTGTTATGAAAATACTTTTCGTATTTCAATGGGTTCATAGGGTCTTTATAAACAGTTAGAAAGTCGGACACATTAAAACCGTGCCTTTGTTTTTTTACAATTTGGAACACCCTTTCAAATTCATCTAGTACAGAATCATTGTTGAAATAAGCAATGAAATTATCGTACTCTTTATCATATTCAATTGGTGTTAATCCGTTGACTAAATAGTCTGCCACACATCTATAAATGAAGCTATAAAACCTATTCCATTCGTCTGCGTTCCAATCTTCAAAGAAGGTGTGATTGAATATCATTTTTGGCGTCCGTTCTAAATTGAAAAAATCAGTCAATTTGTATTCAAAAAACCGTCTATTGGTTGATACGTTATTTTCATCAAAGCGAACCGCCCAATTAGTAGTAATTAAAAATTTAGGAGCTTCTTTAAAACTTATGTTTTGCGCTGCACTTCCTTTTCGTTGACAACTTATTTCTCCTAAAATATTGGTATACATAGCATCATAGTTAAAACCTGCTGCCACATCATCTAAAATATACACATTCACATCTTTAGTTAAATCTGCAAAATTGTGTATGTAATTTGTTTTAAATTCATCACCTCCTTTTATTAGAGTTTTTTGAACGTGTGCAATTGCTTTAGTGATTAACGTCTTACCACGTCCGCCATTACGGTTTAAATCGTTAGCACCTTCATCGGATAAAATTATTGCAGGGGAAAAAGAAGAATCTTTAAAATTGTGGCACAAATAACCAATCATGTATCGAAAACTATCAAAGGTTTGTAAATCTTCATCGGTTAACTTTTGGGTGAGTGGATTTTTACCCGTACAAGCCATTTTAAGGAAGGTTTCAAATACGCTTTCATCTATTAAATCATAATTAAATTCAATGCTTTGTGTTTTATGTGGCGCAAAGAATCCGTTTACATTTTTGTAATCAGTTTGCTTTAACTCTGATTCGCCTAATTCGTATTTAAAAAACCCATTTTTAAAGGGTAATCCGAAACTATTTTTGTTATCTGAATAATAGACCAGGGGTTTAGGTTCTATCAATAGAAACGCCCCATAAATCACGCTTGTTGATTCCCTTGCAATTCTGTTCTCTACTTCATCGGTCAATAACTCATTAATGTTATTTTTTAGGAATGGCACAACATCGGTTTTGTGGTTTATTGGTGCAACAACATTATTTGAATCTTTAAAAATTATCACTTTGTCATTATCCTTTTCAGTAACCCTTATAAATTTTTCAGCTTCCAAAAAATCCGCATATTGTTTAGGGCTTGTAATTAATTTTCCTAACCGATTGAACTGGTAAAAGGTTTTGGTATCATTAATGATTTTGGGCTTGATACACTCCTTTATTGCAAATTCTACTGGCTCAATATTTAGATTAGTACATTCTGCATCCGCAAGAACAAAAACACCATCATGCAGGCGTACATAATTTTTAAGGTTATTAGTTTTCACAAAACCATTAATTGCTTTTTCTTCTAACAATACCAATTCTTTAAATAAACCGCCTTTCGTATTGAATCTGCTATCTGTGATAACTTCATTTACTCTATCACCATATACCGCTTTTAGTTGACCTCTTACAACTTCAATAGTTGCGCTTTTGCTACCTGAATGGATATTTAATAGCGTGTTGAATTTTCGCTTATCAATAAGGCTGTATACGTCCTCTTTGCGCTCGATATTAAGTAGGCTATCAATAAAGGTTGGGTATGCTCTTTTAATATCATACTCTTTTACCTTTATCGGTAATTCACCACGTAAAACACTAGGTATTGAAGTTAACGGATTGTATTCTCTTCCGTCTTTCTTAATCACTCCAAATAATAGGTCGTACTCGCTTTTGTAAAATCCTTTTAATTTCAGCATCATAAAAAGAACATACTTTTTATAGGCTTCTATATTGAACGGTTGATATTCTGCTTTATCTGCCTTGGCGTAATACTCCCTTAACTTGTCAGTATCGTGTCTAAAGAATTTTAGATTCAACTCTTTTCCTTTGGTGTATGAATCTAAGTACTTGAAATAGTCGTTTCTGCTTAAAGGATTTGAATTTATAAAATGATAGTATTCAATCATGCAATCATCAAAAGGCGTTCTTGTGTTAGAGCTTCTTTTTATCGCATCGAATAAATTAAAATCAATTTTTCGGCTTCCTGCTTCGCTTTTAATTCTATTTACAAATGATTGCTGCCATTTGCTGAATATGGATTTATAACTATCCATTACGAAACAGTTCAGAATTCGTGGTAATAGCTTCAACAAAACGATTTGACCGTTTACATTTAATACTACCTACTACTTCCGCCCTTCCTTCTTTAATCCAATCAAATATGATTTGCGTTACCATGTAGGTTTGGTCTGCAAAACCTAATTGAGTAGCAGCCATTCGTCGGCTCATAGGTTCTTTATGCAATAGACTATAAAGTTTCTTTGCATATTCTTTTTTTGTATTTTTGCCCCGTTCATCACCAGAAGAACTATTAAGGCTATGATTATGATTTTTCATTTTCTTAGCCTTTTTTTATGGTTAGATAAAAAAGTATCTGCACTAGCTTCAACTTCATTTAAAGTTTTCTGCCGACCTTCCTTAATCCAGTCTATTATTTCGGTTTTGAAGAATTTTAAACGATTACCTTTTTTGTAGTAAGGTATTTCATTACGCTGAACATAACCGTATAATGTTGGTACGCTTAATTCTGTGAGTTTTGCTACCTCTTTAATATTTAGAGGTGTTTCTATATTGCTTGGTTCAGCCTTATTAAGAATTAAGGCTTTTAATTCTCTTACCTCGTTAGTAAGGATTGAGACTACACTAGGTAGTTGCTCGAATTTTAATGCTTCCATTTATACTTGTTTTTATGATTTTCAAGTACAATGTTATAGGGTTGTTACATCGTAATTAGATTACAAGGAAGTGCAGTAATAACAAAAGGAAGTGCAGTAATATTTAAAGTAATTAAATTAGTCGTTTGTTGGTTTTTGGCTTGAAATTTCCTTTTAGTTTTTCGAAAGACCAACCTTTGAAATTATCGGTCAATAATCTGATAAAGGCGGCTTGTTTTTGGTTTGTACCGAAATAATCAAAACAATACTTATCGTAAAATTCATAAAATACACTTTGAATCAATAGCTTTTCACCTTTTGGAGCCATGTTTATTTTTTGCGGAAGTAAGTCAGCTCCTAAAAAAGCTGTTCGTATAAAATTATCCAGTTGAGTTTCAGTTAAAAACAATTCACCATTATTGTTTTTACTGGTCGTAAGGATTTTAAAGTGATTTCTAGGAATTTCTAACGGCATTGATTTACAAAATATATTTTGTTCTTCTTGTTTCAATTCTCCATCATCAGAACCGCCAACTTTAGTTTCATAAAAGCTTCTAAATAGAGTTTTGTTTAACTTCATAAACCCATCTAAAGCAAAGAGAATACCGCTATGATAACCCCAGTTCTTAACTATTTCATTAGATAATATAGTCGGGAAATATTCACCTTCATAATTCATCCAATCATTATGGTAATGTTCGTGAATATCCGATACAATAGTTTCTTTTGATTGAAACTTGTTATCTACAAAGGATTTTTGAAAGTAATCTTTACCTTTATCAAAACCATCACAAAAAGATGGTATATAGATACTACCTTTAATTACTATTTGCTTTTTTAAATCATTATCAAAACAAGAAAGCTCTTTCATTCTAAAAATAGTACCTAAACCAAATGAATAGACAAAATACTTTTTACTATTATAAGTCATATTCAAACCACCATCGGATTTAGTATTATTGAAAAGTTGACGCTCATAGTCGTTGTATTCTTTAGGGTGGTTAACTGTCACACTTGGGTTGTCCATAATATAATGGGGTTTTTTTATTAGGTTAAATCCTTATTCATTTCAGATAATATTCGGTCTTTTATTATCCTTCTTTCTTCTCTAGTGTATAGTTCTCTATTTTGAACGTAGATTAACGCCTCCTTTAAATGTCTGCTGCTTGCTGTTTTCATATTGTAATGATTATTTGGTTTTATATTAAAAATCTAGTAATGATTCTGCAAACTCTTTTTTTACTTCATCCTCAAACCCTGCAAAGTAATTTTTAGTAACGCTTAAATCGCTATGGTTTAACGCTTCACTTATGAACTCCATACTAGCCCCTTTACGTAGTGAAACAGTTGCAAAGCTGTGTCTAGCCCAATAAGTACTAATATCGTTAGGTAAATCGTTTCTTTTGGCTATTCGCTTGATGTGGTCATTAATATAACGGGTGAAGTTTTTAATTTTCTTGTACTGTGTAAAACTGTTGTCGCTGTTGCTGATAATATCAAATACAAATCCAGTCTTAACATCATTACCATATTTAGCAATAACCTTTTTAGTAAAATCAGTTAGGTAAATTGTTATTTCTGTTTTTTCGGCTGATTTATCAAAAGTCTTTGCTCTATAATATGAAAAGCAATCGCCATCAGAATCAAAATTCGAATAGCTTAATAGTGCAATATCTTTAAAATTCATCCCATTGCAAGCAAAACTAAAAAACCAAAGTGCTTGCGCCATTGCTTCATTGTCGTTTAGAACATCGGCATTGAAAAAAGTTTTTAACTGCGTAGAACTTAAAGCCTTCTTTACCTTCTTAGTATTAGGTATTCTGTACTTCTTTTTACCAAACGGATAGAGGTCTTTACTAATATCGTTAGTATCAATAGCGTTATTAAATACTACTCGTAAAGTTCGAGTATAAATTGCAATGGTGGTATAGCTTTTCCCCTTATCAACCATATATTTTTCATACACACTTAACCAGTCTGCCGTAATATGATTAAAGGTTAATTTATCAGGTGGGCATTTTTTTTTGTTCTTACTAAAATCTGCTAATGAATTGAAAGTATACTTGTAACTTTCAGCCGTTCCGATTTTATCATTTTCAATATTCTTTTGGATAGCTAAATCAAAATGATACTTAACATTATTCTTATCAGTAGATTTGCGAAAGAACTTACTTTCAAATTCAGCAATACTAAAAACAGTCATTGACTTAGCTTCATCTTCTGCACGTACTAAGATTGCGTTTAAGTTGTTAAAGGTTTCTTTGTTTGAACCTCTTAAATCAACTTTATCAGTATTAACCCAAATATGCTCAAATTGAGCATCTGTCAAATCAGTATCTAATGAATACCATCTTTCCTTTTGTTCATTTCTGCTATAAACTCGCAATTTAACTGGGTATTTCTTACCTGCCTTAATTCGCCTTTTATCTAGTCTTATTGATATTTTATATTGCGGTATTTCTTTGTTCATCTGCTAATTATTTATGTAAAAATAAACATTTGCAGAATATTTGCAGAAAAAAACTAGTAATAAACACATAACAGTTATTAACAAACAAATACTATATTTACCGCAAACATTGATTTTCATTTACGTTCACATAAAAACACTATAACAATACAATACATTAATTCTTGATTACGGCTCAAGAGGTTACAGGTTTGAATCCTGTCGAGGTCACTTAAAGCAGAAAGTCCATTCTAATTACAGAATGGACTTTTTTGTTTTTCAAAAGACAGAAAACACCAGTTTTCTAGAATTGATGGAAAACAAAAAATACAATGGCGCAGCCTTGGACTTTCTATTTTCAATCGGGAGTTCTAAGGAAAGACGAAGTCACTCCTGTCGAGGTCACTTAAAGCAGAAAGTCCATTCTAATTACAGAATGGACTTTTTTGTTTTTCAGAAAGACAGAAAACACCAGTTTTCTAGGATTGAAGAAAAACAAAAAATACAATGGCGCAGCCTTGGACTTTCTATTTTCAATCGGGAGTTCTAAGGAAAGACGAAGTCACTCCGGTCAAGGGCACGAATAAATAAAACAATGAAACGGCAATCAAGCTTGCTTGAGATTGTAAGTGGATTTGTTTTATTTTCAAAGCGGCGCTTTGTCAGGAAAGACGAAGTCACTCCTGTATTTATTCTCTATACAATTTTTTATAAAAATTACGCTAACTGACAAGCGTTAGAATATAAAAATGACAGTTTACAAAAAGACAGAAAATACCCGTTTTCTAGAATTGATGGAAAACTAAAAATACAATGGCACAGCCTTAGACTTTCTATTTTCACTCGGGAGTTCTAAGGAAAGACGAAGTCACTCCTGTCGAGGGCACGAATAAATAAAACAATGAAACGGCAATCAAGCTTGCTTGAGATTGTAAGTGGATTTGTTTTATTTTCAAAGCGGCGCTTTGTCAGGAAAGACGAAGTCACTCCTGTATTTATTCTCTATACAATTTTTTATAAAAATTACGCTAACTGACAAGCGTTAGAATATAAAAATCACAGTTTACAAAAAGACAGAAAATACCCGTTTTCTAGGATTGAAGAAAAACAAAAAAAATAATGGCGCAGTCATGTATGTACAATTTCAACTAGGGAGCTAACATTAAAAAAAGATAAAACTTATAGTACATTAAAAAATCAATGAGCACTTTTCTACATCAAACTTATTCTTAAATATTCCATTCATTTTACTAAAATTCGCGGTATCACTAACAATAATTCAAAATATAATGCTAACCATAGCGAAATCAACAATTTGAGCGCAAAATTCATACTTTTAAAGATTATTTTACCGCATTTTCAAATACAAATTTATCTTTGGCGATTGTAATAATCATTTAGATTAATTCCCCCAAAATCAAAATTAAACGAGTTCTAAATGCAGGTATTTAATTACCAGCGGATAAAATTATAGTTAAAATGTCACTATTGAAGTTTAAAAGGTCGAGTATCGTTATGCCGCTATCGCTTCTGTTACATTTAACTATTATCAACTGTACTTTATACTTTTTTACCCCAGAAACGTATCTGCACACCAAAAGCATTCTATATTATAATATTTGTTGGTTAATAGTAACCTTAGAATTTGAATTTTATACCATTTTAAGAAAGGAGAAATTCCAAACCAATATTCGTAAAATTCTCCATGTTTATATTAGCTTCGGTCTACTCTATTTTGTGTTTTTTGTTTTTAATCCGGAGTTTAAAATTTCTATTGAACATCAAGTTTCGGTTTACTTTTTGTTATGTTTAGAACTTGCCATTTATCGTTGGTTGTTCTTTTGGCTGCGAGGCAAATATCGTTTTGAAGGTGGCAACTCGGTACAAGTAGTTGGTATTGGTAGAGATAAAAACCTTAAAAAAATTCGTCGTGTTTTTGACGACCCAAATCTCGGCTATCGCTATAAAGGATTTTTCGACGATGGCAAATCCAAAAGCCCAACTTACTTAGGAAAAGTTGCTGACTGTTTCCTCTATATTTTAGAGAATGATATTGATGAAATTTACTGTATTGCCTCTAAGTTCTCTAATAAAGAATTGCAGAACCTCATCAATTTTGCAGACAATAACCTCATCAAAATAAAAATTATACCCGATAATAAAAACATCTTTACGCGTGCAATGACTATTGAAATGTACGATGATGTTCCAGTACTAAACATCCGAAAAGTACCATTAGAAACAACTTATGCTAAGGTAATAAAACGCATATTCGATATTATTTTCTCTACTCTTGTCATACTTTTAATACTATCGTGGTTAACCCCTATTCTTTTTGTTTTAGTAAAATTAGAATCACCGGGGCCACTATTTTTTCGACAGAAAAGACATGGTTTAAAACGCAAAGTTTTTTGGTGTTATAAGTTTCGTTCCATGACCAATTCTTTGGACTCAAACAAACACATGACTACAAAAAATGACCTTCGCGTTACCAAAATTGGTCGCATCCTAAGAAAAACGAGTATTGATGAGTTGCCACAATTTTTTAACGTATTTATGGGTAGTATGAGTGTCGTAGGACCAAGACCACATATGGAATATCATACCATGGGCTACGAAACAAGTATTGATAAATATTTGGTGCGACACTTTGTAAAACCTGGTATAACTGGCTTAGCCCAAGTAAGAGGGTATCGTGGTGAAATTACCGTACCTTCAGACATTGTAAACAGAATTAGATTAGATATCTTTTATGTTGAAAAATGGTCTTTATTTTTGGATGTTAAAATAATTTTCTACACGGTTTACAACACCATTGTTGGTGATGACAACGCTTATTAAACCGAGATTGATTCACTAAATTTAAACGAGAATTAAATAGCAGCAATGAATTGGTTTGTACTTCAGGTAAAAACAACGAATGAGATAAAGATTGCTGCTGCTCTTGAAAAGGTAGGCATAAAAACTTTCTGTCCCGTTCAAACTGAGGTGCGACAATGGAGCGATCGCAAAAAGAAAATAGATGTACCACTTTTTAAGTCTTATGTTTTTGTACAACTTTCCGAAGCTGATAGAAACAAGGTGTTTGTAGTTAATGGTGTACTACGCTATCTTTTTTGGCTCAATAAACCCGCCGTTGTTCGCGATGCCGAAATAACGAAGATAAGCAGTTGGCTTGCCGATGAAACCATTGAAAAAGTAGTTTTAGAAAAGTACAAACCTGGCGATGAAGTCACCTTAAAAAGCGGTCCGCTTAAAGACAAAAAAGGCATCCTACAACAAATAGATTCTAAATACTCAAAAATTATATTAAAAGATATGGGAATTCTTGTTACGGCGAAAAATAAATACTTTCATTAGCGTTAACCAAATTCACCTCAAAAAATTTTTACGAAATATCCAATATCAGCATGTATTATTGCTATTATTTCACCATAAGTATTGTTTAAAATGGTAATCTTTAACTGAAATCTTAGTTGACTGATAAATTGATAATTAGCTTTAGATATGGGTCGTTATAAAGCCTTCTAACATCTCATTTTTATTAATAAAAAACCGTTTCTTTGCAGCTTTTACAAGGCACTGGTGAATGCAAATACAATTGAATTGAACACGAATTAATTTCCCCCGTAACATGTTCAATAATCACCTTGGTGTCTACAAAAGCAATACCGCGGGATTATGCACTGTGACCCCATGCGGCGGAGCCGTGTAAAAAAGGAGGCATACCCCTCAAAATTGAATGAAATTTACATTCAAAAACCAATAAAAACGCTTGCAACTTTTAGCTATATTTGCGGCTAAATAAGGATTACTTACCCCACTTTGTTTCGCTATTTAAACATAGCTATTATTTATTTTTAGTTATTAATAAATTTAAAGTATTAACAATGTTCCGAAAAGTACTGCTTATCAGCATATGTTCTATGTTCCTTTTCTCGTGTTCAAATAGAAGTTTAAGCTATTTTAACGACTACAATCAAGAACAGGTCTTAAAAGAGTCTATATTATCGAAGGCGAAAAACCCTATTATTCAGCCAGGTGATTTACTTGAAATTATTGTAACCGATTTAAATCCAGTTGCAGCAGCTCCTTTTAATCGAATTAGCAGCAAATCAAGTGAAGGCACAACTTCAGAAAGTGCAGGATCATCAGAAGGTTACTTGGTAGATGATAATGGAATTATAGACTTTCCGGTATTGGGTCGTGTAAAAGTTGGCGGTGTTTCAAAATACGATGCCAAAATAAACCTCACCAATTTGTTAACGAACTATTTAGGCAAACCCAATGTTAGTATTCGTTATTTAAATTATCGAATTACGGTAGTTGGAGAAGTTAAGAACCCCAACACCTTTTTGGTTCCTTCTGAGCGCATTAGTCTTATTGAAGCGCTAGGTATGGCTGGAGATTTAACCATTTATGGGAAACGCGAAAATGTGATGATTATTAATGAAACCAATTCGGAACGTACCATTGTTCATCTCGATTTAAATAAAAAAGAGACATTGAATTCGCCTTATTTTTATTTACAACCCAACGATGTGGTGTATGTAGAACCCGTTAAAACGAGAAAAGACCAAGCTGGTCTTGCTAGAAGCAATGTAGCTCTTTTACTCTCAGTGGTAACAGCAGCTTCATTGGTATATTTAAACTTCAAATAATTTCCTAGTACAATGTTTGAACTTAATCAAATGTCTAATACTCCCGTAAAAGCAGTCAATATTAAAAAAATTATGGCGCGCTATTTAAAGTATTGGTACTTGTTTGCCATTGGCATCTTTCTTAGTTTGCTTGCTGCCTTTTTATATGTACGTTATAAGGCCGTGCCGCAATATCGCATTTCAAGCACGGTATTGGTTCGTGATAAGGATAAGGGCTCAACATTTAATGGTGATGAATCTTTAGGAGATTTGGGCTTATTAAAGCCTTCCGGAAATATCGAAGATCAAATTGGTATTCTATCATCTAGTAGCCTCATGGAAAAAGTGCTGCTTGAATTAGATTTAATTGCGCAATATAAAGTAGATGGTAAAATAAAAGATATTGAAGTCTATGGTAAAAACATCTTTTTTAATGTTAAACTAACAGAAGGTAGTCAAGCACCAGGGTATCCAGAACCAATTTCGATTATTGTTCAAGATTCTACCCATTATCTGTTAAAAGATTTTGATCGTAATGAAGGTCTCCGTACTGCAACACATCAATTTGGAGATACCATAACAACACATGGTGGTAGTTATCAAGTTGTCCGAAACTGGGCCGATACCGCAGATAAATTCAATCAAAAACCTGTGTATGTTAGTTTTGTTGACTTAGAACAGGCGGCTGTCGATTACAGTTCTGGTATGAGTATTGAACCTGCTAATGATACAGGGAGTTTACTTGCGATTAGTTTATTAGATGCCATACCTGCACGCGGGAAAGATATCGTTCGCACGCTTATTGAAATTTATGCCGATGAATCAGTAAAGTATCAAAATCAAATGGCTATTGGTACCATTGAGATAATTGATGAACGTTTAAAAACGCTAACTGGTGAAATTTCTGATGTTGAACGCGACATTGCCACCTATAAACGCCAAAACGACCTTACCAATGTGAGCTCCGATGCGGCCGTTTATTTGCAAAGTGCTCAGCAATCGAATAGAGAATTGGAAGAATATCAGGTTCAAATAGACATTCTTAATTCTTTGGATAGTTATCTAAACAGAACGGGGACAAACGAATTGGTGCCGAGTTCCCTAAATATTCAAGACCCAACTTTATCCGGACTTATTTCTCAATTCAATCAAAAGCAATTGGAGAAAAAAACGTTGTTGCGTACTACCCCTTCTGATAACCCTTTGGTTGTAAATTTGGATCGCAGCCTTAGTGATATTCGCGCAAATATTTTGGAGAATTTGCGGAACGTAAAAAACGGTTTGGTAATTGCGCAAAATAATGTGCGCAAAAATATCGGTCGATCTCGAGCACAAATAGCCAAAGTACCTACAGCAGAAAGTGCCTTATTGTCGATTAATCGTGACCAGGGTATTAAACAAGAACTTTATTTATACTTATTACAAAAACGGGAAGAAGAAGCACTGTCATTAGAAGCCCCAATTTCGAATACGCGTATTATAGACACCCCAAAAGCAAGTCGTTTTCCAGTGAGTCCCAATAAAATGGCAATATATTTAGGGTCTTTTATTCTTGGACTCTTTGTGCCTTTCGCTTTTGTTTTCACCAAAAACCTTTTGGTTAATAAAATTCAAGACCGCGAAGATATTGAAGCCTTAACCAAAGCGCCCATACTTGGTGAAATTGCACACAGTAAAGACGAACAAACTTTGGTGGTATCAAAAAACAATACGGAAGCCGTAGCCGAATTGTTCCGATTAATGCGTTTTAATTTAAAATATCTTACCGCGGGCAGACCCGATAAGGTCATCTTAATTACTTCGGGTAATAAAGGAGAGGGTAAAACTTTTTTCACCATCAATTTAGCAGCAAGTTTGGCACTATCAGGTAAAAAGGTAATTGCGCTAGGTTTCGATTTACGCGCTCCAAAACTTCTAAATAAATTAAACCTACAAAGTCAAACAGGCATTACTGATTTTATTATCGATAAAAACAACAGCATAAAAGATATATTGGTTGAAGTGCCAGAAATTAGAGATTTTCATGTTATTGGTGCTGGGCCCATACCACCCAATACAGGCGAATTAATGTTGCACGAACGTATTGGCACGTTAATAGAAGAACTGAAAAAAACCTACGATTATATATTAATTGACAGTGCCCCGGTTGGTAAGGTTTCAGATGCTTTTGCTTTAGCATCATATGTAGATGCTTCTATTTATATTGTTCGGAAAAATGTTTCTGGAAATAAAGAACTTGATGTTTTAAATAACATTTTTGAGGAGCAAAAATTAAAACTCCCCATGGTGGTATTGAATGATACAGAAGCAGCTAATAATTACGGATATAAGTAGTGAATTAATACCCTGTAAAAGCTTGATTTTACTGTTAAATTCACATTGCTAAATTGATAGAAAAATATAAGCAACACCCAATTTTAAACAAAGCATACCAATGGGTAAAACTCATCGGTATCACAGGTGGTGCTCAAGTAGGAGTGCAAGCTATAGGACTTATATCTGGTATTTTAGTTATTCGTTTACTTCCTACTTCCGAATATGCACTATATACTTTGGCAAATACAATGTTAGGCACAATGGTGATGTTAGCCAACGCTGGAATTCCTATTGCAGTAATGTCTGAAGGTGGAAAAGTATGGCAAGACAAGGAAAGGTTAGGCCAAGTTTTGGTTACCGGCTTTAATTTTAGACAAAAATTTGCTTTGGGTAGTTTAATTGTTGGTCTTCCAATATTAATATACTTATTGCATCATAATCATGCAAGTTGGTTGATGATTATTCTAATAATACTGTGCATTATTCCAGTTTTTTACGCACAATTGTCTGACGTATTATTGCAAATTGCACCTAAACTTAAACAAGATATTGTACCATTACAAAAGAACCTAGTTGGAGTAAATTTGGGTAGGCTCTTATTGTTAGGGCTTAGTATTTTTGCATTCCCCTTTGCTTATATAGCAATACTTTCTGCTAGCATACCTCAAATAATAGGTAATATGCGGCTTCGGAAAATTACTGCTGATTATGCAGATTGGAATCAAAAACCTTCTCTAGAACTTCAAACTAAAATGAAGAGCACTGTAAAACGAGTGCTCCCAGAAGCAATATATTATAGTATTTCAGGGCAAATAACTATTTGGCTATTATCTATATTTGGATCTACAACTGCAATTGCTGAAATAGGTGCCTTGGGTCGAATAGCAATGGTAATAAACCTAGTTTCTATTTTATTCGCAACATTGGTAATTCCGCGTTTTGCGCGTCTACCAGATGTCTTTAATTTAATTCTTAGGCGTTACCTACAAGTTCAAATCTTACTATTATTCATTTTTTGTTTGATAGTCTTTATGGTTTATATTTTTCCAAATCAAATTTTATGGATTTTGGGACCAAATTATGCCAACCTACAATATGAAATAGCATTAGCAGTAATTGGTAGTTGCTTGAATGTATTTTCGGGAATAGTTTTTTCTCTATATTCTAGTAGAGGTTGGGTACTAAACCCTTTAATCTCTATTCCTTTAAGTATTGTGATTTTAATAATTACTATTGTTTTTACTGATGTTAGCACCTTACAAGGTGTTTTATTCTTAAATATAATTGTTGGAATTAGTCAATTATTGATTCATCTCTTCTATGGTTTATTTAAAATATTGGGACTAAAAACCAAAACGTCTTACCTATAAATTAGTTGAAAATACTAGCATAGTTTTAAACTCTAAAATTTACAATGATTAAAACTTATTTAAGCGAATTAAGACTTTACATCTGTAATAATCTAGTATGTAAAATTCCTAGTCACACCATTAGACTATGGTTTTACAAAAACATTATGAAGTTTAAAATCGGCACAAATAGTTATGTTTATCTCAACTGTAAGTTTGACTCCACATTAGGCCTTACAATGAAAAATAATGTTGTAATTAATCCAAGGTGTCGACTTGATACTCGTGGAACGATAACCATTGGGGAACATGTAGGTATTGCTGAAGATGTAATTATTCTGACATCTGATCACAATGTCCATTCTAAGAAATTCGAAGGAAGAAACCTCGCTGTACGAATTGATGATTACGCTTGGGTTGGTACAAGAGCAATGATTCTCGCCGGAGTTACCTTGAATAAAGGATGTGTAGTAGCCGCTGGGTCAGTTGTCACAAAATCAATTCCACCGTATGAAATTTGGGCAGGAGTGCCAGCAAAAAAAATAGGAGTTAGGGATAAAGATTTATTATATGTTATTAACTACAAAAGAGTTTTTCATTAAATATTAATGAATTAGAAATTTCTATGATTAAAAAAATGAACGTATCAATTTGTATCCCAACTTACAATAGGCCAGATTTATTGAAAGAAACATTGGATTCATGTTTAACTCAATCAGTACTTCCATATGAAATTGTAATTGGTGATGACTCAAAAAATAATGAAACCGAAGAATTTATTAAAAACTTTTCAAATTCTACTGGGGTATTAATTAATTATTATCATCATAAACCATCATTAAAACAAGCAGAAAACACCAATTTTATATTTAAACACGCAAAAGGTGATAAAATAGTTTTACTTCATGATGATGATCTTCTAGTCTCTGATGCTATAGAAACTCTACTTAATGTTTTTAAAAATGATTCTTCCATACAAATTGCGTATGGCAAATGCTATATAATGTCTGATGGCGGTACTATTAATGAATCTGAGTCAAAACTAGCCAATGATTATTTTTATAAAAAAAAGGAATATGAAGGTTCAATTCTTTCTCCCTTAGAAGCTGGAATAATTCAACAATTCCCTAATAATGGATATATGATTGATTCAAAAATTGCTAAAGAAGTTAAGTGGCGCACTGAAACTGAATATGCGAATCTTGGGGCAGGATGTGAATTTGATTTTGGGATACGATTGGGCCAACAAGGTTTTAAAATGTACTTTATAAACAAATATTTGGTAAAGTATAGAATAACAGCTATATCTAGTAGTACATCTTCCACAGATTCAGCATATAAATCATATTTAATTTTAGAGAATATTGAGGTAAAAGCAGAATATCAAAAAATGAAAAATATTGCTCTACAGCGAAAGGCTCCAAAAGCTATCATGGAAGCCATAAAACACAATCAACCTTATGATGCCCGTAGAATATATTTAAGCAAAAATCATTTGTTGCACTCCAATTTATTAGGGCTGTTGAAAAGAACTTTATTTCTTACAAAATATTTAATATTAAGAAATTAAACATTTTCTGAAGCCATAACATATGATAAAAAGAAGCATATATCAATGTATTAAAACTAAATATTAATAAGGCTAATTTGAATTAAAGCCTAACAATATTAGATAACTCAATCAATTTGGTTCTTATTTACACAAAAAAAAAGTAATTTTTTTCAAGCAACTTTTTCATCAACTAACAACAATTAAATAAAATGATAACAATTGGAATCAGTTTTATTGGAGATTTAGGGCACGATTCATCGGCCGCTTTAGCCATTGATGGTAAAGTGGTATATGCTATCGCCGAAGAACGATTATCACGAATAAAACAAGATAATTCGTTTCCCATACAGGCCATACAGGCTTGTCTTGATTATAAAAACCTAAAAATAGAAGATGTTGATGAAGTTGTCTTTGGTTGGCCCGAATTTAAGGAACATCACAAAGCAACTTTTAAATTACACTTAAGTGGCAAAATGAAGGTAGATTTAAAGCACCTTGCATTTGGTTATCTTAGAAGTTTAACATCAAGAAGTATTCCTAGTATTTTTGCTAAAAACAATTTTCACCCAAAAAAAATTACCCATATAAATCACCATTTGGCTCATGCCTATAGTGTTATGCCTTATCTTAAAAGCCAAGAATCTCTAATTTTTATTGTTGATGGTAGAGGCATAAAAGAATCCACTACAGTTTACCTAAAAAATGGTATGCAACTAGAACAACTTAAGCGTATTAATTATCCTAATTCTTTAGGTGTTTACTATGCCGAAATGACCTCGATGTGTGGTTTTCGAAAATATTCAGATGAATGGAAAGTAATGGGCTTGGCACCTTTTGGTGAAAAATCATTTGATTTAGAACATTTAATTTCAAGCGAAAATGGCAATCATGTAGTAGACTATAAAACCCTTATGGGTGTTGAAAAATTACATTTAAATGGCAAAGAAATTGTTCGACCAGACAACGATGAGGTTGCGATTACTAATAGCGATTTAAAAGATTTAGCACATTCTGCACAATACCATTATGAGCAAACTATTTTAAAATTTATTCAATACTATACCGACAAATATCAAATTAAGTCTATTGGCATGGCCGGTGGGGTTGGTTTAAATTGTAAAGCCAATGGTTATGTAATGCGTGAATTGCAGTTGGATGAGTTCTTTATACAACCTGCTGCAACTGATGATGGTACTGCTATCGGGGCTGCATTATTTCCTTTTGCGAAAAACAAAAATTTAAAGCCGGACACCTTTTATCCGTATTTGGGTAATGAATATTCAAACGATGCGATAAAAGAAGTGTTAGACAAATATCACCTTACATATACCTTTTTAGATAATGTTGAAGCAGACGCCGCCCAAGAATTGGCCAATCAAAAGTTGGTAGGATGGTTTCAAGGCAGGGATGAATTTGGACCACGAGCATTGGGCAATCGCTCTATAATTTCTGACCCTAGAACAGCGGAAATGAAAGACAAGGTAAACGAAGTTGTAAAGTATCGTGAAAATTGGCGGCCTTTCGCCCCTTCACTGCTAGAAGAAGAAGCTGAAAATGTGCTCAAAAACATTAAGACTTCTCCTTATATGATTTTAACTGATTATGCCAATCCGGAATATGAAGACAAAATACCAGCCGTAATTCATGTAGATGGTACCATGCGACCGCAAACGGTTAATAAAGAAATGAATCCAAGATATTGGAACCTTATTAATGAATTTAAGAAAATTACGGGTGTACCTGTGGTTATGAATACTTCCTTCAACTTAAAAGGAGAACCCAATGTGAGTCATCCAACCGATGCCATTCGAACCTTTTTCACCTCTGGTTTAGATGTATTGTATTTAGGAAATTATAAAGTTTCTAAAAAATAATATTTCTCTTATTAGTAGTCATTTGATTTACTTTTCTTAGTTCAATTATTAGATGAAAATTGTTTTTATATGCGGAAGTCTCGAACCTGGTAAAGATGGTGTAGGTGATTATACAAGACGATTAGCAAGCGAACTAATTAAGCAAAATCATGAAGTATCTGTCATCGCATTAAATGATAGTTTTATTTCGGCAAACAATAGTAGTTCGCAATTCTTTGAAAATATTAAAATTGATACGCTACGTTTAGCTTCAACTTTAAATGTAAAAAGTCGAGAAATTTTAGCTAAAAATTGGATTCAAAAGAAAGATCCTGAGTTTTTAAGCCTTCAATTTGTACCCTTTTCCTATCACCCAAAAGGTATACCATTTGGTTTAACAAAGCTCTTACTGACTATTGGTGCTGAACGCAAATGGCATATTATGTTTCATGAGATTTGGTTAGGAATGAATATCGAATCTTCTACGAAACATAAGATTATAGGAAAAATACAACAAGGTATCATAAAAACAATTTTCAAAAAGCTTCAGCCAAAAATCGTACATACGCATTCGCAATTATATAAATGCCTTCTAGAAAATATTGGGATATCGGCATCTATTTTACCCCTTTACTCTAATATTCCTGTTTGCGAACTGAACAATGAAAAGAACATGAACGATGCAATTCAATTTGTTGTTTTTGGAGGTATCGCACCCAGTTCTAATTTTGAGCAATTTGCCATTGAAGTAGCGAACTTATCAAAAAAACAAAACAAAAATATTTGCTTAACATTTGTTGGTAGAAATGGACCGCACCAGAAACAATGGGTGGAAATATGGAAAAAATTAAATTTAGAGTATAATATATTAGGTGAGTTATCACCCAAAGAAATTTCTTATACTTTAAAAACAATGAATATTGCTATAACCACAACACCTTATGCTTTGATTGAAAAAAGCGGTGCAGCGGCCGCAATGGCATGCCATAATATTCCGGTTATAAGTATTTCTAACAGCTGGAGCACAAACATGCCATATAAAATAAATACCACGAGTGGTTTTTTTGAATATAAAAAAGGACAGCTAGGTATGTTCATCTCCAATAGTAGCAACATAAAAATTAATTCATTTTCGGCTCAGGAAGTTGCTCAGAAAATGGTTTTAGAACTAGTGCAGTAGCATATTCGCAAGCATTAAAGGCTTACAAGAGGAAACATTTACTTACAATAAAGACTTGAAAATTTTAATCTTATCTCATTATTTCCATCCTTCTATCGGAGGGATTGAACTTGTTTCAAAAATTTTATCACATGCATTTGTTGATGCTGGTCATTCGGTTCATGTATTAACTTGGTCACCAGACTCAAATGCAACACCATTTCCATTTAAAGTCATCCGAAACCCGAATGCTTTAACCTTAATTAAAGAACATGCTTGGGCCGATGTTGTTTTTGAAAATAACATTGCTATTCGTCTTAGTTGGCCGCGTATGTTTTTTAATAAACCAACTTTAATTGCTTTACATACATGGTTAACTACAATTAATGGAGAAACAAGCATACAATGGAAAATAAAAAAGTTATGGCTAAAAAGTGCTAAAAAAGTTGTTGCTTGTAGTGAAATTATTAGGGATTCTTGCTGGCCAGATGGGCAAGTTATTCGAAATCCATATCAGGATAATATTTTTAAAATCACCAACAATAATCAACGCTCTCGTGATTTTGTTTTCTTGGGACGTTTAGTTTCCGATAAGGGTGCTGATCTTGCGATAGAAGCTCTTCATATTTTAAAACAAGAAGTGCCAGACAAAATCATCTCATTAACTATTATAGGTGATGGCCCAGAATTGGAAAATCTAAAAAAGTTGACTGAAACATACAAGTTAACTACACAAGTTACATTTAAGGGAGCAATGCAAGGAATAGCTCTTGCAAATTGTCTTAACACACACAAATCTATGGTAGTTCCGTCTAGATGGTTGGAACCTTTCGGCATTGTTGCACTAGAAGGTATGGCATGTGGCTGTATACCTATAGTTTCTGATGGCGGTGGATTGCCTTTTGCAGTAGGGAAAGGTGGTTTAACTTTTAAAAGAAATGATGCCGAAGATTTAGCCAGTAAAATGCATGAATTACTTGATAACAGCTCATTAGTTGCAAAATTAAAAATGGAGATTCCGTCACACTTAGAGATACACAACTCTAAAAACATTTCAGCTCAATATTTGTCTGCAATAGTAGACATAAAAAATGCATAGTATTTACATACTAAGAGATTTACCCAAACCAATCATATTCTACAATTTATTGAAATTTTACAATGCGCTATGAATGAAAAAAAAATTTTAGTTACTAACCCGTTCGGAAATACCTTTGTTAGAGGTTTGTTACCCTCATTGGAAAATGCTGGAGTTTTAGGCAAATACTTAACGCTCATGGCTACTAATAGTGATTCCAAATTACTTCAATTATTACCAAAGGGAATAAAGTCTGAACTTTTAAGAAGAACTTTCCCTATTGATGCTGACAAAATTGAAACTTCGAGACTACAGATATTTGATGTTGTTCGTAAAGTTTTAAATAAAATGGGGCTTCATAGTAAAAATTATGAGCTAGTAGAATACATCAATAAAAACTTCGACAAACAAGTTGCTGAAAAATTAAAAGACGTTTCTCTTAAAGAGAATATTGGTGCTGTTTACGCCTATGAAGACACAGCCTATAATACCTTTATAAAGGCTAAGACACTAGGTCTAAAATGTGTTTACGATCTCCCCATAGCGTATTGGGCACATGGTCGTAAATTGTTGACAGAAGAAGCTGAGCGTTATCCTAATTGGAGTATTACCTTAAAAGGTGGAATAGACGATTCTCAAGAAAAATTAGACCGTAAAATAAAGGAAATAAAATTAGCAGATTTAACAATTGTGCCATCTACCTTTGTTAAAGACTCTATTCCAAATTGGATACCTAGAGATAAAATATTAATCAGCCCCTTTGG
Organism: Flavobacteriaceae bacterium EG-1; assembly: GCF_009649685.1. Taxonomy (GTDB): domain Bacteria; phylum Bacteroidota; class Bacteroidia; order Flavobacteriales; family Flavobacteriaceae; genus Aurantibacter_A. Next base: position 160,224 of record NZ_WJPK01000004.1, read on the forward strand.
CACTCCAGAAAATTTACCCATTTTAAAGGCGCATCCCTTAAAAAAGAAAAAAGAAAAATTACGTGTACTTTTTGTGGGGTCTATGGGACAACGTAAAGGTCTTGCCGATTTATTTACCGCAATGAAATTACTTAATAATTCTAATGTAGAGCTTGTAGTTCTAGGATCACTACTGGCACCAATGAAATTTTACCGCAACGAGTATGCCGACTTTACGTATGAACCGGGTAGACCTCATCATGAAGTTTTAGAACTTATGCGAACTTGTGATGTATTTTGTTTACCCTCTATTATAGAAGGTCGTGCACTAGTTATGCAAGAAGCAATGAGCCAAGGGTTACCATTAATTATTACCCCAAATACTGGCGGATCTGATTTAATTATTGATAGCGAAACAGGTTTTTTAGTTCCTATTAGAGCTCCAGAAGAAATAGCTAATAAAATAAAATGGTTCTCAGATAACCGTGAGAAAATTGCAGAAATGGGAAAAAAAGCACAAAAACATGCGATGAATTATACATGGAAATCTTATGGGCAAAAAATTATTAATGAAATCAATAATTTAGCATAAATAAACTTCTTCATTCCTTTTGATATTTATAAAATTCAAAAGGATTGTTCCCTTGAAGAATTACAATGCATACAGATTTTGAAACCAGTACTGAAGTTTCTTATAAAGCAGATATTTGCATTATAGGATCGGGAGCAGCAGGTTTTGCTTGTGCCTTAAGTTTTCTAAAAAATAAACATAGTGTTATTCTCCTAGAAGGTGGTTTGCATGAGTTTAATGCCCAAGCCGCTGATATACATCAAGCGGAAATTTCGGGCTTTAAACATGGCGGAATACATGAAGCTCGGGAACGTATAGTTGGAGGAACTACCACAACATGGGGCGGTCAGGCATTGCCTTTTATGAAAGAAGATTTTGAAAAAAGAGCCTTCATACCAAATAGTGGCTGGCCTATTAGTTTTGAGGAGCTGGCACCCTATTATAAAAAAGCAGAAGATATTTTAGGTACCGATCAAACAATACCTTTTACATTTAAACCTTGGAAAGATTGGGGAGTAAAAAACTTAGACTTTAATACTTCTATTTTAGAGCCCATAATTACCAAATGGTGTCAAATTCCGAATTTCCAAACACAACACGGTGAAAAAATTAAAAATTCAAAACAGATTCAACTTTTAACTAACGCTAACGTTACAGAAATTTTACCTGATTCGAATAATGCTGTAGCAGCATTAACCATAAAATCGTTATCTGGTAAAACAGGTGCTATTAAAGCTAAATATTATATTGCTGCAGGGGGAGCTTTTGAAACCGTCCGACTGTTTTTAAATTCTAAGAAATTTCATCCATCCGGTTTAGGTAATGAAAATAATTTAGTAGGGCGTTATATTTTTGATCATGTAGCAGCGACTGTAGGGCAAATACTCCCAAAATCTAGAAACGCCTTTCAAAATATATTTGATACTTTTTATAAAAATGGATTTAAATATTTACCCCGTTTAAAATTAAATCCAGAACATGCCATAAAAAATCAAATATTATTTGCATCAGCTCAAATAGTATTTACTACAAAAGCTGATAGCACATTAGAGTTGTCTAAAGAACTTTTCTCTTTTTTAATTCAGAAACAATTCCCCAAAAAGTATGTATACGCTTTTCTTAAAAAACCATCTCGTCTTATTGAACTTCTGGCTATCGTATATCGATGGAAATTCAATAAAAGAGGCACATCACCAAAGAAGGGGTCTATTTGGTTAGAAGTACATAGTGAACAGGAGCCAAACGCAGATAGCAAAATTATTTTAAGTGATAAAAGAGATGTCCTTGGTATGCAGCGTATCAATCTGAAATGGAGTATATCAGATGTGACTATTAAAACTATTCGAAAAATGGCGCTAATTACAGCCAAAGAAATGCAAAATAGTGATATCGCACATGTTAAACTTAAAGATTGGATTACTAATAAAAATTTAAATTTTGCAAATCAGCTTACCGATACATATCATCAGGCAGGAGGCCTAAAAATGAGTAATTATAGAAAAAATGGTGTGGTAAATGAGAATTGTATGGTTTATGGAGTTGAAAATCTTTATATTGCGAGCTCAGCAGTATTCCCCTCCTCAAGTTTTTCGAACCCTACAATGACCATAATTGCTTTGGCAATACGTATATCTGAGAAGATTGACGGTATGTTAAATTGCCAGCACTAATTGTAATTTAAAAGTGAAAAAAATCATTTTTATTAATTCACACCCTATACAGTATTTTGCTCCCATGTACGCTTTTATGAATACAAATGGCCAAAAAACAGATGCTTGGTATTGCTCAGACGATTCGTTAAAAGGGGATTTAGACAAAGAATTTGGTGTAAAAGTAAAATGGGACATTCCATTGCTTCAAGGATATGAGTATCGTTTTTTTAAAAATTATTCGTGGAAACCATCGATTTTCAAAGGCTTTTTTGGTTTAATAAACTTAGGGCTAATTCGACAACTTTTTCGTGAAGAAAAGTCTGTTTTTGTAGTGCACGGTTGGAATTATTGCACTCATTTTTTAGTCTTAATGTTAGGTAAATTAAGAGGACACACTATTTGCTTGCGCAATGATATGCCTTTAAAACATGAAACTTATAAAAAAGGATGGAACCAACCGATAAAAAGATTTGGTCTTAAATACATTGTTTTTCCGCGCATTGATTATTTTTTATATGTTGGAACACAAAATCAACTTTTTTACAAAAGTTACAATATTGATGAAAAACGCTTAATAACTTCACCTTATGCTGTTGATAATGATCGTTTTACAAACGAATTCAAAAAACTTAAAGAAGAAAAATGCATAATTAAAAAAAATCTGAATATCCCTAATTCAGATAAAGTAATCGTTTTCTCTGGAAAGTTAATTGACAAAAAACGCCCTTTAGATTTGTTACAAGCATTTAAAAACCTTGATGTTGTTGATTGTTGGCTAATATTTGTTGGTGAAGGTAATCTTCGAGTGGAAATGGAGGAATATATTAATGAACATCAATTGAAACAGGTCATCCTAACAGGTTTTGTAAATCAATCGGAAATTTCAGAATTTTACACCATCGGCGATGTTTTTGTAATGTGTTCCTATTTAAGTGAAAATTGGGGACTTTCGGTAAATGAGGCTATGAATTTCGACTTACCCCTAATATTGTCAGATTTAACGGGTTGTTCCGATGATTTGGTAATTGAAGGTGAAAATGGCTATGTTTTTGAAACTGGCAATGTGGCAGACTTAACTGATAAGTTAAAAAAAGTATTGGTTAATCAACAATTAAATCAAACAACTTCTTCAAGAAAAATAATTACAAATTATAGTTATCAAGAAGTTTTAAAAAACTTACAACCCATTGCGAAGTGAAATGTTTTTAATAAAAAAATTAGATAAAAACAAAAAGTGACTACAGCTATATTGGAACAAGAAATAGCTCGGACAGCGCATTATAAAAAATTGCTAAAGCAAGGCATCTGGCTTTATATTTTTTTATTACTATTTGAAGGGGCACTCCGTAAATGGTTTTTACCGGCTCTTTCTGGCCCCTTAGTACTGATTCGTGATCCTTTGGTTTTAGCGCTCTTATACTTAGCTTTTAGAAGAGGGTTTTTAAAATTAAATTTTTACTTGGTAGCCATGTTCTCGGTGGGAGTGCTAGCTGTTGGGACTACTTTTCTTTTAGGCCATGGTAATTTAGGCGTGTGCATTTATGGAGCTCGAATTGTTTTACTTTATTTTCCGTTTATCTTCGTCATTGGTAATGTATTGAACAAAGAAGATGTACTTAAAATAGGACACATATTACTTTATATAGCAGTACCCATGTCCATATTAATGTTCTTACAATTTTATAGTCCCCAATCGGCGTGGGTGAATAGAGGGTTAGGTGGTGATCTTGAAGGGGCAGGTTTCGATGGTGCTTTAGGCTATTACAGACCACCGGGTACCTTTTCATTTATTACAGGTTTGACCCAATTTTACGGACTATTAACAACTTTTATCTTCTACTTTTGGTTAAAACCGAAATTGGTGAATCGCACCATATTGATACTTGCAACGATGGGTTTAATTGCATCAATTCCGTATTCAATTAGTCGTACCCTATTATATCAAACGATCATTGCCATTTTGTTTCTTTTATTTGCCGTTCTACGAGAATCTAAATACTTACCGAAGATAATTTTAGGGGGTATTGGGGTAGTGTTATTATTTATGGCTCTAAGTTCAACCAGCTTACTAAAAACACCCATTGAAGCATTTACTTCACGTTTTGAAGGAGCAACAAAAGTTGAAGGAGGTGTAAGTGGCTCATTAGTAGATCGTTACTTAGGCGGTATGGTCAACTCCATTTCGGACTCTGCAGAGACTCCCTTTTTTGGTCATGGTTTAGGAATCGGAACAAATGCCGGCGGTAAATTATTGACAGGTAATAAAGTAATGCTCATTTATGCCGAAGATGAATGGTCAAGATTGATTGGTGAATCTGGACTAATCTTAGGCCTTGCAATGATATTTATTCGTGTCGTTTTGGGGCTTCATTTAGCATTTTCATCACTTAAAGCATTAAAACAAAAAAATGTGCTCCCTTGGTTATTATTAAGTTTTTGTCTTTTACTTTTGCCAAATGGGCAATGGGGGCAACCGACTACATTAGGTTTTAGTGTTTTAGTTACGGGTTTATTAATCGCCTCCTTTAAAGACACCAAAAATTCCACCATTTAGTTTTATAACCTTCTAATAATTCTAATCGCTTTTTTAAGTGAAAGTCATTTTTTTTACACATCCCAATTTTTTAGGACACCAAAGTATGCCCCGTTTCGCTAAAATGCTCTCCGAAGGCATGCAAGAACGCGGACATGATGTTATGCTGTGGTCGCCCGTAGCTAAATTTTCAAAACTCCCAGCACCGTCATTTCTAAAAAAATGGTTGGGTTACCTTGATCAGTTTCTAGTGTTTCCAAGAACGGTTAAAAAAAAGCTTAAAACTGCAGATCAAAATAGTTTGTTTGTTTTCACCGATCATGCACTTGGGCCTTGGGTACCATTGGTTGCGGACCAACCGCATGTTATTCATTGTCATGATTTTTTAGCACAGCGTTCTGCTACTAATGAAATTGAGGAAAACCCAACGAGTTATACCGGAAAAATGTATCAGAAAATGATTCGGAATGGGTATTCGAAAGGAAAAAACTTTATTTCAGTTTCTAAAAAAACAAAAGAAGATTTACATCGATTTTTAAATACTTCCCCACTAGTTTCTGAGGTAGTCTACAACGGTATGAATCGAAATTTTAAGCCGCAAAATGTTGAAGATGTTCGCGAAAAATTATCCGGCACTACTAACATTAATCTGAGTTCTGGTTATTTATTGCACGTAGGTGGAAATCAATGGTACAAAAATAGAGTTGGAATTCTAGAAATCTATAATAAACTACGATCCACATCGGCTATAAAACTTCCTTTGCTTTTAATCGGTGAAAATCCCTATGCTTCATTGGTAAGCGCACGTGAAACCTCAGCTTATCAAAAAGACATACATTTTCTTGTCGGTGCTAATGATGCTACAGTAAGGAATGCTTATGCAGGGGCAACTTTACTTTTATACCCTTCGTATGATGAAGGTTTTGGTTGGCCCATTGCTGAGGCAATGGCTTCCGGTTGTCCTGTAATAACTACAAATGAACCCCCAATGACTGAGGTTGCAGCTAGTGCAGCTTTTCTAATACCAAAGCGTACAACAGCTAATAAAGATAATTGGGCGGCAGAAAGTGCAAAAAAAGTTCATCAGGTACTTTCGTTAACACCAAATGAACGTGAATTGGTCATAAAAAAAGGATTAGAAAATGTACAGCGCTTCGACCAAAAGAATGCCTTAGATGCTATTGAAAAAATTTATTTATCCATTTTAGCCAAAGTCAAATGATTAAAATTTTGCACGTAATTGATAAAATGGATCCTAAACACGGAGGTGTTTGCCAAGCAGTGCGAACGATAATTAAAGGATTGGAGGACTTAAAAGTACATAGTGAAGTAGTCTGTACTGATGATCCAAGTGAAACTTTTATTTCACACAACAAATTTACAACCCATGCTTTGGGGCCTGCCAACAATCCATTGAGTTATTCGAAAGATTTCTCGCCTTGGTTAGAAAAAAATCTCCTTCATTATTCAGCGGTAATCATTCACGGCTTATGGCAATACCCCGGCTATGCAGTGTATAAAGCCAGAAAGAAATTACTAAAAAAGACCCCTACAAGAGGAGCATTGCCAAAGATTTATGCTATGCCACATGGCATGCTAGATCCTTATTTTCAAAAAGCACCAGAACGAAAATTAAAGGCCATTCGTAATGTTTTGTATTGGAGTCTTGTTGAAAAAAATGTGGTAAATACTGCAGACGGTCTATTATTTACCTGTGAAGAAGAGAAACAATTGGCTCGATTACCCTTTAAACCGTATCATCCAAAAAGTGAATTAGTAGTAGGACTTGGTGTAGAACAGCCACCGAGTTATCATAAAGAAATGACTACTGCATTTCAAGATAAATGCCCTGATATAAAAGGGCGTTCTTATTTCTTATTTCTCAGTCGCATTCATGAAAAAAAAGGGGTAGACCTATTATTAAAAGCATACGCTGAATTTAGCAAGCAGCAATTGTTATTAGATTCAACAATTGAAATGCCTAAATTGGTTATTGCCGGCCCGGGAATTGCAAGTAATTATGGAAAACAAATCCAAAAAATAATTGATGATGATAATTTTCTTCTAAAAAATGTACTGCTACCAGGGATGCTCTCGGGTAACGCCAAATGGGGAGCATTTTACGATTGTGAAGCATTTGTATTACCGAGTCATCAAGAAAATTTTGGAATTGCCATTGTTGAAGCTATGGCTTGTGGTACACCTGTATTAATATCCGATAAAATAAATATCTGGCGTGAGATTAAATCTGGTGGTGGTGGTTTTATAGCAACCGATACTACAGCAGGAACAATTAATTTATTTGAAGCTTTTTTTAAACTTGATCACGTACAGCAACAGCAAATGTCAGCAAAAGCAGTGCAAAACTATCAGCACTATTTTTCGGTTGCAAGCGCATCAAAGAACTTTTTAAAAGCACTAGCACTTACCTAAAATTATGATAGAAAATAACGAAGCCTCTATTTCTAAAGTAAAGCTATCAGGGTTTAACCCCTCTGCTGGTTTAGATCGGGGAGCACCACGATGGAAAGAAGCTATTTGGTATTTAATAAAGGTGCTTATTTTTAGATCTGCACTACCCTACCCTAGCAAATTAAAGATTTCTATACTCCGTGCTTTTGGCGCTAAAATCGGCAAGGATACCGTACTAAAACCAAAAATAAATATTCATTTTCCTTGGAAATTGGACATTGGAAATAATGTTTGGATAGGTGAAGAAGTGTTTATTTTAAACTTTGAAAAAGTTACTATTGGCGATAATGTTTGTATTTCGCAACGCGCTTTTTTATGCGGAGGAAATCACAATTACAAAAACCCCTCAATGGATTATAGAAATGGCCCAATAACGCTCGAAGATGGCTGTTGGGTGGGTGCTTGTTGCTTTGTAGGCCCCAACGTTACCATTGGCGTAGATACCGTAGTAGTAGCAGGTTCCATTGTAACTAAAAATGTGGCAGCAAATTTGGTTTGTAGGATAAATCCAAAGGAGTTTCAAAAACGGAGATGGTAGTGCGCATTTGTTACTATTATTAAAACAAAAAATCCAATTTATTATAAAAGCACTATTAAAAAATTAAAAGTATTATGAAGCAAAAAATACTTTTAATAGGATACAATTTTTACCCAGAACTTACCGGTATTGGCAAATACAGTGGTGAAATGATTGAATGGCTTGCCAATGACGGCTACGAGTGTACCGTAATTACCACTTACCCCTATTACCCTTATTGGAAAATACAGGAACCCTATCGCAAACGTCGTTTTTGGTACAAGAAAGAATCGCAAAATTTTAACTCTGGTGGCGCAATAACTATTTTTCGTTGCCCCATGTATGTACCGAATAAACCTACTGGAAAAAAACGCATGTTGTTAGACTTTTCATTCTTCGCTTCTGTGAGCTTACAATTACTAAAATTGGCTTTTTTTAACCGCTACGATTTTATTTTTACCGTGGCTCCTGCATTTCAACTCGGTATACTCGGTAATTATTTTAAAAAAATTAGAAAAGGAAAGCACATTTATCACGTGCAAGATTTACAAATAGATGTCGCTAAAGATCTTGAAATGATAAAATCTAAAAAACTACTAAATACGCTCTTTAAATTAGAACATCATATTTTAAATAAATCGGATGTGGTTAGTAGCATCTCTGAAAATATGGTTGCCAAAATTGAAAACAAAACAGAAAGCGAAGTAATATTATTTCCGAATTGGGTGGATAATAAAATATTTCATCCCTTAGCGCATCAAGAACAATTGAAAGTAAATTATGGCTACCAACCGAAAGATAAAGTTGTTTTGTATTCAGGGGCTATTGGAGAAAAACAAGGTTTGACATCTATACTACATACCGCCAAAGCATTTGAATCGCAACCCAATATAAAATTTGCAATTTGTGGTACTGGGCCTTATAAGAAAAAACTACAACACTTAGCGCAAGAAATGCAGCTAAAAAATATTCGTTTTTTTCCACTACAACCCAAAGAGAAGTTCAATGCTTTTTTAAATATGGCGACGATACATTTAGTCATGCAAAAAACCAAAGCTAGTGACTTGGTACTCCCATCGAAACTCACCTCTATTTTGGCTGTTGGAGGGCTTAGTTTAATTACAGCCGACAAAGGTTCTAACCTCTATAATCTTGTGGACAAATACAAAATGGGAATCTTGGTACCCACCGAAAATCAAAATGCATTTAATGAAGGCTTAAAACAAGCTTTGAATGAAGCAAACGGTAATGAATTACGAAAAAATGCGAGAATGTATTCTGAAAAACACTTGAATATCGATAACGTTATGCAAACCTTTAAAGAAGCGGTGCTCAACTAAAAAATTTGAAAAACATCAAATGCAGATTCTTTAATATGTACTCATTAATTTAGGATTAGCGTTTCTATTTCTTCAACACTTTTCAAATTTGAAATCCTCCAGCGATGTATACCGCCATGCCAAGATTCATCGGGATGATATAAATAACCAACATCTTCATTATTGGGATGGGCAACCACAAATGGAGAAATAGCGTTACCAGCCATCCCTTCAAAAGGGATATGTTTTTTAGTATTATCCCAGAAATTATTTGGGTTTAAAGATTGGTTCGTTCCAAAAACATTTAACAATAATCCATTTTTATAGTAATGCGCATATTGGTTGGTTTGAAAACCAGCTTTCCAAAACTCACCATAGTAACCCCATAAGATATTATCTCCAAAAACCATCACCTTACTTCCTGCATTGTGCACCTCGTTACCAGTATCAAAACGCCCATCTAAAGGATATTCTCCTGTATAATTCTTGCCCGTAGCTTTTGAAGTTCTAAACAACCATTCATTGGTGTTTGTATCCATCAAACCTAAATGATAGCCACCACCCATACCATATTCCTCCGGGCGATTATCAAATGTTACTAATTTGTCTTTATCAATAAAGCCTATACTTAATATTCCTCCCAACCGGTATAACGGATCTGTACTTTTTATATTTTTACGTGTGGCTAAACGCATACCTGCACCATATTGAGGATTTCCTTCTATAGAAAAGCCATTTAACTTATAAGCAGACCAAGTTACATCGCTTCCTAGTTTTGCTAAATCTACATATACTAAAGTGCCATCGGCCAACCAAATCCAATCAAGACCATCTAAAACAACATCTGTAATTCTAACCCCTAATGAACCTAATTCCGCTATTTCAAAGTTCTGGTTTTGCCTTAAAAGAAAATATGTTTCTCCATTAGACAAAGTAACAGGTTCTCTTATGCGCCCAAAAGCATTATTGTATTCGTCCGTAATATAATAACCCCAATTATTTTTTAAAGTCCAACTCTTAGCAACATCGGCTTGGTTGTAATCAATTTCATATTCTAAAAAATCGACAAACAATTTAGCGGGATTATTTTTGTCCACTGATAAGTTTAACCAGTCTGGTGTATACTGTATCTTTTCTACGTAATTTCTGTATTGATTATAGTGCATCATGCGATTATTGCCGACATCTAAAACCCAAAAGGATCCATCATCTTCAAAACTTAATGCGGCATGATTGTATTGTGGGGTATAAATATCAGCATCAAAATCTTTACTTTTCGAATCTGAAAAATAAAATTTATCATTCATTACTGCAGGGCCATTGGCATAGCCTCCCAATTGGCCAAAAGCATTTGCTTCTGCTCCATTAGCTGCGTTGAAAAAACGGACCTGCTGCCGTGAACCACCGTCACAAATTGCAATCTGATTTTCATTTTTATTATATGCTAAGGTTAATGGTTCCTCCATACCTTGAAGTATTTGAGTAGGCGAACCTAAGAATCCGTTTCCATCAATACGGTATTTGGCAACCTGATTGGCATCTGAGATAATCCATAAATTTCCATTTCCGTCTGCAGTTAACTCTCTTGGCGCATAAATTGTATTTATAGTTTGTACTAAAGTGCCTCCATTCGTCATATCTAAAACATGAATAGTGTTTCGCAATTGTCGTGCTACGAATAAATAATTTCCACTACGTGCTAAGCCTGTGATATAAGAATTCTCCCCTGAAATTTTGTTCAAAGTAGAAGAGTACGTACGGGCATGGGTTGCTTCGTAATTGACTGCCCTAGCATACTGGTGTTCTGTATTATCTTCTAAATTAGTAACAAATACAAATGAGTTATCTGCAAATACATCGTGCCCACTCCAATACACTTTATCACTATCGGCACAAATATATTTAACGATGACACCTTTATCTAAAACAGGGGTTGTTACTTGCGGATCATGTATAGAAGAAGTGTAAGCAGCACTTCGTTGTTCATTGTAACCATTACTCCAAAATATTTTGTCTTCGACTACAACAAACTTAAAAAAACCACTTAATCCATGATACCGATTTTCACCAGTTAAATGTTTTGAAGTATTTCCAATTTTTGCTCCTTCCCATTCGTATTGCACATTATTCGCCAAAACTTTAGCACTATAGGTTCCTTTTGCAACCGCTACTCCTTCATCATCTAGACCATCCCATTTTGCTGTATGAGCACCTGCAGTTTTATATTCGTTGCTCCATAATGTTCGTAGCAATACACCTTCTGTAGTATAAATACCAGCACTAGTAGTAGCCGATTCGGCTAAAGTATAGGTAAAGCTATTTTCTTGTGCAGCGCTATTGGAAGTATCAACGGCATAGTGATAGTTTTGCCCTATTAACGGGGTTGTACTTAGCAATAAAAAAAGTAAATATCTCATTGCCCAGAGATTATATACGCATTAGCATCGCTCTTGCGCAACAAGCCAAACCGCACTTGCTTTTGACTACTCGCAAATTGCGCAGTGCCCCCTTGTTGATAATTAAGCTCAACCCCAGCTGCTGCTTTTACTGTTAATATTGCCCCGTTATGCGCTTCTAAATTAATTACATCACCAATGGCCATATTAAAATTTTCTGGCAATGTTAATTCAGCTGTACTGGTACATGCTAACGTATTGCCAATATCACTATTTGTTACAATTCTAGAAACAGTAAAAGGTACAATTGCTGCTTTTTTAGCATACGCACCATCGAAACCAACTAAGGTTTCAGCAGATTTTGAATGTAATGCATAGGGCACACTTAAAAGTTCGCTTACCCCTACTATTGAATAATCGGTACCTCCTGTTGGGTCTATTTGCGTCTCAATAAAATAAGGACCCTCAGACCATGACACACTACTAAAATCTTGATTTTTACTGAGCCCAGCTCCTATTTGTATTGTAACTAATCCGCCACTATTGGTAATAGGCGAATGCGATTCGGAATACACCACGGTACCATCAATTGTATTTTGAATAAGAGAAATTTGTACGCCTACAGGTTTATTAATGACCAGATTTTGATCTGCATCGCGAACCAGTGCCTGGTAACTAATTTTTTGAGGAGCTTGACTTTGAACTAACACCCCCACCAACAACAACATAATTATTACAAACCTCTTCATTTCTTTTAACGCTTTATAATTTTAAATGATTTTAGAAATTTATTGTCTTCTAAAACACTTACTATATAAATTCCTTGATGTAAGAAAGTAGAGGTTATCTTGGTTTTGAAATCTTGTATAAGATTTCTAGTCAAAATCTTTCCCTGTAAATTTACAAGCTGATAACTTAAATTCCTACTCTTAAAGTCATCAACTTCAATAAAAAAATAATCAGTAGTAGGATTTGGGTATGTTTCTATTGCTATAGTGGTTAGCAATGCATTTAAAGAATTGTCTAGTTGCTGCAACACACCTTCAGTAATTTTATGTGCTGGTGAACTCATATCACTCAAAAACAATTGACCAATGGCATAACTACCAGAACCACTTTGGCCAGTAACTAAACCACCTGCTGTATTTATAGAATGTAATAAAACTTGATTATTATCATCGCCCTTAGTTTCAACGGAATCAACAACTTGTGCCACACACCCTAACGTACAAAAAAAGAAAATAAGGAAACGGTAAAAAAACTTCATTTTAAAAAAAATACTACACTATTAAGGAATATATAACTGTGCTTATTTTAGCTACTATTATACAACGCTAAAAAGCGGAAAAATTACAATTTGTACTTCCTAAAAACGACAAAGTGCTACTTTAAGAATTGTTTTTAACCTTATCTTAACTTTATTCATCCTTTCGTCGGTATTCTCCCATAGATCTGCAAGCAATGAGCATTGCATTATCCTCATAATAAACTCCAAAAATTATGATGATATACAATGAAGCAACCCCTTATTTAAAGACAATGTTAAATTAGTGCTAATCCTGTCTTTTTCTAGGTTAGTTACTTCTTTTAACCACAAACATTTAGTACTATTGTTTATCGTTTAATTAATTAAACGATACAACGATAAGCTTTCAACAGTTCCCCCACAAAGCCTCAAATTGTACAAGTAAAATTGTATGAGTATATATTTTATTAGTGCTAAATCTTAACCTAGAACCCATGGGAAAGAACCTTTTATTGGTGGGCTACAACTATTACCCAGAACTTACAGGAATTGGGAAGTATAGTAGTGAAATGATAAATTGGCTGGCCGAAAACGACTACGACTGCGAAGTTATTACCACATACCCTTATTATCCGTATTGGAGTGTACAAGAACCCTATCGAAAAAAGAGATTTTGGTACAGTACCGAAATTCAGAAAGTTGGCAACAAAAAAGTAAAGGTGCACCGTTGCCCCATGTATGTACCAAAAAAGCCATCTGGTTTAAAAAGAATGCTCTTAGATATTTCATTCTTTATTTCTGCCTTTTTAATGATTTTGGTTTTGCTTCCTAAAAGAAAATTCGATTATATTTTAACGGTTGCACCGTCTTTTCAAGTAGGTTTACTTGGTTATTTTTACAAAAAAATAAGAAAGGCCAAGCACATTTATCACATTCAAGATTTACAGATAGAAATGGCTAAAGATTTAAATATGATTAAATCTCCAAAAGTTATTAATGCGCTTTTTAAAGTAGAAAATTTCATCATGAAAAATTCAGATACCGTAAGTAGTATCTCAAAAAAGATGGTGGATAAAGTGCAAAAAAAATCACAAAAAGAAGTGGTGTTATTTCCTAACTGGAGTGATACCAAAAGCTTTTACCCATTACCAAACCGTGGTAAAATAAAAGAGGATTTTGGTTTTAAAGCTGAAGATAAAATTATTTTATATTCTGGCGGCATGGGTGAAAAGCAAGGTTTAGATGCCATATTATATGCAGCTCAGGAACATAAAAAATATCAATTCATTTTTTGTGGCACTGGCCCTTACAAAATTCAATTACGGAAAATGGCAAAACGTATGGAGTTGAAAAATGTCCATTTCTTTCCTTTACAACCGCATGAGAGTTTTAATTCATTTTTAAACATGGCCGATTTACATTTGGTTGTACAAAAAAATGTTGCTAGCGATTTGGTAATGCCCTCTAAACTAAATACCATACTATCTGTAGGTGGTCTTGCCCTTGTTACCGCAAATAAGTCAACTGGTCTTCATAATCTTGTTAAAAAGAATAAAATGGGAATTTTGGTAGATGCAGAAAATCAAAATGCTTTAAACCAAGGTATAAATCAAGCTTTCTCTTCCACTGGTGAAGAAACAAGAATGACCAGAAATGCACGAATCTATGCCGAAACACATTTATCGCTAAACAAGGTGATGAAGAATTTTGAAGACAGTGCTTTAAAAAACGCCTAACTACGTCTGAATTTGGTTGGTCTTTTTTTATTCTATTGTTCGATACTTACCATCGTCACTGATCAATAATAACGAATTTGTAAATGGACTTTGCGCGGTAATTGTCCAACCGAATGTATGCTGTTCTAATTTTGGCATGACCAACTTTCCACCAATCTCAACTTTTGAAATTATTTGTTTTTTTAATTCCTCACTAATAACTGGTTGTTTATTAGACCATAGTTTTCTTGCTAATAGATACAAATGCCTTTTTATTAAATCATCTTCAGGGATTTTAAAAGTTTCTGAAGCTATTTCTGCAAAATACACATAGCCCCAATGTTCGGGTTCGTGCATATTTATTACGCCTTGTGGAGACCATACCCAATTGTATTCACGCTCAAATTTTCCTGCTGCATTCTTTTTGCGTGAATAACGACCATCGGTTAAATCGTAATCCCAATTCACACGCGAAAAATTAATACGCCAAAACTCATTTTTAGGAATTTCATTTTTAGTACTCGCTTCTAAAAGTGCTTTCCATGGCATTGCAATTTCTACTTGCCACCCTTCATCAATATCATTTGCATTATTTAAAGTACCATTAATATGAACCGCAGATTTTAATCCAGAAATATCCCAACCATCAATTACCTTAGGCCCGTTACGATAGGGTTTCGTTAACCATAAGTCCCATACCGTATTTAATGCATTCATTTCAAATTCCATATAGTTATGGGTATCTCCATTAGGATCTATAAACACCTCAAAATCGTTATTATAGAAAATTACAGTATCGCGTTCTTTTAAAGTTCCCCATACATGCGGCTCTTCCATTGCTACATAAAAATAGAGGTTCTCATCATCCCATGTCATTTTCATTCGTGTGTTATATTTTGGCTGTTTCTTACCTTCTATATCGATAAAACTTAATGTCCAATCTGCCATTTTCCATGCGGCTTCTTCTGCTTTTCCGTCAATTACAATTGCAGAAGCCGCTTTTTTTGCGATATAACTTCTAGGTAATTCTTGAGCCCTAAGAATACTGAAAGTGGTTTGTAAGGTTGAACATAAAACTATGACAAACCATCTTGAAAATCTCATTTTTTGCATGCTACGATTTTAGATAAATATAGATAGAATTGTAACAAATGATTAGACAAATTTTTACGTTTATATTTGTGCCAAATTAAAACCTATGGAATTCCTTTTAAAACCCTGGCCTTGGTATGTCACTGGTCCGTTAATTTCAATAGTGATGGTATTGCTTATTTACTTTGGTAAGACTTTTGGCATGTCATCTAATCTTAGAACATTATGCTCAATTGGAGGTGCCGGAAAATATGCAGATTTTTTTCGATTTGATTGGAAAGCTCAAAAATGGAACTTAACAGTTGTTTTAGGTGCCATAATTGGTGGATATATTGCTGTAACTTTTCTTTCGGATGGTACTGCAATTGATTTGAGTACTGCTACAATTACCGATTTACAAGCACTAGGGTTTACGAACATTGGAGAAACGATATTACCCCAAGAGATATACAGCCTCGAAAATGTTTTGACTTTAAAAGGAATATTTATTCTGGTTGTAGCTGGATTTTTAGTAGGATTTGGAACACGCTATGCAGGTGGTTGTACTTCTGGACATGCTATTACCGGACTTAGTAATTTGCAGTTGCCTTCTTTGATTGCAGTAATTGGATTTTTTATCGGTGGATTACTTATGACACACCTTTTACTACCACTTATATTTTAACTTATGAAGTTTATAAAATTTTTACTTGTAGGTATCTTTTTTGGAATTGTTCTTGTTAAATCGGAAGCCGTTTCGTGGTATCGGATTTTTGAAATGTTCAAATTTCAATCGTTTCATATGTACGGCATTATTGGTTCTGCTGTTGGGCTGGGAATTCTATTTATTTGGGCGCTTAAAAAGTTTCATATAAAGAGCATCGAAGGTGAAACAATTAATGTTCCACCTAAAACTAAAAGTATTGCTCGTTATATTATTGGAGGTACCATCTTTGGATTTGGCTGGGCTCTAGCAGGTGCTTGCCCAGGACCCATGTACATTCTTTTGGGCACAGGAGTTTCTAGTATGTTCATTGTAATAATAGCTGCTGTACTTGGCACATTTGTATACGGACTTGTTCGCCACAAATTACCGCATTAATTAAGACCATTTAATTGCTATTGATAAACTCGAATATAGTCTACCTCCATGGTATCTTCTGTAAATTCGCTGTCTATTGCCCCACCTAATGTACCGCCAACAGCCACATTCATAATAAAGAAAAAATCTTCATTAAAAGGAGTGCCGGCTGTATTCATTAAGCTATTGTGGATAACCATGTCATCTACAACAAACTTAATGCTCTCGGGCGTCCATTCAACGGTATAATTATGAAATTCTGTAGTTGCTGTACTATTTGTAGTTGCACCAACTACCGCCGTTCCGCCAAAATTGCCAGGGTAATGTAGTGCACTGGAAACAACATTATTATTATTTCCAACATGTTCCATAATATCTATTTCACCACATGCAGGCCAACCTACTGTATCGAAATTTGCACCCAAAGCCCAAAGTGCTGGCCATGTGCCACCCGTAGAAGGTAATTTTGCACGTATTTCAACACGGCCGTAGGTAAATTCATATTTATTTTCAGATTTAATTCGTGCCGAGGTAAAACTCCCCGCTGCAGCTTGCCCAAAATCAAAGAAAATAACAAACCTATCATAAGTTAAATCTGGTGCTTCACTGAAATCAAAAGTCAATTCTTCCCAAGAATTAGATACTGTAGTAGTGGCATCAACTTCATAACTTTCCTCTGTATTGGCAGCGTTTTCAAATTTCACCTTTACAACTACGCCAACCTCAGGAGACCAAGTCTTTAACTTTATAGTTGAATAGGTATTTAGATCTACTGCAGCGGCTAAATCAAAATAGGTTCCTGCCCAGGTTTCGGCACCAATCGCTTTTGTAAACTCTGCGGCCATAGAAGAATTATTGATTGTTGAAGCGTCTGGATTATTTACTGTAGTTGTGATCGCACCACCAAAATCTGAAAATGCTTGCGTTTCCCCCTCAAAATCTTGTATCGAAACCGATGTTCCTGTAGTATTTTCTATGGTGATATCATCGAAATAATAAACACCAGCTTCACCTCCTTCAGAGATTGCTGTTATTTTTAATAATCCATCTTCTACCTTAACGTTTTCGGAATTAGCTGTATAGGTTTGAGACTCGTTATTACCCCATCCGCCTGCACCAAGATCATAGCCCCAATTATCTGGATTAGGTGCACCGTCTACATCAAATTCATCGGACCAAACCAGATTAGTATATATTGTTTCAAGTTTCTCATCTCCTCCATTTACCGCAGGTTCGGAAGAAAATCGCAAATACCATGCAAAATCGGCATTAGCGCTATCATAGGTTCTTACGTACAAAATTTCATCGCTAATTGAAAGAATTTCATAAGTAGATGAACCTACATAATAACTCATAAACCCAGCGTCAGAAAAATCTAATTGTACACCAGTAGTTTCAGCATCTGGAACATTGCCAGAAACCGACGATAAGGTAACTTGCTTAACTCCTGAAGCATCAAAATCGTAACAAAAATCTTCCGTAACTGTTCCGCCAACAACATCTTTGTGAGCACCATTAAAAAATGTTTGCCCCTTATTATCCAATTCATACGATAATGCCCCATCGCTGGCCAACGTAAAGGTTAACTCATCATCACAGAAACAATCGGAATCTCCACTAGCGCATTTTTCAAAAGCTTGAGCAGCATACCAATGTGCATACCACCAGTCGCCATCAATGCCTTCTCTTGCAGGTCCTAATCCTAAATGGCCCGGCTGTGATGCCGCCAAATACCACGTTTTTGAAGTACCGTTGGTTAAAAAATTTATCACTTCTAAATCTTCAGAAGATAAGGTACTTACATTAACAGTAATATCGAATGTTTCCGAAATACTCGAATCTCCAGAACCAAATGCTGTTACTTTAATTGTAAAAACATTTTCCCCTTCTTCACTGTAAACTTTTGCTACTTTTCCGCTTATGGATTCTTTTGAAGTGCCATCTCCAAAATCGAAAACATAGGTAAAAGCATTGGTAGCTGTTGCTGTAAATGACACATTTCCTGAACCATCAGTACTTATACTCGTTGTAACATCAAGATTAGAAGGACCCACAGTACTAGTGGTCTTGTCATCGTCTGAACAACTATTAAATATTAAAATGAAGGGTATGAGAAATAGGGGGAAGAATTTGTTCATATTGGTAACTTAGATTTGTATATGCTATCTCTTTATTAAAAAACAAATGCAATTATTTTTCAATAAAACCAACCCAATATAAACAATATTGTAAATAATTAACTGCTAAAAAATATTATTTTCAATTTTAGAGAATAATTTTAGCAAATTCATATTATTTCAGCACTTAACCCCGCTTGTAATAATCGACTGCAACGTGGTTTTAGGTCGTTATATTCACCTGTCTTCACAGTACATTTTCCTTTGTAATGTACTATTAGTGAACATTGTTCCGCTTGCTCTGGTGAGTGTTCGCATACATCTACTAAAGTATCTATAACGTGATCAAAAGTGTTGACATCGTCATTAAAGAGAACTATTTCGTTTTGATTTACGGTCTCTTCTTCGACTAAAACTTCTTCTAGTACTTTTTCGTTAGTGTCCATAAACATATTTTCATCTAATATATTAATTTCTAAAAAATAGTCTCCAAAATTTATGTGAAATTACAACTTGACTAATAATTAACATATTACAAACTTATTTCTTCTGAAAAGCAGTCGCAACCCACTCCCCGTTTTTAAGACTATTTTGGAAAACCATTTCCGATTCGATACACTTGTCGGTTATCATCGGAATATCTTCGGAATAAAATCCACTCAGAAATAGTAAACCTCCCGACTTAAGAATATTGGCATACGTGGGAATATCTTGCAACAAAATATTTCTGTTAATATTAGCTAAAACTATATCATACTTATTGGGCATAGCTAACAAACTGGCATCCCCTTCAAAAACCTTTATGTGTTTACAATTATTACGTTCAACATTTTCTAAGGCATTTAAATAGCACCAATTATCAATATCTATTGCTTCTACAGCTGTGGCACCTCGCATTTCAGCAAGAATGGCTAAAACTCCAGTACCGCTACCCATATCTAAAACAGATTTTTGATTAAAATCATTTTCCAGCACATACCGTAACATCATTTGTGTGGTTTCATGATGACCTGTTCCAAAGCTCATTTTTGGTTCAATTACAATGTCATATTCAAAATCTAATTTTTTATGAAATGGTGCACGCACCCGACAGCGATTCTCCACTTGAATGGGTTTGAAATTAGATTCCCAAGTAATATTCCAATTCTCTTGAGCTATTTCTTTTGAAGTAAATGAAATTTGAAACTCTGAATTTTCAAGTATACTAACATCTGCTAAAATATCTTTTGTCCAATCATTCTTTTGAATGTAAGCCAAGAGTCCGTCTTCCTGCTCTACGAAACTTTCGAAATTACGCTCACCAAGCTCTGCCATTAATATTTCTGCCCCAGGTTGCACTGGCTTTATTCGAAAAGAATATTCAACGTAATTGGAATTAGACACAGCTCGTATGTATTTATTTATGAGAAAATATTAACCAAAAAAAACACCCTCTCTATATTTAAAGAAGGTGCTAAATTGTTGTATTATTATATTGCTTTTACAATAGCGATAAAATCATCAGCATTTAATGAAGCACCACCAATTAAACCACCATCAACATCTGGTTTTGAGAATATTTCTGCGGCATTAGCAGGCTTTACACTACCACCATAAAGAATAGTTACGTTGTCTGCTATAGTGGCATCATATTCATTTGAAATGGTCTTTCTAATAAATGCATGCATTTCCTGAGCTTGCTCTGGAGAAGCTGTTTCGCCTGTACCAATAGCCCAAACAGGCTCATATGCCAATACTATGTTTTGCCAAGCATCTGCTTTTAAATTGAAAAGTCCTTTAGTTAATTGATCAGCGACAATATTAAAATGATTATCCGATTTTCTATCTTCTAACTCCTCACCAAAACAAAACACTACACGTAGCCCTTTTTCTAATGCTGCTATTACCTTTTTCGCCAATAACTCGTCCGATTCACCAAATATAGAACGACGTTCGGAGTGACCTAAAATTACAGTTTCAATTCCTATTCCTTTAAGCATATCTGCTGATACTTCACCGGTATATGCTCCACTTTCTGCAAAGTGCATGTTCTGTGCAATTGGTTCAATCACTGATGATTCAAGCATTTTAAACGCTCTAGGAAGGTTAACAAAACTAGGTGAGACCATTATCTCGGCATCTGTGTCTGGCACCTTTGCTTCCAATTCCCCTAATAATGTTTCCATCTCATGATAGGTCTTGTTCATCTTCCAATTACCTGCTACTATTTTACTTCTCATCTTTTAATATTTAATATTTTCAGTAAACACTTATTTTGTAATTAACCAGTTACTTGTAGCTTAAGGTTAATTAAAAACTAATTCGTCTAAATCGTTATAATGTACTTTTTGCTTTATCGTTCCTTTTTCCAAAACTAAAATACCAGGATTACTTCTAACTATCGTTTTTAACGTAGTTTCATCGGTAAAATAGAAATCGAAATTTAATTGATTCTTTTTCTTTAAATCTGAGGTCTGCATTTCATTAGAAGCAGACATCCCAATAACTTTATATCCGTTTTTAATAGCTAAATCGGTCACTTCTTTTACCTCAGAAAAAGCTTTGTACGTGCTCTTTGTCAAATCATATGCAATGACCATTATTAATTTTGGTTCTTCCAATAATTCAGCTGCAAAATCTTCTCCATTTTGCTCTACGGTAAAATCGTGAATAGGAGGTTCGTAACCCTTTTGTACTTCTGTAGTTTCAACGTCTATAAATTCTCCATTTACAGAAGGATAATCACCTTGTGTAACTATAACTTGCTCTTCTCCGTTTACCTTAAACCGCCATGCATAATCAAAAATAGCTTTAGGTGCATTCTCAGGCACCGTCATTCCTGCTGTAATATTTGCTCCAATTTTATACGGTCTAAAATCGATTACTGGTAAATGGTTTAACACATAATTTGCATAGAGTGCACAAACTAGTAATGAAACTACCATAACAACTCTTTCAATATTAAATGACAAAATTGGTTTTATATAGTGCTTGCCCACAAATAAAATTAATATGAATACTAGGAGTATTACATCTTTACTAAATGACTCCCATGGGGTTAGTTTAATAGCATCCCCAAAGCATCCACAATCGGTTACTTTATTAAAATATGCGGAGTAAAAAGTTAAAAACGTAAAGAAGATTATCATCAATAATAAACTCCATAAGGTAAATTTTGTTCTATATCCTATCAACAACATTACACCAAGCAACACTTCAACAATAACTACAATTATAGATATTATTAAGGCATAGTCCATAAAAAATGGAAGATCCAAAACACCTTGACTGAAATACTCTTCTAGCTTAAAAGAAAAACCTACAGGGTCATTTAATTTTATATAACCACTTATGATGAATAATACACCGACAACAATTCTGGAGAATGACACTAAATATTTCATGCTTGTATAGAATTTTCGTCAAGATGAATCATCGCAAAAATAGCATAATTCACCATGTCTTGGTAATTAGCATCAATACCCTCACTAACCAGAGTTTTCCCCTTATTATTTTCTATTTGTTTTACTCGAAGAAGTTTCTGAATAATTAAATCAGTTAATGAGCTTACACGCATATCACGCCATGCCTCTCCGTAATCATGATTTTTATTCAGCATTAGTTCTTTAGTAATTGCTGCATGTTTATCAAATAATTTTACGGCCTTTTCTGTAGTTAAATCGGGTTCTTCGGCAATACCTAATTCAATTTGAATTAATGCCATTAGCGCGTAATTGATAATACCTATGAATTCTGATTGTTGGCCTTCATCAACCTTATGAACTTTATTTTCTTGTAAACCTCGAATTCTTTTTGCCTTAATAAATATTTGATCTGTTAATGATGGTAGTCGCAAAATACGCCATGCGCTGCCATAATCTTTCATCTTTTTTTGGAACAGGTCTCTACAAGTCTTTAAAACTGCATCATATTGTTCCGAAGTGTACTGCATCTACTATATTATTTTGCGTAAATTTCGCTTAAAATATTGGAATCATCAAGGCCACACAACGATAACTCATTGTTGTAGCTAAAATGAGGTCTCAAAAGTCCAAATATAATAAGTCAATGACCATTAATTGCAATCAAAAACTCATTAATCTTAATTCACCTAAGGTGATGGGCATTTTAAACCTAACACCAGATTCTTTTTATGATGGCGGTAAATACAGTGAACATAAGTCTATTCTTTTACATTGTGAAAAAATGATAGCTGATGGCGCTACTTTTTTAGATTTAGGGGCGTATAGTTCTAGACCTGGTGCAACTGACATCTCTACTGATGAAGAACTACGGAGAATGTTACCTATTATTGAATTGTTACTCACAGAATTTCCGGAAACACATTTATCTGTAGATACTTTTAGAAGTAAAGTAGCTGAACATTGTTTAGAAATGGGTGCCGCGCTTATTAATGATATTTCGGCCGGACATCTCGATGACAACATGATGCCTATTGTTGCTAAATACCAAGTGCCTTATATTTTGATGCACATGCGTGGAAATCCTAGAACCATGCGTAACCTTACCGATTACGAAGATATTATTATTGAAATGCGCAAGTATTTTGCCGAGCGTATTAATACCGCCCGAAACTTAGGGATTAATGATATTATTATTGATATGGGGTTTGGGTTTTCAAAAACTAAAGCTCAGAATTTTGAAATACTTAATGATTTAGAGTTATTTAAAACTTTTGATTTACCTATTCTTGCAGGACTCAGCCGTAAATCGATGATTTTTAAAACACTCAATACAAATGCGGCTTCTGCCCTTAATGGCACCACAGCATTAAACATGCTTGCACTAGATAAGGGTGCGCGTATTTTACGTGTACACGATGTAAAAGAAGCCATGGAATGCGTTCAATTATACGAAGAATTAAATGGTGTAACCGAATAAGCCCTTTTTTTTCTAATTTTACAAAAACACTACGGATTGGATTTTTTGAATTTTATCGATTTTAAGATTACTGACTTCATCGACATAATTCTAGTCGCTATACTACTTTACTACATTTATAAATTGGTTCGTGGCTCAGTTGCAATCAATATTTTTATCGGTATAGTAATTGTCTGGGGTTTCTGGAAATTAACAGAATTATTAGGTATGCAAATGATTAGTAGTCTTGTTGGTCAATTCATGCAAGTAGGACTTATTGCTCTTATAATTGTTTTTCAACAAGAAATAAGGAAGTTTCTTTTAATGATAGGATCAACTAATTTTTCAAACAAACGAAACTTCATAAAACACTTCAAATTTTTAAGACCAGAAGAAGGCTTAATTAGCAACCTTAATATTTCAGGTTTATTAAATGCTTGTGAACGAATGAGTGAATCGAGAACAGGAGCCCTGCTTGTAATTGAACGTGCAAATTCTCTTGAATTTGTAAAAACATCGGGCGATCAAATGAATATTGAGGTTACACAACCAATTATTGAAAGTATTTTTTATAAAAATAGTCCGTTACATGATGGTGCCGCCATTATAGTCGATAACTATATAGTAGCTACCCGTGTAGTACTTCCTGTGGGAAATGATCGTAAAATTCCATTAAAATATGGTTTACGCCATAGAGCAGCCATAAGTATAACAGAAAAAACGGACGCCATAGCATTAGTAGTTAGCGAAGAAACTGGTAAAATATCTTATGTGAAAAATGGTGAGTTTATAAACTACAAAGATATGGCGAATTTGAAGGAAATTATTAAGGAAGATGTAGTTTAAATTTCTACAATGAACTGTAAAAACTGCAAAAATTCTTTAGAAACTAATTTTAGTTTCTGTCCTAATTGTGGCGCCAAAGTAATTCACAATCGATTAACGCTAAAGAACCTTGGTACTGATTTTTTCGCTCGTTATTTTAATCTTGAAAACACCCTAATAAAAACTATTCTACACCTTTTTTATCAACCACAACTCGTAATTGAAGGTTATATTAATGGTACTCGAAAAAAGTACTTAAACCCTGTAAGTTATTTAGGTCTTGGTATTACCTTATCAGGATTAATTGTTATTCTGATTAAAAAGTATTCGAGTAAGATTGATTTGAACATAATTAATTCTGGCGGAAAATCTGCTGCAATGACCACGATGTTCGATTTTACGATGGATTATCAGGCCATTATTACCATAATGCTTATTCCTTTAATGGCTATTGCAAGTTGGTTATCATTCCAAAATAAAAACTACAATTTTACTGAAAGACAAATTGTCTTCATGTATACTATAACGCAATATACGTTAGTCAGTATAATACCTTCGGTAGTTATCCTTTTGTTCGCACCAGAACTTTATGGTACTTCAACATTATACTTTTTGGCATTTTTATATTTATACTCCGCATTTGTAATTAAAAAAATATCTAATCTAAATGGTGTAAATTATTGGGCAAGACTATTTCTGTTTTTTGTTATATTCACCATACTATACTTGTGTCTATCTACCTTAATATTGATTTTGCTAGTAGTTTTCAGCGATATATCTATTCAAGACTTTGCTCCACAAAACTAGTTAAGCCACTTCATCTGCCAAAAATTGGGCTTCATAAAGGTTTCTGTAGTAACCCCCTTTTGCTAACAATTCTTGATGTGTTCCGGTTTCAACTACCAAACCAGCATCCATAACCAATATTTTATCAGCCTTTTTAATTGTCGCCAGTCGGTGCGCTATAATTATTGACGTTCGACCTTCCGTAATTTTCTCTGTTGCTCGCTGAATGAGTTGCTCAGAATAAGTATCTACAGAAGAAGTTGCTTCATCTAATACCAAAATACTTGGATTACTAACATAAGCGCGTAAAAAAGCTATCAACTGGCGCTGCCCACTACTTAACATGGTACCTCTTTCTTTTACATTATATTGATACCCCCCAGGTAAACTTGAAATAAACTCATCTACCCCTATTTGCTTTGCAGCTGTTTCAATTTCAGCCAAAGTTATAGTCTTATTCTTTAATGATATATTATTGGCTATTGTATCTGCAAACAAAAATACATCTTGCAGTACAACTGCAATTTGACCTCTTAAAGAAGCTAATCGATAATCATCAATAGCTACATCATCTACCAAAATTGAACCTGAATCAATTTCATAAAAACGATTTAACAAATTGATAATGGTCGATTTTCCGGCACCCGTAGCACCTACAATAGCAACTGTCTCACCAGCATTTACTTCAAATGAAACTCCATGAAGCACTTCCTCATTTTCAACATAACTAAAATGGACATTATCAAATTTAATGTCACCTTTTACTTCCACTTCCGAAACTGCACCTAAATCATCAATACGACTTTCTGTATCTAATATATCAAAGACACGGTTGGCGGCTACCATACCCATTTGTAAAGTATTAAACTTGTCTGCGATCTGTCGCAAAGGCCTGAACAACATGTTAATTAAAAAGAAAAAAGTAATGATTGTTCCTGCGTATTTTTCATCAATGTTGTTAACGCTTTGCAAAACCCCAAACCAAACAACTAAGCCTATTGCTAGCGCATTGACAATTTCAGCAATCGGAAAAAATATAGAGTTATACCAAACTGTTTTCAACCAAGCGTTTTGATGCTTTTCATTAATTATTCTAAATTTCTCTTTTTCAATTTCCTCACGAGTAAATAGCTGTACTATTTTCATGCCTGTAATTCTTTCTTGAACAAAAGAATTGAGATTGGATACCTGCGCTCGCACCTCTTTGAATGCTACTTTCATTGCTTTCTGAAATAGTCGAGTGGCATATAAGATTACCGGTAGTAAAGCGAAAACGATAAGTGCCAATCGCCAATTTAACCAAAGCATAACGCCAGCGGCGGCTAGCATTTTTAACATATCGGCAGCAATTACAAAGAAACCTTGACTAAAAATTTCACCAATGCGTTGCATATCTGCAACTGCTCTAGTAACGAGTACTCCCAAAGACGATGTATCAAAATATTTCATTTTAAAACCAAGCATCTTCTTGAAAAGCGTAATGCGAACATCCTTAATTACCGATTCACCTAACCAATTTGCATAGTAATTAAAACCCAATTGAGAAATTACTTCGGCCAATAAAAAACCAAACATCATTAGTGTTAATTTCAATAACATTGCTGGGTCTTTGGTTTTAATACCAAGGTTTACAATATCACCGGCATAAACAGCTGTTAAAATTGCGAAAACAGATATTAAAATGGCAGCTATTGCAACAAACCAAAAAGTTAATCTATATGGTTTTGTAAGCGCTACAAGTCTCTTAAACAACCCAAAGTCAAATGCATTACCTGTTTTATCGTTGCTCATTAAGCACTAACTATTTATTATTTCTTGCGGATATTTTATCGCCGACAAATATAAGCCTTTTGCAGGCACTGAAACTCCAGCTTTGGTTCTGTCTTTACTTTCTAAGATAGTTTTAACATCTTCTATACTCCACTTTCCTATACCTACCTCCAACAAAGTACCAACAGTAGCACGAACCATATTTCTTAAAAAACGATTGGCCGTAATTGTGAAAATCAGACGATCATCAACTAGTTGCCATTCTGCTTTATTTATATCACATAAAAAAGTATGCACTTCGGTTTTTGATTTTGAAAAACATTCGAAATCAGAATAAGACATTATTAGTTGCGATGCCTTATTCATTTTTACCACATCAAGCGAACGATTTACATAATGTGCATGTTCTATATAAAAAGGATTCTTCTTTTGAACCAACCAATATTCATAAGTTCTTTCAACGGCGTTAAATCGTGCATGTGCCGTTTTCGAAACTTCAAATATGCTTTTTACGGAGATGTCATCTGGCAAAAAAGAGTTTAATCGAAAAACTAAATCTTCTATATTTTCAAGCCCTTCGCAATCGAAATGTGCAAACATCTGCTTCGCATGCACACCAGCATCGGTTCTGCCTGCTGCAACTAGTGCTATTTTATCACCAATTAAAGTGCTAAATGCTTTTTCAAGTACTTGCTGTACCGTAATGGCATTGGGTTGTATTTGCCAACCATGATAAGCTTTTCCGAAGTATGAAAACTCAATAAAATATCTCAAATCGATTCTTTAGCTTTGTAGTGCAAAGATAATCAAGTTATGAGTTACGAATGACCAAAATACTACTACTGTCAGATACCCACAGCCATATGGATGAAAAAATATTAAAGTATGCCTCACAAGCAGATGAAATTTGGCATGCAGGAGATATTGGATCGCTAAAGGTTGCAGACGCTTTACAAAAAATTAAGCCATTAAGAGCTGTTTATGGTAATATTGATGACTACATTATTCAAAAAGAGTTCCCGCTAAACAATCGCTTTTTTTGCGAAAAAGTGGATGTTTTGATTACGCATATTGGCGGTTATCCACCGAAGTTCAATGAAAGAACACGAAATATTATAAAGCAAAATCCACCAAAATTATTCATCTCAGGACATTCGCATATACTAAAAGTTATGCGCGATAAAAAACTAGATATTTTGCACATGAACCCCGGTGCTTGTGGCATACATGGTTTTCATCAAGTAAGAACGATGCTGCGTTTTGAGATTGACGGTGCCGACATTAAAAATTTAGAGGTTATAGAATTAGGAAAACGAGGCTAAAAAAAATCCGATAAAACAATAGTATTGCTTTATCGGATTTTCGTCCCCACAAGTTCACCATTAATAGTGCATTGAATTATTTACTAAGTTGACTATTCAATTTTTGATTTTGTCTTTGACGATAACGTAAAATATCTAAATATCGAAGTGCTTCACTATTTCTATAGTCTGAATATGATTTTGAAGCATACTCTACTGCCTTATCTAAATCTCCATTTATTTCATTGCTAATCGCCATATTGTAATATGCCCTACCTGCTACTTTTTCATCTGAATTTCCTAATTCACGTTCCCAAAGTTGGGCAGCTCCATCCCAATCCCCAGTTTGAGCCCTTCTTTTTGCTACTACAAAATTATCAGTTCCTTTAACAAAATAATTACGTGTAACTCTTCTTTTGTAAGGTCTTATTCTCCTAGCATATGCATTACCAATATTCTTACTATGTTCAACTACAGCCTCTTTTCTATTTATAACAGTTTTCACTGCCTCTATTGGATTTACACCTTTGCCTACACCTACTACATACTCATTATAGTTATATTCATCTAAAATAAGCTTGCTTTGTGGATCGTAAACTCTCCATCCGTTCTTAATATGCGTACGTAATGTTACTTCATGTCCTGGTATTGGTAATTTTACACCAAGGCTGTTGGGAACATTAACTGTTGTTTGTTTATAATCAACCTTAGTATCAGTATCATAATAGGCTAATGAGAAAATTACATCAACTGCATACTTATCGCATAGGGCTTCAACTTGAGTCCAAGTTAAGGTCGCTGGTAACACACCTAGCCCCTTCTGCAGCTCAGTTTCATTTTCAATTTGAACAATATTTGAAAATCTTCCTTCTGCTATTAATTCTTCTTGCAGAGCAATAGCTGCCGCAGCTGCACCATGTTTATCAAGGTTTTTTCCTTCAATAGATAAAATTTTATCAATTTGGTCTATCGTTTTGTGTCCTTCCGAAGGTAAACTTCTATTAATGATACCTATATTTTGAACATCACCAGCAATTGTTACAGGTGCAGGTTCAATAGCATTCATTGTTAGTTGATTCGTTGAAACACAAGAGCCTAAAAAAGAAAAGGCACAAATAGAAATGACTAAATAAAGTTGATTTTTCATTGTTAAGTTTGGTTAAACCTATAATTCGAAAACTATAGATAAGATTATGGGTGATTATTAAAACTCAAAAATTGTTAAGATATTGTACTTCAAGCACTTCAATGAAAGCAAAAACCCCGATGTTTCCATCGGGGTTTCTTCGCACTAATACTACTAAGATGTTTGGTTTAACGTAAACGATCTACAGATTTTACAAGATCCTCATCCTTTTTGATGGCTCTATTGGCTAGAACCAGAAAAACGATAGAAACAATCGGAATAAGCATCCCAATACCCTTCTCAGAAATGTTACTTTCTCCGGATAAATTTAGTGATCGGTAAACGAAAAATCCCAGTAAAAAAAGATTTAATATCATGTTCAATCTGTTCACCACAAATTGATTTTTTCTATTTTTAAATAAACCTATAGCAATAATTGCTAAAACTGCTGAAACGAGAAATGCAACTAAAATATAAATTTCGTTTTGTGCAAAAACTACATTACTATTTACATCTGTCCAAAGACTAAACACAAAGGGCAATACTGCACCTAATAGGCCCACTATTATCAAAAATACCGTCTGAATTCTTTGAATCATCGTCTAAAACTGTTTAGAATGACAAAAATACGTGTCTTTTTAAAAAATATCGACTAATTATTTAAAATAATTCGTATCATTGTGTCGTTATTAGACATAGTACTTGCCTATAGGGAGTTCGATCCCAATCAATACCCAAATAACAACAGACTTCATAAATTCTTTATTTAGTATAATTTATTTACCAACTTCATGTTTGAAATTTCAGATTTAAAAGCTAAAAAGCTGCCTGAACTACAGGAAATAGCAAAAGGATTGAATGTTCCAAAATTCAAAACCTTAAAAAAATTAGATTTAGTATATCAAATTCTAGATTTACAAGCTGCCAACCCTAAAGCTGCTGCAGAAATATTGCCGGCAGAAAAAAAAGAAGCAGTACAACCAAAACCGAAAAGGGTTGTTAAACCGGCGCAAAATAAAAAGCCTAGAATAATAGCTAAAGATACACCAGAGGAGAAAAAACCTCAAAGTAGTTCTTCAGAAAAAGTAGATCAGAACAGTAGACCTACGGAAACTACCGAAAGCAAGAGGCAACAGCCAAATAGGCCAAACCCGCGAAAGGATAATCAAAAAAATAATCACCAAAAAAACAACAAAAATCAAAGACACCAAAATCAAAAGCAGCCCTACGATAAGAGCAATTTTGATAAGGAACTTAAAAATAGGTACAAACAGCCAGAATATGAATTTGATAGCATAATTGAAAGTGAAGGTGTTTTAGATATTATGCAAGACGGCTATGGCTTTCTTAGATCTTCTGATTACAATTATTTATCATCA
Organism: Flavobacteriaceae bacterium EG-1; assembly: GCF_009649685.1. Lineage (GTDB taxonomy): Bacteria > Bacteroidota > Bacteroidia > Flavobacteriales > Flavobacteriaceae > Aurantibacter_A. Next base: position 190,940 of record NZ_WJPK01000004.1, read on the forward strand.
CCTGATGACATTTATGTATCGCAATCACAAATTAGACTTTTTGGATTAAAAAATGGAGATACCGTTTTAGGTAACGTACGTCCACCAAAAGAAGGTGAAAAGTATTTCCCACTCATTAAGGTTATTAAAATAAATGGAATAGATCCACAGGTAGTGCGTGATCGTGTTGCTTTTGAACATTTAACTCCATTATTTCCGCAAGAAAAATTTAATCTAGCACATAGGCAAAGTGATATTTCTACCCGAATTATTGATATGTTTTCACCTATCGGAAAAGGACAAAGGGGTATGATTGTTTCGCAACCTAAGACTGGTAAAACAATGCTACTTAAAAGTGTTGCAAATGCTATTGCCGCTAATCACCCAGAAGTATATTTAATAGTGCTACTAATTGATGAAAGACCGGAAGAAGTTACAGACATGCAACGCAATGTTAGAGGTGAAGTAGTCGCTTCTACTTTTGACAAAGAAGCGTCTGAACATGTAAGAATTGCTAACATTGTTTTGGAAAAGGCAAAAAGACTTGTAGAATGCGGACATGATGTTGTTATTCTATTAGACTCAATCACAAGATTAGCACGTGCATATAATACAGTTCAGCCAGCATCTGGTAAAGTATTAAGTGGTGGTGTTGATGCAAATGCCTTACACAAACCAAAAAGATTTTTTGGTGCGGCAAGAAATATTGAAAACGGTGGTTCATTATCAATAATCGCAACGGCATTAACCGAAACTGGTTCTAAAATGGATGAAGTAATTTTTGAAGAATTCAAAGGTACTGGCAACATGGAATTACAGTTGGATCGTAAGATATCTAATCGTAGAATATTCCCTGCAATTGATTTAACTTCTTCTAGTACTCGTAGAGATGATTTACTACTAGATGAAAGCACAATTCAACGCCTATGGATACTTCGTAAGTATTTAGCAGACATGAACCCAGTGGAAGCTATGGAATTCATAGAACAACGTATTAAACAAACTAAGACAAATGAAGAGTTTTTAATGACAATGAATCAATAAAATTTTCTTCTTTTATAAAAAAAATCCAATGAAAATATTCATTGGATTTTTTTTATATACAAAACTTAATTCATCGATTATCACTAAAATAATTATCAATTGCGCAGATTAAATACTATTTTAGTATAAGACAATTGTGTTCCCCTACTAAGTATTTGCTTACTAAAAATTAAAACTTCAGTTATGGTGAACGTAAAAGGTACCCATCCTTCATTTCTATTTTTACTTACGTTTTGTTTAATCTTTTTAAATTGTAAGGATAAAAAAATTGAAACTCCAAATAAAGAAAATTTTCCAGAAGAAATAACTGCAGAAAGGCCTGATGAAATTATTGAAATAGATCAAGCTCATAAACAATATCTTACTTATGAAAAACGAAGGGTAAATTTAATTCAGCAGTATGAAGATTCAATTGATGGACAACGAAAAGGATTTAAATTTGAAGCGCCTAAGAAAGGTGACAAGGACCCCAATGGAAACCGATTTGATGTTGCGCGCTATGTTTATTGGGATTACCAAACTATAAAGAATTATCTCAATTATATTGAAAAGGAGGCAGCAGCTGCCAATGTCGATATTTCAACTTTGCGTTTTTGCTTTACGAATAATCTTCCTGAGAATAAATCAGCTATACACCCTAGACAAAATTCTATAATTATAACACCGACTATTAAAGAAAATAATAGAGAGTACATTTTTGCAATTGACGACAGCGATATTAAAAACATTAAACCACAACTTCTTACAGATGATTTTGTGCCAATTTTGGAACCTTTAGAGGGCAATGGACAGAACAATCTAAACAATGACGAAAAGGCATATGCATCTTTTTTCCCTAATTCTATTGCCAACAAAACAACAGCAAACCCTTCACCTTTTTATGCCGCTAGAAGTGTTTCCTTGAATAAAGGAAATAGTGCTCCGCCACCCTATTAAATTTTACATCAATTGGAGGCAATAGATATTTTAAAAAGTAATTTTTTTATAGCGCTCTATGCTATTTCATGGGTCTTATCAGTACTTAAATTACCAATGTATTATGACTCTACACTAAAGTATTTTCCAATAATTATTGGATATACTTTGTGTACTGAAATTTTAGGAGCTTTGATTTATTATGTACCAGACTTTACACTATTCTCAGAAGTTGAATACGCATCATATACGGTCCTAATATATAACATTTACGATTTAATATTTTTTACATATTTCTTTTTCGTTTATAAAAAATCGATTAAAAAAGTCAATATTAAAAAAATGATTAAATATGGAACTTGGATATTTTTAATTTGTTTTATAATAAACGCTTTAATTATTAATCCAATGCTTCTCGAACTATGGTACGCTTATGTTACTGGTTCTGTTTTACTAATATTTTCTAGCATCGCTTATTTGTTACAATTATTTCAACAAAATGGAATTAAGGAAAATAGTTTAAATATACTTTTTTGGATAAGTATTGGACTTATAATTTTCCATTTAGGCTATACTCCCATAACTATTATTAAGAATCTGAACATAAAAACAATAACTGGCAATGAATATACCATTTTACGAACTACTCATATTAGTTTAATTATTTTAATGTATGCCAGTTTTATAATAGGATTTACAAAAATGAAACGGTATAGATTTTAGTATTAACGAAAAAAAAAGCCTTAACATAAATGTTAAGGCTTTTTAAATTGTTTCAGCAATCTTATAAAGCAGCAATATGCTTAGATAATTTGCTTTTTAAGTTAGCAGCTTTGTTAGCATGAATCACATTGCGTTTTGCTAATCTATCAATCATACTAGAAACTTCAGGATACATTTTCTCTGCTTCCTCTTTCTTCTCAATACCACGTAATTTCTTAATAGCATTACGTGTAGTTTTGTGCTGATATCTATTACGTAAACGCACAGTTTCGTTTCTACGAATTCTTTTTAATGCCGATTTGTGATTTGCCATTCTACTTTAACTAAATTATTATACTCTTTTCGAGTGTTTGTAGTCCGTAGGGGAATCGAACCCCTGTTACCAGGATGAAAACCTGGCGTCCTAACCCCTAGACGAACGGACCATTATTTGCGCAATTGCGGATGCAAAAATACAATTATTTTTTACTATCACAACTACTTGACAAAAAAATTAATAAGCTTTTGCAAAAAAGACTCTTTTATTTGATGGTTTACCTGTTACCATACACACGCCTTGCTCCACCTCAACCCCTATAGGAACGCAGCGTATAGTGGCTTTTGTCTCCGTTTGAATACGTTCTTCGGTTTCATTTGTACCGTCCCAATGCGCAGAAATAAATCCACCTTTTTCTTCTAAAACTTTTTTAAATTCATCATAAGAATTTACTTCAGTGATATTTTCCTTACGAAAATCGAAAGCCTTTTTATAAATATTCTTTTGAATGTCGTCAAGCAAAAATTCTATTTTACTCACCACTTCATTGGCCCCTACCGTTTCTTTAACTAACGTATCTCTTCTTGCTACCTCAAAAGTACCATTATCCATATCTCGCTGACCAATAGCCAAACGTACAGGTACTCCCTTTAATTCATACTCATTAAATTTAAATCCAGGTTTATGCGTATCTCTATTATCATATTTAACAGAAATACCTTTTGCTCTCAACTCTTTTACAAGTGGAGCTACTTTATCTGAAATTGCATCTAATTGATCCAATCCTCTATAAATAGGAACAATAACCACTTGAATAGGTGCTAACTTTGGCGGTAACACCAATCCATTATCATCGCTATGAGTCATTATTAAAGCCCCCATAAGTCTGGTAGAAACACCCCAAGAAGTTGCCCAAACATGTTCTTTCTTACCTTCTTTACTTGCAAATTTTACATCAAAAGCTTTGGCAAAATTTTGACCTAAGAAATGTGAGGTTCCAGCTTGCAAGGCTTTACCATCTTGCATTAATGCTTCGATACAATATGTTTCTACTGCTCCTGCAAAACGTTCGCTCTCAGTTTTAACACCCTGTATAACGGGCATAGCCATATGGTTCTCTGCAAAATTTGCATATACACCGAGCATCAATTCAGCTTCATCGATAGCTTCTTTTTCGGTGGCATGCGCTGTATGCCCTTCTTGCCATAAAAACTCGGCAGTTCTTAAGAATAACCTCGTTCGCATTTCCCATCTAACAACATTGGCCCACTGATTAATTAATAGTGGTAAATCGCGATACGATTGAATCCATCTGCGATATGTATCCCAAATAATGGTTTCAGAAGTTGGTCTAACTATAAGTTCTTCTTCTAGTTTAGCCTCAGGATCAACAATAATACCGCTACCATCTTCATCGTTTTTCAAACGATAATGGGTAACTACGGCACATTCTTTTGCAAAACCTTCTACATGACTTGCTTCTTTACTTAAATATGATTTTGGGATAAAAAGTGGAAAATAGGCATTTTCATGACCAGTATCCTTAAACATTTTATCCAATGCTGCTTGCATTTTTTCCCAAATGGCAAACCCATAAGGCTTAATGACCATACAGCCACGAACCCCCGAATTTTCAGCCAAATCAGCTTTTACAACTAATTCATTATACCATTTGGAATAGTCTTCTTCTCGTTTGGTTAAATTTTTACTCATTAACAGTACTTTGGCACAAAACTTGTGTTATTGATAGAAAATAGTTGGGTAAAACTAGTTATTTTTAGTATGTTCAACAATAAATTCTACAGCTATGATTAATTCTCTATCCCTAAATAATTTTCGCGCGCTATCCTTTTTGGGTATTGCCGGCTTTTTATTAGCATCCTGCGGGTCATACCAACAAGCCACTTATTATGACAACGATGGTATATATGCTGATAATGCTGATAGACCTGTCAGAACTGAGAATAGACCTTCAAATCAGCAACAACCAGTTGAAGACAATAATGTTTATGCTGATTATTTTGCGATGCAAACAAGCCAATATGAGAATGTAAATGATGGAGAAATTTTTACCGATATTGATTCATATTCAAGTGTCGAAAATGATAGTCTATCAAATGTTAATTTAACAGACTACTACAATAGTGATAACGATTATGCTTCTTATGGTGGTTGGGGAGATAACGCTTCTAGCGTAAACGTAACTATCTACGACAACAGTTGGGGATATGGATGGAGCTCTCCTTGGTTGTGGAATGCATACGGCTGGGGTGGCTATGGCTGGGGAGGCTATGGATACGGCTGGAATCGATGGAATAGATGGAATAATTTTGGCTGGGGTGGCTATTACGGTTATGGTTGGGGTGGTTATGGATATGGTTGGGCAGGTAGATGGTACGATCCTTTCGGATACTACTATGGATTTAATAATTACAATTATGGGAGAACAAGATATAACAATTACCGAAGAGCTTACGCATACAATAGTAGCAGACGAGGAGTATATCGAAACACGAACTCAGTAGTTAGAAATTCAACTGCGCTTCGAGGACGGTCTAATGCAAGTACTACCCGTGGAAACGCATCTAAATATAGGAGCTCAACTAATCGTTCAACAGCGAGAAGTAATGCGGCAACAAGAAGTTCAAGAACTAGTACTACTGCTAGAAGAAATGTTGGAGTAGATCAAAACCGAAGCTACAGAACTAGTAGAACTACTAGAGCTACTCCACGATATAATACGAGTTCAAGGAGTAATCAAGTTTATAGAAGCTCTAACCCTAGAAGTACAACATCTAGAAGTTCTACGGCTACTCGCACTAGAAGTACAACACCTAGGAGCACTTCAACTTATAGAAGTTCAGGAACTAGAAGTAGTGGAAGCTACAATAGATCTAGTGGAAGTAGCTCCAGAAGCTCTGGCAGTTACAGAAGTTCTAGTAGTTCAAGTAGATCGTCATCCGCTGTTAGATCATCATCGAGTGGATCTAGTAGGTCATCGGGCTCTAGAAGTAGCAGCAGCAGAAGAAATTAACACTTGCACTATAATCATCTAAAAACGATTGTAAATTTATACTCCATGAAAAGATATTTGACTTTCATAACAATGTTGTTATGTGCAATTGGTTCCGCACAAGATATAAATGATGTATTAAGATATAGTTCCGAAAACCTACAAGGATCTGCCCGATATCAAAGTATGGGAGGTGCTTTTGGAGCATTAGGCGGAGACTTATCGGCACTAAATGTTAATCCTGCAGGATCCGCAGTATTTAACAATAGTCTCTTTGGAATTACTGGTACTAATTACAATAGAAAAAATGAAGCTGCGTATTTTGATGGAAGAACCAATTCTAAACTAAACTCTTTAGAATTTAATCAAATTGGCGGTGTTTTGGTTTTTAAATCTAAAGGTGAATCTCCATGGAAGAAATTAACCTTAGCCATTAATTATGATTTAGCCCAAAATTTCGACAATGAGACCTTTATAAGAGGTAATAGTACACAAGGTATTGATAATTATTTTTTAGATTATGCCCAAGGTGCCCCTTTCGCCTCCATACTAACACAAGATGGGGAGTATTTAGAAGACGCTTATTTGGATATTGGTGCACAACAAGGATTTGCTGACCAACAGGCTTTCTTAGGTTATTACGGTGGAATAATTAATCCTGTAGATGAAAATGACGACAACAATATAGCGTACACAAGTAATTCAGATTACAATTCTGTAAATCAAGAATTCACACTCAGTACCACAGGATATAACAGCAAATTTGTTGTTAATGGCGCAACGCAATTTGGAGAAAATCTATATTTTGGGGCTTCCCTAAATTTTCATACCATCGTATATACACAATACGACGAATTTACTGAAAGAGGTTACAATGCTGGTTCACCAAATAATTTTACAACCTTTGACAATTACTTAAGTACTGAAGGAAATGGATTTTCGTTTAGTCTGGGTGCTATTGGCAAAGTAAATGATTTCATTCGCTTAGGTGCAAGCTATCAATCTCCTACTTGGTATCGTTTAACTGACGATTTCTCACAGCGCATAAATTCAACTACTGCAGATGATGAGATTGATTATATTAATTTTGATATTATAAATCTTTTTGAACCGTACAAACTAAAAACACCTGGCAAATTAACTGGAAGCCTAGCATTAGTATTTGGCAAAAATGGTCTTTTAAGTTTAGATTACGGATATCAAGATATGTCCAGTGCGTTATTAAAACCCGAATCAGATTTTGCGAATGTTAATAATGACATCGCAAATAATTTGGGTAACGTATCTACAATAAAATTAGGCGGTGAATATAGAATACAAAGATTTAGTTTACGCGCAGGATACCGTTATGAGCAAAGTCCGTTTACTAATGGTAATACTATAGGAGATTTAAATGGATATTCGGGAGGTCTTGGAATTAATTTTAGAAAAAGTAGATTAGATATCGCTCTAAATAGAACAGAACAAGAAGTAAATGAAAGATTATTTAACACTGGACTAACTACACCTGCAACAATAGATAGAATTAATACAAACGTATCTATTGGTTATACCGTAAATTTCTAAAGGATTAAAAGAATAAGAATTAAAAGAGGGCTAGTAATTACTAGCCTTTTTTTTTATCGTTTAAGAGTAAAATGAGGCTGAATAGTTCTTGCCACAATAACTGTATCGTCGGTACGTTCGTATTCGAGACGGAACCAATAATCTGTAGACGGCATGCGGGCTCCATTATAAGTACCATCCCAATCGGCATTTACTGCTAGTTGCTCTAAAAGCTTTCCATAACGATCAAATATATAAACAGAAGGGTTAATTAGCTCTTCTATTCCTTTTACATTCCAAGTATCATTTGCACCGTCACCATTTGGTGTGAAAAATTTAGGATAACCCACTACTAAAAACTCAATAGGTTCGGTAATACCACATCCATTTTTATCATTAATAACAACTGTATTAACACCAGGAGGAATGTCATTAAAAATTGGATCATCTTGAAATTCTCCATCATTTATGGCGTACTCATAATCACTATTACCATCAACAATTATTTCAACACTGTAAACATCATGAATATCACTAGCAATAAGATCATCTATTACTCGTACTTCTTCCAAAACTGGCTCACCATGAAAAGTTATTAAAATTCCTCCTTCATCGGCTACTGTAGGTGGCGAACCTGAAGCTGTCGTAATTTCAGCAAAATATCTCCCTGTGTTGGGGCTAGCCACTATATACTCTGCTCCAAAAGCACCAGTTCCCGACAAGGTTGCGTCTATTGTTCCATCATCATCATAATCAACCGTCCATTCAACACTAGCTATATCTGCTCCAGCAGGTGAATTTAAAGCACTTAAAGTAATATCTGGATCACCTTCGCAAGCAACAATATCCAAACCTAAAAACTCATCTCGCAGTGTACAATCTAAAGCAGTATCTTGATCAGCATCAACAGAGCTGCCTGTAAAGGTTAACATAAAAGGCTCTGGTTCATCATCAAAATTAGTATTGAAGTTATTAATAAGAATATAATAAATTTCGCCAGCTTGAACCTCTAAAAACTCATCGTAAGTATTTTGACTTTGGGTAACATTAGGTGCACCTTCTTGTCCGTTTTCTGGATTTATTCCAAGGCCAGTAAAATTTGTATTATTAACCTCATAATTACAACGAATAGGAATTGCAGTTCCATTACTAATATCACCACAATCTACATCTGGTCCATAAACAGCAAAATCCCATTCAGCTGTAGGAGTGGTACCGCTTACTGGTATTGATTCTATATCGAAACCTACCTGTCCGCCTGTTCCAGCTCTAAAAACATACCAAGCTGTATTGTTCTCTATATTAGCATTAACAAGGCTGCCTTTTTCTAAACAACCGGTTTCGGTAATTACTTCGGGATCAAAATCATCAATATCACCGCCGCCATCTGCCATGCCCATAATTGGCGTATCAGCACAAACTGGTATGGCACTTCTACAATCAGGTGAATTCGGAGAGGTTTGCCCTCTCATATTAAGTGAAACTAATAATAGGCACGCGCACAAGGCACTAACAAGTATACGCATAAAGTGGGGCTATTGATGTAACGAAAGCTTTGAATGATTGCAATATTAATTAAATAGAATCCAGAAAATCTTAACCACTAAATAGAATAAAACCCTTGTTACCTAATGTTTATAATAAGTTACATTCCACTATTTCTCACTTCCTATCCAAAGTCCTATTTCAAAGCCTTCTTATCTGCAATCAATAATAATAACTCATATGAGCCGGTTTTAGTATGCTTTAGACGGAATAATATTACAGTTAATCGATGAGGCTAACCCTATTAATAAACGACAACGCATTTTTTTTATAATTCATACTAATACCATTTCTTAAAAAGTAAGGAAAACAGCAAAAAAAAGATAAAAACTGACCCGTTTGCAATAATTACCAGTGAAATGCAAAAGTAAATCTCGTATATTATGCATTAAATACTTAACATCAATTTAAGTTTGCAATTCATTAAACACAAGTTAAAGTTGCTTTTTATCCATATCTTTGCATTTCGTTTAAGCCTTATTTGAATGAAAATCGACAATACTTTGGAAGAGCAATTTGAAGAGTTAGGAAACGACCATGTTTCCGCTTCTCAAGACACACCGATGCGTGAAGATGCATTTGTTTTAACAGATGATGAGAAGATAGAACGAATTCGTGAAAATATTCGCGAAGTTATGTTAACACTAGGATTAGACCTAGATGATGACAGTTTACAAGGAACTCCAAACAGGGTTGCTAAAATGTTCGTAAATGAAATATTTGGTGGATTAAACCCGAAAAAGAAACCTAAATCTTCTACATTCGACAACAAGTACAAGTATGGAGAAATGCTTGTTGAAAAAAATATTACTTTATATTCTACATGTGAGCACCATTTACTACCTATTGTAGGTAAAGCTCATATCGCATATATATCGAATGGTACTGTAGTTGGACTATCTAAAATGAATAGGATTGTTGATTATTTTGCTAAAAGACCTCAAGTGCAAGAACGATTAAATATTCAAATAGTAAAGGAACTACAAAAAGTACTTAACACAGAAGATGTTGCCTGTGTAATAGATGCAAAGCATTTATGTGTAAATTCTCGAGGTATTAGAGATATTGATAGCAGTACAGTTACCGCAGAATATGGAGGAAAATTTAAAGAAGAAGGCACTCGTCGTGAATTTTTAGACTATATCAATTTAGAAACTAATTATTAATTGTTCAATACAGCATGAACTTGTACGAAGAGCAATCACTAAAAATATACAATTCACTTTCTGGTAAAAAAGAACTTTTCCAACCTATAAATGAGGGACATATTGGCATGTACGTTTGTGGCCCAACGGTTTATAGCAATGTTCATTTAGGTAATTGTAGAACTTTCATGTCTTTTGATATGATATTTCGATATTTTAAACATTTAGGATATAAAGTTCGTTATGTAAGAAATATTACAGATGCCGGTCATTTGGTTGATGATGCAGAAGATGGTGAAGATAAGATTGCTAAAAAGGCTAGACTTGAGAAAATTGAACCAATGGAAGTTGTACAACGTTATACGGTTGATTTTCACAATATTCTTGAACAATTTAATTTCTTACCGCCAAGTATTGAGCCCACAGCTACTGGTCATATTATAGAACAAATTGAAATTATTAAAGATATTCTTGTTAAAGGTTTTGCATATGAAACAAATGGCTCTGTATACTTTGATGTAAAAAAGTTTAATGAAGCTCACGAATATGGCAAATTAAGTGGTCGAAAATTGGAAGATATGATTGCCAATACTCGAGAACTTACCGCTCAAGATGATAAGCATAGTCCACAAGATTTTGCACTTTGGAAAAAAGCTGAACCGCAACATATAATGCGTTGGCCTTCACCATGGGGCGACGGTTTTCCTGGATGGCACTTAGAATGTACTGCTATGAGTACAAAATATTTGGGTGAAACATTTGATATTCACGGTGGTGGAATGGATTTAAAATTCCCGCATCACGAATGTGAAATTGCGCAAGCTGAAGCTAGTAATGGTAAATCGCCCGTACACTATTGGCTTCATGCGAATATGCTGACTATGAACGGTAAGAAAATGGCAAAATCAACTGGAAATAACATTTTACCTGGTGAAATATTTACAGGTGAAAATGATATTTTGAGCAAAGCATTTGCCCCATCGGTGGTCCGTTTTTTTATGATGCAAGCGCATTACACAAGTATTCTCGATTTAAGTAATGAAGCACTATTAGCTTCCGAAAAAGGATACAATAAATTAATGGATGCTGTAGATGCTATTGAAAACCTACCGGAAGGAAATGCTACTGACTTCAATATAACTAATTGGCAACAAAAGTGCTATGACGCTATGAATGACGACTTTAACACCCCCATTTTAATAGCACAATTATTTGATGCAGTAAAACATATTAATCTCATAAAAGAAGGTAGAGAGCTTATTTCTAAAGAAGATAAGAAGTTGTTAGAGAAAAGTATATATGCCTTTGTATTCGATATTCTTGGGTTAGAAAACGCACAAAACAACAATGCTAATTCTGATAAATTATCAGGAGTAGTTTCACTTTTAATAGAATTAAGAGACGAAGCTCGTGCAAATAAAGATTTTGCCACATCAGACAAAATTAGAGATCAATTAACAGAACTAGGTATTCAGTTAAAGGATGGTAAAGATGGCACTTCATTTAGTGTCTCCTAAACTTAAAAATGCAATTAAAAATCATTTTTATTGATTAAAGCAAGACTTCTTTGAACAAATTTAAGATAGGTTTTGATTCTCATGAAAAAAATACTGATAGCACCTTTTGTATTACTTGTAAAATTCTATCAGAGTGTTATCTCTCCATTTACCCCGGCTACTTGTCGCTACTCCCCTACATGTTCGCAATATTCTCTTGAAGCATTACAAAAGCATGGATTATTTAAAGGTGGTTGGTTGGCAATTAAAAGAATATTTAGTTGTCACCCATGGGGCGGTAAAGGTTATGATCCAGTACCGTAATTAAATTAAAATTCACAAACACCCTATTTTATTTATTAAAAAAGCGGCACTTTCATCTACTTTAGACTTTGATGCATTGTAAAATCATAATTAACCGCTAGGATTGGATGTATACGAAAGTCAACTTTCTATTAGGTAAAAACAAAGCTGTCTAGTATCATTTTTCTATCTTAGCCTTTCAAACTAATTACTATGCTTTTTTTAGGTATTACATGGAATCCGAGTGATACATTATTCACAATTGGACCACTACAAATAAAATATTACAACTTACTTTGGATTACTGCTTTTGCATTAGGATGGGCATTGATGAAAAAAATTTTTCAGAGTGAGAACAAATCGATGGAAAAGCTCGATTCACTTTTTATACATACTGTAATTGCAACTATGTTAGGCGCCCGATTAGGACATGTATTTTTCTATGATTGGCCCTATTATAAAAATCATTTATTAGAAATTCTTTTACCAATACGCGAAGGGTCTGATGGTTTCGAATTTACAGGTTTTACAGGTTTAGCAAGTCATGGAGCAGCAATTGGCATCATTATTGGCATGATGCTTTTTATTCGAAAATGGCCGGAGTTTACACTATTAGGTATCTTAGACCGCGTGGTTATTCCTGTATCTATAGGAGCTGTTTGTATTCGAGTGGGTAATTTTTTCAATTCAGAAATAAACGGAAAACCAGTAGATGAATCATTTGTATTTGCTACCAAGTTTATTAGAGATTCGGATGACATGCACCCTTCAAAAGTAATGAGTATTACAAAGCAAAACGACTTAAATTCCGCTTATGATGCCTTAACAACAAATCCACAATTTTCAGAATTTGTAGCAGCTATTCCTTACCGACATCCAGCGCAATTATATGAAGCATTTTGTTATGTATTCGTATTTATCATCTTATGGTATTTGTTCTGGAAAACTGATAAAAAGGAAAAAGCAGGATTTTTATTCGGAACTTTTCTTGTTTTACTTTGGACCATTCGCTTTTTTGCTGAATACCTTAAAAAAAGCCAAGGTGGTTTCGAAGAATCACTCGGTCTTTTATCAACTGGCCAATGGCTTAGTATACCTTTTATTATTATCGGATTATACTTTATGTTTAGACCTACAAAAACTGCCTAAATTAATTTACTATGTCCGAATTGAAAAGTGTTCATTTTTTACTTCTAGGTTTCACCTTTTTAATTTTTTTACAATTTTCTTGCAAAGACAAACCAAAAAATTTAATTAAAACTGAAGAAGTTACTTTTACAAAAGAGGGTGAATTACGTATCTTTAAACAAGATAAAGATTCACTTTTAGCTTCATTAAATATAGAGTTTGCTGAAAGTGAATATGAGACTCAAACCGGATTAATGTATCGCCATAGTATGGAAAATACGCAAGGCATGTTATTTGTATTCCCTAATGAAGCGATGCATTCATTCTATATGAAAAACACAGAATTTCCATTAGATATCATCTTCATTAAAGCCGATTCTACCATAGGAAGTTTTCAGGAAAATGCCCAACCTTTTAGTGAGAATGGACTTTCATCACAAGTGCCAATAAAATTTGTACTTGAAGTTAATGCTGGCTTAGCGGAAAAATGGTTACTGGAAGTTGGAGATAAAATAGAATTTCAAAAAAATTAAAGTTTTGAAAGTAGCGGTTAATGAATTGAATTTAAAAACTAATAATGGCTATTCAATTTCTTCGCTACAATTTTTACCCAAAATAAGTAATGATAAGATTATAATAATCTCGTCCGCTACTGGTGTTTTACAAAAGTATTACTCAAAATTTGCTTCTTATTTTGCAGCACATGGCTTTATAGTTTACACTTTTGATTATTATGGCATTGGTAATTCAGATTCCAATCCGAATCGTTTAAAGCATAACAATTGCGATTTAAAAAGTTGGGGACAAAATGACCAAGCTGCAGTAGTTTCTTTTGCAAAGAATTACACTAGTAATGCAGAACTAACCCTTATTACTCATAGTATTGGAGGACAAATAATAGGTTTCAACCCTAATTATCAAGACATTGATAAAATTGTAATGGTTGCATCTCAAAGTGGTTATTGGAAATATTTTAACGGTATTCATTATTTTAAAATGTGGTTGCTATGGTATGTTATTATTCCGCTACTTACTCCATTTTTTGGATATTTTCCTTCTAAAAAACTTCGTCTTTTCGAAAACCTTCCAAAAAATATGGTATATGAATGGGCTAAATGGGGGAAAAGAAAAGACTATTTGATGCATTTTTATAATGCTGAGGAATACTTTTTTGATAAAATAGAAGTACCAATACTTTCTTTAAGCTTTAAAGGCGATAATTTTGCACCTATTGAAACTGTTAATTGGCTTACTAAACAATATATAAATGCAAAAACTGAACGGGTGCATTTTATAAAACCAATTAACTCCGCTATGTTAAAGCATTTTGGTTTTTTTAAACAAAAATTTAAAGACCCGATATGGACTATGACCATGGATTGGATTTTAACTGGAAAAAAACCAATTGAATAATTCAATATTTAATCACCAAAAGATACTGATAAAGGTAATTTAAGATGAAATATAAAATCTCATTTTATTCAATTGAATTATGTGAATTTTTCATTATTCAACATCCTTAACCAATCGCATACCAATTGGATATGCTCTGGTATCAATAGGGTGCACATAATAGCGATGAAAAGTGGTGAAGCATGCAAAATTGTTGAAAGTAGATCCTCCCCTAATTACTTTATACTTTTCACCATACTGTTCCATATCGTGGGTATTTCCAGGATATTGTTGATACCAATCTGATGTCCACTCCCAAACACTACCAGCCATATCAAAACAACCATAAGGACTAGCAGGTTTAGCAATAGATTGCCCCCGTGTATTCGTTTTCGAATAAATTACAAAACTATCATCATAAAAATCACCCCAAGGTAGCATTCGGCCATCCGTTCCTCGTGCAGCTTTTTCCCATTCTATTTCCGTGGGCAACCTTTTTCCTATTGACTCGGCATAAGCACTCGCCTGATTCCAATTAATAGTAGCAGCTCTTTCTTCATCCCCTTCATTGTATTTGTGATTAACATCGAACTTGGCATACTCAACATTACTTACTTCATATTTATCAATATAATACGCTCCTGTCTCAGCAATATGTTGTGGACTAGAATCTGGGTCATCAATATTACTACCCATAATAAATGGACCAGCCGGAACATATACCATACCTTCTGGTGCAATTATTTCATTATCAAATTTATTATCTGCTGAAATTATTATAAAGGCCAATAAAAACATTAACGTAGCAAATCTTATTTTCTTAATCCAATTTATCATATTACTAAGTCTTTTTAATTTACCAAGTAGAATCTATAAATCCAAAATATCTACCAAACCAATAGTTTCTAATAAATGCAGTGGAAGCATGATCGTATTCAGTTCTTATTTCATCTTTTGTTCCATCTTTATTTGGTACATTAAAAGTTCTCATTCTTCGTGCATGTCCATTCATCTTTTTCAAAACCTCAATCCGCGAAGGATCTTTCATCTTATCTTCCTTAGTTATTAAATCATAAAGCATAATATAGAATATAGTACTTTCAGATTCAAAAGTAATATCTTTCCATACGTGCCACTGACGATTTAAAGTCATCCGATACTTGTTTAACAAGTCTGGATTAGTTTCATATTTCATCACCATATAAAGACTTCTTACCGCATGATAATCGTCCCATATATGTCTCATACTTTTAGGATAAAGATGATTACTTAGTAATTGTCTGTCGTCGTAATGATAGGTGTCAATCAATAATTTATATGCAGAAGCAAATCTTGCTTCCCCAGTTAATTGATGTGCTACCTTTACAGCTGCCAAAGCAACTAGTGAATTTAATTTATTATGTGGCAAATCAGGACACATATTGCCCCAAAGTGTTAATTTTCCATCTAAATCCATTATTCGAAAATTGTCGTCGACAATTTTACCAATAAACCGACTGAGTAAGTCTGAAACTTTTTCTTTTTGTTCCTCATCTGCACAGAGTTCATAGTACATACCTAATGAATGAAAAACTGAAACCAATTTATCAATACTCTGATCACCTAGCCAACGATAACCAGGTATAGCGGATGACTGATGCCATTCGTCATACCACATTTTTTCAAACCATTGAGGCTCATCTGTCTTATAAAAACCTCTTGATAATAAACCAGGAACTCCAGTTACCTTTTCCGCTTTTAAAATACCCTCAAATAATTGATCTGCTATTTTTTTATCGACTTGTTTTTTTGTGATGGCATATTTGCAGGAATAGGCTACGAGCATTTCACCCGTGGCATCAATTAAATCTGAATGACTACCAAAACCTGGCATATCTTTTCCTCCTGGAGGATGATATACTTGAAACATAATTGTTCCTTCATTCCAATGGTTATCTAAAGTTAATGCTTCGTACTTTTTAACTTTAACGTGCAGCGGATCATCCGGTTTTGGATAGTTGTTATTTTTTTGAGCGGTACTAACATAAGATCCTAGTATTGTAATTAAGAGAATCAAATGCCCAGCAATTTTATTTGGCATTTTTTGGTATAAATGAATTGAAAAAACTAATGTTCGGCTTGTAAAAAAATTGGATTGTAATATCTCACTAAATTAATTAATCTTGAGAATTATTTAAACATCCAAATACCGGTAATAATTGAATTTTCAACTACAAATTCAACTTTTATGTTTAAAATCTAACAAAGAGATTGATTACTTATCATCTTTCAAACCTTACTGAATAAAAGGCTAATTAAAAATTTCACTTCTTCACTGAAGCACTCAATTCCTTAATTCTATCATTTAACACTTTAAACATTAACATATGGCCCTCAGTATTGGGATGTAGATAGTCTGGCATTAAATCTGACCGAACTGTTCCACCATCATTATAATAAACATGACCAATATCTACATAATGAATTCTCCGATTATTTTCTGGGAATTTTGAAATAATTTTATTCGTAGCAATATTTATATTATTTCTATGGTTTGGCTTATTCCCATATGGCAAAATACCCATCAATAGAATTTCTGTATTAGGTAGTTTATTCAGTAAAATTGAACAGATTCTATCTATGCCCGCTGCTAATTCTTCCGGAGTACTTATATTTAGATAATGATTACCATCAGTATTATTCGTCCCAATTAAGACCAATGCTACAGATGGATTAATATTTTCAATTGAGCCATTTTCCAATCGCCATATCACATTTTCTGTTCTATCACCAGAGATACCCATGTTAATAGTATTATAAGCATCTAAATAATTTTGCCACACCTCTGTACGGTCTTTATTATCTAAAGAATGAAAAATTGAATTACCTACAAGTATTAATTTAGAATTCGGATTAAGCTTACTTATGATTAGCTCATGCCTTTTAAGCCACCATTCATCTTGTTTTTTTGTGGCCATTTCTGCCGTGTTTTCAGCAACTACTGAAACAACACTATTTTTAGAATTGACCTCACTTTTATAAGACTTGCAGCCGAATATTAGCACCGATAAAATGAAGTATGTAAATATTTTATTCATAACCTATTATACTATTTAAGGAACAACAAATAAAGTTACTTTTTGGAAGTTGTATTATTTCTTCTTTTGTACTGAAGAGCTAAATCAATATATTAAAATTATTGATGTCCTGTAATTTAAATATAGTTCAATTACACCTCTTTTAGTTCTCGCAGAATAACTTCTATACTTTTTTTAGCATCACCAAAAAGCATCTTTGTATTATCTTTAAAAAACAAAGGATTTTGAATTCCTGCATATCCGGGATTCATACTTCTTTTTAATACTACTACATTCTTAGTTTTCGCTAAATTAAGAATTGGCATCCCATAAATTTTGCTCGATGGGTCATCTAGCGCCGAAGGGTTAACTACATCATTTGCTCCAACAATAATGGCAACATCGGTAGTATCCAAATAACTATTCGCATCATCTAAATCTAACAATTTATCATACGAAACATTAGCCTCGGCTAACAATACATTCATATGACCTGGCATTCTACCCGCCACTGGGTGAATTGCATATTTAAATTCTACATCCTTTTCATCCAAAAGTTCTTCTACCTCTTTTACGATTTTCTGTGCTTGTGCAACGGCCATTCCATATCCTGGCACCACACAAACTCTTTGCGAATATGCCAATTGTACTGCTAAATCTGCAGGGGTTACTTCTTTGGCGTTTCCTTGTACTTGATTTTCCGAACCCTTAGCTGATGAAAAATTTCCAAATATTACGCTCAATAAAGGCCTATTCATAGCCTTACACATTAAAAGTGTTAAAATAATTCCTGATGAACCTACTAACACTCCACCAAGTAACATTAGTTTATTGTCGGTGATAATACCGGAGACTGCTGCAGTTATTCCAGTTAATGAGTTTAAAGATGATATAACAACTGGCATATCCGCACCACCAATTGGTGCTACAAACACAACGCCATACAAGAGAGAGAAAACAAGAAATAAAGAAAGGTGCAATGTACTTAAAACTCCAACATACGCAAAGTAAAAAATAGCTCCCAAATTAACTAACAACAATATAATATTTACAGCTGTACTAAATGGAATTTTTAAATGTTCATCTTTTAATTTACCACTCAATTTGCCATAAGCAATTATACTGCCACTAAAAGCTAGCAATCCAAGAAATAAATTGAATAAAACAACACCTAAATCCGATGCAGTACCCGACGAACCATTATTAATTAACCATACCAAAGAAATTAAACCTGCAGATAAGCCACCAAAACCATTGAACAACGAGACCATTTCTGGCATTTCTGTCATTGCAACTTTCTTCGCAGAAACAACACCAATAATACCACCAATTAAAACACCTAATCCTATATAGAGATAATTATTATTTTGCGTCTGCAATGGATAAAAGATTGCGACTAAAACTCCCAAAGCAAGGGCAATAGCTGCTAATGAATTTCCACGACTTGCAGAATCGGGATGAGACAATTTACGAAGACCAATAATTAGTAAAACGGCCGCTACAAATAATACGATATCAAATACTACCATGGTCATCTTACTTTTTCTTATTCTTTTTCTTATTGAACATTTCTAACATTCTACCGGTAACAGCAAAGCCACCTACTAAATTTATCGTACCCAAAATAATTCCTAAGGTTGCCAATATCAAAGCCAAATAATTAGTAGACTCTGTAACCCGAATAAGTAATATGGCTCCAATTAAAACAACGCCGCTGATAGCGTTAGAGCCCGACATTAATGGGGTATGTAAAACTGTTGGTATTTTTGATATTACCTCAAAACCAAGAAATATTGCAAAAGTTAGAAGATATATTATCTCAATATTTTGCTCAATAAAAGTTATAATTGTATCCATGTTTTAATTTTTAATTTGTCTAGTAATACAAGAAGACTTAAAAATTTCATCTTCTTCAAGGTCAGTTCTTAATTCTAAATCACTAGAAGTTATATACTTTAAAAAGTTAAAAACGTTGTTCGCAAAAAGTGTACTTGCATCAACTGCAGCAGCATCGGAGAGGTTTGAATCTCCAACTATTTGAACATAATTAGGTGTAATAATAGTTTTATTATTCTGTGAATATTCACAATTTCCCCCTGCATCCGCAGCCAAATCAATTATTACAGAACCTCTTCGCATGTTATCAACCATTTTTTTTGTAATGATAACTGGTGCCTTATTTCCCCTTACTGTTGCTGTACATATTACAATATCTGAATTGGAAATAGCATCAAACATCATTTGTCGTTGCTTATCAATATAATCTTGACTTTGCTCCGATCCATAACCTTGGTCAGTAGCTTGTTTTGCACCCTCTACTTTCAAAAATTTTCCACCCAGACTTTTTACCTCATCTTCAGTTTCCAATCTCGTATCTACGGCTTCTACAATTGCACCTAATCTTTTTGCTGTAGCAATGGCTTGTAAACCTGCAACACCTGCACCAATCACAAAGACTTTGGCAGGTTTTATACTTCCTGCAGAAGTAATCATCATTTGCAAATACCTAGGCAACAAATCCGCAGCGCGTAAAACTGCTTTGTAACCAGCTATTGAAGACATAGAAGATAACACATCCATTGATTGAGCAATCGAAGAGCGAGGAATCATATCTAAACTAAATGCCCAAATATTTTGCATCTTCAATTTATCCGTAATATCTGTATATATAAATGGTTTAAAATTTGAAATATAAATCTGACCACTTCTCAAAAGTTTAATTTCATCATCAGATAGTGCTTTATAAGAAATTAAAATATTTGCTTTTTCGAATAAATCACTTCTTGTACTAATCCTTGCTCCTGCTTCCTCAAAATCAGCATTTGCAATGAAAGAATTTCGTCCTGCTTTGTGCTCGACTAGTACATCGTAACCCAAGGCAATTAACTTTTTAACTACAACTGGCACAAGTCCAACTTTGTTACCTATTGTTTCTTTAAATACTCCAATTGTCATATTATCATTATTAATTGAGCAAAAACAAAATAACCCAAACTTTATGAAGCAACAATTGAATATTCTGTAATATATGAACCTATTACCTTATTTTTTGTGATATAATTTTAGCTTGATAATTTTGAATTAAATTTGAAGGTTTACAAGTAACACTTCGAATACATTTACCATACCAACACTTGAAATGAATAACAATAAACACTGGGCTATATTTATAGATAATAATTCTAATAAAAGTCATCTTATTACCTCAATTCTAAATCAAAATCCTCCTCAAGGTTTTGAAGACTTAAAAACTCTTAAAGGTGTGTTGTTTTCAAAAATAGCCTTGGCCAAATTTATTGAACTTGAAGATCGCCATGATAATAAAGTGATAACCGAAACTACGAAGCAAGCCTTAAAAACAATGTCGAGTGGCGAACAGAAAAAAGCCTTATTATCTCATATTTTGAAAAGCAAACCAGACTATATCATTTTAGACAACCCGTTTGATAACCTTGATGTAGATTCACAGGTAGACCTAAAGGATAAACTCTACCAAATTTGTAACACTATTTCTATGGTACAAATTATTAGTAGAAAATCTGACCTACTTCCTTTTATAAATGCACACTTTAAATTAGAAGAAAAAAAGGTCTTAAAATTAACTACTTTAAAAACGGATAACGATACACTTACAGATACATTTTCTAGTGCCATTCCGGCTCCAATAGAAAATTTGGTCTATACCGATGATGTATTAATAGAATTAAAAGATGTTAATGTATCTTACTTAGACAAGCCTGTTTTAAAAAATATAAATCTCATAATAAAAAAAGGTGATTTCTGGGAGCTTAAAGGCAATAATGGCACAGGTAAAACTACTATTCTTTCAATGATTACTGGTGAAAACCCAAAAGGGTACGGTCAAGAACTATTCATATTTGGCACAAAAAAAGGTAGCGGAGAAAGTGTTTGGGAAATTAAAAAGAAAATTGGTTACTTCACCCCTTCTATGACCGATAAATTCACCGGTTACCATTCTGTTGAAAATATGATAATAAGTGGATTAAACGATTCTATTGGTCTTTATACTAAACCAACAGAAATACAATTAAGAACTGCTAAGGCTTGGTTGCAATTAATTAACATGTGGGATTCTAGAAAAAAACTTTTTCATGATCTAAGCATGGGACAAAAACGATTAATAATGTGTGCTAGGGCTATGATTAAGCACCCAATTCTGCTAATTTTCGATGAACCTACTGCCGGACTAGATGATAAAAGTGCTTCATTATTTGTTCAATTGGTAAACAAATTTTCTAATGAAAGTGATACGGCAATAATCTTTGTTTCTCATCGTACAGAACCTGATCTTACTCCAGATTACATCTATCACTTACAACAGACTAATCAAGGATCAGTAGGTAGTATAAAAAAAAGGGTCGCTATATAGCGACCCTTTTCTTTGATGAATAAATTTATTCTTTATTTCCTTGAATTTTCTTTGCCAATGTATCGAACATTGTTGGTGTTGCAATGAACAATGAAGAATATGTACCTATTACAATACCTATTATCATCGCAAACATAAATCCTCTTAGCGATTCACCACCAAATGTAAAGATAGCAAGCAATACGACCAAGGTAGTTAACGATGTATTTAATGTTCGACTTAACGTACTATTTAAAGCCAAATTAATATTTGAACCACCTTTCCATCCTTTCTCATCAATTATCTCACGAATACGGTCAAATACTACAACTGTATCATTTAAAGAATAACCAATTACTGTTAAAATCGCTGCGATGAAAGCTTGATCAATTTCCATGTTGAATGGCATAATCTTTCCAAAGATTGAAAAAACACCTAATACAATCATTACATCATGGAATACCGCAACAACAGCACCTAATGAAAATTGCCATTTTCTAAACCTAAATAAAATGTATAAAAAGACAACGGCTAAAGACCCAATAATTGCTAAAAATGCATTCTTTTTAATATCATCGGCAATAGTTGGACCTACTTTCATAGATTGCATAATTCCTACCGCCTTACCTTCTGAACCAAGTACAAAGCTATCATACGACATTCCATCTGGTAAATACTTTTGCAAAGAAGAAAATAATTTATTTTGTATTTCATTATCTACCTCAATACCTTCTACATCTACCTTATACGGTGTAGTTACTTTTATCTGATTAGCTTCCCCAAAGGTTTTAACCATGGTACCACTACCAAATACCGTATTTAGTTCTGAAGCAATTTCAGAAGGATTAACAACTTTCTCAAATCGTATTTGATATGAACGTCCACCGATAAAATCTACCCCTTGTTGTAAACCTTTTGTGGCTAAAGAGAATATACCTATCCCAACTAAAACTGCCGAAAAGATATATGCGATTTTTCGTTTAGATAAGAAATCAATATTAATATTCTTAAATAAGTTCTTAGTTAAACCTGTACTGAAATCTAATCGTCTTTCTCTACCACTTAAATACCAATCGACAAGTAATCTGGTAATAAAAATTGCAGTAAATAAGGAAGTTAGGATACCAATTAATAAGGTAGTAGCAAATCCTTTAATAGGTCCTGTTCCGAAAATAAACAAAATTATTGCGGTAAGACCAGTCGTAATATTCGCATCTAAAATTGAAGATAAAGCATTACTAAAACCATCTTGAACAGCCTCGCGCTTGCCTTTACCTTTATCTAATTCTTCTTTAATACGCTCAAAAATAAGCACGTTAGCATCAACCGACATACCTATTGTTAATACGATACCTGCAATACCTGGTAATGTTAGTACCGCTCCTAAGCTAGTTAATACTCCAAATATTAATAAGATATTAAATAGTAGCGCTATATCTGCAAAGATTCCTGCTTTACCATAATAGAATACCATCCATATTAAAACAATTAACATTGCAATCATGAATGACATAAAACCGCTATCAATAGCTTCTTGACCTAAAGAAGGACCGACAATTTCAGACTGAATAATCTCAGCCGAGGCAGGTAATTTACCGGCACGTAAAACGTTGGCAATATCTTTTGTTTCTGTAATAGAAAAATTAGGCCCAGTAATTCTGGTGCTACCACCAGAAATTGCCCCTTGTGAAACACCAGGTGCAGTATAAACTTTGTTATCTAAAACAATTGCAATTCCTGTTTGATTATTAAATGCATCACCAGTTAACTTTTCCCACTCTTTGGCACCACGAACGTTCATGTTCACACTGATAGCAGGCTTATTGTATTCATCAAAAATGTCACTAGCATCAGATACCACATCGCCACTCATTCTTGGAACACCATCTCTACTTGATTTAACAGCAAAAAGTCGAACACGCTCTGCGTTCTCATCAGCTGGTCTTTCCCAGAAAAATTTTGTAAACTGAATTTCATTGGGCAACAACCTTCTTACTTCAGGCATTCTTAAGTATGCTCCTACTTCTGCTGTGTCTTTAACTGCTGCAGAACCAACTGCATAACCTAATGGTGCAGGTTCAAACTTGCTTAATAATGGATTGAATTCATTTGCTAGATCCAATGAATCTTGAGCTACATCTGATAAAAGTGAATCAATTTCTGATTCAGCTTTAGTAATTGTTTCCTCTTCAGCAACTGTTGGCTCTAAAATATCCTTAAGCTTCATGTTGGCATCGTAAAAGAATTTTAGGATATTTTGATTCCCCGTTTCATATGTTTCCCAGAATTCTAATTGCGCAGTACTTGATAAAAGGTCTTGTGCTCTTGCAATATCTCTTGCCCCTGGAAGTTCGACTAAAATTCGACCTGAATTTCCTTCACGTTGAATATTGGGTTGTGTTACACCAAAACCATCAATACGTTCACGCAGTACTTCAAAAGCTGATTCAACAGACTCATCAACTTTTGTTCTTAAGATTCTTTTTACTGAATCATCGGTTGCATCGTCCATACTTCCAATTTCTTCACTAAGACCTTTTGTGAAAAAAATATCAGGCGATGCTAATTTAGAATCTCCTTTTATATTATCCCAAGCATCAAAAAACAAATCGAGATAGGTGTCATCACTACTTTTCGACGCTAAATCTGCATCAGCTAAAGCTTTATTAAAAACTGGATTCTTTGTATTGTTGGCAAGTCCTTTCAAAATGTCCTTAACCGAAATCTGAAGTGTTACATTAATTCCACCTTTAAGATCAAGCCCTTTATTAAGTTCTTTTTTCTTGGCGTCATTATAATCGGTATATCCAAAAACTGAAACATCACCAATAGAATCTAGATAGCGAACTTCTAGATCCTCTCTTTTGTTAACATAATCTTCTTCGCTTTCTGAGATGCGATTATTGGCAAAAACCGTTGCCTCTTTTTCAACTTTGTTTGTAACAAACGTAAAGGATAGTTGA
This sequence comes from Flavobacteriaceae bacterium EG-1, assembly GCF_009649685.1. Lineage (GTDB taxonomy): Bacteria > Bacteroidota > Bacteroidia > Flavobacteriales > Flavobacteriaceae > Aurantibacter_A. The sequence goes on from NZ_WJPK01000004.1 coordinate 215,812, forward strand.
TAAATACTAACTAACCCGAACAAGAAAGCAAAAAGCTTTATAAGTCCTTTATTTTGCATTATTTAACTTAATTAATTGATTTTTTTACTTACAGCCTGCAAATATATGCTTTTACTAAAGGATTAGACAACTTTATTATAAGATATTAGTAAAGCAAAAGGGCGCATCCTTGATTGGAAACGCCCTGCTAAGTAGTATTTATACAGTATTTATTAAAGTTCTAAAAGACCATTTGTCTTTGATACACCTTCTGCACTTTCTTGCATTTTTGCTTTTTCAGCATCTGTTAAAGGAATATCTACAATCTTTTCAATCCCATTTTTACCCAAAATCACTGGAACTCCAATACAAAGATCATTTAATCCATATTCACCTTCTAAATAAGTTGAACATGGAAACATTTTTTTCTGATCACAAGCTATAGCTTGAACTAATCCAGAAACCGCAGCTCCTGGAGCATACCATGCACTCGTACCCAAAAGACCTGTTAACGTAGCACCACCAACTTTGGTGTCTTCTGCAACTTGAGTTAAACGTTCTTCTGATAAAAACTCCGATACTTTTACGCTATTCCTGGTTGCATGTGATGTTAACGGCACCATGCCTTTATCACTATGACCACCGATTACCATACCATCAACATCAGATATTGGGGCCTCAAGTGCCTCTGCCAATCGATATTTGAAACGTGCACTATCTAAAGCACCTCCCATTCCTATAATTTTATTTTTAGGTAAATCTGTAGTTTTATGTACCAAATAGGTCATAGTATCCATAGGATTACTAACAACAATGAGAATTACATTTGGTGAATGCTTAATTAAATTTTCTGAAACCGTTTTAACAATGCCGGCATTAATGCCAATTAATTCTTCACGCGTCATTCCTGGTTTTCTTGGAATGCCAGAAGTTATTACTGCAATATCACTATTAGCAGATTTAGAATAGTCGGATGTCGTTCCGGTAATTTTGGTATCAAAACCATTTAAAGAAGCAGTTTGCATAAGGTCCATAGCTTTTCCTTCTGCGTAACCTTCTTTAATATCTAATAAGACTACTTCAGAAGCAAAGTTCTTAATTGCAATATATTCTGCACAACTTGCGCCAACTGCACCAGCGCCTACTACGGTAACTTTCATACTTTTTTATGTTTTTAAAGTGATTTTTCTGTTTTTCGGATTTCAAAAATACTGATTTTAAAGGAACCTTGTATTTTATCGAATCATTAATCGGAAAAAATAGTCATTACATCGATCGTTAAAATGCACTCTTGTTAAAAAACTCTGACTTACATCGAAGAAAACGATAAAATGATACCATACATCGAATCTTGCGAATAATATTTAGACGAAATACGTTTTAATAAAGGTCACACCCGAAACCTACTTATTATGAAACGTTTATATTCACTTTTAGCAATCTTAGCCATCATTTTTGCGGCTAACTGTACACGGATAGAAGATAACAATGATCCAATAATCGGAATTTGGAATGATAAGAGTTTCTCCGAATCCGAAAAGAGTAGTATAAACAAAAGTCACGAATGGATTTTTAACGACGCTTATCTTGGTAGATACCAAAGTTATAACAATAACAAATTAGATTTTAAAACAGATTTTAAATGGTCTGAAGAAGATGGAGTTTATACAATAACATACCCAGGAACAGATATGCCTTCAAATAAAGTAAGCATGAAAGGTTCTTTAGAAGGAGATATGTTAGAATTTACAAACGGTAGTCTTCTGGCCATTAGAGAATAATTGTAACCTACAATTCGAAACCTCCGATTACCCTAGTGTTAAAACCCTGAGTTTTTGTGCAAACAAATCCTCAGGGTTTTAATTATTAATGATGAAATTAAAAGTCAAAATAACTAATTCTAAATTAATACACATCAAACAATTAATGTTACTTTTTATTAAGTTCTTATTTTAAAATAACGAATTAAAAACCTGAATTCATATTTAATTTCAGCTAAACTTAATGCAATAAAATCTAATTATTATATAAGCCACTTCTCATATATTTATTTATCAAATACGATTTAAAAACAATAATTCATCCAAACAGATGTATCTATAGTTAAGTATTTGAAAATTGAAATAAATACCTCTTTAACCTCATTGTTTTTCATCGGATATTTCATCGGATAAAATGACCATTATACCGATCGACGAACTACACCTCTGTTAAAAAACAAATACGTTCGTCGAAGAATCATCATATGGAGTGTAACTCGTCGAAACGTACTAATAATAGCACTTTGGAGCACGTTTTATTAATACCCCGTAACCTAAAAGATTGAAATTATGAAAAATACAATCTCAACTTTCTCCTTAGTAATAATTCTCATTTATACTAGTTGCTCTCAGATAGAAGAAAATAATGACCCGATTATTGGAATTTGGAATGATAAGACTATTTCCGAGGCCAATAAAAGTGATGAAAACTTAACTCATGAATGGACCTTTAATGATGCTTATCTTGGTAGATACCATCAATACAAAAATAATGTATTAGACTATAAAACAGATTTTAGATGGACTGAAGACAATGGCGTTTATACCATTACGTATCCGGGCACAAATTTACCAGATAACATAGTAAGCATGGTAGGCACTTTAAGTGGCGATATGTTGGAATTTACAGATGGAAATTTATTAGCCATAAGAGAATAATTGTAACCTACAATTGAAACCCTCCAATACCTAAATTAAAAAATCCCTGAACTAAATTCTATTATAGTTCAGGGTTCTTTGATTTGTGCAAAAAACCCAGCCTTTAGCTGGGTTTTTTTAAATATGTAAACAAAATTATTATTGTTAAACATCAATATTTGCATAAACCGCGTTTTTCTCAATAAATTCTCTTCTCGGTGGAACTTCATCACCCATTAACATAGAGAATACACGATCAGCTTCTGTAGCGTTTTCAATTGTAATTTGACGTAGTGTTCTAAATTCAGGATTCATAGTAGTATCCCATAATTGTTCTGCATTCATTTCTCCCAAACCTTTATAACGTTGTATACTTACTCCACCGCTATAACTATCTGCTATTTCATCACGTTCTTCATCACTCCATGCGTAACGTTTTTTCTGACCCTTCTTAACTAAATACAAAGGTGGTGTAGCAATATAAACATGCCCACTATCAATTAATTCTCTCATGTACCTAAAGAAAAATGTGAGAATCAAAGTTTCAATATGACTACCATCAACATCGGCATCACACATAATCACAACTTTATGGTAGCGTAACTTTTCAATATTTAAGGCTTTACTATCTTCCTCCGTACCAATAAATACGCCAAGTGCTGTGTATATATTTTTAATTTCTTCATTATCAAAAACACGATGAGGCATCGCTTTTTCAACATTTAAAATTTTACCACGTAATGGTAGTATTGCCTGAAAATTTCTATCACGCCCTTGTTTGGCAGTACCACCCGCCGAGTCACCCTCAACTAGAAATACTTCACAATTCACAGGATCTTGATCAGAACAATCTGACAATTTACCAGGTAAACCGCCAATACTCATTACAGTTTTACGCTGTACCATTTCTCTTGCTTTGGTAGCTGCGTGTCTAGCTTGTGCTGCTAGTATAACTTTTTGTACTATTACTTTAGCGTCATCTGGGTGCTCTTCCAAGTAATTAGTCAACATTTCAGAGACCGCTTGACTTACAGCAGAAGACACTTCACGGTTACCTAATTTAGTTTTTGTCTGACCTTCAAATTGAGGTTCTGCCACTTTAACAGAAACAATTGCCGTTAAGCCTTCACGAAAATCGTCACCCTGAATCTCAAATTTTAATTTATCGAGCATTCCTGATGAATCGGCATATTTTTTTAATGTACTTGTTAATCCTCTTCTAAAACCAGAAAGATGTGTACCACCTTCATGTGTATTAATGTTATTCACATAAGAATGTAAATTCTCCGTATAAGAAGTGTTGTATGTCATTGCAACTTCTACGGGAATATCATTCTTTTCCCCTTCCATAGCAATAACATTCTGAATTAATGCTTCACGAGTACCGTCTAAAAATTTCACAAATTCCTTTAAGCCTTCATCAGAATAAAAAGTTTCACCTACATAACCGGTATCACTTTCTTCATCCTTCTGGCGTTTATCCATGATACTAATAGTCACTCCTTTATTTAAAAAGGAAAGTTCTCGCATTCGATTTGCAAGCGTTTCATAACTATATTCTATGGTTTGTTTAAAGATGGTCTCATCGGGACTAAACGTAACAATGGTACCACGAATATCAGTCTCACCAATACTTTTTACAGGATAAAGTGCTTTTCCTCTTTCATATTCTTGCTCCCATATTTTTCCGTCTTTATGAACAGTAGCTCTCAAATGGCTTGACAAAGCATTTACACATGAAACACCAACACCATGTAAACCACCAGAAACTTTATAAGAATCCTTATCAAATTTTCCCCCTGCTCCTATCTTAGTCATTACAACTTGCAGTGCAGAGACACCCTCTTTTTTATGCAATCCTACCGGAATACCTCTACCGTTATCTTGAGTGGTAACCGAATTGTCTTCATTTATCGTTACACTTATAGTATCACAATGACCACCCATTGCCTCATCAATAGAGTTATCAACTACTTCGTAAACCAAATGGTGTAATCCTCGTACTCCAACGTCACCAATATACATTGATGGTCGCATACGAACATGCTCCATACCTTCCAAGGCCTGAATACTATCGGCTGAATAATCCTTCATTGGTGTGCCTTCATTCTTTTTGGCATCCTGAGGTTTTTCGTTTTCTTGACCTTCGTTTTTAGCTTCTTCGCTCATAAATTATTGAGTTGTTTTCAATTCAAATTTTGCAATCTTACAAATATACGCAATACCCTATAAAACATAGTCCTTTCAGACTTCATTAACCCCTAAGTTATTAACAACTATTGTGGAAAATTTAAGCCTAAAAAAACAGGTATTAACTAAACTAAATGGTAGTTCTATAAAGAATTTTGCAAAAACGAAAAACCCTACTAAATAGCAGGGTTTAAACTTATAATTTATATTAAACTTGCTTACTGATACGCTTTATCATGAACTTTAGCAATTGCTCTTCCCGAAGGCTCATTCATGTTTTTAAAAGCAGCATCCCACTCTAATGCAATAGCGGTACTACAAGCAACACTTGCTTCTTGAGGCACACTTAGGGCCGCCGCATCGGATGGAAAATGCTCTTCGAAAATTGAACGATAATAAAATTCCTCTTTGTTTTGCGGCGTTTGAATTGGAAATCTAAATTTTGCATTTGCCAATTGCTCATCAGAAACAGCTTCTTCAACCACTTCTTTCAAGGTATCAATCCAACTATATCCCACGCCATCAGAAAATTGCTCTTTCTGTCTCCACGCAACACTTTCTGGCAACATATCTTCGAAAGCTTTTCTTATAATCCACTTTTCCATGCGTTCTCCATTAATCATTTTGTCTTTAGGATTTAAACGCATTGCTACATCTATAAATTCTTTATCCAAAAATGGCACACGCCCTTCAATACCCCAAGCCATTAAACTTTTATTTGCTCGTAAACAATCATACATGTGTAACTTATCTAATTTTCGAACAGTTTCTTCATGAAATTCTTGTGCATTCGGTGCTTTATGAAAGTATAAATACCCACCAAATATCTCATCTGCACCCTCACCTGAAAGTACCATTTTTATTCCCATTGACTTAATAACTCTTGCCATCAAATACATAGGAGTAGAAGAACGTATTGTGGTTATATCATATGTTTCTATATTATAGATAACATCTTTTATAGCATCTAATCCTTCCTGAATTGTAAATTTAATTTCGTGATGAACCGTACCGATAAAATCTGCTACTTTTTGTGCTGCTGCCAAATCCGGAGAGCCTTCTAAGCCTACCGAAAAAGAATGCAATTGAGGATACCATGCTTCTGATGTATCGTCGGACTCAATTCTTTTTTGAGCATATTTTTTAGCTATAGCAGATGTTACCGAAGAGTCTAAACCACCTGATAATAGTACTCCGTAAGGAACATCTGACATTAACTGTCTATGCACCGCTGCTTCTAACGCCTCTTTTACAGCCGCAATACTGGTTTCATTTTCTTTTACCGCATCATATTCGCGCCATTCACGATTCCACCATTTTACAAACTTACCATCACTACTAGACATGTAATGACCCGGAGGGAAGAGTTCAATTTTAGTGCAAACACCTTCTAGAGCTTTTAACTCTGAAGCCACATAAAAAGTACCATTTTGATCCCATCCTATATATAATGGAATAATTCCCATATGGTCTCTAGCAATAAAATACACATCATTTTCAACGTCGTATAAAGCAAAACCAAATATGCCGTTCATTTCATCAATAAAATCAACACCCTTTTCTTTGTATAATGCTAATATTATTTCACAATCAGAAGCAGTTTGAAAATTATATTTTCCTTCAAATTGTTTTCTTAATTCACGGTGATTATATATTTCACCATTTGCTGCTAAAACCAATTTTTTGTCCTCGCTAAATAATGGTTGCTGACCAGATGCTGGATCTACAATAGCCAATCTTTCATGAGCCATTATTACTTTATCATCACTGTAAATACCGCTCCAATCTGGACCTCTATGTCTAATTTTCTTAGACATTCCTAATACTTGAGGTCTTAAATCCTCCGCTTCTTGCTTTAAATCAAAAGCACATACAATTCCACACATAATCTAATTATTATATAATTGAAAGGCAAATATGCGTCTATTAATTAAATATTGAAACACAATTAACAATTTTGATTACAATTTAAAACAATAATTTATATATTTTAAATGATTTAATACCATTCTACTAAAATCTTCATATAGATTATAGCATTTTGTAAGTTGTATAAAATTTAACGACTTCAATATTATTAATTCTAGTTTATTGAATTAGTTTTAACTTTTCTAACTTTGGGGAGAATCCAAGAAAACAAACACATTATGAAAAACTTACTTACCATCGCATTTATGGTGATTGCAATGGCTTTCACCACGCACATGAATGCTCAAAATTTTAGCGGACTAGATAAAAGTCCAGCCGACATTGAAACTTTTCCATCTGGTCACAAAAGCTCTAAAAAATCTATAAAAGTAGTTTATAGTAGACCTCAACTAAAAGGACGTTCTGTTTCTGAGTTAGCCAAAGCTGGTGAAGTTTGGCGTACTGGTGCTAATGAAGCTGTAGAAATTTCTTTTTATGAAGATGTTACAATTGGTGGTACCGCAGTTAAAGCTGGCACCTATTCTTTATTCTCTATACCCGGAAATAATGAATGGACAATTATTATAAACAAAAACTTAAATCAATGGGGTGCTTACAGTTATGATGAAACTGCAGATGTTGCAAGAGCTAAAGCCTCTGTAAGCTCTGGTAATGATTCTTTAGAAGCATTTTCAATTGTTTTTGATAAAGCAGATGGCGGCACCAATATGATTATGGGTTGGGGAACTACTAGAGTTAGTCTACCTATAAAAATATAATTTGAAAGTCTTTTAAAATAAAAACCATCAACTAAAAAGTTGATGGTTTTATTTTGTTTAAAAATCACAACGATATGTCTTTCTAAAAAGATTAGATTATTTTCTTCTGCTACCTGTCATAGTAAAAGATCCTTGATTCGTATTTCCAGAACCAGTTAAGACATCACCATTAATAACAATATTTACGCTGACCAGTATATTCTCTACATACAATGCAAAAGTAACTTCATTACCCTTTACGACAACATTTTTTGCTGTTATTGTACCTGATGGTAATTCTATATTTACAGTGTACTCACCCTTTTGTTTAACGACATGCATTACACCTTTTGCATACGCTGGGTCTACACCTGTTACATCATAATCCCAAGTACCAAGGATTTGATCTTTAAACTCAATTTCAATATTATTAATTTCATTTTCAGAAGCTGCATATAACGTATTAGCATTAACCATAACTATTAAAACGAATAACAAAGCGGATACTTTAACTAACTTCATGTCTAAACTTTTTTAATTCAACACTCATAAATTACCTGTGCTTAACAAATATAACATTTTTGTTAATTCGACTTAACTTCAACCTTTTGAGTAGGAAATTCCAATTGGCTTTATTATGTTTATTAAAATTAATTAAAGAATCAATCATGAAAACCACCTTTAATCAACTTGTATTCATACTGTGTATCACATTTTTTATTAGTCAAAATTCGTTCGCGCAAGAGCAGCAAGAATTTTATCAACTTAAAATTTACTCTTTTGATAATGAGCAACAAATAGAAGCTACGGACAATTATTTAAAAAATGCTTTTTTACCAGCCTTAAAAGATTTAGGTGTAGCGACTATAGGGGTTTTTAAAAATCGAGATTCTATTATTAGTAAAACATATGTTCTCATCCCCTTCAAAACAATGGATGATTTTCTTACAACAAACGATAAATTAATTACAAACAAACTTCATAATTCTAAGGGCAATAATTATTTAGAAGCATCGCATGACAATGCACCTTATAAACGAATTCAAACCATTTTAATAAAAGCATTTATTGATATGCCGAAAATGGCTTTACCCAACCTTAAAGGACCTAGAAAAGATCGAGTTTATGAATTGAGGAGCTATGAATCGGCAACTGAAAAACAACATTTAAATAAAGTAGACATGTTTAATGCGGGAGGAGAAGTACCACTATTTGATAGTCTAGGATTTAATGCTGTTTTTTACGGCACTGTTCTTTCTGGAGCAAACATGCCTAATTTAATTTATATGACTACGCATGAAAACCAAGAAGCACAAAAAGCTAATTGGAAATCATTTTCTGATTCGCCTATTTGGCATAAACTAAAGTCTAAACCAGAGTATCAAAACAATGTATCGCATATTGATAAATATATGCTTTACCCAACGGATTATTCGGATTACTAGAAAAGCTAATTGTTAACACCTTTTGAGATGACAAATTCAACCCGACGATTTAGTTTACGATTAGTTTCATCATTATTATCAAGTAATGGATTTCTACTACCAAACCCATTACTAGAAATTCGGTTTTCATTTATTCCAGATTGTAGTAAGTAATTAACGACAGCAGCAGCTCTATCTTTCGAAAGCTGTAAATTGTAGTTCGCTGAGCCTATATTATCGGTATGACCATTAATAGTTACATGAAGCATCGCATTTAATTGAAGATGATGTACTAACTTCTCAAGTTCTTTTTTAGATGATTTTAATAACACTGAATTATCAAACTCAAAAAGTACATTTTTAAAAACATAATTTTTGTCTAGCTCAATATTTTTGGTCTCTTTACCATTAGCAATACCTACCAGCGGTGTATCATTTCTTGGTGGCTCTTCTAATGTTACAGAAACCATATCTATGTAGTAATAAGCTCCTTGATTGGCATTTCGTTTTGTTTTAAACATTCTTGTTCGTCTATTGTTTTTAAAATTTCCTACAACAATAAACTTCTCATTCCCCTTTGCTTTGAATTGAGTGTGTACTAAAATCCAATCTTTGGTATCGGAATAAAAATTGCTATACCCGATCTCTAAGTAGTGATATTTATTTCCAACTTGTTTGTACAAATGCATTTTAGATAACTCCTTCTTTATTTCAATTTCCAATTTATTGTTGGAAAACAATACTCCAAATTCTTTAATTGCGAAATCTGAACGCTCGGCCAAACTCACATAAAATGAAACCCGATAATTTTTTCCCTTTAATAATTTCTCTTTTAATTCAACTTGAAGATATTCCCTATAATCATCCGGAGCATATAAATAGAGACCAGCATAGCCCTTACCAAAATTAGAAGGTTGCGAACCATTGAAATTTTCAGGAGTCCCCATTTGGATGCTGCAAGAATTAAAATAATCAGTAGAACCTAATGTTGGAGCTGTCCAATCTTGTAAATCAATCTTTAAATTTCCAAGTTTCGATGGACAATTGTTATAGGATTCAAAACTGGGATTTTTAATTAAGTTTTGTCCATTCGCAACAATACTTGCGGAGAGACAAATAGATAGATTTAAAAACAATATCCTAGTTTTTTTGAGCATTTAGAACTATTAACTAGATTACAAGATAATATTATATGCACCAATTCTCGTTTACAGCTTTTTAAGCCGTAAATAGAGCGATAAAACAAATAACCTAAACAACTTATAGGCTATTGATATAGTCTTCTATAAGAGAAACACCTTCTACATGTTTTAGAGTCGTCCCCGTGTACGGCATTGCATAATTAGGAAAGCCACTATTAATTCGCTGAATAATATCTACTTTTTTATCGGCAATATTGGTATTTGAGAAAGGAGTTTCAAATCTAAGATCAAGAGTTTCTACAACTGGGTTACCATTAAAACCACCTGGTTGATGACAGTGTGCACAATTTACTTCCATATAAGCCCTAGCTTTGTTTTCTATTGTTTCTGTAGCATCATCCCATTCTGGAAGTACAGCAATTTGAGAAATATCTGGAAGCCCACTTAACATATTTTTGTCTTCAAAATACTTTAACTGATTTTTCCCATTAAAAACCAAGTTCATATTTCGTGCTTTTGGACCAATAGGAAGACTAGTTCCATTATTATTATGACATTGAATACAAGCCGTCATGTTCGGCACTTCATAAGCTATTGACTCCCATTCTCCTTCACTATCTTTATAATCTACAACTACAACCTTTACATTATCAGATGCTTCCAAAACGGCCTCGGTTTGAGCATCATTCCAATGATAACCTCCCATTATCCAATCACCATTTTTTTTAATTAACACCCTGGTTTCAATTATCTTTTTACCTAGTGTTTCATCTCTTACATCATTTAAATAATAAAAAGTTTTTGTTATAATTGTGTTGTCAGGAAACTCTAAGAGCCCTTCGCCATTAAAGGTCATCATCGCATTTTCAGGAAGTGAAATTGAACGTAATTTATAAGCATAATCTGTATAGAGTGGTGTAATTAACTCGTACTCATGAGATGTTGTATTGAATTTTAAATCAGAGAGCGGCCCATCAAAAATTTTCAATTCAGAAAGATTAGGTAACAATTCTGCTACAGCAAAAACCCTGTCATCTACATACGGATCGGTTGCATTTGTTATTTCGTCTCCGTTTGTTACACCATCACCATCACAATCTGCTGCAGACCAACTAACATTACTTGAATTATACCCGTCATAATTTGCACTGTGAATTGGGTCACATGGATTACTCTTATCGGTACCATCTAAGGTTTCTTGTGAATCTAATAAACCATCACCATCTGTATCCAAGTCATCAAGATATGGATTAGAACCATTAGTTACTTCCTCTCCATTTGCTATTCCGTCACTGTCACAATCTGCTGCAGCCCAAATTGCATTCGAAGAATTGAAGTCGGTATAACCGGACGTCTGTATTGGATCGCAAGCATTGTTAATATCAGTTCCATCGGTAGTTTCTTTACTATCAAATATGCCGTCGCCATCTGTATCAATCTCAGGAGTAGGTGTTGGAGTTGGAGTAGGTGAATCTGAGGAGCAAGATAAAAGTCCAATAAACACAAAGAGTAATAAGACTTTGAAATTCGTAGTCGTTAACATGTGAAGAAATTTTCGTTTAAATAGCATAACAAAAATACTGAAACCTCAATAATAAAAGCGATATAAAAGGTTAACCTGTATATTTTAAACGATTAACTAAAAACAAAACATAGCCTTAATTGCTGAAGTTCTATGCTCAATTACTAAAAATCGAACTTATAAGTGGCACCTGCTAATATTTGCAATCCCTGAACTTGATAATTTGACCATCGTTGGTAATTATTATTAGCAATATTAGCCGCCTTCGCAAAGATTGACAATTGTTTATTTAATCGATATCCTATATGGGCATTAGCATCAAAATAACTTTCTAATTCAATAATCTCAGATGCAAATAAATTCGCCGGAGTACTCGGCGCTGCAGTTGATGACAAATCACTTCGCTTGCCCACATAAAATAGGTTCGCTCCCATATACCATTTTTCGCCAATTTGATAATCCATAAAAAAGTTTCCGGTTAAATCGGGAAGATTCCATGCTGGGTTATCAGTCTCTGTATTATAAGAATAATACTCAGCATTAATTCCTAATGTAAAATTTCGATTTACATCTACACTTAATTCACCAAAAACACCAAAAGTTTTTACATCATCATAAAAAACATCAAATGAATTACCAAAAACATAGGGGCCTTCTCCTCTAAAGGTATTTATAGGATTTAGTTTAAATAACGGAAGTCTATTTTCTGCTTTATAGGATCCCTTAATATTATAACTTAAATTAGTAAGCAATTGTCCTTTTAATCCAACATAAGCATCGTATTGTTGATCTGTTGGCTGCAAGGTTAAAGTAGGTGATACAAATGGATTTTCCTCAACCAAACCATAATAAGAATTTTGTCTCAAATCTCCCACTACACCGGCATATGCAATTGCTACATCATCTAATAATCGATATGATGCAGTAACATCTGGGTATATATGAAAACTACCATCACTACTTTCTAAATCCATCTCATAGATAAATTTCGCTCCTAATCTTAAGGTCAAATCATCTCGTAATATTTTTAAATTGGGATTTAATCCCACCTGTAAATTATTATATTTTATCTCGCCTGTATTATCTGTGTTATTTAAACTAGCATTAGCAAATTTACCATTTACCCAATCTACTTTTGCTCCTAAAGACAATTCTTCATCTGTTATTGGAAAATCAAAAACAGGCTCAAAAACTACGCGATTTTCACCTGATTTATACTTATCCCAAAAACGTCTATATAATATCTCACCACTTTTAAAGAACGAATCTGACATATTAAGTTTCGAACCAACTTCAGCCATAAAATAATTCTGACGCGCATCTTTTTCATCTACAGTTATAAAATCTAAAGCACCTTCTGGAGTACCATACCAATTGTACAACTGATGCTGAAAACCTATATTAGCAACCCAATCATAATCGCGATCTCGTTGTGAATATGAAGCATCTAATTTAGAGTCTGAAAAAATATTATCAAAAGTAACCTCATCAAAATCGCCACGGGATGAATTGTGCGTTAAACCAAAATCTAACCTATCCTCACGACCAATAGATCTACTGGTATAAAAGTCTGCTAAAATATTACCCGGATTCCCAGCCCCTACAGAAGCATATGAATTATATAAAATGGGTGGTGGTGTTTTCTTTACCGTTGCAGCTTTTCCCTTAGATGGTGTAAATGTTGACGCCACAGGAACTGAAAAAATGTTGTATTCAATATTCTTCTTTTTTAGTACAATTGAATCGTTCATTTCTGGCAACGATTTTATCTTAAATGCATCTGATATTGTTGGAGTGTAAGCTTTGGTCACCGTTACCGTTTCGGTACCTAAGCCATCTTCATCACCTTCATCTTCTTGCGCCAATACATTTATTCCAAATAGAAATACAGGAATAAAAATTATGAATATATGTTTGTACATTACTGTTCTCAATTTCATTTTGTTCTAGTTACCGATTGGATTAACAGAAGAATTGCTTTTTGATTCTTTTGCTTTAATAATCGCCAATTCACTTCTTGCTTCCGATACTATTTCAGGGTATTGGGTAAAATTAGAAGATACATTTTCAAGAATATAAGTTGCTTGATAAGCATCGCCTAAGGCATAGAAATTCTTAGCCATTAGTATCAATCCTTTTCCTCCCCATTCTTTATAACTAGCATAATCTTTAGCAAGTTTCTGAACCGAAATATTTGAAGCCTCATGGCTCTGCGCCTTAAACTTAAAATAAGCATCGTAGTATAGTGCTTCAGCAGCCAAACTTCCAGTAGCAATTTTCATTACATCTTGATACGCTAATTCTGCTCTCGCCTCATCGTTAGTTGCAATTGCCGATCGCGCTATAAAAATTTGTGCGTCACTCTTAATTCTATTATCAATAGATGGTGTAGCTAAAACCTTTTCCGCATAAGCAATAGTTTGGTCATAATTTTTTTGACCATAATATCCCTTCATCAAATTACTTTGGGCAAATATTTTATTTTGCTGAATGTTTGCTTGACTTTCCAAACGCTGTAAATAAGGTAAGGCTGTACTATAATCATCCAGACCTATATAAATTTCGCAAACCCTTGTTAACGCCTGCTCTGTATATTCACCTACCCCATTGTCCGCTACAAATTTATAATGCGGTAAAGCTGTTTCTTTTTGTGATTTACCGAAATACAACTGCGCTAAATTGAAATGAGCATTTACACTATGAGACCCATTTGGAAATTCTTTTAAATACTTTTCATAAGAGCGAATTGCTGCTTCTTTATTTCCATCTCGCAACTGTTTTTCTGCAGATTCATAAGTTGCATTATCTAACTCAGAATCAGTTACTTCAACAAAATCTAAATCACGTACCCATGCGGCATATTCATCTACCCTACCAGTATCTACATAAATTAATTTGGCAGTAGCAACTGCCTGTATAGCTTCTTGTGTTTTAGGGTATTGATTTACTACAGATTTAAATCGTTCCAATGCCTTTTCATTATTACCCGAATTATAATACACCAAACCTTGTCTCATCATTGCTTGAGGCACCAAAGAACTTCCACTATATTCATTAATTAATTTATCGTAAGATTGTAACCCTTGCGCTTCTTGACCAGATGTAACATAGGTATTTCCCAATTCATATAGTGCATCATCTTTTAAAGTGGAATTCGAGTATTTTGAAACAAAACTTGTTAATTCTTGTATTTTGGTATCTTGCTTACCTACAAAACCATAACTAATTGCCTTATGATAGGCTGCATAATCTTTTTCTGGACCTGATAAAGCAAGGGCTTTATTATACGTTTCAATTGCTGGCCAATATTTACTAGTTACAAAATAACTATCCCCCATGCGCAAATAGGTGTCGTATAATTTATGGGTATCATTAGTTCCGGAAACTGCATAACTATTATAGCTTGCTATTGCTTGACCATAGTCTTTTAGTTTAAAATATGTGTATGCTAGGTTGTAATCCAATTCTTTTTGCTCACTTGTATTTGATGCCTTTGGATTACTCTGAAAACGTTTAAAACCAGCTAATGCATCATCAAATCTATTCAACATATAATCAGATTCTGCTTTCCAGTAATTTGTTCTTGCAGTAAATAAAGGGTCTTCAGCACTATCTAAAGATTTCTGAAATGTAACAGATGCTCCTTCATAATCTGCATCTACAAAAAGTTCTACACCTCTATAAAAGGCAACGCGTTGGTAGGTTGCTTTACTTGCATAATTTCTATTTTTTTCTAGCAAATCCATTGCTCCTTGAAAATTCTTAGAAGTTATATATGAATCAACTAAAAGCCCTTGCATTTCTTGAGTGTTTTTTCCATTAGGATATTTTTCTAAATAATTAGAAATAACCTGAGGTACTGGCTCATATGCATTACCAATCTCGTAACTTAAACGCGCATAGTTTAAATAAGAATCTTGCTGAATGTCTGCACTAAAATCCATTTGAGAAGCATTTCTAAATGCATTTAAAGCCTCTTGTTTTTTATCCAATTTCAAATAACATTCTGCTAAATGATAATAGGCATTTTGCGACACACTATTTGTACCTCCAATAATTTTATTGAATTGTTGTTCAGCAGCTATATAATCTCCTTGTTTATAATGAGCATAACCCAGTAAATAATAGTCAGTATTACTCCATTTACCTCGCTTACCTTTATATTCTTCTAAATATGGTATTGCATTATCATATTGATTTAAATTAAAATAACTCTCACCAATTATCTTATTTAATTCAGACACCTCTTTGCGATCGGCTTTTGGAAGATATTTTTTTGCCAACCCAATAGCTTCTTCAAACTTACCAAGCTTAAAATTCATATCAGCTTGGTAATAACTCATTTTCTCTTCTAAAATTTCTGGATCCGTTATTTCATCAAAACGTTCATTTGCACCTTCATAATCATCTTCTTGATAAGAAATGTAACCTAAGTAATATTTGGCTTGCGAACCATAAGTTGGAGAATCTGCAACTTTATTTAAGTATTTTTCTGCTTCATTTGTCTTTTTTGAAGAATACAACGAGTACCCATAGTTAAAATTAAAACGCTCCATTTCACCTCTAGAAAGTGCTCCCTGATCTACACGATTATACCACTTTAAAGCATAAGGATATTTACCTGTCTCAAAATAATATTCTGCTACATCAGCAAATGCATTATTCCTTTTTGTTGATGTCGGATACTGTTCAACAAAATCTTCCATTAAGCGATCTGCTCCTAATTGATTTAATCGAACAGCAGCATTAGCTTCATAGTAGGCGCTATTCGATTTTATTTCACCTTCTTGTGAATTATTTTTTACTTTTTGAAATAAAGTTTGTGCGGCTTGGT
This sequence comes from Flavobacteriaceae bacterium EG-1, assembly GCF_009649685.1. Taxonomy (GTDB): domain Bacteria; phylum Bacteroidota; class Bacteroidia; order Flavobacteriales; family Flavobacteriaceae; genus Aurantibacter_A. The sequence continues at coordinate 232,247 of NZ_WJPK01000004.1, forward strand.
ATTGTTCATTATTGTACAATGCCAAGGCATCTTGATACATCTTTTGGTCGTGAGTATAGATTTTAGTTTCCTGGGCATTTCCTATAGAAATCATCCCCGAGAAAACGAGGATAAATGCGATAATTCTTTTTAGCATAGTGTTCTGACTAACCTTATATTAATTTTAATAACGTCAAATATTGTACCTAAGTATAATTTCATAGGCTTTTCACTGTTTTTTATTTACATTATATTGATTTATACAGACCTAGAGCCTTTAATATTACAAAGGAAAATATTTATGATTCGAATAGAAGCGCTTTCGGTATTAACTTATTACTTTTATATCAACAAAACAATATTTAGTTTTATCAAAAAAAGTCGATATTTAATTATACAGTTCTAATAAAACACAAGCGTAACCAATGTCAGAAGCAATACTAGAACTTAAAGATGTAGCAGTTTTTCAAAAAGAAAGTCTAGTATTAAATAATATTAGTCTTCAAGTAAATAAAGGTGATTTTGTTTATCTCATTGGCAAAACTGGTAGTGGTAAAAGTAGTTTTATGAAAACACTTTATGGCGACTTACCATTAAGACAAGGAACAGGGCAAATTGTTGATGTTGACCTAACTAAACTTAAAGAAAGAGACATTCCATTTCTTCGAAGAAAATTAGGAATTGTTTTTCAAGATTTTAAATTATTACCTGACAGAAATATTTACAATAACCTTCTTTTTGTTTTGAGAGCTACCGGCTGGAAGGACAGAGATAAAATTGATTTAAAAATTCAGGAGGTTCTTGAAAAAGTTGGAATGAAAACAAAAGGATTTAAATTTCCACATCAAGTATCTGGTGGTGAACAACAACGTGTAGCAATAGCTAGAGCTTTACTCAATGATCCTGAATTAATTATAGCGGATGAACCTACAGGAAATCTTGATCCACAAACTAGTGTTGAAGTTATGAAAGTGTTGCAAGATATTAACAAAGCTGGTCGCACTATATTAATGGCTACACACGATTATGCATTGATTTTAAAATTCCCTTCTAAGACCTTAAAGTTAGATGGCAACCGCGTATTTGAAGTGATCCAAAGAGCGGGCTAACTACTTTTTACTAATAGGTTTAATTTAATTTCTCAACCTTTTATTGTTTTCTGAGAAATAAAAGGCTGATGATAGTGTCGTTGACCTGTTGCCTTGTATAATGCATTTGCTAAAGCTCCCATGATTGGCGGAAATGGGGGTTCGCCCATTCCTGTTGGGTCTATATCATTTTGAACAAAATAAGTTTCTATAGATTTTGGTGCTTCACTATGCCTTATTAACCTGTAACGATCAAAGTTCTTTTGCTCTGGTGTGCCGTCTTTAAAAGTAAGACCACTATACATTGCATGACCAATTCCATCAACTATTCCTCCTTCAGATAAATTGGCCGCTGCATCTGGATTTACAACAATACCACAATCAATCGCTGCAGTAACTTTTTGCACAACTGGTTTATTATTCTCCAAAACAATATCTAATACTTGTGCCACATAACTTTGATGACAAAAATACGCTGAAACTCCACGATACACTCCTGATTCACTTTGTTTCCAATTGGATTTCTCCCGTACCAATTCTAAAACACCTGCATACCTTTCAGCATCATAATCATTATTTTCTCCAACTGGATTTTCAGCAGCGCGTTTAAATAATTCTAATCTAAATTCAATTGGGTCTTTACCCATTTCCTCGGCCACCTCATCGAGAAAGGACTGCTCTGCCCCCGCAATAAAATTAGAACGTGGTGCCCGAAATGCACCCGTTGTAATGTTAGAATCTACTGTAAAATCTTCTGCTAAATAATTGTCGATTGCCCCCGCTGGAAAACGATTTGCAAAGAGCGGACTTTCTGGTATACCACCAGCCTTAACATGAAAAGCTATTAGGTTATTCTCTTTATCTAGCCCTGCTCGGTAGGTAGCAAAATATGAAGGGCGGTACATACCTTGAGACATATCATCTTCACGACTATACACCAACTTAATTGGTTTTTTCATTTTTTGCGAGATTACTGCAGCTTCAACCATAAAATGACCATATAGCCTGCGACCAAAACCTCCACCTTGACGAGTCATTTGAATGTCAATTTTTTCTAAAGGAAGCCCTAATCGTTCTGCTACAGCAGGTTCCATCCACTCCGGAGTTTGTGTTGGGCCAAGTAACTCCGCATGGTCTTCAGTAACATTAGCAAAGAAATTCATTGGCTCCATGGTATTGTGAGCCAAAAATGGACAACTGTAACTACTTTCAATTATTTTAGCCGCATTTTTAAACGCCAATTCTGGATTGCCATCTCTACGCGCTACTTTTCCCTTTTGAGAATTTAATTCTTCTAATTTTGTCTTGTGGATATCAGAATTTTCCATTCCAGCGGGGTGATTTACCTTCATTTCATTACCAAACAATGTCATACCCACAACCGTATCACCAGCTTTTTCCCATTCTACTTTTAAAGCTTTTTTTGCCTGCATTACTTGCCATGTTGAATCACCAACCACAGCTACTACCTCATTAAATGCTGTATGGTGGAAAGCGGCCCTATCAAAATCTTCATCGTATAGTTTTAAAGAAAATACCTCTCGAATTCCTGGCATTTTTTTAACCACTTCAGCATCAAAAGATTTTAATTTCATTCCAAAAGCTGGTGGATGCACTAAATTTGCAATTAACATACCTTCCCGTTGTACATCAATACCAAATAATGGTTTTCCGGTCACAATATTTTTACCATCAACATTCTTGCGTGAAGTACCAATTATAGAAAATTCCGATTTATTTTTTAATTCTACCTCCTCAGGTACCACCATTTGTGAAGCTTCAGAGGCCATTTCACCATAACCTGCGGTTTTACCACTTGCTTCATGAGAAAGTACGCCTGCTACAGCCAAAATTTCACTAGCTGGCACTTGCCAAATCTTAGCAGCTGCTAATTTCAACATTTGCCTAGCAGTCGCCCCCGCCATCCTAAGGTTTTGCCAAGAACTACTAATAGACCTGCTCCCACCTGCCACCTGCCAACTATAAAGACTTGTGTTTAAAGCTGCTTGTTCTACAACCACATTTTTCCAATCAACTTCCAATTCATCAGCTAAAATCATGGGCATAGAAGTTCTAACATTTTGCCCAATCTCTGGATTAGGCGACATGATTGTTACCACCCCGTTGTCCCCAATTTTTAAATATCCATTAATTTCGAACCATTCATTAGGCATTTCTATTTCAACTGCTAATGCTTCAGCAACCTTAGGCTTGCAAGAATTAAAAAAATTAAAACCAAGTACAAGCCCTCCACCGGCCAAACTTGTGTTCTTTATGAAAGCACGTCTTCCTATTTGTGATTTTACAAGTGTCATTTTTTTAGGGTTTTAGATGTTTTCAGTTTGAGCAGCAGTTTTTATAGCTTTCTTTATTCTTGTATAAGTGCCACATCTACATATATTACCATTCATTGCAGTATCAATTTCTGCTTCAGTAGGATTGGGAGTTTTCTTTAAAAACGCGCTTGCATTCATAATTTGACCTGCCTGACAATATCCACATTGATATACATCTACTTCAAGCCATGCCTTTTGAACTGGATGATCCCCGTTTTCAGATAACCCTTCAATTGTTGTAATTTCTTGCTCTCCAACTGAAGAAACTGGTAGTTGACAAGAACGTACTGCATCATCACCAAGATGAATTGTACAAGCACCGCATTGCGCAATTCCACAACCATATTTTGTTCCAACTAATTTTAAATGATCACGTAAAACCCACAGCATAGGAGTAGTAGGATCCACATCTATTTCTTGGATTTTTCCGTTTATTTTAAGGTTAAAATTTGCCATAACTAACTTTTAACTATTTGAAGTTCATTAAATTACAAAATATAAAAACTCGAAGAGGTGCTTTTACTATTTTTTTTAAAAATTCAATGTTCAAATTGAAGCATAGTAACTACTTCTATTAAGCATTTATACTAATGTTTTTGATAAATTTCATTTACAATATTTATCCTGAAATCTGAATATCGATAAGAAGTTATATTCATTCGGATAAAAATTCGCATCACAACAAATCAAACTATTCTTAAGAAAATGAAATTCCTATAATTAAAACCGTAGATTAAAAAATCACTTGTTAAATACCATATATTTTGGCTTGTGACAATTATCAAAAAAAAAATCGTTTTATAAAATTCCTTTCTATCACCATACCCGTTAATTTTTCTGGTTTCTAATAAGGTATAGCAATGTTATTAACGTCTTAAATTTTGACAAATATTTTCTTTTTATACAGTATGTAAAGTAACAACCAAACCAATCCTAAAGAACCTAACGCATTAATTACTTCGTGCCATTTTTCCGGTAACGGTGCGTAAATTCCTCCCAATAATTTCTCTGATGTAAACGAGAAATCTATAAAACGATAGGCATAATAAATAACTAAAGAGTTCATGCCAATAACCTTGAAGAAGAAAGTCCATTTTTGATACCCTTTCACATCAATAATCCAATAAAACAATGCCATTATTAAAAAGCCTAGACCGCTAGTTAAAGTCACAAAAGAACTTGTCCAAAGTCGTTTATTTATCGGAAAATGAATGCTCCATAATAAGGCAACTATAACACAAATAACACCAACAATAATTAATGTAATTGTCTTTTTATTTTCTGTAGATTTTCCATTTAAAATATCACCGGCAATACTTCCAAAAATCGTAATGCAAACCGCAGAAATTGTTGTTAATATTCCCAGTTCATCGAAAGTGCCTTGTAAAAGTCTTCCCGGTAAAAAAGTACGATCAAACCACCCTACCAAATTACCCTCAAATGATAGGTCTCCAGGTCCATAACCTGGCACAGGAACTAAAAACATAGTCGCATAATAAGCAATAAGAATTCCAGCAATCCAATATGCTCGTTTTATTGTAGCATAATTTAGATACAATAAACATGTAACAAAACTAGCAATTCCAATGCGACCTAAGACACTACCTAATCTTATTTTTGATGGTTCAAAATACGGAAATGGGCTATTTTTGTACAATAATCCTAACAGGATTAGAATAAGCATCCGTTTAAATACCTTTTTATAAAGTTCCTTTTTAGAAATACCCTTAGAAATCCCATTACGCAATGAAAAAGTTAACGATACCCCTGTCATAAATAGAAAAAGTGGAAAAATAAAATCGTAAAAAACGAATCCGTTCCAAGGTACATGCTCCAATTGGTTTGCAATTGCATCTACCCATGATATATTTGTTTTTCCATGCAACAAGGTGATAAAAGTTCCACCACCAGCAATAAAAAACATATCGAAGCCTCGTAACGTGTCTAAGGAAAGTAGACGTCCTTTTCTTTTTTCTGACATTAGTTTGGTTTGGTCAAACAGTTTTCTGCTTAAATGCAATTTACATAAACTTCCTAATTTATCTTAACCTAAAACCTTCTTTTCTGTCCTGAATATTGCATGGCTTCACCTTTGCCGAAACCATAACTAAAACCAAGTGCAACAAATGTACCTCGTAAACCACGACTATAAACTTCATAATCGTTTTGTGCAATAATACTTTCGTTTATTCGTGAAGCAAACAAATCTCGAACACTTAAATTTAATACCGCTTTACCTTTCATAATATTTTTACGAACCCCCATATCCATAAAAAGATAATCACTTTGAATTCCTTGAACTGTTTTCACTTCTGAATTATAACTGCCCGTCGTTTCTACTTCAAAATCAGCGGGCAACTTAAATTTAGCCATCAATTTAGAGGTCCATTGATCTCCACTAAAATCAAATACAGTATTTTCAAATGTACCTACACGATCAAATTGACTCCAATTAAAATCACCGTTTAAGGTCATCCATTTTGCCGGACTATATTTTCCATTAAATTCTATCCCCGTTGTATTGTTTTCGCCAATATTTTCTGGTCTAACAGTATTTACTTGATTTTCAAAAATTGAAACTCGTTCTATAACATCTGTTGTGTATCGATGGTAAATGCCAAAGTTTAAAGATGCATTACCTAATATATATATACTATTTATCTCATACGAATCGGTAAATTCTGGTTGTAAATTGGGGTTTCCTTGCCGTATACTAAAGTTGTTTCTAATATTAAAAAATGGATTTAAATCCCACATTCTTGGTCGATATACACGTTTGGAATATCCAGCTTGTATCGAAACTTTATCTGAAAACTTATACGATGTATGTGCACTTGGAAAAAGATTCGTGTAATCTCTTTCATTCTCCTGATTTGTATTGGCCAATAAAGTATTTAAACTTGTCTGTTCTAATCGTAGACCAGCCATAACACCCCACTTTTCACCTTCGTAAGACCCTGTACCATATAGCCCTAGTACATTTTGCTTGAACTCAAAAACATTTGTCAACCCTGGATCCAAAATAAAAGTAACACCATCAAAATTACGTACCTCGAAATCGTTGGCTACATCGTTCAATACATACTGCGCACCAGTTTCTACTTTCCAATGCTCCAAAAACGGTTTTGTGTAATCTAATTTAAAAGTATATACCGCTTCTTTAAAATCTGTACGAGTATTCTGTTGTGTATCGACGTAATCCCCACTGATACCAGTATTAAAAAATTCTGAAGATTGATCTTTAGCAAAAAAGCTACCCAAAGAACTAAAAACTAAATTATGGTCTTCATCACCTTCAAAATCTTTTTTATACTGTAACTCAAATTGCAATTTAGGATTAGTAGCTTCGGTAACCTCCGTACGTTCCCATTCTGAAACTATTTCATTTGCACCCGCAATTTCACTAAAAGTAGTGTTTGATGGTTGGTCTTCAATTTCCATTGCAAAATTTCCTGATAAAGTTAAAACGTTAGTATCGTTCATGTAATAATCGGTACCTAAGACAATATTATAATAAGTTTCATTTCTATATTCAGTACCTGTTGAAACTATGGTAGTATCACTTACTAAATCAACATTTCTATTTATTTTGTCTTGTGGTAATTCGCGCACCCCAAAACCTAATTGCGTAAAAAGATTAAATTTTTCGCTTCTGCGATTTAAACTTACTCCAATACTATGTGCATCGGGTGCACCAGTATTAACAGACACAGAACCATTAAGACCTTTTCGTTGTTCTTTTTTTATCACAATATTGATGATTCCAGATGTACCTTCGGCATCATATTTAGCCGATGGATTTGTAATAACTTCTACTCTATCTATCATATCAGCAGTAATAGTCCCCAAAGTATTGCCTTGCTCACTAGCTATTACAGATGGCTTACCATTTACTAAAATCTGTACTCCTTGACTACCACGCAAACTGATCTCACCTTCAATATTTACATTTACTGAAGGCACATTATTTAATATTTCTAAAGCACTAGCTCCAGTAGAACTTAAATCTTTCCCAACATTGAAAACCCTTTTATCCAGCTTAAATTCTGTACGAGATATTTCCCCTTGCACCACAACTTCTTCAAGCTGTTCCGCATCTTCAACAAGTACAACATCTCCTAAATCAATGGTTTTATTTTGTGCAGGTGGTTGAGCATAAGATTTAGTTTGAAAACCCAAAAAGCTAACTTCTATATAAAAATTTACAGCGTCAGTTTCCAAGGAAAAGGTACCATCTTCTAGTGTAGTTGTACCTTCAATTGGTTTTTTTGTCTCAGAATCTGCAACCAATACCGTAGCGAAACCAATAGGCTGATTATTACTTTCTACAACTTTACCAACAATAGTTGTTGTATTCGATTGTCCAAAAACAAGACCCACATTTAGTAATAAAAATAATAATAAACATGTAAAATGCTTGTGCTTCTTCATAACCCCAATTATAATTTTGTAAAGTAAAATTTAAAATTTTATTTCAATAAATCAATTGATTTTCTTTGAACGACAGAGGTAGTCATACAAACGACATTTAAAACAAATTTATGATGTTTAACTACGTAAAACTGTCGTTGGCAGAATTTTAAAAAAATGCCTAAAACTAAAATGTTATTTTTATAACATGTCCACTACCAAACATTTTTTAAATAGTACTTCGAAAGAATTAATCTTTCAAGTGGTCTTGAATATTATATTATTTTTATTTTTTTCATTTGATAGGAACGAACCACGTATACCTGAATTTAAAATAGTTGCCTTCTTAAATTATGCTTTAGGTGCTTTGGTTATTAATTTTGTGCTTTTACCTCGTTTTTTCTATCGAAAAAAATATCTATTATTTTTTTTATTTGTTTCTATGATGATAGCGATAATTATTGCTATTGAAGAACTTGTACTTGAACAAATTTATTATCCGGATACAAGAGGCAAACATTTTCATGGCATTATTTACTGCCTCTTAGATGTTATGCCAGTGATTACAATTTTAGCAGGGTTTAAATTTGCTTGGGATGCTTCAAAAAAACAAATGGAAGTAGACGAATTAAGAGTGTCTGTTCGCGATAGTGAACTTCAGTTTTTAAAATCTCAAATTAACCCACATTTCTTATTTAACAATCTTAACAATCTATATTCCTATGCTATAATGCAATCACCAAAAACGCCCTCTATAATTTTAGAGCTTTCCTCCGTGCTTCGTTATATGCTCTATGACTGTAAAGAAAAATTTGTGGTACTTTCTAAAGAAATTGAGCATCTAAAAAATTTTACTAAACTCAATGAACTACAAATAGAAGAAAGAGGTACCGTTGTTTTTACAAATAAGGTGGCTAAAACAGGCTTTAAAATTGCTCCATTAATTTTGAGTGTTTTTATTGAAAATGCTTTTAAACACAGTACAGCAAGTCAATCAGAAGATATTAATATTAAAATTGACTTAATAATTGATGAAAATGGCTCATTGGAATTTAATTGTTCTAATACCTTTCTTCCAATGGGTAATACCGAAAATTTATCTAAAGGTATTGGGTTACAAAATGTAAAAAAGCGTCTACAACTTTTATACCCGGACGCCCACAATTTACGGATAAATGAAAGTGCAAAAACTTATGACATATCTTTAAAAATGCAATTAAAAACAGTTTAAAATGATAAACTGCATTATAGTAGAAGATCAACCGCCAGCTCAAAGAGTGCTTCAAAAATATATAAGTGAAATAGATAATTTACACTTAAAGGCAACTTATGCTGATGCAATACAGTGTATGGCTTACTTGAAAACCGAACCTGTAGATTTAATTTTTTTAGACATTCATTTGCCTAGAATTTCAGGACTAGATTTTTTAAGAAGCCTAAAGTCAAGGCCTCAAGTAATTTTAACTACAGCATTTTCTGATTATGCATTAGAAAGCTACGAATATAATGTGCTTGATTATTTACTAAAACCATTTTCTTTTGAGCGATTTGTACAAGCAGTATCTAAAGTAAATATACCAAACAAAGAATTTTCAAAAAATTTAACAGAAACCTCTATTAATAATTCTAACATATTGTTTATTAAATCGGGTTATGAGCATATAAAAATTAATATCGCTGAAATTCTTTATATTAAGTCAGATGCTGATTACACCGAAATTTTTACTACTAATAAAAAATATCTCACACAAGAATCACTTCGGTATTGGGAAACCAATTTAGATGCTAAAAATTTCACTCGTATTCATAAATCATACATCATTAACATTGTGAAAATTGAAAAAATTTCAGGGAACAATGTTCAAATAAATAAAAATATTAAGCTACCTATTGGCCGTGCTTTTAAAGAAGAATTCATGAAACAATTATTACTTTAATACAATAATTTACATACTATGAAAAAGCTAAGAAAAGAAGATATAAAACAAGAAGTATTTGACCTATACGACGACTATGCACATGATAGAGTTAGTAGAAGATTATTCTTAGATAAACTATCTACCTATGCTGTTGGTGGACTAACAGTAGCATCTTTACTCAGTTTTATCTCACCAGATTACGTTAAGAAAATTCAGATCACACAAGATGATTCACGCTTGAAATCAGAATTCGTAAATTATAATTCTGATAAAGGTGGTGGAACTATTAAAGGATTACTTTCAAGACCTATCGATGCTACTACAAAATTACCAGGAATTGTAGTAGTTCATGAAAACAGAGGTTTAAATCCGCATATAGAAGATGTTGGACGCCGTGCAGCCTTAGCCGGATTTATTTCATTAGCTCCAGATGCCCTAACTCCCTTAGGTGGATATCCAGGTACAGATGATGAAGGACGTGAATTACAACGTAAAAGAGACCGTGATGAAATGTTAGAAGATTTTATTGCAGCTTTTGAATACTTAAAAAACCACCCCGAATGCTCTGGAAAAGTTGGAGTTGTAGGATTTTGTTTTGGTGGGTGGATTGCAAATATGATGGCCGTCAGGGTATCAGATTTAGGTGCAGCAGTACCATTTTATGGTGGCCAACCTACAAAGAATATTGGGAACATAAATGCACCTATTATGCTTCATTTTGGAGCATTAGACAAGCGTGTTAATGAAGGTTGGCCAGCTTATGAAAAAGCATTAAATGAGAATGGAAAAAAGTATGAAGCCTTCATATACAAAAATGCTAATCATGGTTTTCATAATGATACCACACCCAGATATGATCGTGAAGCTGCAGAATTGGCGTGGTCAAGAACGATAAAATTCTTTGAGGAAAATTTAAATTAGAAAATTGAAAATAAAATTTAAGACTCTTTTTAATCTTCTAAATCCACTACGAATTTATAAATATTGTCTACAGAAGAAACACGCAATAAATCTGTTGATGAAGCTATAAATGTTTGAGATCCTCTACCATTAAGTGCAACTTTAGAATTTACGTAAATCGATAAATTCTTGTTATCATCGGTATCAAAGTTTTGCTTTAAATATCGTGCAAATTGCCATATCATATCAGGCTGAAAACTCATTTGTTTCTCTTGAATAACAGATAAGTATTGCGAAGGGTATACTGTGAATTTTCTATTAGTATCATTATCTACAACTGTAAATTCGGCAAACCCATTTTTTTCCATAATCATTACGTGCCATGCAAAACGAAGGCCATTTTCTGTCCATAATACATTATTTGAAAGCAAGTAATGGCGAAGTGGAAAAGTAAGCTGAAAGAAAATATACAAAGATAATAATGGCAGGGCAATGCGATTGGTACTTAAGCTTTTTGAATTACTATTTTGTTCTTTTATTTGAATGCCTACTAATTCTAAAATTTTTGTCCATTCTTTTGCGCTTATAAAAATAAGGCTTGCCGCAATCATGATCCAAGGAAACATACCGATATTAAAAAGAATATAAGTTAACACATGAAAAACTACTACTAAAACATAGGCCCATGGTCTAGTGCGTTTACAAAATAGCAAAAATGGAATCGTTAAATCATAAAGAACTCCGGTATAACTAAAAATATAGGCTGTTAGATCATATTCGAAAAGGGTGCCAATAATTGGTGTTTCTGTTCGAGCTTTTAACCATATCTTTAATGGTTGAGCATCTAGAAGCCAATCGGATTTCAACTTGGCTATCCCGCCAAAGAAATAAACTGCCGCTATTTGTAAACGTAAAATAAGGATGGTCCAATTTGGCACTTTTGCCAACCTAATATTCTTAAAAATTAAACAATCAGCACTATAGTTTCTATGAGCTGGGAGCCATATCAATAAAAATGCAATTAGGGACGCAAAATAATAGTGATTCAAATACCATGATTTCTCTATAAGTTCTAAATATGTAAATGATAAAAAAAATAACACACTTGCTATCCTATACAAAAAACCCAGAGCAATACATAAGGCAAATACCGCAGATGCTATTACGATAATATACATGGTGTACAAATCAAATGGTTTTATCCAATCGAAATATTGATAGGTAAAATGAAAGTCAGTTGAAGTATAACAGGCCTCAATCCAACCTTTAAACATAAATCGTAATTGTGAAAAACAAAGCAATAATCCAAAAGCAATTCTAAAAACAACTAAAGGCAGTATAGACTTTGGTGAAAGGAGTTTCGAGCCTAAATCACTAATCACCGTCGTTGTCGTTGAATGTTATGGTTGAGCCCAAAATATTGGCCATATCAACCTTAATTAACACCAATAAATCTCGGAATGCATTTTTAAGATCTAATACGGCAGCAGGATTTGTTTCTATTTCAGAAACCAAAGAACCGTTAATTGCATCAATCTTTTCTTGGCATATTACAAATTGATCATGAATACTAATTGAGAATTCTTCACTTCCTATAAGCACCAAAAAATCATCGAAACCTACACGAAAAGGTGATTGTGTAAAATCTCCTTCATAAGCTCTTTTTAAAGCTATTAAATGCTGTTGTATAATATCTTTAGAAGTTTCACTTCGATATGCTTCTAACCTATCGGGTTCAATAACACCTCCATTATTATCACCTAAAGGAATTCCCAATTTTGAAATAATTATTTCTTCAATCAGTGTTACCATGGCATTAATAACTTGGTTTTGTGTTCCGCTTATTCCATTTTCTAAACCACCTACAAAAACATCTTTATTATTTTCCCATAAGCCTTGTAGTTGATTTGATTTTACTACTAAATTTTCAGACATAGCCACCAAATAAGATAACCTCCTATCAGCATTGTCCATTGTTGTAAAAGACTCTAAATCCACATTGTTATCGGTTCCAAAAAGCACATATTCCAGTCCTGAAATTCCCTTTGAAGAAGACCCTATTGACGCAATAAATTCAGCATCTAATACTTCATCACTCGCAATATTCTCTTCTATACGTTCTGGATCTGTTGGCCAACGGTTAATTTCAAATGCCACAAAACTATTTGCTACCTCACCTAAGTCATACAACTCTAACTGTTTCCAAACTTTTTGTATAGCTTTCCATTGTTCTTGTACCGCATTCAAATTTGTTATGGTAACATCAGACTTAAATGCTTTTACTAGAATTTCTAATGTTTCTGTTTCTTTTACAAAACTAACATTTAAGGGTGCGATTTCATTATCGTAAATATTTGTTAGTTGATTATATTTATAATACTCTACTTCAGATGAATACGCCGCTTGCTCATCCTCGTTACAGCTAATAAAAACCGTAAGTGAAGTTATACAAAACACTACTCCAAAAATGCAAATTCGTTTCATTTATTCACTCTTATTTCTCTTTATATCCTTCTAAAAAGAACATTCTATTTTATAAAGAATTGATAAAATCTATTAGTTTTATTCTATCATTACTTGATAATTCCATGAAGGCTTCTTTTGAATTGGTAGCTTCACCTCCATGCCATAAAATAGCTTCTTCAACATTCCTAGCTCGTCCATCATGCAAAAGATTGGTATGTCCGTTAACTGTCTCTATTAAACCTATTCCCCATAACGGTGGTGTGCGCCATTCTGTTCCAGTTGCATCAAAATCAGGTGTATGATCTGCCAGCCCTTCACCCATATCATGCAATAACAAATCCGTATATGGTCGAATCGTTTGATTTTCTAATGCTGGGATATTATAAGACCCCGTTTGCATTTTTGGAATATGACAAGCAATACAATTTATGCGCTCGAAAATCTGCTTGCCTTCTAATATGTTAGATTCGTCAAAGTCGCGTCTAGCGGGCACGGCTAGGGTTGCAGAATATAAAGTAACTTTATCTAAATTTTCATCATTAATTTCAGGACTACCGCCATTTGCCAATGAAGCACAATCAACTCCTGGAGGACAATTTTCATCTGGAAATAAAGAAGAAGTAATACCTAAATCTCCAGAAAAAGCACCAGCTATTTGTTGTCTTAAATTTGGTTGATTGCACTTCCAACCAAACCTTCCTAATTTTTTAGTCCCTGAGGCTATATCATACACATAATTTGGCTTTCCCGAAACACCATCACCGTCGCTATCATTTTCATCAGCATAGCTTAAAATTGTACTTTCCGGAACAGCGTCTAGTAAGCCTAACCCAATCATTTGATTTGCTATTCTTGGTGATACTTGAACATTAGATGCCATAGCACCATAATTTAAATCTGTAAAATAATAATCTGGTTTTTGTAAACTTACTGTACTTCCATCTGCGTAAGTAACCACCAAAGGCTCATATGTTATTCTAATATTGCCTTCTACAACAACCGTTTGTATAACATCATCTTGAAATTGACCTCCATAATTAGGATCAGGTAGATTACCACCATATAAATCGGTACCAGGTACACTTAATCGAAACAATAATCCTGTAGATTTTTCATCGTCGTATTCTGGTGCTCGACCTCTACCATCTTTAAAATGACAACCAGAACAAGAACGTGCATTAAACAAAGGGCCTAACCCATCACGTGCTGTAGTTGAAGCAGGCGCTGTAACCCAATTCTGATTAAAAAGTGAATTCCCGGTAAAGAAAAACAATCCATTTTCTTCATCAAGATTAGGTGCTTGAAAACCAAATGCATTTTGTGAAAAATCGAAACTAGTAGTTTCACCTCCAGATAACTCTTCGTTTTCCTCGGCTACTAATGGTTCATAGTTTTCGTCATCATTCTGGCAACTTATAAGAACCAATACCAGAATTAAAACTAAAAATTTACTAAACGAGAGATTTATCATTATCTATTACTTATTCAACAACAAAATCAGAACCACTCATCATGAGTGATTCTGATTTATAAATCATTTTGCAAAAATAGTATTTACTCCGGTAATTCAGATGAAACTGTAATACCTAATTCTGAAGCTCCTTCAACAAATTTATCGCCTAAGGCACGCAAAGCATTAACTGCTTCTAGCACCTTTGGTCTTTCTGTTGCATCAGAAATTGCAAAATCGAAAGGTTCAGCAGTAGCATCTACAGCTGTTTCTGCAGCTACTAATTGTGCTGTTATTTCTGCACCTAAAGTAGCATCTGCCTCAGTAATTAAATCTTCTAAAGAAGCTCCACTTACTGATGAATAACTTCCTCTAAAAACATTTGCTATACCAGCTAAATTTAAACGTAAATCTCTATGAGTATTGTCACTAAAACAAGAATGCTCATCTTCCTGATCTTGATTATCATAAGCTACAAACACACGCTCACCAGCTAATTCTGATTTCGCAAGTGTTGAAATTCCGGTAAACATATTTTTTAAAGCTACATCTTCATCTAGAGCTAGGAAGGTTGCTCTGTATGCACCACTAGGCTCCCATTCATCTAACATTAATTGTAAGTGATCTAAAAGCAACTCAGCAGTTGCAACTAAATAGGCTCTTCTTCTATCTTGATTAGCAGCGGTACCACCATCAACAAAGTCGGTAAACGGACGTTGACCTGCTAATAAATCAGAAGGATCTGTATTATCTTGCCCCCATAATAAAAATTCTATAGCATGGTAACCTACACTTATATTTGCTTCACCACCTACTTCATTTAAACTTTCTAAAGTAGCTTTATCAATAGTTGGATAAGTTGTTAAATCATTAATTATTCCTGAAGTTTCTGCTCCTTCTACATAATCCACGTAATTTTCATCTAGTGGCCACGCATTTAACAAACCTTCTGGACCATCGTTGTCATCAATTGGTCCACTAGCAAATCGGAAAGCTTCTGTTTGCCCATATGGCTCTCTTGCAGCCCTCCAAGCTGTTTTAGCAGCTTCGAAATTATCTTCGGTTGGTGTTTCAACAAAAGTATTAATAGCTGTTTGCAGCAATTCCGCTTCTGCATAAGAATCTTGATAATTCTTATATACCAAATTGGCATAATTCTCAATAATAGTTGATTTTTCAATTCCTGTCTCTTCTTGCTCTTCAGGTATTTCAGCACCACTATTATCATCACTTGAACAAGCACCAATTATTAGTGCAAGAAGACTGAAAAAATACATTTTAGTTGAACGATTCGTCATTATACGTTTATTTAGACTGTTTTAAAATAGAATCGCAAATATATTTTCCCATATCGAATTACACAAGTTTATTTAGATTAAATTTAAATAATAATTATGTTAATTTTTGAATGTTATCACGTCCAAAATAATCATACACATAAATCTATTTCGTAATTTTAAGAAATGTCAACTATTATTTTAATAGCTACCCCTATATTCTATTATCGAATAATAACCAATAATTTTATATGCAAACAATCTAACCAATCTAATGCCTGCTCAAGATTTACAACATTCAGATTATCGTATTCGAAAACTTATTGGTGTTCTGGGTTTAGCCCTACCCTTTTTACTACCGCTAACTGAAAGTCAATTTTTATCTTCTATAAGCCATTATTATTATCTTCCATTTTCATCATTATTATTTACGATTATACTTTCTAGTTTTGGTTTATTTTTAATTTCTTATAGAGGATACACCATTGATGAGTCTGAATCTATTAGTGATGATGCGCTTACTAATATTGGTGGACTAGCAGCACTTATAGTTGTATTTTTCCCAACGTATTGCCATGGTAGTGAAAGTATAAGTATTGACCACCTTTGTTCTAATGAAACGTATCCGCTATTGGGGCACAATGACAAACTAACAAATACGATACATCTCATTAGTGCAGGAGTGTTTATTTTTATTATGGGATGGATGTCTAAATATAAGTTCACAAGAGGGAATGATTCCACCAATAACAAAATCTACCTTATTTGCGGAAATATAGTTTGGGTAGCCATTGCACTTTTATTTGTTTTATTTGTGGCCGATTTAATTGAAGATGGGTTTAAAATAACCAATTACGATGTCTTCATACTTGAGACAATAGCTGTTATTCCTTTTGCAATTTCGTGGTTAATTAAAGGTAAAGCCATGGAAGACATTAAAGAAATTTTTATTCAACCAACTAAATAAAACTAGTTTGAAAAACAATCTACTTAAGTTTGAATTAATACTTATTTTGGTCTTATTTATTAGCTGTACTAATGAAAGTAAAAAAAACGAAAAGCCAAATGTGTTATTTATTGCTATCGATGACCTTCGAGCAGAATTAGGTGCTTATGGTAATCATTATGTTAATTCTCCAAATATCGATGCGATAGCGAATGAAGGTTCAATTTTTATGAATCATTTTGTTCAAGTACCTACTTGTGGAGCTTCTAGACATTCGTTATTGACAGGTTATCGCCCATGGAAGCCTATTCATTTATCAAATAGAGCTATTGAAAAAGAAATTTCAGATAAGGCGGAAGATTCTATTCCAGAAACATTTATTCACCGCTTTAAACAAGATGGGTATCATACTATAGGAATTGGAAAAATTAGCCATTCAGCTGATGGATATCTTTATGAATATGAAGAAGAACCTACAAAAAAGCGAGAACTACCACATAGCTGGAGTGAGCTACTTTTTAATTCAGGAAAATGGAAAACAGGATGGAATTCATTTTTTGCTTACGCAAATGGCGAAAATAGACAGAGCTTAAAAAAACAAGTAAAACCCTACGAAGCTGGTGATGTAAATGATGATGGATACCCGGATGGACTAACAACTGAAATTGCAATTACAAAACTTAAGGAACTAAAAAAACAAAACAAACCCTTTTTCATGGGTGTGGGTTTCTTTAAACCGCATCTGCCTTTTAATGCACCTAAAAAGTATTGGAATTTATACAATCGCGATTCCCTACCAATCTCAGATAACCCAAATATTCCTGAAAACATAAATTTAAAGAGCTTACACGAAAGTGGAGAATTTAACCAATATGCTTTAGGTGAAGAAAAAGCAAGTCTTTCCAAATCAGTTTCCGATGCCTATGCTAGAAAATTAAAACATGCATACCTAGCAGCCATTAGTTATACAGATGCTCAAGTAGGTAAGATTATGAATGTATTAAAAGAAACCGGACTCGATAAAAGCACTATAATTGTAATTTGGGGTGATCATGGATGGCATTTAGGAGATCAGCGTGTTTGGGGCAAACACAGCCTGTTCGAAAATGCCTTAAAAAGCACGTTAATTTTAAAATCACCCTTTATTGACCATCAAAACAAAAAAGTAGAACATATAGTTGAATCTGTAGACATATACCCTACGTTACTTGAATTAACTAACTTACCTATAAAACAGAAGTTAGATGGCGATAGTTTCGTGAAAATTATGCAACAACCACATGAAGCGATAGAAGAAGTAGCCTATAGCTACTATAAAAGTGGTATTTCTATGCGAACACCAGAATATAGATTAACCAAATATTTTCGCGAAGATGAACCAACAATAGAATTATATGACCATAGAAATAATAGTGTAGAACAAAAAAATATCGCTTTAAAAAAACCAGATATTGTAACACAATTAATGCCTCTTTTAGAAAAAGGAAATTCTGGACTTTACATCAAAAAGTAAGCTCTACGCATCTTTACTTTAATTCTCCCAAAAGTTTTTCTTACTTTGCGTCACTTAACAAAAAAATAACAATGGTTGTATTAGGTATTGATATTGGTGGTTCTGGCATGAAAGGAGCCTTAGTAAACTCAATAACAGGTGAAATGTTGACGAAACGGCACAGAATACCTACACCTGAAGGGCGTAAACCAAAAGATATGGCCAAAGTTGTAGCACAACTTGTTGAACATTTCGAGCATAAAGGCCCTATTGGAATTGGTTTTCCAACTAAAATAAAACATGGTATTTGTAAATCACCTGGAAACCTCCACAAAAAATGGACTGGGGTAAACGTTAAAGAACTTTTTAGTGATGCTACTGGTCTACCAGTGGTAGTTGTAAACGATGCTGATGCTGCAGGTTATGCAACCATGAATTATGGTATTGGCAAAGACAAGAAAGGTTTAGTTGTTATGATTACTATTGGTACCGGCTTAGGAAGTGGTGCTTTTTTCGATGGCGAATTAATTCCAAATTTTGAATTGGGGCAAATACCATATAAGAAATTTAAGAAAATTGAACTTTGGGCTGCGGATTCTGCAAAATCCCGAGAGGAATTATCATATAAACAATGGGGTAAACGTTTTAATAAATTCTTGACCTTAGTTGAATTAATTGTAGCGCCAGATTTAATTATTTTAGGGGGTGGTGCTTCAAAAGATTTTAACCAATACAAAAATTGTATTAAAATTGAAACTCCCGTTGTACCAGCAGAATTGAGAAACTCAGCAGGAATTGTAGGTGCAGCTGCAGCGGCCCTACATCAAGCTCCTATTGATTAAATTTAATCTCATAGCATAAATTAAAAAGCCCAAAGTTAACTTTGGGCTTTTATTATTTCAGTTATAATAGTAACACTAATCAACTATTTTAGCACCTTCTGGTGCCTTAAAATAACCTTCTTCAATGTTTTTAACATACTTAATATCAGTTATTTCTATTTTGGTAATATACTCACCCTGTTGCTCGTTTTCTAAGGTCCAATGTGTTTTAAGTCCGTTAGGTAGTAATACGCCACTTACATTAACCAACTCACCAACTTCCATAAATTTTTCAGGATTATGACCTCCATCTTTAAAATATTTTGGATAAGAAACAATGTATCGCGTTGCTGTCAAAAAATGACTTTCTTTATCAAACTGCAAAATATAGTAATCATCTGGTGCATCACCTGTTCCGGCATCAAAAGTTATTTTAACTACATCATTAACTTTACCTTTATAAGTTGTTTCGGGCAACAATTCTAGATTAACACCTTCTCCGTCTACAATAAAAGGATAACCAAAAAGGTACAATGGAGTTAGTGCCCAAAACTTAGTGTCATATGCAAATGCTGTAGAATCTTTTGCTTTTACCCAAGCTGTAGATCCATCCCATCCAAATTTAGCATCCTTATCAGTTGTACTAGTATGCAAAGCTCTATTGTTCCATACATCTACAACTTGATAACTATCACGAACTGTGCTTCCATCTAAAGGCTGATAATTAAAACGAAAAGATAATGCGCCATTGCTATACCATTTATGAAGTCCTCCATGAGCCTCCATCGACTGCCAAACAATTTTACCTGCTTCGCTACTAGTTAGCCTCGCTTTAGCTTTCGCAACTCTATTATCAACCCAAATACTTGGTACAACTCCTTCTTTTTCTATTAGTTCATTTGCTACATCCGATTTCGCTTTTTTAGCTTCGGTTTTTTCTTTACAACCAAAAACTATAAATATAACGGCTAAACAAAATATTCTTAGTACTGTATTCATTTGCAAATTTTAAATTAAAAAATCATAGTCGCCTCTTTTTGAATGACATTACAAAAAGTTAAAAAAAAACCCTGAACAAGAGTTCAGGGCAATTAATTTAAGCAATTTTATTTCGCTTTCGATCTACTTCAGTTAAGTAGATTTTTCGAAGTCTTAGATGACTTGGCGTTACTTCAACATATTCATCTTTCTGAATATATTCTAAAGCTTCCTCCAATGAAAACTTAATTGCAGGAACAATTTTTGCTTTATCATCTGCACCAGAAGAACGTACGTTAGAAAGTTTTTTTGTTTTAGTAATATTAATTGTCATATCGTCACCACGAGAATTCTCACCAATAACCTGACCTTCATAAATATCTTCACCTGGATCAACAAAAAACTTACCTCTATCTTGTAATTTATCTATTGAATAAGGTATTGCTTTACCTTTTTCCATTGATACCAGTGAACCATTTTGTCGTTGAGGAATGTCTCCTTTCATCGGTTGATATTCCAAAAAGCGGTGAGCCATAATTGCTTCACCTGCAGTTGCTGTTAACAATTGATTACGTAAACCAATTATACCACGAGAAGGAATTAAAAATTCGCAAACCATACGATCACCTTTGGCTTCCATACTGGTCATTTCTCCTTTACGCATCGAAACCATCTCAACAGCCTTTCCTGACACCGTTTCAGGCAAATCAATCGTTAAAGATTCAATAGGCTCACATTTAACCCCATCAATTTCTTTAATAATTACTTGTGGTTGTCCAATTTGTAATTCATAGCCTTCACGACGCATGGTCTCAATTAATACCGATAAGTGCAATACACCACGACCAAAAACTAAAAACTTATCAGCACTATCTGTTTCATTTACACGAAGGGCTAAATTCTTTTCAAGCTCTCTTTCTAGACGTTCTTTAATATGTCTTGAGGTAACAAATTTACCATCCTGTCCAAAAAATGGACTATCATTAATGGTAAATAACATGCTCATTGTGGGTTCATCAATAGCAATTGTTTGTAAGGCTTCGGGAGTTTCAATATCTGCAACTGTATCTCCAATTTCAAATCCTTCCAAACCAACGATGGCACATATATCACCTGTAGCTACTTCTTTTACTTTTAATCGACCTAATCCTTCAAAAGTAAATAACTCTTTTATTTTAGTCTTTACAATGCTACCGTCTCGTTTTACCAAAGAAACTTGTTGCCCTTCTTTTAAACTACCTCGTTGCAAACGACCAATAGCAATTCTTCCTGTAAAAGAGGAGTAGTCTAATGAAGTAATTAGCATTTGCGTATTTCCTTCTTTTGGCTCAAATGTTGGAATATGCTCTACAACCATATCCAATAATGGTTCTATATTCTCTGTTTCATTTTGCCAATCGTCACTCATCCAGTTATTCTTTGCTGAACCATAAACGGTAGGAAAATCTAACTGCCATTCTTCTGCACCTAATTCGAACATTAAATCAAAAACCTTTTCATGTACTTCTTCAGGTGTACAGTTTTCTTTATCCACCTTATTGATTACAACACAAGGTTTTAAACCTAAATCAATTGCTTTTTGAAGTACAAAACGCGTTTGAGGCATAGGACCTTCAAAAGCATCAACGAGTAACAAAACCCCATCTGCCATGTTTAAAACACGTTCTACTTCTCCACCAAAATCGGCGTGACCAGGCGTATCAATAATATTTATCTTAGTGTCTTTATACACTACGGAAACGTTTTTTGAGGTAATTGTAATTCCTCTTTCACGTTCCAAATCGTTATTATCTAATATTAAGTCACCTGTGTTTTCGTTATCACGAAACAACTGACAGTGATACATAATTTTATCAACTAAGGTAGTTTTACCGTGGTCAACATGCGCAATAATCGCAATATTCTTTGTTACAGACATAAGTTCTAATTTCAGCCGGCAAAGATACTGCTAATTTTAAAGCAGCACCAATAACTTACATTAATTTTACATCATTGATTTTGAGCAGGTTTAAGTGCATATTTGATGCTTTTAGGAGAAAAGTATATAGATAATTACAAAAAATCTTATAACCATCTCTAAATTATACCTGAAATAGGTTTTTATAATACCTTTATTCTATTGCTTAACAGTGATTTCTATGCGTCAAATTATTTCTTCATTAGCGATTTTAGTTTTTATATTAATTTTTAGTTGTTCCGACGCTATTGAAGATGAGGTAAAACCTCAAAACACCATAAAAGATGAGGCTATTGGTGAGTTTATAGACGATTGGACATTTCATGTTTATCCAAAATCACCATATTACAATATTAATACGGCCGAATTTCGGTTATGGATTCCAGATAATATATCAGACTTTAAAGCAATTGTAATTTTAGCACATAGTTTTAACAGTAATGCTTTAGGACTTTCAAATTCAGAAGAGTGGCAAAATTTTGCCATAAAAGAAAAACTAATATTATGTAGCGTACATCTTAAAGGAAATAACTACGCAAATGCCAGTAATGGCAGTGGCCGAGCGCTTGAAGATGCTATAGAGCAAATAGCCATTAAAAATAAAATTTCAGAAATTTCAGAGTTACCATTTTTGATGCGGGGATATTCTGCAGGTGGTAATTTTAGCTATCATTTTTCTATTTACAAGCCTGAAAGAGTGGTGAGTTTAGTTTCAATTAGAGGTGGATTCTTGAGTTATTCCGCAAAAAATAACAATATTCCAGGATTAATTTTAACCGGTGAATTAGAAGGTGAAGAAAGAAATAGTTTTTTAAAAAATATTGTGTTAGATAAACGAAAAGTAGCCGGAACATGGAGCTTTGCAATAGAACCTGGCGTTGACCATTTTGCCGGATTAAATGACTCGGACGATTTAACTAGATTATTTTTCTCTAACACATTAGCGAAAAGAATTCAATCAAACTCTTCTGAATTAAAAATTATCCCCGAAGATTCTGGATGGCTTGGCAACGATAATGAAATGTCCATTTATTCTTTTAACGATTTCACAGGAAATAGAGAAAGTGTATCATGGTTAATAAACGAAGAATTCGCAAATGCTTGGTTGGAATTTCAACGCTAAATAAGTTAGTTGAATGTCGGTTTTCTTGATTTTCGTCTGGTAGCCACCCAACCAAAACTAAAATTTAACAAACCACCGTATCCGCTTAACACACCATCGCCCCTATAATAACCCGCACCTAATTCAATATTAAAATTAAATCCCTTTTCATAAGTACGTTGAATACCATAAACACCACCATAGAAAGCCATTGCGTAATCATCAGCTCCTTTTAAATTATTCGAAATTTGCAAGGGAGCCCAAAAAACACTTCGTGCAGCCGAAACATAATTGGCCGAATTACCAGTTACATTTTTTCGCATATCTACTCTTCTTTTTAAATTATGATAATACCGCAAACGTGTATGCCATGCATACCCAAATGAATAGCCTTCAGTGTAATAGGCCAATGCAGGTCCAAAGCTCGTCGACGCCGTAACATTTTTAAAAAGACCTAGTTCATAACTAATACCAGGCGCTATGAGGTTTATTTTAAATTGGTGCCGTTCTAAATTTATAAGACCCGTACCTTGTTCATTAGTTTTTCGAAATTGCGAACAAACAAAAAATGGTGTTGAAATGAATAAAAATAAAAGTAGTTTTTTTGTCATCTTTTTCGATTTGTTTGCCTAAATCTAAAAAGTAACTTTGTTTTAAGAACTACGTTTATGTAAAATTTAAGATATAGTTTTTATAAAAGGTACAAACTGGTAATAGACTACCGAATGTTCTCAATTTCAATTATTTGACTTTCTACAATTATTAATAATCTTTAAGAAAAGCAATCCTAAATTGAAGAATAATTATGTAGAATCATTTACCTACACACCATCTTTTCTCACTCACAATCCAACCAATACTAATATTAGCAATGGGGTATATTCCGTCATTTGAAGTGCCAAAATAATACGCTGCTCCTATATCAATAGAAAAATTAAATCCGGAATCATAACTGCGTTGCAAGCCTGTTACTGCCCCGGCATATGTAACAACATCCTTAACAACCACATTGTTTATTGTTCTTGAACCTGGAATAAAAACTGCCGCGGCAGGTGCAATATAATTAGCTGAATTTCCGTAAATCTGTCGTCTATTACGCTGACGTTTCTCAAAATTGTAATAATAGCGATATTGACCAGCAATAGCAGGAAACAATCCCAATTCATTATAAATATCAGGTTCTTCAGGATCCAAAGCCACTTGTAATCCAGCCTTAATATCAAAAGTGGTATTAACACCTAATGCCATTTCATATTCAATACCAGGATTGAATACGTTTATTTTAAACTGTCGTAATTCACAATTCTTACCAAATTGAGCAGTAATTTGAATACTGCAAAACAGCATTGCTATTAATATAATTCTTTGCATAGTAGATTGATTTGGGATCAATTCTTTTAATAAGCCAACATACTATTTGTCTTATATGCAATATATAACTTACAATAGTACTAGTTATAACAAATACTAGCTCAAAATAGTATCTTTACCTAAAAGATTATTTATGCAATTAAGTCATATACCTCAACTAAAATATTCTGATGGCGATAACTTCTTTTTACTATCTGGTCCTTGTGCTATTGAGGGTGAAGAAATGGCACTTCGTATTGCCGAAAAAATAGTTTCTGTTACTGATAAACTTCAAATACCTTATATTTTTAAAGGAAGTTTTAAAAAGGCAAACCGTAGTAGAGTGGATTCATTTACAGGAATTGGCGATGAAAAAGCATTAAAAATATTACGTAAAGTTTCGGAGACTTTCAACGTACCTACAGTTACAGATATTCATAAAGAATCTGATGCAACTATGGCTGCTGAATATGTTGATGTATTACAGATACCTGCTTTTTTAGTAAGACAAACCGATTTAGTGGTAGCCGCAGCAAAAACTGGTAAAGTCGTTAACCTTAAAAAAGGACAGTTTATGAGTCCGGAAAGTATGCAGCATGCAGTAACTAAAGTAACCGATTCTGATAATCAACAAGTTTGGATTACAGATCGCGGAACAATGTTTGGCTATCAAGATATGGTTGTTGATTTTAGAGGAATACCAACAATGCAGCAATATGCTCCGGTAGTTTTAGACGTCACCCATTCTTTGCAACAGCCGAATCAAACTTCTGGAGTAACCGGTGGTAGACCGGCGCTCATTAATACAATGGCTCGTGCAGGAATTGCTGCAGGTGTAGATGGGATTTTTATGGAAACACATTTTGATCCAGCTAACGCTAAAAGTGATGGTGCTAATATGCTTCCACTAGATCAATTAGAAAAATTATTGACTAATCTAACCATGCTTCGTAATACAGTTATTAATCTTACTTAATGAAAATTAAAGCCACGCTATCGCTTATAGTTTTAGCCTTCTTTTTTGCATGTAATGCCAAAAAAAACGAACCTAAAAAAGAAAATCAAGGAAAGCCTAATATTATTTTAATTATGGCTGACGATTTAGGACAAGAGACATTAGGAGTTTATGGAAGTAACAGTTACTCCACACCGAATTTAGACCAATTAGCCAATGAAGGAATGCGTTTCGAGCATTGCTATTCCACCCCACTTTGCACTCCATCTCGAGTACAGTTAATGACCGGTAAATACAATCATAGAAATTATATTGGTTTTGGATTGCTCGACGCTAAAGAAAAAACATTTGGTCACTACATGAAAGCTTCAGGATATGAAACTTTTATTGCTGGTAAATGGCAATTATTGGGAAATATACATCAGCAAAAACTAGCAGGAAACAAAATAGGGTCGACACCAGAACAAGCAGGTTTTAATGAATATTGTTTATGGCAGATTGATCAATTAGGTTCGCGCTATAAAGATCCATTGTTAAGTACTAGAAAAGGTACTATTAATTACCCTAACCAATACGGTCCGGATATATTCGTAGAGCATATGGAATCTTTCATGGAGAAAAACAAAGATAATCCGATGTTTATTTACTACCCAATGGTATTAACGCATGATCCTTTTGTGCCAACCCCTGATAATGATGAATTTAAAAACTTTAATGCTACTTCTAAAATAAACGATACAACCTATTTTAGAGATATGGTTCATTACATGGATAAATTGGTTGGAAAAATTGTTAAGAAAACGGAAGATCTTGGAATTCGAGAAAATACACTTATTCTTTTTATTGGTGATAATGGAACAGATAGGGATGTAACTTCAATAGTTTATAGCAACCCATTAAAAGGCGATAAAGGACACACCACAAACGCAGGTACCAAAGTACCATTTATTGCAAACTGGAAGGGAAAAATCAAACCCGGCAGCACGAATAACAACCTAATCGATTTTACTGACTTTTTACCCACCTTGCTCCAAGTTTCTGGACAAAATCCGTTAACAAAATCAGAAACCGATGGACTTAGTTTCTACTCCCAACTTTTAGGTAAAAAAGCTAATGTTCGCGAATGGATTTTTTGCGATTATTCACCTAATTGGGGAAATTTTAAGCCAAAAAGATATGTGCAAAATCAAGAATGGAAATTGTATGATAATGGAGAAATTTATAACCTTGTAGAAGATTCATTAGAAAACAATAATTTGACTTTTGAAAATCAAGCCCCTAACATACAAATCACATTAAACAAGTTTCAATCTGTTTTGAAACAACAAGCCAAATAAAACGATACATAATGAATAAGTTAACATGCTATTTTTTACTTGTTGGAAGTCTAATAATTTTCTCATGTGGTGATTCATCTCAGAAGGAAATAAAGCATACAAAGCCAAACATTGTTTTCATCATGTCTGATGATCATGCGTATCAAGCCATTAGCGCTTATAGTGATAAATTGATAAAAACACCAAATATCGATCGCATCGCTAATGAAGGTATGCTATTTACTAACGCTACAGTAACCAACTCTATTTGCGCACCTTCAAGGGCTGTAATTCTTACTGGTAAACATAGTCACTTAAATGGTAAGATTGATAATCGAATGCCCTTTGATACTACCAATGTAACTTTTCCTCAATTGCTGCAAAAAGCAGGTTACCAAACAGCTATGTTTGGTAAATTACATTTTGGCAATAATCCTAAAGGTTTTGATGAGTTTAAAATACTACCTGGTCAGGGTGATTATTACAATCCAAAATTTAACACAGCAACCGGTGATACTACCATTACAGGTTACGTAACGGATATAATTACGGACCTTACTATAGATTGGTTTGATAATCGTAGAGACACTGAAAAACCATTTATGTTAATGTACCTACATAAAGCGCCACACAGAACTTGGATGCCAGCAGAACGACACTATAAAGAATTTACGCAAAAAACTTTTCCGCTACCTGAAACCCTTTTTGATAATTATGTATCAAGAGAAACTACGGCCGCACCCGCTGAAATGAATATCTTAACCCACATGCAAGTTAGTTACGACCTAAAATTAACAGATAGCATAGCTGCAACTCTTGACATAAAAAACTGGAATCAAATCGGGAGTCGTACTGATCGACTAAATCCAGAACAAAAAGAAGCTTGGGATGCTATCTACGACCCTATAAACGCCGACTTTGCAAAGCGATTCCCTATGATGAATGATAGCACATTAATGATATGGAAATACCAGCGGTATATGCAAGATTATCTTGGTACTATAGCGGCCGTAGACGAAAATGTAGGACGCTTATTAAATTATATGGATGAACATAATTTAAGTGAAAATACTATAGTTGTGTACACATCTGACCAAGGCTTTTATTTGGGTGAGCATGGATGGTTCGATAAACGTTTTATGTACGACGAATCGTTTAAAACGCCTTTATTAATCAAATGGCCAAATGTAATTACAGCAGGAACCACTGAGGAAGAAATGGTACAGAATTTAGATTTTGCTCAGACTTTTTTAGAAATAGCAGGTGTCACTTCTCCTGACGATATGCAAGGTGAAAGTCTCGTACCTCTGTTAAAAGGTGAAAAAGAAAAATGGGATAGAGAAGCTGTTTATTATCACTATTATGAATATCCTGGCTCTCATGCTGTAAAAAGACATTATGGAATTGCAACAAAGAAGTACAAATTAATGCACTTTTATTATGACGTTGATGTATGGGAACTCTATGATAGAGAAAAAGATGGTATGGAATTAAACAATGTTTATAACGACCCTGAATATGCCGACATTGTAAAATCGATGAAAACAAAACTTGAAGAAGTAAAAGAGAAATATAAAGATTCAGATTCTCTTAGCAATCAATATATAGAATTGTATAAAGAAAATGGATGGATAGAATAATTAGCAAAATATATGAAACATTTATTTTTACTTTCTTGTCTACTATGGTACGGCCAAACGACATATTCCCAAAAAACTAACCCGAAGTATAATGCTGAATTGGCAACAAAATTAGGCGCCGATGATTATGGAATGAAAAGTTATGTGTTTGTCATATTAAAAACAGGAACAAATACTTCAACTGATAAAATTTTAAAGGACAGTTGTTTTGCCGGACACATGAAAAATATTAATAAACTTGTAAATGATAAAAAATTGATTGTTGCAGGCCCTATGAAAAAAAATGAAAATCAATATCGGGGTATTTTTATTTTAGACGTAGCGACTATTGAAGAAGCAAAACAATTACTAGATACCGACCCTGCAATAAAAGAAAATTTTCTAGATTCCGAACTATATTCTTGGTATGGTTCTGCTGCACTACCTGAATATCTTGAAGCTTCAGATAAGGTTTGGAAAACAGGTTTTTAATTTTTATAAAATTTTTCATTTCGCACTAAATAAGCTTCTTTTAAAATGGAAATTAAAATTGAATCGTTAATATCTTCTAAAGTAGTATAACGTAAAGACTTCATCATTTTTCGACCATCAGTAGTTAAATACTCTAAATTATTGGACAAATGTGCCGCATGCCAAAACCCCACATCAACATAATCTTTTGATTGATTGAGATAACAAAATGGTTTTCCTTCTATGTAATAAAAGGGGATTCGATACTTAAATTTTAAATCAACCTCTGTAATTGTCATTTCAATAATGGACTGCACATGCAATAGAATGCTTCTATAAGGTTCTGGCTGATTTAACATGTACTCTTCGGCTGGATTCATAGTTATAAAATTACTATTTATTAACCTTAACATCGTAATTATCATTAAATTGAATATACTTTTTTAAATACATTTGAACAAACCAACTACCATGAAAAAATTAATCCTTTTTTGCTTCACCATCGTATCTTTTCATTTCCTCTCTGCCCAAGACCATTCCCATTTCGGTTCAAAACCAATAATCTTTCCTGATATTGAAGGTTATCTAACATTAAAAACAGATTTGCATATGCATACTGTTTTCTCTGATGGAGATGTTTGGCCAACCATTCGAGTTCAAGAAGCTTTACGCGAAAATTTAGATGCTATTTCACTTACCGAACATCTAGAGTACCAACCTCATGCAGACGATATTCCGCACCCTAATCGAAATCGTGCTCATGAAATTGCACTTGAAGAAGCAAAAGAACATGATTTATTAATTATTAGAGGTTCCGAAATAACAAGATCAGAACCAGTTGGTCATAACAATGCCGTATTTATTTCGGATGCTAATAAATTATTAAAAGATAAACCTGAACAAGCTTTTAGCGAAGCAAAAAAGCAAGGCGCATTTGTTTTTTGGAATCACCCTGCATGGCACCGACAAAGCCCTACTGGAAATCCAATCTTAAGTGATTTTCAATTAAAAAGAATAAATAACAATGAACTTCATGGTATAGAAGTGATAAATTACTTCGATTATTCTAAAGAATCTCTTGCACTTGCATTAGAACAGAACCTAACTATAATGGGAACTAGTGATATACATGGTCTTATTGATTGGGATTATACCGAAAAAGGAAATCATAGACCATTGACCTTAGTTTTTGCGAAGAAAAAAAGTACTGCAAGTTTAAAAGAAGCTCTTTTTGCCGGGCGTACAGTTGCAGTTTACAATTCATTATTTGTTGGAAAACCAGAATATTTAGAACCGCTATTAAAGGCGAGCATTAAAATTAATTCTGCTCAATATGAAGAAGACACACAAGTCTTAGTAATCGAAATAGAAAACGCAACGAGTAGTGATCTACTATTTGAAAATGCTATGCCGTTTTCTTTTTATAGTAAGGCGCCAATTTTTACGGTTGCTGCTGGTAAAAAAGAAAAATTGCAAATAAAAACTATTACAGAACTCAAAGAGTTTAAATTACAACTAACTGCTTTGGGTGCTTATTCAGCTCCAGAAATACACCCGGTTATTACGTGGGATATTTCTGTTGAAAAGTAAATTTCGTTTATATTAAGCCCTTTTCTTGTATGAATGATTTTTTTTATTTTACTTTGTTTTTCAAAGTACTTTATATATGGAATCAAATAAATATCTCGACGACATTTCGGAAATCAAAAATATGATGAGCCGTTCTTCTCGGTTTATCTCGTTAAGTGGATTTTCGGGGGTTTTGGCTGGCGTATACGCATTAATAGGTGCTGTTTTTGCCTATTTAAGGTTACAAGAATTTTCATTAACTGATAAAGTTGAATATGAAAGAAGAATAAATTCTGCTCCGATGGAAACCGGACTCGTATTAGATTTATTAATAATAGCAATTTTGGTAATCATTGCCGCAATTGTTACGGGCGCCATACTTTCTATTCGCAAGGCTAAAAAAAGTGGAGAAAAAATTTGGAATCAAGCTAGTCGACGTCTATTGGTGAATTTTTGCATACCATTATTCGTTGGAGGTATATTTAGTTTAGTACTAATTCAATATAATATATCTTGGCTAGTTGCGTCCACTACTTTGGTGTTTTATGGTCTGGCTTGCATTAATGCCAGTAAATACACCTTAGGTGATGTTCGCTACATGGGCATTGCCTTTGTACTAATTGGTTTAATAAGCACGCAATTTATCGGATATGGATTGTATTTTTGGGCTCTAGGATTCGGAGTTTTTCATATCATTTATGGAAGTATGATGTATTTTAAATATGATAGAGACTAAGCTGAATTGAGTAAAAAATGAGCATAATAAATAATATAAATAAGGCATTTGATCACCGCATTCGATTGGGAATTATGAGTGTGCTTATGGTTAACGATTATGCAGATTTTAAAATGCTCAAGGAAATGCTTGGTGCTACAGATGGCAATTTAGCAAGCCATACAAAAGCCCTAGAAAAATCAGAATACATTAAAGTGGAAAAACAGTTTATTGGAAGAAAACCAAATACGAGATATTCAGCTACAAAATTAGGTAAAGCTGAATTTAAAAAACACATTAATGCACTTGAAAAGCTAATTGGTAAATAAACATTTTTTTTAATCATTTACTTTGAATTTCAAAGTACTTTTAATTTATAGCATGAGAGCAATACTACTAGAAAAATTGTACGAGTGGAGCTTAATCCCCCATCAGACTTTAAAAAAGAATACAGCTTGGGAATTAACTATTGCCGATTTACAAGAGTTTCCTCATAAAAGTTTAGGAGAACAATTAGGCACTTTTTTAGCTAAGAACAATTTTAATCTTCAAAATAAATTAGAAAGTCATGATGTATTTCATGTGTTAACAAATACTGGTATAACGGTACCCGAAGAAATTAGTATGCAATTCTATTTACTGGGTAACGGTAAACGAAGTACATACCTATTTACAGTAATATGTATTGGCGGACTACTCTACCCCGATTATTTCAAACTCTTTTATGCTCAATATAAAAAAGGAAAAGTCTCGCATAGTTTTCATCAATTAAATTTTTACAAACTTTTAAATCAACCCTTAGAAAAAATTAAATCAGCCTTTTCTATTCAATAAAAAACACCTGTTTAAAAAATTTTCCATCTAAATATTATCATTATGAATATTCACTTAAAATCAATTTTATCAGCATTTGCCTTTAGCCTATTATTTTACAGCAAGAGTTTTGGCCTTAACCTTTTTCTTATCACAATTATAATTATTACCCTAGTCTCTACTATAAGTAAAGAACGTTCATTTTCATGGACCTATGCCACTGCATATATAGTAAGTGCACTTTTTGTTTTTATAAACCCTTCAGGGCTTTCAATTTTTGTCCATTTTATGGCTCTCATTTTATTTATTGGAAAATCAATTTCTCAAAAATCATCAACTTACATTTCTTGGTTAATAGGTTGTATTGCGCTTTTAATATCTTCGGTTGCAAATTACATGCAACAAAAAGAAAATAAAAGCACAACGAGCAACCCTAAACAAAAGGACGTATCTCCTAAACTCTTAAACCGAATAAAAGGTGTTCTCGTTTCAATTGTACTATTATGTTCTTTTGGTCTTTTATATCGTAGTGCAAATCCTGTTTTTGAAAACTTAATTGAACAAATCAATCTCAATTTTATTAGTATTCCGTGGCTGTTTTTTACGCTTTTAGGTTACATATTATTTCTACATATTTTACGCCCTTTCGACCCTAAAGAATTGATAGCCTATGATTTATCACAATCTAACACCTTGAATAAACCTACGGAATTAGTATTAATAGGAGAGAAACAAAAGTTGGAAAGTGAAAGTACATTAGGCAGAATCGTTTTTTTTGCACTAAACATACTTCTTGTTTTCTTTCTAACTACAGACGCCATTTACTTGCTGCAAAAAACTGAAATTTCTAATTCGGGCTACTCACAATCGGTCCACCAAGGGGTATATGCTTTAATGTTTTCTATTGTATGTGCCATTGCTCTTATTCTTTACTTTTTTCGTGGTAATCTAAACTTTTATAAAAATAACAAACGTCTTAAGTCACTCACGTATTTGTGGATAGTATTAAACATAATACTTATTGTATTTACATGGTATAAAAACTACCTCTATATTGAAGCACTTGGCTTAACCTACAAACGAATTGGAGTATTTATTTATCTACTACTAACCTTAACTGGTTTAATTACCGCCTATCTAAAAATCATCCATATTAAAAGTTTCACCTTTCTATTACGCAAAAATGTTGCCACTGTTTTCACCATGCTATTTATCAGCGCAGCAATTCCATGGGACAAAACTATTACTTGGTATAATTTAAGTTTTATTGAAAAACCGGATATTTTTTACCTAACTGACTTAGGAGCCAACAATAGCGAACAACTTTACAAGTACACAAAAAATAATCCCAATAGCATTGATATTAACATAAAAGAAATTGTGATGGAGAAACATGTCGAATTTTTGTCGGATCAAACAGATAAAACATGGCAAGAGTACACTTTATATCAACTTGTAAATATTAACAAATGATACAGCTCTTTAAATATAAATGGAATCGGATTGCTGTACAATTTTCTGGTATGAGCTTTATTATTGGAACGGTATATATGCTTATTCTATTATTTTCTGAAAATGACTTAATAAAAACAGTAGGCATTACTTTAATTGTCCTATACGTACCCACAACACTAATTGTATTGCTTATTTTATTAGCGAACACATTAGCAAATTTCAAAGATATACATGAGCATATCTTAGCACTAGTCCTAGTATTTATAAACATTCCAATAGCAATATTATATAGTTACTTTTTTTATTAATTCATCTTATATATATGATTTATACAGTTTTTAGAAAACATCGGAATCTTTATTTTAATCTGTGTTTAACCTCAACATTTTCATTTTTAGTATTACTATTTCGGATGAAAATAACGCATAGCTATTTTTATACTTTTTTAGTATGGAATCTTTTTTTAGCAGCAATTCCCTTTTTTATTACTCAGGTAATGAAGTACTATTCCAGCTGGAAATATTCCAAACCTCAAAAGTTACTTTTGTTTACAACCTGGCTACTTTTCTTACCAAACAGTCCATACATAATTACCGATTTAATACATCTTCATAATCATAATTCTGTATTAAAATGGTTAGACCTATTCCTGGTATTTGTTTTCGCACTAAATGGATTATGGCTAGGATTACTTTCAATATTAGATATGTTTGGCTTTATTAAAAGTGAATCTTCTAGTTTTCATGCACACCTTTCAATATTCTTAATTTCAATGCTATCTGGATATGGTATTTATTTGGGACGGTTTCTTCGCTTTAATTCATGGGACTTATTAACCAAACCTTACCACCTTTTCGAACAGATTAGATTTAGTATAACTGAACCCCAAGTATGGGTAATAACCATAGCTTTTGGAGGATTACTATGGATGCTTTTTCTATTGATGCAATCAACCTTATGTTTAAATGACAAATACAAAAATTCTAAAGTTGGGTGATTAAATAGTATTCAGTTATATACTCCATAAAAATTATGAAAACAATATTTAATAAAAGCTACTTTATTCTCTTTTTGATTCTTTTACTAGCAGAAATTCTAATAGCAGCATTACTAAAAGATGGTTTTATTCGGCACACCGTAGGTGATTTTTTAGTAGTGCTTCTACTTTATTGCTTATTTAAAAGTTTTCTACAGGTAAAACCTTTACCTATTGCACTTGTAACACTTGTAATTGCCTATTTAGTAGAGTTTATGCAACTTACAGACTTCTTAAATAACATTGGTTTAGAGCGAAATAAATGGGCTAATTTAATCTTTGGAAATACCTTTAACATTCAAGATCTTGTTGCGTATACTTTGGGATTTGTATTTGTGATATTTTCAGAAAAATTACAGACTAAAATAAAATCTTTTAAAAACCTTAGTGCTTAGCGCTATTCATTTCCTTTTTCGCACCTACCAATAGTCCATGCAATATTTCAGTCGATAATCCGTGAAGCGTCAGCCGAAATGCGGCACCATAAGTTGGTAGGGGAATCATGGGATGTTTATTATTCAGGCCAACTAATTTTTCGGGGCAGTCCATTATAGTAGTCGCATAGATACCGATTACCTCATCAAGTTGCAATGAATTGCTAGCGCGCCAGAAATCATTATCGGTTAGAAAAAATTGATATACTGGTGTAAAAATTTCTATGGCTGTCGATAAATCCATAAAATTTGACCATTTATCACGAAAATTATCAAAAGGGATTTCACCTTCAGTTATTGCACTAAAATCTGGCCGTTCAATAGGTTTTACTTTTAAGCCCTTTTCTGCCGTAGCCTTGTTTAAATTGATAATGAAATTATAAAGATTTAAATCATGATCAATAAACAAGTTATCCCGAACATCATTAACTGACAGTGGCTTTAAAGGGTTCATAGGAATATTTTCCGCACCTTCAACATTGTCTTTTATGAATTTTAAAACTTCAGACCCCAAATAAAAATGTCGTAATATCAAATAATTCGCCTCCGGACTTATCATATACTTCATCCCTAGATACAACGATTTATGCAACATCTTTGGAGCGTTTACTAAATTTGGGGAAACCGCTTTAAACATTTGCATCAGGATTATAAATAATCGGGCTACTACACGGACAAACGGCAATAAATATTGCCTCGATTTTCTTCCAGAATCATAAAGAAAAGCAGCTTTAGCATCATCACTAAAAGGTATACTCTTATCCAAATACAAGGTATGCCAGTGACTCGGATCCTTTGGATTGTTTTCTAATGTGTCAAAATATTCACTTGTGTGTAGCATAATTCACTTTTAAAGAAACGATTTAATAATTCCCTATTTCGGCCAATTGCATGCGATATAATTTGGCTACAACTTTTGCTGTTTTTAAAATTCTTTTCGCCAGTTCTTCGGTGAGGGCATCAGAATTTATAGCGTTCTCAAATCTTTCAAAATGATTTTCATTACTATCACTAATTTCATGATACGTGAAAAAAGAAACTTGATCATCGTTCAAATTTAATAATTGCTGAACGGCCCTACCCCATTTTCCAGCAATTCTATTTCCTAGTCCTTCAATAATAAACATTGCGCCAAGTAAATCGAATGGATTTGGTTTACTTGCTGTATGAAACATAAATGCACTTAAAGCTTCACTACCAACATTCTTTTCCCCTGAATAAAGATTATCCTTATTTCCTCCGCAATTGATATAGTTTTTTTCTAACATTTGATAATCCCGATGCTCATCTCTTGAATGCGATATAAAAGCAGAACGCACATCAAAATACTCCATGCTTACATTCGAAGCTGCTCTGGCAATCCATTGCGAACCATCTACCACTTGCTGTCTCAAATTTAAAAGTAGCAACCTATATTCTTCCAAAGTAATTGTTCCGTTATATATTTTTTTGATTATAGCGGCACTTCGAAGATCATTTTCAAAATCTATCCAAACCGATGTTAACCCACGAACCAACCATTCTTGAATTGGCTTTCCCTCCGTTGTAATTGCTGGAGCTAGTATTTCATCTTCTTCTTTAAGCGGTAATTCCTTTTTCTCACTTGTTCGACCAACTACAGTCAGCATCATAAAAGAAGTGATAAAACGACCACTCTCAGGTACCATACAAAGAATTTTTTGTCCGTCTTTTAAATTACCTTGATACAATAATTCCTCCAACATTATAAAAATAGATGCTGCACCCGTATTTCCCTTGGAATGTAAATTTGTAAACCACTTTTCTTCTGGTATTGTTACGCCACCTTTTTTCAAAAGATCGAGAATCGGCTGTTTAAAATATTCTGAGGAATAATGACATAACAACCAGTCCAAATTTTTCGGATCCATTTTGCCATCTTCAATAAGTTGAAAAAAATGTTGAACCCCTAAACCCACTATATTATTCACCAAACGAATATCCTGTTTTAGATTAATTGCTCCAGCTTCATCAGCAGCAGAAAAACTATCGTAATCTATCCAAGATTTCCCTTGTGCTCCTTCAGCAGTTTTATTCATACCCGTATACATACAAGGTTCGAAAAGTGAAGCATGTGATTTTAGTTCAATCCATTCTATCTTAAGACTAATAGCATCTTTCTTAGGTTTATTTTCTAATAAAAAAGCCCCTGCTCCATCTGAAAGCATCCATCGTAAAAAATCTGTTTCTAGCGGAAGGGTGCCATTCTCAACAATTGCTTTTTGGTTTTCAAAACGAGAAGCTTTGAACATTCTACTGGGCTGTTCCCCGGCACAAGCAACTGCATTATTTGTTTCACCCGATTGCACATGCATGAATCCGTTTTTTATGGCCATCATACCTGCAGCGCAAACACTTTGGTGACTTGAAATTCCACAAACTGGCAATTCTGATTCTCCATGTACCATACTAGCAAAGCCAGGAATGGGCAAATCGCCCTGTGTAGTTGCAGCACTTAAAAACTGAACTTCCTCTTTAGGAGTTTCATTTTTATTTAAACAATCTTGAATTGCCTTAGCCGTCATTCCAGAAACCGATTCCGTAGAATTTTGATTTTTGTCCAACGCATAGAATCGATTTTTAATTCCGTTTTGAGTCAGCATTCTGCTTTTACTGCGTGAAGTTTTACCATTAATCAGTCCGAGATAATCTTCCATCTCATCATTGGCAATTGCTTTACCAGGCAAATATGTACCGATAGCATTTATATAAACAGGTGTACTCATTTCATTTTATTTTTTGGGGTGGAAGTATTGAAAATCATATCAAGGTAGGGAAGCATAAATCCGAAATTACCTT
Source organism: Flavobacteriaceae bacterium EG-1 (assembly GCF_009649685.1). Classification (GTDB taxonomy): domain Bacteria; phylum Bacteroidota; class Bacteroidia; order Flavobacteriales; family Flavobacteriaceae; genus Aurantibacter_A. Next base: position 269,918 of record NZ_WJPK01000004.1, read on the forward strand.
TACTCCATTTATGATGCATTGTATGTCGAAAAGTAAATCTCCCTATATAGTCAGGACTTTTTTTTGTTTCGCCTTCATGATTCCAATGTCCCAAAAAGTTCAACAAAATACTCATCACTGGTAAACTTAAAACGGATAAAATATGAAATGGATATAGAAGCAACGGTAAAAAAATAACCGCTCCTAAAAGGAAAGCCTCAAACCAATGAAAACTATAAACAGAATATAGCGTAGGTTCACGAGATGCATGATGAATGTAATGTACCTTCATAAAAAAAGGAGGTTGATGCAACAACCAATGACAGGCATAAAAATAAATTTCGTTCCATAAAAACAAAACAGGAATTTCCCATAACAAGTTTAAACTCTCGTTTTGTCCAAAATGAAAATATCCGTTTGCGTAAAACCACTGTAAAGGAATGGCCTGTAATGCAAAAACCAAAATACTTTTCAGCGAGTGTTTAATTTCAATTTTTTCTTGGCCTGGTTTTTTAAAATATACAATAGGCTTTATCGTATTTTTCTTTTTCAAATTGTTTAATATGGATTTCATAAGGAATATACCTCCAAAATAAAGTACCATAAAAAACAAAAAAGTAAACGTAAAGGTGAGCCACCATTCAGAAAAAATAAAATCAACCGTATAATTCATCAACCTTTTACATAATCATTCAAATAAGAATAACGTTTGGTCAGCTTACCATTTTTAGTCATTCGAGCACGCTCTAAAATTCCGTCTTTATCGTTATTAAAAAAAGCAGGAATAACATTTTTCACAAATGCGTCGCCAAAACCGTTACTCGCATCGCGCGGCAATTCTGCGGGTAAATTATCTACAGCCATTACGGCTATTGAAGATTTATTTCTATAATTAGCTTCCTCCTCTTTTTGTGGATTATAACCGTAAATTGGTTTTTCTATTGTACTAGCACGAATAGTTGTTGCTACTGGTCCATCAATATCACAACTGATATCAGCAACTACTTTTATTTTGAAATCGGGATGTTTTGCATCTGCTCTAGTAAATAAATAGGGTGCACCATCACCATAAAAATGACCTGCAATATAAAAATCGGTTACCCTAGCAAAACGGAAAAAAGTAGATTCATATTTTTTCGGATTTTCGAAAAAGTCAGACATAGTACCTCGAGTACCATCATTTCGTTTGTTATAATCGGAAACATCAATTTGACAGTATACAGGCTTTTTAAAATCAATATCTAAATATTCCTTTACAGACACTTGTTGCAAACCCATGGCGTCCAACATTTCTTTAGCACCATTACCTACCCTACCTTTTCCTGTCAACAGTATTTTTATGTTAGGTAGCTTTATTTTTTTGAGCTCAGCAATTAATGCATGTTGATCGGTTAAAGATTGTGCCTTAGGTAGTTTGTATAATTTAAATTTGAGTCCGTATGCGCGAAAACCATTATAAGCACCAACAATACCTGCATATCTACCAAATGCAACCAAACGTTGTTCTTTTTGATTAGTTATAACCTCATGGTCGTACATTTCGATATTCTTTTTTAGAATAGCCTGTAACAACTTTCTATTGTACGGTTGTTTTTTAATAGTATGCGAAAAAAAGAAATATTTTTTATTCGGAATTAAAGATTTAATCGGCACTTCTTTAACGCCTAAAAGCACATCGCATTCTTTCATTTTTGATGCTACTTTTATATCTTTTTCTACATATTCCTCATTAGAAAACGTTCGAATATCTGATGGCTCAACAATAATCTCGGCATCTTCAAAAGTTGATATGATTTTTTGACATGCCAGAGGTGACAAAACAACACGTCTGTCTGGTGGTGTTTTGCGTTCTTTAATGATTCCGAATTTGACTTTCATCTTTGGTACGGCTTTTGTTCAAAAATACTATGAATAGTGAGGGTACACAAGCTTTTAAGCTTGACAAAAGATTGTGGGGTCTTTTAGTGCTTGAATTGTGTACCTTTGCTATCCTTTTTTAAATGAAGGTTGCGTTAGGGATAGCAGCGGCATCTTTTTTAATACCTCTCAACTTCGATTGCGATGTTATTAAAAAAATACAGCGTATAGCCCGCTCGAAAGCTATAAAAAAGTTCTTTAACATTTTGGGGCCGACTGGTTTTGACAGCGAGACCAATGGTAATGTAAGCATGTCGAGCGCTGAGAAACAGCTCGTTAATATCATTTTTCACACTTTTAATTGGCGATAATAATTACGCTCTTGCCGCTTAATCTGAATTATAGTAAGATTAGCCTCGTCGCTACAAGGTAGCGAAGCGAGATGTTCGTGAATAGCCTCTGTCGACGGCGATTCAATTTCGAGCACCATAAATGTCGATATAAGGGTAGTATTCGCTTTGGTATTACCACAAAAATCTTAAGAAGCTAAGCGTTTGTTAGGCCGTTTCCGGTCAGGCTTACGTCGAAAATTAAACGGAAACTAAACATGTAGAAAGCTTTAACGTTGCTTGTTTGGACGGGAGTTCGATTCTCCCCGGCTCCACTAATACTGACAAATGTATTGTAGATAAAATCCCAGCAAGTTAGCCTGTTGGGATTTTTTGTTTTGTGTTAACATTTATTTTTGCTCCAACCCCTACCCTCTAACAAAAACCATACAATGTTGCCAAGGTAGATTGTCTATGTTTTTCTCCAATATCATACCTGCTGCTTTCATTTCTTTAACTGCTTGTTTTTCGGTCATTTTATGCAGCTTTTTAATGGGTACATTTTCGTCTTCACCTCGATACTCAATAAGGTAAATTTTTCCATCAACATGAAGGGCTTTTTTTATGGAAGTAATCATTTCAAAAGGATAATCAAACTCGTGATACACATCAACCAAAAGTACCTTTGTAACAGATTTTTCCGGAAGATTTACACTGCTCTCACTACCTTTTATGATTTTAATATTTTTATGATATCCGTTTTCTTTTATACGCTCGAGTTCAGCTAACATTTCATCTTGAATGTCAACCGCATAAATTAGTCCGCTAGTTGTAATCGGTGCCATTTGAAATACATGATAACCTGAACCTGCACCAATATCAGCTATTGTACCGTCTGCTTCAATATTCAAATTACCAAGCAATTTAGACGTGTTTTCTTCAGCTTCACGTTCAGGCCGATCAAGCCATGCCATCCCTTGAAAACCCATCACATGTGAAATCTCGCGACCGAGATACCATTTTCCAGTACCGTTTGGGTCACCCAGTTTGTAGGTGTATTTCTCGTTTGTCGCACCTTCTTGTCCCACACAATGAAACACTGAAAACAACAAAACAATAATTACCGGTACGAAATTTAATTTTTTCATTTGCTACATCAATTTTGTGCCTTGTATCATAATTGAAGTTTTAATTGATTGCTCTTTTAAATGCAAGAATTTTTTTCGCTCTTCATCATTTTTGAAATTATCAAAATCGGCTTGGGAATCAAATTCCACCAAATGAATTTCATAAGGTTTCTCAATATTTCTTTCAATTACTGAATCATTTTGAGGTCGTATTCTTAGTGTAAGCCTACCGTTGTATTTTAAAATTGTTGGAATAGCAATCTCCTCAAATTGATGAAAAACTTCTTCTTGTCCTTCAATTATATAAATCAATTGTGTAATGTAAATCATAGCTTTTTATATGGATAATTATCTTCCAACGGATTCAATTTTAGCATTTTAACTTTATTAAATTACGGTAATTTAAGAACATTATCTCTTCAAAATATGACTCCTATTTTTTATTGATTTTTTTACATGCTTTCATCATAACATCTTAAGCCGTATTTTAGAGTACTCAGTTCATTTTAGGTACTAATAGCATAAATTCTTCCTTACAACAATTACTTTCAAAAAAACGAAACAAGCCTTAATACCACCAAACAAAACAATGCAGTTAAAAATCAAATATAACATCTTAAAAAAGTACTTCAGTATTTCTAAGCAATTGCTAATTATACTTCTCTTGGCTTCCTGCAAGAGTGAGTCGCTATATGAAGGTCCACTGAGTCCCGAAGAATCTATAAAAGCTTTTCAGTTTGCAGATAATTTTAAAGCAGAAATTTTCGCAGCCGAACCATTAGTAATCGACCCTGTCGCCATGCACTATGATGGCGATGGCAATGCTTACGTGGTAGGTATGTTAGATGCTTACAAGCCTGACGCGGTAAAAGGAAAAGGTGAAATTGTTCTACTAAAAGACACCAACGGTGACGGCCGGGCAGACACCTCTACGGTTTTTATTGATGGCCTTAGAGAGGCTACTAGCATACTGTCATGGAAAGGTGGTCTGTTGGTTTGTGCCGCACCAAACATCACCTATTATAAAGATACTGACGGAGATGGTCGCTCTGATTTTAAAGAGATTCTTTTCACGGGTTTTTTTAATAAAAATGAAGAGGCACAAATTACCAACCTTCGTTTTGGCGTAGATAATTGGATCTATGCAAATAATGCTGGGCAGGCAGGTGAAATCAGTTTTAGCAGAAAGCCAAATGCGCCAAAGCTAAATATTCAAGGTGCCGATTTTCGTTTTCGTCTGGATCGAAATCAATTTGAACGTAGTACTGGTCCTGGTCAATTTGGACTTGCCATTGACGATTGGGGGCACCGATTTTTTACGGCAAATTCATTACATATTCGTGAGGTAGTTGTTCCCATGCGATATTTGGAGCGAAATCCGTTTCTGCCATCATCAGTTAAACTTTCGAATCAAAATATTTCAGACCATGATCCGCTTATGAACCAGTTGAGTGAAACACCTTATTGGAGACAAGAACGTACAAATCGACGTAATAAAAATTATCAAGAAAATAATCTGGATCGTGTTGAATATGCACGTGATCATTTTACAGGAGCTTCGGGTGGCACCTACTATGGCGGTGATAAGTTCTCCAAAACCTACTATGGAAATATTTTCACTGGTGATGTTTCGGGTAATCTAGTGCATCGTGATATTCTTGAAATTGTAGATAGCGTTCCTTATAGCGTAGCCAAGCGAGGAAGAAATGAAAAAGACAATGAATTTATGGCAACTACAGATTCATGGTTTCGCCCCTCAAATTTATCAGTCGGCCCCGATGGATATTTGTATCTGATGGATATGTACCGACAACATATTGAAACACCAATGTCGATACCAGAAGACTTACAGGCAAACATGGACTTTGATGCTGGTAACACCTACGGTCGTATTTACAGAATAGTTCCCACAGATGCAGCGCCATATAAAGCAGTGCACCCGAATCTTACAAAAGCAACATCTTCTGTCTTGGTTAAAACCTTAACGCATGAAAATCGGTGGTGGAATCGTACAGCACAACGAATCTTGTTAGAACGCCAAGATAAAAGTGTGGTGCCTGAAGTGAAAACTTTATTCGCCCAAAATGAGAATCCTAAGGTTAGATAAAACGCACTATATGTTTTAGAAGGAATGGATGCTTTGGATGCTACCATAGTGAATACAGCATTGCAAGATTCATCGCCAGGCGTACGCGAAAATGCCGCGATACTTGCCGAACGATTTCCAGAATGTTTAGCACAGTTGCAAGAATTAATTTATGATGGCTCTACTCGAGTGGCTTTTCAAGCGACCTTAAGTTTAGGCCAATTTAACCATGCATCTGTAATTAATGCACTAACAAAAACATTGCAATTACACGGACAAAGTTCATGGTTTAGAACAGCAGTTTTAAGTTCGGAATTAGGGTCTAGTGTTGATCTAATAAAAACTTTAGATAAGAATTCATTTTTTAATGAAACCGCCTCATGGAAACTCGATTTTTTTGAAACTTGTTTGCAGATAATCGGAGCTCGCAATACAAAAAATGAAGTCTCAACTATATTAAATATGTTAAGCAAACCTGCCCTTTCAAAGTCAATTGAATGGCAGTCAGTTGGAATTAAGGGATTGGTAAAAGGTCTCGAAAATTCAAAGAATATTGAAGATTCAATACCAGAAAAACTTAAAATTATTGCAGTAAAAGCTGATAGTAATCCTTCGCAAGCACTTGAAGACTTAAAAGATTTGTATGCGAATTAAATAGTAATTTATTATCGGTAAAAACGTAAAAATAGTGACTGCAAAAAAAGTAGGTGTAGCCACGCAAAAAATTAATTTTAAATGACCAACAACCAACATTCAAGAAGAAAATTTATTTCTACATGTTTTAGATCCGGTAGTTTATTTTTCGGTGGATTATTATTTCTAAACTGTCGCGATAAAAAGGTATCTGCAAATAAAGAAAGTGAAATCACCAAAGAAAGTACTTCTGAAGATCCTTGCAATAACCTACTAGATATTAGTGCTGCTGAAATTAAAAAGCGTGAAAGTTTAGGGTATGTTTTGCAATCGACAGTGCCTGATAATTCGTGTCAAAACTGCGCACTTTACATTCCACCGAAGCCAGATAAAAAATGTGGCGGATGCCTTTTATTTAAAGGACCCGTTTATGCCGAAGGTCACTGTGTGCAGTGGGCTTCTGTAACTTCTTAATTAAAAAAAGTGTAATCTCGTCCCCTATTAAATAAGTTTATATGTCCACATCAAAAAAAGGTTTTACTCGTCGTAAATTTATTGCTGGCACTAGTTTGTTTGCACTTGGCACATCATTAAAATTAAACGCAATTACCGAAGCTTCTAGTATTAAAAAAGAACCGATAATTGATATTCATCAACACACCCATTACGTGCAACGTACCGATGAACAATTGCTTTCGCATCAAAAAGCAATGGGAGTTACTACGACCATACTTTTACCTGCAGGGCGACCTGTAAATTCCCCAGCGACACACCAAGGTGTGGCCAATGGTCTTCAAGCTGAGGCTGGTGGAAATGCGGAGTGTTACCTATTTGCAAGTCAACACAAAAAAACTTTCCGATTTGGTGCATGTGCTGTACCAGATATGAAAGACGCCCTTTATGAATTAGAAAAATATTTAAAGTTAGGTGCGGTCGTTATCGGTGAATTAAAATTTGGAGTGGCCTGTGATTCGCCAGAAATGCAAAATATTTACCAATTGGCGCAAGATTATAATGTGCCAGTTCTTATGCATTGGCAGCATGAAATGTACAATTATGGTTTTGATCGATTTTACAAGATGTTGGAGAAATATCCAAAAGTAAATTTCATTGGGCACGCACAAACTTGGTGGGCTAATATTGATAAAGACCATACGGATCAATCTATTTTGTATCCTAAAACGGGAGTAACTGCAGGGGGAATTACAGATCGCTACCTCAGCGATTACCCAAACATGTATGGTGATCTTTCAGCGGGCTCAGGTCTCAATGCGCTAAAACGCGATGAAGCCCATGCAAAAGTTTTTTTAGAGAAGCATCAAGACAAATTACTATATGGTAGTGATTGCGCGGACCCTACAGGCTCTGACCCTGAAAGTTGTTCTGGCACCTTAGATATAGCCGAAATTCGAAGATTGGTTTCTAAGCCCACGGAACGAAAAATATTATATAAAAACGCCAAAAAATTATTCAGATTGTAGTTCTATTAATTTAAACCAGAAGAATATCCTGATGTATCGGTTAGGGTTTTCATAAAGGCTATAATATCTGCAATCTCTTGTTTCGATAAGTCTAAAGGTGCTTCAGACAAAGTTTGATTCTGTACTTCTAAACCCATACCCGCACCACCACCAAGATTATAAAATTCTAATACTTCTTCTAAGGTTGCAAACAAACCATTGTGCATATACGGTGCTGTTAATTCTATATTTCTGACTGAAACCGTTTTAAAAGAATTCTTAAAATATGGGTGATGATCCAATCGCAATCCATTTGCAAAACGTCCTAAATCAGAATCTAACTTTGGATTTATAGTATCAAAACCCTGAGTGATTCCTAAAACCTCTGATTCTGATTCCAAATAAAAAGGCGGAATTGTACCATTAAACATTGGCGCAAAATGACAGGTACCGCATGCGCCTTTACCCATAAATAAATTAAAACCACGTTTAGCATTTAATGGGTAATCATTTAATTCATTCCGAACATATTTGTCAAAAGGACTGTTCACGGATATTAAAGAATTTACATATGCTGCAATTGCATTGCTTATAGAACGTTGATTAATATCTTCATTTTGAATTCCTCCATAGGTCTCCCTAAACAATTTTACATAATTGGGATTACTTTTCAACTTGTTAATAATCGCATCAAAATCAGTATTAAATTCTAAGTCATCATCTATAACATGTGTCACTTGTTTTTCTAGATTAAACTCACGCATATCCCAAAAATAGCGGGTAGCGTAACCTGCATTAATAATCGTTGGAGAGTTTCGCGCCGTAAAGAATCCTTTTTTATTTGACAAGCTTTTAGGAAGGCCATCCGTAAACCCTTTACTTGGATTGTGACAGCTTAGACATGACATTTTATTATCATTAGATAATTGAGTATCCTCAAATAACAACTTCCCTAATTTGATAGATTTAGGGTTATCTAAAGGCAAATAAACCAATTCGGAATAAAAACTAGTATTTAGAAATTTGGTGTCGAATAAATTTTTTGCATGATAATTTTGCGCATGTTTTTTATAAGGCTCTAGTTTGATGTTATTTAAATTCTGAAACTCCAACAACCCCGCATATATAGGATTGACAATTTCTTTTAAAAATACCAAGCGATCAAAACTATTAAAATCAGTACTAGATGTTAATTGTTTTTTACCTTTTAAAAAAAATGCTTTTAAGGACTCGAATTTGGAACTCGCTTTTGGGGAAAGTTCATTTTCAAAATACATAAAAGCAGTTTCCATACTTTGCAAACTCACATAACTTTCTTGCAAAGCATTAGCAGAACCTGGCGTATCGTAACCTGTAACTCCAAGCGTAAATATTCTAACCATCCCCGACCGAATACATTCAATTAGTTGACTCGGTTTTAAATGTATCGGTAAATGAATTTTCGAAATAAAATCTACACGAGTTTTTAAATCATTTGCTAACTTTTTTATGTATTGCAAATTCTCCCTTGAAGCATCTTCAAAAACCGCCTCATCTAATGCCTGTAAACCACAGGGCTCAATTATTTTACCTGCTTGATAATATTCGCTCACCTTTGGTAAAGGAGCTCCGTTAATATAAGTGCCACTGTAAGAAGTTTGATAATAGTCGAAAATAAACTCAACCTTTTTATAAGATAATCTGGTTTTTTCAACTTGCTCTTTTAGTTTTAAATCTTCCGAAAATTCAGAATTCTCAGCAAGGACCGCCAACACTTCTACTTCATTTTGAAACTTCCTAAAATTAGCCTCATATAATTCGGCTACTTTCTCCGGAATAGTTCTATTTTTTTGGGGCACGACTATATTTCTACTTGACAACAGTAAAAAGCAAAGTAGTACTGGCCCCAATAAAATGGTTGCTTTTTTCATTTAAAACTAAAATGAACTAAGGCTTTTCAACCCTATATCCTCTCAAAACATTTGATATATGCTTGTTGGTATAACAACTACTTATTCTATAATAATTGTTTCGGTGTACGTGCTTTTATCGGTTTTAACTTCAACCACATACATTCCTTTTTGTAAACCGCTAACATCGATATTCGATTTTTTACTTTTTATCACTCGCTTTCCAAGGTTATTATAAATCTTAACCTTCTTTAGTCGTTCGCCAGGGTTTACTTTTATGTAAACCACATCTTTGTCTGCATCGAAAAGTGCAATGGCATTCTTTTTAACAGTTATTTCTTTTTCTGCTTTTTTTATACTTTCTACTTTCTGCGAAATGCCTTTTTTATTAATGGTAAAATAATCATCAACTTCATCATTTTCACGGATAAACTTAACAGTCAAATTTTGTCCACCCTGGCCATCATCTTCCACTTCCATAACACAAGATCCTAGTTCGTTTAATGACACAGACATTGCTTTGTGGTTTAAATCTCCACCTGATGTTTTGCCTGCGGACCCCGTTGTAATATAAACTGCTCCTGCTGTAGCTTCATTTGTTTTTTGGTAGATTCCATCGCCATCCGTTTTACCATCTCCTTTCCCCGATATACCAACGGTATGTCCACCGTTTTTAATTTCGTTCGGATTAAAAGTATTTGAAAATCCATAGTGCCCATTTAAAAAGTAAGAACGCTCATAAGAATGACTATGTCCATTTAAGATAAGATCAACACCATTATTTTCCATCATGGGCATAAAATTCTCTCTCATTTCAATAAGTCGATCTTCGGTATCTGAGTCATGAGATCCTTTGGTATAAACAGGATGATGAAATAAAGTTACTATCCAATCTTGTGTGGTGTTTTGAATATCAGTTTGTGCCCAATTGTACATAGCACCGCCCACCTCGCGATTAGAATGATGCGAATCGAGAATAATAAAATGAATATTTGCATAATCAAACGAATAATAAGCTTCAGTACCTGATGGTGTCCCACCTGCTTGACCTCCAGTTGGAAAAGAAAAAATATCATAATATGGTCCGGATTGAGTTGCAGAATCTGCTGAATAACCATCATGATTCCCTAAACAAGACCATGCTACAGATTTTTTAAGCATGTTATGATATATATCAAAAAAAGCATTTTGATATTCTACATCCGTTCCAGTACGATAAGCATTATCCCCTAAAAATAGCATCATATCTGTCTTTCCTGTATTAGCAGATTCCGTATCAACATACTTGTAATATGCATCACGTACATTTCTCTGATTATTATTTGCTGTACCAGCATCACCTAATATCCATGCGCGAACAAATTGTTTGGTTCCAACTTTCGGAGCTGTTATAACGTACATATCACCCGTTGAACTTTCTGATAGAACACCTGCTTCATTACCAATATTGAAGTAGTATTTAGTGTTCGGTTTTAAGCCAGTTAATGAAACCTCATGCTCTGTCATCTCATTAAAATTTGATTCCTTATCGGACAACAAACCAAGTTCTAATCCATAATTAACCACAGATTCTGTTGGCACATTTGTTCGCCATTTAACAACGACACTAGTTGGAGTAGCAATTTGCAAATAAGGACCTCTTTCAACCTTTACTGCGGTGGTATCTGATGATACGCCAAAATTTTTAATTCGAGCTATTGTTTCAATTTCTGGAATGTCTGCTATCGCTGTTTGCGTAAATGAAAAAAACGTAAAAAGCATCAATATTAATTGGGCACTAATTTTAATCATAATTTCTATTGGTTGGTTTTATTTTCTAAATTTTTAATTTGTTCTTTCAACTTTTTAATCGACTCCATATTTTTAAATCTGGTGTCTAATTCTTCAATACTTCTAGTTGCAAATTTTAATGTTATCCTTGCTTCTTTTTTTCTGTTTATTTCAATTAAATATTTTGCCTTTTTATAAAACCAAAACTCCTTTCTTTTGAATTGAATGATAAAATAATTAAACTGCTGCAGCGCCTTTTCAACTTGTTCAGATTCTTTTAAATATTCTAATTTTTTAAGTTGAAGTGATATGGTATTTGAGCCTAGTTTTTGCAATCCAAATTCAATAGCTACTATAGCACTATTATAATTCTTATTGTTTTCGGATAGTATAATATGCGTGTATTCAATAATATCTTCGGGGCGAAGGTCAATCGTGTTTTGCAATACATATTGATAAGATTTTAAAGACTTTTCATATTCATTTAATTTGAATAATATTTGAGCTTCTAATTTCTTAGCCTTTACATCAATACTATCTACCTTTAGATAGGCACCTATATTTACTAATGCATTACTGTAAGCATTGGTTAAATAATTTACCTCAGCCATTCTGTAATGTAAAACCTTATCCGTATTTCCAAGAGATTCAGATTTAATATAATCTTCTAATGCTTCATTATAATCTATATGCTGCTGATATAAAAACCCTCTTTCGTAGTATAATTTATAATTTTCGGGGTCCTCAATTATTTCTATTGTTTTTAATAAGATGCGTTCAGATAAATCACCATGACCAAACATTTGAATTGTTACAATCAAACAAAAAGCAACCAGTAGTTTTCTGTTACAAAAAAAATTAAAAAAGTTTAGAAATTGTAATTTAACTAACATTAATCTTTGTTGGTATTGGATATAAACAAATGTACCCAATATTATAGCAAAAGACAGTATTACAAAGATTTTAGAATCTTAAAAAAAGAATAAAAAATTGTTAATTATTTAAGTCGTTTATTGACTTTCATCAGTACTTTATTCAATAAAAATTACCTCATGCGATCTTTTGAACAATTGAATAAGAGTCAATCGCAGGTGATACTATTGTTTCTACTGATTGATTCAATATTGCGAGAATCATAATCTCTATAAAGAAACTCAAAACCCTGTTCATTATAATTGGTAGGCTTCCTAAGTGGAATACGATTTTCTGGCTGAACTAATGAACACATCCTAAAACAATAATCTTGATATTTTATTAAATGAATTGGATATATTTCGTAAATATCATTTACTCTAATGCGACATTTTTTGATATTATATCACTTAATTCTTGATGCATTTCATTAGCCATATTAGAATTTTCAATTATTAAGTTATTCGATTCAGATTCGTCCTCATATAAATTATACAACTGGCCTTGAACTATATCATTTTCTGGAGCAATAAATTTCCATCTACCTTTTCGCAAGCCCATTAGGTTATTTGAAGATTGAACAACTACAGATTTTCTAACATCTTTTTCTTCACCCAAAAGGTTCATGGATTGGTCATAACTATCTACGGCCATATTTGCTGGCATATCAAAGTTAATGATTGAACCAAGGGTTGTAAATACATCGTTTAATGCAAAAATCTTATCAGATTTAGCACCCTGGGGTATCTTTCGCGGCCACTTGGCAATAAAAGGAGTACGAACCCCTCCTTCCCAAATTGTCCATTTGGAACCTTTCAAGTTTCCGTTAGGATGATGTTCTTTCTTGTTTTGATCTTTTTCAATGAGCTCCGACAAATTATTACCTGAATTGGTGAGATCAATATGAACCCCTGTTCTCTGGAATTGAGAACCGTTATCACTAGCGAAAAGGATTATTGTATTTTCCGCTTGCCCTAAACTATCGACCATAGTTAATATTTTGCCGATAGCACTGTCTAATTCAGAAACATAATCACCGTATAAGCCAGCTGCTGTTGTTCCAATAAATTCATCACTTACAGATAACGGCACATGAGGAACATAAGGAGCGAAATATAAGAAAAAGGGATTTTCCTTTTTCTGTCTTACGTGATCGCGTAAAAACCCGATACTTTTCTTAGTGACAACTTCAAGATATTGATTAGAAGGAATAATTTTAATATGCTCTTTCCCTTTAGCCGAATCAATATTATAAAATTCATGACCTAGTGCAGCAACTATATTATTACCATTCATTATCCAGCATTCACTCGCGCAACTAAACCCGTACCAATTTTCAAAACCCTGATCAATAGGGCCATTGCTAATCGGTTTTTTTAAATCAATATTCGCTCCATTATTCTCGGCTTTAAACTTCCCGTATCCTGCAGGCTTTTCTCCATCCAGTGTTGGAAATGTAGCCCCCAAATGCCATTTTCCGAAGCCTGCAGTGGTATAACCCGTCTGTTGTAACATTTGTGGTAAGGTCAATTGACCTTCGTCCATCATAGAAGGTTCATAATTTGATAAAACACCGTTTCTTTTCCAACTTCTAAAAGGATATGTTCCAGTCATTAATGCGTAACGGGATGGTGAACAAACCGAAACAGGACAATAAGCGTTTGTAAAACGAATACCTTCTGAGGCCAACTTATCCAAATTAGGTGTAGGCACAAGAGAATTCTTATTATAAGACCCCAGGTCTCCATACCCCAAATCATCAGCAAGTAGCAACACAATATTAGGCAAGGCCTTCGGTTCTTCTTTTACGTTTTCACACGAAACAAACACGAACGCACTTAGTATTACAATAGGGTTTATTAAAGTATTCTGAAGCTTTAAATGCTTGATTTTTTTTTCAATACTTTCTAATATTAATTTCATGAATAATTATTTAGAAAATCTTGATCTATTCGAGATGTTGACCATTTTTCAATAAAATGGATTTTAAACTCTCATAGGAAACATCTTGAACCGATTTTCCTGAATCTATTGCTAAAGAGGCTGCGGTTGCAGCTGACTCTCCTAAAACCATAAAAACAGGTTCCATACGAATCGACCCAAATGCAATATGAGTAGCACTTAAACATACCGGAACGATTAAATTTCCACATTCTTCCTTTTTAGGCACTAAAGATTTATAACTTATAGGATAGGGATCAAAACCATGCGCTTCAACATTACCCTCATTTTGAACATAACCATTGGCATCAACATACCGTTGTGTATTGTTTGAATCCATAGTGTATGCAGCCAACCCAATGACATCCTCTGCTACTTCAAGCCCCTCACAATTACGCTGCGTCATAACATAATCGCTAATCATTCGTCTGGCTTCACGAACATATAATTGTTGTTGCCAACCATCTTCTCTTTCAAATTCATCTTTTGTGGTGCCCCATTTTGAAGCCTCATTACGAACTTCTTCTGGAATCCTCGGATGATTGGCCAAAGTCCACATTAAACCCATTTGGTAGTTCCGGTGGTCTTCTATGATTTTTACGCGCTCTGCGTATGAGGCTTCTGGATACGTATAATTTTTTCCTATATAATCAGTTGAAAACCCAAATCTATTATTAGAATCGGTCTTGCGATTTGGCATACCGGAATTTATTAATGGCAATAACGGACCGCCTTTATAATACATGTTACGTACAGAACCATTGTGTGCTTCATAATTTCTAAAAAGTAGCTCATACTCCAGTTCATTATAATTCGCAGGTTTCTTAAATGGAATACGATTGTCTGGGTGATCGGTTAAACACATTCTAAAACAATAGGCCTGAATTTTATCATCCCCTTCTCCTTGAACACCAGGCTTTTCATTAACATTGGGCAAAAGTCCGCTCTCCGGTTTTCCTTTAACTATGTACGGATCTACGCGCTGCATAAAATTGTGGTTAGCCGCATTTTTAGAAACCAAATTAATCAAAGACACATTGTAATTATTGGGCTGAACACCGTTTAACGTTTCTCCATATTCTTTATTACTTTCTCTACCTATGACATACGAAACTCCTGCCGCTGCCATTAAATCTCCTTCATAAGTGGCGTCTAAATAAACTTTGCCCACATAGGTTTTACCACTCTCCATTGTAATAGACTTAATACTACTTTCTACTTTTTCCACACCATTATTTCGGTTTAAGCGTTCGTTGTAAACCATTTCTATTTTCTCCTTTTCCATCATGGATTTATACACTGAAAGAGCAGCTGATGGCTCAAAAGTCCACATGGATGCTTCTCCTTTTTCTGTCCTGGTTTGCCCACTATCTATATAATCTGATTTTTTCTCCCATTTCCAATTCTCAGGAATATCATAATACTTTTTAATGTTCTCGTAAAACTCTCTCGAAATTCCTCCAATGGCCTGCTTATTCCCAATATCTGTCTGCCCCAAACCTCCAGTAGTTAATCCACCAATTCTATTTGTTGGCTCGATTAACACTACCGATTTTCCCATTCTACTACTTTGTATTGCAGCAGCAACACCAGCCGATGTTCCACCATATATAACAACATCATATTTAGCCTTTTTTATTTTTTTATTTGATTGTCCTTTTACAGAAAAACAGATAAAAAATATAAGTATCAAATTGATACTTTTTTTCGATATTAAAAATCTAATAGCTCCTAAGACTTCAACACTCATTGTTATAAATTTAATGGTTAATATATTGCTTCCTTATTGGTCAATCCTTAAGTGATTAAATTAAAAAAGTAGACTTATATCTTCTAAATAAAATAATCATAGTGAAAAATTAAGATAAACTTAAGTACCGATTTCCACCCCCCTGTAAGTAGAAAATATGCACTATAATTTAGTCATTACTTATTATATAAAACTCTTGCTATAATTTGAAAAATTAAAAAACCAACGAACATTTCATAATAAATTTATGTGGTAAACGAAACTCAGGAGTCAAAAATTAAACCATAAGTAACTTTATGGTTTCTTTGAAAAACTAATGAATTACAATTGGGAATTGAGCATAACAATTTCCTTGATATTTAAAATAATACGTTATTTTTATCCAATGGATTTTTTTTTAAAATAAAACGATGGCCATTGTATATACTACATATTTAAAATTCTAAAATCTCAATTACAATCGCTAAATTCTTTTGATTGTCGAGCTTATACAGCTTTCTTTTTTACCCTTAATCCTTTTGAGTCTTGAGATAATCGTTTAATTCCTTTCTAGTCATTGGTAGTTTGCTATCGGGATAATCGTTTAGCCATTTTCTAAAATCTTTTTTAATTTCATCGGTCCATTTTGTATCTATCTGTCCAGCGGTATACTTTTTTTCTTTAAGTCTTTGAAATCCAAATACATCTCTTAGACCAACCACTTCAGATGAGATGACCAAATTTGCCACTAAATGAGACGGAATGAAAATTGTACCATGACGATTTGCCAATACAACGTCACCCGGCAATACGGTGGCACGTCCTATTCTAATGGGGGCATTAATTGAAGTCAACATTTGATTTTGTAAGTAAGAAGGGTCTTCATCGCGATACCAACCATTAAAACCTTCAATGTCTAATAAACCT
>NZ_WJPK01000005.1 GCF_009649685.1 Flavobacteriaceae bacterium EG-1
GGTGTCAATACGAATAATTGCCGTACCTCCCATAACTTTAGTGAGAGCATAGCGCATGTCTGTTATTTTTAGCTCAGAAGGTGAAGAGGAACGATTCACTTTTGAGGTAGTTTCTGCAACAGTATCTTCAAAAGAATAGCCCATAAAACTAGATAGTGCAATACCACCTAGCGCAGTTTTTTTTAAAAAATCACGTCTTTTGTCCCCAGTTTTTGGATTGTTTATTTCTGCCTTTCGTTTTGCAGCATATTCTTGCTCTTCTTTTTTGTTTTGCGCTATAAGTCGCTTTAGATTGTTTTTCATTTTAGTTGGTTTGTTAGGTAAATAATTAGAATATTTAGTTCAGTAAATCATAGAGCAGTCAAATTTGAATTAAGAAATCTCGTGCCTTATCCTTAACATTAAATTTCATTTATTGATCCCACCAAACTCTAGTCTCAAGATTATCTGGACCCTGTCTGCTTATTGCTTCTGATAGGTTTGTATTATTAACTGTATTTTCACTATCTGGATATGTTAGTCTTCTAATAAAATCTTCGGTATTAAGTTCACCTCCAGGATAGGGATTAGGTAAAACCACGGGATAACCTGTTCTTCTAAAATTAGCCCAACTTTCTGAACCATTTAAAAAAGATGAAACCCAGTACTGATTATTAATCTCCTCTAATTCCATCCCTGGTGTCAGGGTATGTCTACTTAAATAATCGATTATACTTGCTTCAGGAATAGTTGTATCACCAGGCCAATCTGAAAATTGTTCCATATTTGCACGAATTGCATCTTGATAAATTGCATTAGCATCACCAGTTACCCAACCTCGTACTATTGCTTCTGCATAGAGCAACAAGGTCTCTGAATATGTTACATAGAAACTTGGAGCCTCAGGAGCGCCAAGTCTAGTTCTATCCAATTGACTGTAATCAAAAAGACTCGCTACGCCATCTTCAGCAATTTGAGGTGCAATTGTAGTGTTATCAAAACCCTGTGGCATACCGATTTGAATATCAGGATCTCGATTAGCATTATCAGGTATTTGTCCACCTTCGGAATCCGAACCAACATACCTAACGGCTATTGCATTAAGTCTTGGGTCATCGTTATTATGCATGAAGTCAACAAATTCTTTATCCAAATAATAAAAAGGAGCTTGTCCCCCATTCAAATTAGTTCCCATTTCATTTCTAAAACTTGCATCATGTCGTACTAACGCATTATCTAAATTAGAAGTCATAATACCTGCTGATATAGCTTTGATTGCATATTCTTGTGCTTTGGCTGGGTTAACCTTTACCAATCTCATCGCTGCTCTTAACAATAATGAATTTCCTAATCTTTTCCATGCAGAAATATTATCTCCAATACCCGACCCAGCGTACATTACCTCTTGATTCACAGCATCTTTATTTGGATCTAAAACTGCCGAAGCTTCTTCAAGCTCCTTGAGTAAATCATCATAAATTTGTTCTTGAGGAGTGTATGTAGGAAAGGGAATCTGTTCCAAAAAACCCTGCCCAGCCTCAAAATATGGTACATCTCCATAAGTATCTGTTAAAATCATAAATTGATGAGCGCGCCAAATACGTAGCATCGACAACAAGTTCGTTTTCTCTGGATCATCCTTAATTGATGCAATACCATCAATTAAATTTTTGATTGTAGTCTGATAACCATTATTCCATAACTCAAGAGTAGCAGCGCGATTATCTTGATTAAGATTAGCTCCAGTTCCAACCCCTGCGAATGGTGTTATCATTTGTCTTACAATCGTAACTTGATAAGTAAGATTATCACCATAACCAGGTGCGCCTTGAATAATAGCTGTGTTTAATTGGTATGTTGGATCAATTGTTACCAATCGAACTTTGTCAGTATTGAGATCATCGAAACCATCATCACAAGACCAAATTAATGTTAGTACCAAAAATATTTCTGTTATATATCTAATTATATTTTTCATGTTTTTTGGTTTAAAATTTAATATTCATATTAAAACCGATATCTCTTGTAATAGGTAAACCAGTTGCTTCTAATCCAACAAACTGATCGCCTATGATACCATTTTGATCTGGATGAATGTGTGGCACCCATTTTTTAAGTACGGCGACATTGTTTGATACAATATCAAACTTAAGACTCTTGATAAACTTGATTCTTTCTAAATGCTCCGTAAAATCATATCCAAGTGAAACTTGACGTAGCTGCCATGATCCAGCATTGAATACTGACTCCTCAGAACCTCTATGGGTACGTATAGTTTGATAATAACCTTGAATATCAGCTTGAGCGGTATTTACACTACCATCAAGGTTTACTCCTTCTCCGATAACATAGCCTACGTCTCGGCCTACCAATGTAGCTTTATCAAGCCCATGACGATATGCATTAATATGCGTACCAGAAATCATCTTATGACCCAGCTTATAATCAATTAAAAATGAAGCCGTTAAATTTTTATATTTAAAACTATTTGTAAAACCACCTACCCATACAGGCAAAGCCGTACCAAAATTAATTTGCTCTTCAGACCTTAATGGAAATCCATTATTTTCATCAAAAATCTGATTACCTTCATCATCGCGTAGCCAACCCCATCCATAAAGTTGTGCCATAGGTTTGCCGACAACTTGTCTTAATTCCCCATGGAATTCTGCATTTCCAACAGTAATGAATTCGTCATCAACATTTTCACCAAGACTAAGTACTTCAGAAGTATTATAAGATAAGTTCGCTGATGTATTCCAGGTAAAGTTTTCTGAATTTATTGGTAATACTCCTAAATAAACTTCAACACCTTCGTTTCTACTTTCCCCTACATTAATTCTACGTGTAGTATAACCAGAAGCATCGGAAGTCTGTGCTAATAATATTTGATCCGAAGATAATTTATTGTAATAGGAAGCTTCAAAACGTAAGTTATTAAATAATGTCATTTCGAGACCTACTTCTCGTTCGGCAACACGCATCGGCCTCAAATCGGTATTTGGAATTACACTAGTATCTATACCACCTACCGGTCGACTTAAAAGTTGTAAAGGATTAATTCTATAGGGTAAATTATCCGCGTATGGTCCAACATCAGTATCACTCCCTACCTCTGCATAGGCTACACGTATTTTTCCAAATGAAAACCAACTTGGCAATTTAAATGCCTGACTAAAAACAAAGCTACCTGTTATGGAAGGATAAAGAATACTTCTATTTGCGGGGCTTAAAGTTGAGAACCAATCATTTCTTGCTGTCGCATTTACATATAAATACCCTCCATAAGAAAGTTCTGCTGCACCATACAATGAATTGATTTCCTCCTCGGATTTAGTGTAATTAGGTGAGACTGTACTAGCGTTTCCTATAGTATAAAGGTCCCTAGTATAAAAATTCTGACCTAAAATAGTATTTACATCAGATCTTCGGTACATTTTATTTCCACCAAAATTCAACATGGTGCCGAAATTCCCAAATTGTTTGTTTGCGCTAATTAAAAAGTCAACATTAATTTCTCTGAATCTCCTTTGATCTTGAATATATTGTCCATTAAAAAATCCTGGTGGTGGATCAGATTGTCTTTGACTTCCTGTAGGTAAGTTATAGTCCACATCACGCATGTAGTAATCTTGCCCTACTCGCGCTTGTGCGAATAACCATTCTGTAAAATCATATTTTGTCGTAATGTTACCGAATACTCGATCTCGAATATTATTCTCAAAACGTTTTAATGCAAAATAAGGATTTGTTCTATTTGTAAATCTGCTGTAAGGTATTTCATCTCCATTTTCATCACAACAATTTTCCCTTAATAAGTCTAGAGGCATTGTAGATGCCAATGTATAGATTACCACTGGACTAAAATCTTGCTCTGCAATATTGGGTGGATTTGTGCGAACTTCGTTGGAATAGTTAACATTCCCCGATATCGTAAACTTATTCAGTTTTTGGGTAAAACCCACATTCACAGTTCTTCTAACAAAATCTGAACCTGGTAAAATCGATGTAGCATCCATATTAGCGGCAGAAAAACTAATACCACCATTTTCCCCGCTCGAAGCAACACTTATCGTGTTCATAAATGTGGAACTATTTCTATAATAATCCTTGATTTTATTTGGAGTAGGTTCGTATGGAACAACTAATCCATCAAAAAGCATTTGAGTTCCACCTACTGGTTCACCAAAACTCCATACTCCAGTATTTGGAAATGACCCACTAGGTCTTACCCCACCTTCTCCCTGACCATATTCATATTGATAATCCGTAAAATCTAGTGGAGAACCATTTGTATAATTTGAGTTCAACGTAACTTCTAAACCACCATCTTTGGACCCGGTTTTTGTTGTAATCATAATTACACCATCTTTGGCTCTTGATCCATATAATGCTGAAGCAGCTGCACCTTTTAATATAGTCATCGTCTCAACATCATCAGGGTTAATACTACTTAAACCATCCCCACTGTCCGAGCGCCTATTACTACCTACTTCACCAACATCTCCTTGTACCCCAAAAGAGGTATTATTAATTGGTACTCCATTCACAACTATTAGTGGTGAGTTATTATTTCCAAAAGATGATATACCACGTATTCTTATTTTACTACTTCCCTGAGGACCTGATCCTAAACCGGAAATATTAACTCCAGCAACTTTACCCTGCAACGCATCCATAAAATTTGGAGTTCTATTAACTGCAAACTCGTCTGAATCTACTTTAGCAGTCGCATAACCTAAAGTTTTCCTATCTCTTTCGATGCCAAGAGCTGTAACTACGACCTCATCAAGAGTTTGACTACTTTCTTCTAAGCTAACATTAATATTAGATTGCTCATTAACTACAATCTCCTTAGAAGTAAAACCAATGTAGCTAAAGACAAGAATAGAAGAACTATTAGCAACAGTAATATTATAATTACCATCAAAATCAGACGTAGTACCGTTTACTGTTCCTTTCTCCAGAATACTAGCACCTGGCAAAGGATTTCCATTAGAATCAGTAATAGTCCCTAAAATTACATTGTCTTGATGATTGTTAGTTTTTATAGATATTTTATTATCTATTTTAGAATTCAAATTTGGAGTTAAAACAATTTGATACTCTATTATCTTGTAATTTATATGACTATCCGAAAAAATCTTTTCCAAAATAATTTCAATTTGCTGCTTCCTAACATGGATGTTCACTTTTCGGTCAAGATTGAGCTCTTCTTTACGATAAAAAAATTTAAATTCGGTTTTTGACTCTATAGCTTCCATAACTTCTAATAAGGTAGCTTCTGTTTTATCAAGATCGATTCTATCTTTTAATCTTTCATTGATTTCAGCTTTCATCTGAAAAACAGTTACCATAAATAACATTAAAATAAGTCTCGCTTTTAAATTAAATTTTGTGAGCCGGTTGAGGTTAATAAAAATTAAGTTGGTTGGTTGTATTCTCATTTTATTAATTTTTTAGTTGTTCATTTATCTTCCTTTTTTTGTTTTTTTATTCATAGAAAATTTATTTAGTTACTTTTTCACTTATTAGAATCGAGTTGCCATTAACACTATAATCAAATTCTGTATGTTCTTGAAATACATCCAAAATTTGATTGATAGTCTCGGTTGTAAAGGTTCCCGTATATCGTTTTTTATTAATTCTTTCTATATTATTAATTATGTTCAGATTGAAATGTCTCTCTAGTTCTTTAATAATCACTTCGAACTCATCATCTATAAATAACAGTTCGTGATTTGTCCATGCTATATATTTCGCTACATTCACTTTGTCAATTGTAATCGCGTCATTCTCAAGATTTGCCCTATATCCGGGTTCAATCTTTACTATTTCAGAGTCGTCCGCATCTTTGGTCTTATATACGCCTACACTACCTTCTAATAGAACCGTAGAAGTATTGTTTTCATTCTCATAACTAGACACGTTAAATTTAGTACCATACACTCTAGTATTCATCTGATTGGTAATTACATTAAATGTTTGATTATTAAACTTTTCAACAGAAAAATAAGCCTCACCCTCCAAATAAACATCTCTTGATTTACCTGCCAAAAACACTACAGGGTATCTTAATTTTGAACCAGAATTTAAGACTACTTGCGTGCCATCTGAAAGTTTTAGCTTAAATTTTTTACCATATGGCACTTCAAGTTCATTATAACTTATTTTAGATCTACCTTTCGTAATTTCACCTTCATAAATCAGCGTGTTCTCCTTTTGACTTACAACTTTTTCTCCGTCTGAATTCTTAATAATTTCCGTGACATTGTCATTGATAATTTGCACAGTACCATCTTCTAATTTCAAAATAATTTCGCCATCAACAATTGAAGGAATATCTTTAGAAGAATCTGTTCTCATGAATCGATAACCAGCTATTGAGATTACCATAACTCCAATAAAAATCGCTGCTACCTTTAAAAAGAAATTAAAACTCTTGCTTCTGTTTTTTCTAATAATAGAATCTTTCTTTCCAGAATTTTTTCTCTCCAGATTTATAACCTTCCACATTTCATCGAATTCGTTTTTGGAAAGCTCATTTGAATCTTGAGTATTTAGTAAGCGAATAAAACTAGCTGCACTGGCAATTATATCCTTTTTCTCAGGGTTCTTATATGTCCATTTTGTCCAGAAATCATTAGTAGATTGATCAGGATTCAAAATCCACTTTTGAAAATATGAATCCGAGACAAAATCGTCTTCTGAGAAATTAGAATACTTCATATGCTATTAACTTGTATAAAAGAAATTGGTTTATTTTAATAAAGAGAGGAAAAAAATATTTTTACCCCATGCATACAAAATATTACCAACATTTTTATCAAAAAAACGACTCTAAATGTTTTATTGATAATATTTTCAATTTTAGTATGCGAGAAATAAAATCTTAATAGCTCATTAAACCATGTGCTTTGCAATTACTATTTGTAGTATTATATACTCTATAAACTTGAATTTTACTTATAACTCATATCAATAGCATGCATGAGTGCTTTGATATAACCGAATGCATACGCGTGTCCTTGTAAATAGGAAGCGGGATCCTCATGATGTGGTATATGGTCTGGCATAACCATTGCATCATAGCCTACATCTCTTAGTGCTATTAATATTTCACCAAAATCCATATCACCATTATCAGGATATACTTCTTGAAAATCATTATATTTTCCTTTGATATTCCTCAAATGAACATTGAAAATTTGTTTTCGTTCACCTACCCATTTTATAATTGGCAGAATCTCTGTTCTAGGGTCTTGCAGACCTTCTGCAGTCGAACCCAAGCACAGATTAAAACCATGTGAAGGGCTATCATAAAGTTGTGCAAAGCGCTTTATACCTTCAAAAACATCCGGGCTGTTCCACCTAGTAATACCACGATATCCTATTGGAGCTGGTGGATCCGCAATATGGTTAGCTAGTTTTACATTGTATTCTTCTGCGACTGGGATTACTCGATCTAAAAAATATGTAATTCGTTCATACATTTCATCAATATCAACTTTACCAGCTATAGTCAGTCCCTCATTCTTGGCAAGTGCCTCTTCTAAGTTCCAACTTCTGTAATAAGTATTACCACGCGTTGTATCAAGAGTATCACCAGTTCTTAGTATAACATGAATTATTGTGTTATAATTTAATACTTTAACCCCTGTTTTACTTGCTACGGTAATCATTTGTTGTATTAACTCAATTTCACGATCGCGTGCTGGACTCTTTCCTAACATTATATTGGGGGTACTAATATTTTCAATACCAGCTGACGATAGAGGAAGATGATAGGCATCTAACTTAATTCCATATTTCTCACATGCTTCTCGCTTTCTCATAGAATCGTCAAGATCCCAGCCAACACCTGCAATAAATTTTGGTGCACCACCATCCATATTAAAAACACCGTATCTCGCTAGAAATTCGAGATTTTCTTTTTCAGTTCCTCCATGTTGACAACCAATATTATATAATATTGAATTTTTCTTTGGTTTAGAAGACAAAATTTTAGATTCATCTTTTACCGATGTATTACAAGAAGCAGTAAGCAACCCAGATGAGCCTACCGTCGCTACTCCTATCCCAGCCTTGAATATTGCAGAGATTGCATTACGCCGATTTATACGATTAATTTTTGAAGTAATTTGATTTTCTTCCATTGTTTTAAATTTTGAATAATCTGTTTTATAGCTATTATTACCATCGTTGTAGTTTAAATTGCCATTCTGGATTTACTTTTTTCATTTCAATCTCATCGTTTCGTTCTTTTAGACCACATTCCAAGTAATTTTTATGCAACTTTTGTAATTGTTTACGATCTAATTCTACTCCAAGACCAGGACTTTTTGACACAACCACAAATCCATCTTCAATTTTAATTTTACCTCCTTTAACTACCTCATCAACTTGCCAAGGATAATGTGTGTCTAAAGCATAATCAAGGTGAGGTACAGCTGCTCCCAAATGCGTCATAGCCGCCATGGATATACCAAGATGACTGTTTGAATGCATTGAAAAGCCTTTACCAAAAGTCTGGCAAATTTTATTGAGTTCAATAGATGCACGTAAACCTCCCCAAAAATGATGATCAGATAAAATAATATGTTCTGAACCCAATTTTATACTCAAAGGGATATCACTAAAAGAAGTCGTACACATATTAGTGGCCAAGGGAATATTGACTTCTTTGCTTAACAAAGCCATATTCTCTTGTCCTCGAACTGGGTCTTCATAATATTCTAATATTCCCTCTAATTTTTTACCATATTTAATACCCGTTTCTAATGACCATATTGCATTTGGATCCAACCGTAATGGAACATTGGGGCCGAAGGCTTCTTGTAATGCTATTATGCTCTCGAATTCTATTTCCGGATGAAACGCCCCACCTTTCAACTTAATTGATTGAAATCCAAATTCTTCACACATTGATTGAGCTTGTAAAACTATTTGTTTAGGAGTAACTGCCTCTTTTTGTCGATCACTAAGCCAACCTGAAATATTATTTTCCACACCAAACCCTAACGCTCCTCCAGCACCTTCATACTTATAGAAAAGATATGCGGCAAATGGTACTTTCTCACGAGAGATACCACCGAGTAAATCTACAATTGGCCTTTTCAACTTTTTACCAATACAGTCAAGACAGGCAACTTCAATTGCACTGAACAAATGGACG
Organism: Flavobacteriaceae bacterium EG-1; assembly: GCF_009649685.1. Classification (GTDB taxonomy): domain Bacteria; phylum Bacteroidota; class Bacteroidia; order Flavobacteriales; family Flavobacteriaceae; genus Aurantibacter_A. The sequence goes on from NZ_WJPK01000005.1 coordinate 9,155, forward strand.
ATCAAACGTTGATCCCAAGGTGCTGTACCTCTTTGATCATCGGTATCACCAAACTTTTGCTTGATAATTTTTTTGATATTATTAAGTTGAAAAACATCTTGATTAAATAAGACCTTTTTTAAACCTTCTAATGCCAAGAATATTTTTTCACTACTAGGAATTTCACTTAATCCTATTATACCTTCGTCGGTAACAATTTCTACAATAATTCTAAGAGCAAAAGGCGCATGAAGTCCTGCTGCATTGAGTAAAGGCGGATCGCCAATTGCTATTTGAGTGCTAATAATATCAACTATTTTCATTTAAAGTTTCCCCTTATTTTATAATATATTAACCTTAAATACCTGATAACTTTGCAAGTAGCAGGTATAAACTACTATGATCTAGTTCGCCCATTCCTTGTGCAATCAATGCATCCATACTAGTAGCTACTTGAGCACTACCTGGGAGTGGAACGGAGAATTCTTTACCTGCTTGAAGAGCAATATTCATATCTTTTCTATGTAGTTTTACTTTGAATCCAGGTTGGAAATTATCATCAATAATTCTTTGGCCATGTAAATCTAGAATGCGACTCTGAGCAAAGCCACCCAATAACGCTTCGCGCATCTTATCAATATTTACATTTGCCTTCCTTGCCAAAGTAAAAGCCTCAGCAACTGCTTGAATTGTCATTCCTACAATAATCTGATTGCATGCTTTGGTCGTTTGACCAGCTCCTGCACTCCCAATCAATACTGCACTTTTACCCATTATGTTAAATAAGGGCAGAACCTTATCGAAAGCTGATTGATTTCCACCAACCATTATCGATATTGTTCCACTCTCCGCGCCAACCTGTCCACCTGAAACTGGAGCATCCAGAGCTTCCACATTTTTCTCTTGTAAAACATTGTACAATTTTAAAGCTGTAGATGGTGCAATAGTTGACATATCTATGAAAATAGCTCCAGATTTGATACCTTCAAGAACTCCATCTTTACCTAATACTACTGACTCCACTTCTGCCGAATCTGGCAACATGGTTATAATTATGTTATTATTCTCTGCTAAAGCTCTACTAGATGAATAGGTTTCTGCTCCAGCATTCACTAAATCTTTAACAGCTGCGCTTGATTCTAAAATAGATATCGAATATCCTGCCTTAATTAAATTTAATGCCATGGGTTTTCCCATAATTCCTAATCCAATAAATCCTATTTTTTCCATTTTCTTAACGTTTTATCTATTTGTTAACATTTAATTTTTCACTGAAATTTTGTCAGACCAGTGGCCACAATTGTGCTGCAATTAAAATAACAACTAAACCAGTTACTCCCATAATTGTCAACATTGGCGAAAAAGTCTTTAGTAATTCTTTTTCTGTTAGATTACTCATTTTACAAACAATCCAAAAACCGCTGTCATTCATCCAAGGAAAAATTTTAGACCCACATGCAATTGCTAATCCAACGTATAATTGATGATAACCAAGTTCCATTGTTCCTGCCATACCTGCAAGTATTCCCGAAGCTGTAATCATGGCCACCGTAGCTGATCCTTGAGCAGTACGAACTATAACTGCTATTAAAAAAGCAAGAGGAATAATAGCCATTTGATATCCTTGAGTCAATTCCCCTATTCGTGCACTTATACCAGTTTGTTGCAACATACCACCAAATGCACCACCTGCCGCCGTAATTAGAATGATAACTCCCCCACTCATTAATGCAGTTTGGACAGCTTTTTTCAAAGCATTGGTATTATCCTTTTTTTGTAGAATTAATAACACCAAAGCCGACAAAGCACCACATATTAAAGCTGTATTTTTTTCGCCAAAAAAATTAATCAAAATAAGTAGTATGTTTTGAGAATTTTCAACGTTCATAAATGTCTCCACTAAAGCCTTAGTGGTAATAAAAATTAAGGGTATAATTATTGGTAGAATTGATAGCCATAGTGAAGGCAAACAATTATCTTCACGTAACGATAATTCCTTAATGTTTTTCAACGGAGCATCTGGAGAATCACGAAGAGGAACTGGCCATTTGCGATTAGCCCACAAAGCATATAAATACCCCGTAGCAATAGTGAAAAGACCTACTAAGGTTCCTCCAAACATCATCATTCCAATTGGGATATTCATTTCACTTATCAGAAACAAAGGGCCTGGTGTAGGTGGAACTAAAGAATTTGCCATAGCCGCTCCTGCAGTTACGGCCAAAACAAGTAATAAATAATTCTTACCTAATTTGTTCGCCATGGCTTTGGCAAGTGGAATCATTAGATAAAAAACAGTGTCGAAGAAAACGGGTATACCAAGAAAAAAGCTCCCTCCTAAAAAAGATATTGGGGCATTCTTTTCTCCTGTACGTTTAATTAGAGATCTAATTATTTTTTCGGCAGCTCCACTTTCAAGCATGCACTTCCCTATAATAGCCGCCATAGCGATAAGAATTCCTATTTTACCACAAGTTTCACCAAAAGCTGTAGCAATGCGTTTACCAACATGTGAATTTGCTATTTGTATTGCAGATTCATTTGAGGCACCCTTACTCAGTGCAAAAATTTCGACTGCGGATGTAGGAGTCATAATCGCAACTACAAAAGCTGCTATAAGAAGAGCTAAAAAGGCATGTAATCTTAGTCCTATGATTCCACCAACAACTATTATGATTCCAATTAAGAGTATAAATAAAGGATCTGAAACAAAGTTCTCCATAGTAAAGTTTGTGAACTAATTTTTATAAGAGTTCAAGTTCTTAGCCATTTGTTTTGCTCCAAATGCTACAAAAGTTGCATCAGACCCACAAGCGATAAAACGGATGCCCATATCGTAATATCTCTTATAATCTTCTGGATTATATAACAAGATTCCAACAGACTTTCCTGCCTTTTGTGCAGCTGTTACAATAGATTTTATTGCTTCTAGATAAATTGGATGATCTAATTGACCAAAAATGCCTAGTGACATTGTTAAATCAGATGGGCCGATAAACAACACATCAACACCTTCAATATTGGCAATTTCATCTAAATGTCTTAAAGCCTCACTTGTTTCAATTTGAATTACACCAAGAATATTTTTTTTTAAATCGCGTCGATAATTCTCAAAACTTTTTCCAAATCCAGTTGTCCTAACCATCTTAGCAACACCTCTTTTCCCATCCGGGGCATAATACATACCTCTAACTACCTTTTTAGCATCCTCGGCATTTTCTATCTGCGGACACATAATACCCTCAGCTCCCATATCTAAGGTCCTTTGTATTCTACGTCTATCATTACTTTCCACCCTAACAATTACTCCTGCATTGCCAGAATTTAATGCTTGAAGTTGCGAGAGTAAATCTTTTTCATTTCCTGATCCGTGTTCTAAATCTATCAATACCCAATCAAAACCAGCCATACCAACAATCTCTGCTGTTAGGGAATTACCTAAGTTTAACCAACAACCATGTAAAGCTTCTCCATTATTTAATTTTTTTTTCAAATTTTTCATAAAAATTTAATTACCTAAGTTTTTATTTTAACTAAAAGAATTAACCAGAAGTTTAATTCCAATTGACCAATAAATATGAAAGTTTTAATCAGTGGATTGTTATGGTTCGTATTCACATCAACAAACTCAATTCAAATTAGAGCACCAAAAAAATAGAGTAAATTGAAAAGAACAATCTTCATTTAAGTAAGAGATAGAAACCAGATTTTTACCCCATCATTGGGAACATTTTTTAATACTATTCGAATTTAACCAAAGGATATTTCGAATGTTTTGAAGAAATTTATAATAGTTATTACACTTAAATTTTTGAAATAATTACAAATCTTAAATAATAAATATTCACATTTAACCTATTACACGTATTAAGATGTAATGTGACAAAGCCCTACAAAAATATTTCTTATAACTAGTTAAAATTGACAAATTAAACATAGAAATATTATGATTGAAAATGATTAAGGGGATATAGAAAATGAACATTGTTCTGAAACTTTAGGCTTTAAAAGGTTTAACTTTTTACAAAAATTAATACTTGAAAATTACTTTTTAGAGCTATTCAATTTGCATATTTTTTTAATAAACTTCATTTATTCAAAAGTTAAAGGTGATATATTCTCAATTTTAATGTGAAAATTATTACATTTAATATTATTTTAAGCTAATTATTGATATATTCTTATCTTTTTAAGATATTCGATTAATTCTAAATTTTCAGATTGAACATTAATCTTACATATGAAAAACGTTTAATTGGAGAGGACATACCAAAATCAAACTCCGAAACAAAGGATATTAATCTAAAAATGTCGGACAGCCAACTTTGGTTAGAATTTCAATCCGGTAATGAAATAGCATATGCTCTTATTTATAAAAAGAATGCATCAATATTATATGGATATGGATTAAAAATTGTTAACGATAAGGAACTAATTAAGGATTGCATTCAAGATCTTTTTATAGAACTTTGGAATTCAAAACATAAATTGAGCAAAGTAAATTCCATAAAAGCATATCTTATAAAATCAATTCGCCGAAAAATAATAGCGTCGTGTATAAAGCAACGCAGAACAAACCTAGATTTAGCTTCAAAACCAAATCTAAAAATACTCACGACCTCGTCCGCTGAATACGATTTAATTGAAAAACAAAATTATAATTTACAACTTACAAAACTCAAACGAGCTTTAAATAGGCTTACAGATAGACAAAAGGAAATAATCCATCTAAAGTTTCAAGAACAATTAAGTTATGTCGAAATCGCTGAAATAATGTCCCTAAGTAAAAAAGGAGCGTATAAACTTATGGGAAGATCAATAATTTTTCTTCGAAAATGCATGTCAGAGGTGACCGAGTAAGACATTATTGATTTAAATATAAACCACGCCAACTTACATATTTCTTAAGCCTAATTGGCATTAAGAAATTCTGTAACTGAAACCTTTACTTTTTAGTCTTTACTTTTATAACTTCACTTTTCTGATTCCTAAAAACTCTTAACTTTATTGTTCCTTTCCATTGATGCTCTTGCACTACTTTTAACAAGTCCAAAATTGTAGCTACTTCTTGTCCTTCAGCTGCAATAATAACATCGCCCACTTCCAATTCCGAATTCGTTATAATACTATGTTCTTCAATTTCATTTAGTAATACACCAGCTGTTTTGCTTAGACCAAATGCCGACCTTTCGGCAATAGTTTCAATGTTTTTAAGACTACCACCCAACCAATTTCCCGTATTCATTTCCTTGTCTTCGGAACCAACAAGTGACCATAATTCAGGTAGTGTTGGTTGTTTGGATAATTTACGAAGTTTAGGTTTTTTAACTCCAAAACTGTCCATTGAAAAGTTTTTAAATCCGACCGTAAGTGCAGGAGAATTTTCTTGTACGGTATAATCTCCAATTTTAGGATTTATAAAAATCGGATTACCAAATGAACTATTTTGGTCGGTTCCATTTTGCTGCGCTTTAAAAAGTGCCTTTTCATCAGGAAAAAGATTATAATCTACTTCTTTTCCCCATGCTTGCAGTCGAATATCTTTATGATCTGTCATAACAATATTTCTTCTAAAAATATCGCCACTATTTTTAAACCAAACATGAGGGTGAAATCCATTATTTATTATAACATTATTCTCAACTGTTCTATAAAAACCTTCCCTCAGTTTTAATCCTCCATTTAAACAAACATTATTGTAAATTTTATAGTTACTTGATCCATCATCCAAATCAATATCCCAGCCATGTTCGCACTTAAACCGATTGTTTCGGATGATAGTAGTATGAATTGCATCACATATAGGCATTTCCGGATTCTTTACTACTAAAGTATCCATTGTAGTTCTATTTGGATGCCAAAAACGATCCCTCCCCCAGGAATTAAATGATCCATGATCACCAGATTCTAAAACGGTTTTAAAAACGTCATTATATTCAATAATGTGACCACCCCATGTTCCTTCACTTATATTTATTCCTGCTCTTGGCACTTCATAAATACTATTATTTCTTACCGTAATATCCATAGCCATTGAAATTTCGACACCTGCTGTTTGCTTTTCTAATCTTCCAATTCGATATATTAAATTATTATCTACGACGGACTTACTAGGATAATCATTGTTAAGTGGACCTTTAATCGTATCTAATTTTGAAAACTCTACAAACTCGTGATATTGAAACGAAGGTGACCGAACCGCTTCAGGATTACCAACAAAACTAATACCACTAGCTCCACAATTATATATATGATTGCCCTCGATATTAATATTCCGATTATAATTACTAACAAAAATTGCATTGCCCCCCAAATTTGCAAACTCACAATTATTTATTTTAACTTGTTCCGAACCTTCAATAAAAACTGCCCCTCCTCTATAAATTGTCCAATCACTTCGTAATAAAGGTTCGTATTTCTCTTGTATTGTTCGTTGCGCATGTTCAAACTTTATACCTTCAATAACTATATTTTTAACCGGCTTTTCCTCACTTCCTTTTAAAGTTATTAAATTCTTTAATCGAACCCCTTCAAAAACACTTTCAGTAATATTTTCTTCATTGATTGGCCAATAATTTAAAATGTGATTTTCCTTATTTAAAAACCATTCACCAGGACTATCAAGTTCTTCAAAAATATTTTCAACCATTCGATAGGTTTTATGTATGCCTGCCCTCTTACGATTATTTTGATGACCACCTTCTAAAATAGCCTCTACATTTTCATCAACGCCAACTACTTGAAAATGAAAACCTCCCCATTCGCCAGCATGCATTACATGAAAAATAGCACCTACTGGATTTGACCATTTTTTAATACGTTCAGGTGCAATAGCATCTGCAGCATGACCCTGCCAATGACCACCCTCCTCGTCATAATTTGGATAACGTGCTAATATTTGCTTTTTATTATTTACAAATAGCTGGTCAACCTCAATACTATCCGGCAGTTTAGCTTGCCATATATTTTGATTTTTTTTCGTCCACTTTAAATCAAGTTTTTGAGATCCTTTTATCGTTACATCCCCTTTGCCTCTTATGTGTAGTCCATTTAATTCTGGAGTAATTATGATTGGATTTTTTAAATAATAATTTTCATCGGATAAAGTAATAATTAATGGACTTTCACTATCCTTTTTACGAATAGTTTTTGCAACATTTAACGCCTCTTCAATCGTTTTAAAAGAATACTTCGCAGAATTTGTGGCCGCTTTGTATACTTGAATTTCTATAACTTCTTTTGTATTATCACAGCTTTGAATTAGAAAAATTAGAAAGACACAAAACAAATACCTTTTCCTAGAGTTCATTTTTGAAATTTTCAACTTAATGTATATTGATAAAAATTTGAGACTTTTTAAAAATCCCAGTCGGAAGATATTCAATTTAATACAATTCTGTGCTTAAGAATATATAAGTAATTCTATTTAGAACAATGTATTTCAAAAATCAAAAATAGAATTGTCTTTATTTCTTATACAATTTATTATTACTAAAATTGGTTTTAAAGTAAACTGCCATTCGCAAACGATTATAATTACCACTTTCGAAATGGTTATTTAGATAACCAATATCAAATTGTAAATTTTTTGAAAAACGATATCCCAACCCAAAGAAAAATCTATTTTGGTTGAAATGAGGTGCTTTTAAATTTATAAAAATCTCGTTATAGGTTTTCAAATAATATTTTTCGCTTAATGGAAATTTACCTTGTAATCTATATCTAATACGATCATTTACAATTGTACTTTCTGAATTAGTTATCCATCTCGATTCTAAACGTACACGATTAGATATGGATATTTTCTTAATTTTTGACAAAAAAGTCATTTCCTCGTATATCCATATTTGTCTATTTGGAATGGCAGTTTCACTTTCAATAAAAGGTTCAGAATCTAAATAGGCGACTCCGCCCGTTATAAAAAATTTTTCATTAACCTTATAGGTGAGGCCCGTTCTAAAAAAGGCAAACTCATAATTTTCGAACATTTTATAATGCCTCAAAATCCCAACTGTTGGAATACTAAGTCTGTTTGAAATTTTATTATTTCCAGCGATAACTACCCACGAACCTATTAATCCTTCGCGTTCATTTTGACCAAAATTGTATGCTGAACACATTACGAATAAAAGTACTAGAAACACCCTAATATTTTTTTTTAAATCATAAAAACTATCGTTCGGTATCGTAAATTTTATCATTTTAAATCTATGCCTTAAATACCGCGCAAGTTTTTAAAAAATAAATAGCATAAAACATGATAAAAAACAGTTCTTGAAATTATTTGATTCCCACCAATTCTATATTTAGATTAATAAAGCAGGTATTGGAGTGTAAATATGTAAACATGACCGTTGTCATATTATAAAATCGTATGCACATATACTTTTGAAGAAAATAGTTGAAACCTTAACACCTAATTTCTTATGAATACGATTTCTAAAATATTGGTTCCTTATGATTTTTCAAATAGTGCTAAACGAGCTTTAGATTATGCAGTTGATTTTATAGGTAACGCTAAAATTAAAATTGACCTTATTCATGTATCCGATAATCCAGATGAAAAAAAGATGCGTGCTACCTATGAGGCACTTTGCGAAGAATATAAAAGTAAACTTAAAGTACCTATGCGATGGACTTTAGGATGGGATGGTGCTGTAACCAATATCATTATAGAAGCCCAACAAGAAAAGAAAGCCGATTTAATTATAATGGGAACTTCAGGATTATCAGACAAAAAAGAAGTTTCCCAAACTGCTAAATTAGTACAGGATGCTAGCTGTCCAGTATTAGTAGTTCCAGAAAACTCAGAAAAAGACACCGTTAAAAACATAAGTTTAGTACTGGGTAAAAATGAAATTGACAAACCCAACTCTTTAAATACACTTTTAGGTATTTGTCAAAAATTTAATGCCAGAGTACATGTGTTAACTATTCAAAATACACCCGGAACATTTGGGTATTCTAAAAATGATGAGAAAAATGAAAATACGCTCATGTACTATTTAGAAAACTTTTATAGCGAACACACCTTCATTGAAAATAGTGATGTAGTAGACGGAATTTTTTCATATGTAGAAAATCATGACATTGATATGATTGCAATTCTACCAAGAAATCATACAAAGAATGCTGCACCATCTGATGGGTTACTTACTAAAGAATTAGTATTAAAGGCAAACGTGCCAGTTTTAACAATCGAATAACTAATTCTAATTCTATAGTATTGCTAACCGTATCCATCATTTTAATTATTACAATCGTTCTTTTCATTTGGGGAAAATATCCTCCAGATGTAATTGCGATTTTATCGATGCTCACCCTCTTTTTAATGGGTATACTTAATTTAAGTGAAACCCTAAGTGGTTTTAGTAACCCCACTGTAATAATGATTGCAGCATTATTCATTATCGGTGAAGGTTTATCGCGTACTGGATGGACTGCCTTAGCTGGACGAAAGTTTGTTGAATGGGCTGGGAATAGCATACCAAGATTGTTAATAATTGTAACACTTGGTTCTAGTGTGCTTTCAGGTTTTGTAAGTAATACGGGTACTGTTGCAGCGCTACTACCTGTAACGGTATCTGCCGCATGGAATGCAGCCACATTACCTTCTAAATTGTTAATGCCAATAGCTTTTGGCTCAAACACCGGAGGGCTACTCACTTTAACCGGTACGCCTCCAAATATCATTGCGAGTAATGTTCTAGTAGAATCTGGTATGGAAGGTTTTTCTTTCTTCGAATTCGGATTAATTGGATTACCATTATTAATTATTGCCCTACTATATTTTAGATATATAGGATATAAGTTACTTCCTTCTAACAAAACAAAAGACCGTCCGATAAATATTGATTCGGAAATGCATAAATGGATAGAAAATTATAGCATAGGGGATAATATGTACCGTTTTCGTATTCGCTCAATGTCACCATTTATTAACACAAAAATTGGTGCATGGAACTTTGAAGAAGATTCAAAAGTTACCATTCTTCGTTTAAGACGTAGACATCCAAATAAACTAAAGCGTATTCCTGAATTTGTTGAATTTCCGAATCCTGATACAGAAATGCGCTACCACGACATAATTACGGTAAAAGGAGAACCAGATGAAGTAGACTCATTAATGCTTAAATACAAATTAGGTGTTATACCTTTCAAACACACAGATGCTGAATTAAAAGATGAATTAATTAATCAAGAAGTTGGGCTATCACAAATGCTAATCACACCAAATTCGGCTTTTGTTGGACGCAAAGTATTATTGGGCAGTTATTTAAATAGTAAAATTCAACTTTTAGGATTATCACGAGATAATGGTCCTCTTGTAGCTAAAGAAGCAACCATAAAACCTGGAGATGCTTTTATAATTCGAGGATCGTGGGATGCTATCGAAGATTTACAAGATGAATACGAACACCTGGTAATTACTGGTAGTCCCGAAGCAATGGCTAAAAATGTAGATCAGCTTACTACAAAATCGTACATAGCATTGGCTACCCTACTACTGATGATAGTACTATTGGTTTTCAAATTATTACCAGGTGCAATAGCAGCCCTAGTTTGTGCAGGTATTTTAATGTTAACTGGTTGCGTTCCAATTTCAAAAGCATACAAGGGTATAAGTTGGACCAGTGTGGTTATGATTGCGGCTATGATTCCTATGGGCACAGCATTGCAAAAAACTGGCATAGCGCAATGGGCAGCAAACAATCTGGTAGATTATTTAGGTAGTATAAGTCCTATAATGCTTTTGGGAGGAATATTTTTACTAACTACAACTTTTAGCCAAACCATAAATAACTCAGCTACTGCTGTGCTCATGGCACCTATAGCATTAATTGCTGCCTCGTCGTTAGGTGTTTCCCCAAAGCCCTTTATGATTGTAGTAGCAGTCTCAGCTTCAACTGCTTTTTTAACTCCTGTAGGAACAACTACCAATGCAATGGTAATGGCTGCAGGCGGATATAAATTTATGGATTATGTAAAAGTAGGAGGACCACTTCTGCTATTATTCTTTATCACAACAATAATATTAGTGCCATTAATTTGGCCCTTTTAAATAGTAACTCAAAAAAATAAAAATTATGGAAATTCTATCGAGAAAACCAAAAGTTAGCAATGTTGAAAAGTACGGTATAAAAGATGCTACAGCACATTGGAATCTAGATGCAGAAACATTGCAAAAAATCACATTAGAAAAGGGTATGGGAACAGTAACAGAAAACGGAACCCTTTGTGTAAATACTGGAAAATTCACCGGAAGATCTCCACAGGATCGTTTTTTAGTTAAAGATGAATATACCAATGATAAGGTTTTTTGGAATCGCACCAACAAAGCCATTGCGCCAGAAAATTTTGAAAAATTATATAATGAAGTGGTTAATTATCTTTCTAAAAAGGAGATTTTTATACATGATGGTTATGTTGGTGCCGCTCCAGAATATCGTTTAAACGTTCGTACCATTACTGAATACCCTTGGTCGAATTATTTCGTAAATAATATGTTTTTACGACTTGAAGATTCTGAAATAGCAGATTTTTCTGAAGATTGGCTTGTACTTTGCGCTCCTGGTTATGAAGCTCCTAATCCATCGGAATTTGGAATAAGACAAGGAAATTTTTCAATTTTAGACTTCACTAAAAAGGTAGCTTTAATAGGTGGTTCTGCATATACCGGTGAAATGAAAAAAGGTATATTTAGTGCTCTTAATCTTATTCTTCCAATAGAAAGAAATGTACTTCCGATGCACTGTTCTGCTAATGTCGGTGAAGATGGAGAAACAGCAATTTTCTTCGGATTATCAGGTACGGGTAAAACTACATTATCTGCCGACCCTCAAAGAAAACTTATTGGTGATGATGAACATGGTTGGACTGCAGAGAATATAATTTTCAATTTTGAAGGTGGATGCTATGCTAAAGTAATTGACTTAACAGAAGAAAAAGAGCCGGATATCTTTCGTGCTATTCGTCCAGGTGCAATGTTAGAAAATGTTGTTTTCAAAGAAGGTACAAAGGAAGTTGATTTTTCAGATACCTCAATAACACAAAATACCAGAGTAAGCTATCCAATTCATCATATTGATAACATTGCTCAACCATCATATGCAAGTAACCCTAAGAATATTTTCTTTTTAACTTGTGATGCTTTTGGTGTGTTACCTCCAATATCTAAATTAACACCTGGCCAAGCTGCTTACCATTTTATATCCGGATATACTGCTAAAGTAGCTGGCACAGAAGCTGGAATTACAGAGCCAGTACCATCATTTTCAGCATGTTTTGGCGAGCCTTTTATGCCTTTACACCCAACAGCTTATGCCGAAATGTTAAGCAAAAAAATGACTGAAGCCGGAGTGAATGTATGGCTAATAAATACCGGTTGGAGCGGTGGCCCTTACGGTGTAGGTTCTAGAATAAAATTAAAATATACTAGAGCTATGATTACCGAGGCCATGAATGGTAATTTAAATGAAGTTGACTATGACCAACATCCTATTTTTGGACTTCATATGCCTAAATATTGTCATAATGTGCCATCCGAAATGCTAGACCCAATGAATACTTGGCTTCAAAAAGGGGCTTACATAAGTAAAGCTATTCAATTGGCTCATTCATTTCATTTAAACTTTGATAAATTTATTGATCAAGCATCTAATGAAATTATGCACGGTGGACCACTTATTGATTCGCATCAGGTATTAGATCACATGTAAAAAAGAAAAAAAATTAGACTTTTATCATTAAAATGCTGCTGTTTTTACTTTTTTAGTAAAATGTAAAACTTTATTTATTCGCCTCAAATGTTTTAATTACGAATAACTATTTTTAGTTAGCTAATTAAGCTCATTTGAGGCTTATAATTTAGATACGGTCCGAACATCTGTATATTAAATAATTTATGGAAAAGAATTTTACAATAACATCACTTGGAGAAGCACTAATTATATCACCTCTTGGGCTTAGTAAAATTAAGGGTGATAATATCTATAATTTTATACCTGATGACGAACGAGTTTTGCACGATCTTTCATTAAAAGGATTTAATAAAAGTAAAGAAGAAAATAGTAATCCTGATTGTTTTGAAAAAGCAGGCCCTAGAGAAAACATATTCTTTGCGCCAAAAAACGTAAGAGCTGCCATAGTCACTTGTGGTGGACTTTGCCCAGGAATCAACAACGTTATTAGAAGCATCGTAATGGCCTTGCATTATTTCTACGGAGTTGAAGATATAATTGGTATACCTTATGGTTATGAAGGTTTAAACCCAGCTAAAAAAAGAGGTTTCATTCAATTAACACCCGATAAGGTAAAAGACATTCATGAATTTGGAGGCACAATTTTGGGCTCATCTAGGGGAGCTCAGAATGTCGAAGTTATGGTAGACACCTTAATCGAAAACAATATAAATATTCTATTCACAATTGGTGGAGATGGAACATTAAAAGGGACAGATGCGATAGGGATGGAAATTGCTAAAAGAAGTTTAGAAATTAGTGTTGTGGGCATACCTAAAACTATTGACAATGACATTGACATTATTGATAAATCATTTGGCTTTGAAACATCTTTCGATGTGGCAACGCCAATACTACGTGATGCACATAATGAAGCAATGGGAGCATATAATGGTATCGCTATTGTAAAATTAATGGGCAGAGATAGTGGATTTATTGCAGCTTCCGCAGCTCTTTCTAAACCGGTAGTGAATTTTGTTCTTGTACCAGAAATGGACTTTAGCTTGACTGGAGAAAATGGCTTACTTCGTCTATTAAAAAAACGATTGGATCAAAAACACCATGCTGTAATCGTTGTTGCTGAAGGTGCAGGACAATCGTTAATAAAAAAGGAAAAAGATATTATCAAAGATGCTTCCGGGAATATAAAACATAACGATATTGGTGTTTTCTTAAAAGATGAAATTTCAAAATACTTCACACAAAACAATCAAGAAGTTACGATAAAATATATCGACCCCAGTTATATAATAAGAAGTGCTGCTGCTAATGCTAGTGATAGTGTTTTTTGTAGTAGGTTAGCTTATCATGCTGTTCACGGTGCAATGGCAGGAAAAACCAGATTTGTTGTTGGTATGGTTAATGGCAAATTCGTTTACTTACCCATTCCTGAAGTTGTAAATAATAGAAAAAAAATTGATTTAGAAAGTGAGTTTTGGTTCGCTGTAATTCAAAGTACAGGACAGTCTTTTACAATGAAATAGCAATTTATTTTTTAATATTACTAATAGAAAAAATTGTCTATTCTCTATATCGTGCATTTAGCTATTCTAATTATTTATGTAATACAAGCTATGTATATGTGCGGCAATTGTCTTTTAAATCAAATAGCTATCGAAAGTTCGTTTTCATTAATTATTTTTGAATCTTAAAATAAAAAAAAATGGCCTCCGGATTTTTTGCTATTCTTGATGATATTGCAACTTTATTGGATGATGTAGCTGCAATGAGTAAAATCGCTACAAAAAAAACTGCTGGAATTCTTGGTGATGATTTAGCTGTTAATGCTGAAAAAGCATCAGGCTTTGTTTCTAAACGAGAGCTTCCTGTTTTATGGGCCATTACCAAAGGTTCGCTTTTAAATAAATTAATAATATTACCAATTGCTTTTTTATTAAGTGCATTTTTACCTTGGGCGGTTACCTTAGCTCTTATTTTAGGTGGGCTTTATTTAGCTTTCGAAGGTGCTGAAAAAATTTATGAGTTCTTCGTTCCGCATACCGAAGAACATACCATAACCGATGCCATGGTTAAAAGTGAAGCAGAAATTCTTGAAATGGAAAAAGCTAAAATAAAATCTGCTATTGTTACTGATTTTATCTTATCTGTTGAAATTGTAATTATTGCATTAGGCACTGTTATCGAAGAACCATTAATCAATCAAATAGCAGTAGTATCTGTTGTCGCTCTTATTGCTACTATTGGTGTTTACGGAATAGTAGCATTAATTGTGCGAATGGATGACTTTGGATTCCGACTTATAAATTTTAATGAGGAAGACCATAGTATTTCGGATAAAATTGGAAGATTTTTTGTAAACGCTTTACCTAAAGTAATTAAATCATTATCTGTAATAGGAACTATTGCACTATTATTAGTTTCTGGTGGAATTTTTGTTCACAACATTCCTTTTTTACATCATATTATTCCGGGTGTACCCGATATTATTATAGAATTCTTAGTCGGACTAATCATAGGGTTTTTGGTTTTTCTAGTATACAAGGGAATAAAAAAATTACTTCCAAAACGTTAACCCATTCTATTTTCAATTCCAATTAAGGTTAGATTTTATCGATAAAATACTATTCGTGAATGGACATTACAACATTGCCCTTTTTTCTTCCTGTTTCAATATATTTATGTGCTTCTACAATCTGCTCCATTGAATAGCGCTTATTGATTATAGACTTTAGTTTTCCGGCTTCCATTAATACCTTTATTTCTTTGAGATAGTTTCTAAGCGTTGTTACTGACAGTGTTCCGGTTGCTGAAAAAAGTGCTTTTTTTCTTCCGAATATTGATGTTGTTAGCATTTGAAAAAGAAGAGACATACTAAGTACAGGTGAAATATAAGCACCATTTTTGGTTAACGATTTTTTACTTTTTGCAAAAGAACTTTTTCCTAAAGTATCGTAAATAACATCATATAGCACTCCGTTTTTGGTAAAATCTTCTTGGGTGTAGTCAATTACTTTATCCGCCCCTAGAGATTTTACTAAATCCAGGTTTCGAGTACTACAGACCCCTGTAACAATACCTCCAAAATGTTTTGCGAGCTGCACTGCCGCGGTGCCTAGGCTACCAGAAGCACCAATTATTAGAATGTGCTGTCCCCGTTTAATTTTTGCAAGATTCTTAAGAAAATTTAAGGATGTTACATATCCATCACCAACAACAGCTGCTTGTTCATGTGATATATTATCAGGCTTTAGCGCAATTATTCCATCTTCTTTAATACAAACATATTCTGCGTGAGTTCCAAAATGAGAAAGTGATTCACCAAATACTAAATCCCCAATTTTAAATAAGTTTACATTTTTTCCGATTGCTTCAATCTTCCCTGAAAAACCACTACCTGACACAGCATGTTTAGGTTTCGTTAAACCCATAAACAACCTACCTATTAATGGATACCCAGTTCGCATCATTGTTTCGGCAGTAGTAATGGTCGCTGCATGAATCTTTATAAGTACTTCATTATCTTTTGGAATAGGTTTTTCGATATCTCGTAATTCTAGGACATCTGGCGACCCATACTTTGTAGTTATAATTGCTTTCATCTTTTTATTTTCATTATACCCCAAAAGTATGGCGCAAATGATGCCAAGTCGTTCTGTTTTGAAAATCAGTACTAATTAAAATATCGTGTAGTAGTACTAATATCGTCTGTTACGACTCTTTAGATTTTTTCAAAATTTTCACAATACGATTAATTATAATTTCAGATAAATTCCATTCGTAACCTTCAAAATCGGTTGTATTTATGAATTGTACGACCACGGTATCGATGTCTTCATGGTATTCTGCAAGACTCTGATAACCTACTACTAGACCGCCATGTTCATACTCATATAATGAGGAATAAATTTCCTGTTCCCCTTCTTTGAATACAGAACCGTCGTTCAATGCCCTAAGAAATATGCCAACATCTTCTGCTGTAGCTAACATCCCGTTTTCTCTAGCCTTAAAATCTTCATCATAACCAACATAATAGCCACTCATCACATCATCCAAATCGACTTCATTAAGCGAAAAGAAGGTCTTTTTTAACCCAAGGGGAATAAGAATTTCCTTTTTAATATACTCTTCATGGCTATACCCTATTACTTTTTCGATTATCTGGCGAAGCAATAAATAATTAGTATTTGAATATTCATAACCTTTATCTGGTTTAAAACTAGCAGGCAGATCAAGTGCGAAATCAAGAGCCCTTTTCCCGTTTTCCTGTTCGTCTTCCCAATACTTGGGATTATCGGTAAAATTAGGAATCCCACTTCTGTGTTGCACCATCATTCTTACGGTTATTTCATCTGCATTTTCTATTCTACCCACAAGCTCTGGAAAGTAATCGGCAAGTGTTCTATCTAAGGACAAACGGTTGTCCTTTGCTAGTCTAGTAATAGCAACCGCAGCATACAATTTGCTAATACTGGCAATCTTGAACAATGATTTAGGGTCTGCGGGAATTTTGTTTTCACGGTCTTTCCAGCCACCTGTATAAAATGCCGGTGGTTCACCTCCTTCGTCAATGTAAACAATCATGCCATCAAACCCATATCCAATAGCCTCATCTACTTGTTCTTGTACCGTATCTGGCAATGGTAATATCCATGCTTTTACCAAAATCCATGGCACATAAAAAAGGGAGACTATTGTTCCAACAAGCAAGATTATGCGAAATATTTGTTTTGTTTTCTTCTTCTTCATATTATCGTTTTTAATACCAGACTTTTTCTATTATTTATAACGTAAGTTTTTATGAAATTTTTGGTCTTGCATCGTTCAGAATCTGATTTGTAATCATTAAATTATCTAACCTATTTTGAACATGTTTTGAATCTTTCATTAATTGAATTCTTTTAAGTGATGGAAAAATTCTTTCAGCTCTTTTAATCATTTTAGAACCAGGAAAAATAATATCATTCCCAGCAGCAAATATGGTTATCGGAGTTTTTATCAAATTGGCTGTTTCTGTATCAATTACAGGAATGGGGCTAAAATCCATATTAAAATACAAAAATACTTTCGACAAATAATTATTGGCAAATTCATCAGGCTCTGTAAAAACTTCTGCTAAGAACTTTGATATATATTTTGTTTTTTTCGTTTTTATATAACGCTTCATTGGAATGAAAAACTTAAACAAAGCCTTTATTGGATTTCCATTTACAATGTAAGCTGGTGCAGACAAATAAACTTCTTTAATTTTGCTTTCATCAAATTCAAGCGTTTTTAAAATAATTAATCCTCCAAAAGAAAAACCAGCCAAAGTAACGTCTTCAATTTTTAGTGTTCCAATAATTTCATTAACCCATTTTCCATAGGCATCATCCTTCATATTTAGTCTTGTTTCCGCACTTTTGTTAGGTTGGGCTAAAACATCAATGGCATAAACCTTAAATTTTGAAGCTAACCCGGCATATGTTTCAAGTGCAATGGGCGCGCAACCATTGGAGCCATGTATTAATAAAATTGGTGGATTTGAAGTTATTCCGGTCGTAATAATATTGGTGGACCCATAACTGGTATCAATATTTAAGTATTCAAAATCTATATTAAGATCTTCTAGTTTTTGGTCATATAAACTTAAAATTTCCTCTTTTCCTTTTGCTGTTTTAAAAAGTGATACCATCGTATTATTATTGTTTAGTAAAAATCCAAATTATTATCTATCCAAAAGGTGAACCTATAACATGAAAGACTAGGTCAAAAACTATATGCGAGATTATAGCTACTAATAATCCTTGTTTCCAAAATATCCAACCAAAGACCGAACCAGTAATTAAATTCCCAAACATAGTAACTCCCACTGAAAAAGATGTTAGTTCTACAAAATTCTTAGACAAAGGAAGATGTACCAGTCCAAAAAATAGGGCTGAAATAAAGATTCCAGACCAAATTATTTTGCTTGATGGGTTTTCTTTTTTTCTAAAAAATTGATTAGCCGTAATTATTAAAGACATTAAGCCTAAACGAAATATTATTTCTTCAGTAATACCAGCAGAGAATGAAACTAGCGCATAAAAATCTTTGGTTGGTCTTGCCATTTTACTTGCGACTGGATAAAACTCTTTCTGTAATTCGAACAAACCCAATAACAGTAAAGCCGTTAATATCGCCAAAATTATGCTTGACAAAACCGCCTTTATGTCTATCAGCTCTTTGAAGGATTGTTTAGAAAAAATGCTAGCTATAAGTGGTGCGCCCAAATTAGCTCTTTCGGACACCCATAGACCAACGAATATTATAATAACGCCTATTATTAAACTACTGATTCCAACAGCAAAAAAGTCTTCGAAAATTGATTCATTCAAGCGAACATTGTTTAATCCTGCTTCAATATTTAATCTTTTTACTTCCCTACTAAAAGGTATATTCAAAATTGAACCGATTAAAAATAGTGTAAGTACTGTCACCGCAATATTCCAACGGTATTCTTTTTTCTCTATTTTGTTTTGTTTTAATGCAGTAATAAAATCGTTTCTCATAAAATTGCTGCGCCTTTTTTTAAAAAACCAAAAAACACCAGAGTTATCTAGAAGTCTTTTTTTACACACAATACTTTTCAATGATTAATCTTTAAAGTCATTGTTTATTATCATTCCAAAATTACTTTGAATTAATTGTGAAAGCGTTCCGAATTATGAATCGGAACTAATTTTGAACAACAGATTTCCAATATGTGCGAGGAGTAATACCCATTACCTTTTTAAAATAGGTATTGAATACCGTTTTAGAATTAAAACCACTATCATAGGCTAATGCTAAAATAGTTAGATGCCGTTGTGATGGGTCTGCAATTTTTGATTTAAAAGTACTTAAACGATAGTAATTAATGAATTCGGAAAAGTTTTTATTAAACCCTTCATTCAGCAATTGTGATAAATGATTTGGGGGGATTTCTAACAATTCTGCTAAGTCGCGAAGAGTTAAATTAGGATCAAGATAAGGTTCTTTTTCAGACATCAATTGTTCTAGTTGTTGTCTATAATGTTCCAATATTTCTTTATTGAACAAGGGCTTTTGATATTTTCTTTCAGCTACTTTTACAGTGTTCCTCTTTGCAAAAATTTGTTGCATTAATTCTTGAAATCGAGGATTTGTACGAAGCGGTATTAAAATAGGTTCGGTATTAAGTAAAAGAACTCTGGGTAATTTGTATGCAATACTTTTTTCAATCAAATCAAGGGCCTTTTCATGATTGCCATTCATTGTATGGCAAAGAATTAAAAAAAACATAGCATTGGCCATAGCATCGGTCTGTAAAGCCGCTTCTAATTTCGAAAGACCATCTTCTATGTTTTTCGCATCTCCAAGCACTATATGTGCCATTGTTTCCCCTGCTAATTTTGTTAAATTTCCTTTACCCAAAACGGGCAGATTCTTGAAAAATGATAGCGCTTGTTTTCCTTCACCTTTTATCGCCATTATACTGCCAATATATAGCGGAGGAAAAACTAAATCAGGTTTAAGTGCAAGGGCTTTTTCAAAATATGGAAGCGCTTTGTTATATTTCTCCATTAAGTAAAACAAAAAGCCTTTATAGTGATTGTTCATTGCTGAGAATGGATCCAACTCAAGTGCTTTGTTTATATAATTTAAGGCTGCTTTTAATTTACCTTCAACAGTAAGTGTATTTGAAAATGTCAAATACAATTCATCCGTTGGTTGAATTTCTAACGCATTATTTAAATGCTTATATGTCGCTTCTAAATCCCAATTTTGCCAACAGCTTATCCAAGCAAGATTAAGCTGTGATTTTGGTAAATTCCTATCCAATTCGAGTGCCGTATCTAAATATGTTTTAGCTTTTTGAAAAGCTAATGGTGCAGGCATCATTCCCATTGTTCCTAAATAAGCATAACCCTGGTTAGCATCTAAATATGGCAGCGGGAAATCTGGTTCTTTTTTAATAACCTCATTAAAAATTGTAATAGCCTTTTTAGTTTCTGTTAATGATAATTTCATTAAATGATATCGACCCAATAAGTACTTTTTGTATATACTTACGGAAACATTAGGTGCTTCAATTAACTTATCATCCATATCAAAATGACCTATATGCTCTCGTAATTTATCCGCGATTAATAAGCTTATTTCATCTTGAACCGTAAATATATCATCAACAGAACGATCAAATGTTTCCGACCAAAAATGGAAATCATCCGCTACATCAATTAATTGTGCAGTTATACGCATTTTTTTACCTGATAGACGAATACTTCCTTCAAGAATAATAGATACATTTAATGCTTGACCAATTTTTGCTATTGGTATATTTTTATTCTTGAAATGAAATGATGATGTTCGCGAGGTCACTTTCAAACCTTTAATTTTTGCAAGTGCATTAATTATTTCCTCGGTCATTCCATCTGAAAAATACTCGTTTTCCTTATTTGAACTCATATTTACAAATGGCAAAACAGCAATGGTTTTGGTGTCTTTTAACGATACACCTCTAAGTTCTGAACGTTCTGGAATTACAATTCCATCATCTATAACTACAAAAACCTCTGTAGGATTTTTTAAATTTTTTAAATTAAAATATCCTAGTGATTTTGTGTTTACTTGAGGCTGATTTATAAGTTCATCATTTAATTTACCTGAAATTAGGATTGATCCTGCTACACCTAAATTCTCAATTCTAGAAGCTAAGTTTACACCATTACCATAAACTTCAGAACCATCTAAAACAATATCACCTAAATGAATACCGATACGAAGTGGAAGTGGATTTTCTTTTTGCAATGCTCTTTGCAAATCAATAGCACAGTCAACCGCTTCAACTCCACTAGAAAAAATACTCAAAGTACCATCTCCGTAATACTGAATTATTTCACCATGATGTTCTTTATGACTCCTTTGAAACTCATCACGATGACGTTTTCTCATACTCATTGCAGCAAACTCATTTTTTTGCATTAAGGCAGAATAGCCTACAATGTCTGTAAACATAATAGCAGCGATACTACGTTTTCTTTTAACAGTCATACTATTTGGACTACTAATTTCTGAGGGGAGAACTTAGATTTTATTGGTTGTATTTAGAAAAACTAAAATACAACATTTATATACTTCAGATAAACACGATTTGAACCGTAATAATTTCTTTAGACAGTACAATCAAAATTCTAAAATCAGAGAAATTTTGGTTCTATAAAAAGATAGATTAATCGATTTTACTTTATTTTTTGATGAAATTGTATAATATTTAAGTTGAAAAGGAAAGTTTAATTAGTAAGAAAATACACTCAAAAATTTATTCTTCCGGGCTAAAAAGTGAAAAAATTAACGATTTTTACCCTCAAAGGGTCATAAAAGATATATAAAGTGGTTAATGTTAACATAAATTTTCACTATATACCAATAATTAAATTCTATTTGTTATATTCCGCCAGTAAACGCAATAGCATTAATTTTAAATAAAAATGGAATTACTTAAAGAAGCACTTGAGCTCGAGAATATGAAGATGAGTAATATGTCAACCAGTGATAGAGTTGTAGCCTCGAGACTAGCCAAAAGATTGATTCTTGAAATCAACGAAATTTATAAGGAGACAAAGGATCCTGAACTTATGGACGTCATGAAAAGACTTACAGAAAAAAAGAAAAAGATTGAAAAAAGGTTAAAAGGAAGACCAGCAGCTTAGATTATTTTTAATCCGACTGCAAAAAGCTCTCAAATTTTGTTAATAACAGAATTTGAGAGCTTTTTCTTTTTTAGCATTTGAAACATTATTCCTTTAAAAGGAGGGTTAAATACTATACTAATCTAGTAGTATGTACTTATTAATCAGAAAAATACCCAATATTGGGTATTGATTTCATGGAAATTGCTCTGTATTTTTATTGAACAAATGACCCAATCATGCTTACGACCAACCAAACTACTTTAAATTCGGTATTAGACGCTATTAATGCTAAAGAATTAAAACGCATTAAAAAAGAATTTGGCTTAACAGAAAAAGAGATAACGTATTTATTAGGCCTTAGTTTAAGATACAGACAGAATTCTAATTCTATTCTTAAAAAGCTTATTTTAAAATAACTATATAAAAACCTCTTATATGAGTTTAACTGTAGGTCGGGGGAAATACAGTTATACGAATTGGGAGGTTTTATTTTTTTATAGCCAAAAACTTAGTCTTAGTGATGAAAATTTCGACGAAGAGCATTTTAAGTACTACTTAGCCATGTTTTAATTCGTTTATCGCATTTATAATAAAAGGAGCGTAAAACATCTGATTTTTGTACAAAGTAATGAAGTATGAAAACAGTGCTGATTAAAATTAAGAAAGAACTAAATAAAACCGACACATTAGCAGCTATAAGTTGCTTAGTTATTTCGATTACTATATTTTTTATAATTAAGGTACTCGGTAACACCTATGGTTTCTAAAAAAAATAAACCAAGCTTTCTAGAAATGCCGACTAAAAAGCTAAGTCGGCATTTTTTTTACCACTCAGTTTGGAATACCTTTTTCATAGGCAACCATTTTTCACCCGGCTTTGCGAAAGGTAAGGCTTGTTGATAATTCCACATCAATTCTTCCCATTTTTCGTTTTCAGGATAATTGGCATCTATTTTAGCTTTCTTTTCAAATGTAAAGTCTTCATCAACTTCCATAATCATAAACATACGATTACCAACTCTATAAATTTGCATTTCTAAAATACCCGATTCTTTAATACTTTCTAAAATTTCTGGCCAAACGTTTTTATGATATTCTTCATACTTTTCAATCAAATTTGGATCATCTTTTAAATCTAAAGCCAAGCAATGTCTTTGCATACTATTTTATTTTATTATTCTATAAATCTGTTATTATATCTATCTCAGCGAACGAAGCCCGAAAATCTAATTCCTTTTTAACATCTTCATGACTAGATCCTGAATTAACCTTAATACCTCTTAATTTAATAAACCTTGCATTAATTTTATCAAATTCTATTGTCTGCGCCAATCGACTATTTACAATATTAGAAAATTCACCAGAAGCAGACATTTTCCAATTGTGCCCATCAGTACTTGTCAAAAATTCGTAATTGGTAATAATACCAACAGGATATCTATCTTGATTCGGCCAATATGTGAAACCTTTTACAAAATACGACTTACCTAAGTCAATAACTACTTCTTGGGGATTCTTAACTTCCGAATCAGTCGCCCAATATGTATTTGGATCTTCATCTATAATTAAATTCGTTTTGCTAGGAATACCAGAAGAAGTGCTTACAACAGTCCAATCCTTTTTAGATATATCAAAATAGCGCTCAATCGGATCAGTTAAGATTTTACTTTTAGGATCCACTGCTATTACTTTTAGTGTAGTTGGGGAATTTATTACAAAGGGAGTTTTATATTTGTTAGAGGCTTCAGTAGGAATACTGCCATCTAAGGTATAATAAATTAGCACCTCATCATCCGGCACAGTGATGCTGACCATACCAGAAATATTTCTTGAAATTTTCGGAGCTACCAAAAAATTAGGTGCTCGATAAATTTCAAGATTAGAAATTACTATTGGACCTTTTGCTTTTTTAAAATCGACTTTTAGTTGCGTCGCTTCTACAGTTTTAAATTGAAGTATTCGACGATGCCCTACTGTAGTTTGCCCATCTATTTCAACCCATTCCCCATCAACTTCGGCCTCAATAATAAAATTTTGGATTCGTTGTCCTAAGGCTATATACTCTTGTAATACTAATCTATTAACCTCAGTAGGCTCTTCAAACTTAACTATCAATTCTGCTTTAGTTACCTCGTCATCGGTTGCCCAATACGTATCTGGATTTCCGTCTATAGCATTCTCAGGCTTAAATTTAGAACTATTACCCCTAAAATTCGATGCTATTATCTCATTTTCATGCGCTAGTTCATGTTCGAAATCTTTGTCTATTTGTGCTTTAAGTGCATTTAATTGTTCAACATCTTTCTCATGTACTAATCCACGTTTATCAACTGGCAAATTCAATAAAAAATTACCATTACGTCCAATTGACTCATAATAAGTCCTAACTAATCGTTCTAAAGATTTTACTTGATGGTCTTCACGAGCATGATAATACCAACCGGGTCGTATTGATGTATTAACTTCTGCAGGTAACCAATGTGTGCCATCTTCATGACCTGATCTTAATTCAACATATCTAGGCCAACCAGGATAGATTTCATCTCTTCTCATTATGCTCCAATTCGTTTCATTGGCCCAACCTTCTTCAGTGCCTACCCAACGAACATCAGGACCACCATCACTAAAAATCACTGCATTTGGTTGAAGTTCTCTAACAATTTGGTGAGTTTTATCCCATTGATAATAAGTTTTATTATCTATTTTACGTGTTTCATTTGCTCCACCATAATAACCTGAACCTCCATTTGCCCCGTCGAACCATACTTCAAAAACATCGCCATAATTAGTTAGCAATTCCCTTAATTGCGTATGAAAATAAGCTACATATTCCGGCGTGCCATAATTCGCAGCATTACGATCCCAAGGTGATAAATAGACACCAAATTTAAGTCCGTATTCTTTACATGCTTCTGACAACTCTTTTAATAAATCACCTTTTCCATCTTTCCAAGGAGCTTTCTTTACAGAATGTTCCGTTGTTTTGGTTGGCCAAAGACAAAAACCATCATGATGTTTTGCTGTAATAATAATACCCGTCATCCCTGCATCTTTTGCTACTTTAGCCCATTGTCTGGTATCTAACTCAGTTGGATTAAATTGCTCTGGAGATTCACCTCCTGTACCCCATTCCATATCCGTAAACGTGTTCATATTAAAATGAACAAAAGCATAATATTTCATATCATGCCAATTTAATTGCCTATCTGAAGGCAAAGGTTCTATTGGACTTGGTGGTGCTATTTGTTTGCAAGAAAATAAAACCAGCAGAAAAAATATAAACACAGAAAATTTAGATTTTATTTTCATAATACATTATTTAGTGAATCAAGTACCAAGTATAAGATTTTGCTGGAATATTAACATTAATATCAATTTCAAAATTACGATTAAACTGATGTGGAATTCCCATTCCTCCCTTATAAGACACTAGTACTTCTTTTGAAGTTCCTGTATAATACACAGGCACTTTAATCATCTCCTTAATATCTGTTTTTGTTGGGTTAAAAAGCATAATTAATCCTTTGTGTTTACTATTAGAATCAACATGCATAAACCCATCCCAAGTTCGACCATTAGGTCTGCGTAAATGTATGATATCTGCATTAAGTATTTTTCTATACTTTTTATAATGATTTATCTGCTTTCTTACTAACTCCTTTGTTTCTTTAGTATCATAAAGCCTTGGTCCTCGATAACAAGCTTGTACACCTGAACCATAATTTTGAATCATATGAGCTGCATAAGCATCTAAATGTTCTGAAAGTGGTTCTAAGGTCGCCTCTGCTCCACCACCGTGATATTCGGTAAGTGGAACGAAAGTCCAAGCCATAGAAGGTGTTTTATCCCAAGTGCCATCATAAATATTTTGTCTACCTAATATTATTTGTTGCTCTCTTGGTAAGGACCAATTTACCTCGCGATAACCAATTCCGCATTTATTAGAACCTTGTAAAAAATAAAAATCCGGTGCATTTAAATAAATATCATTTTCCTTTAACCAATGATAAAAATCTCTTGTCATCGTCCATTGCATCCATTGCGAATCTTCGTAACCTTTATGGAATTCATGACTTGTAGAAGCACAGAAATCTCCAGGATAAGGTCCGTCGTGTTCTAATATATCAAACCCTGTCTTTTCAAAAAACACTTTTAATTTCTTAAGATAATCGTAACCCCATTGGCTTGCCAAACATGGTGCATTATTAAATTTTGCCCCACCAGGTTCTCCAGTTTCTATATCAATTACATCAACATCTTTATTTATAGTTCTACTTGAAAACAGTGAGTAACCACCTATTTCAATTCCCTTTTTATGTGCGTAATCTGCAAGCTTTTTAAATTTATTAATATTCGTCGCCGTTGTATCTTCCATGTTTAAACCACTACCAAAACTTAAAATCACCATCTCGTAACCCGTAGCTACGCATTGATCAATAGCGTTTTTCACCACTTTTGGATTGGTAGAAGTAAGATGCATAAAAATAGGATTCTCAGTTGACCACGGCGCTAATACACGATACATTTTCCGAACACCTAAAGCGTTTCGCTCGCGATCTTTTCCGTTTTGTAATAATTCGTATGTACGAAAACTTTCAAATCGCCCACCATTTTCAATGGTTAAATTAGGACCAATAGCCAATTTCGCTTCCAAAAGGCATTCCGTTTCCATTTTCCAATTTACTTGCGACGTATATTCCGGATCAGGCTCCCAAAAAGTTGTTTGATTTGCTTGATCAGACGTAAATCCACCGAAAGCATAATCGCTTTCTACATGTATATTTGGTCGCAACCATCTACTTGGTGTATCAGTAGGATTTTGAGATTCAGGAAAAGCAAGAATTTCACTTTTAAAGCTATTTAACACTATGGATTTCGGACCACTATTCTCTACAATAATTCTTTTTGAAATTAGTGGTATGCCATCATAAATCTCATAGTAAACATTTACAAGAATTCCTTTTAGTTCTTCGGATGGGTACCTAAACTTTAAGCGTAATTCTTTTCCCTTAGCTACTTCAGAATTCGCAGTATTCCATCTTTTTTTTGAATTCCATTTCACTGACTTTTTTATGGAGCTAATCTCATACGAATCGTATCGAAATGCTTTTGAATCTACTTTTAAATTAGAAATCCATTCATTTAATAGATAGCCATGCTCTTTTAGCCCAACTAAACCACCAACTGGATATACTTTATTATTAATTGTAACCTCAGCTTCAGGTTTTATACTTCGTAAAATAGTTTCACCAGTAATTAGATTTTTATATTCAGTGGTAGCGGCATTAGGCTGTAAAGTAATTTGTCGAAATGTTAGGCCGTTGGACAGAATTAAATTATCACCTTCTACCCTAATAGTAGCAACATAGTTTTTGTTATCTATCAACCAGTATTTACCATTTAATGATTGGCTAAAATTTGATACACTAAAAAACAAAATAATATATAAAATACGCATCAGTTCTCCGGAATTTCATGACCCTTTAAAACTGTATCTTTTTTGATAGTATCTAACACTTCGTCTGGGTAAGGAACAACTAAACCCGTATCTTTTTTTAATGGCATCTGCGCTTCTACTTCTCTTAAATAATCGGATAAAATTTTAGCCAACTCTTTTGTTTTCTCAGGCTGTTCTTCAACTAAGTTTGTTGTTTCGCCAATATCTAAACTTAAATCAAAGAGTTCTAATTTAGAATCTGCATGATAATACACTAGTTTCATAGTTCCATTTCTAATCGCACTACTTGCCCCTATTCCCGGTCCGGATGGTCCCCATTCATTTGGATAATGCCAAAACAAAGACCTTCCATAATCTTTTAACTCCCCTACTAAAACAGAAACAAAACTTTTACCGTCTATTTTTTGCACGGTTTCCACACTATCAATTTGAGCCATTTCTAAAATGGTAGGATAAAAATCTTCTATAATTATGCGAGCATCACTCATAGAATTAGGTGCAGTAATTTCAGGCCATTTTACAAGCATAGGTTCACGTATTCCACCTTCATAAACAGAACCCTTTCCACTATTTAATGGTCTATTATGGGTATGCAACTCGCCACCCTTACGTGTATGAGCACTTAACCCACCATTATCAGACATAAATAAAATAATAGTATTGTTTGCAATATTTTTTTCTTCTAAATAATTCATAATATCCCCAAGACTCTTATCCATACCTTCAACCATACTAGCATACTTCGCTTCTACAGAATCTAAACCTTTTTCAAGATATTTTTGATAAAAACGGGGGTCTTCAGTAATTGGTGTATGCACCGCATAATGTGACATATATAAAAAGAATGGACGTTGTGTTACAACTGCCGAATCCATAGCCATAATAGCCTCTTGCGTTATTGCTTCCGTTAAAAAAATATCTTTACCATGGTATTTTTCTAGCCCAGGAACTGCCCATATTTTTTTGCCCTCTTTACCATTACCAAAATTCTCGATTCCGAAATAACTTTCAGGTGCCCCTGCTGCATGCCCTGCAATATTCACTTCAAAACCTAAGTTCTTAGGATCCGCTCCCGGAGTTCCAATAGCCCCAAGATGAGCTTTTCCCGCGTGTATCGTGAAATATCCTGCATCGTTTAGAATCTGGGGCAAAGGACTTGCATGTACCGAATTTGAAATTCCTGACACAGGACTTAAACCATTAACATTCCAAGTAGGAAAACTCAGTGTTTTATGATTGGCTTCCATTGGTTTTATAGAATCTTTCTGTAAAGTCCAATTCGTAACCCGATGCCTCGCTGCATTCATACCGGTCATTAAACTTACTCGGCTAGGAGAACAAACTGGTGTTGCATAAGCTTGGGTAAACTTCATTCCCTCAAGAGCTAATCGCTCCATATTTGGAGTTTCATATATTTCATTAAAACTAGTTCGTTCTTTATAAAATGGCACCGAAGTATCTTGCCAACCCATATCATCTACCAAAAACAAAACTATATTCGGAGGTGTTTCAGAAATTTCTTCTGGTTCACAAGATCCGAAAAAGGCGATTAATAATAATAAAAAAAAGGCTTGGTAAAATTTCATTTAATTTGGCTAGGTTATTTTTTGCAATCTTAAGACATAACAAATTTCTATATTTTCATTCTAACTGAATCTCCCAGTTGTCAGTTCTAAATGCGCTTGCAGGAAGTCCTTTTCCATTCAATAAGTTAGGTAATGCCGTATCTGTAAACGCAAATCTAACAGCAAGGGGCTTTTTCACTTTAGATGACCACACCTGTACTTTGTCTGCTACAATTTTAGCTTTTGCAGGATAAAACTTTTTATCTTCCCCAGCTATATAGAATTCGGTTAGTGCTTTTCCTTCTATTAAAAGTCCTGAATTTGCATAATCAAAAGACACCATTATTTTATTGTTTTTTATGGCCATAGATTTATAAACAGGGCCACTATAAACAATATCTTTCTGATATGTTTTAGCTAATGCCCAAAGTGCCAAACGCTTTCCGACATCTTGCTTATTTGTAGGGTGAATATTTTCTAGATTACCTATATCATTAGTTACTACCATTCCTGTGTTTGGAGTAGTTAACATTGTTTTCAATTGCGCATCCCTAACTACCGCTGCTGCTACATTATTTACAGAATCATATCTATATGGTGCAATTTGCACAAAATAAAAAGGCAGCTCCTTTTTCCATTTTTCGCGCCAATCTTTAATTAACAATGGAAAAGATTTATAGTACGCAAATGGGTTACCTCTATTAGATTCGCCTTGATACCAGATAAAACCTGCAATATTGAATTTTGTAATTGGATTAATCATAGCATTAAAGTTTACGCCCGCCGTTGTTGGCCAGTTTCCATTTTCGTTTAACTTTTTTGCTGCTATTTTTAATTCGTCATCCTTATATAGAACATCCTTATCAATCCAAACTTCAACTGGTGTTCCTCCCCAACTTGAATTAATTAAACCAATGGGAACTTTCAAATTTTTAAATAACTCTCTTCCAAAAAAATAGGCCACCGAACTAAAATTTCGCATTGTTTCAGGAGTGCAAACAACCCATTCGCCCACTAAATCATCTTGAGGGGTTTTCGATTTTTTCCGTAAAACACTAAAAAATCGAATATTAGGAAAATCAGCATTTTTAATTTCTTCGGATACATTTTCTAAACCATTTTCTGGTGTCCATTGCATGTTCGATTGTCCTGATCCTAGCCACACTTCACCTATTAATATATTTTTGATAACTATTTCTTCGTGTCCACTTATAGCCAAGGTGTATGTACCTCCTCCTTTTGGTGTAGTTATTTTTCCCGACCAAACTCCTTGATGTGCTTTAATAACAACAGGTTTATTATCCCAAGATCCTGTCATGGTAATTGTCTCATTGGTGGATGTTGTCCATCCCCAAATTTTAACTTCTGAATTTTGCTGCAACACCATATTATCAGATAATATGGAAGGCATCCAAATTTTACCAAAACAAATTTGTATCGTAAATAATAGAATTATTGTTAAGAAATGTTTCATTTTTTATTGCATGTAATTTTAGTCTACATTTTAATTATCAGCCTCTTTATAAGGCGAATTCTCATTTGTGATTCTGATTTTCAAACACTAACAATTGTTTCCATTCGGCATCTTTAAAGTTAGGATCGTTATTTTGTTTTTCACCTTTAGAACTACGTCCATTATCAATAGTAGTCTTTAATAGTAATTTTAATTCTTCAACCACCTCCGCTTTTTCTAAATACAAGTTATTTTCCTCTTGAGGGTCTTTACTTAAATCAAATAGTTGAATTTGCGGTAAACTATCAATGTCTTTATCATTTGGTTTCGGGTAACTCCAGCCTCCCGAACCAGCTGACATCACCAATTTATAATTGCCTTTTCTAATTGCAAAACTTCCATTTATCGAACTATGAATTGTTATTTCACGCTGGTATTCATCCTGATTATTTTCATCGAATAATGGAAGCATAGAAAAGCTATCCTCTCCTTCATTATCATTTAAATCTATATCTGTAATAGCTGCACACGTGGCTAAAAAGTCGGTAGTACATATAGTAGTATGTGAAACACTACCAGCCTTTATTTTCTTCGGCCAACTTACTATAAACGGCACTCTATGACCACCTTCGTATATATCTGCTTTATGTCCCCTGTAAATTGAACTAGGATCATGACCCTTTTCACCTAATATTTTAAAATCTGCTTGAGGAGAACAACCATTGTCACTTGTAAAAATTACTATAGTGTTTTGAGCTATTCCTTTGTCTTTAAGTAAAGTTTTTAACTTTCCCATATAATCATCTATTTGCATTACAAAATCTGCATACGGATTTAAGTTACTTTTACCTAACCATTCTGTCGTAGGTAAAATGGGTGTATGTGGAGATGGTAATGCGAGATAGAGAAAAAATGGCCTATCCGAATCTATTTGATTTTCTATATACGAAAAAGATTTTCGAAAAAAGTTCGGTGTAACATCGTCATGTTCAAAATCATCTGCAGTAGGTCCTTCACGCCACCATGTATATTTCCCTTTATCTACAGTGTTTTTTTGTGGAATTGAAGTTGGCATGCCATTTTCAACGTATACATAAGGAGCCATATCTAGTGAGCCTGAATGTCCATAAGAATAATCGAAACCTAAATCTTTTGGACCATTAGAAATTGGTTTTGAAAAATCAATATTTTTATAATCGGTAGGATTCCAACCAGTACCTCCAACACTATCACCTTGAAGTAAGGCCCAATCCCAACCTAGATGCCATTTTCCAATAAAACTAGTATGGTAGCCCGCTTTTTTTAATAATGATGCTGCAGTAGTTCTATTGTTTGGGATTAATGCTTTAGAAACCCCTGTAAGTACCCCTTGCTTTAAAGGACTCCTCCAATTGTAGCGTCCTGTTAAAATACCATAACGCGTTGGTGTACAAACTGCAGACGAAGTATGCGCATCTGTAAACTTTATTCCCTCAGCGGCCAAAGCATCTATATTTGGCGTCCTTATTTTACCATTTTTATTAAATGCATTTATATCACCATAACCCAAATCATCTGTTAAAACATAGATGATATTTGGTAGTTGCTCTGTCTGGTTAGGATTTACTTCTTCAGCTTTATTCTTACACCCAAGAATTAGAATGACCGCAACAATAGTTAATAATCTAAAAGACCAAAATTTACCCTTACTAATTAACGCATTTTCCTCCATCCATTAAAAATAAACAATCTCTATAATTCAGCTGTATTATCAATGAAAAAACTATTGAATAAGTGCAGAAATATTATTATAACTTTATTGCTTGAAAGAAGATTATGTACGCAATAATTGATATCGAAACAACTGGGAATGGGATTGAGGGAAATAAGATTACCGAGATTTCCATTTTCAAATACGATGGTCATGAAATTATAGATGAGTTTACATCTCTAGTAAACCCTGAAATGCCAATTCCATATTTTATAACCGGATTAACTGGTATTGATGACGATATGGTGCGTCATGCTCCTAAATTAATTGAGCTTATACCTAGAATTATTGAAATTACTAAGGATACCATTTTTGTTGCCCATAGTGTTAATTTTGATTACAATGTCATAAAAAATGAATTTAAAAACTTAGGGTTCGACTTTGTTAAAAAGAAACTTTGTACAGTTAGACTTTCCCGCAAGCTTTTTCCGGGTTACACATCGTACAGTTTAGGAAAATTATGTACTTCTTTAAATATACCGCTAAAAGATCGACACCGCGCAAGAGGTGATGCACATGCCACTGTTCTTTTATTTGAAAAACTTCTACGAGCCAATGGTGCTGAAAAAGTTTTTAAAACCTTTTTAAATTCTCGCTCACAAGAAGCTACCTTACCTCCTTTACTTTCTAGAAAAGTATATGATGAATTACCCGGAAAACCTGGCATATATTATTTTAAGAACTCCCATGGAAAAATAATTTATATTGGGAAAGCTATTAATATTAAAAAGCGCATTACCAGCCATTTTTATGACAAATCTGAGAAAGAAATAAAACTTTGTCGAGAAACGGCACATATAGACTATGAACTCTCGGGAAGCGAAGTTTTAGCTTTACTCATGGAATCTGCAGCAATAAAACATCATTTTCCCAAATACAATTCTGCTCAAAAAAGAAGAACCCAACAATATGGTATTTTCACTTACGAAGATCAAAACAACATTATACATTTAGCTCCGAACAAATTGAAGGCAATGCCTAATCCTTTGGCTACTTTTAAAAACATTACCGAATGCAGAACGTTTCTAGAAAATGTATGTAGGGACTTTAAACTTTGCCCTAAATTTTGTCATTTACAAGAAAACGTTGCTACCTGTTCGCATTACAGTATCATTAACTGTGAAGGTATTTGTAGCGCTAATGAAAATGTTGATGATTACAATTTAAAAGTTGAAAAAGCAATTTCCTTCATGCGTACAAAAAAAGAAAATTTCTTTATTAAGGAAAAAGGAAGAACACTGAAAGAAGAAGCAATTATTTTAATTAAAGATGGCACTTATAATGGGTATGCTTTTATAGAAAAGGAAATCACAATACAAAATTTTAATGACCTCGAAGCTTTTATTAAATTACAAAATAATACTATAGAAACACAACAAATAATAGATTCATATCTAATTAAAAATGAAAAGAATGTTTTTTCATTTGAAAGCGAATCTAATTTTTAAAATAGAGCATACGATTCTTTAAAGGGAAGATATGCTATTAATAGGGATAATACTTTTATTTCTGTTCTCAAATATGAAATCTACAAAGTAGTAGGACAAACATAGTCTGTTACACTTGCACCTGCATTTTTTAGTGCTCCAAAACCTCCTTCAATATTTACCAAATTATGATATCCCCGACTTTTCAAAATAGATGCTGCAATAACAGAGCGATAACCACCAGCACAATGAACATAAAATGTTTCATCTGGCATTTTAGAAAGATGACTGTTAAGTGAACTTAATGTTGCATTCAAAGCTGTAGTTAAATGCTCTGAAGCAAACTCTGTTTCTTTGCGTACATCAAAAACAGGATTCTTTTTTAATGTAATGATTTCCTTTGCTTCAATTGCAGACACAGAATTTACAACATCAACATCTTTATCTGCATTTTTCCATGCTACAAGCCCACCTTTAAGATATCCTAATGTACCATCAAAACCCACACGAGATAATCTTGTAACCGCTTCTTTTTCTTTTCCTTCTGGTGTTATTAATAATATTGGCTGGGCTACATCTCCAATTAAGGCGCCTACCCAAGGTGCAAAATCACCATTAAGTCCAATAAAAATTGATCGTGGCACATGTCCTTTTACAAAATCGTCTTGATGTCGCACATCCAAAATTAAAGCACCTGTTTCGTTTGCTACATTTTCAAAAGCTTCCGGTGCTAAAGCAATTGTACCTCGGTCCAAAACTTCGTCAATATCTTCATAACCCTCTTTATTCATTTTCACATTTAGTGGAAAATATTGCGGTGGTGGCAATAAACCATCTGTTACCTCCTTTACAAATTCTTCTTTTGTCATATCCGCTCGTAAGGCATAATTCACCTTTTTCTGATTGCCCAAAGAGTCTACTGTTTCTTTCATCATATTTTTACCGCACGCTGATCCAGCTCCGTGTGCAGGATAAACTATAACATCATCAGACAAAGGCAGTATTTTTTCGCGCAGACTCTCAAACAAAATTCCGGCCAAATCTTCTTTTGTAACATCTGTAGCTTTCTGCGCTAAATCTGGTCTTCCAACATCGCCCAAAAACAAAGTGTCTCCTGAAAAAATAGCATGATCTTTCCCCTTTTCATCTTTTAGCAAATAGGTTGTACTTTCCATGGTATGTCCTGGGGTGTGTAATGCTTTAATGGTTATTTTTCCCAATTTAAATTCTTGCCCATCACTTGCGATAATTGCTTCAAAGGATGGATTTGCATTTGGACCATAAATAATAGGTGCACCCGTTTCTTTTGAAAGTGTTATATGACCACTAACAAAATCTGCATGAAAGTGCGTTTCAAAAATATATTTAATTTGAGCTCCACTTGCGTTTGCTTTTTTTAAATAATTAGAAACCTCTCGTAATGGGTCAATAATTGCTACCTCACCTTCACTTTCTATGTAATATGCCCCTTGTGCTAAACAACCCGTATAGATTTGCTCAATTATCATTATATTTTCGCTTTATAAATATTTGTAAATGTACCTTGTAATATTCTAGAATTAATGATAAAAATCAACTGCTGTTCTTTTGTAACGCTACCTTATCTCGTAACAAATTGACGTTTTCAGGGTTGTCAAAAAAATCAACAGCTTCTTTCGTTTTTACAAAAAGAAAATTCTTATCTAATGCATTAATAATACCACTATTAAAAATAATATCTCTTGTAGGGCCTATTGCACCAGCAATTATAAACAGCAAATCTCTTTCATGCAATTCATCAATTATTTGAACTAGCATTGTTGCCGCACTAGAATCTATATAATTAATGGCTTCTGCGTTTAATATTACTCCTTTTAAAGTATTTCCCTTGGCCGCAATGTATTTATACAATTCTTCTCTAAAATATTTCTTATTTCCGAAATACAATTGCGAATCGAACCGTACAATTAACAAATCGTCTCGCACAATAATCTCGTCTCCAAAACGATCAACGTTTTTATAATAGTCCGAATTTTTAATATTACCTAACTCCGCAAAATGTGGCTTAGACGTCCGATAAACCATCAACAACAAGGAGATTAATACACCAGTTAATATTCCCTGTGGAATTCCTATAAACAACGTAATTAAAAAGGTCAAAAACAATACTAAAAATTCATCTTTTCTGTTTTTCCATAACTTCTTGGGATAACTTACATCCAGCAAACCAAAAACCGAAACCATAATAATGGCTCCTAGAACTGCTTTTGGTAAATAATAAAATAGTGGTGCTAAAAAAAACAATGTTATTACAACTAAAATCATTGTAAAAAAGCCTGATAAATTTGTTTTACCACCTGCTTCACCACTAATTGCTGAGCGCGAAAAACTACCGGTTACGGGATAGGATTGAAAAAACGAACCTACCAAATTAGAGGTGCCGATTGCTATTAATTCTTGATTGGCATCCAAATTATTTTCATTATTTTTTTCTTCTAATGCAGTACTTATTGAAATAGCTTCTAAATATCCAACCAATGCAATAGTTAAAGCAATTGGCCACATATTTATGATGTTTTCGAAGCTTATTTGTGGGACGATAAATGACGGTAATCCTGTTGGAATTTCACCAACAATCTTTATTCCGTTTATATCTAAATGCAAAGAATAAACTAATAAAACACCTACCAATACCGCTAAGAGTATTGCTGGTATTCTTTTATTCCATTTTTTAAGTAGTATAATTAATATTATTGCAGACAGTCCAATGACTAAATCATACATATTTGTTTCGCCAATTTTGGTGAAAACGTTACCTACTAACTTTACAAACTGAGGACTATTTTCAACTTCAGTACCTAAGATATGCTTTACTTGACTAAAAATAATTATTAATGCAGCTCCTGAAGTAAAACCACTAATTACAGGTTTAGAAAGAAAATTAACCAAAAAACCCATCCTAAAAACACCTAAAATGAGTTGAATGGAACCCACCAAAAAAGCTAAGAAAATAGCCATAGCAATATAGTTCTCAATTCCTGTTATTGCTAGTGCTCCTAAACTAGCAGCTACTAATAAAGAATCCATTGCAACAGGACCAATAGCTAATTGCCTAGAAGTACCCAGAAAAGAATAAATTAATAACGGAAAGAGAGATGCATAAAGTCCATAAACCGGGGGTAAACCTGCAATCATAGCGTAAGCCATTGCTTGTGGAATTAAAATAATTGCCACGGTTAAACCAGCGAAGATGTCTTTTTTTAAAAATGCCCAATTATATGTTGGAACCCATTTTAGAAAAGGAAAGAATTTTTGCATTATTCAAATTTAATAATTATCTGAAAATAGTACTCCCACTTATAGGGTTATGTTACTCGTAAATCAATACTTTATTTATGATCTAATTATCATACTATTATTTACAATATGGTAAGTCTCTTTAATTTCTAAAAATGCACTTTATATTACTACCTTTTTTTTGACCGATAAACATCCATTTCTACCCGATAAATGTTAACGGCTAAACGAGATCTTCGAATAATCATTCATAATGATCTAGGTTTCAATTTGTACCGAAAAACAAAAACTAAACTGAGCCTTTACTTAGTCAAATAATATTCATAAAATTAATTTTGAAATTGTAAACAATTCTGATTTTGATAAATCTGATCTTTCAACAACTACTAGTAACCTATTAAAAATCAATCTGTAAAGTATAATTTACGAATACTATACAAGTACAGCCCTCATTTATTTCAAACTAAAAACTTAAATCTGAAGCTCCTTCTTATTTAGAATGATATAGCAAATTGAGCGACTTTATTGAGAAATCTCGGCAATTTTCATTTTGAGTATCAATAACTATATAAAAAAAGCTTTACTGTATCAACAAGATCTTCTAATAATAGCAATTAACGATCTAGTTTAGAGGTTATAAATAGTATTTAAAATCAATTATCGAAGCATTTTATTTACGAACATGATATACTATTTCTTTTGCTTTAAAAGAGATTAAATTACCCTATTAAACACATGAATTTTTACAATAATTGTTTAACAGTAGGTGTATAGCGAAGATTAACTAGAATAATATTCTAGTTAAATTTAAAAATTAAGTCACAAAGTCAAAAACATGAAATTCTTTATTAAAACCGCAATGGTATGATTATAATACTTTTTCAAAACAAACACTATTTTCTACTCCAATATATTGTCCATAATTTTCAATGAGAACATATTTGTTCTTTTTATATAAGGCTATAGCATCCTTTTGACGCTTACCTGTTTCCAATATGCATTTGGTAAAACCTAATTCTCGAGCCCAATTTTCTAATTCAATTAAAGTTTTCGAAGCAAAGCCAAAGCCTCGATATTCTGGAAGTGTATACATCCGCTTAATTTCCATAGTTTCTTTGTTGTGCTCCTTAATTGCACCACAAGCAACCGCTGTTGAACCTTGATAAAAAACTATAGCGTGTTTAATGGTGTCTAGGCCATTGTATTGATGATAAAAAGAATGATCCTCACCATCAATTATTGCTAACTCATTATCCAACATTGCTACTAGATTTCGAAAAGTTATATCGGATGAATTTGATCTTTTAATAGTCTCCATTAATGATCTGAATTTCAATTATTAAGTTACTTCATATTATTACTAGAATACTATTTACTCTTTTTATCTATTTTATCTAAATCTTTAGTAATTAATACTTCATAGTACAACTGGTTAATTTGATCTTTCAGTAGTTACTGTTAAAGTTCTAATTATCAGGGGTAAGATAAACTTTAAATTCCTTTGGCTTATCTTCAAGCTTCATAAAACCTTTGTGCAATTCGCTTGTTTCTAGTGCATATGGATAAAAAGTAATTGGTTCAATACAGATCATATTTGTAACCTCTGTCCACAACATAAAATTGTCAAAACCTTCCGTTTCAATTTTTATATTTCTCTTATCTTTTAATAAAATTTCCCGGCAATTTTCCACTTGATATGCCCTACTCCCTACAGCTAAAATATCCTC
This sequence comes from Flavobacteriaceae bacterium EG-1, assembly GCF_009649685.1. Classification (GTDB taxonomy): domain Bacteria; phylum Bacteroidota; class Bacteroidia; order Flavobacteriales; family Flavobacteriaceae; genus Aurantibacter_A. The sequence goes on from NZ_WJPK01000005.1 coordinate 48,162, forward strand.
GATAGAAATACGCTGTTGATTAGTTTCTATAACTGGTTCTTTTGAAGCCAATTTAAATGCTGGATGATAACCTAACATAAATGGCATTACTTTTTCTCCATCTATTACAAATGTAATTATCAAACTTTTTTCGGTAAGCTCAAATTGCTTTTTAAAGGTAAAACTATATGGCCAAATAAGCTTTTCTACAATAGATTTATTGGGGAATTTTGAATTTAATACTTCTGAATTTGCGATGTACTGCTTCTCATAATTGACAATTGTTTCTGTTTGCCTATTTAATTTATACTTCAGTTCACGCAATAAACCATGCTGATCTTGAATAGCATAGCCTTTTTCTGTTTTAACCTGATAATTAGCGTCGCTTGTTGGGCCAATTATCGGAAACATTTCGGTGTCCGAATTTCTCCAACCTGGACTACCTTTTTGATGTATAAATTCGTGGTCATTAATTTTGTAACTGATTAACTCCCCATTTTCAATGCTTACACTCGCATTATTTAATACCAATTTTTCCATTTAAATCTAATTTATATTTCCTCCAACAGCAAGTCCACTTGGCACTGTTTCTGGAATTTCCTTATCGAATTCTTCATCGTTCAAAGTATTCAAAAAAGATATTATTAATGACATTTCTTTAACAGATAATTTTAGCTCGCGCACAAATGGATCGAACTTTTCGGCTGGCACAGCAGTATTGCGTTCTTTGCCATTTGATATGTCTTCATAAAACTCAAGAACCCTTTTTAAAGTGGTTAAACTTCCGTTATGCATATATGGAGCTGTAAATCTTAAATTGCGTAAACTAGGCGTTCTAAACGCAAAAGTATCGTTGATGCCTTTATCTATTTCAGGGAGCTTATTGTTTTTTGGTACTCCTAGTACATGTGGTAAATAATCCGAAAACATAGGCCCATTATGGCAATTGATACAACCGACAGATTTAAAAAGTTCAAAACCGTCTTTTTCAGAAATATGAATTGCATCTTTATCTCCACGCATATACTGATCAAATCGCGAATTATTAGCTACTAAGGTGCGTTCAAATGCTGCAATTGCTTTCGATAAATTAGAAATTGTTATTGCATCTGTACTATCGAACGCTTCATTAAAAAGTTCTTGATATTCTGGAATTGCCTTCAACCGTCGTACAATAACATTTAATATTTCTTCTTCCGAAAAGTTATTGCCTCGCATTTCTTCTAACGCCTTTATAGGTTCCAAAGCTTGTTTCTCTAGACTTCTTGCTCGTTCGTCCCAAAACATTGTAGCTTGTTCTGGATTATATCTATTGTTTGCATCGATACCATTAAAAGCTACATTTAAAATGGTTTGCGCGTTTCTTTTTACAAATGGAATACTATTTGGACTTTTAAATCTTCGTTTCGAACCTAAACCACTAGCGTTTGGCCCTATTGATAAATCTAAAAACTCGGAATAACCAGTATTTGGATGATGACATGTTACACAGGCTACATCTTTGTCTCCAGAAAGTATGGGGTCATAAAATAGTAATTTTCCTAATGCGACCTTATTTGCTGACGGCTTATTATATTTAGGTGATTTTACTTCAGTAGGCAATGCAGAAACTCGGTTTAATAAAGCTATTTTTCTAATCGAGCGTTCTTCTGAATTTGTTTTTTCCTTATTCGATGAATTACATCCAACGAGGGCAACTACAAAGAAAAACAATAATAAATGTCGTAATCTGTACATTTGTGTATTCTCAATTTCTAATCAAGTTATAAATCTTAATTAGAAAAAAGTCTCAATTGCATAAAATTTAATGGATTCTATAGGTCGTTTATAGCAACATCAAGCCAATTTAACCTATTGTCTATCCATTCTGTAAGAAAACCTAATTCCTCTTCATAATTACTCCCTATAAATGAATTCGGCCAAATATACTCGTCAAAAACTGGCCATTTTTCAAAATTCGAATCAAGTGCACCAGCGGCCACTAATGTTGTTTCGTAAGCATCTATTTTCGCATGTACACTGCCATTTGATAATAATCCCGAACGTAATGCATTATATCTGGTTTGAAGCTTTGCAACAAAAGATGGGTCTTTCATAAAATGATCCCACCAAAAAGGTATCAATGAATTATCTTCTGAACACCGAACATTATATTTATATGCCCAATTGTCATACGCATCATTACCACAATAATCTACATTACCAAATGCGATATTAAAATCCCACACTGGCCCCATTTTTAACTTCTCGTTTTTTTCTTTATGCATGAAAGTACTTAAACGATAACCATCAACATTATTAGAAATTTCGTTAAGAATAAAAAAATCTATAAAACTATCAACGTTAATGTAAGCAGTATATCCGTTTATAACATCTTCAAACTGTTCGGTAAGTAATGCATTTTCAAATTGCGACACATAATTAGAGATATATGCCCTTTGTTCTGTGGTTATATCTTCAGCATCAGGATATTCGTATTGAAAGTATATCTTTTGTCCTAATTCAGCATTCAATGGATCATATTGAGACACAAAAGAATTAAATTCATCTAGATTATCAGTAGCATTACCTGTGATTTTATCAATTTTTAAAATATAACCACCTGTTAAATCCTCACCAGAATTTTCATCTTCTTTTAATTTGTTAATATCTATTCTATTGGAATCTCGCTTAAGTTTTTCCATGAAAACATAGACACCTTGATATTCACCATTAATTTCAAGCTCAACAAATTTTGTGCGACTTGCATATTGTCCGATATCGCGAGACAAATCGTAAACTAACATGTTTCTCACTAAAGACTTATCACTATATGGCCCATGCAATACCCAATCTTCTTCTTCTGGAAAACCTAATAATTCAACCTCAAAATCCTCACCGTTTTCATCTCTAGTTTCTAAGCCATACCCTTTTTTGGGAAACATTTGAGAGGATGATCCTCGAATCTCTATACCAATAAATCCTTCAAAGGTCACTTCTCCAGCTTCTACAATGCTATAATTTGCATCAATCTTAGGCTCATCAACAATTTCAGTACCATTAGTATTTATTTGAATTAATGGAAGTTTATCTTCTGGAGCAATAACAATTTCTTCTGGCTCTTTTTCCTCTTTAACTTCAGGAACAACAGGTTCAACGGCATTGTCGCTACTACATGAAATAAAAAGTAATAATAATGCTCCAAACGAAATTGGAAACATTTTTTGAATCAGGATGTAGGGTATATTTTTCATAATTAATGTTAAGAAAATCAATATACCAAAAACTATTCTAAAAAACCTTTTTCACGCATCCAATCATCATTGAACATTTTTCCAACATACCTGCTACCGTGGTCATGAAAAAGCACCACAACTACATCAGATTTAGTAAAATGTTCACTAAGCTGTAGGACTCCTTTAATTGCCGCGCCAGCTGAATTGCCCAAAAACATGCCCTCTTTTTTAGCAAGAAGTTGGGTGTAGATTGCAGCATCTTTATCTGTTACCTTGGTAAAACCATCTATAACTTTAAAATCTACATTCTTTGGTAATATATCCTCACCAATTCCTTCGGTAATATAAGGGTAGATTTCATTCTTATCAAAAATACCTGTTTCATGATATTTTTTAAAAACTGAACCATAGGTGTCAACACCCCAAATTTTGATTTCAGGATTTTTACTCTTTAAAAAGTTGCCGACTCCAGATATTGTACCCCCTGTTCCAACACCAACCACAAAATGAGTTATTTTACCTTCTGTTTGTTCCCAAATTTCAGGACCAGTGCTCAAAAAATGAGCCTTCGTATTTGATGGATTGTCATATTGATTAACATACCAAGAATTAGGTATTTCATTAGCTAATCTTTTAGCTGTAGAATAATAACTTCTTGGGTCATCTGGAGCCACATTTGTAGGACATACATGTACCTCACTCCCCATAGCTCTAAGGATATCCATCTTCTCTTTAGATTGTTTGTCGCTCAATACGCAAATTAATTTATAGCCCTTAATAACGGCTACAAGGGCTAATCCCATTCCTGTATTTCCAGAAGTACCTTCAATAATAGTGCCCCCTGGTTTAAGTAAACCAGCTTTTTCTGCATCTTCAACCAACTGCAAAGCCATTCGATCCTTTACCGAGTTTCCAGGATTAAAGGTTTCGTATTTGGCTAACACCAAACAGGGTAATTCTGAAACTAATTTATTCAATTTCACCATTGGTGTATTGCCAATAGTTTCTAAAATGTTCTTAGCGTATTCCATTTAAAGCACTAGTAATTCAATAATTAAAAAATAATGAATTTTTTATTCAAATTTGATGGCCTTTACTGGTGATATTTTTGATATTATTAACGAAGGAATTAAAAGCATTAAAAAACACAGCAATAATACTCCAATGTTTAACAAAACAATTGAAGTCACGTCAATATGTACAGGTATATAATCTATGTAATACTGTTCAGGGTTTGGAAATTTAAACCATTTAAATTTTTGTTGCAACAATAATAAACCTAGCCCAATGAGGTTACCCCAAAAGAGTCCAATACCAATTAAATAGGTCGCATTGTATAAAAAGACCTTTCTGACCATTAAATCTGACGCCCCCATAGCCTTTAAAACTCCTATCATTTGTGTTCGTTCTAAAATTAGAACTAATAAGGCCGTAATCATATTTATACCTCCTACAATTATCATAATTCCAATAATCATTGCTATATTAAAATCGAATAAGCTCATCCATTCAAAAGTATCGTAATACTTTGTTTTTATGTTTTGCGCATCTAAACTTGAAACAGTATGACCATAAATTTCTTTGCTTTTCTCATCGATGTCATCAAAATTCTCAAGAAAAACTTCAAAATTTCCCACTTCATCAGCTGACCATTTATTCATTCGTTGAATATGCCGTATATCAGTAAAGAAAAAAGTACCATCAAACTCTTCAAATCTACTATCATATAAACCTACAATAGTGAACTTTCTTTGATTTGGACTTTTTAAATCGTCTTCTTTTGGAAAAAAAGTGAAAAAGGAGTCTCCAACTTCAAGTTTTAACCGATTGGCCATTAATTTTGATAATAAAACTTCATCATTTAGTTTAGCCGAATAATCTGGCAAACGACCTTCTACAATATATTCTTCAAGTAAACTCCAATCATAATCTGTACCTACCCCTTTTGCAATTGTTCCTTCAAAAGTTTCTTCGGTTCGTATAACACCCCCCTTAGTAGCCACAGCTTGCACATGCGAGATACCATCAATCCCATTAAATTCTGGGTAAAATTCTTGATGCAAAGAAACTGGAGCTACAGAAATATCGGAATTATTATTATCGTAGTTTTGTATTTGAATATGACCGTTGAATGCTGTTAGTTTCTCTCGTATTTTATACTTAAGACCCACGCCAGTAGCAATTGCCATTAACATCATAATAATACTTATTGCAATAGCGACAATTGCAATTTTTATTATTGTAGCGGATATACTAATTTTATGCTCCGCCCCCTTAATTAACCTTTTAGCGATAAAGAATTCTAAATTCAAAAGATGCCCTTTTTTTCCAATTTCAAAAATACAGTTTTATTATGGGTTTTAATTCCCATAATCATAGTCAGTTCTTGTGGTAATCAAGGAAAAACTAAAATTACAAATGGTGATTCAACCTTTAATAAAAATGAGTTATCGCAGTCACGCATTATTATTGGGGCGAACAATACGAACGCATATTTGCCTCAATTAAAAGGACAAAGGGTAGCTATAGTGGCTAACCAAACTAGTGTAATATTTAAAGAAAATAACCATTATACGCACTTGGTTGACTCTTTATTAGCTTTAAATGTAAATATTAAAAAAGTTTTTGCACCAGAGCACGGTTTTAGAGGAGCAGCAGATGCTGGAGAACATGTAAAAGATGGCTTCGATTCAAAAACAGGTATACCATTAATTTCTTTATACGGAAAAAACAGGAAGCCAACTCCTTCGCAACTAGCAAATGTAGATGTTGTAATTTTCGACATACAAGATGTTGGTGTTCGTTTTTACACTTACATTGCGACTTTGCAGCTAGTTATGGAAGCCTGTGCCGAGAGTAAAAGAAAGATTATTGTTCTTGACAGGCCAAATCCTAACGGACATTATATTGATGGTCCTACAATGAAAACGGAAAATCAAGGATTCTTAGGCATGACAAATATTCCACTGGTTTACGGTATGACGATTGGAGAATATGCTAATATGATTAATGGTGAAGGTTGGCTTAGTGGTAATAAACACGTAAATCTTACGATTGTACCTTTGGATAAATACACACACGATTCTGAATATGAATTACCTATTAGACCATCTCCAAATCTTCCGAATACTCAATCTATTAGCCTCTACCCTAGTTTGGGTTTATTTGAAGGAACAAACATTAATGCCGGGCGTGGAACGGAATTTCAATTCCAACGATATGGTTCGTCTTTTCTAGATTCTACTCAGTACAGTTTCAAATACTTTCCAAGACCCAATTTTGGTTCTAAAAGCCCTAAGGAAAATGGAAAAAAATGCTATGGTAAAGACCTATCAGAAATACCAAAATTAAATGAGGTTTCTTTAAAATGGATTATAGATGCTTATGCCAATTGCACTGATAAAACTTTATTTTTTAACACTGATGGATTTACCAAACATGCCGGAACTGACCTTTTACAAAAACAGATAGAACAAGGTTTATCAGAGGACAAAATTAAAGAAACCTGGCAGGATGATATTGCAGCCTTTAAATTAATTCGTTCAAAATATTTGTTGTACTAAAAGGCAACCAATCAATTTTCGCTGGGATTATTTGTAGGCTTCCGATATTTATGAAATGGTTGTTTTAAAAGCACAGATAGCTTAGTATTTTCCTTTTCATCAAAAAAGGTATCTACTCCATAAACAATTTTATCGGTATCTAGCTTCATAAATGTTCCTAATAATCGATCCCATATTGAAAAAATGTTACCATAATTTGAATCGGTATATGGCAACATATGGTGATGATGTACTTTATGCATGTCGGGTGAAACTATAATCCAACTTAACATCTCATCTACTTTTTTCGGCAAACTTATATTAGCGTGTCCAAATTGAGTAGCCACTAATGACAATGATTGATAGAGCATTATAATGCCCATTGGAGCACCAACAAGATAAACACCAAAAAGTGTAAAACCATACCTTATCATACTTTCTAGTGGGTGATGTCTATTTGCCGTTGTAGTATCTACATTATGATCAGTATGATGTACCAAATGCACCATCCATAATGGTTTTACATTGTGCTCAACGAAATGCGCTAAATAAGCCCCGATAAAATCAAGTAACATTACCCCTAGAAGCACATATAGCCATAACGGCATTTCTGGTAGCCAGTTTATAATACCAAAATCATTAGCAATTGCCCAATCACTAGTTTTTAACAACAAAAAAGCTAAAAAGAAATTAATAATTATGGTGGTCAGTGTAAAAAATAAATTTGGCCAGGCATGTTTCCATTTTTTATAATTGAATTTATATAGCGGCACCAAACCTTCAAGAATCCAAAAAAAAGTCAATCCTCCAACCAAAATTAAACTACGATGAGCAGGAGGAATATTTTCAAAATAACTCAATACTATTTCCATCTTCTAAAGATAATGAACTTCTTTTTTAATTAACTATCAGACTTTTACCACCTTTTTCATAGCTTCAACAATATTAAATGCGGCCGGACATATGGCGACATTTTTCATGGTTAGATTGCTAATTTGTTGAAACTTTTTTCTATCTGTATGAGGAAATTCTCTACAAGCCTTAGGTCGAACATCATAAATTGTACAATAATTTTGATCATCTAGAAAAGCACATGGTACACTTTGCAGCACATAATCTTGCTCTTCATCTACGCGTAAATAATTCGCAATAAAATTTTGAGGTTTTAATCTTAAGTATTTTGCAATTCGTTGAATATCAGCCTTCGTAAAAAGTGGACCTGTTGTCTTGCAACAATTGGCACAATTGAGACAATCGGTTTTCTCAAACTCGGACTCATGTAATTCTTGCATTACATAATCTAAATTTTTTGGTGGCTTTTTTTTTAGTTTCGTAAAGAACTTTTTATTCTCAACCTGCTTTTCTTTGGCCTTTTTTTCAAGGTCTTCTAATTGCTTATTCACTTTTTAATAAACTTACTGCTGTTTCATACAAATCGCGACTCCAGTTTTCAGAAGCTATCGCAATTTCTGCAGCTAATAACTGTTGTTTTTCCACTATTTTCCGACCTACTGCTGTATTGTAGTACGAATTTAATTCTTGCTTCTGCATATCGCTCATTTTAGAACGGTCTAACATTAATTGTTTTGCAGTATCTGTTTGATAAAAATCTATCATTTGTTCCAAATCTTTTACAGTAAAATGTGAACTGTAAATTGGCACTAATAACGACTTCATTTCTACAATGGCTCTATCCTTATTATCATTAAGAAATTGCCAACCCTGGATATTTTCTTCTGTTTTAGGATATTTCTTATTAAGCATTAACAACAATTGACTATAAGCATAGTCATATTGATGTAAACTACCATTAATTTCCAAATATGTAGCCGCCAAAGAATCATCCTTTACATCTTGCGCGATTAGTTTATTGGCACAAGAAATTAAAAGAATAAATATTAGGGTTATATATTTTTTCATAATGTGCGGGGTTTATACTTTTTCAATAGAATCAAAAGTGCCACATTTGTATGCAAAGTACAAATAATATGGCTATCGACATTATTGGGAGTGCACTTCTAGATTTTCAAAAAGGAAACTATTCGGAAGATATTGTAACAAAGTCTTCACTAGACGAGGAGGATTTTATTCCCATTTCTCATCTTTTTAGAAATTTCGAAGAGATGCCAAAAATCGAGCAATTAGCACTACAACAATGCAAAGGCAAAGTACTTGATATTGGTTGCGGAGCTGGCAGCCATAGTTTACACCTTCAAAACAATGGATTTGATGTTACCGCACTAGATATTAGCCCTGGAGCTATTTCGGTAAGCACTTTAAGAGGTGTACATAAAACAACTTGTGCCGATATAATGAATTTTTCTGGTGAAAATTACGATACCCTCTTACTATTAATGAATGGCATTGGAATAGTTGGTAAATTAGCCTATTTAAGTACCTTTTTACAACATGCCATAAAATTACTAACCCCAAATGGTTGTATTATTCTCGATTCTAGTGATATAATCTATATGTATGAAACTGAAAATGGTTATTATGACATTTCTGATGTTGAAAATTATTATGGGGAGGTAGAATTCACTATGACCTATAAAAATAAAGAAAGCACCCCTTTTAATTGGTTATATATAGATTTTGACAACTTAAAATCAATAGCTTTTGATAATGGATTTGAATGTGAAATGTTATTTAAAGGGAGTCATTTCGACTATTTAGCAAAGTTATATCCCTTAACATAATAGTAGGCATGGAATTTGCGTTCTTAAATTAAAGTAAATGATGAATATTCGTAAAATTGGATTTTACACATCCCTGATTTGTTTTTTAACACTTATCAATTGTTCTAAAAGTTCTGATGATAATTCGGAACAAAAAATTGATAAAACACTAAACTTACAGGCTACTGGCGATTCTGCTCATGATATCCTTTCAAACGAAAAGTATACCAAATTGCTTATAGAAATAGGTTATGTTACAGGTTTTAGACCTACTTCTGAATCAATATTAAGTTTCACCGAATTTTTAAAAGAACATACTTTTAAAGAAGATATTGAGGTGCAGTATAAAGAGTTGGTGTCACCCGAAAAAGATTCATTATCACTTAACGAAATTGCCGAACTGGAAACGGAAAATCGAACTCAATATAACAATGGTGAAACTTTAGCTATTTACATTTATTTTAGTGATGCTCCTGCTGAAGATGACGACGATGAAGAAGGTTTAGTTACACTTGGTGCTGTTTATAGAAATACCTCTATGATTATTCACGAATCAACTGTTAGAAATCTTGCTGCTCAAAGTTTTTTTATTACCAATGCTGATATAGAAACAGCTACTTTAAATCATGAATTTGGACATTTATTTGGATTAGTTGATTTGGGTTCTCCTGAAGTTAATTCTCATGAAGATCCTGATGCCGAAAACCATTGCGATATTGAAGGCTGTTTAATGCGAGCGGAATTACAATTTGGTGGACCTTCCAATAAAGGGCATATTAGCAACATTAATACTTCTAATACTGGTGCAATAAAAGCTGGTTGTTCATTGAGCGGAAAAACTGTTTTGAGCCTTCTTTCTAATAAAACTGCTAGAGGCGCAGCCACAGTGGCACTAGATGATGAGTGCAAACTAGACTTACAAGCAAATGGCGGACGCTAGAGAATTTTTAGACAATCTCTTCCAATGGTACAAAAGCTCTATGATATTCTCATAGGTAACAGTTGCCTACTTCACATCAAATTAAGGTATATTCAAATATTTATGTGTCTGTAACGAAACTTTCCATTTCGGATTTTTCATTACATAATCAACAATTAATGGTACCACCTTATCGCGTACACTCCATTCTGGCTGAAGGTATAAAATACAATCTTCATTTACCAAAGCAGCTTGTTCTTCCGCAAAAATTAAATCATGTTTATTATAGACTATAGCTTTAAGTTCATGTGCTACAGCTTGAACAGCCGAAGTTGGTAGTTTATTTTTCTTAGGTGAAAGACAAATCCAATCCCAAACACCTGTTAATTCATAGGCTCCAGAAGTTTCTATATGTGTTTGTAATCCTCTTTCTTTAAGTGATTTTGTTAATGGAAACATATTCCACATTAAAGGTTCTCCACCAGTTACAACAATAGTGTCGGAATATTTTACTGCATTATCAACGATACTTGCTATTACTGTTGGAGGATGCAGATCTGCATTCCAACTCTCCTTAACATCACACCAATGACAGCCCACATCACAACCACCAATTCGAATAAAATATGCCGCTGTACCTTTATGAAAACCTTCTCCTTGTATGGTGTAAAATTCTTCCATTAAAGGTAACATACATCCTTTTTCTACTTCCTGTAAAACTTCTTCCTTAAGCATTTGGCAAAGATACATTTTAGCTAGCATTAACTATCAAGGTTCTTAAACAAGAATATTTTAAAAAATGTAACATATTGATTTCAATTCGAGCATCAATCATAATGTCTGTGGCTATTCCTTCAAAATGATCTATTTTTATACCAAATTTCTCTATATGTCTAAAGAAAAAGAGTTTTTTGCTCACATTGACAAAGGTTATGCAACAAAAGGCGATTATATAAGCATGGGTGCCGCAATGCTAAATGGGGTAGCTATCAATAAAGCATTTGTAAAAATACCATTAAAGACCTTAAACCGCCATGGGCTAATAGCTGGAGCCACTGGTACCGGCAAAACAAAAACGTTACAAGTTTTAGCCGAAAACTTATCTGAAAAAGGAATTCCAGTTCTTCTAATGGACCTTAAAGGGGATTTAAGTGGCTTAGCACAACCAAGCCCAGGGCACGCAAAGATTGATGAACGTCATGAGCAAATTGGTTTACCTTTTGAAGCTAAAAATTTTCCAATTGAAATTTTGTCGCTTTCTGAACAAGATGGTGTAAAGCTTCGAGCTACAGTTTCAGAATTTGGGCCTACTTTATTATCACGTATTTTAGACCTTACCGAAACACAAGAAGGTATTGTAGCAGTTGTTTTCAAATACTGTGATGACAATAAACTTCCTTTACTAGATTTGAAAGATTTTAAAAAAGTCTTACAATATGCTACGGGGGCTGGTAAAGCAGAATTCACTAAAGATTACGGAAGAATTTCTACTGCATCAACCGGTACAATACTTAGAAAAATTATTGAACTTGAACAGCAAGGTGCCGATTTATTCTTTGGTGAAAAATCTTTTGAAGTAGATGATTTAACCCGACTTGATGACAATGGAAGAGGCTATATAAATATTTTAAGACTTACTGATATACAAGATAGACCAAAACTCTTTTCAACTTTTATGTTGAGTTTATTGGCCGAGATTTATGACAGTTTTCCAGAACAAGGCGATAGCGACAAACCGGAATTGGTTTTATTTATTGATGAGGCTCATTTAATTTTCAAAGAAGCTTCAAAAGCTTTGTTGGATCAAATTGAAAGTATTGTAAAGTTAATTCGGTCGAAAGGAATTGGGTTATACTTTGTAACACAGAATCCAACAGATGTGCCCAATGAAGTACTTGCACAATTAGGTCTTAAAGTACAACATGCATTAAGGGCCTTTACTGCAAGAGACCGAAAAGCAATAAAATTGACAGCAGAAAACTATCCAGAATCTGAATATTACAACACAAAAGAAGTGTTAACCTCTCTAGGAATCGGCGAGGCATTAATATCGGCTCTGGATGAAAAAGGACGCCCTACTCCACTCGCTGCAACCCTACTACGAGCGCCTATGAGCCGTATGGATGTTTTAACAGAGAAGGAATTAAAAATGGTAATTAAAAAATCGCAATTAATTCCAAAATATAACGATGTTATTGATCGTGAAAGTGCTTATGAAATCTTAAATGAAAAAATAGAAAAAGCTGAAGCAACAGCTGCCAAAGAAAAGACAAAAACATCAAAGAGAAGTACAACAAGAACTAGCACCAGACAAAACCCTGTCATAAAAGTTTTAACAAGTGCTACTTTCATTAGAGGAGTATTAGGTGTCCTTAAAAAAGTTATGCGATAACTTCTAACGTAAAATTTGCAAAAAATAATATTGCATGAGAAAAATAAAATTTCTTCCACTATTTATAATATTACTTGTAATAATTAATTGCAAAGAAGAAAAAGATGTCACTTTTTTAATTGACCGAGATAGTATTGGAAAATTAAACAGAAGTAGTTTAGCTAGAGATATTGATATTATTTTTGATAACGATTCTATTGTTAAAGATACCGTAGCATTAAAATTTGGAAATGGAGCGCAAAAAATAAAAATTTTCGAAAAAGGAGGAAAGCATTTGCTAACCCTTACCCCTACGAGTGACTCTATACCAATGATTGAAAACATTCGCGTGGAAGATCCGCGTTACAAAACTAAAAGTGGGGTGGGTTTAAAAAGCACATTTAAAGATATTAAAGACAATTTTACAGTAAAAAAGGTTATAACATCTAGAAAGAATGTTCTGATTCTACTGAAAGATAGTGATGCTTATTTTACAATAGATAAAGAGGAATTACCATCGAGTTTGCGCTATGCAACAAGTACAAATATTGAGGCTGTACAAATACCTGACGAGGCCAAAATTAAATATTTAATGATTGGTTGGAATTAAAGCTAAGTATACTAAGACACCTTCGCTCCTTTTCTTCTTTCTATTATCGTATCGCTATATTGAGTAATCCACTCCGTTAATTCAATTAATTTTTGCAAATAAGAATATCCGAAATCCGTTAAACTATATTCTACTCTTATTGGAACCTCCGGGTACATTTTACGTACAAGATATCCATCCGTTTCCAAGGTTTTCAATCTTTCACTTAAAACTTTATTCGAAATTCCAGCTACATACTTTTTAATTTTATTAAAGCGCAATACCTGTGAATATCCTAAATTTAAAATAATAAGAATGCTCCATTTATCTGAAGCTAAGGCCATAACATCTCGTATTGGGCAATATTCAGCAGTTCTTAAATCGATATGTCCAAACATTTTTTTAATCTTTTTTTTAGATGCAACCTTCTGGTTTTCAGTAATAGTTTCCATATGCTTACCTTGTGCGTTTTTTGTAACGAATAAATATGTCAGAAAAGAATATTATTTTAGTTTTAATAATAGAGTAAGTTACATAAAGTAACCGTTTAATCAAAATGAAAAAAATCTTCAATCAAATTTTACCAAAGGCCTATGGATTATATTATAATACTATAGCTATTTTTTCCAAACGAAAGGCAGCGGAAATGGCGTTCAAATTATTTTGCACCCCAAGAAAAGGCCAAATAATGCCGCATCAGAAACAATTTCTGGATGCTGCGAAATCAGAGATAATTGAAGTTGATGGTGTTCCTTTTCAAGTTTATAATTGGCAAGGCAAGAAAGACACTGTTTTATTACTTCATGGCTGGGAAAGTAACAGTTTTAGATGGAAAAATTTAATTTCATTTCTCACGAAAGAGGATTATAATATTATTGCGATAGATGCACCGGCACATGGATATTCTGGCAGTAAAACCTTTACCGCTGTACTTTATTCTGACGGAATTAAACCAGTTGTAGAAAAATATAAACCAAAACATATTTTAGCACATTCCATCGGCGGCATGAGTGCCATTTACTATAACTACAATACCCCTAACAACGGTGTTGAAAACATTGTTACTCTTGGTAGCCCTTCAGAATTTTTACCATTTATAAACAGTTACAGAGATATTTTAGGCTTAAATAAATTTGTTATGAAGGCTATTGGTGATTATTTTTTTGGGCTTTTTGGTTTTCAAATGCACGAATTTTCTACAGTTAAATTTGTAAACGATTTTAAATCGAAAGGTTTGCTAATACATGATGTTTATGACAAGGTTACTCCTGTAAGTGGTTCCGAAAAGGTTCATGAAAATTGGAAGGGCAGTAAACTTATAAAAACAAAAGGTTTCGGGCATTCTCTTCATCAGGATGAAGTAAGTGAAAAAATTTTAGCATTTATAAAGTCTTAAGAAATAGCTAATTTTATTCTAAACTAATTTATATGTCAAATATTTCGCCTTTTCATATCGCCATACCCGTTAACAATTTGGCTGAGTGCAGAAAATTCTATCGTGATGTTCTTAATTGCGAGGAAGGAAGAAGTAGTGATCAATGGGTAGATTTTAATTTATTCGGACATCAATTAGTTATTCATTACAAAGCCAAAATTGAATCTAAAAACATACATCATAACCTAGTAGATGGAAAGAATGTACCCATCCCCCATTATGGTGTAGTACTACCTTGGGAAACTTTTGAAACTTTTTCTGAAGAATTAAAAAGAAAAGGAGTATCCTTTATTATCGAACCCTATACACGTTTTAAAGGTCAAATTGGTGAACAAGCAACTATGTTTTTCTTAGATCCTGCTGGTAATGCTTTAGAATTTAAAGCTTTCAAAGATATGGGGCAATTATTTGCAAAATAACATCCTGTGCTACCTTAAATAAAACCTTAATGTTTAATAAAAATTGTTTCGCCAGACCTTGCGCTTTTAAGTGCTGCATCCAATATCTCCATTGCTACTATATTATTCTCTAAAGAATATAAATTATCTTCTGGCAAAACTATAGTTTTTCGAATTACTGCTGCTAATACAGAAAACGGATCGGCAAAGGGAGAAGGTCGCTCTTCTAAAACCTCATGTTGTTCTTTATCATTTCGATTCAATCGATAACGTAAATTGTGTCGATCTTCACTTATCATATACCCATATTTACCATAGACTTCCATATCTTTTCTCCCCATTGGCCAATTCCAAGAAGCCTGAATAATACCTTGCATCTTAGGATATGTAACAATTATAGTCGCCTCATCATCAACTTTTGGATAAATTTCAGGTTTTATAGTTTGAGTTACTGCGGTAACACTTAATGGTCGTTCACCTTTCATCAACCAAGTAATTAAATTGGCACCATAACAACCGAAATCCATTAATGCACCTCCACCATTTAATTTAGGATCTGTTAGCCATTCTAAAAACTCTTTATTCACTCCAATTTCTTGTGGCCCTTCATGACCATCATGAACTACTATTTTTCTTAACGGACCTATGGATTTATTTTTCACCATATCATAAATCTTATGATTCGTTGGATACCAAGTTGTTTCATAATTTGTAAGCAAGTGAATCTTATATTTTTCCGCTAAAGCTTTCATTTTCTGCGCATGCGCTAAACTAACCGCTAATGGCTTTTCTACCATAACATGGATTCCTAATGGAGCAAAAAATTCAACTACTTCTAAATGCTCATAAATTGAACCAAATGCAGTTACTGCTTCTGGCTTTTTTTCTGCAATTAACTCTTCCATACTATTATAAACCAAATTCATTGAAAAACCCTTGCTATCTGAAAAACGCTTAGCCAATTCTTTATTTGGTTCTACGATTCCAACAATTTCTACATCTTTTAAATGCGGTCTATTCCAAAGCCAATTTACATGGGAATGTGACAACCCAATAACTCCTATTTTTAATGGTTCGGAAGACTGTCCGGCCACTGTAATTGTTGAAAGAAACAAAAATATTATTAAGAAGATGCTGTAAATATATTTCATAATACAATTACTTATTAAAGAATTAACGAACGCCTTTAAATGTCATTTTAACCGGTTTTATGGTATTGTCGGCATTAAATTCAAGCTTATCAATACAAGTAACACGATGATCGCGATCTTCATTAGGAATTGGCCTTCTATGGTATACGATTAACCATTCATCTGTATCAATTTTATTGATTACCGAATGATGCCCAGCACCATTTGCTATATCACCTGGCATAGATTCTAAGACTGTACCTATCCTTTTATAGGGGCCCGTAACTTTATCAGACATCGAATAGGCGACTTTATAGGAGCCATCTACCCAACTTCCTTCGGACCACATAAAATAATAAATACTATTTCTTAGAAACATAAAAGGACCTTCAACATATCCGTCTGGAGTAATTTCTTTGAATAAATTGTTGTCGTCCCATGGAATAAAACCAGTAAAATTTGAATTGAGTCTTCCTAAATTACAATGACCCCATCCACCATAAAAAAAATAATACGTATCATCAATATCTTTAAATACAAATTGATCAATTGGCTGGGCATCATTATAAAATTCAGAAATTAAGGGTTTACCCAGATAATCTTCATAAGGACCAACAGGCGTATCTGCAACTGCAACCCCAATTCCACCATAGTGGTTTATGTTGTCATTTGGATCATATGAACTGCGCCCGGGTCTTTGTATATCATTAGCCCCAAAAAAGAGAAAATACTTTTCGTTTTTTTGAATTATTGAGGGTGCCCACAGGGCTTGTCTTAACCATTTAATGTTTGTGGTATCTAGAATATTCTCATGCTTTTGCCATGTAATCAAATCTTTTGATGAGAAAGCATCAAAATGCAACTGCTTATCAAAGTCATTAGAAAAGGTAGGATACACCCAATAGGTGTCATCGAACACAACGCCTTCTGGATCTGCATACCATCCTTCAAAAATCGGATTTCTATTTTCCAACTTTGCACTTTCATCGAAATGCTGTGAAATTTTCTTCGGTATGGGTTTACAGGAATATAAGAAACCAACAAGGAGTAATAATACTAATTTATAAAATGAACATAAACACTTCATTGAATTAATCTAATTCTGATGAAATGCCTGTGATACAAACTCCAGAACATTTGGCAAAGATGCCCTCCAATAAACCCAACTATGTCCACCATCTCGAACGCGATATTCATGTGGAATTTTCTTTTTCGTCATCGCAATATGCACCAAACTATTGCCTTCATATAAAAAATCGTCATCACCACAATCGATATACCATCGAACAGATTTAATATCATCCACCGGTACAGAATCAATCAAATTAAGTGCATTGTGCTTATTAAAGTAATCTTTAATCTCTGCATTAGATAATTTCTCATTGTTACGAGCAAGTCGTTCCTTAAGAGCCTCAATAGTTAAAGGACCTATATAGGCACTTAATGGGCAAGCTGAAGAAAATAGTTCAGGATGATGTAAAGCATACATAAAAGAGCCACCTCCTCCCATGGATAACCCTGCCACTGCCCGATATTTTTTTTCACTTCGAATTCGATATTTTTTTTCAACATGAGGCATGAATTCTTTAAAAAAGAAATCTTCATACAACCAATCTCCTTGATTAAAATAGCCCATTTTTCCAGTATCTGCATCAGGCATTATAATTATCATCGGAGTAGCTGTGCCATCATTTATAGCGGCATCTGCAATTCTTAAAACCTCACCGAATTGAATCCATCCGGTATGGTCATCAGTTGCTCCATGTAAAAGATACAGTACAGGATAACTTCGCTCTGAAGTATCATAATCTGGTGGAAGATAAACGGAAAAATTTCTTTCCATTCCTAATACCTCACTAGACATTGTTTGATTATCGAAAACCTTTCCAGTTTGCGCAATCAGAACGTAAGAGAAACTAAATACAATTAAAAAAATAAATTTTTTCATGTTACTAAATTTATTATTTATCTAGCAACAAGATACACAAAAGAATGCTTATTATATTTTATTACGCTATTGCAAATTCATCCTAATTTTATAAAAGAAACCTACACGTGTTGATCAATTAGTATTACATTTCCATCAGGGTCTTTTAACACTATACTTGCAGCTCCTTTTGAATTTTGATCAGCTTCTGTTTCCAACTTAACACCATGATTTTTTAAGTCTTTTTGTATATCCCTAACATCATCAAAAGATGATAAAGTTTTTGCATCTTGATTCCAACCAGGATTGAACGTCAAAATATTATCCTCAAACATACCCTGAAAAAGTCCAATTAGTGAATCTTCATTTTTCATTATAAAATAGTTTTTATCCATACTACCAGCAAAAACTGCAAAACCTAACTTCTCGTAAAATTCACGAGAAATCTGCAAATCTTTTACCGCAAGACTTATTGAAAATGCTCCTAGTTTCATAATTAGTTTATTTAAGGATTATATGTTATTCAATACATTTAATACAGATTTCAACATGCTATTCTTCCCCAATATGCATCTTGTAAAAACCCCAAGCTTCATGGGCTACTTTTCTACCTAATTCTAATCCTGCCACATTATCTGCCTGAATATGATACCCTCCTAATACTCTTGATATGCCAGCCATTTCAGCAGTTTCAGTAAACGTTGGGAATTTTAAAGTAATGGTGTCCCCGAGCATCTCTGGTTCGGTCATAGCCCCTGCGACCAAAACAGCTTCAGATCCAAATGTTTCGCTCCCTGTCCATAACTTCAAAGCTTCAGCACAACCACCACTAATCGTGCTATGCCCAGATGTATAACTCGGAAATGGAGGACATAAAAATATTTCAGGGGAATATGGTCGCCATTGAGACCCATCCATTTCAATCATTCCCTTACCTTCACCACCCCATCCAGTAATTATTTTGCCTGTATAATATTCATGAACTAATGCAAAAGGTCGTGCATAATCATAAAACATTTTTGAATCCCAAGAAGCAATAAATGCGTCCATAGCGACTACTTGATTATAAAAGTACATTTTTACATCTTGATCAAGAGTGTGCGAATCTCTCTCCGAGACATCTTGAGCAAATTTCAACCAATGTCCGGCCTGTTGAACAGATTGTGGTCCATCTCTCATAAATTCTACCAAAGCTTTTTGATAATCAGTTAAGTTTGCCTGCATTTCGACAACTTCTGCCACTTCATTTTCCAATTGCTCAGAACCAACTAATGGTGGAGGCCCTGGTCTAAATTGGTCACCTGTTTTCAAAGCAATAGGCGTAACCTTGTCCCAAAAAGGAGTTAAACATCCGGGCGCAAATTTACCACCCATACCATCTGAAAAATACTTCGGTTGCCATCGGTTTATATCAACATTATTATCTGCAGAATTTACCGGTTCATAACCCACATAATTAAAGTATGCCTCGCCATTAGAACCTTCTTCTTCGGCGTATTGGTTTGCACCATCTCCTTTTCTAGCCGCTATTACTGCCTTTGCAGCCAAATTTCCAATACCCTCAGGGGTATTAGGGTCTAAAGATTTGTTGTTGGGATCTAGACCCAATTTTTTCATAAAATCACTAAAAAGTTCTTTATCTGAAAAATAGTATTCACTCATAGCTCCATAAGCAGCATAACTAATAGCTATTTCTTTATTTTTAATTGAATGTTCATCTATAGGTCTTCGGTCGATATTCTTTAAATACACAGGTATTGCTTTTTCGTCGTATCTAGACCATGCATCGAAAATTGAAACAAATATTAAACCTAAATATCGAGATGTAATTGTTGGTCTTGGTTTAAATTTTTCAGTATCATTCGCAGTGGCTATTAATGCTATCTTACCCCATTTATAAGCTACATTTTCTACACCATTTGTTTCCGTTATTTCAATCTTATTATTTAATTCTTTCGTGTTTTTAATTTCTTTACAGCTCGCAATCAAAAAAATTGCTAAGCATAGTACTAAAGATTGTCTCATGGTATTTAAGTTGTTTGGTTTGGTATTTTTTTATTTGATATTAATTATTTTATTTCACTTTATTCTTTGCAAGGTTTAAAAATCGATATATGACATCAAATTAATTTCATATTTTTAAAGAAGCCCGAAACCCTCTAGCTGCATAATACGATTCGGCACCATTATGATATAAAAATACAGTATCATATCTAAAGTCACCAAAAATCGCCCCACCCAGAGACCTTATATTATCAGGTGTTTTTAACCAACTAGAAGACTTTGCATCGAAACTTTCGACCTTTTGCAACGCTATGTATTGCGAATTGGTTAGTATTTCAACTCCAATAGTATTAGCCATGTTTATTGCTGAATCTTTAGGTTTGTATTTTTTTCTTGATTTTAATGCTTCTGAATCATAACATAAACTTCTTCGACCTTTAGGACTCTCTTTTGAACAATCGTAAAAAATAATTGTTTTAGAATCATTAGGCAAGATAACAACATCTGGTTCTCCTCCTGTTTTTTCCATTTCGTTAAGAGCATAAAGTTTAGTCTTATAGGAATTCAACTTTTCAAGAACAGCTTCCCAAATAAGGTTCTCATGGCGATGCATATTGTTCTTAAATCGTCCCTTTAAAACACTCAATAATTCCTCAGCTTCTTGAGTGGATAGTTCTTTTTTCATGATACTTCGCAAATAATATACTGCAATAAAAGTTTAACTGCATAACTAGCCTACGAGCTGCCTTAAAAAGTAAGGCATATATATGGCCAACAATACTTTATTTAGTGCTCATCTAATTTACTAAAAATTTCAGGCATATTATTAGAATCAATAGCATACATATCAATCAATTTTAAGCCTTTTACCATTTTAACTGTCGAAGTTTTGTATTTAATAAAATGTGGCGTTTTCAAATGCAATTCATATGCCGCATGATTAGCATAAATCTCTAAAATTCGAATTGATGTTTTACTATTCTTTTGAAACATAGGAAAAATTGAAATTACCCCCTTCTCCAACTTTACGGATGCTGCTGATTCTTCTTTTAAAATTTCAATGTATTCATCTAAATATTCTGGTTCAATTTCAACCTCCGCTATACGTACCATCATTTTACTCGTTTCATCAATTTTATCTTCTTTTTTTTGACTAGTGCAAGAAACTGGGAGTAATGTCATGAATAAAGTCACCATCATATATTTAAAATATTTCATGCTTTGAAATTAGCAATTTCATTTAAAACTTAAAGTCTTTTGTTTTCATTGACCCTAAATTTTACGATTGCCGCAATTAACGCCAATGGCAAAGGCTCTTTTAACTTAAACTGTACAGACCCCTTGCCTTGTTTGTGTTTAGATAATTCCTTTTTAAAATGTTGATGACCCGAAGGGGTGGCATAAAAACCAATATGTTCTTTAAATCCACCAAAATAGACCAGTGGTTTTTTATTTAATTTGTATGCAGGCATACCATAAGAAATATATTCTATTGCCTCAGGCGCATTTATTTTAATTGTATCCCTAATTTTTTCTAATTTGAACTGAACTTCTTCGGGGAAATTGGAGATATACTGATTAACATTAGAAACATCTTTATTCATTCAAGTTATTTTAAAAACTATATTTATTTTAAAATTTATGCAAATCCTCCATTAGCTCCAATTATTTGGCCGGTGATCCAATTAGAATTATCACTTACTAAAAACAAAACAATCTTTGCAATATCTTGTGGTTCTCCAATTCTATTAAACGCGGACATTGATGCCAACCGATTAATAAATTCTTCACTTTTTCCTTGTTTAAAAAGTTCCGTATTTACTGGACCAGGGGCAATACAATTTACAGTAATATTTCGTTCACCTACTTCTTTAGCAAAAACTCTCGTCATTTGATCAACGGCAGCTTTGGTTGCAGAATAAGCTCCATAAGTTGGTAACATTACTCTAGTAGTCGTACTTGAAAAATTAATAATTTTACCACCATCTTGCAACAATGTTGAAGCCTCCCGCATTGTATTAAAAACTCCCTTAACATTAATATCAAAAATTCTATTATAATCTTCGTCAGTAGTATCCTTTAAAAGTTTATAAATTGCTATGCCGGCGTTATTAATTAAAATATCCACATGTCCGTAAGCTTCAATAGTTTCTGCAAATAGTCTTTTTACATCTCCTGTTTTACTTACATCAGCTTGAACAGCAATTGCTTTATCACCATTGTCTATAATTTGATTTACTATAGCTTCGGCAGCTTGTTTATTACTTGAATAATTAACTACAACTTTTGCCCCATTTGCGGCTAATACTTTTGCCAATTCTGCACCAATTCCTCGTGAAGAACCGGTTATAATAATTACTTTGTTCATCTGCATTACAACTTAGTAGATTCTATTATACAAACATAAATACTGTTTATAGATAAATAATATTATATACATTCTTTTAATTCTATTAAGATGATATTCACGTATTGGATTAAAGAAGACAAGTGTTTATTAAATAATAGTTAAAAAATTTTCTATTATCAAAGCACCTGCTTAGTTTTACCCCTCAGTTTGTACTAATGGCACGTAAAAAACAATATAACGAAACGGAGGTCATAGAAAAA
The DNA here is from genome assembly GCF_009649685.1 of Flavobacteriaceae bacterium EG-1. GTDB lineage: Bacteria > Bacteroidota > Bacteroidia > Flavobacteriales > Flavobacteriaceae > Aurantibacter_A. Next base: position 70,959 of record NZ_WJPK01000005.1, read on the forward strand.
GCAATGCACTTGTTTTGGCGTAATGGGTATGAAAATACATCTGTTCGTATGTTGGAAAAGGAAATGGGTATTAATCAATTCTCAATTTATTCAAGCTTTAAAAATAAAGAAGGTGTATTCTTAGAGAGTATTAAATTGTACAATACTAAAATTAAGGCCATCACCAATATCTTGGAAAATTCTAATAATGGACTAAAGGGAATCAAAAATTATTTTTTTGATTTTTTAGATTTCTCTAAAGAAGGAGCAATTTTTAAAGGCTGCCTAGTTACGAATACGGTAAATGAAATAAAAGAGGGTTCCAGTCCTGTAATAATGGCGGCATTGAAAAGATTTTCTTCGACAATTAGAGAATTGTTTGTAAGGAATCTAAAACAAGACGACAAAAGGAGCGTAAAAGCAATAGAGGTGCAAGCTGACTATTTAATGAATGCTCTTTTAGGACTCTCAATTTCATCAAAAGTGTATAATGAAAAGCAATTAAAAGGCATAATTAATATTACGTTTTTACACTTGTAGGTTTTTTTTTAATTAATAACTAAGCAATTGCTTAGAATAAATACAATAAATTATGACAACTTTAAAAGTACACAACATTGAAACAGCACCAGAAGAAAGCAAACCTTTATTAGAGAATTCTCAAAAAGCTTTCGGAATGATTCCTGGTCTTCATGGAGTTTTAGCTGGATCGCCACAAATTTTAAAGGCTTACCAAACGTTACACGAATTATTTACACAATCTTCATTTAATAATGATGAACTTACTGTAGTATGGCAAACTATCAATGTAGAGCATGCTTGTCATTACTGTGTGCCAGCACATACAGGTATCGCTAAAATGATGAAAGTTGATGATGCTATTACAACGGCATTACGAAATGAAACTTCTTTGGCAGATGCCAAACTAGAAGCGCTGCGAACATTTACATTAAGTATGGTACGTACTAGAGGTAATGTAAGTCAAGAAGATCTAAATATTTTTTATGCAGCTGGTTACGGTGAAGCACAAGTATTAGATATTATTTTAGGATTATCTCAAAAAACAATTAGCAACTATACAAATCATATAGCAAACACTCCTGTAGATACGCCTTTCAAAAAATTTGCATGGTCTAAAGAAAATGTGGTTTCATAGTTCCCCCGAAACCATTTGTTGATTGATTGTTGTGAACCTTCCACCATAGTGTGGAAGGTTTATTAAGTTTAAATTATACTCGCTAAAACACATATAAAATGAAAGCTAAATTAAAAATAGACATTGTATCCGATGTAGTATGCCCATGGTGTGTTATTGGATACAAACGCCTAGAAAAAGCTATAACTGAATTAAATATTCAAGATCAAGTTGCCATTGAATGGCAACCATTTGAATTAAATCCTCATATGCCATCTGAAGGTCAAGATTTGAACGAGCATATTACGGAAAAATATGGTTCTACTTTAGAGCAGCAACAAGCGTCTAAAGAAAACATGATCGATATTGGCGAAGAACTGGGCTTTAAATTTGATTATTTTGAAAATATGCGTATGGCAAATACTTTTGATGCGCATGTGTTATTAGAGTATGCAAAAGAATTTGACAAGCAGACCGAACTGAAATTACGATTAATGACCTCATTTTTTAGTGAAAGAAAAGATGTATCCAAAAGAAAAGTACTTAAACAAGCTTTGTTAGATGTAGGTTTAAATGCTGAAGAGGCATTGAATACATTAGAGAACAATGAATTAAAAGATAAGATACGAACTAAACAAACACAATGGAAAAACATGGGTGTTAATTCTGTGCCAACTATTGTATTTAATATGAAAAGTGCAATTACAGGAGCTCAGCCGATTGAAACATTTAAGCAAGTGCTTTCAGAATTGGTAAAACAAAGTTAGTACATGATTACAAATTGTTAAGTAGTTATTTATTGGATATAAGAAAAGATGGTATTATTCGTTATCTAAGAACAATTAGATTTTCTCATTGCATTAAACCCAAGCAGTATGAAAAAAACTCTAGCAATCTGTATAATTTTTATATCAATTATTGCCATGAGTAGTTGTGACTATGATGACAGCAATGATATTGATGTACTAACACCACACGATAGTATTGTGGATAACACCGAAGAAACCACTTAAGGTTATTTATCTATTACGATGACGCTCTCTTGCTAAAAGGGTGTTTTTTAATAACATTGCAATAGTCATTGGCCCAACTCCTCCAGGAACAGGTGTAATATAAGAGGCCTTTTTACTTACGTTCTCAAAATCAACATCCCCAGTAATATAATATCCACGCTCTCTAGATTCATCCGGCACTCTAGTTATACCAACATCAATAATTACAACATCATCTTTTACCATTTCCGCCTTAAGAAATCCAGGAACTCCTAAAGCAGATATAATAATATCAGCTTGCGTAGTAATCTGACTTATATTTTTAGTGCGACTATGTGTCAAGGTAACTGTAGAATTTCCAGGAAAACTTTTACGACCCATTAAAATACTCATGGGCCTGCCTACAATATGACTGCGACCAATTACAACTGTATGCTTACCTTGTGTTTCAACTTGGTATCGATCTAAAAGTTCTAAAATTCCAAATGGTGTAGCGGGTATAAAAGTACTCATATCCAGTGCCATTTTACCAAAATTCATCGGATGAAAACCATCTACATCTTTATCTGGGTCTACAGCCATTAATACACGTTGCGTATCTATTTGCGGTGGTAATGGAAGTTGAACAATAAACCCATCTATATTAGGATCAACGTTAAGCTCGTGAATCTTTTTTAATAATTCTTGCTCAGAAGTCGTATTCGGTAAACGAACCATCGTCGATTCAAAACCTACGCGCTCACAAGATCGAACCTTGCTACCAACATATGTTAAACTGGCACCATCATTACCAACAATCACAGCTGCCAAGTGCGGTACTTTTTCACCACGTTCTTTCATCTGAGCTACCTCAGCTGCAATTTCTTCTTTTATCTGATTTGATATTTTTTTACCGTCTAGGATTTCCATAAAAAGATTATTGATCCACTATATTATTATACTTCTCTTCCGTTACAATTTACTTTTAACATTACGCTTTCACTTATCGCATACCATTCATGCCACCCATCATTTGCATCATTTTTTTACCACCACCACCTTGCATCATTTTCATCATTTTACTCATTTGATCAAATTGCTTCAAAAGTTGATTTACATCTTGCATTTGACGACCACTACCTTTAGCAATTCTTTTTTTACGACTTACATTTAATTTAGCTGGGTTAGCACGTTCGTCTGGTGTCATAGAATGTATAATAGCTTCAATATGCTTAAAAGCATCATCATCAATATCTAATCCTTTTAACGCTTTACCAGCACCCGGTATCATACCCATTAAGTCTTTGAGATTACCCATCTTCTTAATTTGCTGAATTTGGCTTAAAAAGTCATCGAAGCCAAATTTATTTTTGGCAATTTTCTTTTGGATCTTTCGAGCTTCTTCTTCATCAAATTGGTCTTGAGCTCTTTCGACAAGTGAAATAACATCACCCATACCCAAAATTCGATCTGCCATACGATCTGGATGAAAAACATCAATTGCCTCCATCTTTTCGCCTGTACCAATAAACTTAATCGGCTTATCAACAACCGATTTAATTGAAATAGCGGCACCTCCTCGGGTATCACCATCCAATTTTGTTAATATAACACCATCAAAATTTAATATATCATTGAAAGATTTAGCCGTATTTACTGCATCTTGTCCTGTCATTGAATCAACAACAAATAAAGTTTCTTGCGGCTCAATGGCTTTATGAATATCCGAAATTTCATTCATCATCATTTCATCGACTGCCAAACGACCGGCAGTATCCACAATCACCACATTAAACCCTTCTTCTTTTGCTTTAGCAATACCCGCCTTAGCAATTGACACAGGGTTACTATTTTCTCGATCAGAGTAAACCTCAACATTAATTTGCTCTCCAACAACATGTAATTGATCAATTGCTGCTGGCCTATATACATCACATGCAACCAAAAGTGGTTTCTTAGATTTTTTAGTTTTAAGGTAATTTGCCAATTTCCCTGAAAAAGTTGTCTTACCAGAACCCTGTAGACCAGACATTAATATAACTGATGGATTACCAGAAAGATTAATTCCTTCTGTTTCGCCTCCCATTAATTCCGTCAACTCGTCTTTAACGATTTTAACCATTAATTGACCCGGCTGTAATGTAGTAAGTACATTTTGACCTAATGCCTTTTCTTTTACCCTATTAGTAAATTCTTTGGCTATTTTAAAATTAACATCGGCATCAAGTAGGGCTCTACGAACCTCTTTAGTTGTTTCTGCTACATTTATCTCGGTAATTTGCCCATGCCCTTTTAATACATGTAAGGCCTTATCTAGTTTCTCACTTAAATTGTCGAACATAGTCTTATAACATTTTGAAGAAAGGCAAATTTAACAATAACTATGGGAAACTCGGGAAAATATCAACTAAAAAAGCACCCATTAAAAATGAGTGCTTTCTATGATTGTGGGGCATTATATTTTATTTCTTAAAACTTAACAACCGTGTACCATCAACATCATCATCATCTATATATGTTAAATCGATTTGCGAATCTGTATACTTCATTACCTGCCAATCTTGGCTTAATTTTTTAAACTTTTCTGGTGATGCAAAATGTAACTCAAAATCAACTGTGTTTTTTTCATCATCACTTTGGCTTTTTACCAACCAAGCTCCTGATAACGAGCTATCACCATCTGTAGCCGTAATAGTTCCATTTTCATTAAAACCGAAAGTGAATTCGGCATACTCCGTTGTTAGTTCGTTCTGAGAATCAAAATAGTTAGATATATACCAATCACCTGAAATCATAACTGTTTTAATAGCAGCAACATCTGCCGATGAAATCTTTACTTCTTCTGTGCCCTCATTCTTTTCACAAGAAATAGCACCGATAACAAACGCCACAATGGCCATTAGGTTAAGAATATTTTTCTTCATCTGTTGTTTATTTGGGGTTAAACGAAAAATGAGTTTATTATTTTTGTAAAGTTAAATTTCTTAGGGTTCCATCTTCATTATGTGCTGTCAATAATAAATGATTGGCAGTATACTCAACTACCTCCCAAATACCATTTAATTCTGTTCGTTCACTTGTTTCATCAAAATTTAGATATACTATTAATAGGTTTTCAACATTTCGTGAAACACGCCATAATCCTACATTGGTAATAGTAGCCTGTGATAATTCCATCGAAACTTTGTCGCCACCTAAAAATGTGATTACGTCTCCTTCATACTCTTGAGTTAAATCACGTTCATCGTCAATATATCCATAGATATGCCAATAGTCACTTAACATAGAATTTCTAATTTCTACCACATTAGGGTCTTCCTCATTGTTATTACAAACCCTTTGCATTTCAAGTTTACTAGTATTTGCTGTGTCGCTAAAAATTAAATAGTCCTCTTCTAAAATTTCTAAAGGCCAGGCATAATGAAGACTTTGTTCATGATTCATAGTAATCGCAAGTATTACATTCTCTTGCTCATTTATCATTATATTCCAATTTCCTTCAGATACTATCTGACCTCCGGACATTACAACTGTTTGATCTTCATTAAAAACCAACTTATAACCTATCAATTTATTTGGTATTTGTCCTTCTGCTTTATTACTATTAATCAACCATTCGCAATGTAATAACGTATCACGCAATGGATTTTTATCAGGAACTTCAATTTGGCAATCGGTAATCAAAACTATTTTACTCTGTTCTTTGGTGTAGAATTTTACCTTACCCTTTTTAATTTCATAAACGTGCCATTGTTTATTAAAATCTTCTAAATAATTAAAATGAATTTCTACTACTAAATCATTAGCTACAATTCGAGTATTCCATTCGCCAACTACCATATTTCCATCTTCATCGGTAGCCTTTACTATATTATCATCTGAAAAAACAAGCACATACTTTGCATAATGATCAATTTGATTAATCGCACTTTTTTCAAATTCAATAATTGACCATGGACATTCAACTAATAAAGCATCGAGACTTTCTTTTGTATAATCATCATCATTATAGTCATCATCATCATCTTCATCACATTGATCAATAACAGCCGTAATTGTATTGTTTACTTCTTCTATAGAATTAACAATTATTTCGTTACCATTGTTTTCTTTAAAAGTTAATGGAAATTGAATACTTAATCTATCTTTTTCATTTAAACCTGCAATTAATCGTCTAAGTTCAAAATCATTATTAAGAGTATAATTATCTAGAATTTGAATATTAGTATCAAAACTGTAAATGGTTATTGGGTAAACAATATCTATACATTCTATATCATCGTCTATACCTCCTTCTTGACAAAGCTTTGCTAAAGCTAACATTTCATCTTTACTATCAATTATTACTTCGGTATAATCTCCCATAACCACAGTAATTGGATAGTCTATAATTAACGAATTGCTATCGGTATCTATAGCATCAAAAATCTCTTCAATCTGAATTAAATCCGCTTTCGACTCTATTTCAATTTCTGTTTCATTTGCCCAAACGGTATACGGAAAATTAACATCAAAACAACTACAACTGTCTATTATATTATCCCACGACCCATCATTCGATGAAGTTCGTGCTAATAAATTAATTGTTTCTGAGGACGCTATTAACGATTCTTCTTGCTCCTCGTCTTGTATAACAACATGTTTTTCTTTTTGACATGAGGATAATGAGAGTATCATAACCATAAGGCCTACATACACTATATACTTTAAATCTACTCTCATAATCAAATATAAATAAGCTAATACCTTCTTAAAACAATATCAATTAAAAATACCCTACCTATATTTTAAAATTTTAAAATATCTTTGATAAAAACCGAACCATTGAAACCCGATACTAGTAACAATATTTGCGATGAATCTGTATTTGATACGGTGTTCAAAAGTAATTCTAAAACGGTTTATAACTTTATATATTATAAATTCGGTAACGAAGAGAAGGCCCATGATGCTGTACAAGAAGCTTTTGTAAAATTATGGGAAAACTGTTCAAAGGTCACCCCAGAAAGGGCTAAATCATTTTTATATACTGTTGCAAACAACTTATACCTTAATGTTATTAAAGCTGAAAAGGTGCGCCTGAAATATGCCGATAAAAAGTTAAAAACCACTAATGAAACACCCGAATTTATACTTGAAGAAAATGAATTCAAAGAAAAATTAGAAAAGGCGCTCAATGATTTACCTGAAATACAGCGTACTACCTTTCTTTTAAATAGAATTGACGGCAAAAAATATGCTGAAATAGCTGAAATGGAAGGTGTTAGTATAAAAGCAATAGAGAAACGTATACATTTAGCACTAAAGTCTTTACGAGAAAAAATTGACGGAATATAGCGTTTGACTCCAGTAAACATAAAGAAACGTACAATAGATTATGCTATAAAAATTAATAACATGAACCGAAAAGTAGGGTTTTTCCTGAATTAGGTGTTAATAAGATATAAAGCGTTAAAATGATGCAAGAAAATCACTTGGCGAAATGGCTTAACAATGAACTTTCTGAAGAAGATTTAAAGATCTTTAGTAAAACTAAAGAGTTTAACACTTACCAGAAGATTGCAGCTGTTACTAAAAATTTGAAATCGCCCGATTTTGACACTCAAAAGGCTTTGTTTGATTTTAAAAACAAAGATAAAAACACTGAACCTAAGGTTGTACCTATGTGGCCTTACAAGAAATTTATAAAAATAGCGGCCGCAATAACGTTATTATTGATTGGTTCATATTTTTATTTAAATACCCTTAACGAGCGTATAGAAACTCAATTTGCCGAGCAAAAAGAAATAACCTTACCAGATAATTCTGAAATTGTTTTGAATGCTGATTCAAAAATAGCATATGACAAAAAGAATTGGAATACTAAGAGAAACATAAAACTAAATGGTGAGGCATTTTTTAAAGTCGCTAAAGGTGAAAAATTCACAGTTTCCACTGAAAATGGTACAGTTTCTGTTCTAGGAACCCAATTTAATGTAGAAAATAGAGGAGCGTATTTTGAAGTTAGTTGTTATGAAGGATTGGTAAGCGTTATATATAATGGTAAAGAAACCAAATTACATGCAGGAAATTCGTTTCTTGTTATTAATGGCAAAATAGCCAATTTAGATGCCCCTAAAAACGGTCACCCTTCTTGGATTGACAACGAAAGCACCTTTAAAAGTATCCCATTAAAATTTGTTTTAGCCGAATTTGAAAGACAACATAATGTTACCACAAGCACTAATAACATTAATGTTGACCAATTATTTACAGGTGCGTTTAGCAATACAGATATAAATCTAGCGTTAAAAAGCATAAGTGTACCTTCACAATTAAAGTTTAAATTAGAAGGTACAAAAGTGCTCTTCTATGCCGAAAATATGCCGTAATTATTGTATCGGAAGACTACTTGTTCTATTGGCTTTTTTGTTTCTACAAACAGCCAAAGGACAAGAAGATATAGCACCAAGAATATATTTCACTTCATATTTACAGGAATTAGAACGAAAATTTGAAATTAAATTTTCCTATACAGATGCTTCAATTAGTTCTATTGAAATAGTACCACCCTCCGAAGTTACTATTGAGGGTATTATCAACAACCTTTACCTTCAAACACAGATTTCTATAGAAAAACTTGACGAGCGCTACTACGCGCTTATTGCCAAATCGAACATTGATATTTGCGCAACAATACTAGATAATTTTCAACAAAATACAGTTACAGGTGCTACTGTACAAGTTTTGGAAAGTGAAAAAGCTACAATTACCGATTTAAATGGAAAATTTACGCTTAAGAATATCCCTAGATTTGCAGTAATTCAAATAAAACATATTGGATACAAGACATTATTTATTACTGCAGAAAAGCTAGCAAACTTACAAAATTGTTCCACCTTATTACTCACTACTAATTACCAACAGCTTAATGAAGTAATAGTCTACAAATTTTTGACTAAAGGTATAAGCAAGCAGTCGGATGCTAGTATTAATCTAAATCCAGCAAATTTCGGAATATTGCCAGGACAAATAGAACCTGACGTACTACAAACAATTCAGGCCCTACCCGGAATTAAAAGTATTGACGAAACTGTTTCCGAAATAAATATACGAGGTGGTACTAATGATCAAAATCTTATTCTTTGGAATAATATAAAAATGTATCAATCTGGACATTTCTTTGGATTAATTTCTGCATTTAACCCTTATTTAACTAATGAAGTTTCAGTTGTTAAAAACGGGACTAGTGCCGCCTATGGTGGAGGAGTTAGTGGCATTATTAACATGCATACTAAGAATACTATAGAAGAAACATTTACAGGGGGTGCAGGAATTAACTTAATTAATGCTGATATTTATGCGCATCTCCCTATAACGAACAAACTAGGATTTCAATTTTCCGTCCGCCGGTCTTTGACCGATTTTTTTGACACTGGAACCTATGGTCGTTTTCGTGATCGCGTATTTCAAGATAGTGACGTTATAGAAAGTGATGAGAACTTTTATTTCTATGATTTTACTACAAAAGTGATTTACAATATCAATGAAAATCAAAAATTAAGATTCAGCTTAATTAACACTAATAATAAACTCGATTATTCTGAAGTAAACACAATGAGTTCTTCGAATACAAATAGCATTTTAAATCAGTACAATCTATCTTTTGGAGCAAATTTAGAAAGCAAATGGACTAAAGTGTTCACAACTAAATTAAATATTTACCAATCTCAGTATCGTTTAAATGCAAGAAATACAGCTATTAATAATGGTGTTCAGCAGCTATTTCAAAATAATAAAGTATTGGAGAATACGGCTAAACTAACTACTAACTATAGTTTTAACTCTTATATAAACTGGATAAACGGATATGAATTTAATGAAACTGGAATACTAAATGAAACTTTTGTAAATCAACCCCGATTTGAAAGTAACATTTTAGATGTTCTTTTAAAAAACGCAGTATTTAGTGAATTAAATTTTAATAGTGATGATCAAAAATGGATTGCTCGTATCGGAGGTAGATTTACACATTTTAACAATCTAGACACCTTTAAAGAATGGGTTATTGAACCTAGATTAAATATAAATTACCAATTTACTCCTGATTTTAATTTGGAATTAAAAGGTGAGTTCAAGAGTCAAGCTATCAATCAAATAATTGATTTGGAACAAAACTTTTTCGGTATAGAAAAGAGAAGATGGATTCTTTCTGATGGCACTACATTACCTCTTACTAAAAGCAAACAGGCGTCAATAGGTATAAATTATGATGTAGAAAATCTTTATGTTGGTATTGATGCATTTTATAAACAAGTAGATGGTATTAGTACTGCAACCCAAGGATTTCAAAACGAAGATCAATTCAATGGTCAAATAGGCATGTACGAAATAAAAGGGGCTGAATTTTTAATCAATAAAAGAGCTGAAGAATTTAGCGCTTGGTTGAGTTACACATACACCTTAAACAACTATAATTTTGATGGTATAGTACCACCAAATTTTCCAAATAATTTAGACGTAAAACACAATCTTACCCTTGCTGGTTCTTACATGGCGAACAATTTTAAAATAAGTGCAGGTATAAATTACAGAAGTGGTAAACCATTTACAGAACCAGACACGAATAACCCAATAAACAACTCCTTTTTTCCAGTTAGTATTAATTATCAAAATGCAAATAGTAGTCGATTACCAAACTATTTTAGAGCAGATGCTTCAGCAATTTATAATTTTAATTCTAACGGCAAGTTGAAACCTTCCTTAGGAATTTCAGTTTTAAATTTTACTAATCGCATTAACCTTTTAGATTCCTATTACCGTATAGATGGAAGTGGTGAGATTGAAACTATTGAAAGTAAATCTCTTGGGCTCACTCCTAATATCAATTTTAGAGTTTTATTTTAGTAGGATTTCTTATTAGTGTTTGGTGAAAATCAAAATTCAACATGCGCTGTAATATCGCATATAATTCAGGAAAATTATGTAAAAAATCATTTGGTGTTTCTACATAGTTTTCGACTGCTACAGCGAAGAATTCTTGTAAATTTGTTAACCCATATGCCCTAAAATATTCTGAAGACGCCATTTTTTCTCGAAAACCTTCTTGTGTAAAAAGCATCTTTATTTTTCTCATTCCAACTCTAAATCTACGTGCTTCCCAAGCACTCTTTTTCATCATTTCAAAACTCAATGCATGTCCAAATTCATGTATTGCTAAATTGATATTGTCGTCAGGAATTCTAAATCCTTTTAATACGGTCTCTGCTGAAAAAATAACTGCTTTAAGCCTTGGGTTATATTCACCCAAATGATGTCGTTTATTAATTCTAGAATAATACTTAGATGGATAAATGATAATTCTTAAAACAGAACGTGTCATTTTAAAATGTTTTAACCCTAAAGTCATAAGTACGGCTGAAGCACTCAATAATAACTTCAACTCATTATCATTTTTTACTTCACCATAAAACACCATTTTCTTTCTACTTCGAAACCAACTTATTCGTTGGTCGCATTTCTCTTTTAATATCGGCGGTAATTTTAGATAAATTGGAAATGTAGTACTAAGAAAAATCTTTTCCGTTGGGGTTAATGGCTTTATTCTAATAAATGGGTTGATTTGATATAAACCTAATGCATAATAGATTAGATAACATATACAACCAATAATATATATACAAAATAAAACTCCCGAATTTACAATAACTAACATTGAAACATAACTACTGGGCGGTATTTAAATTGCTCGTACATCCCAAAAACCTCTAATTCTTATGCAATACTTGTCCTTTATTTTCCAACTCTTTTTTTAGCATATTATAGTCAACATCTTGTACTGAAACTTTGTTATCAATTGCAAGAACAGCAGCCGTCGCAGCTGACTGACCTAATATCATAAAAACAGGTTCCATTCGCATAGAACCAAAAGCTATATGACTTGACGAAACACAAACCGGAACCAATAAATTGACACACTCCTCTTTTTTAGGCACTAAAGAACCATAAGAAATTTGATATGGCCCATTAGTATTTACACCTATATCACCTTCATTTTGAACATAACCATCTTCTTTTATATAACGTTGTACGTTATGCGAATCCATGGTATAAGACCCCATTCCGATAGGATTTGGAGTAGGTCGCTTTTTTAACAATTCATTTTCTGTCATTATATGATGCCCTATCATTCTACGTGCTTCTCTAACATAAATTTGATGTGGCCAATTTCCATTATCTATAAACTCATCTTTAGCCAGACCCCATCTTTGCATTTCTTTTTGAATATCTTGTGGTACTCTTGGATCATTTGCTACAAACCAATAAAACCCTTTTTGATAATCTTCATGCTCCTTAATAATTTGTTTCCTTCGTTCGTAAGTAGCTTCTGGGTAATCGTAATTCATACCTATGTTATCACTACTTAATGGACCATGATTATTAGTGTCAGTTTTATAATTAGGTATTTCATCAAATTTTTCAAAAAAATCGGTTCGTCCTGTAGCGAGTGATCGCACTAATAACTCATATTGAAGTGGATCGTAATTCTCTGGTTTCGGAAATGGTAATCTGTTTGCCTCATTGTGCGTCATACAAGTTCTAAAGCAGTAGGCTTGAATTTTATTATCTCCAGCATGCTTTTCGCCGGGATGATCAGGCGAAATACGAGGCAGTATACCACTAGAAGGATCTCCTGGAATTACATAGGGTGAAATATCAGACATAAACCAATGTTTGTGATGTAAAACCCCTGTTTGCACGCCGTTCCATTCTTCACCATATACATGCTGTCCTTCTCTACCAACATGAAAACTAACCCCGGCAGAAGCCATTAAATCACCTTCGTAGGTGGCATCTAAAAACATTTTTCCTGAATAGTTTTTACCGCTAAGAGTGGTTATAGATAAAATTTCTCCATCTTTGATTTCAACTCCTTTTTCTCGGTCTAACCATTCATCCCTATACACCTGAATTTCATATTCACTTACAAAATCTTCAAAAATTCTCTCCGCTACATGTGGTTCAAAAATCCACATTGTTCGGCTCTCACCATCCATAGCTCTCGTACCCTGCCCTTTGTTACCATAAGCCTCTTTTGGTTGCCAATTCCAAGCTTCTTTGGTATTATAATGCATAAAAACCCTATGATAAAATTCACGAGACAAACCTCCGATTACACTTTTATCTCCTGTATCTGTCCAACCTAACCCACCAGATGTTAACCCACCTAAATGTATATCAGGTGAAACAACAATTACTGATTTACCAGATTTTTTAGCCTCAACAGCAGCAATTACAGCAGCAGAGGTACCACCATATATAATTATATCTGCAGTTCTTTCTTGACTATTAATTATAATTGGAAATGCTAATAGAATCGTTAGCAAAAGAGCGAAAGTTGGTTTGGATGTTTTCATCCTTAAATATAGCAAATACCCAAAATATAACTACGTTTAAAAAAAACGCTAAAAGTAAATTTTGTTAAAGTATAACAATGAATATTGTTTATATTCATCTTAAAAATGAATATATGTTATAACATATTAATTATTAGTCATTTACATTCTCTCTGGCACATTTATGCCCAATAATTTAAAAGAAGATTCAATTACCTCGCTAACTTTTTTGGAGAGTTGCACACGTAACATTTTTTTCTGCTCATCACTTTCGCCTAAGATGGAAACCTGCTGGTAAAAAGAATTAAACTCTTTTACTAAATCATAAGCATAATTAGCTATGATAGCAGGACTATAATTTTCGGCTGCAATTTGAATTGTATCTGGGAATAATTGAATTTGCTTAATTAGCTCTTTTTCCTTTTCATGCAATTCAATTGAAGGCTGGATATTTACAGCACTATCTATTATATTATTTTCAGCTTTACGTAAAATTGACTGAATTCTTGCATAAGTATATTGAATAAATGGACCTGTATTACCCTGAAAATCTACTGACTCTTCTGGATCAAAAAGAATTCGTTTTTTAGGATCAACTTTTAAAATATAATATTTTAATGCGCCTAAACCTATCATTTTATATAAAGCCAATTTTTCTTCATCCGAATAGCCATCTAATTTTCCTAAATCCTCAGAAATTTTTGCTGCAGTTGAGGTCATATCTACCATTAAATCATCTGCATCAACTACAGTACCTTCCCTACTTTTCATTTTTCCACTAGGTAAATCCACCATTCCATAGCTTAAATGATGTAAATTCTCAGACCATGAAAATCCTAGTTTTTTCAGTATTAAAAACAATACCTTAAAATGATAGTCTTGTTCATTGCCTACGGTATAAACCATACCCTTAATATCTGGATAATCCTTTACTCGTTGTATAGCAGTTCCGATATCTTGTGTCATATATACAGCTGTTCCATCTGACCTTAAGACAATCTTTTCATCAAGTCCCTCATCAGTTAAATCAATCCAAACACTACCATCTTCTTTTTTAAAGAAAACTCCTTTCTCTAAACCTTCTGCAACAAAATCTTTACCTAGTAAGTACGTATTACTTTCATAATATAAAGTATCAAAATCAACTCCTAGTTCTTTATATGTTTTTTCAAACCCATCATAAACCCATCCATTCATTTTAGTCCATAGAGCAACGACATCTTCATCGCCAGCTTCCCACTTACGTAGCATTTCTTGTGCTTCAATTAATAAAGGTGCCGCTTTTTCAGCTTCTTCTTTTTTAGTTCCGTTTTCAACGAGCTCTGCAATTTCAGCTTTGTAAGCTTTATCAAAAGCGACATAGTAATTACCAACTAATTTATCGCCTTTTAAACCAGTACTCTCAGGAGTTTCACCCTTTCCAAACTTTTGCCATGCTAACATACTTTTACATATATGTATGCCACGGTCATTAATTATTTGAGTTTTATAAACCTTCTTACCTGATGCTTTTAAAATTTCAGAAACAGAATATCCTAAAAGATTATTTCGTATATGTCCTAAATGTAAAGGTTTATTTGTATTCGGAGATGAATACTCAACCATAATAGCCCCGGAATTATCAGTATCTATAAAACCAAAGTTCTTTTCGTCTTTTATAGAATTAAAAAAATTAAGGTAATAAGCTGGACTAATAACCAAATTTAAAAAGCCTTTAATCACATTAAAACTTGAAACATTCTCTAGTTCGCTTACAAGATATTCACCTATTTCATTACCAATTTGTACAGGATTTCCTTTTAAAACACGTAACATCGGAAAAACAACTATGGTAACATCACCTTCAAAATCTTTACGAGTGGGTTGAAACTCTACAGAAGGCAATTCTGTATTATAAATAGAAGAAACAGCTTCTTTAACTTTAGACTCTAAAACAGCTTGAATGCTCATTAATTATAGTTTTGTCGGCTGCAAAACTAATCATTTTTTAGGCTTTTATTGGTAATACAACAAGCAATAACTAAAGTTTGATTAACTTATGAAATCTAAGGCAAAAGAAATATAATGCTGGTTAATGTATCGTACAACAATAAACAAATTACAAACAAAGTTGATGAAGCTGTTGGAAAACCATTCACTTTAAAAGAGCGATGGCAATTGAAAGGAATTGGCTCACCCAAATTATTTATTATAGAAACGAGTATTGAAATAATGAATCTATTAATATTAGACAATAATACTAATTCATGTAATATTGAACTTCGCCCGAAGGGCATTATAGTGCGTTTTCGTTCATTATTAGAAACTTTTGCTCTCGTTATCCCTTTCTACAAACTAAGTGTTTATAAAGGGGACATAGCAACTTATACCATTTATCGCGATAAATATTATATAAAGGTTCTAGCAGATACAAAAGCCGTCCAGAAATACTTTCGTAAAATATTGGATTATAAAGCTGATAATATACCACCTTCAATTCAAGATTTATGAACATTTTACTTACTGGTGCCAATGGGTATATTGGAATGCGGTTACTACCACAACTTTTAGATTTAAAACATCAAGTAATTTGTGCTGTCCGCGATGCTGAACGATTATCTGTAGATACTGAAATAAAGAAAAGAATAAAAATAATAGAGATTGATTTTTTAAAGGAGGTTAAACCTAATATTCTACCAAATAATATTGACGCTGCATATTTTCTAATTCACTCAATGAATTCCTCTGCAAAAGATTTTGACGAAAAAGAGGCAATTACCGCCAATAATTTTAACACTTACTTAAAAGACACAAATGTAAAACAAGTAATATATTTAAGTGGTATTGTTAACAATAATACTCTTTCAAAACATCTGTCGTCTCGAAAAAATGTAGAGCAAATTTTATACAAGGGTTCATTTAATTTAACAGTTCTTCGTGCTGGTATTATAGTCGGTTCAGGCAGCTCATCATTTGAAATTATTCGTGATTTATGCGAAAAATTACCTGTTATGATAACCCCTAAATGGGTTAATACCAAAACACAGCCAATAGCCATAAGAGATATCATTAATTTTTTAACTGGAGTATTGGAAAATGAAAAAACTTATAATGATTCTTTTGATATCGCGGGTCCGGATATTTTAACTTATAAAGAAATGTTACACCAATATGCAAAAGTAAGAGGCTTTAAAAATTGGATCTATACTGTACCTGTAATGACCCCAAAACTTTCAAGTTATTGGTTATACTTTGTAACTTCCACCTCTTATCGCTTAGCCGTAAATCTTGTTGATAGCATGAAAATAGAAGTTGTTGCTAGCGAAAATCGACTTGAAAAAATACTTGGATTTAAAACCTATTCTTATACCGAAGCCATTGACTTGGCTTTTAAAAAAATTGAACAAAATCTAGTTGTTAGTAGTTGGAAAGACAGCATGGTGAGTGGAAGATTTACCAAAGATTTAGAAAAGTATATTCAAGTACCTAAATATGGAATTTTAAAGGACGAAAAAAAACTTAAAGTTGACAACCCAGAAATGGTACTAGAAAAAATATGGAAAATAGGTGGTGATACTGGTTGGTATTATGGTAATTGGTTATGGAAAATAAGAGGTTTATTAGATAAATTTTTTGGTGGTGTAGGACTCCGAAGAGGAAGAACTCATCCTGATAAAATTTTTGCTGGTGATGCACTTGATTTCTGGCGTGTGCTTTTAGCTGACAAAAAAGGAAAAAGATTATTACTATTTGCAGAAATGAAACTACCTGGAGAGGCTTGGCTTGAGTTTAAAATTGACGAAGACAACATACTCCATCAAACAGCGACCTTTCGCCCACGTGGATTAAAAGGTCGCTTGTACTGGTATTCAATTGTACCGTTTCATTATTTTATTTTTAGTGGTATGATTCGAAATATAGCTAAGTGCAAAAACTAACTACTTTCTAAGCTATTGTTTTTTGGTAAAAAAACTTCTGCCATCATACAACGCGCACTTCCTCCGCCACAAGTTTCAATTGTACGTAATGAGCTATGCAGTATTTTACTATGTCTCTCTATTGATTTAATTTGGGCCGCATTTAAACTTTCATAGGCAGCTGAACTCATCACCATAAACCGCTGTTCATTATCACCAATAACTTGCAACATATTTCCAGCAAAATTATGCATCTGCTCTTCAGTAATAACAATTATCTCTTTGCTATCCTTTTTTAGATGCTCAATAACACTTTTTCGTTCTTGTTTATCATCTATTGCATCTAAACAAATTACCGCAAAATTTTCACCCATAGCCATCATAACATTTGTGTGATAAATAGGTAAACGCTGTTTCTTTACAGTTTGATTTGCCGTAAAAACCACTGGAAAACAATCGAAATCTTCACAAAACTCAATAAACAAATCTTCGTTAGCCCTTTCTGAAAGCGCACAATATGCTTTTTCATTTATTCGGTCTAATAATATACTACCAGTACCTTCTAGGAAGACCCCTTCCTCTTCCGCTGAAGTATAATCAATAACATTATTAATTAAAAAACCTTGTGCTTCTAATACATCAAAAATATCTTCACGTCGTTCCATTCTTCGGTTTTCCGCAAACATAGGATATACCGCAATTGTACCATTTTCATGAAACGAAATCCAATTATTAGGAAAAACAGAATCTGGAGTATCTGTTTCTACTGTATCATTTACAACTATTACATGAACTCCATTTGCACGTAATACACAAACAAAAGCATCAAATTCTTTTTGCGCATTTTTATTAATTTCAGAGTTTTTCACTTCTAAATCCTCCTGAAAATAATTATTTACAGCCGTTTGTTCATTCATGCGAAAGTTAACCGGCCTAATCATTAATATTGTATTAGTTATCTGCATGTTTATATTATTTTCTTATTAATGGTAATGTGCTACAACGCAATAAACCTTCTTGTTTTGATATTTCAGCATACGGTATTTCCTCAACTATAAACCCCTGACTTCGCAACCAATTGTTCAGTCGTGTAAAGCCTTTTTCAGAAACGACAACCTTGGGTGATATAGAAAATACATTGCTAAACATTTGGTACATTTCTTCCTTGTCTATTTCAAAAATATTATCAGCCCCAAAGAAATCGACCAACCAATTGTATTCCTTTTCAACTAAAAATCCATTCTTATGCAATATAGCTTTCCCGTTTCCTAGTGGCTGAAAACAACAATCTAAATGCAAGGCATTTTCACGTGGGTTTTTTGATTTTCGTAATTCAAATGATTTAATTTTTTTCTCCGGAAAAAGAGCTTTAATAAATTCAACAGCGGCCCTATTCGTACGAGCGGTTATCCAATTGGCATAATCATCTGCCGAATAAGTGCCAATGAAAATATATTCATTCCAAGGCATTATGTCTCCACCTTCAATATGAACTTCTTCAGGTGGACGAATAATGTTCTCAGGAGCAATTCTATCCAATACATGTAAAATAGCATCAATCTCTTCTTCGCGGTGTGGTAATATATTTGCCAATATCAACTTTTGCCCTATTACAAAAGCGATATCTCGTGAGAATATTTGATTACAGTTCTCTATTATTTCTGGTCTATGCACAGTTACGTCATATTTCTCAAATACTTTTGCGAATGCATCCATTTCGCGAATCATGTCTTCTTCTCTAGGATACGTACCTGCCAAAATATGTTCCAATGATTTTGGATCATAGGCCTCTTCGGGTTTAGGAATTGGGCCACTACTTTTTGCCGTACCTAAGAGCACCTCTTTTAAATCAGAAATTTCATCATTTACATTTAAAAACAACATACTATTAAAATTTTCTCGTGTAACTAAAAAAAGAGGCCCTTTTAATTAAAAAAGAGCCTCTTTTGTTTTTATTAAGGTAGCAATCTACCGCAATGCAAGATCAACAAACGGACGTTCAGTTTCACCAATATAAACTTGTCTAGGTCGCCCTATTGGTTCATTTCTAAGTCTCATTTCACGCCATTGTGCAATCCAACCTGGTAAACGACCCAAAGCAAACATTACTGTAAACATTTCTGTTGGTATACCTAATGCTCTATAGATTACACCTGAATAGAAATCAACATTTGGATACAATTTTCTGTCTACAAAATATGGGTCTTCTAATGCTTCTTTCTCAAGCCCTTTTGCAACTTCTAATATTGGGTCTTCAATTCCTAAATCTGCTAAAATTTCGTCTGCTGCTTTTTTAATGATTTTAGCTCTAGGATCAAAATTCTTATAAACTCTATGTCCAAAACCCATTAAACGGAATGGATCTGACTTATCTTTAGCCTTAGCCATGTACTTTTTAGTGTCGCCACCATCAGCAACAATAGCTTCAAGCATTTCCAACACTGCTTGATTAGCACCACCATGCAATGGTCCCCATAGTGCAGATATACCAGCCGATAGCGAAGCAAAAAGTCCGGCGTGAGAAGAACCCACTATTCGTACAGTTGAAGTGGAACAATTTTGTTCATGGTCGGCATGCAAAATTAATAATTGATCAAGAGCATTTATTACTATCTCATTTCTAACATATTCTTTACTTGGTTTTTTGAACATCATTTTATGAATATTCTCAACATACCCAAGTGAATCATCACCATAATCTAGAGGCAAACCTTTTTTCTTTCTTAGTGTCCAAGCAACTAAAACTGGAAACTTAGCCAAAATACGAACTATTGCTCCATACATTTCATCTGATGAAGTAACATTTACTGAAATAGGGTTAAAAGCAATTAAAGCACTGGTAAGTGATGAAAGCACACCCATTGGATGAGCAGATTTCGGAAATGCATCTAAAATCTTTTTCATTTCTTCATCTACGTTAGATTCATTTTTTATATCAAGATGAAAAGCATCTAATTGCTCTTTATTTGGCAATTCACCAAAAATTAGCAAATAACATGTTTCTAAAAAATCTGCTTTTTCAGCTAACTCTTCAATTGAATATCCACGATACCTTAAAATACCCTTTTCTCCATCTAAGAAAGTTATTTCACTTTCGCAGCTTCCAGTGTTCTTGTAACCTGGGTCAATTGTAATTATACCTCCAGTTGAACCCCTTAAGGTTTTAATATCTATGGCAAGTTCATTTTCTGTTCCCTTAATTACTGGAAACTCATATTTTTTGCCATCGTATTCTAATGTAGCTTTATCTGACATTCTTCGTGTTTTCTATAATAGTTAATTGACTGTAAAGTTAAGGAAAAGGTATAATCTTGACAATTATCATTTTTCATTTTTAGATATATTAACAAGACTACTAAAAATCGTACTTTTTAATATCCGCAAGGCCTCAATTACGTATGCATATGATACAAATATTTATAATAATCATCAACTGATTTCTGCCATGTAAAACGCATAGCTTTAGCATTCTGTTGTATTTTTTTCCATTGTGGTTTATCATTGGTATAAATATCAATAGCCAAACCGAAAGTGTTTACCATACTTCTAATTTTATCGTCATAAGTATCACCATCAAAACTAAATCCGGTTTCTAGATGTTTTACTGTGTCTTTCAAACCTCCAGTATTATGAACCAAACAAGGATTACCATTGCGCATTGCCAACATTTGACTAATACCACAGGGTTCAAATAGACTGGGCATAAAATAAAGATCAGATTCTAGATATATAGAATCAATAAGGTCTTCTGATTGACCATTAGTAAAAATAAAATTCTTATGCTGATAACTCAATTCCCTAAAAGTCTCTTCATAATCTGGAGCTCCCGTACCTAATAACATAAATACACCATCTATCTCTTCTAATTTTTTTAAAATTTCCACAAATGCCTCTGGAGAGCGTTTAACAAAATAGAATTTTTGTTCGGTAAGTCTAGCAACGCTAGATGCAATAAACTTTGGCCTATTACCTTTTACATACTCCATTACCTTTTCACCAGTATGAGCAAGAAAATCTGACTTATATTTTTTATCTTCCTCTTGCAACCACTTAAATAAAGCCATTACCGTATTCCTATATAAAAGGCCTTTTTCTGCAGCTCTTATGTTCGTATAATTAGACCCATTTAAAATACCGAATAATCGGCCTTCATCATTCGCTTTGCGAAGATCATTCTCCAGGCCCTCACCTCCAATAAACTCAGGAGGTGCACTTGGCTGTAATATATCTTCTTTATAAGAAGGTGAAACGGTTTGTACAGCATCAGATAAACGAATTCCGACAGCCATTAGATTAATACAATCATTATAGCGATAATCCATCAATCTTCCTTTATCAAGATCAATATCTGGAAACCAATTTTGCATTGAAGCATAATTATTCTCAAAAGGTCGAATGCCTTGTATAGCCAAATTATGGATAGAGTAAATATATCTATATTTTTGTAGAGATTTATATGCTGGCACATACTCCTTAAGAAATAATAATAAGCTAGAATGCCAATCATGCATATGAATAATATCTAACTCACCAAAAGCACTTTTTTTTATTGCCTCAGCAACGGCAGCACAAAAAATGGTGAATTTTAAAAAATCTGTATAAAAAGGTTCCTCGGGATCGTCATGATAAATATGGCCAATTTCACCTGCTTCTATTTCTGGGTTATGAATAACATAATGCGTTAAATTTTCAAAGTCTTTTTTAGGTGTTACCTCATACAATTCGGCAAAATAAGTAGTACCTCTAAGATTAAATTTAAGTGTTGATAATAAAATACCATTTTGATGCAATCTTGAATATGAAGGAACAACAACATGTACTTTATCTCCTCTATTCGCTATTTCTCTAGGTACATCTCGAACAACATCACCCATTCCTCCTGCTTTACATTTTTCAATAGCATCATTTTCAGCGGCAACAAAAAGAAATTTATTCATTTAGGCAGTGTTTGTGTGTTAACGTTTGGATTTTAGAGAATTAATAAAAAGGTAAGCAAACTTTTAAGACTTCACAAAAAAAAAGCCTTTCAAACCTATAAAAATTAGGGAGAAAGGCTTTTTCAATATCAATTCTTAAAATTATTTAATTTTAAAAGCTTTCTCTTGTGGATAATAAGCTACACCACCTAACTCTTCTTCTATTCGCAACAATTGATTGTACTTTGCCATACGATCGGAGCGAGAAGCAGAACCAGTTTTAATTTGACCAGTGTTTAAAGCTACGGCTAAATCGGCTATGGTGTTATCTTCGGTTTCACCTGATCTGTGACTCATTACAGAAGTGTAACCTGCATTTTTAGCCATATTTACTGCTGCAATAGTTTCAGTTAAAGTGCCAATCTGATTTACCTTTATTAGAATTGAATTTGCTATACCATTCTCAATTCCTTTCGAAAGTCTTTCAACATTAGTTACAAAAAGGTCATCACCTACTAATTGTACTTTATCTCCAATTTTTTCCGTTAATACTTTCCAGCCATCCCAATCATTTTCATCCATACCATCTTCGATAGATATGATAGGATATTTCTCACTTAAATCAGCTAAATATTGTGCTTGTTCTTCTGAAGTTCTTATTACTCCTTTATCTCCTTCAAATTTGGTATAATCATACTTACCATCAATAAAGAATTCTGCAGCAGCACAATCTAAGGCAATCATTACGTCATCACCTAATTTATAACCAGCTTTATCAACTGCTTTAGCTATTGTATCTAGGGCATCTTCGGTACCTCCTGCTAAATTAGGCGCAAAACCACCTTCATCGCCAACCGCTGTACTTAAACCCCTATCATGAAGAACTTTTTTAAGATTATGAAAAATTTCAGTACCCATTTGCATGGCATGACTGAAGTTTTTTGCCTTTACTGGCATTACCATAAACTCTTGAAACGCTATAGGAGCATCTGAATGTGATCCACCATTTATAATATTCATCATGGGCACAGGAAGAGTATTTGCACTAACTCCACCAACATATTTGTATAAAGATTGACCCAATTCATTTGCAGCAGCTTTTGCCACTGCTAAAGAAACTCCCAATATAGCATTTGCACCTAATTTTGATTTATTTGGAGTACCATCTAAATCAATCATTGTCTGATCTATTAAATTCTGATCAAATACCAACATGCCTAAAATTTCTTCAGCAATTAATGTATTTACATTATTTACTGCTTTCATTACCGCTTTACCCATAAAGGTATCTCCTCCATCTCTAAGCTCAACTGCTTCATGTTCACCTGTAGAAGCCCCAGAAGGCACTGCAGCACGACCCATTACACCATTTTCAGTCACTACATCTACCTCTACTGTAGGATTACCTCTTGAATCTAAAATTTGTCTTGCATGTACGCTAAGAATGATACTCATATATTATGATTTAAATTGTTTTTTGTTATTTCAAATATACAAAAGACCGACTTCATAATATGCTGTCTTTTAGGTATATTCAAAGGAATAATGATTTCTTAACTATGATACCACTTCTTTTGCGGATTTCTTAATTAAATCTTGAAATTGATCAAAGAGATATTCAGCATCATGTGGACCAGGACTTGCTTCTGGATGATACTGTACGGAAAATACATTCTTATCTTTCATACGTATACCTGCAACAGTTTGATCATTTAAATGTATATGGGTAATCTCTAAATCGGCATTTGCTTCGGCCTCTTCTTTATTTATTGCAAAACCATGATTTTGAGAAGTAATTTCCCCCTTACCAGTTAGCAAATTTTTTACGGGATGATTAATACCTCTATGGCCATTATGCATTTTATATGTTGAAACACCATTAGCCAAAGCTATTACTTGGTGTCCTAAACAAATACCAAACAAAGGACTATCACTTTCTATTATCTTCTTAGCCGTTGCAATAGCTTCAGATAATGGTTCTGGATCGCCAGGTCCGTTAGAAATAAAGTAACCATTTGGTTGCCAAGCTTCCATTTCTTCAAAAGTTGTATTGTACGGAAATACTTTTATGTACACATCTCTTTTGGAAATATTTCTAAGTATGTTCTTTTTTATTCCAATATCTAATGCTGAAATTCGATAGGTAGCATTTTCATCACCATAATAATATGGTTCCTTGGTAGACACCTTTGAAGCAAGTTCAAGACCCTCCATACTTGGCACTTCAGCCAATTTTGCTTTCAAAGCTTGTATGTTTTCAACATCTGTAGAAATAACCGCATTCATCGCGCCATTATCGCGTATATAACTAACTAGAGCCCTAGTATCGACTTCAGAAATACTAAATAACTCATTTCTATTTAAAAAATCTTCAAGACTACTATCTGCATCTTGTCTAGAGTAATTGTAACTAAAATTTTTACAAATTAAACCGGCAATTTTTACTCCCTCTGATTCTACTTCATCTGCATTAGTACCATAATTACCAATATGCGCATTTGTAGTAATCATTAATTGTCCAAAATAAGAAGGGTCAGTGAAAATTTCTTGATAACCTGTCATACCAGTATTAAAACAAACTTCTCCAAAGGCTGTACCTTCCTTATCGCCAACGGATTTGCCATGGAAAATAGTTCCGTCGGCTAACAATAGAATTGCTCTTCTTTTAGACTTATACTTCATTTGATATATTTTTGATTCTCGTGTTTAATACTAAGTTCTTGTATATTATTACTGGGCAATATAAACCCCATTTTTACTATAAAACAAATTCACACTTATTACGTCACAAAATAATATAAAAAAAGGATAAACTATTAAGTTTATCCTTTTACAATTATTATAAGTAGTTAACATATTATTCTTCTGAATCGTCTGTTTTAGCTTCAACCACTACTGGTGGAGTTTCAGTTTTTGAACTTCCTCCTCTTCTACTTCTTCTAGTGGTTTTCTTCTTAGGCTTACCTGCATTATAAAGTTCGTTAAAATCTACTAGTTCAATCATTGCCATATCAGCATTATCACCTAGACGATTTCCTAACTTAATGATACGTGTATATCCACCTGGTCTATCACCAACTTTTTCTGAAACAACTCCGAATAATTCACCGACTGCATATTTATCTCTTAGAGATTTAAAAACGATACGTCTATTATGGGTACCCTTTTCTGCAGACTTATTATTCTCAGCTTTTGATTTTGTAATCAATGGTTCTACGAATTGCTTTAGAGCTTTCGCTTTAGCAACAGTTGTATTGATACGCTTGTGTTCAATTAAGGAGCAGGCCATATTTGCTAGCATAGCTTTTCTATGCGCTGTCTGTCTTCCTAAATGATTTACTTTTTTACCGTGTCTCATTATTTTATTCTATGTATTTCTCCAACTGAGGGAATTTCCCTTCCTGTAAGAAATATCAGTTAATCTTTATCTAATTTATATTTTGCTAAGTCCATTCCAAAATTAAGACCCTTGTTAATTACAAGCTCCTCTAATTCTGTTAACGATTTCTTACCGAAATTTCTAAATTTCATTAAATCGTTTTTATTGAATGAAACCAAATCGCCTAATGTATCAACTTCAGCAGCTTTTAAGCAATTTAATGCTCTTACCGAAAGATCCATATCAACCAATTTCGTTTTTAACAATTGACGCATGTGTAATGATTCTTCATCATATGTTTCAGTCTGAGCGATTTCATCTGCTTCAAGCGTAATACGCTCATCTGAAAACAACATAAAGTGATGTATCAATACTTTAGCACCTTCGGTTAATGCATCCTTTGGATGTATAGAACCATCTGTTACGATTTCAAAAACCAATTTTTCATAATCAGTTTTTTGTTCTACTCTAAAGTTTTCAATGCTATACTTAACATTTTTAATTGGAGTAAAAATTGAATCAATTGCTATTGTACCTAGTGGTGCTCCAGATTTTTTATTCTCCTCTGCAGGAACATAACCTCTACCTTTCTCAATAATTATTTCCATATTGATACTAACTTTAGCATCCATATTACAAATAACTAAATCTGGGTTTAGTACTTGGTAACCTGAAATAAACTTCTGAAAATCTCCTGCTGTTAATTGCTCTTTTCCACTTACGGAAATTGCTACAGTTTCAGCTTCTGAATCTTCAATTTGTTTCTTGAAACGAACTTGTTTTAAGTTCAAAATAATTTCGGTAACATCTTCAACAACACCTGGAATAACAGAGAACTCGTGTTCTACATTGTCAATTCTTACAGATGTTATGGCGTGACCTTCTAAAGATGAAAGCAATACCCTTCTTAATGCGTTACCGACGGTTAATCCATAACCAGGCTCTAACGGACGAAATTCAAATTTCCCTTCGAAATCTGAAGAATCGATCATTATTACTTTATCGGGTTTCTGAAAATTAAATAATGCCATGTGAATCAGTGTTCTTATTAATTATTTAGAGTAAAGCTCGACGATTAATTGTTCTTTGATATTCTCTGGAATTTGAATTCTTTCTGGTATAGTCACAAAAGTTCCTTCCATTTTTTCTGAATTCCAAGTTATCCATTCATACACACTACTATTAGCAGAAAGTGAATCCTGAATTGTTTGTACCGATTTTGACTTCTCGCGCACTCCAACAATATCACCAGGTTTTAAAGAATAAGATGGAATATTTACCAACTCACCATTTACTGTAATATGTCTATGAGAAACCAATTGTCTAGCACCTCTTCTAGAATTTGAAATACCCATACGATAAACAACATTATCTAATCTTGCTTCACATAATTGTAATAGTACTTCACCAGTAACACCTTCTTTTCTTTTTGCTGCTGCAAAGATATTTCTAAATTGCTTCTCTAAAATACCGTAGGTATACTTTGCTTTTTGCTTTTCCATCAACTGGACAGCATATTCTGATTTTTTTCCTCTTCTACGATTATTACCGTGTTGTCCTGGAGGATAATTTTTCTTTTCAAAGGACTTATCGTCCCCAAAAATTGCTTCGCCAAATTTACGTGCAATTTTACTTTTTGGTCCTGTATATCTTGCCATCTTCTTTTTATTTGAGGTATGATTATGAATTAAGGCTTATCCTTCGATAATCGTCTATACACCTCGTGAATGAATAAATTAAATTACGTACTTAAACTCTTCTTCTCTTTGGAGGTCTACATCCATTATGAGGCATTGGTGTAACATCAATAATTTCCGTTACTTCAATTCCAGAATTGTGTAGTGTGCGAATTGCAGACTCACGACCGTTTCCTGGCCCCTTAACGTAAACTTTTACCTTTTTAAGACCTGCTTCTAGAGCTACTTTTGAACAATCTTCTGCAGCAACTTGGGCAGCATAAGGAGTGTTCTTCTTAGAACCTCTAAATCCCATTTTACCAGCTGAAGACCATGAAATAACATCTCCTTTTTTATTTGTCAATGATATAATAATATTATTAAATGAAGCTGTTACGTGAGCTTCACCAACACTATCAACGATAACCTTACGTTTTTTTGTTGATTTTGTACTTGCTTTTGCCATATCTTTTAGTTTCTAGTTGTTAGTTGTTAGTATTAGAATCCTAAACTTTTACATTTCAAACAGACTCAATCTAACCACCAAATACTAATGACTTAATTATTTAGTTGCCTTTTTCTTATTAGCAACTGTTTTTCTTTTACCTTTTCTAGTTCTAGAGTTGTTCTTTGTTCGTTGACCTCTCAACGGCAAACTTGATCTATGACGTATGCCACGATAACAACCTATATCCATCAAACGCTTGATGTTTATTTGTGTTTCAGAACGCAACTCACCTTCAATAGTGAAATTAGAAACGGCATCACGAATTCTACCAATCTCATCATCATTCCAATCAGACACCTTAGTATCCTCATCTACTTTAGCGATGCTTAATATTTCTTTAGCTCTACTGTTACCAATACCAAAAATATAGGTAAGGGCGATAACGCCACGCTTTTGTTTTGGTATATCTATACCTGCAATTCTTGCCATAATTATCCTTGTCTTTGTTTAAATCTAGGATTCTTTTTGTTGATCACGTACAATCTGCCTTTTCTGCGCACTATTTTGCACTCAGCACTTCTCTTTTTTATGGATGCTCTTACTTTCATTGTAAATCCTTTCTAATATCTATAAGTAATTCTTGCCTTTGTTAAATCATAAGGGCTCATTTCAAGCTTAACCTTATCTCCCGGTAGTAATTTAATGTAGTGCATACGCATCTTACCTGAAATGTGAGCAGTCACTACATGACCATTCTCCAATTCTACTCGAAACATCGCATTTGACAATGCTTCAATTATACTTCCGTCTTGTTCTATTGCTGCCTGTTTAGCCATCTTATAACTATGCTACTTTTCTGTTTTTCCCTGTTTTCATCAAGCCATCATAATGCCTATTTAATAAATATGCATTCACTTGTTGTACCGTATCAATTGCTACACCTACCAAAATCAATAATGATGTACCTCCATAAAACAATGCCCATCCAGCTTGTACATCTAACACTTTTACAATTACCGCTGGCAATACTGCTAATAATGCTAAGAAAATTGATCCCGGCAATGTAATTAACGACATTATTTTATCCAAATAATCACCAGTTTCTTTTCCTGGACGAATACCTGGTATAAAACCACCACTTCTTTTTAAATCATCAGCCATTTTATTTGTTGGTACAGTAATCGCCGTATAGAAAAAAGTAAATACAATAATTAAGAAAGCAAATAAAATATTATAAGCCCAACCAAAAATATCAGCAAATTGAACTTCAATCCATTGACCTACTGTTGTATCATTAAACATACCACCTAACATACTAGGAACAAACATTATTGCTTGCGCAAATATTATTGGCATAACTCCAGAAGCATTCAATTTTAATGGTATATATTGTCTAGATCCTATTGCATTTTTTTCATAACCTCCAGAAGCTGTTCTTCTAGCATATTGTACTGGTATTTGACGCATAGCCATTACTAAAAGCACACAAGCTAAAATAACTAGGAACCAAATAATAATTTCAACTAACACCATCATTGGACCACCAACACCATTCCATCTTGTTACAGCCTCTTGTGCAAAAGACTGCGGCATAGAAGCAATAATTCCAATCATTATTAATAATGATATACCATTACCAATACCCTTATCAGTAATTTTTTCGCCAAGCCACATTGCAAACACACAACCCGTTACCAAAATTATAACAGCTGGTATCATAAAGTCTAAACCACGACCCATTAAAAATGCAGAATCTGGCACACCAAATGCAGAAAGACCAAACAAATAAGTTGGTGCCTGTACAATACAGATACCAATAGTTAGCCACCGTGTAATTTGATTTTTAGTTTTTCTACCGCTTTCACCTTCCTTATCTAATTTTTGTAAATAAGGTATGGCTATACTCATTAATTGAACTACAATAGATGCAGAAATATATGGCATAATTCCTAAAGCAAATACTGAAGCATTAGCAAAAGCTCCTCCAGTAAAAGCATTTAACAATCCAAAAATACCTTGATCTGTACCTGTTCCATCGACTAAACCACCTAATTGACTAGAATCAATTCCCGGAAGTACAATTTGACAACCAAAACGGTAAACCAAAAGTAATGATAGAGTCATAAGAATTCTATTTCTTAGCTCTTCAATCTTCCACATATTAGATATAGTCTCGAAAAATTTCTTCATGGTTTGGGTATGCTTATAAATTTATTGCTTCTCCTCCTGCTTTTTCAATTGCAGCTTTAGCAGTAGCAGTAAACTTATGTACTGAAACTTTTAGGCTAGCTTTTAATTCACCACCCCCTAAAATTTTAACTAAGTCGTTCTTACGTGCCAACCCATTTTCAATTAGGTTTTCGAAAGTAACAGTATCTTTAACTTTCTTAGCATCAACAAGTTCTTGTAATTTATCTAAATTTATTCCTGTATATTCTTTTCGGTTAATGTTAGTGAAACCAAATTTAGGAACTCGTCTTTGTAAAGGCATTTGACCACCTTCAAATCCGATTTTCTTCGAATAACCTGATCTAGATTTAGCACCTTTATGTCCTCTTGCGGCAGTACCACCTTTTCCAGAACCTTGTCCTCTTCCTAATCGCTTACCTGCTGTACTAGTAGATCCCTTTGCGGGTTGTAGATTATTTAAATCCATTGAATTTTATATCTTAAGCTTCCTCCGTGGAAACCAAATGTTTAACTGTATTTATCATTCCAAGTACACTAGCACTATCATCGTGCTCTACTACTTGCCCTATTCTATGTAACCCTAATGCCGCTAATGTCCGTTTTTGGTTCTGAGGCCTTTTAATGCTACTTTTAACTTGCTTTACTTTAATCTTAGCCATTTCTAATCGAATTTAGTAATCTGCATTTAAAATTGATTCAACAATTTTTCAATACAATTTACGCAGTACTATGTACTTACTTTCTATTATCCTTTAAATATTTTTTCTAAAGAAACATTTCTTTGTTTTGCAACAGTTCCAGCATCTCTTAACTGCAATAAAGCATCAAATGTAGCCTTCACAACATTATGCGGATTGGAAGAACCCTGAGATTTAGAAAGTACATCCTGTACCCCTACTGCCTCTAATACTGCTCTTACAGCTCCACCGGCAATTACACCTGTACCATGAGAAGCTGGCTTAAAGAAAACTCTTGCTCCACCAAATTTCCCTTTTTGTTCATGCGGCACTGTCCCCTTATTTAAAGGAATTCGAATTAAATTCTTCTTAGCGTCCTCAATCGCCTTAGCAATAGCAGTAGCAACCTCTTTAGATTTACCAAGACCGTGACCAACAACACCATTCTCATCACCGACAACCACTATTGCCGAAAATCCGAAGGCACGTCCACCCTTTGTAACTTTAGTAACCCTTTGTACTCCAACTAAACGATCTTTTAAATCTAGACCTCCTGGTTTAACGGCTTCTACATTTTTGTATTTCTGGTACATATATTCTTTAAAATTTAAGTCCTGCTTCTCTTGCTCCTTCTGCTAATGATTTTACTCGACCATGATAAAGATTTCCACCCCTATCAAATGCTACTTTAGCAACACCCGCTTTGGTTGCTTTTTCAGCTATAGCTTTTCCAACCAATGCCGCTATTTCACTTTTTGTGCCTTTAGCCTTTTCAAGCTCTTTATCTCTTGATGATGCCGCAGCAATGGTAACACCATTATTATCGTCAATCACTTGAGCATAAATCGCACTATTACTTCTAAATATAGATAGACGAGGTCTCTCTGCAGTTCCAACAGAAACTTTTCTAATTCTTCTTCGTATTCTGAGTTTTCTTTCAGACGTTGATAATCCCATAACTCTTAATTATTAGGCTGATTTACCAGCTTTTCTTCTTAATTCTTCTCCAACGAACTTAATACCTTTTCCTTTGTATGGTTCTGGCTTACGGAAAGATCTTATTTTCGCAGCAACTTGACCAACCAATTGTTTGTCGTGAGATGTTAACTTAACAATAGGATTCTTTCCCTTTTCAGATATTGTCTCAATTTTTACTTCGGGAGCAATATCTAAAATTATATTGTGTGAGAAACCTAAAGCAAGATCTAATTTTTGACCTTGATTACTTGCTCTATATCCTACACCAACTAATTCCAATTCTTTAACCCAACCTTTGGAAACTCCTTCCAACATATTTGAAACTAAAGAACGATATAAACCGTGTTTTGATTTACTTTCCTTTGAATCGGAAGGACGAGTAACTAAAACTTGTGCATCTTCTACTTTAACTTCAACAGAAGAATATTCCTGTGTAAGTTCTCCCAATTTCCCCTTTACTGAAATAACTCCATCTTTTACGTCAACGGTTACTCCTTCAGGAATTGCAACTGGATTATTACCTATTCTAGACATTTTCTACTACTTCTTAATTATTAATAAATATAACAAAGCACTTCGCCACCTACATTTTCAGCTTTAGCTTGTTTACTTGTCATTACTCCATGAGAAGTAGAAACTATAGCCACACCTAAACCATTTAAAACTCTAGGCAAATCAACAGATGAAGCATATTTACGTAAACCTGGCTTACTAACACGCTGTAATTTTTTAATTACAGGTTCCTTTGTAAACTTATCGTACTTCAAGGCAATTTTTATTGAACCTTGAACTTTATCTTCTTCAAATTTATAGCTTAAAATATAACCTTGATCAAATAAAATCTTGGTAATTTCTTTCTTTAAATTCGAAGCAGGAATCTCTACAACTCTATGACCTGCTCGACTAGCGTTGCGCACTCTTGTTAAATAATCTGCAATAGTATCTGTAACCATCTTTATTAAATTCGGTAACGGTTTTTAGCAATTACACTAAACCTGAAACCAGTTAATTCTTTTTTTTACCAGCTAGCCTTTTTAACTCCTGGTATTAATCCTTGATTTGCCATTTCTCTAAACGTAACCCTAGAAATACCAAAATTTCTCATATAACCTCTTGGTCTTCCTGTCAATTTACATCTGTTACGCATTCGAACTGGTGATGCATTCTTAGGTAATTTCTGCAAAGCCTCATAATCTCCAGCTTCTTTTAAAGCCTTCCTTTTTTCTGCATACTTTGCTACCATCTTTGCCCTTTTTCTTTCACGGGCTTTCATTGACTCCTTAGCCATATTAATTCTTTTTAAAAGGTAATCCCAATTCGGTTAATAATGATTTTGCTTCTTTATCGGTATTAGCCGAAGTCACAAAAGTGATATCCATTCCATTAATGCGATTAATTCTATCAATATTAATCTCTGGAAAAATAATTTGTTCTGTTACGCCCAAACTATAATTTCCACGACCATCAAAACCACTTGCTTTAATGCCTTGAAAATCTCTTACTCGAGGTAATGCACTTGTAACCAATCTATCTAAAAATTCATACATACGCTCTCCTCTTAAAGTAACTTTCGCGCCAATTGGCATTCCTTTACGAAGTTTAAACGCCGCAACATCTTTCTTAGAAACCGTTGCTACTGCACGTTGACCTGTAATATTTGTCAACTCATCAACCGCTTGATCTATTAATTTTTTATCTGCAACTGCAGCACCAATACCACGGCTAACAACTATTTTTTGCAATTTTGGTACCTGCATAACATTGCTATAACCAAATTCTTGCTTTAACGAACCTACAATTCGTTCGGTATATTCTGTTTTTAATCTTGCTACGTACGACATAATTAAATTACTTCTTTCGATTTCTTAGAAACACGTACTTTCTTACCATCTTTTATATCATATCCAACTTTAGTAACATTACCATCTTTATCAAGTAATGCTATGTTAGAAATATGAATGGGAGCTTCTTTTTTTACAATTCCGCCTTGAGGGTTTTTAGCACTAGGCTTTTCATGTTTAGATACCATATTCGCACCTTCAACAATTGCCTTGTTTTTTAGTTTATCAACGCTCATAACCTTACCCTCAGTACCTTTATGGTCTCCGGCAACAATTCTTACAACGTCTCCTGTTTTAATCTTTAATTTCATCACTTTCAAATTTTAAAGTACCTCTGGTGCTAATGAAACAATTTTCATGAATTGCTTATCACGCAACTCTCTTGCTACTGGTCCAAAAACACGAGTACCTCTCATTTCCCCGGTAGGATTCAACAATACACAAGCATTGTCATCAAATCTAATATAAGAGCCATCTGGTCTTCTTACTTCTTTCTTGGTTCTTACAACGACAGCAGTTGAAACTGCGCCTTTTTTGATACCACCATTTGGAGTTGCCTCCTTAACAGTAACTACAATCTTATCACCAATAGAAGCATACCTTCTTTTAGTACCTCCTAGAACACGAATGGTTAAAACCTCTTTCGCTCCTGTGTTGTCCGCTACCTTTAATCTTGATTCTTGCTGTAACATAATTATTTAGCTCTTTCCAAAATTTCAACCAACCTCCAGCATTTATTCTTGCTAATCGGTCTAGTCTCCATAATTTTTACGGTATCACCTTCTTTACAATCGTTTAATTCATCATGCGCAACATATTTCTTTGTGCGCAATACAAACTTACCGTACATTGGGTGCTTTACTCTCTTTACTTCGCTAACAACAATAGACTTCTCCATTTTGTCACTTGTAACGACACCAATTCTTTCTTTTCTTAAGTTTCTTTTTTCCATAAAGCAGAACCAATTATTGGTTATCCCTTTTAGTTAATTCCGTTGCCAATCTAGCCACAGTTTTTCTTACCTGTTTAATCTGAAGTGGATTTTCTAATGGTGTCACCGAATGGGCTAACTTTAAATCCGCATGTTGTTTCTTGAACTCGGCTATCTTTTCAGACAGTGCTTCGACCGACATTTCTTTTATCTCTGATTGTTTCATCTCAATTAAAAATTAATCTTGGATCGAATAATCCCTAGCTACAATAAATTTCGTTTTAACAGGTAGTTTTTGTGCAGCCAACCTTAAGGCTTCTTTCGCAACATCAATTGGAACACCAGCAATTTCAAAAACTACTCTACCTGGTTTCACAACAGCTACAAAATATTCGGGAGCACCTTTACCTTTACCCATACGTACCTCTAATGGTTTTTTCGTAATTGGTTTGTCTGGAAAAACTTTTATCCATAACTGACCTTCCCTTTTCATATATCTTGTGGCTGCGATACGTGCTGCTTCAATTTGACGAGACGTCAAAAAGGCTGCATCCAAAGACTTTATGCCGAACATGCCATTCGAAAGCTGATGACCCCTACCGGAGTTACCCTTCATACGGCCCTTCTGCATTTTTCTGAACTTCGTTCTCTTCGGTTGTAACATTACTCTGTTGCTTTAAAAATTACTTTCTACGACGTGGTTGTTTTCTACCACCATCTTGTTTTCCGCCTTTTCCAGACTGACCTTTTTGCATGCCTACCAATGGAGACAATTCTCTCTTACCATATACCTCACCTTTCATAATCCAAACCTTTATACCAAGGCGACCATAAGTTGTGTGAGCTTCATGTAGTGCATAATCAATATCTGCTCTAAAAGTAGATAATGGTATACGACCATCTTTATATGATTCTGAACGAGCCATTTCAGCTCCATTCAAACGACCTGAAATTTGAATTTTAATCCCTTCAGCATTCATACGCATTGCCGCAGCAATTGCCATTTTAATAGCTCTACGGAAAGAAATTCTGCTTTCTATCTGCCTTGCAACACTTGCTGCAACCAAATTAGCATCAACCTCTGGTCTCTTAATTTCGTAAATATTAATCTGTACTTCTTTATTAGTAATTTTTTTAAGCTCTTCTTTAAGCTTATCTACTTCTTGACCACCTTTACCAATAATAATACCCGGTCTTGCCGTAGTAACAGTAACTGTTATCAGCTTAAGAGTTCTTTCTATAATTACTCTAGAAACACTAGCTTTAGCAAGTCTTACGTGAATGTACTTTCTAATTTTATCATCTTCAGCTAACTTATCGCCGTAATCATCACCTCCATACCAGTTGGACTCCCAACCTCTAATTATGCCAAGACGGTTTCCTATCGGATTTGTTTTCTGTCCCATTCTAACTTGCTGTATTATTATTTGAACCTAATACCAAAGTAACATGGTTCGAACGTTTTCTAATTCTATGTGCTCTTCCTTGAGGTGCTGGTCGCAGTCTTTTTAACATACTACCGCTATCAACTCGAATCTCCTTTACAAATAAATCTGCATCTTCTACATTTGCATCTTCATTTTTAGCTTGCCAATTTGCAATCGCAGAAAGCAACAACTTTTCTAATTTTCTAGAAGCTTCTTTAGAATTAAATCTTAAGATAGCCAATGCTTTCTCTACCTGCACACCTCTAATTAAATCTGCAACTAACCGCATCTTTCTAGGCGATGTTGGGCAATTATTCAATTTAGCAAAAGCTACTTGCTTTTTTTCAGCCTTAATTCTTTCGGCCATTTCTCTTTTTCGAACTCCCATAGCTTACTTCTTACCTTTATTCTTAGCCCCTGCATGTCCTCTAAAAGAACGTGTAGGTGAAAATTCTCCTAATTTATGCCCCACCATATTCTCTGTTACATAAACTGGAACAAATTGTCTTCCGTTATGAACCGCAATAGTCATCCCAACAAAATCAGGAGTTATCATTGAGGCTCTAGACCAAGTTTTAATTACTGATTTCTTACCAGAACTTGCCGCTTGCTGTATCTTTCTCTCTAAACTATAGTGAACGTAAGGTCCTTTCTTTAATGAACGTGCCATTTCTTTCTAATTTTATTTCTTTCTACGTTCTACGATATACTTATTTGTACTCTTAGTCTCAGATCTTGTACGATAACCTTTTGCAGGAATACCATTTCTTGACCTTGGGTGACCACCTGAAGCTCTACCTTCACCACCACCCATCGGGTGATCAACAGGGTTCATTGCTACCGGTCTAGTTCTAGGTCTTCTTCCTAACCATCTGCTTCTACCTGCTTTACCAGACACAAGCAATTGATGATCTGAATTACTAACAGCCCCAATAGTTGCTAAACAATTAACAAGAATTAACCTTGTTTCACCAGAAGGCATTTTAACAGTTGCAAACTTACCATCCCTTGCCATTAATTGCGCAAAAGTTCCAGCACTTCTTGCCATAATAGCACCTTGACCTGGTCGCAACTCAATACAAGATATAATAGTCCCTAAAGGTATCGCACTTAATGGAAGTGCATTCCCAATTTCAGGTGCCGCTTTACTACCCGACTTCACTTCCTGACCAACTTGAAGACCATTCTGAGCAATCACATAGCGCTTTTCACCGTCCTCATATTCCAACAAAGCAATAAAAGCCGTTCTATTAGGATCATATTGAATTGATTTCACAGTTGCAGCAACATCTTGCTTTTCTCTTTTGAAATCAATTACTCGATACCTCCTTTTATGCCCACCACCTCTATGGCGCATGGTCATTTTTCCTTGACTATTCCTACCACCAGACTTTTTTAACGGAGCAAGCAAACTTTTCTCCGGCTTATCAGCAGTAATGGCGTCAAAACCATTCACTACTCTAAAACGCTGCCCTGGGGTTATTGGTTTTAATTTTCTAACTGACATTTTCTATTACTATAGATTACTGTAAAAATCGATTATATCACCTTCAGCCACATCAACGATTGCTTTCTTATAGCCATTCGTTTTTCCATGCTGAACTCCTGAACGAGTAAAACGTGTTTTACGTTTAGGTCCATAAATCATGGTTCTTACTTTCTGAACAGAAACACCATAAGTCGCTTCCACCTCTTCTTTGATTTGTATTTTGTTAGCCTTAAGGTCAACAACGAAACCATAACGATTGAACAACTCACTATCAGCGGTCATTTTTTCAGTTATAATTGGTTTTATTAATACACTCATGATTTACTATTTATTTAAATTCGCGATAAGACCATCAACTGCACCTTCACAAAGGATCACATTATTCGCGTTCATTATCTTGTAAGTACTTATTTCTGAGCTAGTTACAACCTCTGAACGGCTAAAATTACGCGAAGACAAATATACACTATTATTTGAATCACCCAACACCACAAGAGATTTTTTATTTTCTAATCCTAAAGACTTCAAAACTTGCACAAAATCTTTTGTTTTTGGAGTCTCAAAATTAAAATCTTCAACCACCAAAATTGCTTTGTTTTTTGACTTTATACTCAAAGCTGATTTACGAGCTAAACGCTTAACATTTTTATTCAACTTTTGAGTATAATCTTTTGGTCTAGGACCAAAAATTCGACCTCCACCTCTAAAAATAGGAGATTTTATACTACCTGCTCTTGCGGTACCAGTACCTTTTTGTTTTTTAATTTTACGTGTACTACCAGCAATTTCAGCACGTTCTTTTGCCTTATGTGTACCTTGTCTTTGATGTGCTAAATATTGTTTCACATCTAAATACACTGCATGTTCATTTGGCTCTATTGCGAAAACATCGTCAGAAAGGTCTGCCTTTCTTCCGGTCTCTTTTCCTTTAATATCTAAAACAGCTACCTTCATTATTTCTCAATGGTTACGTAAGCATTCTTATGACCAGGAACACAACCTTTTACTACAATAAGATTTTTCTCTGATACTACTTTTAAAACTTTAAGGTTCTGAACAGTAACTCTATCACCACCCATTCTTCCTGCCATTTTCATACCCTTAAATACTCTTGCAGGATATGATGCAGCACCTATTGAACCAGGAGCTCTTAATCTATTATGCTGCCCATGGGTTGCTTGACCAACACCACCAAAACCATGACGTTTAACAACACCTTGAAAACCTTTACCTTTTGATGTACCAACTACATCAACAAATTCTCCTTCTACAAAAAGATCTACATTTAATGTATCACCTAATTTGTGCTCCTCATCAAAACCTTGAAACTCGACGACTTTCTTTTTAGGAGATGTACCGGCTTTTTTATAATGACCCAACTCGGCCTTATTAGCTCGCTTCTCTGCCTTGTCATCGAAACCAAGTTGAATCGCATTATAGCCATCAACTTCTTCGGTTCTGACTTGGGTAACTACACATGGACCTGCTTCA
This sequence comes from Flavobacteriaceae bacterium EG-1, assembly GCF_009649685.1. Taxonomy (GTDB): domain Bacteria; phylum Bacteroidota; class Bacteroidia; order Flavobacteriales; family Flavobacteriaceae; genus Aurantibacter_A. Next base: position 109,758 of record NZ_WJPK01000005.1, read on the forward strand.
ATGACAGTACAAGGAATGTTCTTCCCATTCTCATCGAAGATGCTGGTCATGCCTACTTTTTTTCCTATTAACCCAGACATTTGATTTAAATTTTAGAAGTTCAATTTCTTTTATGAAACCTCTCTTCTGTTTATATTAATTTTTAGTTCACTATTTGACAAAAAAACAGGGTCAAAAATTATTCAACCCTGAATATATTTTTTTCCGTTTTTCCTTTGCACGCAGCTCAGGACATGTCTACCCCTACTTAAGTAGAAATATTATTACACTTTTATCTCAACTTCAACACCACTTGGAAGCTCAAGCTTCATAAGCGCATCAATTGTTTTTGATGATGAGCTATAAATATCAAGTAATCTCTTATAAGAACTTAATTGAAATTGCTCTCTAGATTTTTTATTCACATGAGGTGAACGTAAAACCGTAAATATTTTCTTATGTGTTGGTAACGGAATTGGACCTGTCACAACAGCACCTGTCGTCTTAACCGTTTTTACAATTTTTTCAGCAGACTTATCCACTAAGTTATAATCGTAAGACTTTAATTTTATTCTAATTTTCTGACTCATCTTCTAAAAATTACGCGGTTATTCCTTTTGCTGCTTTAATAACTTCTTCCGAAATATTCGATGGTGTTTCAGCATAATGTGAAAACTCCATCGTTGATGTTGCTCTACCCGAAGATAAAGTTCTCAAAGATGTAACATAACCAAACATTTCCGATAAAGGAACAGTACCTTTTACAACCTTAGCCCCAGCTCTATCACTCATATCACTAATAGTACCACGTCTACGGTTTAAATCGCCCACAATATCACCCATGTTTTCTTCAGGTGTTATTACTTCTAATTTCATAATTGGCTCCATAATCACAGCTCCGGCTGCCTTACCAGCTGCCTTATAACCCATTTTTGCAGCTAATTCAAAAGAAAGTGCATCCGAATCCACAGGGTGAAAAGAACCATCTTTCAACACCACTTTCATCGTATCCATTTCAAATCCAGCTAATGGACCATTTTGCATAGCTTGCGTAAATCCTTTTTCAACAGCTGGAATGAATTCTTTAGGAATACGCCCACCTTTTATCTCATCAACAAACTGAAGTCCATCTCCTTCAAAATCCTCATCAGCAGGACTCATTTCAAATACAATATCACCAAACTTACCTCTACCACCAGATTGCTTTTTATAAGTTTCTCTATGTGCAGCTAATTTCGTTAAAGCTTCTTTGTATTCAACTTGTGGCTCACCTTGATTAACTTCTACCTTAAATTCACGTCTTAAACGATCAACAATAATATCTAAGTGAAGCTCACCCATACCTGATATAATTGTCTGACCAGAAGCTTCATCTGTTTTTACTTGAAATGTAGGATCTTCTTCTGCTAATTTCGCTAAAGCCATTCCTAACTTATCAACATCAGCCTTTGTTTTAGGCTCAACTGCAATACCAATTACTGGATCAGGAAAATCCATACTCTCCAATATAATTGGATGCTTTTCTGCAGACATTGTATCTCCAGTTTTAATATCTTTAAAACCTACTGCCGCTCCAATATCTCCAGCCTCTATAAAATCAATAGCATTTTGCTTATTAGAGTGCATTTGATAAATACGTGAAATACGTTCTTTTTTACCTGAACGATTGTTTAAAATATATGATCCCGCATCTAAACGACCAGAATATGTTCTAAAGAAAGCCAAACGACCTACAAAAGGATCTGTTGCAATTTTAAAAGCCAAAGCAGAAAAAGGTTCTTTTACATCTGGCTTTCTACTGATAGACTCACCCGTAACTGGATCAGTACCTACAATAGCGTCCTTATCTATAGGAGAAGGCAAGTATCTACATACTGCATCTAATAAAAACTGAACACCTTTATTTTTAAACGAAGAACCACAAATCATTGGTATGATTGCACGATCCATCACCGCAGCTCTCAACGCCGCATGAACTTCTTCTTCTGTAATAGAATCTTCATCTTCGAAGAATTTTTCCATTAATTCTTCATCATATTCAGCAACAGCTTCAATTAAGGCAGCTCTATACTCCCTTACTTCTGCTTTCATTTCTTCAGGAATATCAATGACGTCAAACGTTGACCCAAAACCTTCATCATGCCAAACAATAGCTCTGTTTTTCGCCAAATCTACGATGCCCTTAAAATCAGCCTCTTCACCTATAGGTAAAACAATTGGCACAGCATTTGAACCTAACATCTCTTTGACTTGCTTACAAACCATTAAGAAGTTAGAACCCTGACGGTCCATTTTATTAACAAAACCAATTCTTGGAACTTTATAATTGTCAGCCAATCTCCAGTTAGTTTCCGATTGGGGCTCAACACCGTCAACAGCACTAAACAAGAAAACCAACCCATCAAGCACACGCAAAGAACGGTTTACTTCAACCGTAAAATCAACGTGACCAGGAGTATCAATAATATTAAAGTGATAACCTTTAGCATCAGCTGTTGGCTTACCATTTTCGGTTGGAAATTGCCATTCACATGTAGTTGCAGCAGAAGTAATTGTAATACCACGCTCCTGCTCTTGCTCCATCCAGTCCATAGTAGCTGCGCCATCATGAACCTCACCTATTTTATGACTTACACCCGTATAAAATAAAATACGCTCGGTAGTTGTGGTTTTTCCAGCATCAATATGCGCCGCAATACCAATATTTCGTGTAAATTTTAAATCTCTTGCCATTTTTTGATTAAAATCTAAAGTGAGAAAATGCTTTATTCGCTTCTGCCATTTTGTGGGTATCAACCCTTTTCTTAACAGCCGCGCCTTCTTCCTTAGAAGCTGCTAAAACCTCGGCTGCTAGTTTCTGAGCCATTCCTTTTTCGTTACGTTTTCTCGAAAAACTAATCAACCACTTCATTGCAGTTGAAATTTTACGATCTGGACGAATTTGCATCGGAATTTGAAAAGTAGCACCACCAACTCTACGGCTTCGCACTTCAACATGCGGCATAACATTAGAAAGCGCATCTTTCCAAAGCTCTAATGAAGATTTTTCTTCATCAGTCTTCTTTTCTTCTACAATATCCATTGCATCGTAGAACACATTGAAAGCAACGGATTTCTTTCCATCCCACATCATCATATTTACAAAACGCGTTACCAGTTGATCATCAAATCTTGGGTCTGGTAAAATTGGTCTCTTTTTTGCCTGCTTTTTTCTCATGATATATATATAAGGTATAAGATGATTTTATTCATCTTTAACTTTCTCTATTTTTTTGGACGTTTTGCGCCGTACTTTGATCGACGCTGCGTTCTCCCCGCAACACCTGCCGTATCTAATGCACCTCTAACAATGTGATATCTCACACCTGGTAAATCCTTTACCCTTCCACCTCGCACTAAAACAATAGAGTGCTCTTGAAGATTATGACCTTCACCTGGTATATATGCATTAACTTCTTTTCCATTTGTCAACCTAACCCTAGCCACTTTTCGCATAGCTGAATTTGGTTTTTTCGGCGTAGTAGTGTACACACGTGTACAAACACCTCTACGTTGAGGACATGATTCCAAGGCTGCCGACTTACTTTTCTTGGTAATTGTCGACCTTCCTTTTCTTACTAATTGTGATATCGTTGGCATACTATATTGTATATGTATAAAACTTACCCTTGATTAAGGGTCGGCAAATGTAATACTATTTCATAATAATTCAAATCCTAGACCATTAATTTTATTTTTTTTTTAAACAACACCATTTCACAACCCATATTTACACTAAATAAAATGCATGCATAATAAATATGATTCTCTAAAAAATAACTATCAAAATCACTGTTAAAATTAATTTTATTTAAGCATATTGTAGGTTTTTTATCACATTCATATTTTAACCTTGTTTTTATTGCACAATTTATATTCTATAACAAAAAAGATCAAGAAAGTTGTATTAACGTTACTGTATCTTAAAGTTTTATTAATATTAGTTTGGTTTATTAACATGAAAATATGATTTTTGCGCTTAGCTAATTCAAATAATTATAAAATGAGAACAAAAATTAAAGGAATTTTAACGCTGCTTTTGGCGTTTGTTGTGCATATTTCCTTTGCACAGGACAAAGCGATTTCTGGTACGGTCACTGACCAAGATGGTCTTCCCTTACCAGGAGTAAACATCGTTGTAGAAGGTACTACTAATGGTACTCAGACAGACTTTGATGGTAATTACACCATTAATGGTTCAGCCGGTCAAGTAATCTCGTTTACTTACATTGGGCAGAAATCTGAGCAACGTACTATTGGTGCAAGTAACTCAATCAATGTGCAAATGACGGAAGATGCCGAAGCTTTAGACGAGGTAGTTGTAACCGCTCTAGGTATTAAAAGAGAAAAGAAAAGTTTAGGTTATGCTACTCAAGAAGTAAAAGGTGATGCAGTTTCTGCTGTAAAGAGTAACAACTTTGTTAACTCACTTTCTGGTAAGGTTGCAGGTTTAAGCATTAAAAACTCTGGTAACCTTGGAGGATCTACTCAAGTTATTATTAGAGGTAACAACTCCATAGCTGGTAACAACCAAGCTTTGTTTGTTATTGATGGTATTCCTGTAGATAATAGCAACTCTAATACTAGAAACGGTAAGGTTGCAGAACAAACTATTGGACGTGGAGGATTTGATTACGGTAATGCCGCCTCGGATATTAACCCAGATGACATTGCTACAATCAACGTATTGAAAGGTGCAGCAGCAACAGCATTATACGGATCAAGAGCATCTAATGGTGTTGTAATGATTACAACTAAAAAAGGTAAAAGAAATAAAGGTATTGGTGTAACAATTACTTCAAGTTTATCTTTGGGTACTGCTGATAGCTCTACATTACCGGTTTATCAAGATAAATATGGTGCTGGTTACGGTGCTTATTATGATTCTGAAGATGGATACTTTAACCTATATGATGTAAACGGTGATGGAATAGATGACTTAACTACTCCATTTACTGAAGATGCTTCGTATGGTGCTGCATTCGATCCTAACTTATTAGTATATCAATGGAATTCTATTTATCCATCTTTACCGGATACTTACCAAGTAGCAACTCCTTATATAGCTGGGGCTAACAACCCTAATTATGTATGGGGAACAAGTGCAACTTCTGTAAACTCAGTTTCTTTAGATGGAGGTACTGAAACTAGTTCATTTAGATTAGGCGTTACTAACCTTTATCAAGATGGTAACTTACCAAATCAAACTATTAAAAGAAATACAATTTCATTTAGTGGATCTCATGATTTATCGGAAAAGTTAACTGTTAGTGCTTATTTTAATTTTGTTAAAACTGATGGTCAGGGTAGAAATGGTACTGGTTATAGTTCTGGTAACATTATGCAACAATTTAGACAGTGGAACCAAATAAATGTAGATTTCGCTGAACAAAAAGAAGCTTATTTTGCGACTGGAGAAAACATTACTTGGAATCCAAATGGTCCTGATAATTTGTCTCCTATATACTCTGACAACCCATATTGGACTTTCTATGAAAATTATGAAACAGATACAAGAAGTAGATATTTTGGTAATTTTGCATTAGATTATAAAATTAATGATTGGTTAACAGCGGTTGGTAGATTTACATTTGACACCTATTCTGCTTTACAAGAAGAGCGTATCAATGTAGGTAGTGCTGATGTTTCTTCTTATATTAGATATAATGATAACGTAGCAGAATACAACTACGATGCAATGTTGAATTTCAACAAATATCTTACTGAGAAATTAAGCTTTGAAGGTACTATTGGTGTAAACCTAAGAAGAAACCAAAACAATAGTATTTTTGCTGAAACCAATGGAGGGTTAAACTTAGCTGGTCTTTACACCTTATCTAATAGTGTGAGTCCTATAGAAGCACCTGTAGAATATGATGCTACCAAAATGGTAGATGGCGAATATATTAGAGCTAGTTTAGGTTATAATAATTTTGCATATTTAGAAGGTTCTTATAGAACGGATCGCTCTTCAACTTTACCAAAAGCAGATAACCGATATGGTTACTATTCTGTTTCTGGTAACATTATTTTCTCAGAACTAATTAATGCCGACTGGTTAACTTTTGGTAAATTGAGAGCAAATTATGCTGAAGTAGGTAATGATACAGACCCATATAGAGTTTTTAACACCTACACTATTAACACACCTTTTAACGGTAGTGGTAGTGCAACGAACCCTACATCACAGGCCAACTTAAATCTGTTACCTGAGAGACAAGAGAGCACTGAATTTGGTATAGAAATGGCAATGTTCCAAAGACGTTTAGGTATTGATGTATCTTATTATAATACTCAGAACATTAACCAAATTACTCGAATTCCTTTATCTACAGCTACTGGTTATTCTACAGCTGTTCTTAATGCAGGAACAATAGAAAACAAAGGTTGGGAAGCACAAATAACAGCAACTCCTATTAAATCTGAAGATTTTCAATGGGACGTTACTTTAAACTGGGCTCAAAACAAGAGTTTAGTAGTAGAATTATTAAATGGAATTGACAACTTGCAATTAGCTTCTTTACAAGGTGGTGTTTCAATTAATGCAACTCCTGGTGAACCTTATGGTACAATTAGAGGTCGTGATTTTGTTTATCATGAAAATGGCCAACCTATCGTAAACGAATCGGGTTATTGGGAAAGAACTGATAATAGTAATGAAGTTATTGGTGATATTAACCCAGATTGGACTGGTGGTGTTTACAACACATTTAAGTACAAAAACTTGAGTTTAGGATTCCTAATTGACATTCAAAAAGGTGGTGATGTATTCTCGTTAGATACTTATTATGGTTATGCTACTGGTATGTATGATTGGTCAGTTGCCGATAACGAATTAGGCAATCCAATAAGAGACCCAATAACTGGTACTGTAGGTAATTATGGTGCTGATTCTGGTGGATTGATAATTGAAGGGGTTGACGAAAACGGAAATCCTAATCAAGTGAGAGGTGATTTTTCTTACTACGCTAACCCTTATGGGTACGCAAGAGCTCCTAGTGCGTTTCATGTACATGATGCTAGTTATGTTAAATTACGTGAAGCTAATTTAACATATAACCTAGGGTCTAAAGTACTAGACAGAACTCCATTTACTTCAGCCTCTATATCATTTATTGGTAGAAACTTATGGATTATTTCGAAAAACGTTCCTTATGCAGATCCAGAAGCTGGTTTAAGTTCTGGTAATGTTCAAGGGTATCAATCAGGAGCATTCCCTTCTATTAGAGAAATTGGTGCTAGTCTTAAATTACAGTTTTAAAAAAAAAATTATGAAAAAAATATTAATAACAGCTATTACAATTATAGCCCTAGTATCATGTCAATCGGATGATGCTTACGAGAATTTAAATAGGGATCCTAAAAACCCTACTGCTGTTGATGCTAGTTTTTTATTCAATGGAGCTGTTAACAGCTTAATTGACCAATTAACTAGTACAAATGTAAATCTCAACGTTTTTAAAATGTTGGCACAACATTGGACAGAGACTACATATACAGATGAAGCGAATTATGACTTTAATACTAGAACTATTCCTGGTAGTCACTGGTCAGAAATTTACAGAGATGTATTATTAGATTTACAAACAGCCCGCGAAGTAACTGAAGCAGATGAAGCCTTAAGTGCAGCTGAAAAAACTTCTAGAATTGCGCAAATTGAAGTATTAGTTATTTATACTTACGCGCAAATGGTGGAGACTTTTGGTAATATACCTTATAGCCAGGCTTTAAATACTTCTGAATATATCCTGCCTGCTTACGATGATGCAGCGACTATTTATAGTGATTTACTATCTAGATTAACTGCTGTAATTCCTACTATATCTGGTACTGGATTTGGTTCTGCAGATGCAATCTATTCAGGAGATGCTACCTTATGGAAAAAGTTTGCTAATTCTTTATTATTAAGAATGGGATTAAGAGCTATTGATGCACCAGGTATGACTGCTGAAGCTACAGCGGCAATTAATTCTGCTATTAGTGGTGGTGTATTCACTTCAAATGCTGATAATGCTCAGATAATCTTTTCTAGTTCTACACCAAATACAAATCCACTTTGGGAAGATTTAGTTGAATCTGGTCGTTCAGATTTTGTTATCGCTAATACGTTAGTTGATTTCATGAACAATTTAGATGACCCAAGAAGAACTGCTTATTTTGAGCAAAATTTAGGTGAAGACACATACCTTGGAGGTCCTTATGGAGACAACAATACTTACTCTACATATACTCATATTGGAGCAGCAATGTTAGACCCTACTAAACCTGCTAGTTTTCTAGATTTTGCTGAAGTATCTTTTTACTTAGCAGATGTTGCAGAACGCGGAATATCAGGAACACCTGCAGATGCTGAAGCATTCTATAATGCAGGAATTACAGCTTCTTTCGACTATTGGGGAGTAGAAGGCGCAGATGCTTATTTAGCTAATCCTGATGTGGCCTATGCAACGGCTCCAGGTACTTGGAAAGAGAAAATTGGTAATCAATTATGGTTAGCAATGTACAATAGAGGTTTTGAAGCATGGACAGCATGGAGAGTTTATGACACTCCAACAATGAATGTTGCAGCGGTAAGTGAATTACCTGTACCAACAAGATATACTTATCCAATTTCAGAACAGAACCTAAACCAGGCTAATTGGGAAGCGGCTTCCACAGCTATTGGTGGTGACAACCAAACAACTAAATTGTTTTTTGATGTTGAATAAATAGTTTGGTTATAAATTATTTTATTAAAGGCTGGTTTCAATGAAACCAGCCTTTTTTTTAAGCATGAATTAAACTTTTTACTAAATACATTGTAAGTTTATTCAAATTATTTCGACGTATTTAAAATAACATCAGCATGAAAATAAAAATACTTTTTATTGCAAGTATTTTAGGTATAAGTTGTTCCAATGACAACAATGTAGTTTCTAGTATTGCTGACACTCAAGAAAATTTCACATCTCTTTGGTGTGTCCCTGAATCTAATATTGGGGGAGGAACTTCATATTTTCCATTAATAGAATCACCAACTTTTAAAAATATAACATTTATTGATTCACTGAATTTTTTAGTAGAAAATTCCAAAGTAGCCATTTTAGCCTTTGAAGATAAAATTTATGTCTACCCTTATGATTTTACGAATTATTACGAGGTAATTGACACACCTATTGAAAACAAAAATCTTATTTTTAGTTATTGTCCTTTAACTCAGAGTTCTTTATGTTTTGACACTAATTCTAGAACTACAACTTCGCTTACCATGAAGGCTTCAGGCTACCTCTACAATGACAATTTAGTTTTGACTGATGACAAGGAAGAAGAGTATTGGTCTCAAATTGATTCTAAAGTTATTAGAGGTTCTAACAAAACCGATAGAATAGCAACTTATAATCTTATTGAAACAATTTGGTCTGTAGCCAAAACTAAATTTCCTAGTGCTTTAGTTTTTTATCATAACAATACAAACCTATGCTCAGGCTGTGAAATCAATGAAATTTCTTTAAATTACAACAATCCATTTGGGGTTATTAATGAGCATGTTAAAGAAGATACCGTATATCTGTTTAGTTACAACGCATTAACAAATAATGCTGAACTGCAAACAATTTCTATTAATGGTAAAAAAACAATAGTTGTAGGCAATAAGAACATTCCCTTTTTTAATGCTTTTTATGTACCTTCAACAATAGAATTTACACTACTTAACGAATCGGAATTTCCCCTAATATTAAAAGATAATGAAAATACAAAATGGGATGTATTTGGTAGGGCCATAAATGGACCTAATAAAGGAATGAAACTTGAAAGCCCAAAATGCTTTATAGCTGGTATGTGGGCTTGGGAAGACTTTTATGAAAATAGAATTCTTCACTATTAATTCTATTATCATAATTCAATAGTAAATGGGTTATTTTAAAAATTACTTTCTTATTATATTATTAATATCGACAAACTCGATCATCGTATCATGCTCAAGTAATTCGGAACCTTCAGATTCTGTAGACAATCCTGAACAGACAGTAAGAACAGCAAATGATGTTAAAGAGGATTTTCAATCCATCGATTTTAAATCTGGCATAAATGATATTACCTTAGAATCAACGACAACTGGTGTTTTTTGGAAATTTCGGGTAGTGGTCCCAACCGATGTAGATTTAAATAACCTTCCATTATTGTTCAATCTTCATGGTGGAGCTCAAAATATTGATGATGACTTACACAAAACTACAGCATGTATAACTTCTCCAGGAATAGACGGAATTCTTGAAGCCTATATTATAAGCCCCAATAGTAATGGCGAACTTTGGTACTCACAAAATAATCAGATTCAAATGGTTGCTTTACATGATTTAGCAACCACATATTTACCTATTGATAAGAGTAGAGTAGCCATTACTGGATATAGCGATGGTGGTAATGGGAGTTGGTTTTTTGCCCAATTTTATAGCTCGTTATTTTCGGCTGCTATACCTATCGCTACTTCATATAATACTATTTCAAACAACGGTATTTATAATCCGTTTGAAATACCGCTATATGTAATACACGGAGAAGAAGATGAATTGTTCCCCTTGGAGACCACTCAAAGTTTAATTAATAAATCAATTGAAGTTGGATCGGATATTCAAGTTAGTATTGCGCCAGATTTAGATCATTATCAAGTTTGTGATTATATGCCATATTTTAAAGAAGGTGTTAATTGGTTAGTCTCAGAGGTATGGCAATAATTTCGCTAAATAATATTAACGCTTTAATGTAAAGTGTCCTTGACTAACCTCACCTGTCGGAAGCCTCATAAAATACCAATAATCATCTGAAATCAATTTTGTATCGTTGAACATACCATTCCATCCTAAAGAATTAATCGGATTAAAGGAATATAGAAGTTTACCATAGCGATCGTAAATACTTAATATTAAATCACCGTTTTCCACTAGATTGGAATCAAGACCATGTACATTCCAAATATCATTTACATTATCGTTATTTGGTGTAAAAAACTTTGGAAAATATAATATATTAAAGCTTTCAGAAACTATTTCACAACCCAGAACATCCTTCACAAATACTTGATGTATTCCTTCGGTTACATCAATAAAACTATTACTTTCTTGATACAAGCCGAATTCATCATCTAGTGCGTAGAGATATTCGTGTTCACTCGTATTTTCAACAACGACGGTTACTTGTTGATCTTCAATTATTAGATTATTAATAACCGGCACCTTACTTTCTTCAATTGTAATAATTGCCACATCAGAACAACTGGAATATAGGTCACTTACCATTACTTCATAAGTTCCAGGTTTTGTTACCGATATTTCGTTTGTAGTTTCCGAATTACTCCACTCATAATTATAATTATCAATTTCATGCAGTGCAATTCCTGAATTTATGGTAACTGGAAAATCTTCTTTGCATATCTGTATTAACTGATCTTCCAATTGCACAAATTCTTTCAACACCAAATTCAAAACTCCATTACCATAACATGTATTATCGGTTTCAGCTCTAATATATAAAGTTGAATTTTTAGCTCTATAGCTTCCAGGCAATGCATTAATACCAATAGCTGCATCGCGTTCTGTTTCATAAAAGTTAATTTCCACATCAGTAGACAAACCTAAGTCATTAACAATCTCATCAGCTTTAGCTGCTAAATCAAAAATTACTTCATCATTTCTTTCTACAGTACAGGTAACCATTTCATGTTCACCCACATTTAAGGGCGATGTTGTGCTCAATTGCACACTAGTCATGGCATAACACTCCGTATTTGTTCGATACACTTTAGCATGAATAATTTCATCAATCACTTGATTTCGATATACATTCTCTAGTGCATTAATATTTAAAGTATCATTCTCTGCCTCAAGTATTGAATTATAATAATATACTTGAATGGCATCAGAATCATCTAAACTTAAAGATTCGTTTGCCTGTTGAAGATTAAACAAAGCCCTACCATCGTTACTATCACTGTCAAAGCTATCACATTGAACTAACTCGTAAGTATCCGGTCTAACATTTGGAGGCTCAGAGATAATTATTTCTTTTAATATTGGATCTCTTTTTATTCCATTTAAAGATAAACTTAAACCAACTGTATACGTTCCCGACTGAGCAAAAGTATGATATACATCTTCATCTGTTGATATCTGACCATCACCAAAGTCCCACTCTACACTGTCGTAGGGCTCTTCAGTAGTAATAAAAAAATGAGTTTGCTCTCCTAAACATGTGATTTCGTAATCGAAGTTGTAAATAAATATAGATTGCACAAAAGGAGGCAATCCTAATTTTGCTGTTTTTCCACCAAGATTTATTGAATTTTCTGAATAATCACAGCTCGTACCAATATTATTAGGACTTTTAATTACAGAAAGATCAAAGCCATCTGCAAAAACTTTATAACCTGCTCTATAAATTCTACCATCAATAGCTAATTGCAAAGCACCTGCCACATTTTGTGAAGAATTAATTAGCAGTTTTGAAGCAGCGATATTATTGCTTTCAACATTGAATTGAAGTAATTCACCATTTATGAAAACATCCGTTTCATTAAATATAGAATTTGTTACATATAATAGTTTGGAATCTGGTGAAAATTCCACACCATAAGGGTAGGCATTATCTAATAGAGTAATTTGATTAGTTACTTCACCTGTTGTATTATTAAAATCATATAACAAAACCTTCCCGGATTTTTTTCTTCCGGTTCTTGGGCTTCCTGCAGCTGTAGAACTATGAGCTATTGCAATCTTTTTACCATTTGGAGCTATTTTTAAATAGCCAATGGCCGTAACATTAGCACCATCATCATTTAAAATAGGACGTACCAATTGTTGAACCTGAGATACGGTAGCAGAAGTATTAACTCCTGTATTATCAACCAAAAAGGAATAAAAGCGATTCATGAAATTTGTAGTCACCCAAATAGAACTGCCATTACTATGCGTTACGGCAGCAATTTTTTCAGAAGATTTAAATTCATTTTCTTCTGCATCGCTGGTATCATATGTTATTAAATGTATATTCTTAACATTTTCAACAACATCACCAAAACCACCATTAAGTGACAAATCTACTTCCGAAAAATTAACCCCATTAATTGGTTTTTCTTCTTTTAAAAAATAGCTAGGCATATCAATAGTAAAAATGTAATATCTAGATTTACTACCTGGTTTTGGTATAATTAAGGCCGATTCCGTACTAGAACTATGACCTAAAAGACCTTCACCATTTGGCATTACATTGTGCTTTCTATCCCATACTGTTACACCATCGGTATAGAACAATAAATTACCAGAAGTATCAGAAATTGTAGCACAACCCTCACTTGTATTTAACTTCCCATCAACAAGTGGAACTGGAGCACCAGTATTAAAACTTATTCCAGCATTTTCTCCAAAATACCAATTAGCAGATTCCTTTTGTGCTACCACAAAAGTACATTGTAATAGTACCACTAAAAGGATTATTTTACGAGTCAATTTTTATCAATTTAATTAGTAAATATAGCATAAATTTTCTGACATAATCACATCCAACCCCTTATTTAACAAGGCTTATGCCGTATTTACAATCATGCAAAAATCCAAGACTATTTTTAGCAATTTATCAATAACTAGTTTTATAAAGTTATGCACAAATAATTAAGTCTTAATTGCTTTAAACTTCGATGAAATCAACTTTTTATCGACAATTAACCCTTTCATGTTAATTGAACATAAAACTAAACTTTAACACAACTTTTATAGCTTACTAATATATTTCAATTGATTAGTATTTATCTATCTTTAACCCATGCAAAAAACCGATCAAATTTATGGTATACGAGCTATAATCGAAGCCATTAATGCAGAGAAATCAATTGATAAAGTTTTTCTACAGCGAGGACTTAGTGGAGATTTAATAAAAGAACTTGAAAGTTTAGTTCGAAAAAGTGGAATTAATACTTCTTATGTACCTGTTGAAAAATTGAATCGACTTACCAAAAATAATCATCAAGGAGCAGTAGCTAATATTTCTCCAATTGATTTTTTTGATTTTGAAGAACTCATAGAAAAAATTTCAAACACAAAAAAAGCTCCGCTCCTACTATTACTCGACCAAGTTTCAGATGTTCGTAATTTTGGTGCTATTATTAGAACAGCAGAATGCACGGGAGTTGATGCTATTATTATTCCTAAACATGGTGGAGCGCCAGTTACTGCCGATACTGTTAAAACTTCAGCTGGAGCCGTATTTAAAATTCCTATTGCCAAAGTTGACCATATTAAAGATGCAGTGTACTATTTACAGGCTTCTGGAATTAAAGTAATTGCAGCTACTGAAAAAACTAACAAAACAATTTACGAGTTGCATTTAAAAGACCCATGTGCTATTGTAATGGGAGCCGAAGGAAAAGGCATATCACCTTCTACCCTTAAAGCAGTGGATGAAAAGGCAAAACTACCCCTTTTAGGCGAAATTGAATCTTTAAATGTCTCGGTAGCTTGTGCAGTTTTTCTTTATGAAACAGTAAGACAACGACAACATTAGTAGGGAGAATAAAACTTTAAAGCTTATTAGTAGACGTTGGGTCGTTTTTCAAATGGTATATAATTTTAACCTTTTCTGAAATATTATTTTTACTTTCTTCTGGTAGCTTTTCAATAAAATTTCCATCTTCATCAAAATGTTGTAGAAAAACATCTTCTTCTTCATTATAATCATCTTTTTCCCAAACATATTTTTTTACTGTTGGAATTTTTGTTTTAAACACTATTGCGAATAACAATCCTACCAAAAATCCTCCTAAGTGTCCTTCCCAAGAAATACCATCCTTTATTGGAAAAATATACCATAATAAACTGCCGTAAATAAAAACTACTAATAAAGACAATGCAACTAATCGGTAATATTTAGTAATAATACCTTTAAAAAAAATAAAACTCACCAATAAATAGATTACTCCACTAGCGCCAATATGGTAAGAAGGTCTACCAATAACCCAAGTAAATAAACCAGATAGTAAAACACCTAATAACAAAACTTTTATGGCGTGTTCGCGATAAAAATAAAACAAGGAAGCTAATAACACAGCTAATGGAATAGTGTTATTATATAAATGTTTTATAGACCCATGAATAAACGGACTAAACAAAACACCTTGCAAACCACTAACTTTTCTTGGATAAATACCATGGCTATTGAGGTTAATATGAAAATTAATCTCAACCCAGTAAACAAACCAAATAGCCAAAACTGCCAACATTGGGGCTAATATTACAGATATGGTATATTTAAAATAATGCTGTTCAGACATATACGATTAATAGCAATAAGTCAGCCAATTTAACTTAAACTGATAAATTGTCATTTTTTAAGTATTTAGTTAAACTTAGATAAGTTTCCTTTTAAGCAAGAACGTCTTTTTCTGCAATTATCTTACTTTTATGAAATGAATCAACCGTTAGCAGAGCGGGTAAGACCCAAAACATTAGAAGAATATATAAGTCAAAATCACTTAGTTGGCGAAAAAGGCTCATTAACCACCCAAATTAAAAAAGGGTTAATTCCTTCGCTAATTTTATGGGGACCACCAGGTACTGGCAAAACAACGTTAGCTAATATCATAGCAAACGAAAGTGATCGTCCTTTTTATATCTTAAGCGCAATTAGTAGTGGTGTTAAAGATGTTAGAGATGTTATTGAAAAAGCGAAAAAAAGTGGTGGGCTTTTCACTACAAAAAACCCCATTTTATTTATAGATGAAATTCACAGATTTAGCAAATCGCAACAGGATTCACTTTTAGGTGCCGTTGAAAAAGGTTGGGTTACTTTAATAGGGGCTACCACAGAAAATCCCAGTTTTGAAGTTATTCCCGCATTACTTTCGCGCTGTCAAGTCTACATTTTAAATCCATTTGGCAAGGAAGATTTAGAAGCATTGATACATAGAGCAATATCGCAAGATGATTTTCTAAAATCGAAAAATATTAATCTTAAAGAAACAGAAGCACTATTACGACTTTCTGGTGGTGATGGCAGAAAGTTACTTAACATTTTTGAACTTGTCGTTTCTTCCGAAGACAAAAAAACTATTAACATTACCGACAAACTCGTTCTTAGTAAGGTACAGCAGAATACCGTACTATATGATAAAACAGGAGAACAACATTACGATATAATTTCTGCGTTTATAAAATCTATTAGAGGTAGTGACCCCAATGCAGCAGTGTATTGGTTAGCAAGAATGATTGAGGGTGGTGAAGATGTGAAATTTATTGCACGTAGAATGCTAATCTCTGCATCAGAGGATATTGGCCTAGCAAACCCTACCGCACTAATTATGGCGAATACAACATTCCAAGCAGTTAGCACAATTGGCTACCCGGAAGCACGAATTATTTTGAGTCAGTGTGCAATATATTTGGCAACCTCGGCGAAAAGTAACGCTAGTTACATGGCCATAGGAAAAGCGCAACAAGTTGTAAAACAAACAGGAGATTTATCAGTACCATTACATCTTAGAAATGCGCCAACAAAATTAATGAAGGACTTGGGATATGGTAAAGAATACCAATATGCCCATGATTACAAAAACAACTTTGTAGAAAGTGAATTTTTACCTGATGAAATTACTGGAACTTCATTTTACACGCCCGGAAAAAATCAAAGAGAGAATACAATTAAAGATTTTCTCAAAAATAGATGGAAAGATAAGTATGGAAATTAAAACTTTATATTTAATTCTTCTCTGATTAAATTGTCTCCTTCATATCTTTCAAAATACCATTTACCATTTTCAGAATACACCATACCATTACCAATTTCTCCACTGGCTAGAAAATAATCAGCTTTCGAAGTTTTTAAAATTTTCATTAGAATTTTTGGAGTACTATCAACCAACTGATAACCATTACTTATCTCTTGCGCATACAGCACCTCTGTTTTCTGTTCCTTTGTTTCTAACACTACTGCTGTAGCAACTTTGGGAGCATTTGGAACTTTCGCCATTTTAACATCTGATTCAACTGGCTCAATACTTTTATACGTTTGTTTTGATCTTGTCGCTTCCTCTATAAGTACTGCATCTTGTTTTTCAGAATCTACTTTAAGCTTTTTAGGAGCTTTTAATTCTTTAACATCGTTTTTAAAACTTACTGTAATTGGTTCATTTTCTTCCCCCGAATATTTATAACTAAATACATCAAAGGATTTCATCGCATTCGTAATAGATTCGGTATAAGCGTCTTTGTAGTCTTTACTTTTACTTTTACCTTCTTGAGTTGTAAATATTTCTTGTTTGTTACAGTCTTTTAAAACAACTTTTGTTTTGGTACTGAATAATGAAGAATCTTCAATTAGATTAGCGAATAGTGCTTTACATTGATTATTAGCCAAATCTTCGGGCATTGCATCTTCCCAAACTGTAGTATATCCCTTTTTAGTAAAAAGATGTTTTACTAATGTATTTGTTGAATACTGATTTTCCTTTTTAAATTCCTCGAATTTTTTCGGTACAACAATGTATTTATATTTATTTAAATTAGCTTGAGCCATAACTAAATTGCTTCCTCCTAAAAGAAATACAACCAATACTATATAGACTGAATTTGTTGATTTAAACATTTATCTATTTTAATTAAAAACGTTGCAACACAATCTCAACAGTAATTTGTGAAACCTAATGCAATATTAATTTTGTTGCAAAAGACATACCAAAAAGATAGGTTGAAGAAAATCTATTTCTTTCCCCAAGATATAATATTTAATCCGAATTGAAAAGACTGGTAGTGACTACTAGCTAAATTCTGATATCCCAGAAGGTTATCTGCTAGAACATAAAAATTTACAGGACCGGCTTGTAAGTTAAACCCTAAACCTATATTAGTAAAAGAAAATTTATCAACAGTATACGATGTCTTTAATGCCAAAACACTACCTATTCTTCTTTGATAGAATACAGAAAGTGCCGTTTGCGGACCTCTCGGTCTATTTATGGCATACAAATGACCTCCTACACTATTTGCATATCTAGTTCCTCTATCGCTTCCAGATGCGTAAGGACCGCAATCGCAATTGGCACCAGTTAGCGTTTGTTCACCCCAATTATACCTTAATGAAGCATTTAATTTTGTTGGCCTAAACATAACATAACTATCATTGTTATCCTCAAACGGAATTAACTCTTCAACTTCATCTATAAGTTCGTTCCAAAAGTCTTGATCAGGATTGGCTAATGCATCTGGCAAAATTACCTCAACACCTTCAACAGTTGCGCTTCCCTTTAGTGTATAATTTTTTACGTCATTTGAATGATTTATAAAACCTAAATCTAAAAGACTCGCTGTAAAAACAGTTTGATCGTTAAGTTTATAAGTAAAACCCAAGTCAACTCCTGCTCCTAAATTACCTCCGAAAAATGCTCTCTTCGTAATTGTGCTAGCTAATGTACCATCCTTTTCTGCATCCCGAATAGAAGGTATACCCGACATGCGGAATTCCGCATCTGCATCTAAAGTATTTGCATAGAAATTATTAACACCTTCTGTAGTTACAAAATAGCCTTTATTATGTGTAGAATTAAAATCGAAAATACTTGAATATAATTTCGCTCGTACTCCTATAGTTAGCTTATTATTTATTCGTTTATTTAAACCAATATGATAAACGTTTAATAGTTCGCCTCTTGTTTTAAAATCGCTTAAATTAAAACGTTGATTTAAATTATCAGCGTTACCTTCAAATCCTAAAATTGCTAAATCGCTAAACCAATACCCAATGGCATCACCTTCTGTATAGACACCAAAAGAATAAAAATTATCTTCATTTTTTCCACGAAAACCTACATTAATTAATTCGAGCTGAAACGTACCACTTAACTCATCACCAGTAGTCATCCCATAAATAATCTCGTTTGCAAACTTGTTTGTAAAATCAAGACCATCATCAGCGAATATATCATTTAGGGCCACACCACTTAAACCAGCTTGGAAAGAAATGTTTGTTGCAGGAATACCTGCAAACCACTTAAAGTCAACATCAACCCCTGGGTTTACCATTAATGACTGCGGTATTTCATTAAAATCATATAACAATTGCCTATTCTGACCAAACGTAAAAACGCTAACCATTAACATAGCACTTATTAAAAGTTTTGTATTTCTCATTTAACAGAGAGTCTAAATTTGCCGCTAGATTTTATTGTCACTTTAGCATCTGGAATATCAGAAACACTCGTAGTATCGCCATTATTCTCTGCTGATACACGAATTGCGGAAGTATTTATTAGAATATCTAAACTGCGCCCTGTACCTCCATAAGGTATTTCACGCAAAACTTGTTGCATTGGTGGTGCTGGTGGAATGTTAAAGAACTCTACGTCAAGTACATTGCCTGCTTCGTCTACAAAATCTACCGAAATATTCAAATCTTTACTTGTTGTATTCTCAATCAAATAGGTTACCACACCATCAATAACTCTATCTGCAAAAAAAGCATCTGAAAAGCCATCAAAATTAAAGTCTTGTGTATAGAAATTTGAAGCAATCGCCCTATTTATAATATCCTCAGGCGCTTCTACATACAATATACTACCTTCAATTTCAGGCTCTATTTGCAGTTCATCAAATTGATCAAAGTCTAACTCTTCAACACAAGATTGAAGGGTTGCCATCATTACTAAAACATAAATTAAAAAGCCTATCTTTCTCCCCATTTATTGTAGCTACTTCTTAAAACCAATCCAATTTCTTGTTACAACTAGTATAACTCTATAAATATGATTTTATTTCATGTAGATGGTCGATGATAGGGCATAAATTATGTCTCTCTTCATTATGCGAATTAAAATGTAAAGTATGAAAACCTACTGATTGGGCTCCAATAATATCTGCTTCTAAACTATCTCCTATCATTAGCGAACTTTCAGAAGTAACGTTAGCTCGTCTTAGGGCCAATTCAAAAATTATAGGATTCGGTTTTTTTACCCCCGCCATTTCAGAATCTATTACCTCATTAAAATAAGTGTAAATATTTGAGTTTTGCATTTTTCTAAGTTGCACTTCTTGAAAACCATTGGTAATTATATGTAAGCGATAATTTGGTTGTAGGTACTCTAATATTTCTTTAGCACCAGGAAAGAGATGGTCAAAAGTTGATAAATGTTCAATATAAGATTCTGATAATTTATTAATAAGATTATCAGATATCATAAACCCCAATTTATCAAAAACGGTTTTCAGCCTTTGATAGCGTAACGCTGCCTTACTTATTTTTTCTTCTCTATATAACTTCCAAAAAATAAGGTTTTGCGGAACATAAACACTCAAAAAATCATTTAAATCAATATCTAGCCCGTTTTCACTAAGTATTTTATCAAATGTTAAGGCTGAATTTTTTTCAAAATCCCATAAAGTATGGTCTAAATCAAAAAAAACATCTGTAATGACATCTTTAAACATGCTGAGATTCTATTACAGATTCATAAAATTCAAGCCAATTTACTTTGTGTTCGCCACCCAATAATTCATTAGAAAAAATGGTTATTAAATGACCGTTTACCTTCTTAACTTCATTTGCTAATTCGGCAATAACATTCAACATTTCATCAGGATGCATTAAATTAACTAACGCATAATCATGTATGGCAAAAGAATGAACTCGGATTGGTTGCTGAATTTCTAAATTTATATCGTAAAAGAAAAAAGGAGTACAGGTACCCGCTCTAAAACCAACTTCATGCGTATAGCCCATGGTATAATCATCACTAAATTCAGCTTCCACTAAATTGCGATAAGTTAATGGGATATCAACTCTATTATATCGCATTCTCGAAGAATTAACAGGTCTGTTTATAACTGCTTCAAGTCTTGTTTTTTCTCGTTTTAATAATTCCGTGTTAGCAAAAGAACTGTACGAAGCCGCCAAGGAAACTATGCTATAATCGGCCATAGATTTTATTAAGAATTGAAATTTATTATTTGTTGGAGATACATTTTTATCAAAAGTAGAATAGTCTGCAAATTGAAAGAAAAACATACTTCTAGCTTTATACTTCTTATGCAATTCAACCAAAGTTTGGAAATTATTATAAGGATCTTTTTTACCTAAAATAACACCAAATCTTTGAATAATTCGTTTAAATCTAAACCTTCCTAAATCCATTAAAAAACCCGCAATTCCACGTACAAATCCACGATAGGCATAACTATGAGAAGTAGTCACATCAATAATCGAAGTATAAGAAAACGATTTAGACTTGTGTTGTAAATCTGGAAAACGTGTTTTTAAATTCTTAAATAATCTTGCTACCCATATATCAACAATAGGTAAATTAAGAAATCCGTGTTTGTAAGCAATACTTTCTTTTGGTGAAAACCTACCATGTACATCTTTCACATGTGGTAAAAATTCTTCATACCTACTTAATAAATAAAAACTGGCAGAAAATATATCAAATGCCAATTCACTTCGTTCACCTGCTCTAAAAAAACATGGAATTCCATCCCAATCCATCACATTAATTTCAATATCATTTATGCCTTGCTGAAATAACAAATCGTTACTTCTCACAAAAAATTCATTCTGTAAAGGTTGCTTGGTATAGGTGATTTTCGGGCCAGAGTGTTTAATAAAATCTTCTACTTTCACAGTAAATGACACCTCAACACCAATCATACGGCTGAAAATATGCTTCATTATGTAAGTAAAGCGAGGTGTAATTTTATGGGTATATACTAAAAGCATTTTTTAGAGCTAGCGGTATTCAATTAGTAAAACTATTAACGAAGGTATTTATTTTAAGGTCATTTACTTTAAACTATGGTATCCTTTTTATAAAAGTCCATCATCTGCAAAGCTAAGGTAGGTTTTCTGTGTTACGATTAAATGATCAAGAACTTTTATATCTAAGGCTCTAGCTGCTGCTTGCAATTTCTGCGTTACAGTCTTATCGGCCTTACTGGGTTTTAAAGTACCTGAAGGATGGTTGTGAGAAAGAATTAATGCAACTGCACCTAACTCTAAGGCTTTTTTCATTACAATACGAACATCAACTAAAGTACCCGTTAACCCTCCTTTGCTTAGTTGTGACTGATGCAACACCTTGTTTGCATTGTTTAGATACAAAATCCAAAATTCTTCGTGTTCTAATTCACCAAGAATCGGACGTAAAATCTCAAAAGCATCTTTACTACTAGTTATTTTAGAAAGTTCGAGAACTTCTTCTCCTCTTCTCCGTCTTCCAATTTCTAATGCAGCGGTAATGGCAACGGCTTTTGCTTCACCAATACCCTTAAACTTCATTAACTGCTTGGGAGAAAGTTTACCCAATTCATTTAAATTATTATTTACTGATGCCAAAATGCGCTTGGAGAGTTCCACAGCACTTTCATTTCTACTGCCTGATCCAATTAAAATTGCGATTAGCTCAGCGTCTGAAAGTACAGAACGTCCTTTTTGCACGAGCTTTTCCCTTGGCTTGTCATCATCAGACCAGTTTTTTATTGAAAAAGATGTTGACTTTTCTTGCATTCTTAAAAATAGTAAATAATCAATAGCACCCATCAGCATATTGATAATATCCTAATTTTAAGATATTTGAACCTAACTACGCTTCTATTAAATCTTTAATTTCATTTAAATCCAAACCGCCATAATTCCCAGAACTCATTAAAAGAAGAACAGCATGATTAAAATCTTGCTGAAATACAAAATTTTTAAAAGCGGAAGATTCCGTAAAAATATTTAAATCGACTTTTTGGAATGCTTCTGATATTTGATTAGGAGTAACTTCTTTTAGCTTTTTTATTTTTACCGATTCCGGCAAATAGAATACTGAAGCTATGTCTGCAGGGCCAAGTGCTCCTTTATAATCTTTTAAAAATTCAGGATTAAAACTGCTGTATGTATGTAATTCTAAACAAGCAATTACTTTTCGGTTTGGGTATTGTTCTTTCACCGCCTTTGTAGTTGCAGCCACTTTGCTTGGCGAATGCGCAAAATCTTTATATACAACACAAGTTGAATTTTCAGCTATTTTTTCTAACCGCTTAGATGCTCCTGTAAAAGTTGCAATCGCTTCATAAAAATCGTTTTCGTCAACGCCCATATTCTGGCAAATCCATTTAGCACCAGCAAGATTACTTAGATTATGCTTTCCGAATACCTCAATTGGCATGGAACCCTCTGGAGTTTCCAAATATGTATGCCCATTATCAACGGTGTAAGCTGGAGTTTCGTAAGGCAACTTTCTTATTGCATTTTCCGATGCTTCAACAACTTTCTTAACTTCAGGATCTTCAATATTATATGTAATGCTTCCTCCTTTAATTATACTATCTACAAAAATTGCAAATTGTTCTACGTAATTCTCAAATGTTGGAAATACATTTATGTGATCCCAAGCAATTCCACTTAACAAAGCAATATTCGGTTTGTATAAATGAAATTTTGGTCGTCTGTCTATTGGTGAAGACAGATATTCATCACCTTCCAAAACTATAAAATCATTCTTTTCCGTCAAATGCACCATACGATCAAAACCATCTAATTGTGCACCAACCATAAAATCAACATCACGATTATGATAATTTAAAACATGTAAAATCATGGATGTTATTGTGGTCTTACCATGACTACCTCCAATAACTACCCTAGTTTTATCTTTAGACTGTTCATATAAAAATTCGGGATACGAATAAATTGTTATACCTAATTTTTGCGCTTTTAATAATTCTGGATTATTCGGTTTTGCATGCATACCTAAAATTACTGCATCTAAATCTGAATATATTTTTTCAGGAAACCATCCAAATTCGCTTGGCAATAATCCTTTTTCAGCCAATCTACTTTTAGAAGGCTCAAAAATGACGTCGTCGCTGCCAGTTATTAAATATCCTTTATGTTCTAAGGCCAAAGCTAAGTTGTGCATTGCACTTCCTCCAATAGCTATAAAATGAATCTTCATTTTTAAATTTTAAACCGTAAAGATAAACATTGATAAAAATATCATTGAAAATTAAAATTAACTATTGTAAGAAAAATCCGATAAAATGTTGGATTAGATCGATATAATGCACTTTTTATTGGGTTTTTAACAACTTTCGTAGGATTCACCTCTCTTTTAAAGCGTTTCACAACATTCTTTATATAATCGAATACAAGGCGTCTACATTTGTTCGTTCGTAAGCTATAATAGTTGCTTTAAATTAGAAAACAATGACCTACCAGAATTTCAACAAATCATTTTTTGTTCTTTCGGTATTTATATTCCTCATGAGTTTTACACAAGTAAATGCTCAATGTGCTGGTTCCGACAATACTGTCACAGTATGTAATAAAGAACAAGATACCGATAATAGAACATACGACCTTTTCGCAGCTTTGGGGGGAACTCCACTACCAGGAGGAACATGGACTGCACTTGCCGGATCAAATTCAACAGCTTTAGATGAAGCTACTGGTGAATTAGACTTATGGCAAATTTATGTTGCTGGTAGTCATGAATTTCAATATGACAATCCATTATGTGGCGAGTCAGCAATTGTAACAATAGAATTAGGAGGTTATCCTGGTCAAGATAATATTGATGGTGGTGCCAACGCTTGTAATAATGAAAATGACGTAAACCTCTATAGCTTTTTAGGAAGTAATCAAGATGGGCAAGTACAAGATATTAATGGTGTTTGGTCTGAAGATGCGCCAACTGGAGCATTAACCGATAACACTTTTGACGCCACTCAGGTTACTCCTGGTGAATATACATTTAGATATACAAGTATTGCTGTAGGTTCTTGTCCTGCTCGTGAAGCCGTTGTAATTCTCGAAGTACATAGAGTACCAGAAGTAGGCACACCAGAAAATTTAGTTTTATGTTCTGAAGATGATTTTTCGGGCCTTACAAACTTTAACCTCAATAACTTACTTGATGGTGAAGACATGAATGGTACTTGGAGTCAAAATGATGTTGACCTACCAAATCAATTTGTAGATATTCAAGAGATTTACAATACATCTGGTGCAGGTACTTATACTTTTGATTATGAAATAATACCTACTAACCTTGTTTGTGATATTGCAACCGTATCTGCATCTATTAGAATTAGAAACACTTTTAGAGCTTCCATTTCTGGAGCTGATTATTGTATAGGTTCACCATACATTATTAATGTTAGTTACGACGAATTACTTTTACCAAATAGCACATACGACATAGACTACACTGTTACAGGTAGTACCGGAAATTATATGTTAACTTCAAGTGCTGTTGACTTAAGTAATGGTAGTGGTAGTTTTACCATGACGTTACCAAGTGACGTACCAACGAATGAAACTTTAGATGTAATTATTACTGGCATTGTGGATTCTGGTGGCGCTGAAATTTGCGATTTAGTAAATACTCCCCAAACAACATTTAGTATTATCGATATTAATGGTCCAGCATCTATAACTGCTGAGGCTAACCAAACTTTCTGTACTAATGATTTCGTAGCTCCCGGACCTACACTGGCTGATATTGCATATGAAACTACAGGTAATGTCGCTTTTTTCGATACAGAAACAAGTTCAACACAATTACCAGACACAACAGTTCTTGTAGATGGTGAAGATTATTATTTAAGTAGTACAGATAGTTCTAATAGCTGTATTGTTGCTACTAGAGTTGGAGTTACTGTAGCCCTAATTACTCCCACTGATCCTACAACATCAGAATCTGCTCCAGTTTTTTGCGGATCAGATAATCCAACGATTGCAGATTTACAAGTTGATACTCCAAATGGTGAAACTGTGATTTGGTTTGATGCAGCAACTGATGGATCAGAATTAGCCACTACAACTCCTTTAGCAGACGCTACAAGTTATTTTGCAACTTATTCCTATACTGGTGGATGTGAAAGTTCTAGTAGGGTTGAGATTACACCTACTGTTGTTGCTGTTGAATCAGCTTCTTTACAATTTACATCATTGGAATTATGTGCACTTGACGAACCAACGGTTGCACAATTAATAGCACTAGAAAATACATCAGACTTTGACGTACAATGGTACGATCAACCTCAAGACGGAACGCCATTAGCAGATTCAGATCTACTGGTGAGCCAGACTACTTATTATGCTGAAACTTCTGATCCAGACACAGGTTGTAGTCTACCTGAAAGAGTTGCTGTAACTGTCGATTTATCTAACTGCGATCCCGTTACCTATGACTTCTTTATTCCTGACGGATTCTCACCAAATGGTGATGGAAGAAATGACACATATTTTATTCCTAATATAGAAACTATTTTCCCTGAATTCACTTATGAAATACTAAATAGATATGGTACTTCATTATTCAAAGGAGATATAAATAACCCATCATGGGATGGTAATCAAGGTAGTGGTGAAGCTCCAAATGGTATTTATTTCTATATCGTAAACTATAATAAAGACGGCTTCGAACCTATTCAAGGTCGATTGTTTCTAAACCGATAACCAGTCGAATAAATTATTTCAGCTAAGATGAAAAAAACAATATATATAAGCATTTTCTTGTTCTGCATTCAGTTTGCGCTTCGTGCTCAACAAGATCCGCAGTATACGCAGTACATGTACAACATGAGCGTTGTAAACCCTGCATATACTACAAATGATTTGGGCCGAATTAACTTTGGTACTTTATACCGTTCTCAATGGGTAAGTGCTGTAGGTGGGCCAACAACATTAAACTTTTTTGCACACGTACCAGTTAGCGAGAAAATTGAAACTGGTATCTCAATTGTTTCCGATAAAATTGGCGACGGTGCTGTAAAAGAAAATAATCTATACATCGATTTCGCCTATATTTTAAAGTTAGATGATGTTAGTAACCTTTCATTAGGTCTTAAAGCAGGTGTGACAAATTACGAAACAGATTTTAGTGGTTTTAGACTTCCAGAACTGCAAAATGACCCTAACTTTAATGAAAACATAAACACGAGCTTACCAAACATAGGTATCGGTGCTTTTTATAACAGAGAGAATTTTTACGCAGGTTTGTCTATTCCAAACTTATTATCTACAAAATACTTAGATACTCAGAACGGCGTAAGTACTCAAGGCTCTGAGGTAATGCACATTTTTGCTACAGCAGGTTATGTTTTTGAAGTTAACGACAATTTCAAAGTGAAACCTTCTGTAATGTCTAAAATAGTTCAAGGTTCGCCATTAACAATTGATGGATCCTTAAATGTACTATTTAACAATCGTTTCGAAGTTGGTGCATCTTACAGATTAGAAGATTCAGTAAGTGCTATGTTTAACATGACCGTATTACCGTCACTTCGTATTGGTTATGCTTATGATTACACCCTATCGAACTTAAGCGATTTTAGCTCAGGTTCTCATGAAATATTCGTTCTTTTCGACCTTGATTTATTAGGTCTTAACAAAGGTTATGATAAATCACCAAGATTCTACTAGAAAACAAGCCATGAAGAAAATTATATATACAATTTTGTTTCTTATCTGTGCGCAAACAACTTTCGCACAAGATGATTTAAAACGTGCTAACACTTATTTTGAACGCGCTTTTTATACAGATGCAATTCCACTTTATGAAGATATTGCCAAAACAAATAAAAGCTCGGTTGTAGTTAAAAACTTGGCCGATAGTTATTACAATACTTATCAATTACCTAATGCTGCTAAGTGGTATTCTTACTTAACTTCAGTTTATGGAGAGAACTTAGATGAAAGCTATTACTTTAAGTATAGTCAAACATTAAAGGCTATTGGAGAATATGAAGAAGCAACTGAGGTTCTTATGGACTATTATGCTTCTAAAGATGATACAGAACGTGTAAAATTATTAGAAGCACATTTAAAACATTTAGAAAATGTTGATGCCATAGGCGATCGTTTTACTCTAACAAATGTTGCACTAAACACACCTAACTCTGAATTTGGTGCGTTAAGAGTAGACGACAATGTTGTTTATGCAGCTGCTAAAAAAACTAAGATTCCTTTAAATGCTAAAAAGTATCGTTGGAATAATCAAAATTATTTAGACATGTATTCGCACCCTATTAGTGAATTAGCACAGGGTGACAGTATTAGTAAAGATTTTTCCTCTACAATTAATACAAAAATGCATGAGGCAACTTTCGCTATAACAAAAGACAGAAACACGCTTTATTTTACACGTAATAATTTCTTAAAAGGAAAAAGAGGAACTGATGGTGACAAAATATCAAGACTTAAAATTTACAGAGCTACTTGGAAAGATAACAAGTGGCAAGAAATAACAGAATTACCATTTAATGGAGATGACTTCTCAACTGAACACCCAGCTTTAGATTCATCTGAAAGCATTTTATATTTCGCTTCAGATAGACCAGGTGGTCATGGATCATTAGATTTATATTCAGTAGCTATTAACGAAGTAGGTGAATTTGGGGAACCTCAAAATCTTGGTCCAGAAATAAATACAGAACGTAAAGAACAATTCCCTTTTATTGATGAGTCTAATAATCTTTATTTTTCTTCCAATGGTCATGCAGGTTTTGGTCTATTAGATGTATTTGTTTCTAAGATGGAAAACGGAAAATACCAAAAACCAGATAACATTGGTAAACCTTTAAATACAGGTTATGATGATTTTTCGTTTAGTATGGATCAACATGCTAAAGAAGGTTTTTTTGCTTCTAACAGACCAGACGGAAAAGGGAGCGACGATATTTACAGGTTTTTAGAGACAAAGCCCTTAGTAATTGAAGATTGTAAACAATACATTGCTGGTGTCATTACTGATAAAACCACAAAAGAAATTATTCCTTTTGCTGAAATAAATTTATTAGATAGTGAAGGTACCGTTATTGAAACCCAAACAGCTTCTGAAAATGCAGAATTTAAATTTACAGTAACCTGCGAAACACAATATACTGTTGTTGGTCGGAAAACAAATTATAAAGAAAATTCAAAAAATATTGCTACCGACAAAGAACGAAGTAGTATAAAAGACGGGTCTTTAGAATTAGTAACATTTGCTGAATTAGATAGACAAGAAGCTATCAATATTGCAAAAGCAAAAGAAGAGGAAAAAAGAATTGCTGCTTTAGCTGAGGAAGAAAAAATAAGAGAAGCTGAAATAAAGAAGCAAGAAGAAATTAAAGCGAAGGCAAAAGCAGAGGAAGAACGTAAAAAGCGTATCGAACAAGCCATTGCCAACGAACCACTTATTGAAAGAGATGGTGATAGAATTATTATTAAAGCAGAACCTAAGATTTATTTCGATTACGATTTATGGTATATTCGACTAAAATCAAAAGAAACACTTGACAAGATTGTTACTATTTTAAATAATCATAAAGGAATTCAATTGGAAATTGGCACACACACCGATATTAGAGGAAATAACAAATACAACCAAGAACTATCACAAAAACGTTCAAATTCAGTTTTTGAATATCTAGTAGAAAGTGGTATTGACAAAAATCGTTTAAAAGCCAAAGGTTACGGTGAAACTCAAACGATTGTTAAATGTGCTACTGAAGAAGCTTGTATTGAAGAACAACATGAAATTAATAGACGTTGCGAATTTGTAATTGTTGATTGGAAATAAAAATTAAAAAAGCCCAAACTACACCATTTTATATATAGTTATTATAGTAAACCCCAATGATGTAATCTTCATTGGGGTTTTTTCTATGCGCATTATTCTAATTATCTTGCTCCTAGTTTTAGAAACTTCTATTTTATAAATCAATCTTATTTATATGAATATATCTTTATCAGGAAAAAAAGCATTAGTTGGTGGCAGTAGTGGAGGTATAGGAAAAGCAATTGCCATGCAGTTGGCCGAAAGTGGCGCGAGTGTAACACTTATGTCGCGAAGTGTTGATAAACTTCAAAAAATAGTTAAAGAATTACCCATTAACTACGGACAAAAACATAACTTTCTGGTAGTCGATTTTTCAAATTTTGAAGCTTATAAAAAAGCGATAACTATTTTTTTTGATTCTAATTCAATAGATATATTAATTAACAATACGCAAGGTCCAAGTGCTGGTAATACTTTAGAGAAAAGTATTGCAGATTATCAACAAGCATTTGATTTACTATTTAAAACGGTGGTTTTCACCACAGAATTAGCATTAAAGCAAATGCAAGAGAATAAATGGGGTAGAATAATAAATGTGGCATCTGTTTCTGTTAAAGAACCACTCTCCTATTTGGCATTATCTAACTCTATTCGGGCAGCCGTAGTTACATGGGCAAAATCTTTAGCAACGGATGTTGGCGAAGACCGTATTACCGTAAATAGTATACTTACTGGATATTTTGACACCGAACGTATCACACAACTAAATGCAAAAAAAGCTGAACAATTTGGTATTTCACCTCTTAAAGTCCGAAAAGAAATGGAGTTAAAAGTACCTGTAAAACGTATTGGAAACCCTAATGAATACGGTTATCTTGCAACATTCTTAGCATCCGACAAAGCGGCATATATTACGGGAACACAAATTCCAATTGACGGCGGCTTACTTAAGTCACTATAATAACCTATAAAGGCATTTTACTAACTCAAAATTGAATTTCACTAAATCTTGATTGTCTAAGATGAGATTTTGGAGCATCTTTAACAATTCCATAATAGTCGGATATTAATTTCTTACCGTACTTAAAATGGATGCTTATTTTATTCTTAAAAATATATAATGAAAAACGCTTTACTCGTAGTAACAATTATTCTTTTTTCTCAAATGGCCCAAAGTCAAGAAAAAGATGAATCTTACGATAAACTCTGGAAAGAAGTTCAAAATTTAGAAAAAGAAGCATTAACCGCATCAGCTTTAAAAGTAGTAGCATCTATATCTGCCAAAGCGATAAAGGAGAAGAATAGCCCTCAAATGGTCAAAACCATGTTGTATAAATCCAAATATGCTATGACCCTGGAGGAAGATTCGCAACTAACAATTATTAATGATTTTAAATCTGAAATAGAAAAAGCAGAGTTTCCAACAAAAAATGTGCTCCAAAGTTATTTAGCCAATATGTATTGGCAATATTTTCAAAACAATCGTTATAGATTCTATAATAGAACAAAAACAAAATCTAAGGTTGACGAACTAGATTTTAGAACTTGGGATTTAAACACACTTTTTAAAGAAATTAATAGTCATTTTGAAGCTTCGCTTTTCAATGCAAAAGAACTAAGATTAATTGCTATAGACGATTTCAACATTCTTTTAAATCAACAAAAAGGTTCAGAAAAATATCGCCCATCCTTATTTGATGTTTTAGCTCACACTGCACTACAGTTCTATAAAACAAGCGAAAATAATATTACCAGACCTGCGGATAAATTTGAAATAGATGACCCCAAAATTCTTTGCGAAGCACTTACTTTTAAACAACTTAACATTGATACAACAGATCAAACTTCTTCACAAGCTAAAGCTTTGAAAATTTATCAAAAATTGCTGCAATTGCACAAAGAAGACCTCAAATTAGATGCCCATGTATTTATTGATATTGAACGATTAAAATTCATTTACAATAATGCTGTTTTTGAGGATAAGGAAAGTATTTATTTAGACGTTTTGGACAAATCTATTTCAAGTTTAAATAAACACGAATATGTCGCACTTTATCAATATGAGAAGGCACTAATTTATCAACAACTTGGTCTAACTTATAACCCTAAAGAAAATTTAGAAAATAGATGGAAACTAAAGGAGGCAATAGCGATATGTAATACGGCAATTAAAAACCACCCTAAAAGCATCGGAACCGAAAAATGTAAGGTGTTAAAATCGCAACTACTTGCACAAACCTTAAATATTAAAAGCGAAAAACATATTCCAGTAAATTCACCATCACGACTTTTAGTAAGCTACAAAAACCACAATGCACTTAATTTATCCGCAAGAAAAATTTCTTCTTCGCAAATAGAATTGTTAAACAAAATATGGGAGCAACCAAAGAAATTAGCTTTCTTAAAAAAGCTCCCCATTGAAAAAGAATGGAAGGCTATCTTAAAAAATGAAAACGATTTTCAAAATCATAGTACAGAAGTTATTATACCAAATTTACCTAATAATCAATATGTAATCTTAGCTGAACCAGCAAATAATGAGCATAACACATTTGGTTATAGTACGCTACAGGTTACCGATTTTGCCTTAGTAGAAACCAGAACACCTAGCACAATTAATTTTCAAGTAATCAACCGAAATAATGGAAATCCTATAAAAGGTGCATTGGTTGAATTTGATTATAAGATTAATTATAATGCTCCCAGAAAAACGAAAACCCTTACTACCAATAGTTTTGGCGCGGTTTCTATTCCACTCACAGATGAGAACTGGGTTGATGTTTCTATTTTAATTAAGAAGAACAACGAGATTGCCTACTATAAAGATTTTTACGTTAATGCAGCATATAAAAAAGAAAAATTTAAAGGTGACAATGTTGGATTTATTTTTACAGACCGCAGTATTTACAGACCGGGTCAACAGCTCTATTTCAAAGGAATAGGGATACAACGCGAACTTGGAAAATCGAAAGTATTAGAAAATATAAAGGTAGACGTTATCTTAAAAGACGTTAATAA
Source organism: Flavobacteriaceae bacterium EG-1 (assembly GCF_009649685.1). Classification (GTDB taxonomy): domain Bacteria; phylum Bacteroidota; class Bacteroidia; order Flavobacteriales; family Flavobacteriaceae; genus Aurantibacter_A. Next base: position 142,333 of record NZ_WJPK01000005.1, read on the forward strand.
TCAAGAAGTATCTCAACAACAATATATTACCAACGAATATGGTTCTTTTTCAGGTGAATTTACAATTCCTTCATCTGGCTTAACTGGTGATTTTTCTATAGAAGTACATGCAGATTTACCATATTTTGAAGGATATTCCACCTTTTCAGTTGAAGAATATAAGCGACCAAAATTTGAAACTTTCTTTATACCTGTAACAGATACTTTTAAAGTAAATGATAGTATCGCGATAAATGGAATTGCCACAGCCTTTGCAGGTAGCAGTATAACAGATGCTAAAGTCTCCTATCGCGTAAAACGCGTTGTATATTACCCGAAATGGTATTATTGGTATCAACCTATAGTAAATATATCACCTCAAGAGATTGCACATGGAGAAACTAAAACAGATGCAAGAGGAGCTTATACTATTAATTTTAAAGCTTTACCCGAAAAGAATGCTAATACCAAAGACTTGCCTACATTTAGCTATGAAATTACGGCAGATGTCACCGATATCAATGGAGAAACACAAAGCACTTCAACAATTGTTAAAGTGGGCTATCATACGTTAACTGCCGAAATATCGCTACCAAATCTTTTAGACAAAAACAATACAATACAATGGGTTAACATAACAACAAAAAACCTGAATGGTCAATTTGTACCCGCAAAAGGGACATTAAAAATGTACAAGTTAATTGCTCCAAATAACGTAATGCGACAAAGGCCTTGGGAAGCTCCCGATTATGCAGGATTTACAAAAACGGAATTCAAAAAAATCTTTCCGCATGATGCTTATATAAATGAAGCTGATTACACCAAATGGCAAAAGGGACAACTAGTTTGGCAAACTAGTTTTAATACGGAAATATCTGAAGAGGTACAATTGGAGAATTTAAAAAAATACAGTTCCGGAAAATACGTCCTAGAACTTGAAACCAAAGATAAGTTTGGTAAAGCGGTGAAAGATATCGTATACACATCACTGTTTAGTGAAAAAGACAAGCATTTAGCTGATAATCAACTATTTCAAATCAAAACAAATAAATCTACCTATGAAATTGGTGATACTGTAGATCTTACCTTATCAAGTGCTGCAGAAAATATAATTGTAACACTGTATATTGAAAAAGAACAACGATTAAATGACACAAAAATCATTCATTTAGATAATAATTCTAAGTCAGTTGCAATACCTGTGAAGCAATCAGACTTAGGCGGCTTCGCTATTAGTTATAGTTATTCCGCATTTAATTCTTTCCAATATGGAAACCAAACTATAAATGTGCCTTACCCCAAAAAACAACTAGAAATTGAAACTTTAACTTTTAGAGACAAATTAAAACCTGGTATTGAAGAATCATGGTCATTTAAGATAAAAGGAAAAAAAGGGGAAAAAGTTGCATCAGAGTTCCTGGCAAGTATGTATGACGCCTCACTAGATGCTTTCAAAGGTCATTCATGGAATTTTAATCCGATCTACCAGCCAACTTATTATAGTACAATATATTCAAACGCTCAACAGAGTTATGGAATAAATTCATTTCGAGTATTTGCATCAACCGACGGAATTTATAATTATTCCAATCAGAACTTTGATACTTTTAATTGGTTTGGATTATATTTTGGGAATTTTGGAAGACTTAGATTGCTAGGTGAACGAGCAATGATGAGAAAAACAGCAAGTCCAACGGAACCTGAAATTATGATGGACGCCGGCGAATCACTAGATGAAGTAGTTATTGTTGGTTATGGAACAGAAAAAAAGGAAAATTTAACCAATGTAGTTACTGAAGTTTCAGACGAAAATTTAAATCAAGAAATAAGCGAAATTAAAAAAACAGAGGAAGTACATATTCGCAAAAATCTTCAAGAAACTGCCTTTTTCTTTCCACAATTAAAAACCGACATAGAAGGTAATGTTTCATTTAATTTTAAAACACCAGAAGCACTTACAAAATGGAACGTACAACTATTAGCACATAGTAAAGATTTACATAGTGCCTATTCTACTAAACAAACAGTTACTCAAAAAGAACTGATGATAACACCTAATGCACCTCGCTTTTTAAGGGAAGGTGACGAACTTGTTATTAGTTCAAAAATTGCAAATCTTTCTAATAAAAACCTTTCTGGTTCTGCGCGCCTAGAATTAACAGATGCAGTTACTGGAAAGAATATTTCTGAAAATCTACTTAAAACCAGCGAAAATGATTCTAAAAACTTTAAAGTAGATTCATTAAACAACACCCAAGTTTCTTGGCGATTACATATTCCAAAAGACATTCAAGCTGTTCAATATAAAGTAATAGCAAAAGCTGGTGATTTTAGCGATGGTGAACAAAACTTACTTCCGGTACTAACCAATAGAATGTTGGTAACAGAGACTTTACCAATGTGGGTGCGAAGCAATCAATCGAAAACTTTTTCTTTAGAGAAACTAAAAAACAACACTTCAACATCACTTAAAAACCATAAGCTAACACTTGAAATTACTAGCAATCCTGCTTGGTATGCAGTTCAGGCACTCCCTTATTTAATGGAATATCCGTATGAATGTAATGAGCAACTATTTTCTAAATACTATGCAAATACTTTGGCAAGCTATGTTGCCAATTCTAATGAACGTATTCAAAATGTATTTAAACAATGGGGAAATTCAGATGCACTATTAAGTAATCTTGAAAAAAACCAAGAATTAAAATCGCTCTTAATACAAGAAACACCTTGGTTGCGAGATGCGCAATCTGAAAGCGAACAGAAAAAGCGCATTGCACTTTTATTTAATTTAAATAAAATGAAAAATGAGCAAGCCAATGCTGTACAAAAATTACAAAACAATCAACAGTCTTCTGGTGCATGGTCGTGGTTTAAAGGTGGTCTTGATAATCGATTTATTACTCAACATATTATAACAGGATTTGGTCATTTAAAACAACTAAAGGTAAACGCTGGTGCTCTAGATAATCAAGAAGAAATGATTGTAAATGCCATCGAATATTTAGATAATGAATTCGTAAAGGAATATGAGCAAATGAAGCGCTACGCCAAAAATTTAGATAATGACCATCTAGGTAGCTCTCAAATTCACTACTTATACATGCGTAGTTTTTTTATGGACATTCCAATGTCTAGTAACGTAGAAAAAATAACAAATTATTATTATGAACAAGCCAGTAAATATTGGATGAATAGAGGTTTATATTCCAAAGGAATGTTAGCATTAATTACCCATAGAAATGATGATACAAAAACAGCTAGCAAAATACTAAAATCTTTAAAAGAGAATAGTATTACCTCAGATGAATTGGGAATGTACTGGAAGGAAAATACCGCTTCTTGGTATTGGCATAAAGCACCTATTGAAACGCAAGCATTAATGATTGAAGCTTTTGGAGAAATTCAGAATGACATTAAAATAATTGACAATCTTAAAATTTGGTTACTTAAAAATAAACAAACTAACCAATGGAATACTACGAAAGCCACTACAGAAGCCATATACGCTTTATTATTACAAGGAAGTGATTGGCTTTCTGTTACAGATGCCGTAACAATTTTAGTTGGCAATAAAGAAATAGACCCCTCAAAATTAGAGAATGTTAAGGTTGAAGCAGGAACTGGGTATTATAAAACTTCATGGAATGCCTCTGAAATTAACCCTGAAATGGCAGAAGTTCAAATGGAAAAAAAAGGTAAAGGCATTGCTTGGGGTGCATTGTATTGGCAGTATTTTGAGGACTTAGATAAAATTACTACAGCGAAAACTCCATTACAATTAAAGAAAAAAATATTCCTTAAAAAGAATACTAATACAGGTGAAGAAATTTCAGAAATAACAGATACTACCACAGTAAAGATTGGTGATTTAGTACGAGTACGTATAGAATTACGTTCCGATCGAGATATGGAATTTTTACACATGAAAGATATGAGAGCTGCAGGTTTTGAGCCAATTAATGTACTTTCTACTTACAAATGGCAAGATGGTTTAGGATATTACGAGAGTACAAAAGACGCGAGCACTAATTTCTTTTTTGATTATTTACCTAAAGGAGTTTATGTTTTTGAATATGACTTACGCGTAAATAATTCTGGTGAATTTAGTAATGGCATTACAACAATACAAAGTATGTATGCACCAGAATTCTCAAGTCATTCAGAAGGTGTGCGTTTAAATGTGAATTAAATATTTATAATATACACTTTTACTCAACGAAAGTGTGTGTTTACTAATTGTTCGTTTTTACTAATCTTATATCACTCTATATTGTGGTATAATAACAAACTTAAGATTATGAAAAACAACATAAGTTTTACCGTAAATAACCCTTGTTCAGAAAAATTTGATAATTTTAATGCTACTAAAAAAGGTGGATTTTGTGAATCTTGCCAAAAAGAAGTAATTGATTTTACGAAGATTTCTGATAGCGACTTAATTAAACTGTTGCATTCGAATACGAATAAAATCTGTGGTAGATTTAAAACTTCACAGTTGAAAAGCTATGAAACAAACACACTAAATATGAAAAATAAAAAATTTACAACCGCTTTAAGCATATTTGGATTGTCGCTATTAGCGCTATGTATTTCTAGTGATTTGTATGCTCAAGAATTAACAAGTTTAAACTCTAAAACTGAAGTCAGTAATACTTATCCTAAAACAATAATTGAAAATACAACAATAGAAAAACACATCATAACAGGAACTGTTTTAGACGAAGACAATGTACCACTCCCTGGTGTAAATGTAGTTTTAAAAGGAACTTCACTTGGTGTAACTACTGACTTAGATGGTACATTTGAATTTCCTAATGCATTAGAAGTTGGCGATGTCTTAATCTTTAGTTATATCGGCTACGAAACAAAACAATATAAAATTCCAAATAGTAAACTAGAGACCATCGATATCACCATCACTTTCGATGCTTATGATGTAGAACTCATGGGCGAAGTAGTACTAGATGGACCTTATAAAAGTAAACGTGGCGTATTTAATAAACTGGCATCGATTTTCAAAAAATGAAAATCGAATTAATTCTAATATTTTTAATAAGTGCGCTTTCTTTTGGTCAGCGAACTGATTTTAAAGAAGTTAATTTTAAAAAAGCAGATAGTATTGCGCTTGTTTACAAAGGAGAAAGTCTCGAAAATCTTCCTATTCTCAGTCATAAATTAACCAAAGATTTAAAACTAGACGTTGAAAAATTTAGAGCTATCTATACTTGGATATGCACGAATATCGAAAATGATTATAATTCTTATTTACGCACAAGCAAAAAGCGCAAAAAACTAAGTAACGATAGAGAATCCTTACTTTCTTGGAACAAAGAGTATCTACCGAAAGTATTCCGAAAATTAGTAAAGGAACGTAAAACTGCTTGTACTGGTTACGCTTTTTTATTACAAGAATTAGCAAGACTTTCTAACCTTAATTGTTCCATAATTGATGGTTTTGGGCGAACCGCCACTTTAAACTTAAATGAAGATAGTATACCAAACCATTCTTGGAATGCTATTGAATTAAACAACAAATGGTATCTGTGCGATCCTACATGGTCTGCCGGTAGAATTTTATTAGAAGAAAATGGACCCCGATTTGAAAGAGATTATTTCGATGGATACTTTTTAGCGGACCCACAATTATTTATAAAAAATCATTATCCTATAGATCAGAGATGGACACTTATTAGTAACCCTCCTACTTTCAAGAAATATATTGAAGGACCAGTAGTTTACAAAGAAGCTTTTAAGCCTTGTATAATTCCTTTAATGCCGGAGAAAATGAATCTTATTGCTGTTAAAAATCAAACAATCAACTTTTCGGTAAAGCATGTTGGCGATAATAAATCTAATTCTATTAAGTTACTTATTGATCGGGGAAGTGGAAATAACAGTATTTTCCCCACCACAACCTCCAATAAGCAGGTGACAACTATAGAACATACATTTACCAAAACTGGAATCCATGATGTTCATATCGTTATTGATGATGCTTTTATAGCAACCTATGTTGTACATGTCAAAAAAAAATAAACTGCTTTATAAATAATCTTAACTTAATCCAAACATTTTTCTATGACATTCATTACGCACTCTATTAGTAATTCCAAATTATTTATGGTGTTAAGAATAAATTCCGTTGTTTTATTGCTAATTTCTGTAGTATAGAAGTTTGTTTTATGCGTCAACCAGTTATTAATTAACCAAATCATATGTAGTTACAAAAAGCAGTGTTACGAATTACTTAATTAAATAACAATTAACTACTGTAACTATTTACTGCGGGATTTCGGAGGGTATTTGGAAAGCATTTTATCTACTAACTCGGCCAGTTTGTGCTCCTTATTTATTGCTGTTTCATTTTCTTTAAATGAAGTCTGGCATGTTGCTGTCCAAAAAATATGATTCCTTTTGATATCTAAAAACTCAAATCGAAATATTTTTTGCGACTTAGGTAGCGATTCAGGAAAATTTGCATCTTGACTATTCAGTGGAATCTCATTTTCAATTTTAATTAGAAAATCAGGCTCTTCCGAGTAAACCATACCTTTTATTTGTAAGGTAATATCCAATATATTCAATAAACGTTTTTCATCTATCTCGCTTAATCCTGTATTTAACTTGGAGTAAAACCGATAAGTGTTAAAATTTGAAAAATCTGTACTCTTATCGTAATCATAATTCACCTTAACCGACCCGCAAGATGAGAAAAGAACCAATAACAAGAGAAGTACAAAAGGTCGCATTTATTTGTGTTTAACTACTTCCTCCCCTTTAAACATGGGAAAGCATTGAATTACGTTACTAAGTAAAAATAAGGAAAAAAGGCTCCTTAATCGGCAAATACCCCTTTATTTCGATGAATTGTTCAGCATAATCCAAAGTCTATCTTTTAATTCTGTAATACCTTGCTGAGCTACAGATGAAATAAACATATAGGGTACTCCTTTTAGATCTTTATCTAGCTCAATGCTCATTTCTTGTTTTAACTCTTCATCCAACATATCACTTTTAGAAACTACTATTAAACGTTCTTTATCCAATAACTCTGGATTATAGCGCTTTAATTCGTTTAGTAAAATGTCATACTCCTTTCCAATATCGTCACTATCTGCAGGCACCATAAATAATAGCGTTGCATTGCGTTCAATATGTCTTAAAAAATAGTGACCTAAACCTTTTCCTTCAGCCGCACCTTCAATAATCCCAGGTATATCGGCCATCACAAAACTCTGAAAATCGCGATGCTGTACAATGCCTAAATTCGGTTTCAACGTAGTAAACTCATAGTCGGCTATCTTTGGTTTTGCAGATGTTATAACAGAAAGCAATGTAGACTTACCAGCATTTGGAAACCCAACTAAACCTACATCAGCTAAAACCTTAAGTTCTAAAGTAACTTCTATTTCTTGTCCAGGAACACCTGGTTGCGCGTATCTAGGTGTTTGATTAGTGGCAGTTTTAAAATGCCAGTTTCCGCGACCTCCCAGACCTCCTTCCAATAAAATTCTTTCTTCATTGGGTTCTGTAATCTCAAAAAGCACTTCTTGTGTTTCGCTATCCTTAAAAACAGTTCCTAGCGGAACATCCATATAAATATCTTCTCCATCTTCACCAGAACTGCGTTGTTTTGAACCATGACCACCATGACCAGCTTTAAAATGTCGTTTAAATTTAAAACCAACCAAGGTCCATAAATTTGGATTTCCACGCACAATTACATGACCACCTCTACCACCATCACCACCATCTGGACCTCCTTTTGTAATATATTTTTCGCGATGTAAATGCACAGAGCCCTTTCCTCCATTACCAGATTCGGCACGAATTTTTACGTAATCAACAAAATTACCTTCCGTCATTAATGAAATTTGATTTGAAGTGTTTTACTTCCCGTAATAATGGTTTTATTGATAAACTATAATTCTTCAATAACTTTACCCAAACGCATTGTAATTTCATCTATGGCACCAATACCATTTACACTATGAAACTTACCTTGAGCTTCATAAAAATCTTTTAATGGAGCCGTTTTTTGATTGTATTCATCGAAACGATTACGAATCTTACTTTCATCTTGATCATCGCTTCTTCCACTAACTTTACCGCGCTCTAAAAGACGTTGAATTAAGATTTCATCATTAGCCTCTAAAGCTATTGTTGCATCAATCTTCATATCTTTTGTTGTTAAAAATTTATCTAATGCCTCTGCTTGGCCCGTTGTTCGTGGAAATCCATCAAAAATAAAACCACTAGCATCCGGATTACTGTCTACCGCATCCTCAAGCATTTTAATGGTTACCTCATCAGGAACTAAATCACCTCTATCAATATAAGATTTGGCTAGTTTCCCAAGTTCAGTATCGTTTTTCATATTATATCGAAACAAATCGCCTGTCGAAATATGTTTTAGGTTGTATTTCTCTTTCAAAAATTCGGCTTGCGTGCCTTTACCAGCACCTGGTTTACCGAATAACACTAAATTAATCATATGTTTTTGGTTTAGTTGGTATACTTCTTTTAAGTTTCGCCCCAACTCGTTATAATCAAGTCCGTAACCCACAATAAATTTATTAGGTATTTCAATACCTACATAATCAATTGTATACTCTCCATTGTAAATTTCAGATTTATAAAAAAGACTAGCAATTTTAAACTCTTTCACATTTATGTTAGAAAACATATGAATAAGCTCTTGCAACGTACGCCCAGTATCTATAATATCCTCAAGAATTATTACACTTCTACCTTCTATATCTTCAGAAACGTCTAATAAAGTTTCAACTATACCAGTAGAAGTTAAGCCCCCATACGAACTCATTTTTACAAAAGACACTTCGCAAGGGTACTGATAAGCCTTTAAGAAATCAGACACAAACATAAAAGCACCATTGAGTACACCAACGAAAATTGGAGTCTCATTTTTATAGTCAAGCGCAATTTTATCTGCAAGTTCTTGCACCGCAGACAAAATTTGTGCTTCACTTAAATAAGGTTTAAAATATTGATCATGAAGCTTTATCACAGTATTTTTTTTAAAGGTTGGCTAATATACTGAAGTGATTTAAACTTTTAGCCTTCAATACAAAATTAAATTACGTTTTAGTAGCGTTTTTCAATAAGATACCTAAGGTTTTGCGAATTCGGTGTATTTTTGTGGTATCGCCTTCAAATAAAGCAAAGCATTTAGAAATGGAATACTTTTCAACAGATTTTACATTAGGAATTTTAGGGGGTGGACAACTCGGTAAAATGATGTTGTATGAAACCAGAAAATGGGACATTAAAACCATAGTAATGGAGGCTTCCGAAGAAGCTCCTTGCAAAATCGCTTGTGACCGATTCGTTAAAGGAAATCTCTTGAACTTTGACGATGTATACAATTTTGGGCAAGATGTTGATGTACTCACAATAGAAATTGAGAATGTAAATGTCGACGCACTTGAAAAATTAGAATCGGAAGGTAAAAAAGTATACCCTCCAACTAAGGCACTACGAATAATACAAAATAAGGCGAAACAGAAATTATTTTATATCGACAATAATATACCAACAGCTGATTTTCAACGCTTCGCATATAAAAGCGAAATAGAAGATAGCATCGAAAATGAGGCCTTACAACTTCCTTTTATTTGGAAAGCAGCTCAATTTGGTTATGACGGACAAGGCGTAAAAGTAATTCGCAAAATTGAAGATTTAGACAATCTACCTTCAGGTGAGTGTATCGCCGAGAAAATGATAAACTTTAAAAATGAACTTGCTGTTATTGTATCAAGAAGTGCAAGTGGTGAAATTAAAACGTACCCGGTGGTAGAAATGGAATTTCATCCAGAAGCCAATCAGGTCGAATATGTAATTTGTCCGGCTCGTATTTCTGATGAAGTTGCTAAAAAAGCACAAGAAATTGCCTTGAATGTGTCTCAAAAAATCCAACAAGTTGGCTTATTGGCTGTTGAAATGTTTCAAACCCAAGATGATAAAATATTAGTCAATGAGGTAGCTCCAAGACCTCATAATAGCGGTCATTATAGCATTGAAGCCAGTTACACCAATCAATTTGAACAACACATTAGAGCTATCTTAGATTTACCTTTGGGCAACACAGCCAGTAAAGTTGCTGGTATTATGGTAAATCTTGTAGGTGCAGAAGGTTATTCTGGCGATGTAGTTTATGAGAATATTGATACTATTCTAAAAATGGATGGTGTTACACCACATATTTATGGCAAAAAACAAACAAGACCATTTCGCAAAATGGGCCATGTTACCATTGTAAACGAAAATATTGAAAAAGCGCGTGCAATAGCACAAGAAGTTAAAGAATGTATTAAAGTAATTAGCAAATAATATGAGTAAAGTAGCCGTAGTAATGGGAAGCACTAGCGACCTTCCTGTAATGCAAGAAGCAATTGATATTTTAAAAGGGTTTGATATTGAAGTTGATGTTGATATTGTATCGGCACATCGTACACCTGAAAAACTTTTCGATTTCAGTAAAAACGCACATACCAATGGTTATTCTGTAATAATTGCTGGTGCTGGCGGAGCCGCTCATTTGCCTGGTATGGTTGCATCTTTATCTCCTTTGCCGGTAATAGGTGTTCCTGTAAAAAGTAGTAATTCTATTGATGGTTGGGATTCTGTACTTTCTATTCTACAAATGCCAAGTGGTGTGCCTGTAGCTACTGTAGCCCTTAATGGCGCAAAAAATGCTGGAATTCTTGCCGCACAAATTATTGGTAGTGGTGACAAATGCGTTCTAGATAAAATAATTTTGTACAAAGAAGGTTTAAAGCAAAAGGTAATTGATGGTGCAAAATCGTTAAAAAGGAAAAAGTAATTACCAACGTCCTCATTCAGATTTTCAAAAATTTTAAAATAATTATCTAAAAGTTATAAATTATATATGAATCCCTTGTTAACTTCATTTGATACGGCTCCATTTTCACAAATTAAAAACGAACATTTTAAACCTGCTTTTTTGAAAGCAATGGAAGATGCACGTGCCGAAATAGATGCAATTACTTCAAATTCCGATTCACCAACTTTTGAAAATACCGTAGTAGCACTAGAATTTTCTGGGCAACAATTAGATAGAATATCTAGCATATTTTTTAATCTTAATTCTGCAGAAACGAATGAAGAAATTCAAAAAATAGCACAAGAAATTTCTCCTTTACTTTCTGAATTTAGTAATGATATTACTCTTAATCAGGCACTGTTTGAAAGAATAAAAAGTATCTACAATCAAAAAGATACATTAAATCTTACTATTGAACAAGACACTTTGTTAAGTAAAAAATACAAAAGCTTTAGTAGAAATGGCGCTAATCTTTCTGAAGACAAAAAGAAAAGATTGCGTGAAATAGATGCTAAACTCTCTAAGCTAAAATTGAAATTTGGTGAAAATGTGCTTGCTGAAACGAACAAATACGAAATGCATCTAACAGACAAAAAAGATATTGAAGGTCTACCAGAAGGGGTAAAGGAAATGGCTGCTCAACTCGCTAAATCAAAAGATAAAGAGGGTTGGTTAATTACCTTAGATTACCCAAGCTACATTCCTTTTATGAAATATGCCAAGAATAGAGAATTACGTAAAAAACTCGCTTTGGCTTTTGGCAGTAAAGCATTTAAAGGTGATGAACTAGACAACCAAGAACAAGTATTAAGCTTAGCAAAATTACGTTTTGAAAGAGCAAATTTATTAGGATATAAAACTCATGCACATTTTGTTTTAGAAGAACGCATGGCTGAAACTCCAGAGAAAGTTCATTCTTTTTTAAACGAATTACTAGAAAAAGCGAAACCGGCTGCTAAAAAAGAATATAAGCAACTTGAAGATTTTGCCAAAGAAATAGATCACATTGATAAACTTCAAAAATGGGATGGCAGCTATTATTCCGAAAAATTGAAGCAGAAATTATTCAATTTAGATGATGAACAATTAAAGCCATATTTTAAACTAGAGAATGTAATTTCCGGAGTATTTACAGTGGCTAAAAAATTATTTGGCTTACACTTTGAGGAAGTTTTTGATATCGATAAATACCATGAAGAAGTAAAAACTTACAAAGTTTATGATGCTGATAAAAATTTCCTTTCGTTATTTTATGCAGATTTCCATCCACGTAAAGGAAAACGTGGTGGTGCATGGATGACATCTTTTAAATCGCAATGGATAAAAGATGGCGAGAATAGTAGACCACAAATTTCCAATGTTTGCAACTTCACCCCATCTACAGAAACAAAACCATCATTATTAACCTTTAATGAGGTAACCACATTATTTCATGAATTTGGCCACGGACTTCACGGAATGCTCGCAAACACTACTTACCCCAGCTTATCTGGCACTTCTGTATTCTGGGATTTTGTAGAATTACCTAGTCAGGTACTAGAAAACTGGTGTTATGAGAAAGAGGCATTGGAACTTTTTGCTACCCATTACGAAACTGGTGAAGTTATACCTATGGATTTGGTGGAAAAAATTAAAGCATCGGCTACTTTTCAAGAAGGTATGGCGACTTTACGTCAATTAAGTTTCGGTCTTTTAGATATGGCATGGCATGGTACAGACCCTACTGCAATAACTGATGTAAAAACTTACGAAACTAAAGCTTTTTCAGGCACGAATTTATTTCCAGAAACACCTGAAACTTGCATGAGCACAGCTTTTGCACATATTTTCCAAGGTGGTTATTCTTCAGGGTATTACAGCTATAAATGGGCCGAAGTGCTCGATGCAGACGCCTTCGCCTATTTTAAAGAAAAAGGAATTTTCAATAAAGAAGTTGCCAATAAATTTAAAGACAATGTACTATCAAAGGGTGGTACCGAAAATCCAATGGCACTCTATAAGCGCTTTAGGGGTGCAGCACCAAAAGTTGAATCGCTCTTAAAACGCGCCGGACTTTTATCAAGTAAATAATTGGAGTAAAACAAACTTGGTTTATTCCTTTTCAGCAATTTAATTTTTATCTTGTAGCATATTACGCACAAGTTTGCTGACTTTTTTCTTCCCCTTAAGTGCTAATTTTTCGCAAAAAGTCATTGCAAAAAAAACACTAACTAAGCATGGCTAATATAGAATTAGATATTTCGCATACCTTGGAGCTACTTGAAAATGTACATAAAGTAGCCAACATTGGTATCTTTCGGTGTGAAGTTGAATCACAGAAAATTTATTGGAATGAGGTTTTACGTGCTATTTATGAAGTTACTGAAGACTTTGAACCTAATCTTGAAAATGTATTTAATTTTATACAACCAAGCAACCTCCAAATAGAATTAGAAAATGCATATCATGAAGCAGTTGAATTTGGAAAGTCTTTTGAATTAGAACATTCAATTAAAACCAACAAAGGCAAAAATCGTCACATACGAACAATAGGACAACCTGTTTTTGAAAAAGGAGTATGCATCTATGTTCTTGGTGCGGTAATTGATATCACAAAGCAAATAAATACCGAATTAGAATTAGCAAAACAAAATCAGCAGTTAGCACTTTCTGGGCAAATGACTCAAATTGGGTATTGGCGTTGGGACACTATTACCAATAAAGAAATTTGGTCTGATTACAATTATAAAATATTTGGCAGAAAGAAAGGTCAAAAATTATCCTATGACACCTATCTAGGTCATGTGCATCCAAATGACCTCGATTTTGTAACCAAAAAAATTAATCAAGCATTTATTGATAAGGTGCTACCCTTATACTCTCATCGCATCGTATTAGAAAATGGTACAATTAAAGTAATTCTTGTAGCCGGACAAGTAATAACTAATGAAAAAGATGAAGTTATTGAAATGCTTGGCACTTGCCAAGACATAACAGAAAATAAGGCCAACGAACAACAGCGTCACTTACTAAAAATAGCTGAAAGTCTAACCGTTGCAGGATCATGGCAATGGAATCCGTTTACTCAAAAGTTTAAATGGTCGGACAATCTTTATCAAATATTAGGTATAAATAAGGAAAAAGAAATAACCTTAGGATTCTATTTAGGCATAACCCATCCCGACGATATAGAATTGGTTAAATCTAAAATGAACGAAATAATTGAAACCAAAGCATCTATTCAATTCACCCATCGCCTTTTACTTGAAGATGCAACTCAAAAGATATTAGAAGTTGAAGCTGAACCTATACTAACTAAAAAAGGGGAGATAGAATTAATAATCGGTTCCACGCAAGATATTACCCAAAAAGTCAATATAGAAAATGACCTTAAAGAAACAAATCAACTACTTGAATTTGCAGAAAAACTTACAACAATTGCATTTTGGAAATATACGCCAGAAAGTGATACCGTTTTTTGGTCGGATAATCACTATGAAATATTTGAGCAACCCAAAGATGAAAAGTTATCTTTTAAGTCATATTTTAATCGAATTCACCCCGATGATCAAGTATATGTTTCTAATAAAATTAATCAATCTATAAAGGATTTAAAATTCTATGATTTTACACACAGAATTTTATTAGAAAGTGGCGAAATTAAAACTATTCAAGTAGTTGGTAAAGTTTTTTATAACGAGCATATTAGTCAACTAGAGTTGCTAGGAATTTCATTAGATATTACCGAAAGTGAAACCAAAGAAAAAGAGTTAATTCAAAAAAACCAACAATTGCGTATTGCCGAAAAAATGACCATGATTGGCAATTGGCAGTGGAACCCAAAAACTAATGAAGTAATTTGGTCAGATAACATGTATAACATTTACGAACATGATATAAAAGACCCTTTATCTTATGAAACCTATTTAGATTATGTACATGAAGAAGATAAAAAAGATGTTATTGCTAAACTTAGCGCTGGTCTGCAAGATGGTAAATTTCGCGAAGCAACGTACAGAATACGTCTAAAAAATGGCGCTATAAAAACACTTAAATCTGTTGGAAAAATAATTCAAAACAAACAAGGTGAAGTTATAGAAATGCTAGGCACATGCCAAGATATTACCGAAAGAAAGGAAAAGGAACAAGAACTAATACAAAAAAACCAAGAGTTAAATTTTACTGAAAAATTAGCAAAATCTGGTTCATGGAGTTACCACTTATTAACCGGTGAAATATTTTGGTCGGCTAATCTTTATGATATTTTTGGTTACCAAAAAGATAGTCATATTACATTTGAATTATTTACTGATTGTATACATAAAGACGATAAAGAATTAGTTGTAGCTAAATTTAATTCTTCCATTAATTTTGGTCAGCCATACGAATGTGTTTATCGCATACAATTGAAAGATGGCACCCATAAAACCCTTAATTCAGTTGCAAAAATTATTACAAATAAAAATGGGCAAGTTGTAAAAATGCTAGGCACCTGCCAAGATGTAACTGACAACATAAAGACCCAAGAAAAAATTATTCATAAAAACCAGCAACTAAATCATGCTGAAGAAATTGCTTCGCTTGGCTCATGGGAATGGCAGCCCGACAAAGATATTTTTAAATGGTCAGACAATTTATACCGAATTTATGGTATAAAACTAGGCGAAGAAATGAATATTGAAAAAGGCAAATCTAGAGTGCACCCTGAAGATTTGGAACAAACAATAAAAGTAGTAAAGGAAATTCTTAACGGTGTTGAGCATGATTCTTTTGTACACCGAATTATTTTAGACAGTGGTGAAATTAAAACTGTAGAGGCTAGAGCACATACTATATTAGACAACGAAGGTAATTTAAAATTAATAGGAACAACACAAGACATTACGGATGCGAAGAATAAAGAACAACTAATATTACATAAAAACCAACAACTTAATATTGCAGAAGAAATGGCGATGATAGGTTCTTGGGAATGTATACCAGATAAAAACATTTTGATATGGTCCGACAATTTATACCGCATTCATGGTATGAAACCAGATGCAGAAATGAATATAGAAATAGGTTCTTCAAGATTACATCCCGATGATTTAGAGGAAACAACAAGAATTGTACGTGAAATACTTAAAGGAATTAAGCATGATTCTTTTGTACACCGAATAATACTTGACAATGGAGTAATTAAAACTGTAGAATCTAAAGCTCATACAATAACAGATAATGATGGTAATATAAAATTAATTGGAACAACACAAGACATTACGGACGCGAAGAATAAAGAGCAATTAATATTACATAAAAATCAGCAACTTAATCTTGCAGAAGAATTGGCTAGGTTAGGTTCTTGGGAATGGCAACCAGACAATAATATCTATAAATGGTCTGATAACTTATATCGAATTTATGGATTAGAACCTGGCGTAGAAATTAACCATGAACGCACTTTATCAAGAATTCACCCAGAGGACCTAGAAATGGTTAAAGAATATGTTAGGGGCATATTAAATGGTTCGCAACCAGATAAATTTATCCATAGAGTTGTTTTAGACAATGGTGACATTAGAACTTTAGAAATAAGAGGTAGCTCATTTAAAAACAAAGATGGCAATCTAGAACTTATTGGTACAACCCAAGATATTACCGAGCGTAAAAAGGTAGAACAAGAGACTCTTGAAAAAAATCATTTACTTGAAACTGCTGAAAAAATGACGAATATAGGTTCCTGGAAATTGAACCTAAAAAACAATCAACTTTCTTGGTCTGATCACCTCTATAAGATTTTCAATCTTTCATTAGACATTAAAATAACTAGAGAAATTTGGCTATCTTTTGTACACCCTGATGACAAATTAAGACTAAAATCTCAAGTTGAAAATAGGTTAAAAAAGAATGCAATAAAAACACTTTCTTACCGCATCATTACCAAAAACGGCTCTATTAAAACTTTAAAAGCAACTAGCGAAGTAATTAAAGACAATAAAAACAACCCTATTTCTATTACCGGAACGGTACAAGATATTACTGAGTCTATTAAAAAGGAGCAAGAGTTATGGCAAATGAACCAGCAATTAAATGAAGCTGAAGAACTAGCTTCAATTGGTTCTTTTATTCTCAACCCTAAAACTCATAAATTCAAATGGTCTGATAACTCATATAGGATATATGGATTCCAAGTAGGAATTCCCATGACTTTTGAAAAATTTCTATCCTGTTTGCATCCGGATGATTACCAAAATGTTGCGGACCATTATAATGGCGTACTAAATTTTAAAACGTTTCCAAAAATTGAATATAGAGTAAAACATAATAATGGCAATATAAAGATTGTAGAAGCCATGGGAAAGGTAGTATTAAATGACGAGGGAGATATTGAAGAAATAATAGGCACTAGTAGAGATATTACAGAACAAAAAGAGGCAGAAAATAAAATTTTAGAAACTAATAATAGACTAGAGAAAATTACCACCGAATTAATGGCCAGAAATAGACAACTGGCAGACTTTAATCAAATAACTTCTCATAATTTAAGGGGTCCGGTCAGCAATTTAAGTTCTCTACTCGAACTTCATAACGAATCTACCGATGAAGATTTAAAAGCATTGCTTTTTAGCAAATTTGGAGTTGTTATTGATCACCTAACCCTTACGTTAAACACATTAATTGATTCATTAAAAATCAAGAATAATGAAAACTTGGTTAAACTAGAACTTTCATTTGAAGACACTTTAGTTAAAACAAAAGAAATTTTAGTAGCTGATATATTAAAAACAGAAGCAATAATTAAGAGTGATTTTACTATCACGCCTACTATAATGTACAATGAAATTTATTTAGAAAGTATTTTTTTAAACCTAATTAGTAATGCCATAAAATACAAATCGCCTGATCGCAAACCAGAAATCACAATTTCAACGATGTATAAAAACGGTAAGACATTACTAACTATACAAGACAATGGACTTGGTATTGATTTAGAAAGACATGGCGACAAATTATTTGGTTTAAACAAAGTTTTTCACAGACACCCAGAAGCATTAGGTATAGGTCTATTTTTAACAAAAGCACAAATTGAAGCCATGGGAGGATCTATCTATGCAAAAAGTGAAGTAAATAAGGGCACTACGTTTTTTGTAACTTTAAATTAAAACTAACAATGAATACTAATATTTGTATTATAGATGATGATGACATCTACCAACTTACTATGTCATTAAATTTAAAGGCTATAAACCCAGATTTTACTATAAATATATTTAATGATGGTTTGGAAGCCATCAACTTTATCAAGGATAATTTAAACAATCAAACTGCCCTACCCGACATCATTTTTTTAGACATTAACATGCCTGTTATGGACGGATTTCAATTCATTGAAGAATATGTAAAGCTGAAATCAAAAGTGAATAAACCTATAACCATTTACATGGTTTCATCTTCAGTTGACCCCGTTGATACCGAAAAATCAAGAGTGCATGATGAGATATTAAAATATATTGTAAAGCCCTTAAAAAAACCTCAATTACAAGAAATCTTAAAGCGTTTTTAAGACATCCAATCACTAAATAACAAACAAAAAACAGAGGCTCTACCTATTTACTTTTTGCGTAAGCATCGTACCCTCCAATTAAATTAATTACATTTTTATAACCAAGCGAGTCGAGTAAATGGGCCGCCTTTGCACTTCTACCACCCATTTTACAATACACGTAAATAGTTTTATCTTTAGAGATAGTCTCGAATTGTTTTGAAAAATCTTCATCAAACCAATTAATATTTTGAGCATTTTCTATATGACCAGCCGTGTATTCATCAGCAGTTCGCACATCAACTAATATTCCACTTTCAGCATCTTTCTGTGAAAATTCTGTGATATGTTTTTCTTTACTTTGAGCACAGCTCGATATCATTAAAAACAAAAAAACACAAGAAATAAAAGACTTCATAAATTTTAGTTTTAACCAAAGATAAAAAATTATGCCTGCAATAAAATTTCAATACAAGGAAGATAGCATGAAGCTTATTAAAACAAATTCCCTTATTTTTGGCAAGGACGAAAAACAAATGCCTTTAAATAAACTACATCCTAACACTTGGGTAGATGCTTATGCAGACTATCTTTTTAACTATGCCGTAGGCCGAGTAAGTGATGCTGAAATTGCACGAGACCTTGTGCAAGAAACTTTTTTCGCGGGTTTAAAATCTGCTAAAAATTATAAAGGAGATGCAACTGAACGCACTTGGTTAATTGCTATATTAAAAAGAAAAGTAATTGATTATTACCGTAAAAGTAATTCCAAAAAGGGCCGAGCTGAAGTTCGTATGAACTATAATGCTAATTCGGACTCTGAAGGAGATTGGCTCGAAGAACAAGTGGCAGACCCTTTTAGTTCTTTTGAAAACGATGTTATTGAAAATGAGGAATTAGGACTTGCAATTCACGATTGCATATCGAAATTACCAAAAAAACAATCTTTAGTTTTCAAAATGAAAACTATTCAAGGAATGAGTACTGAAGATATTTGTAATGAACTTGACATTAATCCGTCTAACTTGTGGGTAATGATACATAGAGCACGTACTGCTCTAGTAGGTTGCTTAAATCAAAACTGGTTTGAATTATGACATCTTGTGAAAAAGCAGCAATAATTTGCAATAAAGCACAGTACAATGAAGCATCTTTTATAGATAAATTAAAATTAAAATTCCATTTAATTACCTGTAAAACATGTTCAAAATTCACAAAAAAAAATGCGCAACTAACTTCTATTTGTGATAAAGCTAAATTATATAGCCTATCAGAAGCAGAAAAAGCAGCGATGAAAACTAAATTAAATAAAGAAATTTAACAGCCTTCAAAAGTTAACCAAGTTAGCATTAACCATAATATTGGAAGGGCCTCTACCCAAAAAGAAGCATAATACTTGCTTTTATTCTTATTTGAATTTAATATCGCCATTAATAGCGTTAAACAAATAAATGTTTTTACTACAATTTCAGAATTTACAAGATTATCTTTCAAGAAAGTCAATAACATTATAATTAATACCAACACTACACCAATTAACTTCGTATTATTTATTCCAAACCGTTGTGGTATCGTATTTAATTCGGGTGGATCATAACGTAAATCTCGAATTTCGAAAGGCAGCATTAATGCCAAAACCATTAATAATCGTTGTACAGATTCAACTACCACATCCCAACTTATAAGTTCACCATTTTGCAAAACAGGTAATAACACTGTTGCCCCAGACCAAACGATGGCAACTATTATAATTTTAAAACCACTTAAACTTCTTAAGTTCTTTGCATGCGGCAAAACTGGTATGGCATATAGGCCAGTAATAATTGAGAGAACAATTAACGTTTCCCAAGTCTCCTTATTTAAACCAAAAGCATAATAAACTACAAACACCAAAGCAACAAAACTGAAAAACTGAATATTTTTATGATACCGATTAGCAAGAAGAATATACTTCTCAGCTTCCAATCCATATTTTACAAAATTGTAACTCGCTATAGTTCCAAAAAACAAAAAGAGAGCTAAATTACTATCAACAGGAACAGATAATGTAAAACTTGTTAACCAAACCATACAATAAACAGACAATGCCACATGAATACTGGCATCCAAATAAAAATTGTAAATACGTTTGAGAAAGTTCACGGTATAAATGTAACCAAACTGTTAATAAGCCATAGTTTTAGTTAAAAACTTTATACTAAGAACACTGCTTACCTTCGACTTTTATTAGGATTAATAAGTACTTTTGAAGACTTTATTTTTATATCTTATGAAAACAGATTCGTTTGCTTTACGCCATATTGGAATTGGTAAAAAAGATTACCCAAAAATGTTTAAAACGATTGGAGTTAATAATTTAGATCAGTTAATTTCTGAGACAATTCCTAATGACATCAGACTTAAATCAAAATTAAATTTAGAACCGGCACTAAGTGAAAACGAATATTTAGTTCATCTACAGAATTTAGCCAAAAAAAATAAGGTTTTTAAAAGTTATATAGGTCTTGGTTATCACGAAAGCTTAACTCCCTCTGTTATCAAACGGAATATCCTAGAAAACCCAGGCTGGTATACTGCTTACACCCCTTACCAAGCAGAAATAGCTCAAGGTAGATTAGAAGCGCTACTTAATTTTCAAACTATGGTTTGCGATCTTACCGGTATGGAAATAGCAAACGCTTCGCTTTTAGATGAGAGCACTGCGGCGGCCGAAGCAATGGCTTTACTATTTGATATACGATCTCGTGAGCAGAAAAAAAATAATGTCTTAAAGTTTTTTGTATCTGAAGAAGTATTACCACAAACTCTTTCTTTACTAAAAACCAGATCAAAACCATTAAACATTGAGTTAGTTATTGGGAATCATGAAAAATTTGAATTCGCTGCTGACTATTTTGGAACACTTTTGCAATACCCAGGAAAATATGGTGAAATTTATGATTATACCGATTTTGTAAACAAGGCCAAAGAACAAAATATTAAAGTTGCAGTTGCTGCAGACATATTAAGTTTAACACTACTAAAGGCTCCTGGTGAATTTGGTGTGGATGTTGTTGTGGGAACAACCCAAAGATTTGGTATTCCTTTAGGTTATGGTGGACCTCATGCTGCTTTTTTTGCAACTAAAGAAGCCTATAAAAGAAGTATTCCTGGACGTATTATTGGAATTACGAAAGATGTTGACGGCAAACCAGCACTACGCATGGCATTACAAACACGAGAGCAACATATTAAACGTGATAAAGCCACCTCAAACATTTGTACTGCACAAGTACTATTAGCAGTAATGGCCGCAATGTACGCCGTATATCATGGTCCAAAAGGGTTAAAGTATATTGCTAAACAAGTACATTCAAAAGCAGCTTATTTAAGTCAGATTTTAGGTGATTTTGGAATAAAACAAAGCAATTTAAATTACTTCGACACACTACATATAAAGGTTGAAAATGCAACTAAATTAATGCTTAAGGCGCAAGAGTTAGGCATTAATTTAAATTTGATAAATGATTCTAATGTTTCTATATCTATTAATGAAGCTACAACTACTGAAGATATTAGGACTCTTGCTACACTTTTTGGTATTGAAGAGGAAAATATACCTGAAGCATACCCCCAAGAAGTTATAGATTCAAATTTAAAAAGAAACACGCCCTATCTCGAAGATTCTGTTTTTAACACCTACCATTCTGAAACTGAGTTGATGCGATACATTAAAAGGCTAGAACGTAAAGATTTAGCCTTAAACCATTCTATGATTTCATTAGGTAGTTGCACGATGAAATTAAATGCAGCATCGGAAATGCTACCATTAAGTTGGGCCGAATGGGGTAACATTCATCCTTTTGCCCCTGTCTATCAAGCAGAAGGGTATCAAATTGCACTTAAAGAATTAGAAGACCAATTAAGTATTATTACTGGTTTTGCTGCCACATCATTGCAACCCAATTCAGGCGCCCAAGGAGAATATGCTGGGCTAATGACAATTCGTGCATTCCATGAGGCAAATGGTGAAGGCCATAGAAATATCTGTTTAATTCCTGCTTCAGCACATGGTACTAATCCTGCTTCTGCTGTTATGGCCGGCATGAAAGTTGTTGTTACTAAAACTGATGAAAAAGGCAATATTGATGTTCATGATTTGGAAGAAAAAGCCATTCTACACAAAGATAATTTAGCCGCTTTAATGGTCACTTATCCATCAACACATGGGGTCTTTGAATCTTCAATAAAACAAATTACACAACTAATTCATGAGCACGGTGGTCAAGTTTATATGGATGGTGCAAACATGAACGCACAAGTGGGTTTAACCAACCCAGCTACTATTGGTGCAGACGTTTGTCACCTTAATTTACATAAAACATTCGCTATACCACATGGTGGTGGCGGCCCTGGTGTAGGACCTATTTGCGTTGCGAAACAATTAGCTCCTTTTCTACCTGGAAATCCAGTGATAAAAACTGGAGGCAAAGATGCAATTACTGCTATTTCTGGAGCTCCGTGGGGTAGTTCTTTGGTTTGCTTAATATCTTATGGCTATATAAAAATGTTAGGAGAAACAGGTTTAACACAGTCTACCAAAATAGCCATCTTAAACGCCAATTATATAAAAGAAAGATTAAATGGAAAGTTTGATGTGCTGTATTCTGGGACTAAAGGAAGAGCTGCACATGAAATGATTATTGACTGTAGACCCTTTAAAAAGAATGGTGTTGAAGTGACCGATATTGCTAAAAGATTAATGGATTATGGATTTCATGCTCCTACCGTATCCTTCCCTGTTGCAGGTACTCTTATGATAGAACCAACTGAAAGCGAAAGTCTAGGAGAACTAGATCGTTTTTGCGACGCAATGCTTGCTATCAGAGAAGAAATTGACGAAGCTACTTCCGACAACCTAAATAACGTTTTAAAAAATGCTCCGCATACCCTTGAAATGCTCACTAGTGATGAATGGAAGTATGGTTATAGTAGACAAAAAGCCGCATTTCCTTTAAAATATGTTGCGGATAATAAGTTTTGGCCTTCTGTTAGACGGGTAGACGATGCCTATGGCGACCGTAATCTCATTTGCACTTGCACTCCTATTGAAGCTTACGCAGAAGTATAAAAAGCACTTTAAAGTACATTAAACAAAGGTTCTTAACAATCTAAAGTACCTTTGTTTAATTGATTTAATGACAAACAAGTTCTTGCTGAACATCATAAGATATCAATAGTTTTAAATCTACAAAACTTTAATTGT
Source organism: Flavobacteriaceae bacterium EG-1 (assembly GCF_009649685.1). Classification (GTDB taxonomy): domain Bacteria; phylum Bacteroidota; class Bacteroidia; order Flavobacteriales; family Flavobacteriaceae; genus Aurantibacter_A. The sequence continues at coordinate 165,928 of NZ_WJPK01000005.1, forward strand.
GTTAACTTGAGCATACTAGACCAAAAAACAGTTCCTCATGAAAATCGGTATCTCAGGTACAGGTTGTTATATACCTGGCCAGATTACAGAAAACAATCATTTTTCTGAAAATGAATTTCTAAATTCTGACGGCTCTCCATTAAAACATACCAATGAAGTAATTATTCAAAAATTTAAGTCAATAACTGGCATAGGCAAAAGACGCTATGTTGAAAATAATTTAAACACTTCAGACATTGCTTACTTAGCAGCCGAAAAAGCTATTGAAGATTCAGGCATAAATAAAGAAGAAATAGACTACATTATCTTTGCTCATAATTTTGGAGATGTATCTTATGGAAAAACACAAGGCGACACACTTCCTAGCCTAGCAACGAGAGTTAAACATCATTTAAAAATAAAAAACCCTAATTGTGTAGCTTATGATATGCTTTTTGGTTGCCCAGGCTGGATTGAAGGAGTTATACAAGCAAATGCTTTTATTAAAAGCGGAATAGCCAAAAAATGTTTGGTTATGGGCGCAGAAACACTTTCGAGAGTAATTGATATTCACGATCGCGATTCTATGATTTATTCCGATGGTGCTGGTGCAACAATTATTGAAGCAAACGAAGAAGGCGGTCAAATTTTAGCACACGCATCTGAAACCCATGCAAATGGTGAAGCTTACTATCTTTTCTTTGGAAATTCATATAACAATGATATAGAAGAAGATCGAAGATATATAAAAATGTATGGTAGAAAAATTTATGAATTCGCTTTAACGGTAGTACCACTTGCTATGAAGAATTGTCTTTTAAAAAGTGGAATAGACATTAAATCTGTTAAGAAAATATTCATTCATCAAGCAAATGAAAAAATGGATGAAGCTATTGTTAAACGTTTCTATGAATTATTTGACATGCCTATGCCAGCCGGTATAATGCCCATGAATATATATGAAATGGGAAACAGTTCGGTAGCTACCATACCAACGTTATATGATATGGTTCGCAATGGAAAAATAGACAAACAATCGATTGAAAAAGGAGATGTTGTTATCTTTGCAAGTGTTGGCGCTGGTATGAACGTAAACGCCATCGTTTATCAAGTTTGATAGCTTTTAATTTATGTACGAAAAAACATTTCCAAACAAGCGCTTTCAGCATACTTTATCTTTTCTTCAAAAGCACATTAGGACAAACGAAACTATTCTTGATCTTGGTGTTGAAAATCCCTTTTCCAAAATAATGACCGAGCAAGGTTATTCTGTTGAGAATACTAAAGGTGAAGATTTAGATTTGAACTTTGATAGTGTCTTAACTTCAAATGCAACTGTTGCCACAGCATTTGAAATTTTTGAGCATCTAATTGCACCTTTTAATGTTCTTAAAGAAATAAAAGCAGACAAATTAGTGGCTAGTATTCCACTTAAATTATGGTTCTCCCCTGCCTACAGAAGTAAAACCGACCCCTGGGATAGACATTACCACGAATTTGAAGATTGGCAATTCGACTGGTTACTTGAAAAATCTGGTTGGGAAATTAAAGACAGGGCTAAATGGACTAACCCCGTAAAAAAGATAGGAATAAGACCACTGCTTCGCAGTTTTACACCGCGGTATTATATTGTTTATGCTGAAAAAATTTCGAAATAGAAATTGAAAAAATTTAAAGATTAAATCAATTGAATTTTCGTATTTGAAATTACAACAATGAACTATTACATTATTATTCCTGCGCATAACGAAGAATCCTTTTTGGCAGATACGTTGAATTCAATTTTACGACAAACCTTATTACCAAAAGAAGTTATTGTAGTTAATGATAATTCAACGGACAGAACCGAAGCTATCATAGACCAATTTTGTGCTAAACATGTAGTATTCAAAAAATTGAATACACAATCTTCTACAGAACATATGCCAGGTAGTAAAGTTATTAATGCTTTCAACAAAGGCTTAGCACTATTAGATAACGATTATAATTTTCTTATAAAATTAGATGCTGACATTATTTTACCAGACAACTATTTTGAGAAGATTGCCTATATTTTTCATGGCAACCCTAGAGTTGGAATTGCAGGTGGGTTTATTTATGAGAAAAACTCCAATGAAGAATGGACATTAAACCATCCTATGGACAAAAATCATGTACGTGGTGCATTTAAAGCATATTCCAAAAATTGTTTTAACGCCATAGGTGGATTAAGAAACGCTATGGGATGGGATACTTTAGACGAACTTTTAGCACAATACCATGGCTTTGAAATATTTACTGATGCTACTTTAAAAGCAAAACACTTAAGACCTACCGGTAAGGCATATAATACTAAAGCAAAACTATTACAAGGTGAAGCTATGTACACTATGGGTTATGGCTATTGGATTACTTTTATCGCTTCCTTAAAAATGGCTTGGAAATTAAAAAAGCACAATGCCTTTTTTGATAACATGGAAGGATTTTATAGCGCTAGGTCTGCAAAAAAACCACTTTTAGTTAATAAGGAAGAAGCTGAATTTATACGAAAGTATCGCTGGCAGAATATTAAACGTAAACTATTTTAATCAAAAAAAAATGCCGCTCCTAGAGCGGCATTTTTTTTTGATTAGTCTAGTAATTTATATACCTAATTCTGCTTTTACATCTACTAAAATGTCTTTGCCTTTTGCAACAATTAACGGACCACCTTGTTGTGCATCAATTATATAATCGAAACCTTGCTCGGCAGCCACTTTTTCAATTGCAGCCTTTGCTTTATCTGAAATAGGAGCAAAAAGCTCACCCTGCTTCTTCTGAAGCTCTCTTGAAGCAGCTTGTTCAGCTTCTTGAATGTTCTTTTGAACACCTTGAAGTTCTATTGCTCTTTTTTCATTCTCTTCTTTTGATTTAGCAGCAGCTTCATTCTGATATAATGTAGCTTTATTTTGGAATTCAGCCATTGAACTTTCTATATCTGCTCTATACGTTTCGGATAACTTCTTTAATTCAGCCTCAGCAGCTTTCATTTCTGGCATTGATGTTAATAACTGTGTCACATCAATATGGGCAACTTTGCTCTGTGCATTTACAAATCCGGTTGCAGCGATAAATAATACTAAAGCTACCGCTATTTTCTTTACTTGTTTCATTTGAGTATACTATTTGAGTGTTAATTACTTGTGGTTAATTATTTTAAATTTAACTATCGTCTCTACTTTCAGAATCAGAATCATCCTTATCCTTATTGCGTTCTGCTTCTTTAGCATCTTTCTCTGCTTGTCGCTCTTCTAAGAGTTTCTTTCTTCGCGCTTCGTACGCTTTCTTTCGTTCTTCACGCAATTTTATTTGCTCGGCTCTTCTTTCATCTGCTGTTTTAGCTCTCGCTTCTTCTGCCTGTTTAGCTCTTTCTTGTCTTTCAATTAAAGCCTCACTTATTCTTTCTTCTTCTCCTTCAACATCAAATTCATCTACGCGACTCTTATTTTCTTTCTTCTTAGGTTTGCTTACTTTTCTGGTTCTAGCAATACCCCTAAGAATTAAATCGCTAATATCGTGCCTTTTTTCGGAATACAACATTACAACATCCGCAGATTTATCAAAAATAAAATCGTATTTTTTATTAGCACCTATCTTTTGCACCTCATTAAATACCTGATCCTGTATCGGCTGAATCAACATTCTTTTTTGCACCACTAAATCTCCTTGCGGTCCAAAACGGTCTTGTTGATACTCAACCATTTCTTTTTCAGCAATCGCAATTTCTTCCTCGCGCTCAGAAATTAATTCATCTGTTAAAAGTACGCGTTCAGACATTAAATCTTTTTTCATCTGCTCAACAGCACTCTGCTTTTGCTCTACTTCTACTTTCCACTTTTGAACTTTATTTTCCAATTGTTCAGTAGCATCTCTATATTCTTCAACATTTTCTAAAATATATTCCATATCTACATAGGCCATTCGAACTCCACGAGCTTGCGCTATCGCATTCGATGAAAACAGCACTATTGCCAAAAGTAAAAGAACGTTCGATTTTGTCTTCATTTCTTAATCGGTTTAAACTATAGAAAATATCGTGCCAAATTTACTAAAACTTTTAAAATGAAGCGTTTAGCATATGTCATGATTAATTTTCCGAACTAATTTTTATGTTTAGAACTGTTGACCAATTATGAAGTGCGTTTGTAATCCACTTGGGCCGCTAGCACCAGGAGCAAGACTTTCGTCGAATCCATAGCCAAAATCAATACCCAATAGACCAAACGCTGGCATAAAAATGCGAAGCCCCACACCAGCCGACCGTTTTAGTTCAAACGGATTAAATTCCTGAAAATTGTTGAAACCACGTCCTCCTTCTAAAAAAGCTAGTCCATAAATGGATGCCGAAGGCTTTAATGTAAGTGGATATCTTAATTCAAGTGAAAACTTATTATATACAATTGCACCTTCTTGACTTCCTGTTATCTCATCTACAGGTGTAAGTGCTTGATTTTCGTAACCTCTTAATTGCACTACATCTCTACCGTCTAAAGTAAAGTTTCCTAAACCGTCGCCACCAACAAAGAAACGCTCAAATGGCACATCGCCGATATCATGATTATAAGCACCTAAAAAGCCAAATTCTGCATTAGTACGCAACACTAAATCTCCAACCAATGTCGTATACCAATCTCCTTTAAACTTAATTTTATAGTATTCTAACCAGTTGAATCTCTCTTCTTCCAATGCTTCTCTTTGTGTATTTAATTCAGCAATTTGTGGATTGGTAGAATCTTCTATACTAAGCTCAGTAATTTCACTTAATAAATCTGTACTCTCTTGAGTAATTGCAGCGAAATCTTTATTACTAAACAATGAATAAGGTGGTGTTAACTTTGCTGTGAATTCAAAATTTGAACCACCTCTAGGGAATATACGTCCTCCTGTTTGTGAGTTCCTTGAAAGCCCAAATGTGTAAGTAAAAGAATTTGATTTACCATTTCCGAAACTAAATAGACCAATATTATAATCATTAAAATCATATAATTGATAACCTATTGAGTGCGAAATAGTAAAGAAATCATCGGGCCATTGTACTCGTTTTGCCAAACCTAAGGTAATTCCTGTTATTGAGAAACCACGATCTGGATCCCTAACAATATTACCACTTGTATCATAAGATGCAGCAAATTGTTTTGTTTGCGAAGCATTTACACTAAATCGTACTGGTTTCTTACCTCCAAGCCAAGGTTCTGCAAAATTTAAACTATAAATACGATATGTTCTACTGGCTTGTAGGCGTAAAGCAAAAGTTTGACCATCACCCATTGGCACTGGTTTATACTCCTCACCTTTAAATAAATTCTTCATTGAGAAATTACTAAAGGAAAGGCCAAGCGTACCAATGAAGCCTCCACCACCATAACCACCTTGCAATTCTATTTGGCTAGAACCTGCTTCTATTAATCCATAATTAATATCAACAGTACCCTCATTAGGATTCGGATTTAATACATCCGGTTTAATTTGTTCCGCATCAAAATACCCTAATTGACCCAATTCACGAATACTACGGATGATATTCGATTTATTATATTTTTGGCCCGGTCTCGTTCGTAATTCTCTAAAAATTACATGATCATTTGTTCTATCATTCCCTTCAACGGTTACATGATTTAAAAAGGTCTCCTTACCTTCTATAATTCGAATTTCGAAATTAATAGTGTCATTAGCAGCAGAAATCTCAACTGGATTAATACTTGAGAATAAATAGCCATTATTCTGATATAGGTTAGTTATATCAACGGCATCGGGGTCAGAATCATCGGCAATTCGTTTTCTCAATTCTACACCGTTGTATGTTTGACCTTTCTTAATACCCAGCACACGTGATAAATCTCTATCGGTATAAACACTGTTACCTACAAAATTGATATCACCAAAATAATATTTATTACCCTCTTCTACTTTTATCCTTAAATTAATATTATTATCATCAACAGATTGCAATGAATCGTATATAACACGAGCATCGCGATACCCATTTTCGGCATATTTATCAATTAATAAATCTAAATCGTTTTGATACTCTTCTTCAATATATTTGGATTTTTTCCAAAGGCGCCAAAACCTTTTTTCTTTGGTTTTTTTCATTGCACCACGCAATTTTTTGGCCGGAAGTTGTTCGTTACCAACAAAATCAATACTCTTAATTTTCACTTTATCACCCCGATTGATATTTACTACCATTTTCTGGGTATTTGTATCAACCGTATCTTTAGTGGTAATTATATTTACTTTTGTATTTAGATAACCTTCTTTTTTATATTTATTTTGAAGATAATTCTTGGTATTAGCGATAAGACTTTCAGTTATCTTCTTTCCTTTTTTAAGATCAGTATCTTCTAATATTTTCTCAACTTTTCTTGGCTTAATACCATTCACTTTTACTGAAGAAAGTGTTGGACGTTCTTTAATAACTAACTCTAAGAAAATTTTATCTCCTTCAACCTTGGTTTCATAGAAATCTATAGCACTAAAAAGCTCAAGCCCCCATAACTTATTAATAATTGCACTTATCTGATCACCAGGTACAGTAATTGGTTGCCCTTCTCTAAGGCCTGTGTATGTTTTAACGGTTTGCTCGTTGTAGCTTTGCAATCCGGAGACCTTTAGCCCCCCTAAAATATACCTTTTACCTTCGTCATAGGAGCTTTCTTGTGCTACTATACCCGAAACGGCAAAAAACATTAAAATTGTGAATAAAAGCTCAAATGGTTTGAACCTTGTTGAGTAGTTAATTGAGTTGTTCGCTAGTTTTTCCAAATCGTCGTTCTCTATTCTGGTAATTCTTAATAGCTTCCGCAAGATGATGCTCATTAAAATTGGGCCAAAATACATCAATAAAATATAATTCTGCATAAGCTATCTGCCAAAGTAAAAAATTGCTTATCCTTTGTTCCCCACTGGTACGGATAAGCAAGTCTACGTCAGGCAAATTTTGCGTGTAAAGATGAGTATTAATAATGGTTTCATCAATACTTTCAGGTGAAATTATATTATTTTTAACTTTGACTGCAATGTCCTTCATTGCGCTTGTTAGTTCTTCTCGAGAACCATAACTTAATGCCAAAGTAAGCGTGAGACCTGTATTTTCTTGTGTTTTCGTTACTGTCTCCTTTAATTCTATTTGCGCTTTTTGTGGTAAAGACGAGATATTTCCGATTGTATTTAAACGGACATTATTTTTGTTAAAAGTTTTAAGCTCCTTTTTTAATGAAGAAACTAAAAGCCGCATTAAGGTATCAACTTCAAGCTTTGGTCTGTTCCAATTTTCTGTAGAAAAAGTATATAAGGTAAGATATTCCAACCCAAGTTTAACGCAATTCTCAACTGTAACACGTACTGTTTTAACACCATGCTCATGTCCAAAAACACGTAATTTACCTCTTTCTTTAGCCCAACGACCATTACCATCCATTATAATGGCTAAATGACGGGGCAACTTTGTCTTATCAACATCTTCGATAGTAATCATACCTTGTAGACTTCTTACTGAAAACAATCTTGACAGGGTTTTCTGCCAAAGGTGTAAGTTAAGGTTAATCCGGAGAAAACATACCAGTCATCACTAAAAATATTACCAAAAGCTACATCTAGTTGATTACTAATTAAATTTGACTTTTCAGGGTTACTAGCATCTAAATTATCGGTAAAAGTGTACCTAGCACCTATTTCTGCTCCTAGAATTAAAAACTGATTCAATCTATATTTAGCTCCAACAGTCATCGGTATTGCAAAAGAACCATCGGTTTGATTAAAATTAATAAACTGCCCTGCATCAAAATAATTATAATCATACCTAAAATAGGTAACACCGGTATATAAATATGGTGTGAATGCAGGCCCTAACTTATGTAAATTATACTCTACAAAGTTAAACTCAAGTCCGATTGAAGCTTCCGTCATTCTATTTTTAACTACATAACCACGTTGTTGACGCGAAGAAATACTGGACTTAGAGTCATCTGCTTTAAATTTGCCATGAAAAACACTTGCTCGCCATGCATATCTTTTACTTTTATTCCATTTAAATAATCCACCATATGCAATACCAGATGGTAAAATAAAATTGGTTCGCCCTACATCTCCAATATTATTAGCACCACCAGCAAAAACACCTATCTCATAGGTCTGCGCAGAAATTTGACTAACGAGCAAAACAAAGACTATAACGATTAATCGTTTCATGAAACTTAATAATTTGAAAATATAACGATTGCCCTAACCATAGAAATAATCGTTTCATTCAGGTTCTCAAATGATAAACAGGTTTTGTACTTATTTATTGTTTTAGTGCAGTTCAATTACGGCGATCTTCACCCCATAAAAGTTTGTTGCGTAGCGTTTTTAAGAAACTCTCAGAAGTATACTCAATCATCTTTATTGTAAAGTTAGCACGCCTAACCATTATTTCTTGGCCATTTTCAATAGAAGCCAATCTTGAATCTAGTGAAACTAAATGGTTTTCCTCTCTTCCGGAAACCTTCAATCTTATTTCAGTATCATCTGAAATAACTAATGGCCTTGCATTTAAATTATGCGGAGCTATTGGGGTTAAAACTAAAGATTTTGCAGAAGGCACAATTACTGGACCACCACAACTTAAGGAGTAACCCGTAGAACCAGTGGGTGTAGAAATTATTAATCCGTCTGCCCAATAAGACGTTAAATATTCATCATTTAAATAGGTCTCAATGGTAATCATTGATGTCGTATCTTTTCTACTAACACTTACTTCATTTAACGCAAAATTCATGGTTTCAAATTCAGGTATTTCAAAACCTGCAGAAACTTCAACTAAACTTCGTTCTACAACCCGATATGATCCACTCAAAAATTCAGTAACTACTTTCCGTACATCTTCTTTCTTAAAAGTAGATAAAAACCCTAATCTACCAGTGTTTACACCTACTATAGGAATTCCCGAATCTTTAACAAATGTTGTAGCTCTTAAAATAGTACCATCACCTCCAAAACTCACGAACATATCGAAAGAATCATCTAAACCTGAAGAAGTTGTAAAGGTTCTATGATTAATTGATGAATTTCTTGACGCCAAAACCAAATGAAAATCTTCCTCAATCCAAACTTCAGAATTATCTTTTTGAAGTTCATTCAGCAGCTCTTCTACTGCGTCTAAGGCGTCATCTTGATTATTTAAACCATAAATCGCAACTTTCACAAATAACTATTTTAAACGTTAAGATATTTTTCTAAATAATCTGATCGCTGTTTTAAGTCTTCTAAGAACTGATCATCATTATTTCCAAATAGTACATTATAATTATAACGTCTAAATGTCTGCAAAACTTCATTTAAATCTGTAGTACCTATTTTTAATGTTATTTGAATTACATCGTTACGAATATCAGTTATAAAAGCTCCTATAACCCTTGTATTATTACTTTCAACAATCTGGGCAATCTCACTAAATGAATAATCTTTTATTCCTCTAGCTAACACAATTATACCACCTGGCTCTGTAAAGAAAGGTGTATTAATAAAAAATGAGCAAATATCCGTTAAATCATAATAACCAAGAACTTCAGAATCATCATTAATTACCGGAATAAGATTAGCCTCATTACGGGCAAATGTCTCTAAAACATCCAACCAATTGGTTTCTTTTTTAACAAAAAAAGTCTCTAAACTATATCTGTAATCGACAATTTTCTTACCCTCGTCTAATTCGTGAACATCGTCTTCACTAATGATACCTACAAATTGCTTTTTATCAGTAATAGCAACATGCGAAAATGTATTATCATGAAAAAAATCAATGATTTTCGTAATCGAATCCTCTAGAGTGAATACGGCAACATCATCAATAATATGATTTCTTAAAGGCATATCTAATTTTATTAGTGCAAATTACTAATTAAAATATCAAAAGGTGTGCCTAATTTGTAATTTTGCATGCATTATTAAAGTATAACGCATATATGACAAAGCTTAGTGTTAATGTAAATAAAATAGCAACCCTCCGAAATTCTCGTGGTGGCGATGTGCCAAATTTATTAAAGGTAGCTGCAGACATGGAGTCTTTTGGCGCACAAGGAATCACCATTCATCCTCGCCCAGATGAACGACATATTCGGTATCAAGATGCTAGAGACCTAAAAAAAATTGTCACAACAGAGCTCAATATTGAGGGCAATCCTATTCAGAAATTCATTGACTTAGTTCTAGAAGTAAATCCTACTCAGGTAACCTTGGTACCGGATGCCGTTGACGCAATTACTTCTAATGCAGGATGGGACACTATAAAACATGCCGATTTTCTTACCGATGTTATTGCTACTTTTAAAAAAAATGGAATAAGAACTTCAATTTTTGTCGATCCTGTTTCCAAAATGGTTGAAGGTGCTGCTAAAACGGGTACCGACAGAATAGAACTTTATACTGAGAGTTTTGCTAAAGAATTTTCTAAAGGCAACAAAGACGAGATTTCTTCTTTTGTAAAGGCAGCGAAAACTGCAAATAATTTGGGCCTTGGAATAAACGCCGGACACGATTTAAGTTTGGATAACATTAAGTTTTTCAAAGACAACATCTCCAACCTTTTAGAAGTATCAATAGGTCACGCACTTATTTCGGAAGCGTTATATTTAGGATTAGACAACGTTATTAATATGTATTTAAATCGCTTAAAATAATGAAACTTCTGCATTCTAAAATTATTGGAGAGGGTGAACCCTTATTAATATTACACGGTTTTCTTGGGATGTCGGACAACTGGAAAACTCTTGCGAATAAATATTCCGAAGAAGGTTTTGAAGTACATTTAATAGATCAACGAAATCATGGCAAAAGTTTTTGGTCAGAAGAATTTAATTATGAAATTTTAGCAACCGATATAGCTAATTATTTAAACCACCTTAAAATAGAGCAATGTAATATTATTGGGCACTCTATGGGCGGCAAAACAGCAATGCAATTTGCTTGCACCTACCCCAATTATTTGCAAAAACTTATAGTTGCTGATATCGCACCAAAATATTATCCACCCCATCACCAAAATATTATTGATGCGTTAAATATGCTGAACTTATCAGAAATAGATTCTAGATCAGGTGCAGCATCTGAATTAGAAAAGCATATAAGTGAATTTGGTATACGCCAATTTTTATTAAAAAATCTTTATTGGGTTACCAAGGGAGAACTAGGTTGGCGCTTTAATTTAAAAGTTCTTTCAGAAAAGATGGAAGAAATAGGGGATACTATAGCATCGAGTTCAATTTTCGAAGGTCCTACTTTGTTCCTAAAAGGTGATAAATCGGAATATGTTATTACTTCAGATGAGGTTAGTATAAAAAATCATTTCCCAAATGCCCAAATTAAAACCATAGACAAGGCTGGCCATTGGTTGCATGCTGAAAATCCAACGCAATTTTTTGAAAAATCGCTAAAATTTCTAAAATCCTAACGCAAACAACTTATCTTTAATACTATAAAATTAGAACTTTATGAATCTATTATTAAGAGTTTTGCTTAGTGCAATTGCCGTAGTTATCTTATCGAAAATTTTGCCAGGTGTTGGTGTAGACAGTTATTTAACAGCAGTTATCGTAGCTGTAGTACTTGGTTTACTGAATTTTATTGTGAAGCCCATACTGGTTATTTTAACCCTACCTGTTACAATAATTACATTAGGTCTTTTCTTATTGATTGTTAACGCTTGTATCATTTTACTTGCAGATTATTTTGTAGATGGCTTTACTGTTTCAAATATTTGGTGGGCACTAATATTTAGTTTGCTTTTAAGTCTTTTTCAATCGATTCTTTTCTCTTTTCTCAAAAAGGATAAATAGCAATAGAAATCATGTAAAAACATTGGCAACTAGCCTATTAAAAACTTGCTCCACTTGAGAAAATATATTAATTTTGCGTCCCGCTAAAAATGGGATTATAGGAAAAGATATATGAATATTACGAAAGAACAAGTCGATGAGTTGAATGCAATTGTAAAAGTTGCCATTACAAAAGACGATTATAAAGATAATGTCGAGAAAATATTAAAAGACTACAGAAAACAGGCAAATATTCCTGGTTTCAGAAAAGGCCAAGTGCCAATTGGACTTATCAAAAAACAATATGGAAAGGCTGTTTTAGTAGACGAGGTTAATAAATTACTGCAAGACAACCTCAATAAATACCTCACAGAAGAAAAACTTGATGTTTTAGGAAATCCTTTACCGAAACAACAAGAAAATTTTGATTGGGACAAAGAGGAGTTTGATTTTGAATTTGAGTTGGGTCTAGCACCAAGCTTCGAAGTTCCTTTAAAAACTAAAAAACCAATTACACATTACAAAATAGTTGCTGATCAAAAAATGATTGATGAGCAAGTTGAACGTATTCAAAAGCAATACGGAAAATTAATAAACAAAAAAGAAGTTGGCAAGGCAGATGAGGTTAATGGACTTTTTAAAAACGAGGATGAAGAAATTGAAAATAAATTCGTTATCGAGCTTGATAAAGTAAAAAGCAAAAAAGCTATTGACGCATTATTAGGCAAGAAAGTCGGAGACGTAGTTACTCTTAAGACCAAAGGCCTTTTCAAAGAAGACCATTTACTTGTACATGCATTAGGTGTAACTGCTGAAAAAGGTGAAGGGTTAAATATTGAAGTTGATTTTGAAATACAAGAAATTAACGAACGTGAACCAGCAAAACTTGATCAAGAATTATTTGACAAGCTTTTCGGAAAAGACGAAGTAAAGACTGAAGATGAATTAAAAGCTAAAATCAAGGAAGATTCTGAAAAGCAATTTGAGCAACAAGCAGATCAGAAGCTTTTAAATGATATTACGGAATACTTTATTGAAAACACCAAGTTTGATTTACCTGTAGAATTTTTAACCAAATGGATTAAAATGACAGGAGAAAATCCGTTGACAGAAGATCAGGCAAGTGAGGAATTTGAAAAATCTGAAAAAGGATTACGCTACCAACTAATTGAAGGTAAAATTATTCAGGAAAACGATATTCAGGTTCAATTTGAAGAATTAAAAGAGTTTGCTAAAGGCTTTATTAAATCACAAATGGCACAATATGGCCAAATGAATCCAGAAGAAGCTGAGCTTGATGCTATTGCAGCTAGAGTTATGGGCAACCAAGATGAAGTTAAACGACTTTCTGAGCAGTTAATGAGTCAAAAACTTCTTACTTTATATAAAGAAAAAGTTAATTTAAAGACGAAAGAACTTACATATGACAAATTTGTAACTGAAGTTTATGGTTCATAAATTCAGTTTATCGAATTAATCTGTTCTTCGACTTTTTATGTACAATTTTGAGTACATCAAAAAAGACGATCTTATATAAATTAGTATCTTTAACGTGCCGAACATTGTGTTTCGGCACCTTTTTTTATTTAAATATCACTCAAATATTACATGGACTACGGAAAAGAATTTAAAAATTTTGCGATAAATCATCAAGGTATAAACAGCACTTATTACGACAAAATAATGAGTAGCATGTATCCTGTGAACATGACGCCAAATATTATAGAAGAAAGGCAAATGAACGTTATTGCAATGGACGTTTATTCAAGATTAATGATGGATCGTATTATTTTTCTTGGCACAGGTATTAACGACCAAGTTGCAAACATTGTTCAAGCACAATTATTATTTTTAGCTAGTGTAGATGCTACTAAAGACATACAAATATACATTAACTCACCTGGGGGTAGTGTTTATGCTGGTTTAGGCATATACGACACTATGCAATTCATCACCCCAGATGTAGCTACAATTTGTACTGGCATGGCAGCATCAATGGGAGCTGTATTGCTATGTGCAGGTGAAAAAGGAAAACGAAGTGGATTAAAACATTCAAGGGTTATGATTCACCAACCAATGGGGGGAGCACAGGGTCAGGCAAGTGATATAGAAATTACCGCTAGGGAAATTCTAAAACTAAAAGATGAATTATATGAAATCATCGCTTTACATTCTGGCCAAACAGTTAAAAAAGTACATGAAGATAGTGATCGAGATTACTGGATGAAAGCGGAAGAAGCTAAAAAATACGGTATGATTGACGAATTATTAGTAAGGGAGAAGGAATAAGGTAGACTAATATAGTATGGCAAAAGAAAATTTAGAATGTTCATTCTGCGGAAGGAAGAAACCAGAGACTAATCTATTAATAGCAGGTTTAGATGCTCACATCTGCGACCGTTGTATAGAGCAGGCACATGGTATTGTAGCTGAAGAATCGAAACAATCGAAAACAAATGATTTGTCTTCAGAATTGATTCTAAAAAAACCAATTGAAATAAAAGAATTTTTAGACACTTTTATTATTGGTCAAGAACGCACCAAAAAAGTAATGTCAGTAGCTGTATACAATCACTATAAACGATTGTTACAACCTAGTTCAAATGAAGATGATGTTGAGATTCAAAAAAGCAATATTATCATGGTTGGCCAAACAGGTACTGGTAAAACCTTAATGGCCAAAACCATCGCCCGCATGTTAAACGTACCATTAGCAATTGTTGATGCTACAGTTTTAACTGAAGCTGGTTATGTTGGGGAAGATGTTGAAAGTATCTTAACGCGCCTTTTACAAGCTGCAGACTATAATCTTGAAAAAACAGAAAGAGGTATCGTTTTTATTGATGAAATTGATAAAATTGCACGTAAAAGCGACAACCCTTCTATTACGAGAGATGTTTCTGGTGAAGGAGTTCAACAAGGTCTTCTAAAATTATTAGAGGGCACCGTGGTAAATGTTCCGCCAAAAGGAGGTAGAAAACACCCAGACCAAAAGTTTATCGAAGTAAATACTGAAAATATACTATTTATAGCAGGTGGTGCATTTGACGGTATTGAACGTGCCATTTCTAAAAGATTGAATTTACAAGCAATAGGATATAGTGCCTCCAAGGCTGAAGACAACTTAGATGAGGCAAATATTTTACAATATATTATTCCTAAGGATTTAAAAGATTTTGGATTGATTCCTGAAATCATCGGAAGATTACCGGTTTTAACTCATATGAATCCTTTAGATGAGAAAACTTTAAGAGCTATTTTAACAGAACCTAAGAATGCTATTATTAAACAATATGAAAAGCTTTTTGCCATGGATGGTATAGTGTTTACCATAACTGACCAGGCCTTAGACTATATTGTTAAGAAAGCCATTGAATACAAGTTAGGTGCCAGAGGACTTCGTTCTTTATGTGAGGCTATTTTTACTGACGCAATGTTTGAAATGCCTACTAGTGGAGAAAAAGAATTTAAAGTAAGTAAGCCTTACGCTGAAAGTAAATTAAACTACGAAACAATTAAGAAACTGAAGGCAGTTTCATAGTTTATCCTATAAGTATATAATTAAAAACCTCGTCTGCTAAAGCAAACGAGGTTTTTAATTATAAGTATAATCTTACCTTTAGACTACCTTTCTTTTCTTAAATTTCACTTTAGTTACATTGGCCAATAAATCTTGACAAACCTTACCGATAATTTTTTCATCTGTATACAGCTCATGTCCAAAATTTGGGATAATTTCCAACTCGGCATCAAGTCTTTCAGCCCATTCTTTTTTAGGTCTAAAAGAATCATTACTCCCATAAATCAAATTCATAGGGCAATCTGGTTTTTGATTTTCTTCACGAATTCTAGTTGCTGATACAGTATATAAAGATTTAACAGGAAGCCCCTTTAAAGCTGCTTTCCACGCTATGGTTCCACCTGTACTAAAAGCTAAGTAATGCGAAGCTGTTTTCTCTTTTCTTATTAAATGTGCAACAGCAGTATCAATTCCACCATTTACAAATGCTTTGTGTAAATTCTCTTCATTATTTACTGTTAAATCAATATGAGCTAACTGCTGCATATCGTAGAAAACGATATCATAATACTGTTGAAGATACCCTAGATAAGAAGTAATCCATAATCCTTTTTTAACTCCCCACATATCTGATAAGACTACTAGTCTCTCTGCCATAATTTTGTATTTGTTTGTGTGTATAATAAGATTTAGATTGGCAAATTGAACATTAAACGCCTAAAAACAGCATTTATTTGTTTATCGGAGGTAAAAATTCGATATAGTAAGCAATTACTATATTATAGTAACAACTATACACCTAACAAATAAGATTTAAACGTTCATAGAAAGTAGTTCTTCGATATAATCTCGCTGATTTGATAATCGAGGTATTTTGTGTTGTCCACCTAATTTGTTATTAGATTTCAACCAATCATAAAAAAGATTTTCTCTGGCGACATGTACTGTTGGTAAATTAAGCGTAATACTATTATAGCGTTTAGCTTCGTAATCAGAATTCAGTGATTTAAGAGCATTATCTAAAAGTTCTGTAAAATAATTTAAGTCTTCCGGAGGCTTTCTAAATTCAATAATCCACTCGTGAGCTCCTTTTTCCTTTCCTTCCATAAAAATTGGCCCAGCGGTATAATCCTTAATTTCAGCGCCTGTTTTAATACAAATACTCTTTAACGCGTCTTCAGCGTTTTCAATTATCAATTCTTCACCAAACACATTAATATGATGTTTAGTACGACCAGTTACTTTTATTCGATAAGGATGAGTAGACGTAAAACGAATAGTATCCCCTATTTTATAACGCCATAATCCTGAATTTGTAGTTATAATTATCGCATAATTTCTACCAATTTTTACTTCCCATAATGGAATAGCTTGTTGCTCTTCTGTACCGTATTGATCCATGGGAATAAATTCGTAGAATATACCATAATCTAACATTAACAATAGATCGTTGGCATCATTACGATCCTGAATAGCAAAAAACCCCTCAGAAGCATTATATATTTCGTAGTATTTAAAACTCTTTCTGGGGAGGAGCTTCTTATACTGTTCTTTATATGGATTAAAACTTACGCCTCCATGAAAATAAACTTCTAAATTCTCCCATACATGAAATAAATGGTCTTTGCCAGTTTCTTCAATTACATCATTAAGCAATACTAACATCCAGGATGGAACTCCAGCCAAACTTGTAACATTTTCTTGTGTGCTTTCTTTAATTATTGCTTTGAGTTTATGCTCCCACTCACTCATTAAAGAAACTTTACTACTAGGCGTACTACTAAATTCTGCCCAAAGTGGCATATTATCAATGAGTATTGCGGAAAGATCACCAAACAAAGAACCATTATCTTCATATAATTCTTTACTTCCACCAAGTCGTAAACTTTTACCCGTAAATAATTGAGAATTCTCATTATTGTTCAAATAAAGACACAACAAATCTTTGCCAGATTTGTAATGACAATCCTCTAAAGCCTCAGCACTTACTGGAATAAATTTACTTTTAGCATTGGTAGTACCGCTACTTTTTGCAAACCATTTTATTGACGTGGGCCAAAATATATTTTGTTCGCCGCGACGGGTTCGCTCTATAATTGGTTCTATTTCTTCATAAGACTGAATGGGTAAACGTTCGCGAAAAGTTTGATAATTGCTTATCGATTCAAAATCATATTTCTTTCCCACCTCTGTTTCGTCCGCTAATTCTAGTAATTGTCTCAACACCTCTTCTTGAACTTCTGCAGGGTATTTTAAAAAAAGTTCTATCTGATGATAGCGCTTTTTTAATAGCCAAGAAGCAATAGAATTAAATAATGGTATTGACATTTTTAGGTATATTTAGCGTTCTAAAATAATGTATTATACTATCATTTTCAAATAACAATTTAAGGCATGCAATACGAAGGTGTTCTAAGAAAAATGCAAACTGAAATCGGAAATCCGATTCAATATTTCATGATTTTTGAGAATGATTTTATAAATGTTAATCAAATACTTGACAAACAATTAAGTATAAACTTTATAAAGTATCAATGTTTAAATTGTAGTAAAGATAAGCCTATTTACCGCCAAGGATTTTGTCAGAGTTGCTTTTTTGAAATTCCAGCAGCAGGAGATTGGATTATGAGACCTGAATTAAGTACCGCTCATTTAGGGAAGGAAGATAGAAATCTAGAATATGAAAAAAGAGCTCAACTACAACCTCATATTGTTTATTTAGCAAATTCTAGCAATGTAAAAGTTGGAGTTACTAGAAAAGCTCAAATACCTACTAGATGGATTGATCAAGGAGCACATGAAGCAATAGAAATAGTAGAAGTACCAAATCGATATTTAGCAGGAATTACAGAGGTTGCCTTAAAAGACCATGTTGGTGATAAAACTAATTGGCGCAAAATGTTAACCAATACTATTGATGATGAAAACCTCGTTGAATGGCGAGCAAAACTAAAACAATATATTCCTAAAGAAGCATTAGAATATTTTATAGAAAACAACACCGAGACTAACCTCAATTTCCCCGTACTACAATATCCAGCAAAAGTAAAGAGCCTTAATCTTATAAAAACACCAAACTACATGGGAGTTTTAAAAGGAATAAAAGGTCAGTATTTAATATTTGAAGATAATACTGTTTTTAATGTACGCGGGAGTGAAGGTTATTATGTTAGTTTAACCATTAGCTAGCTTATTCGCTTTTCTTTTTATTTAGTAAACCACCAAGAATATTTTTCGCTTTCTCTTTAACGGCCTCCTCAGTCTTCACTTCTGTTACAGTATCTTTATTTTGTGCTGTTGTATCTTCTTTTTTATTACCTAATATTCCAGTTAAAATCTCTTTTGCATCTTCTTTAGTTTTATCTTGGGAAGTAGCTGTATCACCTTCTGCAGTATCACCCCCTAAAACACCTTTTAAAAGATCTTTAGCTTTATCTGTACCTTTGTTAATTAATTTTTGCTTTTCTATTTCAACAAGCTTGGTTGTTAAACTTTTTACTCCACCTGTTAAATCTGTCGTTACCGCAGGATTTGTGTAATCACCTCCAATATTAGCTGTTACAGGCACTGTTAAATCACTTAAAGAACTATCATCTATTTTAGCAATTAAATTATTAACATCACTACCAAGATATTTCGCGGGCACATTAACAACTGCTGCATAATTCAATTTTTGGTCAAATGTATGACTACCCGAAATATTCATATCAATATCTTGATATTTTACAGTAAATGGTTTCACTTTAACTTCACCATTTTCAAAAGTTAGCGCTGTTTTTAACCCTTTTAGATCTAAGTTTTCCGGTTTTAAAAAGCTCAACTTTTCACCTACTTTATTTAATATAGCAGTCTTTTTTGGATCGAGTTCAGTTTGCATTAATTCTGCCAAAACATCACCAGAAATAGTCGCCATATCTGGAGTAAAGTCATCATTTAGCTTTCCTGAAATCTCAATTTCAGAATCAAGAACACCTCGCAATGCACCGGCAACAGGAGCTAAGGTTTTAAACAAATCAAAAGACTCAAAGGTTTCACTAATATTAAAATTCTTCATATCGAGTTTCATTCCGAAATCAGGTACATCATTCTTCGTAGAAACCGAACCATTAAATGCCATTTTACCATCGAAAATGGAAGTTGTCATATTTTGCAAAGTTGCCTTTTCATCTTTAATTAGGAGCGTACCTTTTACGTTTTTTAAAGTAAGATTATCATATAATACGGTCGTTGCATTTGCATTAATGGTACAATCTAAAAATGAAGGAATCTTTAATGATTCTTCACCAGAAGTTACTGGTTCCGTTTTGGAATCGCCAGACTGCTCTTCAACATCAGCCGTCATAAAATCGTTTAATGAAAAAGTATTGGATTTTAAGTTAAAATCACCTTTTACTTTCTCATCATTAAACATATAACCTAACAGGTTATCGATAGTACCAGATGCATTAAAATCTGACTTACCTGTACTACCTTGTAGCTCATTTAAGCTTACTTTGTTTGGATTGAAGGTTAAATTTGTAGATTCAATCTTTACCGGGTTTGCCATTTCTTCTGAATTATATTCAAAATCTTTTAGGCCAAAATTACCAGCTATCTTCGTATTCTCGTAATTATTACTTTCTACAGATGCCATGTCAAAATTAGCAGAAATATCCGCATCTAATAGTCCTTTTAAATTCAAATCGGCAGGAACAGGGTATGCTTTAGAAATATTTGCTAAGTTCATTTTACCATCTATTTTAGCATCAACTTTCATATTACCCATTAAATCTCTAAGTTTTGACACCATATTAAACTTATCTTCATCAATCATAAATGAAAGTTTATTGATATCAACATAAGTATCTTCCGTTATTCCAGTTGTATTATTTACAGCAACATCAATAAATATATTACGCACTGATTTTGGCAAATCTGGATACTTAAAAGAAGCATTATTCGAATTTAATTTAATATTGAATTTAGGAATATGAGTTTCATCAACAATACCCTTAAACTCCCCGGCCACTGTAAAATCTCCAGTAGTCTTTATATTATCAAGACTCTTTGAGTACTCTTCCGGGATAACTGCTAAAAAATTCTTAAACTCAGAAGAGGGTGTTTTAAAATTGATATCTACTTCTTGATTTGTATCATTCAACTGAATAAACCCATCAAATACTATAGGTAGTTGATTAATTAGTGCTTCATTTTGTAGAAAAGAGAATTTCATCTTTTCTAAATCTATGCCAATAAGTGCTTCTAAAGCTAATTTATGATTCTTCAAATAATAGGTGCTGTCCATTCCAAATGAAACAAGTGCAGAGGTTTTCGTATCTAACTCAGATGTTGCCAACGAAAGATCACCAGTACCTGAATGATTTAATTCTGTAATCATTAAATTCATGTCTGTACTTCTATCATCATAAACAATTTTTGAATTCTGTATGCTATATTCATCCATCGCTAAGGTAAAACTAGCATCACTAGAAGTACTTTCTGTTTGAGAACTACCAGAATCTTTTGAAATATCATAATTAGTATGTTCTTCGGCATCAACCTTAACATTTATATTGGCGCTATCAACAAAAAATCGATCAATTTTTATTGGCTCATCAGATTCTTTAAAAAATTGACTTATTCCTAATTTTAATTGTACTTCATTAGCTGCAAAAAGCGTATCTCCTTCAAATGGAGCCTTATTAATCAACGAAACTTTTTCAAGGGTTACAGTAGCATTTGGAAAATTGCTAAATAAACTTAAATCAGCATCCACAAAATCTAAAGTAGCATTAACATTTTCATTGACTTTATTTTTGATAATATCATCTATTTTTCCTTTTAAGAAAAACGGTGTTGCTACTAAAAGAACTATTAATAACAATACTACCACACCCAATATTTTAAAAACCTTCTTCATGCAATTGCTTTTTTAAAATAAAAATAATTTAATACTTATAATTTGGTTAAAACATGCATTTCACACTATAATCAAACAAAGTTTAAATCACCTCATTATATAACTTAAAACGGGAGACTATATTTTAAACGAAAGGTTAAGAATTTTCTAAATCTCGAGGTTTATTTCTTCTCCAATTTTTAGTCCGAATCTTTTTCTTAAAAGATATACGAAGAAATAGAGCAAAGGGGTGTCTAGAAATGCTATAAATATCTTAAAAAGGAAGCCGGAGACAACTAACCCAAAGAACAAATGCCATGGAAGCACCTTAAAAATACATAACAAACCAACAACTACGAAGGTGTCTAAAAATTGAGATAGAAAGGTTGAAAAGTTGTTTCGAAGCCAAAGATGATTACCGTTAGTCTTCCTTTTCCAGAAATGATAAATTGCGATATCTATGTATTGCGCGGATAAATATGCCATCATTGAGGCCAAAACTGCTAATGGAGACAGTGAAAATACTTGGCTAAAAATTTCATTATTCAAAGGTGAAGAAGGTATTGCCGGAGCTATATCTGCTACCAGAATAATACCCATAGAAAAAAAAGAAGCAAATATACCCGCTGTAACAATCTCGTTAGCCTTTTTTTTGCCAAAGATTTCTGATATTAAGTCGGTAATTAAAAATGTAATAGGGTAAGGTAATACCCCAACTGAAATCTCAAATAAAGAAACACCAAATACTTGTACATCACCAAAGGGATTCCAGTAAAAAAATTTTTGAAATATTAAATTTGAAACAACCAATGAAGTTATAAAAAGCGCACCCAGATATAAATAAATGCGATAAGCCAGCTTTTTATCCTTTAAAGTCATATTTTCAGTCATTAACTGATTATTTAATATCTAGAAGGAACGGCATTCTAGCTTGAACTCCTTTTTGTTCCATCGCCATTTTAAATTGCTTAAAAACTGAATATGCTTTAGCACCAATTTCTTCTTCTATAAATTCTTGTTTAGCTTTTACACTAGTTCCACCAAAATCTTCCATAAAACGTTCTAAACCTGTTTTATACTTTGGATACTTTCTAATTCCGTATTCTTTTAAATCACTCAATTTAGCTGCTTCAGCAATTGCGTCTTCTAAATTTCCAAGTTCATCAATTAGTCCCAATCGTTTGGCGTCTACCCCACTCCAAACTCTACCCTGAGCCATACTATCTGCTTCTGAAATAGAAATATTTCTACCACTAGCAACTCGAGATAAAAATGTTTCATAGGTTTCTTCTACACCATCTTGCAACGTTTTTCTAAATTTATCTGACATTGGTTCAAATAAAGAATAATCTACAGAGTTTTCATTTGTACCAACCTGCTCGGCATTAATACCAATATCTTCAGCCAATTCTTTAATATTAGGTACAGTACCAAAGACACCTATGGATCCTGTAATCGTTGTTGGTTCTGCATATATTTTATCTGCGCCTGAAGCAATATAATACCCCCCTGAAGCGGCAACATCACCCATTGATACTATTACTGGTTTTTTTTCTTTAGTCAATTCTATTTCACGCCAAATAATATCTGAAGTTAAAGCACTACCTCCTGGAGAATTTATACGGAGTACAATGGCCTTTATTTTATCATCTTCCCGCGCCTTTATAATGGCCTCATTAATTATTCCTTGTCCAATAACATCAGGACCACCTTCACCATACATAATTTCGCCCTGAGCAAAAATAACCGCTATCTTATTTTCACCGACATGACTTTTCTTCGCATTCGACCGTACAACATAATCATCCAGTAATACTGTATTTAAATCCTTATCATCTTCTAATTCTAATGTCTCTCGAAGTTTTGCCTCGTATTCATCATAAAATAATGTATCATCTATTAGACCTGATGCTTTTGCAAATGCTGTAGTTCTTCCTCCTAAAGTATCAGCAATTATATTTAGATTTTCAGGGGTAATATTTCTTCCTTCCGAAATATCTTCAATCATTGAATCCCATAAAGAGCCTATTAATTCTTTTATTTGAGTCCTGTTGGCGTCACTCATTTCATTAGACAAAAAAGGTTCTACTGCACTTTTATACTTACCATGTCTAATGACCTCCATTTTAATGCCTGTTTTTTCCTGTAAATCCTTATAAAAAAGGACTTCTGATGACAACCCCTTAAAATCTAATACACCAACTGGATTTAAATAAACCTTATCTGCAACACTTGCTAGGTAATAATCCTTTTGCATATAAAAGTCTGCATATGCATAAATAAATTTACCGCTTGTTTTAAAATCTTTAAGAGCTTTTCGTATACTTTGGGTTTGAGCTAAACCTGCTAGAAGAAAATTATTTTTAATACTAATTCCTTTAATATCTTCATCTTCTTTTGCGATAGCAATTGCATGTAAAATTTCATCTAAACCCTGCGACTCTTCAAAAATTGCGGCAAATGGATCCACCTCATTATTACCGGTATAATCACTGATAGGTCTATTTAATTGCAATTCTAAAACTGAATTATTTTTTATGGATACGCTTTGCTCAGTACTTCCCAAAACAGTTGCAAAAATTAAGAACATAACAAAGACAATTCCGAATGCAACAAGACAACCAATTATAGCCGCTAATAGATTTCTAAGAAAATTCATAGTTTCTATATTATTAGCTGGCAAAGATAACTATTGTGAAATTCTTTTTAATTAATTTGGTTCTCAATTATGATTGATTCAAATACCGTATATCTTTCCTTAGGCAGTAATCTTGGAGACAAACTAGGCATGTTACAAGAAGCCATTTATAACATTGACAAATTGGTCGGCAAAATAATGTTGGTTTCACCAGTGTATGAGAGTGCAGCATGGGGGTTCGAAAGTGATGACTTTTTTAATATTTGCTTGAAACTAAATACAGAACTCACTCCGTCTAGACTACTTAAGCAATTAATGGAAATTGAAACTTCTATTGGCAGAAGACGTACTGGTGAAACTGGTTATGCTGCAAGGTGTATTGATATAGATATTCTGTACTACAATAGAATGATACTTAAGAGTAAGCAATTAATACTACCACACCCAAGGCTAGAAGAAAGACGCTTTGTTTTAAAACCATTAGCTGATATTGCTCCTCAATTTTATCACCCAATTTTAAAAAAAGATACACGAAATTTACTACAAGAATGTAAAGATGAAATTATACCAAAGAAAACTAACCTAGTACTATTTAAAAATAGAACCGAGTTATTTTCACAGCTTCAATTCCTAGCTATTGAAGGAAATATTGGAGCGGGTAAAACAACCCTAGCAAAACGAATTGCAAAAGATTTTAATGCCAAACTTATTTTAGAACGTTTTGCTGATAATCCGTTTTTACCTAAATTTTATGAGGATCAGGGCAGATATGCTTTTCCTTTAGAAATGTCTTTTTTAGCAGATCGTTATCAGCAGTTTATTGATGACACCAACCAATTAGATTTATTTAAAAAGTTTATGGTTAGTGATTATGACATCTATAAATCTTTAATTTTCGCCAAAATTACTTTACAAGATGTTGAGTTTTCGCTATACCGAAAGATATTCGACTTTATGTACCGAGAAGTTAAAAAACCAGATGTTTATGTTTTTCTTTATCAGAATACAAATCGACTTTTGGATAATATTAAAAAGCGGGGTCGTGATTATGAACAAGAAATTTCATTTGAATATTTAGACAAAATTAATAGAGGTTATCTGGATTATATTAAAAGCCAACCTATGCAAAATAGTTTAATTATTGATGTTACTGAGTTAGATTTTGTTGAAAGTGAAAATGATTATGAAATCGTTATGAACCAAATACAACAGTATGTTATGAATTGGTCTTTTTAAGTATTCAATTTCGACCAAATATCCCAAACGGTTACTCCAACACTTACCGATATATTTAAGGAGTGTTTGGTGCCAAATTGAGGTATCTCAAGTACTTCATCACTTATATTCACAACTTCTTGTTGCACTCCTTTAACTTCGTTACCAAAAATTAGCCCATATTTTTTTGATTTATCTATCTTAAGTTCATTTAAAAATGTTGCATTTTCCACCTGTTCAACAGCCAGAACATGGTAATTACTATTTTTTAAGGTCGTTATAACATCAATGGTATTCTCAGCATATTCCCATGCTACACTATCGGTAGCTCCAAGGGCTGTTTTTCGAATATCTTTATGCGGAGGGGTAGCAGTAATACCACACAAATAAATCTTTTCAATTAAAAATGCATCGGATGTACGAAAAACAGAACCTATATTGTTTAGACTACGAATATTATCAAGAATAATTACTATGGGCGACTTTTCTACTTCCTTAAATTCATCAGTTGTAAGTCTATCTAATTCTTCATTTTTAAGCTTCCGCATTCTTTAATTTCAATTTAATTTTAAGCAGATAACTTAAACCTGCTTGTGAACTTTAAAAGTTATTCCAAAATATCAACGATCACTTATTGCATCAATCAAAAATGGTATTTTCGTTTGCATCAAAAATAATCGAAATAGACCGGTTTGGCTAATACAAAAAAAATAAAGAAGGTTACTCCCTTAATGAAGCAGTACAATACCATCAAGACTAAATATCCTGATGCTTTACTGTTATTTCGTGTAGGTGATTTCTATGAAACTTTTGGAGAAGATGCCGTTAAAGCCTCGAAGATACTAGGTATAATTTGCACGCATAGAAATAATGGTGGGGATCGCACCGAATTAGCAGGTTTTCCACACCATTCCTTAAATACATATCTTCCTAAATTAGTAAAAGCTGGTCAGCGTGTTGCTATTTGCGACCAACTTGAAGATCCAAAATTAACCAAAACCATAGTAAAAAGAGGTGTTACCGAATTGGTAACACCAGGTGTTGCATTAAATGATGATATACTATCAGCTAAATCCAATAACTTTTTATGTGCTGTTCACTTTGGTAGAAAGTTATTCGGTATTTCTTTTTTAGATATTTCTACTGGTGAGTTTTTAACAACCCAAGGTAGTACAGATCAAATAGATAAACTTTTACAGAATTTCTCGCCAAATGAAATTCTCATTTCAAAAGCACACCGCAAAGAATTTCAAGATATATTTGGATCTAACTACCATACTTTCTTTATTGAAGATTGGGTATACCAAGAAGATTATGCCAATGAAACTCTTAATAGCCATTTTAAAACGGCAAGTTTAAAAGGTTTTGGAGTTGATCATTTAAATGAGGGTATTATTGCCTCCGCAGTAGTGTTACACTATTTGTCAGAAACACAACACCGACAATTACAACATATAAATACACTACAAAGAATTGCAGAAGAAGATTATGTCTGGATGGATCGCTTTACCATTAAAAACCTAGAGCTTTATCATTCAACAAATGCCAATGCTGTAACACTAATTGATATAATTGACCGCACATTATCACCAATGGGCGGTAGATTAATGAAAAGATGGCTTGCACTACCTTTAAAAAATGTTGAAAAAATAAAACGAAGACATCAAGTTGTTGCGCATCTTTTTAATGATACAATCGGCCATGATAACCTAAAAGGTTGGATAAAACCCATGGGCGACATTGAACGTTTAATTTCAAAAGTGGCTACAGGCAAAATTAATCCGAGAGAAGTTGTTCAGTTAAAAAACTCTTTGGCCTCAATAATGCCAATAAAACAATTCTGCGAGGACGGTAAAAACGAAGCGCTGCAATTAATAGGCACCTCTTTAGATAATTGTAAAGTATTACAAGAAAAAATAATAAGCATGCTTAGCGAAGATGCTCCGGTCAATATTCTTAAAGGCAATGCCATTGCGAAAGGTTACTCTGAAGAACTGGATGAACTTCGTGGTTTAGCTTTCTCTGGTAAGGACTATCTGAATAAAATGTTAGTCCGTGAAACGGAACGCACAGGAATAACATCACTTAAGATAGCCTCTAATAATGTCTTCGGCTATTATATAGAAGTTCGCAACACGCATAAAGACAAAGTTCCAGAAGAATGGATACGGAAACAAACCTTAGTTAATGCGGAACGATATATAACCGAAGAGTTAAAAGAATATGAAGCTAAAATATTAGGAGCAGAAGAACGTATTCTAAGTTTAGAACAACAGCTTTTTGGGCAATTAATCGTTTGGATGCAAGAGTATATTGCAGTTGTTCAGAAAAATGCGCAACAAATAGCTAATCTAGATTGTCTTAGTAGTTTTGCGCAATTGGCAAAAGACAATAATTATATTGCACCTGAACTGGATGACTCTACTGAATTAGATATAAAAAATGGACGACATCCGGTAATTGAAAAACAATTGCCTCCAGGAGACACTTACATTCCAAATGATGTAATACTCAACCGTGATACCCAACAAATAATTATGATTACGGGACCGAATATGAGTGGTAAATCTGCTATTTTAAGACAAACAGCACTTATTGTACTCTTGGCACAAATGGGAAGTTTTGTACCTGCAGAATCGGCAAAAATTGGGTATGTAGACAAGATTTTTACGCGCGTAGGAGCTAGCGATAACATTTCTATGGGAGAATCTACCTTTATGGTTGAAATGAATGAAACTGCTTCAATTTTAAACAATCTATCTGAACGCAGTTTAGTTCTACTTGATGAAATTGGTCGTGGCACCAGTACTTATGATGGTATTTCTATTGCCTGGGCTATCTCTGAATACCTACACGAACATCCGGCAAGAGCTAAAACACTTTTTGCTACTCATTATCATGAGTTAAATGAAATGGCAGAGACTTTTGACCGTATCAAAAATTATAATGTAGCTATAAAAGAGCTTAAAGATAAGGTGCTCTTTTTACGAAAACTTGTTTCAGGTGGTAGTGAACATAGTTTTGGAATACATGTGGCAAAAATGGCTGGAATGCCCCAACAGGTAATATCCAAGGCCAACAAAATTCTTAAGAAACTTGAAAAATCACACTCTAGCGAAGAACTTACAGATAAACTTCAGAGCGCTCAAGACGAAATGCAACTCAGCTTTTTCAATTTAGACGACCCCTTGTTAGAACAGATTAAAGAAGAAATAACCCATTTAGATATCAACACACTTACTCCAGTTGAGGCACTTATGAAACTAAACGAAATTAAGCGATTACTTACAAAAAATAAAAAGGCCACCAGTTAATTTACAGTCAAATTATTTTTAAAAGAAATTCCTTTGCGTTTTATAGAATTGTATTAAATTTGCATCCGCATTACTAAAGAAATGCACGTTCTTTTAAATCCTGTCTAAAGACAGGCAAATTAATAAATCACATGCGAAAGTAGCTCAGGGGTAGAGCATCACCTTGCCAAGGTGGAGGTCGAGGGTTCGAATCCCTTTTTTCGCTCTGAGAAAACGCTGCTGGTCAGCGTTTTTTTATTCATGTACTAGCGAGTACATTGAAGCTCGAGTGGTGGAATTGGTAGACACGTTGGACTTAAAATCCAATGGACATTAGTCCGTATGGGTTCAAGTCCCATCTCGAGTACATTTAACCCTGTTAATCTTCTGATTTTCAGGGTTTTTTATTTTCCCACACCTATGTCTAGCTAACTTATTAAGTAATTATTTTTCTAAGGTTCTGAATATTCCAGTCAAAAGATCTAAGTATTATCCTTTTTCTCTTCTTGATTCTCACACTTTCATTCATATTTAACTAAATTTCATAAAATAACAGTTCAGTTACTTAGTTAAATTGTGAGAGAACTTTTTAATTTATATCAAAATTCAAATAATTGTAATTTTTTGTTTCAAAATGCATTTTCGTAGGTAATAGCCAAATAATATTAAGATATTTACTCCTCTAAGTTGAATTAGAAAAATATTAATAGAAAGTCCAATTTTAATGAAAAGTAGTCTCCTATTATTACTAATTAGCGCAACATTATTGAGCTGCACAAATACTTCCGACCAAAAACAAAACGGTACTACCGAAACAGCAACTAAGAACATTACGTCTAGTTGGGAGAACCTTTCTACTGAGGCAAATTCTATTGGCAAACCGGAATGGCGACCAATGCTACAATATGTAGCAGCGTTACACAAAAAAAGCACGCATCCTGCGAAATGGCCATTTGATTACGAATGGGAAGAAATTGGACCTGGCTATATCTACGGGCCAGCATTTGGACATTGGGATATCGTAAATCAAGCAATTGATGTTGTAAATTCACATCCAGAACATGCTATCAAGCAGATGTTTAACAATATAAAAAATCAAGAAGCAGATGGTTTAATCCCCGGATCAATTTGGATGCCAAATGCTGAATCTGATAGTGTTACTTGGGATAAAAAAATAGGCCATCCACCATTTTGGCCTTTTGCAATTGAAGATTATAGAAATGATACCGGACATGATTCTATAATTAATAGCTTCTATTCACCATTAATTAGACAAATAACGTGGTTTGAAAATAATAGAAAAGCTGAAGGAGAAGGTTTTTTTTATAATGATATACTACTTAAAGAATGGGAAAGTGGAATTGATGAAGGAATAAGGTTTGATGACACTAAAGATGGTAAATTTGCATGTATTGATGCTACCTGCCATGTTTACTTCATGTACGAAATGGCTAGCAAATGGTCTAAAGAATTAAAATTAGATAACACCTATTTTGACAAACGTGCTAGCGATTTAAAGAAGTTTATACAAACTGAATTATATTCTGAAAAAGAAGGTCTATTTTTTGATTCGTGGGCTATGGAAGACCCAAAGCTTAGAAGTTTAGCTTTTGAAACGCTATTTCCTCTTGTATTCGGAGTGGCTACGCAACAACAAGCGGATCGACTAATAGACGACTACTTATTGAATACAGAATATTTTAATACCACCCACCCTATTGCTACTGTTGGTAAAAAAGACCCAAAATTTGAATTACGAATGTGGCGCGGCCCTTCATGGAATAGTATGACATATTGGATTGCTCGTGGTTGTGCGACATATGGTAGAGAAGATGCTACTAAAATACTATTGGAAAAGGCTTTAAATGAAAGCTCAAAACAATTTAAAGAGACAGGAACCATTTGGGAATTCTATAATCCTTTAGGTGGAAGTCCGAAGGATGTTTTAAGAAAACCTCAAACTGAGAAAAACGAACCCTGTGTTGATTACCTTGGTCATAATCCCTTAATAGAAATGTCTAGACTTTATGATAAAGTAAAATAATTTTATATGATGTATTAGGTTAGCGTAATCATAATAGATTAACCCTTGATAACAAAACACCTAAAGTTTATACTCTAATGAGTATATGGTACAGTACCAGTTTCATCAATAGGATAACCCCATTTTCTAATATATTCTATGCCTGGGAGAAACTCATCTCCAGTATCTTCTAATCTTTTACGGAGCTGACCGTCTAAATCTTTTTGTAATGAAGCAAAGGTTTCGTTACCTACCAAATTATTCATCTGATACGGATCTTTCTCATTATCGAATAATAACCAAGGTCCGTTCAGATCACGAGCATAGGTATATTTCAAAGTTTTAAGCGCCCTATATTCACGTCCTCCATATTTTATTCTATTCCATTGACCAAAGGGTTGCACACAAGTAAGTAACGTTGATTTTCCAATATCAGCTTTCCCTTCTAAATAGGCTCTATAATCTAACCCTTCAACCGTATCAGGAATTGAGATTTCACATAAACTTAAAAGCGTTGGCATGATATCTTCAGAATTTATTAAAGCGTCTCGTTCACCCTTTTTAATCTTATATTTTTCTGGTAGATAATACAACATAGGTACACGTGCTGATTCTTCGTATGGTTGTTGTTTTTTATAAGCACCATGTGAACCTAGCAAATCTCCATGATCTGCTGTAAAAACAATAATTGTATTCTCTATTAGACCTGTATTCTTTAGATTTTTTATGACCTTCCCAATCATGTCATCAATGGCAGCAATATGCGCATAATATCCAGCCAAATCCTTTTTAGCTTTTTTCTTTAAATTTTCGGGTACGTTTTTGCGTAGTTTAATTTCTTCAGCCTTAAATCGACTTTTATATTCTTCTGGTGCTGTATGGTATGGTGCATGTGGAGTACCATAAGATAAAATCATTAAGAATGGATTTTTCGAACCCTTCTTATCATTAAAATATTCTATCGCAGCATCTGTTTGTTTAAATGTATCATATCCATCCCAAACTTTTCTATTTGGGTTATCATTATCATAATAAACTGATTCGTTATAATTATGCGTGCACTCATTACCTTTCCAATACTGAAAACCTTGTCTTCTTTTTCCGGGCGCTACATTTTGTAATCGACCATGACCATCTAAGTGCCATTTGCCAATATAACCAGTATTATAACCTTCCTTAGCAAAAACTTTCGCCATCGTTACAGCATTGGTATCTAATTGCACATCATTCATAAAAACACCATGTGTAAGAGGTCTTTGTCCTGTTAATAATGATGCCCGAAAAGGCGAGCATACTGGCATACCAGAAACAGCATTTTTAAAATTAATACTCATAGCTGCCAAACTATCTAAGTTTGGCGTGCTTACATTTACATCACCAGCATAGCCTGTGGCTTGGGCCCGCCATTGATCCGTTAATAATATCAATACATTTGGCTTAGTATCTACTTGAGCGCCTATTGATTTTTCCTTTTTAGAATTACAGGCCGTTATAAAAAACACTATAACAAACACCAACAACCTTTTAAAATACGACATGTTAATAATTAAATTTTAGGATAAATAAAACACTTCTTCTAAATCAACTGAAATAGGACTATTATCTATATTTGTTTCCATTGAATCAGCCATAAATGTCCACCAACTTTTACAGACTTTAGAACTTGCAATTGCATTCCATTTTTCCACAGATTCTATCTCAACATAGCCAAATAATATACTGGTTTCTTTATCAAAAAAAATACTATAGTTATGTACTCCACTATTTTTTAATAATGATTTAAGTTCTGGCCAAATTGGATTATGTCTTCTTGTATATTCTTCAATTTTATCAGAATATAGCTTCATCTTAAATGCTTTTCGAATCATTTTTAGTTTTAGAATGAGTTAATAGATAAAAGTAAGGCCGTACCCCACAAAATATAGATAAATATAAACGTTGAATTTTACCAAAGTATCCTGCACAGTACTGTTCAATTATAGTTGTATATACATCAAAAATATATAGTCCAAAACCGCATAGTACAGGATGCGAATCCATAAAAATCCTATTATACTTGTTCCACTGCCAAAAGTAGTAATTATAGAAAAGTGTATAGACGGGGATTAAAAAAACATATGAGACGCAAAGAATTTATTCAACTAACAACTTTAAGTGGTATTGGAATTGGCCTTTCCATGGCTAATACGCTAAATTCTTGTTCAAGTAAAACTGAACCAATTCATTCATTAGAATTTAAAAAACTCACATCAAACCTTGTAAAAGACTGGTGCGATGGAATGATACGAGTTCAAATCAATAATCCATCTAATATAGAAGAGCATGGTGCTTTGGGCTGCCCTGCCTGTTCACATATACATGGGCGTTGTATGGATGCCGTGTACCCATTTTTATATATGGCAGATACCACTGGAGACAGGAAATACCTATATGCTGCTGTTGGAGTTATGGATTGGGCCGAAAACAATGTGTCACAGGAAAACGGAAGCTGGACGGTTGTACCCAATCCAAAATCATGGAAAGGAATTACGGTTTTCGGGGCCATCGCATTAGCCGAAGCATTGCACTATCATGGTCATGTTTTAGAGGATGACCGTCGCAAGAGTTGGACAGCACGTCTGGAAAAGGCCGGCCAATATGTTTATGACACGTTTTCTATTGCTTTTACCAATATCAATTATGGAGGCACTGCTATTTATGGTTTAAATCTAATAGGACGTGTACTTAAAAATAATGAGTTTATTGCAAAAAGTAAAGCATTAGCAGAAGATATAAAATCCTATTTTACAGCGAATGAAAATTTACTGTTTGGAGAGTGCAAACCCGATGCAAAAAAATTAAGTGCCAAAGGGCTACATGGTGTCGATTTAGGTTATAATGTAGAAGAAACACTAAACAGTTTAGTGATGTATGCGCTACAGGTAAAAGATGATGAACTAATACAAATTCTAACGAAATCTTTAAATAGTCATTTAGAGTTTATGTTACCCGATGGTGCATGGGATAATAGTTGGGGAACCCGCCAATACAAATGGAGTTATTGGGGTAGTCGCACTTGTGATGGCAGTCAACCTGCATTTGCAATGATGGCTGATATTAATCCTGCCTTTGGAACAGCTGCTATAAAAAATACCGAACTATTGAAACGCTGTACTGCTGAAGGTTTGATACATGGCGGTCCGCATTATATATCCCATGGAATTCCACCTTGCTTGCACCATACGTTTACACATGCAAAACCATTAACCGCCTTGCTGGACCATTGGGAAGAGCTACCAGAACTGAACACGAACACCTTATTACCAAGAGTCACGGCCGATGGGGTCAAAAATTTTAAGGATTTGGATGTCACTCTTTTTGCCAAAGGCGATTGGCGAGGTACCATTTCGGCATATGATGCCATTTACAAAGACGGTGATTATCGCCAAGCTACGGGCGGCGCACTTTCGGTTTTGTACCACAACAAAGTGGGATTGTTATGCACTGCGAGCATGGCCATCTATAAAATGGTCGAGGCCTATAATCAACAACCTAATCCAGGCGTGGATTTTGCGTTGACACCACGCGTCGAGACCTTTAAGGAAGATGCTTGGTATAGCAATATTTTCGATAGAGCGGCGGCGATTCATTCCGAAGAGAATGACAGTGACCTTCAGCTGATTGCCAAAACCGAATTAAAAGACAAATCGAATGAAACTGTAACCGATACGGCATCGGATTTTGAGCTATTGTATCAAAGCTCAAAAGATTCTATGCAAATCATTGCCAAAACCGACCAAACCATAAAAGAACCAACCGCATTTGTTTTACCGATTGTATCTCCTACAGGGGAGAAAGTCACGCAATCGAATCCAAATGAAATAACTATTCAAAAACCTGAGGGTCTGGTTATTATTACGGCAAGTGTGCCCATGACAATTAAAGATACGCCAAAAGAAAGAATATTTAATATGGTGCCCGGTGTGGAAGCAGTTCCGATACTAGCCTATTTTGAATCCGATTCCCAAGAACTGGAAATACGAATAAAGGTTTCCTAAAAAACAAATACTAAAACTACAAACGAAATGAGAAATAGTACCACCCTATTCATCGCTATATTCGCCATTGTAACATTGGTCTCCTGCAAGGAAACCAAGAAAGAGGTAAAGGAAAAACCTAAGGAAGAGCAACCACCTAACGTCGTATTTATTATTTCAGATGATCAGGCCTGGACCGATTACGGCTTTATGAATCACGAGGCCATCGAAACGCCCAACCTTGATAAACTGGCCAGAGAAAGTCACACTTTTACTCGCGGCTACGTGCCCACCTCCTTATGTGCGCCTTCCTTAGCTTCTATCATTACAGGGGTTTTTCCTAGAGATCATATGGTTTTGGGCAATGATAGGGTATTACCCGGTGATGATAAAGAAGGGAAACCAGCATGGCAATCCGAATGGAGGGCGGATAATTATGCTAGTGTAATAGAGAATTTCAAAATGCTGAACACTCTTCCAAAATTGCTAAAAGAAAAAGGATATCTCTCTTTTCAAACCGGTAAATGGTGGTTGGGCAATTATGCGAACGGGGGATTTGACGACGGAATGACACACGGTGATCCTGAAAGAGGAGGCAGACACGGTGACTATGGACTTGAAATAGGTCGAAAGGGAATGGATACACTCAACACCTACATTGATTTGGCTCTGGAGAAGAAAAAGCCATTTTTCATGTGGTATGCACCATTTTTACCGCATTCACCCCATAATCCACCCGATAGTCTTTTACAAAAATACCTTCCCATGGCACCTACTGAATATGTCGCCAAATATTGGGCCATGTGCGAATGGTTTGACCAAACATGTGGCGAACTAATGGACTATATTGAAGAAAAAGGTCAAACCGAAAACACCTTATTTGTTTACGTCTGTGATAATGGATGGGTGCAAAACGAAAACGATAGCAGGTACAATCCCATTTCAAAACGGGCACCTTACGATTACGGTATGCGCACTCCTATAATGTTCAAATGGAAAGGCAAAATCGAACCCAAGCTTGATGACAGAACCTTGGTAAGCAGTTTGGATATGTTACCTACGGTTTTGGATTTAGTGGGCATTGAACGCCCAAAGGAATTGGATGGAATTAACCCATTGAACGAAACCGAAATTGAGAATAGAGAAGCCGTTTTCGGGGAAATCTATGCCCATGACTTCAATACCATTGATGAAAGTCTTTTCTATCAAATTGCAATAACGGAACCGTATAAGCTTATCGTTCCCGACAAGGCCAACAAACCAGATGAAAAGGTTCAGTTGTTCGATATTTATAAAGACCCTTTTGAGCAAGAGGATTTGGCCGATAAAAATCCGGAAATTGTAGCAAAATTAAAGGGGCAACTTCAAGAATCTTGGAACGAATAAACCATACAAACGGAGCATAAAATGAAAATAGGAAACTATTTGATTCTTGTCTTGGGTCTGTTTGTACTTTGTGGCTGTAAGGAGAAGAAGAAAACAATAGTGCGGAAAACAGAAGCACCCCCGAATGTGTTGTTTATTTCCGTGGATGACCTTAATAATATGCTGGGCGTCCTGAAAATACATCCCAATACCAAAACCCCGAATATCGATAAACTGGCATCTAGAGGCGTGCTTTTTTCAAATGCCCATTGTCAAGCCCCTTTATGCGGGCCATCAAGAGCTTCCATAATGAGTGGTTTGCGGCCTTCTACCACAGGTATTTATGGAATGATTCCGGATGATAAAATAAGGTCCGATAATCCGGCAACCAAAGATATTATTTTTCTCCCCGAATATTTTGGAGAAAACGGCTATCATACAATGGGAATAGGCAAATTGTTCCATAGTCATGCACCTGAAGGAATGTTCGATGACTCGGGAGGAAGGGTAGAACGTTTTGGCCCGTACCCCGATGATCGATTTGTATGGGATGGCTTCGGTACATCTGATAGAAAAAACTACGGTCGCACCAATACGGATTGGGGTGCTTTTCCAGAAGTGGATTCACTTATGCCTGATCATCAATCAGTGGATTGGGCAATCAAACGTTTAAGCAAAACTTACGACAAACCCTTTTTCATGGGAGTGGGTTTTTTAAGACCTCACGTTCCTTTATATGTACCTCAAAAGTGGTTTGATTTACATCCGTTGGATAGCATAAAAACAGTTCCTTACGAATCGGATGATTTAGACGATGTTCCGCCTGTCGCGAAACTAATCAATGATTTGCCCATGATGCCGTCGACCGATTGGGCAATCAAGAGTGGTGAATGGCCTAAAATCATTCAGGCTTACTTGGCCTGTGTCAGTTTTGTGGATCATGAAATTGGTCGCATGTTGAACGCGCTTGAAAACAGTGAACATGCAGAAAACACTGTAATTGTATTTTGGTCCGATCATGGATATCGTTTAGGAGAAAAAGGCACTTTTGCCAAGCATGCCTTATGGGAATCAGCTACAAAGGCACCCTTACTGTTTGTTGCGCCTAATTTGCCCAAGGGTAAAATTATAGATGAACCCGCGGAAATGCTGTCTATCTACCCTACCCTGCTCGAATTATGTGGGCTTCCTGCATATGTAAGAAATGAGGGCAAAAGTTTAGTGCCGACAATGATGGGGAAAAGAGCTGACGAAAATTCTGTTGCTATAACAACCTTTGGCATGAACAATCATACTGTAAAATCAACAGGCTTCCGATACATTCAATATGAAGATGGTGCCGAAGAATTTTATGACCATAGGAATGACCCAAATGAATTTACAAACCAAACTAAAAATACAGATTACAAAAACCAAATCGAAGCATTAAAAAAATACCTGCCAAAAATAAATGCCAATTGGGATTCAAATTCTGAATATAATTTTCAGCCATATTTTGTAGAACAAAAAGCTAGAAAAAGCAATTAAGACTTAAACTCCATTATGCTTATTTGTACGTCTCATTAGTCGCATGTATTTTCTAATCTTATTATACGGTTATTAATTATAGAGTCCTATTTCAATATTCGCAAAAATAAAATTACACTCCGTTTTCTTCCAAATTTAAACATGACAAACAGGACTGTACAGGACGCATAAACCTTCTGTTATCGATAATTTCACCTAAATACACCTTAATATAACTACTAATTTGAGAACTATAATTTCACAACTTTCGCTTGTACTACTGTTTTTTCTTATCAACTCTTTCTCAATAAAAAAGTTGGAAACATTAAATCTGGTAACAGAATACAAAACCAACCCTATTGGTATTGACGTCCTCAAACCCAGGTTAAGTTGGCAATTGAACTCAGACGAGAGAAATGTGATCCAGACAGCTTATGAAATTCGCGTAGCGGACTCAAAGGTTAATCTGCAAGAAGGTAAAAATCTTATTTGGACTTCAGGAAAAATTGAAAGTGACCAATCCGTAAACGTAATCTACGAAGGCCCTAAACTGCAATCTATGCAGCGAGTATATTGGCAAGTCCGGGTTTGGGACAACAAAAACAGAGCTTCGGCGTGGAGTACTCCCGCCTATTGGGAAATGGGTATTTTAGACAAAGCCCTATGGACTGCATCGTACATTGCTATGAACGACATTACTGCAGAAAAAAAATCACATCCGTCGCAGTACTTTAGAACGGAGTTCCAAACGAATAAAACCATTGTTTCGGCCAAGGTACAAGCCACTTCTTTGGGAGTCTATGAACTTTACCTGAACGGGAAAAAAGTAGGTAATGACCTTTTTACGCCTGGCTACACTACCTATAACAAAAGGTTGCAGTACCAGACCTACGATGTAACGAATATGCTGAGAGACAATAATGCCATAGGTGCTATTGTAGGCGATGGTTGGTATAGAGGAAACATAGGCTGGAAAGGCGATTATGCCTTTTACGGAAACCAACTTGCCCTTTTAGTACAATTACATATAAACTATGCCGATGGAAGTAGTGAAACTATAGTAAGTAATGGTGATTGGAAAGCATCTTACGGCCCTATACTTGAATCTGATATGTACAATGGTGAAAAATACGATGCCCGATTAGAAATGGACGGTTGGAATCAAAACGGATTTGATGATAGTAATTGGAAAAAAGTGGAAATCTTAGACCATTCCAAAGATATTCTGGTAGCGCCACAAGGACCTCCGGTAAGAGCAACTGAAGAAATAAAACCCAAAAAGCTCATTACCACCCCCAAAGGAGAGTTGGTATTGGATTTAGGACAAAACATAGTGGGCTGGGCCAGAATGAAGGTTAAAGGTCCTAAAGGCCATAAGGTGACCCTTAAATTTGCGGAAGTCCTTGATAAAGATGGTAATTTTTACACCAAAAACCTACGAGCAGCTGAGGCAACAGACAACTATATTTTAAAAGGTGAAGGAGAAGAAATTTTTGAACCACATTTTACCTCCCATGGTTTTAGATACATACAGGTTATAGATTACCCAGGTAACCTAAATCCTGACGCTATTACAGGAATTGTGATTCATTCGGATATCACGCCTACCGGAAGTTTTACAACTTCAGACCCAATGATCAATCAATTACAGAGTAATATTCAATGGGGACAACGAGACAACTTTTTAGATATTCCTACAGACTGTCCACAGCGCGATGAACGAGCGGGTTGGACAGGTGATGCTCAAGTTTTTAGCATGACTGCTGCTTTTAATTTTGACGTAGCTACATTTTATACAAAATGGTTAAAAGATTTAGCCTTGGACCAGCACGATAACGGATCCGTGACCAACGTAGTGCCTGACATTTTAACGGGAGGAGAAGGTGTTAGTGCCAAAGGTGGCGCCACAGGCTGGGCAGATGCTGCGGTAATCATTCCGTGGACGGTCTACCAGTCTTATGGGGATAAACGTATTTTAAAAGAGCAATATGCCAGTATGAAAGGTTGGGTAGATTTTATGGCTCAGAAATCAGGTGAGGACTATTTATGGAACGACCCCAAGCATTGGCATTGGGGAGACTGGTTAGCCTATAATGCGGACAAACCCGACTACAATGGTTCCGTAACCGAAAAAGATTTAATTGCTACCGCCTATGCTTATTATTCCACATCACTCTTTAGCAAAATAGCCGAAGTATTAGGAAAAACCGAAGACATTGAGAAATATGCTCAGCAAGCCAAAAACATAAAAAAAGCTTTTGTACAGGAGTATGTTACCCCAAACGGGCGTTTGGTCTCTCACACGCAAACAGCTTATGCAATGGCCCTTTCCTTTGATCTGATTCCTGAAAATTTAAAGAAAAAATCCGCTGAATACTTCGCTCAGGACGTGAAAAAATTCGGGCATTTGACTACAGGGTTTTTAGGGACTCCCCTACTCTGCACAACCCTTTCCAAAATAGGACGCGATGATTTGGCCTTTATGTTACTCAACAGAAAGGAATTTCCATCCTGGCTTTATCCAATAACCATGGGAGCCACTACTATTTGGGAACGATGGGACACGCAAAAACCCGACGGGACTATTATTGAAGGTATGAACAGTTTTAATCACTATTCGTACGGTGCCATTGGAGAATGGCTTTATACCCATGTAGGAGGATTGAGAATAGACCCTAAAAAACCAGGTTATAAACACATCATATTTGACCCTCACCCAGGTGGAGGGTTGACAGCTGCAAAGGCTGAATTCATATCCCTTTATGGAAAAATAAAATCTGACTGGGAGATAAAAGATGGCGAATTTCATTATGAAGTAACCATACCCGCTAATACTACCGCATCTGTAACGTTATCGGGAGCTACACTAGAAAACATTAAGCTAAACAGCGCTAAGTTAAAAGCCGAAATGCAAAAAAACTTAAAGCAAACACAGCAAGGTGTACAGCTTGAACTGGGTTCAGGAACTTACCGCTTTTCGTATCCTCAACCGGCTAAATAAAATTACCCATTACTATTTGGGAAGAACAACAAAGCCCAGCTTTTAAAGCTGGGCTTTGTTGTTCTCGGATAAATGTGGCAATAAGTTGGTACTAAAAATGTAATTGACCAAGATATGGAGCATAAAGAAAGTTACAAAGACCAAGCTCTGCCTCCCGATACTTCCTGTAAATCTACACATCCTTTTTGCGCGCCCGGAATAGGGTCATAGGCCAAGACCTCTTCCCCAATAATTTTACTGACTTTAAAAGCTTCTATTCCCCTGTTTCGTAATGAATTCAAAACAAAAAAATTAACCGCATCATCGGATAGTAGTTGAGCTCCCTCCTTTTCGGAGGCAGCTACCTCCATATTCCATTTCTTTTTATTCTCGGCATCAGCCTTAAAATAATGGGCCACCCTTTTTTCTATATCACCTTCCGTTAAATCAGTTGAAACGTTCTTTACAGATTTTTCAAGGGTTGTAGACAAATACTGCTCTACACCTGCTTTAAATGCAGTTTTTTCTTTTTCCGTAGATATAACATCTAGATAGCCATCTATAAATTGGGCCAAGTTCAAATCTGTTGCTCCAGGCACATCTGGAGTCTTAGGTATCATTACCTCTAAGGTCTTTGAAACAATATCAGCTTCATCGGGTGAAAAAAATACAGGGTTCCATGAAACCTTTTTTTCTTGGGTACAACTTTGAATAAGTGTGACTACGGCAGATGACATGGTTAAGGAACCTAGCGATAACCCAATGTTCTTTAGTGCTTTTCTTCTTTCCAAAACAGTTGTTTAAATATTCATTTTCTTTAATTCCTCTACAGCATGATTGGCTGCTCTTGCCGTTAGAGCCATGTATGTTAGTGAAGGATTTTGACATCCTGCAGAGGTCATACAAGCCCCATCGGTAACATATACATTAGGCACTTCATGCAGCTGGTTGTATTTATTCAAAACCGAAGTTTTTGGGTCCTTACCCATTCTAGCCGTACCCATTTCGTGAATACCGCCTCCCATGTACGATTCCCTTTTGTTGGCCCTGACATCTTTAAAGCCTGAATTTTCCAACATTTCTTGGGCCTGCTCTATCCAATCTTTTTTCATCCGTTTCTCGTTATCTTTGAACTCGGCATCAAAAACAATTGTAGGTAAACCGTAGTCATCAAGCTTATCATAATTTAATGACATATGGTTTTCATGATACGGCAATACTTCTCCAAAACCGCCTAAGTTAATTCGCCAACCTCCAGGTTCCAGCATGGCTGCTTTCAATTCTTCTCCGTAGGCATACTCAGGAATCAAAGTACTAAAGTCATTACGCCCGGCACTACCTTGGTATCCGTAACCCCGTATAAAATCTACTTTTTTAGAGGTGGAATCTACATTTCTAAACCTTGGTATATAAAACCCGTTAGGTCTTCGTCCTTTATAGTACTTATCATCATAGCCATCTATTTTTCCGCTTGCACCACCACCTAATTGGTGATCCATGATATTGTGTCCCAATTCACCACTGGCATTGCCCATACCGTTTGGAAAAACATCTGACTTTGATTGCATCAAAATTGCCGTAGAAGCCATGGACGAAGCACACAAGAAGACTATTTTAGATTTAAACTCTATTACTTCCTTAGTATTGGCGTCTACAATCTTGACTCCTGTAGCTTTTTTTGTTTCCTTGTCGTACAATACCTCGCAAACAATAGAATCTGGTCTTAGCGTCATATTTCCTGTAGCCTCTGCCATGGGAAGTGTTGATGAATTTGAGCTAAAATAACCACCGTACGGACACCCGCGTTTGCAACGGTTCCTGTATTGGCAGGTTCCTCTTCCTGCCCCAGGTTTTGACCCTTCCGTAATATGAGCAACCCTACCTATGGTTAGTACACGATCATCATATTTTTCAGAAATACCATTCTTTAAATGCTCTTCCACGCAATTGAGTTCCATAGGTTTTAAAAACACGCTGTCCGGTAAATGGGGCAACCCTAGGGCCTCTCCACTAATACCTACATGTTTTTCCACATGCTCATACCATGGCTTTAAATCTTTATATCGAATAGGCCAGTCTACACCAATACCATCTTTGACATTGGCTTCGAAATCCAAATCTGACCAACGATAGGTTTGCTTGCCCCATATGAGGGAACGGCCACCAACCTGTGTACCTCGAATCCAATCAAATCTTTTTGTTTCATCATAATCATATTTTGAATCGTCATTAAAAAAATGACGTGTGGTTTCATCAAAACCCCAACGCGATTGCTTTGGATATTTTTCCTTTATTTTAGCTGGGGTCTCACCTCCATTTGGTAAGTCCCACGGATCAAGGTTCATAGTTGGATAATCAACTACATGTTGTACCATTCTTCCACGTTCCAGAACTAAAGTTTTAAGCCCGTTCTCGCAAAGCTCTTTTGCTGCCCATCCTCCACTTACGCCAGTACCAACTACAATGGCGTCATAGGTATTACTCAATGGTATTTTTGACATAAGTAAACTCTTTTAGTAAATAGACTTTTAATTTCTGAAAAATTATCAAAGCTAATTTAGGACAAAGATTATCTATACCTGTCCTGTACGATGCTGCTTGCTAAAACTTGATTGTATAATTGCCTAACTAAAAATCGTAGCTATAGATTACTATTACGCCATATTCCGAATTGTAATTTATCTTTTGAAGCAATTAGCTTTATTCAACTAAAACATTTTCAAAACTCGTTGATTCTTACTAAAAAAATTTTGCAAAAATCAAACAGGACAGTACAAGATAGTGCAGGATAGCACAGGATAGTACAAGATAGTGCAGGATGAAGGTTTAAACTAACAACAATATTTTTGAAAGAACTCAATTCACTTTAAATAATTAACTATATGAAAAAAACAAGATTTAATTCAAGCAAACGATGGGCACCTATCTTTACATTGTTGCTTACCTTCAGCTCTATTGTTGGATGGTCGCAGCAATCAGTTACTGGAACTGTATCTGCAGATGGTCTTCCTTTACCGGGCGCATCGATAATAGTCAAGGGTACAACTCGAGGTGTAAGTACAGATTTTGATGGTAACTTTACCATTGAGGCAGGAGCAGATGACATACTATCAATTTCTTATATAGGTTACGCACCTCAAGAAATTGTTGTGGGTACTCAAAATCAGATTAATGTTATATTAGTAGCCAGTAATGAACTTGAGGAAGTTGTTGTCATTGGATATGGAACAACAACTAAATCGGACTTAACTGGTTCTGTCGCATCAGTTAGTGCTGAAGAAATCACACAAGTACCTTCTTCAAGGGTAGATCAAGTTTTACAAGGTAGGGCTGCCGGTGTTCAAGTAACACAAGTTAGTGGTGCTCCTGGAGCAGGAACGGTCATAAGAGTAAGAGGTGGAAATTCTATTACTGGTAGTAATGAACCCCTCTGGGTTATTGATGGTATTGTTGTTGGCACTAATTTTAATTTAAACAACATTAACGCAAATGACATAAAATCGATTGAAATACTAAAGGATGCTTCATCTATTGCGATTTACGGTTCAAGAGGTGCAAACGGTGTAGTATTGGTTACAACCAAAAATGGTCGTGGTGCAGGTACTGGAAAGCCTGAAGTGAGTGTTAATATATTCACTAGTATGCAGATGCTACCTGAACTGCCAGATTTTTTATCTCAAGAAGAACAGATTGCTTTTACCAACGAACACGCGGAATTCAGATCAGCCGCTGCTCCATTTCCTGATGCACCATCTACATACCCGAACAATGATTGGGTCGATTTAACAACAGGACCAGCCCCAATTTACAATGCGGATGTATCTCTTGCAGGAGCATCGGAAAATGTGAATTATTATAACTCGATAAATTATTTTAATCAAGAAGGTATTGTAAATACTTCTGGTATTGAAAAATTTATTTTCAGATCAAATTTAGACTTGAATCTAAGCCACAAATTGAAAGCTGGTTTTCGAATTAATTACTCTAGAATTAAAGTAGATAATGGTCTCACCTCTTTTGGTGGAAATGCATTTGGTACGTTAAGCACGCAACCCGTATTCAATGATGATGGCACCTACAATGGATTTAATGATGTTATCGGTTCACCTTTTAATAATCCCCTTGCCAATTTCGAGTTAAACACTAATGAGACTTTTACCAATAACTTATTAGGTACAGTTTATTTGGAATACAACCCGACTCCTGCTTGGACAATTCGTTCGACTTTCAGCCCAGAATTCAACAACACCAAACGAAATAGATTCAATTCTAGTCAGTTACCGGGTAATCTTGCTGTTGGAGTAACAGATGGTGGTACCGCTAGTGTAAGAACCGTAGCAAGTACTGGTTGGAATAATGAGAACACCATACAATATCGTACTGATATAAATGAAAATCATGGACTTACAATACTTGGAGGGGCTTCTTTTCAAAAAGTGGAGACTGAAACTACTGAGGCAGAGGCAGCGGGTATTACTAGTGACGCAACTGGATTTAATAATTTAGGCAATTCCGATCCAATTAGATCAATAGTCACCAGCAATTACAGCGGATTTCAAATTGCC
Source organism: Flavobacteriaceae bacterium EG-1 (assembly GCF_009649685.1). GTDB lineage: Bacteria > Bacteroidota > Bacteroidia > Flavobacteriales > Flavobacteriaceae > Aurantibacter_A. Next base: position 210,716 of record NZ_WJPK01000005.1, read on the forward strand.
TCATTTTTTGGTAGAATAAACTACGACTATAAAGATAAATATTTATTAACTCTAGTAGGCAGAACAGATGGTAGTTCAGTTTTCGCAGAAGGAAATAAATATGAGTTCTACCCTTCTTTGGCAGCAGCCTGGAAAATTAGTGAAGAATCTTTTATGCAAAATCAAAATATATTTTCTGATTTAAAATTAAGAGCTAGTTGGGGTCGTTCTGGTAATCAAGCGATTGGACCTTATAGAACATTAGGGGTTCTAACCGAAGCGAATACTACACTTAATGGCTCTGAAGTACCAGGATTAACATTGGGTAGACCTTCAAATCCGAACCTACAATGGGAAACAACTACTTCATTGGATATTGCGTTAGAAGCATCACTTTTCGGAGGAAGACTCTTTACGGAATTCAACTATTATCAAAAAGAGACCAACGACTTACTTTTAGACGTAACCATACCCAGACAAACTGGGTTTACAAGTCAATTGCAAAATATTGGGGCACTCGAAAACAAAGGATGGGAACTGTTAATAAATTCTACTAACATTTCCAATGACAACTTTAACTGGAATACTACCTTAACATTGGCAGCAAACAAAAATAAAATATTAGATCTTGGAGGGCAAGAATTTATAGATGTTGTCGTAGATCCTATTATTGGTTCAGGTAATACTAGACTAATTGTTGGCGAATCAGTTCCAGTTTATACGGGATTAAATTATCTAGGTACATGGAAAAGTCAAGCAGAAATTGATGCATCAGGCAGAACTGATCCACAAGTTGTAGGTGGACCTCGATTCGAGGATTTAAATGGAGATGGTATCGCTTCAACTGAAGATAATGTTATTTTAGGTAGTCCATTACCTGACCTTATTTTTGGATTCGAAAACTCATTTTCATACAAGAATCTGGATTTTTCCTTTTTCTTTCAAGGCACTACGGGCAATGAAGTGTATAATTTAAGAATGCGTAATCATTATTTTAATCGAGGTGAAACTGTAAAATTTGGAGATTTAAGAAACCGTTGGACAGTTAACAATCCAACTTCTGATATTCCTAGAGCCGGTGGTGATTCTGTAACAAATACACCAAGTAATTCAGAATACGTAGAAGATGGTTCTCATATTCGACTTAAAACGGTACGATTGGCTTATAATTTTCCAACCAAAAAAATATTTAAGGGAGTAAAAAACGCTACCATTTATTTATCTGGAAGCAATCTATGGTTGTCCTCTAAAACTCGATTGATTGAGCCTGAGGCCAGTAATTTTGGAAGAAGTGGGTTGGGAAATATTGCCCAAGGATATTTAGATGGACAATACCCAAACCCACGAGTGATAACTCTCGGACTTAACGTAACTTTTTAAAAAAATTATCTATGAAAACAAAGAACATCTATATATACATCTTCGCGGCATTCTCCTTTTTGAGTTGTGAGAAGTTTTTGGAAGAGGAGCCAAGAGCAATAGTTGCTCCAGAAACATTTTTTGCATCTGAAAATGATGCAAGACAAGCAATTAATGGCACATATGCCATTTTAAAGAATAATTCTATTTATGGTCAAGTAGGCCTTGATCATTTTTATGATAATGGCGCTGATATTATTGAGCCAAACCGTTCTGCAAATTTTGTTGAGCCTATTGGAAATTACTCTCTAAATGAATCTTTGGCAGACGTCTCCGTTCAAAAAATGAGTGTATCTGACACATGGAAAGACTTATATAAAATTGTATTTAATACGAACATTATCATTGACAGAGTTACTGGTAATGAAGCTATACTTGAAGAAGTCCGCACAGAAATTATTGCGGAAGCTACATTTTTAAGAGCGTTGTGTTATTGGCATATTACCAATCTCTGGGGTGATGCCCCTTACTATACAGAAGTTCTACCATTGGAAGAAGTTGGCCAATTAGGAAGAACCGATGAAGCAACTATACTTAGCGGTGTTTTGACTGACCTACAATTTGCGCAATCCATTTTACCATCTTCGTATCCTGACGATCAAAGAGGTCGCGCAACCAAATGGGTAGCGGCTATTATCCAAGCAAAAATCTATATGAAACAACAAAATTGGCAAGCTGGTTTAAGTAAATGTTTGGAAATTATAAATGAATCACCTCATACCCTTTTACCGACTTATGCGGAAGTTTTTGATCCTTTAAATGAATATAATGCTGAAATTATTTGGTCATTAGATTTTGCAAAGGACATCGAAGGGATATTTGACCCAGCATTTCCAGGTGCAGCATTTGCTGGAAATAATAGTTGGAGACCCAGTATGTTTAATCCTCGTTTAAGAGATGAACCCAAGAACACCGATGAAAGGAGTGCATTAGCAGATGCACTTGTCGCTAATGGGCAAGCATTTAACGGAACAGGTTTACAAGTAGCTTCCAAAGATTTTGCTGAAAAATTTCCTTTAAATGATTTAAGAAGACCTTTGAATATTGTGGACAATTATTTGGGGTTTGAATTAAATTTTCCTTACATGGCCAAATTTTGGAATCTAGATTTGGAAACCTCTCCGCGTTTCAACCACTCTGATAATAGAATGGTATTTCGATTAGCTGATGTTTATTTAATGGCGGCCGAATGTGAGAATGAAATCAATGGTCCTGCCAATGCATACCAATATATTCATCGCATTAGAGAACGCGCTTACACGACTCAAGCGGAGTGGGAACTTGTTGGACTTAACCAGCAAACCTTTAGAGAGGCCATTTATGATGAACGTAAGTGGGAATTAGCTGCTGAAGCCCATAGAAGATATGACTTAATTCGTTGGGGTATCTTATTAGACGTGGTACAAAACTTGGAATATCGCTTTTGGGAGCCCAATGTAAATATCAAACCTTATCATGTGTTATTACCCATTCCTTTACAAGAACTGGAACAAAACCCTGCTTTATTAGAGTCTGACCCAACTAATAATGGTTATCGATAATATTCATAAAATACTGCCAATAAATTAGATAAATTATTAAAATTTAAGCAGTTGTGAGTTGTTTAAGTTAGTTTTTAAAATGGAGCATATTATATTTTGCTCCATTTTTTATTAACTGTATATAAATTTCCGCATTGTTTTTAGAAAACAATTATTGTATAAGACATGGAAAGAATAATATTATTTAAACTACACTTTAACTTGCATTATAATATTTTGTGAATATTATAAAATATTCACAAAATAGTTTTTATCTAATTCCTAATTATTAAAATTAAAATTAAGGTAAAAAATAGCATATAAAATAAACATATCGCAGTAAAAGACATTTTACTAAATACCATTATTTTAAAAGTAAAATCTTTTTTAATTATGAAAAACTGAATACGAATACTTCGCATTAGTTCCAACACACAAATTATACCATTAGACTCAGCATTAGGATATAATTTATATTACAAAATGAAGCTTATTTCATATCTATAACTAAATACAATACTTATTAATTTTAAAAAGACAATGGATTAAATACTTAATAATACTATATACAAGAAAAACTGTAGAAAACTTAAACAATAATATAGCAATATCAAAAAAAAATATTAAGTATTTGACAACTAAAAACCATTATTTAAATTACAATTCAAATACAACGATTTCACTAGGTTTATAGCCTATTCGGTGTGCTAGTATTAATATTTTAGATTCTTTTGGAATTTTGAAAGGTTCTTTGTAAATCAACCAGACATCTGATATTTCTTCACCATGATTTACAAGTTTATAACCTAAAGATGCACCCTCAGTCGCGCAGCTAATTTTAAGATATCCTTCAAAAGAAGTAATTATAGGAGTTGAAGTTACTGGTTGAACTATATTCCCATCCCAAAGTTTTGTAATCAGTTCTTTTTCTGTAAGATTTGGATTATCTCCAATTGAATTAAGCCACCTATCCATCTCTGTGCGTAATTCAACCATGTTTTTTTCAAATTCTGGTTGACTAGCTAGATTATTCAATTCATTAGGGTCTAGTAAACAATCATACAACTCTTCTTTTGGCTTACTTTCGCGGAACCATTGCTCTTGTTCGGAGTTTAACTTTCCTTCTTCGCGTAGACGCAATAACTCTTTCATAGTGGGTATTCTTTCCCGGTATTCAATAGGTAAATAATAACCCTGTGTTGGTTTATAGTTACGAATATATTTGAATCGTTTATCACGTACGGCACGAATTACATCAGTATAACCATCAAAACGGTCTGCAGCTGCGTGAATGTAATTTCGATTCTCACTCTTTTTATATTTTCCTAAAAAGGCATGTCCTTGCATATATTCAGGAGGCTTTATTCCTGAAATTGAGAGCAATGTAGGAGCAATGTCAACAAAACTTAACAAGCGTTCATCTTTTGTACCTGCTTTTCGTTTATTTGGAAATCGAATAATCATTGGAGTATTTAATCCCGAATCATAAATTAATCGTTTCTCTCTTGGTAATGGACCTCCATGGTCACCATAAAAAACAATTATAGTTTTTTCTAACAGCCCATCGTCCTCTAATTGTTTTAAAACCGAACCCATCTGTTTGTCCATTTCTGCAATGTTGTTGTAGAGCTTCCACATGTCTCGACGTGCGACCTCATTGTCAGGTAAATACGGCGGAATATTAAACTTGGTCTCTTTAGAAAGGTGAACTTGTGTATCTTCTTCGGCCATTCTGTTATTAGCATGCGAGGCTCTAAAATTTTTCCATTTATAATTTCGATCACCAGAATGATAATGCCTTGTTTCAATCTCACGAAAGCCATAAGGTTCGAACAATCCTGATTCGTGTGTCTCTGTAAAATTCATAACTGAAAAGAATGGTTGGCCTTTTTTGCGATTGCGCCAATGAGCATAAGGACTACTTTCGTCCCAAGCCGTTTTAGGCGCTTCGAATTGATAATCTTCTTTATAATTATTAGTACAGTAATAACCGTTTATTCGAAGCAGTTCACTTACCATTCTAGTTTCAGGTGGTGGTACCGCAGCATAAGAAGGTAGACCCGTTACTTCTGTATATGAAGTAGTACGCATATGATTTGCGCCTATACTTGAGGGATACATTCCGGTTGCGATAGCTGACCTACTTGGGGCACAAACGCCTGAGGTAGAAAACAAATTCGGGTAAACCACACCCTCTTTTGCCAAGCGACTCAAATTTGGGGTAACTATGGTCGAATCTCCAAAGGAAGGTATATAAGAGCCCATATCTTCTGTAACCAACCACAAAATATTGAGGCGCTCTTGCAAGTCCATTGTAGGTGAAGATTTCTTATCTCCAACCATTTCATTTTTATTGGTTTGACAACTTGATAAAGTAATAAAAATGATAATAAAAGCTAAAATTACTCTCATAGTTAAATTTAATAAATGACCAAAATTATAAACTAACTTCCCAACCTTTCGCATATTCCCTACTCCATAAATCCAGTGCTTTAATATCTAGCATTCTACCTGTTTTACTGTCGATATCAAAACTATTACCTATTCTGTAAGCGACATTACCAAAATGCACCAAAGCCATACTTTTTGAAGCATCATCAATTGGGGCTTGTAGATTTTCTTTACCTCTTATTGTTTCAAAAAAATTCTGTACATGCAAAGTGGTCATTCCCCCACCACCACCAAGTTGAATACCACCTTCTTTAGTCTTGGCTTTTACGGTTTTTACTTCTTTTCCTTCTCTATCGAATAATTTATATAAATCACGATTTACATAAACACTACCTTCGCTACCGTATATAATTGTTCCTCTACCAGCACCATAAGTGTTATATCCGTTTCTACTTTTACCATCCCATTGTATAGTCGTTCCGTTATCAAACTTAAAGGTAGCTTCCATAGTATCATACATTTCCCAACCATCATTTATAAAAGCTGTTTTAGCACCATCAACTGAAACATGATTCGGAAAATCTACTTGTAATGCCCAGCGGGCTACATCTAATTCGTGTGTTCCATTATTTCCCAACTCACCAGTACCATAATTCCATCCGTACCAATGCCAATTATAATTCCATGTTTCGGAAGTATAGTCTCGCCTAACCGAAGGGCCTTGAAACAATTCCCAGTCTAAACCAGTAGGAACAGCTGCCGGTTTTTGCAATGGCACCTCACCTCTTTTGTTACTAAAAAAAGCAAGTGCTTTGAATGGTGTTCCAATTATTCCATTATGTATTTCCTTGATTATGTCAATTGTATGTTGGGCAGAACGTTGTTGATTACCCATTTGCACAACACGATTGTACTTTTTTTGGGCCGCAACCAACAATTCATTTTCTGCCATATTATGACTACATGGTTTCTCTACGTAAACATGCTTACCTTCTTTAAGTGCCATAATAGAACCTGGAGCATGCCAATGATCGGGAGTAAGATTAAAAAAAGCATCCACATTTTTATCCGCAAGTACTTTTCTAATATCATTTTCGAGCTTAGGAGTATAGTTTAATCGTGAAGCTATTTTTCTTGCCGCTTTCAAACGTTGACTTTCCATGACATCACAAAGAAATACAAGTTCTACATTATTCTTTTTTATTTCGATAGGCGTGTACATAGCACTAACACGACGACCTAAGCCCGCAATAGCTACTTGAATTCTATCATTGGCACCAATGATTTTTCTATAGCTCTTAGCTGTTAGACTTGGGCTACTGAATATAGCCCCGGTTGTGCCCAATGCAGTTTTCTGTATAAAACTCCTTCTAGATGTATTCATATTTATAGTTCTTTATTTTTATTTATTGTTTTTAATATAATCTAGTAATATGCTTTTGATATCCGAAACTTTTCCTTGCTGCAAGCCGCCATTGGTAGCACCGGTAATCCAATAGATTACCATTCCTGCGTCGGAACAGTCCCACTTTCCTTTTTGAAAAGTGACCACGTCATCTACCTCAGCTATTTTTCCAAGCAGCCATACCCACTGTATTCTTGGATCGGAATGGTTTTTAGCCCAATCCCATTTTTCGAGGGACACTTTTAGGTTGACATTTTGATCCGGAATACGGACTTCCTCCACCCCGAATTCCAAAATCTGCTGCCAGGTATAAAAATCACCTGCATCATCATTGGCCGGATGATGTGTGACTACCTTGACATATTTGTGTTTTGATTTTTTGGAGGCATCCAAGGCGAGACCTATGATATCTGGTTCACCAGCTTCAACAATCCATAAAGGATCTTCTGCTGTTGAGGCATTAATTGCCTTTGTCAAATCCTTTACGGTTTCATCTTGTTGCCATTTGGCATCAAAAAAAGTCAAGTCGTCAAACCCGCCCCACCGCCTCGCAGTGACATCACAGGCCGTCTGCATTAAAGCATGTCTTTCTTTCTCGGCCCTTTCAGAAATCCGTTCAACCCTTTCCAGGTCACAGCTATGGGAGTAATGCACCAATCTGTCTTCTAGTCCCGTCGCACGAAGTAAGGAGATGGAAACTGCCGTACCTCCAAGATCATCAGGGTCGGGCGAATTACCATCTGCAACGATCGCAATACGCCCAGCAGGCGGATTTATCGAGGGAATCCCAGTAGTATCAGACATAAAAGCATTATCCAAAACAGCATTTTTAACTGTTTCACCTTTACCCACTGGGGTAAAAATTAGTCCGGCCCAACGGGCCCTTGCCCATTCTTTGCCATCGGCACTTCCGATTTTAGCAGTCACTTTTATAGCATCGCCTTTTTTCAGTTCAACGTACTTCCATACCGCATTGAAATTACTGCCCTCGTCGAACATTTTTAAGGTCGTTGCAGGGGAAAAAGAACCCAATTCCGTATCGTTAATAGTCACGGTAAAATTAGATTGCCCATCGTTTTCACCAACACCTACGAACACTACATCATACGCACCACTTTTAAAGTTGAAGGTTGTTGTAGTTTTCGCTTCCTTTTGTTTATTTGGATTTATGGCAAGCCATCTTCTTCCGGCATCCCTGTAGAATCCGGTTCCCTCAACAGGAAAATCATCCACTGGCAAGGTTTTGTTTTCAACAATAGAAGTGCCTATACGCTGAAAATAAGAAGGTTCCGGCCAATTGATTACCACCCTCGGCCCATTATCTTTGGGGACGTAATTCTTGTCTTTTGTTAAAATGAATTTATCAAATTCGAAACCATCTTCACGCATGCTGAATTGAATATCATGAATACCGCTTTCTGCGATATCCAAATAGATTTCGTGAGGCACACCACAATGCACTTCTTTTGTTCTTTGTTTGCTGGCCCATGTCCATTCGTTTTTTCCATCGCACCATTGCATGCGCTGGCCATGCCCCGGCCACTTACCGTTCAATCCCACATGAATCCCATTATCTTCACCACCTGTGCTGAATGCCCGTACCCAAACATAATAACGACCTGGATCATTGATTTTTACCTTGTAATGCAGCATAGCCATTTTGCCCGGTTCATTGGAAAAATTCTCACCTCGAATCAAAGAATCAGCGTGCGTAACCCGGGTATCAGGTAAAATTTCTAAATACGTATAGTTACTTGCACTACCACTATGGTTTTCATCTTCATCGTGCCCAACTTCTGGAGTTTCGTGCCTAGTTGTTCGATACCATTGACGTATTTCAGATTTACTTTGTTTGTAGAAGTATTCTGCCTCTACGGCAACTTGACCATTCTTTTCTTCAAAGACATTGTTTTTATCAATTATCGGAGCTATTAATTTGGTTTCCTGAGCATTGGACGTCAACCCTAAAAAGGTCAAAGCAATCATTCCAAAAACCAGAGATTTAGTCTTCATTTTCTTTTCGTTTTAATACTGTCTTGCTATACAGTACTTAGAGTATAGCAATTTTTATTACCAATGTTCAATCAAAAAATAATCTTCTTCCTTTAATGTATTAAGCAAAGAATCAGGAATAGTTCTAACATTGTTGTTTTGGTCCATTTTGAACCCATTGGCGGTAAGTATTGGCATGTTCCCCAATTCATCATTCAAGAAATCACCTTGTTCCTCCATCCAACGGAACATTTCCTTTCGCAGCCTATTTTTTATTTCCTGTAATTCCGAATCCTCGATTAGATTCTTTTGCTCAAAAGGGTCGTTTTGCGTATCGTATAATTCCTCAAAAGGTTCATCTTTAAATTTTTCCGCACCCCTTCGAATAAAAATATTGACGTTCGTTTTATCTCCTAAATTTTCATCCAGGACTTCAATTGAATTAAAATTTCTGATGTATTTGTAGCGTTTATCACGAACCATTCTTGACGGAAAAACTTCAGCATTCAGGATGTTCTGATTTGTTCTGACCCCATAAACATATTTGTGAATTTCAGCATCCTGCCCTTTAAGCAGTGACAAAAAGCTTTTGCCGTCCATATCAGATGCTGGTGTTCCTCCTGCCATTTCAATAAATGTAGGGAGCACATCCGTGTAGTGAATCAACTGATTCGATATCGTTCCCGCTTTGATAACATCTGGCCATCGCGCTACGAACGGAACTTTCAAACCAACGTCTTTTACCGTAAACTTTCCCGACACCCCGTGATCAGCACTATAAATAAATAGTGTATTTCTATCCAGATGTTTTCCTACTAAATCTAGGACCAATTCCAGCTGTCGATTGTCTTCCTCGATACTTATGTAATACCCAGCCTTCATCTTCACAAAAGATGCATCACTCTTTTTACGTGCATTGAAGGGATAAAACTTGATATTTTCAGCCTTTGCGTCAGGGACATCAAAATATTTTCCGTGGGGATATTTTGACGTGATAAACATGCAAAAGGGCTTTTTGGCATGTTTAAAATAATGGGCAATGCTGTCTAAGGGAATATATTCTCTTGGAACCCCTGCTTTTGGAACCGGCTCCCATTCCCTATTCCAGTCGTAAACACTCGCGGGTTTAACATGGCTCTTTCCGGCAAGTACCACCTCATAACCTAATTTTTGCATGTGTGATGTGGCACTTTTAATATCAGGCTTTGTTTTGGTATGATTGGCAAAACAGCCATTTTTGAGCGGGTATTTACCCGTGAAAAGTTGAGCTCTGCTTGGGGCACATATAGCTTGACCCGTAAAAGCATTTTCGAATAGCATACCTTCTTTCGCCAAGCGGTCTACTGCCGGAGTATATACTTTCTCATTGCCATAGCAGCCATAGTCATAGATATCTTGATCATCGGCTAAATAGAAAACTATGTTTGGTTGCTTTGATTGAACTTTTTCCTTTTTGGCTTTGTTTTCCTTTTGTTCGACTTTACAAGCCAGAAGAAAAATTCCTGATAGAACAAAAAGGAATGCACACTTCATAGCTATCCAATTTCTAAAACGAATTGATTTTCAATTGAATAGTATGCTTGCCAGGTGAGAGTCTGATAGACTCAAAAGCGGGAGGCACCTTTTCGCCGTTGTGGATGAAATCTTTTCCTTCGAGATTGTTTAAGGAAAATTCCGCAACCATATTACCCGGTATCTCAATTTCATAGGTTTGAAGCCTAGGACCGTTGTGGGTGAATTTTCCTTTGATGGTGCCCCGTACTGTTGGTACTTCAATGGTACTCGATTTCAGCTTGCTCATCTGCGGCTTAATTGTGGCTATGCCGAATCCAGGAGTTTTTGGTTTTATTCCCCATAAACCTCTTGGAATTACATTTGCTGGTACGGCGCCCCAAGCATGGTTCCAATCCAGATTATTCTTATATTTATTATCCCATGCTTCCAAGGTAATCGTCGAACCACTACGAATCATGTTGTACCAACTTCGGTCACTGGTATCAATCAATAAATCTAATGCATAGTCCGCCTCTCCTGCGTTATAAAGTCCGTCCATTAAAAACTGAGATCCATACACACTACAGGCCATACCTCTGGATTTCACGAAGTCAACCACGGAATCAAAGTGCTCTTCAGGCACCAGACCAAAGGCCAATGGCATCATGTTAGCGTGCAACGAAGCGTGGTCCGTTCCTATTCCGTCGACATAAACACCCCGTTCTATATCAAACATTTGTTCATTGACCGCTTTTTTAGCTTTTGCAGCTCGCAGCTCAAAGTCTAAAACTTCTTGTGTCTTGCCAAGAATGCGGGCAAACTCGGCCATGATTTTCATGTTCTCGTAAAAGAAAGCGTTGATTACGGTACTATAAGGTTGGAAAACAAATCCATCACGTTCACCCGGTGTCGTGCTCCCGTTAAAATTGGCAGGGGGCCAATCAACAATATCCGTCAGCGGTTTTTTGTAGCCATCTGGAAAGCCCAGTTTACGCATAAATTCCCGATCCACTTTTGTAGAGGTAATCAAACCATCTTCATTAGACAATTCGTAAAGTGATTTGTGTTTTAAGGCTTCGTAGTAGCGTTCAATTAATTCGGTATTACCAGTATACATGTAATCCGCATGGATCAACAAAGGCACATGCTGTTGCCATTCGGTAGGCCATGTCGGGTTTTTCATAAAATACTCTATCGTACGTCTTCCTATGGCAAATTCTCGATCGGTGGTGTAATGGCTCAATTGATTTAAATACGCATCAGCCTCATACGGGATACGCTCTCTATCTCCATCAACATATAAGCCATTAAATGTTGTCGCTTTTATTGAATACTTGCATAAATCCCATACCTGATTTAAAATGACATTGTCACTTTCAAAGCTGCTGGCACTTTCATCCCAATAGGTATGGAAAGCCAATTGTTCAACATTTTCGCCAGTTAGCGTTTCTTGTGCGCCCTCTATTTCTGCATATCGAAAGGGCACAAGCGGCGGAAACCCATCTGGAAGGGCAATAGCCTGATTGGCCCTTGTATTTCGCTCGTTCTTTTGTACCTCTATCTGGTATTTTGTTTGACCCGGTTTTACATCGACTTTTATTTCTTGATATCTGATATTGCTTTTTGCCGGTGGGGTTCTGTTTACATTTCCATCCTCGTTTACCATCTCACCGACCCTAATGGTCAAGGTATGCGGTGTTTTTGCATCATAAGTAAAATCCATCGTTGCAAAAGCGGCTTTCCCAAAGTCAATAAAATAAAAGTCGCCTCTTTTTTCAAATAAGACCGGCTTTACTTTCGTAGTGATAAACTTATTTTCGGTCGAAACAATGTAGCTATCGCTTTTTCCCGTAGTAAAACTTTGAACATTTGAATAGTCGACAAGACGATTTTCTTCATCCCAAATTCTTACCTTCCAGTAATAGGTCTTACCAACTTCTAATGGCTCACCGGAATATTCCACATCGGTAGATGAATTTGAAGCTACTCGCTTAGTATCCCAAATATTGCCATTGTTACTATCGATAATCGATTGACTTGACGCTACCAAAATTTGATAGGCCGATTGAAATTTTGAACCTAGCGGTACCGTCCATCCAAACTCGGGTTTGAGGTCGAATATCTCGACTTTGGTTTCCGGAGACCTAATCAACTCAACAGTCAAATCGGTTGGGGCAGCCCGATAGGCATCACTATATTTTACAATCAAGGTATCCGTGGATTTTCTGAAGGCTTTCAGTTTTTGTGCAAAAGCCGGATCTTTTGCGAGGTTATTGATTTCTTGCGGATCTTTCTTTAAATTGTATAGTTCCTCAATAGTTTTATCGTTTACGTAACGGAAATATTTCCAGTCTTTTGTTCGAACCCCTTCACTGGGCGGAATATTCACAAAATCCCAAATATGCTCAATCAATACAGTGTCACGTTCAAAGTCTTTTGTCCTATTACCGGCTATAGGCATTAAGCTTTTTCCTTGCCAAGTATTTGGTTGTTGAATTCCCGCCAAATCTAAAATGGTGCAAGGCACATCAATATTCAAGGCTAAGGCATCACTATCTTTTTGCTTCTTTTGTCTCGGGTCAAAAACGATAAGTGGAACTCGGACGGAGTTGTCGTACATCAACCATTTACCCGCAAATTGTCGTTCTCCCAAAAAGTAACCGTTATCACCCATTAGGATGATGACCGTATTTTTATCAAGTCCCTTTTTCTTAAGTTCTTCCCTGATTTTTGAAATTTCACGGTCAATTCCCGAAAGCATGCGATAGTAGCCCTTAACGCTATGCTGATATTTTTCGGGTGTATCATAGCGCCACATCCAACGCAATCTATTAAAACCATCACGTACAATTTTCGGTTGTGCTTCGAAGTATTTATCCTCACCTAGCTCAGGACCTGGAATTGTCATATTTTGTAACAAAGCGTCTGATTCTTCTTGCCAAAAATATTGATCCTCTGCTGGGTCATGAGCATGGGGCGCACTAAAACTTAAAGAAAGGCAAAAAGGTTTTTTAGTATCTGATTGTGCAATATAGTCCAATGCCTTTTGACCCGTATACCTTGTAAGGTGTACAGAATCTTTGCCTAATGTTTTGTAATAATACCCTCTTCGGTCAGGATAGGCATTGTTGCGATCATAAGATTCGTATTCGTCGAATTGTTTCTCTAGATTATTGTATCGAACACCATACTTACCGTAGAACGCAGTCTTATAACCATTCTCCTTTAAGATTCTCGGATAGGAGTTTGTCATATATTCCTCACGGATATTTCCTGTCTGAAAATTAAAGTTATGCGTCCGTTCATATAGCCCTGTTAAAATACTCGCTCTACTTGCGGCACAAATAGGCGTAGTAACCATGGCATTTTTAAAATAGGTGCCTTCTTTCGCTAGTTTGTCCATTTCTGGAGTGGATATGAAATCATTACCTGCATAACCTAAGGCACTGTAGCGCTGATCATCGGTAAGAATAAATATGATATTGGGTTTTTTATAGCCCTGTACGTATGTAGATTTTTGTGCCCTAATTGGCAGAAATATTAAAAATGTAATAATAATTATTGTAATTCTAATTTTCATAAAAATGATATTTTCCAAATAAGATAAAATCTTAATTTCCATAGAAAACTAAGATATTATACATTCTTTAAAATGGCTTCTTCAAACTTATGTTTTTAAGAGCAATTGGCTATCCTGTGCTGTGCTGTGTTCGAAAAAATTGGCATTTTATTTTAGATAAAACACTACAGATTAAGCCTTTTGAAAATATCTTAAAAAAAATTCAATTCATTACTTTATGATATTTCTTTTAATTTATTTATTATTTCAGAAACAGACATTCTTTTGGTATAATTTGCTTCGATATGTGCTGCTTCAATTACAGAATTAGTATTTATAATAAAAGTTGCGGGAACAGGAAGTGTTGTGGAACCGTCACCATTTAATTTTGTCAAGTCTCGTCTTTTATGATAATCTTCACCAGGATCAAACTGTAAATTATACGCTTTAATAACCTTCTGATTTGCATCACTTAATACTTCAAAATCCAATTCATTTTTCTCTTTAATAGTCAATGCGCTATCAGGACTTTGAGGGCTAATTGCAAATAATGACGCTCCATACGACTTAATTTTAGGTAGGTTTTTCTGAACTTCTCTTAAATCTAAATTACAAATTGGACACCATTCTCCTCGGTAAAATTTTACAATTACAATTCCATCTTTAAGTGCATTTGATAATGAAACCTTTTTTCCTAGCGCATTTGGCAAAATAAAATCAGGCGCCTTATCTCCAACTGCTAATCCTTTTATTTTAGCAGCATTTGCAACTACTAGTTTTTGAAAATCTTGTAATTCACTCATAGTTTTTATATTATCTCAACTTAAGTTGAATGGATTAGGATTATTAAACTTAATCTATGTAAAAATAGATTATTGTGGTAAATGCACTTCGTTTTTAACCATTAATTTCCTAGTACAATATGATCAAATATTTCCAAATATTATTATTTATATAGTTCATGATTATTAATCTCATCTTTAATTAGCTAAAAACCAAATCATAAAAAATACTCTTGAACTTAAGTTTAAATAATATTATACATTACAAATTTTACACCCTTTTGCTACGATAATTTATTCAATTTAAAAGGGATAAAAGTAACTTTACTTCTTCATGTTGTTCAATATTTTTTGCTCGCACCTTTTTTAAATTAACTTTTTAAAAGACATAAGAATAAAACTTATAATAATATTTCAGTTTTGGATCTTCATAGGAAGATGAGAGATGGACATGAATTTTCACTTTTAAGTAGCATGTCAATTTTCATTACAATTCATCATTCTTTATTACATAGTTCCCAAAATGTAGTAGACGATTATCAAGAACCCTAAATTGAAGTTCATACCAATATTATATCATATTTTTGAATTTAAACAATAAGAACCTCCTTTGATTAAACCGATATTGTTAAGTACTAATGAAATCTGTCCTATCATCCAAAAACAACGTAATTATAATTGAATTCTTAAGTTCAAATTAATAGTTATAACCCCCTGTTACTAATTTTCGATATTTTAATTTATATTTCAACTATTGTATAATATTAATGATCAAAATTAACATTTACTAAAACTCTTTAAACGGCTTCATAAAATTATATTAAAATTTCTGTTAAAGATGACTAAGTAACAAGCACGACATGTATTTTGTGAAATAGAAAAAAAGTATTTCTTCTAATTACTACAATTACGGGCTAATATTTAAAGATTGACTACATTTATTAAATTCCTAATATTTTTATTACATCTATAGAGAATTTCTATCGGTAAAACGAAATGGGTTTTTTATTTTACCATTCTCCTTATTCATAATCATTCGAGCAGCTGTTTCACCCATCTCTTTAAAATCAGTAGAAATACAAGTAATTCCTAACAATTTTTTTAATGGTGTATCATTATAAGAAATCACACCAATATCTACACCTAATTCAAATTCTTGCGTGCGAATTTGATTTACTAAATTAACTAGGTCTGTTTCTCCAATAGTGATAAATAAATCACCTTTTTTTAAAATCATATCCTCATAAATCTCATTCAACACTTCAAAATCCAAGGAGTGTTCTACGCAAAACTTTCTAAAGCCATGTAAAATTCGTTTAGGATATGGATATACGGTCTCAGCAGGATATGCGATAATTAATTTTTTATATTTTGAAATCTTATTTAAACCTGCTTTTAGAGCTTTATATATATCATTCTCGAAATCTTGGTATATTTCAATAGATGCATCTTGAATTTCAGGTATCAAATTATCCATTATTACCAATTTATCATTAGGAATTCTATTTATAGCCTTAACTACTTCTGGGGTAAAACTTACATGATTTAATTTTTCGGTTTTAAAATGAGGCATAATAATATAGTAATCATAAGCGCCTTTATTCCTATCTAAGAGATTGAGGAAAAGATCTTCCTCACAATGATAAATGTGTAGGTCAGTATGCGCAGCCCCACTTATACTATTTATAAAAGAGTTGTATATCCTCATCTTATATGAACTTAGTTTATTGGCTAAGAAAAGAATATTGATTTTTGAAATTAATTTTGTTCTAGCAATATAATAACCCTTGCCACGCATTGATATAATTACTTTGCGGTCCTTTAAAATATTATATGCCTTTTCAACAGTATCACGAGAAAGCAGATATTCTTCACTAAATAAGTTTATAGATGGAATTTTATCATCCATATTAAGATTTCCATTCGAGATATTTTGAATTATTGCATCAACGATTTGTTTATATTTTGGAATTCTCGAATCCTCATCTATTTTAATAAACCTAAATATGTCCATTTACAATATTTTGTTATTCAGTTAATTGTTAGATTGTTTACAATTCTGTATAGTATGAAATCAAAAATAATCATTTTTAATTTTTACTAATACGGTACAGTACAGGACAGAAAACATTTCATGATATTTTAGATTTGCTTATAAACGTAATACCAAATAATGAAAAATACAATACAACAATTTAAGTATGTGGACCATCTTTGGGATGAAGAGAAAGCAGAAGCATTAGGTGATGATCAAGTAGCCCTTTTTTTATATCGCTCAAATATTCTAGGAGCTGACTTAAGAATCACCAATTATGGAGGCGGTAATACAAGTTGCAAAACCATTGAAAAAGACCCATTAACTAATGAAGACGTTGAAGTTATGTGGATTAAAGGTTCTGGAGGTGATATTGGCACTTTAACCAAATCTGGAATTGCCGGACTTTATACCGAAAGATTACGGAATTTGAAAAACGTTTATGGAGGATTGGAAGATGAGGACCGCATGGTTGGGCTTTTTAATCATTGTATTTATGATTTAGATAGTAAAGCACCATCTATTGATACACCATTACATGGTTTGTTACCTTTTAAACATATTGATCATTTACATCCGGATGCTTTAATTGCTGTGGCAGCAGCTCAGGATAGTGAAAAAGTTACGAAAGAAATTTGGGGTGACACAATGGGTTGGGTACCCTGGCAACGCCCAGGATTTGATTTAGGTTTACAGTTGGAAAAGTGCTTAAATGACAATCCAGGTATTAGAGGAATTGTTTTAGGTAGTCATGGACTATTTACTTGGGGTGATACTTCTTATGAATCTTATATGAATAGTCTTGAAGTGATTGAGATGGCCTCGGAATACATAGCAAATAAAATAAAAGAAAATGGTAGTGTTTTTGGAGGTCAGAAAATAAATTCTTTACCCCCTAAAGAAAGAAAAGAAAAAGCAACTCAATTAATGCCATTACTGCGTGGCTTATGCTCGTCAGAAGCAAGAATGATTGGTCATTTTAATGATAATGATACTGTTCTTGAATATATAAATAGTAACGATTTAGAGCGACTTGCCCCTATGGGCACTTCTTGTCCTGATCACTTTTTACGGACTAAAATCCAACCATTAGTCTTGCAATTAGACCCAAAAGAAGATTTAAGTGATACATCTAAGGTTCTTGGAAAATTAAAGCCTGCATTTAAGCAATATCGTAAAGAGTATGTAGACTATTATAATTCGTGTAAAAAAGAAAATAGCCCTGCAATACGAGATGCGAATCCGGTGATTATAATTTTTCCTGGCGTGGGAATGTTCAGCTTTGCAAAAAACAAACAAACTGCGAGGGTGGCAAATGAATTTTACGTAAATGCAATTAATGTTATGCGCGGTGCAGAAGCTATTACTGCCTACACTTCGTTACCAAGACAAGAAGCTTTTGATATTGAATATTGGCTATTAGAAGAGGCTAAATTACAGCGTATGCCAAAAGAAAAACCACTATCTAGGAAAGTGGCTTTAGTAACCGGTGCTGGTGGAGGTATTGGTAAAGCTATCGCTGATAAACTTGCAGAAGAAGGAGCTAATGTTGTATTGACCGATATTGCTGAAGACCGATTAAAAGAAGGTGTTGCAACTTATGCAAGAGATACGGCGAGCTATGCTGTATGTGATGTTACAAAAAGTGAGTCAATTGTAAATGCTTATAATAATGCTTGCCTAGAATTTGGAGGCGTTGACATCGTTGTGCATAGTGCCGGTTTAGCAATTTCAAAACCACTTGAAGAAACAACCGAAAAAGACTGGAACATCTTACAAAATGTTTTGGTAAAAGGACAATTTGAACTTGCTAAACAAGCTGTAGAAATCATGCGTAAACAAGGTCAGGGAGGAGACTTTATAAGTATTGCTAGCAAGAACGGTTTAGTCTCTGGACCAAATAATGTAGGTTATGGAACTGCAAAAGCTGCACAGCAACATATGTCTCGGTTGTTAGCAGCAGAGCTTGGTGGTGATAAAATACGTGTAAATACTGTGAACCCTGATGGAGTCATCGTTGGTAGTAAAATTTGGGAAGGAGACTGGGCAGAAGGAAGAGCAAAAGCTTATGGTATTTCAGTTGAAGAACTTCCTGCACATTATGCTAAACGCAATCTTTTAAACGAAATTATTTATCCTGCTGATATTGCTAATGGTGTATTTGCTTGTGTAGCAATTTTAGATAAAACGACAGGAAATATTATAAATGTTGATGGCGGAATGGCTAATGCATTTGTACGCTAGTTTTGAGTTAGTTTAAGTAAAACTTCCATGAAATTCTTTACTCATGGAAGTTTATCCTAGCATCAGTAAAAAGAACCTCATGAAAATAAATAAAAATCTAATTGCAGAAAGCAATAAAAAAGGCATTTCCGAACATAATTCACGTTTTGATTTTTTAAGTGCCACCCTAACCAAAAATGGACATGATATAAATGTGTTACTACAAAAACTACAAGACTTTCAAGTTGCCATACCCAGTTGGGCCTTAGGAGCAGGAGGCACTCGATTTGGTCGTTTTGGATTTCATGGAGAACCCGCTAATCTTGAACAAAAAATTGATGATGTGGGTATACTTCATAGCCTTACCCAAACTGCTGGAGCAATATCATTGCACATTCCTTGGGACGTTCCAAGTGACTATTCGGCAATCAAAGAAATAGCAAACTCGCATAATATCATATTCGATGCGGTAAATTCCAATACATTCCAAGATCAGAAAACTTCTAGTGAAAGTTACAGGTTCGGATCATTGAGTAATACAAATAAAGCTGCTCGAGAGCAGGCTATTGCTCACAATATTGAAGTTATAAAAATTGGAGATAAGTTAGGTTCTAAAAGTTTGACCGTTTGGTTGGCTGATGGCGCAAATTTTCCAGGTCAAAGTAACTTTCAACATGCACTTCAAAATACCGAAAACAGCTTAAAGGATATTTATAAAACCCTCCCTAACGATTGGAAACTTTTTATAGAATACAAACCTTACGAGCCAAATTTTTATAGTACTGTTATACAAGATTGGGGCACTTCATTAATGCTTGCTAATGCATGTGGCGATAAAGCATATACTCTAGTTGATTTAGGGCACCACCTTCCCAATACCAATATTGAACAAATTGTTTCTACATTAATGTTGAAAGGAAAATTAGGTGGATTTCATTTCAATGATAGCAAATATGGTGATGACGATTTAACGGTAGGTAGTGTAAAACCATATGCATTATTTTTAATTTTCAATGCTTTAGTCTATGGCATGGAAAATAACCCACAGAATCCGTATCCTGCATGGATGATAGATGCTAGTCATAATATTAAGGACCCACTAGAAGATTTAATTCAGTCATTAGAAGCTATTCAAGAGGCTTACGCCAAAGCACTACTGGTAGATCAAGAACTATTAACCGAAGCACAGCAGAATCATGATGTTGTAAAATGTCAAGAAATTCTTCAAGATGCCTATCGTACAGATGTTCGTCCCCTTTTAGAGAAGGCAAGATTAAATCGAGGTGGTGTTATTCATCCTATTAATAGCTATCGTTCTTTAAAAATAAGGGAAACATTAATTTCGGAAAGAGGAGCTAATTCCGTCGCATCCGGACTATAATTCTTAAGATGAAAACCAAAGTAACGGCGGTATTTGATATTGGTAAGACCAACAAGAAGTTTTTCCTTTTTGATTCGGACCTACAAGAAGTATATCGTGAATATGTGCGTTTTGATGAAATTACCGATGAAAATGGTTGTCCTACAGAAAATCTTGAGGCCATAGAAAACTGGTCAAAAGAAGTTTTTAATAGAATGATAAATGCTTCCGAATTTGACATCGTTGCACTTAACTTTTCCTGTTATGGAGCAAGCTTGGTGCATATAGACGAAAATGGAAAACCGCTTACTCCCTTATATAATTATTTGAAACCTTTGGAAGAAGATATTTATAACTCTTTTTATGCTACATATGGCCCGGAAAATGAAATTTCTAGGATAACCGGTTCACCAAGATTGGGTATGCTTAATAGCGGAATGCAATTGTTCTGGTTGAAATATACAAAACCAGAAATATTTCGAAAAATTAAATATTCGCTACATCTACCGCAATATCTGAGTTACTTATTTACAGGTATTCCAGTAAGTGAATATACTAGCATAGGTTGTCATACCCTACTGTGGGATTACGAAAAGAAAGATTATCACAATTGGGTATATCAAGAAAAAATAGATAAAAAGTTACCTTCTATTGTTGCTTCTAGAGAAACAACCCCGATAAATTACAATGGAAAAACGATTCAAATAGGTCCTGGTGTACACGATAGTTCGTCAGCACTTTTACCCTATATTCGAAGTATAACCAAACCTTTTTTATTAGTATCTACTGGAACTTGGAGTATCTCAATAAATCCTTTTAACAAAAACATGCTAACCTCAAATGATATTCAAAATGACGGGCTTTTTAACATGCGAATCGATGGCAGCCCAGTAAAAGTCTCACGATTGTTTCTTGGCAATGAATATAAAATTCAGATTCAAATTTTAGCTCAACATTTCAAAGTACCAGAAGATTACCATAAGACTGTTTCATTCAATCAAAATACTTTTTTTGAAATCAAAAAAGACTTTGTACCAATGTTCAAATGGTCGAGTATCACTACGAAAGATATGCCTGAAGAAACTAAATTGACTTATGATAAATTTGAACATGCATATCATCAACTAATGTTAGAATTAGTTTTATTGCAAGTTAAAAGTATAAAAGCAGCCATTGGAAATGAAAAAATAGATCGTCTTTATATAGATGGAGGTTTTAGCGACAATGAAGTATATATTCAACTGCTTTCGCAACATTTATACAATATGAAATTAAGAACTACAGATTCATCATTAGGGTCTGCCTTAGGCGCTGCTCTAGTAATTTCAGACATCACCCTAGAACCTAAGTTCTTAAAAAAAAACTATTCCTTAAAAAAACATAGGCCTTCAAAATCTAAATAATATCAAATGGCTAAAGAATTCATTTCTGATTACCCATCCATGGACGATTTGAGAAATAAAGCCATGCGCCGAATTCCTAAATTTGCTTTTGAATATTTAGATGGAGGTTGTAATGAAGATGTCAGTATTTCTCGTAATACATCGGAAATAAGAGATATACAATTACAACCTAGATATCTACGAAATAATGGCACTACATCAACGAAGACCAAAGTTCTTGGTATGGAATACGATGCTCCATTTGGTATTGCACCTGTAGGGCTTCAAGGGCTCATGTGGCCTAATTCTCCTGAAATTTTAGCAAAATCAGCTTTTAAACATAACATTCCATTTATTCTGAGTACGGTAACCACAATGAGTATTGAACGTTCATGTGAGTTAACAGAAGGCAATGCTTGGTTTCAATTGTACAACCCAGTAGACGATGCTATAAGAGATGACATAATTGAGCGAGCTAATGTGGCAGGCTGCCCCGTACTTGTATTATTGTGTGATGTTCCAACATTTGGATATCGTCCACGAGATTTTAGAAATGGATTAGCGCTTCCACCAAAAATGACTGTCGCTAATATTCTTCAAATTTTAGGAAAACCGACTTGGGCCTTAAACACTTTAAAATATGGCCAACCTACATTTGAAACCCTAAAACCATATACCCCAGAAGGACTCGATTTAAAACAGCTTGGAGCCTTTATGGATAAAACATTCTCAGGTAAATTAAACGAAGAAAAAATTAAACCTATTCGCGATAAGTGGAAAGGAAAACTTGTTTTAAAAGGGGTCGCCTCGGAACAAGATACACAAGATGCTATTCGAATGGGTTTCGATGGTATTATAGTTTCCAATCATGGTGGCAGACAGTTAGATGCCGCCCAATCCACAATAAATTCTCTTGCAGAAATTGTCACAAAATATAGCAATCAGATAGAAATAATGATGGATAGTGGTTTGCGTTCGGGTCCAGATATTGCACGTACCATGGCAAGTGGTGCAAAATTTACTTTTATGGGAAGGTCATTTTTATATGGATGTGGAGCCTTGGGTAAAAAAGGTGGCGACCATACTATATCTATGCTGAAAACACAATTTAAGCAAGTTATGGACCAATTGTGTTGTGAACGGGTAGAAGACCTACCAAAACATTTGATAAAATAATCAACTACCATACCAATGAGTGAATACAATATTGAACAGGAAATCGAAGAAATAACTGGAGGAGAATTTGAAAGAGAACCCGTTCCTCAGTCAAAATTAAAAAGTTGGACAAGTTTTCTTGGAATGTATGCCGGAGAACATGCGGCAGGTACAGAATTTATGATTGGGCCGCTTTTCTTAACTGCAGGTGTTAGTGCATTTGACCTTATTGTAGGACTCTTATTAGGTAACCTTTTGGCTGTATTAAGTTGGCGTTTTTTAACTGCTGAAATTGCAGTAAAAAATAGATTGACTTTATATTATCAGCTCGAAAAAATTTGCGGAAAAAAATTAGTGATAGGTTACAATCTGGCCAATGGAATTTTATTTTGCTTTCTTGCAGGTGCCATGATTACTGTTTCCGCTACAGCCGTAGGGATACCTTTTGATATGGAAATGCCTAAACTGACTGATACTACTCCGAATGGTGCAACGTGGATTATTATCGTTGTTATTATCGGTGCAGTCATTTCCTTAATCGCATCAAAAGGATATGATACCGTTTCAAAAGCTGCAAATTGGATGTCTCCAATTATAGTTCTTGCATTTATCGCATGTGGCGTTGTTGCTTTAAATCAATTGGGAGTTCAAAGTTTTGCAGATTTCTGGAATATTTGGGGTGAAGGTTCCGAACCTTTTCCAGGTCAAATGAAATATACTTTTTGGCATGTTTTAATTTGGTCTTGGTTTGCGAATGCTGCAATGCATATTGGAATGTCTGATTTATCAGTTTTTAGATTTGCAAAAAAGGCTAGTTCGGGCTGGACAACTGCAGCTGGCATGTATGTAGGGCACTACATGGCTTGGATTGCTGCTGCCCTACTGTACGCGGTATACGTTAAATCTCCTGAAGCACAAGCGTTTTTATCAAATGGAGAGGCACCACCAGTAGCACCAGGGCCATTGGCGAATAATGCCATAGGAATATTCGGCATCATTGCTGTAGTTTTAGCAGGATGGACAACCGCCAACCCAACCATTTACAGAGCAGGATTAGCATTTCAAGCTATTATGCCCAAGGTGTCGACCTTTTGGGTTACAATTATTGCAGGTACGGTAGCAACAATTGCTGGATTATTCCCAGCATTTGCAATGAAACTATTAGGCTTTGTAGCACTATATGGGTTTATATTGGCGCCATTTGGCGCAGTTATTGTTTTCGAACATTTCTTCTACAAAAAAGCAGGCATAGTAAAGAACTATGCGGAAGTAGCACATATAAAATTCAACAAGTCCGTATTCTTAGCTTGGGCTATTAGCTTTGGACTGTTCTATTTTATATCAATTCAGTTTGATGTTTTTCTTTCGTTTGTGACTTTGCCAGCTTGGTTACTATGCGGAATACTATTCTTGATTTTTAGTAAATCATTTCAGAAAATAAAATCAAAATAATAAGATAAAATAATTTTATTGCCACATATAGAAGTTCCAAAACAATATAATGCTTACTTAGCATAATAATATAAATTTATTCGGATTAGTAAATGATAATCGTCATTGTCTTCGGTTTACTGGTGATGTAATTTTAGCGGAACAGCTAAATCTATTACAGATGCCTAGACCCAAAACAAAGGAAGAATTAATTAAGCTAAGTAATGAAAATTACGGCAAGCTCATGAATTATGTTGAAGGTCTACCAAAAGAAAAATTAACTACAAAATTCCCTAATCACTATCTCAATAGGAATATTCGTGATGTCCTCGCACATTTACGTCATTGGCACTTAATGTTTCTCAAATGGCACAATGCAGGAATGAATGGTGATAAGCCAGAAATGCCAGCTCCTGGTTATACATGGAGAACAGTACCTGAATTAAACATCATCATAAACAAGAAGTATTCAAAAAAAACCCTAAATGAGATTAAGATTTTATTAGAATCAACTTTTAGACAGGTTCAACAAATAATTACTAATCATAATAACAACGAACTTTTTGAGAAACAAAA
This sequence comes from Flavobacteriaceae bacterium EG-1, assembly GCF_009649685.1. GTDB lineage: Bacteria > Bacteroidota > Bacteroidia > Flavobacteriales > Flavobacteriaceae > Aurantibacter_A. Next base: position 235,419 of record NZ_WJPK01000005.1, read on the forward strand.
ATACAAATGGACAGGCACAACTTCAATGGGTTCATATATTGTTTCTGCAACTTCTAGTCACTATGAATGGGCACTAAAGCTCATAAAAAAATGTATTTAAACCTTACAACCGTCACCAGCTTTCTTAACCCCTAACTTCACAAGTATTGTTTCTAACAAACACCACTTAGTAAATGCGGATTGAATTAAATTAACACCAATAAAAACGGTAAACCACAACCAATTAATATTTACATACACCGCCATTACCACACTGAACAGTACAAATGCGCCAACAATAACTCTAAAATATGTATTTAACATTTTAATTCTTTTTAAGATTAAATCGATTTTTCAATCGGAACAACAACTGCCTTAATAGGGTTATTAGTTTCCATATTTTGATTGAATGTTTTAATGAGCTCGAAAAGCGTATCAATGTTTTCTTCTTCAGTAAAAGAAAAAAACATACTAGATTCAACACCACTTTTTTTAGCAGGAAACCAGCTAGCTGTCCGCACTAATGCCGTTGAATTCTTATATCCATCAATCTCGGAGCCACTATAACTCTCAATCTTTGCCTCTTTAAAGAGTAGAAGAATTTCTTTCTCATACTCTTCTACGACCGTAACAATAAGTAGTTTCATTTTTTTTATCTTTAATTTCACAGTGCTCATTTGAAACGAATTTCAAGAATAATAATTTCGTGTTTATTCATTCTTCAACCCATTACTGAACTACATCAGTTTTACCCTCAGGGGTTAGCGGACTTTCTGGATACTTCCTGCGTTCTATCATATAATACACTAATGGCACTACTAATAGTGTTAATACAGTTGACACTATAGTACCGCCCATTAATGAAATTGCTAGTCCTTGAAAAATTGGGTCAAAAAGAATAACGAATGCTCCAATAACTACCGTCCCTGCTGTTAATAAAATAGGCGTAGTACGCACTGCACCAGCCTCAATAGCCGCTTGTTTCAGCGGTACACCTTCTGCCAATCTCAGATTTATAAAATCGATAAGCAATACAGAATTTCTAACCATTATACCTGCTAATGCAATCATACCTATAAAAGACGTTGCTGTAAAAAAAGCTCCCATAATCCAATGTCCTAGAATAATTCCGATTAATGATAAGGGTATAGCTACCATCATTACTATTGGTGCTTTAAAATTCTGAAACCAACCTACAATCAAAATATAAATTAAGATTATGGCTCCCAAAAAAGCTATTCCTAAATCACGAAAAACTTCGAGTGTTATTTGCCATTCACCATCCCATTTAACTGTGTAATCATCTTCAAATTCGGGCTGTCCAAAATACATTTCATTAATAGCATAACCCTGAGGCAATTTTATTTCTTTTAGCTTTTCTTCCATTCCCAAAATCGCATAAGCCGGACTCTCTAATTCTCCAGCCATATCTGCCATTACGTACACCACACGTTTTTGATTTTTTCTATAAATACTTTTTGCACCAGTAGTTTTAACGATATCAACCAAATCCGCAATAGGCACCATAGCACCCTGTTTTGAGGTAACTTTTAATTGCGAAATATCATTAATTGTTGATTTTTCTTTCTCATCTAAAGCTAAAATCAATCCTACTTGATTGTTGGCATCCTCATCATACAAATTAGTTATTGGTCTGTTCGAAAGTGCCATATTCATGGTATAGGCAATTTGTTTTGGAGCTACACCATAAAGCATTGCTTTTTCTTTGTCTATATTAAATTGATACTCCGTTTGGTCCGCTTCAACCATCCAATCTATATCTACAACATCATCTGTGTTTTTTAATATTTCTTGTACACTATTCGCTATCTTCATTTGTTCTTGGTAATCAGGACCATAAACTTCGGCCACAATTGTAGACAAAACTGGTGGTCCTGGTGGTACCTCAACTAATTTTACATTTGCATTATACTTGGCTGCTATTTTTTGAATATCAGGTCGTAATAATTTTGCTATATCATGGCTTTGTGCAGAACGCTCACCTTTATCAATAAGATTTACCTGTATATCTGCCATATTACTTCCTCCACGTAAGTCGTAATGCCGAACTAAACCATTAAATGTTATTGGAGCAGAAGTGCCAATATAATTTTGATAGTTTACAACTTCTGGGTGCGTAGATAAATATTGTGCTATTTCTTTTGCGACCACTCCAGTACGTTCTAGGGTAGTGCCTTCTGGCATATCAATTACAACTTGAAATTCATTTTTATTATCAAAAGGCAACATTTTTACAGCCACCGATTTGGTAAAAAACAACACCATTGACCCCATAAGTAACAAAAAGGTAAACCCTAAAAACAACCAACGCTTTCTACTATTTTCAATTAATGGTCGTTCAAATTTGTTGTAAATCTTGTAGATATAAGTATCTTCTACAGGCTTTTCTTTCTTTTCTACTTGTCCCTTTTTCTCCTTTTCCTTTAAAAAAATAAAGCCTAAATATGGTGTAATTGTCAAAGCAACAAATAGGGATAATATCATTGCAATAGATGCACCTATAGGCATTGGAGCCATATAAGGACCCATTAAACCAGATACAAATGCCATTGGTAATACCGAAGCGATTACAGTAAAAGTTGCCAATATTGTCGGGTTCCCAACTTCATTAATTGCATACAATGCCGCTTGCTTAAATGGCAAACGTTTCATTTTAAAATGCCTATGCATATTCTCTGCTATAATAATGGAATCATCCACGACAATACCAGTTACGAATACTAGAGCGAAAAGTGTTATTCTATTGAGGGTATAATCTAACATATAATAACTCAATAAGGTCAACGCAAATGTTATGGGAACTGATAAAAAGACAACCAAACCACCACGCCAACCCATAGCCAACATCACTACAAACGTCACAGCAATTATAGACCCTATAAGGTGCAATAATAATTCTGACACTTTATGAGAAGCAGTTTCGCCATAGTTTCTAGTTATTTCTACATTAACATCATTAGGAATTAAAGTTGTTCGTAAATGGGCTACTTTTTCAATAACAATATCAGCTATTTTCATAGCATCGGCCCCCTTTCTTTTAGCAACTGAAATAGTAACTGCTGGATACTCAGATTTATAATCTGTACTTTTTTCACTAGCTTTTCCAAATCCTAAAGACACATAACTTTGGGGTATCTCTGGTCCATCAATAATACTCGCTATTTGTTTTAAGTATATTGGCTTATTCTGTTGCACACCCACAACTAAATTTTCAACATCGGTTACCGAGGCCAAAAAGTTACCAGTATTTACTAAAAATTCAGTATCATTTTTATCGAAACTACCAGAACTTAATTGGGCATTATTTGCCTTTATCATTTCAGAGACAATTAAAAAATCTAGTCCGCTTGCAGCTAACTTGTCCTTATCTAAAACTACGCGTAATTGACGGTCTTGATTACCAATCTTATGCGTAATAGCAACGTCATTTACTTTTTTAATCTCACTCTCCAACTCTTGTGCCATTTGGCTTAACTGGTACCCATCATAGTTTTCGCTCCATAATGTAAATCCTAACATTGGCACGTCATCAATAGCTCGTGTTTTAACCAATGGAAACGTTACGCCTTGCGGCATAATATCCATATGCTTATTAATTTCATTATATAATTTCACAAAAGAACGTTCAATATCTTCACCTACATAAAACTGTACGATTACCATACCTTGTTCTTTCATCGCTGTAGAATACACATATTCTACCCCTTTAATGTTCGAGATTAATTTCTCTAATGGTTTTATCACACGTGATTCTACTTCGTTAGGACTCGCACCTGGATAACCCACAAAAATATCTGCCATTGGAACATCAATCTGAGGCTCTTCTTCTCTTGGGATAAGAAACGAACTGTATACCCCAATGACCATAAAAACAATCATTAAAAGCACCGTTAATTTACTGCCTATAAACATCTTGGCAATCTTGCCTGCTAAACCTTCCTTCATTCTTTCTTGTTATTTTATTTAGGCGTATCGCCTGGCTTTTCACTTTTACTAATCGTTGCCCATTAGCTGTTACGGAGGAACCTTTCAATCCCTAAGGCAGACTTGATTATTGATTAGCTATTTTAGCACCATTGAATAATTTTCCTTCCGCCGAAACTATATACTGCTCATTAGCAGACAGTCCAGACAACACTTCTACTTTATCACCATTGGTTCGCCCTAAACGTAACCAACGTAACAAAGCTGTATTGCTTTGACTCACTGTATAAACTCCTGTTAATTGTCCATTATGCACAACCGCTTCAATCGGTATCATAACCGATGAAATTTTGGTTTTGCTTGTTATTGGAAATTTCACCGTAGCATACATACCCGATAATATTTGTGCATCTGACTTTTCTAAAACTACTTTTACTAAATATTGCCCACCTGTATTTTTAGATGAAGTACTTACTTCAGTCACCTTTCCTTTGATATTTTGTTGTAGCGCCTTAATTTGAACTGTAACTTCTGTGTTGCTTTTTATGTCAAGTATTTCTGATTCCGGAACAAGTGCCAAAACCTGGTATTGTCCCGGCGATTCCACTTCCAATAATGGCATACCAGGATTAGCCATATCACCAGCATTAATGAATTTATTAGTTACGACTCCTGAAAAAGGTGCACGTATGTTGGCATAACCCATTTGTGCATTAGCACCATTTTTCATCTGTTTAGCTGACTCTAAACGGGCTTTTGCCATATTATAATTAGCTGTAATGTCATCTAACTCTTTTTGCGAAGCACTATTTTTTTGAAATAAAATTGTAAATCGATTAAAGTCTTTTTCAGCATTTGTGAATGCTGCCTCTGCTTCTAATATACTAGCATTTACCTGGGCTAATTTGGCAGAAACATCTGCATTATTAACACTCATTAATAACTGTCCGTTTTGCACTTTATCACCTACCTTAACATAAATCTTATCTACATAACCCATCATTCGTGTACTAATATTGGCACTTTTTGTCGCCTCTATTTTACCGCTAACTGATAAATTAGAACTGCCATTATCCTCAGAAACAGTGTTAACCACAACGGTAACCGCGGGGGAATTATCAGCTACTGTTTTCTTTTCATTACTACTACAACTAGTTATGATTAATGTGGCACCAAATATTGCCATTATTATGTATTTTCTATTTTTCATTGTTAACTACTTTTTAATACTATTTCGGTCAAAATGGAAATCTTATATTTTTTTTCAATCTTTTTCACTAAATAATTACTGTTCTATGTTATTCCTTAGTTAAGAATTGCACATAAGCCAAGGCGTAATTGTATTGGAAAACAGTAGCGAAATATTCTAACTGCTTTTCAGAAAATTGCGTTTCAGATATCAGCAAATCTGTAGTTTTTTCTAATCCTTGTTCAAATCTGTTTGTGCGAATTCGCAACGCTTCTTTGGATTGTTCTAGTGCTAATTTTGTGAGTTTTAATTTATTTTTAGCATCTTGAAAACCTCTATTTGCTTTATTTAGCTCTAACTGACTTTCAGCCTTATATTGTTCTAATTGCAATTTGGATTTGTTGTATTCTGCTTTGCTCTTTTGTGATTTTCCAAAACGTTTACTGCCTTCGAAAAGATTCCATTTAAGCTCGGCTCCAAACAAATAACCATTAGCATCTCCCTGAAAAATTTCATCGTCATGCAGTTCATATGTCCCAAATGCATTTAATCGCGGTAAAAAAGACATTTGGTCTGCTTTGTGCATTTGTCGATATGCCTCGGTAGCAGAATTCATCGCTAGAATATCCTTGCGATTTTCAGATAACTTAACTTCAGTTAGCACTTTATTTTCAACCAATAACGAATCTGTAGGTTTAAGAATTTTATTACTATCATCATTCATTAACGTTGATAAATAGTTACTGGCATTTAGAATACTACTATTAGCATACTGCAATTGATTTTCAATTTCTGTTACTCGTACCTCTATGGCCAAAACATCTGATTTTTGTAAATATCCTTGCTTAAAACTATTGACTGCAATACGTTTATTTTCAATTGCGGTTTTCATTGCCTTTTCTAAAACCTCAACCGATTTATAGGCAAGTTGTAATTGCATATAGGCCTTTTCAGTCTCGAGAGAAAGGTAATCTTGCGTACGTTCAGAATTCAATTCGGTAGCATTCCATTTAGCTTTTGCTGCTTTTCGTTGATACATTCCATCAAAATTTACTAGTGGCTGTTGCACTTCTATTCGTGTTGCATAATCTTCAATTTGACTGGGATTGTTTAATAAATCAGGATTGAAATCTGCTGCAGTTAAAATCTCTTGATTCAATTTAGAACCAAATGCCATTAATGGATTTGTGGTAGCTATACCCGTATGAGAAACACTTATATTGGGTAATATCGCAGCATTTGTTTGATTATAATCACCTTTAGCTGCTAACACATCTTCATGTGCCATTTTAATGGTATTGTTACGCTCATTCACTTTAGCTATAACTTCTTCCTTAGTTATCGGAACAAGTTCTTGAGTAAAACCTAAATAAAAAGCAAAAAATGCTAACCACATTAATATATACTTCATCGTATTCATTTATTTACGACAAAATTAAAGCGGTAAAACATCCCACACAGTAACCTATGTTACCGAAGAAAAATTGATAATAAAAAAAGGCACCCCCCATCACAAAGGTGCCTTTTACAACCAACCAAATAAGCTGTACAACAGCATATTTCTCTTAAATATTTTACGTAAACATCAGGTATTCTAAATCATATAAATAATCTTCGTTTAGTATATTTAATTCTTTGCCTCTCTAGTGCCACCATGACCTCCAGCCACAATCACTAATATTTTAATACTTAACCAAATAAATTTAAAAAACTGAATGATGGGGTTCATCATATAAAAACGTTTCGATTTTGATATTCTTTGTGTCATCACCTGATAGTTTTAATTTCATTATACTTTTATAATTCTTACATCGCGTATTTTTACTCTGGAATAAGCCACCAAAAGGGCTTCATTTTTGCCTTATAAATAAATGCATAATGTAGCGCCAATTTTAACCAATGGCCTGCCAACCCAATTTCTCCGAATGTTTTACCTAATTTTCGACCTTGAGTTTCTGGGTATTTATTATAATCTGGCACGATAGGAAATGTGGTAATACTAACCCCACTACCCTTCGTCATTCCAAAGCCCGCCGAAGCAATACATGCAGCTCCCATATTACCCATAGAACCCTTATGCTTCATTTTATTTTTACTGTTAATACTATCAATAATATTATCAGCTACTAGTTTCGCGGTTATGCCTGATGGCATTCCTGTACGTGGAGGGGCCGGTGAAATTGAAGTGCCATTTTTACTTAATCTTGGCTTTGAAATGGCATGTGGGGGTGCAAATGCAATACCTGGTGCAAATATGTTTTTATACGAAGGGTTTTGATAGGTCTCGGGCCAATCTTGCACACTCCACTCTTCATAAGGTTTAGGGGTATAGTCTGCATCAACCAACATAAAACCTTTGAACAGCTTTTCGGTAATGTCGCTATTATTTTTATCATACGCTTTAAAACCATGACCAGAGAAAGCTGGAATCAACATCGCAAAATCATAGGTTTCAGATTTATATTCACCCTCCAATGTTTCATAATGGGCTACACCATCTTCAATTTTATTAACACCAGCACCTATAATCCATTTTATTCCGCGGTCTTCGAATACCATCTCGACCATTTCACTAGATTTCATAATGTTGTTACCATAACTTAACAACATACCATCCATTCCAAAATCACCCAATTGATGCTCGTTAGCAATCCAAATAACTTCTGCATTATCACGCACATTATGACGTCTTAATTCTTGCTCTACATTTAAAATGTATTCAAAAGCTGCACCCTGACAAGTAGATTTTGCATGACCAGTACCAATCAAAATCTTTGCTTTTTTACCTTGTTTCATTTGCTGAATCAATTCATTTAAGGCATTCCATGCATGTTCAGCATGTGAATAAGTACAAACAGAATAGGCTTTATTAGTTCCTGGATTTAAACCCTCGGTCATATCAAATGCCAATTTCGGACCAGTTGCATTTATAAGATAGTCGTAGGTTACCTTTTCACTTACACCCTTTTTATCACCAACTACGTATTCAACATTAACAAAAGGCTCTGTAGTTTCTATATCTCCTTCAGGATAAAAAGAAGTCACCTTTGCTTGCTTGTAACTAATACCTTTTTTCTTGTATAAAGGTGGTAATGGAAATAAAATCTCTTTAGACTTCATCCTCCCAATTCCAACCCAAATATTAGAAGGAATCCATTGGTAATTACTGTTAGGAGAAACAACTAAAACCTCATGTTGTTTTGATAACTTTCGACGCAAATGTGCAGCAGCTACATGACCTGAAACTCCTGCCCCTAGTATAACTATTTTTGCCATTTTCATTTAGAAATTTACATAACAAAAGCATCAATAAAAATGACTTTTATCATTTAAATAATAATTGTTTTTACACTTCAAAAATGAAAAATTCAACTAATTAGCACAGCAACTAATGTTACATAAGAACATTTGAATTGCAAAAAAACAATTGTTACAATTGACGGAATATTTATATGACTAATATCATTCTACCATCCTAAACTGATGACTAATTTTGAAATTCTGCAATTAATACCTAACACATGAGAGGAGATTCTAATACGATAATTTATATTATAGCTGGCATTGTTATTTTGCACTTTGTTGTTGGATTTATTTGGCTTTTTTATAAACTAAAGAATAAAAAATAATAATATGTTTTTCTTTTAAGCAGTCAATCTGAATTAAATAACAATTATCTGCAGCTTAATAATTTCTATTACTTATTAAACTTGGTATATAGTTTTTTTACTAAAACTAGACCTACAGTGCCACCTAAAGCTGACACCATTAAATTAATACCTAATAGAACACCCGCATAATCATTACTATTAATTATAGCCCAAGCATTAAACCCTAATCTTCCCAAGGTCTTAATAAAGAGTATGCTTCCAAAAACACCAACTAATGTGTTTCCTGTAAATCCAAAAGAATATTTATTTTTAAAATAACCCATTACATTAGCAGCAATAATTCCGATTAAAATACTTACTAACGAAATTAGTGAACCTGTCATAATATTGTAGTTTTCAACTAGTGCTCACCATAACCCACATCATCCATTTTCCCTTTAAAAATGGTGTACTGTATTACCATATAAACGGCAACTAAAACTGCTGCAATCGCAAACCAATATACTCCTACCGACAAACCATATTCATGTGCCGCCACATTGTATAAGGTTAAATCTGGATTTACATTATTTGTTGATGGCAATACTTTCGGAAAGATTGATGCTACAGTTGTTGTTAAACCTCCAAACAAAAATAAAGTGGAAAACAAAAAACCCATACCATGCTTCCTAAAAGTTTTCACTTTAAAAAGACCAAACAAGCCCGTTATTGTAGTAACAGGAAAAATCCATAACCAAGGTTTGTCTAAGAAATTATGAAATGGCTTTGGTTCAATTACATGCCAAACAAGAAGCGATATAACTACTAAAGCAAGCAAAATTATAGATAAATTAAATACTACTTTTTTTAATTTTTCATTTAAATCTGAATTGGTTTTAAAAATTATCCAATTCGCTCCATGAATAGTTAAAGCTACTACCCCAACTACTCCCAGCAAAACTGTGAACCAATCTAAAATTCCTAGCTGTTCTGCTTGTGGGCTAAAGGTTGGGTTCCAAAGTGGAAGAAAAAAATAATGAGCCTCATGGGTAGAAACACCATCAATGACACCTCCTAAGTTTACACCTCTTACTACATTACCCAAAGCAACTCCAAAAAACAAGGCCAATAACAAACTCGAAATTCCAAAAGCCTTATCCCAAATCAGCTCCCACATTTTATTGTGTACCTGACCTCTTAATTCTAAACCTATAGCCCTAAAAATAAGTAACCACAAAATCATAATGAGCGGCAAATAAAAACCACTAAAAGATGAAGCGTATAATGTTGGAAAAGCAAAAAACAAAACACCACCTGAGGCAATTAGCCATACTTCATTGGCATCCCAAAATGGACCTATAGCATTGGTTATTGCTTTTTTATCTTTTTCAGTTTTTGCAAAAAACAAATGTACTATTCCTGCACCAAAATCGTAACCATCTAAAATTACATAAATGGCAAGCATTGTCATTAAAACGATATACCAAAATAATTCCATAATTAATGTTTTTCTAGTAGTGGTCCTTTATTAATAATTTTTCCTGCAAGCATTAAAAACAACATACCTAACAATAAATACAAACCTATAAAGCCAAGTAATGTGAATAATGTATTTCCGGCGGATACTGTTGGAGAAGCACCCTCAGAAGTTCGTAACAAATTGTAAACCAACCACGGCTGTCTACCTAGTTCGGCAGTATACCATCCTGTAGTATTTGCGATATAAGGAAATGGCAGCATAAACATAATACACCACAACACCCATTTGCTTTCATATAATTTTTTTCGCCAAAGTTGAAAAACTGCAAGAGCCATTAAAGCGATAAAAATAGTACCAAGACCTACCATAATATGATATGCATAATAAAGACCCGGAATATTAGTTGGATAATTTTTTTCATCAAACTCGTTTAAGCCCTTTATTTCCGCATCCCAGCTTTGATAGGTTAAAAAACTTAGTATGTTGGGAACGGCAATTTTATTATCCAACTTTTTATTTTCCATATCTGGTTGCCCTATCAGCACAATTTCAGACCCACCTTCTTCAGTTTCGAAAATCCCCTCCATTGCTGCAAAAGTTACTGGTTGGTGTTTCACAACATTTTTAGCCACCAAATCACCTGTTGGAAAAGCAACTAATACCGATGATATTAATCCGAAAATCACGCCTGTCTTAACAAATAATTTTCCAAATGCATTGTGTTTATTATTCAACAAATAAAAGGCACCAATGCTGGAAACTACAAATGATGCTGTTATTACAGAAGCTAATTGATTATGCAAATAAGAAGGTAAAAGCCATGGATTACTAAAAAGCGCAGAAAAATTATTTAGAACAAACTTTCCGTTTTCAAGTATTTCAAATCCTACCGGATGCTGCATCCAAGAGTGGGTTGCAATTATTAAATATCCACTCGCCCAAGACCCAAGGAATACAAAAAATCCAGTTAAAAAATGCAGTTTTTGCCCCATTAATTTTTCTCCAAAAAGAAAAAGCCCCAAAAATGAGGACTCTAGAAAAAATGAAAACATACCTTCCATTGCAAGTGTCTGCCCAATTATACCCCCTGTTAACTCAGAGAATTTGGCCCAGTTCGTTCCAAACTGAAATTCCATAGGTATACCGGTAACCACTCCCATCGCGAAATTCAGAGCGAAAATTTTCATCCAAAACTTGGCAGCTTCATTATAATTAACCTCTTGTGTTCGCAGAAACTTCCACTTAAAATATACAATCATTAATGAAAGACCCATGGTTAACTGTGGGAACAAATAATGGAATGTAATTGTGAATGCAAATTGCATACGATCATAGAAAAGCATGTCTTCCATAGTCTAATTTCTTTTCGAAGTTTTTGAATGACACAAAAATAGGCAACGTGTGATTTTTATACGTAACTCTTGTTACATATTTAATAATATTTCATTAGTGCCCTTATGTGACAAAAGTCACATTTTTAACCATTTTTGAGCACTAAATTTACAAGATGAAATTGTCAAGAAATACCATATCGACTTTTCTTGTTCTACTCACTTTAGCTAGCAATATAAAAATTGTTAGTACATTCGGGTATTACACCCTATTTACAGAAGATTTTATTGAAAGGCTTTGTGAAAATAAAAACCGTCCTGAACTCAATTGCGATGGCAAATGTGCCTTGGCCAAAATACTTATACAAGAATCTAATAATGACCCCACTCCTATTAGTCTAGACTGGTTAAAAATTGAAACAGTATTATTTTTTACTTCATTATTTTCTGTAAACTTTTTACAACTATCTACAGAGTATTTAAATATAGAACATTACACTAATTTATACGATTATCGCTATATAGAACATATAGCTCACCCTCCAAAATTTTAATAATTCACTGATATTTCTATTAAACCAACTACACACTTAAAGTGTACTGGCTGTATTACAATGTATTATTAAAAGACTTACAAATGAAATTTAAAAATCTATGGGTGTTGTCAATATTTCTATTGGGACACCTTACCAACGCACAAAATTTTACAGGACAAATTGTAACAAAAATCTCGAACGAACCTTTAGCAGGCGCACATATTGTAACTAAAAATGGGGCTGCAACATACACTAATACTAAAGGGATTTTTAAAATAGAAATTCCCAATGAAGGAACCAGTTTAACTATCACTTTTGTAGGTTACAAAAAAATAGTACAAGAAGTAAAGCCGAATAGTGAGTTATTATTAATCTCAATGGACGAAGCTCCTATAGCTATTAATGGTATTATGGTTACTGGAAATACAAAAACAGACCCTGTGCTAATATTAGAAACCAACGATCATGTCAAGAAAATTGTACAGCCTAGAAATGTTGCGGATTTGTTTAACGATGTTAATGGTTTTGCTTTAATTAAACGTGGAAACTATGCTATAGACCCCAGTTTTAGAGCCACGCAATATGAACAATTAAATGTTCAATTTGATGGTGGAACCAAGGCAATGCACGCATGCCCCAACCGAATGGACCCCATAACTACACATGTAATACCTGAAGAAATTGAAAAAATTGAAATTATAAAAGGTCCTTATACAATGCGATATGGAGCAACTTTTGGTGGTATTGTAAATATGGTGACAAAAAAACCAACTACCGAATCTTATGGACTACATGGAAGCGTAGATGCTGGTTATGAAAGCAATGGTGGATCTATTGTTTCTATGGCACGTATTCAACAAGCAACCGACAAATATGATATTGCGGGTAATATAGGTTTTCGTGATTTTGGAAACTATGATGACGGAAATAGTAGTGAGGTACCATCTTCATTTAGAAGCTTGGACTATGGATTGAAAGCCGGATTCAACTTTAGAGAAAATGAACGTTTACAAGCTCATTGGCGACAATCTTATGGTAGAGATGTTTTGCATGCTGGACTGCCTATGGATACAGAATTAGATAATAGTAGTATCCTTTCTTTGGATTATAGAAAAAGTGATCTAAGTGGCCTTTTATCAAGTGTGGATGCAAAAATGTACTACAGTTATGTAGATCATGTGATGACCAATACTAATAGACCTAGCTTTATGATGACCGAGGCTGTATCAGCAATAGATGCTGTAACAGCTGGAGGTAAAATAGAATTGAAACTAAAACCTACTAATGCTTTAACACTATACACAGGAGTGGATGTAATGCGTATTGCTCGTGATGGTCAACGCACTCGTTTGGTTAAACGAAATGCAATGGGTCCTTTAACTAATCCTTTAACTTTTAAAGATAAGGTATGGCAAGATTCTTATATAAACGACATTGGTTTTTTTGCAGAAAGTAAATATCCCTTAAGTGAAAAAACGATAGTAACAACTGGACTACGTTATGATAATGTTACTTCAGAAATACAGGATCCTGAAGCTGATTTTTTAGCACTGTATCCTAATCTTGATAAGCGTACGGAACATAACCTAAGTGGTACGGCATCGATTAAATATGTGTCTTCTAGTAAATTTGTAATGGAGTTAGCTTATGGCCGAGGCATGCGCTCCGCAAACATGATTGAAAGAGTAATAAATCACTTTACTGTTGGACAAGATTCGTACGAATATATTGGTAATCCTAATCTTGTTGCAGAGGTGAATAATCAATTCGAAATGGGTTTTAAAGGTAGGTTGCCCTTATCAAACCTAAATTCGAATACATTTAATTATAGTACTTCTTTTTACTATTCATTTTATGAAAATTATATCGTAGCAGTCATAGATGAAACGCAAACAAGAAAATATATGCCTACTAGTGAACCTCTTAATCCCAAAGTATTTCGAAACTTAGACAACGCTTATAAAACAGGTTTTGAAATTAGCGCTGGAATAGATTTCTGGAACCATTTTAATTTTACCACAGAACTCGCCTATGTTTATGCAAAAAACAAAGACTTAAACGAATCGCTGCCATTAATACCACCATTAACAACGAGGCTAAAACTTGGTTTTGAAAAAGAAAAAATTTGGGTAAACGCAAATTATTCAATAACATCTAAGCAAGATAACATTGCACTTTCTTTTGGAGAACAAGAAACACCTGGATATAAAATTTTAGATTTACGTTTTGGGATAATTCCATTTAAAAATTTGACGTTTGGTTTGGCAGCTTTAAATGTGTTTGACACAACTTATAGCAATCATCTTAATTTTGCTTTTAATAATCAGGCAGACTTCGGTAGTGTTCCTATTAATGACCCTGGGAGAAATTTATCAGTCTTTATTCAATATGAATTTTAATAAAACTACATGGGGACAATTCTTGTCCCCTTTATTTTTTTAAGCCGACAAAGCGGATTACAGAAGCTATTCCCTGGTGGTAGTTACCTTCTTTTAATTGAATGTTAGTTTCTTCGAGTTCTGTAAAATTTAATCCGTTAAATTCTTTATATATTTCAGCTATGGAAAAAAGCATTTCCATATTCTTTGGTCCGCCTGAGGTTTTACCTAATTGGTTTTTGGAGAAAGCTTCGAAAATTACTACGCCATTTGGTTTTAGAAAAGTTAATAAATGTTGAATCGCCTTTTCACGAATTGAAATTGGAAAATGAGCGTAACATAATACTAATACATCAAATTTTTTAGCACTATGAAAATCCAAAACATCTAAGACTTTATAATCTAATTGCAAGTTAAAACTTTTGGCAAGTTTAACCGCCTTATTTTTGGCGGCTACACTATAATCAAATGCCTCTACATTCCATCCTTTTTGCAGTGCATAAACTGCGTTTCTCCCTTCACCTTCTGCAGCGAACAAAACCGTACCTTGAGATAGTATACCTAATTCCGATTTAACAAATACATTAGGCTGAACTCCATATGCATACGCCTCTTCCTTATACCTTTCGTTCCAAAAATCTGTCATGTACTTCTAATATTAACCTTTTAAAAAATATTAAGCTTGTTATACATTT
Source organism: Flavobacteriaceae bacterium EG-1 (assembly GCF_009649685.1). GTDB lineage: Bacteria > Bacteroidota > Bacteroidia > Flavobacteriales > Flavobacteriaceae > Aurantibacter_A. The sequence continues at coordinate 250,542 of NZ_WJPK01000005.1, forward strand.
TCTCCCTTCATCATTTTATTCCAATACAAATAAGGGAGTCCATATTTCTTCAACATCCAAAGTCTCCAATGTTCTTTTGAAGAATCGGAAATAAGCATTCGTTTTAATTTTGGATCAGGGGTGAAATTATTATTATAATCGAATTCAGCTAAAACCATTTTCCCGTAGTCTGTAACTAAAGGACAAGATGAATAACCATTATATGCTTTAGTGCCTAACTTATTTTGTTTCATAAGTAAATCCAAATTATCAACTACTATGGGCACTTGCTTACGAATAGCTGCTCCCGTTTTAGCCGTTGGTAATGCTGCTACATCTCCCAAACCAAAAATATTTGCATACTTGTTATGTTGCATGGTTTGATGATTTACGTCTAACCAACCAGCATCATTAACCAAAGTAGAATCTTTCACAAATTTAGGTGCAACAGAGGGCGGAGCAGTATGCAACATATCATAATGGATACCATATCGGTTTCCATCTCTTGTCATTTCAACATCTTTATAGTTGTATTGAAATGATTCATCGAGCTTTAAATCATCTGTCTGGTCACTTGAAATCACAACACAACCTCCTGCAGTAATTTCTTTCCCCATTTCATACCAAGCAATTTGTTTATCACCATCAACAGCTACTAATTTATGATGAAATCGAAGGTTAATATCTTTTCTATCAACTACCTCCATTAAGGTTTTAGCAATTTTCTTCACACCGAAAATTACGGTACCTCCTGTTGCAAAAACAATATCTGTCTTTTTATTAATTCCTTCTTTACGAAAATGATTTTCAGCGAGGTACATTATTTTTTGGGGAGCACCACCACATTTTATTGGAGTAGTAGGTTGCGTGAACAACGCTGTACCCCCTTTGAAATTTTTTATAACACTCCAGGTGTGATTCGGGTTAGTGTAATTACTGCAGACTACACCTTTATCCATAGCTTCACCTAAACCAGGTACTAAACTAAAATCATAGGCTAAACCAGGTGCTACGACAAGATAATCATAAGTGAAATTACCCTTTATATCTGTACTAACCGAATTATTTTCAGGGGTAAAAGCTGTGACTTTATCTTTTATCCAAATAACACCTTGTGGCATTACAGAAGACATAGGCCTTGCTGTTTTATTAAAATCATAAGTTCCGGCACCAACCAATGTCCATGCGGGTTGATAATAATGTGTATCAGCTGGTTCAATAATAGCAACGTCTTTTACATTTTTCTGTTTTAGCAATTGTGCAGCTACCATGATACCTGCTGTTCCCCCGCCAATAATTAACACTTGATGATGTGAACTCATTTTAACTATATTTTTATGAATTTCATAAATATAGTTATCACAAATACATATTTATGTAACATTTGTTACATAGATGAATAAAAATAGTGGTAGACCTGAAGTATAACCTAATAAATACGTAGACAATAACTACTTCAATTTATCGAACTTTCTCTTCATCAAAATTAATAGCCCAAATACCACGTACTTCATTTACATTATAGCCCATAGCTTGGTCCGATGGGTATAATTTTTTTAGCGTTTCAAGAGTTTCAATTTTAACCTCTTCGTTTGGCATTCCATGGCATTGCAAACACATTGTATTAGTGGTGATTGGGTAGTAGAAATTAATTTCTGCATTTGTTGTTTGAACAATGGGCTTAATTTCAATGCCCGACGTGATAGCTTTTTTAAAATAAGCAATGTATCCAAGCTCCTCATCATTCGCCTTATTTTGCGGATTCCTAGGTTTATCAGACACTCTCTTAATTATAGCATTTTTCATTACCGACATACTATCAGTCAACTTCAGCGCTTTTGTATTACAAAACTCAATAGCAGCTACAGTACCATTTTTGTTGATGGCTTTCATAAGATTTTTACCTAAAGTAGCTTTGGTTGCCAGCGCATAGCCAAGACCAATATCGGCATTATCAATCTCTGATTTTTCTATTTCATTAGTATTGAGTTCAGATACCCCATTACCATGCTCTTTTTCATAATGAGCATCAAACCATTTTGGCTTTTCAAGATCATAGTCATACATATATTCCGCAATCAATTTTACAGTTTCCTCTGAATAAGGCAAATAAGGCATCTTGCCAAACTTCTCTTGCGCCATAGGCATTTTAGAAGGCGCTTCAGGATCATTTATCCACAACATTAAAGCTTGGGTAAAAGAGTCTTTAGTTGTATTCGAATCTTTATAGAACTTTTTTATGGCAATCATAGGTGGTGCAATCATACTAGATTCCGATGCTTTTGGATTATGGCACATATAGCATTCTGTTTCCATAATCTTTTTTCCAGGATGCTGTTGACTGGCTAGTCCTGTTTCAACCTTAGTTGAATCTTCAATTGGTTTGGATTCTGATTGTTTAGCATCTTTACAGCTTGCGAATATCAGCAACACTGCCACTAGTATAACATTCTTCATTACTTTGAAATTTTACCAGTTGCACAACTTACATATGATTTCGCTTTTGATAAAACAGTATTTTTAGCATCGATGGACGGATAACCAATAGCCTGTAATTTCTCTTTAACCAAAATAGCATCATTAACATCGGCACAATGAAAAGACACCGATGAATCATCAGGATTAACCTCTACATCAGAAATCGAATTTAATTCTACTAATTTAGATGTAATAGTTTTTGCACATCCCCCACACTTTAAATTTTGAACAATGATTGTCGTTCTCATATTCTGAAGTTTTCTAATTAAACAAAGTTATTTAAGGAATATTTATCCCCATTGCATATATCCACCTTTAAGATCATATACCTTAGAAAAACCCAAGTTAATTAACTTTTTTGCAGCTTTTCTACTTCGTGCACCAGATCTACAATACAAGTATATGGGTTTTTGCTTATCGAATTTATTAAAAGAACTTTCAAAATTTGAAGCATTGAAAAAATCAATGTTATTCGCATTTTTAATATGACCACCTCCATATTCACTAGCAGTTCGCACATCAACTAACTGAACATCTTTAACCATTATCGCATTAGCAAATGCTTCTCTATTTAATACTTCAATGTTATCTGAATTCTCTTTTTTAATCCCAAACAGGGTTCCTAATAATGACATGTTTATTTAATTTGAAATTCAATAATAATTTTAAAAAAAAGGAAACGGCCCGATTGAAAATAACCGTTTCCTTAAAACAACCAACCAATAAATTAGTTTAAACTCTTTTTAGCTAAATACCAATCAACTTTTTCTAGACTATCATCTGATAATCTCGCATTTAAATCATCTAAAGTTTTTGGAGGAGATACGATTACCTTATCACCCTTTTTCCAATCTAAAGGCATCGCTACTTTATATTTATCTGATGTTTGCAATGCTTCTAAAGCCCGTAATATTTCATTCATATTTCTACCCACGTTTAACGGGTAGTACATGACTAGTCTAATCTTCTTTTCCGGATCAATAAAAAATACTGCGCGTACTGCAGAAGTTTCACTTTCGTTAGGTTGCAACATTCCATACAATTTGGACACCTTCATATCAATATCTGCGATAATTGGAAAATCGAAATACACTCCTGTATTCTCTCGAACGTTTTGTACCCAACCCAAGTGAGCATGAACACTATCTATACTTAATCCCAACAACTCAGTATTTAATGAATCAAATTCAGGTTTGTGAATAGCAAAGCCACTCATTTCAGTAGTACACACCGGCGTAAAATCGGCTGGATGCGAAAACATCACCACCCATTTATCCTTAGCAAATTCTGATAATTTAATTTTACCTTTTGTTGTTACTGCCTCAAAATCTGGTGCTGTGTCACCAATTCTAGGCATATTTATTACTTCTTCTTTTGTAGTTTCCATTGTCTTATTGTTTACATTAAAAGTACCCCAGAAACTAGGAACAGAAAGTAACCATTGTTACACATGATGTTAAAAATTTCAAAAAAAAAGCGGCCTTGAAAAAGACCGCTCCAAATTTTTATCTAGCTATGATATTCACAGTGTTGAAGGACAAACATATTCCGAAACTGGAGCTCCAGAATCCTTTATTTCCTTAAAACCACCAATGACATCAATTAAATTATGAATACCTCGACTTTTTAAAATTGAAGAAGCAATCATACTACGGTAACCACCAGCACAATGAACATAAAATATTTTATTATCAGGAAACTTAGCCAAATGATTGTTTAAATAATCTAGTGGTGTATTTACTGCTGAAAGTAAATGTTCAGATAAATATTCACTTTTCTTACGTACATCAAAAACAGGAACTTCATCAATTTTCAATAAATCACTTAAAGCTTTAGCACTTACTTGACTTACCGTATCGTATTCCATTGCACTATTTTTCCACGCTTCAAAGCCGCCTTCTAAAAAACCAAGTGTATTGTCAAAACCGACCCTTGAGAGCCTTGTAACAGCTTCTTCTTCTCCTCCTTTTGGAGTAACTAATAATATTGGCTGTTCAACATCGGCTATTAAAGCTCCTACCCAAGGAGCAAAATCTCCATTTAAACCTATAAAAATTGAGCGAGGTACATGACCCTTAGCAAATTCATTCTGATGTCTTACATCTAAAACTATTGCACCCGTTTCATTAGCTGCAGCTTCAAATGCTCTTGGCGAAAGTGATTTAGTACCTCGCTTTAAAACCTCCTTAAAATCTTCGTACCCTTCTTTATTCAATTTCACATTTAATGGAAAATATTGAGGCGGAGGAAGTAATCCTTCCGTTACCTCTTCAACGAACTCTTCTTTTGTCATATTCTCACGCAAGGCATAATTCACTTTTTTCTGATTTCCCAGTGTATCAACGGTTTCCTTCATCATATTTTTCCCACAAGCCGAGCCCGCACCATGTGCCGGATAAACTAATATATCATTTGACAAAGGCATAATTTTATCTCGTAAACTATCGTACAACATACCAGCCAAATCCTTTTCAGTTAATTCGCCCATTTTTTGTGCCAAATCTGGTCTCCCTACATCACCTAAGAACAAAGTATCTCCACTAAAAATTGCATAATCTTTACCATTTTCATCTTTTAGAAGATATGTAGTACTTTCTAAGGTATGGCCTGGGGTATGTAAAACTTGTAATGTTAGTTCACCTATTTTAAACACTTGATTATTCTCGGCAATTATAGCTTCAAAAGAAGGATTTGCACTGGGACCATAAACAATTGGAGCACTTGTTTCTTTGGCTAAAGTCACATGCCCACTTACGAAATCGGCGTGAAAATGTGTTTCAAATATATATTTGATTTTAGCATCATCCAGCTTAGCTCTATTAATATATGGTTTAACCTCTCTCAGTGGATCTATTATAGCAGCTTCGCCATTACTTTCTATATAATATGCTCCTTGAGCAAGACAACCTGTATATATTTGTTCAACTTTCATTCTGGTACTTTTAATAGTTACAAGTGTAAAATTACAATGTAACGTTGAGCTGCACAGTAACTTTGGTTACATTATTAAACAAAAAAAAACCCACCGATAATATGGTAGGCTTTTTTTAATGGTTAGTGTTACTTTATAATAATGTGGTGGGACAGACATAATCGGATTTAGGAATTTTAGTTTTTGACAATTCATCAAAACCACCAATTACATCAACAAAATCATCCCAACCTCTTTGCTTTAATATTGATGCCGCAATCATGCTTCTATAGCCCCCTGCACAATGCAGCACAAATGGTTTATCTTTTGGAAATTGTGCTAAGTGCTGATTAATCTCATTTAAAGGAATATTAAGGGCACCAGAAATATGTTCTGCATCAAATTCACTTTTTTTACGAACATCAATTAATAAAGGTCTTTCTCCATTAAATGCCTTTTCATAATCTTTTGCAGTAATTCTTACAATAGTTTCGAAATCTTTTCCAGAATTTTCCCAAGATTTAAAACCACCTTCCAAATAACCAATAGCATTATCATATCCTACCCTTGACAAGCGTGTAATAGCTTCTTCTTCTTTACCTGAATCGGTGATTAGTAAAATTTCCTGTTTCACATCTGGAATCATTTCACCAACCCACTGCGCAAAACTACCTTCTAAACCAATATTTATACTATTTAGAATAAAGCCACTTGCAAAATCTTTAGCATCTCTTGTATCTAGTAATAGCGCCCCAATTTCATTCGCTACCGCTTCAAAAGTATCGGGAGAAAAAGCTGTATTAGCTTTATCCATAACCTTATCCAGACTTTGATATCCATTAATATTCATTAAAACATTTTGCGGAAAGTAACCTGGAGGTGCTGTAAGACCAGTTAAAACTTCTTTTATAAATTCTGCTTTTGTCATATCTGCCCTTAAAGCATAATTAACTTTTTTTTGATGCCCTAGCGTATCTGTAGTTTCTTTACTCATCTTCTTACCACAAGCTGAGCCAGCACCATGGTTAGGATATAAAATTAAATCATCGCTTAGTGGCATAATTTTATTTCTTAGCGAATCATATAAATGACCTGCCAACTTTTCTTCTGTGAGTTCTGACACTACATGTTGAGCCAAATCTGGTCTTCCTACATCACCTATAAACAATGTATCCCCAGTTATAAGTCCATGCTCCCCACCTTTTTCATCAATGAGAAGATAGGTTGTACTCTCCATCGTATGTCCTGGCGTGTGTATTACCTTTACCTTATATGCTCCAATTTCAAAAACTTGACCATCTTTAGCGATAGTAGCTTCATATGCTGGTTTTGCACTTGGGCCAAAAATAATCTCGGCGCCAGCTTTATCTCTCAAATCTAAATGGCCACTAACAAAATCAGCATGAAAATGAGTCTCAAATACATACTTGATTTTTGCATTATCTTTTTTAGCTCTATCGAGATACGGTTGCACCTCTCTTAATGGATCAAAAATTGCGGCTTCTCCATTATTCTCTATATAATAGGCAGCGTGCGCCAAACATCCTGTATAAATCTGTTCTATTTTCATGCTAGTCTATTTTAAATTATAAATCTCAAAATTATGATTCTAATATGAAGTAAAAAGTGACTTTTGTCACATAACTTCACTTTTTTTTGACTCTAAAGAAATCATTTCTTCTATTGCCGATTTTCGACTCAAAGATTTACAATGCTCAAAAGCCTCACTTGTTTTGACAAATAAATGTTCCTTTCCTATATCATTTATTAATCCACTTGAATACAGAATATCACGAGTAGGACCTATAGCACCAGCAATTACAAAAATCATATCTTTACTTTTCAATTCATTTATAATTTGCCTTAATACGTGAACAGCACTACTATCTATATAATTAATAGCTTCTGCATTTAGTATTAAATATTTAACTTCTTCACCTTTTCTTGCGAGTTCTTTAAATAATTCTTGTTTAAAATATTCTCTATTCCCAAAATATAATTGTGCATCGAAACGAACTATCAGAAAATCATTGAATATTTCTGTCTCATCCGGAAAACGGTCTACATTTTTAAAGTAATTTGTATTCTTAATCCGCCCGAGTACTGCTATATGTGGCCTAGAAGTTCTATAAACTAAAAGCAACAAGGAAATTAATACTCCTAGCAATATCCCTTCCTTTATTCCTACAGTTAGAGTAATTAAAAATGTTGCTAGCAAAAGATAAAATTCATCTCTTCTGTTTTTAAACAATTGAATAGGATACTTAAAATCGATTAATCCGAACACGGCAACCATAATTATTGCCGCCAAAATCGTATTAGGCAGATAATAAAATAAAGGTGTTAGGAACAGTAAAGTAAGACCAACTACCAAGGCACTTACTATAGGTGCGACTCCAGTTCTTGCTCCTGCTTGGTCGTTAACAGCAGTTCTGGAGAATCCTCCAGTCGTAGGATAAGATTGAAAAAAAGCACCTATTATATTTGAAGCACCTAAGGCGATTAATTCTTGATTGGAATCAATTTCATAGTCTGAATGTTTTTCCTCAACTGCTTTAGCAACAGAAATTGCTTCCATAAATGCAATAAGTGCAAGTGTCATTGCTATTGAAAAAAGGTCTATTATTCTTGAATAATCTATCGTAGGTACTTTTAATGATGGTAATCCACTAGGTACTTCTCCAACAATTTTTACACCTAATTCATTAATTCCAAGAAAATAAATTAAGACTATTCCTAGTAGTACTACTATTAAAGCTGATGGAATATTTTTATTTACCTTCTTTAATATACTAATAATAACAATCGCTAGAACACCAATACTTAGTGTAACGAAATTTGTTTCTGTAATTGAAACAAAAGCATTCTTTAACAAAATATGTACTTGGTTGCTCCGCTCAATACTTAATCCTAATAAATGCTTTAACTGACTCAATCCAATAATGATTGCTGCAGCCGAAGTAAAACCACTTATAACTGGTTTGGATAAAAAATTAACAAAGAAACCCATTCGAAATAATCCAAGGGTAAACTGTATAGCACCCATAAATAAAGCCAAAAATATGGCCATACTTATGTATTCATCTATACCTGTAAGAGCAAGTGCCCCTAGACCTGAAGCTACCAATAAAGAATCCATTGCTACAGGACCTACAGCAAGCTGGCGTGAAGTACCTAAGAGTGCATAAATTATTTGTGGAATTAATGATGCATAAAGACCAAAAACTGGAGGCAAACCAGCTATCATAGCATAAGCCATACCCTGTGGAACAAGCATTACTCCAACTGTTAAACCTGCACTAATATCACCTGATAAATACGATTTTTTATATGAAGGCAACCATTGTAGAAAGGGCAAATAGCGCTTTAGCATGAAATTAAATTTGACATCAAATTTAATAAGCAAAAAAAACGCCTGCAGTAACCTAGGTTACACAACAATTAGAGAGCTATAATCTCTATAAAATTTCGATGTAATTCAATTTTCCCCATTTGCTCCAGTTTTTTTAAAAGTCTAGAAATAACAACTCTCGAGCTATGTAAATCGTAAGCAATTTCTTGATGTGTGTTTTTGATTATATTACCCTCATTAATTCTTGCCTTTTCTTTAAGATAGCTAATTAGCCGCATGTCCATTTTATCAAAAGCAATACTATCTAATGTATTTAACAGTTCGTTAAGTCGATTGTGATAACTTTCGAAAATGAAGTTTCTCCAAGATTTATACTTGGCAGCCCATTCATCCATTTTTTGAACCGGTACCATTATTAATTTAGTATCCATTTCTGCGATTGCCCTAATTTCACTTTTCGCATCACCCATACAACAAGTTAAGGTCATTGAACAAGTATCTCCCTTCTCTAAATAATACAACAAAAGTTCATCACCGTCCTTGTCTTCACGTAACACTTTTATTGCTCCTGAAATCAACAATGGCATACCTCTAACATATTCTCCAATATCCATCAATTTATAACCCTCAGAAACTTCTTTAAAAGTACCAACTTGTGCAATTTCATTTATTAACGCCTCTTCAAAGATATGTCCGTAACCTTGTTTTAATTCTTGAATCATGAGAACATTTATTTATTTTTCTGTGCTACAGCTTTATCGTATTTGAAAAAAATATTAGCCCATATTGATTTTGAAACTGCCCCTATATATGGCATTGATAGAATAAGGCCAATTACGATCGCTATAAAAAGTTCGAGCGGGCGCAAATTCAAATTAAATATTAAAGTTAAGACAAATATTGCAACTGCAACAGCAATACCAACAGCGTAAGAAACATACATAGAGCCGTAATAAAAACTTGGTTCTATGCTATACTTTAAACCACATTTATCACATCGTTCTTTCACTTTATTAAACTGACTTAAGACATAAGGATTAGCTTCAAGAAAATCCCCCTCATGACATCTCGGACATTTTAAAAATAAAATACTGTATAACTTAGTTCCTTTACCAAACATTTTGTTTTTAGGACAAACATATACTACAGCACCTTAATTTAAGGTAACAAAGGTTACATAGGAAAGAAATGCTCCAGCAGAAATATTGATTAACAATACAAAAAGCACCTTCGCACTATCACCATTTATAATGATTAATCCTTTTTAACCATAGTATTTAAAACAAGTGCAGCAATTATCATAATTAGGCCCAAAAAGCTATAAAAAGTATAAATCTCATTAAACCAAATTACTCCAATTGACATCGTAAAAATCACTTCTACATACTTTAATGGGGCTACTAAATTTGTTTGTGCAATTTGGAAAGCTCTAGTCATATAAATCTGCCCCATGAATCCAAAAACACCTAAAAGAGATAAGAATAACCATTCAATTCCCTTAGGTTGAAGCCATACTGAAATTGATAGTACCCCCCCTATTATAGTACCAACAAACATAAAATAATTAACAACTACTGCAGGATGATCGGATTTACCAATCTTTCTCAGAACTACATACACCATACCACTAAATACTGACGCAATTAAAATTAAGGTCAGCCCTGTGGTATTAATATTTCCATCAAACCCCTTCAATACTAAAACTCCAGCAAAGGCCACAATAAAAAACAACCATTGAATTATCTTTATTTTTTCTCTTAAAATAAAAATAGCGAAAATCGCAGCAAAAATAGGCGCTATATAACGCAGTGAAACTGCTGTACCTACTGGCAAATGTTTTAATGACAAAAAGTAGAGCGTCATAGCCGTTAAACCTATTATAGCTCTCAAAAGCATTAATCTACGTTTATTCCCAAGTAGTGGAATTCGTTTTATCGATATATAAGTTGTAGCTAATATAAAAGAACCTAAACATCTAAAAAATACGATCTGAAATGTAGGAATCCTTTCTAAGTACTTTACGGAAACATTCATTAGCGCAAAGGAAAAAGTACTAACAATCATAAAAAGCACAGCCTTTTTAAATTCTACACCTGAATGTTTTGTTAATTTAAAAATTGACAATTTTAATCTTTTTTACTGATAAAAAATGGCGTTCATTTTATTTCCTAGCATCACCATTAAATTTACGCTTGGCAAGGTAGAACTAAATCAACTCAATGACTAGTATTTTATTACAATGATGAAAAGCCTTAGTATTATTTCGTCTACAACATTAAAAAAAAGACCATCCATTATTAAGTGGATGGTCTTCTTATTCAAATCTGTTTTTTAAATTCTATAATAAATCCTATTTAAATTCTTAAAAACTAGAGAATAGAAACAACACATCAACTATCAATTTAGTTATTGAAAGCTAATGTGGCTTTTATTTCATTATTTCCTAATCATTAATTTATGTTTAGATGTGTTATTATCACTTGTAGTAATAGTCATATAATACAAACCACTTTCAAAACTTGAGATATTAAATATAAACTCGCCATCACTTGCTTTATGCGAATAACCATCATAAGTTCTAATTAAACGACCACTTACATCATAAATCATAAGTTCAGATACATCTAAAGCTGCATTGCTAAGTGAAACTTTAATATCAATAATAGCAGGATTTGGCAGGATTTGAATTTTGTTAGGCTCTACTTTTAAACCGGTATCGCTATTAACAGAATTCTCAAATAGGCCTTCTGCTTCGGCAGATAAATCATCTTGAACTATACCTTTACTACTATTATTACAACCAAAATCTGTTCCACCTAAACCATTTGGAGTAGCGCCTGTTTTAGTAACATAAAGTTTATCTAATCCAACACCTTCCTCGCGATGTGCAAAATCTATTGTATTAGCCCCATCAACTAAATTTAATGTAACGAATACATTTCTACGTTCCCCATCATGTAACTGTCTCCAGCTAAAGTCACCATCGCTTAATATGTAATTCCATTTAAGCCAAGATCCACCATTTATACGCACCCAAAAACTATCGTTATCACCTGTAGGCGTATCAGTTAATGCATACAATCTATAAGTTCCTGATTCAACATTTAAGTTAAATTTCAACCATGAATCCTCGTTGGAAGGAGCTCCATCAAAATTATTGCCGGATGGCGACATAACATATTGTCCTCCTGAAGTTGAATTATCATTAATAATAGACCAATTCGAACCAACATCTGCACATTCAGCTTCTAACCACACTTCATCTCTAATTTCTGGATTAACGGTTACAACAACTTCATCAGTACCTACTTCATTTTCATCATCAGTTACCGTTAATCGGAATATATATATACCCTGTGCAAGATTACTAATATTAGTGGTTGCACTTGTCGTATTTGCAATTCCAGCATTAGTCGGACCATCTATCTGAGACCATTCATAAGTTATATCACCTCCATCGGGGTCTGTACCCGAACCATTTAAAGTTGCAGTATTGTTCGGCAGTGTAACAATCACTTCAGTTCCTGCATTCGCAATTGGCGCAATAGTTGGCACACTTCCTGAACCAAGAATTTCAATAGCATTTATTATTGGATGTCTTGTACCTCCGACTGCTGCTAATGATGAAAAATCAATGTCTAAATTACCACCAGTTACAGTTACAATATGTGTTTTAACTAACATAGTCTGTGCTCCACCTGCTTGGGCAAATACATCTAGATTATCCTCTACTAAGGCTCCTTCAATATTTACATCAAATACTCGACTGCCTACACCACCTGTGCCACCACTTGTGGCGCCAAAATGAATCTCAGCAAAATGTAATCGAACTGTGTACTCACCATCCCCTAGAGGTATGTCATATGACATGGTTTGTGAACGACTATAACGTATTGTACTATACGGTTGGGAAAGACCTGTCTGTGGTCGACTTAAAGTATTACCTGTACTAAAATACTGATCAGCAATAAACTCATTACCCTGATACGTAGTTGATGGTCCACCTGTATTAATTCGCAACGCGAAGTCATTAACAACTTCTTCTGGTTGTACTATTACAATAACTTCATCAAAGGCTGTTGCATCTTCAGAATCTGTAACTGTAAGTCTGAATACATACGTACCCTCAACTAAATTCCCAACTGTTAAGGTCGAAGAATTTGCACCATTTAAGAACTCGCCATTAGGACCACTTACTTTTGTCCATGCATACGAATCAATTGTACCATCTGAATCTGTTCCTGAACCTACTAACTCAACACTATTGGTTGGCAACGTAATGGTCTTATCTTCACCAGCATTGGCTACTGGATTCTGATTTGGTATAACTTCTGCATTTACTTCAACGACAACATCATCAAATGCAGTAGCATCGTCAGAATCTGTTACAGTTAACCTGAATACATACGTACCCTCAACTAAATTTCCAACAGTTAACGTCGAAGAATTCGCTCCATTTAAGGATTCCCCATTTGGACCACTTACTTTCGTCCATGCATACGAATCGATTGTACCATCCGAATCAGTTCCAGAACCTACTAACTCAACACTATTAGTTGGTAAGGTAATTGTCTTATCATCACCAGCATCTGCAATTGGAAGTTCATTTACAACTGTTGCTGAACCAATAATTTCAATAGCTGATAACTTTGGCTGATTAACTCCATCACTACCCGCCGCATCGAAAACTAAATTTAAGATACCATCTGACATCGTTACATCAAAAGTTTTGGTTACCGCTGTTTGAGAACCTACATCAGCGTTAATATCATAATCGTCTAGTATGGTATTTCCTTCCATTGTAACATCGAATATACGCTGACTAACACCTGCAGCACCGCCTCCGTTTGCTCCCCAATAAATCTCAGCAAAATGAAGTATAATTCTATACTCACCATCTGCCAATGGAATATCATATCCAAAGGTTGGTGGAGAAGCACTACGCTCTGTTTGATACAAAGTAGCTACAGTTGCACTGGTATTTTCATATACCTTACCGCCAACAAAATTCTGATCCGCAGCAAAAACATCACCGTTATACGTTAACTCGGGTCCACCTGCATTAATACGTAATGCAAAGTCGTTCACAACTTCTTCTGGTAATACTGTTATGTTTACATCATCAAATGCAGTAGCATCATCAGAATCTGTTACCGTTAATCTGAATACATACGTACCTTCAACCAAGTTTCCAACAGTTAAAATAGCATCATTTGCTCCAATTAAAGTTTCACCATTTGGACCACTTACTTTCATCCATGCATACGAATCAATTGTACCGTCTGAATCAGTTCCAGACCCTACTAGCTCAACATTATTGGTTGGTAACGTAATGGTCTTATCTTCACCAGCATTTGCTACTGGATTCTGATTTGGTATTATTTCTTCAAGCACTTCTACGACAACATCATCAAATGCAGTAGCATCGTCAGAATCTGTTACAGTTAACCTGAATACATAAGTACCCTCAACCAAGTTTCCAACAGTTAGCGTTGGAGAATTCGCTCCATTTAAGAATTCCCCATTTGGACCACTTACTTTCGTCCATACATACGAATCGATTGTACCATCCGAATCAGTTCCAGAACCTACTAACTCAACACTATTAGTTGGTAAGGTAATGGTCTTATCATCACCAGCATCTGCAATTGGAAGTGCATTAGTAACTCCCAAACCTACAACCTCTATAGCTGACAGTTTCGGTTGATCAACTCCATCACTACCCGCCGCATCGAAAACTAAATTTAAGATACCATCTGACATCGTTACATCAAAAGTTTTGGTTACCGCTGTTTGAGAACCTACATCAGCGTTAATATTATAGTCATCAAGTATCGTATTTTCTTCCATGATGACATCGAAAATACGCTGATTATTCCCAGCTGGTCCCCCACCATTGGCTCCCCAATAGATTTCAGCAAAATGAAGTATAATTCTGTACTCCCCGTCTGCCAATGGAATATCATATCCAAAAGTTGGAGGTGAGGCACTTCGTTCCGTTTGGTATAGACCAGCAACTGTCGCGCTCGAATTCTCATATGCTTTACCACCAACAAAATTCTGATCCGCAGCAAAAACATCACCGTTATGCGTTAACTCGGGTCCACCTGCATTAATACGTAATGCAAAGTCGTTCACAACTTCTTCTGGTAATACTGTTATGTTTACATCATCAAATGCAGTAGCATCATCAGAATCTGATACAGTTAACCTGAACACATAGGTGCCTTCTACTAAGTTTCCAACAGTTAAAGTAGCGTCATTTGCTCCACTTAAAGTTTCACCATTTGGACCACTTACTTTCGTCCATGCATACGAATCAATTGTACCGTCTGAATCTGTTCCTGAACCTACTAACTCAACACTATTGGTTGGCAACGTAATGGTCTTATCTTCACCAGCATTTGCTACTGGATTCTGATTTGGTATTATTTCTTCAAGCACTTCTACGACAACATCATCAAATGCAGTAGCATCGTCAGAATCTGTTACAGTTAACCTGAATACATAAGTACCCTCAACCAAGTTTCCAACAGTTAGCGTTGGAGAATTCGCTCCATTTAAGAATTCCCCATTTGGACCACTTACTTTCGTCCATGCATACGAATCGATTGTACCATCCGAATCAGTTCCAGAACCTACTAACTCAACACTATTAGTTGGTAATGTAATGCTCTTATCATCACCAGCATTTGCAATTGGAAGCTCATTAATATCGGTTTCCGTTCCAAGAATTTCAATAGCATTTATTATTGGATGTCTTGTACCTCCGACTGCTGCTAATGATGAAAAATCAATGTCTAAATTACCACCAGTTACAGTTACAATATGTGTTTTAACTAACATAGTC
>NZ_WJPK01000006.1 GCF_009649685.1 Flavobacteriaceae bacterium EG-1
AGCAAAATGAAGTATAATTCTATACTCACCATCTGCCAATGGAATATCATATCCAAAGGTTGGTGGAGAAGCACTACGCTCTGTTTGATACAAAGTAGCTACAGTTGCACTGGTATTTTCATATACCTTACCGCCAACAAAATTCTGATCCGCAGCAAAAACATCACCGTTATACGTTAACTCGGGTCCACCTGCATTAATACGTAACGCAAAGTCGTTCACAACTTCGTCCTTAGCTTCTACGTCTATCGTAAAAGAATCCATAAGGTTACCAGCATCTGTTACTTTCAAAGTAACTGAATAAATACCGGCAAACTCATAAGTGTGTTGGGTTATTTGATTCGTTGAAACTGGAGAACCATCTCCAAAATTCCATTCATATATCAATCCACTTTCTGCATCATTTGAGGCACTACCATCAAAATTAAATTGAAGTGAATTCACCCCTCCTATTGGTGTAATAGATGCAACAGCATTCGGAGTTGTAT
Source organism: Flavobacteriaceae bacterium EG-1 (assembly GCF_009649685.1). Taxonomy (GTDB): domain Bacteria; phylum Bacteroidota; class Bacteroidia; order Flavobacteriales; family Flavobacteriaceae; genus Aurantibacter_A. The sequence goes on from NZ_WJPK01000006.1 coordinate 489, forward strand.
TTCCAACACCTGTAACCGTAATAGTTATATAATCAGTATGCGACAAACTTAGATTATCAGTAACAGTTAAACCAGCTTGATAAACACCCACTGTATTGTAGGTATAATTTGTAACAGCATCTGTTGATGTTCCACTTCCATCACCAAAATCCCATAGATATGACACGATATTGTTGTTGTCGTCGAATGACCCACTTCCATCAAAATCAACGTAAAGTGCAGCAGGGCCTTCAATGGTATTTGTTGTAATTACGGCCACAGGTGCTTGATTCGCTTCATTAATGCTAATTGAAACGTTTGCAATTGCCTGTAGTCCTGTTTCATCTTCAACAGTATAACTAAAAGAATCGGAACCTACATAATCTAAAGCCGGTGTATATAACACTTCTGTACCCGCTTCATTTAACTCTGCTAATCCATTTAAAGGACTTTCAACTGACACAATTGTAATTAGATGATCATTTGGATCAGAATCATTATCCAACAATGCCAAGTTCATAGCAACATTTTGCTCTGTTACATAACTATCATCATTTGCAACTGGTGGTTCACTTATGCTAATTTCAAAACTAGTTGAAGCAGTAAGTCCGTTAGCATCTTCTGCAGTTAAAACTATAGAATAACTTCCCGTTGTTCCTACTGGTGGTGTTCCTTCGAAAAGACCTGTAGTAGAATCAAAATTTATCCAAGATGGTAGTACTTCACCATTTGCAGTAGCAGTTATTTCCAAAGTATTTCCAGGATACCCTTTATCAAAATACTCATTAGTATCTAATGAAAACAATTCATTAATTGCAACTAATAAATCATCAATAGGTTGTGCTGTTGGCACCGCTTCAGGTCTAATATTAATAAAATAGAATGTATTATCATTCCAATCACAGTTAGCAGAACCTGCTCCACATCCGCCTTGTACAAAATCTTGTAAAACTATATATTCATTAGGAATCACATCGCCATTATGGTCTATAACTTTGTACACTCTTGCTCCTAATAAGTCTGGTCTATTGCCATTAATATTATTGCCTCCACTTGTTAAATAATTGGAAATTGCAATTCTAAATGGTTCGCTAATAGTAGTAGCGGTATCAAAATTAATTCCATCGCCCTTTCTAGGTAGCAATGTTTGATAATAAGTACCATCATGACTAAAGTTAATTCCTCCAACAGTACCTGTTCCATCAACCTCTACAAACTTTGCTCCATTTGAACTTGGACCACCATGTAATGCAGAAATCTGTATTCCAACAACTGGTTTACTTGGATCTGCCTGAACAAATGTTGAAGACAAAATTAAATCTCCCTCATAACCTGCATCAATGTTTTCAGCTATAGGATAATTTGAACTAGGTCTGTATGGTAATGCATTTGGAGGTGTTATAGTTCCTTCATCATTTACTACACTTAACATACTGGATTCAAATCCGAAGGCATCAAAAACCTCTTGTGCATTAATTTCATCACCACCTTCAGGTTGAGGTGAATATGCACCGTGTAAAGTTGCTTTATTTTCTAAGGCATTATCTGCATTAGAAATGATCTCAATTGATTGTACAAAAATGCCATTACTAACAGTACTGGTTCCTCCAATAAAAGTTACATCTACATCGGCAAAACTTCCAGTCTCAATAGTTAAGGGTAAAGTAGCTATTCCACCAGTACTATCTAATAATTCATAAGAATAATCATTCGCGTCAGAAATGTTTATTGCAGTCACTACTAATGGACCAGTACCTGAATTATTCAATCGCATTATATTTGAATCATGGACTTCGGCCTGTCCTGGATTGCCTAATCTATGAAAAGTATAATAATCATCTGCTGGAAAACCTCTATCCGTACCAGGAATTTTAGTCATATTTTCTAAGGCTAACAAAGCACCAGATGGAGTTTCAATGGTAAACTCAAATGTTTCTTCAGCGATGTTTCCATTTGCATCTTCTGCAGTAACTACTAAAACGTGATTACCGACGTCTACTACATTAATTGGTACGCTATATGCTTCTAAGGCATTGTCATCTAACATATATTCTAATCGAACAATACTACCACTTTCACTTTCATCAATAGCACTTAATTCTATAGATACTGCTCCCCTATAAGTATTTTCATCACTACTATTGCCATCGAAATCAGCTACAATTGTTGGCAATAATAAAGAAGTATCTATAGGTGCTAAACGAATATAATTAGGTTTAGCATTGGCACCACCCGCACCTAATGACAATCGGAGCAGGCCATCAGTAACCTCGACCATGTTTGTTTGTTCAAAATTGCCATAATCATCAGGTGCCGTACTTTCTTGATTATAATTTATAATTGTAACACCGTTAACATCTAAAACATGATTACTATCTGAAAAATCTGGATCTCCAACACTAATATTTACGGAATAAGACCCATTAGGCACATTTACAACCCAGTCCCTTTGTGGGTAGTTGGTTGCATTGTTATGACCAATAATTGTGAACGTACTCAACAGTGCATCACCCTCTCTATTTCTACCATTAACTGCTGCATTTGCAGGGGTTAATGTACCAGGTTCTACCCAACCAAAAGTTAAATCTCCTAAAGAAGTATCCTGAACACCATAAGGCACCCCTAAATCATCAATATATCCTTGTGGAGAAACCGCAATATCATCAGCATCTTGAAAATTAAATTGATATACATACACCAATTCATTTGTAACGGATAAATTAACATCTATAGTAGCATCTTGATAATTAGATGCAGTAGCCGTAATTGTTGCTTGATAAGATCCTATTGACAGCCCTGTTATGTCAACACCAATTTCGAACGAAGAATTGATTTCAAAACTTGTTGGCAACACAACCCAATCTTCAGACGAAGTCAAATTAATTTCACTAGAAGTTACGCCTCCATTACCTGAAAGCATCAATTCTTGTGTTGGAATTTCTTCTTGATTTATAGAAGCTACATAACTTAGTTCACTCTTATTAAAATCTAAAACTAAAGTTCCATCTTCATAAGGAATTACATTATCAATAATAAACATGTAATCTTGATAATCACCATTTGATGCATCTTCAAATGCTATTAAATAGCTATTTTCAATTGGATTTCCATCCCGATCTGCCATGGGGTAGATTCTAGTTCTATGTACAACACCTGTAGGTTGTATTGCATTTAACCCATCTTCAGAATAATTTATTCTACCAAAAGAATTGGAATCAACATAGAATCCGAATACTGCACCCAATGGATCAAACACATTATTCCCAGATACTATAGGGGGAAATAAGGTCTGCGCGTTTTCAATTTCACCTTCTAACACACCAACTTCATTAAGTGCAACTACGCCTTCTGTATTAGTATACCAACCGAATGGAAGTTCTTCTGCTGGCGAATAGCGACCAACCGGAGTAACATTTACAGGTGCGTCTGAGGCTTTTACCCATAATTCCACTTCTGATTCATCTCCACTTGGAGCCGGATTAGTCCCATTGGCTAATGAGGTCCATCCAACATTTACTCCAATTCCTAAAGCATCCACAACATCCTGTAAAGCTGGTTCTTCACCACCTTCAAATCCTGCCTTTTTCAAAGCGTGCAAACCAACTTCGAAACTTGGATTAACTTCATCATCACTAGTTAACACTAAACTTGCTTCTTGATATCCAAGATTAGAACCGTTTAAGTCAGGTGCATATGTAATAGAATAAACCTGAGATTCACTAGGTGCAATAGAAATTGCTCCTGATGGAGTAACTGATTCGAACTGATTGGCATATTCTCCAGTAATAGTTGCACCAGAAATATTTAAAGCAGCAGTACCTTCATTAGTTACGGAAACAGTTTTTGTATCAGAATTTTCACCTTCATTATTAACCGTAATTTCAAAAATCAATTCATCTGGTGTAGCCGCAATTTCAGGACCTACTGTTGCAGGTACCGTTGCTCGTAACAGTGTTAATTTAGGTGTACCATTATTATCTCTGTCGTATTCAGATATATAGATATTACCAGTTTTTGGGTCTTCAATCACATCTAATGGATCATCAAATCCACCCAATCCAGGCACATCTCCATTAACGTTTCCAATATCACCATTAGACTTTGGCTGCATTACTAAAATATCATCTTGACCGCTAAAACGCACTACCATTAATAGTCCTTGAAGTTTGCCTCCAAAGGCATTACTTTGATATTCTATCGCTCCATTTGGAGATTTATTTTTACCAAAATCAAATGCCGGCTCCCTATAATTTGGATCTGGACCTAAATCATTAGGGTACTTTGCAACATCTGTATAAGATGCTTCTTCTTGACCTGGTAATCCGCTATATGGAGCTCCACCATGATTTAATACAAATTCACCTCTATATGGATTTGGATGACCATGATATGACCCCCCTTGAGTTTTAAACAACCAATCTTTTTGAGTTTCACCACCCGTTAATAAAGGCACATCAGGAATTGTAGTTAATCCATCTATTCTTCTTGCTAATGGATAGTCATCCGTTGAAGGAGAATTCGGAGAATTGTTATTGTTCCCAGCTGTACCATTTGTAGGAATGTACAACCAACCATTTGAGTGCCAGACCAAATCATAAGCATTTCGCACTCCAGTTGCAAATATTGATAAAGGCGCATTTGTTGCAAATGGATTATAAGAACCATCACTCATGGTTAAACTACCTGAAGTAGCACTATTTATAACACTAATATCATCAGTAGTATAGGCGCTTAATGGTAAAGCAGATGGTAATTTATCCAATTCTACCTTTAATATTGCTCCGGCCAATAATCTTTCTGGTCTATTTACCCAATTTGGATCAGGATCACCACCAGCTGTATTACTTCCTTGACTAATAAACATATCACCTTGCAAGTCAAATTCTATACTATTGGTTAAATGATCTTTACCAGAACGTGGTAAATGAATGATTAAATCTTCAACCGTTGAAAGTGTTGGACCAGAAAGCTTACTTAAAATACCATCCCATTCTGGACCATTAGTAACCGAGGCAGTACTATGTGTTACATAGGCAATTAGATTTTCTGCAGTTGAAACAGGATCAAATGCCAGTCCAATAATTAATCTGTCGTTATTAGCTCTAGCCCCATCCTCCGGATGCACTGCTCCTTGCAATTCTGGACTAAGTATTTCTAGATTTTCCAAAGTACCATCAATTGCCATATCCCAACGATAAATTTTACCATCAGAATTAAAGTTGCCAATAGTACTCGCGTAAAGTTTGCCATCTGGCCCGATTACCAAACTTGAAAAACGTTGATTTGATGTACCATCTCCTAATGCTATACCACCAGGTACTTTTGTAAATTCAACTCCTGTCAAATCTAATTCAGCAACCGTATCTTCATCACCGGTCGTGAATTGAGATTCAAACTCAGCAAATGCCAAACGATCCGAAGTATCACCTACTAAATTAGCTTCTATATCACTAGTAAGTCTAAAAACGTAATTGGTAAACGGTTTCAATGGGCTTAATGGAGTTAATGTAATTGCATCTCCTCCACCTGTGTCATTTGAATTTGAAGGCACAAGCACTTCACCACCTGTGGTAACTTCGTAAAGGTTTACATTTCCTGCGTAGGTAGTTTTATCAAGTTCATAGCCTACTGGAGTAACAACTTCTACATTTATTTGAAAGTCCGTTATTGCAACATTTACGGCATTATGACTAGGCGTTACATTTGTGAAAAACGGCTCCGTAATTTCACCACCTTCTGATATTGTTAAAGAGTTAATTTTTGTATTAAAACCTCCTGAGGCATCTATTGTTAATCTACCATCAGAAACTGTTATACTTGTAGTACCGGAAGTAAACCTAGTGGCAGAATCTGCAGTTCCTGTTGGGGTATATCCATCTATAATATTTATACCTTCTACATTAATTGTATGATTTGGAATGTTATTAGAATTTGAATCCACACTTGGATCTCCTACCCCTACCGAAACAGTATAATTACCATTTGGAACAGCAATTTCCCAAATACCTTCCGTAAGTACACCATTTGTTCCTGCTCCATTATTTACATCGCCATATTGCATATGTATTAATGTATTTTTAAGAACATCAACACTTCCAACTTCTCTATTTCTAGCATTTTCAGATAAATCTAAAGCAGTTTGTCCATTTGTTGTTAACCATCCATACGAATAAGAATTACCTCTATCTGCAAAACCTAATCCTGAATCAACTAAATAACCTGTAGGAGGAACATCCTCTGGTAATGAAAAATTAATACTTACAGGTTGAAATGTTACTTGGTTTTCTGGGGTAATTGCAAAATCTTCAAAGACATATACAACATCCGCAACTAGCTCCCTTCGTTTGGTAGCATATACACCGGCAAAACTCTGATTGCTATAAGCTGCATTACCGCTTAAATAAACAGAAGGTAGAGGCAATGAACCAACTACTATTTCTGTTCCATTGTTTAAGGTATAATAAGCCGTTAGCAAATTATTTTCGACATCTACAAATAGTCGTAAGTTAACATTACTTGAATGTAAACCTGTTACATTTGTAGCTCCAATTTTTGATGCATCCCCTGAAACTCCAGCGACTTCAGATCTTAATTCTACCTGTCCGCCGTTAGAAACATTTAATTTAACAAAGTTGTCTTCATCCAAACCAAACCATAAACCGCCTTGTTCAGAATCGTTACTTCCATCTGAATACGGATTTATTAATGTGGTCTGAATACTAAAACTACCAATAGTGTTAGCGTTAAATGCTACGCCTAAAGTATTTATTTGAGAGTTAACATCTGTACTTGTTCCTGAACCAGTACCATTAATTATATATGCTATACCATTGCTTGCATTAATATTTAAGTTTCCACTTGTTACACTAATTTTTGATGGTTCATAACCGGGAACATTTGGATTAGAAACGATTCCATCTGCTGCTATTCTTGCAGATGGATTATCTACCATTGTAAATCCAGTATTGCTCAGACCACCTTCTGTACCATCAAAATCTAATGCAAATGGCAGAGATACTGCCAATTCACTACATTCCAACGTACTTATTGGAGCGCATGCCTCAACTGGCGTATCATCAAAAGGCTGGATATTTCTAGCAATTACCACAATATCTTGGTAATCATACCCAGAAACATGTTCTTCTGTAGCAATTATATAGGCATTTTCTTCACCTGGAAGCTCATAAATTCTAACATGGTGAGGAATTGCATCACTAAAAGTATTTAGGACATCTTCACTAAACAATTGTCTATCACTAAAGTATGGCCATCTACTAACAAATCCGAAACTTTCAATTCCTGGATCAAAACTTAATGAGCCATTTACAATAGGGTTCAAGGTTTGACCATTATTCGTAGTCGTATTTTCTATATTAAATACTTCAGTAACACTATTTACATCTCCAGATTCATACCATCCAAATGCTACAATTGGATTATTCGCTTCCGGACCATATACACTTAATACCTCTAAGGTTACCGGTGCATCTGATGCTCTTTCAAATTTTTGAATAGCAACTTCATCTCCTAAAATGTCATTATAAGATGCCCCACTTTCTAAATCAATTAAATTAGTAGAAGTATTAGTATCACCAACGTTAACTACACCATCACCTAATTGTGTATTTAATATCCATTGCAATGATGGTTCATTAGCTCCACCTGTTCCTACTTTGCCCAGACCACTTAATGAAATAATTACAGGCTCAGCATCGGTACCGGAAATTGTTAACTCAGCAAACTTAGGACCATTTGATGTAGGATCAAATATGATATCAAATGAACCTGAATTTTGAGCAGCCATACTTGAAGGCAACCCGGAAAAACTAAACTGATTTGCATCATCTCCAGTAATTTGAGCAGTTATATTGTTTAATGTTGCATTTCCTAAATTAGACAATGTTATCTCTTCGGAATAAGTATTGGTTCCACTGCTAACAGCGTCACCAGAAAAATCATCATTACTAACAACTATTACCGCTTTTGGTGTAGATTGATTACTAGGTTTAAGTAAAATTATATTACTACTTCCATAATCAGAAACATAAATATTTCCTGTGTTAACATCTTCAATAAGATCTAAAGGATCGTTAAAGCCAGTAAAGCCAGGAATTCCGACTTTAAATGTAGAAATATCGCCATTCGGTCCGTCGGGAACTAAAGCTATAATATCATTGCCTCCACTATATCTAACCACTAAAATAGCTCCTTGTAGGTTTCCATTTTCTGCATTACTACGATACTCTATAACTCCATTTGGAGATTTATTTAATTCGAAATCAAAAGCGTCACCTCTATAATTAACATCAGCTGAAACTCCATTATATACAGCATTATTTACATCTGCATCACCTCTATTCAATACAAATTCTCCACGCAACGGATTCGGATGTCCATAAAAGCCAATAGTACTATTTGGATCTATTCTAAAAAGCCAGTCACGCTGAACATTATTTCCATTTGAAGCTGGAATAATTGGGTAAAGAGGATTTGAATGGTCGTAAAAAGAACCATCCGGTCTTCTGGTTCCATCAATTGATGCTGGAGCATTACTTCCTCCAGCTGTACCATTAGTAGGCACATATAATTGACCATTTGAATGCCAAACTAAATCATATGCATTTCGTATACCAGTTGCAAAAAGCGTTAAAGGAGCATTTATATAATATGGATTATAAGTACCGTCATCTGCGTATGTTTGTCCGTCCTCAGTATATGTTGAAACTGTAGAAACTAAAGTTGGCGAACCTGTATTTACACTATTAATAGCCACAGGATCCATAGTGGTTTTAGCATTTAAAGGCCATTGACTTTCAGGTAGCTTATCTAAATCTAGTCTTAAAGCAGAAGCAGATAATAACCTTTCTTTACGATTTCCCCATGCATTATCTGGAGCCCCAGCAGCACTATTACTACCCTGGTTGAAATAAAGAACATTTGGTTCATCTGATTTAAAGGCAATACTATTTGTTAAATGATCCTTTTTAGATCTTGGTAAATTTGTAACTATTAAATCTTCATTCTCTAAATTAACACCTGTAAGTCGTGAAATCTTACCATCCCAAGATGGAGCATTATTTAACGCACCGGATTGATGCGTGATATAAACGATAAGATTTGTGGCTGTTGCATCGGGGTCAAAAGCAAAACCGATTGCTGCTCTAGACCCATAGCTTGACTTCCAAGCATTTAAAACTTGTTCATTAGCTAGTGTACCGTCAGCATTTAAGTCCCAACGATGAATATCGCCATCTATTTCAAGACCATATAATTTACCATCAGGACCAATAGTTAATGTTGCGTATTTTGCTCCAGAAGCAACTACACCTACATTTTCAAAAGATACATTGTCCAAATCGGTTGTTGGACCACCTCCACCACCTCCGGTTGTAAAACTAGAAGTGAAAAATGCAAAAGGCTCGCCAGTAACATCAAGCACTCCATCTATTTCTACAACATAAGTTGTATTCGATTCTAATGGCTGTGATGGAACAATACTAATAGCATCACCTCCTCCAGTGCCATTCGCCGTAGAGGCAATTGGTGTTGCATTACCTTCCTTATAAATTTTAACTGTTGAACTATTGATCGAATTATTATCTACACCTGTATTTCCAATTTCATCAAAATTTGGCAAAAACAGATTATTTGCAGAAACACTTGCATTTACGGAAACTCCTGTAGCCCCATCTGATGGCGTAATACCTAAAACTAATGGTGTTTGTTTTTCACGAACTTCTAAATTTATAGTAATTTCCGCATTTTCGTATCCTAATTCAGGGTCATCAATTGCAAAAACTCTAGTACTATATGTGCCCGCAGGAACATTTTCTTTTATACTAAAAGTAGCCTCACCAACAGTAGTCTCAGAGGGTAACACTAACCATTCAAATGCATCTGGATCATCTGAAAATATTACTGTTGGATTTCCAGAGGTAGAAGACAGTAGTGTTGATTGAGAAGGTATTGTTGTACCTACATTACCAATAAAGTTAAGTTCAGAATCATCAAAAGCTAATTCTAAAGCAACTTCCTCTACTGCTATTTCAAAATCTTTAAATATCGCAGTTATTGATTGGTCTTCAGCAGCATTTCGGTGCGTAGTAAAAACACCTGCAAAATTTAATTCCTTTGCTGGGTTAGCAGAATCGAAAGTTGTTCCTTCAAAATAATTGGAAGGCACACTTAAAACATCACCTCCTGAATCTGAAACTAAAATTTCAGCGCCTCCATTAAAAGAATAGTAACCTTTAACTGTATTATTAATTGGATCTAACTCCATTCTAAGTGTAATTTCACCAGTATTGGATGCTATATTACCCGTATTAATTTCTAAAAATGCAGTTTCGGAAGTTGTTTCATCCATATTTTCAACCTGCAATTGTACTTTTCTTGACGTATTACCAGTTTTAAGAATAGCCAATTTTAAATAGTGATCCTCATCTAAACCAAACCAAATACCTGCTTGTTGTGAGTTATTGGTAGCACTAACCGAAAAATCGGGATTTTCTAAAGTTGAGCTAACACTAAAAACACCAGAAGGAACAACTAATCCTGCACCAAGTGCATTCATTTGAGAATTTGTATTATTACTTCTTGGCGCACCAACTGGTTGGTTATAAAAGATACCTTTAGTACTTGTTATAGATAGACCGTTCGCATTTTGTGTAATTAAACTTGGAGCATAGCCAGGCACATCTGAATGAGCTATAGCATCATCAGCAACTAAACGAGCACTTGGCTCTAAAACCATTGTTAAGCCTGTATCTGACATATTTCCATTAGCAACGGTAAAATGAAGTGCTAATGGTAATCCTACTTCAATTTCATCACAATCCAATGTACTTATTGGTGTACAGGGTATTGACTCTTCAGTTACTGTCACAGCCCATGCTTCACTTGTAATTCCATCTTCAGCCGTTACTGTATATATAAATGGTGTACTAAAATCTTGTGAAGTATTAGACAGTGGACTAATTGTTGCACCAGATGACAACTCAATTGTAGGTGTTAATGCTGTTAATGTAGTTCCACTTACTACTTGAATTGCAATTGTATTGTTTAAATCATCAATCGTTGCTAAACCGGTTTCTTCAGTAAAACTAAATGCTGTTATTTCAGTTGCCGTACTAACATTTGCAGAATGAACACTAAAATCATCAAAACTTGCAGTAAATTGAGCACCGGCTCTATGGGTCGCATAAATACCTGCGAAACTCATGTTGTCTTGTAACCCTGTTTCATTAATGTCTCTACCAGTAAAATAATCAGCTGGAATTTGAATAGACCCAAGAGAAACACTACTACCAGAACCTATAGTATAAATTGCTTCAGCTGTTAAAGCAACAGGATTTACAATTAATTCTAAGGTTACGTCATTTCCGGAAACACCGACGTTATTATCTTGTACTTGTTGTGATGCATTCGAAAGCCCTGCCGATTCAACTCGAATTTCTACGTTATCGTTATTTACATTTAACTTAACAAAGTTATCTTCATCATACCCAAACCATATTCCCGCTTGAGCTGAACTTCCACCTGTTACTATATTTAGAATTGTAGCTTTAATAGAAATCGATTCATTTAAACCATCAAATCCAACTCCTAAAGTATTTATTTGATTATTGTTGTTATTGCTAGCAGGTGGATTTAAATAAGCGATTCCTCCTTGTGATTGAATTTCCAACACTCCTGAATTCAATGATAAAAGTGATGCCTCATACCCATTTATATTCGGATTGGTTACCGAAATATCTCCATCTCTTCGCGGTTCTGAATTTTCTAGCACCATTGTAAAACCAGTACCCTGATTAGAATTTTCAAGTATTGAATTTTCTACGGATGAAGAAAAATCTAAATTAAGCGGCAACGAAACTTCAATTTCTTCACAATCTAATGTACTAATTGGAGAACAATATTCTATTTCTATTACTTCAGTAATATTTATAGTAATATCTGCAGAAACAGTATTTTCTCCGTCGCTAACCTCAACGGCTAAAACATATTGAGGGGTACTATCAAAATCTAATTCAACTAGCGAAGTTATTTCGCCAGTAGAATTATTTATATCGAAGGCATTACCAATATTTCCAGCAGTAATTGTATAATTAAGATTTGCCGAATCAGAGTCTGTGGCTACTACTGTACCAATAATACTGTTTATTGCGAGATCTTCAGCCGCAGTAAATGTTTGCTCATTTATAACGGGAGCATTGTTTATTTCTTCAGTTACAACCGCAGTATAATCTGTTGCAATACGAACTGGACCTAATTTCGCATTATTGGTATTTGAAGAACTAATAAACAATCGTCCTATTTCAGGTGTACCCTGCACTGTATGTGTACCCGCTGCTGTCCAAACTGTTTCATTAATATTTAATTTTGGTTGGGTTGTCCACGAATATGTAATCGTATCAACACCATCCCATTCACCTTGAATAACAAATTGGAATACCTCGTCAGAATCAACTACCAAGTTACCGTTATCTGAACCAGCACCGGCCAATCCAATTCTAGCAATTAATCCTCCAGAACCATCGTTAGCAACTTGTTCTCGAATCCATTGGTCACCTCCAATTTCATCATCAATTCGCAGTGCAGTTCGAACTCTTGCATTCGCACTTGTCACCTTAAAATAAGTACCAAAGTAAAAAGGCTCATTGGCAACTAAAGTTACCGATGAATTATCTAAAGGAATATAATCGTGTGTTTGTCCACCTAAAGAAAAATCAAGTGAATTCGTTGTATTTGGTGTTAAACCCTCAGCGATTACTGGAATTACGGCCCCTGTTCCATTTTCTCTTAACCAATCGGAAGGCGCCACTACATGTAGATTACCTACTCCGTATGAATCAAAATCTTCAATTAAAGCAAAACCAGTTGTTTCATTAACATCCGTTACAGTTATAGCGATATCTTGTACAGCAGTCAGTAATCCTGAATCTGTAAGAGTTACTTGAATATTATAGACATTATCCGCTCCAGCATCTAGTGGAGTCTCGAAATCCGGCGCAGCTATAAAAGATACAACACCTGTTACGAGGTCAATATCAAAAAGTGAATCATCAACTAAACCGCTAAGTGAATAAATTAGTCCCGGTCCTTCGACATCAGTATCATCAGTAGCTTCAACGTCTATTGCTGCAGTTTGATTTTCCTCAACATTTACGGTGGCAGCACTTGTAATTGAAGGCGCAGTATTTGTTGATGCAGCTTCTGTAACTGTTACCTGCCAAACTTGTGTAGTAGTACCATCTTCAGCCGTAACGGTGTAATCTACAGCATTGGTAAAATCTTGTGCAACTCCACTTTCAGGACTTATTGCCGCATCATCAGAAATGGTAATCGTCGGTTCTAATCCAGTTACTAAGGTGCCATTAGAAACTTCAATTACAATTGTATGTGCAATTTCATCAATTGTAGCCTCAGCAGTTTGTTCGGCGAATGTAAAAGTAATAATATCGGTTTCCGTACTCGGTGCTTCTGTTACTGTTACGGTCCAAACTTGCTCCGATGCATCTTCGGCCGTCACAGTATAATTTATAGGGTTAGTGAAATCTTGTTCCACTCCACTTGCAGGGCTAATGGTAGCATCATCTGAAACCGCAATAGTCGGTACTAAATTGGTAAGCAAAGTACCATTACTTACTTCAATAGAAACTGTTTTTGCTGTGTCATCAATCGTTGCAGCACCTGTTTCATTCGCTAAGGCAAATGAGAGAATTTCATTTTCATCATTTAAAGCGACAGGTAAGATTTCTATTGCTTGTACAATTGCATTATTCGCTGAAGCCGTGAAATCTATATTAAGTTCGCCATCACTAACTAATACATCATAACTTTGTATGGCTAAAACTCCTTTTCCATAGGATGCAACAAGATCTAAATCACTTATTAGCGTATTACCTTCAATTTCGACATCAAATACTCGATTCCCCGCAGCATCATGAAAATTCTCTATCATATGAAGAGCCACGGTGTATTCACCATTAGCAATAGGAAAATTATAACTAAAATCTGCTCCATACCTTCTCGGATGATATAAATCTGTATCGGAACTACCTATAATATCATAAGAAGAACTAGAAGTTGTTGTTGATGCCGTTTCTTCTAAATATGCTGTATTTTCAGTAACAAACAAATCCCCATCTTTGGTATAATCTTGCCCTGCAACATTCATTCGATATGGAACTGAAACAGTTGGAACAACAATTGCTTCCACTATAATATCTGCATCTAATTCAGCAGGTTTAAAACCTTTTGCAGTTGCTATAATTTTATCATTTCTAGTATCGTTCTCCGCCAATGCAGAAGCATCAACAGTAAAATCAAATTGACCTAAAGTATTGGTTGTAGGTATTGTTAACCAATCATTTTCACCAGTAAGTGTTTTATCTACAACATTAATATTATCATTAATTACCAATCCGATATTTGTAGCTCCCGAACCGGAAAGTGTACTTGAAAAAGCTCCTGTTGCTCCAACTGTTATAGTCTCACTTATTGTGTTTGGTGAGAAAGAAAGTACGCCATTAACTGGAGTTCCGGTACTTTCTACTATATCAATATGTGTGATTTTAGAATTAAAACCACCCAAACCATTCATTGTAAGTAATCCATCATTTACTGCAACAATCATTGTCTCTATAACGGTTTGACCTGGTGTTGGAACAAAAGCAGGAATTATCGTGTACCCTTCTAATGTAGCACTGTGACGACTATCAAGATTATTAGCATCTTTATCACCAAGACCTACCGTTACTTCATAAGTTCCATTTGGTACTTCGATTTCCCAAATTACTTCATTCCCTCTAGGTTGATTCAACCAAGATTGATTTCCTCCGCTATTAGAAAAAATATTATCACCCTGAAAATGTACTAATGTTCCTTGCAATTTTTCTTGGTCCGAAACACTACTGTAAGTACCAGTTATTCTATTTCTACCTGCTCCACCTGTAGCTCCAGAACCCCCATTATTTGACACTTCATTTGAAATATCAATCGGTGTTATACCGTCTGAAGCTAATTTCCATCCATATTGATAATTATTAGACCCAACTGATATGCTTGCGTTTCCAAAATTTTTACCATAATCGGCTATGTAACCTGTTGGAGGCGTGGTGAATGAAGGGTTATTTTGAAAATTAATGTGAGCCTCAAAAGGTGTAACTTCTTCTGTAACAGTAAAATTATCATAAGAAACCACTAATGAGCCTCCTGTTGAACTTCTTGTGCTTGTCATTATTCCTGCAAAAGATATTGCATTCGTGGCTACATTATTATCGTGATCTACTCCAACAAAGAAAGACTCTGGCACATTTAATGAATTACCAGGACCGACAACTTGAACTTCAGAAGCACCGTCTAAAGTATAAAAACCAGTTACGGTATTTGTACTCGGATTAATTGATATTCTTAAAGTTATATTTGTAACACCATTAGTAGAAACATTACCAGTATTCAGTTCATCTATGGTCATTGAAGTACCAGAACCAGTTTCTCCCCCAACGTTTTGTTCTAATGCCAATTGAAATTTTTGCACACTTGTACCAGGCCTATCAACAGCAACTAATTTTATAAAATTATTTTCATTTAATCCAAACCATAAACCTGCTTGTTGTGATCTGTTATCTGGAGTTGACGAATTAAAGTCTGGCTGCGCAAACGTTGCTTCAATATTTATGACATTGGACCCAACAGCTAAACCAACACCTAAAGCATTCATTTGAGAATTCGTATTCGCACTACTAGAAGGTTGATTGTAATTTATTCCATTGGTTGCCATTATATTTAACTGACCCGACGACAAGGTTAAATTACCACTTTTTAGCCCAGGCACATTTGGGTCTGCACCTAAATCATCAGAAGTTAATCTTGAAGAAGGAGCATCTACCATTGTAAAACCAGTAGCTAAAATACCTCCTTGACTCCCATTAAAATCTAAATTTAATGGCAATCCAACTTCTACTTGACTACAGTCTAGTGTACTTATATTGGAACAAGGTGTTTGGCCAAAAGAAATAGCCGTATAAAATAATAGAAATGAGAGTAGCGTAATTTTTTTCATATAGTGGAGCTTGTTGTTGGATTATAGGTTTGGTTGTAAATAAACAATGGTCTTAATAGAATTCTATGAAAGAATCTATTTGGCCTAAATAGTAAATATTTTGGAATAAGATTTAATTGAACAAAAACATATAAAAACATGTTCTGCCCAGAAGATTTCGTTAAATAATTTTCAATACAACTTAATACATCGCCATGATGTACAGGGAACTTTTGGAAGTTATCCATTAGTTTGGTCAATTTAGATGGTTTAACGGGGGAAGAACAACCTAAGCTAGGACCTAATTCAAAATTAAGATTTGGGAAAAATCCTTAATATAAAATGAAATATAAATAAATATTATCGATGAAGTGCTGCAACTAGGCTATCTATCCGATGAACTGCACTATAAATTAGTTGAAATACTCTTTTCTTACAAATTTATGAACCCCGTAAAAAAATGAAGAATCAAACTGATATTTTAAAAAATTAAAGTAAATATTCAATAAACGAATCGAAATTAATTAGCACTTAAATTTTATTAATTACATCTAAATATGTTACTCTTTTTATAATATCACTAGTAATAATCTGGCGATTTATTGAAATCAACAATCTAGGACTTATATGTAATTACTATCTTTAATATCCAGACCATTTTTAAATGAAAAGAAAGTTATTAAAAATAACAGCCACCTTTATCGTTCTACCTGTGTTAATTTTATTTATTAGTAACATCACAATTAGCAATTCCACCAAAGGTAAAACCTTCAATAACACTACAGATATTCCGAAAAACAAGGTTGGACTGGTTTTAGGTACTTCTAAAAAATTGAGCACTGGTCATCCTAATCCTTATTATGAATATAGAATCACAGCAACTGTACGATTATACCAGACAAAAAAAATCGATTTTGTTTTAGTAAGCGGTGATAACGGCAGTCAGTATTATAACGAACCAACAACATTTAAAAAAGACTTAGTTAAAGCTGGAATTCCTGAAAACAAAATATACTTGGACTATGCAGGTTTTAGAACTTTAGATTCAATGTACAGAGCTAAAGTGGTTTTTGGTCTAGAGAATGTAACTGTTATTTCTCAAAAATTTCATAATGAAAGAGCCATCTATCTCGGCAAACACAAAGGACTTAATGCTATTGGATTTAATGCTAAAGATGTTTCCGGTCAAAACGGATTAAAGGTTCACATACGAGAGTATTTTGCTAGAGTGAAGGTTTTTTTAGACATGTTTATGAATACGCAGCCAAAATTCTTTGGCGATAAAATTGAAATTAAATAGCCACAATAAAACTTCTAATTAGAGTTCTAAAAATTATGTCAAATTTTAAAACACTATTAAAAAACTTAGGTCCTGGTCTTCTTTTCGCAAGTATGGCTATTGGCACATCGCATCTGGTACTTTCCACTAAGGCTGGTGCTCAATACGGATGGATTATGATTATACCCATTTTATTGGCAAACATTTTTAAATATCCTTTTTTTGAATTTGGGGTTCGCTATACTAATGTCACCAATAAAACATTAATAGAAGGATATTTAAATAGAGGAAAAGGTTATTTGTGGTTTTATGCTTTTATCACGTCTATTACCACTTTCACCATTTTGGCAGCACTTTATACAGTTACGGCTGGTTTATTTATCAACCTTTTTAAAATCTCAAATCTTTCATTATCAACAATAGCATTAGGACTTTTTATTTTCATTAGTACCTTATTGATAGTAGGTAAATATCGTTTTCTAGAAATATCACTAAAATATGTTGTCAGCATTTTATTTGTTGCTCTAATAGTTACAACTGCACTAGTTATATATAAAGGACCTGTAACCGAAGCAGTGGGATTTACTCCTACTCCAATTTTCAATGAGGCTGGCATTTTGTTTTTAATTGGATTAATGGGTTGGATGCCAACCACAGTAGAAGCATCGAGTTGGGTTAGTTTGTGGAGTATTGAGAAATGGAAGACTCAAAAACAAAAACCTTCGCTAAAAGAATCGTTACAAGAGTTTAATGTAGGTTATATAATGACCGGTTTATTAGCCATTTTCTTCCTAACTATTGGATGTATGACACTCTATGGAACTAACACCGTATTAAGCAATAAATCGGTTGCTTTTGCTAATCAAATAGTTGAACTATTCACTACACACATTGGATCTTGGGCTTATATATTTATAGCGGTATCTGCTTTTGCGACTATGTTTAGCACATGTATGACGGCTCATGATGCTACGGCAAGAGTATCACTTGATATTATTGGATTACTTTTTAAAAAGCCGAAAGATTTAAAAAATAAATTCAATTTTGCCGTTGCAGTTCTCGTCCTTGCAATTGTCAATTTTTTTGTAGCTGCTGCGTTTGGTGCCAATATGTTACAATTGGTAGCTTTAGCAACTTTCGTCTCTTTTGTTGTAGCACCAATAATAGGCTTTATGAACCTTAAAAATGTTTTAAGCAATGAGTTAACAGATGAAAAAAAACCAAAACGATGGCTACAAATTCTAGCCTATTTAGGCATCGTCTTTTTGGCATTTTTTTCAGTTTATTATTTCATTTTGATCCTTTTTTAGTCTTTTAAATAACTTACATATTTCAATAAAATAACAAAAATAAGCACCAATTTAAATATACCTTTTCCACAAACTATTCAAATTAATAGCATTTACCATAAACGTTAATCGACTGTTAAATTGATATTTAGGTCATCTTTTTAGTTAAACGATTTCGTAACTAAATAGAACCCCAAAATTAATCTGCTTTGAAACTATCCCAAATGTTTGCTCTAGCATTACTATTTTTCTTTTTAAACAATTGTACTTCAGACGAGGTAATTACGACACCTACTAAAGAACAAGAACAACAAGAAGTGGATGCTGAAAATGAAGGAACTGACGACGACGAAACTAAAACCGAAGAAGAAGAAGAAGAAGAAGAAGAAGAATTTGTTAGTGAATCCACTGACCCTATAGATATCAGCCAAGGACTACCTGTAAATGATCTTGAAAATCACCCGATGCAAGATGTAGCTAAACCTGGATATTTAAAAACAATTATTGACCCCTCTTTTGGCACAACAATACGTCGCATATCTAATGCATCAGATGGCCAAGTTATAAAACCGATGTATAGCACAATACAGGCTTGGAACGCTGACGAAAGTTATATGATATTATATGACCAAAGCAATGGAGTCCATCAATTACTGGATGGAATGAACTATTCATTTATTCGTAATTTAAATGATATTTCTCCTGATGATTTGGAGCAGATATATTGGGATTTTAATGACCCAGATATCTTTTTTTACGTTGACAGACAAACTAGTGATTTAGTAAAATATAGCGTTAGTAATAAGTCCAAAGAAGTACTTATAAACTTAGGCGAACTCTCGGGTTGTTCTGGAAATATTGGCTCTGGAAATGATGTACAAATGATGTCATGGAATTCCGATGTTATTGGCTTTAGATGTGACAACACGAAGGCTCATGCCTATCGCATTTCTACGAATGAGTTCATTTCTTTCAACTTAAATTATGTCGAATATACTGCTCCTATGCCACTACCAAGTGGAAATGGATATTATCATAGCACTAAAATTTATAATACAAAAGGTAACCTAGACAAATCACTTAATGAATCTGGCACAGAACATTCCTGTCTTGGCAAATTAGTTGGCGGCGCAGATGCGCATTATGCTATTGCATTTTCGGAAGGTCCACAAGGCGGTTGCATTGGTAATATTATTGCGCATGATATAGCAACAGGAGAATGTTTTCCGGTAATTAGCGAAAGTCTAGGATATCCCTATCCATTAAGTGGTACTCACATCTCTGCAGTATCGCATAAAAACCCGGGGTGGATAGCTGCCTCAATGATGGGTTATAATCAAGATGGACAATCTCTTTTAGATCAAGAAATAATTCTAGCGAGAGTTGAAAAAGGGAATGTAAGAGTATATAGAATAGCTCATCATCGTGCCGACGAAGATGAATTTGATTATTGGGGAGAACCACATGCTGTGATTAGCCCTACTGGCACACGTGTAATTTTTGGTTCTGATTGGAGTGGTTCAGAGGATGGAAAATCAGTAGACACCTATGTTGTTGAATTACCTTTTTTCCAATAAAACATAAGATTTAAACCCTTCTCAAAAAAGCTTAAACACTAATTGTTAATTAGAAATTTCATCAATGTTTGAAACAACAATTAGTGTTCTATCATTTTGTTGATGGAGAAAATCTAAACAATACACTCCATTTTTGCAGTTATTTACTAGTTGTGTTTCTCCAAAACCTTTAGCGCTAATTATATTTCCTGCTGACACTCCATTTGCTGCTAAATATCCTCTTATAGCATCTGCTCTATCTTGTGAAAGCCTATTGTTAGCACTTGTACTCCCTCTACTATCCGTATGTGTTTCAATACGCAATTTCATATTCGGAAAATACTTAGAGGCCTCAATAACTTTATCTAATTCTAAGGCAATATCAGAAGTTATCAAACTTTTTCCTTTTGCAAAGAAAAAATCCTTCATTTTAATGACTGTTTTTTCCTCTTTTTTACCAACAATATCATCTACATGAGCAAGTTTTACATTTAACGGTGCTTTACCCAAGGCATCCATTTCTGCTCTACCAAATTTTTTATAATATGTGCCAAAATTTTCTTTATGTATTTTTAGTGAAGTATTGGCCTTCCATGGAACCTCTAACTGATAAGTACCATTTTCTTTTGTTTTCACTTCACGTATTAACTTCCCTTGCTCATCAATTAAACTTACGGTAGCATCGGCTATATAATTTTCATTTTTTGCCCTTAATACACGACCATGATACGACAATGTTTTTAATCCCGGAGTACCAGAAACCTTAAACCCATATAAATCATCTTTACCTTTACCTCCTGGTTTGTTAGACGCAAAATAACCTATTAAGCCTTCATCGCCATTATCTTTAATTATAAAACCAAAATCATCATATTTAGAATTAATTCCTGAACCCAAATTTACAGGAACACCATAAGTATTATCAGAATTTACATTTGATTTATAAATATCCATACCCCCCAAACCATAAAAAACATCGGAGGAAAAATATAAACTACCATCAAAAATATATGGTGCAATTTCATTACCCGGGGAATTAATTCTTGGACCTAAATTAATTGGTTCCGACATAATTTGACCATTATTTGTATTTACAACATAAATATCTGTACCACCATAACCGTCTTCAAAATTTGCTGCGAAATATAGCTTCTCTCCTTTACTATCATAAAATGGATAATAAAATGAAGTACTTAAATCTTTTAAGAGATATCTAAAAAATCCATTGTCATAAATCATTCCAATTGCCAACGAGTTTTTACCATTATCATCAAAGGATAAATTATCTCCCTCTGCATTTGACAATACGTAAAACAATCGCTTTAAATCTTCTGAATAATAGGGTGTCGATTTATGATATTTTGTTTCTGGCATACCTTCATACCTATTTGGATTTGTAATATTTCCGTTTGCAGATAAACGAGCTACAAAAATATCAAGGTAAGATTCGCCTGAAGGCTCATACACTTTTTTAGATTTTGAACTTCTACTCGAACTAAATAAAAGTTTGTCTTTAAAAAATGTTGGTGAAAAATCAGCTTGCTGGCTATTTCCATCTAAATTGAATACAAAAAAACCAGCACCATCACCTAAATTGGAATCTAAAAGCTCGTAATTAAAATCTGCATTTTCAATCCATTCACTTGTATAAGTATCACGCTTCGATTCTAAAAATGCCCTAACTCTTTCTCGTTCAGAAGTTTTAGCCATACTCTGCAACATACTATTAAAACGATGATTAGACATAATCGTATCATTTTTATGAATGTCTAAATATATTTTAGAAGCGTTTGGATAATCTGAAGTTTTAAAATATGCATCAGCTAAATTTAAAAGCTGCGCATTACTAATTAAATCTCCGTCGGCCATTTGCTTTTTGTATGCTCTGATAGCTGCTTCATAATCGTAACTATAGAAATAAGCATCACCTTTAGATCGCTTTACTTCTTGGCCAAAAGAAGAAAGAGTGATAAATGATATAACTAAAAAGAAGCCTAATTTATACATATAATATTTCTATTTAGAAGAATCTAGGTGTATCTATTTGTTTTGGTTTACCTTTTAATTTTGGATCTTTACTAGAACCACCGTTACCACCTGATCCTTTTCCTAGATAAAACTTTAAAATAACTTCGTGAGACCCACTATTAAATTGTCCTAGCGAATTGGTATTATAGTCATAAGAATACCCCATAAACAAGCTACTGCTTATCTGAAAGCCTGCCAAACCACTAACTGCATTATCTAAACGGTATGAAGCTCCAAGCATAAATCTATCATTAAAAAGAAAGTTACCCGAAAGATTCAAATTAATAGGTGCTCCCCCAATTACATTGGCAAGAACTGCCGGTTTAAACTTTAATGATTCTGATAAATCAAAAACATAGCCACCAATAATGTTAAACTGAACCTTATCTTCAATAATAGTAGCAACATCATCATTGTAAAGACCATCTGTTAAAAAATTAGGTATTGATGCTCCAAAATACCATATATCATCTTCATACAAAAATAAGCCAGCTCCGATAGTTGGATAAAACTTACTAATATTCTCACGATCTAGAATTGGTTCCCCTGGATTTTTAAAAGAACCTTTGGCGAAATCTACACCCAAGAAAGATCCACCTACATCCATACCAAAAGACAATTTAGCATCCTCCGTTACATTAATTTCATATGAATATGCTGCTTCAACATAGGTTTGGGTTGCAGGCCCCAATTGGTCACTTATAACATTAAATCCAACACCCATTTTTTCATTAGAAAGTGGAACATTAACACCAAAACGCATGGTTCTAGGAGCCCCAGGGATATCTAACCATTGTGCACGATATAAGCCCGATATTTCAGGTGTTTCAGTTGTACCGACATAAGCAGGATTGAAACTGCCAATATTATACATGTATTGGGTATATTGGGGTTCTTTTTGCGCATGGGCTTTTTGAATAGCACCAATTGCCATCACCACTGCCAAAAAAATACATTTATATATAAACTCTCGCTTTTTGCTATAAGTCATTTGTATCGTATCATCTTATGAGCTGTATCCAGCCCTTTTTGCTTTGTGATCCATTTCCATCACCTATATCAATATTCATTACATAAAAATAGGTGCCATCTGGCGACTCTTTTCCTTTCCAAGAACCATCCCAAATTTCAGTATCAGAAGTTTCTAATTCAATTCTTTCGAAAACCATATTCCCATACCTATTGAAAATTTGAATATTATAACCAACTACCAAATTAACTGTAGGACTTTGTTCAAAATCGGTGAGATTTAATTCAAGTGAATCATTTGTATCATCGCCATTCGGAGAAAATTGATTATATAAGAACCCTACCTCGGCAGGTGTTGGCTCGCTCACAACTACAGTAACTGTAACTTCATTATTTTCTGGATTTGAATCCGTTGGAGTTGAACGCAAAATCCTTGCCGTATTTGTATGAATACCAATTACAGGAACATTTACTATAATCTCTAATTCAACTGATTGACCACTAGCTAATGTTTCAATTGACCAAATACCAGTATTTAAGTCATATTCTGATCCTGCTGCCTCGTGTGATATATATTCAAAATGTGTATCTATACCACTAGGAATAATATCTTCTACTTGAATGTTACTTATAGTATCTCCATTTGCAGATTGATTGGTTACTTTGATGGTAAATATTACTATATCATTAATCAGTGGATTTTCACTTAATGCTGTTTTTTCAAGCAATAAATCGATGCCTTCAGGTAAATCTATATTCACTTGTACAACAGTTTCATTATTAGCCAAAGTTTCGTCTTCTGGTAAAGAAGATAATAAAGTTGCCGTATTGGTATACGGGCCTCCTTCAATAATTTCCACATCAACCGTCATTGTAGCACTACCTGATGCTGCTATTTCCGGTATATTCCATTCCGATGTTGCTACATCGTATGTGCCTGTTGAGACCGTATGCGAAACATAATTAAAGCCTAATTCAATTAAATCACCAATTATAATAGACCTTGCCGTTCTTTCTTCATCAAGATTATTGACTGTAACCGTAAAAGTTATATTGTCTCCTATAACAGCGTCCACATTGTCTACTTCCTTAAGAACCTCCAAATCAATAGGGCTACAATTCACGTTATCAGGGTTAGGACTACAGGCATCATCAGGGTCTGAACCATCTGTCTGCTCGTCTAAATCTGAAATTCCATCACCATCAGTATCACAAAAACCATTAAAACGATTTGGTAAACATGGGTTGGTATTTGCAGGGTCTAATTGATCAACAACGCCATCGCTATCGGTATCTGCAATATTAGAATCAAGAGCATCAATTATTCCATCTTCATCTTCGTCCAGTGGATTTTCAATATCATCACCAACCTCTACTCCATCGTCAATACCATCTTCATCGGTATCTGCATTATTTGGATCTGTACCTAATATTGATTCTGTACCACCAAATAAACCATCACCATCATCATCCGTATCACAACTACTCACTGAAACCGTAACTTCAGAAGTCTCACTGGTACAGGGTGCAACTGCTCCGGTAGTTGTATAAGTAAATACATACGTACCTTCTGGTTGGCCCGCAAAATCTATTTGACTAATTCCACTTGCTAATGTACCGCCACCTGGTTGACCTGTAACCGTCCATTGACCTGCATCGGCGCCTGTAAGTTGACCATCTAAATCTAATGTAGTAACACCATATCTGGCATCGTTACACGAGGAAGCATCCGTTGGTGTCCCTGCTGAAGGTTGTGATATAACTGTAACTTTTACCTCAATTCTTGGTGTGGTTTTACATTCATTTTCTGTAGCCTCAACCCAATACGAACGCGATTGTGTTACATTAGGGGTAAAACTGGCTCCACTATCTAATATTGCTGAGCTCGTAGATGAAGTATACCAATTTATCGTTGGTGTACCACTAATTACTGTGGTAGTAAAAGTAACAGGACCAGGACCACAACGTGTTTGATCAACGGGATCTGATATCTCTGGAGTATCATTTTCCTGAATGGAAACCGTTAAAGAAGGGCCAGGGCAACTATCTGCCGAATTCCAATAAAATGCATAGTACGTACCAGCATTAGGATTTGCAATTTGGCTCGCATTTAAATGTGCAGATTCAACAGAAGTATCAGGATTCGGACTCCATCTTAAGTCCACAAGAGATCCTGTTATATAATCATTTAAACTTACCGTAACATCGTCACAAAACTTTGTTTGTGTTCCGCCATTTAAAGTCGGTTGACTAACACCAGCACATGGATCACAATCCTCAACTACAATAGTTGCATCTACAGTTGCATTGTTACAAGCACCTGCACCGGTTAGGGTATATCTATACTTATAGGTACCTACTGGGTCATTGTTAAAATTAACTACATTATTCGCATTGAAAGCAACATTAGCAGGGCCAGATACAAAGGACCATACACCACCTGTATCTTGACCTGTTATAGCATTATCTAAATCTATTGAACTCCCACCAAAAGTGTTATCACTGCATCTTGTTAAACCAGCTACTGGAGTACCTGCTACAGGTGAATCATTAAAAGTAACCTCAACCGCAGTGGATGGACTAGCACAAACATTTACATTATCCCAATATACAGCATGATAAGTGCCATCATCATTTGGCGTAATAGACGACCCTGTTAATAATTGATTTTCTGCAGTAGGATTTTGAACGGTACTCCATCGCAAAGCAGCACCCGTAGGTGCACTTCCTGCGCCTCCTGTAATAAGAGAGTTTAAATTTAAATTAGTTGTTCTATCACAAAAATCGGAGGTACTAGCATTTCGCGGGGGTGCTGTAGTTCCGGCAGTACAATCGTCATCGATTATTGTAACTGTCGCCGTATTGTTCGGTCCAACCGTAAACAATGGATTACTAGAATTAACTAATGTCATTGTAACCGTTTCGTCCCCTTCTGCTAATAAATCATTTAATGCGACTACATTAACGTTTCTATTTATGGTTTCTTCACCTGCAGCATAAGTTATTTGTGTTCCCGCTGCATTAATTGCACCTGTTAAATTGTAATCTGTTCCAGCACCAGGTCCTGTAGCTGTACTGGTAGACAGATTTATGGTTACATTAAATGCAACATTAAACCCCTTTGGTTGCGTCATTTCTATACGAAATTGGCCATTTTGCCCGGTCCCGTCTTCGTTTACAGTAGGTCTAAATTCTGAACCAGTTGTAATCATTGAAATTACTGCAGAATCATTATCCGTTATATTTAAAGTTGCTGAGGAAGTTGCTCCAAAGGCAGGAGTATAATTCACTCCATTATTTATAGTTATTATTATTGTTTCTGTTCCTTCAACAAGATTATCGTCCACAATGCCGGCTACATTAATAAAGACTTCAGAACCTCCAAACGGTATAGTAACTGAGCCGGGTAAAGCCGTATAGTCACTAGAATTTGTGGCAGTACCATTGGGGTTCGCGGTACCAGTTACAGTGTAGTTAATTGTTCTTGCACCCGGAAAATAATTCCCTGTTAAATAAACACGAAATTGACCACCTACCGCTCCAGTTTCACTTGCAGCTGACGGTGTAACCAACTCAATATTTGCCGTTTGAGCTTGAGCACGGAATCCTAGCAACAAGATAATCAATACTAAAAATCCCCTAAAATGGTATAAGTCAACCTTAGGGAAGCAATTTTTTTTTCTTTTCATTTTCATCTGTGCAATACTATTTTTTTTTAAATAGGTCAGATGTAATTCACTATAATCATATTTCAACAATACAACTATAGTTCATTTCATAGACTGTTCTTCGAATGTTCTCAATTCAATTCACAGCGAGTATGTCGGTTTTAGCAAAATTTGGGATCAATAATACTAAAAAAATCGCCCAACGCCTTATATAAAGGTTTAAATCAGGCTTTTATAGTTCAACTACATAATATACGGATAAAAGACCGCTATGGTTTGATTATCGATGTAGTTTCTGGGGCTGCATCTATTTTTCTGACAAGTCCCTGAAGCACCTTACCTGGTCCAACCTCTGTAAATACAGTAGCTCCATCTTTAATCATATTTTGAACACTTTGAGTCCATTTTACCGGAGCTGTAAGTTGTGAAATAAGATTCCGCTTTATATCATCAGAATTTACCACCGCTGTTGTAGGAACATTTTGATAAATAGGACAGCTTGGCTTTTTAAACTCTGTCATTTCTATCGCTGCGGCTAATTCTTCTCTTGCTGGCTCCATTAATGGTGAGTGAAACGCACCACCTACTGGTAACACTAATGCTCTACGTGCGCCTGCCTCTTTCATTTTTTCACAAGCGATATTAATTGCTTCTATTTCACCAGAAATAACTAATTGCCCAGGACAGTTATAGTTAGCTGCAACTACAACTCCATCTACCTCATCGCATACTTTTTCAACAATACTATCTTCTAGGCCTAAAACTGCAGCCATTGTACTAGGTTGAATTTTACAAGCTTTCTGCATGGCATCTGCTCGTTTTGCCACTAATTTCAGTCCATCTTCAAAACTTAAACATTCATTCGCTACTAAGGCTGAAAATTCTCCTAACGAATGTCCGGCAACCATATCTGGTTTAAAACTATCACCGCATATTTTACCTAAAATAACAGAATGTAAAAATATTGCAGGTTGTGTTACATTGGTCTGCTTTAATTCTTCAACAGTTCCCTCGAACATAACATCCGTTATTGAAAATCCTAAAATATCATTTGCACGTTCGAAAAATTCTTGCGCTAATGGATATTCTTCAAATAAATCGAGTCCCATTCCAACAAATTGAGCTCCTTGACCTGGAAAAATGTATGCATTCATTTTCGTGAATTTTGATTGGCAAACATAGGCAATAAATACTACTTAAACCAACTAGAGTATGTTACATAATTGTTTGCAATACGATCTATTTCGCCCGAGCTTAATTCTGGGCTAATATCTTTTATTTTTTTTGCCGGCATACCAGCAAAAATAGTACCTGAAGGAACACGTGTGCCTTTTGTAAGTACTGCACCAGCAGCAACAATACTATTACTCTCAACAACACAATCATCCATAATTATACTTCCCATACCCACCAATACATTATCTTCAACAGTACAACCATGTACAATGGCATTGTGACCAATTGAAACATTATTACCTATGGTAGTTGGAGATTTTTGATATGTACAATGCACTACAGCTCCATCTTGTACATTTACTTTATCACCCATTTTTATATAATGGACATCACCACGTAAAACTGCATTAAACCATATACTACATTGCTTTCCCATTGTAACCTCTCCAACTACGGTTGCATTTTCTGCAATAAAACAATCTTTACCAATTTTAGGAGTTTTTCCTCTTACAGACTTTAATATCATGGTTTCAACATTTAGAATCTAAAAATAACTTAAAAATTCCTTCTTTCTAGAAGCTGAGACTAGAAGTTCTTTTCCATTAGAGACCACAACACTACCTCCTTTTCCTTTACGGTAGTTTACCACTTCATTTATATTAACCAAATATGATTTATGAATACGTGCAAAGGCAAATTCCGCCAGTGCTTCTTCAAAATATTTCAATGTTTTACTAACCAAAATTTTCTTGTTTTCAAGATAAATTTCTGTGTAATTATCATCGGCTTTACAGTATAAAATATCAGTAACATTAAGCACTTGAAAACCGTCTTGTTGCGGAATAGTAATCTTACCAACAACGCTTTTTATTTTTGGAGTTAACACTTTGTCCTCCAAATCAACTTCCTTGGAGATTATTTCTGCAACATAATTCACTGCCTTTATAAGTTCATCTATATTAATTGGTTTCATTAAATAATACGCCGCGTGATTGTTTAGAGCATCTACAGCATATTGATTATAAGCCGTAACAAAAACAGTTTCAAAACTTCTTTCCGGCACTTGATCTAACAAATCAAAAGCATTGCCAAAAGGCATCTCTACATCCAAAAACACTAAATCAAGTTCATTTTTATTAATTAAATCAAGTCCTTCTTTTATGCTTGACGCCTCACCCAGTAAAGTAACATCGGGGCAATATTTTTCTAAATAATTCCTTAGAATTTCACGGCTATTAGCCTCATCTTCAATTATTATCGCTTTTAGTATCATCAGTCTTTTTTTAAGATAAGCGTTACTTTAGTTCCACTCCCGTCAAATTCTAAGTCGGTTATAGAAACATCAACCCGATCCTTGTACATATCATTTAATATGGCGACACGCTTTTTAATATTTCCCATCCCCTTGGATTTCTGTTTTTTCTGATTTTGAGTCTTTAAACTCGCCGATTTCTTGCGGCCAATTCCATTATCAGCAATAACAATCTGAATACAATCTTTAGACTTTGGAAGGACATTTATTCTTAAAAACCCTTTAACTTCTTTATAACGAAGTCCGTGCCATATGGCGTTCTCTATATAGGGCTGTAATAACATAGGTGGAATTTCGAAAGATGTAATATCAATACTATCATCTACCACCAATGAATAATCAAACTTATCTGGAAACCTTGAATGTTCTAATTTTACATATAATTCTAAAAGCTCTAGTTCTTTAGATAGTGGGATAAAATCTTCTTCAGAGTTCTCTAATACCGATCGCATTAAAGTAGAAAATTCGCTTAAAAACCTATTAGCACTTCGCTCATCATTTTTAGCGATATAATTGTTTACCGAGTTTAAAGCATTAAATATAAAATGCGGATTCATTTGTGAGCGTAATGATTTTAACGCTAACAAATTATTTGCCAACTTTTGCTGTTGATTACTTCTGTAAAAGAAAAAAGCAGCCACTCCCATTAGTATGATACCAGCAATTAAAGAATAGATAATCCATTGCTGCCTTTTTACACTCTCTCTCACTAATTGTTGTTCGGTAACAGCCAAGGCATATTTACTCTGCGATAGTTCACGTTCTTGTTCTAATCCACTTATACGACTTTGTTTTGAAGAGATTTCTCTATTAAATCTTGCAGCCTGAGATATTTCTTGCTCTTTGCGCACATATAAGGTATCTACTACCGCCACATAATCTTGATAAGTCTTATACGCTTTCGTAAAATCACCTTTTGATTCGTACAATTCAGACAGTTTTCTTGTTGCATCTTTTTGAACAACTAAATCATCTTCTAGACCTGCTTCGGCAATACTCTTTTCGAGATAAGGAATAGCTTCTTCATATTTATCTTGTGCGATATAAGCCCTTCCAATTTTATAATTAATTCGCTGCGATGATATTGAATCTAAACCTTTTAAATCTGACTTTTGTTCTACAATTGGAGCCGGCAAACTTTTTAGTTCTGTTAAGGTGTTTTTCCGCAACTTAATTTCTTCATCATATCTACTCTTATCATTGTAAAAATCTGCTACCTTTTCTTTTTCTTGAATTGCACGTTGGGGCGCCTCTTTACTGGCTAATTTAAGCGAATTGTTAAAATAACCTTCCGCTTCAACAGTTCTCCCTACCCTGGCATAAGCATCGCCAATCTTAGAATTTAAATCTGTTACTTTGGGGGTAATCTGATTTTTATCTGCAACTTTCAATCCTTCTTCATAAAAAGATACAGCCTTATTAATGTCATTTTTACCTTTATAAACATCACCCAACAGTTCATATAATTCTGTTCGTTGATACGGAATCATATAATTGATTTCTAATAAGGGATTTAATGTTTTTTCAGCATTATCAAAATTTTTATTTAAGATATATGCTCTACCGAGCAATAGCGCTGTACGAATTGTTTTATTTGCATCTTGAGCATCATTAAAACTCGAAATAGCCAAATCATATTGCTGATAATATTGATATACTTCACCAAGTGTGCTTAAAGATTTTGCTAATTGCTTTTTGTTAGCATTTGTACCAAGTTCAGAAATTGATTGTGATATAAAATCAATACTTTTTTCAATATCAACTCTTTTATATTGATTCGCTGAATCTAAAAATGACTGATGCTCTGAAATTCCAAGTTTTGTAGTAGACCTTTTGCTAACACCTGCTACAGTATCATTATCATATCCTGCCACCAAAACCTTAATATCTTCATCATTCTTAATGATATAACGTAAAGTTTCAATATCGGCATGTCTAAAAATAAGCTCATCCCCCACAGTTACTGTAAGTTTAAATTCACCTTGATTATTCGTGTGCGTATATGCACCGCCATCTGTAGTAACAGCTACACCCGAAATTGGCGAATAGCTTTCTTTCGCCAATACCGAACCTTTAATTTCGATTTTTGAAGTTTGCTGCTGTGCAAGGCTAAAATTATAGCTCAAAAGCAAGATTAAAAAAATATGGATAATTCTTTTCATATTCCTATTACTACAACGTAAACTTAGAAGTTTTATGCGGTAATAAAAAATAGCTCTTCCCCTAAAACAGGGAGTTTTAAGACCAAATAAAGAGTTTTACACAATCATTATTACCATTTACTCACTCAAAAGGACACTTTACTCATTACTCGTTTTATAAGAAATAATTTGATTCTAGTTTAGCCTAAGACAAATACAATTAAATACTATGAAAAACACAAAACAATTTTTAATACTAAGCCTTATAGTAGCAACAATTTCAAGCACATATAGTTGCGAACTAACTCAAAAAAAGGTAACACCACAGCCTTTAATAGCCCAAGCAATGGTTAATGATGAAAAAGAAGCTAATAATACGGTAAAAATTGCATTGTTACTAGATACCAGCAATAGCATGGACGGCTTAATTAACCAAGCTAAGGCTCAATTATGGGATATTGTAAATGAATTTACACATGCTAGATGTGGTAACGAAGCAAGACCAAATCTTCAAATAGCCTTATATCAATATGGAAATGATAATTTATCTTCAAGAGAGGGTTATATACAACAGGTCTTAAATTTTAGTAGTGACCTCGATGAAATCTCAGAAAAATTATTTTCACTCACCACCAATGGTGGTGAGGAATATTGCGGAGCAGTAATCAATACTTCTTTAAACCAATTAGAATGGGGTAAAAACGCAGACAACTTAAAGATGATTTTCATTGCTGGAAACGAACCCTTTACGCAAGGTAAATTAAACTACAAAGATGCTGTTACACAAGCAAAAGAAAAAGACATAGTTGTGAACACAATATTCTGCGGCAATTATGAACAAGGTATAAATACGGAATGGAAAAAAGGTGCCACTTTAACTGGAGGCGAGTACATTGCAATTGATCACAATAGAAAAGTAGTACATATAGACACGCCTTATGATGACATTATTATCAAATTAAATTCAAAATTAAATAAGACATACGTCTCCTATGGGTATTTGGGAGCTAAAAAAAGTAAAATGCAAATTACACAAGATAATAATGCTGCCGAAATGGAAGAAGCTATTGCTGTAAAACGGGCAGTGAGCAAGAGTTCACGACTATATTCTAACTCTAGTTGGGATATGGTGGATGCCGTATCCGACGATAAATTAAACATTGAAGATCTTAGTGAAGATGAATTACCTGATAATCTTAAAGGAAAATCTACTAAAGAAATTGAGAATTATTTATCTACAAAGCAATCTGAACGCATGAAAATTCAGAATGAAATTCAAGAATTAAACAAAAAACGAGAAATATACATTGCTCAACATCAAAAACAAGATACTAAAGGCGAATTGGAAAATGCCATGCTAGGAGCTATTAAAAAACAAGCGGCAAAAAAGGACTACAAATTTGATTAAAGTAAATTAATTATCCTTTAAAACATTGATTAGTGTAGTGTAAAATGGGTCTATATTGAACATACAATAGGCCCATTTTTATTGGATTAATTTGCTGCAGGGCAATAACAATCATACTTTCTTTCAGCCTGACCAAAGTCGTAACCTACTGTAATTTGATGAAATCCACCATTATCAAAACGCACATTACCTGCTTGATAAGAATAATTATAAGAAACCATAAAATTCTTTATGTTAGCTCCTATAATTGGTGTAAACAATTGTAATCGTTGTTCTCCAAAATCGGCTCCATTTTGAAATTGAGCACCATCAAAACTCCGTCTATAGGAAACTCCTCCCCAAATACGTCCGAAATCAACATCTTTATACACTTTAGCATTGATATCCAAAGTTTTCTCCTTTGTAAAATCGGTCATTTGAAACAATACAGAAGGCTCAAATTGCCATTCACTTCTACCAAATATATATCCTGCAGAAACTAAATATCGACGTAAATTATCAATTACAGGCACATCACCTAATCTTCCAAAACGATATAAGCTTCGCTCTGTGGCTAAAAGGTTCATAATTGCAAAATGAGCATAAAACTCCATTTTACTATAAGAAAAACCTAAATCTAAATTAAAATAACCTTGGCTAATCTTACTTCCAACAATAGCCGGATCAAATTCTACTGAGCGAAACTCACTCTCATCCAAACTACTTTGTAGATAAGTGGGACTTAAACCAAAAGATATTTGATTTAAATATCGCGCATCACCTCCTAATTTTAAATGATGTGCATAGGTAAGTTTAAAACCTGTTTGCGAATGATATCCGTTTGCGTCATTATAAAAAATTGCTCCAACTCCACTGTTAGATTCCCCTATTCTAAAATTCGCATTCAAAGTCTGTAAATTCGGTGCGTCTTCTACACTAAACCACTGTTTACGAACAGTTCCACGTATTTTACCACCTTGACTAATTCCTGCCATTGATGGGTAAACCAAATAATAATTATCTGCTAAATAATCAAAATAAACCGGTATTCCCTCCTGCGCCTTCGAAGAAAACACAAAGGCTACCAATGCTAATAAAAGCAACAAACGCTGTTTCATATAATATAGATGTGGGGATGTTAAAGCTGGCTGAATATACATTTATAACGATTGAATTGAAAGATTATTATTTATAAAACCACCTTGTGGACCATCCCTAATTACTTATTTTCAAGAATTATTAAAAATCTTCTATAAAAACTTAAATAAGCCTACAATTTAGCAACAAAAATGACATCTCGGATTTAAAACAAAACTTTTTCAACAAAACAAAGAAAGCTAGCTCTTAGAGTAATCATTTACTAATTTGAATGATGTATTTTTGTATAAAATAGAAGACTTATGAAGGAGTTTAATATCACAGTTACAGAAACAAGCAACCCTGCCATTCTCAAATTTGAGACAAATCATATGCTTACACAGGGTAAAAATTATGAATTTAAAAATATAGATGAGGCAAAGGATTCACTATTAGCTCAACAATTGTTTTATCTGCCTTTTATCAAAACGGTTTACATTTCAGGAAATTTTATAGGATTAGAACGCTACGATATTGTGGAGTGGAATGATGTAAAAGATGAGGTTGCTCAGCAAATGGTTGAATATTTAAATGCTGGAGAGCCAATTATTAATGACACAGACACGACGAAAAACATCGCTGCCACGGTTTATGCTGAAGTTACTCCGAATCCATCTGTAATGAAGTTTGTGTGCAACCGAAAAATTGTTGCTGAGACCTTTGAATTCAAAAACATTGATGAAGCCAAAGAATCGGAACTAGCGAAAAAATTATTCCACTTTCCCTATGTAAAACAGGTGTTTTTTGATGAAAATTATGTTTCTATTACAAAATACGACGTAGCCGAATGGGAAGAAATTAATATGGAACTACGTGAATTTATTCGAACTTATTTATCTGAAGGTAATGAGGTGGTTTCAAAAAACGCTATAGCATTTAATCAAACCATAGAAGATTCAACAACAACCGTAATATCAGAACTTGATGATACTTCTCAGCAAATAGTTGCTATTTTAGACGAATATGTAAAACCTGCTGTAGCCAGTGATGGTGGAAATATTCTTTTTCAATCTTATGAAGAAGAAACTAAAACGGTTAATGTGATTTTACAAGGAGCTTGTAGTGGTTGCCCTTCTTCTACTTTTACCTTAAAAAATGGAATTGAAACTATGTTAAAAAACATGATGGGCGATAAAGTAAATGAAGTAGTAGCCTTAAACGGTTGATAATTAACTATTAACTACTATTTTAATTGATATTTTAGTATCTTACTTGTTCACTTAAAAAACACTAAACATGTCGGTATTAAAAGTAATTGAAGTATTAGCAAATTCAGATAAAAGTTGGGAAGATGCTGCAAACAATGCTGTAGCTCAAGCTTCAAAATCTGTAAAAAACATTAAATCGGTATATATTAATGAACAAAGTGCTACCGTAAAAGATGGAAAAATGGATAATTTTCGAGTTAACGTCAAAATAACATTTGAAGTTAAATAATTTTTTTCCTTAAAAATAACTAAGCGCCTTTATGGCGCTTTTTTTATTCTAGAAATATACCGTTATAGCTAAATTACTTCTGTTGAAATACCAGTAAATTCTTGTTGACTTATATCTTCAAAAAATGTATTCTTATTCGTAATAGCTAATAGGGTTAATTTACCTTTGTAGTGTAGCTAAAAGGAAACCACCTTTAACTCATTTGAAAGAAGTTTTAACCCTATTGCATTATTACTACTGATCTTAACAATAGTTTAAACATCTCCACTTGAATCATGCTTTTAATTTAGCTATGTTGTCGCAAATAAAATATATACATGGAAGAATTAACAGACTATCAAAAACATATAGACAATGCTATTAATTGGCTCTGGGAGGCTTTACCCAACCTAATTTTGGCTTTAATAATTTTAATTGTTGGTATTTGGCTAACACGTTTTATTAATAAACTCGTAGCTAAATTTTTTGAAAAAGCAGATTATGATCAAACTCTTGAAACTTTTCTACAAAGTTTTATTCGAATTGCCCTAAAAGCCATACTCTTTGTCTTGGTTATTACGCAACTTGGTGTAAAATCCACCTCTTTAGTCGCTATAATTGGTGCTGCGGGTTTAGCAATAGGTCTAGCTTTACAAGGTTCACTTGCTAATTTTGCTGGAGGTGTTCTTATTTTACTTTTTAAGCCTTTTAAAGTGGGCGATTTTATCTCGGCACAAGGAGTTGATGGCACGGTAAAAGAGATTACAATTTTCACCACCAAACTAAACACTTTTGGTAATCAATTAGCTATTTTACCTAACGGACAATTAAGTAACAATAATATAGTAAACTATAATGCAGAAAACACCCGTAGAGACAAAATAGATGTTGGCATTGGTTATAGTTCAAATATTAAGAAAGCTAAAGACATTTTACTCCAAATTTGCGCAGAGAATGAGAACATTCTTGAATTACCAGTTCCGGAGGTATATGTTGGTGAATTAGGTGACAGCGCGGTTAATTTAACTTTACGTTTTTGGGCTAAAAATGAGGTTTTTTGGGCAGCTCATTTTCACGTTCTTGAAGAACTAAAATATCGTTTTGATGCTGAAGGTATTGAAATACCATTTCCACAACGCGTTGTGCATTCAAAGAACTAATTTTTTGATTTGGGCTTTTGTATAATAAAATCTTTTAAATAAAAGGGTTCGAAATAAGCGACATTTTCAAAATCTGAAACAACAAATTTTTCATAGGCTAACCTACACATTTGTTTGGCTGATGGCACTATATCTATTTTATAAGAAAAATTTGTATGTTCAAGAACATCCTTACATTTTTCTGCTCCACTACCTACTAATACAACCTTGCCCTTTATTGCGTATTCACTAAAACTTTTACTATCAATTATTTCGGCATTTGTTTTACGAAGTAATTTTAAATTATTGTCATACACCTCGGAATAAACCTCCATACGCCTTGCATCCAAAAGTGGAATGATAAAATCTAAATCTGCAGTATTGGTTTGATGAGCCATACTCTCTAATGTAGGTATGCTAATTAATGGAATATCTAAAGCAAAACACAAACCTTTAGCCGCAGAAACGCCTATGCGCAAACCTGTATATGATCCAGGTCCTTTACTAACAGCAATTGCATCAAAATCTTCTAAAGACAATTTTGCTTCTTTAATTATTTCATCGATAAACAAGTGCAATTGTTCTGAATGAGAATAGTTAGGTGTATCGTGTTCTTTTATGGCAATTAGTTTCCCCATGTGAGAAACACTAACGGAGCAATTAGTCGTTGCAGTTTCAATATTTAAAATTGTGGCCATAGTTTGCAAATATACTGCCAAATAAAAAAACCTGCTAGTTTCATTCGAAGACTAGCAGGTGCTTTTAAAAATTATAAATTTTAATTAATAGTAATTGGAATACCGAAATAGAATTCTAAAACTTTAAGTCTAAATATATAATCATATTTTGTTCGTACTACATCTGCTTCAGCATTGTCTACTCGAGATTGGGCCTGGCTAAAATCAAAGGCATTCATTAAACCCACATCAAATTTTTCTTTAGAATAATTATATGCCAAACGCGTTGCATCTAAAGTTTTTTGTGCTGCCTCGTAAGCCTTGGCAAAGCTTTTTACATCAACATAGGCCTGATTAATATTTGTTTCAAGATCTAATTTGTCTTGTTCTAGTTGCAACTGCGCCTTTCTAACATTAATCTCTGAACGCTTAATGTTGTTTTTATTCACGAATCGATTAAAAATGGGTACATTTAATTGTACCCCATAAGAAATACCATCATTTAACCACAACTGATCCTTAAAACTATCTCTTTCAAGTAGGCCGGTTATGTTATTAAAATTTTCTTGATCAGAATAACGAGTATTATAATTAAAAAAGGCTCCCAGTGTTGGCAGCAATGCACCTTTAGAAATTTTTAAATCTTGTTCGGCAAGCGACACACCGCTCTCTGAAAATTTAATATCATTTCGAAAAGAGAGTGCCGTAGCATAAATCTCTTTTGGTGTTTTATTTAATACTTCAGAAGGTGGCACTTCTATTTCTACATTAGCAACATCAAAATTCTCATAATCTGTAATTTGTAACAACTGCGCCAAATTTATTCTTGAGATAAGTACCAAATTTTCGGTATTTACAATTTGCTGTTGTAGTCCTGCTGCTGTAGCTTCAATCTCTAATAAATCACCTCTTGGTACCACACCTGCCTCAACTAACTCTGCACTTCTTTTTAAATCTTGTTCCGTAACAGCATATTGTGCTTTTTGAGTAATTAAAACTTCTTTGTTTGAAATAATATTGAGATAAGCATTAGCAACCGCTAAACGAATGTCATCTTTTAAATCATCTAATCGATACTGATTAGCTAGGGAATTCATTTTGGCTCTTCTTAGCCTGTTGATATTTCTTAATCCATTAAAAATACTTAAGGTAGATGTAACTCCACCATTAGCTGTTAAAATTGTGGTAGTCACGGGTTGATTATTTGTTGGGTCAAAAGACAGACCTGTGTTCGCAGAAGAACTTAATTGAGCATTTGCATCTGGTAGAAAATTACCAAAAGCATCAGACTCATCTAAATAAACACTTTCCAAATCCAACTCATATTGGGCAATTGTAATGTTATTTTCTTCAGCATATTGAATACATTCTTCTAGTGTCCATTTCTTTTCTTGTGCAAAAATTGCACCCACTGAAAACACCAGCAGTATGGCTGTTAGTTTAAGTTTCATTTTTTTTGATTTTAGATTCTTGATTGATGATGCTAATTACGATTAGGTCCTTTTTCAACTTTGGCAACCTCATTCCAAATTTTAATTTTTTCTTTTTCAGTTATCCCCGATAGTACCTCAACATTAATTCCATCACTAACACCCAATTCTATTTCTCTTTTTTCATATTCGTTTTCACCAGTTTCTATTTCTACATACGGTTGTTCCGAATCTTTCTCAAATTGTAGTAATGCTTCCTTTATAGCTAAAACGCTATCTTTTTGCTCAATAACAATAGATGCATTAGCACTATAACCTGCTCTTATATAGGTGTCATCGGAGACCTTTAAATCTCCTTCGATTTTGAATTGAACAGCGCCATCTACTTCAGTTCCCTTAGGAGCTACAAAACGTAAATCAGCATCGAAATTTGAATCCTCCATGGCTCCAAGAGCAATCTTCAATGGCATACCAACTTTTAATTTCGCTACTTCAGCTTCATCAACTTCTCCTTCAAAAATCATTTTAGACATATCTGCAATCGTAGCAATTGTAGTTCCTTCATTAAAATTATTAGTTTCAATTACCTGGTACCCTTCTTCGACTGGAATCTCCAATATAGTACCAGTAACTGTAGCCCTAATATTTGTATTCGCAGAAGCGGCACCACCAGCAGAACCCTTTCTAATAATTTGATAATCTGCTTGAGCATTCTGCAATTCTTGAGTTGATTGGTCAAATTGAAGTTGAAGCGCATTAAAATCTTGACTAGATATTACTCCTTTATCAAATAATGTTTTATTCCTATTATATTCA
Source organism: Flavobacteriaceae bacterium EG-1 (assembly GCF_009649685.1). GTDB lineage: Bacteria > Bacteroidota > Bacteroidia > Flavobacteriales > Flavobacteriaceae > Aurantibacter_A. The sequence goes on from NZ_WJPK01000006.1 coordinate 39,933, forward strand.
ATAGTAGTATTCTTTAAGTTTATTTCAGCATTTTTAACACGGCCTCTTGCCTGATTTAATGATTGTTCATTAGGCACTACTTTAATTTTAGCTATAAGATCACCTGCTTTAACTTTTACTCCTTCTTCCAAATAAATCTTTTCTATAATACCAGAAATCTGAGGTTTAATATTAATTTCATCTTCAGGTACAACTTTACCTGTGACAACAATTTTATTTACAATGTTTTCTTTAGTTAATGTGGCCGTTTCATACAATTGAGCTGGAGTGCTATTCCTTTTTATAAAATAGGCAGTAGCCCATAAAACTGCTATAACCAAAAGTCCGATTAATGAGTATTTTAAATATTTGTTCATTGGTCAGTAATTATATTTTATTTATTCTTCTCTTAATGCATCAATCGGTTTTACTTTAACTGCACGGTTGGCTGGTATTAAACCGATTAAAATACTCAACACAACTAATAATGTAAACGAAATTAAAAATTGAGGTACGGAGAAAATAGCATTGCGAATTGGAACCTGTTCCATTCCTTCAAATGCCATGTTGGCCATGGCTAAAATCGCCGTCGACAATGTAAATCCTAACAAACCAGCAAAAACAGTAATTAAAATAGCTTCCAATACAATTTGCCTTTTAACTACTTTAGGTGTTGCCCCCAAAGCTCTACGAATTCCTATTTCTTTTGTTCGTTCTTTAACAGTGATTAAAAGAATATTACTAACAGCAATTATTCCTGCTAACAATGTAAATATGCCTACGAAATACGAAAAACCATTTAATACTCCAGTAAAGGCAGCTACACTATTAAAGATTCTTGACATATCAAATGATCCAATTGCACGCTCATCGTCTGGGTGTATGCTGTATTTGTTTTTTAGTAGTTTTTTAATTTTAGCTTCAATGGGTGGCACTGTAAATTCTGGATAAATTGTCATCGCCATAAACCCAATGTCATTGCCACCACCAAATGTTTTTTTACAAGTAGTAAAAGGAATAAAAACAGCATTATCACCGTCTATATCCACATTTTCATTTTTCTTATAAACACCTATTACTGAGAAAAAGACTCCATTAATTCGAATACTATGTCCTATTGCTTCTTCACCTAAATCAAAAAGTTGCTCATAGGTTTCTTGTCCGATTACGCAAACTTTTTTACTATGTTCAATATCCTTATTATTCAAAAAACGACCGACAACAATATTCTTTTTCATAACATCATCAATTAAAGGATAATCGCCTAATACTGATGACCCACTTGTACGTCCGTTTCTATAAACTGAAACAGGAGTATTATAACCTCCAAGTTGAACTCTGGGTGAAATTATATCTATTTCCGGAACTTGCTTTTTAATAAGCGCTACGTCGTCTGTAGTAAATCTTATACGTCTACCACGCTCAAAACCCTTATATGGTTCGGAAGTTGATTGGCTCCACATAAAAAGACTATTACCAGAAGTGCCTTTAAAAATATCATCAAAACTATTGCTCATTCCGTTAGTAGCTCCTAGCAACAACAAAAGAATTATCATAGCAAAGAACACACCCAACATTGTCAAGAAAGTTCGAAACATATTCTTGCTCAACGTATTGAGTATTTCATTCCATAAATCTCTATCAAATAACCACATATTATTTGTCGCTTAAGGCTACAATTGGTTTAACCCGAGCTGCTTTAATAGCAGGTATTAATCCTGCGAGCATTCCTGCTACTATTAAAACAATCGTTGCAATAATTACTGTTGAAATATCTACTGAAGGATTTTTAAATGCTGGGGCATCCATTAACGGACCAACTAATGTTAAAAGACCGGTAGCAAACACTAACCCTATTAGGCCTGATAAAGCAGTTATAAATACCGATTCTAATAAAACTAGCATGATTATTTGCTTTGGCTTAGCCCCTAAAGCTTTTCTAATTCCTATTTCCTTGGTTCTTTCTTTTATAATAAAAACCATAATGTTTCCGATACCAACTATACCTGCTATTAAAATTAACAAGCCAATAACCACACTCATAATCTGAAGAACACCTGTAAATTTACCGATATCGTTAAAAGCTTCTGCCGTATTCCAAATTCTTAAACCAGCTTGATCTTCAGGTGAAATTCTATGCCGTCTTTTAAGTAATACAGCAATTTTATTTGAAAAATCTAAAGCCTCATCTAAATTAAAATCAGGATTATACGTAAGCATAATCATGTCGATGTAATTTGTGTTGCTATAAATTCTTTGATAGGCTGTTACCGGAGCATAAATAGTACTTTCTGCTCCTTCGTCTTTATCATCTGTAAAAACACCTACTATTTTAAATGGCAACCCATTTAATTCAATAAACTTACCAAGTGGCTCCTCTTTCTTATATAAATCTGTAACTATTTTCTTGCCTACAACCGCTACTTTGGCACCAGAAACAACATCACTTTTATTGATATATCTACCCTGAGCAACTTTAATTTTTTCGATATAAATATGATCCTCGTTTATAGCCGAAACATTGTAAGCCCCTGTTTCTTGCTTATATCTAGCGCTTGCACCTCTTTGAAATACGGGGGTAATGTATTCATAATCTCCTTTAAAACTACCTTTTATATAATCTACATCTTCATTTGTAAATTGAATTTTTCTACCCTTTTCAAAACCTGCATAAGCCTTTGAAGTAGTTCGCGACATTATGTAAACCGAATTACTTGCATTACCGCTAAACTGATCATAAAATCCATTTTGCATTCCATTTACAGATGCTAGCAACAATACCAAGATGAAGATACCCCACGCAACCGAAAATCCAGTGAGAAAAGTTCTCAACTTATTATTTCGAATACTATGAAATATTTCTTGCCATATATCGCGATCAAACATATTGTGAAGCTCTTACTTGGTCAACTTTTTTATCTTCAACAATAACACCATCTTTTAAATGTACGATACGCTTGCACATATCAGCAATATCAGGTTCATGAGTCACCACTAATATTGTATTACCGTCATCGTTTATTTTTTGAATAAGATCCATTACTTCATATGAGGTTTTACTATCCAACGCTCCTGTTGGTTCATCAGCCATAAGCACTTTTGGTTCTGCTGCTAATGCCCTTGCAATGGCAACTCTTTGCTTTTGCCCACCAGATAATTCACTAGGCAAATGACCTGCCCATTCTTTTAAACCTACTTGTTCTAAATATTTTAGCGCTTTTTCTTGTCGCTCTTTTCTAGATACCCCTTGATAATAGAGTGGCAAGGCCACATTCTCTAATGCAGTCTTATAGTTTATTAGATTAAAAGATTGAAATATAAATCCTAAAAATTTATTTCGATATTCAGCGGCTTTTGTCTCATTTAAATTTTTTATAGGAACACCGTCTAAGGTATAACTACCTTCATCCAACTCATCTAACATTCCCAAAATATTCAATAGTGTAGATTTACCTGATCCAGATGAGCCCATAATAGCTACAAGTTCTCCTTCTTCTATATTAAAATTTAATCCTTTTAAAACATGAAGTGAATTACTCCCCATTTTATATGATTTGTGCAGATCTTTTATTTCAATCATTTTGTTGGCATTAGTTGAAGTTGAATTTTGAATCTATTGATAAGACATTCAAGTTCTTAATTTGTTACAAGAACATTTACAAATTTTATGTTAAATAAATCATCCTCCAAATTCTTCTTTTTTCAAGGCATTCCAGACCTTTATTTTGTCTTCTAAAGTTATTCCTGATTTAACTTCAACATAAATTCCATCACTAATACCAAGTACAATATCACGTCTTGCAAATTCTTTATCACCTGTAGCGATTTCAACATATGGTTCTTTAGTAGTAGAGTCAAATTGCACCAAAGCTTCTTTTACAGCAAGTACGCTATCTACTTTCCCTAAAATAATAGATGCATTTGCACTAAGACCTGCGCGAATAAAAGTACTATCACTCTTCTTTAAAGTACCTTTAATTTCAAATTGAATTGCTCCATTTTCTACATTACCTTTTGGGGCAATATAATCTAATACAGCATCGAACACTGTGTTTTCTATAGCCCCTACAGTTATCTCCAGCGGTAAATCTTCTTTAATTTTACCTACTTCAGATTCATCAACCTTTCCTTCGAAAATCATTTTTTCTACATCGGCAATGGCTGCAATGGTAGTCCCCTCATTAAAATTATTACTTTCGATAACCTGGTTACCAACTTCTACAGGCACTTCTAAAACCATACCAGTAACCGTTGATTTAATCAAAGTATTTGCCGAACCACTTAGACCAGTAGTAGTTCCTGTCTTTACGATATCATATCTTTTGCGTGCGGAAACGTAGGATTGTTTCGCTTGATTAAAACTCACCTCTGCCTGTTCAAAATCTACTTTAGAAACAACTCCTTTTTCAAACAAGGTTTTTTGACGATCTAAATTTCTCTTTTGATCATCTAAAGCAATTTTAGCTGCATCGATATTATTTCTGGCATCATTTAAAGCACTTAAGTTGGGCACAACTTTTATCTTAGCTAATAAATCACCAGATTTAATATAATCTCCTCCTTCTACATAAATCTCTTCAATAACACCTGATATATTGGGCTTAATGAGCACCTCTTCTAGTGGCAAAATACTTCCAGTAGCTACGGTTTTTTTTACTATAGTTTGTTTTGACGGCTGTTCGGTTTCATATACTACAGGGTCCTCAGCGTTTTTTTGATACAAATAATACATCGCTGCACCAAAGGCCAAAATTATTGTCAATAAAATGATTACTGTTATTCTTTTTTTCATTTTTTAATTCGTTTGATTGATTGATGATTTTTTACTCTGTTCGCAAGGCTTCTATTGGTCTTACTTTAATAGCGCTATTTGCAGGAATAAACCCGGCAAACAAGCCTGAAACTATTAATATAATTAATGCGACTGTAACAACTCCTAAATTAACACTTGGATTAACAAACATTGGGATTGGACCATTTGCATCTAATAAATAATTAACACCGTAAATGGTTAATGCTCCCATTACTATTCCTGCCATACCTGAAATTATTGTCAAGAATATAGATTCCATTAAAATCTGCTTTTTAATAGACCAAGGACTTTCACCCAAAGCTCTTCTAATACCAATTTCCTTGGTTCTTTCTTTAACAACTATGAGCATAATATTACTTACCCCAATTACCCCAGATAACAACACCAAAATACCTACAAAGTATCCAATAAACCTTAATGCTCCAAACAGTCGTTGAACACGACTAAATTCTTCATATAAGTCGAAATGTCCAATAGCACGATTATCTTCAGGATGAATACGGTGTCGTTCTTTTAAAAGTGTAAATATTTGCTCCTTTATATCTGTAATTGGCGTTCCGTCAACTGCAGTAATAGCCATCCAACCAATATCATTACCACGATTAAAAACTTGCGAAAAAGTTGTGAAGGGGGTATAGATTTCTTTTTGTGCTTCTCCTCTCCCATTATTTTCACTCTTTTTATAAGTTCCAATAACCATAAAATTAACATTGTTAATTTTAATATAAGTACCTAAGACCTCCTCATCTTTATCATATAAACTTTTACGAACATCAAGACCAATAATAGCTACTTTTCGCTTTTGATCTATATCTAATTGATTAATAAACCTACCTGAAGTAATATCCATAGGTTGTTGCTTAATAATTTCAGGATAATCTCCATAAATACTAAATGCACCAGTTTTTAATCCCCTTACTACATTTCCCCCACCATTAAAACCACCAGATTGATTCCTAGGTGACACATAACGTAATCCATCTATATTATTCCACAAGGCTGGCACATCATCAGTAGTATAATAGTAAATGCGATCTTTTGGCAAACCTTTATAAGCCTTAGTTGCTTTCTGTGTCCAGGTAAACATCGTATTGGTAGCAATGTCACCAAAATTAGACCGTATGCCGTTTTCAAGTCCTTTCCCTGCAGATAATAGTAGAATAAGTATAAAGATTCCCCAGAAAACTCCAAAAGCAGTTAAAATAGTTCTAAACCAGTTAGTGGTTAGCACTTGTAATATCTCTTTCCAACGATCTTGATTGAACATAAAATATTTTTATTCGTCTCTTAAGGCTTCTATTGGTTTAATACTAGCAGCACGCCAAGCTGGAAAAAATCCTGCTACAGCACCTGCTAAAATCAAAAGAAACACTGTTGTTATAGCAACACTAAAATTTATGGAGGGATTTAATATATAATCTACCTTTACATTTGGACCTACAATTTCTAACAATCCCATACTCAATATCAATCCAGCAAAACCAGAAACTGCAGTTACAAAAATAGCTTCATGAAGAATCATAACAATAATTGACCACGGCTTTGCTCCTAAAGCTTTGCGGATTCCAATTTCTCGGGTTCGCTCTTTTACGATAATCAACATAATATTACTAACACCCACTATACCAGCAATTATTGTACAAATACCTACAAACCAAAAAAACATTTTTATACCATAATTTAAATTATGAAAACGTTGTACGCGCTCCAACGTATTAAATGTATTAATGGCACTTGAATCATCTGGTGCAACTGTATGTGCTTGCTGAAGATAACTTTTCATCTCGGCAGAAAATTTCTCTGAATCTGCCAAAGATTGCTCAAATGTCTCCGCCGGCTTTAAGGTAAAAAACACCATATTTATACTATCTCCCCCATTAAATACAACCTGAGATGTAGTTACAGGCATAAAAATCTTTTCTTCTTCTCGCTCACCTCCAGCATCGCTATAAACACCTATAATTTTAAAACTTAAATCATCTATCTCTAATTGTTTGCCAATTGGGTTTTCAACACTATTCATTAGTTCGCGATGAATTTTATTGCTAATGACAACAACTTTAGATTTATGTTGCTCATCATAATAATTTAAAAAACGCCCATACGACATGGTAGCATTTTCTATCTGTTGAAAATCTGGTGAAGTACCCCAAACCATATATGCACCTGATTCTTTACCATAATTTACAGATGTATTAAACACTCTATATTGAGGTGATTTATACTCGAGTTTATCTGCGTACAATTTTTCAAGCATATCATAATTTTCGCGACGCAATTGAATTCTCCGTCCTGGATTTAATCCTTTATATTCTTTGGTAGTAACCTGTGTCCAAACGCCTATTAGATTACCAGCATCACCTTCAAATTCTTTTGCAATACCATTCTGCATACCTTGACCAAAACCGAGAAGAATTACTAATATAAAAATCCCTGAAGCAACCGAAATACCCGTAAGAAATGTGCGTAGTTTGTTCTTACGTATAGTATCAAAAATCTCTTGCCAGCGTTCGATATCGAACATATGATTATTTAGTTTGGTTGAAATGAAATACAGTTGTATTACATTAAGACTACCACAAGCGAACTTTGTTACAGTATGAAAATTAAAATAATGTTAAAGTCTACGTTAAAGATGTTAAGATGTCATCTTTTTATAAACAAAATAAAAAAGTACCCCCACCAAAATATAGGGAATAGCCATTAAGTAAACTATACCATTATTTACCCCTTCGGCAATGGCGATATTCTCCTCACTTTCTAATACTGCCCTGCACATTGCACATTGGGCTTGCGTAAGCTGAGAATACATAAGTAAAAAAATCATTAAAGAAAACCTAACGCTTTTACCCCCCAAAATTGAGCGCAATTTAATTGAACAAATTGCTTTGAATAAAGTGTTTAAATTTCTATTAAAAGATTTATTTCTAAACATAATATGGAGAAATCATAATATATACTATTACACCTGTTACCGCGACATAAAGCCAAATTGGAAAAGTTATTCTTGCCAATTTGCGATGTTGTTCAAACTTTTTTAAATACGCTCTTGCATAGGTCTTTAACACTAAAGGAATAATTACAATTGATAGTATTATATGTGAAATAAGAATAAACAAATAGATATACTTAATTAAACCTGTACCCCCAAAAGATGTAGATTCTGATGTCATATGATACGCAACATACATCACTAAAAATGCTAGAGAAAGCGCTATACAACTTGTCATTAACTTTTGATGCAATTCTCTTTTGCCATTTTTAATAGCCCATACGGCCATTATTAACAATACTGCAGTAACACCATTTATTGCTGCATAAATTGGAGGCAGAAAACTAAGTGGCTCTACATTTGGCAATTTTACTTTAAATAGTAGTGCCACAACTATGGGCACTACAATAGAAACTATAGCAATTAATCTATTAAATTTCTTTTCTTTTTGCGCCAATGTGTCCATACTACTCTTCTAGTAATTTTTTAATATCGGTTCGTAATATTGAAATTTGTTCGGTTTCACCTGTTGCATTTTCACCATGCTCCTCCAAAATCATTCCTCGGTAATAAATTATAGGATTTCCAAACTTATCCATTCTAGAGCGTAAATAACCTCGTTTATCAACTAAAGCAAACAATCCCGAATGTTCAAATCCTCCAGGAGCATTAGATGCTTCTGCCGCATAAATATTGAAACCAGAATTCGCCAACTCATATATAGCATCATGTTCACCTGTCATTAAATTCCAGTCTAGATCTGTTATTCCATACTTTTCGGCATAAGTTTTTAATACACTAGGTTTATCGTATCTCGGATTTATACTAAAAGAGGCAACCCCAAAATTTTCTTCATTTTTAAATTCGTCTTGTAAGGCAACAAGATTTTTAGTCATTACCGGACAAATAGAAGGACAAGTTGTAAAAAAGAATTCAACGAGATACACCTTTCCTAAATAATCTTTATCCGTTACTATTAAACTATCTTGATTAAGAAAAGTAAATTCAGGAACACGGCGCTTTAAACCATTTGTAGTTATGAATGCAAGATCTTCATCTCCACTTTTAACATTCATACGGTCCGATTTAACAATAGTACCATCCTTTACTCGGTCTACTATTTTTGGAATAAAAATAATACCAAATACTAGTACAACTAGCGAAACCCAAACGTAACTATACTTGTTCTGCTTCATTTAATTCTTTCAGCGTTATTTTTCTTTAATGCCATTCTATATTCCGCCAAAATGATTTTAACATCATCTTCCATCTTATTATTTAAATCGGCTACAGAAGTGGTATTAAAACCATATTTTGTTCCTTCATCTTCATCATCATTTCGTCCTCGGAGATTACCGTCTTTATCAATAATAAATACGTAGGGCGAACTTAAATCATCTTCTAATTCTAAATTAGTTTGAAGACTATTAAACATTGTTTTTATTTCTGCTTGATTAGAAAATACAAAATTCCATTTTTTAATATCAACCAAATGACCCAATTCTTTCTTTAATTCAGCTACCTTTTGTTCGGCACCTTTAGGAACGAGCATTACGAATTGAAAATCGTTGAATTTATAAAACCTTTTATAAATTTTCTGATTCAAATTAAAGGCATTACCCTTTTTATTTTCTACAGTGGCACCTAAAAATCCTAGTATAGTAATTTTATTTTTGAAATCTACCTTTGCATCAATATGATTAATAGAAGCAACTCCAGTTGTTAAAACAGGTAACTTTCCAAAATTATAAACTCCTGAAGCGAAGAATAAATAAATTACCACAGGCAGCACAAATAAGCTTACTAAAACGAATGTCTTTTTCATAACAATTGAATTTTGTAAAGATACGACTTCGCAAAAAAAAGACGGCTTATAGCCGTCTTAAAATACCTTAAATAAATATATCTTTTCTTAAAAATTCCAAGTTATAAATCCATCGTGATAAACCTCATAAATATATTGTGCTTCTACCAAAAGTATAAATAAAAGATAAGCAACTAAGAATATTGGTGTCCACACTACCGATCTTCTCAAAGACGCTTTTTCATCGCGCATGTGCATAAAATCCCAAGTAATATAGTACGCTTTCACCAACGTAAGTATAATAAAAATCCAATTAAGTATTTTCATTCCCAACACGTAATTGTGCGTTAAAAATTGTGGCTTAACAATACCCAATGCTACTTCTATTGCTGTAATAATGGATAAAAATATAAGTACACCCCAAATCTTTTGTGTATTAGATTTAAACTTAACTAAACCTCTAAAAATTTCTAATTTATGCGCGTGTGCCATGTTTTAATACTATTAAATAAAGTGTTCCGCAAAATTGGAACAATAATAAAATTATACCAGATAAAAGAATGTAAATACAAAGACCCAAACTAAATCTACAAAGTGCCAGTAAAGTCCAACTTTCTCTACCATCTCATAATGTCCTCTTTTTTCATAAGTACCCAAAATCACATTAAAAAAGATGATTAAATTGAAAATTACCCCAGAAAATACGTGAAAACCGTGAAAACCTGTAATGAAGAAAAAGAAATCTGCAAACAATCTATTTCCGTATTCATTATGAATTAAATTAGCTCCCTCTACAACATATTTGCCATCTTTTATTTTTTCAAGTGACGCCTCACGAGACAAAACTGTTTTATGCCCCATATGCTCACCTTCTTGATGAATATCTTCGGTACGGATAACAATATTTGAATGCTCCTTTAAACCAGCTTCTATTTCCGCTAGGCTATAGCTTGGCATATACCCTTCAGCAGTAAACCAAAGCCCATTCTTATTCTCATGAACTGTTCTTTCTGATGGTAATGTTTTAGCAAAATCAGCTAAGGATGCTCTCTCTCCTGTATCTGCATTTACAAATTGTAAAATACGACCGCTTCTCGTTTCAACAGCACCATGATCACCACTAATAAATGTAGCCCATTCCCAAGCTTGTGAGCCTACGAATATTGCGCCACCTATTACTGTTAAAAATAAATACCAGATTACCGCATTTTTCTTCATTTTATGCCCCGCATCTACAGCAAGTACCATGGTTACAGAAGACATAATCAAAATAAACGTCATAAAAGCAACGTAATACATTGGGTAATTTCCATGAAAAAATGGAATATGTGTAAAAACTTCATCGGCTATTGGCCAACTTTCTATAAACTTAAATCTTGAAAAGCCATATGCTGCTAAAAATCCTGAAAATGTTAGGGCATCAGAAACGAGAAAAAACCACATCATCAATTTGCCATAGCTAGCATTGAGAGGTTGGTTTCCGCCTCCCCAAACTTTTTCATTCGTACCCGTTGTTACCGTAGAATCCATATAAAAAGTATCTGGTCAATTATTTGTTCGCAAATTTACATCTTTTTCATTTATTTGAAATTTTAATTCCCATATAAACTCAAATAAATGATATTTTTTTTAATGTACTTACTACTCTTTTGTTTTAATTATCCGTTTTTATCTAAATATTAGCTTGTATATATGTAATAGCTTTAACTATACAACACTTAATTTATTACTTAGAGTTTATTTAATTTTATTTTACAAAAGTCATAAACACTACTAAATAAAGCCAAAGTAAATCAAGAAAATGCCAAAATGTTGCTCCTAAAGACAATCCTAAAAAATCTGTAGCCGAGTATTTATCTTTTAAATGATTATACAAAACCACTAAAAGCGATATAATCCCTGCAATAACATGAACTATATGAGCACCCGCTAAAACATATATATATGATGATTTAATTGTACTTGAAGGTCCTGTAAAATAATCTCCTTGCGATACCAATTGTGCAAAGCCATTAAATTGCATAATTATGAATAATACACCCAAGCCCAATGTAAGTACCAACCAATATAAACTTGCTTTCGGCTTATTTACTTCAATAGCCTTTTTTGCCATAATATAAGTTACACTACTAACAATAATAACTATGGCGCTAATATAAAACATAGTAGGTAACTCTAATTCGGCAGACCAATCATCTCGCGAACTACTAACAATATATGCACTTGTAAGGCCAGCAAATACCATTAACAAACTAGCCAACCCAAACCAGAGCATCATTTTTTTAGCCCTGTTATTTTTTTCTTTTAAACTTAACAATGTTACATCCTTTCCCACCTCTAATATTTTAAAATAATGGACTTAAATATTTATCCGCTACATACACCAATTGCATAAGCGTAATATAACTAACGCTCGCCAACATTAATTTTCGTGCCGATATATTATCTCTTTTATTATACAATTGAAAGGCAAAAAACAACATTCCAATACCCATTAAAAAAACTATTATCGCAGCAACTATAGATAATTGTAACCTTCCTGTAATTCCTAAAACAGGTACAATTGAAATAATGATCATCCATATCGTATACATTACAATTTGCAAAGCTGTTCCTGTATCCTTTTTACCAGTTGGCAACATTTTGAAGCCACCTTTTTTATAATCATCATCTAACATCCACCCTAAAGCCCAAAAATGCGGAAATTGCCAAAAAAATTGAATCATAAATAAAGTCCCTGGCTCTATACCAAACTCATTAGTGGCTGCAACCCATCCCAACATAAAAGGAATTGCACCTGGAAATGCCCCTACAAAAACAGATAAAGGTGTTTTTGTTTTCAATGGTGTATACAAACTAGTATATAGAAATATTGAAATAGCTCCAAACATTGCTGTTTTCGGATTCAGAATATATAAAGCTATGATTCCTATTATTGTTAGTGCTATTGCAATTGCCAATGCTTTATTTACAGACATTCGACCTGCAGGAATGGGACGATTTTTAGTACGACTCATTAATGCATCTAAGTCTTTTTCAATAATCTGATTATAAGCATTAGACGCCCCAACCATACTATAGCCACCAAAAGCCAGCAACAAAATTGCCTTATATTCAATTATTTCAGCCCCTAAAAAATAACCCGCAATAGAAGAAAAGACAACGCTAACAGCCAGTCGCGCTTTGGTAATTTCCTTAAAATCGGAAAAAACCAATGACCATGTATTCGTTTTTGCCGTATTAACCGCAGTCTTCATCTCCACTTTTTAGTAAATGCAAAGATACGGTCCTATTGAATTTATTGCAACCTATTACAAATGTTTATATCTCACTAATTGATTTAGAAAATATCAGATGTAATTAGCCTAATTTTTAAAAAAAGAAACCCCGATGAACAATCATCAGGGTTTAAAATATATTATAATAAACAGTTATTACTGTAATTTAAACGTAATAGGAATACTAAAAGGAACACGTACCGCACGACCTCTTTGTTTACCAGGAGTCATTTTTGGAAGCTTACTAATAATTCTAGCCGCTTCTTTCTCTAAATTCTTATCTGGCCCACGCATTCTTACATTTCCAATACTACCATCTTTTTGAATTGTAAACATTACGCTAACTCTACCCTGAACACCCATTTCTTGAGCAATTTCTGGATAACGGAAATTCTTTCCAATGTGCTTTTGCATCATTTTCTGGAAACATGCTCTCTTATCAGATTCACCTTCACAACCAGGAAAAACTGGAACATCTTCAATTACTGCAAAAGGTACATCTACATCTTCTTCAATTTCTTCTACTTCAACATCCTCTACTTCAACAATCTCTTCTTCTTGACTAGTTTCGGTAGATTCAATTACAGTCTCCTCAACTTCAACCTCATCCTCAACAACTTCAATAATTTCAGGTGCTGCAGGAGGTGGTGGAGGTGGTGGAGTTTTAATTTGCTCCGTCATTGGAACCTCTTCGTCCAACTCATCATCCACATTCATAGAAATGTCGTACTCATTGGTTTCTTCATAAGTTTTCCATTCTAAAGCTCTCCAAGTAATAAACATTACTACGGCTAAGCCTATAACAAAATACAAGCTACTATTTCTAGTAAGGTCTGCTTGTGGGTTCTTTTTTGGTTCCATTTTCTATTGAATTTAGTATTCGCTAATTTAATTAATAATTCGATTTATGCAAAAATTAATAGGAGCTATTTAAATTTGTTTATCACCCCAATGCAAAAATCCCTTTTTAGAAAACATGTATCTACATGTTAAAACACCAATTACACCGCCAAAACTATTGGCTATTGCATCTAATATATCACCTTCCCTATCAGTCGTAAAACTATACTGTAATACCTCAATAATTATACCATAAATAACTGCAAAACAAAACATTAACAAAATTGCTTTTTGCAAAGAAATTCTCCAATGTTGATGCTCCCAAATAAACAGAACACCTAGAACCGAAACATTAAAATAGAATACAAAATGAACTATTTTATCTAAGTTGGGAATATTGATGCTAAATGAGCTGGTATCAACACCTGAAAAAGAAGACAAGCTCGAATAGGTGACAAAAACCAGCCAGACTATAAAAGCTATTGTAAAAAAAGGTTTTTTAGGCACCAATTAACTCTTTGTAAGCCTCAGCACTCAACAATTCTTCAACTTCAGAAGGGGTGCTAATTTTTATTTTCACCATCCAACCTTCTCCATATGGATCAGAATTTACTTTTTCTGGTTCATCTTCTAAAGATTCATTAAATTCAACAATTTCACCACTAAGTGGCTGAAATAAATCTGAAACTGTTTTTACGGCCTCAACCGTTCCGAAAACTTCTTCGCGATTCAATGTTTCGTCTAAAGTCTCAACCTCTACATACACAATATCACCTAACTCACTTTGTGCAAAGTCGGTAATTCCAACAGTTGCTACATCTCCGTCTAATTTAATCCACTCGTGGTCTTTTGTATACTTTAGTTCTGCAGGTATATTCATCGTATTTTTTATTTGAAACAAATGTAAAGGATTCTACATAGGTATTCAACAAAATAAGCAATTAGTAAAGTGCAAAAGAGCTAACTTTTAAAACCTCCTAAAAAACTATTAAACACACATAAATTAACTATAGATTGTCTAATTTCCGAAATTATACCTCAACGTAAACCCAGTATTAATAGTGGTTTGAGGAAATGCAGTAGATACAGCAAACTTTGAAAAAGAGTGGTCATAAAAGAACAACGCGTTTAAATTCTTACTTAAGGCATAATCAGCAGTAAACTTTATTGAGAATAAGTTCTGACCAGATGTAATTTGATTATTATCGATATCAAAATTCCTTATAATAGTAATGTTATTTCGCATTGTCATATCAGCCTTTAAATTTAAATCTCCTTTAAGACGCGTTTTGTTACCCCCAATATTAGTAACCATTTGTACATCTTTAATGCGATAACCAAGACCTAATGTATATTCTTTACCATTGTTTTCTGTTAATAAATTATTATCAAAACTCAATGACAACATTCTATCTGAACGAACTTCTGCTAAGACACTTACAGAATTTTGCATTTCGAAATCTAAACGTACAAGAGGGTTAAACATATCCATCATTGTAACATTACCTATAATGTTGTCTGGTAACACATCGCCTGTTTCCAAATCTATATCTCCATTCTGCTTTTCCAAATTAGACTGAAAAGAAGTAATACTGTATACAGACTTATATCCGTGACTTAATGAAAAACGCTTGAATTTCTTTTTAAACCACTTATTTTTCATTAAACCAGTATACTTAACATTCCAATTCGGTATTGGTATTTGCTTAAAAGAATCCATATTCACACTCTCGGCATCTTGACCCGAATATGCTGCGAAAAATGCGGGCAACAACACCTCTTGTTGTGTTTTACCAAAACGCTCTGGAAAACCATCTTCATCTACTTCTCCAAGACTAGGATTGCCTCTATCCGCTTCAATTCTATTTGCTATAATTAGCCTGTTCTCCTTAAATTTATCAAAGTTTTCGGAGGTAAACTCATCACTTTTAGAAAAGAACGTACTGATCATCATTGTAGATATACTAAAATTACCTAACTCATTTATTAATGAATTCTGACCTCTACTCCAGGCATCTACATCATAAGTTTCTTGATAACTACTAGAAAATTGACGATTTGCTGTTATATCAATTGTCAAATCTTTCATAGGTTGAGCCGTAGCCGTAATATCTAATTGCTTGTTTGTATTTTCTAAATACTGTTGATTGTATTCTCCGAAACCTGTTAACCATCCTCTTCGTGCTGCTTCAAAACGAACATCTGCCTGACTACCAAAAACAAAACCTGTAGAAGGCCTCAAAGTTCCAAGAAATCCAACAGATTGTGTATAACCTGGTAAAACCTTACCACTATTCTGATTATAGTTTACATTCAAACGTTTCACCATAGTTAAAACATCTACGGCTGTGTTAAACAAACCACTTGTTTTACTTTTTGACTTATCTTTTGATTTTTCGGAATTTGCTTTCCCAGCTGGAGCTTTTTTAGTTGTTGATTTACCGTTTCTTTTTTTCAACCCTAATAAATCATAAAATTTCTGCATAGTTAAAGCTGCAGTCAAATTATGCGTACTCGCATTCTGTACCGTATTAATATCTTCACCTGCAACTTCTAATAAAGCATCTCCTCCTCGTTGCCAATCGAAATTACTAGTATAAGTATACTGCGCATTGATAAAATCTAAGGCTGGAATTTTAGCAAATGGCAACTCATAATTTAATTGCATTTGCTGTGCATGTCTATTCGGTTCTCCAATATCAAAGAAACCATCCCAAAGCCCTAAGGTTTGATCAATTTCTGAGTTTGGGTTTCCTGGCTCGGTAAAATAATTACGGATAATATTATTATTTGACCCTGTTAGTTGTAATCGTAACGACTTAGTTAACGTGTAATTAATATTATACTGCCAATCGAACATGTAATTTCGCTGCTGTAAAAAAGGAAGATCTAAGGTTTCGATACCTGGCTCAAAAACTTCTCTAAATTGTTGTTGATTAAATTGCCTATTAATATTAGAATTTAATGATACACTTGCTGGCAACAAATTAAGATTTATATCTTTTAACCATTGCCAATACTTACCTGTTAACATGGAATCTTTTTTAGCAAATGGTGCTATTTCTACTGGCTTAAAATTATGACTATATACAAATCCTGTTACAACATTTTGATCTCTTAAATCTGCAATTTCGAAGTCTCGATGTTCAATTTCATTGTACGAATAATTAAACGTAAAATTCTCTATATCATAGAAGTTTGCATCGGCCTCTTCACTTCGATCCTTACGCACACCTATTAAATTTATACTTGTTCTTTTGGTATAATCTTCAGCTTGTTCTCGTACCCTATCTGCATCTTCTTCCGTTTCGGCCGTAGCAATTAAATCATCTAACTTTAAATCATCATAAACAGGGTCAAATTCTGGAGTAATTACTTCTTCAGAAATACCATAATTAAATGGTAATTGTATACCCCATTTAGGAGGAAGTAATTGTCCAACATTAACATTGGTTACCAAATCGTATGATGTAGCATCTTCTCGAGCACGCTCATTTGGCATTTGATCTATTGAACCAAAACCTGAAGTACTTTTTGAGCCCGTAGCAGTGAAATTTGCAAAATCGGCAATATTACCATCCACCGCAACAATTGCAGCCCACCCTCCATTATTATCTAATCCAGCTAAACGCAATTCATTAAACCACACTTCACCCCTGGCCGGTAAATTATCAGTATTCTTAACACCCACCATCATACTTCTAATACTTCCTAAAGAAGGATTACCTTTTAACCCAATACGTATACTACCTTCTGGTCGTGCATCAAATTCACCTACTTGAACTATTTCACCATCAATTACATCGTAAAATTCAACTTCTGTTAATGGTGAATTTACTCTATTGTTTATCCTAGATGATTTTACCTTATTTAAATAAGCTAACTCTATATTTAGCTCATTGGCTTCTGGCCAGATATCTGTATCTGTTAAGGCACCATTATGGTCTGTAAACTCTAATGGTAATTCTATTTGATAATAGTTTTGCGAAAAATCGGTGCCGATACGAAGAAAACCAACGATTGGTTTTTCACCATCAGGATAGTCGGTATCAACAATTTCTTCAGCATGAATGAACATTTTCAATTTTTCATATTGACGAATATCAATATCTAAATTTTTAAATACACCTCTTGAATCTTGCGACTCTAAATTGCTAAAATTAAAAGAAAGTGATTGTTCGTTCTGACGAATAATAGTATTGTTATTATTCAGTTGCTCACGTACTACACCCGGAGGTAATACATATGGCACTGGACTACGATCACTATTCTCTTCAATATTTACCGTATTCACATCTACCACAGTTCCATCATCCGTTGGATCTGTATCAATGTTATCTTCCTGTAAATTTTTAGTATAGGTTCTCCAATCGCCACGAACTAAATCTAAGGTTGCAAAACGTAAAACAACATCACTATTAAAACCCGTTAAATACATCCGCATAAAGCTCATCGATCTAAAATCTGTTATTCCTCCAACAGCATCAGAGAAATCACTTAATGGAATTTTGTATTGTATCCATCTGCGTCTTACTGTTGTTTCATTTGGTAGTGTTGGTGTGTCTCGCTCGTCTAAAATATCTGTTACATATTTATCATTTTCAGTAGTTCCAGGTTTAATAGGGATACGATATTCATAGTAACTATTAACCGTATTCATGGTTAAATCACGATCTAAATCTTCAACATCAGGTAATGTTGTAGAACCACGATTTGTATTACTTACAGCAACAGGTGAATTGCCATCAGGATTATTAAAGTCGAGATAACGCTCTAAAATACTTCCTTCTCTATTCAAATAATATTGATAATTATCTAATGCAGGGTCATCTCCGGGATTATTATAAATTGCTGCTTCTGCAATATCATCCATTCCATCATAACCAACATCTTGCAATGCACGGTTTGTTTCGTCTGCATCAAAAGCATATACTAAAGCTTGCGTCTGAGGCACCTGACCCCAAGAAGTTGACGCCGAAGCTTCGGTGGCATCAGCATCTGGTAAACCATTTTCATATTGTTTTTTACCATCCTTAAGAATGTCTTCAGAAATATTACCTAAGTTTAAAACCAATTCACCAGGACTTGTTGAAATACCATCAACATATGGATCTAATACCCAAAACTGAATAAATTCTACGTTTGATTGTTCAAAATCAGTACTACTTAGCGAACGCATAATTCCACCCCATTTAGCATCGGCAGTTTTACCTTCAAAACTATTTATTGAGTTGTCATTAGGCGATGCATTGTACGGCCCCCTTTGATTTGGGTAATACGCTAAATCCAAGGTGCTTTGCACAGTAGTCTGCCCCTGAGCAATATCGTTATTTGGGAACACCTCATCTATGTAAATTCGACGTGTTTCGTTAGTAGATATATCGTTATCACTGATTTCATCTGGACGCTGATTGGTATAGAATATTGGATCAATTGTATACCATGCCATTTTTGCTCTACCAAATCCGTTTTCAAGATTCTGTTCAGAAGTAGGAGAATCTCCTTTTAACCTTCCATCAACAAACTCTAAAGGTGTACTCGCTAAACTCCAACCTAATGAAGCACGTATATCTATTAATGCTTGAGCACCTTCAAAATCATCGAGATATGTAGTAGTCTCACCTTCGAAATCTGCATTCTTAGGTGAATTTGGTTTTAAGGCAGCTATTTCTCCTCGAACAGAAATATTTGATGGTACATCAGTATCAATATTTGGAAGTTTGTTTACCAAACGTGTTAGAAATGGTACTTCAGTAGAAAAGTTACCATTCATACCATATATCGTATTATTAACTGGTTCAACACCATAATTAGATTTTTGAGTAAGAGGCCTTTCATTTAAATTTAATAGTGTAGCACCTAACACAAAATTCTTATTAAATTGATGCTCAACATTTACACCAGTAAACCTTCGTGTTTGCTGCCCAAACACTGCATTGTTTTCAACTGAAATATTTATTGGAGTATTAGAAGCTTCTAAACTAGGATCTAAAATTTGAACGGTACCAGCCTGATAATTAACAGTATAATCTATACCCTCTTGTAATTGACGCCCACCTGCCGTAACATTAACAGAACCCCGAGGTACATTAAATGCACCAATAGGAATACCATTATTACCTTCAGATTTATAGGTTCCCTTTAATTGAAATTTGTTCTTTTCTTGTTCTTCTTGTGCGGCGGCTTTCGTGAGTTCGTACATTTCCCTAAAAACGTACTTTGCCTGATTATCGTTATAAGTAGTTGTGTTGTCATAAGCACCCCCACCTCCGAGCTTATCATATAAGTATTCACCAAAAGGCTCTACTGTTGTAAAGATAATTTCACCACCATCACTATTTATTGTTAGACCCTCAACAAAGTCAAAAAAACCATCACCACCAGGCTGTATGTCATTATAAACATTAAGTCGATCTAAATTAAATACATCCAATAAAATATCTTCTTCTAAACCGTCTGGCCAAGTTGCCTCAGCAACGGGTGTAATATAGTTACGGGGTGTAGGATCTTCATAAAGAATATTCAGTTTAAAGTCTTCTTGACTTAATCTAAAAGCTCCGGTGGCGTAAATATTCTTCATCATCAAATCCCAAATAGGATCCGTAATATTCGTGATGTTACTTTTTAAAAGTTTCAATACTAATGTATTGTTTTCAATTATCGGATTAGCGTCTTGCGATAATGTAGTAGCATCTATACCGCCATTCGCAAATTCACCTACCTGATAAACTTCTCCATTATAAGTATATTGAAATGCCACACCTAATACCTCATCATTACTCAAACGTTGATTCAAGGAAATATAACCCAGCTGTGAATTAAAGGTATAATCACGGTTTTGATCTAATTTTCTTGCATTTTCCAGAATGGCATAATCAAAACCTTGATTTGCAACAAAGCCACCTGTAAAATTAAAACCGCTTTCAACTGTTGCAATATCTCTAATATTATCATTTAATATACCGCCCGCTCCTATTTTAGTAGGGTCAAAATCATTACTTGCATTACGAGGTAAAGCAGTTGGTAAATCATTAAAAAAACCAGCAGGATCACCATTAGCAATACCTATTCTAGTTTTTTCAGGATTCGGCTCACCTAAATCTTGAATAGCCACTATGTTACGAACATTAAGCGTTTGCTGAGACCTATTGGTAATCCAAACTTCTAAACGTGTAATTTGAACTTGGCTTTTGATAAAAGGATAATTCTCCAGAGCACCATCATAGGCATCTCGAAAATACTGAGACAGAAAGAAGTGTTTATTCTCATCATAATCAGCAGCATATAGAGAAAAATCATTTATTGTACCACCTCCTTGTGCAACAACTGTATTATTTTGCGAACGTTGCTCTGAGAAGACCGCTGTTACTTTAGTTTTACCAAATTGTAGTTGAGTTTTAACTCCAAAAAGACTTTGGGCACCTTGTATTAACGAACTATTTAAAGGCATATTAACATTACCCACCTCTATACTCTGTATAATATCATCTTCTGTTGGAGTATAATCTAACTTTACAATATTTTGAAAATCAAAAGTAGCTTCGGTATCATAATTTGCAGTTACCTGCAAGCGTTCACCAATTTTACCCAACATACTTAAACTTATGCGCTGATCAAAGTCAAATGAAAGATTGGTTCTATTTCTAGGTGATAAAGATGGATTATCGTTTTTCTGCCAAATAACACCTAAATCCATTGCCACAGAACCTTGTGGAATTACTTCAATTGTATTTCCTCCAAAAACAGATTCGAAGAAACTATTATTTACATAAAAATTAGGAAGGAGGTTCTTTCTAGCCTCCTCACTTCCTTCTTTTTTACCATAAAACGCATCTGATTTTTCTTTAAAATAGTCCTTTATTCCTTCTTCACGAATCATTTCAAAATACTGCTCGGGAGTTAGAATAATTGGATATCCAATATCAAAATTTCCTACTTTTTCAGAATAGATATATGCATCTAAAGTTGGATCATAAATATATTTAGAAACGATACTCTCAGGGTTATTAAGTTTTAAACGCCCGAGTGCGAATCCTGTTTTTACAGAATCTATTTCTTCTTCAACCTCATCTGTATCTTCGGATTCCTGAGAATAAGAAATACCGTTTACCATTATAAAAATGGTAGATAGTAAGATAAGCTTAAATGTAAATTTAAGTTGGTTATTTGCCCCTTTTTTCAAACTTGCTACAAATTTTTGAGCGCCTGTTTAATAGTTTCTTCAACACTTAGCGCCGGATCTAGACCTAGTACTTTGTCTACAGCCTTTTCAGCCTGCTTTCTTACAAAGCCGAGAACCTCTAAAGCAGATAACGCTTCATCTCTATTTGTATTGTTCGATGAAAGGGAAACTTCATCGATGTTATAAATTTTTAAAATCTTATCTTTTAAATCTAAGATTACTCTTTGAGCAGTCTTTGCTCCTATACCTTTGATACTTTGAATTGTAGGAACATCTCCTGTAGCAATGGCATCTCTAATTTGAATTGGAGTCAATGAAGATAACATGGTACGTGCTGTACTAGAACCAATTCCGGAAACTGATAAAAGTAATCGAAATATTTCACGCTCACTCTTTTCTGCAAAACCGAACAATGAATGAGCATCTTCTTTTACTTGTAAATGAGTATAAATATGAACACTTTCCGAATCTAAAACCTTAGAAAAGGTATTCAAAGAAATATTAACGAAATAACCTACACCAGCGCATTCTACAATTAAATGCGTGGGATTTTTCTCAATTAACTTTCCTTTTAAATGATGAATCATGTCTTATTTATGTTACTAAATAGTGTAATTATCAATTTAAACACACTACCAAACTTTCCAAACATTACGAAATAAGTAAAATCTACTTTTTACTTTTCGCTTTTTTCCTTTTCTCTCTTTCTTGCGAATCAATTACAGCAATTGCCGCCATATTTACAATTTCGTCGACGCTAGCACCTAATTGCATTACATGTACTGCTTTCTTTAAACCAACCATAATTGGACCAATAGATGCCGACCCATTTAGTTCTTTCAATAATTTATACGTAATATTTGCCGACTCTAAATTTGGAAAAACCAATGTATTAACGCGTTTACCAGCTAATTTAGAAAAAGGAAAACGACTTTTATGTAATTCTTGATTTAATGCAAAATCTATTTGCACCTCTCCATCTACAACCAAATCTGGATTTTTTTCATGTAAAATTCGAACTGCCTCTCTAACCTTTTTAGCATTCGGATGAGAAGACGAACCAAAATTTGCGTATGACGCTAGCGCCATAACCGGATCAAAACCAAATGTTGATGCAACATTAGCAGTCATTTGGGCAATTTCAGCTATTTCTTCAGCATTAGGATCTATATTAATTGAAGTATCCGCCAAAAATAACGGCCCTCTTTGAGTGTTCATTATATTTACTGTAGCGACTCTTTTTACACCGGCTGCACGACCTATAACTTCAAACACAGGAGTCACTACTTTAGGATATGCCTTAGAATAACCAGAAATCATTCCGTCAGCATCTCCTTCTGCTACCATCATAGCACCAAAATAATTGCGATCTCGCATTTGCGATTTAGCACTATACAAAGTTACTCCCTGTCGTTTTCTTGCTTGCCAATGCTTTTGAGCATATTGATTACGCTTGTCTAAAGAATCACTTAATTGTAAATCAATTATTTGAACATCCGCATTGAATTCTAAATCCTCTTTTAAATCTAGAATAGTCTCACTATTCCCTAAAAGTATAGGAATAGCAATACCTTCTTCATGAACAATTTGAGCAGCTCTAAGAACATCCATCTGATCTGCTTCTGCAAATACAATTTTCTTAGGATTAGATTTTGCTCTGTTGTGCAACATGCGCACTACTTTATTATCGTTACCTGAACGCAACCATAATTCCTCTTTATATTTATCCCAATCTTCAATAGGATTTTTAGCTACTCCACTTTCAATTGCAGCTTTTGCAACCGCTGGTGGAATATCTATGATAAGCCTTGGATCAAAAGGCTTAGGAATAATGTATTCTTGACCAAATGACAATCGAGTCTCACCATATGCAATATTCACTTGCTCAGGTACAGATTCCTTTGCAAGTTTTGCAATTGCAACCACAGCGGCTTTTTTCATTTCTTCATTAATAGAGGTAGCTCTAACATCTAATGCGCCTCTAAAAATGTATGGAAATCCTAAAACATTATTCACCTGATTAGGATGATCTGATCTGCCTGTTGCCATGATTACATCTGGCCTAGTTGTAACCGCCAATTCATATTCAATCTCCGGATCCGGATTCGCCATAGCAAACACTATCGGATTCTTCGCCATCGACTTTAGCATTTCTGGTGAAACAACATTCGCAATAGATAATCCAATAAAAACATCAGCATCCTGCATCGCCTCAGCTAAAGTATCTATCTTTCTATCGGTACTAAATTCTGCTTTTTCAACCGAAAGACTTTCACGATCACTTCGAATAACGCCCTTACTATCCAGCATTACTATATTTTTATCACTTGCACCAAAACTTTTATAGAGCCTAGTACAAGAAACTGCAGCAGCACCTGCTCCACTTACAACAATTTTTACTTCATCAATTTTTTTACCTGCAATTTCTAAAGCATTAATAAGAGCTGCAGCTGAAATAATTGCCGTTCCATGTTGATCATCATGCATTACAGGAATATCCAATTCCGCTTTTAATCTCCTTTCAATTTCAAAAGCTTCTGGCGCACTAATATCTTCCAAATTAATTCCACCAAAAGTTGGTGCAATCATTTTTACTGTTTCAATAAATTTATCGGGATCTTTAGTATCCACTTCAATATCAATTCCATCAATATCAGAAAATATTTTAAACAATAATGCTTTTCCTTCCATAACTGGTTTCGAAGCTTCAGGTCCAATATCACCCAAACCTAAAACAGCTGTACCGTTAGAAATAATAGCCACCATGTTTCCTTTTGAAGTATACCGATAAGCAAGTTCTTTATCCTTATGAATTTCTAAACAAGGCTCAGCTACTCCTGGTGAATATGCTAAAGCAAGATCTCTTTGGGTTGTATAAGGTTTGGTAGGTACTATTTTAATTTTACCAGGTTGCGGCTTTGCATGATATACTAATGCTTCTCTCCGCAGCTTTTGATTCGCCATGTCTCTAGAATTTGATTGACAAAGTTAGGACAATAGATTCAATAATAAATGCGCCATATCAATCTTAAATGAATCTTTATAAACACTAAAAATATAGGGTGTTAATATTCTACCTTTTTTGTTCTCTTAAAACGCAACAGGGCCGATTTAATCGAGAAAACTGATGTTGCGCTTTAATCCGGAAAATTTGGTTCGTTTTACTGCCGATTTTTGAAACACCTTGCGAAATACATCTTCGGTTATCTCTTTCCAATCTTGTTTTGACATTTCTAACAATTCCGGATGCGGATTAAAAAGTGGCTCTTTGTGGGGTTTTGAAAAACGATTCCAAGGACATACATCTTGACATACATCACATCCAAAAATCCAGTCATCAAATTGTCCTTTTACCGAAGTAGGTATTTCATTTTTCAATTCTATAGTAAAATACGAAATACACTTACTGCCATCAACAATATAGGGATCAACAATTGCCTCGGTAGGACAGGCGTCTATACATGCCGTACAGGTACCACAATGATCGGTAACTGGTGCATCATATTCCAATTCTAAATCGATTATTAATTCAGCAATAAAATAAAACGAACCTACTTGTTGCGTTAGTAAATTACTGTGTTTACCAATCCACCCAAGTCCGCTTTTTGCCGCCCATGCTTTATCTAAAACTGGTGCAGAATCTACAAACGCTCTACCACCCACTTCCCCTATTTCTTCGGAAATAAATTCTTGTAGTTCTTTTAATTTTGATTTGATGACATGATGGTAATCATGCCCATATGCGTACTTAGAAATTTTAAAGGTATTATTGGCTTGTTCTTCGTGCGGATAATAATTTAGCAATAAAGAAACAACAGATTTAGCGTCGTCTACTAATTTAGTTGGGTCCAACCTTTTGTCAAAATGGTTTTGCATATACCCCATTTCGCCATTCATATTCTTATTGAGCCAACTTTCTAAACGTGGCGCTTCTTCTTCTAAAAACTCCGCCTTAGAAATACCGCAAGACAAAAAACCTAGGCGCTTAGCTTCGGTTTTTATTAATTCCGCATGCTTTTGATTCGAATTCACAAGCATAAAAATAAGACAATATCTAGTAGCAGCACTTACGGAAACATGTCCACCTATACTATTTTACAAATATTGAATCTGATATTCATTAATTGTTAGTCCGTCTTCAAACGCTTTGCTTGAAAGGAGTTTTAATTGATGCGGTTTTTTTGAAGTGCCAAAGAGCCGAATACCATCACCCAGAACCAAAGGATTAAATTTTATCTTGACCACATCTATTAATTCATGATCTAATAGCCATCCTGCAAACTTACCGCCACCACACATATAAATATCGGTCTCGGACTTTGCCTTTAGGTCTTTGACAATATCGACTTCTAACTTGCAAATATGTACTTGGCTACTTTGATTTTCGAATTGCAAGCCCAATGAAAAAATATAATGTTGCATATGTGGGTATGCCGGCTGACCTGCTACCAAACCATACTTATAACCAAATTCATAGGTTTTACGCCCCATGATTACGGTTTTAAAATCTTTTAAATCTTCAAGATATGTATTTACACCTTCACCTGATGCCACGAAACCACTGATATCTTCATTCGGACCTGCAATAAAACCATCGATTGAAGTTGCTACGTAGTAAATTATTTTTTTCATAACCTTGAAGTTACAATTTTATAATCGATTCATAAATGACTTTTGAATTGCTATCTCTTTTTCAAATTAGAATTTTTTTGTAGAATTATTAAATTTACTTTTTATTAAAAAAGTCAACAATGGTTTCGGTAAAAAGTGCACCTACTTTTGTTTCTTTTTGAGGTACGGCGTGCCCCAATTTGGGTACAATCCATAATGATGATTCAGGGATTGAGTTAAATAACTCCAGAGCGATATCAACAGATATTATCGGATCTTCATCACCACTAATAATTAAAGTCGGGCAGTTTATAGTTGAGAGGTACGGAGCCGTAAAATTCAAGTCAGTATATGAATCAGACATTTGATTGTAGTATTTTAAAAGAAGTCTAATTTGATCTTCACCACCAGGTTGAACGGCATTCATATAATCAATCCAACTAGGATTGTCTATAGCAATTTTCTCATAGGTTAGTCCTGCCAGCCATTCTCTAGCAACCGGTTGAAAATAAGGTGCCGAACCAATTAAAATTAGAGATTGAATTCGGGTGGTATCCATTGTTGCCATGTGCAATAATGCCATGGCGCCACCACTAAAACCCATGGCAGAGAATTTATCGATTTTCAACTCATCAAGTAAACCATAGAAATCGATAGCTGAGGCTTTAAAGGAGAATTCATCTTCAGTGGTCGTAGATTGACCATGCCCTCTAGTATCTACTGAAATGACCCTATTATTTTTACTTAATTCATCTACCCATGGAGACCACATATCATGCGTCATGGTATGACCATGCAATAAAAGAATTGCATCACCTTCTCCTTGAATTTCATAATACAGCTTTACCCCGTTTACTTCTGCAAAACTGCCTTCTTGAGCCAATAGCCCCGGCATCAATACAATTGATATTGCTAGAATGATTAATTTTTTCATGTTGTCACTTATTTACTTCCTATTTATTAAAACGTTAGATATGTATCAAAAAATGGTAGCATATCGTTTAAGGCCCTTCCATCATCGGTCCAAAGTTTATTGGAATGATCACCTATATAGATTTCTGCATAATGTTTAATTCCTAAAGCTTCAAGCTTTTTACTGAATTCTAAACAGGTGTTGGGTATCAAATTATTATCTTCATTTCTGCCCCAATCGAGTTTCAATGCTTTTAATTTTTTAAGATCTTGAATGTGATCATCTATCATTCCTATTGCCGATTTCTTTTTCCATTTCTCAATAACATCGTAATTGGCAATTATGCTATCGTTGACATATTCAAAAGGAAAATCCATATAATAAGGTGGGTTTTCTAGGTTTGGAGAATACGCTCTACCCATGGAAACCAGCACATTTGGCAAAAACTCGGCATAACCCGTTATTAGTTGTTCTCGCGATGAAATTTCATTTATTCTTTTGTGTGTATTTGAGTTAAATCCGAATTCTTCTGTAAGTGTTCCTAAATGAGCGGGAGACAAGGCGTAAACACTTGAAAATACATCAGAAAAGAGCATGCCCATCTTAATTGCGCCCTGACCTCCCATGGAATGACCGGCAACTCCACGGCTTTCAGCTTGTGATAAGGTTCTGTATTTTTTATCGATAAATCCTACCAATTCAATACCCGTAAAATCGGCCCATTTTCCGGTTAGACTTGAATTTGTATACCAACTTCCTCGATATAGGGTATGTTGGTTTGGCATAACCACAATAACTGGTTTTATTTTACCCGTGTTGATGGCTTTATCCATTAATTTATCAAAGTTGTCATAAGCAATTGCAAGGCTATCGCTCCAAGTAAATCCATGCAAATAGTAGATAACTGGGTAGCGATCTGTAGTTTTATCATAACCCGGAGGAAGGTAAACCGTTATTCTACGGGTTGGGTCTTCGCCACCTGGGTTTTCCAAGTAGGCAGAATACAGTTGGTCAATAATTATTTTACCTTTTGTGTCTTGACCAAATGCTACATTGAACAAAAAGGTGAATAGTGCCGTTAGAAGTAGCTTTTTCATTTTAGTAGATTTTACGAATTACCAATTAACTGGGGAACATCTATTTTGTATTTGCATTCACATACGATCTCGCTCTTCTTGCGAACCTATTTTTCGATTTCTTTTTTCCTTTACTTTTTGATTCCCAAAAGGAAAAGAATAGGTTAATTGAAAAACCCGTTCAGACCAATCGTTGTCACCAAAAGTTCGTATACCTAATTCGGGTTGATCATACTCCCAATCGATAATGCCGCTGGTAGCTGTTATATCTTGAATACTAAATGTTAGTGTACTTTCATTTCCGAATTTCTTACTGATTCCGAAATTGACATAGGGCCGCCATGTGTATACTTGGTCGCCGGACATATGCGGAGAAATATACCTAACATCGACATTGGCGGTCCACGAGTTTCCAAACTCGAAAATGTTGGTTAATTGTGCCGTAACTGTAATGAGACCTTTTTCAAAGGGCAAAGGCCGATTTGATGCGTCTTTAACTTTTTTGTAGGCACCATCTAAATTCCAGTTCATTTTCCAGATTTCACCAATCTTAACGGGAAAGCTCATACTCAAGAGCAGCCCGTCCATCCGATCAAAATTGATCGGGGTACTGGTCTGAACACCACTTTCCTTATCAACGGTATTATACCATGAAATTGCCCCGACGGTTCTGTTGATCTCGAAAGCGATCAAAAAGGAACGATGGTTGTAAGCCAGTCGCGCCGAATTGGTAAACGAAGGCCTAAGGCGGGTATTTGAAAATACGGTTAGGCTAGGGTCTATCAACACGTAGTATCCGACCAACATCAAAAAATCTGGACGCTCGATGCGTCGGTTAAATGACGCGGTGACCTTACGCACAGAATCAATGGCATAACTTGCCCTGACGACGGGAAAGGGATTGGTGTAGGTAACTTCAAAATCATTTTCCCCCAGAACATCGTTAAGTTGATATTTATAATTTTCCAAACGTATGCCGAGGCTGGTTTCCCATTTTTCATTCCATTTTTTTTTATAAGTGGCGTAAGTGGCTAAAATGGTTTCATCGATATCTTGATCCGTTTGAAAGGCCGGATCTTCGCTCCATATTTCTTCAGCTCTGTTCCGAGCCTGTGAAACGGTATTTGAATGGTTGAACGTGCCTTTCAGTCCCACCTCAAGTTTGCTACCGTTCTCCCATTCATGTTCAAAATCGCCCTTTGCCGTATAGATTTCGAAGCGGGAATCTCGGTCGGCCAAGACCTGCTGGTTTTCGGCCTCGGGATTAAGGTTGGATAGGCCTGAAAAATTTTCCGTGTCAAGCACTACCCTGTCTACATCTAGATTAAGGGAGCTGTTGGTGCCAAGTCGTCGAAAGTAGTTCAGGTTGACAAAGATATTTCGGTTCGGATTGTCGAGGTCGAGCAGAAATTCCGAATTCAAATCCGGTATTCCATTGATGGTGCCCCTCGAACTACTTCTAAAATCCTGGCCGGACATGTTGCTACTTGAATAACCGAACAAAGCCCCGATGATGTTGTCGTCGTCGATTTCAAGATCGGCTCCCATGGTAAATCCGGATGAAACGAACCTAGGGTCTGTGTACAATAACTGGTTTTCGTAAAAATATAGGTTGCCCTCATATTCATATTCCCTAAAATGGTTGAGTTGCCATAAGGGCGATTTGTTGTGTGATCCGGTGATAGTACCATAAATATTCAAACCGTTGTTGCGATAGTTCAGGTCTAAGCTCCCGCTGCCTTTTTCCCTTTGCCCTATGCCAGCGATCAAGCTTGCATTGCCGCTCAAACCGGTTATTTTTCTTTCCTTTAATACGATGTGGATGATGCCCGCTGCATTGTTGGAATCATACTTTGCCGATGGCTGATGAATGATCTCAATTCGGTCGATGTTTTCGGCTTGCATGCCCTTTAGCTGTTGTATTAGTGTGCCAGGGGGTACACGTGACACCCTATCATTGATCATGACCAATACTTCTCCCTTATTGTTTAGGCTGATGCTGTTGGCATTTTCGCGAACGATGACCCCAGGTGCCTTTTGTAGCACCTGTAGCGCATTGTTGCCGCTAAAGGTTGGTAGCGAGCTGACGTTTACAATCAGTCGGTCGTTTTTTTGTTGGAAAAGTGCTTTTTTGCCTACAACCTGAACACCTTGTAATTGTTGTCTACTTACCGTTAATTGAATTGTACCCAAAGAAAATTCTTCAGAGTCCATGATGGAAATATTCCTGAAAAATGGTTCATACCCTAAAAGGGAAATATTTAGTACATAGTTCCCGAATGGTATACTTTCAATACTAAATCTACCAGCAGTATTAGTGGTTACACCTTTTACCAAAACAGAATCTTGTTGTCGCAAAAGTAACACATGTGCAAAAGACATTACTTCTTCGTTTTCATCATTAACCTTACCACTCAAGACACCAATTTGAGCGGATGAAAACTGACTAAAACTTATGAATAAAACAGTAAACATCAAGTTATTATAATTGAATTGTAGCATCTTTGGGATAACTTTTAACTTGATTGATTAATACCAAATTTACCTCGGCTGAAGGTCTGGATCAATCCCCATCATAGCCTTTGCTAAAAACTCACGTGAGATATAAGCATTCGCAGGATGAATTTTGCCCAATCTCGCATCTCGGAACATGCGTTCAAAACCAGCTTTGTGCAGTAAACCATATCCTCCCATTATATCCATTGCTTTATCTACAACTTTCCAAGAACCTTCCACGGACCGGCATTTAGCAGCAACTATTTTAACACCCCAAGCAGGACCATAATCTTTACCCTCACTCCATTCTCGTGCAACAGTATCTAAATGAGGCCCAATTCCTTCTATCTCCATTACCATTTCACCAACGTCATGTTGTATAACACCATTATACGCCATTGATGGGCGATCAAATGAAATTGATTTTTTCTGCGGAAGTTTTTCTAAAACCATGTGTAATACACGTTGTGCAAGACCGTAATAAACATTTGCAAACCCCATTAATGCCCAGCAAAATACCCCCAACACAAAACCATCCATACCCTTAAAACCGGTTGGAAGTTTTCGAACAATCATTGCATCTGGCACAAATACACCATTTAAAATGGTATCATCAGAACGTGTAGCGCGCATACCTAAAACATCATCCCAAGATTCTTTTATTTCATAATTTTTAGTTTCCCTAGGCATAAAAGCATGAATTACTAATGGATTATCTGGATCACTATTATCTTGTCCATGAAAACCTAAATAATCCCAAACAGGTGTTAAACTACCAAACATTTTATGACCGGTAAATTTATACCCGCCCTCAACTTTTTCTGCTTTACAAGTAGAATAGGTTGCAGGGGAATCATTACCAGATTCGCCATGGCCAGCAGCAAAAACTTTACCTTTTCCGGCTTCTTCCAATAACCATTGTATGGAGGTATCACCGGCTCTCCATAAATCGGCAACCAAACCCGTCCAATACACATGCATATTTAAAGCAAGTGCCGTAGGGGCCGCGTGATATGCTAATTTTCGAGTTATTTGTTCCACTTCGTCTAACAACATGCCATAGCCACCAAATTCTTCTGGAACCGCAATTAATAAATACCCAGCTTCTTTTAGATCATCAAAATCTTCTTGAAAAAACAAGTTATTGGCATCGTAATGTGCCGCTCGTTTTCCACAATTTTCGAAAATGGTTTCTAATTTCTCTAAGAGTTCTATTTTATTGTTACTTTTTGTTTTCATGGTGTGTCGTATTAAAGCATATATTTTAGTAATCTTAAATTAATTTCTGTCTAGAAAATCCAATACCATTGAATTAAATTCTATTGGATTTTCGACTTGTAACCCATGCGATGCTTTTGGCAAAATCTCAAGTTCATTATTGGGTAAGAGCGTGACTAAAGTGTCTATTATTTTACCAAAAAATCGTGGTGAATGTTCGCCTTTAATTAACAATGTGGGAACATTCAGTTGTTCGACTTCATTCGTAGCTATTGGCGTCCAATTATTCTTAGAAATAAATCCTCCTTCCGATTCAGTAGTATTTTGCAACCACAGATTTCTAACTTCCTGTGGGACCTTACTATAATAATCTTTACTACCCATTACTCCTGCTACAAAAGTGGCAACTGCCGAATCTTTTTGTTGTTGGGCAAAGAATTTTGTGGCAGGCAGAATAACCGTATTATTAATATCTGAAATCAACGAATCGCCTTCTTTCGACCCTGCCATTAAAGGTGCAACGGCAGGCTCGCCTAACACCAAACTTGAAACTAATTCTGGATGATCAATTGCTGTTTTTAAAACAGTGTAACCTCCCCAAGAATGACCAACAAGGTGCGCCGATTCTAAGTCTAATTTTTTTAATAGCTGAGCAAGATCTTTCGCATGTTGTCCTGCAGAATAATCGAGTGTATCCGATAACGGTTGGGCATTTGGCCATGCGTAACGACGACTATATGCAATAACTCGATACTTGCTCGCGAACGTATCAATTTGATTTTGCCAAGCTCTATAATCTCCAATACTGCCATGAACGAACACCAATGGTTCTCCTTTTCCAATATCTACATAATTAAAGGTATCCCCATTAATATTTATCTGTTTAAGTATATGGGTATTGGGTTGTTTTTGAATTGCTTCCAATGTAGACTTTTTCTCAACTACAGTTTCTTTTTTATTGTTATTGCGACATGCAGCAGCAAACAACATAACAAACAAAATGGTAAATAGGTTTTTCATACTTCCTAAATTTTGATTTTGAATATATTTTACGTCAGCTTAAAAGATTTAAAATCTTCTTCACTAAAAAACATTAATAAATTTTCAACAAAAGAGGGGGAAGTTTTGAGCTACTGTATTAATTAAAAAAACTCAAATATTTGATTTTCATAAAGTTACTCATCAGAAATCGATATTAATGTAAATTATGTATCTAATGATAGAACATATGTATCATTTGTATAAATCGCATGATAAATGCAACTAAAACGACACAAGTAGCTCTTTTAAAAGAACAACTACTGCCATTAAAAGAATAAACCAGCCAAAACTTTTTTTAAGATTTTTATTTTTAATAAATGTCGCTAGATAAACCCCTATAAAAATACCTGTGCATGAAATTAAGGTGAAAACTAAAAGAAATACCCAATTGACTTCTATACTATTTATTCCACCAAAAAATCCGATTAAAGATTTTATTGCAATAATAAAAAGGGAAGTCGCTACCGCTTTTTTCATTGGCAATTTCACGAAGAATACGAGGACCGGAATAATTAAAAAACCACCACCAATACCCACCAAACCAGTTAGTGTTCCAATAACTACACCTCCAACAATTAACAAGGGAAAGTTATAAGTAATTGTTACGTTTTCTTTAATCGAATTATGATTATTGCGAATCATAGACATCGATGCCAATATCATTAATCCTGAAAAAAGGAGCATAACGGCCATATTCTTTGTTAATACAAATTCGCCTATTCTTACTATATTATCTGGAATTATCGTTAAAATATATCGTCGAGTAATATAAACAGTAATAAAAGCAGGTATCGCAAAAACAAGTGCCACTTTAAAATCAATTAATCCTTTTTTAAAATTTTTCAAGGCACCAATAGTAGCCGAAGTTCCAACTACAAATAATGAATATGTTGTTGTGGCAATAGGACTAATTTGGAACATATACGTTAAAATTGGAATAGCCAAAATGGAGCCCCCTCCCCCCAATAGCCCCAACACTAAACCAATTGTTAATGCTCCAAAATATCCTAAAACATGTACAATTTCCATACTCTTACCATCGCAAATATTATTTACCTTCCTTTATATAGCCCCAACCCAGTTGTTGTTTTGCTACAATCTCATAAATACCATCAGGCACAGTTGTAACTCCAGGAATTAAATCATCTTTACCTTTTTTATTTCTTTTTAAAGTGTTTTCACAAACCACGATTGACACATTCTCATTTTGTATAATATCACGAAGTGTCTCGCCCGCAGCAGAAGAATTATTATCTACCATACTATAGGCACTACTATAAATAACCATTTCAAACTCGGAATCGGGATAACTTTCAGACATTAATCGCAGGTGTCTAGCCGCCGATCTATGTACATCCGCATTAGCACTGGTTACATCAAAAACTACCTTTATTGGTTGCTCTTGAGCACTACTGCTACTTGCAACAAACAGAGCCATGACTAATACTATTAGATTTTTCATCTTTTATATTTTTAGTTCTTAATTACTTGCAAAAATGTAACCACAACCATTTTCTTGTGCTCTTCCCAAGGCCCAAACTCCTGATGGAACTACTTGTATTCCTGGTTGCACTGCATCCAACCACTCTTGATATACTTCTTTAGCATCTAAGCCCATTTTTTGAGCAACAACCCCACTATACACAGATAAGGCCAAATTGCAGACACAGAACAAAGCCCCTCTTTTTTGCATATCTTTTATTCCTTGAATCACTGGCATTGGAAAATCTCCTTCTTTTGGCTCGTAATACGGGTTACGTAAAGAAGGTGCCTTAGTACTGTTATCTGTAACACCAAAAACCTCACCTAGATTGTACTTTTTCCATACTTCAGTTTTTAATGCAAACGGAATAGCATTATGTCTTAAAACGGTCATTGCTGTAATATCTTCATCCTTCGAACCTGTTTCATTATTACTTAAATAGAAGGCCCAATTCCATATAACAGGAAAACCATCATGTGGTGTAGAACCATCATAAACTATTCTGTGTTTTCCTTTTATATTTTTAAACCAATCGTCTGCAGCAGCCATTTTTTCATCATCAAATGATGTCGTATTTGCCAAGACAGGATTAGAAATTATCGAAAGGGTACTTGCTGTAGCCCCCATTAATACTGCTCCCATGAAATTTCTTCTAGAATTTTTACGCTTTGTTTTCATAATAGTCTATTTAGATTTAACAATATTGTACTTCTTTTTATAGTATTCTTTGATGGGTGAAAAAGGCCCCAATTGATGTTGCTTAACTGAGAAAGTATCGGCATACGGAGGGTATGGTGTTGATACTGGTTTTTTCTTTATGTCCGGAAAATCAACTTCTTTATTTTTCTTTTCAGGTCTTTCTTGTTGATTGATGTATCCTGCAACATCATAAGCCTCATCATCCGTTAAAATTGGATTTTCATAGGTTGCACCATAAGGCATATTGGCCTTAATAAATTGTGCAGCGGTAATTACTCTAGTCATACCTGCTCCATTATTGTAAGAATCACTTCCCCACAAGGGTGGAAATTCATAAGCTATACTGTCTGCTAACCATTTACCTTGACCATTTTTTTCATGACACACAATGCAATTTGCATTAAACACTTTTTTACCATTGGTAAGATTAACTGCCCTTGATGGTATATTTATTTGAACAAAACCCTGACCTTTAATTTTACCGTCGGCTGGAGCGAATCTGCTTAACCAATTCATGTAAGCTATTAATGCCAACATTTCTTCACTTTCAGTAGGGAGAGCAATTCCGTTCATGCTACGTTCCATACAGCCGTTAACGCGTTCCACTATCGTACCTATTTTATTTTCTCTTCCTCGAAACTGTGGAAATCGCTGTATAATTCCAATTAATGGAGCTGCATATGGTTTTGTACCTGACCATAAGTGGCAATTCGCACATGACAAATTATTACCAGAAAATTTACCTCCCTTTTTTTTAGGCCCTATAAATTTGGAAGTATAACGGAATACTTCAAAACCCTTTTTTATTTTTCTATTTTCATCTGAATCATTTAGCCGTGAAACATTATAATTCTTTGTATAAATTTCCATACTCGAATTATCATTTTCATTGCCCTGAAATTTCTCATCTAAGCAAAACCCCAGTGCTACAATGGCAATTAATAGTAGTGGCAGAATCACATGTAAACTACCTGAAATCATTTTGCTATACGAGTTGTATAGATATTTTCTTATCACAATGAATATGTGCATAGTGTATATTCAAATTAATTTTTTGTAAAAAAATTGGACAATAATATACCTGTAGGCTATTCAATGCCTATGATTAATTTTAAATTTCAAGGGGGATTCGGCTACGGGAAAAGACTAGAATTCTTGCTCCGAATTATTAAAGTAAAACTACGATAGCTTCCATTAAGAAAATGTCAATTTTAATTCAAAGGTTCGCACAAATAAACCAAGAATGTACTTTCTGTCTCAAATAATGAAACAAATGAATCAACTTGGTAAATTAATACTAAAAATGAGTATTGGAAAGCTTAGCAAATTGTGTTGGTAAAATGTCGAATCTTTTTCTAAAAACTCTTGTAAAATAAGTAGGACTGTTGAAGCCAAGTTCATAAGCTATTTCAGCTACGTTCTTATTATTTTTTTTCAGTGCACTTAAGGATCGACGTAACCGCATTTCACGAATAAGTTGATTGGGTGCCATCTCTGTAAGGGCCTTTATCTTTCTATAGGTTTGTGCTTTACTAAGCCCTAATTGGCTACTTAGATGTACACTTGTAAAATTAGTATTCGAAATTTCCTGATTAAGAATAGTCCATAATTTGGTACAAAAAGCTAAGTGCGCACTCGATAATCTACGTACATCATTACCAATTTTTTCCTGATTTTTTTCTGATTTTCCTGCTAATCCTATTGTAATATTATCTATTTGTACAATTCTGATTTTACTTAAATCATTAAGCGCCACTAAAGCTTTCTTAGTTTCTTCAAATAGTACTTTACCGTTTTCATCAACAGGTTTTCCTGTAACAAGAGCCAAGGTATATTCGAGATTGCAAGTAAAAGTATTGAGGTAATCCCTAATGGATTTTACTGCAGTTATAGATTTACTAGCACTAACAAATGATACTAAAATACTGTCTTCAGGAAGTACAATTCTTTTACCTCCGCATGTTTCGATTAAACTATAAAGTTTATCTAGTACATGTGCTTTAATATCCTCAAAAAAAATAGGGCAAATCATAATAATACTCCGATAGCCCGTATCTATATCCCCAGTTAATGTGAGGGCCATATCATTTTCATCTTTAGCACCCTCACCTAAAAACACTTTGAAATCAATTTCGCTTGAAAGTTCGATAACATTACAAGCACCTATTCCATGAGCAGCCATATGAACAGCTTCACAGGCTTGTTTATTTGGAGCATCTAACAAGCAAAATACCTTTTTCTCCGAAAGATTTAAAAAATACTTGAGACTAGTAACTCCAAACTTACTCTGAACCGCAATATCTTTATGATGCCCTTTCATCGCGGCAATTTGATCAAAAGCCTCATCTTCGACTACGTGTATGTCCATAAATAGTGGCATGTACTAAAAATACAGAATTTTTAGTCAAATTGCATTTAATCGTGCAAAGGATGTTGGAAGTACATCATACCTATTTCTAAAAACTCTTGTAAAATATGTAGGACTATTAAAGCCTAGTTCATATGCAATTTCGGCCACCGTTTGTTGATTACATTTTAGTGCTTTTAGTGATCTTCGTAATCTAAGCTCTCTAATTAATGCATTCGGTGACATCCCAGTTAACGATTTTATCTTTCTATAAGTTTGTGCTTTACTCAGGTTTAATTGATGTCCTAGGTTCTCACTTTTGAAATCAGCATTATTCAATTCGCTATTTAGAATTTTTGTTAGTCTTTCACAAAATAATAAATCAGATGTGTTCACTATTTTCACATTAGCATGATTCACTTTTGGAGTATTGGATTCTTTATGAGATAGTGCTTCGGTAATAGCATCCATATAAACTACTTTACTTAAACCAATCCAACATAACGTTCGCACCCTTTTTTTTGTTTCTTCAAAAAGATCTACTCCATTTTCATCAACTGGATTTCCACTAACCAAAGCCAATCGATATTCAAAATTATCTGGAATTGTTTTCAATAATTTAGCAATTGCCATTGCGGCAATTATTGCATCTGAAGCCAATAAAAATGATGCCATAGTTTCATCATCATTTGGTTGTCGCACAATTTTTCCATGGAATTTATCTATTAATAGCCTTGTTTCCTTTACATAATGTGCGTAATTACCTGAGAAGTCTGATGTATTTATCAACATAATTGTTCTAAAACCTGTATCGATTTCACCGTCCGACGTGTATGCCAAATCATCCTTTTGTGTACTTCCACGAGACATGAATATATTATACTCATCATCAGAAACTTCAATAATATTACAGGCCGTCATACCATGTGATTCTGAATGTGTTTTATGACAAGCTTCTTTATTTGGGCCTTCCATAAGACAAAAGACCATTTTATCTTTTTCGTTCACCCAATACTTTCGTTGTATAACGCCAAAACGTTCTTGTACAGCAAGGTCATGTAAATGCGCCTGAATTACATCCTCTACTGTAAAATCATCAGATTCAACTTTATGTATATCCATATATAGCGGCATAATTCTTAGTTTTAAATTCTACATTTTTAACTTGGTATAACTTAATGGTAATAATCCAAATCTTTTTTGAAAACATTTAATAAAGTAAGACGGACTATTAAAACCTGTATCAAAAGCTGTTTGCGAAACATTAAGTCCTTTTTCACCTAACAACACCAAAGATTTTAACAATCTATATTCTCGCAATATGGCATTTGGAGATTTACCAGTTATTGCAGTACATTTACGATACAATTGCGATTTACTAATTGCTAAAAATTGGCAAAAGCCATTTATTCCGAAATCGGAATTTTGCCAATTAACATCCAATACATTTACGATTTGCTCTAACGACTTTTCTTCTGATGCTTTTAGTCTTTTAATATCTTTTTGAATTTCACTTCCCTTTTGGAAATCGGGTTTATACAATTCGCTAACCATTGCAGAAATTGTTATACTTTGTTTTGATGCTATAGTACAAGCGTATTGCGCAAATAGTACCGTTTTACCAAACAGTGAATTACTTTGATCCACAGGAAGACCAGCATGCAAACCCATTCTTAAATTGATGATTTCTGCTGCAACATGTAAAGATTTTCTAATGGCTATTGCACATTCAACTGCAAGTGAGACTGAAGCAAATGAAATTACAAAAGCATCAGCATTCATTTCAACTTCACTTCCTTCATGTTTTTGCACCTGTTCTCGAACTGTATTGTAATACAAAGTAAATAACTGGTCAACTTTTTCCTTTTTTAATTCATTTCGCATTAATCTACCATCTTTAGTGGTGACAGCTAAAATGACCCTAAATGCCGGATCGTTGAATATTTTTACACCAGGTAAACTTGGATCAAAATAATGTTCGGGGTCTGCTATTCTACCTAAAAAAGCTTCAACTACTTTACCATTAACTGGAATAATTTCGTGCGGAACAAGACCGTGGGAGTGATTGTGCATTAGATGCACCGCTTCTTTATTGGGAGCATCGATAAGACAAAAAACTCTACCTCTACCCTCATCCACCCAGTACGTTAAATTTCGACATCCAAATTTATTTTGAATACCCAAATCCTTTTGATGAGCGTCTGCTGCATGTTTGGCTTCTATTCCAGGAACTATATGTGAGTCCATGTAAATTGGCATGTTCAAAAAAATTTAATAAAACTTTTGATTCAGCAAAGGAGGGAATACTCTAAAAATAAGGAATTTAAGTAGGAGAAAATCGAACTTTTGATTCAATTAATGATAAAAACGTTTCATATCTAGTATAAATATGCCACGGTTTCCTTTTTGTCTCAACTAAACAATGTAAAATAGCTAAAATAAACCTGGTTGCGCACCACCCTTTATTCTTCCCAAATGCTTATACGCTAATTCGGTAACTTCTCTACCCCTTGGCGTACGCATGATAAAACCTTGTTGTATAAGAAAAGGCTCATATACTTCTTCTATAGTTTCGGCACTTTCAGAAACTGCTGTTGCTAATGTGGTAATACCAACAGGCCCACCTTTAAACTTATCAATAATAGTGGTTAAGATCTTATTATCCATCTCATCTAAACCATGTGCATCAACATTTAAGGCTTTAAGACTATACTTGGAGATTTCCATATCAATATTTCCATTTCCTTTAATTTGAGCAAAATCTCTAACACGTCTTAATAATGCATTACAAATTCGAGGTGTACCTCTACTTCGACCTGCTATTTCTATAGATGCTTCATTAGTAATTTGAACATTCAATATATGAGAACTACGCTGAACAATGGTCGATAGTAATTCAGTATCATAATATTGTAATCTACTTTGAATTCCAAAACGTGCGCGCATTGGCGCGGTTAAAAGCCCCGACCTAGTTGTTGCTCCAATTAAAGTAAACGGGTTTAAATTTATTTGTACAGAGCGTGCATTCGGCCCTGTCTCTATCATAATATCAATTTTATAATCCTCCATTGCCGAATACAAATACTCTTCAACAATTGGGCTTAAACGATGAATCTCATCAATAAAGAGTACATCTCTATCGTCTAAATTAGTTAACAAACCAGCCAAATCTCCCGGTTTATCTAATACAGGACCCGATGTAACTTTAATTCCAACGCCAAGTTCATTAGCCAAAATATGAGCTAAAGTAGTTTTTCCTAATCCAGGTGGGCCATGAAACAAAGTATGATCTAAAGCCTCATTACGTTGATTTGCGGCTTCTACAAACACCTTAAGATTCTCAAGAACCTGTGCTTGACCGGTAAAGTCATCAAATGAGACTGGACGTAATGCCCTTTCAACGTCAAGTTCTGCTTGCGAAAAATTCTCGCTTGAAGGATCTAAATTCTCGTTCATATTCTCAAAGATAATTAAACACTATTTAACTCGTTTCAATCTTATTATACTTCCGTAAATTTTCAATAGAAATTCGTAATTTCAACTTATGCAAAATACTAATTATACCTCTGGCGTTCTTCAATACATTCCTTTCTTTTATGTTATTTGGTCTGATAATTTAATTACCGCTTCAGAACTTAATGTTGTGCAAAAATCTATTTTAGATGATCAAAGTCTTTCCAATGAGGATAGAAAACAACTTAAATCTTGGTTAAACCCTAAAAACCCTCCTGTAGATAATGAATTAAAAAATTGGAACCATATTGTATCTAATTCTAATGTTAATCTAATTGAGAGTGAAACATATCCGTTAGCAGCATTTAGTCAAAAGTTTGTTTGTAAATATTATGACACCTGCCCATTTAATGAAAACCTAAAGAATATTGAAATAAATTTAGGTATTCAACCCAACCACTACAATCACCTTTTTGATATAGAGGTTATTCATGCAAGTACTTCGAATTTTTATGATGCTAGCCAAATTGATACTATTTTAAAAGGAAAACATGCCAAAGTTGTTGATGATTTTAGAACTGTTTTAAATGACCCTATTTTTAAGTGGGATGTGCATAGAAACAAAAAAGAGTTTAGAGAAGTTGTCTTAAATCAAGTTAAGTTTTTAGCATCCAAAGGTTATGGGGCCTTGGCGTACCCAAAAGAATATGGTGGTAAAAATGATATGGAGGGGTACGCCTATATGTTTGAAAACATGATGTATGTTGACGGAAGTCTTACAATAAAATTTGGTGTGCAAGTAGGATTATTTGGGGGTAGTATTCAAAAATTAGGCACAAAAAGACATCATGATTTGTACTTAACGGATGCGGGTTCTGCAAAATTACTTGGTTGTTTTGCAATGACAGAAACTGGTCATGGTTCTAATGTACGAGGAATTAAAACTACTGCTACTTATGATAAAAAAACAGATAGTATTATTGTACATACACCAGGGAAAAATGACAACAAAGAATATATTGGCAATGCGCTACATTCTACAATGGCTTCCGTTTTCGCCCAACTTATTGTAGATGGCAAAAATGAAGGTGTACACGCTATTTTAGTGCCATTACGTGATAAAAACCATAATGAACTTCCTGGAATTACAGTAGAGGACAATGGATACAAATTAGGTTTAAATGGAGTAGATAATGGTAAAATTTGGTTTAATCAAGTTGCGGTTCCTCGTGCTAATCTATTAAACAAATACGGGGAAATAAAACCTGATGGAAGTTATTATTCGGATATAAAAAATCCGAATAAACGATTTTTCACCATGCTTGGCACTTTGGTTGGTGGACGTATTTGTGTAGCAAGAGCAGGATTGGGCGGTGCAAAAATGGCTTTAGCCGTCGCTGTTAAACATGCTCTCAAAAGAAGACAATTTAATGACAGCATAAAAATTCAGGAAGATTTATTAATGGATTATCCTTCGCACCAATTGCGATTGACCCCTTTAATTGCCAGTGCTTATGTATATCATTTTGCGTTAGATAAGATGATGGCTGTTTATTGTGACGATTCGCAACCCGACAAACGAAAAGTAGAAACCCAGGTTGCAGGACTTAAATCGATTATTACCTGGTACGCAAATGACACCATACAAGAATGTAGAGAAGCTTGCGGTGGCAAAGGCTACCTTATTGAAAATAGAATTGCAGACCTAAAAGGTGATGTTGATATTTTTACAACATTTGAAGGGGACAATACCGTTCTTTTACAACTAGCTGCTAAAGGAGTACTCTCAGATTTCAAATCTGAGTTTAATAGTGCAGGCTTCACTTCAGTATTAAAAATATTAGGAATTCAAATTAGTGATAAATTAACTACTATTAACCCTATTTATAGCAATAAAATAGATAAGGACCATTTATACAACTTAAAATTCCACAAACATGCCTTTAATTATAAGACTCGAAGACTAACATATACGTTAGCCATGCGAATTAGAGGATAT
Source organism: Flavobacteriaceae bacterium EG-1 (assembly GCF_009649685.1). Lineage (GTDB taxonomy): Bacteria > Bacteroidota > Bacteroidia > Flavobacteriales > Flavobacteriaceae > Aurantibacter_A. The sequence continues at coordinate 83,157 of NZ_WJPK01000006.1, forward strand.
ATTAAAAAAGGAATTCCGTCGTATCAAGCATTTATGAAAGTTCAAACACATGTTATTGAACTAGGTAAAGCCTACAGTACGGAACTTGCTTACATTACTTATTGCGAGTACTTAGACACTATAAAAGACGACAAAAATAAAGCACTATTTACAAAATTGGGAACTCTATTTGCTTTACAAGAAATACGTAAGAATTCTGAATGGTATTTAGAACAAGGATATCTTGGTGGAACTAAATCCAAAGCTATTAGACAAAGAGTAGAACGATTATGTACAGAATTAAGACCACATATTGGTGTGTTGGTTGATGGTTTTGGAATTCCTGACCATTGTATGAGCGCACCAATTGCTAAGTAGTAAACTAATTACTTAAATTCTAATTCTCCTTATGCAGTTGTGATTTATCTAAAAATTTCACAATTGAAATCGTTGAATTACCATACAGATGAGTTTTGGCTGTTCCTCGAGAAGTTAGCTCAAAATTTGTTAAGGCATTTACATCAGCATTGGTAGAACCTTCCAGGTTTAACGTAATATCAGAAGCTTCGAGTCGCGAACCTTTAAAATTGGAGTTATCATACAAATTAACATTCAAGATGTCTGACGAACCCTCCATTCGAACCGATGCATTTTTACGCATTTCTATGGCATTCGTTTCTGTTACAGCATAAATACGTGCATCTATTCGATCTTTTAGGTTGATATTGACTGAATCTGCTTCAATATTTAAATCAGCAGAACTATTTCCTTCCATGTTAATATCAACGACAGCCGCACTAGCAAGCATTTCTAATTTAGAAGCATTATACGTATTTATTATCAAATTATCTGGCACAGTAACTTTTTCTTTTATAACAAGTTTACCATCCCGTAACGTAATACCATCTAATTCTCTAAAACGAATAATTATATTAAACTTCTTACTACCTGTAACTTTATAGAAACAACTAATTTCTAATGTATTCCCAGAAACTTTGAATTTAAGAATATCAATTAAATTATCATCAGCTTCAATAAAATAACCTGGCTCATCAGCTTGTTCTAAGGTAACATCCAAATCATCCTTTAATTCAACAGAACTAAATTCTGGTAGTACATCTTCTACGATAACAACATTTCTATTGCCTTTAATTTTAGGTTTACGTTGCGAAAATCCTTGGAAACAAAAAACTATGGAAACTATTAATACGAGATTTTTCATCTTAGTGTTCTTTCTTTTTTAAAGATATTATAAAAACTGACATAACACCAAACTACTAAAATTATGCCATAAAAAAACCCTGACTCTTTTTTAAGATTCAGGGTTCTAAAATATTATAATATTCCCTAATGATGCAGTTCTTCTTCATCATCTTTCATAGGTACCGTTTGCGGTACAAAATCTTGACTAGCTATTATATACTCACCATTGTCATCCGTTTTACTATAATCATAAGGCCAACGGTATACGTGAGGTATTGCACCTTCCCAGTTTCCATGTATATGCTTCAACTCTGTTGTCCACTCTAATGTAGTTGCATTCCAAGGATTCTTCGGACCAACTTTTCCGTAGAAAATACTACGAACAAAGTTAAAAGCAAATATTAATTGTGCTCCTGCTGTTATTAAGGCAAAAACTGTCATTAATACTTGAACATCAGTCAACTCATCGAACATTGGAAAAGCCGTATTTTCATAATATCTACGCGGAACACCTGCCATACCAACAAAATGCATGGGGAAAAATATACCGTAAGAACCAACTGCTGTTATCCAGAAGTGTACATATCCTAGATTTTTGTTCATCATTTTACCTTCAAACATCTTAGGGAACCAATGATAAACCCCAGCAAACAAACCATACAATGCTGAAATACCCATAACTAAATGAAAGTGTGCTACAACAAAATATGTATCATGAACATTAATATCTAAAGTACTATCCCCAAGAATTATTCCTGTAAGTCCCCCAGTAATAAAAGTAGAAACCATACCAATAGAAAATAACATACCTGTATTTAATTGTAAGTTTCCTTTCCATAAAGTTGTAATCCAGTTAAACGATTTTACCGCAGAAGGTATTGCAATTAATAATGTTGTAAAAGTAAATACAGAACCTAAAAATGGATTCATTCCTGATAGAAACATGTGGTGACCCCAAACGATGGTTGATAAAAATGCAATTGCTATAATCGATGCAATCATTGCACGATAACCAAAAATTGGTTTTCTAGCATTTACAGCCATAACTTCAGATACAATACCCATTGCAGGTAATATTACTATGTACACTTCCGGATGACCCAAGAACCAGAATAAGTGCTCATAAAGCACAGGAGAACCACCTTGATAATGTAACACCTCACCTTGAATGAATATATCAGATAAGAAGAATGAAGTTCCAAAACTTCTATCCATTAACAGCAACAAACCAGCAGACAATAAGACTGGAAACGATATTACACCTATAATTGCAGTAACGAAAAAAGCCCATATTGTTAATGGCATTCTGGTCATTGACATTCCTTGTGTACGTAAATTTAAAACGGTAACTATATAGTTTAACGAGCCTAATAATGAAGATGCGATAAAAACCGTCATCGCAACTAACCATAATGTCATACCTAATCCTGAACCTGATTGCGCCATGGGCAATGCACTAAGTGGAGGGTAAACCGTCCATCCGGCAGATGCAGGTCCAGATTCAATAAACAATGAACTCAACATAATAATACTTGACAAAAAGAAAAGCCAGTATGAAACCATATTTAAGAATCCTGAAGCCATATCCCTTGCACCTACTTGCAATGGAATAAGTAGATTACTAAACGTTCCACTTAAACCTGCAGTTAATACAAAGAATACCATTATGGTACCATGTATTGTAACTAATGCTAAATAAACATCAGCATCCATTACACCATCAGGTGCCCATTTACCCAATACTGTCTCAAAAATTCCAAAAGACTCACCAGGCCATGCCAATTGCATTCTAAACAATAGCGACATACTAATACCAATAAAGCCCATTATAAGGCCAGTAATCAAATACTGCTTCGAGATCATTTTATGATCCTGACTAAAGATGTATTTGGTTATAAAGGTCTGTTTATGGTGATGTCCGTGATCATCTCCATGTTCGTCCTCGTGTCCGTGTCCTAATTCCGACATAATCAGTTATTTATTTTTTTGTCTTATTGTTTTATTATTCTGCAACAGCCATACTTTGACCAAAGGTCTTTTGATCAGCTATCCATTTGTTGAAATCATCCTCAGATTCAACAATAATCTTCATTTGCATATTGTAATGTGATTTTCCACAAATCTTATTACAAATCAACAGAAAATCATACTCCCAAGGATCAGAATTTGGCTCCCCATTAGCAGCTTTCTCAGCTCTAATTTTATTAGTTCTTTTAACTTTTTCAACCACATCTGGATCCTGTCTCATTTCCGCTGTAGTTTTTATTGGAGTAAATGAGAATTCTGTAATCATACCAGGAACACAATTCATTTGCGCCCTAAAATGTGGCATATAGGCCGAATGTAAAACATCCTGTGAACGCATCTTAAAATTCACCTTACGACCAACAGGTAAGTGTAGTTCTTTCACTATAACATCATCATTACCATAGGCATCACCTTCATCAATACCCAAAATATTAGCTTTATCAATATCAATTAACCTAACATTTGAATCTCCTAATACATTATCATCTCCAGCGTAACGGGCTGTCCAATTAAATTGTTGCGCATATAACTCAACTATAATAGGATCGTCTTCATCATTAACATCTGTAATTACCGTCCATGTATATAGTCCCCAAATGATTAGACCAGCTAATACAATTGTTGGAATTATAGTCCAAATAAACTCGAGTTTATCATTATCTGCAAAATACAATGCTTTTTTACCTTCTTCACCTCTATACTTATAAGCAAAATAGTGCAATAACGCTTGCGTAATAGTTTGTACAATAAAAATTAATACGAACGATATTAACATTAACAAGTCATATTCTCCACCATGAGCGGAAGCAGCCTCCGGCAAAAGCATTTTAGAATACTTCCAAAAGCTAAAAATTGTGATACCATAAATGAATATCAAAAAGGCAAACATCAAATATCCATTGTATTTATTGTCCTTGTCGGTAGCAACTTCGCTATTACTTGAATTGGTTTGCGAGAGCTCAAATATTTTGGCCATTTGCCAAACAGCAATAGCTACTAAAACCAAAACAATTAAAATCAAAAATGTATTCATCGTATGACTTAATTATATCTTAAAAACTAATAATGAAAATGTCTACTTTCCTCAATAAAAGGATTACGTTTAGGTTGTAATGGAGCGTTTGTCAGTGCTCTAAATACCCAGAATAAAAACAATCCTGCAAAAAACAATATACCTCCTAATTCAGGTATACCAATACCCCAATGTGTGCCAACAGTTGCCGGCATTATAGCATTATAAATATCCATATAATGACCTGCTAATATAACGATACCTGTCATACATACAAACCAATTCATTCGCTTAAAATCGCTATTCATAAGTAATAACACAGGGAATAAAAAGTTCATTGCTATCATTCCGAAAAAAGGTAATTTATAATTCTCTATTCTTGTAACATAATATGTAACTTCTTCAGGAATATTAGCATACCAAATTAACATGAATTGTGAAAACCACAAGTATGTCCAAAAAATACTAATACCAAACATAAATTTTGCTAAATCATGAATATGACTATTATTAACATCTGGCAAATACCCTTTAGACTTTAGATACACTGTTACCATTGCAATAGTGGTTATACCCGACACAAACATACTTGCAAAAATATACCATCCGAATAATGTACTAAACCAATGTGGATCTACACTCATTATCCAATCCCATGACATCATTGATTCAGTAACCAAATAAAACACTAGGAAACCAGCTGACCATCTAAAATTTAATTTAAAATTAGAATTGTCATCAGATTCGTCTTGACGTAAAGATAGTTTTCTGGAATACTCACGATAAAATATCCAGCCACCCAAAAATATAGCTGCTCTTAACAAAAAGAAATAAGGATTTAAATAACCTGATTTCCCTTGTATTAATTCATCATGCGCAACCACCTCTGGATCCATCCACACAAATAAATGATTCATATGTGCAACCGACAGAGCCAAAATAGCAAATACAATGATACCTCCCGGTACAATATAAGCCGTAATACCTTCCATAACTCTAAATAGCAATGGTGACCAACCTGCTTGAGCTGCACGTTGTATGGCATAAAACGCTAACGCACCTAAAGCTATCATAAAGAAAAAGAAAGCAGCAACATATAATGCCGACCATGGTCTATTTTTTAATTGTGCTAACATATGTTCATCATGAGCAGAATCGTGATGAGCATCATCTCCATGACCTTCTACTGCATGTGTTACTTCTCCACCATGTGCGGAACCATGACCATCATCATGACTTGCTACAATAGCCTTAGCCTCTTCAACTGTACTAGGCGCAGAAAGAAAACCTGTTATTATGAATAATGCTCCAATAGCCATCATAATAAACGAACCTATTTTTAATCGATTTGAAAATGTGTACATATCTTGTATGCTAAAGTATTATTTTGTTAATTCTTGTTTCAGTTTCATAACATATTCTGAAACTTGCCACATTTCTTTTGTATCCATTTGAGAGGCATAAGAACCCATTGAATTCAACCCGTAATGAATAGTATGATAACTTGTACCAACTGTAATATTTCTGGCGGCATCCGCATAACTAGGAACACCTAATATTTTTTCACGCTTTACAAGATTTCCTTGACCATCTCCTTTGTTTCCATGACAAATGGCGCAATATATTGCATATAATTTTTGACCTTCAGCAAGGTTTTCATCAATTTTTAAAGAATCTAAAGGACTTTGCATCAATCTTGCTATCTCTTTTCCCTCCGGGGTATTTTCATTACCATAGGGTAACCATCCTCTGGAAATGGTATTAGCGGGTGGAACCATTGCTTCTTGTCCGTTAGGTAAAATACCAGCCTCACCATAGGCTTCATAGCCCACGGGAACATACATATTTGGGAAATACTGATAATTAGGAGCATTATCGCTTTTACACGAAGACACTATCCAAACTAGTGCAAATACGCTTACTATTTTGCTAAAACTGTTCATACTAATGAAGGTTTTTCTCTGTCATATTAATCTCAACAGCACCTGTATCGAGCAATAAATCTTTTAACTCTTGTTCATTGTTGTGTACTTCAATTTCCATTACGAAATGGTCATCCGTAGTACGCACATCTGGATTTTCCGCTTTCTTAAATGGCCATAGTTTACTTCTCATATAAAAAGTAATAACCATTAAGTGAGCAGCGAAGAATACAGTTAATTCAAACATAATAGGCACAAAAGCCGGCATGTTTTCAATATAACTGAAACTTGGCTTACCCCCAATATCTTGAGGCCAATCAACAATCATAATATTGTTCATCATCCAAATTGCAACGCTTAATCCTAAACAACCATACATGAAAGATGTGATTGCTATTCGCGTTGGAGCTAGCCCCATTGCCTTATCTAGACCATGTACTGGGAATGGACAATATACTTCTTCTATATGATGCTTGGCAGCTTTTACTTTTTTGACAGCATGCATTAATACATCGTCATCATTGTAATATGCCTGAATAACTTTAGATGCCATATCTATTTATTGTTATTTAGAATTCTTGCTTGGCCAGCCCAATCATCACGCTGTGCCCTTCCTGGGAATGATTCAGTAATAGAATCTAATAGATTATATTCCTTTTCAGTCATTCTACCAACTTGTGCAAATGTAAATATGCCAATTTGGTTTAGTGTTTTTTCCATCTGTGGGCCAATACCTTTAACTTTCTTCAAGTCATCAGCTGTTTCTTTGGTAGCATCAAATGTTCCAATAGAACTCAACAAATCAGACACTCCTGTTTTATCATCCTTCGCCGGTACTACCTCACCCATTAAAACATCATCAGTAATCAATTCAGATTTAGATTCAATCACTTTCCCACCTTTTTCAATTTGATATAATGGCTGACCAGCATCACGTAATTTTTTATATTTCTCACCAGAAGATTTCAATATTGATTTTACTTCTGCTTGTGCTATAACCGGGAACGTTCTAGAATACAATAAGAACAGCACAAAGAAGAAACCTATAGTGCCAATAAAGATTCCAATATCAACAAAAGTTGGCGAGAACATTGTCCATGAAGATGGTAGGTAATCTCTATGCAATGACGTTACAATAATTACAAAACGCTCAAACCACATACCTATGTTTACCACAATTGAAATAAAGAATGAGAACATTATACTTGTTCGCAATTTCTTGAACCACATAAATTGAGGCGAAAATACGTTACAAGTCATCATTGACCAATATGCCCACCAGTAAGGTCCAGTTGCCCTATTCAAGAATGCATATTGTTCATATTCCACACCTGAGTACCATGCCATAAACAACTCTGTAATATACGCACAACCGACAATGGATCCAGTTAACATTATTACAATGTTCATTAATTCTATATGTTGCACGGTAATATAAGCCTCTAAACTACATACTTTGCGCATAATAATTAAAAGCGTATTCACCATCGCAAATCCCGAGAAAATCGCACCTGCAACAAAATATGGAGGGAATATGGTTGTATGCCATCCTGGTATTACCGATGTAGCAAAGTCAAATGATACAATTGTATGTACGGAAAGTACAAGTGGTGTTGCAAGACCAGCCAATACCAATGACACTTCTTCAAATCGCTGCCAATCTTTAGCACGACCTGTCCAACCAAAACTCAATAAACCGTATATTTTCTTTTGGAACGGCTTAACTGCTCTATCACGTATCATCGCAAAATCAGGAAGTAATCCTGTCCACCAGAAAACTAACGAAACAGATAAATAAGTAGATATTGCAAATACATCCCACAGTAAAGGTGAGTTAAAGTTCACCCACAATGAACCGAATTGATTTGGTATAGGTAACACCCAATACCCTAACCATGGTCGACCCATATGTATTACAGGAAACAATCCAGCTTGAATTACAGAGAAGATGGTCATTGCTTCTGCCGAACGGTTAATAGCCATTCTCCATTTCTGTCTAAACAAAAGTAGTACGGCAGAGATTAAGGTTCCGGCATGACCGATACCTACCCACCAAACAAAGTTGGTAATATCCCAGGCCCAACCAACTGTCTTATTCAGACCCCATGTTCCTATACCTGTTGAAACTGTATAAACAATACATCCAACTCCCCATAGAAAAGCCACCAATGCAATGGAAAAAACTATCCACCAATGTTTGTTAGCCTTACCTTCTACTGGCCTTGATATATCTACAGATACATCATGGTAGCCCTTGTCTCCAAGAACTAGCGGTTTACGTATTGGTGCTTCGTAATGCGACGCCATAATTTAATTTATTATTACTATGCTTATTCTTTAATTATGCTTCGTTTGTATTTCTCACTTTTACATGATAAAACACATTTGGTTTTGTTCCAACATGTTCTAACAAGTGATACATACGGTCACTCTCTTTTAATTTAGACACTTCACTCTCATGGTCATTAACATCACCAAACACCATTGCCCCACTACTACAAGCAGCTGAACATGCCGTCTGGAACTCATCATCCTTCACTGGACGACCATCTCTCTTAGCATCAAGAATTGATTTCTGTGTCATTTGAATACACATAGAACATTTCTCCATTACTCCCCTAGAACGAACGTTAACATCAGGATTAACAACCATTTTACCTAGGTCATTGTTCATATGATAATCAAACTCATCATTATTATTATACAAGAACCAGTTAAATCTTCTTACTTTATACGGACAGTTATTAGCACAATATCTTGTACCAACACATCTATTATAGGCCATATGATTTTGACCTTGTCTACTATGTGATGTAGCAGCAACCGGACAAACAGTTTCACAAGGAGCATGATTACAATGTTGACACATTACTGGTTGAAAAGCAACCTGAGGATTAGCAGTTGGATGTTCTAATTCACCAAACCCTCCTAAAGAACCTTTATCACCTGAAAGACCATCAAACTCTTCTTTTTTGATATTATCTTCTTCAAAAGTCTCTTCGGAAGAGTAATATCTATCAATACGCAACCAGTGCATATCTCTAGATTTTCGAACCTCTTCTTTTCCAACAACAGGAACATTATTCTCAGCATGACATGCAATAACACAGGCACCACATCCAGTACACGCATTTAAGTCTATTGAAAGATTAAAATGATGCCCGATAGAACGATCAAAACTATCCCATAAATCTACACTTGTAGCCGGAACTTCATTATGATCCAAAGAAACTTGAGGAACATGATTCCATTCTGCATGATCTTTAGTATTAAATATCTCTAAGGTTGTTTCCTTAATAATATCACCACGCCCCATAAGTGTATTATGCAATTGCACACATGCAAACTCATGATTACCGGCAGCTTTTTCAATCGTTACTGATTGAACATTTTTTAAATCTTGATACAGCGGATACGCATTAACACCAGTTTGCATTTCTGATTTTAACCCTACCTTTTTTCCATACCCAAACGAAAGACCAACTGAACCTGCAGCCTGACCTGGTTGAATAATCACTGGTACATTATTTACTGAAACACCATTTACGGTTAACTTAGCATAACTACCATCTAAACCACCATTCGCAACATTTTCATTTACGAATCCTAATTTAGCTGCATCAGCCTTAGAAACAGTAACATAATTATCCCAAGAAACCCTAGTTATTGGATCAGGAAACTCTTGCAACCATGGATTACCAGCTTGCTGTCCATCCCCCATACCAGTTTTAGTATACAACTGCAACTCCATTCCAGCCATGTTCGCACTTGCCAAACTTTGAACTGCAGCAGCAATAGAGACAGAAGCAACCTCTTCTTCACCTTCTAAACCTTCAACTCCAACTTCTTTATCAGTCGTAGTTACAATTGAAATAACTGGATCACCTTCATCACTTGTAATTTCACTTATAGCATCAGCAGGAACAAAAACTCCGGCTTGTAATGCTCTACCCCAATCACTACCTGCTAAAACAGAAGCACTCCAAGTTTCTTTTATAAAATCGTAATAACTTTTATCGCTACCCATCCAGTTTAAAAGTGCAGCCTGAAATTGTCTTGTATCAAACAATTCAGTAATTGTAGGCTGCATTAAACTATAATGTCCTTTTTTTAATTGAGCATCACCCCAAGATTCTAAATAATGATTAGATGCCGCTGTATATTGAGTAACTTCTGTCGTTTCATTCCAATTTGTTGAAAACACTACAGAAAGATCAACATTACCAAGACCATCTTTAAAGTCTGCTGCATTTGGCAATGTATACATTGGATTAACACCATCCATAATTAAAGCACCAACACTTCCTGACTTCATAGAAGAAATCAGCTCACTTAAAGCTGCACTATTTCCCTGCCGAGTATATCTAGGTGATTTTGCATCAAATGCTTTACTACCTAACATCTCATTTATAGCAAGAACAACCGTCTGCACATTAACATCATCAATTCCCGAAACCACAACAGAGCCACTCATATCCTTGCGAATAAGTTGTGCCGTACTCTCAATTGCTTTTTCAACATTTTCAGGCAATTCACCTCCTGCTGAAGTCCCATTTAATTTAGCATATAACTTCGCTAAAGCAATCATCTGTTGCGAAGGCGTCAAAGGAACTCGCTTATCAGCATTAGCACCTGCCAAAGACATATTAGCCTCAAACTGCACATGCTTTGACATCTTTCCGTTCTTAGGCACTCGACCTTTTGAATATCCAGCATCATAACCTCCACCTTGCCAATCACCCAAAATATCTGCTCCAAACGAAACAATTACATTCGCTTTTGAAAAATCATAATCCGCTAAAGCACGCTCACCATATTTAGCTTCGAATGCAGAAAGTGCTGCATCTTCCGAAACCGCATCATAAGTCACGTGATTAACATTCCCAAAAACTGCCTTAAATTCAGAAATCAATCTAGTTGTAGAAGGACTTGCATAAGTTTGAGTTAACAATGCAATTTGTTTTCCAGAATTCTTCAACGACCCTAATTTAGCCTTTACAGCCGCATCAAGTGTAGACCATTCTGTAGGCTCACCATTAGTCACAGGCCCCTGTAACCTTTTACTATCATATAAAGACAAAACTGAAGCTTGCACTCGAGCATTACCCGAGCCAGCAACTCTTGCTTCATTATTATTTTCAATTTTAATTGGCCTTCCCTCTCTTGTCTTAACCAAAATGCTAGCAAAATCAAACCCGTCAGCTATCGTAGTCGCATAATAATTAGCCACTCCTGGAACTATGTTTTCCGGCTGAACAACATAAGGAATTGATTTAATAACTGGCCCCTCACAGGCAGCTAAGGACGCTGCTGCAGTACTGAAACCAACATATTTCAAAAAATCACGTCTGTTAGTTGAAGTTTCTGACAAAGTTTCTTTGTCTCCCAAAAACTCATCAACAGGTATTTCTTGAACAAATTCGTTCTGTTTTAGCGTCTCAACAATGGAATCGTTCGGATTTAATTCCGCTTCGTTTTTCCAATATTTTTTGTTTGATGCCATACTTAATATCTGTAATTAGCTACTTAATTCTTGTTTAATAATGACACTTTCCACATTCCAAACCACCCATTTGTGCAGCAGTCAATTTCTCAACTCCATACTTTTTCGAAAGCTCTTCATGAATTTTAGCGTAATAATCATTACCCTCAACCTTAACATTCGTTTCTCGGTGACAATTAATGCACCACCCCATAGTTAAAGGAGAAAATTGTTCAACAATTTCCATCTCCTCAATAGGACCATGACATGTTTGACACTCAACACCTGCAACAGTTACGTGCTGTGAATGATTGAAATATGCAAAATCTGGTAAATTATGAACTCGCACCCATTTAACCGGCTTACTTTCACCTGTATACTTTTGGTTATCCTCATCCCAACCTACAGCTTTATAAAGCTCTTTAATCTGCGCTGTATAAAATTCATTGGTATAACCATTTGCCAAATCATCTTTACTAGGTCCTTCCGGATTGCCCTTGTATTCATAAATAGACTTATGACAATTCATGCAAACATTCAATGAAGGTATACCTGATGTTTTAGAAACCCTAGCCGAAGAATGACAATATTTACACTCTATTTTATTATCACCAGCATGAATTTTATGGGAAAAATGAATAGGCTGTATAGGAGCATAACCTTGATCCACACCTACTTGCATAAAATAACCATATGCAAAATACGCTCCAGATAACAACAACAAAATAACACTAACAAGAACTAAAAATTGATTTTTTACAAAAGCCTTCCACAACGGTAATCGTTTTGCTTTCTCCTCAACCAATTCAACTCCATTAGCAACTGCAATACGTTGCAACGTTTTATTCACCAAGAGAAGCATAACCACTAGCAATCCAAAAACCAGAGCCAACGCACCCAATATCACCTCATTTGAAATACCACCAGTACCACCTTGAGACACAACCTCACCACTAGCACCTGAAGCTGCTGGCACAGGAGTAGCCGGCTCAGCATCTGTATACGCCAAAATATGATCTATATCCTCATTACTTAAGGTTGGAAAGGCCGTCATAGCCGCCTGATTAAACTCAGCATACACCTTATTTGCATAAGCATCTCCTGAGGAAATCATTCCAGGACTATTCTTAATCCAAGAGTACAACCACTCTTTATCTAATCCTTCATCTTCCGCTAATCGAGCTGTTACCTTAGCCAATGCAGGACCGGTCATTTTTCTATCCAAAGCGTGACAAGCAGCACAATTTTGATTAAATAATTGCTTTCCCTTCACAGCATCACCACCCGAAACACCCTCTTCTTGAGCAAACAGCGACAAAGAAAAAAGTAGGAAAATTACTGCACTAATACTGAAAACTCTAGAAAACTGATTTCGGTAATGAACCTTTTTCATATTAATTAAATTGCTTTCGGAATCTTGGCATGATATTTTCGTTAAGTACATTCTTTGGAGCTTAGTTTAAATATCTACCCTTAAATTGAAGGCAAAAATACAACATAGACTTTATTTTGAAAATGTTAAGTTATTTATAATTTATAATTTATAATTATTCTAAATAGTAGATAATTATAGGGAATAAAACTGAAAAAATTACCTTTGTTCAAGCAATTAAAAATCAACATCATAGCTTAAATGAAAACATTTATATATACCATAATCCTAATAAGTTCTTTAAATTTTGCTCATGCGCAATCAGGTAAAATTAATATTATTCAAGATCAAAAATTAGATAAATTACTTGAGCAGTACAAAACTGCCAATGCTAGTTCTGAATATTATCGAATACAAGTAGGTTTTGGCTCTCATGCAAAAGCAACCCGTATTAAGTCTGAAGTAGAAGTAGATTTTCCTAACCTATATTCAAAAATTGATTTTGACTCGCCAACATACAGAGTTCGTGTTGGTCGATTTAAAAACAAACTCGATGCTGAACGCAAATTCATCGAGGTTAGAGCAAAGTATCCGGATGCGATGTTATTAAAACCAAAAAAATCGTCTAAATAAGACGATTTTTTTTTTACAATTTAAAAGTGTATTCCTTTTATTATTTCAATTTCTTTTTTACTGCAACTTCTTGGAAACACTCAACAATATCTCCTTCTTTAATATCATTGTAGTTTTTAATTTGCAAACCACAATCATATCCTTTAGCAACCTCTTTAACATCATCTTTAAATCGCTTCAAGGATGCTAATTCACCCGTGTAAACCACAACACCGTCACGAATTAAACGAATTCCACCGCTTCTATATATTTTTCCAGAAGTAACCATACAACCAGCAATAGTTCCTACTTTTGAAATTTTGAAGGTTTCACGAATTTCCGCATTACCCGTAATTTCTTCTTTAATTTCAGGAGATAGCATTCCTTCCATTGCATCTTTCAAATCATTTATGGCATCATAAATAATTGAATACATTCTAATATCAATTTCTTCTTTATCAGCAATGTCTCGTGCATTACCCATTGGCCTTACGTTAAAACCAATAACAATAGCGTCGGATGCTGATGCTAATAAAACATCAGACTCCGTAATAGCACCTACACCTTTATGTATGATATTTACCTGTATCTCCGCAGTTGATAATTTTTGGAATGAATCTGTTAATGCCTCAACCGACCCATCAACATCACCTTTCAAAATAATATTAAGTTCTTTAAAGTCACCTAATGCTATTCTACGTCCTATTTCATCTAGCGTTATATGACGTTGTGTACGAACAGATTGTTCTCGTTGTAATTGAGAACGTTTTGTTGCTATTTGTTTTGCCTCTCTTTCATCATCCATTACATTAAAACGATCACCTGCCTGAGGAGCACCATCTAAACCTAATATTGATATAGGAGTTGCAGGGCCCGCTGCCTGAACTTCATGACCTCGTTCATCCTGCATAGCTTTAACTTTACCACTATGTGTACCAGCCAAAACATAATCACCAATTTTCAAAGTTCCATTTTGAACCAAAATCGTAGAAACATAACCACGACCTTTATCTAAAAATGCTTCAACAACCGTTCCTGATGACATTCTATCAGGATTGGCTTTCAGCTCTAACAATTCTGCTTCTAAAAGAACTTTTTCCAAAAGCTCCTTAACACCATCTCCTGTTTTAGCTGAAATATCATGAGACTGAATTTTACCTCCCCAATCTTCAACTAAAAGATTCATCTGAGCTAATCCCTCTTTAATCTTATCAGGATTTGCCGCTGGTCTATCAATTTTATTAATAGCAAAAACAATTGGCACACCCGCAGCTTGCGCATGGCTAATAGCTTCTTTTGTTTGAGGCATAATATCATCATCTGCAGCAATTACAATAACAGCAATATCAGTTACCTGCGCACCTCTTGCACGCATTGCAGTAAAGGCTTCGTGACCAGGAGTATCTAAAAATGTTATCTTTTGACCGCCTTCTAATTGCACACCATAAGCACCAATATGTTGTGTAATACCGCCACTTTCTCCAGCAATAACATTTGCTTCACGAATATAATCTAGTAAAGAAGTTTTACCGTGATCCACGTGACCCATTACCGTAACAATAGGAGCTCGCGGTTTCAAATCTTCTTCCGCATCAACTTCCTCTATTATAGACTCTTCAATATCTGATGTTACAAATTCAACTTCGTAGCCAAATTCTTCAGCAACTATAGACAGTGTTTCCGCATCTAATCTTTGGTTCATGGTAACCATAATACCCAAAGACATACACGCAGAAATAATCTGAGTTGTAGATACATCCATCATTGTAGCAACCTCACTTGCGGTAACAAATTCAGTTACTTTTAATATTTTGCTTTCTAATTCTTGTTGTTCTAAATCTTTCTCTGTCTGCTCACGATGTTGATCTCGCTTGCTTCTTCTATATTTAGCACCTTTACCCTTCTTAGATTTTCCTTGAAGTTTCTCTAGCGTTTCACGTACTTGTTTTTGTACATCCTCCTCAGTTGGCTCTACTTTTGGAGCGCTAAAACGCTTATTCCCAGAGGCAGCCTTCCGTGCTGCAAAAGAATTATCTTTTCTTCCACCACCACCGGTATTACTAACAATACGTCTTCTTCGTTTTTTACGGTCGTTATTATCAGTTGATTTAGGTGCTGGTTTTTTCTTCTCAGGTTTTTTAAACTGATCTAAATTAATTTTATCTCCTGTTATCTTTGGACCTGATAATTTTTTATACTGAGTTTTAATTTTCTCAGCATTTCTAGGATCAACTTCAGCTGGAGTTTCTGGCTTAGCCTCTTCCTTTATTTCTTCTTTTTTAGGCTTAGCTTCTACAACTTCCTTCTTTACTTCTGGCGTCTCAATCTTTTGGGCCACAATTTTTGGACCTTTTAATTTTGGCGCTTCTATTTTAACCTCCTCAATCTTAACCTTCTCAACAGGTTTAGGAGTCTCAACTACTGGCTCCTCAACTTTTTCTGGCTCAGACTTCTTTGTCTTTTTTCCATCAAGGTCAATTTTACCTACGGTCTTCGGACCAGACAACTCCACCTTTGCCTTAACCACTTCATTAGAAGAAGATTTTCTTTCTCTAGCTACTCTTCGTTCTTCTTGCTCTTGTTCCGCACGTACACGAATAGCTTCTTTTTCTTTACGCTTTTCTTCACCGACCTCTTTAGACGCAACTTTCTTGCTCATATCGGTCTGAAACTCATCTTGGAGCACTTGATATATCTCATTGGAAATTTTTGTGGTAGGCCTTGCCTCCACATCATGACCTTTTGAGGCTAAATAATCAACCGCACGGTCCAATGAAATATTAAGCTCCCTAAGGACCTTATTAAGTCTTATCGTTGCATTTCCTGCCATAAATGATATTACTTTTCTGCAATTTTTCGCTAATATATAGCTATTCTTCCAATTCTTCTTTTAGTATTCTTACAACTTCTGAAATTGTCTCTTCTTCCAAATCAGTACGTTTTACCAAATCTGCCACATCTTGTTCTAAAACACTTCTAGCGGTATCCATTCCAATTTTCTTGAATTCTTCAATAATCCAAGCATCAATTTCATCAGAAAACTCTGCCAATTCTACATCCTCTTCAACACCTTCTCTAAACACATCTATCTCATAACCAGTTAATTTACCAGCAAGCCGAATATTGTGCCCTCCTCTACCTATTGCCTTAGAAACTTCTTCTGGTTTTAAATAAACTTGAGCTGTCATCTTCTCATCGTTCAACTTCACAGAGGATACTCTTGCCGGGCTTAAAGCTCTTGTCACTAACAACTGAGGATTACTTGTCCAGTTTATAACATCGATATTTTCATTTCCTAATTCACGAACTATTCCATGAATACGAGAACCTTTCATTCCAACACAAGCACCCACCGGATCGATGCGATCGTCATAAGAATCAACCGCAACTTTTGCTTTTTCACCAGGTATACGAACTGCTTTTTTTATTGTAATTAAACCATCAAACACTTCTGGTATTTCCTGAAAAAACAACTGCTCTAAAAATTTAGGAGATGCTCTTGACATAATAATTGAAGGCTTACTACCCTTTAATTCAACACTTTCAATTATTCCTCTAACATTGTCGCCCTTTCTAAAAAAGTCTGAAGGTATCTGTCTATCCTTAGGTAGGATAATTTCATTTCCTTCATCATCTAATAAAATGATAGCTTTATGTCTAATGTGATGCACTTCGGCAGTATAAATCTCCCCTTCTAAATCCTTGAACTGCTTATAAATAGTAGTATTATCGTGTTCGTGAATTTTTGAAATTAAATTTTGACGCAACGCTAATATAGCTCTTCTACCTAAGTCTATTAATTTAACTTCTTCAGAAACATCCTCGCCAACTTCAAAATCGGGCTCAATTTTTTGTGCCTCAGCTAAAGAAATTTCTTCATTAGGATCTTCAACTTCACCATTTTCTACTACAATTCTATTTCTCCAAATCTCTAAATCTCCCTTATCTGGATTAATAATGATATCAAAATTGTCATCAGAACCAAACTTACGCTTAAGGGCTCCTCTAAAGACTTCCTCCAAAATAGCCATTAACGTTACTCTATCAATGAATTTATCATCTTTGAATTCGGAGAACGATTCAATCAATGCAATATTTTCCATCAGTAATTACAATTAAAATTTTAATATAACTTTAGCTTCTTTTATTTCAGAAAACTCAATGTTCTGTTTTTTCTGAACTGTCACTTTTCCTTTTCCAATTGGCTTTGGCTCTCGAGCTTTCCACTCAAGCACAATACCATCATCTGTGGTTTCTGTTAAATTTCCTTCGAAAGAATTTTCACTAGTTTTTACTTTCAACTTTCTTCCAATATTTTTTCTAAACTGTCTCGGCATCAAAAGCGGTGATGACGCTCCAGCAGAAGTAACTTCTAAAGAAAAATCGAATTCTTCACGATCTAGATTATGCTCTATAGCTCTACTTACGCGCATACAATCTTTCAATAAAATGCCGTTATCGCCATCTAAAACTATCTTAATAGAATTGTCGGCAGTAATTGAAAAATCGATTAAAAACAATGATTCATCTTCGTTTAATGCCCCATCTAAAAGCGCCTTAACCTGTTCTTTCAGCATAAAATTTAGCAATAAAAAAGAGGACTATTGTCCCCTCATGAATACTTCGATATCCTTTCAGTGGCACAAATATACATAAATTTTTCATTTATTTACATCCTCACTTTTAAGTTTCAATCCTATTTTTTTTTCACATAAAACATTAAACATTAAATAACATACTTTAACTTTCGTTATATTCTCACTTTCTATTTAACCTTTTATAAGGCTCCTAAAAACCCGACCATGGAAATTTTCTCTTCTTACAATATGATTATTGGTGCTGCGGCCATTGTAATTATTTCATTTTGGTTTAATGGTATTTCTAAAAAAACCAATATCCCATCTGTACTAATGCTTATAGTATTAGGTATTCTACTTCAATTCGCTCTAAAGTATTTTATGGGTGATGGAATAAATTTCGAACAAAACCTTAGAGGAACTCTCGAAATAATTGGCACCGTAGGATTAATAATGATTGTTCTTGAAGCAGCCCTTGAGCTCGAATTAAAAAGGGAAAAATTAATTCCTATTCTAAAATCTATGGCAATTGCACTAATAGGGCTTGTAGGTTCTGCTTGGGTTGCTGCGTTAATACTATACCAATTTATTGACGGTATGACTATGCAAGCAGCTTGGCTCTATGCAACTCCACTATCTATACTATCTTCTGCTATAATTATTCCTAGTGTCAGCGGATTAAGCCCTAATAAAAAAGAATTTCATATTTACGAAAGCACCTTTTCAGACATTATGGGAATAATGATGTTCTATTTTTTAACTGGTGGACTAAACCCCGAAACAGATTCTGGACCGGCTAGTTTCGCAATAAATATAATTGTAACAATTGTAATAGCTATAATTGCGAGCTATGCACTAGTATTAATCTTTCAGCGCATAAAAAGTCAGGCCAAGCAGTTCTTATTAATAGCAGTTTTACTTCTGTTGTATGCCATAGGAAAGAAAATGCATCTTTCCTCTTTGATTATTATTTTAATTTTCGGTCTTGTTATTGCCAATGTTAAATTATTCTTCCCTGGAAGAACGGCTATTTTTTTAGAGAAAGAAAAAATGCATCAAATATATCATGAGCTACATATTATCACTTTAGAAACTGCATTCGTAGTACGAACATTTTTCTTTGTGATTTTTGGAATCACCATCGTACTTTCCTCACTATTAAGTTTAAATGTGGCATTAGTGAGTATTTTAATAATTGCCTCCATTTACGCCATTCGCTTTGTACTACTTCGTGTCTTTATAGGATCTGACATTCTACCACAAGTATTTATCGCCCCTAGAGGACTTATCACCATCTTACTATTTTATGCCATACCAGTTGAAGCAGAAGTAGCGGGTTTTGAGTCTGGGATTTTATTATTTGTAATTATAGCCACTAGTTTAATTATGACATGGGCAATGATTAAAGACAAAAAGAAAATTGGAACTATGTTAGATGAAATTGACGAAGAACATTTAGAAAGAAATGAGGCAGAAGACGAACTTCGCGAACACCGAGAAAAAATTGAAGAAAGTGAATCTTATATTAATGAAAACACTATTAAAAATTTTGAGTCAAAAGAAGGCATTGACCCTACAAACCATTAAAATGTAAAAAATCCTGATGTTTTTATCATCAGGATTTTTCTAAAACTAAGTTGGCCCACAAGGACTCGAACCTTGAATGACGGTACCAAAAACCGGAGTGTTGCCAATTACACCATGGGCCAATAATTTGTAAGAGCGTGCAAATTTAAAACAAAGTTTGGTTTGCACAAACATTTTTTTAGACATTACTCGAAAAAATTACTCTTCAAACTTGTTAAACCTTTATAAAATATAACTAGTCATATTTATATTTATTACTAAATTCGTGCCGACGATAAACCTTAATTATAGTATGTTTTCAAAAGATTTTGAAAAGTGGGACCGCATCTTAGGGTGGGTCGTTTTTTTTATAGCACTTGTTGTATATGCAATAACAGTTGAACCAACCAATAGTTTTTGGGATGCAGGAGAGTATATTGCAACCTCATCCAAACTTCAAGTTGGACATCCACCAGGGGCACCTTTACTTCAAATGATTGGAGCCTTTTTCTCTATGTTTGCTTTTGAACCAAATCAAGTAGCTCGAATGGTAAATTACGTTTCTGGCGTTTCAAGTGCTTTTACCATTCTTTTCATGTTTTGGACCATTACCAATTTAACACGCAAATTAATCGCAAAAAATGAAACCATTAATAACGCCAAAGCCATTGCAATATTAGGTAGTGGTATCGTTGGTTCATTAGCCTTTACATTTTCAGATAGTTTTTGGTTTAACGCAGTAGAAACTGAGGTTTATGCTAGTGCTAGCCTTATTATGGCTTTATTATTATGGCTAGGTTTAAAATGGGTGGACAATATAGATGACCCAAGGGGAAATAAATGGCTTATTTTAATCTCATTTGTTGTTGGATTAACCTTCGGCGTGCAATTCATGGGCTTTTTAGCAATCCCATCAATTGGCCTACTTTTTTATTTTAAAAAATACAAGACCACGACGGTTAAGAATTTTCTATTAGCCAATGTTGCTGTAATAGCAATTTTAATGTTAGTTTATAAATTTTCGCTTACCTACGTACTTCAATTTTTTGGTTGGGGAGAGTTATTTTTTGTAAACAGTATAGGCCTACCTTTTAATTCGGGCTCAATAATTATTGGCATTTTATTTATTGCTGCATTCTACTTCGGCTTAAATTTTACCCGTAAAAACAACTACAGAACAGCAAATACAATCGTTCTGTGTTTAATGTTTTTATTTCTTGGATTCTCATCTTGGATAATGCTACCAATACGTGCAAATGCCAAAGTTGTAATTAATGAAAATAACCCTGAAGATGCACGAGCACTTCTTGCCTACTATAATCGTGATCAATACCCTGGTGTAGACAGCCCAGTATACGGCACTTATTACTCAAATATGTTCGCCCCAGCGGGTAAAAATCAAGATGTTAAACCCAAGTACGAAAAAGATGAAGTACAAGGAAAATATGTAATTGTCAACGATTACATCAATGCAGATCAAGGTCCAGACCCAAAACATGTTGGAATACTACCTCGATTATGGAGTAGCCAGCATGCCAAAAACTATATGCAGTATTTTGGTCCACTGGATTTTAAAATGACACAATCCAATGAAGAATTAGCCCGTGCTGTAAGACAAGTAAAAGAAGGTTTTGCTAATGGTGAAATTGATGCAGAACAATACATAGGGTTTTTAAATAGATTTAGTGATTATATAGAAGTTCAACCACCTTCTGTTTGGGACAATATAAAATACATGGTTCAATTTCAGTGGGGCTACATGTATTGGCGTTATTTTATGTGGAATTTTACCGGAAAACAAAATGATATTCAAGGTAGATACAACGGAAATGGCGAATGGTTAAGTGGATTTAATTTTATTGATAGTCCGCGTTTAGGTAGCCAAGAAAATTTACCTACTGAAGTAGAAAATAATAAGGGTAGAAACACCTATTTCTTCTTGCCTCTTTTACTCGGTATTTATGGACTTATATTTCAAATTTCAAAGAATCCAAAACAATTCTGGGTACTATTAATATTCTTTTTGTTTACAGGATTAGCTATTCAATTTTATACAAATCCATATATATTTCAACCTCGTGAACGTGACTATTCTTTAGTAGGCTCATTTTACGTTTTTGCCTTATGGATTGGTATTGGAGTTTATGGCCTCTTCCATGATTTTAAAAAATGGATTGCTCCTAAAATATTAGCACCTGCCAGCACTATTATATGCCTACTAGCAGTTCCCCTCTTAATGGCCTTTCAAAACTGGGATGATCATGACCGATCCAATCGATTTACTGCAAATGCATCAGCAAAAGCTTATTTAGACTCTTGTAAAGAAGATGCAGGATCCATTCTATTCACGATTGGTGACAATGACACTTTCCCTACTTGGTACGTACAAGAAGTGGAAGGTTACCGCACCGACGTTCGGATAGTGTGCACCAGTCTATTTGAAACGGATTGGTATATAGACCAAATGAAACAAAAGGCCTACGAAAGCCCAGCTATTCCTTCTCAAATAACACATGAGAAATATCGTTATGGCAATAGAGATGTGCTTTATTATCAGAAAGCAACAGACAATAGATGGCCAATACAAGATTTTATAAATTGGGTAGACAGTGATAAACCACAAACTAAATTACGTCATATTTTAACACAAAGAAATGCTGACCTAACAGACTATCCTGATAGCTTTTTAAACACGGTTTACTATCCAACTCATAAAATAAGAATACCTGTAAACAAACAAAATGTTTTAGAAAGTGGACTTGTAAAAGAAAAAGATTCCGCCTTAATTGTTGATTATATTGACATTGATATCTCACAAAGTGCCATCACCAAAAAAAGCATGATGATGCTCGATATAGTAGCAAACAATGATTGGAAAAGACCATTGTATTTTTCTGGTGGTAGTTTTGATGACGCAGAATATATTTGGATGAAAGATTACCTTCAACTCGATGGGTTAACATACAAATTGGTACCAATTAAAACAGAACGAAAAAATGCCTTTGACATGGGGCGTATTGACACCGATTTAATGTATGATATTGTTAAAAAATGGGATTGGGGAAATTCTGGTAGTGATGAAATCTACCACGACACTCAAACTAGAATTCAAGGCATTTCATATCGAAGTAATTTGGCCCGCCTTACAGAAGCACTTATTAAAGAAGAAAAAATAGATAAAGCCAAAGAAATTATCGACATGTCTATAACTAATATGCCGGTAGAACATTTTGCTTATTATACTTTCGTAGAACCTTTTGTAGACGGCTATTACAAGGTTGGTGAAACTACTAAGGCAAGAGCACTTTTCGATAAATTAAAAATAATTTACCAAGAACGCTTAGAGTATTATGATGGAATGACGATTGACGAACAATATGAGAATATTGATGAAATTATTGATGACATGTCTGCTTATCGTAGAGTAATTGACATATTAATAAATAATAATGACCGTGAAATGGCGGAAAAAGAAACTTTAATCTTCAATGAATACATAGATAAATTCGAGCACTTCTACAAAGACAATATTTTAGAAGAAGATGAATTACAGCCAACAGGTAGTACAAATCCTGATATGAGTGATACTATGCCAATTCCGGATACAATTGCAAACGATGGCACCCAAACTAAGGACACCGTTTTAGCAACAGATGTAAATTAAAATAAAAGCTATACTTAAATTGCCTAAAAAATGAACTTTTATTTTTAGGCAATTTTACTATTAGAGAATTGAAGATTTCACAATCTTAAAATCGCTAAACATAGCATTTAATCTAAATTTTAAAACAAATAAAATCTAATAAAATTTACGGAAGACTCTTTTCAATAAAACAACTCTTATACGCACATTATCCTATTCGGAAACAACTTCCAAACATTTAGATTTATTTAAATAAAGCAGTATAGAATCTAGTTTAAACGTATTCGTTTAAAATCCCAATTAAGGTATTGGCATCTTGCTCACCACTTTGGCGCCAGACCATTTCACCTTTTTTGTAAATCATTAAAGTAGGCAAACCTTTCACGCGTAAGGCTTGTGAGAGTTCTTTATTTTTATCAACATCTATTTTGATGACCTTACCCTTGTCACCCAAAGCAGCAGCTACATCCTTCAACACAGGATGCATTGAAGTAGATTGTTCATTCCATTCTGCATAAAAATCCAACAAAACTGGAACCTTCAAATCTATAAGTTCACCAAATTTTGACATAATTTAAAACATTGAGTTACTATTCAAAAGTAATGAAAAATGTTAAAAGAGTATATTCGTTAAGGCTTTTGTAGCACTAGAACGTAGTTAAAATCATGTTAATGAATTTCTTTTCAATGTAATCACAGTAATTTCAGGCCATATACCTACCCTTCCAGGGTAGCCTAAAAACCCAAATCCCCTATTTACATTTATATATTGGCCCATTTGCTCATAAATACCAGCCCAATATTTATAACGCCACTTCACAGGACTCCATTTTATCCAACCTGGTATTTCGATACCAAATTGCATTCCATGCGTATGCCCACTTAATGTTAAGTGATAATGTAAATCATCTTCTACTACAACATCTTCCCAATGCGATGGGTCATGACTCAATAGAATCTTAAAATCGTCCGAATTGATTTTGCTTACAGCTTTTTTAAGATCACCCGCCTTTTTAAATCCTCCTCTACCCCAATTCTCGACACCTATTAAAGCAATTTTTGCGCCATTTTTTTCAAGGTATCTGCTATCATTTAAGATTAAATCAAAACCTATTTCTTTTTGAAGATTTTTTAAATCTTCTAAATTTTGAGCTTTTTCTTGTGGTGACGGCCAATCTACATAATCTCCGTAATCATGATTTCCCAAAATAGAATACTTACCATCATTAGCTTCTAACTTGGCAAAAAGTTTCGCCCAAGGTTTCATTTCAGATGCTTTGTTGTTCACCATATCACCCGTAAAAAAAAGCACATCGCTTTTTTGTTGATTTATTAAATCTATTGCATAAGCTATTTTTTGGTGATTATCAAAACTACCACTGTGAATGTCTGAAATTTGCGTAATTTGATAACCATCAAATTCATTTGGCAAATCATCAAAAGTTAAATCATATTTCAACACCTTAAAATTATACTTGCCTTTATACATGCCATATAACAATGCACCAAAAGGTAGTGCAGCAATACCTAAAGCCATTATACTTAGAAATCTACGACGAGATGGAAGATTAAATTCATTAGAGACACCAGAAATTTTTTGATATGCTGCAGATAAAAAGCGAAAAATATCTTCTGAAAAAAGAAAAATAATACTTACAAGCTTAAAGGCCATAACTGCTAACAACAAACCTGCAGCATAACTCATAGGCCTACTCAATACACGCCCTTCAGAAGCCCCAAAAGTCCATTGGTAAATAAAATTAGCAAGAACCAAAATTGATACTCCTGCAACAAAATAATAAACCCATTGCAATTTAGTCGCAGTTTTTAATGCTTGAAGCATATAAAAACCCAACAAAAAATAAATCGCGATAAAAAATAACCATCTAAACATTTCCAAAAATTTTACACAAAGGTATTTTATAATACCTTCCTTATATTACCTTTTGGTATTATTTAACTGAATTTACCACCTCTTGAATTATCTCAAATTGAGATATTGGCAAAAACGTATCAGATAACATTTGTGATGAATTCATACCTACTTTTGGATTGTTATTTAATTTTTGCATCATTTTAACTGCCGATAAATGAATTGCGGTAAAACCTTTCTCCTTGAACAAATGCGCATTATTTACATTAATGCCCGAACCTGGCATAATTACAGTTTTTCCTACTTTTTCATTTAATTGACCAAGAAAATCAAGTCCTTCAATCGCTTTTTTTTCTTGACCGGAAGTTAAAATAGTATCTATTACTGAATTATCAATCCACCGCAATGCTTGCACAGGATTCTTTACCCAATCAAATGCTCGATGAAAAGTTATTTTTAAATCACCACACAACAAAATCAGTTGATTAAGATTCTTTTCATCCAAATTAAAATCAGCATCGAGCATGCCAAAAACCACACCATCAAATTGAAGCTTCTTACAAAGCTTTATGTTTTCCTTCATAATATCCAATTCACCATTATCATAAGTAAAATTACCACTACGAGGCCTAATTAACACTCGAACAGGAATCGATATTTTTTCTCTTACCGCTTTTAACAATCCATATGAAGGCGTTATTCCACCAACTGCTAGCTCAGAACAAAGTTCAATTCGGTCTGCTCCCGCCTTTTCGGCATTCAAGGCAGATTCCAACGAATTGGCACAAACTTCTACAATCATATTCATTATATTTAGCGGTCCTAAATGTAACCAGATATAGGTCATGAAAAGAAGAAAATTTTTAAAAAAATCGTCAATTGGTACCGCAGGAGTGTTTTCCACCCCGCTAATTGCCTCTTGTCAAGAAACGTCTAAGGATTCATCTTTATTAAATGACGATACCAAAATTACAAGACCGATAGTCGTTTGTACTTGGAATTTTCACAATGCAACAGCTAAGGCGTGGGAAATACTTAGTTCGGGCGGAAATGCTTTAGATGCTATTGAACAAGGTGTAATGATTGAAGAAGCAGATACCAAAAACCAAACTGTCGGAGTTGGTGGTCGACCTGACCGAGATGGAAATGTCACATTAGATGCTTGTATCATGGATAAAGACAGTAACTGTGGTGCCGTGTTGTGCATGCAAAATATATCCCACCCAATTTCTGTTGCTAGAAAAGTTATGGAAGAAACCCCACATGTTATGTTAGCGGGTAAAGGAGCTGAGCAATTTGCTTATGAACAAGGATTTGAAAAAACAAATCTTTTAACTGAGCAATCAAAAAAAGAGTGGCTCGATTGGAAAAAAACTTCGAAATATGAGACTATAATAAATATAGAAAATCACGATACTATTGGTATGTTAGCAATTGACGAAAATGGGGATATTGCAGGAGGTTGCACCACTAGCGGTATGGGCTATAAATATGCTGGTCGTGTTGGAGACTCACCCATTATTGGAGCCGGATTATTTGTTGACAATGAAATAGGTGGCGCAACTGCTACTGGTGTTGGAGAAGAAGTAGTACGTACAGTTGGTAGTTTTTTAATTGTAGAATTAATGCGCCAAGGTAAAACACCGCAAGAAGCATGTGAAGAAGGAGTAAAAAGGATAATGCAAAAAAACAAAGGCCGAAAAGATTTTCAAATTGGCTTTTTAGCAATTAATAAAAAAGGTGAGACTGGTGGCTATTGTATTCACCCAGGATTCTCATACAGTCAGTACACCAAAGAAGGGCAAATTAATCATCCTGCGGAATCATTTATCAAAGCTTAAAAAACACAAAATATTATAATGTCAGAACAAAAAAGACTTTTCCTACTCGATGCATACGCACTTATTTTTCGTGGTTATTATGCATTTATAAAGAATCCACGTATAAATTCTAAAGGCATGGACACCTCTGCCATTTTAGGTTTCACCAACTCTTTACTTGATGTAATTAAAAGAGAACGTCCAGATCATTTAGCTGTATGTTTTGACAAAGGAGGAAGTGTTTCAAGGGTAGAAATGTTTGAAGCCTATAAAGCCAATAGAGATGAAACTCCTGACGGCATAAAAATAGCTATTCCCTATATCGAGAATATTTTAAAAGCAATGAATATACCTGTCATTTTTAAGGAAGGTTATGAAGCCGACGATATTATTGGCACGCTTGCTAAAAAAGCAGAAAAAGAAGGGTACAAAACATATATGGTTACTCCGGATAAAGATTTTGCCCAATTGGTAAGCGAGAATATTTTTATGTATCGTCCAATGTTTGGAGGTGGATATGAAACTTGGGGAATACCTGAGGTTCAGAAAAAATTTGAAGTTGAACGCCCAGAACAAGTAATTGACTATTTGGGCATGATGGGAGATTCTGTAGATAATATACCAGGGCTACCAGGAGTAGGCGAAAAAACAGCTAAGAAGTTTATAGCTGCATATGGAAGTATGGAAGGACTTTTAGCCAACACACATGAACTAAAAGGAAAAATGAAAGAGAAAGTAGAGGCAAATGCCGAACTTGGAATGCTTTCTAAAGAATTGGCTAAAATATTATTGGATGTTCCAGTAGAGTTTGATGAAAAAGATTTTGAAATGTGCGACCCAGACGTAACGGCTGTCACAGAAATTTTTCAAGAACTTGAGTTTAGAAGATTGCTAGATAATTTCATTAAAACCTTTTCATCGAATCCAGAAATAATAACTCAAACTTCCAATCAAAAGAAACCAAAAGAAGAAACAACTAAAACCAGCGCTGCTGGTGCAGGTCAATTTTCTCTTTTTGGAGGCAGCCAAGATAGCACCGCTCCTATAACAGAAAACAGTCGTAAAACTATTTCAAATACTTCACATGTATACCAAAGTATTGCACCTGGAATGGCTATGAAATTATTTGTGCAAAATTTAGTTAAACAAGCATCGGTGTGTTTTGACACCGAAACTACAGGACTAAATCCTATTACTGCTGAGTTAGTTGGCATAGCTTTTTCATGGGAAGCGGGCAAAGGGTATTACGTTCCTTTTCCAGAAGAAAAAGAAGAAGCACAAGCTTTAATAGAATTATTACGACCATTTTTCGAGTCTGAAGAAATAGAAAAAATAGGTCAAAACTTAAAATACGATATTAAAGTTCTACAAAAGTACACCATAGCAGTTAAAGGTAAACTTTTTGATACGATGTTAGCCCACTACCTTATTAATGCTGACATGCGCCACAATATGGACGTATTAGCAGAAACTTACCTCAATTACACACCCATATCAATTACCACACTAATTGGTAAAAAAGGTAAAAATCAATTGTCAATGCGTGATGTTCCGTTAGAAAAAATAACTGAGTATGCCGTTGAAGATGCAGACATCACTTATCAATTAGCTCAACATTTTAAACCAGAATTGGCAGAGGCTAACAATGAGAAATTATTTAATGACATAGAAATTCCGTTATTACGCGTTCTTTCTGACATGGAACTTGAGGGCATAAACCTCGATATTTTGTTTTTAAATTCTCTTGCCAAAGACTTAGATAGAGACATTAAAAATCTGGAAGCTAATATCTACGAGGCTGCTGATGAAGAATTTAATATTGCTAGCCCAAAACAGTTGGGTGAAATTTTATTCAACAAGCTTAAGTTAGTAGACAAACCAAAAAAAACTAAAACGGGTCAATTCTCAACATCTGAAGACGTACTTTCATATTTAGCAAAAGACCACGAAATTATTCAGAATGTTTTGGAGTATAGGGGTCTAGCAAAATTAAAAAGCACTTATGTTGACGCTTTACCATTGCAGGTGGAACCCGACACTGGTCGTGTACATACCAACTATATGCAAACCGTGGCTGCAACTGGCAGATTAGCTAGCAACGACCCAAACTTACAAAATATACCTATTAGAACCGAAAGAGGTAGACAAGTGCGCAAAGCTTTTATACCAAGAGATGAAAATCATATTTTACTAGCAGCAGATTATTCGCAAATAGAACTTAGAATCATAGCAGCCTTAAGCGATGAAAACACTATGATTGATGCGTTTAAAAATGGTGAAGATATTCACGCTTCTACCGCAGCAAAAGTTTTTAATGTACCGCTTTCTGAAGTTACAAGAGAACAAAGGAGTAATGCTAAAACTGTTAATTTTGGTATTATCTATGGTGTATCTGCTTTTGGATTGAGTAATCAAACCGATTTATCTCGTTCAGAAGCTAAGGAGTTAATTGATACGTACTATCAAACCTATCCGAAGCTTCGAAATTACATGAGTGAATTAGTTGATTTTGCCCGTGAAAATGGATATGTACAAACTGTGCTTGGAAGGAGACGATATTTAAAAGATATAAACTCTAGAAATGCTGTTGTACGTGGTGCGGCAGAACGAAACGCCGTTAATGCTCCTATTCAAGGTAGTGCCGCTGATATAATAAAAATAGCAATGATAAATATTCACAGAAAGCTATCTGAAAATAATTACAAAACTAAAATGCTTTTACAAGTACATGATGAATTAGTCTTTGATGTACCAAAAACAGAGCTAACAATAATGAAAGAGCTAATTAAACAAGAAATGGAAAACGCTTTTACCTTAGCGGTTCCATTAGATGTTGAGTTAGGTGAAGGCCAGGATTGGTTAGCAGCACACTAATTATACTATTGTAAATGAACAACATATAGTTAAAACTAAGCTAAAATTTTATTCGCCTATACGATTCAACTATTAACCTACGTTCAAATAAGGCACTATACCCAAATAAGGGTTTTAGTTGGTTAATATGAAAAAAATACTATTCTTATTATTGTTTGTTTGTACATTATCTTTTACGATGAATGCACAAAGTGATTCCGATTCTTATAATCAAACACTAAAAATTAAAGTATTTCCCAACCCTGCAACTAACGTAGTTAATATACTAGGCTTAAAAAACAGCATAAAAGCTAACATAAGTATCTCAGATGCATATGGCAACAAAGTACTTGAACACCAATGGGGAATAAAAAATAATGCTTTAAACATTCCAATTAGCTCATTAAACCCTGGTATTTATATTGCTACAATTCGTTCACAAGAACAGCAAATTCAAACGAAGTTTTATAAAAAATAAAACTCTCCATTTCTGAAGAGCCCTATAATATTATTCAACTTTTATTCTTTATCTTTTTTCAAATATCAACTCGCCTTCTGAATCGAAATTAGAATATCCTAAATCGGTTGCTAAAATCGTCATTAAACTTCCATTAATAATAGGAGTAATGCTTACTTTTTGATTTTCAGCATCAACATATGTTAAGGTTTCACCATCATATGTATAAACACTTGTTTCCGTATCCATTTCCGATGGACAAGGAATATCTAAACCAGAACCAGTTGAATTAACCCCTATATTTAAATAGTTGGCAGCATTATTAGCCTCTAAAGTCATATCCGAATTAAAGGTAAATGATACAATCGTACAATTTTTGTTTGTAAGATGACTTAAAATAGCACTTCCAAACTTCGCATCATCACTTGCCTGATCATCAACTTTTAGTTCAATAGCATCCCAAGTGCCATAAATTTTACTTTGTCCAGTTTCATCATTCACATCCTCCTTGTCATCAGAACATGAAAAACCAAAAACAGTTATAGTTAATAATAAAATAAATTTTAATCGCATAATTAAAGTGTATAGTAGTTTGTTTAGGTTATAAACGCAAATTTATAACCAATATTTTAATCAACATAAAACCAAATCAAACACACAACATTTTGATTTTTAAATAGATACAATAATATTTTACGAAATAAATATTTATACATTTAAAATAGTGCTTCTAATATCAACCTATTAACAACACATTTTGAATACAATTAGTAGCAATAATCAAACTCATAAGCTTCCAGAAATTACTTATTATATCACCACAAAAGCATTTTAATTCCTTTTGATATTCTTAAAACAATATATTTTTTAAGAGCTATCTATCAATTTGTCTTATATTTGGCAGCCTTTTTAACAAAAAAATAGCAAAAAACAAGGATCAAATGACTTCTGAAAATAATTCATTAAATAATTCGGAAACAACCATTTGTTATTCAACTTAATAGTTGTACATTTGCAGCCCGTTTAACGGGATTGAAGTGTTTAATACAAAAAATATAAGTAGTGGATACATTGAGCTACAAGACGATTTCGGCCAATAGAAAAACAGTTGATAAGCAATGGTTGCTTGTTGATGCCGAAGGAGAAACTTTAGGACGTTTAGCGTCTAAAGTTGCAAAATTACTAAGAGGAAAGCATAAACCAAGCTTTACACCACATGTAGATTGTGGTGATAATGTGGTTATTATCAATGCCGAAAAAATTACCTTAACAGGTAATAAATGGGATACAAAAACCTACTCAAGATATACTGGTTATCCAGGTGGACAACGTACTTCTTCAGTTAAGGAATTGTTAGCCAAAAATCCAGAACGTATTGTAGAAAAAGCAGTAAAAGGCATGTTACCTAAAAACAGATTAGGTGCTGATCTTTTTAGAAACTTAAAAGTTTATGCTGGTACAGAACACGGTCAAGAAGCACAAAAGCCAAAAGCTTTTAACCTAAAAGATTTTAAATAGATGGAGACGATTCATAAAATTGGAAGAAGAAAAAAAGCCGTTGCCCGTGTATACGTTTCTAGCGGAAAAGGCGCAATTACTGTAAATAACAGAGATTTAAACGACTATTTTAGCACTGCTACATTGCAATATAAAGTAAAACAACCTTTTGCTTTAACAGAGAATGTAGACAGCTACGATGTTAAAGTTAATGTTTATGGTGGTGGAATCACTGGCCAAGCAGAGGCTGTAAGATTAGCTATATCTAGAGCTTTGTGTGCTATTGATGAAGAAAACCGAGGAATTTTAAAACCTGAAGGCTTATTAACTAGAGACCCTAGAATGGTTGAACGTAAGAAATTCGGTCAGAAGAAAGCTAGAAAGAAATTCCAATTCTCTAAGCGTTAATATAATTATCATACTAAAACCTTGCTCACACAAGGTTTTAGTACTTTTTATACAATTACATTATTAATAACACCTTCTCAAAGCGAGAAGTACTATCAAGATTAATCAAGTTCATTGAAAGTTTTCTGCACTGTGCAGAGACAATTAAAAATCCTTTAGATCTTTCCAAAAAGTTTTAAAGGTAAATTAGTTTAGCATCTAAATACTGGAGGCTTTTTTCGCAACAGCGGATAATACCACTTCAATATTGCTAATTCAAAAGAACGTAAACTAAATTTAAAAATGGCTAAAAAAGTCGAAGTAAAAGATTTATTGGAAGCAGGTGTACACTTTGGTCACCTAACACGTAAGTGGAACCCGAATATGGCACCCTATATCTACATGGAGCGCAACGGGATTCACGTTATCAACCTTTATAAAACAACAGCAAAATTAGACGAAGCGAATGAGGCATTAGCAAAAATTGCAGCTTCTGGTCGTAAAATTTTATTTGTTGCAACGAAAAAGCAAGCCAAAGACATTGTTGCTGATAAAGTTGCAAATGTAAACATGCCTTATATTACTGAAAGATGGCCCGGTGGAATGCTAACCAACTTTGTTACTATTCGAAAAGCCGTTAAGAAAATGGCTATGATTGACCGAATGAAAAAAGACGGTACCTTCAATACATTATCTAAAAAAGAAAGGCTACAAGTAAATCGTTTACGCTCTAAATTAGAAAAAAACTTAGGTTCTATTTCTGACATGACTCGTTTACCGGGTGCATTATTCATTGTTGATACAATGCGTGAACACATTGCAGTTAAAGAAGCTCAAAAATTGAACATTCCAATTTTTGCTATGGTTGACACAAACTGCGACCCTAAGGAAGTAGATTATATTATACCTGCTAATGATGATGCTTCAAAATCTATTGACATTATCATGACTTCAGTAACTAACGCAGTTGCTGAAGGCTTAGCCGAACGCAAATCTGAAAAAGCAGCTGAATCTTCTGCTAAAGAAGAAAAGACACCAGCAAAAGAAGCGAAACCTTCTAAAAAGGAAGAAGCTCCAAAAGCTGTAGCAGAGAAAAAAGAAGAGCCAAAAAAGAAAGTTGAAAAATCAGACGATTTAACTAAAATAGAAGGTGTTGGTCCTAAAGCTGCTGAGGCTTTAGTAAATGCAGGCATCGACACTTACGCCAAAATGTCTGAGGCAGATGCTGATAACATGAAAGAAATCTTGACAGAAGCGAGCTCAAGAATGGCTCATTTAGATCCTACATCTTGGCCAAAACAAGCTAAAATGGCTGCCGATGGAAATTGGGATGAGCTAAAAGTTTGGCAAGATAATGTAAAAGGTGGAAAAGAGTAATTAACTAAATATAATATGAATTTCCGCATTTTCGGAAATGACAATAAATATAAAATTATGGCAAAAATTACCGCCGCAGAAGTAAACAAATTAAGAAAGGCAACTGGAGCCGGAATGATGGATTGCAAAAACGCTTTGGTCGAGGCCGAAGGTGATTTTGACAAAGCGATTGAAGTATTACGTAAGAAAGGTCAAAAAGTTGCAGCAAAAAGAGCAGATCGAGATTCTTCAGAAGGTGCGGCTATTTCAAAATTAAATGCTGACAAAACTGTTGGTGTTGCTATTGTACTAGGCTGCGAAACAGACTTTGTAGGGAAAAACGAAAATTTCGTTTCACTTGCCAACCAATTGGCAGAATTAGCACTTAACTACAATTCTAAAGAAGAGTTTTTAGCTGCTGATTTTGAAGGAATGACTGTTGCCGACAAATTAGTAGAACAAACTGGTGTTATTGGTGAAAAATTAGAAATTACTGCTTTTGAAAAATTAGAGGCACCATATGTTGGAACTTACGTACACATTAATAAAATTGCTGCACTTGTAGGCCTTTCTGCAAAAGTTGACACTGCTGAAGTTCTAGCTAAAGATAT
This sequence comes from Flavobacteriaceae bacterium EG-1, assembly GCF_009649685.1. Lineage (GTDB taxonomy): Bacteria > Bacteroidota > Bacteroidia > Flavobacteriales > Flavobacteriaceae > Aurantibacter_A. Next base: position 117,407 of record NZ_WJPK01000006.1, read on the forward strand.
TTCTATGCAAGTCGCTTCTATGGGAGCAACAACATTGTCTTATAAAGATTTTGACCCTGCCTTTATTGCTGCAGAAACAGAAGCAAGAATTGCAGTTATTGAAAAAGACAATATAGAACTTGGTCGCTTAGGTAAAACACTTAAGAATGTACCACAGTACATTTCAATGGCGCAACTTACTGACGAAGTACTAGCACAAGCTGAAGCAGATGCAAAAGCACAGCTTAAAGCTGAAGGTAAGCCTGAACAAATATGGGATAAAATTCTTCCTGGTAAAATGGAAAGATTTATTTCTGATAACACTACTTTGGACCAAGAACAATGCTTATTGGATCAAAACTTTATTAAAGATGAGAAGATTAATGTTGCAACATACGTTGAATCTCATGGTGATGTACACGTTACAGGTTTTAAACGCGCAACAGTAGGGGAATAACGAATAACCTTAAAGGATAAAACCCAAAATAAAAAAACTGCTAAGTATACTTAGCAGTTTTTTTATGAATAGTTATTACCTCAAACATATTCGAAGTTTTAAGACAGAACACCACCTAATTTAGGTAATGCAGTACTATTTCTGTTTCCTTACTTTTTCAACCACGCCGCTCTAATTGCAGCCTCATTACCGTTTAATCCTTCTATAGGAGTAATTGTTTCAACTTGCAAAGTGGGTACACCCACTTTACCCTTTAATATAGTTTCTACACCATTACGATCTACTACCATTTCTATTTCGGTTTCTGGCGTCCAGGTAAAACTTTGGCCTATTATTGCACGAATAGCCTCAAGATTTATTGGAGTACCATTTATACTTTTTAAGACATCACCACCCTTTGCACCTAAATCATTAAAAAAACTATTTAAGGTAATACCATTTCTAATGAAGATTATATTCTGATCCTCAGGATTAGCATCAATGAACGGAATTTCACCGTTTAAAAAATACCCTGTTTGTTGCTCAACAATTGCACTTGTTAAACCAACTTTCGCTAAAAATTCATTATAATTAATAGGGGTTGTGCCAATAACATAAGCATCAAAGAAATTACGAATTTCCGGATATGTCATAACTACAATTTCGTCAATTAAACTTTCATCTTTAAATGGAGTATTATTTCCATATTTTTTGGACAGTTCTTTCATCAACCATAACACGCCTTTTTCTCCACCACTCAATTCACGTAATTGAATATCTAATACCATATTAATCAAAGCCCCTTTTTCATACACATTGGCATAATTCTTTTCGTATGGCTGTTTCAAAATATTCTTACTCATTTCTGTAAAAGACATGGTATCATCATATGCTTTTGCATTATTCACTTTTTCCATCAATCTCGAGTAAAATTCATCTTCATCAATCAAACCTTGTTGTATCTGAAAAAGATTTGCAAAGTACTCGGTTGTTCCTTCATACATCCAAAGATGCTGAGACATCTTTGGGTTGTTAAAGTCGAAATATTGCACTTCTTCAGAATGAACATTTAAAGGAGTAACAATATGAAAAAATTCGTGCGACACTACATCTTTCATTGCCTCATCTAAAGCAGGTTTAGGCATTTTCTCTGGCAAAACCACTACCGTTGAAGTATGATGCTCTAAAGCACCAAAACCAGCTGCATCTGTACTTTCTAGAGTCGACAGGTACAATAGAATATTATATTCTTTAGTTCCATCAATTTCACCTAAAAAGTTCTTTTGCGCCCTCATCATCTCCTCCATTTGTGGCTTTAAACTAGTCGCCGAGTAAATACCAGTTGGAGAATACACACTTAAAGTAACCCTAATATCATTTACTGTAAAAGACTCAGTATTCGGCTTAGCATATAAAATGGGATTATCAATTACTTCAAAATATCGCGCCGCTAAAAATGTTTCTGTTTCTAAACCTTCATTCTCTTCTACCTTCTTTTTTAATGATGTTGTTGAAACTAAATTACTTGGTTTTTTTACTAACAACTCATAAGGCCTCTCCTTCAATCCTTTAAAATAACCCACAAAACCATGGAGATTTAACATAAAATTCTCTCCTTTAAGAATATTCGTTCCGGCAGGGGAAAAAACTGCATCTTTAACTTCTGATTCGGTATCATAGGTATCATTTACATAATATATAACCTTATCAAGACCAGTTGCATTTGATATACTCCATGTGTTATCATCCATTTTATTAAATGGCAATTCCACTCCTTTTTCATCTAACGCCTTAAAACCTTCAATATATTGGCCATAATTATCACTACTGTATGTACCAGGAACTGTTTTTGGTATATAGAAAACAACGGTCTCTTTATTTAAATCACCAGGATTAATAGTCACCATAACCTTATCATCAACCACGTTTATCAAATCAATAGTGGCATGAACATTGGAAATTTTAGCTGATTTAATGTTTTTAGACGCCCCACAACTATAGAGTAATAATATTAGAGAAGCTAAAATTGAAGTTTTTTTCATTTCTAAAATGTTAGTTTATTTGTTTTAAAGTATTGAATGAATCTAATTTATTATCAGCACACAATACGTTTGAATGACTATTTTCATCCAAACAATAATATGCTAAACAATAACGAGGATTTCAAGACACAAGATTATTAAATTAAATTAACCTAATAGTGTCTTTTAAGAAATAATTAGCCCTGAAAATCGTATGAAATTCTGAATTTGAGCCTAACTTTTTTTGATTATTTTTGTCTGACTATAAAAACATAAAATGCCATACAAGAGAATACTGCTCAAACTTAGTGGCGAAGCACTAATGGGGGAACGTCAATACGGAATAGACCCAAATAGACTTGCCGAATACGCCCAAGAAATTAAGGAAGTTGTAGATAAAGGAATTGAAGTTGCCATCGTAATTGGTGGAGGAAACATCTTTAGAGGCCTATCTGGAGCCAGCCAGGGAATGGATCGTGTACAAGGTGACCACATGGGAATGCTTGCAACCGTTATAAATGGTTTAGCATTACAAAGTGCTTTAGAAGTACAAGGTGTGCAAACCAGACTACAATCTGCTATTCAAATAAATGAAGTGGCAGAACCCTTCATACGCCGTAGAGCTATGCGCCATTTAGAAAAAGGACGCGTGGTTATTTTTGGAGGAGGTACTGGTAATCCATATTTTACAACGGACTCTGCAGCTGTATTAAGAGCTATCGAAATTGAAGCCGATGTAATTTTAAAAGGCACGAGAGTTGATGGCATTTACACCTCTGACCCAGAGAAAGATAAAACTGCTACTAAATTTGACACCATTTCTTTTAAAGATGTACTTACAAAAGGACTTAAAGTTATGGATACAACAGCCTTTACCTTAAGCCAAGAAAATGAATTACCAATTGTAGTTTTTGACATGAACACAAAAGGTAACTTAATTAAATTAGTATCAGGTGAAAATATTGGCACAGTTGTAGATATCTAATTTTTGAATAGGATTTATTATGAACGAAGAGATTAATTTTTTATTAGACGCTACCAAAGAAAGTATGGATGGCGCCATTACCCACTTAGAAAGAGCCTTCATGAAAATTCGTGCAGGCAAAGCAAGTCCAGCTATGTTATCATCCGTTAAGGTTGATTATTATGGCTCTCCCACTCCATTGGCACAAGTGGCAAACATAAACACCCCAGACGGACGGACAATTTCTGTACAACCTTGGGAAAAAAATATGTTACAAGAAATTGAAAAAGCTATTATGAATGCTAACCTTGGTTTTAACCCTATGAACAATGGTGATTTTATCATCATAAATGTTCCGCCATTAACTGAGGAACGCAGACGCGATTTAGCAAAGCAAGCCAAAGCCGAAGCTGAAGATGCAAAGGTTAGTATTCGTACTGCCAGACAAGAAGCAAATAAAGATATTCGAGATTTAGAAGTGTCTGAAGATTTACAAAAAAATGTAGAAGTGGATGTGCAAGCACTAACAGATAAATACACAAAAAAAATAGATGCGTTTTTAGCTGTTAAGGAAGCAGAAATTATGAAAGTTTAAAATGCTATACATAATTATAATATAAAAATCAACTTCAATTAATATTAAAGCGACTTCAACAGTCGCTTTTTATTTTAGGAACACTCCACACCATTCTTTACCTTTGCAACGGACAACTACTTATTTATGGCAGGCAGGATAATGCAAGGTTTTTGGGCGAAGACAGCCAATATCATTCTTCGAAATAGAATATTAATGCTTCTGCTAATTGGCGGAATCACTCTTTTTTTAGCATTACAATGGGAGAATATGCGCTTTAGCAACTCTCAAGCAAATTTATTACCTGATGATCATCCAGTAAATATTGCCTATCGCAATTTTTTAAATCAATTTGGCGAAGAAGGAAACGCCATAGTTCTTGGTATAAATGATAGCGCCTTATTCAATCTCGACAACTTTAATCGTTGGAATAAGTTAAGTAAACAATTACAAGCTTTCCCTGAGATTGATTTTGTTATATCTGTCGACAACCTTCAAGAACTTGTTAAAGAGAAGGATGCTTTTACAATGAAGCCTTTAATACTATCCGAAATTAAATCGCAACAAGAACTTGACAGTATCACTAAGCACCTATTTAATGATTTACCTTTTTATGAAGATTTACTATACAACAAAGATTCTAAAACAATAAGAACTGTAGCTAATCTCGATAAAGACATCGTAAACACCTCGGTTCGTAAAGACTTTATTTTAGAAGACTTAAATAATTTAGTTGAAAAATTTGAAGATGAAACAGGCCTAAATGTTCACGTTTCGGGTATGCCATACATTCGAACAATGAACTCGCAAAATATTATCGATGAAATCTACAAGTTCATATTAGCAGCTCTTTTAGTAACTTCTTTAATTTTCTTTTTCTTCTTTAGAAGTATTCGCGCTACTTTAATTTCGATGAGTGTCGTAATCGTAGGAGTTATGTGGGCTTTCGGAATTCTTGGTCTATTACAATATGAGATTACGGTTCTTACTGCCTTAATACCCCCACTTATAATTGTAATAGGTATTCCTAACTGTGTTTTTCTAATTAATAAATACCAACAAGAAGTAAAAAAACATGGAAATCAAGCCCTTTCATTACAGCGAGTTATATCTAAAATAGGGAATGCAACCTTAATGACGAACGTAACTACTGCATCTGGCTTTGCCACATTCATAATTACCGACAGTAAATTGCTTGCCGAATTTGGAATTGTAGCATCAATTAACATACTCTGCATCTTTCTTTTATCATTATTGATAATCCCAATTGTGTATAGCTATATGTCTTTACCAAAAACAAAGCATTTAAAACACTTAAATAAAAAATGGATAGACACCTTTGTTAGTTGGATGGAAGACATTGTACGAAACAAACGTATTGCTGTTTATATCTCTTCTATTGTGTTATTAGTATTGAGCATCATAGGTATTTATCAAATAGAAATCTCAGGTAGTATTATTGAAGATATGCCTAAGAAAACTGAATTTTTTGCAGATATCCGTTTTTTTGAAAAAGAGTTTGATGGGATAATGCCCGTTGAGATAGTGATTGACACTAAACGACCTAACGGCGTTATGAAACCTACGACACTAAAAAGAATAGATCGTTTAGGAGATGTTATTGTAGAAATTCCAGAATTATCAAAACCTGTTTCTGTCGTAAATCTTGTAAAATATTCGAAACAAGCTTTTTATAATGGCATTCCTAAATACTATCAATTACCAACCTCTCAAGAAAATAATTTTATCATGGATGCTGCTAGAAAATCTACTGGCAATAATAATCTACTAGAGAATTTTATAGATAGTACAGGGCAAATAGCACGAATGACAACTTTTATGCGTGATGTAAAAACGGATCGTATGGAAGATATTGAAGCTCGTCTTCAAGAAAATATTGAAAAAATATTTCCCTCGGAACGCTATTCGGTTTATATGACCGGAGGGGCGCTGCTCTTTTTAAAAGGCACAAAATATCTTGTAAAAAACCTTGTATTATCATTGGCATTGGCCATTGGACTAATTGCTTTATTTATGGCCTATTTATTCCGCTCCTTTAGAATGATAATAATATCGTTAATTCCTAACCTTTTACCATTAATAATTACGGCAGGGATAATGGGTTTTGTTGGCGTACCTATTAAACCCTCTACGATACTTGTATTTAGTATCGCCTTTGGAATTTCAGTTGATGACACTATACATTTTCTTGCAAAATACAGACAAGAACTTATTGTAAATCAATGGCGAATAAAAAAATCGGTTTATGCCGCATTAAGAGAAACAGGGGTAAGTATGTTCTACACTTCAATTGTACTTTTCTTTGGATTTTCTGTATTTGTAATATCTAATTTCGGAGGCACAGTAGCCTTAGGTTCTTTAGTATCTGCAACTTTATTATTTGCAATGCTAGCAAATTTAATTTTACTTCCATCTTTACTATTGTCTTTAGAAAGAAGCATTGCCAATAAAGAAGTTTTCAAAAAACCTCAAATCAATATCTTACCTAAAGAAGAGCCAACAACTAATGAATTCGACGACGAAGAATAAGCTCGTATTTACAGTCATTCTGTTCGAATATTTTTAGTCAAAAGGCTATCTTTGAGAATTAATTCAAGACGCATTTTTTCATGAAATCTATTAGTATTAAAGAAATTCTTTCTACCGAACCAAAACAGCAAGAAGTCACCGTTAACGGATGGGTTAAGACTTTTAGAAGTAACCGTTTTGTAGCATTAAATGATGGCTCTACCATTCATAATATACAATGTGTAGTAGATTTTGAAGATTTCGACGAAGAACTTTTAAAACAAATAGCTACTGGTGCAGCCTTAAGAATTACAGGAGCTCTAGTTGAAAGCCAAGGAAAAGGACAACGTGTTGAAATACAGGTGAGTAAAATTTTTATACATGGTTCAGCAGACCCTGAATCATACCCGATTCAACCAAAAAAGCATTCAATGGAATTCTTGCGTGAAAAGGCGCATTTAAGAGTTCGTACTAATACTTTTTCGGCTGTTATGCGCGTACGTTCAGCTCTCGCTTTCGCAGTACATAAATATTTTACCGATAATGGATTCTATTACTTTCAAGCACCAATAATTACGGGGTCTGATGCTGAAGGTGCAGGAGAGATGTTTAGAGTAACTACTTTAGATGGCAAAAACCCTCCAATAGATGAAAATGGTGCGATAAACCATAAAGAAGATTTTTTTGGTAAAGAAACTAACCTTACCGTATCTGGACAGCTAGAAGCTGAAGCTTACGCTATGGGGCTAGGTAAGGTATATACTTTTGGACCTACTTTTAGAGCTGAAAACTCAAACACCTCAAGACATTTAGCCGAATTTTGGATGATTGAACCTGAAATGGCATTCTTCGATTTAGACGCCAACATGGATTTAGCTGAAGATTTTATTAAGGCGGTACTTTCTTACGTCATAGAAAACTGTTTGGATGATTTGGAATTCTTAGAAAAAAGATTGTTAGATGAAGAAAAAACCAAACCGCAAGCCGAAAGAAGTGACATGCCCTTAATAGACAAATTAAAATTTATAATTGATAATAACTTCAAAAGAGTTACCTATACTGAAGCTATAGACATTTTAAGAAATAGCAAACCTAATAAAAAGAAAAAATTTAAATACCCAATAAATGAGTGGGGTGCAGATTTACAAAGTGAACATGAACGCTACTTAGTAGAAAAACATTTTAAGTGCCCCGTTATACTTTTTGATTACCCTGCAAAAATTAAGGCATTTTATATGCGTTTAAATGAAGATGGTAAAACCGTAAGAGCAATGGATATTCTTTTCCCTGGCATTGGTGAAATAGTCGGAGGATCACAACGTGAAGAACGCTTAGATGTATTAAAAGAAAAAATGGCTGCTTTAGATATTCCGGAGGAAGAACTTTGGTGGTATTTAGACCTTAGAAAATTTGGCACCGCCGTACATAGTGGATTTGGACTTGGCTTTGAAAGACTTGTTCTTTTTGCAACAGGCATGGGAAATATTAGAGATGTTATCCCATTTCCAAGAACCCCGCAAAATGCAGAATTTTAATTGAAAATGGTTAACTTTATAAGAAGCTGAAACAACCTAAATGCTAAAACAACACTTACAATTTAAACTTTCGCAGAAGCTATCTCCGCAGCAGATTCAACTCATGAAGTTGATTCAATTGCCTACTCAAGCATTTGAACAAAGATTAAAACAAGAACTCGAAGAAAACCCTGCACTGGAAGGAGGCAAAGAAAAAAGTGATGATTTAGAAAATGATTATGATGACAATTATGACAATGAAACAGATAGTGAAACAATTGCGGCAGAAGACATAAATATTGACGATTATTTAAGTGATGATGAGATTCCTGATTATCGAACTAAAGCGAACAACTACAGTGCAGATGACGATGAGAAAAGCATTCCATATGCCGCTGGAATTTCGTTCACTCAATCTTTAATAAATCAACTTAACACCGTTTATCTAAGTGATGAAGAATGGAATATAGCTGAATTCTTAATTGGTAGTGTTGATGAAAGCGGTTATATAAGAAGACCACTTGCCGATATTCTTGATGATTTAGCTTTTACGCAGAATATTTATACCGATGAAAAAACAATTGAAAAGGTTCTTAAAATTGTTCAGGAATTAGATCCACCAGGGGTTGCTGCTCGCTCATTAGAAGAATGTTTAATTATACAACTTAAGCGAAAAGACCCTACACCTAGCACAGAACTAGCTATTGCAATTTTAGAAAAGTCATTTGATCAGTTTACCAAAAAACACTATAAAAAGTTAATACAAAAACACGGTATTACAGAATCTGAACTTAAAAATGCTGTTTCTGAAATAGAACGTTTAAATCCTAAACCTGGTGGAAGTTATGCTGGCAACAATCGCATAGTTGAACATGTTGTACCTGATTTTTCTATTCGAATTGTAGAAGGCGAGTTAGAGCTTTCATTAAATGGCAGAAATGCTCCAGAATTGCATGTCTCTAAAGAATATAGCAATATGCTAAAGGGGTATAAGGATTCTAAAGAAAAGTCAAAATCGCAAAAGGACACCGTAATGTTCATCAAACAAAAGTTAGATGCTGCTAAATGGTTTATAGATGCTATTAGACAACGACAACAAACGCTTTTCATAACTATGAATTCGATAATGAATTATCAAAAAGAATATTTCTTAACTGGGGATGAGCGTAATTTAAGACCAATGATACTAAAAGACATCGCCGATGAAATTCATATGGATGTCTCAACCGTTTCGCGTGTTGCAAATAGTAAGTATGTTGATACACCTTATGGCACTAAATTGATTAAAGAATACTTTTCTGAATCAATGAAAAACGAACAAGGTGAAGATGTATCTACTAAAGAAATTAAGAAAATATTAGAAACAGTTATCGGTGAAGAACCAAAGAAAAAACCTTTAACAGATGACAAGCTTGCTGCTATTTTAAAGGAAAAAGGTTATCCTATTGCCAGAAGAACAGTAGCCAAATATCGCGAACAATTAGGCATCCCAGTCGCAAGATTGAGAAAACAGATATAAACTTTATGCGTTTTTTTTTACAGTTTATATCTTATCTTTTTCATCCTCTTTTTATCCCTATTGCCGGCACTTTAGCTTATTTTTTAACTTCTCCAAAATATAGTAATCCAGAATTACAAAGCGCGAATATTTTACCTATACTTATTCTTACTGTAATGATTCCAATAATATTTTATTTAATTCTATTAAATATTGGAATTGTCAGTTCAATATTTATGCCTAAAGTAAAAGAACGTATTTACCCTATTATCATAAATATTATTTTACTCTTAACGATTGTTCTAAAAGTTATACCCAATAACTACATTGCTGAACTATACTATTTTTTCATTGGTTTAATTATAGCTTCTTTAACAGCACTTATGTTCGTCATTTTAAAACTTAAAGTGAGCATGCATTTAATAGGTATGGGAAGCTTGCTAATGTTTCTAATATGTCTTAGCATTCATTTTGCAATAAATATTACTATAGCAATAAGTTTTTTTACATTAGCAACTGGCCTTGTAACAACTTCTCGACTTTATTTAAAAGCCCATACAAAAGCAGAACTATTAATCGGTTTTTTTATTGGAATTACTTCTCAACTGCTAACAGTACAGTTCTGGCTGTAAATTATGTTTAACAAATCACAACGCTCTATAAGTTAACTTAAGTACATTCTACTTCAACAATAAGACTACGATAAGGAAGTTTATCTAGCCCTTACCTTAAGCCAACGAATAACCCTAACTTGCTTAAAATATTCTATTATTCCCCAAAAATGTATCATACCACATTTGTGATAGTTTCCAACTAATCATTGAGAAGACATCTAGGTTCTTTTCAAATTCCAGCTCCATAAATTGCACTAGTTTTATCTAAATGAGTTTATTTAATACTATTTTTTGCTGTGTTCTAATTCTGCTGCACATTCCCTTTTTTTCAAAAATGAAACGTTTATAGGTAAATACAAAAATTATGAAAGTTCTATCTACAGTCTAATTGTTAAAACAATAAATATTTAATAACGGAATCCACATCAGTAAAGCTTTAAATAATACACAGAAAAAATTGCAATATTATAGCCAAACAATAAGACAATTAAATATATCTAAAGTATATAAAATATAAATCCTACACGAAGAGGTTTAAAATCAATATCTTCCCCTAGATCAGTTTGTACATCACCAAAAATTCCATTTAAACCATAATAAATTTGTAAGTTAAATGTATTGTATCCAAAATTAAAAGTTAGTCCATACTGAAAATTATTGACGTCATTATTTGTGAATGAATCCTTATAATCATCAAAAACAGCCTTTGATCGCGAGCCAAATACATAACCTAACTTTGCACCAGCATATATTCTATAAAACTTATAACTAGTTGCAGTGGAAGAACGCCATCTTACCTCTAATGGCATTTCTATCATATGTGTTTCAATTTTATTTCTTTTTAGATCACTCACATCATCAGGAATACTATAAGCAATACTGCCATTAGATTCTATTGCTTGTAGATTTGTGTAATAAGAATAAACGCCATAACCTAGCCCTACACCTATCGCAACAGTCCTTTTCTCATTTAAAGGCATATCCTTTATTAAACCAGCTTGAAAGCCATAAGACAGATTACGTTGACTAACATCGGTGGGTTTATCTAAAAGAAAATTATAAGTAACTCCCATATAGAATTGATCCTCTAAATAATGAGTATCTACTGGCAAGGAATCTTGCTCTAACTGAGCATTGCCTTCATTAAAAACCAAAACCAAAACCAAAAGTAATGCTATTCTCATTAAAACAAAGTTACAGAACTTGAACAAAAACCTATTTATAAATTTTCAATTGACTAAAAAAGGATACTAATAAAAAAGCGCTTCAATTTTCATTGAAGCGCTTTTCATAATTAAGTTTGAACTTGAATGAGCTATTGTAAGTTTCTAAATGCATCACCCTCATAGGTAGTATAATTTACCTTTAATGCATTTACTTTTCTTAACTCTTGTTTAATATCGGATATAAGACCCATATTCGCATTCTTGTCTACCTTCAATGATGTAGTTAAGAAGTTTTGCAAATCTTGATGCTTTTTAGCTCTTTCTTGTAAAATATAAGAGCCAACCTCAGAAGGATCTGAGAACTTATCATTAAGTTGAATCTTTGGTTCCGTACCGTATACTTTTTCGTATTCTTTTGAGGGCTTCCCTACATAGATATAAATAACTCTATCCTTTTTATCGAGCTTCTTTATTTCGTTTGCATTAGGTAATATATTTTCAACCTTCAAACTATTATCTTTCATCACGGTAACCGTCATAAAAAAGAATAATAGCATAAATACAATATCAGGTAAAGAGGCTGTTGACACCGCAGGTACTTCGCCACTTTTCTTTTTGCTGAACTTAGACATATTATTATATTTTTATTCTTGTTAATTAGATGATGTTTCTGCCTCGGATAATTTTTGAGGAAAAAGATCTTGAATCTGCTTTACCTTTTCTTTCAACGCCTCCTTCTCACTTGGAGGAGTTTGTTGATCTAAATAGGTAGCTTCCATCTCCGTAAAATCCTTTCCAAAAAGCCTATTTGCTTCTCTATCTCGCAAATCATTGTATGCACCTACCAATTCATTCTGAACTGTAATGTATGTACTATACTTAGTTTCACGATCATTTTTCAAAGAGATAATCGCTTTTGTTGGATTATCAGACGATTCGGCGTTCTTCTTACCCTTGCAATAGGTACAAGTTCCATCTCCGTTATTATCTAAAAAGTCTTTAGCTTTTAACCTCAAACCTTTTATATCAGTCAACTCGTCATCAACAAGTAACTGTCCATTTCGGTTGATTATTACCTGCAAAATATTCTTTTGCTTGATAACAACATCATCCTCTGGCGGCTCCATTGGAGGCAACATACGATCCAAACCAGCATCTGTTTCAATGGTAGTTGTTACCAAGAAAAAGATTAGTAATAGGAAAGCTATGTCTGCCATTGATCCAGCGCTTACTTCAGGTGCTCCTGCTCTTCTAGCCATAGTTATCTTATTTTATTTATTTACTAAACATACTTTTAATCGCAGGTATAATAAGAGATGCAACAGCAACTATTGTTAGGATGAAAAATACATTTATACCCATTCCAATTTTTCTTATTGTGCTCTCTGAAGTTTCAATTCCTCTACCTGCCATTTCTTCGACACTCACATCGGTACCACTAGCAAATACGTAAGCAATTATAACAACTACTACAAAACCACCCACTACCATTAAAGTCTTTTTAAGACCAGCTGGATTTGAAAATAAATTCTTAAGGGTGAATAACAAACTTGCAACTACTGCTATTGCAAGTAAAATATATGTGATAATGAACATTCCGCTCATTGCGCCACTATTTACCGCTTCTGAAGCGGGCATTTCACTTTCAGGCAGCATAAACCAAAGCAGGGCTCCGACTAATCCAACCACTAAAAGTGCAATTTTAATTATTTTATGCATGATGCTTTGAATTAAGGGTCCGACTTATTTTTTGTGATCTACCAACATATCAATCAATGAGATTGAAGAATCTTCCATATCATTTACGATACTATCAATTTTTGCGATAATATAGTTATAGAAAATTTGAAGGATAATCGCAGTAATAAGACCAAATACAGTTGTTAATAATGCTACCTGAATATCACCCGCAATAAGCGATGCACTCAAGTTACCAACAGCAGCAATCTTTTGGAAGGCTTGGATCATACCAATTACCGTTCCCATGAAACCAAGCATTGGAGCAATTGCGATGAATAAAGATAACCAAGAAACATTTTTCTCTAGCTGTCCCATTTGAACACCTCCGTATGACACAACAGCTTTTTCAGCTGATTCAATACTCTCACCTGCTCTATCCAAACCTTGATAATATATTGATGCCACAGGACCTTTTGTATTTCTACAAACTTCTTTTGCAGCTTCAACACCACCAGAAGCCAAAGCATCTTCTACTTGTTGCTTTAATTTGCTTGAATTTGTACTAGCCATATTTAAATAGATAATTCTTTCAATAGCTACTGCTAAACCAAGAATCAAACACAAAAGAACGATACCCATAAAACTGGCACCACCTGTAATAAACATTTCTTTTAATACTTGTGTAAAACTCTTTTCTGCTTCAGGAGCATCTTGTAACATTACAGCCGTAGCAGTTACAGTTGTCGAAAGATTCGAAACCGCAGAAGCAGCGATTGTTTTTGCATTTACCATGTTCGCACTTAAGACAAACAACCCAGTCATTGCTAGGATAGAGAATAATTTTTTCATTTCGTTCAAACTTAAATATTAGTTAGTTAATAGGGTTAAAGATATAAAAATTTTGCAATTAAAAAAGTTAATAAAAAATAGATAGAGAAGCCACTTATAATCAACTTCTTACCCGTATCATTCGTAGTCAAAAATACTTAAACTACTATATTCATTATGCTGCGAGCAGCATGTATTTCATCAATTGAACATTCTATTTTATCATAAAAAGATAAAAATAAAACTACTAGCTCATTCTTAAAATACCAAAGCGAGCTTCCACATCAACTTATACTACTACTCGTTCTCGCAGAGAGGAAGGGATTCGAACCCTCGATACACTTGTGATGTATACACACTTTCCAGGCGTGCGCCTTCGACCACTCGGCCACCTCTCTAAATTCAGAATTTCAAGGAGTCCAAGAAACAAAAAAAATACTGTACTATGAAATTTGTTTCGATAATTTTAATTCATCTCTCCGCGAAGCGATGTTTCAAACACCGTTTTAAACAATTTAGAAGACACATCATTTCCTAAAAGGTACATTAATTTAGTAATTGCTGCTTCTGTCGTAATGTTTTTACCATCAATTATTCCTAACTTTTTTAAATGTTGACTAGTTTTATATTGCCCCATAATTACGCTTCCTCCAGAACATTGTGTGACATTTACCACATGAATGCCTTTTGATTTAGCATATTTTAGTTCGGAAATCAACCAATTTTCAGTAGGCGCATTTCCTGCTCCATATGTTTCTATAATTAATGCTTTTAAATTTTTCGCATTTAAAACACTTCTAAAAATTTTTGCTGTTATTCCTGGAAACAATTTCAAAATAGCAACATTAGAATCCATTTTTTTATGAACTTTTAGCTTTTTACGAGCATTTATTTTTATTAAATTTTCTTCATACACCTTTAAATGCACCCCAGATTCTGCCAGTGCAGGATAATTTAAAGACGAAAATGCCTGAAAATGTTCTGCATTAATTTTAGTTGTTCTATTTGCTCGATACAATTTATACTCAAAATATAAACAAACTTCTCGCACAACAGAAACCTCTTTTTTACGTAATGAAGCTATTTGTATTGCCGTAATTAAATTCTCTTTTGCATCTGTTCTTAAATCACCTATTGGCAATTGCGACCCAGTAAAAATCACGGGTTTTGACAAATTTTCCAACATAAAACTTAAAGCTGAAGCGGTATAACTCATAGTATCACTGCCATGCAAAACAACAAAACCATCATAAGATTGATAATTAGACTCTATTAATTCAGAAATTTTAACCCAATAGGCCACATTCATATTTGAAGAGTCAATAGGGTTATCAAAAGAAACAGAATCAATTTTACAATCGAGCTGGCCTAGTTCTGGAACCTGCTTTTCTAATTTATTAAAATTAAACGGCACTAGTGAATCTGATTGATAATCTTTTATCATTCCAATAGTTCCACCAGTGTAAATCAATAAAATTGATGTCGTATTTTTCAGCATAAATTTCTTATCAAATTCCGAAAACCTCTTTAGAGTTCTCAGTTGTTATTTGTGCTAATTCTTCAACATTTATATGATATAATGAAGCAAGCTTATGCAATACATTAATCAAATAAGAGCTTTCATTACGTTTTCCCCGAAAAGGCACTGGCGCTAAGTAAGGTGAATCTGTTTCTAATACAATGTGTTTAACATCAATCTGATTTAGAAAGGTATCAATTTTGCCATTCTTAAAAGTTACTACACCCCCAATACCCAATTTCATATTATAGGAAATAGCCTGCTTAGCCTGATTAATATCACCCGTAAAACAATGAAATATCCCGTGCAAATCTGCACCTTTTTCATCTTCCAACACCTCAAACACCTCATCAAAGGCATCTCTGCAATGAATTACGATTGGCAAATGATATTTTTTAGCCAATTGTATTTGTTGTCTAAATGCATCTTGCTGTTGTTTTAAAAAAGATTTTTCCCAATATAAGTCAATTCCAATTTCACCTATGGCATAAAATTTTCTTTTACTAAGCATATTAGAAACATGCGATAATTCAGCTTTATAATTTTCTTTTACATGAGTAGGATGCAAACCCATCATCAAAAATATATTTTCAGGGTACGCTTTCTCTAACGATAACATTGCAGCTGTGTAAGACGAATCAATAGCTGGAATAAAAAAACGTTTCACTCCGTTTTCTAGAGCATTAGTTATAACATTATCGCGATCATCATCAAAAGCTTCACTGTATAAATGGGTATGTGTATCTGTTAATATCATGCAACAAAAATAGGTTTATCTTTACCAAAAAAAAGTATGTCCAGTCTTAAAAAACTTCTTAAGAAAAAAAAATACACACAAATACCCTTATCGCTTACTGCCACTAATCATTTTGAAATTAAAGCTACCTTAAATGGTGTATCAGGTAAATTTATACTCGATACAGGAGCTTCAAACACTTGCGTAGGAATTGACAAAATAGAACACTTTAAATTAACATCTAAAGATTCTAAAATAAAAGCTGCGGGTGCAGGAGCTATTGACATGGAGACTCAGATTTCAACAAAGAATAAATTGTCAATAGGAGATTGGAAAATGAAAAAAATTAAAATTGTGCTTTTCGACCTTGTGCATGTTAATGAAGCCTTAACTCAGCATAAAGCCGAAACCGTTGATGGTATAATTGGTGCAGATATTTTATTAAAAGGAAACGCCATAATAGACTACAAAACCAAAAAACTATATTTAAATATTAAATAGCATAAAATTTAAGCAACACCAGATAACAAAAAAAAATCCCCATATTCTTACATAAGGGGATTTATTAATGTTTTAATTTATACCTACATTTCAAGTGCCTTTTTCACATCACCATTCATGAGCAATTCTTCTGGATTCTCTAAAGCTTCTTTCACAGCAACTAAAAAACCAACAGATTCCTTACCATCAATAATTCGGTGATCATAAGATAGAGCTACATACATGATTGGCGCAATTGCAATGGCACCATCTCGAGCTATTGGTCGTTCTACTATATTATGCATTCCCAAAATTGCGCTTTGCGGAGGATTAATTATAGGCGTTGATAACATTGACCCAAAAACACCACCATTAGTAATAGTAAATGTTCCCCCAGTCATTTCATCAACAGTTATTTCACCATCACGAGCACGAATAGCAAGTCTTTTAACCTCAGCTTCTATTCCTCTAAAGGTTAAATTTTCAGCATTTCTTATTACTGGAACCATTAAACCCTTAGGACCAGAAACCGCAATACTTACGTCACAAAAATCATATGAAATCATTTCCTTGCCATCAATCATTGAATTTACGGCAGGATACATTTCTAATGCTCTCACTACCGCTTTTGTAAAGAATGACATAAAGCCCAAACTCACACCATGTTTAGATTTAAAATCTTCTTTGTATTGCGAACGCAATGCAAATATTGGTGACATATCTACTTCATTAAAAGTAGTCAACATTGCAGTTTCATTTTTTACAGAAACTAATCTCTCAGCTACTTTTCTACGCAACATAGAAAGTTTAGATCGTGTTTCCCCTCTATTACCACCACTAGTAGGCGTCCCCATTGATGGATTAGCTTTCACAGCATCTTCTTTTGTAATGCGGCCATCTTTACCAGTACCTGATACCGATGATGCTGCAACACCTTTTTCATCCAATATTTTCTTTGCTGCAGGTGAAGCAGTACCTGTAGCATAAGTTTTGGTTTCAGCTTTTGCTACTGGTTTAGCTTTCTCTTCTACTTTAGGAGCTTCTTCTTTTTTCTCTTCTTTTTTAGCATTACTTCCTGCAGGTTTTTCTGCACTCGTATCAATCAAGCAAACAACAGCACCTACTGCAACTGCATCACCTTCTTCTGCTTTTAAAGTAATAATTCCACTTTCCTCAGCAGGTAATTCTAAAGTAGCTTTGTCTGAATCTACTTCAGCTATCGCTTGATCTTTTTCGACATAATCACCATCTTCCACCAACCATTCTGCAATCTCTACTTCGGTAATCGACTCCCCTGGCGAGGGTACTTTCATTTCTAACACCATACTATTATATCTTTAGTAGTCTTTTTTATTATTGAACTCTTATTGAGTTATTGTTTTGGTATTCTACGTGTCATATTGTCTTTTGTTTTATCAAAAACAAAATCAATAACTTGCTGATGCCTCATTTTAGAACGAACTGCACTACCTGCTGCTGGTGCAGCATAAAACCTTCGCGTTGCAACTCTAAACTTGTTAGCATTTTTATAATGCATCATTAAATGACTCCAAGCCCCCATATTTCTTGGCTCTTCTTGTGCCCAAACTAAATCATCTGCAGCTTTATATTTATTAATTATAGCATCCATTTTCTCTGTTGGAAGTGGAAACAATTGCTCCAAACGAACCAACGCAACATCATCTCTTCCTAATTCTTCTTTTTTCTCGAGTAAATCATAGTAAAATTTACCAGTACAGAACACCAAAGATTTTACTTTTTTAACATCTGCAGTAACATCATCAATTACCTCTTGAAAACTTCCATTGGCCAAATCATCAACAGTGGATACTGCTTTCGGATGACGCAACAAACTTTTAGGCGTAAATATAATTAGTGGTTTTCTAAAGTTTGCTTTCATTTGCCTACGAAAAATATGAAACACTTGAGCTGGTGTAGAAACATCTGCAACATACATATTATCTCTGGCACACAATTGCAAGTAACGCTCCATACGCGCAGAAGAATGCTCTGCCCCTTGACCTTCATAACCATGTGGTAGCAACATTACCAAACCGTTTTGCAATTTCCATTTATCTTCAGCTGCTGAAATATACTGATCAATCATAATTTGAGCACCATTGCTGAAATCTCCAAATTGCGCCTCCCAAATAGTTAATGTATTTGGACTGGCCATTGCATAACCATAATCGAAACCTACAACTCCGTATTCTGATAAAAGCGAATTATAAATATCAAAATTGCCTTGTTTTTTAGCAACATGATTAAGAAGCAGAACCTCTTCTTCACTTTCTTCTACCTTCATCACAGCATGTCTGTGCGAAAAAGTACCTCTTTCAACATCTTGTCCTGAAATACGAACATCAAAACCTTCCTCAAGCAAACTTCCGTAAGCTAAAAGTTCACCCATAGCCCAGTCTAGTTTATCATTCTCAAAGTACATTTTTTTTCGATCGTTCACTAAACGTTCAACCTTTCGTAAAAACTTTTTACCAGCAGGTAATTCTGTAATTGTTTTAGCAACCTGAGTTAATTTTTTCTTATCGTAAGTGGTATCAACCGCATCTAACATTTCCCATTCACGAACGCGCTCAAAACCTTTCCATGCATCCTCCATAAAAGGAGTAATTACAGTTTTAGCCTCTTTACGAGAATCTTCTAACTCTTCTTCGAGTGATTCTTTATATTCTTTTTCCAGTTGCTTTACATAACCTTCGTCGATTATTCCTTGGGCTATTAATTTTTCAGCATAAATATCTCGTGGATTCTTATGCTTTGCAATTGCTTTATATAGTTTGGGCTGTGTAAAACGCGGCTCATCACCCTCATTATGACCATACTTACGATATCCTAATAAATCAATAAAAACATCACGTTTAAAACGCATTCTATACTCAAGGGCAAATATTGCGGCATGAACAACCGCCTCAGCATCATCTGCATTTACATGAAGAACGGGACTTAATGTAACTTTACCTACATCAGTACAGTATGTAGAAGTTCTAGCATCTAAATAATTAGTAGTAAAACCTATCTGATTATTCACCACCATATGTATTGTACCATTGGTTTTATAACCGTCAAGAGTAGCCATTTGAACTATCTCATAAGCAATTCCTTGTCCAGCAATAGCCGCGTCACCATGCAATACTATAGGTAGTACTTTGGAAAAATCATCCTTATATCCCGCATCTTGTTTAGCTCTAGAAATACCCTCAACAACAGCACCAACCGTTTCTAAATGCGAAGGATTTGGAGCAATATTCATGGTAATTTTGTTTCCATTATCTGAAATTCGATCGGATGTCCACCCTAAATGATATTTTACATCACCATCAAAAATCTCTTCTTCATAATCTTTACCATCAAACTCACTGAAAATATCTTTGGCCTTTTTACCAAATATATTAGTAAGTACGTTTAGTCGCCCCCTATGAGCCATGCCCATTACAAACTGTTCGACACCCATTTCTGCAGCTCGTTCTACAATTGCATCTAAAGCTGGTATTAAAGATTCATTTCCCTCTAATGAAAAACGTTTTTGCCCAACATATTTTGTATGCAAAAACCCTTCAAAAGACACAGCTTGATTTAACTTTTTTAGAATATGCTTTTTATGATTTGCATCAAAATTTGGATGATTATCATTTACATTCAACCAATTCTGAATCCATTCAATCCGTTCAGGGTTTCTAATATACATATACTCAACACCTATAGCATCGCAATAAATACGCTTTAGATGTTTAATAATTTGACTTAATGATGCTGCCCCGATACCAAGTATCTCTCCTGCTGTAAAAACAGTTTCCATATCTGATTCCGCTAATCCGAAATTTTCAATGTCTAAAGTAGGTGAATACTTTCTACGTTCACGTACCGGATTAGTTTCGGTAAACAAATGACCACGGCTTCGATAACCATCTATCATTCGAATAACCTGAAATTCTTTTTGCAATGATTCTGACATTCCAGTGTTACCAGCATTTACACCTGCTAATTCAACTTGTTCACCAGTGATATCTAACCCGTCTAATGAGCTTTCTACCCCAAAATCAAAACCTTGAAAAAAGGCACGTAAACTAGGTTCTACACTATCAGGATTTTTTAGGTACTGATCGTAACGTTCCGCATAATATGAAGTATGTGCGGCATTTAAAAACGAATAATTATCCATATAAAGATTACTCTTTCAGCTTTGTAAAAGTTCTTCAAAAATACAACAATTAACAATTCTAAGCTTATCTTAGCGTGTATAATCAAGCAAATTTATTAATTATGCAAATTGCTGTATTCGGTTATTTACAAAAGTTATCTATTTTTTTCTTTTTGTTATTTTTTAACAATATATGTTTAGCTCAAATCCAAAACCAAACAAATACCAATACTTTCTGGAGTAATGTACGTTTTGGAGGTGGCCTTGGTTTAGGCTTTACTAACGGCGGTTTTAATGCTAGTATTTCACCTAGCGCTATATATCAATTTAATAATGATTTTGCTGTTGGAACTAGTATCACTTTCAACTATGCTAAATATTTAGAAGATAAACGTACAGCTTATGGGGCTAGTATATTATCGCTATATAATCCACTGCCTTATTTACAAATATCCGCGGAATACGAACAATTAAGAGTAAATCAGCGTTTCGATTTTGGAAACACCATAATTGAAGAGAATTTTTGGTCACCTGCTCTGTTTCTCGGCTTGGGTTATACCAGTAATTTTGCAACGATAGGAATACGTTATGACGTTCTTTTCGATTCTGACAAAAGTATTTATGCAGGAGCTTGGATGCCTTTTGTTCGCTTTTATTTTTAAAAAAAATCTTATTTAAAATTCAAAAATTTTACAAAATCAATGTTTAGAATCAATTTTGCATTGCTATTTTTCTGTCTTGGGCTCTTTACCACCAAAGCTCAAATGAATTTTAAATATCATAAAATAGGTGACGAAGGCAATCTTCTAGGCCAAGTAAGTCTGACCGATATTGACAACGATGGAGATCTTGATTTTGCCTATGGCAGTAGAGGTGAAATGTATTGGTACGAATTTGTTTCTACATCTGAATGGATAAAACATGAAATTGGTAAAGGTGCTATTACAGATGTTGGCGGCTGTGCCATTGATATTAATGGCGATAATTGGATAGATTTTGTTGCTGGAGATTCGTGGTATGAAAATACAGGTAATCCGAAAAATGAACATTTCATCCTACATAAAAAGAACATGATTGATTCGCACGATAATATTGCAGTTGATATTGATAATGATGGCATTAAAGATATTGTTGCTGTTTCGAATAACCCAGACCACCCTGTACTGGCTTGGTACAAAATTCCCGAAAATCATACAGAAAACTGGGACTATCATAAAATTGGAAAAGGTATTCACGGTGGCATATCACCAAAAGGATATGCTGATTTAGACCAAGATGGTGATATAGATATTGTTTGCGGAAATATTTGGTATGAAAATTTGAATAGCGATGGTAATAATTGGAAAGCACATAATGTATTAATCCCGAATGGAGGCAACCGACCAGATAAATATGGGCTGGCATTAAAAACTTGGTGTATTGACTTAAACAATGATGGAAATTTGGATATCGTTCAAAGTGAAGCAGATACAGGCGATGGTCGTATTTTTTGGTGGGAAAACAAAAACAAAAGTGAAGAATTTATTTATCATGCTATCTCAGAAAATACTACCAACCAAGATTTTCATTCACTAGCGCTATCCGATTTTGACGGCGATGGAGATATTGATGTTATTTCTGGTGGTGGCCCACTCTCCAAAGATGTGAAAAAGCTTTTCATCTGGGAAAACACGAAAGGTGATGGCAGCAAATGGAAGAAACACCAATTACTTGAAGGAACGGAAATTCATGAATTAGTTGCAGCTGATGTTGACGGTGATGGCGATACCGATATCTTTTCTAAACCTTGGAAACAGGACGAACATTTCTTCCTCGAAAACAAATTGATAAAGTAAATGCACTCTTTAAACTAAACTACTGAAGCAATATCAACCGCTACTTTTAATTTGCTTTTACCACTACCGTAAACTACTCCTTTAAGTGGAGGAACGTCATAATAATCTCTACCCCAACCTACAACAATATGTTGATCCATTGGTATTATATTATTTGTTGGATCAAAATCTACCCAACCAAATCCAGGTATAAATATAGAAAACCAAGCGTGAGAAGTATCTGCACCCACCAATTTTTCTTTACCTTCTGGCGGTAGTGTTTCTATATAACCACTTACATATCTTGCTGGTAAACCAACAGCTCGAATACACGCAATCGCTATTTGAGCAAAATCTTGACAAACGCCTTTTTTTTCTTTCATTACTTCAGCGATAGGCGTAGATATACTAGTAAAACCTGGTACAAAATCAAAATCTGTATAAATCCGTTGCATTAACTCAAATGCCGCATCAAATACGGAACGATTAGGTTTAAATGAAAGCTTGGCATAATCTCTAATATTTTCATCAGCTCGTTTAATAAAAATAGATTCTAAAATAAATTGCTTAGACTCCATCAAATCAATATCACCATTTGTAATACTTAGCGCCATGAGGGCCTCATTTAAGGTAATTCTTTTACAGGTTGGTGAAAAAAATGAATCTTGAAATTGCGAATAATTACGAACTACTTTACTTTTTGTAGTAACCTTTAACTCTTTATGTTCAGATTGAATCGAAAAACGAGTAATATAATTCCCAAAAAAATCAATTCGCTCCGAAATTTCCGCAGGAGTAGGTGTTATTTCAATCTTATAATCTAGCAACTCTTGTCCTTTAGATTCTCGAGGTCGTAAAGTGGCTATATTATGGCAATAATTTACTGGAGCATTATACTTATAAGTTGTTGTATGGGTTACATTAAAAATCATACTATATCGGAAATGATTGCGTTACCAATTGATTTTGCTTATCTGTATGATTAAAATAGGTACTACTTATAGATTGAGATGTATTGTATAAAAGTTCCGAAAGCGTGCTTAATAATTCATCTAATTCTTCCCTTGCAAAATCTGAATCACTTTTCGTTTTAGACAAACTATATGATTCTGCTAATCGCAATTTAGAAAAAGCCTCAAGAATATACTTTTGATATTTACTAAGATTATTATCCTTTCTTGAATGTGGTAATCGCGCTATGTCTTTTTGGATTCTATTCAACATAAAAGTTAAAGATCTTGGGTATTCTAAATCAAATACCACCAAATCCAAAACATTTTCCAATTGAATATACGAACGATAACTATAACGGTAAATATTAAGACTTTCATGACTTGTTAGAAAATATTCTAATAAATCATATTCCACCTGTTCATCATATTTTATAGTAAGTAATGAACGACATTTCGTAATAGTTAACATACTTTGCTCTAATTGTAAACCAATAAAATAAAGCAACAAACCTTGTTGAACTAAAATACTTTCTTCAATTAAACCCATAAATGCAATCAAGCGTGTTATTAGCTGATTGAGCACTTTTAGAATTTTATTTACAGAATGTTCTTCACTTCTTTCAAATGAACCCCATAATTTTTGAATGTTTTCAAATACCCGCCACATATCTGACGACCATAAATTTCTAATGCTATAATATGAATTACTAAACATAGAAATAGTATGTGCAAGACTTCCTGGCCTATCCTTATCCAATATTACAGACAGCATTTCACTCATTGGATCATCCATAGCCATACTTCCGTCTTTAGATTTCTCAATAAATCCTGGGTATGTATCTGTTAAATGAGTTACCGCCTTATATAACACTTGTAGTTTAATTGAGTCTGGCTTTTCATTATTATTTTGTTCTAAAGCCATTTGCCTAATAACCATACGAATAAATCGAGCATTAACTAAAGTTCTACCTACATATCTTCCTGCCCAGTATAGATTTTCAGCTGTAAGACTTGGCAAATCATTTAAACCAGAAATAGCGACAGCACTCTTCTTTTGCAATTGTCTATTGATATTTTCTTTAATGGGTTTATCTTCTAAAATCCAAAAATCTTTACTTGTACCCCCACGCTGATTTGAAACCCTAACTGTTTCTCGATCAGGTGCAACACGCACCAACCCACCAGGCATAACACTATATTCATTATTGGAAGCAATACAAAACGCTCTGGTTACCAAATTTCTGGATTCTATTGTATCTCCTACTAGATTGGGTGCAGTTGAAAAACTTATTTTTTCTTGAGCAACATAACGATATGGTGCTGTTTCAATTTCTTTTTTTAATGTATTCAACTCCTCTGAACTCATGAATTCAGCAAAATGAATACTCTCTCTATTTGTGCGATCTATTCGTTTAATTACCAATTGCGATAAATTCTTCAAAACATATTTTTTCTCTTCTTCCTGTCCACACCACCAAGAAGCTATTTGAGGGAGAATTAAATCTTGATTAAGAAAATATTTAGCTATGGCTGGCATAAATGGAATTAACCCTGGGTTTTCAATTACACCACTTCCAACTGGGTTTATAATAGACACATTCTTTCTTCGAACCACATCCAACAAACCAGCTACCCCTAAATGAGAATCTTCACGTAATTCCAAAGGATCAGCAAAGGCATCATCTACTCTACGCAATACAACATCAATTTGCTTGAGCCCTTTTAAAGATTTCATCCAAAGATAACCATCTCGTACAACCAAGTCGTTGCCTTGCACCAAGGGATAACCTAAAAAAGAAGACAAATAAGCATGCTCGAAATAAGTTTCGTTATGTGAACCAGGTGTTAATATTACAATATTCGGATTCTCTTTTTTTATTGGTGATGCATCTATCAACATCTGGTTTAACTCCTCAAAATAGCCTGAAAGCCGTTTAACATTCATGTTACCAAACATTTCAGGTAATATTCTGCTAGTAGTAGACCTATTTTCAAGTGCATAACCCATTCCAGAAGGTGCTTCCGAACGATCATTAACTACCCAAAGTCTACCATCTGTACCACGAGAAAGATCGGCCGCATAAATTGAAAGGAATTTTTCCGTAGTATACGAAATACCAGCGCATTGCCTCAGAAAACCACGATGTCCATAGATAACCTCATGTGGTACTATTCCGTTTTTAATAAGACTCCGTTCACTGTAAATATCTTTTAAAACCAAATTCAATATTTCGGCTCTTTGCTTTAATCCAGCTTCAACTGTTTGCCACTCGCTCTGCAATAATAAAAAAGGAACCACATTTAAGTTCCAAGGACGATGCATCCCATTAGGATCATTGTAAACATTGTAGGTAACACCATTTTCAGATAGCAACCAATCAATATCTTTTTGGCGCGCCATTAAACCTTCAACACCAACTTCATCAAATTGTTTAAGTAATTTATTCCAATATGATTTAACACCATTCTCAGGTGTAAACATCTCATCGTTTTTAAACGCTGCTATATAATTACTCAACCAACGTGTACTTGTTATCGGCATAAATCTTTTCGATTACTTTTTTCTCAAATCCAACACATGCGGATATTCCGGGTTAATTTGAACTTCTTTATAAACAAAGGTATTGGAAGCATTCTTAGGTTCAACCATTCTAGTTGTAAAATTTGTGACAGGCCCATTTTCTACAGGAGTAACCTCTCCCTGTGTGTGACCAAAATCCCAAAATCGATTTATCCTTCTAGATTCTGCCTCATAACTATTTACGGGATACGTATCATATGAACGTCCACCTGGATGAGCAACAAAATAAGTACAACCGCCAATTGATTTTTTATTCCACATATCTACAACGTCAAAAACCAAAGGTACATCTACCCCTATTGTAGGATGCAATGCAGACCACGGTTCCCATGCTTTATATCGTACACCAGCTACATACTCACCTTTAGTTCCTGTTGAACTCAAATCTATCTTTACCCCATTACATGTTAGACTATAACGTTCAGTTGTAAAATTTCTTACTTTTATTTGTACTCTTTCTAATGAAGAATCAACATATCTTGCAGTTCCTCTACCCGACATCTCTTCGCCTAAAACATTCCAAGGTTCAATCGCCATTCGTAGCTCTATTTGTATGGAATTAATTTCAACCATTCCATATAATGGAAAACGAAATTCAAAAAATGGATCAAACCAATCTAATTTAAAAGGATAACCTGCATCATTTAATTGCGCTACTATATCACAAATATCTTCTTTTACATAATGCTCTAACAAGAATTTATCATGTAATTCTGTTCCCCATCGTACCAAATTGTGTTTATATGGTTCTTTCCAAAACCACGAAACCAAGGTTCGTACTAATAACATTTGCATTAAACTCATTTGTGCATGTGGAGGCATATCAAATGCACGTAATTCCAAAATACCTAATCTACCAGAAGTAGAATCTGGCGAGTACAATTTATCGATACAAAATTCTGCTCGGTGAGTATTTCCTGTAATATCTGTCAACAAATGTCTAAATAGTCGATCGGTTAACCAAAAAGGCACTTCTTTATCATCAGGAATCTGCGAAAACGCAATTTCCAATTCATATAAATTTTCTAGTCTAGCTTCATCAACACGAGGAGCCTGACTTGTAGGACCAATAAAAGCACCTGAAAATAAATAAGAAAGACCAGGATGATGTTGCCAAAAAGTTAGTAAACTTCTAAGCAATTGTGGATTTCTAAGTAATGGACTATCTGCTGGAGTAACTCCACCCAATGTCACATGATTACCACCACCGGTGCCTGTATGCTTACCATCCAGCATAAATTTCTCAGTGCCTAATCTAGATTTCTTTGCTTCTTCATAAAGCTTTAAAGTATTATCGGTGAGCTCTTTCCAATTATTCGCAGGATGTACGTTCACCTCAATTACACCCGGATCTGGAGTAATCTTCAATACTTCAAGGCGATTGTCTCGAGGAGGATCATAACCTTCCAAAATAACTGGAACATTTAATTCTTCTGCCGTTGCCTCAATACTTGCAACTAAATCTAAAAAATCTTCAGCCGAATCCAATGGAGGTAAAAATAAAAACAATTTATCATCACGTACTTCTGCACAAATTGCCGTGCGAACGAAAGGTTGTTTTAGATTTTTAGAAACAATAAATTTATCAACTTTTCTTTTTTCTAAAGCTGACCCATATTTATCTAAAGTTGGTTTAGCCTCGAACAACTCATGTTCAGCGGTTGGCTCTGATGGTATTTCAGGCTCTTTGGGTAAAGACTCCAATGGTAAGCGTAGCCCAACAGGAGAATTTCCCGGAGTTAAATACAAGTGCTTACTGCGAAATACCCATGGATTAGTAATCCAATTGTTCCCTTTTTTTGCTAAAGGAAAAACATGACCAACAGCTTTACCAATTCCCTGCTCTAATACTTCGCCCAATTTACGTCTTAAGGCAGTATCATTTTTATCATAATTTTTTGGTTCTACATCTATAGGAAGTTTTCCCTCTTCCCATAAAAAATAAAATGCATCTTCAAAAGCTGGTACAATACTATCATTATTGCAAGCCAAATATTTTGTTAAGGTTTTTAAAAAGGTACTGGTAATGTTTTTTGGCAGTTTGTAAGATTCCGTAAACGAAGCTAGTAGTTCAGGATTTTTCCAGACAAATTCTCCATCTTTTCGCCAATGAATACCTATTAACCAACGCGGTAAAGGCTCTCCAGGATACCATTTACCTTGAGCATGATGCAACAAACCACCTTTACCAAAAGTATTAAGCAATCGTAATGACAAAGCACTTGCCAATTCTCTTTTATGTTCACCGTCTGCAGCTGTATTCCACTCTTCACCCTCCATATCATCTACAGAAACAAAAGTAGGCTCTCCTCCCATAGTTAAACGAACATCGTTTTGCTGCAACTCATCTTCAACTACAAAACCTAAATTATAAATTGCTTGCCACTGCTCTTCAGTATATGGTTTTGTAACTCGTGGGGACTCAAATATTCGTGTAACTGAATTTTCAAATTCGAATTCAGTTTCACATGGATCTGTTAATCCATACACGGGAGCTGCACTCTCAAAAGATGGCGTACAAGCTAAAGGAATATGTCCTTCACCAGCCAAAAGCCCTGAAGTAGCATCTAAGCCTATCCAACCAGCACCGGGCAAATACACTTCTGCCCAAGCATGTAAATCCGTAAAATCTTCTTCAGGACCAGAGGGGCCATCCAATGATTTTTCATCTGACTTTAATTGCACTAAATAACCCGAAACAAATCGTGCAGCTAAACCCAAATGCCGTAATGTCTGTACCATTAACCAAGCAAAATCTCTACAAGACCCTAATTTATTTCCTAAGGTCTGCTCACAACTTTGCACACCTGGCTCCATTCTTATAGTATAATTTAAATACTCATACAACTTTTGATTTAGCCCTGTTATAAAATCAATAGTTCGCACAGGTGTACAATCTATATTTTTTAACCACTCTTTTAATAGCGGCCCTTCTTCTGCTATTTCAAGATATGGCAGGAGTTCTTTCTTTAGCGCATCAGAATAGGTAAAAGGAAAATTTTCAAATGCTTCAGCTACAAAAAAATCAAAAGGATTTATAGTTTTTAAATCCGCTATTATTTCCACTTCAACAGACAGTTCTTCCGTTTTCTCGGGAAAAACGATTCGTGCAAGATAATTGCCAAACGGATCCTGTTGCCAATTAAAAAAGTGATTTTCAGGCCTAATTTTTATTGAATAAGCCTCAATTGGCGTTCTACTATGCGGGGCTGGTCTTAATCTAAAAATATGAGGCGACAAATTTACCCTTCGATCATATTTATAAACTGTTTTATGAGCTATTGCTACTTTTAATGCCATAGGATATAGAAAATTACAAGATTTTCTAAGATAAGCACTAATTCTAGCAAAAGCCA
The DNA here is from genome assembly GCF_009649685.1 of Flavobacteriaceae bacterium EG-1. Taxonomy (GTDB): domain Bacteria; phylum Bacteroidota; class Bacteroidia; order Flavobacteriales; family Flavobacteriaceae; genus Aurantibacter_A. The sequence goes on from NZ_WJPK01000006.1 coordinate 146,805, forward strand.
TCAAAAGTTATTAACTAAGTACAACTTTTATTCTTTAAAAAAATATAGGCATATCTTTTTGCTAGATTGATAATTTTATTTGCTTATTAAGCGCTTTTATTAACAAGCATTATGCATTTTTAATTATTATCAAAAGAACTAAATCTATTTTCTAATCTTTTGCTCCCAATTCCATGCAGATTCCATTGCTTGATCTAAAGTTGACTGTGCTTTCCAGCCTAATATTGCGTTAGCCTTTGTTGTATCAGCATAGGCAGTGGTTATATCGCCTGCTCTACGGGCCACTATTTTGTAGTTCAGTTTTTGCCCAGAAACTTTTTCAAAACTATTTATTACTTGTAAAACAGTACTACCCGTTCCTGTTCCAACATTAAACACTTCATAATTTGAATCGTTCTTACTATCCAACAATCTTTTTAAAGCTACAACATGTGCTTTAGCTAAATCTACAACATGAATGTAATCTCTAACACAAGTACCATCTTCAGTAGGATAGTCATCCCCGAAAACAGACAATTCTTTACGCATGCCTACAGCAGTTTGCGTAATAAAAGGCACTAAATTTTGAGGAACTCCTACTGGCAATTCTCCTATTTCAACACTAGGATGGGCTCCCATTGGATTAAAGTAGCGCAAAGCAATTGCATTTAAACTAGGTGTTACTTTGCAAGTATCAGCAATAATCTCCTCACCAATTTGCTTTGTATTACCATATGGCGATTCTGCTACTTTTACTGGTGCATCCTCTGTAATTGGCATTTGATCTGCCTGCCCATAAACAGTACATGAAGAACTGAAAATAAAACTTGATTTTGCTTTCTGAGAAAGCTCTTTTAAAATATAAACCAAAGTTCCAATATTGTTCTCGTAATACAACAATGGTTTTTCTACACTCTCTCCTACTGCTTTTGAAGCAGCAAAATGAATTACTCCCTCGATATCGTCATGTTTTTTGAAGAAACTTTCGACTTTATCACGTTCTTTTAAATCTAATTTTTCAAACAACGGCAATTTACCAGTAATTGCCACAATACCATCTAGTACTTTTTCAGTAGCATTTGAACAATCGTCAATAATAACAACTTCAAAACCTTCATTTTGCAATTCAACAACAGTATGCGATCCAATAAAACCTAAGCCACCTGTAACTAATATTTTCATGAAAAATTATTTTATCTCGATCCCGTTTTACCGGAATAATAATTGATTTTTTTACTAACGAAAGGCAAAAATAATTATATTAATCACTTATCATTAACAAAACCGATAACGGCTTCTGTAATATAGTTAATCTGTTCATCATCTAATTCGGTATGCATCGGAAGCGATATCACCTCTTTCACCAATTGATTAGTTACAAGAAACTCTTTTTCCTTATAACGCTCATCTTTATAAGCCTCTTGTAAATGCAAGGGAACCGGATAATATATCCCATGTGGAATATCTTTTGATTGTAAAAACGCAGCAAGTTCGTCTCGTTTACCATTGGTTATTCTTAAGGTATACTGATGAAAGACATGACAAGAATAATTTTGGTCTATTTCAAAAGAATCATTTGCCATTTTAGGCACAACAATATTTTCATGTCCTAAAAATGCCTTTGAATACTTTCTTGCCGCACTTCTTCTCTTTTCACAATAGGAATCTAATAAAGGTAATTTAGCCCTTAAAACAACTGCCTGAATAGAATCTAATCTTGAATTAACCCCAACAACATCATGATAATATCTTCGATACATACCGTGATTAACAATTCCTCTTATCGTATGCGCTAAATCATCATCATTTGTGAAAATTGCGCCACCATCTCCATAGCATCCTAAATTTTTAGAAGGAAAAAAAGAAGTAGAACCAACATGACCCATGGTACCAGCTTTTTTTACACTACCATCTTTAAATTTATGGCTAGCTCCGATTGCCTGAGCATTATCTTCAATCACAAACAAATTGTTTTTTTTAGCTATCTCTAAAACAGCATCCATATTAGCACATTGTCCGAAAAGATGCACAGGTACAATTGCTTTGGTTTTTGAGGTTATAGCACGTTCTAAAGCTTCAATATTTATGTTAAAAGTATCAAGATCTACATCAACTAATACCGGGGTTAATTGCAAAACTGCAATGACCTCAACGGTAGCTGCAAATGTGAAATCTGCCGTAATTACTTCATCACCTGGTTTTAGACCTAGCCCCATCATAGCTATTTGCAATGCGTCGGTACCATTTGCACATGGTATTACATGTTTCACACCTAGATAGTTCTCCAATTCAGCTTGAAAAGCGTGAACCTCTGGTCCGTTGATATAAGCAGAAGTTTCTAATACTGAAGCTATACCATTATTAACTTGTTCTTTAATCTCCTGATACTGGCCTTTTAGATCGACCATTTGTAATTTCTTCACGAAGGATTTTTATAGCGTTACACAAAAATACAAAATGCTCTTGTATCATTTTAGATGCATTTAGAAAAGAAAAAGTATTTTCGCATTAAAGTTCTCAAAATTGCATTTCATCTACAATAATTTGGTACACATTTCTTGGTTAATTCTGCGATTAATTGCATTGTTTAATCAAAAAATAAAGCTCTTTGTTAAGGGTAGAAAAAACACATTCTCCATATTAAACAAACACATATCAAGTACCGATAGAATTATATGGGTACATGTTGCTTCACTAGGAGAATTTGAGCAAGGCCTTCCTATAATTGAAGAATTGAGAAAACAATATACCGATAAAAAGATATTAGTTACATTTTTCTCGCCTTCTGGATATGAAGTTAAAAAAAACACTAAAGCAGCAGACATCGTGTGCTATTTACCTTTTGACACCAAAAATAATGCAAAACAATTCTTAGAAAAGGCAAAACCAGAATTAGCCATATTTGTTAAATATGAAATTTGGCCAAATTTTTTAAAAGAATTACGTAAAAAGGAAATTCCGACAATTTTAGTATCCGCCATTTTTAATAAAAATCAATTGTATTTTAAAAGCTATGGTGTTTTTATGCGTAATGCTTTAAAAACTTTTAATCACATTTTTGTACAAGATGCAAATTCTAAAATACTACTAGAAAGCATAAATTTAAATAATATATCAATTAGTGGTGATACTAGATTTGACCGTGTTGCACAAATTTTAAATAGAGCGAACAACAATGAATTAATAGCAAAATTTAAAGAAAATCGAATTTGCATTGTTATTGGTAGTTCTTGGCCTGAAGATGAAAAAATCATAGTAGAATCTATCAACAACTCTGAACGACACTTAAAATGGATAATAGCCCCTCACAATATTAAAAATGACCATATTTTAAAACTAAAAAACTCTATTCACAAAAAAACTACACTTTACTCTGAAGGCGATTTAGCTACTATTCAGAGCTTTGAAGTATTAATAATTGATAATATTGGACTGTTAACTCAAATCTATAGTTATGCCGATTTAGCTTATGTGGGTGGTGGATTTGCTACCGGACTACATAATACTTTAGAACCAGCCGTATTTGGAATACCTGTACTAATTGGTCCCAATTTCAAAGGTTTTAAGGAAGCTGAAGAATTAGTGGCACTAAATGGCATTCGCCCAATCAATAATTATATTGAATTTGAAAATCTACTAAGTTCTTTTTTAGACCAACCCTCACAATCACTACTTAAAGAAACGGGAGCAATTAATGCCTCCTACGTTGAAGAAAACAAAGGAGCCAGCATCCAAATAAGCGCATACATACGTACATTACTTTAACCTACAATGTTTATATGTAATGAATTTTTCTAAATCTCTTTTACCCGTTTCTTGTTTTTTAATAATTCTATTTGCTTGTAAGAATAACCTTGAAGAAACAAAGCCTTCTAAAAGATATGAAGGAATTGAAAAAATGAAAAAGAAACACAAAGAAATTGATAGTATTAATTCTTTGAAAAATAAAAAACATAAGGAAGCTGACTCCCTAAAACCAGGTTTAGCCAACTTGTAATTACATCCTTACTTGATTGCATATTTATAGTTAGTTTTACTAAAGCCGTAAAACCAACTAGATGAATTCAAAACTTTTTAGAATATCGCTGACAGCAGCTCTTTCCGGATTTTTATTTGGATTTGATACTGTTGTAATATCTGGAGCAAACCTACCTATAAAAGAACTTTGGGATACTAGTCCATGGTTTCACGGCACTTTCATAATGTCTATGGCACTATGGGGCACTGTACTTGGATCGCTTCTTGGAGGTATTCCTTGCGACCGTTTTGGAAGAAAAAAGACATTATTTTGGATTGGAATTCTTTACGCTGTTTCAGCCATCGGATCTGGAATTGCCACCGACCCCCTTATATGTTCTCCTTTTTTAGATTTATAGGTGGGCTAGGTTTTGGAGCATCTTCTGTAGCTGGACCAATATACATTTCTGAAATTTCATCACCTGAAAACAGAGGAAAACTTGGAGCTCTCTACCAGTTTAATTTGGTTTTAGGTATTTTAATTGCTTTCATCTCTAATTACTTATTACAAGGTGTAGGCGGAAGTAACGATTGGCGATGGATGCATGGGGTAGAAGCTATTCCCGCTTTATTGTACACACTTATGGTGATTAGCATCCCTAACAGTCCGAGATGGTTGGTAATTACCAAAAAAGATAATTCTGGAGCATTAAAAACTTTGAAGCTATTATATAATAATAAAGAAGCACAGCTAAAATTCGCTGAAATAGAAAAAAGCTTGTCCTATGGAACAGTAAAAGAAAAATTATTTTCGGGCAGATACAATAAACCATTGTTATTAGCTTTTTTAATCGCATTCTTTAATCAACTATCGGGCATCAATTTTATTCTATATTATGCTCCAGAAATATTAGAACGTGCAGGATTAGCCGCACAGGAGTCTTTATTTAGCTCTATAGCTATTGGAATTGTAAATTTAATTTTCACTTTCGTGGGTGTATGGCTAATAGATAAATTAGGAAGAAAACAATTGATGAAAATAGGTTCTTTTGGATACCTAATTAGTCTTAGCATGGTTGGCTGGTGCTTTTATTCAGGTGCAAGCTCTACTTTATTATTAACCTTTATGCTAATATTTATCGCTTCGCATGCCGTAGGGCAAGGGGCAGTAATTTGGGTATTTATATCAGAGATTTTCCCGAATAAAGTAAGAGCCTACGGTCAATCTTGGGGCACAGGCACACATTGGGTTTTTGCAGCTACGATCACACTAATAACACCAATATTTTTGGATGCCGAACATGGAATTTTTAAAGACAATCCATGGCCCATTTTCATCTTTTTTGCTTTCATGATGTTTTTACAATTACTGTTTGTGCTTTTTATGATGCCTGAGACAAAAGGAGTATCTTTAGAAGAAATAAGTAAAAAGCTTAGTAGTGCAAAAGCCGAGGACTAGAAGCAATAATTCAAGTTGTCGAATATTTTTGCAGTACAACGTAGCAATAAAATAAGTTTGATGCTAATCATCGAATTAACATAACACACTGTAATACAGATAGTTTTTTTTCTTATATTTATTTCAAATACTAAAATATATGGAAACTGATATTACATTTGGAACCCGTCTTTTAAACGGATTTTTAAAAGTTATGGTCTTTTTTCTGGTTGTCACTTTAATTTCTGTCGTGGTAGGTCTTCTACTGGTCGGTGTTGGAGTACTTTAATTAGAATAAATTTCAATTCCCAAATTGAATCTAATTCCTATTTATAATTAAAAATTTGATTTTGACAATGAAAAAGCCCTGATAGATGTCAGGGCTTTTTGTTATTTACAGCTTTTTATAAATAAAGCCACCTACTTACGCAGATGGCTTTATACTGACCAATTCAAAATATCAAAAATGACATCTTATTATAATAGACTGGTCAAAAAGAGAATTGTTACAATGTAAACCTACTATTTCTTACCTAATATGTGTAAAACATCAAAGGTTTTTTTAACTATTATTGAATTATCATCTTTTACTTTAACATCTTTAATCAAAATCTCCTCATTATCAATTACAAGTTTTACAATTTTAAATGGCAGACCATGTAAATTAATCTTAAATGTCTCATAAGGTGTCGTATACTTACCAGCCTTATATTGCTGAATAATTATTTCTTTATCATTACCAGTGAAACTAAAGTTTCGCTCACTGTACACACCATTACCATATTCAAATCCATCATTTGCATCTTCATAAACCATAGACATTTCTTTGCCTTCTTTATAGTACACATCCAATACAAGCTCAGTAATCTCCTTTTCACCAACATATTGTTGAATAGGATATTTCGGTATTATAGCTCCTTCTCTAATAAAAATTGGCATAAAATCTAAGTCTGCATCAACCCATTGTTCTTTACCACCGATAACTACTTGATCATCCCAGAAGTTATACCATCTTCCTCTTGGCACATACATTCTACGTCCTTTTGCATTCGGCTCTATTATAGGACAAACCAAAATATGATCACCTACAACAAATTCATCTGTTCTGTAATGCGTTTGAGTATCAGCTTGATCAATCATTACCAACGATTTCAACATCGGTATTCCTTCATTAGCATATCTATAGAAAGTACTATATAAATAAGGTAACAACTGATATCTTATCTCAATAAACTTGCGAACTACATCAGTAATTCCTTCATCAAATGCCCAAGGTTCTTGATCCCCATGATCACCTGATGAATGAGTTCTACAAAACGGGTGAAACACTCCTAGTTGTATCCAACGTGCATATAATTCACCATTAGGTTGTTCTGCAAAACCACCAATATCGGAACCTATAAACGAAAACCCTGACATGCACATTCGCTGTGCTTGTATGTTTGCTATCCATAGATGTTCCCAATTTGCTACATTATCACCTGTCCAAGAAGAGGTATAGCGTTGGGTGCCTGAATACGCTGCTCTTGTAATTACAAAGGGTCTCTTTGGATAAATAAATTTCTTTACCCCATGATAAGTAGCCCTAGCCATTTGCATACCATAAATATTATGTGCTTTTCTATGACTACACGGGTTACCATCATAATCGTGTCTTACATCATTAGGGAATGTTTTGTTTGGCACTTCCATTACTGCAGGTTCGTTCATATCATTCCAAACACCACGAACACCTACATCTTCAATGAGCTCTTTATAGAGTCCAGCCCACCAATCTCGAACTTCTGGTTTAGTGAAATCTGGAAAATAACACTCACCTGGCCATACTTTACCTTTCATGTACGGGCCATCTGCTCTTTTACAGAAATAATCTTTTTCTAATGCCTCTTTAAACACATCATTTTCAGGATCAATTTTTATTCCTGGATCAATTATAACTACAGTTTTAAAGCCATCATCTTCCAACTCCTTCACCATTCTTTTTGGATCTGGAAAATATTCTTTATTCCATGTAAAACATCTAAAACCTTCCATATAATCAATATCGAGGTAAATTGCATCACAAGGAATTTGTAATTCTCTAAACTTACTGGTTACTTCTTTTACTTTAGACTCAGGATAATAGCTCCATTTGCATTGGTGGTACCCCAATGCCCAAAGTGGAGGTAAATGATGAGGCTTACCTGTTAAATCAGTATAATCTGCTACTACATCTGCCATATCAGGACCATAAATGAAATAATAATTCATTTCACCTCCTTGCGCCCAAAAGCTAGTTACATTTCTACGCTCGCTTGAAAAATCGAAAAAAGAACGAAATGTATTATCAAAAAAGATACCGTATGCTTTTGTTTTATGAAGCCCTACATAAAATGGTATTGTTTTATAAATAGGATCTGTATCCTTAGAATACGCATAAGAATCGGTCACCCAATTTTCGAATCGTTTTCCTTTCAAATTCAAATGTACTGGCTTATCACCAAGACCATAAAAACTTTCACCTTCTTGGCTAACCTTACTCATTTTAACAACATTACCACCAAACTCATAACTTTCTTCCCAGTGAAAACCTAATTCGTCTTCACTAAGTAGAGTTTTATCTTCAGCATCATAGATAGACTTTCGCATATCCGATTTGTGAATTTCACAAATTAATTTAGCAGTAGTTATAGTATATTTTTCATCATCTTCACTTATTTCTAAATGATTATATCCTTCACTATGGTATTTAGTTATTGCATAAGAAAAATCGTTGCTTATATCTTGATGACTGGTATATCTGAATCGTAGAACGCCGTCCCTTAAAATCTTAACTTGTAAGAATATATCATTATCTGCTTTAAAAATTAAGGTATCAACATTCTTTTCATATGTTGATATCTTACCTGGAAAAAGATTACCCTTATATTCCAGTTCAGTATTAGTAATCATATTCTAAAAATTTAATTTATTACACACAAATGAAATCATTTCTATTAAGAATAAAAAGCTTTTAGGAAGCATTTCACGAATTGTTGAATTATGAGATAAATCTTATTAAATACATGAAATAAATTAATATAAATACGAAAAATATATTATTCTTAAGCCCACTTTAAAACTATTACTCCTAAAGGAGGTAGTTTAACTGCAGCCGAATATACTTTATTGTGCCAAGTCGACTTTTTAATCTTAATAGGTTTAGCATTTACCACTCCACTCCCTTCATATTTCTTAGCATCACTATTAAAGACTTCTTTAAGACTGCCTTTTCTAGGTAAGCCTACTTTATAATTTTCACGAATAACTGGTGTCATATTACAAATAACCACAAGATCATTCTCTTTGTCATGGCCTTTTCTAATATATGATAATACCGAGTTTTCGGCGTCACTGTGATCAATCCATTCAAAACCCTCACTACTAAATTGCTTTTCGTATAATGCAGGCATACTTTTATAGAAGGAATTTAAATCAGTAATGTACTTTTTTACTCCACTATGAAAATCGTATTGCAGCAAATGCCAGTCTAGACTCCCTTGAAAATTCCACTCTTCACTCTGACCAAATTCAGAGCCCATAAACAATAAATTAGTACCAGGATGCGTAAACATATACCCATATAAGAGTCTTAGATTAGCATATTGTTGCCACTCATCTCCAGTCATACGACCCTTTATAGATTTTTTACCATATACAACCTCATCATGAGATAGGGGCAGCATAAAATTTTCAGAGAATGCATATGTCATACTAAAAGTAATATCATTTTGATGATGCTTTCTATAAATACCTTCTTTCTGAAAATACTCTAAAGTATCGTGCATCCACCCCATCATCCACTTCATACCAAAGCCCAAACCTCCTAAATCAATAGGTTTTGAAACTCCAGTAAAATTAGTAGACTCCTCAGCAATTGTTTGTGTATCAGGATAATTCTCATAAACAGCCTTATTAAGTTCTTTTATAAACTCAATAGCTTCTAGGTTCTCGTTTCCTCCAAATTGATTGGCATCCCATTCTCCTTCATCCCTTGAATAATCTAAATACAACATTGAAGCAACAGCATCAACACGAAGACCATCTGCGTGAAATTTATCGAGCCAAAAAAGCGCATTACTTATTAAAAATGATTTTACTTCATTTCGACCATAATTAAAAATTAAGCTTTTCCAGTCTGGATGATAGCCTCTTTTTCTATCCGGATGCTCATACAAGTGCGAACCGTCAAAAAAACCAAGCCCATGTGCATCTTCAGGAAAATGAGACGGAACCCAGTCTAATATAACTCCTATATCATTTTGATGAAGCTTATCTACCAATAACATTAATCCTTCTGGTTCACCGAAACGTGATGTTGGCGCAAAATATCCAGTAAGTTGATAACCCCATGAAGGATCGTAAGGATACTCCATTATTGGCATAAATTCAACATGAGTAAATTGCATTTCTTTTAAATAAGAAACCAATTCATCTGCAAGTTCTGCATAAGATAAAGATCTATTTTCTTCCCCTTTACGTTTCCATGAAGCTAAATGCACCTCATACACAGAATATGGTTTATCAAGTGCATTCTTATTTTTTCGATACCCCATCCATGCCTTATCTCTCCATTTATAATCTAAATTCCAAACAACTGAGGCTGTTTTAGGGGGTAATTCGCAACTTAAAGCAAAAGGGTCTGCCTTTTCAGTTTGAATACCGTAATAATTGCTATGAATTTTATATTTATAGGTTTCGCCTTGCTTTATACCTGGTATAAAACCCTCCCAAATACCTGAACCGTCCCAACGAACATTCAATTTATGCTCTCCATCAGTCCAATAATTGAAATCACCTATGACGGATACTTGATTTGCCGAAGGAGCCCATACTGCAAAATATGCGCCCTCTTCCCCATTAACGGTTATTAGATGTGAACCAAATTTCTCATACATCCTATAATGCTTACCAGCCTTTATTAAATCAACATCAAATTCGGTTAAAAGACTGTGTACTATAACGTTGCTCATATTTGGTTTTCTAGGTAAGTACTGTTTTAGTTCATTATGATTTTCTCTTCCTACTTCAAATTACTCAATTACTTAATTCAACAAAAAACTGTTATCAATAATGAGTTCAAAATTTTCACTCTTACAATTTACTTAAAACGATTTATTACCGTGGTTGGGCATTAAATATCGTATTTCTAATTCGTTTTATCATTATTTCGTTTGCTTTTTTTATTCGCGCATTTCTAATTAATGTTACTATAATATCTTTTCATATACTGTAGTTCATCTAATTTCTGATTTTTAAAAAAAAAAGCACAAATTTAAGTCTATAATAAAAGTACAATGCAAATATGATTGTTAGACTTTATAAACTTTTGGTTGCTTAAGATAAGAAAACTATTGTTGGTTTATTAATAAATCAACCAACACACGTTTACCACAACTTAGAACAGGCAAAAAAAGGGATATCGTTCATTGAACGAACAAAACACTCCATACGTCCGAATGGCTTTCTTGCAATTGGGCAACAACTACATTTTCCACCACAAAAAAGGGTCATTTCACATCAAAAAAGGACACAATTCACAACAAATAACCAAAGCAAGGCTTACTTCAATCTAACTTTGAATCAGAATTAAAAAACCCAAATCATGTCAAATAAAATTAAAAGTTCATTGTTCTTAAGTTGTTTTATCGCAGTATTTGCAATTTATAATTTTACTATTACTGAGGGAGATAATAATTATAATACAATTGAATTCGCTCAAGCAGAACTAGATCAAGATATTCCTACATTAGAATTAGAAATTGAAGAAAACAAATAACATATAACTTAACCTACTTATATATCCCAACCTACTAACTAACCTAAATCAATAAAATCTCAAATCATGTCAAACAAAATTAAAAGTTCTTTATTCTTAAGTTGTTTCATCGCAATGCTAACTATATATAACTTTAGCATCAATGAAACTGAAAATCAAATTAGCAATTCAAATGATATAGCTAAAACTGAAATCGTACAAGTGACCATGATTGATAACCTACAATTCGAAGAAGTAAAATAAACCCAACAAATACCTACTTACAAAAAGGGCTCAGATATATCTGAGCCCTTTTTATTTTGAAGATTTACATTGTTCTATGAAGCTTATTAATCCCTACTTAGACATAACTTCCTAATATGAGTACAATCAAAATATCTTTCAACAATTTATTTTAATGAACTATTTAACAAACTCACAACTATAGAAAGACTATAACATTCTTATGTGTGATTAAGGATAATTCAGAATACCTTGTGAAGCAATTATCACTCCAATTAGCCAATGAAAATATTAGCATTATTTAAAACCGTAAAAACTTGTACAACCACACATCGTATAAATTAAACAGTTCACCCAAAGACCTATACAGCAAAGGGCTAGCACACATTTTCGCCACCACAAAAAAGCATCATTTCACATCAAAAAAGGGTGACTTTCACAACAAATAACCAAAGCAAGGCTTACTTCAATCTAACTTTGAATCAGAATTAAAAAACCCAAATCATGTCAAATAAAATTAAAAGTTCATTATTCTTAAGTTGTTTTATCGCTGTATTTACAATTTATAATTTCAGCTTAACTGAGGCAGAGAATACTTATACCAATTCTAGCGAAATTGTTAATGCCGAATTTGACAATTTAACAGCAATCGACAATTTAGATTTTGAAGAATCCAAATAAAAAATTTAGTATCACCTACTTTCTTTAACCATCCCATTTTAACCAAACTAAAAACCCCAAATAATGTCAAATAAAATTAAAAGCTCATTATTCTTAAGTTGTTTTATCGCTGCCTTCACCATATATAATTTTAGTATTACAGAAACAAATACCAACGTTACTGCCGAAATTGCAATTGCAGAACTTAACCAAATACCAACAACAAACTACCTTCAAGACGAAGACCTAAATTAAACCAGAACAAAACCTACTTAAAAAAAGGACTCAAAATAAACTTGAGTCCTTTTTTTTATACGCCTAAATACCAGCCCTTTAACCAATAAAGCAGATCGTTAAAGTATTATTTAGCAGTTAAACCATTATTGTTGTAGTATTATCTTAATATACCATCTCTTCTCATTTTTATATAGTACTATTGTTACAATTTTCTAATGCTTCTAGAATGAACACCAAGTACACCAATAGGTTTAAGAATAATATTTTAAAACCTATCACTGCTTATTTCAAAATTAAAGACAAACCACTTAAAATAAGTGGAATTCTGTTTTTATTACTGATATTTCTGTCAATTTCAACAATACAAGCACAATGTAGCTCCGAACCTTTTCCTAACCAATGGACTGTTCATGAATATCAAACTAATCCTTATACGGCTATTTACACCTTTGCCAGATATGATTTAGATGGTGATGGTCTTAACGACATTGTTACCGGTGGATGGTGGTATAAAAACTCAGGAAACGCCTCCGATAATTGGACAAAAAACACTATAGGTAGAAACTTCGGAAATATTGCTCATGTTCATGACTTTGATAATGACGGCGATATGGATTTATTAGGTACGACTTTAGGACCCTCAGGAAAAGAGTATCAAAGCGTTCAACTTGTATGGGCCGAAAATGATGGTACTGGAATTTTTACATTACATACTAATTTGCCAACTATTACAAGTTCATGGTCCGAACCATTTTTAGCGGGATTAGCAGGAGGCAACTTTGGTACAGGAGGTACTTATCAAATGGCAATAAACTGGAATGGCGCAGAGAAAACACATGAACCCATTCAGTTGTTAACCCCAACAGCGAATCCAACAACGGGAACATGGAGTTTAGAAGATATAAGTAATGATTCTTCTGGAGAAGACCTTCAAGCTGCTGACATAGACAATGATGGTGATTTAGATCTTTTTCAAGGTGTCAATTGGTTAGAGAATAACGGCTCAGGTGTTTTTACTACACATTCAACAGGTTTAAGCTATGGTAGCACACCAGACCGAGCACAATTGGCAGATTTTGATAAAGACGGTGATTTAGATGCTGTAGTAGGTCAATTAGGGTATGGATCTGATCCAAATAGGTATGATTTAGCTTGGTTTGAGGCACCAGAGGATCCAACTGAAACCTGGACTAAACACTTATTATCTACTGACGTTCATGGGAGTTTAAGTGTATTTGCTGCTGATATTGATTTTGATGGTGACGAAGATATAATCGTTGGTGAATGGTTAGGTTCAAGAAGATTAATGGCATTCGAAAATAATTTATGTAATAATGAAGATTGGGAAATGCATGTCATAGATGATAGTCCTCAAAATTGGGAACATCATGACGGAGCTCGAGTGATAGATATAGACAATGATGGAGATTTAGATATTGTTTCCAATGGATTTAAAAATCAAAAAGTAGTTAGAATTTATGAAAACTTATCTAGTGTAGTCGCAAATAGCCAACCAATAGCAAATGCTGGCAACAACAAAACTATTACATTACCAACCAATGCTATTACAATAAATGGAACTGGTAATGACCCTGATGGTGGAAACATTTCTTATTCTTGGTCGCAGACAAGTGGACCTTCAACAGCAAATTTATCCAACTCATTAACTGCAAATTTAACCGCAGACAATTTAGTTGAAGGAACTTATATTTTTCGCTTAACTATTACAGATGATGAAAATGACACTGATTTTGATGAGATGTCTGTTACGATTAACCCAGAACAAAATACTGACATACCTCTAGTAAATGCAGGAAGTAATCAGACTATTATGCTGCCCACTAACAGCATCATATTATACGGATCGGGAAGCGATCCTGATGGTGGCGCCATAACATACGAATGGACGCAAATTAGTGGACCGAATACAGCTGTTTTAAATAATGAAAATACTACTGAATTAACTGCAAGTGAATTAATTGAAGGCACATATGTTTTTCGATTAAATATTACTGACAATGAAAATGATTCAGCTTTTGACGATGTTACTTTAGTTGTTTCTCCACAGGAAAACACCGATTTACCATTAGCAAATGCAGGAAGCGATCAAACTATTTTGCTACCCATCAATAGTATCACATTAAATGGTTCGGGAAGCGACCCTGATGGTGGTACCATAACATACGAATGGACGCAAATTAGTGGACCGAATACTGCTGCTTTAACTAATGAAAATACTACTGACTTAACTGCAAGTGAATTAATTGAAGGCACATACGTTTTTCGATTAACTATTACTGACAATGAAAATGATTCAGCTTTTGACGATGTTACTTTAATTGTTTCTCCACAAGAAAATACTGACATGCTAATTGTAAATGCAGGAAGCGATCAAACTATTTTGCTACCCACAAATAGTATCACATTAAATGGTTCGGGAAGCGATCCTGATGGTGGCACCACTACTTTTGAATGGACACAAATTAGTGGACCGAATACAGCCGTTTTAACTAATGAAAATACTACTGACTTAACTGCAAGTGAATTAATTGAAGGCACATACGTTTTTCGATTAACTATTACTGACAATGAAAATGATTCAGCTTTTGACGATGTTACTTTAGTTGTTTCTCCACAAGAAAATACTGACATTCTAATTGTAAATGCAGGAAGTGATCAAACTATTTTGTTACCCACCAATAGTATCACATTAAACGGTACGGGAAGCGATTCTGATAGTGGCTCCATAACTTTCGAGTGGACGCAAATTAGTGGCCCGAATACAGCTATTTTAACTAATGAAAATACTACAGACTTAACTGCAAGTGAATTAATTGAAGGGACTTATGTTTTTCAATTAACAGGAGCTGATAATGAAAACCAATCAGCATCAGACGAGGTTTCTGTATTTGTTTCTGCTACAAATTCATTAAACCAAGACCCTATTGCTATTTTAAATGCTGATGTTATCTCTGGTCCTAATCCATTGACAGTACACTTCACAGGTAGCAATTCTACAGATGACGGGACAATAGCTACTTATTCTTGGGATTTTGGAAATGATGATACAAGCTTTGTTGAAAACCCAAGTTATACCTTTACAACTAACGGTACTTTTGAAGTTATTTTAACCGTAACTGACACAGATGGCAATTCAAACGCTTCTTCTATCAGCATAACAGTTACAGCTTCTGAAACCACTTTAGATTCTGAAATTGTTTTAGAAGTGAATCCTGCAAAGGAAGGCAAAGCACGTATTCTTCTACTTAACAAACCAGCTGAAACGACTATAATTTCGCTACACTTATATGATTCTGCAGGTCGAATTATAAAGACATTTAATCCGCAAACGGTTGCAACCGGAAACAATACTTATGAGTTACCTATTTCAACGCTACGAGATGGTTTATACTATATAAGTATAGACTTAAATAATGGCGAATATGAAGCATTAAGTTTGATAATTAAAAATTAAACTCCTGATATACTGATTTAATTTTAAGAAATTTCAAAATCGATTAACACACCTTCTAAACCCTTTAATCACTGCGGATTAGAAGGTTTTTATCTTACACTTCATTTGGTTAAAAATTTGCCAAAATCAATATTTACATTAAACCAATCTTCCCTTTCTCAGTCAAAGAAGTGTAATTAATAAAATTTAAACAAATGAAAAAAGCAATAATAGTAATGATGTTATTAGTGGGTGTAACCACAATAGCACAAGAGCGAAAAGAGAGACCTAATAGAGGTAATATGAAGGATTTAACAGCTGAACAGATTGCTACTCTGCAAACTAAAAAAATGACCTTAGCCTTAGATCTATCTAGTAAACAACAAACACAGATTCAAGCTATTAATCTTGAACAAGCTACTATCAGAAAGGCTAAAATGACTGAAAGAAAAGAGGCTAGAGAAAATGGTGAACGTAAAAAACCAACTAGTGAAGAACGATATGCAATGCAAAATGAACGTTTGGACGCTCAAATTGCTCTTAAGTCTGAAATGAAAAGTATTCTTTCTGATGAACAATATAACAAATGGGAGAAAATGAGACACCACAAGAAAAAAAGAGGTGAAGAAAAAGGCAAGAAAAATGCCAAAAGAAAATAGGTTGATAGTGAGAGTTGATTGATTGTAAAGGCCATCCGTGTATACGGATGGCTTTTTGTTTCAATTACATTAAAATTTTTAAAGAGACAACTGCTCTACTGCTCTTATTGTAGCGTCTAAATCTTCATATGAAAGTGCATCATTTAAAAAATAACTTTCAAAAGCACTTGGTGGCAGATAAATACCTTGATCCAACATTCCATGAAAGTACTTCTTAAAAGTATCATTATTACCCTTGGCGGAAGTTTCAAAATTTATAACTGGCTCATCCGTAAAATGCACAGAAATCATACTTCCATATCTATTAATTTGATAAGGAATTTTCTTTTCTAATAATGCTTGCTCTAAACCATCATGTAAGTAAGCGGTTTTATTTGCTAGACTTTCAAAAACTTCTGGCTTATTATTTAACTCCGTTAACATTGCTAAACCAGCACTCATCGCTAAAGGGTTTCCGCTTAAAGTTCCTGCTTGGTACACTGGGCCATCTGGAGCCAAATAAGACATTATTTCATTATTTGCTGCAAAAGCACCTACAGGCAAACCTCCACCTATAACTTTACCAAAACACATAATATCTGCATCAATTGCTAATGCTTCTTGCGCTCCGCCCTTGCCTAATCTAAAACCTGTCATTACCTCATCAAAAATCAACAGAATATCATTTTGAGTACACAGTAATCTTAATCCTTGAATAAAATCATCTGATGGAATAATACAGCCCATATTACCGGCTACTGGTTCAATAATAACTGCTGCAATTTCTTTAGAATTAGCGCTCACTAGTGCTTCTACACTCGCCAAATCATTATAATTAGCTAATAATGTGTCTTTTGCTGTACCCTGTGTTACCCCTGGGCTATTTGGACTACCAAAAGTAACTGCTCCACTACCAGCTTGTATTAAAAAAGAATCTGAATGGCCATGATAACAACCAGCAAACTTAATTATTTTATCTTTTCCTGTATATCCACGAGCTAATCTTACGGCACTCATACATGCTTCTGTTCCACTATTAACAAATCGAATTTTGTCAATATTTGGCACCATTGAAACTGCTAACCTCGCTAGCTCAGTCTCTATTTCTGTAGGCATACCAAAAGAAGTTCCTTTTTTAGCTTTATCAACAACTGCATTAATTACCGGTTCATAAGCATGACCTAATATTAAAGGACCCCAAGATGCTATATAATCAATCAATCGATTATCATCCTCATCATAGAGATAAGCCCCTTTCGCTTCTTTAACAAATATTGGAGTACCACCTACGGATTTAAATGCGCGAACTGGGGAATTTACGCCACCAGGTATATACTTTTTAGCTTCTGAGAATAAAGCACTACTACGTTTATAAATCATTATAAAATATCTTGAATTACCTTAGTTTTGGAATTTGTATATAAACTAATTTTAGTTTAAAAATTAATCAAGTTCAACAATAATTTGTTGACCGATTGCAAGATTAGTATTATTCATTTTATTTAGTCGCTTCAATTCTTCTACAGATATTGCATATTTTCTAGAAATTGAATACAAAGTATCTCCTTGTTGTACCGTATGAATATTAGCTACACTGTTAAGTCCAGATGAAGCAACTACAATATCACTTCTAACTTCGGTATTTAAATCATACTGATACAATTTATATTTTTCAATTAGGGATATTAATTTTTGGGGATATTTTTTATCAGTAGCATACCCTGCTTTACTAAGACCTTTTGCCCATTTCTTATAATCATAAGGTTTAAAATCAAACAAAAAGGCATATCGCGAACGTGATGTTAAAAAATGACTATGATCTCGGTATGAATACATCGGATGATTATATTTTCGAAAACACTCACCTTTTTCATCATCATCATGAAAGTCATAATCTCCTTGCCAACCTGTGTGACATTTTATTCCAAAGTGGTTATTGGTTTTAGCAGCTAACTCACCTTTTCCGAATCCACTTTCAAGTAGACCTTGTGCTAATGTTATACTTGCAGGAATTCCGAAAGCCTTCATCTCAAATTGAGCAATTTCAGAAAATTCGGCTATATAATCCGAAATAGAATTTATTTCGAATTTTTGAAATCTCCCAGAATCTTCTGGCAACGGATAAAGTCCTTCCTCTTTATCTCTATTACGATTACTTTCTTTATCTACAACCACTTTAGGGCCACGTTTACTAGGATCAGAATAGGTTACTTTTTGTTTCACTTTACAACTGGAAACAGAAATTATTATAACACAAAACAAAATTAACTTGTTAATCATATAGCGATTAATGGTTTGTTCTTTTTTTCTAAAATTAAATTCATACCTGCGATACCTTGCAAACCACCAGTATGAAGTGCTAAAATTTGGGTGCCGGGTTTAAAATAGTTTTTTTCTATCTTATCTAATATTCCATAAATCATCTTTCCGGTATACACTGGATCTAACAAAATTCCAGTTTTCAACTTAAAATTATTTATGAATTGTACCAGTTCATCATTTACTTTAGCATATCCACCAAAATGATAATCTGTAATTAATTCCCAATTCTCCTTAAGCACAAACTTACAAATATCTTCTTTTAAAAAATCACCCTTTAGAGCTGAAAAACCTAATACTATTTGTTTTTCATTACTAGAATTAATAACTCCAGCGATTGTACCCCCAGTTCCTACAGGACAACAAACAACATCAAAATTAAGCCCCTTTTTATCTAAAATCTCCTCACAACCTTTTACAGCTAAGTTATTTGTACCTCCCTCCGGCAATAAATAAAACCTACCGAATTCTTTTATTAAATCATTGATAAAATGCTCTTCTCCCTTATTTCTGTATCTACTTCTCGAGACAAACTTCAATTGCATTCCATGCTTATGAGCCAATTTTAAAGTAGGATTTTCAAGAAAACTATCTTTTAGCTCTTCGCCACGAATTACGCCTATTGTTTGTAATCCATTTTCTTTTCCTGCACATGCAGTGGCCGCAATATGATTAGAATAAGCCCCACCAAATGTTAATAGTGATTGATATTTCTTTTCTTGCGCCGTTATTAAATTATATTTTAATTTCCGATACTTATTACCAGATATAATAGGGTGCAACAAATCTTCTCGCTTAATAAAAAGTGAAATTTTTTGCTTTTCTAAAATTGAAAGGTGAACTTCTTGAATTTTACTCAACACTTTGGATATTATACCCAAAGATATTTAATAAAGCTAAATGGTGAGCGCTTATTTATGTAGTCTAGATTATCTTCATGAAGATAAGCTTCGCGTTCAAAGCTTAAATTTTGATAACCTTGGTAACGGTCTAAATAATAAATAGATTTAATAATCCATTCGGTCAAGTAAATAATATAAAATGGAATTACCAACAGCTCTAATTGCTGTTTAAGGTGAATTTTCTCATGATTAATTAAAATTACATCGCTTTTTAATGAATCATTTTTTAATATAATAAATGGCCATAGTGAAAGCCCCACGTAATTTTTTCGAAAAAAATGTTTAAAAACTAAAATCATAATCTGACAATAAAACGCTCCTAACACAAGATAATTGTTAAAAAACTAAGCAATTTAGTAAACCAAGAATCTTGCCAACTATTTTTCCAATTGATATTTTTAAAGTAATTCTCCATTAAAACTAAGACTTTAAAAAGATGAAACCGATATCGTTAACAAAATTTCAACTAATTTTATATGGATTCTTATTAGAAAACTAAATCTATGAAGGAGATTTTACCAATTGAAGAAGGTGATTTTTATTGGTCTGAAGAAGGTTATCGTGTTTTCACCAAGCAATATCATTTAAAAAGAGGCTATTGTTGCGAAAGCGGTTGTAGGCATTGCCCATATGGTTATGACCCCAAAACTAATTCGCAATAATGATCGTTAAGAATATCATTTTATTATGATTCGGCATAGTTTTTGAAGCTAATTCTCATAGAACAAACTGAATCTAATTCTAAAATTATCTGCTATGAAAAAACTTAGAAATTTAACACTACCAGTAATGGTTTTAATGCTTTTAGCTTCTTGTACTTCAGTCCGTGTATTATCTGATTATGATAAAGAAGTAAACTTTAACGCTTATAAAACGTATGCTTTTTACAAAACAGGCATTGACAAGGCACATATTTCTGATTTAGATAAAAAAAGAATTTTAAGAGCTATTGAATCCGAAATGGAAACTCGGGGGTTTGTAAAATCTGAAGATCCAGACATATTAGTAAGCATTTTTACAAAAGAAAAAGAACAAGTAGACATTTACAACAACTACTGGGGTGGCGGCTTTGGCTGGGGATGGAGCCCATTTTTTTATGGTGGTTATGGCCCAGGTTGGGGTGGCAACAATATCCAAAGCAGAACAGAAGGTTCACTTTATATTGATTTAATTGATGCTAAAGACAAAGAATTAGTTTGGCAAGGTAAAGGCATTGGCAATCTTGGAAACACTTCCAAAATAGAAAAGAAAGAGGCGCGAATTAAAGAATTTGTAACTGAAATTCTAGAAGCCTACCCTCCTTCGATAGAAACTTCAAAATAAATACTTTAACATTATATTAAAAAGCCTCCTATTTATTGATAGGTGGCTTTTTTTGTAACTTTCGCTGAGAACTACCAAACCATATATCAGCAGATGAAATATTTATTTTCCACTATTATTTACCTATCAGTAGTACAAATCGTATTTTCTCAAAAAAAGTACAATCCAAATTATGACGAAAGTAAAGTTCCCCAATTTAATATCACAAACCCTTTAGTAACCTTTGATGGCGAAAAAATAAACTCAACTGCGGAATGGTATCAGATACGAAGACCAGAACTTTATACTTTCTTTGAAGAAAGCGTCTATGGTAAAATACCAGAGAAAATTGACGAGCTTAATTTTGAAACTATAGAGCAAAGTGAATATGCTATTAATAATAAAGCTTCTCGTAAACAGGTAAAAATTACAATTAGCAAAAATAATAAGTCTATCAGTTACACAGTTTTAATATACTTGCCAAAAGGGAAAACTAAAGCTCCAATTTTTCTTAGCACCAACTTTAGAGGAAATCACACGATAAATGCAGACCCAAATATTATTTTAACAGATGCATGGGTTCCAAACACCAAAGAACTTGGCATTACAGACCATAAAGCCCAAGAATCTTCTCGAGGAACTAGAACTCACCGATGGCCAGTTGAAAAAATTATAGATGGTGGCTTTGGGTTAGCAACTATTTATTATGGAGAAATTGATCCAGACAAAAACGACTTTACTGATGGAATACACAATTTATTCTATAGAGAAGGTCAAAAAAAACCTAAACCCAATGAATGGGGAAGTATCACAGCTTGGGCTTTTGCATTAAGTAAAACTTTAGATTATTTTGAGACTGACCCAGCTATTGATGAGAAAAGAACAATAGTTTTCGGACATTCAAGATTGGGAAAAACATCGCTGTGGGCAGGAGCATCTGATGATAGATTTGCGGGTGTTATTTCTAACGATTCTGGTTGTGGAGGTGCTACACTCTCAAAACGAAAATTCGGTGAAACCATAGCAATTATAAACAATGCGTTTCCACATTGGTTTAGTGATACGTTTAATAAATATATTGAAAACGAATCTGCATTACCTGTTGACCAACACGAATTACTTGCACTTATAGCCCCGAGACCACTGTATGTTGCTAGTGCACAAGATGACAAATGGGCGGATCCTAAAGGTGAATTCCTATCAGCTCATTACGCATCAGCCGTTTATAATTTATTTGAAAAGGAAGGAGTTTCTTCAACTAAAATGCCAATAGTAAATGAACCAATACAAAATACGGTAGCATATCATATTAGAACTGGCAAACACGATGTTACAGATTTTGACTGGGAACAATATATTAAATGGGCAAAGAAATATATTGAATGATTAATCTTTAAGCAATAAATCTTGTACGCCAGAATCCAAAGTTTCTCCCAAATATTCCAATTTCCATTCCATAGAATTAGTTAAAATATAAAACTTTTGTAGCTCACTTAAAAGGCGATTCTGAGCATTAATTTTTAAAGAAGAAGCTTCTACTTTTTTCAATAAAGATTTATTTACATTCTTTTTTATTCGGTTATAATCTCGCTCATCAAAAGGATTAAAATAATCTGCTGTAACATCGTAGTATTCAAAATCTGGATTGATTTTCACCTCCGCTTCTGGAATGTTTTTAATTCTTAAAATTTTATTATCTTGATCTATTTCAAAGTTTATTTTAGACAAATCATAAGCCACTGTCACCTCTGCATTTACAACAACCAAAGCCTTTTTATTCGCAGATATTAGAGACCCAAAAAGCAATTGAGAATCTTTATAATTATATACTTCAGCAAAATGGCCTTCAGTTACCACCAACTTTGAAACATTTTCTATTTGCTTTTGAAGCAACATTGAATTTTCTTGAAGTATCGTTTTTTCCTCTTTGCTATCTACACACGACCTAAAAATAAATACCGTAACTAATGCAATTACAACTCCAAATATTATTTTTTTCATAACAACCTATGTGTTTAAGCTCCTAAATTAAGCGTGGCAACATCTAATCTAAAAAAGCATAAAAGGATATGCTTCTTTAAGATACGCAATTTTCTTTTCGAGCGCCTTTTCAAATTTTTTATGTTGTTCTGAATCAGGATTAAATGGTCGATGCTTCAAATCTCTTTGTACCGCTTCTATTTTATCCATTATTGGAAATTCAGCATCAGAAATCCAAGTGTTTTTAAACCGTTCCCATATGTAGTCTACCGCCAATTTGTTAGGATGAACCATATCTGTTTTATAAAAACGATAGTCTCGTAATTCATCCATCATTATTTCATATGAAGGAAAATAAATGGTATCAATCTGATTAATTATCTGATGAATGGCTGTTATTAAATGTGCTTTACTTCTCTGATTTTCAACGAAACCATCTTTTAAATGACGTACAGGTGAAACCGTAAAAATTATTTGCACATTGTTGTTTAGAGTATGAATTTTATCAATACAATTTTTCAAACAATTTGAAACAGTTTTTACACTTAGAATCTCTTTTTCAAACTCCTTTTGTGGTATTTTGTGACAATTTGAAACTATATTGTCATTTTTCACCTTTCGATAAACCCAAGAAGTTCCTAGGGTTATTGCAATATGTGAGGCATTTTTAATATGTATATATGTAGCTTCTAATGCTGAATTTAATTGCTGTATCAGCTTCTCTTTGGATACATCACTTAAATCGGAATGTACATCAAAACAATGCCAACGTTCATTATAAAAAAAAACATCCTTTTCTGAATAAAACGATTTATTTACACCTCGTTCTATTAAATTTTCAATAGCTAATGGATGAAATAAAATGCCAAATGGATTTTGAACAGATTTAAATTTGTAATACTCAAATTTATTTCCAATATGTTCCGAAAAACAAGATCCTAAAAACAATAATTGACTATTATAGTCAATTTGATTTAGCTCCTTTTTCAAATGTAATTTGGTTTGTAATTTCATTTAGATCTTGACATTGGACTTAACTTATTAAATACTTGATAAGGATAAACCTCATAAAACACTTGATCTTCATTTATAGTATTCTTTGCATTTTCGTAAGCTCTTTTTCGAACGGCTTGTGCTTCTAATTCTCTATTCAATTCGGTTAAACATATTGATTTAAAAAAAAGAGCATCACCAAAATCTTTATAAACCTTTAAAGACATATCTAAATTTTCGATTGCCTTATCAAAATTTTGTAACTCGTATTCAGCAAGCCCCATATAAAACCAATCTAAATGATGGACGGCATGTTCGGGTTTGCGCTTTGGAAAATCAGCAATTTGCTGCTCTTTACTTTTTTCCAAAAATTCTTTTGCTTTTTCAAAATTATTTAATTGCAAATAATTTAATCCTAAATAAAAATTGTACGTATGATCCATCACATAAGAATCACCATACCTTTTTTTTACTTCCATAAACTCGGTTATAGATTCTTGATGTTCTTTAGAAAAAAGACATTTCATAAAAGCACTGTAATCAAGATACTTAGCAGGATTAAGTTTTGCAGCTTTTTCTAGAAATGGTTTACCAACAGCATATTTTCTAGATTTATACAAGGGCATTGCTTTTTGTTGCCAGAAATATGCTGAATCTGGGACAATTAATAAAATTGAATCAAGATATTTTTGATATTCATTAGAGTACATACCACGATATTGTGCTTTTCTCCAGTAATTAACCACCTTATTCGAATCTATCTGACTTATTTTCTTCGTTGAACTTGAGTTTGGTCCTAATCTATTTTCTGAGCAAGATGCCAAAACCAATAATAGTAATACAAAATATTTCATAATAAGTAGAGTATACTCTAATTTAAGTCATATTCTATTGTATTATTTCAACAAATATTTCTTCGCATTATTAATAGCTTCGTTAATGCCAGCCGGATTCTTTCCACCTGCAGTTGCGAAGAAAGGTTGTCCACCTCCACCTCCTTGAATAAATTTGCCCAGTTCACGAACAATGGTACCTGCATGCAAATCTTTGGCAGCGACTAATTCTTTTGAGATATAACAAGAAAGCAACGCTTTTCCATTTTGTTCTGTGCCGAATAACAGAAATAAATTTTCTTGATTATTCCCCATTTCAAAACATAAATCTTTAATCCCGCCAGCGTCCAAATCAATCTTTTTAGCTAAAAAACGAACCCCGTTTATTTCTTCTAATTCATTTACTAAATCTCCTTTTAAATTTTTGGCTTTAGCTTTTAAAAGTTGTTCAACTTCTTTTTTAAGTTTTGCATTTTCCTCTTGCAAGTTAGCTACCGATTTTACTGGGTCTTGCGCATTATTCAATAAATCTTTAATCTCAAAAAGTGTTCTATTATTCTCAAAATAAAAATCTTTGACGGCATCATATGTAATAGCCTCAATTCTTCTAATTCCAGCAGCTACCGCACCTTCCGATTTAATTTTAAAATGCCAAATATCTGCAGTGTTTTTAACATGTGTACCACCACAAAGCTCTATTGATTGCCCAAAACGAACTGTTCTTACAGCATCACCGTATTTTTCTCCAAACAAGGCCATTGCTCCTTCTGCCATAGCCTCTTCTATGGGAACATTACGCTTTTCCTCAAACGGCAAATGACCATCGATTCGGGCATTAACAAAGTTTTCTACAGCCCTTAATTCTTCCGTTGTCAATTTAGAAAAGTGAGAAAAGTCAAAACGCAAGTATTTCGAATGTACCGCCGAACCTTTTTGCTCTACATGTGTACCTAAAATTTCTCGAAGTGCTTGATGTAATAAATGAGTGGCACTGTGGTTAGCTTCTGTACGATGCCTTTGCTTTTCATCTACGACTGCGGTATAAGTTTCATTTGAATTCTTGGGTAGATTCTTAACAAAATGTATTATTTCGTTATTCTCTTTTTTAGTATCCAATATATAAACAACGTCTCCATTTGGCACCTCTAAATACCCTTTATCACCTACTTGACCACCTCCTTCGGCATAAAAAGGTGTTAAATTAAAAACCAGTTGAAATCGAACTCCATCTTTTTTAGAAGTAACTTTTCTATACTTAACTATTTTCACTTTAGCTTTTAAAACATCATACCCAACAAATTCTTGTTCTGCATCGTTAGATACAACTGTCCAATCATCCTTTGAAACTTCTGATGCACTTCGCGATCGATTTTTCTGCTCTTGCATGGCAATCTCAAACCCCTTCTCATCCAAAGTGTACCCCTTCTCACTTAAAATTAAAGCTGTTAAATCAATTGGAAAGCCATAGGTATCATATAACTCAAAGGCTTTTCTTCCATCAATTTCATCACCCTTTGCTTGTGCAATTACAGTATTTAACAACACCAAGCCCTGATCTAAAGTATTTAAAAAAGAATTTTCTTCTTCCTTAATAACATTCTCTATTAATTGTTGTTGTTCTTTTAATTCGGTAAAATTCTCACCCATTGATTCTACCAACACTCGTGTTAATCGATAAATAAAAGGTTCTTTCGTCTTTAAAAATGTAAAACCATATCGTATTGCTCTACGTAGTATTCTCCTAATTACATATCCTGCACCAGTGTTACTAGGCAATTGCCCGTCAGCTATTGAAAAGGCTACTGCTCTAATATGATCTGCGATTACTCGTATAGCCACATCAACCTCTTCCGAAGTACCATACTTAGCATGTGTAATAGCTTCTATTTCGCGAATAATGGGCTTAAAAACATCGGTATCGTAATTGGATTTTACATTCTGCATTACCATACACAAACGCTCAAAACCCATTCCAGTATCGACATGTTTTGCGGGTAAATTTTCTAAACTCCCATCGGCCTTACGATTGTATTGCATGAAAACTAAATTCCATATCTCTACAACAAGTGGATGGTCTGCATTTACTAAAGAAGCACCTGAAACTTTCTTTTTTTCTTCTGCCGAACGTATATCTACATGAATTTCTGAACAAGGCCCACATGGTCCTTGATCACCCATTTCCCAAAAATTATCTTTTTTATTCCCTAAAATTATCCTGTCTTTAGGCACAATAGCACTCCAAATTGCATAAGCTTCTTGGTCTTTATTTAAATTATCAGAATCATTACTTCCTTCAAAAATTGAAACATAGAGACTTTCTTTATCAATCTTACAAACTTCAGTTAAAAATTCCCATGCCCATTGTATTGCTTCTTTTTTAAAGTAATCTCCAAAACTCCAATTACCTAGCATCTCAAACATGGTATGATGATAAGTATCTTTACCAACTTCCTCTAAGTCGTTGTGTTTACCACTAACTCTAAGACATTTTTGAGTATCAGTAATGCGCAAATTCTTTGAAACTGTGTTCCCTAAAAAGTATTCTTTAAACTGATTCATACCCGCATTGGTAAACATTAAAGTAGGGTCGTCTTTAATAACCATTGGAGCTGAGGCTACAATCTTGTGTGATTTACTTTTAAAGAAATTTAAAAAATTTGATCGTATATCTTTGGAAGTCATAGAAATTGCTAACGTTTTGCAAAATTTAACAATTTATACAAAACAATTTTTATATTTGTTTGTTCTGTAAAAAAACAGTTGCGCAAAAATAGGATAAAATCCATTTATGTCTAAGGTAAAGTACTATTACGATCCAGATACGCTATCCTATCGAAAGATAGAGGTTCAAAAATCGAAACGTTATCGTAATATCGCCTTTTTCTTTTTAGGATCATTGCTTTTCGGTATTCTTTCTGTTATTTTACTTTTAAACACTAATTTAATTAATACTCCACGCGAACTCTCTTTAAGACGTGAAGTTAAAAATTACGAATTACAATTTGAATTGCTCGATAAAAAAATGGAGCAAATTGAAGAAGTATTAGCGAACATAGAAGACCGTGATAATAATATTTATCGGCTTTATTTCGAAGCTAATCCTATTCCAGAAGAACAAAGACGTACGGGTTTTGGAGGTGTAAATAGATATCGTTCATTAGAAGGTTTTAATAATTCTGAAATGATAATATCAACAACAAGAAGACTTGATATTATTAAAAAGCAAATGGCAATTCAGTCAAAATCTTTAGATGAAATTACTAAACTAGCTGAAGAAAAAGAAAAATTATTAATGGCAATACCCGCTATACAACCCATTAATAATGAAGACTTAACACGTATGGCGTCTGGATTTGGATGGCGATCAGATCCATTTACTAAAGCGCGTAAAATGCACAGAGGTATGGACTTCACAGCACCAAGAGGCACACCTGTATATGCTTCGGGTGATGGAAAAGTAACTCGTGCTGATAATGGTGCCTCAGGTTATGGCAATCATATAAGAATTGATCATGGCTATGGCTATCTTTCTCTATATGCGCATTTAAGTAAGTATAATGTAAAGAAAGGACAAAAAGTAAAACGAGGTGATTTAATAGGTTTTGTAGGTAATACAGGGCGGTCAGAAGCGCCACACCTGCATTATGAGGTTTGGAAAGATAAAGACAGAATAAACCCTATTAATTTTTACTACGGAAGTTTATCTGCGGAAGAATTTGAGAATATGTTGAAATTCGCAACTCAAGAAAATCAATCCCTTGACTAATGCAAATAGAACTACCAGAAAAAAGATATTACGGTATTGGTGAAGTCGCCAAAGCATTTGATGTTAACACATCGCTCATTCGCTTTTGGGAAAAAGAATTTGACGCCTTGAAACCTAAAAAGAACGCCAAAGGAAATCGTAAATTCACCCCAGAAGACATAAAAAATTTAAAACTTATTTACCACTTGGTAAAAGAGCGCGGTTTTACATTAGATGGTGCAAAAACGCATCTTAAGGAGAACCGCCAAAAAGCACTAAATAATTTCGATATCATCGATAAACTTGAAAAAGTTAAAGCTGAATTAATTAAGATTAAAGAACAATTGTAATTTTCTTAATTCTTTTTTAGCACTTTAGTGTAACATTTCACTGCATTCTACTGACTAACATTTATTAACTATAATTTCAAACACTTAAAATTAACACTATCATGAAAAAAGGATTAATTGCATTAATTGTTCTTGCCGTTATTGCCATTGGTATTTACCAATGGGCTGTTGGATTTAACAATACGGCTGTAGAACACGAAGCAGATGCTAAAACAGCTTGGTCTAATGTTGAAAGTTCGTATCAACGCAGAAACGACCTCATCGGAAATTTAGTAAAAACAGTACAAGGTGCTGCAGATTTTGAAAAAGAGACATTAGAAGGAGTAATTGAAGCTAGAGCTAATGCGACCAAAACTACGATTGATGCAGGAAATCTTACTCCAGAAAAAATGGCTGCTTTCCAAGATGCCCAATCTGGACTTACCGGAGCTTTAAGCAAACTAATGGTTGTTGTTGAACGTTATCCCGAACTCAAGGCCAATCAGAATTTCCTTGAATTACAATCGCAATTAGAAGGTACAGAAAATCGCATCAATGTAGCTCGTGATCGTTTTAATGAAGCGGTAAATGTATACGATAAACACACCACTAAATTTCCTGGAAAACTTTTGGCTGGACTTTTTGGTTTTGATGAAATGGCCCGCTACGAAGCTGCGGCTGGATCTGAAAATGCTCCTGATGTAGATTTCGATTTCAAATAGGAGCCCATGTCTAGAGTAGAAGACTTTTTAACTGCCGAAGGGGAGCAAGAAATCGTATCAGCTATACTTGAAGCCGAAAAGAATACGTCTGGAGAGATTCGTGTTCATATTGAAGCCCACACTCGATTAGCTCATGATGATCGTGCAAAAGAAATCTTTCACCTGTTAAAAATGGACAATACAAAAGATGCTAATGGAGTGCTTATTTATATTGCTGTAAATGATAAAAAGTTTGCTATTTATGGCGATTCTGGAATCAATAAAGTAGTACCAGCCGATTTTTGGAAATCAACCATTAATGTCATACAAGAGCAATTTAAAAAAGGTAATTTTAAAGAAGGCATTATTAACGGAATCCTTTCAGCCGGAAAAGAATTAAACACTCACTTTCCTTGGAAAGCTAATGACACAAATGAACTGAGCAATGAAATATCAAAAGGTTAGTTTACTGCTCTTTTTATTGGGTTGTGTAATTGGACATGCACAGTTTAAAATTCCTGAAGTACCATCAGAACAAACGAGTGTTTACGATTATGTTAGCTTATTACAACCACAGCAAAAAAACACACTTGAACAGAAACTAATTCGATATTCAGATAGTACCTCTACCCAAATAGTTATCGCCATAATTAAATCTACAGAAGGTGAAGAAATCAACTATTTAGGAGCTAATTGGCTAACGAAATGGGGAATTGGTCAAAAAGGAAAAGACAATGGCATTCTAATTATTTTAGCTAGAGATGACCGAAAAATTGGCATAAATACGGGCTATGGAGTTGAAGGCTCACTTACAGATGCCATGAGCAGACGTATAATAGAAAATGTAATTATACCACATTTTAAGCAAAATGATTATTATTCGGGACTTGATAATGGAGCAGATGCTATTTTCCAGGTACTTAATGGAGAGTTTGAAGAAGAACGTACTTTTGATGAGTCGCAAGGTTTTCCATTAGATGCACTCTTGCCTTTTATTATATTTCTGGTAATTCTTATCATTCTTTCACGCCGTAACAACAAAGGCGGTGGAAGAAATGGAGGTAAACGTTCTGGTGGATTAGACCTTTGGGACATCATCATTTTAAGTAACATGGGGCGCAGTGGCCATTCTGGAGGCGGCTTCGGAGGTGGCGGCGGAAGCTTCGGTGGCGGTGGTTTTGGAGGTGGCTTCGGCGGCGGAATGGGCGGCGGCGGCGGTGCATCTGGTGGTTGGTAAATAAAATGCTCAATACACTACTTATCTCATTATTAAAAACAATAATGATAATCGTTACCATTTTTTTAAAACATGAAGCGATTTCCTTCTTTAGATTTTTTTCCACCGAATTGATCAAATTTATAAGTCATACTCATCATAAAATAACGTGTTAAAACCGTTCCTTGCAAGTCCTGAATAAAGTCTTGGCCAGTGGTGCGTCGCGTATTGATATTTTGATTCAACAAATCATAGGCTAACACTTTTAATGTAGCTTTTTGCTTAAATAGTTGAACACCTAAACTCATGTTCCAAAAGACGGCATCTTTAACAAAACCTTCACTCACATTACCATTATAATTGTACCGAATATCATTACCCCAAATTAGATTTTTAGGCCAATACAAGGTTGTTTTTAATTCTGCATTATGAGAGGTGAAATTAATATCATCAAACGATTCTATATTGTATCGCGTTGCATTAAAAGTCAATGAGTAGGTTGGTTCAAGCTCCAAAATTTTATTAAAATTAAAACTTGTTGAAATGCGCGGTGTAAAAGAATTTCTTTTTGCATCTAAACGCTCTCCATTAACAAAACCTACATTTTTTTGAAAATTAAAATAGGGTCTAAAATTCACCTTAACACTTAAAGTAGAATCTTTCTTAAATTCTTTTGAATACCCTACTCCCCCATAATGATTATAATTACCATTAACATTGGTATAAGTGGTTTGGCGTAACAAATTTTCATCAGTTTCAGTAACTGGTGCAATTACGTTGTCTTGAAAATTAAATCCAAAGTAAATAAATGAACCTGTACGTTCTTTCCAATTAAAATTATTATAGTTTAAATAAAGTTGATTAGAAACTGAGGGCTCCAAATTAGGGTTACCCGTAACAATATTTAATGGGTTACTTACATTGGCAATGGGCTGTAATTGATTAATTTGAGGCAAATTTAAATCTGAATCGAAATAAACACTCAATCGCTTTCCTTTTTGCAAAGTATAATTAGCATACCCACTAAAAAGAATATTCTCATAAGCTTTTGACAGAGTTGAATTTTGCAAAAATTCAGTATTCTCAAGATCTGAAAAAACATACTCGACATCTAGTCCTAAATTCAACTTTTCACGATCACGTTTTATACTTATTTTCGGCATTTTTTGCGAATTTTCGAATAAAAAATCGGAGCTTAACGTGTTATTAAAATCAGAATAACTTCCAGTTATATCATTGAAATCGTAGACAGATTGGGCATTTTTATTTATTTCTTTTCGATGTTTATATGTTAAATCCAAAAAGGTTTTATTAGCCAACACATGTCGGTAGGTTGCACCTACTTCATAAGTATCACTTTTTCCTTCAAATTCAGTGGTTTGATTTATTTCATCTATTCGGGCATCCACTCCAAAAATTTCACTAGTAGTTCGTAGCTCATTAATATTATCGTTTAAATTATTGTTGTTATTAAAAAAGAGCCTAACAAAGGTACCAAGGGTGTCAAACTTCTTCGTAAGATCTAATCGGTTTGAAAAATTGCGACTGTAACCGTCTTCTGTGGCCAATCTAGTATTTTGATTTATAAGTCCATCAGCTACTGTCGAAGACCTCGTATTAGATGCATCAATAGAATTTGTCCGATTAACACTCATTGCTGGCTCCACAGTAACGCGTAATGTTTTATCAATATCAAATATTAAATTTGCTGCTCCTCGATTAGAAACTGTATTTCCCTCAAAATTTGAATCACTATCAGTAAAATAACTTCCTGTGGGTAGAATATTTTCACGTGAAGTTTTTTCATCATTATAATTATTCGAAGAAGCATAAAAATAATTCCCTGTTATTTCATATTCACCTTTTTTAGAATTCGCATAACTAGACCCTAAGGTATTTGATGTGGTAACACCTTCACCATAACCGAAATTGAGTCCAGAAATTGAAAACCCTCCATCTCTATCGATACTAATACCACCTCTAGAGCGGCCCAGCATATCATAAATTTCGTCAAAGGAAAAACCAGCTGAATTTATATTATTAGAGGCCGCCACAACACTAAAGCGTTCATTACCATTAAAATAATTAAAAAGTCCATTTGCTTGGTATCGCTCGTCCGTACCATAACCTGCCGTAATTCTAGTAAGTATGCCTTTATTCTTATCCTCTTTTATTGTTAGATTTATTGTTTTTGATTCACCACTTCCACTTTCACCTGTAAATTCTTCAGCTTTGGTTTTAGTATCGGTAATTTGAATTTTACTAATTATATCTTTAGGAAGACTCTTTGTAGCTACTTTAGGATCACTACTAAAAAATACTTGTCCATTTACTAATACTTGATTTACTTCTTTACCATTTACCGTAATTTTTCCATCACTATCTACTTCTACCCCAGGTAATTTTTTAAGAAGCTCTTCAACGGTGGCATCTGGTCTGGTTTTAAAAGAATCAGCATTAAATTCAAGCGTGTCTTTTTTTATGGTAATGGGCACTCTATCACCCACAACGTTTACCCCCTTTAATTCTTCTGCCTGCAGCTGCATTTGCACGGTACCAAGATTGATATTCTTTTTTACAGTAATCTTCATATTTAGTGTCTTGTAACCATTGTAAGAGAAAAACAGGTTCATTTCTTTTAAACTCGATCTATCTTCAAGTTCAAAAAAACCAGTGGCATCAGAAATTGTATACGCAACTAAAGAACTATCTTTTACTGATTCCGCATAAATTGTAGTCGCTTCTAAAGGTTCTTTCGAAAGCTCATCTACTACAGTACCTGTTATACGAAATTCTTGGGAGTACGAAATTGATAAACATAGAATACCTACGAGAAAAGCTGGTAACATTTTCTTCATAAGAGCTTGGTATTTTTTGGATTGATGAATAAACCGAATGTTGAAATAAATTAAATTTCAAAGGGGGAGACTTTCCAAAAATAACTTAACAACTAAATATTTAGTTGAACATTAACAAAAGTTTATGCTCTTCCTAAAATTTTAACAAAATCATAAAAAAAATAATATTCAATATTACTTTTTACGCATATATATTGTAATAGGGACACTTGTAAAATTGAGGTTTTCGCGCAACTAATTATTGCAAGTTTCTTTAAAATTTAATAATTAAACTATATTTCTTAAGGAAAGAACAGCCAAATCTATAATAAAGTGCAATAAAACAGCATAAATAAAACCTATTCTAATTCGAATATATGAAAACAAAAAAGCATAAATTAAAAAGGGTAGTATTATCAACGGCCAAAAAGCCAATTGTTTCATTGAAAGATCAAATGTTGGTAAATGTAGTATCGCAAAGATGAAAGCAAGCGTATAAAAAAGAAAGGTATTCACTTTAATCCAATTCCTTTTAAACCATAATAAACTATCGTTTTTTTGTCGTAAAACAAGAAAAATAGATAAAGATACTAGTATTACATATGCGATGTACTGAAGTAAAAAACTGTTATAGAATTCAAAATTGACAACAAAATAAGGGCCAACAAATTTAAATATAATATAGCCTAAATTTATTGCAATAAAGACATTGAAGTACGTTGCATTAAACTTCCCAAGTATCAATCGAAATTGCGTCTCTTCCATTACCCCAGCAATTATCGAGATTATTAATGTAGTTAAAAATATATCTGTTTTACTCGTATAATATTCCGGTATATAGTTAATTTGCTCTGGAATTTCCACAGCAAATAATTCCTGAATTAGTAAAGAAGGTATTATTGCAATTATAAGGAGCAGTAATCCTACCAAATATAAACGCAATGTAAATAGAATTCGGTTCTTTGTAGAAGTTTGTAAGCGGTGTGAATCAGGTTTACGTACGAATTTCAGAAAAGACTTGGTATATCTAAAGCTCTTTTTTGATTTTTTTATAAATTTCTTACTACTATTGGCTTTATCTTTTTCAGCAACAATTTCATTCGGATTGTTTATTTCAGAAACATCATTTATTCGATTCGCTAGTTCTTCTTTAGCCGCAATTATTGCTTCTTTTACATATAAGTCAGGAGAATTAATAATTTCTTTAAGCTCAGTTGAAGCTTTCTTTTTATATTTTTCTGAAAAGAAGTTAGCCATTAGAAGATATTAACCACTTCCAATTTCGTACTAATATACTTAACTCGCAAATATGTTATTTCTTACGCATATATATGATAATAGGAACACCTGTAAAATTGAAGTTTTCGCGTAATTTATTCTCTAAGAAACGCTTATAAGGGTCACGTACATACTGCGGTAAATTACAAAAGAAAGCAAATTGCGGATAATGTGTTGGCAGCTGTGTAATATATTTAATTTTTACGTATTTATCTTTATAAGCTGGCGGAGGTGTGTTTGCTATTATCGGTAATAGCACATCATTTAACTCGCGAGTTTTAATCTTTTTAGATCGATTTTTATATACCTCAACTGCTGTTTCAATAGCTTTATATATTCGTTGTTTGTTTAAGACTGACACGAAAAGAATTGGCACATCTACAAAAGGCTCCATCGCCCGTTTTATTCGCTCTGTATATTGTTTCATGGTATTGGTCTCTTTATCTTCAACCAAATCCCATTTGTTTACTAGAATAACAATACCCTTGTTATTTCTTTGGGCAAGCCAAAAAATATTTTCTACTTGACCATCAAAACCTCTTGTGGCATCAAAAAGTAAGATACATACATCCGAATGTTCGATAGCACGAACAGAACGCATTACAGAATAAAATTCTAAATCTTCTTTTACTTTTGCTTTTCTTCGAATACCGGCTGTATCGACTAAATTAAATTCAAAACCAAAACGATTATATTTTGTATCGATACTATCTCTAGTGGTACCTGCTATATCTGTTACTATATATCGGTCTTCACCAATTAACGCATTTATAAAAGATGATTTTCCTGCATTTGGTCTGCCTACAACGGCAAACCTTGGCAATTCTACTTCTTCCTTTTCCTTCTCCGGTAATACTTTTACCAAATCATCTAGTAATTCTCCTGTACCAGCACCGTTAACACTTGAAACAGTATAATACTCTCCCAAACCTAAGGCATAAAATTCAACAGCATCAGCTGCTCTTTTAGAAGTATCTACTTTATTAATGACCAAAAAAACTGGTTTTTTTACACGGCGTAACAACTTGGATACTTCCTCATCCATGGCGGTAACCCCAGTTTCTACATCAACCATAAAAATAATAGCATCTGCCTCTTCTATTGCTAATTCTACTTGGCGGTCAATTTCCTTTTCAAAAATATCTTCACTACCAACGGCATACCCACCTGTATCAATTAAAGAAAACTCTTTTCCGTTCCAATCACTTTTCCCGTAGTGGCGGTCACGCGTAACACCACTAACAGCATCAACAATAGCTTCTCTACGCTGAATTAAACGATTAAAAAAGGTTGATTTTCCGACGTTAGGTCGTCCAACAATAGCAACAATTGCACTCATTATGGTAATTTAAGCCACAAAGGTAATGTTAATCGCTTTAACCCTTCTAATCAATAAAAAAAATAAGAAATTCTATAATGTACTGCGTTCTTTACTTTTATGGATAACAACCATTTCAGACTTAGAATCTTTGCTTTTAGCTAAATATGGTTCTCCCTCTTGCCTTTCACGAACTACTTGAGATGGTGAACCATAAGCTACAACATGGCTATCAATATGATTAACCACTACAGCACCTGCTCCTACAACTGTATGCGTACCAATGGTAATACCTTCTATTACACTTGCACCAAGACAAATTGCACTAAACGCTCCTAAATTTACATGCCCCCCTGTAGATGCTCGCGGAGCTAAACTTGAATAATTTGCCATTACACTATCGTGATCTAACGAAGCATTTGTATTTACGATACAAAAATCACCTATTTGAGCATTAGAGTTTATAATAGCACCAGGCATTATTATTGTTCCCACACCTATAGTAACATCTCTACCAATTACAGCTTGTGGATGGGCAGAAGAAACAAATTCAAAATTAGGAACAATTTCAGTGATTTTATCAACTACTTTTTTTCGTATCCAATTATCACCAATAGCAACGATACCAGCAGTAATATTAAATTTATCTATTAAATAAGGAAGTTCTTCTTCAGTACCTAAAATTTGATAGCCATTGGCTAATCGACATTTGTGCTTGTAGGTATCTATAAAGCCAATTACATTAAAATCGGCCTCTTTTTCGATAATATCTAAAACCACATTACCATGGCCAGAAGCACCAATAATTACAATATTTTTCATTCTCGTGGGGGATTTGGGGGTTCCTCATTCGATGAGTCAAATGTAGGAATTATTAAAAAGGTAATAGTTAAAATGTAGTTATATTCGATGAACTACAAAAACCGCCAAGCCTCATTATTAAAGAACAAAACACGCACTTACCTATTTATTATTATTTAGTATTGTACCCAAACCGTTTTAACTGCCGCGCATCACTACGCCAATTTTTATTAACCTTTACGTACAACTCTAAATGCACTTGCTTACCAAAAAACTTTTCGAGGTCTTTTCGAGATTCAACGCCCACACGTTTTAAAGCACTGCCTTTATGCCCAATTATAATGCCTTTTTGCGAATCGCGTTCTACCATTATAACAGAGCGCATTCGAATGATATCTTCATCTTCAAAAAACTCTTCCGTATCTATTTCCACGGAATACGGAATTTCTTTTTTATAGTGCATTAAGATTTTCTCACGAATGGTCTCGTTTACGAAAAAACGCTCAGGTTTATCCGTCAATTGATCTTTTGGGTAATATGCAGGTGCTAATGGCAATAATTCAACAATACGTTCAAAGACGTTTTTTATATTGAAGTTATTCAAAGCTGATATTGGATGTAATTCTACCGTTGGAAGTTGTTCTTGCCAATATTGCACTTGTTCTTCTAATAATTCTTGTGTGGCCGTGTCTACTTTGTTAAGCAATAACAATACCGGAACTTTGCTACCTTTAATTTTATCGAAAAAAGCTTCATCCTTTAATGCCTTTTCCCCTATTTCAACTATGTAAATCAATACATCCGCATCTTCAAAAGCAGATTTTACAAAATTCATCATAGAAGATTGCAACTCGTATGCAGGTTTAATAATACCTGGAGTATCAGACAAAATCATTTGAAAATCATCACCATTTACAATTCCCAAAATACGGTGTCTTGTGGTTTGTGCTTTTGAGGTAATAATAGATAGTTTTTCACCCACAAAAGCATTCATCAATGTTGACTTACCCACATTGGGATTTCCAATGATGTTTACAAATCCAGATTTATGATTTCCCATAGTTTATTTTTTAACTCATTCGTGGTTTTGATAGATTCCTATCATACATAACAATACTACCAGCTACTGCCACATTAAGACTTTTAACTGATTTAAAACGAACCAAATGGTGCGACTTTTCACAAGCTTGATTCGAAAGTCCGTGGTCCTCAGCTCCCAGCAAATATACACATCGTCTTGGGTGCTTAAATGTCTCCAGATCTACCGCATTATCTTTCATTTCTACACCTATTAACATGGCACCTTTAGGCAAATTATCATAGAATAATTCAAACGAATCGTAATGAAAATAAGGCATTGCCTTCACTGCATGGTGCGTATCACTTGCCTGTTTAGCATATCTATTTCCAATTGTGAAGATAAAACTGGCGCCCAAATTTTGTGCCGTTCGCCATAATACCCCTAAATTTTCAGGTGTTTTTCCATTTAGGATACCAATACCAAAAAACTCATGTTCAAAATTATCTGTGCTCACTTTTTAACCTCTGAAAGTATTTTTTTGCCTCTTTATTTACTTTTGGCGCTAGCAAAAGTACTGCAATCATATTAGGTATCACCATTAATGCATAAGACAAATCAATTAAGTTCTTTACCAAATCTAAAGATGCCACAGCGGCAAAAACAATCATGATTACAAAATACCAATTGTAAAACTTGCCAATTTTGGCATTTGTAATAAAGGAAAGACACTTAACACCATAGTACGAATAGGTAAATAAGGTAGACAACGCAAAAGCAGAAACAATAATCATTAACAAGTCGTCACCATAACCAAAAAGTGTTCGTTCAAAAGCGGTTAAGGTCATCACAATTCCGCTTTGATCTTCAAGATAAGCACCACTTAATATAATAACTACCGCGGTAAACGTACAAACCAAGATGGTATCTATAAATGGTCCTAGCATAGCTACCAACCCTTCTTTAACTGGATTATCCGTTTTAGATTGCCCATGATACATTGGCGCACTACCTAAACCTGCCTCATTTGAAAACATCGCTCTTCGAATTCCGATAATAACAAGACCCCAAAACCCTCCGGTTACTACTGTTTTAAAATTCCAAGCTTCGGTAAGTATTAACTTTAAAGAAGGTATAATTTGAGAAGCATTCATAGCCATTACTATAATTACCGCAATTAAATAAACAGCAACCATAAATGGCACTATAGCAGACGCTACTTTAGCAATTTTTGTTAACCCACCAAAAATTACGAATGAGGTTACGATTGCTAATACAAATCCAACGGTCCATTTCCAGTTGGTTTCATCCATCTCAAAAATAGTTTTCGATGGTTCTATTACACTCATAAAGGTTTCCGTAAACTGGTTAGCAGTAAATACCCCCAAAAAGCCAAACAGCCCACAAACAGCAAAAAATATAGCCAATGGTTTCGCTTTTGGTCCTAAGCCCTGAGTAATATAAAACATAGGGCCTCCTTGCAATTTACCATCAGAATCTTTTCCCCTAAACATTATAGATAAGCTGCAGGAATAAAATTTAATACACATACCTATTAATGCCGTAACCCAAATCCAAAAAACCACTCCAGGACCACCATCATGAATAGCTATGGCAACACCCGATATATTCCCTAAGCCCACCGTAGCAGCAACGGCTGCCGAAAGCGCTTGAAAAGAACTTACATCGCCTTTGGCATTTTTATCATCATACTTACCTGCTGTAATCGCAATAGCATGACCAAAATATCGATAGGGCAAAAACTTTGAATATAACACTAAAAAAAGCCCTCCACCTATTAAAAGTATAAACATTGGCCATTCTGTGAATGGTATTATTTGCGCTAAAATCTCATTGATTGTTTCCAAAGGCTATGTATAAAACTCGAAGTTATACATTTTACTGACTTTTGAAAACGTACTCATCAAAAATATTCTTTCAACAATCTTTGAAATAACTAAAAAACGGTTGTATATTTGTCGCCCGTTACAAATAGTAGCGCACCTTTATCTCGTCAACGTTATGACCTGAAGTTGCAAAACAAGTGAGATAAAAACCCATATCGCGGGGTAGAGCAGTAGGTAGCTCGTCGGGCTCATAACCCGAAGGTCGCTGGTTCGAGTCCAGTCCCCGCTACTACCAAAAAGCTTCAGAGAAATCTGAAGCTTTTTTTATTTCTACATCATTTCTTGTATAGAACTATATGTCGTTAAATATGGCTTTTTTATTTTCTTAAATTTAACGTCAAACTTAATTGATATGAATAACGCTCGAAGCGTGCTTTTTTTGCTGCTGCTATTATCTATTGGCTGCAACAGTTTTGAAAAAAGTGAATCATCAAAATTCGAAAAATCTCACATACTAAAGTTACACAACCAGAGTAAAAATGTAGAACTTGAAAAGTCTCAAAGACTTATTTTAGCGGACAGCGTATATAACCTTGTTAAAACAACTCCCCTAGATAGCTTAACACTGGCAACTTTATACAACAAAAGCAATATCCATTATGCCTTAAAACAAATTGACAGCTCTTCTTTTTATGATAAATTATTATTAGAACAATCGAATCTAATACAGAACGAATATTATGCAGGTAAAGCAAGTCAGGCTATAGCTTATAATTTCGATGCTATAGTTCAATTCGATAGTGCCTATTTCTATTACAACCAATCGAAAAACTATTTTCAAAGCATTGGAGATAGTAGTCAAGTTGGGCGACGATTGTTAAGTATGGGCCAGATTCAAAAAAATCAGAACGATTTTTTTGGCAGTAAAGAAACATTAACCGAAGCACTCCAATTTCTTAAGCCTGAAAAGGATATCAACTATATCGCTTCTTGCTATAGTGCATTAGCATCCAACCATCGCAAACTGTTAAATTACGATGAGGCAATTAATTACTACAAAAAGGCTATTCAACTTTCTAAATCATCAAAAAATATTCTTGCATATAAAAACAATTTGGCGACAACTTATATTGACAATAAAGAATATGAAATCGCCACTAGCCTATTAAACACGGTACGCAATGATATTTTATTGCAAAAAAATTCCTCGCTATACGCTAGAGTACTCGACAATTTAGCCTATGCACAATGGTTATCCAATACTAACCAATCAGAAAACCTTTTTATTAAGGCGCTAGATATTCGAATACTAAATAATGATCGAAGAGGACAAATTTCTAGCTATACCCATTTAGGTGAATTTTATGCTAAAAAGAACAAAAAGAAAGCATTCGTTTATTTCGATTCTGTATTACAATTATCTAAAGATTTAAAAATTCCGAAAGCAGAAAAAGATGTTCTCGTTCATTTAATGGAATTGGATGGCAAGAACACGAATCTAAAAAATCGCTATATATTTTTACAAGACAGTTTGTATGCCGAAGAACTAAAAGTTAAAACACAATTTGCTAAATACAAATATGACGACAAACAAAAACAAGAAGCTATACTGCGTTTAGAGAAAGAAAATGCAGAACAAGCATTGAAAGCTAGCAAAGAACGAAATCAAAAAATCATGTATCTGAGCGGCGCAATTTTATTAGCTATCCTCCTAGCCTTTGCATTTATCATTTTTGGCCAGCGAACGCAGCAGCTAAAACAAAAAAACAAATCGGAAAAACTAGCTGCTATATATGAAACTGAAGCAGAACTATCACGAAGATTACATGATGACCACGGTGGCCGAATAAATCAAACAATGTTATTGGTTGAAAATGATGCGAATAAATCTGTAGTTTTAGACAACTTGGAAAAACTATATAAGCAAAGTAGAGATTTCTCTAGAGAAATTAATGAAGTAGATACAGGACCTTATTTTTGGGAGAACCTATTAGCAATGATAAAACTTAGAACACCAACGGATGTAAAACTATTTATAAGAGGTGCTAAAGAAATCAATTGGAATATAATACCCTCAACAACAAAAACAACCTTGTTTAAAATAATACAAGAGTTGATGATTAACTTAAAAAAACACAGTGGGGCGAGCATTGTCGCAATTACATTTCAAAATGCCAATAGTGTTTTACAAATAAATTATGAAGATGATGGTAACGGTGCCACGCCAGAAGAACTTCGACTAAAAAATGGACTGCTGAATACGGAAAAGCGTATTCTAGCCATTGGCGGAAGTATTATTTTTGAATCAGAAAAAGGAAAAGGTTTTAAGGCAGCGATACAATTTCCTATTTAATTATACCGTGCTATGTTTAAAAAAGTACTGATTGCAGAAGATTTTCAAGATGCCAATTTAGGTATTATAGACACCCTTCGAGAAAGATTACATATTACCGAAGTTCAAGAAGAACTTTATTGCGACAGGGCTTTGTCTCGTTTAAAAGTAGCTCTTGCCGCTGAAGAAGCTTTCGAACTCTTGGTTACCGACTTACATTTCAAAAAAGACCATGTAACGCAGCGCATATCATCAGGTATCGAGCTAATAAAAGCAGCCAGGTTACTACAACCTAATTTAAAGGTGATTGTAAATTCTATGGAAGACAATCCTATAAAGATTAATGCACTTTTTAAAGACCAAAAGATAGATGGGTATGTTTGTAAGGGCAGACACGGCTTAAACGAATTGGTTTCTGCCACAAAAGAAGTATATCACAATCGTACGTATTATTCTCCACAAATAAATTTAAATATTGCCGACAATGTTTTTGAACTAGACGATTATGATTTAAAAATATTAAAAGAATTGGCCGCAGGACTCACAAAAAAAGAGGTTTCTGAAAAATTCAAAAAAGAAAATATCTCGCCAAGCAGCGAGAGTACTATTGATAAAAGAATTAGCCGACTCTACGATGAGTACCGCGCAAAGAACACAACCAACTTACTTTTTAAATTAGTAAAAGAGGGAAAAATATAACCCACCAAGCCATTACTATTCTTAACTAAAATACAATTTAATATTCCTTACAGATATCTGTAAGGATTTCTTCTTTTAAGGGTATAGGTTTGGTGTATTGTTAGGCGATAAACAACATTAAATAGACAATTAAACATATCAAATTCAACTTATAACAAATTGTTGGCCATCCTGCCATTTGGGGTATTCGGGGGAAGTTCTATTTGGTGGGTTTGGCCTTCATTAAGTTTTAATAAAAATTATAGATTTTACAATTTAATAGATTAACCATTACTTTATAAACATAGATAAAGGTCGATTTTACAATCGACCTTTTATTTTAAGTTTATTGTTGGTCAATAAAAATTCAATAATATAATTATAAAAGACTGCATGATATTTTCATTTTCAAATGAATTTTAAACCCTTCCACCAAATACTTTATTTTACCCTCTCTCCTACCGTTTCCGTTAACATTTTAATGATTTGAGCTAAGCTAAACCCTTATTAATAAGCAACTTTGTAGTGTAAGAAATGGTGATAGCCATCATAATAATTAAAAACACATACAAATGAGTAATACAGGAAATACAGTTTTAGGAATATTAGCAGGAACAGCAATAGGAGCTGCCTTAGGAATTTTATTTGCGCCAGACAAAGGTGAAAATACAAGAAAGAAAATTGCAGATCAAGCAGCTGCTACAAGAGATAGCATTGCAGAAGGTGCTATCGATTTAAGCGACAGAGCTGCTCATAGTCTTTCTTCAAAGTCAGATACCTTAGAAACTAAAATGAATAGCATTGTATCAGACGTGAGTTATAAAACCGAAGATATAATCACAACATTGGAAAGCAAATTAGCCGACTTAAAAGCTAAGAATAAAAAATTACAAAAAACATCGTAATGGGAATTATCAAATCATTAAACCATACCTCCGATAAAGCCATTGATATTAGTGAGAACTATTATCAAAAGACACAAGAATATTATAAGCTTAAAATTTTTCAACAGCTTACGCAAACCATTGGTTTCTTCTGTAAAACGACACTTATTGGCAGTCTTCTTTTTTTAGGAATTATTTTCTTAGCCGTTAGTGGGACTTTGGCTTTATCAAATTTATTAAATAACCCTATTGCCGCTTGTTTAATTATAGCAGGATTAATATTTCTATTAGCGTTCATAGTTTATTATTTGCGCGCAAGAATAGATGCCTACATCATTAAAAGTAGTAGTAAAACATTTTTCGATTAAATGAAAACATATAAAAATCAAAAAGAAATAAATGCAGACCTCACACGGCTCAACCTTGAACGGAAAATAGCCTGGGAAGAAATTAAAGGACTGCGTTACCAGTTAGAAGAAGATTTACAACCTTACAATTGGATGAAAACCGCAATTTCGGTTACCAAAAAATATGGTTTGCTTTATCTAGTTCGTAAAATTCTTAAATGATTTTCTAAAAAAGTTTGGTTGGTTGATTTGGATAGGGGTACATAGCAATATGTATTCCTATTTTTTTACACTACGTCTAATGGTACCCGAACGTGATTCTGAAATTCACTAGGACTTATACCGTATTTTCGTTTAAATATTTTTGAAAAATAACTCCGACTACTAAACCCGATTGTATATACAACTTGAGAAATATTCATATCTGTTGTGCGTATATAATCTCGTGCTGCCTCTAAACGAATATGTCTAATGTATTCGGTGACAGTTCTTGCATAC
Organism: Flavobacteriaceae bacterium EG-1; assembly: GCF_009649685.1. GTDB lineage: Bacteria > Bacteroidota > Bacteroidia > Flavobacteriales > Flavobacteriaceae > Aurantibacter_A. Next base: position 191,345 of record NZ_WJPK01000006.1, read on the forward strand.
AATAATTTAAATCCTTCTTGAAGCTTAGCTTGCGACAAACCAGTTTTTGTTGCTAAAAGCTCTAAAGAGTAATCTTTGGAAGGGTCTTTTATAATAGCATTAGCCATTTTACGCACCATTTTCAACTCGCTTCGCAATAAAGAAGTACTGGGCATTTTATTTTTAAACTCTTTGTCGTGCTGTAAAATATGCATCGATAAAATTTCATACACTAAACCTTCAATTTGCATTATTCGTATCATTCCTTTGGTGCGTACTGTCCGTAATGCTCCAATTTTTGTAGCTAATTTTAAATTATAACTACCGTAAAATGAAAACACATTCTCGTGATCTGTATCTAAGAAAACTCGATATAAGCGCTGATTAAGTTCATCAACATTATTCAATCTCTTCTTTAGAAATTTCTTTCTAGTAATCTGTATTACATTTATGGCTAATTTTTCATCTTTGGGAAAGTATCCAAAATTATAACCACCGTCGCGACAGGTAACTATGACCGACTGAAATTGTGCTAAAGTTTGAATGTCACTTTCAGATTGATACCCAAATCGATGTTTGCAATAGCCCTCCAAACAATATGAAAAATGAATAGGATTATACTCAGAAGCATCCATACGCAATACGATATCATCAAAAAACTTAATATCATACTCCAACAAACTTACACCCCAATCAAAGGTGATAAAACGAATTGTACCAAAAGCAATCTTACTATTAACGGTAAGGACATACTCTCCCCATCGCTCGTGAATTTCTCCACCAATAACTTCTTGAATTTGCCTAACAGTACCTTCTGTACTTTGAGCATCTACAAATATTTCTGTCAAATTTTCTTTTTTATATAGCACAAACCACTATAGCCTGTTAATCAAATATATAAATAAAGCGGGTACACCAGTATATTAGTTTCAATTAACGAATATTTAAAATAAAAAAAGCTCCTTTAAAGGAGCTCTTTACTAATTAATATAATTTACTAATTTCTTATAGTGTTTCGCTATTTTCGAGATTTGCAGTATTTAAATTAACCGGTTCATTAAATTGTAATGTGCGTATAGGAAACGGAATATTGATATCATGCTCGTTAAATTTCTTTTTTATTGCCATAATCCCAGCGCTTTTGGCATCTAATCTATTCTTAGCATCTTGAGCATCTACCCAAAATCGACATATAAAATTTATGGAACTATCGGCAAAATCAGTCCAATATACTTCAATTTCAGAATTATTATTTTGATGATACACAGACTCAATTGCTTCTCTAACTAATGAATCAACAAGTTCTAAATCTGACTCATAACCAACACCACATTCAACAGCTATTCTCATTTTCTTTGTTATCGAATAATTTTTTAATGGATTTTCGATGATTGTTTTATTAGGTATAATAACTAAACTATTGTCGAACTCTTTTAAAACTAAACTATTCAAATTAATATCTACTACTTCACCAGCATAGCCAGATGTTTCTATCCAATTTCCTAAATTAATTTTACTTCTAAATGAAAGAATAATCCCAGATAAAAGATTTGATAACGTACCCTGTAATGCCAAACCAATTACAAGGCCAGAAATACCTGCACCTGCAAGTAGTGTGTTTAATGTTTTACTTAGGTCTAGGGCTCCTAGCGCTAAAAACAAACCTATTGACACCACAAATATTGCCGAAAATCGACCAATTAGCTTTGTAATACTTTCTTGAGGAATTCTTTTTCTAGCAATGCGTATCGACCATTTATTTACATATCGCGCTAAGTAAAAAGCTAACACCATAACTATGGTAGCAACTAATAAATTTGGTATGCTCTCAATAAACGAAGTCATCCAACTTGTTAATTTGTCAAAAATCTCAGTAAATGATTGTTCAATTTTATCTTTCATTAGAATAATTTTAAAGTTCGAATTTGTTTGAAATTGTCGCTAATAAAATTTATGACACTCTTTCAAGATTAACCTTCTTTAATTGATCGCTTGAATCTTTTATAAAAGCATCTAACATCCAACTAGCCTTTTCTAATTCTCCTATGTATGCTCCTAACATATCTACAGAGCCTTCATCTCCTGCTTCATCGGCTTTATCCAAAGTAATTTTCATTTGTTCTAATAATTTTTTATGATCTGATAAAAGACAAACAACCATCTCCTTATCTTCTATAAATGGAGACTCCTCTTCTATATTGGCCATTTTTAAATATTTCGATAAATTACTTACTGGATGATATCTTAATGTTAAAATGCGTTCGGCAATTTCATCAATTTTTATTCTAGCATCGGTATACAACTCTTCAAACTTTACATGTAAATCAAAGAAATTTCTTCCTAAAACATTCCAATGAAAGCTTCGTAGTTTTTGATAGTAAATTGTGTAATCTGCGAGTAACACGTTCATCTCTGTTACAACTGGCACTAGTTTTTTGTCATTTATATTTAGATAATTCATATGTAATAATTTTAATTTATACGGATTATGATTTTCATAATCTCACCTTCTGGCACAAATATATCTGCAACCCTTTTTATTCCTTTGCTCATTTGAATCAGATATTAACACATTCAGTTAATTGTCTCATTTTAAACTTATTAATACGAAAATCACAATACTTTTATCACATTAGCATTTGAGTCAAGGTTTTATGCATTTGAACAAAACATACCTTAGATATGATCTTACATTTGTACCAAGCAAAAGAAACTTAGCTTTCCTATTAATTTAAATTTTGCGTTAATTGAATTGACAATTCTCAAAAATTAAATCGTTTTTAAAATTATTTATAGGAGTTATTTTTTATTGCTGAGATGTAAAATGATGAACATCTGAAAAAAGAAATTGTCATTCACTAAAATTTTAATTTAAATGAAGACGTATACCGAGAAAATTGGAAACAAATTAAATGAACTACTTGAAAAAACTTATGATGCTGAAAAAGGTTTTCGAAAAGCAGCAGATCACACTAACCACAGCTATCTAAAAGAATATTTTGAAAAAAAAGCAGCACAGCGAAAAGATTTTGGTTATCAATTGAAAACTGAAATTAGTACGTTCGGACAACAAGTAGAAATTGGGGATAGTGTTACAAGCAAAATGCATAGAGCATGGATGGATGTGAAAGCGCTTTTCTCTTCAGATACAGAAGAAGCAATGTTAGAAGAGGCCATTAGAGGTGAAAAGGCTGCAATAAATGAATATGAAGATGTATTATCTGAAAGCAACTTACCACCTACTACTGAAATGTTACTTCGCAAACAAAAAGACAGCATTCAATCTGGACTTTCTACTGTAAAAAGTTTAGAAAATGCGTTTTAAACAACACTCAAAACAGTTAAAAAAGGGAAGCAGATGCTTCCCTTTTTTATTAGGACAAATCTGCTGATTTATTCTTTATAAAAAATTAAACTTCTAAAATTCAATACTTTAAGTAAATTTCATATGAGTTAAGGTTTAGTTTGATACCATCAAAGACATACGCTAAATTAATCCATATTTGTATCAGATAGAGGGAACAATACGATTTCCTAAGTATGAATATTAAAACCATAAAATATGTTACGTTGGACAATCACTTTTATAATATTAGCAATTATAGCTGGAATTTTTGGATTTGGTGGAATAGCTGCAGGAGCAGCGAGTATAGCTAAAATCTTGTTCTTTATTTTTTTAGTGCTATTTATAATCTCATTACTTAGAGGCAAAAGAGTATTCTAATCTGAGGAAAACACTTTTAAAATATATGTTATTAATTAAAATTAAATCAATATGAAAAAATTCGCAAAACTATATTTAGTATTATTCATATCATCGCTATTTTTAACAGCAACAAGTTGTAGAGAAAAAACTACGAAAGAAAAAGTTGAAGACTCTATTGAAGAAGTTGGAGATGAATTAGAAGAAGGAGCAGAAGAGATTAAAGATGAAGTAGATGACGCTATTGACGACCAATAATATTTACTGATACAAAACATTAAGGCAAGTAATTGATTTTACTTGCCTTATTAAATTAAAAAATCTTTGACAATTTAATGTAAACTAAAAAGCGAAATGGTTGAACCATCTCGCTTTTTAAAATAAATATGTATACTATAATCACTCAACAATAATAAATTCTGATCTACGATTTGCTTGGTGTTTTGCAACAGAACAATTATTTTGATTTGTGCAATCATTAACCAAACGTTGTTCTCCAAAACCTTTGCCAGAAATTCTATTCGGATCAATACCTTGCAATATCATATACTCGCTTGTACTAGTTGCTCTTCTTTGAGACAACGCCTCATTATAAGCATCGTTTCCTCTTGAATCGGTATGTGATTGTACCTGTACTTTAACCTCTGGGAAGGCTTTCATATAATTGATAACTTTTTGAATTGATATAACTGCATCTTCACGAATGTTTGATTTATCAAAATCAAAATATATTGGTTCAATATCTAAATACTTAACCAAGTCGGTTCCTACTGGAGCAGACTTTTCAATAGGCTCTAAATAAACTTCAACATTAGATATATTATCTGTGTTTACAGCAAAAGATTTATCATCATCTTCAAAATCTTCTTTAGTAGCGACTATTTTGTACAAACCACCTTCGCAATAGCCCGCTAAATCAAAATTACCTTCATTATCTGAAACACCTTCTGCTACAACTGTACCCGATGCATCTGTTATTGCCAAATTCGCATTAGCTATAATTTCGTTAGTTTGTTGATTTTTAACAACACCAGCAATAGCTAAACGGCAATCCAAATCTAATTCTTTAACTTGAACAAAGCTGTAGATATCGTCACCTCCATGACCTCCTGCTCTATTCGATGCAAAAAAGCCTTTTTGGGTTTCACTATCAAAAATAAGTGAAAAATCGTCCTCACTTGTGTTGATAGGTTTTCCCAAATTCACAATATATGGGTTATTTAAATCATCTAATTTTGTAGCAAAAATATCTAAGCCTCCTAGACCAGGATGACCATCAGAAGCGAAATAAAGCACATTTTCTTTTGTAACATAAGGAAAAGTTTCACGGCTTTCGGTATTAATTCCTTTTCCTAAATTAACTGGAGTTCCAAAACTGCCATCTTCATTAATTGCCACTACAAACAAATCTGATTCACCGACTGTACCAGTCATATCTGATGCGAAATATAATTGTTTTTCATCAGCAGAAAGTGCAGGATGAGCTACTGAATAATTATCACCATTGAACGGCAAAGGAATAATATCTTTCCAGTTTCCATCAATTAATGTAGCGCGATAAATTTTCAATCTACTAACACCTTTTTCATCTCTAGAAAAATTACCGTTTTTAGAATTGTTTCTAGTAAAATAAACTGTCTTTCCATCTTTTGTAAAAACCGAAGACGATTCATGTGTTTTTTTATTAAATATCTTCGACATTTTTTCAACTCTGTTGAATTCACCATTTTCATTAGCAATAGCCTTATATAGATTTGTAAATGATTTACCATTCCATAAATGAATGTTTCTGCGAGTTATACCGCTATCTCTTGATGTTGAAAAAATTAAATCTTGACCTTTAAATGACGGTGCAAAATCTGATTCGGCAGAATTGATATCGAGATTTTTTATTTCGAAAGCACTAGATTGCTCTTCTATTTTTTTGAGATAATCCGGTTCTTCATTGAGTTTTACTGCTCGCACTTCTTTATCTGTAGCATTCTTATATTTATTCATCCATACTTCAGATTCTTGATAATCTCCGTTCGATTTTAAAGATTGGGCATACCGATATAAATATTCTGGTTCTATAGCTATATCTTCTAATTTAAATAGTTTCTCATACCAACTGGCAGCTTCGGAATATTTTGCATTTTGGTAATTTGCATCGCCTAAATCGCGATAAATTTTTTCATCCGAATAGCCATCTGCAACTAATTTCTCGTAAGAATCTATGGCCAAAGTATAATCATAGTTTTTATAATCAATTTCGGCTTTTTTAATCTTCTTATCTTGTGCAATTCCCGTAACACAAACTATTGACACTAGAAATAAACAATATATTTTTTTCTTAATCATTTCGATAATTTTAAAAGAATCTTGGGGCAATAACCCTTCTAAATCTATTTTTGAATTCATAACGCAACATCACTTCAAAAGAACCATCATTGAAAGCTGTATTACCTAATTCTGTTGTTTCTCTATCGTAAGCTAATCCTATTAAAAATTGTTCAGAAACTTGAAATCCAAACATTGCACTTAAAGCGGCATCCCATCTATATGCTACTCCTAAATTAAATTTTTCATTAAGCAAAAAGTTAGCCGACATATCAACTTGTAATGGTGCACCACTTACAGCTTTTAATAATGCCGCTGGCTTAAATTTTAAATTCTGATTTAAATCGAAGACGTAACCTGTAATGAAATAATAATTCATACGTTCTGAAGCAATTGCAGAGCTTGAATTATCAAAATGTTGTGTTTCTAAAAAATTTGGCACCGATAATCCCACATAAAACTGATTCGTATGATAATAAATTCCTGCTCCAAAATTGGGTGAGAATTTTTTATCGATATCAGTTCCGCCTATTGAAACAGCCTCATTATTATAATTTCGAAGTTTGGTAAAATCTAAATTTAGCAAATGCCCACCCGCCTTTACTCCAAATGAAAGTTTACCAGTGTCTGAAGTATTTATGGTATATGATACAACCCCATCAAAATAAGTATCTTGATTTGTACCATTACCTATCTCATCATTAACAATGGAAAGCCCTATACCCACGCCACGGCCAATAGGCGTATTAAAATTTAAGGTTTGAGTTGTAGGTGCACCGTCTAGGCCAATCCACTGTGAACGATGTAACGCAGTAATACCTAGTACACCTCTAGAACCGGCATAAGCAGGATTTACTGCCATAGTATTGTACATATATTGTGTGTACTGAGCATCTTGTTGCGCCTTAAGACCCCACATTGAGAGTACAATAAACAGACCCGAAATAAATATTTTTTTCATTCTATTTTTTTAATAAATATTTTTTTATCCTACCTACTTATCTATTAACATATAGATATCCGTTTTTAACCTTGGCAACACCTTCATTCATATAATCAATTATATAGAAATAAGTACCCACTGGTAATTCATCATTTTGCTTAATAGTTACTCGACCATTAGAAATCCCTCTAAAAGCATTGGAACCATTATCGTAACCTTTAGTTTCAAAAACTAATACACCCCATCTGTTATAAATTCTAACGGTATTATCGCGATAAGATTCTATATTATTTATTTGAAAGATTCCATTATTCATACCAGGCCCGACCAAATCACTTTGAATTACAATGTCACAAACCAGTCCAGATGGGGTCATTCCTCCTACAGCACTACATGGCTCATATGGATTTGTGTTATCTGCCAACTCTTGTTCATTTGTAACATCATCACCATCGCAATCTGCTGTTAACCATAAGCCAGATTGCTCTATAGTAACGCTAATTTCTTCAAAATCGCATGGGTCAAGAGGATCTGTTTGATCATTTATTTCAGTGCCATTTAAAACGCCATCGCCATCACAGTCTAATATTAAGTAATCGTCAGAAGGATCAACAGTTACGTTATCAGGATCATAATCACAAGGATCCTCCGGATTTGTACCATCTTCTAGCTCTTGACCATTTAAGACACCATCACCATCACAATCGCTAATTAAATAATTTCCTGTTTGTAGCATTGTCATACTTGCTATTTCAAAATCACATGGGTCATTTGGATTTGTTCCGTCCAAAATCTCTTGTTCATTAGATACGCCATCACCATCACAATCAGCACTACCTAATCCATTACATTGGTCATAATCGATTGTAATAGTAGCCTCATTGGACTCATTGCCATCATTATCTTCTACTGTATATTCTATAACTTCTGGGTCTGAAGTAAAGCCTGTTTCTGGTGTGAATGTTACTTCTCCACTTGTTAGATTTACTGTCCATACACCTTCATTTGGAACTGTTACTTGTGTACAATCGCCATTGGAATCAGTAGTATCACATACTCCTCCAGTTACTGATGTTGCATCTAAACTCACGGTTGTTGGGTCGATACTGCCATCTGGGTCATTGTCATTGTCTACCACATCAATCGTTACTGGTGAATTAGTAGGATTGTTTGTACTGCTATCATTCGTAGCTACTGGTAATTGTACAGCATAATCGATTGTAATGGTTGCCTCATTGGACTCATTACCATCATTATCTTCTACTGTATATTCTATAGCTTCTGGGTCTGAAGTAAAGCCTGTTTCTGGTGTGAATGTTACTTCTCCACTTGTTAGATTTACTGTCCATACACCTTCATTTGGCACTGTTACTTGTGTACAATCGCCATTGGAATCAGTAGTATCACATACTCCTCCAGTTACTGATGTTGCATCTAAACTCACGGTTGTTGGGTCGATACTGCCATCTGGGTCATTGTCATTGTCTACCACATCAATCGTTACTGGTGAATTCGTAGGGTTGTTTGTACTGCTATCATTCGTAGCTACTGGTAATTGTACAGCATAATCGATTGTAATAGTAGCCTCATTGGACTCATTGCCATCATTATCTTCTACTGTATACTCTATAACTTCTGGGTCTGAAGTAAAGCCTGTTTCTGGTGTGAATGTTACTTCTCCACTTGTTAGATTTACTGTCCATACACCTTCATTTGGCACTGTTACTTGTGTACAATCGCCATTGGAA
>NZ_WJPK01000007.1 GCF_009649685.1 Flavobacteriaceae bacterium EG-1
GGTGTCAATACGAATAATTGCCGTACCTCCCATAACTTTAGTGAGAGCATAGCGCATGTCTGTTATTTTTAGCTCAGAAGGTGAAGAGGAACGATTCACTTTTGAGGTAGTTTCTGCAACAGTGTCTTCAAAAGAATAGCCCATAAAACTAGATAGTGCAATACCACCTAGCGCAGTTTTTTTTAAAAAATCACGTCTTTTGTCTCCAGTTTTTGGATTGTTTATTTCTGCCTTTCGTTTTGCAGCATATTCTTGCTCTTCTTTTTTGTTTTGCGCTATAAGTCGCTTTAGATTGTTTTTCATTTTAGTTGGTTTGTTAAGTAAATAAGCTAGCTCCAAATTGATTTTATTCAATGGGCATTTAAGATAATAAGAAATAATATTAGTTGAATTCTAAAGACAATAAATTTTTAAAAGAAATAGACAAATAGCAAAATGTAGCAATGCGAAGGAATGCATTCTACAATTTTAATAAGAAAAGTATACTAGAAAAGTAATTCGGAATTTTGTTTTAGAAGTTTCTTTTAAAAAATGCCTTAATTAAATATTTAAGAAAAACCACACCGTAATAAATATATCGTTTCCACATTCGCTTAGGCTCTTTAATTAATCGCCCTAACCATTCAAGTCCTAAATTAACCCATACTTTATTAGGCCTTTTTAAAGTACCAGCATAAAAATCAAATACAGCACCAATGGAGCAAATAATAGTAGTGTCTAACTCATTTTTATGTGCAAATGACCATTTTTCTTGTTTAGGTGCTGTCATACCAACAAATAATACATCAGGCTTAAAATCATTTACCGCAGCAATCATCTTAGCATTATCTTCTGCAGAAAATTTATTTTTATAAGGTGGCGAATAAAAGCCAGTTCTAATATTTGGATAATCTTTAGAAATACGGCTTTGAATTAAGGATAGGGTTTTTTCAGAAGAACCCAAATAAAAGCAAGAACCTTGGTTGTTATTTAATTTTTTTAATAAAAAATCGTGTAGATCCGCACCAGCTATTTTTTTAATCTTTTTGCCATAAAGCAATTTGGCTGCTACCACAATGCCAATGCCATCGGGTAGTAAAATTTCACTTTGTTCTAAAGCTTTTTTAAATTCAAGGTCTTCTTCTGCAATGCAATAAGAATACTGATTGATAGTACTAACAAGTGTTTTTTGTTGTGAAAAAGCTTCAGCCAATTCTCCATTAAAAACCTGATAACCTAAACACTCTGTATGTAGTTTTTTATGCATTTTAAATTAGTTAAATAATCTAATGTCTTGTATAAGCAACATCTATTACAAATCGATCATCGGCTTGATGAAGATGATGTATAGACATGAGTCCTTTATGAAAATCGGGTTCAACTGTTCTCACAGTTTCTTCTACGTATTCATCAAGGTTTAATTTTTTTATTTTATTGATATTTAAAGCACGACCATAAACACCATGATCATTGCATTGTGATGGTCTAAAATTTTCATTTTCATATTTAAAAATTGCACCTCCATTTCTAGCAATGCGAGAATCTATTAGAACTGGATTTTGACGATGTGGTGTCAATTTTTTTAATAACTCGGTAGATTCTACTTTGTATATATGTAATTCGTTTTCTAATGGAACGTTAGTTGTCGCTCCTTTATTAAGAAAAAGCCATTTGTTACCGTGTTCATCATCATGAAAAAAAGCATCAGCCACAAGTTCTCCCTCAAAAGCTGAAGAATGTAGTTCCCATTTTTTAGGAAAATTTAAACATTTATAGATGTCTAGTCTTTTGTTTTCTGAACTCTCAGGCATTAAGAAAATTTCTCCATTTTGTTCAAAAATATATGGGTATGATAAATGATAGTCTAAATCTAAAACATCAATAACATCAATAATTTTATTGTCTTTTAATTTGCCACATGAAATTTTGCCTCTTTTAGTAGTGTATGGATAATTCTCGAAAAAGACGTAGGTATCGTCTTTATATTCAAACAAAAAGGGATCTGCCCAAAATTCATTTTTAGGTAAATCGATAGGCTTTAAAGTAGCTAATATTACTTCATTAAATAACCCTTTAGCAATAAACAAGGTGAAACATTGATAGCGCCATTTAAGAGTTTTTGTAGTAATGCGCTCAAAGATTTTGGAAATTACTTTAAAATAGAATCTTGCTGAATAATTAATTACTTGAAGTAAACTCGGTTCTTCCAGTGTATTTGCTGTACTGTCTGATGTTAAAGTAAAGTGTTGTTCTTCAAAAGAGTTGGGTTTTAAATTCTTAATCAAAAGTGCAACAGAAGATTCTAAAATCAAATCTGTAGTTTTTACTAAAGACCAATGTTTATTAAAATGTGCCTGGTCTATACAAACTTGTTCTGCATGCTGACTTATTTTGTGCTGTAATAAAACATTAACTGTTGCTTCTTTTTTTACGATTTCCCAAAAACCAATAGGGCTATTAGAATTTATATGTTTGGCATTATGCTTTAAAGTGTAGATGCCGTGTTTTGCATGTGATAAAAGTTGGTGTGGGTTGAAATTTATATCGAATTGTAGAATTAAATCTAGGTTTAGTTTTTCAATACTTTGAATGTTATTAGTGGTTAATTCAAATTTATCGATGTTTTTTAATTCCGATTCTAATTGTAATAAATTAACTGTTCCTGGTTTTTTGAAGAAAAATTTTCTTTCTATTAACCATTGTGTCTTTAGAAGTAGTTTACTAAATATATTGTTTGGAAGTACTAGTTCTGGGATGTTCTTTTTTGCAGATTTTGATTGAATAATAAGTGCAGAAAATGTATGTTCTGGCGTGTCGAGAATATGTTTAAGTATTCGTAACTGCCAGTTGGCTAGATTGTTAATGTTATTAGTTAGCACTGCAATTTTCATAAACCCGTATTGGTTTTATTTATATCGTTTAGAATAGAAATAATTCTTTTTTCAAATGTTTGAAACGTAAATGATGCTTTATAAATTCTGTTGCCTTCATTGCCCATAGTCTTAATTAGCTCAGGATTTTTAATGAATTTCTCCATAGTAACAGCTAATTCTTCTGCATTTTTCTTTTGAATTAAAAACCCTGATTTTCCTTCTGTAACAATTTCTGGAATGGCACCTTCTTTTGATGCAATTATTGCTAAATTATTTTGCATGGCTTCTAATAATACAAGTGGAAAACAATCTTCATGAGTAGGATGTATAAAAACATCTGCTTGCGCTAAGAATGGATTTTTATCTACTCCGTATTTTTTGCCATGAGCAACAACGTAATTGGTTAATTTATAAGATTCTACTTTGTTGCTGAATTTACTTTCATCTATATCAGACCAATTTCCAACAAAATTACATTTGAATTTTAAGTTTTTGTTTTTTAAAAGATTACATGCTTTTAAAAGCGTTAAAACACCCTTAGCTTCCATCATGTTTGAAAGAAATAGAAAATTTATTCTTTCATCTGCGACTTTATTATTGCTAGTAGAATTAATATCTGGAATACCATTTGCGCAATAATATACATCTGCACTTTTTACATAATCTGAAATATCTTCATATAATGAAGGAGACAATAGTATTGTTTTGGTTTTTCTAAAAACAAAGCGATAACAAAACTTCTTAAGCCAAGTATTGCTATTTGCTCTAACCCCTTTGTTATGGAAGTGATAAACTATTTTTTTGCGAAATAACTTAAGTAAAAGAACAACAAAGAAATCTTTGTAAAAACCAGGTCCTTTAGCCGTTAAAGTCATATAGCAAATGTCATAGTTGGTTTTAATAAGTGCTTTAAATATGTTTTTTTGAATTTTTATTAATGCACTTATTTTGTTATGACCTCGCTTGCCTATGTCTTCTAAATTAAATGAGGTGGCGAGATTTATATAATTTGTATTAAAACTAGAATTTATGAGCGAGCTATTCATCATGCGTTTACTAACCATCGATGCACCATGTACAGGAGGTGGTAAGTGTAATATGAATAGTATTTTTGGTTGCATCTCTAGATTTTGTATTTAGTAATAATTATTTTTTATTCGCTACATAAGCTATAGCATCAATAATTCCCTGAGCCGCATTATCAAAATTTAATTCTTGAACTTTGTTTCTTGCATTTTCGTTTAATTCGTTCCAAAAATTCTCATTGTTTAAGATTTCAAATGTTTTTTGCACCCATTTATTTGTGTCAATATCTATTGCAAAACCATTATGTTTATCAATTAAGAGGTCATCAACAACTCCTGCAAATGGCGTGGTGATTACTGGAGTGCCACTTGCCATAGCTTCATTAACTACAACTCCCCAGGGATCCATTCTTGTGGTGAACAAAAATAATTTTGCGTCTGAATAATATTTAGGTAATTCTTCTTGAGAAATAAATCCAGGAAAATCATAATCAATATTATTTGCATCTAATTTTGAAAAGAGTTCTTCTTTTAAAGGTCCACTACCTAGAATTAAAACTTTAAATCCATCTATTTTTTGGGATAACTTAATAACTACATCAGCAAAGAATAAAGGAAGTTTACGTTCGGTAAATTGACCCGAATACATAACATGGTACTTTCGGTTTTCGAATTTTTTCTCATTTTCAAATTTCGAATTATGTATGCACAATGCACTTTGAAAAATTTTATCTTTTGGAATACCGTATGCTTCAAAAAGTTTCATGCTGTTTTTACTAGCACCAACGAATACAGAAGATGTTTTAAATACTATTTTTCGTACTAAAGTATGAACCCATGATAAATCTTTTTCCGACCCTAGCCAACCATCGGTCATAGGGATGAAGTTTTTGCGATAAAGTAGCGTGTATAACCATCCGTATAAATGGGTAGGGTTAAAACCAGTTGCAATCACATTATCTGGTTTGTATTTTTTTAATACTTTAAAAACTTCAGGGTTATTGTGTACATAGTTAAATCCATCTTTTTTTAGTCGAACATTTTCTTTTAAGAAAGTGTGTTTGAACTGTAGTTCATTAATGTTCCATTTTCTATTTGATTCAGTATTCGCACAGAAAATAACCATAAAATCTTCCCCAAAACGTTTGTTGAGTATCTCATACATTGGCAATCGATAAGGTGCCGGAATATTTATGATTAATGCAGTTCTCATTGGTGGTTATTCTAATATATTTTTAACTATGAATATTCATTGTATCTTAAATTTAGCATACCAGATAAAGCTCCCAAACTATCTGAAATAGCTAAAATGCCCCAAAATCTATTTTTAAAAGGAATAAGCGTAAATGGCAGAGCTACAATTCCTGTTAGTAAATAAAACAAGCTTACCGCAACTTTCTTTATTAATTGTTGAAAATTGTTTTGCAGTTTTAACATGTAGGTATATGTTGAAGCACTTCTAAAAGTTCTTTTAATTAACCATGATAAATTAGCTCTAGAATTTGGTATGGTTTCGTAAACGATTGCTTTTTTAGACCAATAATTTTTCGCTTTTTTTTTCATGGCCTGAATACCGAAATACGAATCTTCTCCACCTGTAATGTTAAAGCGTTCATCAAATGATAAATTGTTGTTTATTACGAACTTAGTTTTTAGTAGCACATTATTACTTTCGAAATCAGATATTTCTTGATTGTGATTGAAGTCTAAATAATTAAAATGTTGTGATATGCTATCTTTTATTTTACTCTCAAAAACAGGTATGTTCGGACCCTGAACAATGTCGGCATCATTTTTTTCTGCTAAACTTACTAATTCATTTAACCAGTCTTTTGTCACATATTCGTCATCATCTACAAAAACTATATATTTTGGGTTCAAATTATAAGCTTGTTTAAGAATTTCATTTCTAACATTAGATAAGCCTTTAATAGCATAGCTATGGTATATGAAATTGAAGTTTTTAGGGCAGTTATTTATTAAATCATTCGCAATTTTTTCTGCAGTTTTATCAATATCATTGTCAACAACCAAAATGTCAATTTTGCTGATAATTAAACTATCAAAATTAGATAGGTATATGCTGCGTACTAATTTCGCCAACATATCTGGTCTTTTATAAGTTGGTATACCTATTACTATATGATGCATATATTTTTTTTAAATCGGCAAAATGAATAAAAACTGTGTGTTGTTATTATTTTGGAATAACACTTTCAATGCAATTTTTAAATTCATTGGCTACAATATCGGTATTGTGGCGCGTTTCTGCTAGATTTCTAGCTGTATGGGCAATTTTCTCTCGTAACGGTTTGTTTTTCACTAATTCTTTAATTTCTATGGCTAGTTTTTTTGTGTTATTTTCGGTTACTACAGCTGCCCATTTGTTCTTTTTTGCATATTGTACTAAGGCGGTGTCCTCTGGGGCAAAAATGATTATGGGAGTGCCACTTGCCATGTATTCAGACGCTTTAGTGGGCATAGAATATTTGATAAAAGCAAGTCCGTCTGGGTCAAAATCATATGGTAAAATCATGAAATCTGCAGAGCCAAAAACTTTGGGGAGGTCTTTATACGATACAAAATGTTGATGTTTAGTGCATTTATAGTTTTTAAGCCAATCAGGTGCCTCTTGTGCTTGAATTAGAAATTTTATCGACATATTTAGTTCTTTATTTACTATGTCTATAGCACTGGCAATGGTCATTAATGAGTTGTCTATCCCTAATCCAATTCTACCTGCATACATAATAGTAGGGCTTTGATCTATGTCATATGTATTTCTTTGTCCAGTTTTCCAGAAATTTATGTCAATTGGGTTGTGAAAAGTGATAAATTCTTTATCATACCTTTTAAAATATTCTTCACCCATATAATCACTAATACTCATTACAAGTTCAGAATGATTTAATAAGTCTTTAAATTCACTATCAATTTTATTTCTCCAATATTTTATCATAAAGGTTTTACTTCCTGCTAACGTAAGCCAATCGTCCATTTTATGAAATACCATTGGTTTTTTTAAAAACTCTTGTACCGCAATACAAAACAAAATTTCTTCTCGCGATGAACTTTGTGCATAAATTACATCTGGATTAAATTCTAAAAGCCAATTGCAGAATTTAGGTGATAACTGTGTTTTTGAAACAAAATGTGAAAGCCCAGAAAAATGAAAAATTGGTGAGATATATTTTTCTATGAAATTTGATCTATTCTTAGAATCAAATTCTTCCGGAATAACCTTGTCTTTCGATTGTTTAGAGAAACTTACTTCACCACTTTCATATTTACGACCAAATAAGTTAAGTGGAAATATCCATTTTCTTTCTTCGGAACCTAATTGATAATATTTATAGCATCTTTCTGTCGCAATATCACCAGTTAAAAGATAACCGGAACTGGCGACTGCAATTTGTTTCGCATCCCATTTTGAAAATAGATTCGAAAGCGTTATACCTCCTCCTGTATCAGAAACGAAAGGTTGGTTTAATATTAAAATTTTAGGTGAGGGCATCTAATTAATTTTAATTTAGCTGATGAGTATTGTCTTCTTCTATATCTGGTTCAATATGGTATTTAAAATAGTCCTTTAACGTATCTTCACTTAATTGAGTATACTTAGGTGAGTAACAAATTCCTATAGCAATCCAAACTAATAAATAATTCATACTAAAAGTAGTGACTGTAGAAGGGTATAGCGATACCATCCAAATTAAAATCCAGAAACCGGCTGCTTTTGAGAGTGAATTTTTTGAGAAAAATAAACCATTAATCATTGCCGGTATTGCAATTAATAATAATAAGCCTAAACTTATTACACCTCCTTTTAATATAATATTTAAATAATCAGTTTCAATACCATCTCTATAGCCTGAATAATCTCCAGAAGCATCTATGCCTGCAGGGGCAGCTACCATGCCGCGCATACCTCTACCTATGAGCCAGTCATCGGCTTCCATATCGGCATAATAGTAGAGTTCTACTTCGCTTCGGGTATCTTCCTCTAACCTTTCTTTTATTCTGTTTACAAATTCAATATTACTATTGCCAAAAGCTCCAATGCCTAGTATAGAGATTAATAAACCAGCAAATATTGCAAAGACTACCAGTATAGATTGTCTTTTATTGATATAGAGAAAAATAAGAAAGCCAAATATTAAAACTAATCCCAGAATAAAAATCAATCCCCTTCTTACTCGAAAACCCGCCAAAGCTAGGGCAACGAATATAACGGCAACTGCCAAAAATTTAACATACTTAGAGTGGTAGTTATAAGTCATGATTAGAAATCCAGCGGGCAGTGCTAATATTTTAACTAATACTTCAAAAATATCTCTACCCATAACATTTTCACGATCAATTATGGGTGCGTGCATTAATACGAGTAAGGCAAGAAATAACAATCCTAATGCGGTAATTACTTTAAATACCAGTTTAAGGGTTCTTGGGTTTCTCGGTAGTAATATTATTAAAGGAGTTAAGTACAAAAATATACCGTTTAAGGGATTAAAAAGAATGTTTTTAATGCCTTCATAATCAAGCTCCATGCCTCTTAGGATAACAAAAAAATTCCAAAAAATGAGAATTGGAAATAATGTTGCTAGATATTTACTTTCAAATTTAAAAGCAATTAATAATAATGAAGAAATAAGAAATAAGCCAATTCCTGTAATTCTTAATAAATCGCAAATCATGTAATTAGGAGCTGGGTCAGCTGAAAGTGAAAAGCCTAAAGTGTAAATTAAAAAGCCAGCCCAAAAAATAGTAAGCAATTGTCTATGCTTAAGTAAATTTCTGGACTCTAGTAATTGGAGAAAGTTATTTTCTTCTTGTTCCATTTATTAATCTATTTGGCTTTTAATAGTTGGTCAAAAATGTTTAAATGACTTGTAATTATAGGTTGTGAATCAAATTTTTTCGGTGCAAACCCTTCTAAGTTCTTTTGCAAGCAAAAAGATATACCTTCGGCTAAATCGTTAGCGTTTCTATATTCTGCTAAATACCCGTTTTGTTTATGTTCAATTATATCGGGTATGCCTCCTGTATTAAAAGCAGCAACAGGAGTGCCACATCGTAATGCTTCAAGAATCACAAGACCAAAAGTTTCGGCTACTGAAGGAGCTACAAAAACGTTGGCAGAATTATAAATTAAGGCGGTAGAATAGTTGTCATTTAACCTTCCAAAAAATATTGTTTTAAAAGGAATGGCATCTGCTATCTCGGCATTGTGTTCACTTCCAAAAATAATTACTGTAATTGGCTTGTCCTTTAATTTTATTGACAAGATGTCTAGTGCTTCTTTTAAGTATTTCCATCCTTTATAAGGGCTGTTTGGAGAGGCAGCTCCAAAAGCTATAATTGTATCATCTTCATTTAGGTTTAATAATTTTCTGGTAACCTTTTTATCTAATGGTTTAAAAGGTTCTTTACCAATAATATTTGGAATATAATGTACTGGTTTATTTTTTAATAACATTGATTTTTTAGCTAGCTCATAAAGCCATTTGCTGGGGGCTATAAAGTGTAGATTGTCATAAGCATCATAAAATTTCTTTTTCTTATTGAATTCTTTGATTGCAAGTTTTTTTTGTTTGTTTTCAAAGAAAACTTGACAATTTGAACAATCTTTTAAAAAGTTCTCACAGGTAAAACTATAGTGACAACCACCTGTTATATTCCACATATCATGCATGAAAATAATAATGGGTTTATTGAGTTTTGCTAATTGATGAAAGTTGTTGAAATTTAAAAACCCACCGATAGCCCAGTGTATATAAAGTATGTCAGCATTTTCTACGAATTCATGTTTAGTGATATTATTACCTAATAATGGATATGAAAACAATCCGAATTTTTCAATGGAATTTCGGGTGAGTCGGCTTTCTATTTTTTGGTTTAAAATTGAAACCACTTCAGCCCTTTTTCTTAGGTGTTGAATGGTGCTAGATTCAGAAACATCGGATGATAAAGAAAGCATATTAGACTTAACTCCGCGCTCAATTAATTCGCGATGAAGTCTAAAAGCTGCATTACCTGCAGATGGTAAGTGTGTTTGTATGTGAACAACATTAATCATCTGATTTCATTTTGAATTTCATTCATAATTGCTCTAAATCTATTTTCAAATGATTGGATTGAAAAATTTAGTTGTGCAAAAGCATAAACCTTATCACTTAATTTGGCCAAATATTCATTGCTTTCATTAGAGTACTTTGAGAGTTGATTATCAATATATTCTATTTTAAAATCAGTTAAAAATAGTGCTGTATCATTCAATCTATTGAAACCAGCATTTTTCATTACTATGGGTATTAGGCCATGCCGCATTGTTGTGGTAATAGCAGTAGAACAACCTTCTGAACAAGATGGTAAAATACTAAAAGAACACAATTTCATTAAACTTAGAAAGCGGTCAGATTTAATATCAATATAACCATAGTCAATAATATTTTTGGTTTTAGGAAAGCCTAATAATTTTCTATCATCTTCGTAAAAACCTGCTACATGCAATATAATATCATCACGTTGTTCAAATACATCAAACAAAATGTCTAAACCTTTATGTATTGCTCCGTAAGACCCAAACCATAAAAAGTGTTTTTTTGAATTTTCATGATTCTTGTGTTCCTTTTTAAAATTCTCATTTAGAATCCCCGTAGGAAAAAAAGGAAAAGGATTTGAATAGCTAGTAGTAAAGGGTTCTACTTCGCCCATGGTAATAACAGCAGAGTAAGTTTTATTCATATGGTGGTCCCAATAAAAATTACCAGTTCGAACAGTTTTTGCTTTCTTCTTTTTTCTTTCGAAAAAATAGTCAAGACGTTTCCGTTCTTCCGCTTTAGATATGTCAGGATGTTGTTCTGTCATATACAAAACAGAAATTGCTCTAGGATGTAGCAGCGTTAATTGATAAAAAGCTTCTCCAAAGCCAAAGATTAAATCGTATTTTTTATTTTTTAAATATTCTAAAGATTTTAGATCATGGTAGCCGACGATATCAATTGCATAGTCCATTTCTGATAATACTTTTACCATAGACAAAACTTCATAGGGTTGGGTACGCCCGATATTATTATTCTCCCAATCCGAAAAATAGCTAAATGTTACATAGCTAATAACAGCTTTTTTTTGATTTTGTGCCGTTGACAAGTTGATATTCTGCACCATCGCAGAATCTGCTATGCGTTCATCATAAAAGTAATCTTGGATGTTTCGCCAGATTTTACTCCTTATTTTATATTTAAGACTTTTCAAATTCATTATTGAATAATGGTATTTTTATCTTATCCAGATGCCTTTTTTCTTTTTATTAATAATCATATGATATTGTAGTGGTGCTAGTATAAAACTGTTGAAACTGGCTAAAATTGCTGCAATGAACATAGCATGTACTCCCATTTTAAAGTAATCTATTAGTAAATATGCTATAATTAAGTATAAAATAGGGCTAAATATACTAGCCCAAAATTGCATTCGTAAAGCACTAATACCGTTTAAAAAGCTAACGTATTTAGAGCCATATAACGAAACCATAAAAAAAGCAAAGCCCCAAAATGATAAAACAAAATCAATGTCTACAACGTCTTTACCTAACCACAGATTATAAATTGTTTCTGATCCAAAAAGCATTATAATTCCGGCTCCTAAAAATGCAAGATTAAGGTAGTTGTATTTTTTAACACTGTTTTTTATCCAATCAATTTCTTTCTTCAAATAGGCTTCTGTTGATGCAGACCAGAAAGGTGTTAAGAATATCATGAAACCCATACTTAAAATATTAAAGTACTTATAAACAATGTTGTATGAGGTTACATCGCTAGGTCCGAAACTTCTCGAGATAATAATGTTGGCAGATTCATATTGAACTAATCCCGCAATCTGAATAACAAAGAATATTACGCCTAAATTAAAAAGACCTTTGGCATGGCTAAATTTTATTTTAGAAAATTTTGGCCGGTAAGCTTTGTATTTACCTCTAAAGAAAAAGAAGTTTGCACCTATAAGCGCAATCAATGGTGATACACAAAGTGCTAAGCCCAGATTAACTAGTGAACCTTCAGTAGTTTGTACTAGAATTACAATTACTATTAACGTAATTATCTGTCCTATTACATTAATTAATGATGCTCGGGCTGGTTCTTGGTCAGCAGTAATTACAGTAGTAATTGTCTGAAGTACAAATTGCAAACAGAAATATGTAAAAACTATTAAGGCTAATTTTGAAACGTCCGCTGCATATTCAGGAGCGAGTTTTAGTAGTGATGACCAATCTAAGAAAGGATTAATAGCAATAAATATTAACCAAACCGATGTGAAAACAATTGCTAAAATACCATATGTTGTGCTAACATAAATTTGGGCGCTTTCATCATCGCCATTGGCTTTAGCTTCGGCAAATTTATTTCTAAGACCGTGTGTTATTCCAATATCAAAGAAGCTGAACCAAGCTACTATAGAGCTTAGCGTAAGCCATACCCCGTAACGTGAAGGATTTACATAATTAAGAGTAAGCGGTACCACAATCAAGCTAATAGCTATGCTCACCACCTTTATAACTAATGAGCCTGCAATATTCTTTTTAGCCTTAATGCTACGTTCATGTCCACCTCCCATTTTTTCTCTAACAAAATTTACTAGAGGCGAAATGAATTTATTTTTTAAAGGGTCAAACAAGGTTAATCGGGTATTTAATGGTTATGTGTTTTCGATTACTTGACAAGTTCTTATTCATTTAATCAGGAGTACGTTCCCTTGTCCATATAATGTTGTTTTTTATTGCTACAGCTGGTATGCCAGCCAAAATAATATTGTTCTGTTCAAATTTTTTAGTTACTACCGAACGAGTTGCTACAATACTATTTGCAGCTATGAGAGTGCCTTTTAATATAGATACGTGGGCACCAACCCAAACATAATCTTCAATTGAAACGTTTTGTGCGGCATTTATTCTTTTTTTGGTGTTCATATCTAGTATCGCATGAGAGTCTCCAGTGCGAACATCAATGTCGTAGGCAAATAAACAATTAGAACCTATAGAAATCATTGAATTAGACTCTGTAGCAGCAAGATGAGCATCTTCAAAAGTGCTGTTCATGCCAATAGTTATTTTGCAATTTTCATCCTCTATCCAAAGTGATCCACCTTTATTAAAGGATACAAGTTTGTCAATTTCTATTCTATTTGAATTTCCACTAATGAAAATTTCAACATTATTAAAAAATGATTCTGCGCCAATATTAATAGTGTTATTAATACCATTAATAGTAATAGTACTATTAATAAACCTAGCTGAAGAATTAATATTCAGCTTATTATTAGTGCCTTTAATACTCCGCTTGTACGACTTGGTAAAAAGAAATCCATCTCTGTAATTACGAAGTAATTTGGTAAGCCAACTATTTTTTTTTATCGATGCTTTTAAATTTTCTTTAAAGCTCATTTGGTTAGTTATTGTTGAACTTACTTTTATTCTTAGAATCTTTTATTCAGGCTAATTTGGAGCGAATTTATTCATCTGGCATATATTCATATTTATGACTGTGCTTTGATGAATATCCATATCCATAACCTATTTCTTTATTTAAGGCACCTCTTTTTTTGACACCATTAAAGATTATTGAAACATCTTTTAATCTTTTTAAGACGTGCGAATGTTCAAAGTGTTTAACAATTTGCTTAGGAGTGTGTCCATGTCTTACCATTAGTAAAGACTCATCACAAAATTCGGCTAAGAGATTTACATCCGCTACAAGGTCAATTGGTGGTGCATCCATTATTACAAAATCGAATTTATTCTTTAAAAATTCGAAAAGTAAATCGAGCTTACCATTTAGTAAAAGGTTAGTGTGGTCATCACCATCACGTATACCTACCCCAACCACACTTAAATTTTTATTTATAGTTGTTGGATTAACAATTTCGTTTAGGCCACTATTTCCCCTAAGGTAGTCTAGAATACCTTTACTCTTTAATAAGTTGAATTGCTTAGAGGTATTAGGTCTAATAAAATCAACATCAACTAGAACAACTCGCTTACCAGATTTTGCGATACTATTAGCTAGATTGGTACAAATAAAACTCTTACCCTCCCCAGAAATACTAGAAGTTGCTAAAATGCTTTTTTTGGTGAAATTTCTACTATATAAACCTAAAGAAGCACCAAGTTGTCTAAAATAATCTTGTAAATAAGGTTCTTGCCCTACCAAAACCGATGTGCTGTTAAGAGGTCTAGTCTTTTTTCGCTTAGATTTTTTTATTTGTTTTTTTTCTTCAATTCCTTTTGAGTTATCAGGCATTTCAATTTTAGCCATGTCTTTGGTTTCAATGAAAGGAATTTCAGAAATAATTGGAATTGATGTGTATTTTTCAATTTCAGAACGGAAAAGAATTTTTCTATTTAAAAATTCTTTAACAATAACATATAATAGTCCCAATGAAACAGAAAAGGCAAGTGCAATTAAATAAATTAATTTTCCATTTGGACTAACTGGATCGAACGAAGCTTGAGCTAAATCAACAATTTGGCTTTCTTGATCACTTGGTGCATATGTGAGGGCCGTTTCTTCTCTTTTTTGTTGTAAATAGGAGAATAGATTACTTTTAATAGCCTTCCTTCTGGTTATTTCGAGAAGTTGCTTTTCTTTTTCAGGAATAGCTTTTAATGCACTTCTTGATGTGCCTGCACTTTGACCTAGATTACTTAAACTAGCTTCTAAATTGCTTTTCTGATTTTGTATATTTTCTAATATACTAGGTCTAATTTTTCTTATTTCATTAGAAACCGAAGTTAAAATAGGGTTGTTCTCAGCTGTAGTTTTTCTAAGTTTCTCGTATTTTATTTCAGAATCGTATAATTTGTTAAGTAGTTGCGTTAATGCAGGATCATTTACACCTAAGCTAGAAGGCACAATTCCACCTTGCGTGTTGTTCGATTTTATATAATTTTCAACTTGATCGAGCACTGCAATTTGCTGTCTGGCTGAAGCCATTTGTCTGTCATAAGACCCCATGTCTTGGAGGTAAAGTTTGCCTTGTTCACTAAGGTCAATTGCTCCTTTATTTGATCTAAATTCTTGAATTTCCTGTTCTAGACTTCCCAGTTCTTCTTTAACCTTGTTCATTCTGTCCTCAATGAAAGCTAAAGTATTGTTAGCTAATCTATTTCGGTCGTTAACAGCTTTTTGGTTGTACGCATAAATTAGCGCATTCAAAATATCTTCAGCCTGCTTTGGGTCTGGATCGGTAAAAGTAACTTTTACTACAGTTGAAAGCTTGGTGGTAGCCCCTGCAGAAAGGTTACCCAATAAATAGTCCGTAATATACCTTGGGTTATATAAAGTATAATACAGTTTTCCTTGTTTTCCAGGATTAATATTGTTGGTAGTATTAAACTTAATTTCACCAAAATTTGAAGTAGTAATCCACTCATCAGTACGGTATATCTTTCCGTTAACTGAAACTGATTTCTTTTCTGGTTGATGAACAAAATAATATTTTATTGGCTCACCAGCAGTGTATAGTGGAATATTATTAGGGTTTTTTAATTCGATTGAAATTGGCGAAGTAGAATATGCAGAAGACTCACCAAAAGATTTCTCTTCCATTACTGGAGCATATAAGTGTAATTCATTAACTACCTTGTCTAATAAGGTTCTTGACTGTAATACTTCAATTTCGTTTTCAACTATTTTTTTAGAATCAAAAGGGTCAATTGATTCTAACATTTTTGCATCGTCTACTCCTTTGTTTTCATCTTTAATAAGTAAAGTAGCCGAAGCTTCATATATAGGTGTTGTAAATTTTAAATATGTCCATGCACTAAAAAGCCCAATAAGGGCTAAAAAAACATAAAGTGGCCAAAACGGAAGAAATTTTGAGAATAATTCACTCAAGAAATTTTCTTCTTCTTGTCCTTTATTTTTGTGAGTTGATGCCATTTAAGTTTTATTTGAAGTTTACTATTGCTACAATACCTAGTGAAATTGCACTAAGAATAACTGGAACCCAAAGATTTGCTTGACTTGAACTAGAAATTCTTGTTTTATTAGCAGCTACATATACAACATCATTCGACTTTAAATAATAATATGGTGAACTAAAGATGTCATCTGTAGTTAGGTCTACTCTTGCAAGTTTTTTAACACCACCTTCTTCCCTTAAAATAACAACATTTTCTTTAACACCAAATATTGTAATATCACCAGCTAGGCCTAAAGCTTCAAAAATTGATATTTTTTCACTTGGTACGGTTAATACCGTAGGATTCTTAACTTCACCTAAAACTGAAACTTTGTAATTTAAATAACGAATATCAACTATTGGGTCTAATAATAATTTACGATCATCTAATATGGAAGTTATTTCTTCTCTTAATGCTTTTTTCGATTTACCAGCAGCCTTAATTTTCCCTAAAACAGGAAACCTAATAAAACCATCTTGGTCAACTAGATATCCAGAAATATTAGCTACGTTTCCTACAGCATTCGCCGTTTGCGCTTGAGATATGTTTGAATCGTTAAACATTTCTGCTGCTTCTGGATTAATGCTGCTAACAGTGATGCTTAAGAGGTCATTTTCTTGTATTATTGGTTCTAAATCTTCAGTACTTGTTACGAATTGTGTATCTGGTGTTTCATAAAAATAAGTAGCGTTCTTTGTGTTGCCACAAGATACTATGGTTAACGCGGTAGCAATTACAACTATAAAACGTATAGTATTTGCAGTATTTTGCACAATAGTAAACTGCTTATTGAGGTTAATGTTTTTCATTTTATTTTTTTAATAATCAGATATTAAATAAGGTAAACTAGGTTTAGCAAAAGGTAAAGTAAGTTAATCCTTATTTTGGTCCAAAATAAGATCGTCAAACGTGTCATTTTATGGTTTGTCTTTCAATGTCGCTATGAATTTACTGTCAATATGCTTTTTCTTCCTTTTTAAAAATGTTCGCAATAGTGTTCAAAATAATCGACAAATCTAACCATAAAGTCCATTTTTCAACATAAAAAATGTCTAATCGCACTCGGTTTTGAATATCTCGTTTATTTTCTATTTCACCTCTATAACCTTTAGTTTGAGCGAGTCCGGTAATGCCTGGTTTAACAAAATGTCTAACGAGGTACTTGTCTACCGAACTTTCGAAATGATCGGTATGTAGTTCCATATGCGGGCGTGGACCTACAACGCTCATATCTCCTTTAAATACATTTATAAACTGTGGTAATTCATCAATACTTGTTTTTCTCAAAAAATTTCCAATTTTTGTTACTCGTGCGTCATTTTTTGTTGCCATTTTAGTATCCGAGCTTTTATTGGTTACCATGGATCTAAATTTGTAACACCAAAAAACTTGTCTTTTAAAGCCATGCCTTTTTTGTTTAAAATATAGGTCTCCTTTTGATTCTAATTTTATGAGAATAAACAATAAGGGGCTTAACCAAGATAATATTGTGATAATCACAAGGGATGAGAAGAGAATGTCAAAGGTTCTTTTTGTAATTCTAGCATATTCGGTGTCTAATGGAACATTTCTTAAATTTAATACGGGAATGCTTTCAAAAAGCTCAATAGACATGGCTCTTGAAAACATTTCCTTATTATCTAACAAGACCTTAAACTTTATAAGATTATTATCAGCAAACCCAATAAGGTTTTTTAGTTCTTGTGAATTAAATTTTGATGCTTCGCAATAAATTTCATCTATGTCATTTTCTAAAATATACAGAAAACTATCTTCAACTTTTCCTAAATATCCCAATTTTTCGGAATGGTTATCGCTAAAAAAACCGTTATAACGATATCCTAAATCAGGAACATCAAATACCTTTTGAATCTTCTCTAGGTTATCATCACCCCCAAGTACCACAAGTTTTACTGAATTACCGCCACCTGATCTATATTTGCTTCTAAGCCAAAAGAAAAAGGCTCTATATGTGAATAAAGCAAGGCATAATAATATATAAACCAATAAATAATATTCCACAGTGTCATGTAATTCGTCCATGAAACTAAATAATGTAAAGTAAGCTAACCCATACACTACATACAATTGTATGGCTTTACGAATTTTCGTAAAAAAACGATCCTTACGAGCAAATGGATAGTATTTGACACCATTAAGTATGAGTATCCACGCTATGTTGTAATATAAAATGTGGTAAACATTAAGGTAGGTGTCAGTTATAAGATAGGCGAAAATACCATTAATGATACATAGCTGTAGCATTACGGAAATAGGTATTATAAAATCTGAATTCTTAAACTTTTTCATTTATATTTCGATAACTATCAATTTGAACTTTTTCGTTCTTAATAATTTAGAAATCAATTTAAAATAGTATTTATGTTTACTCCTTTAAAGCAATTAAATTACTGATTGAAAATTTGTTTTTTTTGATGGTTTGTTACCACAAAAGTGTAGGAATTCTAGGGTTTCGGGGAATGGTTTAAATAGTTACATGGCTAAGATATATATTCGCCTTAAGTCACACAATTGAATCATTTAAATATGTGAATGAACTCATTCGAAAATGAATGTTCTTTTTTTTCACAAGTTGTTTTATCATAATGTTTATAGGGTTTTAAAGGTTTTTTATTTTTAAAAATAGCTTCAATAATTATTATTTTTGCTTTAAATTAAAGCTCGATTAAATCCTTATAAAACCGACTAAATTCAAACCTGTTTTTAATAGTAAAAAAGATACAATTTAACGTATTTGTTAATTAGCGTCTTATTATTTATACGTGCACTTACATTTAGCTGTACTAATAATGAAAAATAGCTGTATTTATTTTATGACATTTTTATTTTAAATTTCTGATGTCTAATATGCTTTGTAATGTTTGTGCGTTGGTTTTTGCATAAGGAGCTATAAGCATATTTAAGTGATGTCCTTCAACATTATGTACTGTTACACCATCTAAAGCAACTTCATTCCATCCTAAATGGATAGGGTCATGTAAATAGTATATTTTTTCTTCAGCTCGTAATAAATCAATGTGTGTATCCGTTGGTTCAATATGGTATTGGTTCATTATTTTAAATACACGTTTATCTATTTTAGTGTGTCCATTACTTTCTAATTTGTCTTCACCATTAAATTTATTTACACCACGGAATAATTCATTAAATTTTCTAGTTGTATGAAATTTTAAATCACTCCAACTCCTAGTCATTTCTTTTAATAAAATGGTTAATCGCTCTAGATGATACCCCGTATTTGCTATTTTTTTACCAATAAAGGTATTGTAATTGAAATGAGGCTCTAAATAGGTGTCAAGAATGGCAATCATGTTAACATGTTTCCCCATTTTTTTTAATTGTTTAGCCATTTCATAAGCAATATAACCTCCTAAAGAGTAGCCAGCTAAAGCATACGGTCCTTCTGGGTATGCTGCTATAATTTCTGATACGTATTTAGAGGCGATTTCTTCAATAGTTGGTAGATTTCCTTTGCTTGGAAGTATTTGTTGCCCTTGAATACCATACACAGGTTGGTCATCGTCAAGTTGGCTAGCAATTTCGTTAAAAATTAACACATTCAGACCTGCTCCATGTACTATGAAAAGGGGAGTTTTGTTTCCTTCAGGTTTAATTGGAATAATAACGTTGTTGGTTTTTATTTCTATTCCAGAATCTAATAGTTTTGCCAATTCTTTAATTGTGGAATGCTCAAAAAGTGTAGCTAATGGCAATCTTTTTCCTGTGTATTCTTCTATTAGGGTCATTACTCTTACTGCAATAATTGAATGGCCACCCAGTTCAAAAAAGTTGCTGTTTATATTAATATTTTCAATTTCAAGAGATTCTTCCCATATTTTTGAAATTAATTTTTCATTTTTAGTGTTTGGTGCACCAGATTTAGAATGTTCGTCATTAGAATTTTTTGTTTCCATTAAAGACTTCCTATCGATTTTACCGCTAGGAGTTTTTGGCAATTCTTCTAATACATTAAATTCTTGTGGAATATAATGAGGTGGTAAGTTTAAATGAAGAGCTTTTCTCCAAATATGTATTTGATAGTCTTCATTGTCTAAATCATATGTTGGAACTATATATGTAACAAGTCTATTTAATTTTGCGACTACTACGGCACTTTTAATTCCATCTAAATCGGTTAGAGCATTTTCAATCTCACCAGGTTCAATACGATAGCCTCTTATTTTAATTTGATGATCTACACGCCCTAAACATTGTATTTCTCCGTTAGGTAATAATTTTCCTAGGTCACCAGATTTATATAGTTTTTTAAATTTTTCACTAAATGGATTTGCGATAAAAAGCTTTTCATTAAGCTCAGGTCTATTATGATAACCTAATGTCATACCAGCACCAGCTATACAAATTTCACCAATTTTACCTGGAGCTACGAGTTTGTTTTTGTCATCTAAAAGGTAAACTTCCATATTAGCAATTGGCTTACCAATTGTAATTAAATCATCGTTTCTATTAATTTTTTTAATAATTGACCAAACTGTAGTTTCAGTAGGACCATAAATATTCCAAAGCTCATTACAACGATCTAGCAATTGATTTGCAAGTTGATTTGTTAATGCTTCACCACCACATAAGGCTTTAATTGGTAAAGCTTGGTTCCAACCAACATCTATTAGCATTTGCCAAGTGGTTGGTGTTGCTTGAAAAGTTGTTATGTTTTCTGATTTTAAGAAGTCCAGTAATAAACGACCATCTCTGGCTAGTTCATCATCTGCAAGAATAATTGTGGCACCTGTAATTAGTGGTAAGAAGAGCTCTAAAAAGACTGGGTCAAAAGACATGGAGGTTATAGATAGCATACGATCATTCTCATTCAAACCTGGCTCATTAACCATACTACATAAAAAGTTTACTAAACTTTTATGATTCGCGCGTACTCCTTTGGGTTTACCTGTTGAGCCTGAAGTGTATATTTGATACGCTAATGTATTTGGATTTACAGGTATGCTTATCGTAGTTGAAGGGTATTTTTTAGCAGATTTTAGCGCATCTTCAATAAATATATTTTCCACAGATGTGGCAAGTGCATTAGAAATTTCTTTAGAGGTAATTAAAAGTTTGGCCTCAGAATCTTTTAACATGTATTCTAGCCTAGTTTCTGGGTATTTAGGGTCTAGAGGCACGAAACCAGCACTACATTGTAGAATAGCTAATAAAACAATGGGTAATTCTGCGCAACGTGGTAAAGAGACCCCTACTAAATCTCCTGGTTTTACACCAAAATCATTTAAATAATGTGATAGTTGATTAACTTGGCTCTGTAAATTTTCATATGAAATTTCACTTTTACGATATATTAAAGCTGTTTTACTAGGTGTTTTTAGTACTTGTTTCTTAATTAAATCTGATAATGCCAATGTTGAAGTCTCAGCACTTGTATTATTAAGTGCTTCATAATGGTTTGTGTGGTCTTTGAATGTTACCTTGGTTATTGATTTATCTGGGTTGGCAACTAATTCCTTAATGAGGTTTTGAAAAGAGAACATCATCTCTTTTATGGTTTCGGGTTTAAACAATGCAGTATTGTATGACCATTCAAAAACTAGTCCATCTGCATCACCACTTGCATTTAAGAATATTTCAAAAGTCTCATATTCTCTAGGATTACTAATTAAATCAAAATTAAGACCATCAAAGTGTACACCGTCGGTCATGCCTAAATCAATATTGAAAACAACAGGTACTAAAGGCACTCTTGAAGCATCTCTAGCAATAGCTATTTTTTGGAGCAAATGACCCACGCTAAATTGTTGGTAATCATAAGCATCAAAGAGTTCTTTTTTGCGTTGTATTAAATAAGAGTTAAATGTAGTTTTAGAATTAAGTTTACTACGCAAAGGTAAAATGTTAACACAATGCCCTACTAAATGCATTTTTCCAACAGCTGATTGTCCAGCTGCAGGTAGTCCTACAACGATATCTTCTTGATTTGTAAGTTGATGCAAAAATACTTCAAAACTGGCCAAAAGAGTAGAAACTAAACTACTTCCTACTTTTACTCCTGTTTTTTTTAAGGAATTTAGCACATCGGAATCCATTGAAAAATCCAGCCGCTCACTTTTAAATTCTCGTTGGGCAGGACGAGGGAAATCAGTAGGTAAATCTACTACTGGTACTTTGTTTTTGTATTGGTTTACCCAAAATTCTACAACTTTATTGTAATCATTACTATTGATGTATGTTTGTTGTTCATCGGCATAGCTACAAAAACTAACTGGTTGAGGTAAGCTAGGAGTTTCATTAGTAGCATATGAAGAATACAAAGCACTTAATTCTTGAAGCATAATGCCTAAAGACCAACCATCACAAATAATGTGGTGTGCTGTAAGAATAAACAAATGCTCTTTGTTTTTTGTTTTTATTAATCCAAGTTTTAATAAAGGTCCTTTATTAAGATCAAACAAATAGTTAGCATCAGCTTTTAAATATTCAGATGTAGCCAAATCTTTTAAGTCATCTTCTAGATTACTTAAATCTAAAAATTGAATTTCAATTTCTATTTGTTTAAAAATGGTCATAAAACGACCGTCAGTACTAAAAACAGAACGTAATGATTCATGACGTTGAACTAAAGTTTGAACTGCTCGTTCTATTGCATTGATATTTAAATCGCCTTGCAGTATAAGTGAAATAGACTCATTATAAGCTTTGTTAGCATTGGTTCCACTTATTTTACAACCCGTCCAAATTTCTTCTTGAGAAGGAGTAGTGCAGACAACACGTTCAATTTTTGGACCAGAAAATGGATTAAAATCTGTTGTTTTATCTGTGCTATTAAATACTGGTTCAGTTTGGTTTTTTTGTGTCATAATTTTATTTTGACATATGATCCTTTTTTCTTTTTATCAGAAATAAACCAAGCAGGATTTCCTGATTTGTCAATACCCAACCTAGCTCCTAATACGGGTGGTTTGTTTAGTACGGCTGAAAGTGGTTTAGAATTTAATTTAGAAGAGCAATTTGTTGTAGTTTTTTGAAAAAAACCTGCGGTCATCATTTCCTCAAGGCTATCTAAAATGGCCTTAATTAAGATGTTAATGTCATCCGTTGTGTAAGCAGTAGTTATAAAACATGGAAAACCATCCCAAATATGTATTCCTTTTTCTCTTAATAGAACAAATAATAATTCTGAATAAGGAATTTCTTCTTTAAAATTTAGTCGCCATAACGAACTAAAATGTGTTATTTCTAAAGGCAGATTTCGGTGATGGAATTCTAAATTTAGTTCTGCTGCCAAATTAGTTGTTAGTATAGTAAGATTTTCTTGAAGTTTAGGTCCTTGTTCCTTCATGTGTAGTAAAGATGCCTTTGAAGCTGCAAGAGCAAGAGGGTGACGAACAAATGTTCCTGCAAAATAGGTTACACCTACTTCAGGATAGGAATCATCACCATACTGCCAATTACCGCCATCTAAGGCATCCATGTATTCTTGTTTGCCCAAAATTGCACCTATAGATAGTCCACCCCCAATTACCTTACCATAAGTAGCTAAATCAGCTTTAATGTTAAAAAGTGCTTGAAATCCACCTGGATGTACCCTAAAACCAGTTATTACTTCATCAAAAATAAGCGCCGATTTAGATTCGGTAGTTATTTTCCTAATTTCTTGAATAAATTCGATGGGTTGAAATTCGGGTCTTCTAGATTGTACTGGTTCTACTAAAACGGCGGCTAATTCATGTGCTCTTTCCTTTATTATTTGAAGGCTTTCCGCAGTTCCGTATTCTAAAATCAACATATTTTGAACTGCCTCTGGAAGAATGCCGGCCGCTGCTGGGAAAGTTCTTAGTTTTTTAGATCCACGGACAATACCTTCATCATTAATGCCATGATATGATCTTGAAAAAGCAACTATAAGCGAACGACCTGTTACGGTACGAGCAATACGCATTGCACCTAAAACAGCTTCTGATCCAGTATTGCAAAGTGCGGCTCTATCATGATTAGTAAATTCGCAAAGTAATTTACATACTTCTCCTGCTAACGGGTGTTGTGGGCCAACTTCGTAACCTAAATCTATTTGATTTTTTAGTGCTTCGGTTACAAATTTTGGTTGATGTCCAAAGATACAAGAGCCAAATCCATTGAGTGCATCTATATATTCATTGCCATCTAAATCCCATAACCGGTTACCTGAAGATTTTTCTATAACCAAAGGATATATCAATTCTTTAGTTAGCGGTTTAAAGCCTGAAACTACTCTTGGGTCAGCCATAAAGGCCCTATTATTTTGTGATGAATTTTTGCTATTTATAGTTTTACTATTATATTTTTTAACTAAGTCTTCAAGAAAGCTCATTTGAGAATCATTCAAATCTGTCGATTTTTTTTCGATTCGAGGTGCTGCACCAAAAGGCTTTTTGTGTTCTATTTTTTCCTCATCTGAAAGAATAGCTGTTGAGGGTATTTGTTTTGAAAGCTTTTCAGGTGTTTTGTTTATGTTTGTGTTTGACGATGAGTTGGTTGTTGAAGCCGTGTTTGTACCACCTTGTAAAAGTTCAACTTGTTTGCCTAAGAGTTGTAATTGTTGAGCAATTAAACCTAAAGCTGTATTACTGTTATTCGTAGTATTGTGGTTTGCAATAGGGGTATTGAGTTCAGGTGAAGCTTCAGTTAATGGTGCTGGAGTTTCTATTGGTGTTGGTGCTAAAACATCAAC
This sequence comes from Flavobacteriaceae bacterium EG-1, assembly GCF_009649685.1. Classification (GTDB taxonomy): domain Bacteria; phylum Bacteroidota; class Bacteroidia; order Flavobacteriales; family Flavobacteriaceae; genus Aurantibacter_A. The sequence goes on from NZ_WJPK01000007.1 coordinate 24,532, forward strand.
AGGTAAATTCTTATCCAAATGCTCGGCTAAAAGGTTTGGAGTGCCAAATTCTTCATTTAATTGGCGAAAAGTAATAGGAATTTTGAATTCATTTTTACATGTAAGTGCAATTTGTGTAAGAATTAATGAATCTAATCCTAATTCTAGAAAGCTATAATTGATGTCAGAGTCTTCAAGTTCAATTCCAGAAGCGTTTGCAATTAATTCTGAAATTTTATTTAGAATAATCGGTTTTCTCATTGGTGCAATGTTATTAATGGTTTGTTCAATTCCATTGGTTTGAACCACAGTAGGTTTATCTGTTTTTATATTTTGAGTCGGTTGTTTAGTAATAATTGGGTCTACCCAGCAGTGCTTTCGATCAAACGAATAAGATGGTAATCGTAATTTTTTTCTTGATTGTCCTTTGTAAAAAGCGGTCCAGTTTGGTTCAATTCCATTTAGCCATAATTGGCCTAACGCATTTAGTAGTTCGGAATATGAATCCTGATGCTTTTTAGGTATAGCCAAACTAGAAATTACGGGTTTCAATTTCGCAGCTTTCTTTTGACATGTAAGTGTGGTAAGGGCTTTTCCTGGCCCCACTTCAAGTAATAATACATCTTCTAAATCTAATATTGTATCTATAGCCTGAGAAAAACAAACGGTTGATCGCAAATGATCACTCCAATATGTTGGACTTGTTGCCTCCTTGTCTGAAAGCCATTTGCCAGTAACTGTTGAAACAATTGGTATTTTGGGTTTGTTTAGTTGAATTTTATCAACTTCATCATTAAAAGTATCAAGCACCGGATCCATCATTGTAGAATGGAATGCATGACTAGTTGCAAGTAATTGATAGGGTGTTTTTTGTTCTTTAAGAACTAAAATAAAATTATTAATATCCGTATCTATCCCAGAAACCACACATAATCTGTCCGAATTTATTGCTGCTATTGATAAACCCTCAGGGAGTATTTTGATTAATTCATTTTTTGTAAGTCGAACTGTTAGCATACTACCTCCTGGAAGCTCGCTAACTAAGCGACCACGTGTAGCTATTAAATGTAGCGCATCTTCTAAGTTGAATATACCGGCCAAATGTGCGGCAACAAATTCTCCTATACTATGACCACAAATTACGGTAGGCTTTATGTTCCAACTTAGCCATAATTGTGCAAGTGCATATTCAATTACAAACAGAGCTGGTTGGGTAAACTTTGTATCTTTTAGTTTGTTCTCAGCATCTGTGGTATTTTCTTCTGGAAAAATAATTTCTCGAATATCTATTTCAATGTTTTTGAGCAGTATTTCTGCACAAGTATCAACTGCATTTCTAAATACAATTTCATTCTCATAAAGAGCTCTCCCCATTTGTAAATATTGAGCTCCCTGACCCGGGAATAGAAAAACTATTTCATTAGGTATTTCTTTAAGAATATTCGAAGTAGTACTTGTTTTTTCGTTATTTAATAGTAGTTCAGTTGCCTCTTTGTTCGATTTAGCTAATATGAAACTTCTATGAATAAAATCATCCCTTGTCATATTTAGCGTATAAGATACATCGGCAAGTTGATTAACTGAATTCGACTTAATATAAGCTCCTAATTTTTGTTTGTAATCAATTAAACTGTTTTCAGTTTTAGCAGACCATGGTAAAATCTGTAATGGCCTACCAGAATCAGATTCTTTGGGCTCCATCACAAACTCTTCAACAACAAGGTGCACGTTTGTTCCTCCTACGCCAAAAGAACTTATTCCAGCTCTTCTTAATTCAGATTCAGATTTCCATTCGAAAAGTTCATTATTTACATAAAATGGACTGTTTTTAAAGTCAATATTAGGGTTGGGTTTTGAGTATCCTAATGAAGCCGGTATTTGTCGATGATTCATTGATAATATTGTCTTTATCACACCGGCTACACCTGCACCAGCAGTACAATGTCCCATGTTGCTTTTAACAGAACCAATAGCGCAATATCCATTTTTTTCTTGTGTGCCAAAGGCTAAATTGAGTCCTTCCATTTCAATAGGATCACCTAATGGTGTAGCCGTACCATGTGTTTCAACATAGCTTATTGATGATGCAGAAACATTGGCATCATTTAGGGCTCTTGAAATGGCATCTGCTTGTCCTTCTATACTTGGTGCTGTAAAACTTCCTTTACCACCACCATCATTATTAATACCAACACCCTTAATTACTCCATAAATATGGTCGCCATCTTTTTTAGCAGCATTCAAACTTTTAAGTAGAATTACACCAGCACCATCACTAAAAACAGTTCCTTTGGCATTGGCGTCAAAAGAACGACAATGTCCGTCTGAACTCAACATAGAACCTTCTTGATAAAGGTGACCACTATTAATAGGTGCAGTTAAACTAGAACCTCCAGCTAATGCTATGTTGCATTGTCCGTTTCTTATTGCCTCTACTGCTTCTGCAATGGCGAGTAATGACGTTGAACATGCAGAATGAACACTTACTGCTGGGCCTTTTAAATTTAAATGATAGGCGGTTCTTGATGCGATATAATCTTTTTCATTTACTGTATTAACCAGCAAATGTCCAATCTGATTTATTAACTCTTTGTTAGGTAATATGTTATTTTTATAATAAGTGTTTGTTCCAGTTCCAGCATAAACACCTATACTTCCTTTATAGTGTTTAGGAAGATGACCGCTTTCTTCTAATGCTTCCCATGCAATTTCTAGAAACAAGCGTTGTTGAGGATCCATCGCTTCTGCTAATTTTGGATTAATGCCAAAAAAACGAGCATCAAACTTTTTTGCGGAAGGCACAACACCACGGGCACCAACATATAAAGGGTCATTTCTTAAATATTCGGGAATGGCATTATCTAATTCTTCAGGACTAAAAAATGAAATCGTTTCTTCACCATTTCGCAACACTTCCCAGAATTGGTCAATCGTTAAAGCGCCAGGGAAACGAGCTGCCATACCAATAATTGCAACATCTTTATTATTTGGGTGAGTTTTTATATCATTATGAAGTTTCGGTTTATCTAATACTTCAGATACTGATTGTATAGCGTTGGATAAGCTAGCAATGGTAGGATGTTGATATATTTTTGTAACCGGTACTTTCAGATTTAATTGTTTTCGAAATTGAGTGGCAACTTTTTGTGTTAGGAGTGACGTGCCACCCATTTCAAAAAAGTTATCATCTGTTCCTATAGTGGGAATTTGAAGAAGTTCACTCCAAATTTTTGCAATATTTATTTCTAATGTGGTTCGAGGTTTTTTATATAATGGGGCTGATTCGGGTCGTACATATACTGGTTTCGGAAGTTTTTTTAAATCTATTTTACCATTTATAGTCACTGGAAATTCATCAACCCACATAAAAATAGAAGGTATTGCGTAATCGGGTAAGATTTCATCTAGTTTTGCACGAACCTCAAGTGTATCCTTTATAGTGTTTTTTGATTGTAAATATGCAACTAGTTTTGGTTCTTTACCGATAGCGTCACTTACAATAACAGCTGATTTTTTAATAGCGTCAAGTTGACTTAAAACGGATTCTATTTCACCTAATTCTATGCGATGACCTCTTACTTTTACTTGCTTGTCTTTACGCCCTAGACATTGTATTTGTCCATTTGGAAGTAATTTCCCCAAATCACCTGATAAGTATAATTTATTATTTGAACTAAGATTAAATGGATTAGTGATAAAAAATTCACTAGTTAGTTTAGGACGATTTAAATATCCTAAAGAAACTCCATCTCCACCTATTACTATTTCGCCAACTTCACCTTCATTTACGTAATTTCTATTTTCGTCTAATAAATGAATCTGTGTATTGGCTACTGGTTTTCCAATGGAAATTGGATTGTCAGTTTCGTTAATTTTTGTTAGTATAGAACAAACGGTAGTCTCTGTTGGACCATATATATTCCACACTTCACTACAGCGGCCAAGTAGTTCATTCGCTAAACTTTTGGGTACTGGTTCACCACCGATTAATGCTTTTAGTTTTAGAGGTTTTTTCCACCCAGAATCTATTAGTATTTGCCATATACTAGGTGTGCCCCACATAACGGTAATGCCTTCCTGTAAAGCCATTTCTAGCAAAATTTCTCCGTCACGACGTGTCTCTTCGTCAATTATTGTTATAGAAGCCCCATGTAACAATGGTAAGAATGTTTCCATAACCATTGCGTCAAATGAAATTGTAGTAACTGCAAATATTTTATCATTCTTATTTATACCGGGTTCTTTGCCCATAGAATAAACAAGATTAACTACATTCTTATGCGCAACTTGTACTCCTTTAGGGTTTCCAGTTGAACCCGACGTGTAGATTAAATAAGCAACACTTTTAGGGCTGATATTTAAGTGCAATGGGCTGGAAGAGAATGAATTAGAATTAGCAACTAAATCATCAACAATAATATTTTTTGCATTGTGTTTTAGATTTTTGTGTAATGCCGTGCAAATAAAGAAATCAGATTTAGAATCAGTAATAATTAGTTCCATTCGTTTTGGAGGGTAGCCTGTATCTATTGGTAAATAGGCAGCTCCACATTGTAATACAGCGAATAATGAAATTATGAATTCTGGTGATCTTTCTAATGAAATAGAAACAATTTGACCAGGTTTAAGTCCTTCCGAAATTAAATAATTTGCTGTTTGGTTAATTCTCTTTTGTAAATCACCATAACTAAGTTGCTTGTCTCTAAATTGTAACGCAATTGCATTTGGATATTGAGCTGACTTTTCTTCTAAGAGTTGATGAAGCGTAGTGTTCGGATAGTTTAAAACAGTACCGATTATTTTATTTTTATTAGAAGATTGCTGGTTATTCATATGGTTAGATGCAGGCATGAACAATTTTATTTAGTTGCTAATCGAACTTTTTATTAGTGATTATTTTAAGTAATCAATAATTTTTAACGTTGGGGGATGTACTTGATTATATAAAATAGACTGAATGCTATTTACTTAGACCAATGAACTTTTAAATTATTTTAATTGTCATATTTAATGACTAAGTATTATAATTCTTGGTTTTTTTAAATATTATTATTGGAAACGAGAACTAATGTATAAAGTATATGATGTAACAGTAATTATAATCTTTATATTGTCAAAGTTCTCGATAATCAGTTTGTTTTTAGAAGATTAAACCTACAGTGTTTGTGAAGAAAATTTCGAAAAGGCACAAATTTATAAGATGAAAGAAAAATTACGATATATTTTTGGTCGTTTATTGGTTAGAATAATGCCACGAAAAGCAGCAAGACTGGCTGAAACAGGCATGACAATAGTTTTAAATGAAAATTTGTCTAAGATTGAATATCTGATGCGAGATGCAATTTTAAAGAAAGCAGAAAAAGACAAGGATTTTGATAATTTATCTGAATTACATCGTAACTATTGGGTAAATAAAGGTGATGAATTGTTTGTAGAAACAGACGATATGTTCGAGAATGTTTTTCTGCCTAAATGGTCTTTCATTTTTGACGAACTTGAAATAGAATTGTCTAAAGGTACCAGTGAGTTTAATACTTTGGTAGAAATTGGCACAGGTAATGGTAATGTTCTAAATTATTTAAGCAAAAAATTTCTTCAAATTAATCGATTCGTAGGTATTGATTTAAGCGTTAAACAAATAGAAATAAATAGAGAAAAATTCCTATCGAATACAAAACTTGAGTTTGTTGCTGCAGATGCGGTTGATTGGGTAAAAAAAAATGGTGAAGATTATACAATTTTTGTTACCTCAGGGGGTGTTTTAGAATATTTTACGCAAGAAAATTTAATGATGTTTTTGAAACAATTAAATACCTTGGGAAAAACTATCTTTATTGCTATTGAACCGATTGGTATAAAAGTGAATTTTGATATTGATTCAGATTCACAAATTTATGGTCCTGAGCGTTCATTTTCTCATAATTATAAGAGGTTATTTGAAAATTCAGGATTTGAAATATGGCATTTCTCCAAGGTAAATCATGATAATGCTGATTGGTATTTTACGTTAATAGGAGCGGTTAATTAAGGATTGAAATATAAATCTTTCCAAAACTATATAAGTTTAATAATTATATTGAACTAAGTATTTATTCTTCGTATTTATGGTTTTTAACATATTCATTTTTCAAAATTTCATTGAAAAATTGAATGGAACTATGAAAATTCAAAATAGTTACTAAGCGTAATAAAAAACAGAAAAAGATTATATTATATGTAGGCAAAATCTTGTTAAAATCATTGATTTTATTTTTTTTATAACAAAAAAGAGACTTTTCACATCAAAAAAAATAGAGAGTCACAACAATTTTTTCGATAAACTACATATTAAATCATTCTTTGTACCTAGCTAAAGAACCATAATGATGTCATTTTGTTGGCATTCATTGAAAATTATGGTTACAACATCCACATAAAAAACTATGAAACCTTTTACCCCCCTAAAATGGTCCAAGTTTGTTTTTGAGAATATTAAACAATACCGTGGTATTGTTAACACACACGCTACTCTCAAATTCAAATTACAAATAATGAATAGAACAACAATTTTGACATTGTTTTCTTTGTTTCTTTTTGTTACTGCCGGAATGGCTCAAATTGATACCAATCGATTTTATGTAACTATTGATCCAGAGGAACTAGGTACTTGCGGAGGGGCAAACAACTCTTTAGAGAACGTTTATATACTTGGTAAAAATGATAAGTGTCATGAGTTTAGTATAACTTTTGATCTTCCTCCTGGAATAGCATATGTTGCGAATACTGCCACAATTACTACCCAAAATGGTTCAGGTGATTTCGTATTGACCGAAGCTGGAACTGCGAATCAGCCAATTTTTAATATTCGAAGACCGAATGATGGAAATTGGGCTGTAGGAGATGAAGTTTATTTTTCATTTGAACGCAGTGCAAATTGTGAAGCTGTTGAATTTTTGAATTCTGGGGGTATTTTTAAAGATGCTCATACAATCACTTTTGTTGATCTAGGAGGAAATCAGAGTGAAACTGATGATGATGTTACCATAGATTCATATACATTACGGGCAGCCTCATTAAATATTTCTTCAATTCCAACTACAAATGCAAACGTTGGAGAAACATATACAAGAAATATAACTTTAGCACAAGGAGGAAATGGCTGTACGGATAATTATACGTACTATGTTACTGTGGGTTCAGATGTGGACGATGAATATCAGTTATCTTATGGGTCCTATGATTTAGAACCAATATCATCTTCGGGAGGGGTTTTTACCTATAATTTTGATATGACGGCCGCTCCATTTCTATCAGTTGGAAATGCTGATGGTTGTTTTGATAATGGAGAATCAATTGTTTTAACAGAATCTTTTAGGGTAGACGATTGTATTGATACTGATATTTTACACAATGCTTTTTGGGGTTGTTCAGCTGGTGAAACTTGTCAGGCAGCTCAACAACAAACAGGTTCTTTAAATTTTGGAGCAAATGTTCCAGAAATTAAATTAACAAAAGGAGGCGCCACAAGGGTAGAGTTATGTAATGCCGTTTCATATACAATTAAAATAGAAAACACAAAAACTGCTGTAGGTTCTATGGCAATAGATGTCGCCATTAATTTAGGTTTAGGACATAATACTTCTGAAATAACGGATCCTACAAGTAACCCACTTTGGGCATTTGATTTTCGTGATACTAGAAGTGTTTCAAATTTTAGGTTTGGTTCAAATCCTTCTTTTCAGCCATCTTCGCTAGCGAGTGATACATACCCTACACGAGGTTCAGGTGAATCGGTTTACATACCAGCCGATTTCTTTACATCAGACCCGGATGGGTTAAATTATGGACTTGATGATTTAGATAATGATGGTTATTACGATGATTTGCCTCCAGGAGAATTTACAGAATTATCTTTTGATTTTGAAATAGACCCAAGAGATAATTGTGGTACAGGTAGATATGATTATATGGTGTGGGAACATACATATTTAGATGTCAACTTTAAAGATCAATGTAAGAGTGATAGACTGCCAAAAAGGGTAGATTTTAACTATTTCAATATTATCAGAGATTACCAAAGTGTCACAGAAGTTGAGGCTCCGACTGATGTTATAGATGGCCAAGATTTTACTGTAAGTATAGCCCCATCATTATATGTTGGAGGAACTGGCTATCCACTTTGCGATGGCGCAAATATGGGCTCAAATGACACGGGATCGGAGTGGACGGTTTCAATTACTGTTCCCAATGGAATGACCTTACAGCCTTCGGCATCATCTGAGTTTACGCAAACAGGAAACGAAGTTACATATACCACAACGAATATGACAAGTGGTCATTTTAAGGAATGGGTTAATTTTCCATTAACAGTAACATGTGGTCCGGGACTAAATGGTTTACAAACAATTCCTTATAAAACTAATTATAAATGTACAAGTGGTAGTGGAATTTGTTGGGATCAAGATATTCATTGCGGCTCAGTTCAAATATATGCTCATTGTCCTGGAGGATGTGCAGGACCAGGTATTACAAGTTTCGATGCTAATAGGGTAACTGCAGGTTGGACTGATAATACTCAAAATACACAGGTTACTTTAGACAAGAACGTTCATGAAACCAAAAAATATTTAGCTGGTGATACCATGAAATTGGTAACTACGGCAACTATAAACAATATTAGCCTTGATAATTTGTACTTAGACGTTGATTATCACACTGCTGATAATGAGACAAAAGGTGCTGATATAATATCTTTTGTTGATGGAACAATAACCATTAAAGATTTATCTAGTACAACCGAAACAACTGCAATAACAGTAGCGCCTATATTAACCACAAACGGTCCAAAAGATTATACTTTAACTTTTGATTTATCTTCATATAGAGACATAATAAACAATACGTATAATTATGGTGAAGGTTTAGAAAGCGATGAAGTTGAAGTTGAGCTGAATTTTGTTTTTGCAAAAGATTTTGTAGATATTCAGTATTTAGAATTATCTGGCTTTAGAGGTGATTTTTATGCCTTTGCAGACCATCCAGCAAATACGGTTAGAATAAGTTGTGATACTTGGGGTGATCGTGCTTTTTACTCTCGTCCAAGAATTTATGGTAGTAATCAATCGCGTTCGGCCAATGGCTGCGAGTCAGAGACTGGAGTGCTATATTTTACCCATAATATGTCTCCAAGTGACATGTTTCCTAATGAATATAGACCTCTTTCTAATTGGACTTCAACAATAGTAGATATTCCAGAGGGAGCGAGGTTTACTGGAAAAGTAACTTCAGTTAGTTTTGAAGGTGCATATTCCACAGATTCAGGAGATTTTATAGCTACAGAAAATAATGGTCAAATTGTAATAACGCCCGGTCCAGGTTTTGTTAATCGGGATCAAAGAGCTTTACATTATCCAAGATTTTATGTAGAGTTTACGGGTACTTGTCTTTCGCCTGAGACAACAACATATGATTATACTATAAATTTTGATGAATTTGCATATGCGAGTCCGGAATCAACAAGTTTCACCAATACCAATACCTTCAAATATACACCACCTACTTTTTTAATACAGTCACCTTCTCCAACGGTTAATGGCGATGCTTATGTAATAGACTTAGATGTTAATATAAGTAATACGAGTGCTGAAGATGTAAATTATAATTGGTTGCAAGCGACATTACCTACTGGTGTAAGTGTAGTTGGTGCGTACAGTATTACCGGTAGTACTGAAACCGCTATTAATTATCATGTGGCAAATGGTAAAGCTTGGATAGAAGCAGGTGCTTTGGCTAAAGATGAAACGGGATTAATAAGATTAAAAGTAACTTCTTCAGCTTGTACAGATGAAACTGTAGTCTTTGAACATGGATGGGATTGTTTAGGGTATCCAGGATATCCAGACCTAAACGTGGATGCATCTGATTTTCAAAGTATAGGAGCAATGTGTTATCAAAGATCTACATCTATTATACTTGAGCCCAAAGAGGCTCAGGTACAAATGGCTATAACGAATGAGCCTTCTTCGGCGCAAACTCTTTGTACTCCATTTAATATTGAATTAGACGTTGTAAGTGCTCAATTAGCAGATTTAATTAACCCTTATGTTGAATTTGCAATTCCAGGTGGACAGGATGGTATGACTATAAATTCTGTTCAAATAGAGTATCCAAAAGATTCTGGAGATATTCAAACAGTAAGCGCAATAGTAACAAATGGTATTGCTAGAGTAGATTTAAAAGAACATTCAGCAATAACAGAAATTCAAGGAATTTCGGGTGATCCTGCAAATAATAGTACCGATGAAAGAACTGCACATGTAAATATGGAGTTACAATTGGAATGTGATTTTATTTCTAATTCCGTTTTAACCTTTAAAGTATATGGAGAAAGTCCATGTGGAGACTTGGCACTTGGCAATGGTCTTAGAGCGGTATCTTCTGCAATTGAGGTAGATCAGGCGGTGGCACCTTATAGTGCATTGAGTACGATAACCCTGCCAGGTTATGGTGTGCCTATCGATGGATGTGGGGTGCAGGAAACAATTAATGTGGTTACTACTATTAAAAACGGAACTTCTTCAAATTCGGATTACGCTAAAATAACCTTAATACCTGGTGTTGAATATGTGCCAAATACATTTGTTGCAAATGGAACCAATGTCGCTACTTTCGAAAGCATAAGTAATGTTGGTAATTATCAGGAAATGATTGTTAAATACCCAAGTGGCGTAGTTGATGACGATACAATCGATTTTGATTTTGATATTGTTACTTTGGGTGATGCAATTTGTGATGATTCTGCTGAGGTGCAAATTATAAATTATGTACTCGTTAACGGTATAAGTTGTGCGGCTCAAAATTGTGGTGATTTTCAAGTTTCTACAGGTTTTTCTTATGAAATTTTACCATTGGAAAAACCAATTTTGGAAGTAAGTAATAATGATGGGGGTACCTACTTTGAAAAATCTGATGGCAGTTTTGATTTTACTGTAAATCTAGATTTTAATAATGTTGGTGGTGATGATGCAGCTGCTGGTTATGTATATGATGTTTACTGTGATGATGGTAGCGGAATAAAAACGGGTTCATCTATAGGAACTGGAAGTATATCTAGTGCAATTGCAGAAGGCGCAACAGTCTCTGAGACACTCACTTTTAACAGTTCGGCACCAATATGTGCGTCCAATTCTGTAATAATCGAATTTATTCCTTCTACAAGCAATTGTATGTGTGAACCATTAGTAATAGTTGTTCCAATAAATGCTTCGCCGGTAGCAGATGATGATAGCAGTACAAACAATCCTACTAATTCACCAGTAACGATTGATGTGGTAGACAATGACAATGACCCAGATGGCAGTATCGACCCAACAACCGTGAGTTTAGATGCAACATCAGTAACTGGAGGAGTATGTGATACTACTGATTCCAATGGCGATTGTACACAAGTAACAGTACCAAATGAAGGTGTATGGACAGTAAATCTAACAAGTGGAGAAGTAACATTCACACCAGAAACAGGCTTTACTTCAGACCCAGAAGTTATAGAATATACAGTAGAAGATAATGATGGCAATGAGTCCAATGAGGCAACCATTACAATCGATTATGCTGTACAATTACCAGTAGCTACGAATGATAGCAGTACAAACAATCCTACTAATTCACCAGTAACGATTGATGTGGTAGACAATGACAATGACCCAGATGGCAGTATCGACCCAACAACCGTGAGTTTAGATGCAACATCAGTAACTGGAGGAGTATGTGATACTACTGATTCCAATGGCGATTGTACACAAGTAACAGTGCCAAATGAAGGTGTATGGACAGTAAATCTAACAAGTGGAGAAGTAACATTCACACCAGAAACAGGCTTTACTTCAGACCCAGAAGTTATAGAATATACAGTAGAAGATAATGATGGCAATGAGTCCAATGAGGCTACTATTACAATCGATTATGCTGTACAATTACCAGTAGCTACGAATGATAGCAGTACAAACAACCCGACGAATTCACCAGTAACGATTGATGTGGTAGACAATGACAATGACCCAGATGGTAGTATCGACCCAACAACCGTGAGTTTAGATGCAACATCAGTAACTGGAGGAGTATGTGATACTACT
>NZ_WJPK01000008.1 GCF_009649685.1 Flavobacteriaceae bacterium EG-1
GATGGTAATCGTGATACATGGGTAATCGGAAATTCAGAAGGATTCCCAAATATGTTGGTAACTATTTTCGATAGATACGGTAGACAGATAAAACAATACATTGGTATTGGTGAATGGGATGGATCTTACAAAAAAGAAGATCTACCAACAGGTGATTATTGGTATATAATTAAATTAAACGGACCAAATGACAATAGAGAATTTGTCGGGCATATGACTATATATAGATAAAACGAATATTAACACTCTAAACCATATTTTATAATAAATCTGGTCAAATACCGTTATTGCAAAACCTAAAGTGTGTGTAAACGCCAAACGACCACCGCTTTATACCAACTAAAATAACGACCTACTTATGACTACGTCAAAATTTTTTGCCGGCAGTAATAGACTAAAAATATTCTTGGTTCTTGCATTAGCAGTATCATCACTGTTTGCTTATGTACTGCCTAAAACTTCATCTATTGTAGAAGAAAATACGATAATTGAGGACGAAATTGTCCTTCCACCCCACCCCTTATCTGGGCTATCAGACAACGTTGTAATATGTGGTGATGACGGAAGTGAAGTTCATGAAATTTATTTATGCGGTGCAAGTGATGAACGCTTACTTACTACCAATATCTCCAACTTCAATCAAATTATTTGGTCGAAATTACAAGAAAGTAGTTGTACAGCATCACAACCAAACTGCCCCAATACTTCCCCAACATGTACTTGGGATCAAATAAGTACTAATACTCAATATACTGTAACAGACAGTGGAGAATATCGAATTTATGTTCAATACAATGATAATAGTATCGAGAGATACTATTTCAATGTTTATGCTAACGGACTAAATCCTAATGCAGTAGTAACAGATATCGATTGTAGTGGTCCTGGAAGTATTACAATAAACAATGCTCCGTCATCCTACGAATACAGTATCAATAATGGAGCAACTTGGCAAGATTCAAATGTTTTCTCAATCACTAGTGTTAACTCCTATGACATACAACTTAGAAGAAAGAACAATACTAGCGGTTGCTTATTCGAACTTAACGATATAGATGTAAACAATAACAGTATTGATGCCAACACAACATTAATTCCAATTACTTGTAATAGTTCTAAAGGAGGAATACAAGTTGATATTAATGATGCTTCATCAACATATATTTATGAAATAAGTCAGGGTGGTAGTTTGGTTAATTCATCAGGGCCAGTTTCCAGTAGTTCGTATACCTTTAACAATTTAGATTCTGGCACATATGATATTGAGATAAGAATTTCTAGTAATTCTACTTGTACTTGGACAGGAACTCAGACTTTGTCTCCCTTTAATGCAGTACAACCAAGTGCAGTTGTTACAAAAAATATAGATTGTACGGATGGTATTATTTCCTTAACCCATACAGGTGGTACCGCTCCTTATGAGTACAGTATTAATGGCAATGCTACTTTTACCTCTTTTGCATCCGGAAATCAAACCAATATTCCCATTTCAACGGCGGGTAATTATACATTTACCGTTAGAGATGCAAACGGTTGTGAAGTTGATTCAGCACCTGTTGATGTAATAGTGGAGTCTGAAATTGTTTATAGTGTTAATTCCAATGATATAACATGTAATGGAAACGACGATGGAAATATCTCAATAAATGTTACTGATTCTCAAGGATATTCAACTACTTTCAGTAATAATGGAGGAAGTTCTTTTCAAACTTCAAATGTATTTAGCAATCTTGCAAGTGGTACTTACAACATAGTCATTAGAAAACAAAAAGCAGGAAGTTCATGTGATTTAACACACGGTGCCATAACAATTAACACAAGTCCTGCATTTAATGTTTCGGCCTCTGTAACTCAGCAAATAGATTGCACAAATGGATCAGCAACAATTTCTACTAGTGTAACTTCTGGTGGAACAGCGCCATTTGAGTATAGTTCAAATGGTGTTAATTTTCAAGCTTCTAGTGATTTTACAGGATTAGGAGCAGGGGATTATACTATAACAGTAAGAGATGCTAACGGATGTACTGCAACTGTTGATCAAACGGTAACTTCTGGTTCTAATTTATCAGATTTAACCTTTTTAACCAGTAATGTAGATTGTTCTACAGGTGCTACCGATGTTCAAATAATTGTACAAGGAGGCACAGCACCTTTTACATATAGAATAACTGCACCAACCGCATTAACCGCTCCTGGAGATACATTTAATGGTCTATCTCCAAATACTTATACTTTCGAGATTACAGGAGATGATGGTTGTAAAATCGTTCGAAACTATGTTGTACCTGAACCAAATGCGACTCAAGTAACCGCCACGGTAAAGAACAATGTAAGTTGTTTTGCTACTGGTACAGCAGATGGTGTTGTAGATTTAACTGTAAATAATTTTGATACTGAATATAGTATTACTGTTGAGGACAGCGCTGGAAATTCTACTGGATCGCATGACGCCAATAATATTACTACAACTAATTATTCTATAACTGGACTTCCAGCTGACACTTTTACAATTTATATCTCGGACGCCTCTAGTGTCTGCCCCAAACCAATTACAGTTACTGTTGAAGCTCCTCCCTCAGCTTTAACTGTTGACTCAATAAATGTTTCACACTTAAATTGTGGAACACCAGGATCTGTTACCATTGAAGCTTCAGGGGGTTGGGGAAATTATACGTATACTTTAGAACAACCAGATAATACTTTTACACCCTTTCAATCTAGCAAAACAATTACAGGTCTTACCCAAATAGGTACTTACATTGTTAATGTAAGAGATGTTAATGGTTGTTTAGTCGATACTACAACTTTTGATTTAGAAGATCAAGGTGGCCCGATATCAGTGGTAGATCAAGCGAATTCAAATTACTGTTATAGTACTGCAACACAAGGAGAATTAAAAATTGATGTAACTGATAATGGTTATGCTCCCTACTTTTATGTAGTTAATAATGGAACACCACAACCGGTGGTATTAGGCACATTTACTTTATCAAATTTAACACCTGACACCTACGAAGTAAAAGTAATTGGAAATAATGGTTGTGAAACGATTGTTGCGGACACCAATATTTCTGGGCAACTATTTGCTCTGGGCAGTATTACCAAACCATTAGGTTGTGGTTCTGACCCTGATGCTAATATTACTGTTATCCCTGAAGAGGGTTATCCCCCATATACATATCGAGTAGATTCTGGTTCTGGCTACAGTGCTACAACAATGCCATTCACAACTTCTGTAGCAGGCACATTCACCTTTGAAGTTACCGATGCAAAGGGCTGTATGTTTATTACTGATCCTATTGAAGTTACTGCGTCGCCCGCAATGACAGTTTCAACAAATATTTCAAATACGGCATGTGGTAAAGAAGGTACTGGTTCTGTTGAATTAATTGCACATGGTGGTACTCCTCCATTTACATATAGTTTTGATGGAAGTCCTTTTACAGCACAAACATTGTATAATGGCTTAGATGCAACAACATATAACTATTCGGTTAGAGATGCTCTTGGTTGCGAGATTCTTAATCAAGTTGCGATTGTAGGTGCTGAAGCCGCTATCACTGCCGATATTGTTAAAACCGACATCACTTGTGATCCACTAAATGGAGGTACACAATGGGGTAATACTAATGTCAGTAATGTACAAAATGCAACAGGTCTCCTTAATATTCAACTTATAAGAGTAAGTAGTGCAGCCGAGCATGCAGCCGGAACTGCCAGAGAATGGACCTATAGAAACTACGAAAATGTAGATATGAGTTCATATCCAAGTGGTTATAATATTCGTATGTACTGGCCTCAAACTTTTTATGTAAGAATTATAGACGAAAAGGGGTGTATTTTTGAATCTGATGTATTCGATATAGAACAACCTCCATTGCCTTGGGTACAACGACCTGAATCAGATTTAGATCAATCATGTGCGAATGGTGCAACTTTTGAAGTAGAAGTAGGAGACCCAACAAATCTTATTGGACCATTTATGTACCGTATTTGGCCTTATGATGAAGACAATCCTCCAGCTTGGCGTAGTTTTGAAGTACCTAATTCTCCTGTATCGGGAACAACTGGGGAAAATGAAGCATATGGTGAAGATACGGATGTCGGGGTATTTGAAAGAGATTTAAGAGTGAGTGGTTTGTTATTTGGTGTAAGCTATTCTATAGTTCTTTACGATGAAAACACAGGTTGTCAACGTTGGCGTAGTTTAGGTGTTGTTCATGCTCCCGAAGCACCAAACAATGCTATTGACGTAGTTTCTACTCCACAAAGTTTATCTTGTTATTCAGGTAGTGATGGTAGAGTAAGATTTTCGGTTACCGGAGCAGATGATACAGGTGTAACCGATGCTAATGGTGATAGTGATTTTTCTGGACCTGATGGAAATACTACAATTAAATGGTCTATTAGACATTCTAGTGATTACGGTCAAACATCAGGATCTATTCCTAGTTATCGTCAAAATGGTACTCATACAGTACCGACATCTGGCGCAAGTACTATAGAGTTTGAAGTACCTAATTTGCGTGTAGCATGGTACGTAGTAGAAATTGAAACTGAATCTAGCTGTAAATCAGGTAATAGATTCTTAATTTATAGACCTAAATCTCGACTTACTTTAGAACTTGATCAATATGTTTCTGCAAGTTGTAACTACGGAGCACAAATAGCAGTTACAGCGAAAGGTGGTTGGGATGATCAATCGTATTTTAATGTTCGAAATAAATTAGATCAGGCAAGCTGGCATGAGTATGAATACGCATATGTTGTAGCTAGTGATTATCCGGACCCTACCTTAATTCCAACAGCTTCTTGGGGAGCCAATACTTTTGCGACTGTAAATCCAACTGCATATGATGGTGATCGTAATGTTTACCAAGTATTTGTACGAGATGGCGGTGGTTGTATTGCAGCTTTGGACACACCGATAACAATAACTTATGACGACGAACCTGTAATAGACACCGTAGATGTTACCAACAGATGTACATCTACAAACGAATTATATGATATTGAAGTTACACTTTCAAATCAGGGCACTAACCCAATTAATGGAGCACCGTCTTATATATGGGATGGTGAAGTAACTACTTCATCAACAAGAAGATTAGGTCCTGGAAATCATACTTTAGAGGTAAAAGATGAAAAAGGATGTTCTGTGACTGAAAACATCTTTATTTACCCACAAATGGTGACATCTGCTAAGGTAACAGAATTAGAACCTTGTAGCCCACCTAACAGCGGAGAAGTAACAATAACAGTATATGGTGGTTCTTTAGATTATACTTTTGAACGATTAGATAATAGCGAAACAAATAATACCGGAGTGTTCACAGGACTTACACATTCAACTCCGTACGATTTTAGAATTACAGATAATCAATCAGGTTGTCCAGTACAAACCATTACGGGTGTAACAATAGATGCTCCTGTACAACCGGACTTTATTATAGATTCTATTGAACATATTACTTGTAATGGAGCCAATGACGGAAAAATTGTGGTGTCTCAAGCTCCATCTTCAGAAAACTTAGATGTTACTTATGATTATAGTTTAGATGGTATTACTTATCAAGCCTCAAATGTATTCGACGGATTAGCACCTGGAGTATATACTGATGTTAGTGTACGTTCATCAAAAAACTGTATACAAGTATTACCAACGCAAACTTTAACAGAGCCTTCGGTATTAGCATTAGATACTCCTACAGTATCACCATTTACATGTACTGCTGATAATGGATTAGGAATGGCAACCATAACTGCCACTGTTGATAATGGAACTGGCACCCCAACAGGTACTGCCCCCCATAATTATAGTTTTGATGGCAGTAGTTTTAGCACTTCAAATACATTTGATATTGCTTATACTAATGTAGCTCAAACCATTACAATTGATGTAATAGATGCAAATGGGTGCACAGATCAAACAACAGTTACAATTCCAGCAGCTACAAAAGTAACAGCTACAATTGTTGAAACACAACCTATGGATTGTGATGATGATGCCATTTTTAATGTGGTTGGAGCTGACGGTAGTGGAATTCCAAATTATGAAACCAGAGAACTTCCTTCTGGTAATTTAATTAATGGAACAGGTCATGGTACCATAACTATACCTGCAGGTAATCCTGGAACATATGTATATGAACTTACTGACACTGCTACAGGTTGTACAGCTAGGGTAAGTTATACAATAGCTCCTTTTGAAACTATAGAAGTAACTGCAACAAAATTGAATGATATTACCTGTTTTACTTCAACCAATGGTGGTTTAGAGTTTACCGTATCCGGTTACACTGGTGCATATGACTATGATGTATATGATACTAACGCACCGAGCACTTCAATTTTAAGTGGTTCAAGTAATACCTCAATGGGTGCCGTTAGTATAAACACGTTAGGCGCAAACACATATTTTGTAGTTGTTGATGCAACAGATGCCCCAAAATGTGAGGCAGAATCGAATTACATTACGATACAATCTCCTGCTGAGGCACTTGACTTCACTTATCAAACTACACAAGAATTAAGTTGTGTACCTGGTAGTGATGCTCAAATCACTGCAACCCCAGTTGGTGGATGGGCTGGATATGAGTTTGAATTAGTAGACCCAGCAAATCCTGGAACACCAATTCAATCTTTTAATCCTAATAATGTATTTAGCGGTTTAACTTCTG
>NZ_WJPK01000009.1 GCF_009649685.1 Flavobacteriaceae bacterium EG-1
TCCATCCCATTCACCAATACCAATGTATTGTTTTATCTGTCTACCGTATCTATCGAAAATAGTTACCAACATATTTGGGAATCCTTCTGAATTTCCGATTACCCATGTATCACGATTACCATCACCATTAGGAGTAAAGAAGTTAGGGATTTCTATATCAATAAACTCTAAATATACATCTATTGAAGTCTCGCAACCTTTACCGTCTACTACACGTACATTATAGGTATCAGTATGATTAATAAAGTAAGATCCTTCACTATTAGGATTGTCATTAAAATAGTAGGTATAACTACCATCTCCTCCTGTTGCTTCAACCTTAATTTCGTTGATGCCACCTTGTTCACTTGTTAATACTAATGGGTTTGGTGCGTCAATTACGATATTGTCAAGTCGTTCAATACATCCACCAGAATGTAGGATACTGATATAGTGAGTTCCTGGAGTGATATTTTCAAACACAGGACTATCTTGAGCTGCATTAATGTCTTCAGAATTTAAAGCATACATAACATCGCTTGCAATAGTATCATCTTGAACAGATACGGTTGTACTATTTACGGGTTGACCATCTCTACATTCATAGATTGTTTCAAAAGTGGCCGTTAAATCTGCTCCTACTTGTATTTCTTGTAAGATGTTTTCAGTACAACTATTAGAATCTCTAATATATACTATATATGGTCCGCCATCTAAGTTGTCAATTATCAATGAATTAGGATTGTCAACCGGGCTGAATGAACCACTAGTATTTTGTAGGCTATATTCATATGGAGCTGTACCACCAGTAATTTGTAATTCTATGATTCCATTATCGTCACTAGAACATAATTCATCTTCAACTCTAGTAATGGCTACATCAAGAGCTTCCGTTGGACCATCAATAACCACAGGCACTTCAACATCACAACCATTAGCATCTTGTACAATTACGGTATAGCTACCTACATCTAGATTTTCAAAGAAGTTGGTGTCTAAAGTTTTTTGAGGTTCTGAAGAAATGGTATAGCTATATGGGCCAACACCACCGGTAACAGTAATAGTTGCATTACCATCAGCTTCACCAAAACATTGCACATCTCTTTGGTCAGATAACGTAGCTCTTAGTAAAGGCGGTTCAATAATGTTGATGTTATCTGAGATATCCACACAATCAATACCGCTTAAGGCTCTTATTCTATAGGTTCCGGCACCAAGGTTTTCAAAAATACCAGAAGCTTGAGCAGGAATTAAAACAGTACCTGAACCATCCTGTAATTCAAAAGTATAATCACCTAATCCACCAGTAGCTTCAGCAATAAGAACAGCATCCATTTCTCCAAAACAATTGATAATAGTATTGGTTGCATCTACAGTAACTTCTAAAGGATCTACGACATTTATGGTACGAATTACCGAGATTGGAGATTCACAAAGATTTAATGGGTCTGCATCCCTAGCCAAGAACTCGTAAGTACCAGGTCCTAAATTGGCAAATACATTATTAGATGTCCATGTACCAGAAGCAGGATTAATCATGCTATATTCATACACTCCAGAACCACCAGTTGCAGATAATGTAATTTCACCTTGATT